>NZ_CP179682.1:0-3791992 GCF_047901315.1 Azospira sp. APE16
ATGAGCGGTTTCTGGTCAATCTGTCTGAGCCAGTTCGAACAAGAACTGCCGCCCCAGCAATTCAACACCTGGATCAAGCCCCTGCGGCTGGAAGGCGAGGACAACCTCGCCGAAGGCCTGCGCCTGCTCGCGCCCAACGGCTTCATCCTGAAGTGGGTGAAGGAGCGCTACCTGTCCCGCATCGAGGAGCTGGCCCACAGCCACTTCTCTGCCCCTGTCGCCATCAGCCTGGGCATCGGTGGCGGCCGCACCGCCGTGGCGGTGGCCCGGCCCACGGCGCCGGCAGCCGCGCCCGCCGAGATTCCCGCTGCCGCCCCCCGGACCATGGCCCCGGCACCTGCCGCCGCCCCGGCACCGGCGCCCGCCGCCCGCCGCAATAACGGCCCCCAGAGCAGCTACGAGAAGACCCGGCTGATTCCCGGCTTCACCTTCGACAACCTGGTGGTGGGCAAGGCCAACGACCTGGCCCGGGCTGCCGCCATGCAGGTGGCCCAGAATCCGGGTGTCTCCTACAACCCCCTGTTCATTTACGGCGGCGTCGGCCTGGGCAAAACACACGTCATCCACGCCATCGGCAACGCCATCCTGCAGGCCGATCCGGACAAGGTGGTGCGCTACGTGCACGCCGAGGACTACTACTCGGACGTGGTGCGGGCCTACCAGCAGAAATCCTTCGACGTCTTCAAGCGCTATTACAAGTCCCTGGACGTGCTGCTGGTGGACGACGTGCAGTTCTTCAACGGCAAGAACCGCACCCAGGAAGAGTTCTTCTTCGTCTTCAACGCCCTCACCGAAGCCAAGAAGCAGATCATCATCACCTGCGACACCTACCCGAAGGACATCAACGGCCTCGACGACCGCCTGGTGACACGCTTCGACTGGGGCCTGACGGTGCAGATCGAGCCGCCCGAGACGGAAATGCGGGTGGCCATCCTGAAGAAGAAGGCCGAAGCCGAGGGCGTGGCCCTGGACGACGAGGTGGCCTTCTTCATCGCCAAGCACCTGCGTTCCAATGTGCGGGAGCTGGAAGGCGCTCTGAAGAAGGTGCTGGCCTATTCCCTCTTCCACGGCCGCGAGATCGCCCTGGACCTGGCCAAGGACGCGCTGAAGGACGTCATCGGCGCCTTCAACCGGCAGATCACGGTGGAGAACATCCAGAAGACCGTGGCCGAGTACTACAAGATCAAGGTGGCCGACCTCTATTCCAAGAAGCGCACCCGGGCCATCGCCCGGCCGCGCCAGGTGGCCATGTGGCTGGCCAAGGACCTGACGCCCCACAGCTACCCCATGATCGGGGATGCCTTCGGCGGCCGGGACCACACCACGGTATTGCATGCGGTCCGCACCATCGACACCCTGCGGGCCAAGGACAACGAACTGAACCACGACCTGCATGTGCTGCTGCAGGTCCTGAAAGGCTGAAAAGCCTGCACTTATGTCGTGCCCCGGGTTTTTTCCCGGGATGAAATGTGGATAATCGAGGTTTCGCCGTGGGCAGCCCCGATTTTCCCAGGCTTCACCCGGTGACCCGCCCTTTTGCGCGGGCAGCCGGAGGCAACAGGTTTTCGCAACACAGGCTTCTGCAATAATCGGATCAACGCGAGTTATCCACAGAGTTGGCGCCGCTACTATCTTTTAAGGATTGATCTCTATGCTTCTAATCAAGACCCAACGCGACACGCTGCTTTCGCCGCTGCAATCGGTCTCCGGCATTGTGGAGAAGCGGCACACCCTGCCCATCCTGTCGAACGTGCTGCTGGAAAAGAAGGGCGACGCCCTGACCTTCCTGGCCACCGACATCGAAATCCAGATCACCACCAGCGCCGCCGCCGAAGGCGGTGAAGGCGACGGCGCCGTCACCGTCGGCGCCCGCAAGCTGCAGGACATCCTGCGCTCCCTGCCCGAAGGCACGGAAGTCAGCCTGGTGCTGGAAGAAAAGCGCCTGCTGGTGCGCGGCGGCAAGAGCCGCTTCACCCTGCAGACCCTGCCCGCCGACGACTTCCCCCGCATGGCCATCGGCAACGACGACGCCAAGCGCTTCTCCGTCACCCAGAAGCAGTTCCGCCAGCTCCTGGCCCAGACCCAGTACGCCATGGCCGCCCAGGACGTGCGCTACTACCTGAACGGCCTGCTGCTGCTGACCGAAGGCAAGGAACTGCGCGCCGTGGCCACCGACGGCCACCGCCTGGCCTTCGCCAGCATGGAGATCGAAGCCGAGCTGCCCCGCCAGGAACTGATCCTGCCGCGCAAGACCGTGCTCGAGCTGAACCGCCTGCTGGCCGATTCCGACGACGCCCTGGAAATCACCCTCTCCGCCAACCAGGTGCGTTTCGCCTTCGGCAACGTGGTGCTGGTGTCCAAGCTGATCGACGGCAAATTCCCCGACTACGAGCGGGTCATCCCCGCCACCCTGAAGAACAGCCTGGAGCTGGGCCGCACCGCCCTGCTGCAGTCCATGGTTCGCGCCGCCATCCTGACCAACGAGAAGTTCCGCGGCGTGCGCCTGGTGCTCCAGGGCAACAGCCTCAAGGTCATGGCCGCCAACGCCGAGCAGGAAGAAGCCCAGGAAGAGCTGGAAGTGGAATACGCCGGCGACTCCCTGGATGTGGGCTTCAACGTCGGCTACGTGCTCGACGTGCTGAACAACGTCAGCAGCGACACCGTCACCCTCAATTTCAACGACGCCAATTCCAGCGCCCTCATCACCGTGCCGGGCAACGACCGCTTCAAGTATGTCGTCATGCCCATGCGCATCTGATCGCCGCCGAACGCCGTGATCTAAGGTCCGCCGCCCGGCGGACCTTTTGCAGTTTTAAGTGGAACAGGAACAATGAGCGAAGAAAACCCGCAAATGAACACCCCGCAGGAAGCGGCCCCCGCCTACGGCGAATCCAGCATCCAGATCCTTGAAGGCCTGGAGGCCGTGCGCAAGCGCCCGGGGATGTACATTGGCGACACTTCCGACGGCACCGGCCTGCACCACCTGGTCTTCGAAGTGGTGGACAACTCCATCGACGAAGCCCTGGCCGGCCATTGCGACGACATCACCGTCACCATCCACGCCGACAACTCCATCTCCGTCACCGACAACGGCCGCGGCATTCCCACCGGCGTGAAGATGGACGACAAGCACGAGCCGAAGCGCTCCGCTGCCGAAATCGCCCTCACCGAACTGCACGCCGGCGGCAAGTTCAACCAGAACTCCTACAAGGTTTCCGGCGGTCTGCACGGCGTCGGCGTCTCCTGCGTGAACGCCCTCTCCAAGTGGCTGCGCCTGACCATCCGTCGCGACGGCAAGCGCCACTTCATCGAGTTCAACCGGGGCGTCCCGGTGGAGCGCGTCATCGAAGTGCGCGACGGCTTTGAAGTTTCCCCCCTCAAGGTGCTGGGCGATACCGACAAGCGCGGTACCGAAGTGCACTTCCTGGCCGACGACGAAATCTTCGGCACCGTGGAATTCCACTACGAAATCCTGGCCAAGCGCCTGCGCGAACTGTCCTTCCTCAACAACGGCGTCAGCATCCGCCTGGTGGACCAGCGCAACGGCAAGGAAGAGCTGTTCGCCTTCGCCGGCGGCGTGCAAAGCTTCGTCGAATACATCAACCGCACCAAGTCCGTCCTGCATCCCAGCATCTTCTACTCCGCCGGCGAAGCCAAGGTCGGCGACACCGGCGTCACCATCGGCGTCGAAGTGGCCATGCAGTGGAACGACTCCTACCAGGAACAGGTGCTGTGCTTCACCAACAACATTCCCCAGTCTGACGGCGGCACCCACCTCACCGGCCTGCGGGCGGCCATGACCCGCATCATCAACAAGTACATCGAAGAGAACGAGATCGCCAAGAAGGCCAAGGTGGAAATCACCGGCGACGACATGCGCGAAGGTCTGGCCTGCGTTCTCTCGGTGAAGATGCCCGATCCCAAGTTCGCCTCCCAGACCAAGATGAAGCTGGTCTCTTCCGAAGCCCGTCCGGCGGTGGAAGAAGTGGTGGCGGCCAAGCTCACCGAATTCCTGCTGGAACGCCCGGTGGACGCCAAGACCATCTGCGGCAAGATCGTCGAAGCCGCCCGCGCCCGGGACGCGGCCCGCAAGGCCCGCGAAATGACCCGCCGCAAGGGCATCCTGGACGGCGTCGGCCTGCCCGGCAAACTGGCCGACTGCCAGGAGAAGGACCCCACCCAGTGCGAACTGTACCTGGTGGAGGGTGACTCCGCCGGCGGCTCCGCCAAGCAGGGCCGGGACCGCAAGTTCCAGGCGATCCTGCCCCTCAAGGGCAAGATCCTCAACGTGGAAAAGGCCCGCTTCGACAAGCTCATCTCCAGCCAGGAAATCGCCACCCTCATCACCGCCCTCGGCACCGGCATCGGCAAGGACGAATACAAGCCGGAGAAGCTGCGCTACCACCGCATCATCATCATGACCGATGCCGACGTGGACGGCGCCCACATCCGCACCCTGCTGCTCACCTTCTTCTACCGGCAGATGCCCGAGCTGGTGGAACGCGGCCACATCTACATCGCCCAGCCGCCCCTGTACAAGGTCAAGCACGGCAAGACCGAGCGCTACCTGAAGGACGACCACGAGTACCAGCAGTTCCTGCTGCAGATGGCCATGGAAGGCACCGAGCTGCTGCCCCGGGCCGGCGCCGAGCCCATCAGCGGCGCGGCCCTCGAATCCCTGGCCCGGGAATACCTGCTGGCCGAGGCCGTCATCAACCGCCTCTCCAACCACATCAACCCGGAAGTGCTGCACGCCCTGGTGCACCACAACCTGGAACTGAAGCTGGACGACGAAGCCGCCGCCAAGGCCAGCGCCGCCCTGCTGGCCAAGGTATCCAGCGACGGCATCGACGTCTTCGCCCACTACAACGAAGCCCAGGAAAGCTGGCAGGTGCGCATGGAAAAGATGCACCACGGCAACCGCAAGGTCAGCAGCATCGACGAAGACTTCCTGCGCTCCGGCGACTACCTGCAACTGCGCAAGACCGCCGAACTGCTCAACGGCCTCTTCGGCCCCGGCGGCCTGATCCAGCGCGGCGAGAAGAAGATGGCCGTCGCCGACTTCGCCAGCACCATGACCTGGCTGCTCAACGAAGTGGAAAAGGGCATCAGCAAGCAGCGCTACAAAGGTCTGGGCGAAATGAACCCCGAGCAGCTGTGGGAAACCACCATGGACCCCAACGTCCGCCGCCTGCTGCGGGTCGGCATCGACGACGCCATCGGCGCCGACGAAGTCTTCACCACCCTCATGGGCGAACTGGTGGAACCCCGCCGCAACTTCATCGAAAGCAATGCTTTGCGGGCGCAGAACATCGACGTTTGATGTTGTAGGATCTCATTTGCTTCTAGATTTGTCTCACAACTCTAGATTTATTTAGGCCCCATAAAATGAAAAAGCCACTCCCTGTGAGTGGCTTTTTTTTGTCCGCTAGTCGACCAGAGCTGCCGATCAAAAGAATAGGCGTAAACGGCAACTTTGCACTGAATTCTGCGCATACTTACCACAGAACCTTAATCATCCTGTTTCACCTATGGCAGACGATGTAGGGCCTCGATATTCGCCATGGCCCCTCCGTTGAAGGCATATTTGAATCCTCTTTCCCTAAGGATTTTGACAGCCTTGATGCTCCTGAGTCCGTGGGAGCAATAAGTTATATAGGTTCGGGTTGGATCAAGCTGAATGTAATTTTCCCTCAGTTTTCCAAGGGGGATGTTGATTGCACCATCAATATGGGTATCGTCATACTCGAAGTTCGTCCGGACGTCAATTAAGACAGCCCCATCGGCGATTAATTGCCCTAAATCTTCATCACTCTTAGCAAATTGAAACGCCCCGCAAGCAACGATCAATACCGATAGGACAAGCACCAGGGCAATCATCATTTTTTTTTCGAACATTTTTCATTATTGAGGTTCCGCTCAAAGCGGCTTAAGAACGGCCAAGGTCACTACCACAGCGACCGATAGCAATATCCCGACCGGGGCAAAGCGCAGCATCGCCCTGGGCTTGCGGCGAGTTCCGTTCGCCACCAAACGGCGCAGCGTTGCAGCCTGGATTCCATGAAGCGCTGACAGCGCCAGGACAATCAGTAGCTTGGCCGAGAGCCAGATTGACGCAAACCAATGGCCTTGAGTTGCAAGTGCAAGTCCTAGTACCCACGCCGATGCCATCGCAGGCGTCGTGACCCGTTGATCCCAACGTTGTAGAGCAGCCAACAAGCGATTCTCAGGCAAGATAAACGGACCGGCGACCGGCCGCATGGAAACCAGCAACAGCGCTGCCAATAGCAAGCCGCCTGTCCAGGTAATGATGGCTAGGACATGCAGCGCCTTGATGGTCAGGTAGAGCATGATTGGTCCAATTCGACATTCTTGCGCATCAGGAACTTCGCATTCACGAAAGCTCCGAAAGGTAGCAAGGCCATCGCGACGGAAAGGGCGATCTGGCCCTTGCTCCAATCTTCACTGACTGCGGTGTTAACGACTGTCCAGAGATAGAACACGAACGCGAGTCCATGTATTGGACCGACGATTGAAACCGTCGCCGGCATGCCCATCAAATGTTTGAGGGGAACCGCTATGAAAAGCAGGGAGAGCAAGGTTATGCCTTCGATCAGGGCAGCAAGCCGTAAGCGGTGTAGTGGATTATGCTGTTCAAAAATCAAGTTACTGCCTCCTTTACGTACTCTGTATTTCCATTTGATACGGAGTAAATTCTGGCAGTTCGAACCGCGGTAGGCCATTGGCTAGAATGACAACATACGAAATAATCTAGCCATGCACAAAATTGCCATCGTCGCCCTCCATGGGGTCGTTCCTTTTGATCTATCTACCGCCAGTGAGGTATTTGGCTGGACACGCACAGACGATCAGCAGCCAGCCTATGAAATTCGCGTCTGCGGAGAATCGAGAACGGTTGACGCCGGCACCTTCGATATACGTACGAAGTGGGGGCTGAGGGATATTTCTTGGGCCGATACCGTGATCGTCCCCGGCTTGTCTAATCCACTGACGCCTATTCCCAAAGCCGTGACTAGACGTATTAAAACGGCAGTTGATGCTGGTGTGCGCGTAGCTTCGATATGTTCGGGAACCTTCGTTTTGGCGGCAGCGGGGGTGCTTGATGGTCTGCGTGCTACAACGCATTGGCGGGCTGCAGCGGAACTAGCGCGACGCTACCCAGCTATCGATGTAGACCCGAATGTGCTGTTTGTCGACAACGGACAAATTCTGACCTCGGCCGGTGCCGCTGCCGGACTGGACTTATGTCTACACATGGTACGTCGCGATTACGGAGCGGCAGTCGCAGCGGAATCTGCGCGCCTATCCGTAATGCCACTTGAGCGTGAGGGCGGCCAAGCGCAGTTCATCTCACACGAAGGGCCGACATCCTACGCTAATCTTCAACCACTGCTCGTTTGGTTGGAGCAAAATCTTCAACGCCCACTGAGCCTCGAAGACATTGCAAAGCAGGCGGCAACAAGTAAACGGACACTCAGTCGGCGCTTTCTCGAACAAGTTGGCACAACTCCGCTGCAGTGGCTACTTGCCTCTCGCATTCGTCTTGCAAGAAAACTGCTTGAGACGACGGCCTTGTCAGTCGAGCAAATTGCAACAGCAACCGGGTTTGGTTCCGCGACAGCGCTGCGAGTGCGTTTTGCACAGACTTTGGGGACAAGTCCCTCACGTTACCGTCAAGCCTTTCGCCAATTGCCCGACGAACATGGAACTCAGCGGTTTAAGTGGGCCATGAATTAGCCCCCGCTACTTTCGGCAGAACTATTATTCTCTGCGGACTAACCTAATACAGTTGCAAGTTCACAAAGCGCACGTTGGAAGAACTGGATATTTCCAGGCGCCTATGGATCGAATTTCACCGCCCTGCCCGTCAATCCCCGTACGCCATTCCCGGCTTTCCCCAGGCTGTTACTTTCCCTAGACTCTGCCCATCTTTAAGTCCGTCATCCTCTTCCAGGTCGAGGGCTTGAAAGTCACAAAAGGGAACCGATATTCCCACCCCGAAAGGCTGCCGCCCTGGCGGTCTTTTCCGGCGTTTTAGCGCGTCAGCGCTGCTTCGGCTCAACCCGCCCCGCTTTTTCAATACTTCTGCCGGCAATGCCGCTGCGGCGCTGCACGGCCGGCCATCATGCCCATGCAATCAGTGATCGAGGGCGGAAGTACGGTGATCCCGGCTTCCGACAAGCGTTATTTCATTACCGGCCTGCGGGCCGTGGCAGCGGTGATCATCGCCTGGCATCACTTCGCCCTGTATCCGCCGCTGAAGGAATGGGCCGCGCCCCTGCTGGGCCACTTGCTGGACTGGCTGGCGGACCACGCCCGGGCCACCCAGGTGTTCTTCGTCGTGGGGGGCTATGTGATGGCCCTCAGCATGAGCGGGCGCGACTGGCGCCTGCCGGCCTTGGGGCGCTACGTGGTGCAGCGTTATTGCCGCCTGGGGCTGCCTTACCTGGCGGCCATGATCCTGGTGTGCCTGGCATACACCTATGGGCGGGAATGGCTGCCGGAGGAGATCACCGGGTCCCCCGTGAGCCTGCCCCAGGTGCTGGCCCACCTCTTCTTCCTCCAGGGCTTGCTGGGCTATGAGCAATTGTCGGCTGGCTTCTGGTTCGTCTGCATCAACTTCCAGCTGGCCCTGGTGTACGCCGGCAGCCTGTGGCTGCGCGACAGTCTGGGCCGGGGCCGTATCAACATGCCCCTGCTGCTGGGCTGGCCGGCGGCGGCCTTTGCCCTCTTCCACTTCAATCTGGATGGGGCCCTGGACGGCTGGTGGCTGTATTTCTTCCCCTACTTCTTCATGGGCATCGTCATTCACCATGCCGTGCGCCAAGCCCGTTCCCCCCTGCAGTTCTGGCTCTACGCCCTGCTGCTGCTGGCGGCCATGGGTTTTGAATGGCGCTGGCGCCTGCTCAGCGCCCTGCTGGTGGGCCTGCTGCTATGGCACGCGGAATGGCGCGGCTGGGGCGCCCGCTGGCCGCAACACAAGGCCGTGCTGGAGCTGGGGCGGATTTCCTACAGCCTGTTTCTGGTGCATTTCCCGGTGCTGGTGTTTGTCGGCGCCCTGTGGACCCGGCTGGAACTCTATTCGCCGGAGCAGGCGGCCCTGGGCCTGTTGCTGGCCTTTGTCTGCAGTGTGCTGCTGGCGCAGTTGTTCCACCGCTGGGTCGAGCAGCCGGCGGCGGCTCTGGGGCGCCGCCTGACCCAGGGTTCTACTTCCCCTGCCGGTTATGTGCCGGCTTGGAAGGGGGCCTGATCGGTGGCGGTTCGGACTTGGGCGGGTTGCTTGCCGATCCACCAGCAAAGCCGCAATGAAAAACGCCCGGCACAGCCGGGCGTTTTATTTTTTTTTAGGCAGCCTTACTTGAGCGCTGCCAGGGCTGCGTCGTAATTCGGTTCGTTCTTGATCTCGCCGACCAGTTCGCTGTGCAGGACCTTGTTGTCGGCATCCAGCACCACCACGGCCCGAGCGCAGAGACCCTTGAGGGGGCCGTTTTCCACCGCCACGCCGTAGTTCTGCAGGAATTCGGGATTGCGGAAGGTGGACACGGTGCGCACCGCTTCCAGACCTTCCGCGCCGCAGAAGCGGGCCTGGGCAAAAGGCAGGTCGGCGGAAATGCACAGGACTACAGTGTTGGCCAGGGAACCGGCGGCCTGGTTGAAGCGGCGCACGGAGGTGGCGCAGGTGGGCGTATCGATGCTGGGGAAAATGTTCAGCACTTTGCGCACCGGGCCCAGGCCGGCCAGGGTCACTTCGCCCAGGTCTTTGCCGGTCAGAGTGAAAGCGGGGCCGGCACTGCCGGGGGCAGGCAGTTGGCCGGCCACTTGAATGGGGTTGCCGCCCAGGGTAACGGTCTGGCTCATGGAATTTCCTCGCTGATGGATGGGGTTGAGGTTGTCAGAGTAGCAACGATGGCGGCGGTTCCCCAACACCTGTTAACAGCCTGTGCATAACTTGGGTATGGATCGGGTACCAGTTGTGCACAACTCCCTGTTTCGCAGGTTTGGCAAAAACCCTGCACAATTGCCTCACAGCGCTACACAGACGTTTTGCACAGGGATTTTTCTGTCTTAAGCAATTGTTGTATCGGAAGAAAAATTAGTTATCCACAGATTTGGGGCCAGGTTAACTGGTTTACGTCTTTGTATACATAAAAAACAGTGAACAACCCTTAGCTGGAGCCGGAAAAAAAAAGCCCCCGGTGAAGAGGGCGGTAAAAGAGAAGAAAAGAGGCTTCAGTTCTGGGGAGGAGCGGATGCCGGTGCAGCCGGTGCGGGAGCGGGCCGGTCGCCGTGGCGCTTGCCCCGGCTTTCGACAAAGCGTTTCTTCATGTCGTCGCAACGCTTGGGATCTTCCTTGCAGCGCTGTTCGAACTGTTCCCGGGCTTTGGCACGCATTTCTTCCCGCGCCTTGTCACAGGCGGCCGGGTCTTGTTTACACTTCTGCCGCATTTCCTCCCGTTTTGCCTTGAGCTCTTCGCAGCGTTGGGGGTTATCCTTGCAGAAGGCGTCGTGGCGCTCCTTGAGCCGTTCGCAGGCCCTGGGGTTGGCGGCACAGCGTTCCTGCATGGCGGGGCCCTTGGGGGCCGGCTGGGGGGCTTCCTGGGCCTGTACCGCAAAAGCGAAGCCGGCAAGGGCGAGGAAGGCGAGAACATGGCGTCCTGACATGGTGTTTCTCCTGGGTTCGGGGTTCATTGAATCGACGGGCCCAGTATAGGAAGGCCAGGGCGTCCCAGGTGTTTCACCCCGGCAAGGGGTTGTAAAAGTGTGTAAGCGGTCGCCGCGGCGGCCGGATTAGGAGAGAGCGTCACCATGCAACTGGAAAAACTGCTGCACAGCCAGGGATTCGGCACCCGCAAGGAATGCCGGGCCCTGGTGCGTAACGGCTGGCTGGAAATCGGCGGGGTGGTGGTGGAAGACCCCTTCCTGGAAGTGGATCCCGAGGGTTTTGAATTCACAGTGGACGACCAGCCCTGGCGTTACCGGGAAAAGGCTTACCTGATGATCCACAAGCCGGGGGACTACGAGTGCTCCCACAAGCCCAAGCACCACCGCAGCATTTTCACCCTGCTGCCGGAGGAGCTGGTGAACCGGGACGTGCAATGCGTCGGCCGCCTCGACGAGGACACTACGGGCCTGCTGCTGATGACCGACGACGGCCAGTTCATCCACCAGATGAGTTCGCCCAAGCGCAAGGTGCCCAAGGTTTACGAGATCACGGCCAAGCATCCCATCGACCAGGCCCAGATCGATCAGCTGCTGGCCGGGGTTCTCCTTCATGGCGAATACGAGCCGGTGGTTGCGGATAGCTGCGAGCTCGTCAGCGACACCGTACTGCGGTTGACCATCACCCAGGGTAAGTACCACCAGGTAAAGCGCATGCTGGGCGCTGTAGGCAACCGGGTGGAGGGTTTGAAGCGGGTGAGGATCGGCGCTTTGGACCTGCCCGCGGATCTGGCGCCGGGAGAGTGGCGCTGGCTGGAAGCCGAGGATCTGGAAAAGCTGAAGCCGGCCTGAGTGAAAAAGCCCCGCCAACGCGGGGCTTTTTCTTTGGCGCCTGGAAATGAAGGAATGACGGCGATTTTCAGGGTGCCATGCCTGTAAGCACGAAAAATAGAGCTTCTCCAGCCACCATCTTTCCTTTGCCCCGCCCTTTCTGCCTTCCGGCCTGGGTCGTTTTTTTCTTGCCCGCTTTGGCTTTTTTCAGCCGTTCCGGTTTTCCCGGCTTTTCCCTAGGGGTTGTTCACTGTTTTTTATGTATACAAAGACGTAAACCAGTTAACTCAGCCCCAAGTCTGTGGATAATTTTGAAAAGCCAATCCCATTCATTGGCTTAGGTCCGAAAAATCCCTGTGAGAAACCTCTGTGCAGTGGTGTGGGAAGATTGTGCAGGGATTTTTCCCCTACCCTTGCCCGCCCAGGTTGTGCACAATTGGTTCCACCACTTTTACCTGAGTTATACACAGCATGACCCTGACGGAAATGCGCTACATCGTGTCCTTGGCCCGGGAGCGCCACTTCGGCCGCGCCGCCGAGAAATGCCACGTGAGCCAGCCCACCCTGTCGGTGGCCCTGAAAAAGGTGGAAGAGCGCCTGGGGGTGCTGCTGTTCGAACGCAGCGCCGCCGAAGTGCGGCTGACGCCCATCGGCGAAGAGGTGGCGCGGCAGTCCGAGAAGGTCCTGAACGAGGCCCAGCGGGTCGAGGAAATCGCCCAGCGGGGCAAGGATCCCTTCAGCGGGCCCCTGCGCCTGGGGGTGATTTACACCATCGGCCCCTATCTGCTGCCCCGGCTGGTGCCGGCCCTGCACCAGGCCGTGCCCCACATGCATCTTTACCTGCAGGAGAATTTCACCCACGTGCTGGCCGAATCCCTGAAGCGGGGCGAGCTGGACGTGATCGTGGTGGCCCAGCCGTTCGACGAGCCGGGCATTGTCACCCAGCCGGTGTACGTCGAACCCTTCCGCATGCTGGTGCCGGCGGCCCATCCCTGGGCCGAGCGGAAATCGGTGGATGCGGGGGAACTGAAGGGCGAGGAACTGCTGGTGCTGGGCCAGGGCAACTGTTTCCGCGACCAGATGGTGGCCGCCTGTCCGCGCCTGACCGAGCCGGGCGGGCTGGAACGTTCCTATGAGGGCGGCTCCCTGGAGACCATCCGCCTGATGGTGGCCAGCGGCACCGGCGTTGCCGTGCTGCCCGCTTCCGCCGTCGAGGTGGCGCCGCCGGATCCGTCCCTGGCCCGGGTCATTCCCTTCAAGGCGCCGGAGCCTTCCCGCCGCATCGTGCTGGCCTGGCGCGTCACCTTCCCCCGGCCCCAGGCCATTGATGCGGTGCGGGCCGCCATTTTGCAATGTCCGCCACCCGGGGTTAAGGTACTGTAGTCCGTCTGTATTGCCCGTCCCTATTCAATCCATAGGGATAAGTCATTGGCCCGGGCGGCCGCTATCGGCCACAATGGGCGCATGGTTATTGAGAAGCTTGAAAGGAGAATCCACATGGCAACCAAGATCGATATCGGCATCACCGAGAAAGACCGCAAGAAAATCGCCGACGGCCTTTCGCACCTGCTGGCAGACAGCTACATCCTCTATCTGAAGACCCACAATTTCCACTGGAACGTCACCGGCCCCATGTTCCAGACCCTGCACACCATGTTCATGACCCAGTACACCGAACTGTGGAACTCCCTGGACCTGATCGCCGAGCGCATCCGTGCCTTGGGTTACCCGGCTCCCGGCTCCTACAAGCGCTTCGTGGAACTGGCTTCCATCACCGAGGAAGACGGCGTGCCCAAGGCCAAGGACATGATCCGCCAGCTGGTGGCCGGCCAGGAAGCCGTGGCCCGCACTGCCCGCCAGGTCTTCGCGGTGGTGGACAAGGCCAACGACCAGCCGACGGCCGATCTGCTGACCCAGCGCATGGAAGTGCATGAAAAGAACGCCTGGATGCTGCGCGTCCTGCTCGAAGAATAAGTAAATTCACCGCTTCGCCGCCTGGCGGCGGTGCGGATGCAAAAAGGGCTCGGTTCACACCGAGCCCTTTTCTTTTGCCTTGCTTAACCTCAGGCTTCCTTCGCCTTGCGCTTTGCCGGGGCTTTGGCGGGCTTTTCCGCCGCTGCCTTGGGCTCGGCCTTGGCGGCGGTTTTTTTCGCCGCTGGGGCCTTGGGCTCCCGTTTCTCGAACTCGAAGCTGACCTTGCCGTCCTTGCCCTTCACCAGGAAGGCGGAGAACTTGCGCCGGGTGCGGGCGGAGATGAAGTCCTTGAGCAGATCGGTGCGGCCGGTGGACAGCAGTTTTTGCATCTGTTCCCGTTCCACCGCCTGTTGCAGGATGATCTTGCCGGAACGGAAGTCGCAGCTCTTGGCCGGACCCACGGACTTTTCGCAGACGTAGGCCAGACCGTGCTCATAGACAGGGCTGCCGCACTTGGGACAGGGTCCCAGGCTTTCCTGGCCGGAGAAGTCCACCGGTTCGCCGCCGTCCTCGCCGGAGCGGTCCTGGCCGAAGTCGAATTCCGGTTCGTTCTTGTCGTTGAGCTTGATCAGGGCATTGAAGGGCCGCCCCATCTTGTTGCGGAAGCCCATCAGGGGGCCGACCTGGCGTTCGGTGAGCAGGGTCTCGATTTCCTCCGGCTCGAACTGGCGGCCGGCGACGATCTTCCACAGGCCGTAGTCGCAATCGCCGCACTGGAATTTCTTGTAGGTCTCGCGCATGAGACCGCCGCACTTGGGACAGGGCGACTTGAGCAGGCCGAAGTCGCCGGGCACCGTGTCGCTGTCGTAGCTCTTGGCCCGGTCCACGATGTGCCGGGTCATTTCCTCGATTTCCTGCATGAAGGCGCTGCGGGAAAGGTCGCCGCGCTCGATCTGGGCCAGCTTCCATTCCCATTCGCCGGTCAGTTCCGGCGAGGTCAGTTCGGAAATGCCCAGGCCGTTGAGCAGGGTCATGAGGGAGAAGGCCTTGGCGGTGGGGATCAGTTCCCGGCCTTCGCGGTGCAGATACTGTTCGGTGATCAGGCCTTCGATGATCTGGGCCCGGGTGGCCGGGGTGCCGAGGCCGCGGCGGGCCATGGCGGCACGCAGTTCCTCGTCGTCCACCATCTTGCCGGCGCCTTCCATGGCGGAGAGCAGGGTGGCTTCCGAGTAGCGGGCCGGGGGCCGGGTGTCGTTCTGATTGACCGCCACTTCTTCGGTCTGCACCTTCTCGCCCTGGGAGACGGCCACCAGGTTGCCCTCGTCGCCCTCCTGGCCTTCGCGGCCGTAGATGGCCAGCCAGCCCGGATTCACCAGGACCTTGCCTTCGGTCTTGAAGGGTTCGCCGGCGACCCGGGTGATGCGGGTGGTGATCAGGTATTCGGCGGCCGGGAAGAAGACGGCGAGGAAGCGCTTGACCACCAGGTCGTAGAGCTTCTGTTCCGGCTCGGAGAGGTTCTTCGGCGCCTGGGTGGTGGGGATGATGGCGAAGTGGTCGGAAATCTTGGCATTGTTGAAAATGCGCTTGTTCGGCACCACCCACTTGGACTTGAGAATCTTGTTGGCGAAGATGCCGTAGCGGTCCACCACGGAGGTGTCAGAACCCTTGGTCAGGTTTTCGCCGTTGAACATCTGCAGGGTGGCCTGCACCGTGCCCAGGTAATCCTCGGGCAGGGCCCGGGAGTCGGTCCGGGGATAGGTCAGGACCTTGTGCTTTTCATACAGGGCCTGGGCCAGGCCCAGGGTGTTCTTGGCGGAGAAGCCGAAGCGGCTGTTGGCTTCCCGCTGCAGGCTGGTGAGGTCGAAGAGCAGGGGCGAGAGCTGGGTGGAGGGCTTGGCCTCCTCGCTCACTTCGCCGGGCTGGCCTTCGCACTTGGCTTGCAGGGCCTTGGCCCGGGCTTCGTCCCACAGGCGGTCGGCCCGGGCGTGTTCGTCCTCGTCCTTGCCCTTGAAGGCTTCGTCGAACCACTTGCCCTTGTATTCGCCGGCAGCGGCGGCGAAGGTGGCTTCCACTTCCCAGTAGGGACGGGCCTTGAATTCGCGGATCTTGCGTTCCCGCTCCACCACCAGGGAGAGGGTCGGGGTCTGCACCCGGCCCACGGTGGTGAGGTGGAAGCCGCCGGTCTTGGAGTTGAAGGCGGTCATGGCCCGGGTGCCGTTGATGCCGACCAGCCAGTCGGATTCGGAACGGCACACGGCGGCATCGCCCAGCCCCTGCATTTCCTCGCCGCGGCGCAGACGGGCGAAGCCGTCGCGGATGGCCTGGGGCGTCATGGACTGCAGCCACAGCCGCTGCACGGCCTTGCCGGACTTGGCGTGGCGGGCGATGTAATTGAAGATCAGCTCGCCCTCGCGGCCCGCGTCACAGGCGTTCACCAGGCCGTCCACATCCTTGCGCTTGATCAGCTTGGTCAGCAGCTTCAGGCGGGACTCGGTTTTCTCCACCGGCTTCAGTTCGAAGTGGGGCGGGATCACGGGCAGGTGGGCAAAGGACCACTTGCCGCGCTTGACCTCGTATTCCTCGGGGATCACCAGTTCCAGCAGATGGCCGATAGCAGAGGAGAGAACGAAGTTGTCGCTCTCGAAATAGTCGTCATGCTTGGTGAAACCGCCAAGGGCTTTGGCGATGTCGGCAGCGACGGAAGGTTTTTCGGCAATGATGAGCTGTTTGCCCATGGCAGGGGCCTCTGGCAGTCCCGGTCGGGAGGTGCGGGGGATGATAAGAGGGACTTACGGGCCTTGGCAAGCAAGCAGCCACTAATTTGACGCGCGAAGCCTGCATATTGCGTGCTTCGCCCATCATGCTGCCTGCGCCATCTGGTGCGACCCCTCAGTCGCCCCGGCTGGCAGGCCCGACGGATGGACTTAATGCAGGTGTTCGGGTTCCGCGTCGGAGAGCAGTTCTTCGACGATGAGGGTATCCAGGTTCTGCTCCTGGCTCCACAGGACCATCAGCACGATGACCTTGAAGCGGCCCAGGGACAACCGGTCGTCCGGCAGGGCCATGGCCCGCTCGATGACCAGTTCCCGCAGGTCGGCGGAGAGGACCTTGGCCTGTTCCAGGAAATGCAGGAAGCCCAGGGCGTCGGCACCCAGGTGGGCGCTTTCGTCCGGCGTGTAGGCCCGCAGGGAACGGGAATCGGCCTGCAGCTGGCGGGTCGGCAGGGTGGCCTTGAGGCCCTGGAGCCATTCCAGGGCTTCGCTGATTTCTTCTTCGGAGAAGCCGGCCGCAGTGAGTTTGCGGCTGAGGGCCGTGTCGGCCTGGGAATCGGGTGAATCGGGTTGATTGCCGGACTTGCTGAAGTCGGCGAAATCGACGTAGTTTTCGAAGAGATAGACGAGGATGTCGAACATTGGCAACGTATCAGGTGGGGGAAAGCCGCTGGTAGCGGCCTCCGGGAAGACTGGCAACGCGGTCCGCCAGTTCCAGCGTCACGAGGATGGCGCATAGGGCTTCCGTCGTCAAGCCTGTGCGCTGCAGCAATTGGTCCAGATTGGCCGGATCGTGGCCGAGGGCATCGAGTACGGCAGCCTGGCCAGGATCAAGGATTGGCGAGGTTGTTGGGGTATTGCCGGTGGAAAGTGGCGTCCTTGCTGGCTTGCAGCCCGGGGGGTCGAACGGGCCGATTTCTTCCACGATGTCCCGGGCTTCCTGCACCAGCTTGGCGCCCTGCTGAATCAGCCGGTGGCAGCCCTTGGCCACCGGCGAATGGATGGAGCCCGGAATGGCAAACACCTCCCGGCCCAGTTCGGCCGCCAGGCGGGCGGTGATGAGGGAACCGCTTTCCAGGGCGGCTTCCACCACCAGGCAGCCCTTGGCCATGCCGGCGATGATGCGGTTGCGGCGGGGAAAATTGTGGGCTACCGCCGGCGTACCCAGGGGAAATTCGGAAACGATGGCGCCTTCGGTCGCCAGTTGCAGCGCCAGTTCCTTGTGCCGCGAGGGATAGATGCGGTCAGCCCCGGTGCCGATGACGGCGACGCTGCCGCCCTCCCCTTTCAGCCCGCCGCGATGGGCGGCGCCGTCGATGCCCAGGGCCAGGCCGCTGACGATGGTCAGCCCCTGGGCCGCCAGATCGGCAGCGAGGGCCTCGGCATCCTTGAGGCCCTGGGGCGTGGCATTACGACTGCCGACAATGGCCAGGGCAGGCCGGTTGAGCAATTCCACCCGGCCCTTCACATAGAGCAGGCTGGGAGGATCGGCGGATTCGAGCAGCAGCTGGGGATAGTCTGGATCGGCCAGGGTCAGGATGCGGTTGCCCGGCTTGCCGGCCCAGTCCAGGGCCCGGTCCACCGCTTCCTGATTGTCCGTGTCGAGCAGCAGTTCGGCCTTCTTGCCGACGACCTGCTTGAGGGCACCGGGGGGGGCGGAAAAAATCTGTTCCGGCAGGCCGAAGGCGGCCAGCAGATGGCGCTGGGTCTCCGGCCCGACGCCCGGAACCAGCGTCAGCCGGAGCCAGGCGGTGAGGGCCGGATCAGCCACGGCGGGGGCTCAGGGGTTGCGTACCAGATCGGCCAGAGACAGGGGCAAGGCAGCATCCATGACCAGGGCGTAGGAAACCCGCTCGAACGTCCGGAAGACAAAGACCAGGCCATAGCGCTGGGGCGGCACTTTGACCAGCTCCCGCTCGCCCTGTTCGTTGCGCTGTTCATAGACCTTTTCACTGCGCAGCAAGGCCAGGACGTGGCCGACCTCGAGCCCGTCGCGACTGCCCCTGGACAGGGATACCACCGAGTAGCGCCCACCGGTGCCGACACCGCCGTACACCGCGATGATGCGGGCCTCAACCTTGGCTTCCGGACGACGGGGCGCATAGGTGATCAGTTCGGGGCGGGATGCGGGCATCAGCCGGTCGAACTTGCCGACCTCCTGCTTCACCTCCACCATTTCCATGACGGAGGGCTCTCCCGGTTGAATCAGCCTGGCCGTACCCAGGTAGAACGCCTCATGACCCAGCACTTCCTTGGTGTCGGGATCGAGCATGGCCTTGCCGGGACGATAGACCTGCCACAATTCGGAAGGCTCCCGTACCCCAACCACGTAGGCCTGGTCGCCGCCGCCAAGATAGACCCGTCCTTCCTGGGTGGCGATGATGCGGGCTTCCTTGTCCATGGCGCTGGGGTCCACCACCAGGGGCTGGGACAGGAAGGGCTCGATGATGCTTTGCGGAATGGTGGGAATTTCGTTCTTGACCGCTTCGCTGTACTCGCGCGGCTGCAGCTTGAGCGATTTGGCCAGCTTGAGCTGTGGCTTGCCGTCCTCGCCGGTGACCATGACGATGACGTCGCCCGGGTAGATGCGGTGGGGATTCTTGATCTGGTCCTTGTTCAGGCGCCAGATTTCGGGCCAGCGCCAGGGTTCCTGGATGAACTTGCCGGCGATGCCCCACAGGGTGTCGCCCGGCACCACGATATGGCGGTCCGGCGCGTTGTCGGCGAGGCGGGGAGATTCCTGGGCACTGGCGCTGGAGGCGGCGACAGCCAACAGAAGGGTGGCTATAATGCGGGCGGGGTTCAGGCCAGGGCGGCCGAACAGGTGTCGAATCATCGTGGCGTCCTCGCGCTGCCGGAACAAGGGCGGCCCTTTTGTTGTCCACACCCATGTCCCGAATCTAGGGATTTGGTTTAAATTCTGCATGT
Source organism: Azospira sp. APE16 (assembly GCF_047901315.1). NCBI lineage: Bacteria > Pseudomonadati > Pseudomonadota > Betaproteobacteria > Rhodocyclales > Rhodocyclaceae > Azospira > Azospira sp. APE16. Next base: position 19,125 of record NZ_CP179682.1, read on the forward strand.
AATAGATTATTCGGGCAAGCTTTTTATGGCTTTACTCCCTATTTTGCGCTTCCCGGATCCCCGCTTGAAAAAAGTGGCGGTTCCGGTCCAAAAAATTGACGACGGCATTCGTGCCCTGGCCCGGGACATGGCGGAAACCATGTACGAGGCGCCGGGTATCGGTCTGGCCGCCACCCAGGTCGATGTACACAAGCAGGTGATTGTCATCGACGTGTCGGAAACCAAGGACGAACTCTTGGTGCTGATCAATCCGGAAATCACCCACCGCGACGGACTGCAGGTGGGTGAAGAAGGCTGTCTCTCGGTGCCGGGCATTTACGACAAGGTCGAGCGGGCCGAGCATATCGCCGTGCGTTACCTGGACCTGGACGGCAAGATCTGTTCCCTGGAAACCGACGGCCTGCTGGCGGTCTGCATCCAGCATGAGCTGGATCACTTGCAGGGTAAGGTTTTCGTCGATCATCTGTCCCAGCTCAAACAGGGTCGCATCAAGGCCAAGCTGGCCAAGCAGGCCCGCATCACCGCCTGATTTTCCGGGGGAGCAGCTCTGCTCCCCTGCCCTCTTTCCTTCCGGTTCTCCCCCCATGAAAATCGTCTTTGCCGGCACTCCCGAATTTGCCGCCCGGGCCCTGGCCGCCCTTTACGAGGCAGGCCACGACATTCCTCTGGTACTGACCCAGCCCGACCGGCCGGCGGGCCGGGGCATGACCCTGCAGGCCTCGCCGGTGAAGCAACTGGCCCTGTCCCGGGGCAGCGAAGTGTTCCAGCCCCTGACCCTGAAGGATGAGGCGGCCCAGGAGAAGCTGCGCCAGCTGGCACCGGACGTGATGGTGGTGGCCGCCTATGGCCTGATCCTGCCCCAGGCCGTGCTGGATATTCCGCGCCATGGCTGCCTCAACATCCATGCCTCCCTCCTGCCCCGCTGGCGCGGCGCGGCTCCCATCCACCGGGCCATTCTGGCCGGCGATGCGGAAAGCGGTGTCTGCATCATGCAGATGGAAGCCGGCCTGGATACCGGCCCCGTGCTCCTTTCCGCCAGTACGCCCATCACGGCCCAGGATACGTCCCAGACCCTGCACGACAAGCTGGCGGTGCAGGGGGCCCAGCTTATTGTCAGCGCCTTGCAGCACCTGCCGCTGCCGGCGGTCGCCCAGCCCGAAGCCGGTGTCACCTACGCCGCCAAGCTGGACAAGTCCGAGGCGCCCCTGGACTGGCGCCGTCCGGCAGCCGAGCTGGATCGGCAGATCCGGGCCTTCACTCCATTCCCCGGAACCACCGCGGTGCTGGACGGTGCGCCCCTGAAAGTCTGGGCCGCCCTGCCCCGCAGCGAAAGCGGTGTCCCCGGTACCGTGCTGGCGGCGGACAAGCACGGCATCCTGGTGGCTTGCGGTAGTGGCTCCCTGCTGCTGACCGAATTGCAGAAGGCCGGCGGCAAACGCCTGCCGGTAGCCCAGTTCCTGGCCGGCCACGGCGTGTCCGCAGGGGCGCGGTTCGAACTCCCGGCGGCTTGAATTTGGCGACAGGCGCCCCGAGTTAACCACCCATACAAGATTGTCCGGAGGTTTGAGATGAGTGCGAACTGGTTCAAGACCACCCTGCTGATGGCGGCCATCGTCGCCCTTTTCGGTGTCATCGGCGGCGCCGTGGGCGGTGCCCAGGGCATGGTGATCGCCCTGCTTCTGGGCGGCGCCATGAATGTGTTCGCCTACTGGAATTCGGACAAGATGGTGCTGCGCATGTACAACGCGCAGCAGGTGGACGAGGCTTCCTCCCCCTATCTCTACAATATGGTGAAGGAGCTGGCCGGCCGTGCCGGGTTGCCCATGCCCCGGGTGTACATCATCGACGAGGCTCAGCCCAACGCCTTCGCTACCGGCCGCAATCCCGAGAACGCCGCGGTGGCGGCGACCACCGGCATCCTGCAGATGCTCTCCCAGCGGGAGTTGCGGGGCGTCATGGCCCACGAACTGGCCCACGTGCAGCATCGGGACATCCTCATTTCCACCATTTCCGCCACCATGGCCGGCGCCATTTCGGCCCTTGCCAATATCGCCATGTTCTTCGGTGGCCGGGACGAAGAAGGTCGACCGGCAAATCCCCTGGCCAGCATCCTGGTGGCCCTGTTGGCGCCCCTGGCGGCCAGCCTGATCCAGATGGCCATTTCCCGGGCCCGGGAATTCGAGGCCGACCGGGGCGGTGCCCAGATCAGCGGCGACCCCCTGGCCCTGGCCGATGCCCTGGCCAAGATCGATGCCTACGCCCGGGGCATTCCCATGCCGGCGGCGGAGGCCCATCCGGAAACGGCCCAGATGATGATCATGAATCCCCTGTCGGGGGGTGGTCTGGCCGGACTGTTTTCCACCCATCCGGCGACCGAAGAACGCATTGCGCGGCTGCGTCAGCTGGCCCGCTGACAATTTCCCAAAAGAAACAGGGCGGTCCTCACCGCCCTGTTTCACGTGAAACACCCGGTGGCGTTCGCCGGCTTTGTTCCACGTGAAACGTCACTTACCCCATATCCTGTTGAGCAGTCCGGCCAGCCGGCGCCCTGCCTCAACCAGCCGTCTATCTGCGACTGCCTTGGCTTGCCTGCTGTAACGTTCATCCAGTACCGGCACCAGATTGCTGTCGATGCCGGGATAAACCCGGGTGCGTGCCAGTTGCAATGACTCCTGCCGCCAGGCGGCAACCGTCTTCTGTGGTGTGTGCTGAATGTCGGAGTCCATTAACTGGGCGGCATCCAGCAGCTGGTTTCCCCGCAGCCGGGAGGGTCCCGGCAGATCATCCCAATAGGTGTGCAGGCTGGTTTCGGGTCTGCGGTTGTTGGCCGGGTCGATCACCGACTGGTCGTTGCCCCCGGCATCCGGGTTGCCTTCCTCGTCGTAGCGGCTAACCACGTGCAGGGGCTGGTGGATGTCACCCACCAAATGGATCAGCCAGACCAGGGCGTAGGCCCGCTCCGGGTCGCCCAGGCGCCGGTCGGCCAGTTGGGCCGACAACTGCTTGATGCGGGTGGTGAGCTGTCCCCGCTGCGGTGCCCGCTCCTCCGGCCCGCCCCGCCCAGGCGTCAGGGGCAGGTTCTCGTAGTGCCAGTCCCGATGCCGGGCCATCATGTCCGGCGTGTCGGAAAGCGTCTCTGCGTCGTTGTCGTGGTAGCGGCTGTCGTGACGGATGTCGTCGGCCCAGGTGGAGGCTTCGATGAACAGAACCCGGCTTTGCTCCAGGCTGCCGTAGTGCTTCTGCTGGCGTTGCCAGCGGGCGAGGTCCGGGTGTGCCTGCAGCAGGCGGCTCACCTGTTGGCGCGCCGGGGCGGACAGCCTGTTCCAGGCAATGCTGGCGCTGATGCGGTGCCCCGCTCCGTTCCAGGCCAGGGCGGGAGGCGCGCCGAGGCCGATGCCCAGGATCAGGAGCAGCGCCTTGGCTCGCATCAGCGGTCCAGGTCGATGTCCTGGTGGGACAGGGGGTCTTCCAGGGGCTCCAGATGAGTGGTGACGTGGGCGCCGGGAATGGCCCGGCGGATGTCCTCCTCCACCTGCTCGGCCAGCTCGTGAGCCCGTTGCACCGTCCATTCCCCCGGCACCAGCACGTGCAGGGAAATGAAGGCCCGGGTGCCGGCCTGGCGGGTGCGGATGGCGTGGAAGCCGATGCCTTGCTGCCGGTGGGGCGAGAGGGCGCCTTCCAGGCTGCCGAGGAATTCCTCCGGCAGGGCGGCGTCCATGAGTCCGGCAGCCGCATCCCGAATCAGGTGCCAGGCAGTGTAGAGAATGTGGGTGGCAACGATCAGGGCCAGGATCGGGTCCAGCCACAGCCAGCCGGTCAGGGCCACGGCGGCCACGCCGGCAATGACGCCGACAGAGGTCCATACATCGGTCATCAGGTGGGCGCTGTCCGCCTTGAGGGCGACCGAGCCGTACTGCTTGCCGGCGGCCAGGAGGACCCGGGCGACGCCCAGATTGACCAGGGAAGCCACTACCGAAATGGCCAGGCCCACGCCTACCTGCTCCAGAGCCTGGGGGTTCAGCAGGCGGTTGATGGCGGTGTGGGCGATGGCCAGGGCCGCCACCAGGATGAGCAGGCCCTCGAAGCCGCTGGCGAAATACTCGGCCTTGCTGTGGCCGTAGGCGTGCTTTTCGTCGGGCGGCTGGGCCGCCAGGGTCAGCATCCACAGGGCCATGAGGGCGCCGGCCAGATTGACGAAGGATTCCAGCGCATCGGAAAGCAGGCCGACGGAACCGGTCCACCACCAGGCCGCCCCCTTGAGCAGGATGGTGGCGATGGCGGCGGCAATGGACAGCCAGGCGTAGCGGGTCAGGGAGGTGTTGGTGTGCATGGCCGGATTATCGCCCAAAAGTGCCCCGGGCCCGAGGGACCCGCGACGGCGGGAAAAGTGGTGAAAACCGCTCCGGTGCTGCCGGAGCGACAGAAAGGCCATGCTAAACTGCTTCGACTACGCCGATGTACTTCCGGCAGCCTTTTTTACCGATTTTTTTGAGCCCGCAATCCTTGTCTTCCCGCAACTCCCCGCCCGCCTCCCGCCGCCCTTCTCCTGTCCACTCCGCTCCGGAGCCGGCACCCGATTCCCTGGCCCGCGCCCTGCTGCTGGCCAGTGCAGCCGTTGCTGCCGTCCAGGCCGGACGCAGCCTGACCGAAGTGCTGGCGCAGCAGGCCAAGGGCGAACTGGGGCCGACCCGGGCCCAGGCACAGGATCTGGCCTACGGCGCCCTGCGCCGTTATGGCTGGGGCGAGGCGGTGTTGGCGGCCCTGCTGCAGAAGCCCCTGCCCGAACCCCAGCTGCAGAGCCTGCTGCTGTGCGCCCTGTACCGCTTGGAGAGCCGGCCGGAGCAGAGCCACACGGTGGTGGACCAGGCCGTGGCCGCTGCCGCCACCCTGGCCAAGGGCAATTTCCGGGGGGTGATCAACGGCGTGCTGCGCAGTTATCTGCGGCAGCGGCCCGAGCTGCTGGCCCGGGCCACCGGCAAGCCGTCGGGGGCCTGGTGGCATCCCGACTGGTGGCTGTTCCGCCTGCGCCGGGCCTATCCCCGGGATTGGGAAGCCATTGCCACGGCCGGCAACGGCCAGCCGCCCATGACCCTGCGGGTCAATCTGGCCCGGGGCTCCCGGGAGGAATACCAGGCTCGCCTGGACGCCGCCGGGATTGCCGCTGCACCCCTGGGCAGCGCCGCCCTGCTGCTGCAGAATCCGGTGCCGGTGGATGCCCTGCCCGGCTTTTTCGACGGTTTTGTCTCGGTTCAGGACTGGGGCGCCCAGCGCGCCGCCGAGCTGCTGGACGCCCGGGCCGGCCAGCGGGTGCTGGATGCCTGCGCCGCCCCCGGCGGCAAGACGGCCCATATTCTTGAACGGGCCGGGGTGGACCTGCTGGCCCTGGACGTGGACGGGCTGCGCTGCCGCCGGGTGGAGGAAAACCTGAGCCGCCTGGGCCTTCGGGCCGCCGTGCGTGCTGCCGATGCCCGCTGCCCCGACGACTGGTGGGACGGCCGCCCCTTCGACCGCATTCTGGCCGATGTGCCTTGTTCCGCCAGCGGCGTGGTGCGCCGCCATCCGGACAGCAAATGGCTGCGGCGGGAGACCGACATCGCCCAGTTCGCCCGGGTGCAGCGGCAGATCCTGGAGGTGCTGTGGCCGACTCTGGCGGTGGGTGGGCGCCTGCTCTATGCCACCTGCTCCGTTTTCCCCGAGGAGAACAGCCAGCAGGTGAGCGCCTTCCTGGCGCGCCACGGGGATGCCCGCCGCATCGGCATCGACGGTGCCGACGAGTTGCAGTTGTTGCCAGGAAGTGAACATGACGGCTTCTACTATGCGCTGCTGGAAAAGACCGCTTAAGCTCCTCGCCATCTGCTGGCTCTGTCTCTGGGCTGCCCTGGGGGCGGCGAGCGAGGTGGAGGTACGCAATCCCCAGCTCACTCCGGGGGACGACGGCTACACCCTCTCCGCCGACTTCGCCTTCGAGTTCAATTCCCGCCTGGAAGAAGCGGTGACCCGGGGGGTGGTGCTCAACTTCCTGGTGGAATTCGAGCTGACCCGCGTCCGCTGGTACTGGCTGGACGACAAGGTGGCCAGCCGCAGCCAGACCCTGCGTCTCTCCTACAACGCCCTCACCCGCCAGTACCGCCTTTCCTCCGGCGCTCTGCACCAGAACTTCTCCTCCCTGGAGGAGGCCCTGCGCATCCTCTCCCGCCTGCGCCACTGGACGGTGCTGGACAAGTCCGTGGCCCTCCGCCCCGGGGAAACCTACCAGGCTTCCCTGCGCCTGCGCCTCGATCCCTCCCAGCTGCCCAAGCCCTTCCAGCTGACGGCCCTGGCCAACCGGGAATGGAACCTGGCTTCCGACTGGCTCAACTGGCCCTTCTCCGTGCCCCGGGAAGAGCCGCCGCGGGAGGGCGCCAAGTGAGAGTCCTCCTGGTCATCGTCGCCGCCCTGGGCGGCATCCTGCTCTTCCTGCTGGCCTCGGCCTCGGCCAATACGGCCCTTTTCGCCCGCAACTATCCCTGGCTGCTGGCCCTCAACGGTCTGGTGGCCCTGGCCCTGGCCGGCCTGGTGGCCTGGCAGCTGCGGGCCCTGTGGAAGGAGCACCGGGCCAAGGTCTTCGGCTCCCGCCTGAAGCTGCGCCTGCTGGTCTTCTTCGCCCTCATGGGGGTGGTGCCCGGTGTCACCATCTATGCCGTGTCGGTGCAGTTCGTCACCAAGAGCATCGAGAGCTGGTTCGACGTGCGGGTGGAAACCGCTCTGGAGTCGGGCCTCAACCTGGGCCGCAGTGCCCTTGACGCCATGCTTTCCGACCTCACCGAGAAGGGCCGGCAGATGGCCCAGGAACTGGCCGACCGGCCCGACGGCACTCGCCGCCTGCTGCTCAACCGCCTGCGCGACCAGGCCGGGGTGGAAAGCGCGGCCCTCTTCGCCGCCAACGGCCAGGTCATCGCCAGCGCCAATGGCGACTATTCTTCCCTGCTGCCCTCCCTGCCCTCCTCCGCCCAGCTGAAGCAGGCCCGTCTTTCCCGGGGTATCGGTTCCATCGAGGGTGAGGGCAAGGACATGACCCTCAGGGTGCTGGTGGGCATTCCCGGCTACGGCCTGACCGAGGAGCCGCGCATCCTGCAGCTGACCCAGGGGGTGCCGCCGGCCATCGCCGAGAATGCCGATGCGGTGCAGGACGTGTACCGGGACTACCAGGAGCTGTCCCTGGCCCGCAGCGGCCTCACCCACATCTACGCCCTGACCCTGACCCTGGCCCTGCTGCTGTCCCTGTTTACCGCCATCGCCGTGGCCTATGTGCTGGCCCGGCGCCTTTCGGCGCCCCTCTCCATCCTGGCCGAGGGTACCCAGGCCGTGGCCGCCGGCGACTTCACGCCGCGCCAGGCCATCTACAGCCGGGACGAACTGGGGGTGCTGACCCAGTCCTTCAACCAGATGACCCGTCAGCTGGACGATGCCCGCAAGGAGACGGAGCGCCACCGCAGCGAACTGGAATCGGCCCGGGCCTATCTGGAGGAAATTCTCGCCAACCTCTCTGCCGGCGTTCTCGCCTTCGACGCCCGCTTCGTCCTGCGGGCCATCAATGCGGGGGCCTGCACCATCCTCGGCGACGACTTCGTCGGCCTTTCCGGCGAGCCGGTGGAAGCCTGGCCCCGGCAGAACCTGCTGGGCCGGGCCATCCGCGACGGCTTTGCCGCCCATGCGGAAGAGGATTGGCAGACCCAGGTCGAGCTGGACCGCCCCGGCCTGGCGCCCCAGGTCCTGCTGTTGCGGGGCTCCAAGCTGCCGGCCGGCAGCGGCGGCGGCTACGTGGTGGTGTTCGACGAGGTGACCCAGCTCATCGCCGCCCAGCGCAGCGCCGCCTGGGGCGAAGTGGCCCGACGCCTGGCCCACGAGATCAAGAATCCCCTCACCCCCATCCAGCTTTCCGCCGAGCGCCTGCAGATGAAGCTGGAGGACAAGCTGGATGCGGCCGCGGCCGAGACCCTGAACAAGGGCACCCAGACCATCATCAACCAGGTCCAGGCCATGAAGCGCATGGTGGACGACTTCCGCGACTACGCCCGCATGCCCTCGCCGGTGCTGGCGGTGCTCGACCTCAACGCCCTGGTGGGCGAGGTGCTGGGGCTCTACGAGACCTCCCACGCCAGCATCGACGTGCATCTGGCCGGCGACCTGCCGCCGGTGCTGGGGGACGCCACCCAGCTGCGGCAGATCATCCACAACCTGCTGCGCAACGCCGAGGACGCCCTGGCGGAGCAGCCGGCGCCGGCCATCCGCCTCGCCACCGAGCCGGCCGGGCGCTTTGCCCGCCTGGTGGTGGAGGACAACGGCCCCGGCTTCCCGGCGGAAATCCTGGCCCGGGCCTTCGAACCCTACGTCACCACCAAGCCCAAGGGCACCGGCCTGGGCCTGGCCATCGTGCGCAAGATCGTGGACGAGCACGGCGGCCGCATCGACATCACCAACAAGCATGAAAACGGCACCGGAGGCGGCGCCCAGATCAGCATCCGCCTGCCCCTGGCCAACCCATAAGAAAACCGAGGATCTCAAGCAACATGGCTCAAATACTGGTTGTGGACGACGAAATCGGCATCCGGGAACTGCTGTCGGAAATCCTGGAGGACGAGGGACATCACATCTGGCTGGCGGAAAACGCCACGGCCGCCCGCCGCCTGCGGGCTGAGAAGCGCCCGGACCTGGTGCTGCTGGATATCTGGATGCCCGACACCGACGGTATTTCCCTGCTCAAGGAATGGGGCGCCTCGGGCCTGCTGACCATGCCGGTGGTGATGATGTCCGGCCACGGCACCATCGACACCGCGGTGGAGGCCACCCGCCACGGCGCCGTGGAATTCCTGGAAAAGCCCATCGCCCTGCAGAAGCTCCTAGCCACGGTGAAGAAGGCTTTGAAGCACGACGCCCAGACCGTCAAGCCGCCCCTGACCCTGGATGCCCTGGCCAAGCTGCCCCTGCTCAAGGACCTGAAGAAGCGCCTGGAGCAGGCGGCCAAGAGCGCCCCAGTGCTGCTGCTCAAGGGCGGCGCCGGCGCCATCGCCGACATCTGCGCCCGCACCCTGCAGGCGCCCCATGCGCCCTGGCTCGACCTGGCCGCCGAATCCGGGCCCCTGACCCAGGAACGTCTGCAACAGGCCTCCGGCGGCATTCTCTTCGTGCCGGACCTGGCGGTCCTGGGCAAGCTGCAGCAGATGAACCTGGCCTTCGCCCTGGAGCGCCTGGAGAAGTACAAGCTGCAACTGGTGGTGGCCTGCCACAAGCCGCTCCAGTCCTTGCTCGAAGCCGGCTGGGACGCCGCTCTGGTAGCCCGTCTCGGCGAGGTCTGGGTGGCCCTGCCCCAGCTTTCCGCCCATGCCGACGAGGTGCCGGAAATCGCCGGCCTGCTGCTCTCCCACCTGATGGAACGGGGCGAGGCCCCGGCCCGCCATTTCTCCAGCGCCGCCCTCAACGCCCTGCGCATGCACCGCTGGAGCGCCGATGGCTGGGGCGAGCTGCAGGGGGCGGTGAAAAACCTGGCGCTCACCGCCCTGGAGGAGGAAATCAGCGCCGAGGACGTGGCCGGCCTGCTCCACACCACCGACGGCGAGGCCGCCAGCACGCCCCTGGAGCCCCTTTTCTCCCAGCCCCTGCGGGAAGCCCGGGACGCCTTCGAGAAACTCTATTTCGAACACGTCCTGCGCCAGGAAGGGGGCAACATGACCCGGGTCTCGGAACGTTCCGGGGTGGAGCGCACCCACCTCTACCGCAAGCTCAAGCAACTGGGCGTCAGCACCGGCAAGCGCGGCGGCGAGGGCTGATCCGCCTGGGCGTGATGCAGTCCACGCCCCGCCCTTCCCCGCCGGCGCTACACTCGACGCAATAGAACAGGTTCCCGCCGGCCGCCCCATGGCCGGCCCAGGACATTGGGGGAAGCATGAAGATCGTCATTCTCGGTGCCGGCCAGGTCGGCGCCAGCGTGGCCGAGGCCCTGGTGCACGAGGCCAACGACATCACCATCGTGGACAACGACCGGGAGCGCCTGGCCGCCCTGCAGGACCGGCTCGACCTGCGCACCGTGTGCGGCAATGCGGCCCTGCCGTCCATCCTCGGCGACGCCGGCCTGGACGATGCGGACCTGCTCATCGCCGTGACCCAGAGCGACCAGACCAACCTGGTGGCCTGCAAGATCGCCAAGAGCCGCTTCAACGTGCCGACCCGCATTGCCCGCCTGCGGGCCGCCGATTTCCTCGAGGACGAGCAGCTTCTCTCCGACGAGAACTTCGCCGTGGATTTCGCCATCTGCCCCGAGGAGAACATCACCGACTACATCGTGCGTCTGGTGGATTTCCCCGAGGCCCTGCAGGTGCTGGAGTTCGCCGAGGGCCGCCTGGTCATGGTGGCGGTGCGGGCCTACGAGGGCGGCGCCCTGGTGGGCAAGCCGGTGCGCAAGCTGCGGGAGCACCTGCCGTCCCAGGTGGATGCCCGCATCGCCGCCCTCTTCCGCCAGGACCAGCCCATCATCCCCGAAGGCGAGACAGTGATCCATGCCGGCGACGAAGTCTTCATCATCGCCGCCAGCGAGCACATCCGCCCGGTGCTGCGGGAGCTGCGGCGCATGATGCGGCCGGTGAAGCGGGTGATGATCGCCGGCGGCGGCAACATCGGCTACCGGGTGGCCACCGCCCTGCAGCAGCGCCTGGAGGTGAAGCTGGTGGAGCACAACCGCAGCCGGGCCGAATGGATCGCGCCGCGCCTGGGCGACACCCTGGTGCTGTGCGGCGACGCCACGGACGAGGACCTGCTGGAGCAGGAGAACATCGCCGAGATGGACCTCTTTCTCGCCCTCACCAACGACGACGAAGACAACATCATGGCCGCCTCCCTGGCCAAGCGCCTGGGCTGCCAGCGGGTGCTGGCCCTGATCAACCGGCGCGCCTACGCCGACATGGTGCAGGGCGGCCCCATCGACATCGGTATTTCCCCGGCCCAGGTCTCCATCGGCACCCTGCTGGCCCACGTGCGCCGGGCCGACGTCTCCCAGGTCCATTCCCTGCGCCGGGGCGCCGCCGAGGCCCTGGAACTGGTGGCCCACGGCGACCGCAATTCCTCCCGGGTGGTGGGCCGCAGCCTGGGCGAGATTCCCCTGCCCAAGGGCGTCACCATCGCCGCCATCGTGCGCGACCTGGAGACGCCGGAAATCATCGGCTACCAGGGCCCGGTTGGCATCCAGGCCTACGGCCACGTGGTCATCGCCCACCGCGACACGGTGATCCAGTCCGGCGACCACGTCATCGTCTTCTGCGTAAATAAGAAGCTGGTGCACAAGGTGGAAAAACTGTTCCAGGTCGGCTTCGGCTTTCTCTGACGGGGGCACCATGCGCCGCTTCTATCCCGTCTTCCATATCCTGGGCCTGATCGTCCTCATTTTCGGCCTGACCATGCTGGCGCCCCTGGCGGTATCCGCCTACGCCCAGGATGGCGCCACGGCGGCCTACGACGAGGCCATCGTGGTGACCATGGGCGTGGGCCTGCTGCTGTGGGTTTGTACCCGCCGTTACCGCCAGGACCTGCGGGTGCGGGACGGCTTTCTCCTGGTGGCCCTGACCTGGACCATCCTGCCCCTCTTCGCCAGCCTGCCCCTGCTGCTTTTCCTGCCCGACATCTCATTTACCGACGCCTATTTCGAGGCCGCCTCCGGCCTTTCGGCCACCGGGGCGACGGTGATGTCGGGGCTGGACTCCCTGCCCCTTTCCATCAACTTCTGGCGCACCTTCCTGCACTGGCTGGGGGGCATGGGGGTGATCGTGCTGGCGGTGGCCATTTTGCCCCTGCTGGGTATTGGTGGCCGGGCCATGTTCAAGGCCGAACTGCCGGGGCCGATGAAGGATTCCAGCCTGACGCCGCGCATCGCCGAAACCGCCAAGGGGCTGTGGGGCGTCTATCTGCTGTTCACCGTGCTCTGCGCCCTGGCCCTGTGGTGGGCCGGCATGGAAGGGTGGGACGCCCTCATGCACGCTTTCAGCATCCTTGGCCTGGGCGGTTTTTCCACCCGGGACGCCAGCCTGGGTTACTACAACAGTCTGACCATCGAACTGGTGGCCATGGGCTTTGCCCTGCTCTCCGGCATCAACTACGCTACCCACTTCCTCGCCCTGCGGGGCTGGAGCCTGAAGCCCTACCAGCGGGATTTCGAACTGCCCTTCTATCTCGGCGTGCTGGCCGTCAGCGCCGTCGGTCTGGCCCTCTACCTGATGCCCTACGGCCTCTACGACAGCTTCGGTACGGCCCTGCGCTACACCGCCTTCCACGTCATTTCCCTGGCCACCTCCCTGGGCTTTGCCACCACGGACTACACCATGTGGCCCATGTTCGCCCAGTTGTGGGTGCTGTTCCTTTGCAGCTTCGTCGCCTGCGGCGGCTCCACCGGCGGCGGCATCAAGATGATGCGGGCCGTCATCCTTTACAAGCAGGTGTTCCGGGAACTGGTGCGGGCCATGCATCCGACGGCGGTGCATCCGGTGCGTATCCAGGGCGTCATCGTGCCCGATCCGGTGTTGCACGCGGTGCTGGCCTTCAGCTTCATCTACATGGTGACCATCGTCAGCCTGACCCTGCTGCTCTCGGCCAGCGACCTGCCCATCGTCACCGCTTTCTCCGCTGTGGTGGCCTGTCTCAACAATGCGGGCCCGGGATTGGATGCGGTGGGCCCGGCGGCCAATTACTCGGTGCTGAGCGACTTCCAGACCTGGGTCTGTTCCTTCGCCATGCTCCTCGGCCGCCTGGAAATCTTCACCCTGCTGGTGGTGCTGACGCCGGCCTTCTGGCGCAAGTGAGGCCGGCCGATCTGGGGGCGGCTTGATCTATCCCAATGACAGGGGTGGGGGTTCCGAAGGATAATCCGGGTCTTTCTAGCTAACCCGGCGGAGCCCCCTGTGACCCGACCCCGCAACGACACCTTCCTGCGCGCCCTGCTGCAGGAACCCACCGATTACACCCCCCTGTGGCTGATGCGCCAGGCCGGCCGCTATCTGCCCGAATACCGGGAGACCCGGGCCCGCGCCGGCAGCTTCCTCGACCTGTGCAAGAACCCGGCCCTGGCCTGCGAAGTGACCCTGCAGCCCCTGGCCCGCTACGACCTGGATGCGGCCATCCTCTTCTCCGACATCCTCACCGTGCCCGACGCCATGGGCCTGGGCCTGTACTTCGCCGAAGGCGAAGGCCCCAAGTTCGAGCGTCCCCTGCGCGAAGAATGGGCCATCCGCGACCTGCAGGCGCCGGACCCCTACGAGCATCTGCGCTACGTCACCGACGCAGTGAGCGAGATCCGCCGCGCCCTGGACAACTCCGTGCCCCTCATCGGCTTCTCCGGCAGCCCATACACCCTCTCCTGCTACATGGTGGAAGGCGGCTCCAGCGACGATTACCGGCATGTGAAGACCATGCTCTACAACCGTCCCGACCTGATGCACCGCATCCTCTCGGTGACCGCCGATGCCGTGACCTCCTACCTCAACGCCCAGATCGAAGCCGGCGCCCAGGCCGTGATGATTTTCGACTCCTGGGGCGGCGGTCTGTCCGCTGCGGCCTACGAGGAATTCTCCCTGCAGTACATGCGCCGCATCGTCGCCGGCCTGACTAAGGAGAAGGACGGGGAGAAGATTCCCTGCATCGTCTTCACCAAGGGCGGCGGCCTGTGGATCGAGAAAATCGCCGCCATCGGCTGCGATGCCGTGGGCCTGGACTGGACCATCGACATCGGTGAAGCCCGCCGCCGCACCAACGGCAAGGTGGCGCTGCAGGGCAACCTGGACCCCAACGTGCTGTTCGCCTCCCCCGAAGTGGTGCAGGCCGAAGCCAAGAAGGTGCTGGATTCCTACCACGCCGCCGGCGGCAGCAAGACCGGCCACGTCTTCAACCTGGGCCACGGCATTTCCCAGTTCACCCCGCCGGACCACGTCACGGCCCTGGTGGAAGCGGTGCACGGCCACAGCCGCAAGCTGCGGCAGCAGGGCTGATCCAGCCCTGCCCGGCGCTCCGCCCGGGGCGCCGGTCTGCAATCCCCCTCCCCGCCGCATGGCGGGGGGCGGCCTTCCCCACGGGGCCCCTGCCGTCAGCGCCTTCCCGCCTGCCTTTCCTCCTAGCCCTCGCCATCCTCCAGTTCCCCTGCCCCATTCCGGGGATAACTCGGGGACGGGACCGTTCCCCAGAGTTTTTTCGCTCCTTCCCCTTGACTTATGCACAGAAAGAGGGCGCGGTGACGATTTGTTACAAAAGGCCGGCTATTACTTTGGGCATATTTATAAGTCGTTGATTTATAAGGGTGATAGGAGTGCCTTATTTTGCAGCAAAGTGACAAAAACCCTTGCGGGGGGCCTGCTTAGCAAAATTATTCCGGCACAATCCACAAAGTTATCCACAGGAATTGTGAGTAAGTGAAAAAGTCCTTTCGGGCAAAGGGCTTGGCCCCTATTCAGGAGAAAGACGGCGAACTTGTGCCCCTAACTTGGGCTGAGAGTTGGGCTGTACATTGGACTGAGATCCCGCCCGTGGAAGTGGGGCCCGGCCCGGAATATCCCCGCCGGTCCGCCGGCCTTTCCCAAAGGCCCCCGATCCCTTAAGCTTCCGGCCTTGCCGGTCTCATGCCGCCGGCCCCTTTGCCCATCCCCATGCCCGTCATCCGCGTCGCCCTCGACGTTCCCCTGCACCGCCAGTTCGACTACCTGGCCCCCGACGCCCAGCCCGACGACGTGGGCCGGCGGGTGCGGGCGCCCTTCGGCCGGGGCACGCGCATCGGCGTCATCACCGCCGTGCTCGGCGCCGACGAGGAAGGGGACCTGCCCCTGGACAAGCTGAAGGCGGCGGAAATCCTGCGGGATGACGTGCCGCCCCTGCCGCCGGACTGGTTCCGTCTCACCGAATTCTGCAGCAGCTATTACCAGGCCCCCATCGGCGAGGTGATGCTGGCGGCCCTGCCGGTGGGCCTGCGGCGTACCGATCCGCCCAAGGCCCGGGCGGTGAAGGCCAAGGTCAAGGCGGAGGCGCCCCAGGTGGCGCCCGAGCTGACCCCGGGCCAGGCCGAGGCCGTCGCCGCCGTATTGGCGGCGGGGGTGGGCACGGCGCCCCGTTTCGCCCCCTTCCTGCTCTACGGCATCACCGGCTCGGGCAAGACCGAGGTGTACCTGCGCCTGGTGGAGGCGGCCCTGGCCGGCGGCCATCAGGCCCTGCTGCTGGTGCCGGAAATCAACCTGACGCCCCAGCTGGAGGAGCGGGTGCGGTGCCGCTTCCCCGGCGTCGGCCTGGTCAGCCTGCACAGCGAACTCACCGAGGCCGCCCGCACCCGGCACTGGAAGGCGGCCTTCAAAGGCGAGGCCCGCATCGTCCTCGGCACCCGCCTTTCCATTTTCACGCCCCTGCCCGACCTGGGCCTGATCGTGGTGGACGAGGAGCATGATCCCTCCTTCAAGCAGCAGGACGGCATGCGCTACTCGGCCCGGGACGTGGCCGTGTTCCGCGCCTGGCAGCGGGGCGTGCCCATCGTCCTGGGCTCGGCGACGCCGTCCCTGGAAACCTGGGCCAACGCCACCGGTGAGGGTATTCCCCGGCGCTACACCCTGCTGACCCTGGCGGACCGGGCCAACGCCGCCGCCTCCCTGCCGCCGGTGCGGCTGCTGGACACCCGCCGGGAGAAGCTCCAGGACGGCCTTTCCGCGGCCCTCCTGGCGGCCCTGCAGGTGCGCCTGGAACGGGGCGAGCAGAGCCTGGTGTTCCTCAACCGGCGCGGTTACGCCCCGGTGCTGGCCTGCCCTTCCTGCGGCTGGATTTCCCGCTGCCGCCGCTGCGCCGCCAACCTGGTGCTGCACCTGGCCGACCGGCGCCTGCGCTGCCACCACTGCGGCTTCGAGAACGGCATTCCCCGGGCCTGCCCCAGCTGTGGCAACCAGGACATCCATCCCTTCGGCCGCGGCACCCAGCGCCTGGAGACGACCCTGCAGGAACGCTTTCCCGAGGCCCGCATCCTGCGGGTGGACCGGGATTCGGCGAAGAGCCGCAAGCAGTGGGAAGCCCTGGCGGAAAAGATCCACGCCGGCGAGGCCGACATCCTGGTGGGCACCCAGATGCTGGCCAAGGGCCACGACTTTCCCCGCCTCACCCTGGTGGGCGTCACCGGCGCCGATGCGGCCCTCTTCGCCGCCGACTGGCGAGCCCCGGAGCGCCTCTTCGCCCAGCTGATGCAGGTGGGCGGCCGTGCTGGCCGCGCCGAACTGCCCGGCGAGGTGCTGATCCAGACCGAACACCCGGAACATCCCCTCTACGGCGCCCTGCAGCAGCACGACTTCGCCGCCTTTGCCGCCAGCCAGCTGGAAGAACGGCGCAGTGCCGGCTTTCCGCCCTACTCCTACCAGGTCATGCTGCGGGCCGAGGCGCCGGAGATGGGGCCGGCCCTGGAGTACCTGGCCCAGGCCCGGGCCCTGGGGGCCGACCTCAACGGCAACGGCCCGGTGCTGCTGTACGACCCGGTGCCCATGCGCATGGCCCGCCGGGCCAACCTGGAGCGGGCCCAGCTGCTCGCCGAATCCACCTCACGCCCCGCCCTGCAGGTCTTCCTGGCCGAATGGCGGCCCCTGCTCGAAGGCATCAAGGCGCCCTCCCGCCTGCGCTGGCATCTGGAAGTGGACCCCCTGGAATTCTGAAGCCGGGGCGGCGGCCATTGCCGGCCACACCCAGCCACATCCTGCCGCCAAGACCGTCCATCATTGCCGCCGGCAAGCCCGATGGAATACCTCCATTTCGCGTCAATCCGCTGAAACACAAGGTTTTTTACATTTGGCAAGACTCTTGCAGAGGCTCTGGCCCGAGCCCATTCCGGGCCGGGCTTTTGTGGAGAGAAATCATGAGAATCCAGGATTGCCAGATGGATATCAGCTGTCAGCGCACGGCCAGCGAAACCCGGGAGAGCAGATATGTCTTTCGGTTCGAGCGTGACGACGAGTTCAAGAACATGCTGGAAAGCTATACCAAGGACGGCAAGATCGTCGCTCAGGAGGTAGAGCCGAGGGATTCGGCCATCGCCCTGGTGCTGGAAAGCTGGAGCAGCGGCGCCATCGCCAGTGGCGACGAAAGCCGTCGGCGCAGGGTGGACCAGCTGCTGCAGGAGATGATTACCCGGCTGTTTGCCATGCTCACCGCCGGAGGCAAGGACTGCTGCTGCCATAAGGACGAGGATAGCACCGGCCTGCCCGACCTGGGCCAGGGCAAAGGGGCGTCAGCCAGAACGCCGGCGGCGGGGGATTTTGAAGCCCAGCCCCGTATGCCCCGGGTGCGGGTGGTGGCCTGGGAGTCGGAGACCAACCTCAAGGTGCGGGAAAGCGAATCCACCACAGTCTGCGCCAGCGGCAGCGTGCGCACCGCCGACGGCCGCTGCATCGACTTCGACCTGGAAGTGGCCATGCAACGCCAGTACGAGGCCGACTACCAAAAGAAGGAAAGCGGTACCTGGGAACTGAAAGATCCCCTGGTGCTCAACTTCCCCGGCAAGGCGGCCGAGCTGGCCGACACCCGCTTCGACTTCGACCTGGATGCGGACGGCGACCAGGAGTCGGTGGCCGGCCTCGGCCGGGGCTCCGCCTTCCTGGCCCTGGACCGCAACGGCGACGGCGCCATCAACGACGGCCGGGAGCTGTTCGGCGCCCTTTCCGGCAACGGCTTCGCCGATCTCAAGGCCTACGACACGGACGGCAACAACTGGATCGACGAAGCCGACGCCATCTATTCCCAACTGCGGCTGTGGCAGCCCGGTGCCGACACGGCGGCAGCCGGAAAGGCAGGTCAGGAGGGCAAGAGCGCCGGCCTGCAGACCTTGCAGGAGGCGGGTGTGGGCGCCCTCTGGCTGGGCTCGGTGCAGAGCGAGTTCAGCCTCAAGGACGGGGACAACCAGCAGCAGGGCCAGGTGCGCCAGACCGGCGTCTGGCTGGCCGAGAACGGCGAGGCCGGTTCCCTGCAGCAGGTGGATCTGGCCACCACCTGAAGGGCTGGCCTCAGGCCTCTCCCGGGGCCAGTTCCGGCGTCCAGCACAGATGCCGGTTCTTGCCCCGGGCCTTGGCCTGGTACATGGCCGCATCGGCCCGGGCCATGAGCAGTTCCACGTTGTCGCCGTCCGCCGGGTAGAAGGCGATGCCGATGCTGGCGCCGACGCGGAAGCTGCGGCCGTCCAGCAGCACCGGCTCGTTGATGGCGGCGATGATGCGTCGCGCCGCCTCTTCCGTTTCTGCAATGCCCTGGCCGTTGTTGAGGTTCTCCAGGAGCACGGTGAATTCGTCGCCGCCCTGGCGGGAGACGCTGTCTACCTTGCGCAGCACGCTGGTGATGCGCCGCGCCACCTCCACCAGCAGGCGGTCGCCGGTATTGTGGCCGGCGCTGTCGTTAACCGCCTTGAAGCCGTCCAGGTCCATGAACATCAGGGCCAGGCCGGTGCCGTTGCGTTCGGCCCGGGCCAGGGCCTGGCAGACCCGGTCCTGGAACAGGTTGCGGTTGGGCAGCTGGGTCAGGCCGTCAAAATGGGCCAGGTGCTCCATCTGCTCGGCCAGATGCTTCTGTTCGGTGATGTCGGAAAAGACGTGCACGTAGTGGGTGAGGCGGCCTTCGCCGTCGCGCAGGGTCGAGATATCCAGCAGGCAGGCGAAGAGATGGCCGTCCTTGTGCCGCTGCCACACATCCCCCTGCCAAAAGCCGCGACTCTGCAGGGCTTGGTGCATGTGGTGGTAGAACTCGGCGTCGTGAACGCCGGAGGCCAGCAGGCCGGGGGAATGGTCTTCCACCTCTTCCGGCGCGTAGCCGGTCATCAGGCAGAAGGCCGGATTGACGCGGAAGATGCGCTCGCTGGCATCGGTGACCATGACCGCTTCGTGGGTCTGGGCCACGATGGCGTCGGACAGCCACAGCTGCCGCTGCTCCTCCCGCAGCAGGGTGAGGTCGTGCCCCACCAGCGCCACATGGCTGATGTGTTCGCTGCCGTCGTGTACCGGTACCGCCGTCCAGCGCACGGTGCGCTCGCCGCCGGGGTAGGACATGGTCTGCTCCGCTTCCTGCACTTCGCCGCTGCGTACCGTCTCGTCCAGCATCAGCTGGCGGCGCAGGGCATCTTCCGGCGTCAGCACCTGGTCCAGGGGATGGTGCTGCATTTCCTCGGCGCGGCGGCCGGCCAGGGTCAGGGCGGCGGGATTGAAATAGCGATAGTGGAAGTGGCCGCCGGGGTCCCGCTGCAGCATCACCATGGGATCGGGGGAGGCGGAAAAGACCGCATGGGCCGCCTCCACCTCCTGCCGCGCCTGGCGCAGGCGGGCCAACAGCCACCACAGGAGCAGCCCGGTGAGCAGCAGCGCGGCGGTGCTGGCGGCGGTGATGCGACGATAACTGCGGGCCCGCTCCTGGTAGGGCGCCAGGACCTGGGCCTCGTCGAAACCCGCCACTACGGACAGGGCCAGGCCCGGCATCTGGCCGTAGCTGTAGAGGCGCATGGTGCCGTCGAAGGAACTGGGGGCGCGGAAGCGCCCGTCGCTGCCCTGGTGCAGGGCCCGCAGCAGGGGGGCGCCGTCGCTCAGGGTCTGGCCGAAGGTGGTTTCCCGGTCGCTGACGCGCACCCGCAGCACCCGGTCGTGGCCGATGAGGCCCAGCACGGTGCCGGCCTGCAGCCCCACTTCCTGATAGAAGCGGGCCAGGTACTGGGGGTCCACCGAGGCCACGGCGACGCCGGCGAAGCTGCCGTCCTGGTGGTTGAGGCGGCGCGAGAGCTGGATCGACCACTTGCCCGAGGCCCGGCCCAGCACCGGCTTGCTGATGAAGACCTGGCCGCTGTCCCGGTCCACATGGACCTGGAAGTGCTCCCGGTCCTTCAGGTTGACCTGCTTGAAGGGGACGTTGCTCCACTGCAGTTCGCCGTCGGCCCCGATCACCCCCAGCTGGACGAAGATGGAACTGTGCTCCAGGGCCCGGCGGAATTCGCTGAACTCCCGGGTGCCCGGCCGCTCCTCGAACTCGGCCTTGAGCAGGCGGAGAATCTGGTCCGCCGTGGTCAGGGTGTTGTGGCTGTGTTCCTGGAAGGTGCGGCGCAGATAGTCCAGCTGGCGGTAGCCGTGTTCCAGCTCCCGTTCCTTCTCGTGGGCGAGGATGATATCCACCGCCGCCCACAGCAGGGCGCTGAGGAGCAGGGCCAGCAACAGGGGCAAGGCCTCGACACCACGCCGGATGGGGCGCAGGGAGACCTGGGGTCTGATGGGCGCGTCAGTCTTCATCGGCACGTCCTGTGGCCATGGGAGCCGCTCCTGGCGGTGCATTCCGCCTATATGACTTTAATCCCATCCTAGTATGCCGATGCCGGCGAGGTTTAACGTACGTCAAACAATGGGCATTCAGTCGCGGCGCGGATGCCAGGTGGTGGCGGCCGCGGCAGCCGCCTGGGGATTGGCCCGCAGCCAGTCGGCCCGCTGCCGCAGGCGCCGGCTCCAGTCCGGGGTCAGGCCCGGGGTGGCGGCCAGGCGCTCCAGCAGTTCCAGGGGCGGCCGGTGGATCTGCCAGCCCTGCCACAGTTCGGCCAGGGACACCGGGTCCGGATTGCGCGCTTCCAGTTGCAGGGCATCGCCCACCCGGGCCGAGCCCGGGGTGAGGACGCGGAAATACCAGCCGGTGAGGCCGTGCTCGGCGATGTGGGCGGCGATGCCGTCGGCGCCGTGGCGGGAGTCGATTTTCCAGCAGGGGGAGCGGGGCTGGGAAACCTGCAGGCGGGCGCTGCCGAAAACGTAGATGTCGCCGATGCAGACCTGAGCCTCGTCGGTGCCGGCCACCGCCAGGTTTTCCCCCAGGCTGCCGGGTACCAGGGTGCTTGCCGCCTCGGGAAAGGCCGCCGCCAGCTTGCCGTAGTGGTCGCTGGGGTAAAGATGGACGGCCTTCTCCGGCCCGCCATGGACGCGCCGGTCGGCCTGGGCGTCGCCCTCCAGGCCGAGGGGGCCGATGGCCAGCGGGCCGTCCACGGCATTCTTGTAGATGGCCGTGGGGCGGCCTTCCGGCAGGGCGGAAACGGGACCGACGGCGAGACGGGAGACGATCAGGGTCATGCTTTCACTTTCAGGCAATCACCACAGCCAGGCGGCGCCCCGCACCCCGGAGGAGTCGCCGTGCACGGGCGGCAGCAGGCGGGTGGCGATGTGGTCGGAAAAGACGTGGGGTGCCCACAGGCGGGGCACGTTGGCATAGAGCCGTTGCAGGTTGGACAGGCCGCCACCGAGGACGATCACGTCCGGGTCCACGATATTCATCACCGTGGCCAGGGCCCGCGCCAGACGGGCTTCGTAGCGCTGCAGGGTGGCCTCGCAGCGGGCGTCGCCGGCGGCCGCGGCGGCGGCGATGGCGGCCGCCTCCATGGCTTCGCCGCCGTGGCGGAGGTGGTCCGCCGCCAGGGCCGGGCCCGAGAGATAGGTTTCGACGCAGCCGTGGCGGCCGCAGTAGCAGGGCGGCAGGGGCAGGTCGTCGGCCCCGGCGCCGGGCAGGGGGATGTGGCCCCACTCGCCGGCGATGCCGTTGGCACCCCGCAGCACCTGGCCGTCGATGACCAGGCCGCCGCCGACCCCGGTGCCGAGGATGACGCCGAAGACGCAGCGGGCGCCCCGCCCGGCTCCGTCCATGGCCTCGGACAGGGCGAAGCAGTTGGCGTCGTTGGCCAGGCGCACCGGCCGCTGCAGCAGGGCCTCCAGGTCCCGCCCCAGGGGCTGGCCGATGAGGCAGGTGGAATTGGCGTTGCGGATGTGGCCGGTGAGGATCGATTCGCTGCCGGGCATGCCGACGCCGACGCTGCCCGTCATCTGCAGCGCCGCTTCAGCCTCCCGCACCAGGCCTGCCACCGCCTGCAGGGTGGCGCCGTAGTCGCCCCGGGGCGTCGGCACCCGGCGGCGCAGCAGCTCCCGGCCGTCGTCGCCCAGGGCGATGATCTCGATCTTGGTGCCGCCCAGGTCGATGCCGAGACGCACGGTCACGCCCTCGGCAGCCGCAGAGGCGGGGTGGTTGCTATGGTGCGGATGGTGGCGGGGATGGGCATTGCAGCGTCGGCAAATGGCAGGCGGGCCATTCTGGCACAGGGGCGGGAGCGGGAAAAGCCGGCCGGGACGCGGGGCAGCCCGCATTGGCGTTTGCCAAGTCGGACGGCATAATCCCCGGGCTCGTAGCCTTGTCTTTTACTCCATCCCTTTTTTGGAATCCCCATGCGCTCATCAATCCGCAACCTGCTGCTCCTTGTCCTTCTGCTCGGGGGCTCTGCAGCCCTGGCCGAGCCGGCCAGCGAAGCCTCGGTCCGGCGCCTGCTGGAGGTGACCCAGGCCCGCGCCCTGTTGCAGCAAGTGCAGCAGCAGGCCCAGGACATGATGCAGGGCCTGGCGCAGCAGAGCCTGCGGGGCAAGTCGCCGACCCCGGCCCAGGAGGCGGCCATCACCCGGATGACGGCGCGCATGGTGGCCCTGATCCAGGAGCAGTTGTCCTGGGAGCGCCAGGAGCCGATGTACATGCGCCTTTATACCCAGACCTTCACCGAGGACGAAGTGGCCGGCATGCTCGCCTTCTACGAAACGCCGGCGGGCCGCGCCACCATCGAGAAGATGCCCCTGGTGCTGCGTCAGATATCCCAGGAGTCCCAGCGCTCCATGGCGGAAATGGGCGCCCAGCTGAAGGCAATCCAACGGGATTTCGTGGCCGAGATGCAGGCCGCCAGCGGCAAGCCCTGAAAGGATTTTCCTCGAAAAAAAACCGGCCCCTCGGGGCCGGTTTTCGTTTGGGCGGAAAGAACCGCCCGGCTTACTTCTTCCAGGCGTCGGCCTGCACCAGGGAGTCGTCGCGCCAGGCTTCCCGGGCGGCCTTGTTGGCCATCCAGTTGGGCATGAAGGTGAAGGCTTCGTCCAGCAGGTGCGGGGTGTGGCGGCCGGGGGAGTAGCGCAGGGAGCGCTCGTAGTACTCCTGCAGGGCCGGCTTGAAGTTGGGGTGGGCACACTTCTCGATGACCACCTTGGCCCGGGCCTTGGGGGAGAGGCCGCGCAGGTCGGCCAGGCCCTGTTCGGTGACGATCACCTGCACGTCGTGCTCGGTGTGGTCCACGTGGGAGACCATGGGCACGATGCAGGAGATGGTGCCGCCCTTGGCGCTGGAGGGGGTCATGAACATGGAGATGAAGGCGTTGCGGGCGAAGTCGCCGGAGCCGCCGATGCCGTTCATGATGGAAGTGCCCATGATGTGGGTGGAGTTCACGTTGCCGTAGATGTCGGCTTCGATCAGCCCGTTCATGGCGATGACGCCGAGGCGGCGGATCACTTCCGGATGGTTGGAGATCTCCTGGGGCCGCAGGATGATCTTGTTCTTGAAGTCCTTCAGGTTGGCGGTGAGATCGGCCAGGGCCTCGGGGGAGAGGGAGAAGGAGGTGGCGGAAGCACAGGTCATCTTGCCGCACTTCAGCAGTTCCAGCATGCCGTCCTGCAGCACTTCGGTGTAGGCGGTGAGGTTCTCGAAGGGGCCGTCCTTGAGACCGGCCATCACGGCATTGGCCACGTTGCCGACGCCGGACTGCAGGGGCAGCAGGTTGGTCGGCAGGCGCCCCATCTTCACCTCATGCTGGAGGAAGTCCAGGATGTGGCCGGCGATCAGCTTGGAGTTGGCGTCCGGCGGGGTGAAGGCGGAGTTGCGGTCCGGCTTGTTGGTTTCAACGATGGCGATGATCTTGCTGGGATCGACGTTGAAGTAAGGCTGGCCGATGCGGTCTTCGGTGCGGATGATGGGGATGGGCTTGCGATGGGGCGGCAGGGCGGTGCCGTAATAGATGTCGTGCATCCCTTCCAGGTCCAGGCTCTGCCAGGAGTTCACTTCCAGGATGATCTTGTCGGCCTGGTCCAGCCAGGTCTTGTTGTTGCCGACGGAGGAGGACGGAATCAGCTTGCCGTCTTCGGTGATGCCGGCCACTTCCACCACGGCCACGTCCAGCTTGCCGAGGAAGCCGCCCCAGACGAACTGGGAAACGTGGGACAGGTGGATGTCGATGTATTCCATTTCGCCGGCGTTGATGCGCTTGCGGCAGGTGGGGTCGGACTGGTAGGGCAGACGCATTTCCACGCCGTCCACCATGGCCAGGGCGCCGTCCAGTTCGGGGGCGGTGGAAGCGCCGGTCCAGACGCCGATCTTGAACTTCTTGCCGTTCAGATTGGAGTCCATGATGTGCTTGGCGAGGGCGGCGGGCACGACCTTGGGGTAGCCTGCGCCGGTGAAGCCGCTCATGCCGACGTTCATGCCGGACTGAATGAGGGCGGCGGCCTGTTCGGCCGACATGATCTTGCTGCGCATGGCAGCGTTAAGAATCCGGGTTCCGGACATGGGTGAAACTCCTGCTGTTGATTGTGGGGGTCAGCAACGGCCCGGACTTTCTTGGGTGGCCCGGGTCCAGCGGCTGGCTGGTCTCAAAGGTGATGCACGCCGGCGGGACGCGGATGGGCGTCCGTTAACGTGAAAAAACCGCCCGTGTTGCGGGCGGCCTCTCCGCAAGTCAGATCAGGCCGGCGAGCCGATCTGGGCGATCGCAGCCTCGTAGGCCGCGTGGGTGTCCTGGTGAGAATTCACCGAAATGTTCATGTCGTTGGCCAGGCCGTCGGCCAGGCCGTAGACCCAGCCGTGCACCGTCAGGTCCTGACCCCGGTCCCAGGCATCGCGGACCACGGTGGCATGGCAGACGTTGAGCACCTGCTCGATGACGTTGAGCTCGCACAGGCGGTCCAGGCGCACGGCCGGGTCGGCGATGGCATTGAGCATGGCCAGGTGCTTCTGGCGCACGTCCTGGATGTGGCGCAGCCAGTTGTCCACCAGGCCGACGCGCAGGTTGTCGAGCACCGCCTTGACGCCGCCGCAGCCGTAGTGGCCCACCACCAGGATGTGCTTCACGTGCAGCACATCGACGGCGTACTGCAGCACCGAGAGGCAGTTCAGGTCGCTATGCACCACCACGTTGCCGATGTTGCGATGGACGAACACTTCCCCCGGTTGCAGGCCGGTGATCTGGTTGGCCGGGACCCGGGAATCGGAACAGCCGATCCACAGGTATTCGGGATTCTGTAATGTGGCGAGGCGGTCGAAGAATTCCGGATCTTCGGAACGAATGCGTTCCGACCATATCCGGTTCTGTTCGAAAAGGTGGTCAAGACTGGATGCCATGCATGGCCTTCCATTACATAATTATGAATAACGGCATTTTACCCCATGGCGCCGGGTAGGTCGAAGGTCGGGGGCAAGCGGTCGGGAGAAGCGTAGAATCAAGACGTGAACGAGGGCGCCAAGCCCAGGCCCGGCGGGCCCTGCCGCCACAGGAGAGCACACCATGATCGTCAAGTTCCAGTCCGTCGCCACCGCCGACATCATCACTTTCGCCGACGTGGCCCGGGCCCTGCTGAAAATCCTCGGCAAGGAGCCCACCGCCCGGGGCGTCATCGTGCCCGAAGACATGACCGAGGCCCTGGCCCGCCTGGCGGCCCTCTGTCACAAGGAAGGGGAAAACGCCGAGGCGGCGCCGGACAGCGGCGTCGGCGTCGAGGCCCACGAACTGGTGGCCCTCTCCCAGCGGGTGCAGCCCTTCATCCGCATGTTCGACCGGGCCCATCTGGCGGGCAAGCCGGTGACCTGGACGGCGGCCAAGGATTTCTACGAAGACTGAAGGCGCCTTCAGCAGCTGCGCATGACGAAGACGATGGCCGCGGCGAAGGCCAGGGCCAGGATGCCGGCTACGGCGATGCGCCGCTGATTGTCCGGGGAGCGCTGCTGGCGTTGTGCTTCCACCAGGTTCACCACCTCGCCGATGAGCACCATGCCGCTCAGGGCCAGGCCGGCGGAGAGGTAGAAAAGGGTGACGATGGCGCCGTTTTCCGAGAGGCGGCACAGGTAGCTGGGGTAGAACTGGGGCTTGGCCAGGGACAGGTAGCCGATGAACATGACCAGACCGGCCGGCACCAGCACGGCCAGTAGCAGTTTCCAGGCGTGCTTGCTGAAGAGCCAGCGCACGCCCAGGATCAGGTCGCCCCACAGTGCCTTGAGTACGGACAAATTCCGCCCTCCCCGTTTGCCATTGGCTCCATCATAAGAGGGGACGGCCTCAGCCGCCATGGGTATTTACCCCGCCTCAGCCGGCGGGTTGGTCCACCATCACGTAGCGTTTTTTCACCGCCTCGATCACCTTGAACACGCCGCTGAAGCCGGCGGGAATGATGGCCGCATCGCCGGGCCCGTATTCCCGTACTTCGCCGCTGTCGGCAATGAGCTGCAGCCGCCCTTCCAGCACCTGGAAGAACTCGTGGCGATGGGCGTGGAAGGCGATCTTCCAGGCCCCTGGCTCGCAGGCCCACACGCCCATGGAAATGCCCTGCTGCTCGTACAGCTCCCAGGTGGTGCGCCGGGGCGGCGTGCCGATACAGCGTTCCGGGGCGGGCTGGTCCAGGGTTGGCGCCGGCAGCGGGTCGGCGAAGTGGATGGCGCGGGGGGCAGTCATGGCGGGCTTCTCCACGATGCTCAGGCGCCGATCCAGCCCTGGCGCAGGGCCTGGGCGGCCCGGTCGGCCTTGGCTGTGAGGCTGAGCTTGGCGGTGTCGGCCGCCGGGGCGGCCAGGGTCAGGCTGGCCTCGATCAGTTCGTCGCGGCGGAAGGCGTGCAGCTTCACCTGATCCCCCGCCCGGTGGCGCTTGAGGCGCTTGTCCAGGGCGGCGGGGGTGAGCTTGAGGCCGTCCCAGGCGATCAGCACGTCGCCGGCCGAGAGGCCCGCCGCTTCCGCCGGGCCGCCGTTGTACACGCTGGTCAGCTTCACTTCGCTACCCTCGCCGCCGGTCTTGGCCCCGAGGACAGGCAGGCTGGAAGTCGCTTCCCAGGCCAGGGTGACGCCGAAGGGCTTCAACAGCCGCTCCAGGGGCAGGTCGCCGGTGCCCGTCACCGCCTGCTTCAGCCAGCGGGCGGCGGCCGCCCCGCCCACCTCGGCCACGGCGGCAAAGACGCTGTTAGGCCCCTCCTCCGCCACGCCGACACCAGTACGGCCATGGCGCTGCCACAGCAGCTGCATCACCTGATCCAGGTTCGCCTTGCCGCCGCTCTCGGCCCGCAGCTTCAAGTCCAGGGCCAGGGCGATGAGGGAGCCCTTGGCGTAGTAGCTGACCACGGCGTTGGGAGCGTTCTCGTCCTGCCGGTAATACTTGGTCCAGGCGGTGAAGGAGGATTCGGCCACGCTCTGCAGGTGGCGCCCCGGGCCCTTTTTCACGGCGCTGGCGGTCTTGGCCAGCAGGTTGAGATAGGTGGCGCTGTCGATGGCGCCGCTCTTCACCAGGCAGAGGTCGTCGTAATAGGAAGTGAAGCCCTCGAAGGCCCACAGCAGGCGGGTGTAGGCCTCCTGGGTGAGGTCGTAGGGGACGAAGGCGGCGGGCTTGATGCGCTTCACGTTCCAGGTGTGGAAATACTCGTGGCTGCATAGGCCGAGGAAGGTGACGTAGGCCTCGGGCAGGGGGCCGCTGGCGGGTGTATTGCTGTTGGGCAGGTCGTCCCGGGAACAGAGCAGGGCCGTGGAGGCGCGATGCTCCAGGCCGCCATAGCCGTCGCCCACGGCCATCACCAGGAAGACGTAGCGCTCCATGGGGGCCTTGCCGCCAAAGAGATCGATCTGCCATTCGCAGATGGGCTTGAGGTCGGCGGCCAGGCGCTTCAGGTCCACGTCCGTGCGGCCGGTGACGGCGATGGCATGGGGGACGCCCCGGGCCTTGAATTCGATGAGGGCGAAAGTGCCCATCTCCACCGGATGGTCGATCAGTTCGTCGTAGTCGGCGGCCCGGTAGCGGCCGAAGCCGTAGAGGGGGGCGGCGCCCTTCTCTCCTTTGGCCACGGGCAGGCTGGTGGCCACCCGCCAGGCGGCGTAGGCCTTGCCCTGGGGCTTCACCAGTTCCACCCGGCAGGGCCGGTCTTCCTGGCCCAGGGCGCAGAGAAAGACGCTGGTGCCGTTAAAGAAGCCGTGGCTGGCATCCAGATGGGCGCCACGCACCGAAAGGTCCCAGGCGTAGACCTCCATGGTCACGCTCAAGGCGGTGCCGGCGGGCACCTTGTCCGCCTGCCAGGTGGCCTTGTCGATCTGGGTCAGGCCCACCGCCTTGCCGCCGGCACTGGCCTCAATGCGCACGATATTCTTGGCGAATTCGCGGATCATGTAGCTGCCGGGAATCCAGGTGGGCAGGGCAAAGCGTTGCCCCGCCGGGTCCGGGTCGGTTACGGTGCACGTCACCTGGAACAGATGGGCCTCGGGCCGGATGGGCACCAGGCGGTAATCGACAGACGGCAGAGCGACGGAAGGAGTTTTCTTGGCCATGGGAATCACGCAGAGTCAGAGTGAAGGGCGGCGGCGCCGTCCCTGGAGCATGGCCGCCATTCTAGCCTGCCTGCTGCTGACCGCCCTCGCCCCCCTCCCGGCCCGGGCCGCCGGCACCGTGGCGGTGGACGTGGGCCACGGCCTGTGGGACTCCGGCGCCATCAGCGCCCGGGGTGCCACCGAATTCGACTTCAACCTCAACCTGGCCCGGGTGCTGCAGCCGGTGCTGGAAGCCCGGGGTCTCACGGTGCAGCCGGTGAATTTCGACGGCGAAATCGAAAGCCTGCAGGCCCGGGTCGATGCCGCCGCCGGCAGCGACTTCCTGCTCTCCATCCACCACGACTCGGTCTCGTCCTTCAAGCTCACCGCCTGGAACTGGATGGGCGAAGACCTGGATTTCGCCGACGAGGACCGGGGCTTCGCCCTCTTCATTTCCCACCGCAATCCCCGGCAGGACGAAAGCCTCGCCTGCGCCTCCGCCATGGGGCGGGCGCTAAGGGCCCGGGGCTTCGTCCCCGCCACCCACCACGGCACCACCGCCGCCGGCACGCCCCGGCCCTGGGCGGACGAGGAGAACGGGGTGCGCTTCTACGACACGCTGTTTGTCATTTCACACGGAACGATGCCGTCGGTGCTGTTCGAGGCGGGGGTGTTGAAGCATCGGGATGAGGAACTGGCCCTGCGGGACCGGAGCCGCCAGCAGGCCATGGCGCAAGGCCTGGCGGAGGGGCTGGCGGTGTGCCTGGGGGAACCCCTGAAAGCAGAGGGCCAGTTGCCTGGCCCCCGGAACTAAGCGGCGGGAAGGCCCGCCCGCATTAGCAGGTGCTGCCGTTGTTGCGGCAGTCGGCGGCAGCCTGCTGCTGCAACTGCTGTTGCTGCTTTTCCTGGGCCCGGTCCACGGAGACGGACTTGCCCATTTCCACCGGCAGGGTGGTGGGATAGTCGTAGCCGGTGCCCTTGTTGTGGTCGATGATGGCGCCGATGCCGCCGCCGAAGACGATGTTGCCCCACATGGAGCCGGCGGCGCGGGAAACGGCGGTAAGCAGGCCGTCCACCAGGCCTTCCTTCTTGCACACCACGTTCAGGTTTTCGCCGCTCTTGCGCACGTCCACCTGGCCCGGGGCCTTGGCGGTCCAAGTGCCCTTGTCGTTGCTGAGGGAGCAGTCCGCGTCGGGGACCGGCTTGCCTTCATAGGAAGCGGTCACGGAAACGCGCTGGTTTTCGGATTGGGTAATGGTGGAACAGCCGGTGGTCAGGCTGACTGCAGCGACAGCGACCAGCAATGCAACTTGCTTGTTTTTCATTTTCTCGCCCTGTGATGATGTGATGACGCGCCGGGATGGCGCATCAAGGCCGGTTGAGCCGGGCGGGATAGTAGGGATTGTTGGATGTCATGTACATATGACGAAGGTGATGTTTGGCGGTGGTAGAGGGGGCGGGCTCTCTGGTGACTCGGGCGTGGAATGAGGTTTGACCGCCGGGTTCCGCGCCGCCGCGCGTGTTCCTTTTCTTGCTTCCCCAAGAAAAGGAACCAAAAGAAGGGGAACCCTCACCCCCGGCCCTGCGGGCTCCCCTGCGCTGCTCAGTCGAGCGGGGCGGCTGCGGAACTCGCCCCCTGCGGGGGCTCAAACAGTCCTCGCCGAAACCCCCCCGCCCGCCTTGCGCTGCTCGGCGGGGGTGGATGGGGGAAACACCACGTGGAGCGCTTGTGGGGAGGTGTTCGTTTTGACGGGGCAGAACAACCGGGATGAGGTGGGATGAATCGGGAGAATCCGGGACAGGGCGCGGGTTTCAGCGCGGCGGGCTCAAAAATCGCGCACCGCTAAGAAATGAGCAAAAACGAGCGGCGCCCGGTAAGTTTTGCGCTGGAATTGTCGGGAAGTAACCGGGGAGTGGTCAGAACCGGCGGCCGGCCCATACAACGCGCCCAACGATGCACACTTCCGAGCCCTCTAGGTCGGCCCGTGTGAGCTGCCATGGGGCGAAGGCTGCGTTATCGCTGGAGATATTCAGGATGCCGCCCGGCATCGCCTGAACACGCTTAACCAGAAGCATCCCATCCATGCGCAGGATGTAGATGCCCTCACGGTCTGGCCGGGTGGCGCTGTGGTCGATCAGGATCACGTCGCCCGAGCGGAGTGTCGGCTCCATGGAGTCCCCTGAAACCCTTATCAGGCGCAGGTCTTCTGGCCTGGTGCCCAGCTCAAAGCGTATCCAATCCTCTTTGAACATCAGGGCATCGTCTGGGGCCTCATGCTCCACCACGGCACCATGACCAGCCGCTGCGCGGACGCTGTTGTAGAGCGGGACTGCAACATATCCAGAGGGGATCGGCTCCTCCGCCAGGTGCTGCGGTGCAGGAGGGGGCTCGGCAGACTCCCTGAACATCATTCCCCCAACGCCAGTCATCAACCAGTTCAGGTTGATGCCGGCCCGTGCAAAGGCTTCCATCGCATCCCTGTTAGGTGCGCGGTAATTGGAGCCGGTGCTTTCGTAGTTCTGGTAGGTGCGGTAAGGAATACCCAAATGAGTGGCCGCCTCCTTCTGGTCCAGATTCCTAGACTTTCTCCACTCAACCAGGCGCTTCTGCATCGCAAACATCTCTTGCATCGCTATTTCCCCTGACAGCGGTGCACGCCAGCGGTGCAAATTGGATTGTGCAATCCAATTTTTAACCTCTTGAATTTTTTAATCATTCTAGTTTTTTCCAAGAATCGCACTCATTCGGCGTAGCGGTGCACGTCAACATCGTTGACGCATCACTCAATTGAGTATTTAATGCCATCTATCGCACAACAACGACGCGGTGCAAAACATGGCAACGAACTGCAATAAAAATACCAGTCAAGACTGGCACCCTGCTGACATCAAAGCCGCCCTTCACAAGGCAGGTAAAACACTCAAGAGCATTGCGGCCGACTACGGTTTGACCAGCAGCTCTACCCTCTCGGCCGCGCTGGTACGCAGCTATCCCGTCAATGAAAAAAGGATCGCCAAGGCCCTGGGGATGCACCCCATGGAGATATGGCCGAGCCGGTACAACGAAGACGGGACCCGGAAGCCCCAAGGGTTCCAAGTTTTGCAGCAAAAGAAGTGTACCCGAGCCGTTACCGGGCGCAATGGCAATGCACGTAAGGCTGCGTGAACATGCCACGCCGGCCTGCTGACAACCTGACCATGGACCTATTCGAGGTGCCAACGCCGGTTTCCCCCCGGCCCGGAGCCCTTCTTATCGGTCAGCAGCTGCGGAGCCTCATCTCCGACCTGCTCAAGGCCTCGCCTCTGAACCGCTACGAAGTGGCGGCCAAGATGTCCGAGTTAGTCGGCCACGAAATTACCAAGAACCAGCTGGACTCCTGGACTGCCGAGAGCCGCGAAGGCTGGCGATTTCCCCTGGAATACCTGCCGGCTCTGGAAGTCGTCCTGGAAACCCATGCCATTACCGCCTGGTTGGCTGACCTGCGAGGCGCCCGCCTTTCCGTGGGCCGGGAAGCCCTAGAGGCCCAACTCGGCAAGGTCAGCCGGATGAAGGATGAACTGTCCCAGCAGGAAAAGGCCATCAAGCGGCTACTGGGAGAAGGCGCATGAACGCCCCCCTTCCCTCCACCGTGCAGAGCTACACCCTTGCCGATCTAGCCACCGCCATCGGCACCCACAAGACCAGCGTGATGCGTCGGGCCGCCAAAGAAGGATGGAACTACGACGAAAAGCCGCACCCTGGTGGTGCCAAGCGTTACTACGCCATGGCCGACCTCCCCGCCGACGTGCGCAAAGCCGTCCAGGCCAAGGCCATGAACAAGGTTCTCCAGGATGCCGGCTCCTTTTTGCCGGCCACTGCCGGGGGAGTCCTCCCCCTTGCTTCCCCGGTGGTGCCTTTTTCTGGAGACCTGTCAGAGCGCCAGCGTGAAGAACGGGACGCCCGTACCGTCATCCTGGCCGCTATCAACCGCCTGCGTGATGAGGCGTCCTGCAGTCAGGAGGCCGCCATCACCACCCTGCTGGTCAATGCCCGGGCAGGAAAGCTGGAGCCGGTGCTGACCAAAATGCTGCGCTCCGCCAAGGATAGCCGCGGCCGTAAAGGTGACGACTTCCCTTCATCCCGAACCATTGAGCGCTGGCTGCAGAAGGGAAAGACAGGAGACCTGGCACCCATCGTCCCAGTGCAGGACATGACGATCAAGCCATGGCATGGCCTTGTCGTCGCACTCAAGCAGCGCCCCCAGGGCTCTTGCATGACCTGGATTCACGAAGAGCTGGAAAAGCAGTGGGACCCTACCTGGGGCGCCACTCCCCCCAGCTATGACGCCGTGCGCCGCTTCCTGGTGAAGAAGTTTTCGGCTATTGATCAGCTGAAGGGGCGCCATACCGGCAGCGCGCTGCGGGCCCATCGCCACTACACCAAGCGCACCAATGCGGGCATGGTCCCCTGGCAGGAAGTCCATGCCGACGGCTGGAATACCCACTTCACAGCCCCCCACCCGATTACCGGCGAATTCGTCACCTATGAGGTCTGGCACTTCCACGACGTCGCCACCCGCTACGTAACACCTCCCGGGATCGACCTCACAGAGCGCTTTGAGGTGATCGCCAGAGGCCTGGAGAACTGCATCCGCACCGGTGGCGTGATGGCCATCCTCCAGACCGACAGCACCCGCATCGTCAAGAACTCCGAGCGCTTCAAGACAAACCCGGCAACCGCCATCTCCGAGCGAGCCGGCATCACCATCGTCCATCCCCAGGAGGTCGGCAACAGCCAGGCCAACGGTATCGCCGAGAACTTCAACACCTGGCTGGACAAGCAGTCCCGGGAACTGGCGACCTACCAGGGCAAGGGGATGGACAGCCTCACCCTCAAGCGGGTCAAGAAAATCACCGCAAAAATGGTCAAGGCTGCCAATGCAGGCGACCTGGAGGCGCGTGACCAATTCCGCCGGGAAGCAGAAAAGCAAGGGAAGGGGCTGGTCTTCACCAGCCACATCGAAGCGGTGGAGTGGATCAACCGGAAGTGCGAGGAATACAACGACCGTCCCCATCGCACTCTTCCCAAAGTGCGGGATCAGCAGCACGGGCGGATGCGCCACCAGACCCCCCGGGAAGCCTTGCAGGGATTCATTGATGCCGGATGGCTCCCGGTTGTAATGGATGAATCCAGCCTCATCGACCTATTCCGCCCTCACGTCCAGGTGCGGGTCACCCGGGAAGCCGTCACCCCCTACAAGGGCATGCGCTTCCATCACCCCGACCTTGGCCACTGGAACGGCAAGGACGTGGTTGTCGCCTACGACATCATGGATTGGCGCCAGGTCTGGGTGAAGGACCTGCAGGGGCGCCTGATCTGCGAAGCCATCTTCTCCGAAGCGACTGGCCATCGCACCAAAACCGCCTACGAAGCCGCAGAAGAGAAGCGCGCCCTGGCCCAGATCAAGCGCAAGGAACAGCAGATCGACAGCATCGCCGAGCGCCACGGGATGGATGCCATCGAAGGCAGCAGCAACCGCATCCCGGAACTTCAAACCATCGACGCCAACGTCCTGCTCAGTGATGCCGAGCTGGTCGAGGTGGAGGCCGCCCATCAGAAGCCGTCCGGCGGCTCCGTGTTGGACCTGGCCATGTGGCTTTACGCAGAAGAGGAAGACGGGGCGGACGCCCCAAATAAGGCGGCCGCCGGCTAGTTACAGCTAACCGGCGGCCATTTGAAACACCACTTGCAATAAGGAGTTTATTACATGAAACACCACTTCGTCAGAACCGAGAACCACCGCCGCTTCATGAGCATCATCTCCCTACTGGAAGGCCGGGGCTCTTCCGAGCGCTGCATCGGCCTGATTACCGGTGACCCGGGGGTTGGCAAGACCCGCACCGTGGATAACTGGGGCAGCGATGTGGATGCCGTCCTCCTGGAAGGCATCTCTGGCATGAACCTGCGTTACATCAAGGATGCCCTCAAGCACGAAACCGGCGTTACTGAACGCGGCAATTTTGAAATGCTGAAAGCGCTGGTGAAGCACTTCAAGGAGAGCGGCGCCCCCATCATTCTGGACGAAGCCCACCACGGCCTGGCTCTGAAGGCCGAGTGCATTGAATACCTCCGTCGCCTCGCTGAAAAGGCCGAGGTCATGCTGATCCTGGTGTGCCACACCAGCGAGAAGCACCGCTTCAACAAGCCTGGCCTGGAACACATCTCGACCCGAATCGGCGGCATCTGCGAACTGCAAAAGCCGACGATCGAAGACACAGCCATCTTTGTGCGGGAACTGTGCGAGGTGGAAGTCGCCCCTGACCTGATCGCCGAAATCCACAAGCAAAGCTCCGCCCGTTACCGCCTGATCGGCGACGCGGTGGCCAACATCGAGCGCATCGCCGCCAAGATGAACAAGACCGCCCTGCAGGCCGCCGACGTTTCCGGCTTCGCCCTCTGCCAGGACTGGGAAAAGTCCCTCAAGTACAAGGGGGCCCGCTGATATGTCCGAGAAGGTCGACCGTCCCCCAAGGGGGCTTCCTTCGGGGCGTATCAAAGGCATCACCCAGGAGGTGCTGGAATGCATCCATTCCGGTGCCACTGATATGGATGCCCTGGCTCTGGCCCTGGGTCACGCCAAGGGGGTTATCAGCCATGCCACGCAGCGCCTGAAGCGGCGGGGATTCATTGCGGCGGCCATCCCTGGGAAATACAGCGTTACCGAAGAGGGCCTCCGCTGGATCACTTCGGGAGTATCCATCAAGCCTGGGCAGTCCCTGAAGAAGCGGAGCAAGACCCGGGGCCTGCGGGCTCGGGCCTGGTGGGTGCTGCGGGCACGGGGTTCAGCAAGCCTGGTGGATTTGCTTCACACCCTCGCCGGACCCAACGCATCCGCCACAGCCAACAATTTGGGCAAGTATCTGAGGGCCCTGCACTGGTCCGGTTTCCTGCGCCCCCAGGAGCGGCGTCAGCACACCGGCACCTCGGGGACCATCGGCTACGTCCGTTACAACCTGGTCCGCGATAACGGCCGCCTGGCCCCGGTAGAGCGCCGGAAGGGGAAGGAAGTATTCGACCCCAACACCGGAGAGGTGTTTCCCATCGTGAAGCCTGGCAGCGATGTCGAGGGGAGCAGTCATGCCGAATGATCCCCGCGACCCGCGAGTGGTCGCCATCGCGCATGCCGCCGTGAAGGCAGAGAAGTCAGTTGCGGCAGCCGCCGCCCAGATCGGCTACAGCCGCCCTGCGCTGTCTCGCTACCTCAATGCCGATTGTGCCAATCCCAGCAACATCGAGAAGTCCATCGTCGAGCGCTACGACCGGCGGGTGTGCCCCCACACGCAGTCGGAAGTCACCTCCGAGGTCTGCCAGAAAAAGGCCCTTTGCCCGGAGCCGTTCGGTGGCGCAGAGAAGCGCCGCCACTGGCTTGCCTGCCAGACCTGCCCCAACCGACCCGAGAAGGGAGACCAGCAATGAACCGCGCACAGCAAGGCATCGCCCCCAACGTCTTCCCGTTCCTTGGGGTGACTGTCATCAATCCCGGTACCGAAGGAGCGGACATGCCCGAGGCCAAAGTCTTCACCCCCGTTTTCCTGCTCCGCCTGGCCGCCATCACTGCGGCCGAGCGGGAGATTCGTGCCATGGGCTACTCGGTGGCCTGGACGGCCCTGGCCGGCCAGCTGCCGGAGATTTGCGTCACCCGTTCCGACAAGACCATGGCGCCCCTGCTGGATCGCCTGACGAACAAGCGCTTCCAGGAGAAGGAAGGCAAGACCGTCGTGTCCGGCCGCTTCATGGACTGCTGCGTCTTCTGGACCGAGGACTAAGCCATGCACCAGCGAATCCTCCAGGCCATCGCCAAGGCCACGTCACAGCAGCCGGATCGGCTTGACCACCTGGCCAAGCGTCTGGGGATTCCTGAGTCGCAGGCTGCCTCCCTCATTGAGGAGCTGTACGCGCAGCGGGCAGTGAATCAGGCCCGCATCACCCGCAAGGGCGAGTCCTTCCTGGCCATCTGGCCGACCAGCCTGCCGGCGCCCAGCACCGGCTACGCCTTCACCATCAATCCGAAGAAGCGCCCGCCATCGGGCTCTTTCACCCGGCCGCCGCGGCCGGAGAGAGGAAACACCGTGAGCAATGAAGCCCCTAGAAAACAGAAGGAACCCACCGAGATGATGGCCCAGCTGCTATCCGTCATGGATTTGGCGACCCTTGAAATTCCCATGACTCCTGGAGACATCAGCGAACTGCTTGGCAAATCCCAAGCTGCCTGGACCAAGGCCATGGATTTGCTGCTGGAGCGCAACGTGGTGGCCATCACCGACAACCCTAATCGCAAGGGCTCCAGGGCTTTCTACCTGGTGTCTCCCACTTCTCCTTCCGGGGCTGTTGCCACCCCGGCCGACCAGGCGCAGGTGTCGGGCAACAACAGCGTCAGCGACGGCACTGGTGCCAACCTTTCATTGGTGGCCGCCGCCGTATCCACTCCCACCCCGGGGTCTGCAGTTGCCGCTGCAGCCCCCGGGGCGGATACGTCCTCCGAGCAGGAGGTCAGCTTCGCCATCCATGACGACGGCCGCCTCTCCATCACCGACGACGCCCAGGTCATGGTGCTGCCGCCTTCCGCCACCCGGCGCCTTGGCTACTTCCTGGGCTGCCTGGAGATTACGGCCTGGCCGCCCCGCTTCGACCCCCAAGTCATCGAGGAGACCAAGGCATGAAACCCGGAATCGCCGTGCGCGTAACGGGGCACCGCCCCGGCCGTGAGCAGATTGCCCACCTTCAGGATCGGACAGGCGTCATCTGCGACGCCAGCGCCTTCAAGCTCCTGCCCGGTTTCGTGGCCGTCGCTCTCAACTACCGGGACGGCACCCCCCAGGGCAAGCGCCCCAACCTGACTCTTTTTCACCAGGACGAGCTGGAAGTCCTGGCCCCCCAAACCGTTACCGAGTGAGGAATCTATGACTGCCAAAAAGACCCGCATCAAGACCGCCGCCGCCACGGCCTTTGTCCCCCAGACCCGGGAGCAGACCGCCGAGGCCATCCGCGAGATCGGCGAACGCCAGCGCGAACTGACCCGCCTGACTGCCGACATGAACGACGAGCTGGCCCGTGTGAAAGAACGCTGGGAAATCCAGGCCGAGCCCCACAAGTCCCGCATCGAGATGCTGACCAAGGGTGTCCAGACCTGGTGCGAAGCAAACCGGGACCAGATCACCAACGGCGGCAAGGTGAAAACCGCCGCCCTCACCACCGGGGAAGTCGCCTGGCGCATGCGTCCCCCGAGCGTCCGTGTGGTCGGCGCCGAGGCGGTGCTTGACCTCCTGCGCCGCCTCGGCCTGACCCGCTTTATCCGCACCAAGGACGAAGTGAACAAGGAAGCCATCCTCAACGAACCGGAAGCCGTGGCCACCGTGCCCGGCATCAGCATCCAGCAGGGCGAGGACTTCGTGGTGGTTCCCTTCGAGGCGGAGCTGGCCGGGGAGGCTGCCTGACATGAAAAAGGTCCGTGATTTCCTCGCCATGGCCGGCCTGTCTTTCGCCATGGGCGCCTTCATGTGCGTCGGCTTCAAGGCGATGGACTGGATCATCCCCAGCCCGCCGAAGACCGTCACCTTCAAAGTCACCAGGAGCTGACCATGTTCCACAACGCCATGATCTACCGCCTGCCGCCGGCCTGGAGCATCACGGCCCAGGCCCTGAACGAGCAGCTGCAGCGCCAGCGCTTCCAGCCCTGCGGGAAGATGGACCCGCAGACCAAGGGCTTTGTACCCCCGGCCGGGGATGCCCTGGCCTACACCATCGGCAACCAGGCCTTCCTGCTGGCCCTCCAGGTGGAGGCCAAGCTGCTGCCCTCGGCCGTGATCAATCGCACCGCCCAGGAGCGGGCCGAGGAACTGGCCGTGCAGCAGGGCTACCCGGTAGGCCGCAAGCAGATGAAGGAGCTGCGGGAGCGGGTACGTGACGAACTTCTGCCCCGTGCCTTCACCCAGTGCCGCCGCACCATGCTCCTGATCGATGCCCAGGACGGCTGGCTGGTGGTGGATGCCGGTAACGCCTCCAAGGCCGAGGAAGCCCTGGAGCTGCTCGGCAAGGCCCTGGACAACTTCCCCCTGGAGCGCCTCAACACCGCCATGTCCCCCACGGCCGCCATGACCGAGTGGCTGGCCAGCGGCGAGGCGCCGGAGGGCTTCACCATCGACCGGGACTGCGAAGTGAAGTCTCCAGTGGAGGGCAAGGCCACCGTCCGCTATGTCCGCCACACCCTGGAAGGTGACGACGTGCGCCAGCACATCGCCGCCGGCAAGCTGCCCACCCGCCTGGCCATGACCTGGAACGATCGCATGTCCCTGGTCCTCACCGAAAAGCAGGAAGTGAAGCGCTTGGCGTTCCTGGATGTGGTCAAGGAACAGGCGGAAACGCAGGCAGAGAACGCCGCCGAAAAGTTCGATGCGGATCTCGCCATCCTCACCGGGGAGCTGCGCCACTTCATCCCGGCCCTGGTGGAAGCGCTTGGGGGGGAGGTGCTGAATGCCTGACCGTCAAGACGCCCCCGTCCAGTGCTGCCGCTGCCGTAACAAGCACCTGGAATCGGAACGCCCCTACGTCCCAAAGAAAGGCTGCCAGGGTGTTACCCAGTCGGTATGCCCGCGCTGCTACTGCAGCAACTACTTCAACATGACTCCCATGCTGGCCTGGTGCTGGAAATCCGGCTTGATCGAATTCGGCGAGGTTGCACCGAATGATGAGGCGGATGGCAGCGGCTGCATCGTCTTTGCCTCGGGGCCTGATGCCTTCCTGAAGGGGCGCGTCAGCGTCCTGGCCCGACATGGCCAGGGGGCCAGCGCCGGCAAGCTGCTTATTCCCGGAGTTCCCGAAGCGGAAGGAAAAATGGCGGCTGTTGATGCCCTTCGTGCCTGGGTCGCCTGGGCTGCGAAGGGAAACGGCAGCCGCCGGAGTAACGGTGTCACCTTTTTCACCAGCGGCACCCGGGAGATGTTCCATGGCTGATGCCCTGCCCAATTTAACCGCCCAGGCCGAGCTGGCCCAGGCGGTGGCCATGGTCGGCCGCCTACTGCCCGAGGGCGTCTCCGTGAGCTTCTACCGCCCGGAAGGTGAGGCCCGGGTGGCGGTGGAGGTCACCGGCCCCGATGGCGCCACCGACACCCACTGGGCGGACCAGGTCGGCCACTGATTTTTCCCGTAGCAACCAACCACAAGGAGCAACACATGAACCAAGCCGAACTGATCGCCAAGGTCGCCGAAGTCTCTGGCGCTTCCAAGAAGGACGTGGAGGCCATCCTCAAGACCACGGCCGACGTGGTAACCAACCAGCTGCAGGAGGGTGATGCCGTCGCCTTCCCCTCCCTGGGCCGCTTCACCGTGAAGGACCGCCCCGCCCGCACCGGCCGCAACCCGAAGACCGGCGAGGACGTGCAGATCGCCGCGAAGAAGGCCCCCGGCTTCTCCGTCTCCATCACCCTGAAGAAGGCCCTCAACCCCTAACCCGAGTCCCCTGACTCGGCGGCCTCGGAAACGGGGCCGCCCGGCCAGAAGACTTCCAGGAGAACAGCATGAAAGAGCGTCCCATCATTTTTTCGGCCCCAATGGTTCGGGCCATCCTAAGCGGCCGAAAGACGCAAACGCGGCGGTTGGTGAAGCCTGCAGCTGGCCGCCAAAGCGAATGGCTGACGTCTGGCCTTATCGCAAGAAGCCCTCGGCTGACCATTGGTAGAACGAACCCGGACGGAATTTTTGGTGCGCAGATGGATCATCCACGCGGTGGGCCGCTTGGCTTCGTAGCCTGCCCCTACTATGGACAGCCTGGCGACCGGCTGTGGGTGCGGGAGGCGTTCGCGCTGTCCGTCTTTGATCCTGATGGGCTTTCTCCCGAAGACGATCCCGAAAACTACGACGTGATCTACCGTGCAGACCCCGAACAACCGGGTGGCGGCTGGGCCGACAGCAACGGCAATGAAATTTCTGCGCCGTGGAAGCCCTCCATCCACATGCCCCGCTGGGCCAGCCGCATCCTGCTGGAGATCACCGCCGTCCGGGTGGAGCGCCTGCAGGAGATCAGCGAGGCGGATGCGCTGGCGGAGGGCATCGAATCTCTGACCGGCGACAAGACGATCTACCACTGGGATTTCCCGAAGCCGAGGCCACCGCATGCCGTCGGTGGGTACAAATCAGCCCGAGACGCATACACGCAGCAGTGGGTGGTACTTAACGGCCGCGAGTCGTTGGATGCCAACCCCTGGGTGTGGGTGATCGAGTTCAAGCGAGTCTAGTCATGGCCATGCTCCCCGCCGACCAGCTCAAGCGCCGCATCGTCGCTATCCGCACCCGCCGCCACCAGGTGGCCGAGCTGCTGGACGATGCCGCCTACCGTGCCCTCCTGCAGCGCACCGCAGGCGTTAACAGCACCACCCAGATCAAGCGTCTCGCCCAGGCTGACACCGTGCTGCGCGAGTTCGACCGCCTGGGCCTGGGCCAGCCCGCCAAGCGCCGGCCGGTGCAGGCCGACAAAAAGCCCGCGAACGAGTGGGCCTTCGTCTTCAGCCTGCCGGTGGAGACCCAGGCCCTGGCCAAGAAAATCTACCGCTGCGCCCAGAAGATCGGCGCCCTGCAGGAGCCCAAGGTTCGCATCATGCCCAAGGCCTGGGTGGAGGGGATCATCGCCCAGTCCAAGGGCTACGTGCGCAACGGTGAGGTGTGCAAGGTGGTGGCTCCCCTGGAAACCTGCGGCCCGGTGCACATGCACGTGCTGATCCAGATTCTGGAGAGCTGGGCGAAGAAGCTGGAGGAAGCCAAGCATGCATGACTTCATTGTTTTCTTCGCCGGCGCCATGTGCGGTGCTGCCGTGGCGCTCTGGGCAGCCTTCCACTACGCCTTGAATCTCCCAGCCAGAAAGGTTGACTTCCAGGTAACGCCGGAGGCCATAAGCACCCTCAACGAACGCCTGGTGTATGCCTGGCTGGAACATCGCGGCCTGATGTGGCAACCCAAGGGACTGGAGCAAAGCCAGATATTCAAAGGAGCGAAGAAGTGACGCCTGAAGACCTCCAGGAAATCCGCCACCTTCCATCCTTCCCCAGGATCGCCGAGGAGCTGATCCAGGTCGCAGGCCTGGAAGCCACCGCCCGCCTCATCTCGGCCTGGCCCGGGCAGGAGTATCCCTGCCCCAAGGTGTTTGGCCGCTACAGCGCAAAGGGGCAGCGCCGCTACGACATGCTGCAGGAGATCGTGGGCGACCATGCCGCCCGCCGGATCGTGATGCACTGGGGGGGCGGGATTCTGGATGTTCCTTCCTGCAAGGACGCACTGTGGGCCAAGACCCACGACAAAATCCGCAGCCACTACGACCGCCTGGTCAGCAGCGCCGGAGGCTACAGCCACCGGGAGGCCGTCTTCGAGCTGGGCCTGACGTACAACCTGGCCAGCCGCACCATCGAGCGCGTCATTTCCCAACCGTCCAACCCGGATGGCTCCCCGATGCCGCCGCCGGATGACAGCCAGATGCCCTTGTTCTAATTCATTTGCATGAGCCAAAATAAGGTAGGAGGTCACATGAACGAACAAACCGTATGTCCCCACTGCCAGCACGTGCGGGAGGAAAATGAACAGCAGGTTCCGTCTTGGCAGTGTCCGGGATGTGGCCGCAAATACTATGAGAAGGATGCCCCGTCTGGATTGCTTTACCCTGCAAGCTGGAAAGCCGAATGGCGAAATACCGATGAAAAAAATAAGGTTGCATTGGTTTTTACATTGGCCATTGCCCTAGTGGTACTGGCTACAAATTGGGGGAGGCTGCCAACCCCATCGGTACATAACAGCCAATGGGATGGATCTGTTTATCAGGTTGAGGCTTACCTGAAGAGCAATCTGCGGGACCCCGATTCCTATCAGGGAATCGCTTGGGGAAAGGTCACTCCAAAAGACGGTGGCTATAGCGTCTACCACCGCTATCGGGCCAAGAATGGCTTTGGTGGTTACGTTGTCCACGAAGATATGTTCTTTATCGACCAGCAAGGAAACGTTAGGAAAGCTGTCCAGCGCTGACCAGCCC
The DNA here is from genome assembly GCF_047901315.1 of Azospira sp. APE16. Taxonomy (NCBI): domain Bacteria; kingdom Pseudomonadati; phylum Pseudomonadota; class Betaproteobacteria; order Rhodocyclales; family Rhodocyclaceae; genus Azospira; species Azospira sp. APE16. The sequence goes on from NZ_CP179682.1 coordinate 61,536, forward strand.
CTCCTACCCTCTGAGCCCCGCCTTGTGCGGGGCTTTTCATTTGGCTGCCGACAGCCATCCCCCTGCTGTTCCATACCCGCGCCCGTAGCATTGGCCCATGGCCTGCCGGGACTGCATCCACTACGAGAAATCCGGCGACGAACGTCGCCGGGGGCTTGATGGATACGGTTACTGCAAGGCTTCTCCATCCCTGGAGGGCCGCGCCCGGTTCTTTTCCGACGACGGTCCATGTTGGCTTGTGCCGAATCGTTACGAGGAAAAGCGCCTTGGAGCTTAACCGCATCACCATCGCCGCCCTGGGCTTCTCTGCACTCGGCCTCGGCGGGCTTGCCGGCTACGAAGGCTGGGTAAGTACTGCAACCCAGCCCCTCCCGGGCGACAAGCCTACCTATGCCTTCGGCAGCACCACCCGGCCGGATGGCTCCCCCGTCCAGCTGGGAGACAAGATCACCCCCCCGGCCGGCCTGGCCCTGATGGTTCGCACCGTGACCATGAAGGAGCAGACCCTCAAGGGCTGCATCAACGCCAAGCTGTTCCAGCACGAATACGACGCCTACGTCAGCCTGGCCTACAACGTGGGCGCCGGAGCGGTCTGCGATTCGTCCATCCCCGGAAAGCTGGAGCGGGAGGAATATGAAGCGGCCTGCCTGACCATCCTGGACTTCGACAAGTTCCGCGATTGCACCAAGCCCAGGGTGCAGAACCCAAAAACGGGCAAGTGGGAGTGCCCCCTGGTTCGGATTCCCGGCCTGACCAAGCGCCGCCAGTCCGAGTACCGCCGCTGCATGGGAGGTCCGTGGTGATCCGCATTCTTGCCTACCTTTCCGTGGCCTTCTTCCTCGGAGTCTGTGCCGGATACCTGTGGGGCGATTCGGCCGGGGATACCCAGTGCCAGGCCGGCAAGGTCGGCGCCCAGGAGGCCGCCATCGAGCGCCACGACAAGGCTGCTGAAGTCGGCCACCAGGTCGAGGTCAAAACCATCCAGTCCGAAACCAAGCAGGCCGAACACACCCAGCGCCTGGTCACCGAGGGCCGCGCCCATGTCAAAGAGAATCCTTCACCTCCTGATTGTCGCCTTGACGCTGACGGCATGCGCCGCTGGCGGTCAGCAAACCATGGTGCCCAGGCTGACCCCGCCGGCCAGCCTGACGACGTTACCGCCGGAGCATCTGCCGGAGCCGGCCAGCAACCATCTGGACGATCTAACGGAGAACCACGTGATCTCGGCGGGCCTGTATCACCTGGCCAGGGAGCGGCTGAAGGGACTGGTGGAGTGGATCGAGAAGACCAACAAGGAACTCCGGGGTGATGAGTAAGCGCGCCTTCGATCAGGCCAGCGAACTGGAGCAGGCCGAGCGGCAGGCTGCCTGGCAGGCCCACCACCAGATGATGGAAGCCCAGGCCGCCACTCCCTCTGCCAAGCGCTGCGCCGTCTGCCATGACCCGATTCCCCAGGAACGCCGGGAGGCATCCCCCGGCTGCCAGACCTGTGTGCATTGCCAGGCCGAGCTGGACGATGCACTGAACCGACACCACTACTGAGAAAGACCATGCCCATCCAGTTTGAACTGTGGCACCTCATTTACGTGACCATCGCTTTCCTGGGCATGGTCTTCGGCTTCGGCAAGCTGCTCCTCTGGCAATTCGACAAGCGCCTCGATGAGCGCTTTGTAGCGCAGGAGAAGGCCCGTATCGAAGGCATGGGGCACTGGGACCAACGCTTCAACAACTTTGAAAACACACTTAACGAAGCTGGAAAGGAATGGCGTCGTGTTGAGCGTGAGCTGATGGAACTGAAGGTCGAACTGCCGCACAAGTATGTCCGGCGTGATGACTACGTCCGCAATCAAACCATCATCGAATCCAAGCTGGATGCCATCTACAAGGCCCAGTGCAAGGGAGCCCTGCAATGAACATCGACCAAGCCAAAGTGCGGCGCGAATCTCTGCGCTGGTACCTGATCCTCGCCCTCTACAACGCCCGGCCGGAGCCGGTGTGTGAAGACGTGGTCCAGATGACCATGCGGGCCATCTATCCGGACGTGACGCCCCTGGAAGTCCGCCAGCAGCTCGACTACCTGGAGGACCGGGAGCTGGTGAAACTGCGCAAGGAACCCTCCGGCCGCTGGTGGGCCGATCTGACCCGCGTCGGCACCGACGTGGCCGAGTACACCGTGGAAGTCGAGCCCGGGATTGCCCGGCCCGAGAAGTACTGGGGCTGACATGGCCAAGCGCAGCAGCGTCGAAGCCCTGCCGCCGGAGGTGAAGGCCTGGCTGGTGTCGGCCCTGATGGAAAAGAACTTCTCCCAGTACCTGGCCTTGGAAGAGGAATTGCGGGAGCGGGGATTCCAGATCAGCAAAAGCGCCATCCAGCGTTACGGCAAGCCGTTGGAACGCCGTCTGGCGGCCATCAAGGCCAGTACCGAAGCCGCCCGCATGCTGACCGAAGGCGCGGCCGATGACCAGGACGCCCGCTCCGAGGCCGTGATCGCCCTGGTCCAGACCGAGCTGTTCGAGACCCTGGTGAACCTGCAGGAGGCCACCGATGCGTCCATCAAGCCGGAGCAGCGGGTCAAGCTGCTCTCCACGGCGGCCAAGAACATCGCCACGCTCTCCCGGGCCAGCGTGAATCTGAAGAAGTACCAGGCGGACGTGCGCCAGGCCATCCGTCAGGAACTGCTGAATGAGCAGGCTCAGGAGCTGGAGGCCAGCTTTAAGGCTGGCGGCATGAATGAAGAGCAGGTCATGTTCTGGCGTAAGAAATTCCTCGGGGTTCCATGATGGCTCTCAAGCCATCCTCCAGCACCTTGCGCGTCGTCGAGTGGGACGAGCTGCCGGAGTCTGTACGCCAGATTCCCTCAAGCCTGAACCCCCTGACCGCCGGCATCCTGATGGCTCACCAGGCCGAATGGCTGGGGATTCAGGCCCAGATCAAGTTGTGCGAGAAAGGCCGCCGAACCGGCATCACCTTCGCCGAAGCCCTGGACTCCGTCATCACGGCAGCCTCTCGCAAGAGCGCCGGGGGGATGGACGTCTTCTACATCGGCGACACCAAAGAGAAGGGCCTGGAGTTCATCGGTTACTGCGCCAAGTTCTCCCGGGTCATCGCCGAGGCCCAGGCTTCCGGCGTCAGCGAAATCGAAGAGTTCCTGTTCGATGACCAGGACGAACACGGCAACACGCGCCAGATCAACGCCTACCGCATCCGCTTCGCCAGTGGCTTCAAGATCGTGGCGCTGTCCAGTAACCCGGCCAACATCCGGGGCCTGCAGGGCAAGGTCATCATCGATGAGGCGGCCTTCCACCGTGACGTCGCCACCGTCCTTGACGCGGCCACCGCCCTCCTGATCTGGGGCGGCCGCATCGTTATCATCAGCAGCCACAACGGCAAGAGCAATCCCTTCAACGGGATGGCGACCGATATCCGGGAGGGGCGCTACGGCGACGACGCCGTGGTCTATAAGGCCACCTTTGACGATGCCGTGGCCAATGGCCTCTACGAGCGCGTGTGCTTTATGAGCGGCGAGACGCCCACGCCCGAAGGCAAAGAGCGCTGGTACAAGAAAATCCGAAACGCCTACGGTCCCCGCAAGGCCCAGATGCGCGAGGAGCTGGACGCCATCCCCCGGGACGGTAACGGTGTGTGCATCCCCGGCGTCTGGATCGAGGACGCCATGGTGCCGGGCCGGCCCGTCCTGCGCCTCGCCCTGGATGACGACTTCACCAAGCAGCCGGTCTATCGCCGCGACGCCTATGTCGAGGAATGGATCAACATCCACCTTGCGCCGGTCGTCGCCAAGCTAGACCCGGCCATGCGCCACTTCCTGGGCATGGACTACGCTCGCCACCGGGACTTTTCCATCATATGCCCCATGGGAGTGGATCAGGCAAGGCGCCGGGACGTCCCCTTCGTGGTGGAAATGCACAAGGTGCCGGCCCGGCAGCAGAAGCTGGTTCTCTTCTTCATCATCCGCAGCCTTCCCCGCTTTGCCGGTGCCGCCCTGGATGCGTCCGGTAACGGCGAAACCCTGGCAGAAGACACCGCCGATGAGTTCGGCCGGAACCGCATCGAGCAGGTCAAGATCAGCCGCAACTGGTACGGCGCCTGGATGCCCAAGTTTGTCCAGCTATTCGAGGACGGCACCATCAGCCTGCCAAAAGACGATTCCCTGCAGCAGGACATCCGCGCCATCGAGACCGTCGATGGCATCCCCATGATCGTCAAGGCCCGCTCCCAAGACCTCAAAGACCCGGAGCTGTACCGGCACGGCGACTTTGCCGGAGCCGGCGCCCTGGCCAACTTCGCCACCCTGGAGGTCGCATCCGGCCCCGTATCGGTGGTTTCTCGCCCCCGTAATACCCGGGGCGGCATTGCAGACAGGTACTGACCATGGCCCAAGGCATCTACATCAACGAGCATCAATTCGTCAGGTTCTCCGAGGCCGGCAGGGCGGCGAGTCTGTCCGAGCAGATCGCAACCCGGGGCCGCAGCACGGACTTCTTCAGCCTGGGAACGCTGCTCCCCAACCCGGACCCGATACTCAAGGCCAGGGGCCAGGACTTGCGCGTCTACCGTGAGCTGCGCTCCGATGCCCACGTCGGCGGCTGCGTCCGTCGCCGCAAGGCGGCCGTAAAGGCACTGGAGTGGGGCCTGGACCGGGAGAAGGCCAAGAACCGGGTGGCCAAGAACATCGAAGCCATCTTCGCCGACCTGCAGCTGGAGCGCATCATCGGCGAGATTCTCGATGCCGTCCTCTATGGCTACCAGCCCCTGGAGGTTTCCTGGGGAAAGGTCGGGGGGCTGGTGGTCCCCGTCAATGTGGAGTCCAAGCCGGCCGAGTGGTTCGGCTACGACGACAACAACCAGCTGCGGTTCAAGAGCCGCTCCAATCCGGTCAATGGTGAAGAGCTGCCGCCCATGAAGTTCCTGGTGGCCCGCCAGGAGCCCACCTATGCCAACCCCTACGGCTTCCCCGACCTGTCCATGTGCTTCTGGCCCATCGTCTTCAAGAAGGGCGGGGTGAAGTTCTGGCTCAACTTCGCCGAGAAGTACGGTACGCCCTGGGCGGTCGGCAAAACCCCGCGTGGAACGCAACAGAGCGAAAAGGACCAGCTGGCCGACAACCTGGAAGCCATGATCCAGGATGCGGTAGCCGTGATCCCGGACGATTCCTCGGTGGAAATCCTTGAAGCGGCCGGCAAGGCCGCCAGCGCCGATCTGTACGAGCGCCTGGTCATGTACTGCCGCTCCGAGGTGAGCATTGCCCTGACAGGCACCAACCAGACGGTGGAGGCCAACTCCAACCGGGCCAGTGCCACGGCCGGCCTGGAAGTGGCCGACGATATCCGGGACGGAGACGCCGGCATCGTGGCCGAGACCCTCAACGAGCTGATCCGCTGGACGGTGGAGCTGAACTGGGGCGGCGCCGAGCGGCCGGTGTGGTCGATGTGGGACCAGGAGTCCCAGGACAAGCTGCAGGCCGACCGCGACAAGTCGGTATCCGAGTCCGGCGCCAGGTTCACCAACCGCTACTTTGAACGCGCCTACGGTTATAAGCCTGGTGACCTGGCTCCCCAGGTCGGTGGCCAGGCCGGCACCGAGGTAACGCCGCCGGCCCAGTTCTCCGAGGGAGGTCTGTCAGCACCGACCTACGCCGAGATCGCGGCCGATACCCAGGCCAGGGAAGGGGCGCAGGCCTGGGCGTACATCCTCAAGCACGTGCGCCTGATCATTGACCAGGCCGAAACCCTGGAAGATGTGCGGGACAAGCTGCTGCAGGCCTTCGGTGACCTGCCGGTGGAGCGTCTGGCCAAGGTCATGGAGCTGGGCTTTTCCGCCGCCGAGCTGGCCGGTGTGGCGGACGTGGTCCAGGAGACCGGCGTCGGCGGGAAAAGCTGATGGCGGCCATCAACTTCCCGCCCCAGGGAGATGCAAAGGCGGTGGCCCGGCTACCGTTCCAGGAACAGATCGACTTCTTCATGGGCAAGCTGGCGTTACCGACCGAGCGGTGGGACGACATCCAGACGGCCGCCCATGACCGGGCCTGGGTGGTTGCCGGCGCCCAGGCCGCCGATCTGCTGCAAGACCTGGCCGACGCCGTGGCCAAGGCCATCGCCCAGGGCACCACCCTGGAGCAGTTCCGCAAGGACTTTGACAGCATCGTCGGCCGCCACGGCTGGTCCGGCTGGACCGGCGACGGCACCAAGGAAGGCCGGGACTGGCGGACCCGGGTCATCTACCAGACCAACCTCAACACCAGCTATTCCGCCGGCCGGCTGAAGCAGCTACTGGACCCCGACCTCCTGAAGGCAAAGCCGTTCTGGACCTATCGGCACCGGGACTCGGTGCTGCACCCCCGCCCCCTGCATGTGTCATGGAACGGCATCACCCTGCCGGCAAACCATCCATGGTTCCAGACCCACTACACCCCCAACGGCTGGGGCTGTCAGTGTTACATCGTGGCCGTCAGCATCCAGGATGCGAAGGCCTGGGGCTTTCGCATCCTCGACAACCCGCCAGACGACGGCATCGATCCCCGGACGGGCGCCCCCATGGGTATCGACAAGGGCTGGGACTACATGCCAGGCGCCAGGGCCAAGGACGAGCTGCAGGCCTTCGTGGATGACAAGCTGATCCGGCTCTCTCCTCAGATCGGGGCCGCCCTGGCGGCCCATGCCGCCTCGGTGCTGCAATGAGCCTGGTCAAGCTCGAGGCCAACGAGCTGGCCGTCCAATCGGCCCTGGCGGCCAAGGTGAAGAGCCTGCAGCGCCCGCGTCCGTTGCTCCTGGCCATCGGCGAACACCTGGCCGAGACTACCCGCATGCGCTTTGTGGAGTCCCGGGCGCCAGACGGCAGCCGCTGGGCGTCCAACAGCCAGACCACCATGGAGCGCTACATTGGGGAGCGGGGGGGCTACAGCAAGAAGACCGGACGGATCATTTCCCGGGGGGCCGCCCTGGCCCAGAACAAGAAGCCCCTGGTAGGGGCGACGCGGCAGCTGGGCAGCCAGATTCTCTACCAGGCAACCGATGCGGTTCTGCAGGTCGGCTCCAACCGCATCCAGGCGGCGGTTCTGCAGTACGGCGCCGACAAGGGCTCCCTGGGAGGCGGGGCTCCCTGGGGCGACATTCCGGCGCGGCCCTATCTGGGGCTGTCCGCCGGCGACCGCTCCGCCATAGTGGAGCTGATCGCCGGCTACCTGGAGTGATCCAGGTGGGGCTCTCTACTTCTTTTGACGCTTGTTGATCAGGTATCCCTGGGGCGCCTGGAAAGGCGCGCAGTTCCCATTGGCGTGCCACTGCTTGTCGTTTGCGTGAAGATAGATGTAGTCGCAAAAGACCATCTCGCCAGTGGCCGTATCCAGTCTGAGCACCCCCATGAATTGCTTTTCTGGGTTGTCGGGGGCGGAAGTGAAGGTGGCCTCAATCACTTGAAAGCGACCGACTTGCGGAAGTTGCTGGGGGTGTGACTGCTCCTGGGCGATGGCGGCGGTGGCGCCCAGAGCGGCGAGGGTGATACCGAGCAGGATCTGTTTTTTCATAGGGCCTCTTGAGTGGGAAGGGTGAGCGCGAACAGTAGAGCCCCACAATCGCGCCAGGATCGATTTTTTCGCCTTGGCGTGAATCACGGGCGCAGGAGGTCCGCTCTCATCGCCAGTAACGCGCCAGTAACGGCCCCTGATGACAGACGAAGGTCATAACGAACCCCGCAAAATCGCCAACCCCCCCTTTTTTCCCCTCCGGTAGTCGTTCCACTGCCGACATCCGCCCCCCTGCCAACCGTCCTGCCCGGCATCCAAACTGCCGGCATGGATACCAAAACCGCCCCCCAGCCTCCCAAGGCACCCAAGCTCCTGCACATCTTCAAAGCTGGCAAGCGCACCACGGCAGCCGGGGAAGAGATCGAGTTCACCGAGGCCGACCTCCGGGCAACCGCCGCAGCCTACGACCCGAAGCTGCACAAGGCGCCCCTGGTGATCGGCCATCCGAAGACCGACGATCCCGCCCAGGGCTGGGCCAAGGCCCTGACGGCCGGTAGCAAAGGCCTGTATGCCGAGCCCATGAAGGTCGCTCCCGAGTTCGCCGAGAGCGTCAATACCGGCCGCTACGGCACCATTTCCTCCAAGTTCTACCGGCCCACGGACCCCAACAACCCGGTCCCGGGCGTCTGGTACTTGCGCCATATCGGCTTCCTTGGTGCCGAGCCCCCCTCCGTCAAGGGCATGGATGAGCCGGAGTTTTCCGAGGAGGACGACGGCTGCGTCTGCTTTACCGAGGGGGTTGAGTTCTCCGGCTGGGCAGACACCCAGGTCGCCGTCCTGTTCCGCCGCATGCGTGACTGGTGGATCGGCAAGTACGGCCTGGAAGAGGCCGACAAGGTTATACCCGATTACGCCGTGGCCAACCTGGAAGACGAAGCCCGCCAGGAGCGGGCGGAAGAATCCGGCCAGCTCGGCCCCGCCTTTTCTGACCCGCCCACCACCACCCAGGAGAACGACACCGTGAAACCGGAAGAAGCGGCCGAGCTGCAGGCCAAGAACGCCCAGTTGCAGCAGCAAATCTCTCAGCTGCAGGCGCAGTCCCGCCAGGCAGAACTGGCCAAGCGCCACGACGACAACGTGGCCTTTGCCGAGGCTCTCACCGGCAAGCTCAAACCGGAACAGCGCCAGGTGGTTGTGGCCACCCTGGACCACCTGGCCAGCCAGGAAACCCCGGTGGAGTTCGGCGAAGGCGAAAGCAAGAAGCCCCTGACCGAAGCCTTCAAGGGCCTGTTCTCCGGTCTGCCCGACCTGGTCGAGTTTTCCGAGCTGGCCACCAAGGACAAGGTTGCTGGTCAGCCGGAGGCTGATGCTGAGTTCTCGGAGAAGCGTACCGATGCGGATCGCCTGGCAATCCATGACAAGGCAACGGCCCTCGCCGCCAAGGAAGGTATCCCCTACGAGGACGCCGTCCGCCGTCTCATCAAGTAATAACCGGCCGGCGCTGCCTGCCTCAACCTAGAAGGAGTCGCCACCATGGCTGACCGTCTCAAGTCGCTCCGGGTCGTCGATCCGGTTCTCACCAGCATCGCCCGGGGCTACAGCAATGCCCAGTACATCGGCGAATCTCTTTTCCCCATCGCCATCACCGAAAAGGAAGGGGTCGTCGTCCCCCTGTTCGGCAAGGAGTCCTTCCTGCTGTGGGATACGGAGCGGGCCATCCGGGCTGCTTCCAATGTCATGGTCCCCGACGGCATCGGTGAGCTGGACGTGGTCCTTCGGGAACACGACCTGGCCTACCCGGTGGATTACCGGGAAAAGTCCGAGTCCATGTTCGACGCCGAGTCCCGCGCCGCCAAGCGGGTGAAGGATGCCATCGATCTGCGCCGGGAATACGCCTGCGCCGCTCTGGCTCAGAATCCGAATAGCTTCCAGGCCGGGGCAAAGAAGGCTCTCTCTGGCACTGCCCGCTGGAGCGGCAATGGCGGCGACCCCATCGCTGACGTGGAAGCCGGCAAGGAAGTGATCCGCGGCCGGATCGGCAAGCGGCCCAACACCATGGTGATGGGGGCCTCCGTTTATCAGTCCCTCAAGTTCCACACCAAGCTGCAGGCGGCCCTGGGTTCCCAGGAACGTAAGCTGGTTACCCTGGAGCATCTCAAAATGCTGTTCGGCGTCGACGACATCCAGATCGGCGAAGCCCTGGGCGGTTCCGGTGCCGGTAACAAAATCACCACCGACGACATCTGGGGCGACAACGTGATCCTGGCCTATGTGGCCAAGCCCAACGCCAGCCGCAATGCCGACTATGAAGAGCCCAGCTTCGGCTACACCCTGCGCCTCAAGGGTATGCCGGAAACCGACAAGTACGACGGCGGCTCCGGCGGCAAGGTCCAGAACGTCCGCCATACCGACATCTACAAGCCCGTGATCGTCGGTGCCGATGCCGGCTATCTGATCTCCGACACCAACGCCTAAGCCATGACCACCAAGCGCTATCGCGTTGTCGGTATCGACCTGGACCTCGGGGGTGGAAACACCATCCCCGAGGGGGGTGAGGTCGATCTGGACGATGCCGCCGCCAAGGATGCAGAGCGCTGGCTGGAGCCGGTAACGGCAAAGACCAGTGATCCTGCTGTTGTCACCCCCCCCGCTGGTAACGGTAAGAAAGCCACCGCCGCCGGCAAAAAACAGGAGCAAGTGAAGAAATGAACCAAACCCAAAAAGTAGTGCTGGTGCACTCGCTGCTGGCCCTTTCCCATCTGCCGGAGCGCCGCTTTGTCGGTTTCGACGGCGGTTTGTGCGCGGCCGGTGCCAAGGCCATCGGCGTTGTTGAGGCCGACACCGAGTCCGGTAACGTTGCTCCGGCCAATGTGCTGGGCATCATGTTGGTGGAAGCCGGTGCTGCCGTTTCCGCAGGCGCCGATGTCCAGTCCGATGCTGCGGGCAAGGCCATTCCCAAGGATGCAGGCCTGTCCAACGGCATCGCCTTGGATGCGGCCCTGGCGGATGGTGACCTGATCCGTATCGTCCGGGGCATCTAAACCATGTCCTACGCCACCGTCGCTGACCTGGTCGCCGAGTTCGGGGAGCGTGAAATCCGTGATCTGACGGATCGTTCCGACCCTCCGGCCGGCGAGATCGACGCGACGGTGGCCAACCGGGCTATCGTCCGCGCCGAGACGACCGTCAATGGTTACCTGGCCGGCCGCTATACCCTGCCGGTCCCGGCCGAGGCTGTCCGGGGCTATGTTCTCGACCTGGCCCGTGGCTACCTCTACGTCAGCGTGATGAACGACACCGTCAAGGCCCGCTACGATGCCGCCATGAAAGACCTGGTGTCCATCGGCAAGGGGCTGATGGCCCTGCCGGTTGCCCCGGCCACCGTACCGATGCCGACCCCGGCCGCCAGCGGCATGGTCGTCCGGACCCGCCCCCGCACCTTCGGGGAAAGCTGACATGTTCACCCCTGTTGAGGAAGCCCTGCAGCGGCGCGTCGGTGAGCTGCTGCCGAAATTCAAGGATAGAAGCCCGTCCCTCGGTGACCTTCTGGACGAAGCCGCCAAGCTGCCCGCCCTGCCGGCAATCCCCATCGCCTACGATGGTTACAAGCCGCTGACCCAAACCGGAGCCGATGCCAAGGTGGAAAGCACCTGGCTCCTGGCCATTGCCGTTGCGTCCTCCGCCCAGGCCGGCGCCGCCCAAAGAGCCAAAGGCGAGGCGCTGCCCCTGGCTGATACCTTGCTCAAGGGGCTGCTGGGATGGCGGCCCGCCAAAGGCTATTCCCGCTTCACCCTGGCCCCGGCCGGCGGGCCGCTCTGGCTCCCCAAGCGCGGGCTCTACCTGTTGCCGGTGGCGGTGGCCACCACCCACACCCTGACCGGAGTGGAAGAGGACTGATGGCAGCCACCTCGTTTGACCTGGTCGGCCCCCATGCCATCGAAAAGGGCTTCCCCTGGGAGTTCCTTTTCACCCGCCTCAACCCTGACCGCACCCCCATTGATCTGACCGGCTGCCGCGCCGAGCTGGTACTGCTCGATGTGACCGATCCTACGGCGGCACCGCTCCGTTTCAATACGGAAAGCGGGCATGTCGCCCTGGGCGGCGCCGAGGGAACGACGGCCATCCGCCTGAGTGGCGAAGACACCCGGGGCATTGCTGAGACCCATAGCCGTTACCGGCTGACCTTCTTCGACGCCGCCGGTAACGCATCCCTCTTCTTCAGGGGGCGGGTGGGTTACCTGGAGGCGGCCGGGTGAATCGTGAAATTGTCGAGGTCATTACCCGGGAGCTGGCCGTCATTCATAGCGGCAAACCCGAGGTCGTGGCGATTCAAAACCACCACCTGGAGGTGGTCGAGGTGGCCAGGCAAGGCCCTCCCGGCCCATCCAGCACCGATACGTTCAACGACGACCTGGTACTGGCCTACCAGATCGCAAAGCTCTAGGAGTTCCCCATGTCCCTTGCCGTCCGCATTTCCGCCCTCGTTCAAGCCATCGGCGCCGACATCAAGTCGCTGATGATCGCCCAGGGCAGCCTGGCCGCCCTGGGCACCGAAGCCAAGACCAGCCTGGTCGCCGCCATCAACGAGCTGCAGGCGGAGATCGGGGCTGCGAATGGCGGCGCCGTCATCGATGACGCGGCCGGTGCCGGTGAAACCGGGAAGACCTGGTCGGCCAGTAAGCTGGTAACGGCACTGGCTGCAGTGAAGTCCGACATCCTGGGCGGCGTCGATCCGGCATGGGACACCCTGCAGGAGATCGTCACCAGGCTGGGCGACTCCGACGACGCTGTGGGCGGCCTGCTGACGGCCGTGGGCAATCGCCTGAGCTTTGCCGATGTCCAGACGCTGACCACCGAGCAGAAGGCCCAGGCCTGCCAGAACCTGGGCCTGGGCGACACGGAGGCAGACCTGGTGGCGGTGTACACGGCGGCAAAGGCCTAGCGCATGAGTCTGGTGGCCCGGGTCGTCGCCGTCATTCAAACTATCGGCGCAGATATCAAGGCTCTGCAGGCGGAAAGCAACGGGGCGGGCATTCCGACCGGGGCTATCGCCTACTTCCCGAGCACGACTGCCCCTGCGGGATGGCTGAAAATCAATGGGGCTCTTCTCAATCGTGCAGCCTACCCCGAGCTGTATGCCTATGCCGTGGCCAGCGGCAACATGGCGGCATCAGATGCAGCATGGCAGGCTGGCCAGTTCTCCCCTGGCGACGGTTCCACCACCTTCCGCATTCCTGACCTGCGCGGAGAATTCCTGCGTGGCCTGGACGATGGTCGGGGTGTAGATGCCGGCCGTGGTATCGGGAGTGTGCAAAATGATGCATTTCAGGGGCATACCTTCGGGGATGGTTCGATTACCTACAAAAACGCTTTGAACTCTGCAGCAGGGTCTGGAAGCGGTGTTCGATTGACGGGCACTGGGGTAGCTATTTCACCCATGAGCGATGGCGTCAATGGATCGCCGCGGACGGCTACAGAAACCCGTCCTCGCAACGTGGCCATGCTGGCCTGCATCAAGTACTGACGCATGAACATGGAAAAGATCGTTTCTCAGCTCGATGACGCGGGCTACTTCGTGGGGCCGGCGGTGGCCGATGCATGCCAGCGGGAGCCGGGCGTGTTCATCATTCCCGGTGGACGCATTGAACTGGCACCGCCCCAGGTAGAGCCCGGAAAGCGTTACCGTCCCGAGGCTGGTTCCTGGGTGGCAGAAGACATCCCGCAGCTGGAAGCGCCGCTGCCGGAGACGGTGCCGGATCGCCGCGCCGAGATCATGGATGCCCTGGCCGCCATCGACACCGCCAGTATTCGCCCGGCCCGGGAGGTTGCTGCCGCCCTGGTCGCGGGAAAGCCGACGCCGGAATTCCCTGCCGCCAAGCTACTGCAGCTGGAAGCCGACGCCGCGGCATTGCGCCAGGAACTGGCCGACCTGTCCCCTTAACTGCCGACACCCGCCCCCCTGCCGACCTCCGGTGCAGGGCCTTAGCATGGCCCTGTCGCTATTCAATCCGCCCTGGATTTACCGGAGATCAATATGTCCTACAGTGTTGCCGCCATTCTCAAGGGGACTCCCTACCTGTCCCTCTATGGGGCAAAAGCCCTGGAGTCCCTGGGTAACTCGTCCAAGGTTACCTATACCGTCGAGCTGGAAGAGAAGGAGCTGCCCGATTACGAAAACCCGGGCGGCGGTGTCGATACCAAAATCATCCGCGTCAAGTCAGCCAAGGTGGCTCTCAGCCTGCGGAAGGTTTCGATCAAGACCCTGGCTCTGGCCCTGGGTGGTGACGCTACCGCCTTTACCGGCGGCGCGGTGGTTGCCGAGGCTCATACGGCTGGCGCGGCAGGAACCCTGGTGTACCTGGACTTTCCCCAGGATATGACCCAGTCCCTGGCCGTTACCCCGGCCGGCGCCGGCGACGCTTACGTCGAAGGGGAAGACTACCGGCGGGTTCGTGCTGGCTTCGTGATCTTGGAAGGCGGCAGCATCGCGGCCGACGCCGAAATCAAGGTGGCCTACACCAAGCTGGCTGGTCACAACATCGAAGCCCTGGTCAATATCGCCGCGGACTACAGGCTGCTTTTCGATGGCGTGAATGAAGTGGACGAGAAGCCCACCTCTGGCGACTTCTTCAAAGTGAAGTTTGGTCCGGCAAAGTCCATCGAATTTATCGGCGACGACTTCGTCTCCCTCGACCTGGAAGGCACCCTTCAGAAGGATGAGACCAAGACCGGCGTCGGCCTCTCCAAGTACATGCGCGTGCGGACGGGCTTCTGACCATGGCCATGCGCGTTGAGAAGACCTTTCCCCTTGAAGGCGTCCGGGATATCAAGGTCCGGGAACTGACCGTCAAGGAAATCCGCGCCTGGCTGGCCGACGGCATGATGAAAGACCTGGAAAAGCTCTCTGCCGTCGATCTGGTCCTGCTCGATGACGTGACCCTTCCCGATCTGAAGTTTATGGCCGATATCACGGACGAAGAGATCGAGGAGTCAGCCCCGTCTCAGCTGGAAAGCCTGCGGGACTTCTGCAAGAAGGTGAACAAGAGTTTTTTCGAGCTGCGGAAGAAGCTGGAGGAGGCGGGGGGCAAGGTGTTAGCCCAGAGCGCAGCCTGATCTGGCTGGAAAACCAGGCCTTGGCTCTGGCCGAACTAGGGCACAGCGAGATCTGGGACTACCCGTGGCGCGTCTTCATGCAGGCACTGGGCCGGCATCAAAAGAAGTAGGTCAGCCCCGGGCCAGCGCGTAGAGAAAGGTGGCCGCAAAGGCAATACCGCCAAGCGCCAGGGCACCAAGCAGCAACAAGGCCATGCCCTGGCCAGCGGCGGGATACAAGAGCGCAACCGCACCCAGCAAGCCCCCGGCCCAGGGGGCAACTTCCAAGGACTTGTGAGAAACCTTCATGTCGTCTGGCTCCGATTTAGTCGTTGCGCTAAAACTCACCGGCGATGCGAAAAGCGCGGTAGCGGCTCTCGAAGAGACCCGCAAAGCCCAGCTTAGCGCGTTTGCATCCGGGAGGGAAGCAGCCGACAAGGCCTATATCCAGTGGCGGCTGGGGGAGGCCGAGCTGAAGCGCCTGGCGGCAACGGCCAAGGATTCGGGCGGCAGCCAGGAGGTGCTGGCCAAGGCCACGGCGTCGGCCGCCAGTGCCACCCGGGCAGCAAAGGAGCAGTGGGTAGCGGAGACGGCCGCGCTGATGAACCGCCGGACCGAGCTGGTCGCCAATGCCGCCGCTCTGGATCGGGCACGCCAGGCCGAAGCGCTGGCGGCCGCCGAGGCCGAACGCTACGCGGCAGCCACCAAGGCCCAGGCCGAGCGCGCCCAGCAGGCGTCCCGGCTCAGTACCGCCCGGGGCAACCTGGGCGTCACCCAGTTCCGTGACATCGACCGCCAGATCGCCCAGGTTCAGGCCTCCTACAACCGCCTGGCTGCCAGCGGCAAACTGTCGGCCGCCGAGCTGGCCCAGGCCCAGCTGAAGGTGATCGAACGCACCAAGGAACTGCAGGCCGCCAAGAATGGGTTGCTGGGCACCTTTGAGAAGGTCCGGGCGGGCGCGGTGGCTCTGGCTGCCCAGTTCTATATCCTGAGCCTGGCCGCCCGCCAGGCCATGGCCATGGAAACCGCCATGGCCGAAGTCTCCAAGGTCGCCGACTTCAAGTCGCCCAAGGAGCTGGAGCGCTTCAAGACCCTGCTGGAAGACCTCACCCAGACCCTGCCCTATACCGCCCAGGAGTTGGCAGGCATGGCGGCGGCCGGTGCCCAGATGGGCATCCCCACCGACAAGCTGAGTGAGTTCGTACAACTCGCCGGAACCATGGGCATTGCCTTCCGCATGTCGGCCGAGGACGTCGGTAACGCCATCGCCAAGCTGATGAACGTTTTCCACCTCTCCATGGAGCAGGTGCAAGACCTCGGTGACACTATCAACTACCTGGGCAACAACACCAACGCCACCGAGAAGGACATCCTCAACGTCATGACCCGGGTGTCGGGCATGGCCAATATCTTTGGTCTCTCTGCCCGCCAGACTGCCGCCCTGGCCACGGCCTTCCTCTCCCTAGGCCGCCCCCCGGAAATTGCAGCAACGTCCATCGCCGCGCTGCTACAGAAGCTGGCGACCGTCGAAAGTGCAGAGGCCAAGGCCCAGGAGGCCTTCAAGCGTACAGGCCTCTCCATCACCGAGTTCTCGACCATCCTGAAGACCGAGCCCCAGCAGGCGGTAGAGACGTTCCTGGGAGCCCTGGAGCGGCTGCCGAAGTCGGTCAAGATCGACGTGCTGTCCGGCTTCATCGGCAGGGAGTACGCCGACGATATAGCCTTGCTGGCGGAGGGGGTGGATAAATACCGGGATGCCCTGAAGCTGGCTGCCTCCGAAGAAGCCAAGGGCGGCGTCGGCCGGGAGGCGGCCAAGCAGGCAGGCACTACCGAGGCCGCCATCAAGCGGATGACGGAGCAGGTCAAGGCCCTGGGGGATGCTCTGGGAACGCCGTTCCTTCCTGCTATCACAGCAATAGCCAATGCTCTCATGGCAATGACTGCTGGCGTCCGAGATTTCGTAAAGGATATTGGTGCAGTTGGGGGATTCATTGTCATTGGCTTGGCCGTAGCAAATAGCATTGGGACGCTACGTGTGGCGCTGGGGTCATTGGCTTGGATGGCGGGAACGGTTTCTGCCCGTTTTGGCGTTGGTGCGGGCCTGGCTGGAACACTGACCACTGCCACGGCAAATATGAACCTGATGGCCCCCTATTTGGCCCGCCTCAATGTCGGAGCGGCAAGTTTGGCTACCGGCTTCTATGCTGGTGGAAAAGCCGTGGAGTGGTTCTATCAGCGCTTCATGGGGGGGCAGGAACTGGACGACGAAAGCGCCCGAATCTCCCGCGCTGTTCAAGTCCATAAAGAGTTCAACGCCCAGATCGAGCGCCTGAAATCCGCCGGCCTTACCGAATCCGCCGAGAAGCTGCGGGCATTGAAGCAGGCCGTCCTGGCCGATCCCAATGCCGATATCGGCCGCACCCTGGCCACGGCTACCGACTGGGCCAACAAGATGATCGGCCTGCACCAGGAGCTGGAAGGCCAGAAGAAGAAGCTCGCCGAGGCGTCTGCGCAACGCCAGGCTGTGCTGGCTGGCAAGGAAGTCCTGGAAGAGGAAAAGGCCATTGAGGCCCGTATCAAGGCGGTGCAAAAGCTCGCCGAGAAGAAGAAGCACGACATGGAGGAAGCCCTCCGTGACGTGGAGCGTTACCGCCAGGCCGCTAGCGCCGCCTACGAGCGGGCTGCTGACATCCAGATGTCCACCGCTGACCGGGTCCGGGAGCTTCGCCGCCGGGACATGTCCGAGTCGGCCCAGCAGGCTGATATCGCTGCCCAGGCCCAGCAAAAGCTGGCGGCCGCAGCAGCCCGCGCCGCCGAGGCCGTGCGCCTGTCCGGCAAGGGAGATACCACCGGGGCTGAAAAGGCAGCAGCAGCGGCCGAGTCCCTGGCCAAGCAGGCCGAATCCCTGGGCAGCAGCCTGAAAAACACCGGCCAGGCCATCGGCATCGTGGAGAAGGCCGGGAAGATCGCAGCCGACGCCGCCAAGACGGCTGGCGATGCAAACCAGAAGGCCGCCGAAGGCGCCGCTACCAAGGCGGCCTCTTTGAAGGAGCAGCTGGCCGACCTGGCCACCCAGCTCGATGAGCTGGAGAAGAAAAAGCGCCTGATCGAGATCGATGCAAACATCGAGGCAGCCCAGGCCAACATCACGGCAATCCAGGCCTCTCTTGATGCGCTGCAGGACAAGACGGTCACCGTTACCGTTGTCCAGAACACGGTAGAGGCCCACAGCGTCGGTGGTTTGGTCGGCATTGCTCCCCAGCGCTTCAACTCCGGGGGGCATCTTCCCGGATATGGTGGCGGTGACCGCATCCATGCGCTGCTGGAGGCTGGTGAGGTGGTGATCCGTAAAGAAGCAGTCCGCTACTACGGTCTCGGGACCATGTTGAACTACAACGCCATGCGCGCCCCTCTGCCGGCGTTCGCCGTGGGCGGCCTGGTAGGCATCCCCGGTGCGGCCGCTGCAAACGGGAGCAGCTCCCGCGACGTTGTGGACGTCAATCTTTCCCTGCCGGGGTTGCAAGAGCCGGTGCGGGTGCAGTCCGACCGCAGCGAAGCCGAGCGCCTGGTGGCTGCACTCAATCAACTGAGCCGGGTGGCCTGATGGCTTCTTCCGCCCTTTCTTTGCACTTCGGCCGGGGTGAGCCGCCGAGCCGTGATCTGCGGGACTACCTGGCAGAGGACGATAAGTGGATTCTCGGCGAGTGGGTGGCTGATGATGAAAACATGTCGTACTGGGACGCGCCGCCCAAGCCTGAGTGGGTCGAGCACTTCCAGAACAACTACATGGCCGACAGAGCCCGCTATCGCTTCGTCGCCGATGCCGGAGACAGAATGGCCGAGGCCTGGAGACGCTATGAAAACCCGGACCAGCCGGCTGAGACACCCGCATCTACCGGCATTAATTTGAGGCTATCCACGGCCATGCCGTCCCTGGAATCTGGCGGCATTGGACAGGAGACACGCCTGCAGACGGCCCTGCGGCTGACCTTCGGCGTGCCCAGCACCTTGGGCAAGGTGAGTCGCTCCCTCTTTGCGACGGCAGCGCAGGCGGAGATCAACCTGATATTTGATTTTTCCAAGTTGCAAGGGGCGTCTTTCTCCCTGCGGACGCCCTCGCATTCGCCTTTGTTCCTGGGTTCGTTTAGGTACCACGGCGACGTCCTTATCGCCAACAACCAGTTCGGCCTGGTCCTGAACTGCGGCAACTTCGATGTCGGTACGGTCACCTATCGGGAACCCCCGGCCACGCTCCCCAGTTGGCGGCTCGAGGAGGATGGAGATTTCACTGTGCGGCCCGAAGGCGTTGATGCCTCGAAATTTACGCTGACCCTTGAGCGTCCTGACGGAAGGTGCATCCAGGATCATGTGCGGTGGAATGTCTTCACGGCAGGGGAGTTGAAGCCGGAGCTGATGATCGGCGCCGGCCCTGATTCGCTCGGGGTCATCGATACCGCCCCCATGGCTGGCACCTATCGCGTCTACCTCGACTTCCAGGCGGGGTACTCAGGCTTCTACGCCATGTATCAGGGGCATGACTATACGACCTATGCCCATCGAATCTTGAACAAGGCAGGGGCTCTGGAAATTCAGTCCGCCAGCATTGGCAATGGCCGCCCGGTGAATGGACGGCACCTAGTGCAGTTTGAGGTCTATGACGACCAGGACATGGCGGTGCAGGCCCTGGCCAAGCACCAGACCTATAGCAGCCAGGACGACAACGGCGAGTGGTCGCTGGTGGCGGTCTGGCCAGAGGGCGGCAAGATCCGTTTTCGCAACCCCTGGCCCTTTGCTGTGACCCTGGCTGGTTTCTCCCTTCGGGCTTACTACCAGCTGCCCTTGGCCGGTGAACGGATCGTCAGCAGCTCTTCCGAGAAGACGACCCTGCAGCCTGGTGAGGACGTTGATATCCCCCTACCAGAGGGCCGCCTGAATCTTCGGGGCGCTGGTGCCCTGCCGTCCGAGTCCCAAGTGATATCTCGATGGACCGTTACCTACGTCATCAGCGACGGTTCTGGTGGCGGTGGTGAAAAGGAGGTGGCAGCGTGATCCGTCTCGATACTTTGTTTTTGCCGGACGGCCTGTTGTGGACGGATGAGTTCTCCTGGATTCCGGTGAGCGGTGCCTCGGATCGCGCCCTGGATGGGTCGGAGCTGAACTACTCAAGCGCCCTGGTTGGCGGCCGGCCCATCACGCTCGAATCCGGGAAATGGATCAAGCGTTCCGACGTCGAGGCGTTGCAGGAACTGGCGTCCCGGCCGAAGGCCATCTACACCCTGGTGCTGCGGGGGAAAAGCTACCAGGTGCGCTTCCGCCATGAAGAAAACCAACAGGCGTTCACTGCACAGCCCGTGTGGCCCATGGCCAACTATTCACCTTCCGATAACTACACCGCTTCCCTGAAGCTCAAGACCGTATAGGAGCCATCCATGCCCATTGCAGGTAACGAACTAATCTTCCGCCGGGCCGCCTTGGCCTCCGATACGGTGCCGGCCCAGAACGGGGGGCGCATGACCAGCGCGGCCGTCGTCTCCAGCGTGAAGAACAATCTCTTCCCCGACGTTACCCAGGCCCAGCGCCTGGCCGGCGCCGAGCACTACCGCAAGGTCTTCCTCCACGTGGCCAGCGCCGCTGAAGCGGAAATGATCGACGCCAAGGTGTTCCTCGAGGACGTCACGCCAGGTGATGGATACGTGCTGCTCTACGCCGGCACCCAGAGCGACACGCAAAACGAAGTCATCGGGCGCCCCTATGGCGTCGGTCGCCTGGCGGCCGCTATCGCTGCAGATGCGCTGCAGCTGGTGGTCGATTTTGAGCATGCCGAGTTCGCTAACCTGCGACCGATCCGGGTAGGCGATGCCATCCGCGTGGCGAACATGCCGGCCACCGGCGGTGGCGGCGCCGAGGCCTTCGCCATGGTCGATAACGTTATCTGGTCCGGCCTGACGGCCACAGTAACGCTTACCGCCGCCCTCGGTGCCGCATTTGATCCGGCGGCCGGGGCGGTGACCGTGGCCAGCGTCCTTACCTATGCCTCGGTCAAGGCCGGTGCCTCGGTGCCGGTTGCCGCTACGGCAGGAGGAACCCATAGCGGTGCCAAGCCGGCCGGCAGCAATCGGGGCACGGTGCTGCAGAACTGGACCCTGACCTTTACCTCTTCCACGGCCTTCCGCCTGGATGGTGACGTCCTGGGCGTCGGGGTGGCCAGCGGCACCACGGCGGCCGCATTTGCGCCGGCCAACCCTGCGGGCGGTGTCTATTTCTCCATTCCGTCCGATGTCTGGGGCGGTTCCTGGGTCGCCGGCGACACGCTGACGTTTTCCACCGAGCCGGCCGCCATTCCGTTGTGGCTGCAGCGGGTCACTCCGGCCGGTGCCGCTTCGGTCTCCGGCGACAACGTGGCAATCGGCATCCAGGGAGAAAGCGCATGACAACTCCCTACATGACCGACTTCAACCACACCGGCATCACCGGCCTAGCCGATGCCATTTTGAGCAATGCGATTGCTTGTGGCTTTGAAGAGATAACGGCCGCTGCAGCCTACGGGCTAAAGCAGTTCGGTGTGGCCACAGCGGAAGGTCCGACTGAGGACTTTCCCACCTGGAACGTGGATGACAGCACGGGAAATCTTAGAATCGGAGCGGCCATTCGGGGTGTCGCCTTTACGAGCTGGGTCAGCGCTGCCATCCCGAGTGGTGCAGATGTCCATTGCGTTTTGAACGGTATCACCGGCTCCTGGCGGATTGAAGTTAATGGCATCTTGACCATTGCGGGGAGCCGGGTACGCCGCTATCCGAGTGACATGCACGAAGGCATCTTCCCGCGTTACCTGGCTGTGAGTCTCGGCCCGGTTTCAGGGTATTGGTCCCCATCCTGGTCTGGGATTGCTCATGCCGGTGCCGGCTTCGACGCTGCCGATACAACCCAGGCCCAGGGAATTCTATTCTCCCCGTTGTTCCAGCCAACCTGGTATCCGGGTAATCCCATGCCCGGAGAACGCGTGGCAGGAGGTATGGCGCCCACCATCGCCCCGATCTTCCCGGTGGTCATGGCGCCGAGCAAGATGCCATGCTTCTACATGGGGGAGTTGATGGACCTGATGGCCGCAACGGACGGGTTCACCGTCGGTGAAAATGTCGTTCCCGGCTGGGCGGTGGCCAGGGTCGGTGACACCGGCCCCTTCTTCGCTGTCCCTGACGGGTTCTAAGAGTGCTTATTTTCTCCAGCCCGCTCGGCCTCGATGCCCTGGGGGTGTCCCTGGGCGCGACGTCACCCGAGCCTCAACCAGGAGCTATAAGTGGCCGCCTGGTCATGCCCTGGGCGACTACGGTTGCAGTTTCGGGCCGGGCTGAATTGATGTGGGCAAATACCCAGGTCGTTTGCCGCACGATAGCTTTCCCCTGGTCAGAAAAACTGGCGGGCTGGATGCGGCTGGAATGGGCGTCCCGGGTTTCTCGCCGGATGGCTTTTCCCTGGGGGAAGACTACGCCTGTGGCAAAGCGCCTGGTGGCGCCCTGGGCCGTAACATCCCCGTTGCAGGGGGGCGTGGTGTTCCCATGGGATATCAGCTCCAGGCACCGGGCGGCCGCCAGCTGCCGGCTGCCATGGACGGCTCCTGCGGATGGCCAGGTGATCGATTCCAGCGTGGTGCTTGTGGCTGGTGACGGTCGCTGGTTGAGCCCGCGCCGGGTAACGGTTTCCGCCTCTGAAAATTCCCCATATTGGCAGGCTGATATAACCCTGGGCGGTGAGGAAGAGTTCCTCCAGCTCGAAACCGGGGAGCAGCTGACGCTGACGATGTGCGGCTATACCTTCTCCCTGCGCCTCGATGAGCGGGGCGAGAATGCACAGGGGCCTGCAGGGCGGACCTGGAGCGCCAAGGCCCTTTCCCCTGTGGCTTGGCTGGATACCCCTTACGCGCTCTCGGGCGATATCTCATTCCTCGCCGGCACCACCGCCAAGGAAGCGGTGGAGTCTCTGCTTGGCAGTGTAGTAACGCTGGCCTGGAGCCTGCCGGACTGGACTCTTCCGACAGCTGGCCTGGCCTTTACGTCCGCCACCCCACTGGCTGCAGCCAGAAGCATCGTCGAGGCCATCGGCGGGCTTCTGGAGTCCCGGCCCGATGGCAGCGTGGTGGCCAGGCGTCGGTATCGCGTCGCCCCTGCAGACTTCACCAGCGCGGTCCCGGACGTGAATCTCTACGACTCGGAAGCCACTGTCCGCAGTACGTCCACCATCAACGTCGAGATCGTGAATCGTCTGACCATCGGAAACGGGGGCGCCTCAGATAGCTCGAGCGACCGTATCGAGTTTGAGGCAGACACCAACCCCTTGAGTGGAACGGTGCGCGCCTGGCCGAGCCCGTGGCGGCCGGTCAGCCTGGTGCATACCGGCCGCCCGTCAGTTTCCATAACGCCGAAGGGCATCCGGGTCTGGGAGATCGAAGAGACCGTCGAGTTCAAGGATGGCGCTGCCCGGCTATCAACGCCCGCCCAGGCGCTTTTGGAGGTGACCTGGCTCCATACCGATCTTGGCGGAGTACTGCTCGATGGTGACACCCTGACGGCGTCCTACGGCCTGGGGTATAGCCTGGCCAAGGTTCGCTATTCAACGAGAGCCTACGTCTGGGCCGTCGCTGACGACCAGGTGGAGGAAGTGCAATTTCTACTGGAGGACGCTGATGAGTAATGTAACGGTGCGGGTTCAATTCGGCGCCAGCACCAGCGCCAGCGATCATCTGTCTGCCGTCGTTGATGATCGGGCAGCCGGCCCGAACGCTGGGAAGACCTCGTTTCTTCCCGGCGACACGGCATGGTTCCTGGTGCATCGCTCCGAAGGCATCGAGCTGAAGCTGGATTCTTCTGCCGGCAGCATTGTGGGCGGTGATGAGGTGACCCTGATCAAGACGGAAGATATCTCTTTCGAGAATTCGGCTGCAGGATCGTTGCCGGTACCGGCCAAGGCCATCACCTCGGTGCTATGGATCGGCCGTAGCCTGGGAGGCATCAAGCTTGGAGGCGATGGCCTGAGCCTGACCGCCGATGAATCCGGGGTGGCCATTGCCCGCATCACCTATACCTGTCGGGCGGTGAGTTATGGGCTGGTGGCACCGGAACGCGTTGCCGGCCTGGTGGACTTCGATGTGCTGGTACTGATCACCGGCAGCCGGCCCACGACCGAAGTCGAGGAGGATGCTTGATGGCCGGCCTGGTTGAAGTGTATCGGGGTGCTGGGGATCGACGCGGTGCCGACGTGGAAGTGCCCCTGCTTGAGGGTGAGGCAGCTCTTCTGGAGCGGGGCTGGGCGGAAATGAACGACCGGGCAACGCCCAGGGAGTCGGTCACCACCACCTGCGCCCCCAAGGCCGGGATGCTGCCGGGAAACATCGCCAAGGGCTTCCCGTCTGGCCAGGCCCCCTGGGTAGGCCGAATCGTCAGCGTCTCATTCACGGCCGACAACGTGCGCTGCAGCGCCAATATCGGCCTGGAGCGCCCGCTGTGAGACACGCCCTGGGGGAACTGCGCCGGCTGCTGCAGGGGCCGGATGCCTCGACCGGAGTCGTGGCCTCTGTCCAGGGCGACGTGGTCAAGGTGGCCACCCGCGTCGGCCTGCTGACGCTAAAAGCCTCCGGCACCGTTACCGCCGGAGATCGAGTAACCATTTCTGACGGGGTGGCAAAGCCGGCGCCGAAGGCTGGCAAGAGCTACCCGGTGTAGGGAAGAACGGTGCGACCGCTGGAGGTGCAGGAACACCCCCAACGGCCACCTCCCGCAGAAGCAGCCTGCGTTTAGCCAAGGCACCGTTACCGTCGCGACGGCGGGCCGAAGCCTAACACATAGGCGTTACCGTGAAGGAAATCCGCTGTAGTAGTTGCAACAAGAAGCTGGCCGAAGCCGATTACCGGCGCCTGGCCATCAAGTGCCCCCGCTGTGGGGTGATGAATGACCTGAAGGCCACCGAGCCTCCCGATCCAGCGCCAAGTGCGCCAAAGGAGAGCCTCTGTGACCACCCCGTTCCTTAACAATCCGGCAAGTCCCATCATCCCCTGGCTGGGTGGAAAGCGCCGCCTGGCCGACCGTCTGATCCCCTTGTTCCCCAAGCATGAGTGCTACGTGGAACTGTTCTGCGGTGGAGCCGCCCTCTACTTCCTCCGGCCGGTACCGGCGAACTGCGAAGTCATCAACGACATCAACGGCGAGCTGGTGAATCTCTACCGAGTGGTCCAGCACCACCTGGAAGAGTTCGTACGGCAGTTCAAGTGGGCGCTGTCCTCCCGCCAGGTCTTCAAGTGGCTGCAGGAAACCCGGCCAGAAACCATGACCGACATCCAGCGGGCGGCCCGCTTCTTCTACCTGCAACATCACGCCTTCGGCGGGAAGGTTGAAGGGCAGAGCTTTGGCACGGCCACCACCGCGCCATCGATCAACCTTCTCCGCATCGAGGAGAACCTCTCTTCCGCCCATCTGCGCCTGGCTGCCGGCACCCTGGTGGAGAACCTTCCCTGGCTGGAGTGCCTGGCCAAGTATGACCGTCCCCATACCTTCTTCTATGCGGACCCTCCCTACTGGCAGACTGAAGGCTATGGCGTCCCCTTCGGCTTTGAGCAATACGAGGCGATGGCCAAGGCCATGAGCAGCTGCAAGGGCAAGATGATGGTCAGCATCAACGACCACCCGGACATCCGCCAGGCGTTCGCCGGCCAGGTGTTTCACGAGCTGGGGATCAAGTACAGCGTGGGGAACAACCAGGGGGCTCCAGGGGAGAGCCGGGAGCTGGTGATACGAACTACGAACCAGGGGTGATGGGCGGGCTGTTCTAGCGTTACCGGCCTACGACAAATCGCGTGCAAAACACCGACAAATCGCGCGCCGGCTTACACGCTGATGAATATTGCTCCGAACGAGAGTTCGGATATTTTTAAGGGCGGGACATATGCTATTGGCGGAATACGGGTTCTGCCCTCAGACTACTTATCGCGATTTAGAGTTTATGTTGCTCCCATCATTAGCCAGGCGTCCTAACTATGCAAAAAGGCAACATCGAAAAATCAGAATCCGATTGTGTTGTACATGACCATCCGGTGCCTGCGAGTGAGCTAAGTAGATATAGCGTGGATCGTGACCCTCATTCAGAACTAGACATCGCTACCTACGTTGAAGGGCAAGCTCGCGATGAGACTGTTCAGCATGTTGAAAGAGTCAAGCGTGAGATCGTGCTTGGTGATGTGTACGATATTTGGGATGTCACGACTGATAAGGATCGGTGGTGGGTTATTACGAATTTGACAAACCTGTACTCTCAAAAGCACTTCCCAAGTCTTGACTACACTATTTCATTTCACATTGGCTTGATGGCACGACTGCGCAGTCGGTCAGATGGGATTGATCCCGAGGAGCCGACCCCATTTGATGAGGTCATTCGTCGTGCTGATCAAGCTGAAGCGAGGCATGATTCAGCAGTAGAGGTTGAGGACTTCCAATCGGTTGGCATGCTACTTCGAGAGAGTTTGATATCACTTGTTCAGGCTCTGCGTCGAAGAGTTAAGTTTCCGGAAGGTACTGAGATGCCAAAGGATGCTGACTTTGTAGGTTGGTCTGTATTACTCATGAACACACTGTGTTCTGGTGGAAGCAACCAAGAACTCAGGCAGCACTTGAAAAATACGTCTAAAGAAACATGGCAGCTAGCAAATTGGCTAACTCACACGCGTAGTGCCACGCGAACAGCATCATCCATTGCAGTGCATTCATGCCAGATGACTATCGGTCACTATATCCAAATCCTAGAAGGAGGGCGTGCAGATCAGATTGGGAAGTGCCCTGTTTGTAAATCTTCTGATATTCGCACGCACTTTGATATGGCGATCCCGCCTAATGGTGACTACTACTCAAGCTGCGGGGTTTGCGATTGGGTTGATCGTCCAGAGGCCGTGGATAATTAGATTCAGTCCAACTATTTATTGAGTGGGTTTGTAAGGAGGGCTGCTTAGGCCCTTCGGAGAAAGTTACATCTGCCCTGTGCGGCGCCGAGCAACGCAGCTTTTGGCGGGAAAAGGGCGAGCACTGTTTGAGGGCCTTTAGGCCAGAGTTGCGCAGCCCCCGCCGGAAGCGAGTAGCGCAGGAGACCCCGCGTAGCGGGGCGCCAAACCGGGCTCGCGTTTTCTTTGGTTACTCTTCTTTTGGCGAGACAAAAGAAAGTAACCCGCGCGTCAGGCGCGGAACCTGGCGGTCAATCAACCCATCACCGCTTGAGGCGGGCGATGATCACTCGATGGAATATTTTTACGCGAGTCTTGAATCGTGACAGAACAGACCGTATCCAGACTAATCGTAGCGTCTATCGTAACGGTCATTGCCTGTGCCATTGCCATACAAACCAGATTCCTGGGTGAAGCGATACCAAAGACCTATCTGCAGACCCTGTTGATGTTCGCATTCTGCATGGCGCCTCTCCTCATCATGATCAAGATTATTTCCCGGATTTTTCTGAGCGGCTTCAAAGGGAAATCTGTGTCATTCATAGAGACAGCGTTTTTCTTCTACTACATATTCCTAACAGTGGAAGCCCGAGCGGAATGGCGTTGCTACATAGAAGAGCAGAAAAAAAGTTGAGCGTGGTACGAGGAAAGAACATGGGTAACAGCGAACCTTGACAGGATAGCAACGCCCTTGATCGGCAAGTCGTTGTTCGTGTCGTTGGTGGTGTCCGCTTCGTGGAAGCGGATGATCTGAATCAAGCCGAGATAGGCGCCCGACTGTCCATCTCGGGTTCCCTTTTTGCCAATCAGTCCCTGGCGTTAGCCAAACTTTAGGAAAGAGAACATGGAAACGTTGCTTCTTGTTATAGCTACGATCGTGTCCGCGGCTATTACAGTCCAGTTTGCCCTTTGGTTATGGGGGAAAAAAGGCTATTCCGAATATGACTGGAAAGAGTTATTGGGGCTTCCGGTTTATCGGGATATGCCCAAAGGGGCTCCGGGGGAAGATAACTACGTTGTCCAGTTTGTGATTCAAAGGGTGCTCTTCTTTTTTCTTCTTCTTTTTGCTGGGGCGTTAGTCATAACTATCCAATTACTGGTGGCTGCCTTCCATCACTTTGTTGCATGAGCTAGCGCCGTTCTTGCGGTTATCCCTCTGCTGGGGATCAGAGAAAAATCGGCTCCGGCGTCAGCCCGACGCCAAACTTCTCCCGCACACTGGCCTGCACGGCCGCCATAACGGCCCCCACATCCGCCCCCGTGGCGCCGTCACGATTCACCAGCACCAAGGCCTGCTTCTCATACATCCCCGCCGGCCCCAGATTCCTCCCCTTCCACCCCGCCTGCTCGATCAGCCAGCCGGCGGCCAGCTTCACCCGCCCGTCGTGCTGGGGGTACTGGGGCAGGGTCGGGTACTCGGCCGCCAGTCGGGCGGCGGTGGCGGCGTCCACCACCGGGTTGTGGAAGAAGCTGCCGGCGTTGGGCACCTGGGCCGGGTCCGGCAGCTTGCGCTGGCGGATGGCGATGATGGCGTCCGACACCTGCAGCGCCGTGGGGGCGGCGATGCCGGCTGCGGCCAGTTCCTTGGCCACGTCCGCATAGCGGGTCACCGCCTGCCAGCGCTTCTCCAGGCGGAAGGTGACGTGGGTGATGGCGTAGCGGCCGTCGAGGTGCCAGCCCTCCTGCTTGAAGAGGCTGTCCCGGTAGCCGAAGCGCAGCTGGTGGCGGTCGAAGCGCACCGCTGCGCCGGTGGTGAGGTCCACCGCTTCCAGGTGGTGGAAGCGTTCACCCACTTCCAGGCCGTAGGCGCCGATGTTCTGGATCGGTGCGGCGCCGACGGTGCCGGGGATGAGGGAGAGATTCTCCAGGCCTGGGTAGCCGGCTGTCAGGGTCCAGCGCACGAAGTCGTGCCAGTTTTCGCCGGCACCGGCGCGGATGTACCAGGCTTCGTCGTCTTCCGCCACCAGCTCCCGGCCGGGGATGGCCAGGCGCAGCACCAGGCCGGGGAAGTCGCCGTTGAGCACCAGATTGCTGCCACCGCCAAGAATAAAGCGGGGCTTGCCTTGCAGGGCAGGCACGGCGGAGAGGGCCGCCAGTTGTGCCGTTGCGGTGATGGTGCCGAGGAAGGCGGCGCGTCCCGGCAGGGCCAGGGTGTTGAGGGCTTGCAGGTCGGCGTCGGCTTGCAGGAAGGTGGGCAGCATGGCGTGGCGTCAGGTCGGGCGGAGGGTTGGGGGCCGGGAGAAGGGCGCAAGGCGCCATTCTACGCCTTCGTTTTCAGGCATCATTGGCTCTGACGATCTCCTCAATGACACTGCCCATGGACCCAGAACGACAGCGCCTGATTCGCTCCCTGTTTGATGAATACATCGAGATGTACGCCACCCGGGATGACCGGCTGACCTCCCGCTTCAGCGAAAACTTCAGCGGCTATACCGGTGGCGGTGATTTCCTGGTGAAGGACAAGGCCGAATGGGTCCGGATCACCCGCCAGGACTTTGCCCAGGTTGCCGAACCCCTGCGCATCGAAATGCTGGATCTGTCGCTGCAGGACATCAGTGCCGACGTGGTCCTGGTCACGGCCTTCTTCCATATCCACCTGCCGCTGCCCGACCATATCCTGTCCCGGGAGACGGCCCGGCTGGTGCTGCTGTTCAAGCAGGAAAACGGCGCCTGGATGATCGCCCACAGCGGCATTTCCATTCCCTATCACCTGGTCCGGGACGGGGAGGTGTATCCCCTCAAGGGCTTGCATGAGCGTAACCGGGAGCTCGAAGCCCTGGTTGAGGAACGCACCCGGGCTCTGGAAGAGGCCAATGCCAAGCTGGAGGCCTTGAGCTATACGGATGGGCTCACGGGCATTGCCAACCGCCGGGCTTTCGACCGGACCCTGGTGCAGGAGTGGAGCCGGGCCCAGCGCAGCGCCGCTCCCCTGGCGCTGATCATGCTCGATGTGGACCTCTTCAAGCATTTCAACGACCACTACGGTCACCTGGAGGGGGACGCCTGCCTGCAGGCCCTGGCCGGGGTGCTC
Source organism: Azospira sp. APE16 (assembly GCF_047901315.1). Lineage (NCBI taxonomy): Bacteria > Pseudomonadati > Pseudomonadota > Betaproteobacteria > Rhodocyclales > Rhodocyclaceae > Azospira > Azospira sp. APE16. Next base: position 91,116 of record NZ_CP179682.1, read on the forward strand.
ACCCGGGCGGGGCGGCGGGCCAGCGATCTGGTGGCGCGTTATGGCGGGGAGGAGTTTGTCGTGCTGCTGCCGAATACCTCCGCCCCCGAGGCCCAGGAGATCGCCCGCAACATCCAGCAGGCGATCTGGGCCCTGGCCCTGCCCCATGAGGCAACCGCTCTCCGCATCGTCACCGTCAGCCTCGGCATTGCCAGCGTGGTGCCGAGCCGGGAGGCGCATGCCGAAACCCTGGTGCACCAGGCCGACGAGGCCCTCTACGGCGCAAAAAGAGCCGGCCGCAACCGCCTGCAACTGGCGTCCGCCTGAGTGGGGCGCTAGCCGGCAGTCCCCCATGAGCAACGGCAGGGTCGGCATCGGCTGACTTCCCTCGCCGCAGCGCTGCTGCCGGCCCAGGCCAGCTCCGCCCCGCAGTTTGGCTACGGGCGGGCCAGCGGATAGTCCTCCTCCGTGTCGTGGCCGCCGTTCCCCGGGGCAGCAATGCGGCGCCGCATCTGAAGCCCGGCGACGTCCGGAAAGGCCCCGGATTCCGCGCCCTGCCCGGCTTTGCTAGCATGGGGGCACCATGCCCCCGCCCCTTGTCGAACGCCGCTACCTGAACCGACTCAGTGCCGCCCCCGAACCCACCGGGGCGGTGGTGGTGATCGACGTGCTGCGCTCCTTCTCCACCGCCGCCTGGGCCATCCATCGGGGCGCCCGGGAGCTGTACCCGGTGGCCGCCCCCGGCGACGGCCTGCTGCTGTTGCAGCATCTGCCCCAGGCCCTGCTGGTGGGGGCGGTGGGCGGCGGCGCTCCCATCCCCGGCTACCACTACGGCAATTCCCCCAGCGCGGTGCAGGGGGCGGAGCTGCAGGGGCGCACCCTGATCCACTGCACGGCCGCCGGGGTGCGGGGCCTCAGCCGCTACCGGACGGCCCCCCTGCTCTTCGGCGCGGCCCTGCTCAATGCCCGGGCCACGGCGGCGGTGATCCTGGCCGCCGGCGTGCCCCGGGTGACCATGGTCATCACCGGCGAATGGACGGACCGGGACGGCGACGAGGACGTGGCCTGCGCCGATTATCTGGAAGCCCTGCTGCAGGGCGGTAGTCCTTCCCCGGAGTCCTTCTCCGAGCGGGTGCGGCAGTCGGACTTCGGCCGCCGCTTCGCCGCCGGCGACCAGCCCCACCTGCCCCCCGCCGACCTGGACCTGTGCGCCGAGGCCAACCGCTTCGACTTCGCCCTGCAGGCCCTGCCCTCGCCCCTGGGACTGCGGCTGGTGGCGGTCTACGCTGGCGGCGGGACGATGGGAAAGAGCCGGTCGTAGGCCAGGTTGAAGACGAAGGCGTAGGCGGTATACACCAGGGCCAGGCCCAGGTCCGCCACCAGGGCGGCCCACCAGGAAAGGCCGGTCCACAGCACGATCACCGGCAGGGTCAGGAGCAGCAGGCCGCCCTCGAAGCACAGGGCGTGCAGGATGCGGCCGCGCCAGCCGCGCTGGTCGGCCCGGGTGCCGAAGTGGTGGGCCTGCAGCCAGTCCACCGCGGTGTTGTAGCCGCCGTTCCACAGGGCGGCCATGAGGGACAGCACGGCCAGCAGGCCCAGGGCGCTTTCCATGGACTGGCCCGAGACCCAGGCAAAGCCCGGGGTGATCAGCAGCAGGCCGAGCAGTTCGAAGAGGGCCACCTGGCGGAGCCGGTCCTTGAAGCTGCGCAGGGGCACGCCGTGGCTCATGGCGTCTGCCTCACAGGCCCCGGGCCCAGGCGGGCCGCAGGGGGGCGTGGGCCGGGTCGGCCAGGGCGGCGCGCACCTGGGCCAGCAGCTTGTCCTGGTCCGTGGGCAGGTTGCCCTTCAGCACCAGCCAGTTGGAGGCGTGGTCGCTGCGGAAGACGGTGCGCTTCAGTTGCAGCAGGGAGAGGAAGCGCTCCATCTCGCGGAACAGGCCCAACTGGTCGAGAGGTTCCCACTCCGGGTAGTCGGCGCGGAAGCGTTCTTCCCCCATGGGAAAGCTGACCACCAGGGTGGAAAGGAATTCGGGCTGGGTGGCGTTGGCCAGGCGGGCGGAGTTTTCCGCGTGCTGCTGCCAGTGGGCGTGCCCCCCCAGGCCGTTGAGGATCATCACCGAGCGGGTGATGCCGGCCTCCCCCAGCTTTTCCAGGGCCTCCCGGGTGCTGTCGAAGGTCTCGCCCTTGTTCACCTTCTCCAGCACCAGGTCGTCACCGGATTCGGCGCCGACATAGGCCATGGAGAGGCCGGCCTCCTTGAGGGCCTTGATCTCGTCCACGGATTTCTTGCGCAGGTTGCGCGGCAGGCAGTAGCTGGACACTCGCTGCACCGCCGGCAGGTGGCTGCGGATGGCTTCCAGGTAGGCCAGGAGGCGCCGGGTGGGCAGCACCAGGGCGTCGCCGTCGGCCAGGAAGACCCGCCGCACCTGGCTGCCGTACTGCGCACCGACGCGGCGGATGCTTTCCAGCACCTCTTCCTCCTCCCGGGCGCGGAAGCGCTTCTGGGGGGCGGTGTACATCTCGCAGAAGGTGCACTGGTTCCAGGAGCAGCCGTCGGTGACGGGCAGGATCAGGGATTCGGCCTCGCTGGGCGGGCGGAACACGGGTTCGACGTAGCGGATCGGGAGCATGGGCCAAATTGTAAGGCCCTTCGCCGGCCCCGCGGCATCCGGGGCGGCCCGGGCTGGGCTAAACTTCGCCCCTGCTTGCCCATTTTCCCCATGCCCGGCGCCTTCCCCCTTTTGCCCATGACCTCCTTGCCCGCCAACCGCGCCCTGACGCCCCATCCCGAGCATCCGGCTCCTGCCGTGGCCGGTATTGCGGTAGCCGTGGCCGCCCATGGCAGCGGCGGCCTGCAACTGGATTACCACCTCGCCGGCGATCTGGCCGCCCTGCGCCTGCCCTCCCCCGCCGCACCGGTGGCGCCCGACCGGCTGTGGGCCCACACCTGTTTCGAGGTCTTCCTCCGCCGGGGCGGCGAGGCGTATCGGGAGTACAACTTCTCCCCCTCCGGCCAGTGGGCCGGTTACGCCTTCGCTGCCTACCGCCAGCGCCTGGAAAATGTCACCCTGCCGGCGCCCCATCTGGAGTGGCAAGTGGCTGAGGGCAGCCTGAGCCTCCGCGTTGCCTTGCCCGCCGAAGCCCTGCCTGCCGGCGACGGCGAGCTGCTTTTGGCCCTGACCACTGTGGTGGAGCAGGCCGACGGCCTGCTCTCCTATTGGGCCCTGGCCCACCCCGCCGGCAAAGCCGACTTTCACCACCGGGACGGATTCGCGCTTGCCGTTCCCCTCGCCCTGCCCGACCTGTAGGACATCCCATGATCCAGTTTGGCCTCGACCGCCTGCTCGCCGACCCCGCCCTGCGCCGCCCCCTGGCGGGAAAGCGGGTCGCCCTCCTCGCCCATCCCGCCTCCGTCACCCGGGACCTGACCCATTCCCTCGACGCCCTGGCCGCCCTGCCCGACCTCAAGCTCAGTGCCGCCTTCGGCCCCCAGCACGGCCTGCGCGGCGACAAGCAGGACAACATGGTGGAATCCCCGGACTACGTGGACCCCCTGCACGGCATTCCCGTTTTCAGCCTCTACGGCGAAGTGCGCCGGCCCACGGACGCCATGATGGACAGCTTCGACGTGCTGCTGGTGGACCTGCAGGATCTGGGCTGCCGCATCTACACCTTCATCACCACCCTGCGCTACGTGCTGGAAGCGGCGGCCAAACACGGCAAGAGTGTCTGGGTGCTGGACCGCCCCAACCCCGCCGGCCGTCCGGTGGAAGGCCTCTTGCTGCGCCAGGGCTGGGAGAGCTTCGTCGGTGCCGGTCCCCTGCCCATGCGCCACGGCCTCACCATGGGTGAGCTGGCCCGCTGGTTCGTCGCCAGCCTCAAGCTGGACGTGGATTGCCAGGTCATCACCATGGCCGGCTGGCAGCCCGAAGCCGGCCCCGGCTACGGCTGGCCCCTGGGCGAGCGCAGCTGGGTGAACCCCAGCCCCAACGCCCCCAATCTCTCCATGGCCCGGGCCTACGCCGGCACGGTGATGCTCGAAGGCACCACCCTTTCCGAAGGCCGGGGCACCACCCGCCCCCTGGAACTCTTCGGCGCCCCGGACATCGATGCCCGGGCGATCATCGCCGAGATGCGCGCCCTGGCCCCTGAATGGCTCAAGGGCTGCGTGCTGCGGGAATGCTGGTTCGAGCCCACCTTCCACAAGCACGCCGGCAAGCTGTGCCACGGCGTGCAGATTCACATGGAAGACCCGGCCCACTACGACCACGCCGCCTTCCAGCCCTGGCGCCTGCAGACCCTGGCCTTCAAGGCCCTGCGCCGCCTGCAGCCCGACTACCCGATCTGGCGCGACTTCCCCTACGAATACGAACGGGACCGCCTGGCCATCGACCTCATCAACGGCAGCCCGTTGCTGCGGGAATGGGTGGATGATGCCGCCGCCACCCCGGCCGATTTCGACGCCCTGGTGCGGCCGGACGAGGCGGCGTGGGAGATGGAGCGGGCGCCCTTCCTGCTCTACTGAGCGGCCTCAGTGGCCCCGGCGGAACACCAGAATCCGGGCAAAGCTGCGCAGGGCCACGATTTCTTCCAGCACCACCCCGGCTTTCACGGCCAGGGCTTGCCATTCCGCCCGGGTGCGCTCCCGCCCCCGGGTGCCCATGAACATTTGCATGTCGAAGGAGGCGGCGGCCAGGTCGGCCCCCTGTTCCGGCAACACCTGTTCCAGAACGACCACGGGGGCGCCGGCGGCGGCCACGCGCCCGAGCACGGCAGCGGCCTCGGCATCGTCCAGGCAATGCAGCACGGCGGCGAGGAGGAAGACATCGCCGGGGCTGGCCGGCGGTGGCTGGTAACTTTGCAGGTCGGCGGCCAGGAAGGTCAGGCGCTCCGCTTCTGCATCGCCTTCCCGATGCTGCCGGGCCTCGGCCACCACGCTGGGCCGCTCCACCACCGTGGCCCGCAGCCGGGGGTGGTGGCGCAGGATGGTGCGGGCCTTGCTGCCGCGGGCCCCCCCCAGGTCGATCAGGTGATGGAAGCGGCTCCAGTCAAAGTCAGTGGCGAAGCTGTCGCCGCTCAGGGCTTCCACGCTATCCATGGCGTCGGCGAACAAGCGCTCCAGTTCGGGATGGTCCGTCAGATAGGGAAAGAGCTCCTGACCGTGGCTGAGGGCGAAGGGCGCCCTACCCTCGCGTAGACCTTCTTCCAGGGATTCATACCAGGGGCGGCACATGGCCGGATCGTTGTGCAGGAGGATCATGGCCCTGAGGTTCCGTGGGTGATCCCGGCGCAACCAGCCGGACAGTTCATTGTTGACGAAGCGGCGGGGCGCCGTTTCGCGGAACACTCCCAGGGCTGCCAGCAGCCGCAGCAAGCGGGCGATGGCATCCCCATCGGCTGCGATGCGCGAGGCGATCTCCTCCGCCGTCAGGGTTTCCTCCCCGAGTCGGGTGGCAATATCCAGGCGGGCGGCGGCGTAGAGGGCGCGGGACTGCCAGAAGGCCGAGCCGATCTGCAGCAGGCGGAACGGGGCCGGGGTGAGGCGTGTCGGCCATTGCTGCACCCGGCTGGCGAAGCGCATGAGGCGGCCGAAACGGCGTACGGCTCCGGCGTGGCGCTGGTAGGTTATGGCGGGCTCCTCAGTCGGCGGCGGGCTTGAGTCCGGCGGTAAAAAGATGGCCGTTGAAATCGGCCAGGCGGGCGAGAAATTCGCCATCCATGGGCCGTTCCATCTGCTCCTCGAAAATGTCCTTGAGCAGCATGGGCGTCATGGCCAGGCTGACGAAGGCCAGGCGCAGGATGTCCGGGTCCGTGCCGGCATCCACCTGGCCACTGGCCTTGAGCCCCTCCACCCGCCGGGAGCCCCGGTTGCGGCCCCGTTCCAGCAGCTGCTGGATGAAGCGACGGCCGGGGCCCTGGTTGAGCGCCAGGACCTTGAGGATCAGCTTGGGAAACTGGGGCTGGCCGGCCATGGTGTCGTAGTACAGCCGGAGCAGACTGCCGAAGCCGTCCACTGCGTCGAACAGGGGGCCATCCAGCACCTCCAGCAAGGGGGCCAGGCTTTCCCGGATCATCTCTTCGTAAAGCCCTTCCTTGCTGCCGAAGTAGTAGCGGATCATGGAAACGTTGGCGCCTGCCTGTTCGGCGATCTGACGGGTAGTGACGCGGTGGTAGTCATCGGCGAGGAAGCGCTCCAGGGCGGCGCTGATAAGGCGTTGGCGTACTGGGAGGCGGTCTTGGTCCATGCTGGCGCTCGGTCGAAGTGATGAGCCAAGACTAGCACCGAGGCTGCCCGATTCCGGAGCGCTTTCGTCAATCAAATTGGATCACTTGATTGAGCTGGGCATAAAAGAAAAGGCCGGCCCGGATTGCCCGGGCCGGCCTTTTCGTTGGTGCGATGGGCGGTGCTTAAACGGCCAGGCCGGTTGCCTCGTCCACGCCCAGCATCAGGTTCATGCACTGGATGGCAGCACCGGAGGCGCCCTTGCCCAGGTTGTCGAAGCGGGAGGCCACCAGGATCTGCTCGCCGTGGCCGAAGACGAAAATCTCGGCCCGGTTGGTGTCGTTGCAGGCGGTGGCTGGCAGGAAGCCGTTGTCCAGCACCGGGGCGGCATCCAGGGGCATCACCTTCACGAACACTTCGCCGGCGTAGTACTCGCTGTAGAAGGCCTGCAGGTCGGCCGGGGTGACCTTCTTGCCGAGCATCCGGGGCAGCAGGGGCACCGCCACCACCATGCCCTGGGCGAAGTTGCCGACGATGGGGGTGAACAGGGGCTGATGCGCCAGGCCGGTCTGCATCTGCATTTCCGGCAGGTGCTTGTGGGTGAGGCCGAGGGCGTAGAAGCGCGGGCTCTTCATGGCGTCCGGCAGGCTGGCGGGCTCTTCGTAGCTGGCGATCATTTCCTTGCCGCCGCCGCTGTAGCCGGTGATGGAGTAGGTGCTGACCGGGTAGTCCTTGGGCACGATGCCGCCGGCCACCAGGGGGGCCATCAGCATGATGAAGCCGCTGGCGTGGCAGCCGGGCACGGCCACCTTCTGGGCTTTGGCGACGCGCTCGCGCTGGCCGCCGTTGAGTTCGGGCAGACCGTACACCCAGTCCGGGTTGGTGCGGTGGGCGGTGGAGGCGTCGAGGAAGCGGGTCCTGGTGTTGCCCGGGGCCAGCAGGGCCACGGATTCCCGGGAGGCGGCATCGGGCAGGCAGAGGAAGACCACGTCGGCGCTGTTGATGTACTCGGCCTTGACCGCCGGGTCCTTGCGCTTGTCCTCGGGGATGGTGAGGATTTCGATTTCCGGGCGGATGGAGAGCCGCTCGTCGATCTTGAGACCGGTGGTGCCGTGGCGGCCGTCGATGAATACCTTGAAAGTCATGGCGAATTCCGTGTGCGTGCGCAGTGTGCTGAGGATCAAACCGCTATTGTAGGCGGGCTGGAAGGCTTTTTGATGACCAATTCCCTTCCGCCCGCCCCTCGGGGCCTCAGCGCATTTGGAACAGTTCCTGGTGGAAGCGTTCCGCCGCCATGCCCTGGGCCTGGAAATCCTGCCGCAGGGCCTGGCCGAAGGCGGGCGGGCCGCAGAACCACAGGCTGGCCTGGCGCCAGTCGGGCACGGCCTGGCGGATGCGTTCCCCATCCAGCAGGCCGTCCCGGGGGCTCACCAGCAGGTGCAGATGCACCCCCGCGGCGGCGGCATCGGCCCGCAGTTTGGCGATGGCGGCCTCCGAGTATTCCGCCGTGGGGTGGAACAGGTGGATGCTCTGCTGCCCGGGCCGGGCGGCCAGCTGCTTCATGCGGGCGATGAAGGGGGTGATGCCGATACCGGCACCGATCCATATCTGCAGGGGTTGCCGGTCGTTGAAGTCGAAGCAGCCGTAGGGGCCTTCGACGACCACGCCGGCGCCCACCTTGAGCTTTTCCCGGAGGCGGCTGGTGTGGTCGCCCAGGGCCTTGGTGATGAAGACGATGCGCCGGTTCTCCGGCTCCCAGGCCGAGGTGATGGTGTAGGGATGGGCGCCCTCCCCCTGGTCCGAGGTGGCGAAGGCGAACTGGCCGGCGGTGTGGCCGGCCCAGCCGGGCTCCAGCTGGATCGCCGTTTCCAGCACCTGCAGTTCCGGGTAGTAGGTGAGGTTTTCGATGCGTCCCGCAACCTTGCGCCCGGCGCCGACCCGGCGGGACAGCACCAGCCAGGCCGCCACCGTGCCGCCGAGCAGCAGCAGGGCCAGGGCCCAGCCCACCGGCTGGCTCCAGTATTCGGCCTTGAACAGGATCAGGGCGTGGTACACCAGCAGCAGGTAGAGGGCTGCCAGCCATTTGTGGGTCTGCACGAAGCGGTGGTAGGGGAAGCGCTTGACCAGGGCCAGCACCAGCAGCACCACGGCGGCGTAGAAGGCCCATTCGCCGATGTTCTCCGCCAGGCCCCGCTGGCTGCGCAGCCATTCGGCCAGGGTGTCCGCGCCCATGCCGGGGCCGCCAGGGCCGCCGGGACCACCCGGGCCGGCGCCCTTGCGCGCCGGCTTGACCAGCCAGCCCCAGCCCACCATCCACTTGGTGCCCTGGGCCCACCACCAGTGGATGAGGCCCAGCACCAGGGTGCTGATGCCCAGCCATTTGTGCAGGCGGTACATCTTGTCCAGGCCGTTGAGGCGGGGCTCCAGCCATTTGGGCCGGGCCGCCAGGATCATGGCCAGGCTCATGGCGCCCATGAGCAGGAGGCCGGTGTACTGGACGAAGACGCCGCGGAAGGAAAAATAGGTGAAGGGGGCAGGCAGCAGGCTGTCGGCCAGCAGCCAGAGGGCGGACAGGCCCAGGAACAGGCCCCACAGGGTGAGCTTGATGTTTTTCATGACGATCTCGAGCGGCTTTGTTTCTTTATATGAAACCACCATGAGCCGGGGGCGTCCATGCCGTATCCGGTAAATTCAGGTAACAACTTATTGCCGGGCGAAAAAAAGCCGGCCCGCCCCCGGAGGGACGGGCCGGCCTTAGGCTGCAACGATGCCGGCCTTAGCCCATGTGCAGGCCGCCGTTCACCGAGAAGTCGGCGCCGGTGGCGTAGCCGCCCTCGTCGGAAGCCAGCCAGGCCACCATGGAGGCGATCTCGGAGGGCTCGCCCAGGCGCTTCACCGGCACCGTGGCGACGATCTTTTCCAGCACCTCGGGGCGGATGGCGCGGACCATGTCGGTGCCGATGTAGCCGGGGCTGACGGTGTTAACCGTGACGCCCTTGCCCGCCACCTCCTGGGCCAGGGCCATGGTGAAGCCGTGAATGCCGGCCTTGGCGGTGGAGTAGTTCACCTGGCCGAACTGGCCCTTCTGGCCGTTCACCGAGGAGATGTTGATGATGCGGCCGAAATTGGCCTCGATCATGTCCTCGATGACCTGCTTGGTGACGTTGAAAAGGCTGTCCAGGTTGGTGGACAGCACCGCGTCCCAGTCGGCCTTGCTCATCTTGCGGAACTGGCCGTCCTTGGTGATGCCGGCGTTGTTCACCAGCACCGCCACCGGGCCGTGCTCGGCCTTGACCTTGGCGAAGGCCTCCACCGTGGAATCCCAGTCGCCCACGTTGCCGGCGCTGGCGTAGAAGGTGTAGCCCAGGGCTTTCTGTTCCTCCAGCCACTGCTTGTAGTCCCGGGTGGGGCCGCAGCCGGCGACGACCTTGAAACCGTCCTTGTGCAGGCGCTGGCAGATGGCGGTGCCGATGCCGCCCATTCCCCCCGTGACGTATGCCAGTTTTTGATTCATTGGAACCTCCTCGTTATTTTTGGTTGGAGTCCGGGAGGCTTGTTAAAGGAATGTGCGCTGCCCCCGGCAATCTGGCCCGGCGGCACCCCATGGGGAGACGCCATGGCGATTTCATTATGGCACCAAGAAAATGCCCGTGGTCTGGCGGTGCAGCAAAAGCAGAACGGCCCGCCGGGAAGGGCGGGCCGTTCTGAGAAGAGGTGGCCTGGAAGGCAGGAAAGACGGGCTTTCCGGCCATGCCATGCCGGAGATGGCCGTCTCTCCTGCCCCCGGGGGCAGGTGCCGTTACAGGTTGGGCGCCAGCCAGCGCTTGGCCTGCTCCACGGTGAAGCCGGCCCGGCCGGCCCAGTCTTCCAGCTGGTCCTGGCCGATCTTCTGGATGGCGAAGTACTGGGCCTGGGGGTGGGCCAGGAAGAAGCCGGAAACGGCCGCCGCCGGCGTCATGGCGTAGCTCTCGGTGAGGCCCATGCCGATGTTGGCTTCCGGCTGCAGCAGCTGGAACAGGCCGCCCTTGGCGGTGTGGTCGGGACAGGCCGGGTAGCCGGGGGCCGGGCGGATGCCGCGGTACTCTTCCTTGATCAGCTGCTCGTTGGAGAGCTGCTCGTCGGCGGCATAACCCCAGTCCTCCTTGCGCACCTTCTGGTGCAGCCACTCGGCGCAGGCTTCGGCCAGGCGGTCGGCCAGGGACTTGAGCATGATGGACTTGTAGTCGTCGTGGGCCGCCTCGAATTCCGCCAGCTTCTGCTCGATGCCCAGGCCGGCGGTGACGGCGAAGGCGCCGGCATAGTCGGCGACGCCGCTTTCCTTGGGCGCCACGTAGTCGGAGAGGCACAGGTTGGCCTTGTCCTCGGGCCGCTTGTGCTGCTGGCGGATGCCGTGCCAGGTCAGCACCGGCGCGCTGCGCTGCTCGTCGGCGTAGAAGACGATGTCGTCGCCGACGGCATTGGCCGGCCACAGGCCGAAGACGGCACCGGCCCGGAGCCACTTCTCCTCGATGATCTGCTTGAGCATGGCCTGGGCGTCGGCATAGACGCCGCGGGCGGTCTCGCCCACCACCGCATCGTCGAGGATGGCGGGGAAGCGGCCGGCCAGGTCCCAGGTCTGGAAGAAGGGGCCCCAGTCGATATACTCGGCCAGGGTGGCCAGGTCGATGTCCTGCAGCACCTGCAGGCCCAGCTTCTGCGGCACCGTCGGCACCAGGGTGGCATCCCAGGGCAGGCGGTTGGCCCGGGCATCGGCCAGGGTGACCATGGCGCTGCCCTTCTTGCCGGCGTGCTGCTGGCGGATGTTGGCGTAGTCGGCGGCCACCTCGGCGGCGTAGCTTTCCCGTTGGCCTTCCGAGAGCAGGCTGGTGACCACGCCCACGGCCCGGGAGGCATCCGGCACATAGACCACCGGCGCCTGGTAGTTGGGGGCGATCTTGATGGCGGTGTGGGCCCGGCTGGTGGTGGCGCCGCCGATGAGCAGGGGCACGTTGAAGCCCTGGCGCTGCATTTCGGAAGCGACGTGGCTCATCTCTTCAAGAGACGGGGTGATGAGACCGGAGAGGCCAATGGCCTGGGCGCCGTGTTCCTTGGCGGCGTGCAGGATTTTCTCGGTGGGCACCATCACCCCCAGGTCCACCACGTCGTAGCCGTTGCAGCCCAGCACCACGCCGACGATGTTCTTGCCGATGTCGTGCACGTCGCCCTTGACCGTAGCGATGACGATCTTGCCCTTGGAGGAGGCGCCGGTGCGGGCCTTCTCTTCCTCGATGTAGGGAATGAGGTGGGCCACGGCCTGCTTCATCACCCGGGCGGACTTCACCACCTGGGGCAGGAACATCTTGCCGGCGCCGAAGAGGTCGCCCACGGTGTTCATGCCGTTCATCAGGGGGCCTTCGATGACGGCCAGGGGCGGCTTGCCGGCGGCAGCCAGGGCGGCCCGCACTTCCTCGGTGTCGGCCACCACGAATTCGGTGATGCCCTTGACCAGGGCGTGTTCCAGGCGCTTTTCCACCGGCAGGGTGCGCCAGGTGAGGTCCGGCCCCGTGTCCTTGGCCTTGCCTTCCTTCACGGTCTGGGCGAATTCCACCAATGCTTCGCCCGCACCCGGATGACGGTTGAGCACCACGTCTTCCACCTTCTGCCGCAGTTCCGGTTCCAGGTCGTCGTACACGCCGAGCATGCCGGCATTGACGATGCCCATGGTCATGCCGGCCTGGATGGCGTGGTAGAGGAAGACGGTGTGGATGGCTTCCCGCACCGGGTCGTTGCCGCGGAAGGAGAAGGAGACGTTGGAGACGCCGCCGGAAATCTGGGCGTGGGGCAGGTTTTCACGAATCCAGCGGGTGGCGTTGATGAAGTCCACAGCGTAGTTGTCGTGCTCCTCGATACCCGTGGCGATGGCGAAGATGTTGGGGTCGAAGATGATGTCCTGGGCCGGGAAGCCGATGCTCACCAGCAGGTCGTAGGCCCGCTTGCAGATCTCGGTCTTGCGCGCGTAGGTGTCGGCCTGGCCCTTCTCGTCGAAGGCCATGACGATGACGGCGGCGCCGTAGCGGCGGGCCAGCTTGGCCTGCTCCAGGAACTTGGCCTCCCCTTCCTTCATGGAAATGGAGTTCACGATGCCCTTGCCCTGGATGCACTTGAGGCCGGTCTCGATCACCTCCCACTTGGAGGAGTCGAGCATGATGGGCACCCGGGAAATATCCGGTTCCGAGGCGATCAGCTTGAGGAACTTCTCCATGGCGGCCACGGAATCCAGCATGGCCTCGTCCATGTTGATGTCGATGACCTGGGCGCCGTTTTCCACCTGCTGCCGGGCCACGGCCAGGGCGTCGTCGTAGCGCCCTTCCAGGATCATGCGGGCGAAGGCCTTGGAGCCGGTGACGTTGGTGCGCTCGCCCACGTTCACATAGAGGCTGTCGGGGCCGACGTTGAAGGGTTCCAGGCCGGAAAGGCGCAGCTGGGGCTCGATCGCCGGAATGGCCCGGGGGGCGATGCCGGCCACCATCTTGGCGATGGCGGCGATGTGGTCCGGCGAGGTGCCGCAGCAGCCGCCGACGATGTTCACGAAGCCGTGCCTGGCCCAGTCGGCGATTTCCTCGGCCAGCTGCTCCGGGGTCTCGTCGTAGCCGCCGAAGGCGTTGGGCAGGCCGGCGTTGGGGTGGGCGGAGACGAAGCAGTCGCACACCCGTGACAGCTCCTCCACGTACTGGCGCAGTTCCTTGGCGCCGAGGGCACAGTTGAGGCCGAAGGAGAGGGGCTTGATGTGGTTCAGCGAGTTCCAGAAGGCTTCGGCGGTCTGGCCCGAGAGGGTGCGGCCGGAGGCGTCGGTGATGGTGCCGGAGATCATCACCGGCCAGCGGCGGCCCACCTTGTCGAAGAAGGTCTCGATGGCGAACAGGGCGGCCTTGGCATTCAGCGTGTCGAACACCGTCTCCACCAGCAGGATGTCGGCACCGCCGTCGGTGAGGCCGCGGATGGCTTCCAGGTAGTTTTCCACCAGCTCGTCGAAGGTGACGTTGCGGTAGCCGGGATCGTTCACGTCCGGGGAGATGGAGGCGGTGCGGCTGGTGGGGCCGAGCACCCCGGCGACGAAGCGGGGCTTGGCCGGGTTCTTTGCCGTGAATTCGTCGCACACTTCCCGGGCCAGCTTGGCGCCGGCCACGTTCAGTTCGTAGACGATGGCTTCCAGCTTGTAGTCGGCCTGGGACACCTTGGTGGCGTTGAAGGTGTTGGTTTCCAGGATGTCGGCGCCGGCCGCCAGGTATTCGGCGTGGATGCCGCGGATGACCTCGGGGCGGGTCAGCAGCAGCAGGTCGTTGTTGCCCTTCAGGTCGTGGGCGTGGTCGGCGAAGCGGGTCCCGCGGTAGTCCTTCTCGGTCAGCCCGTGGCGCTGGATCATGGTGCCCATGGCGCCGTCCAGGATCAGGAGGCGCTGCTGGAGAAGGGCGGAGAGTTCGGAGCTGCGGTCGGGCTGCATGGATTACCTCGGCGTTTCAGTATTCACCGGCCGGGCGCCGCCACTTTGCATGCTGGAAAAGCAAACGGCGCCACAAACCATTTCGGGGGTTTGCGAGCGCCGTTGATCGTTGCCGAGCCTGGCCCGGCATCCGGAAAAAACCGGTCGGGTCGCAGCGCTCCTCGGCAGGGTCGCAAGTTTACTTTTTGCGGCCCCCGCTGCCAAGCAAAACTTGATAAAAAACAGGGGGCTCCGTGCCGATCGGCGACTTCAGGCCTTCGCTTCCACCCGCCGGGAGGTGCCGCTGACCCGGCCGTCCGCACCGAAGTGCACGTGGAAGTGGGTTTCGTCGCTGGCGGGGATGCCGGCGATGCGCCAGTCCCACACGGTTTCCGGCTTCAGGGGAAAGTGGTTGATGCTGCCCGGCCGGCCCAGGATGCGCCGCACCTGCTCCTGGCTCATGCCCTTTTCGATGCGGGCGAAGTTGGCCTCGGTCAGCACCTGTTCCACCGAGCGCAGGATGCGGTCGGGGCCCAGGGTGATCATGTAGGTGTCCACCCCGGCCGGGCCCCGGGGATATTCCCAGGTCAGGCTGCCGTCCTCGTTGTGCCATTCCATGGCGGGGGTGCCGAAGCGGTCCCGCACTTCCAGGTCGGTGGAGGTGCCGGGTTTCAGGTCCTGCAGGGCCAGGTAGTCGCAGCCCGCCAGGGAGAGGCCCAAAAGCAGGGCCAGGACGGCCAGGGGACGGACCTTCACGGGGCGGCCTCGGTGAATTGCAGGCGCACCCGCTCCGCCTCCAGCTGGGCGTCGCCTTCGGTGTCGGCGAAGGTGGCGGCGATGCTGCGGAAATCCTCGGCCACCTGGAGGAAGGCGTCCACCATGTCCGGATCGAAGTGCTTGCCGCGCCCTTCGCTGATGATCTGCACCGCCTGCTCATGGGGGAAGGGAGGCTTGTACACCCGGCGGCTGATGAGGGCGTCGTAGACGTCGGCCACCGCCATGAGCCTGGCCGCCACCGGAATCTCGTCGCCCCGCAGGCCCAGGGGGTAGCCGCTGCCGTCCCATTTCTCCTGGTGCGCATAGGCGATGTCCCGGGCGAAGCGGAGGAAGGTGTTGGGCGAGTTGAGCCGCACTTCGGCGTGGAGGATGGCGTCCCGGCCCAGGGTGGTGTGGGTCTTCATGATCTCGAACTCTTCCGGGGTCAGCTTGCCCGGCTTGAGCAGGATGCGGTCGGGAATGCCCACCTTGCCGATGTCGTGCAGGGGCGCGGACTTGTACAGCAGCTCGATGTTGGCGTCGCTGAGGAAGGCGGCGAAGCGGGGGTGGCCCTGCAGCTGCCGGGCCAGGATGCGCACGTAGTTCTGGGTGCGGCGGATGTGGTTGCCGGTTTCGTTGTCCCGGGTTTCCGCCAGGGAGGCCATGGCCATGATGGTCACGTCCTGGATCATGGAGACCTCCTGGGTGCGGCGCTGCACCTCGCTCTCCAGGTAGGCGTTCTGGTCCTTGAGGAAATCCTTGGCGGCCTTCAGGGTGAGGTGGGTGTGCACCCGGGCGAGGAGGATGGGCGGGCTCACCGGCTTGGTGATGTAGTCCACCGCGCCCAGTTCGAAGCCCTGGCGCTCGTCCTCGATCTGGCTGCGGGCGGTGAGGAAGATGAAGGGAATGTCCCGGGTGGCCGGGTCCGCCCGCAGGCGCCGGGCCACTTCCAGGCCGTCCATGTCCGGCATCATGATGTCGAGCAGGATCAGGTTCGGCGGCGGCGTGCCGGCGGCCACCCGCAGGGCCCGCTCGCCGTTGTTGGCCACCTTGATGGCGTAGCGGTCCTGCAGCAGCTCGGCCATCAGGGTCAGGTTGTCCGGGGTGTCGTCCACCACCAGGATCACGGGCCGGGTCGTGAAGTCCAGATTGAGGCTCATGGCATCCCTCCCTAGAGATGGGCCCGGGCGATGTTGAGGGCCCGGTCGTAATCATAATCGGCAATGGCCTTTTCCAGACCCGTCAGGTCCGCCGGCGGCAGCAGCCCGGCCAGGAGGGCGCGGCTTTCCCGGAACAGCTGGCCGGCGTGGATTTCGCTGGCTTCCAGCTGTTCCGCCAGCTCGGCCAGCAGCTGGCGGGCCCGGTGGCGCTGATCTGCATCCAGGGGGGCAGCCTGGGTCGGCGCCGGGCCGCCCTCTTCCGCCAGGGCGGCGGCGATGGCCCCGGTGACGGCCGCCAGCTCTTCCGCCAGGCGTTGCCGCAGGGACTCCAGTTTCTGCCCCTGGCCGTCGTTGCGGCGCAGGGCCTGGTCCAGGGCCGTGGCCTTCTGCTGCAGCACTTCGGCGCCGATGTTGCCGGCGACGCCCTTGAGGGTGTGGGCCAGGTGTTCGGCTGCCGTGATGTCGCCGTCGGCCAGGGCCTGGCGGATGTGCTCCCCCGTGCCGGTCTGGGTGTCCACGAAGCGCAGCAGCAGGCGCCGGTAGAGGGCCTGGTTGCCGGCCATGCGGGCCAGGCCCTGGGTCGTGTTCACGCCGGGGATGGGGGGCAGCGCATCCGTCCCATCCTTGGCGGGGGCTGGCGCCGGTGCCGAGGCGCCCGGCCGTTCCTCGTACCAGCGGGCCAGGGTGGCGGCCAGGGCGGTGGGGTCGATGGGCTTGGCCAGATGGTCGTTCATGCCGATGGCCAGGCAGCGCTCCCGCTCCTCCGGCATGGCGTGGGCGGTCATGGCCAGGATCGGCAGGTGGGCGAAGCGCTGCTGGCAGCGCAGCCGCTCGGTGGCATCGTAGCCGTCCAGGTGGGGCATCTGCAGGTCCATCAGGACCAGGTCGAAGCTGTCGTCCGGGGAGCGTTCCAGCAGTTCCACCGCCTGCAGGCCGTCGCCGGCCACCGTCACCTGGGCCCCCATGGATTGCAGCAGTTCCACGGCGATCTGCTGGTTGATCTCGTTGTCTTCGGCCAGCAGGATGCGCATGCCGTCGATGCGGGTCTGGGGGGCGGCGATGTGCAGGGGCGTGGCCGGGGCGTTGTCCGTGTCCACCAGGCTGACCAGGACGTCGAACAGGGTGGAGGCGCTCACCGGCTTCACCAGGATGCCGCAGATGCCCAGGTTTTCCGTCTGGCGCCGCAGTTCCTCCTGGTCGTAGGCCGTCACCATCACCACCCGGGGCCATTGGGCCTGGGGCAGGGCCTGCTGCAGCTTGTGCAGGGTGCTGACGCCGTCCAGGTCGGGCATCTGCCAGTCGAGGAACAGCACCCGGTAGGGGTCGGCGCCGCCCTGCATCTCGGTCAGCTGGGCCAGGGCCTCGGCGCCGGAGGCCACTAGGTCGGGGCGCAGGTCCAGGTGGCGCAGGGCTTCGCCGAGGATTTCCCGGGCGGCGCCGTTGTCGTCCGCCACCAGCACCCGCAGGCCGGCCAGGGAGGCAGGCAGGGTGCGGGGCCGGGCCAGTTCCTCGGCGCGGCCGAACCAGGCGGTGAAGCAGAAGGTGCTGCCCTTCCCCAGGGTCGAGTCGGCCCAGATGGTGCCGCCCATCATTTCCACCAGGCGGCGGGAGATGGAAAGGCCGAGGCCGGTGCCGCCGTACTTGCGGGTGGTGGAGCCGTCGGCCTGGGTGAAGGCCTGGAACAGGTGCAGCAGCTGCTCCCGGCTCATGCCGATGCCCGTATCCTCGATCCAGAACTGCAGCTTGACCCGGTCTCCGGCCTGGTCCACCGGCCGGGCGGTGAGGGTGATCTGGCCCCGCTCGGTGAATTTGATGGCGTTGGAGACCAGGTTGGTGAGGATCTGGTTCAGGCGCAGGGGGTCCCCCACCAGGCCGGCCGGGGTGCCCGCATTGACGTTGAAAAGCAGCTCCAGGCCCTTTTCGTTGGCCTTCAGCCCGAGCAGGCCGGAGACGTTGTCGAGCACGTCCTCCAGGCTGAAAGGCACGTTTTCCAGGGACAGCTTGCCGGCCTCGATCTTGGAGAAGTCCAGGATGTCGTTGATGATGCCCAGCAGGGAGATGGCGGCGTTGTGGATCTTGCCCACGTAGTCCCGCTGTTTCGGCGTCAGCTCGGTCTTCATGGCCAGGTGGGCCATGCCGATGATGGCGTTCATGGGGGTGCGGATTTCGTGGCTCATGTTGGCCAGGAACAGGGACTTGGCCTCCGTCGCCTCCTCGGCCGTGGCCCGGGCCCGGCGCAGCGCCTCCTCCATCAGCTTGCGCTCGGAGATGTCCACCACCACGCCCACCATGCCGCCGGGTGTGCCGTCCTCCCGGCTGAAGCCGTTGGCCCAGTAGAGGGTGTCGTGGCGCAGGCCGTCGGCGAAGGGCAGCTGCAGTTCCCGGTGCATCATGATGCCGTCCCGGATGATGGCTTCGGACACCGCCTGCAGTTCCACCTTCTCCGCTTCGGAGAGGAACGGCAGCTCCCGTACCGTCTTGCCGACGATCTGGTCGCGGCTGATGCCGAAGGTGTCTTCGTAGGCCCGGTTGCAGCCGAGGAAGTGGCCTTCCGCATCCTTGAAGAAGACCGGGTTGGGCATGCTGTCCATGATGGCCTGCAGCAGCACCAGCTGCCGCGACGATTCCTCCCGGGCGTCGGCCAGTTCCCGGGTGCGCTGCTCGACCCGTTCCTCCAGGCGCAGGGTGGCGTCCTGCAGGGTTTCCCGCATGTGCTCCTGGGCCGCGGCGAGACGGTCGATCTCGCGCCAGCCGGTGCGCCGGTACTGGCGCGGCGAGAAATCCAGGGCGCCGATGCGTTCGCTGTCCCCAGCCAGGATGTCCAGGGGTACGGCGACGCGGCGCGCCAGGCGGGCCGCCATCACCACCCCCAGGCCCAGGGCCAGCACCGCCAATACCGCCAGCAGCAGCACGTCCCGCAGGGCGCCGGGAATGAAGTCCCACAGGGGCGCCTGGGCCACCAGCCAGAGTTGCTGGTCCTGCAGCCGGTGGGGCTGGACGCTGGTGATCCATTGTTCCCTGCCCAGGGTGGCGAAGAAGGCGCCGCGGCCGTTCTGCTCCCAGTGTTCCACCGCCAGGCGCAGGGATTCCACCGGGGACTTGGCCGCCGGCTGCAGCAGGGCCTGGCGCACCTGGTCGTCGCTGCTGTAGCCCGGGTGGCGCGGCAGGGCCAGCAGCAGGCCGTCGTTGGTGAGGACGGCGGCGTGGCCGTGGTCGCCGACGCTGAGGCTGCCGGTGAAGCGGGAAAGGTCGGCCAGCAGCACGTCGAAGGCGATCACATAGGTCTCGCCGCCGCGGCGCCAGCGGGTGGACAGGGTGATGCCGGGCTGCTGGGCGGTGAAGAAGGTGTAGGGCTGGGTCCAGTGCAGGTCATCGTCCCGCTCCAGGGCCAGGGCGCCGCGATGCCAGGGGCGCTGGCGCGGATCGTAGTCCTTGACGACCCGTTCGTCGGAAAGCAGGGTGCGTTCGTCCTGCCACGCCATCCAGCGCACTTCCTTGCCGTGCCGCTGCACGTCGGTGATGCGGTTGTTCCAGGCGCCGTCGGGACGTTGCAGCAGGAGGATTTCCCGGCCCTGGTTGTCGGCGAAGATGACCGAGGAAATGACCGGGGAATTGCGCAGCATGGGCATGAAGCGCTGGTTGAAAGCGCGCACGTCGTCCAGGTCCAGTTCGCCGTTTTCGCCCCAGGTGCGGGCGATGCGGGCCACGTACTCGACCTGCCCCACCTTCTGGGAGATGCGGCTCTGCATGGCTTCGACGGCACCCCGCATCTCCCGGGCGGCCAGGTCGTGCACCGTGGGCCGGATGATGAGGCCGTAGAGGCCGAAGGAAAAAAGGGCGATGGAAACGAAGACCAGGGCCGCCACCCGGATCAGCAGGCTGCGGCGAATGGTGGATTCGTTCTGTCTGGACGGGGCTGCACCCATGATTGGAACCGACCGTGAAGGAGTTCCAGTATAGCGGCGGCCCCCGGGAAAATGTCAGGTGGCTGGCGTCCGGTGGGGCAGGCCCAGGTGCAGCAGGGTACAGGCCAGGCCCAGGGCCAGCAGCAGGGTCGAGCCCAGGGCCAGGTGGCGGGTGGTGTCCCACAGCAGGGGCGCCAGCAGGGCCGCCGCCACGGTGTTCATGCCGGCCTGCAGGAAGGTCTGGCAGGAGGCGGCCAGGCCCCGTTGCCGGGGGAACAGGTCCAGGGCCATCAGGGTCAGGCAGGGCATGGTCATGGCCATGCCGACGTTGTACACCAGCAGATGGACCACGCTCCAGGGAATGCCCGGCGGCAGGCCGAAGCTGACCGCCAGGTTGATGGCGGCGCCCAGGCCCATCAGGACGTAGCCGGCCAGGGCCGTGGCCCGGGGCGTGATGCGCCCGGCCAGGTGGCCGGAGATCCAGGAACCGCCCATGAGGCCGGCCATGGCCGGGCCGAAGAGCCAGTAGAACTCGGTTTCCGAACGGCCCAGATGCTGCATGAGGAACACCGGGGCCGACATGACATAGATGAAGAAGCCGAGGAAGTTGAAGGAGATGGCCAGGGAGGCGCTGAGGAAGCCCGGGGAGGTGAGCACGGCCCGGTAGGCGCCCATCAGGTAGCCCGGATGCAGGGGCTGGCGGGTTTCCGGGGCCAGGGTCTCGGGCAGCCAGCGCCAGCAGGCGGCCAGCAGCAGGGCCGTGGCCAGGACCAGGAACAGGAAGATGGAGCGCCAGCCGAAGGCCACGTGCAGCCAGCCGCCGATGATGGGGGCGATGGCCGGTGCCAGGGCGAACATGATGGCCACGTGGGCCATCAGGCGCTGGGCCTCGGCCCCCTGGAAGACGTCCCGCACCACGGCGCGGCCCACCACGATGCCGGCGCCGGCGGTCATGCCCTGCAGGGCACGGAAGAACCACAGCTGCTCGATGCTGGTGGCCAGGGTGCAGCCGACGGAGGCCAGGCCGAACAGCGCCAGGGCCCACAGGATCACCCGGCGGCGCCCGAGGGCGTCGGAGAGGGCCCCGTGCCACAGGGTCATGATGGCGAAGGGCAGCAGGTAGGCGGTGAGGGTCTGCTGCACCTGCAGTGGGGTGGCCCCCAGGCTCTGGCCCATTTCCGGGAAGGCCGGCAGGTAGGTGTCGATGGAAAAGGGGCCGAGGGCCGACAGGGTGGCCAGGAGGACGGCGAGGAGGCGGTAGGAAATCAAGGGCGGCTCAATGGAATCAAGGGGGCGGGTCCGGCCGGCGCCGGGGCATGCCCTTCAGGCAAGGCAATCAGCCGGGAGTTTCGTTGCGGCGGTAATGCAGGGCTTCGGCCACCTGGGCGGCGCCGATCTGCGGCGCTGCGGCCAGGTCGGCGATGCTGCGGGCCACCCGCAGGACCCGGTGGTAGGCCCGGGGCGACAGGTCGAGGCGGCGCACCGCCTGTTGCAGCAGGGCGGCCCCGTCGGCGTCCGGCCGGCAATGGTACTCCAGTTCGCTGCCCTCGAGCCGGGCGTTGCAGACGCCCTGGCGCTGCAACTGCCGCTCCCGGGCCAGGACCACCCGCTGCCGCACCTGGGCCGAACTTTCCCCGTCCGGGGCGGCCTGCAGTTCCTCGGCGCCCAGGTCGGGCACTTCCAGCAGCAGATCGATGCGGTCCAGCAGGGGGCCGGAGAGGCGCCCCCGGTAGCGGGCCACCTGGTCCGGGGTGCAGCGGCAGAGCCGCCGGGGATGGCCCCGATAGCCGCAGGGACAGGGATTCATGGCGGCCACCAGCTGGAAGCGGGCAGGAAAATCGGCCCGGGAAGCGGCCCGGGAAACATGGATGTGGCCGCTTTCCAGGGGTTCGCGCAGGGCCTCCAGGACCCGGCGGTCGAACTCGGGCAGTTCGTCGAGGAATAGCACGCCGTGGTGGGCCAGGGAAATCTCCCCGGGCCGGGGCTGGGCCCCGCCGCCGACCAGGGCGATGGCCGAGGAGGTGTGGTGGGGGCTGCGCATGACGCGGCGGGAGAAGGCCTCGGGGCGGAACTGGCGCCCCAGGGAGAGGATGGCGGCCGATTCCAGGGCTTCCGCCTCGCTCATGGGCGGCAGCAGGCCGGGCAGGCGCGCCGCCAGCATGGACTTGCCGGTGCCGGGCGGGCCGCTGAAAAGGAGCGAATGGCCGCCGGCGGCGGCGATCTCCAGGGCCCGCTTGGCCTGGGCCTGGCCTTTGACGTCGCGCAGGTCCGGGTAGGCGTCCGGCGCCGGGGGCGGCGGTTCCGGCTGTTCCGCCAGCAGTTCCTGGCCGTGCAGGTGGGCGCACACCGCCAGCAGGCTGGCAGCGGGGAGGATGGAGGTGTCGGGATGGGCGCGGCGGACCCAGGCAGCCTCGGCGCCGTCGGCCAGGGGCAGGACGAAGGCCCGTGCCGCCCGGGCGGCGGCCAGGGCCATGGGCAGGACGCCGCGCACGGGACGCAATTCGCCGGACAGGGACAGTTCGCCGACGAATTCATACTGGTCCAGCCGGGCGGCGGGAATCTGGCCGGAGGCGGCCAGCAGGCCGAGGGCGATGGCCAGGTCGTAGCGGCCCGATTCCTTGGGCAGGTCGGCCGGGGCCAGGTTCACCGTGACCCGCTTGGCCGGGAACTCGAAGCCGCTGGTGATGAGGGCGGCCCGCACCCGGTCCCGGGCCTCCTTCACCTCCGCTTCCGGCAGGCCCACCAGGGTGAAGCCCGGCAGGCCGTTGGCCAGGTGCACCTCCACGGCCACCGGCGGCGCTTCCATGCCTGCCAGGGCGCGGCTATGGACGAGGGCGAGGGGCATGGTGGGGGCCGGGGTCAGGAGCGGGGTGGGTGGTGTCCGGGCAGTGTAGGTGGGATGATGACGTTTGACTAGAGGCGGCGGCGCTCAGCGGCCCTGTTGTTCCAGGGCGGCGATGCGGGCTTCCAGGTCTTTCAGCTTGTCCCGGGTGCGGGCCAGTACCTGGGCCTGGACGTCAAACTCTTCCCGGGTGACCAGGTCCAGTTTGCTGAAGAAGGCGCCGAGCATGGCCTTCACGTTCTTTTCGATGTCGGCGGCCGGGGAGGCGGCCAGGAGGCTGGCCAGGCGGCCGGAAAATTCTTCAAACACTTTGGGATCGAGCATGGCGAGCACTCCGCAACAGGTTCAGTCGGGCCGGCACGGCGGCGGCAAAGGGGGCGCGGATGTTCCGATCCGCTTGCGGGGGCGAGTTTAGCATGGGCCGATAGCGCCATTTGATGGCGTGCGGCGGCTTTCCCATGGGGTGGCACTGCTTTGGTGCAACTCCCCGTCATGGTGCGCCAGCCCGGTGCGCCTCCTGCGGAAGAGGGCTAGGGGTGCTCCCTATTTTGTTGATTTATCTTAAAAATAAAGTTGGCACGGCATGTGCTAACGGTCTGTGCAAGCTTTTATTTTCATCGAACGAAACAGGAGTCCAAATTATGCGCAAGACGCTCATCGCCACCGCCGTTCTGGCTGCCCTGGCCGCCTCTTCCACCGTCATGGCCGAAGAAGCCGCTCCCGCTGAACACACCTTCACCGCCAACGTGACCCTGGCTTCCGAGTACATCTACCGCGGTATCGGCCAGACCAACCGCAAGCCCGCCCTGCAAGGCGGCTTCGACTACTCCCACGCCAGCGGCCTGTATGCCGGCGTCTGGGGTTCCAACGTGTCCTGGCTGAGCGACGGCCGCAGCGATGTCAGCTCCTCCCTGGAGATCGACCTCTACGGCGGCTACAAGAACACCTTCGCCGGCGGCGACTGGAACTACGACGTGGGCGTGCTGCGCTACAACTACCCGGGCACCTACCCGGACGGCTACACCAAGGCCGACACCACCGAACTGTACGGCGCCATCGGCTGGAAGTGGCTGACCCTGAAGTACTCCCACGTGGTCTCCAGCCACATCTTCGGCTTCACCGGTTCCAACGGCACCGACAACACCCGCGGTTCCGGCTACCTGGAACTGAATGCCGCCTACGACCTGGGCGACGGCTGGGGCGTGCTGGGCCACGTCGGTCACCAGAAGATCAAGAACAACGACGACGCCTCCTACACCGACTACAAGGTCGGCGTGACCAAGGATGTGGGCTTCGGCACCGTCGGCCTGTCCTACTGGACCACCAACGCCAAGGCCTGCGGCGACAGCACCCCGGTGTACTGCAACGCCTTCAACAAGGATCTGGGCGAAGGCCGTGCCCTGCTGTCCTTCACCAAGACTTTCTAACTTCCATCTTCCCTAGGCATCCCGGGGACCCGATCCCCGGGGCCATTTCAGGAGAAAGCTATGAAACTGGTAACCGCCATCATCAAGCCGTTCAAGCTTGACGAAGTGCGTGAAGCCCTTTCCGCCATCGGCGTGCAGGGCATCACCGTCACCGAGGTCAAGGGGTTCGGTCGGCAAAAGGGGCACACCGAGCTGTATCGCGGTGCCGAGTACGTTGTGGATTTCCTGCCCAAGGTGAAGATCGAGGCTGCCGTGAAGAACGAGCTGCTCGATCAGGTCATCGAAGCCATCGAGAAGTCTGCCAGCACCGGCAAGATCGGTGACGGCAAGATCTTCGTCTTCGACGTCGAACAAGTCATCCGCATCCGCACCGGTGAGACCGGTGAAGATGCTCTGTAAGAGGGAGAACACAATGAAACGCTTTCTTGCTGTTCTGGCCCTGTTCGGCGTCGTCGGCCTGTCCGCCGCGCCGGCCTTTGCCGATGACAAGCCCGAGGCTCCGGTAGCTGCCGCCACCGAGGCCGCTCCCGCCGCCGCCCCTGCCGCTCCTGCGGCGGAAGCCCCGGCTGCCCCCGCCGCCGAGCCCAAGCTGGATACCGGCGACACCGCCTGGATGCTCACCTCCACCATGCTCGTCATCCTTATGACGATCCCCGGCCTGGCTCTGTTCTACGGCGGCCTAGCCCGCTCCAAGAACATGCTCTCGGTGCTGATGCAGATTTTCGTCATCTTCTCCCTGATCACCGTGCTGTGGTGCATCTACGGCTACAGCCTGGCGTTCTCTGGTGAAGGCAAGTTCTTCGGCGATCTGAGCAAGGCCTTCCTCAAGGGTATCGCTCCCGACACCCTGTCCGGCGTCCTGCCCACCATCCCGGAATACGTCTTCCTAATTTTCCAATCCACCTTCGCCGCCATCACCACGGCCCTGATCGTCGGCTCCTACGCCGAGCGCATCAAGTTCTCCGCTGTGGTGCTGTTCTCCGTGCTGTGGTTCACCTTTAGCTACGTGCCCATGGCCCACATCGTCTGGGGCGGCGGCCTGCTGGGCGCCGACGGCGCCCTGGACTTTGCCGGCGGTACCGTGGTGCACATCAACGCCGGTGTGGCCGGTCTGGTAGGCGCATACGTGCTGGGTAAGCGCATCGGCTTCGGCAAGGAATCCCTGGCGCCCCATTCCCTGACCCTGACCATGGTCGGCGCTTCCCTGCTGTGGGTGGGCTGGTTCGGCTTTAATGCCGGCTCCGCCGGCGCCGCCAACGGCATCGCCGGCCTGGCCTTCGTCAATACCGTAGTCGCCACGGGTGCCGCCACCCTCTCCTGGATCCTCGGCGAGGCGCTGTTCAAGGGCAAGCCCTCCATGCTGGGTGCCGTTTCCGGTGCCGTCGCCGGCCTGGTGGCAGTGACCCCGGCAGCCGGCTTCGTCGGTCCCATGGGCTCCATCATCCTCGGCCTCATCGCCGGCCTGGTCTGCCTGTGGGGCGTCAGCGGCCTGAAGCGCCTGCTGGGTGCGGACGACGCCTTCGACGTGTTCGGTGTCCATGGCGTGGGCGGCATCATCGGTGCCATCCTCACCGGTGTCTTCGCCGACCAGAGCCTGGGCGGCACCGGCGGCCTGACCCCGGACACCTTCAGTATGGGCGCCCAGGTGGTCATCCAGATCAAGAGCGTGCTTTTCACCGTGGTGTGGTCCGGCGTGGTCTCGCTGGTGGCCTACAAGTTGGTGGACATGTTCGTCGGCCTGCGGGTCTCCGAAGAGGAAGAACGGGAAGGCCTGGATGTGGCCTCCCACGGCGAAAGCGCCTACCACCTGTAAGACGCGGAATCTTCCGCCTCCATGCAACGGGCACCTGCGGGTGCCCGTTGTTTTTGGTGCCGGGATGTTTTCATGCATGCCTGGAAAAGCGCATGGATGCTGTGTTTGCGTCATGCCACGGCTGTCGTCCAAGAAGCATGCGCCTTTCCGGCCATCTGCCTGCAGCGGCCCCGGCGGCAAAGAAAAAGGGCGCCGCGGCGCCCTTTTCATGTCCGGGAACGACCCCGGTTCAGCGGAACACCACCGTCTTGTTGCCGTGCACCAGCACCCGGTCTTCCAGGTGGTAGCGCAGGCCCCGGGCCAGCACGGTTTTTTCGATGTCCTTGCCGTAGCGCACCATGTCCTCCACCGAGTCGGAGTGATCGATGCGGATCACGTCCTGGTCGATGATGGGGCCCTGGTCCAGGTCGGCGGTGACGTAGTGGCAGGTGGCGCCGATCAGCTTGACGCCCCGTTCATAGGCCTGGTGGTAGGGCTTGGCGCCGACGAAGCTGGGCAGGAAGCTGTGGTGGATGTTGAGGATCTGCCCCGGATAGGCGGCGCACAGCTCGGGCGAGAGGATCTGCATGTAGCGGGCCAGCACCATGGTGTCGCCCTTCACTTCCTCGTACAGGCGCTGGATTTCGGCGTAGGCGGCAGCCTTGTTGTCCGCCGTCACCGGGATGTGGTGGAAGGGGATGCCGTGCCACTCGACGAAACCGCGGAAGGTGTCGTGGTTGGAGATGATGCAGGGAATCTCGATGTCCAGTTCCTTGGACTGCCAGCGGGAGAGCAGGTCGTAGAGGCAGTGCTCCTGCTTGGAAACCAGCACCACCACGCGCTTTTTCACGGCGCTGTCGCTGATCTTCCACTCCATGCCCAGTTCCTCGGCGACGGGGCGGAAGCGCTCCCGCAGCTCGGCCAGGTGGAAGGGCAGGGAGTCGGCCCGCACCTCGATGCGCATGAAGTAGCGGCCCGCCGTGTCGTCGGCGTGGAGGGCGGTTTCGAGAATCCAGCCCTGGTGGGCGGCGAAGAAACCGGAAACCTTGGCGACGATGCCCACCCGGTCGGGGCAGGAGGCGGTCAGGGTGTAGTAGCGCTGGCGATGCATGATGGCCTTAGATGCGTTCGCTGGCCTTGAGGATCTCGCCCTTGAGGGCTTCGTAATCCTTCACCACCGGGAACTGAGGGAACTCGCGGATGACGTTTTCCGGCGGGCAGAAGAGGATGCCGGCATGGGCTTCGCCGAGCATGGTGGTGTCGTTGTAGGAGTCGCCGGAGGCGATCACCTTGAAGTTCAGTTCCTTGAAGCGCTTCACCGCTTCCTGCTTCTGGTTGGGCATGCGCAGGTGGTAGTTCACCAGGAAGCCCTGGGCGTCCGCTTCCAGCTTGTGGCAGAACAGGGTGGGGAAGCCCAGCTGCTGCATCAGGGGCATGGCGAATTCGTAGAAGGTGTCGGAGAGGATCACCACCTGGAAGCGGGGGCGCAGCCACTCGACGAATTCCTTGGCGCCGGGCAGGGGGCCCATTTCGGCGATGACCTTCTGGATGTCCGGCAGGCCCAGGCCGTGCTGCTTGAGGATGCCCAGGCGGTACTGCATCAGCACGTCGTAGTTCGGCTCTTCCCGGGTGGTGCGGCGCAGCTCGGGGATACCCGTGCGTTCGGCGAATTCGATCCAGATTTCGGGAACGAGCACACCTTCGAGGTCAAGACAAACGATCTGCACGGAAAACTCCTTGGCTGAGGACGCAAAAGCCAGGATTTTAGCAGAAGGGGCACCGTTCCGACGCCCCGCCGACCGGCCGTGGATGACGGGCCGGAGCGCTCAGGCAGCGGCCGGCGGGGCCGCCGGGTCCGGCAGTTCGGGGCGGGGCCGGGAGAGGTGGTAGCCCTGGGCCAGGTCCACCCCCAGTTCGCCCAGCAGCAGGTAGGTGGCCCGGTCCTCGACGAACTCGGCCACCGTCTTCTTGCCCAGGCCCCGGGCCACTTCGATGATGGCCCGAACGAATACCTGGTCCTCACGGCTTTGCACCAGGTTGCGGATGAACATGCCGTCGATCTTGATGACGTCGGCGTCCAGGTGCTTGAGGTAGGCGAAGGAGGAAAAGCCGACGCCGAAATCGTCCAGGCAGACCGAGCCGCCCATGCTGCGGATGTGGCTGATGAAGCGCTGGGTGTCGGCCATGTTGGAGAGGGCGGCCGTTTCCGTCAGCTCCACCAGCAGGCGCTGGGGCGCCACCCGGTGGGTTTCCAGCAGGCCGGTGATGTAGTCGGGCAGACCCGGGTCGTCGAAGGAGCGGCCCGAGATGTTGATGGCCAGGCCCGGCAGGTCGGTGCGCCGGGCCAGGGTGCGGATGCCGGCGGCCAGCACCCAGCGGTCGATGTCCAGGATGCGGCCGTTGCGTTCCGCCGCCGGGATGAATTCGCCCGGCATCAGGTACTGGCCCGGGTGTTCCGGGTCCTTCATGCGCAGCAGCACTTCCAGGTGGGAGAGCACCGGGGTGCCGGTGGTGTAGATGCCCTGGAAGTGCAGCTCGAACAGGTCCTGCTCCAGGGCCGCCTGGATGCGCTCGGCCCAGGACAGCTGGGCCAGCATGTAGGCGGACTGCCCCAGTTCCTCGCGGAAGACGCGCCAGCCGTTCTTGCCGGCGTGCTTGGCGGCGTACATGGCGATGTCGGCCCGGGCCACCCACTCCTCGGGCCGCCGGGCGTGCTCCGGCAGCAGGGCGATGCCCAGGCTGGAGGTGAGGCGCACCTTGGTGCCCTCGAACTCGAAGCCCAGGGCGGCGACGGCGCTGATGATGCGCTGGGCCAGGGTCTGGGCCGCCGCCAGGTCGGCGCCCGGGGCCACCACGGCGAATTCGTCGCCGCCGAGGCGGGCGAACATCTCGTTGCCCCGCAGCAGCTGCCCCACCTCGCCGGCGATGCGCAGCAGCACCGCGTCCCCGGCCCGGTGGCCGAAGCTGTCGTTCACCGTCTTGAATTCGTCCAGGTCGAAATACAGCAGGGCCGCCCGCACCGAGGTATCCCGCTCGAGCTGCACCGCCAGCCGCTGCAGCTCGCCCTCGAAGCGGCTGCGGTTGTAGAGGCCGGTGAGGGGGTCCCGCTCGGCCATGAACAGCAGCCGGTCGGCGGTCTGCCGCTCATGGGTGATGTCCTCGAAAATCCACAGCCGGCTCTCCCCTTCCTCGGTCTGTCCGGAGGCGGCCGGCACCGCCACGCTGGTCTGGGTCAGCAGGCGTTCGTCGGACTGGCGCAGCTCCCATTGCAGGCCGTCGTCGAGGAACAGGTGTTCCCGCTGGTAGGGGTCCGGCAGGCGCTGGGGGTCGCTGGCGATGCGCTGCACCAGGTCGCCCAGAGTCATGCCCGCCGGGGTGTCGTCCTCCTCCAGGCGCCACAGCTGGCGGAAGGCCGGGTTGGCATAGACCACCCGCCCCTCGGGGGAGACGAACAGCAGACCCAGGCGCATGGAGGACAGCAGGGCGTGCAGGCGGGCCTGTTCGGCGGAAAGGGTGGCGGCCAGCTGGCGCTGTTCCCGTTCCGAGGCCAGCAGCTCCCCCACCCGGGCGGCCAGGGCGCCGCCCATCTGGTTGAAGGCCCGGGTCAGGGCGCCGACGTCGTCGTCGGCACTGTCGGGCAGGGTCTGGAAGGTGGCGCCCCGGGCCAGGCGGCGGCTGGCCTGGGTCAGGCGGTTCAGGTGGCGGGTCAGCCAGAGACCGATGGAGGCCAGCACCAGGGCCGATAGCAGGAGCCCGCTGATGGCGATGAGCATGGTCTGGCGCTGCAGTTCGTCCCGGGCCTGGCGCAGGAAGCCGAGGTCGAGGCCGTATTGCAGCTCGCCAAACTGGCGGCCGCCGATGCTCATGGGAATGCGCAGGTCGAAATTCTGCAGCCCGTTCCCGTCCAGCAGGCGGGCCGGATTGTCGGTGGCCGGCAGGGGCCGGCGGCGGTCCCAGTTGGCGGTGGCGATGATCTGGCCGTCGTTGTCGAACATGACCAGGTAGTCGATGCTGTTGATGGCCTGGGTCGCCTGCAGGATGTCGCTGACGGCGGCGTAGTCCCGCTGGGCCATGGCCGGTGCCAGGGCGGCGTCGAGCAGCAGGGTGGTTTCCTTGCGCCGCAGGTCGAACTGCTCCAGCAGGTGGGCCTCGGTCAGGCGCAGGCCGTTCCACAGCACGGCGCCGATGATGACCGCCTCCACCAGGATGGTGGACACGATCAGCTTGCCCCGCAGCGTATGCAGCCAGCCCATGCCCATCCTATTTCTTCAGCAGCCGGCGGGTTTCCGGCAGCACCTTGTCCATCAGCCGGGCATCGGCCGGGGTCGGCTCCCGGTAGCCGCCGTGGGTGCTGATGTCGAAAAAGACCTTGCCCTCCGGCGTCTGCTCGAAGGCGTTGAGGACTTCCTTGATGCGCTGGCGCTCGGCCGGCGGCAGCCGGTTGTGGGCCATCAGGGCCAGGCCCGGGGCGGACGGGCATTCGCCGGCGATGCGGGTGGCTTCCCGCAGGTCGGCCGGGGCCTGGGCCACGGTGGAATGGGAGACGATGGCGGCCCGGGCCTTGCCGCTGACCACGCTTTGCAGGGCGCTGCTCTGGGTGACGTTTTCCACCACGCGGAAATCCCGTTCCGCCACCAGGCCCTTTTCCGCCAGCCAGTTGAGGCCGAGCATGGGCACCATGGCGCTGCGCTCGTGGATGGCCACGGTCTGGCCCCGCAGCTGCTCCAGGGAGGCCAGGGGCTGCTCCCGGGGCACCATCAGGTAGCAGCGGATGTCGTTGCGATGACGCAGCAGGGGGATGTAGCCGTAATCCACTTCCGCCAGCCGAGCGTAGTGGGGGGCGATCAGCAGCAGGTCGTACTCGCCGGCGAAGGCGCGGCTGGTGAAGGTGTCGAAATCGGGGGCGGTCTGCAGGCTCACCGGCCGCCCCAGGCGTTGCTCCAGGTAGGCGGCGAGGGGCGAATAGGTGGTGATGAGGATGCGGGTGCTGAGATAGGGCAGGACCCCGAACAGCAGGGGGCGGGCTTCCTGGGCCTGCAGCAGGGTGGCGGGCAGGAGCAGCAGGAGTAGCGACCAGTGTCGCAGCAGATGTCCCATGCCCCTCCTTCCCCTTGATCGGTTGTTATGTCCCGGGCGGCGCCCACGGCCGATGTTAGGGCATCACTCGGGAACGGGCAATTGTTCCAGCTCGTCCTGGGCTTCCAGCCAGCGCTCCTCGGCGGCGCCGATGTCCCGGGTCAACTCGGCCTGGCGCTTGACCAGGGGTTCCAGCAGGGCCGGGTCCGGGTTGGCGTAGAGGCCGGGGTCGGAGAGGCGCTGCTCCAGCAGCTTCAGTTCCCCCTGCCAGGCGGCCAGGCGTTTTTCCAGGGTGTCGATTTCCTTCACCAGGGGCCGGCGCCTGGCCAGCAGGGCCTGGCGGGCGGCCTTGTCGTCCTCCCGCTGCTGGCGCCGTTCCTCCTTGCTGGCCTCCTTGACCGTGTCCGCCTTCTCTTCCTTCTGCTGCTGGGCCAGCCAGGCGGCGTACTCGTCCAGGTCGCCGTCGAAGGGGGCGGCCTTGCCGTCGGCCACCAGCCACAGGCTGTCGGCGGTGGTGCGCAGCAGGTGGCGGTCGTGGGAGACCAGCACCACCCCGCCCTCGTATTCCTGCAGGGCCAGGGTGAGGGCCTCGCGCATCTCCAGGTCCAGGTGGTTGGTGGGCTCGTCCAGCAGCAGCAGGTTGGGCCGGTGCCAGATCAGCAGGGCCAGGGCCAGGCGGGATTTTTCGCCGCCGGAGAAGGGGCCGCAGGGCCGGGTGGCCATGTCGCCGCGGAAGTCGAAGCCGCCCAGGTAGTCGCGCAGCTCCTGCTCCCGGGTGGTGGGGGCCAGGCGCACCATGTGCTGCAGGGGCGATTCCTCGGGGCGCAGTTCGTCCACCTGGTGCTGGGCGAAGTAGCCGATGGCCAGGCCCTTGCCTTCCTTGTACTCGCCGGCCAGGGGCGCCAGGCGGCCGGCCAGCAGCTTGACCAGGGTGGACTTGCCGGCGCCGTTGCGGCCCAGCAGGGCGATGCGCTCGCCGGGGCGCAGGGTCAGTTCCACCTGGTCGAGGATGACCTTGTCGCCATAGCCGGCCCGGGCGTGGGTCAGGGTCAGCAGGGGATCGGGGCTGGCCACGGGGTCGCGGAAGCGGAAGGTGAAGGGCGTATCGACGTGGGCTGCCGCCACCTCCTCCATGCGGGCCAGGGCCTTGACCCGGCTCTGGGCCTGCTTGGCCTTGGTGGCCTTGGCCTTGAAGCGCTCGATGAAGCGCTGCAGATGGGCCCGCTCCCGTTGCTGTTTCTCGAACATGCCCTGCTGCAGGGCCAGCTGCTCGGCCCGCTGGCGCTCGAAGGCCGAGTAGTGACCGCTGTAGAGCTTCATCCTGCCCTGCTCGATGTGCAGGATGTGGCTGACCACGGCGTCGAGGAAGTCCCGGTCGTGGGAGATCATCAGCAGGGTGCCGCGGTAGCTCTTCAGCCAGCCTTCCAGCCACAGCACCGCATCCAGGTCCAGGTGGTTGGTGGGCTCGTCCAGCAGCAGCAGGTCGGAGCGGCACATCAGGGCCCGCGCCAGGTTGAGACGGACGCGCCAGCCGCCGGAGAATTCCTTCACCGGCCGGGCGAAGTCGGCATCGGTGAAGCCCAGGCCGTGCAGCAGTTCGGCCGCCCGGGCCTTGGCCCCGTAACCGCCGATCTCGCCGTAGCGGGCATGCAGGGCGGCGATGCGCTCGCCGTCGTGGGCCGCTTCCGCCGCCTTGAGGTCGGCTTCCACCTGGCGCAGCTCCCGGTCCCCGTCCAGGGTGAATTCCAGGGCCGGGTCCGGCAGGGAGGGCGTCTCCTGGGCCACGTGGGCGATGACCCAGCTGGCCGGGAGGTCCAGGTCGCCGCTCTCGGCGTGCAGGGCGCCGCTGAAAAGGGCGAAGAAGGAGGACTTGCCGCAGCCGTTGCCGCCGGTGAGGCCCACCTTGTATCCGGGATGGAGCTGCAGGCTGGCGTCGCTGACCAGGGGCTGGCCGGCGCGGGCGAAGGTGAGGTTGCGGAGACTGATCATGGGGCAAACTGGCGTGAAAGCGGCCTGGCAGCAGGGATTGCCCCAGGACGGAGGAAAGGCCGCATTGTACGCTGCCCGCCGTTGCCGCTTGAAGGCATAATTGGTCTGTGGTGTCCGATCAATCCCTGCCCGACCTGCCTCGATGATCAAGAAAATCGCCATCGCCGAACTGAAGCCAGGCATGTTCATCCACGACCTCAACATGGGCTGGCTGGACCACAACTTCCTGCGCAACAGTTTTGCCGTGCACGACGAGGCCGACCTGCGCAAGGTGCGGGAGACCGGGGTGCACGAGGTCTATATCGACACCGCCAAGGGCCTGGACGTGGCCCATGCCCCCACCAGCGAGGAAACCACCCGGGAACTGCACCAGCGCCTGGAGGCCATCGCCGAGGAGGAGCCGGCGCCGCTGCGCAGCGTGGCCCTGGCCGAGGAGATGCACCGGGCCCGCAAGCTGCACAACGAGGCCCACCGCATCGTCCGCGACATGATGGGCGACATCCGCCTGGGCAAGCAGATCGAGATGGAAAAGGTGGAGCCCATGGTGGAGAACATGGTGGATTCCATCTTCCGCCACCAGGACGCCCTGATTCCCCTTTCCCGCCTGAAGACCCACGACGACTACACCTTCCTCCATTCGGTGTCGGTGTGCGCCCTGCTGGTGGCCTTCGCCCGCACCCTCAACCTGCCCAGGGACACCATCAAGGAAATCGCCATCGGCGGCCTGCTGCACGACGTGGGCAAGGCCCAGGTGCCCGAGTCCATCCTCAACAAGCCGGCCAAGCTGACCGACGCCGAGTTCGACAAGATGAAGAACCACGTGGTGCAGAGCAAGATCATCCTGCTGCACACCCCGGGCATCAGCCAGATCGCCCTGGACGTGGCCGCCGAACACCACGAGCGCTTCGACGGCACCGGCTACCCGAACAAGTACAAGGGCGACCAGATCAGCCTCTACGGCCAGATGGGGGCGGTGGTGGACGTGTACGACGCCATCACCTCCAACCGGGTGTACCACAAGGGCATGCCCGCCACCGAGGCCCTGCGCCGCCTGCTGGAATGGAGCCAGTTCCACTTCAACCCGGAACTGGTGCAGGCCTTCATCCGCAGCATCGGCATCTACCCCACCGGTTCCCTGGTGCGCCTGGAGAGCGGCCGCCTGGGGGTGGTGCTGGAGCAGAACGCGGAAAAGCTGCTGCTGCCCCGGGTCAAGGTTTTCTACCATGCCGAGAAGCGCTACTACCTGCCGCCCGAGGAGGTGGACCTGAGCCTCAGCCAGGACCGCATCCTCGGCCACGAAAACCCGGAGCAGTGGGGTATCGACATGCGTACCTGGATGCCGGCCTGAAGCCGGTTATACTGCCCTCCCCCGCGTTTCCCCAGCCTTCGCCATGCGCCGTTCCGCCTTTTTCCTCCTCGCCGCCGCCGTTGCCGCCCCCCTCTGGGCCCAGACCCTGGCGCCCATCGACGATGCCGAAAAGACCCGCCTGGAAGCCCAGGTCAAGGCCATGAAGGCCGAGGCCGAGGACATTCGGGCCGGGGCCGAGCAGCAGTTCATCGCCGACGAGAAGGTGTGCTGGCAGAAGGTGCTGGTCACCGCCTGCATCGACGAGGCCAAGGCCCGCCGGGTGACGGTGATCCAGAAGGCCCGCGCCATCGAAGTCCAGGCCAACACCCTGCAGCGCGAGGTGAACAACCGGGTGCTGGCCACCCGGGAAGCCCGTCGTGCCGCCGAAGCCCCGACCCGGGCGGCGGAGCAGCAGGCCGAGGCCGAGCGCTACCGGGCCGAGCAGGCCAAGGCCGCCGCCGACCGGCAGAAGCGGCAGCAGGCCAAGGTCCAGGAAGAGGCCGCCGGTCGCGCCCAGACCGCCGCCGAGGCCAAGGCCCGGGCCGAGCGCCTCAACGCCAAGCAGCAGGACCGTCCCCCCCGCAGCACGGCGACCCCGGAAGAGGAAGTGGCCCAGCGCGTCGCCGAGCGGGACAAGCGGGTGGCGGAGAAGAAGGCGGAGCGGGAAGCCAAGGAAAAGCAGCGGGCCGTCGAGCGCGCCGCCTGGGAGGCCCGGCAGAAGCAGTTGCAGGGCAAGTAGGGATACGGCTGCTGACGCAGCCAGTTACCCAGCAAAAGGCGCGGCCGGGACCGCGCCTTTTTTGTCGCCTCCGGTTTGCCGCCGGCGGTGCCGGAGGCGGAAGACGGGTGCTCTGGAAAGCAGAAGGGACGGGCATCTCCGGCACGCCATGCCGGGGATGCCCGTCCCTTCTTGAGCTTGGGGCTGCCCTTGTGGGCGGCGGTGGTGCCTTTACTCGATGCCCTGGCTGGAGAGGTATTCCTCGTAGGTGCCCTTGTAGTCCACGATGCCGTCCGCCTTGATTTCGATGATGCGGGTGGCCAGGGAGGAGACGAATTCCCGGTCGTGGGAGACGAACACCAGGGTGCCCTTGAACAGGTCCAGGGCGGTGTTGAGGGATTCGATGGATTCCATGTCCAGGTGGTTGGTGGGCTCGTCCAGCAGCAGCACGTTGGAGTGCAGCAGCATCAGCTTGCCGAACAGCATGCGGCCCTGTTCGCCGCCGGAAATCACCTTCACCGACTTCTTCACCTCGTCGCCGGAGAACAGCAGCCGGCCCAGGGTGCCGCGGATCAGGGTTTCCACGTCGCCGCCCTCGTAGCCGCCCTGGCGCACGAATTCGGTGATCCAGTCGGTCAGGCTCTTGTCCTCGGCGAAGTCGCTGGCGTGGTCCTGGGCGTAGTAGCCGGGCTTGGCCTTCTCGGCCCACTTGATGGTGCCGTAGGAGGGCTGCAGCTGGCCCATCAGCAGCTTCAAGAAGGTGGTCTTGCCGACGCCGTTTTCGCCGATGACGGCGATCTTGTCGCCGGCCTCGATGTTGCAGGTGAAGTTCTTGAACAGGGGCTTGGCGGCGTCGTAGCCGAAGTTGAGGTTCTCGATCTCCACCGCCAGACGGTGCAGCTTGTCCTTCTCGTCGAAGTCGAAGCGGATCCACGGGTACTGGCGGGAAGAGGGCTTCACGTCTTCCGGCTTGATCTTGTCGATCAGCTTCAGGCGGGAGGTGGCCTGCTTGGCCTTGGACTTGTTGGCGGAGAAGCGGCGCACGAATTCCTGCAGCTCGGCCACCCGTTCCTTGGCCTTGGCATTGGCGTTCTGCTGGCGCTCGCGGGCCTGGCTGGAGGCCTCCATGAAGTCGTCGTAGTTGCCCGGGTAGATGGTGATCTTGCCGTAGTCCAGATCCGCCATGTGGGTGCACACCTGGTTCAGGAAGTGGCGGTCGTGGGAGATGATCACCATGGTGGAGTTGCGCTCGTTGAGCACGTCTTCCAGCCAGCGGATGGTGTTGATGTCCAGGTTGTTAGTGGGCTCGTCCAGCAGCAGGATGTCCGGGTTGGCGAACAGGGCCTGGGCCAGCAGCACCCGCAGCTTCCAGCCCGGGGCGACTTCGCGCATGGGGCCGTTGTGCTTGTCCACCGGGATGCCGACGCCCAGGAGCAGTTCGCCGGCCCGGGATTCGGCGGTGTAGCCGTCGTACTCGGCGAACTTGCCTTCCAGCTCGGCCGCCTTCATGTAGTCCTCTTCCGTCGCCTCCGGATTGGCGTAGATGGCGTCCTTCTCGCTCATGCAGGCCCACATTTCCTCGTGGCCCATCAGCACCACGTCCAGCACCCGCATGTCCTCGTAGGCGAACTGGTCCTGCTTCAGGTAGGCCATGCGCTCATGCTTGTCCTTGGAGACATTGCCGCCGGAAGCTTCCAGGGCGCCGCAGAGGATCTTCATGAAGGTGGACTTGCCCGCCCCGTTGGCGCCGATGAGGCCGTAGCGGAAGCCTTCGCCGAACTTGACGTTGACGTTCTCGAACAGGGGTTTGGCCCCGAACTGCATGGTGATATTGGCGGCGACGAGCATGGACGATCCTGGAAAAACGAACTGCGACGAAAAGCGGGAACGGCGATAGCGGCGTAAAGCGCGACGAAAGCGGACGACGGAAAGACAGAGGGCGGCTTGTCGCCGCCCTCGTCAGGTAAGTCGCGGGGACTTACTTGGCGCCGAGGATCGGCTTGTTACGGGCGTGGCCTTCAGCGGCGTAGACGGCCTTGCGCACAGCCTTGGGGCTGTTGCGGAACAGGCGCTTGGCGGCCTTGGACAGGCAGCGGCGTTCCAGGGTGGAACGGCGGGTACGGTTGGCGGTAGCGGCCATGGTTTTCTCCGGTCAAGCAGGCTTGACTCAAATGGTTGGAAAAACAAGGTTAAACCGGCTCAGGCCAGCCTCGAAAAAACGGGTCTGAAATCCAGTCCGACCTAATGATCAAGATCAGGGGCGTGAATTTTAAAGGTTTTTTCCCGTTTTGGGCAGCTTTTACCCGGCGAAGGCAGCGAATGGGGCCCCTGCCATAGGGTAAACTGGCGCCCATGGCCGAATGCGCAGAACCCGTTGCCCCTCCCGTTGCCCTTGCCCACGACATCATCCGTCTGGGCCAGGTCTTCACCCCGCCCGACATCGTCACCCGCATGCTGGCCCTGCGCCGCAATGCGGGACGGGTGCTGGAGCCGGCCTGCGGCGACGGCGCCTTCCTGGCCCGCCTGCCGGGGGCCGTCGGCATCGAGGTGGACGGGCGCCATGCGCAGGCTGGGGCCACGGTCATGGATTTCTTCGCCTACCCGGTGAGCGAGCAGTTTCACACCATCATCGGCAATCCGCCCTACGTCCGCTTCCAGGACATTCCGGCCCCGACCCGGGCCCGCCTCAGCCTGGACCATTTCGACGGCCGCTCCAACCTCTACCTGTTCTTCATCGAAAAGTGCCTGCGCCACCTGGCGCCCGGCGGCGAGCTGATCTTCATCACGCCCCGGGATTTCCTCAAGGCCACCTCCGCCGTCGGCATGAACCGGCTGCTCCACGCCGCCGGCAGCATCACCGACTTCATCGACCTGGGCGACGCCCGGGTCTTCCCCGGGGCCACCCCCAACTGCGTCATCTGGCGCTTCGAGAAAGGCGACTTTTCCCGCCGCACCCGCTACGAGGCGGGGGGGCAGGTGGAAGAGCGCCATTTCCAGTGCAGCGGCGGCCACCTGGCCTTCACCCGGGAGCCTTGCCCGGTGCGCCTGCGGGACGTGTTCTACGTCAAGGTGGGCGCCGTTTCCGGGGCCGACGACCTGTACGCCTCGGCCGAGCACGGCAACCAGGATTTCGTCTGCGCCCGCACCGCCCGCACCGGCCAGACCCGCCGCATGATCTACGATGTGCGCCATCCCCTGCTCGAACCCCACCGGGAACGCCTGATCCAGCGCCGCATCCGCCGCTTCGACGAGAGCAACTGGTGGAAGTGGGGGCGCAGCTGCCACCTCAGCGACGGCCCGCGCATCTATGTGAACGGCAAGACCCGGGTGGGCCGGCCCTTCTTCCTCCATCCTTGCCGCTATTACGACGGCGCCGTGCTGGCCCTCTTCCCCCACGACCCGACGGTGGATGTGCAGGTGCTGTGCGACATGCTCAACGCCGTGGACTGGGAAGCCCAGGGTTTCGTCTGCGACGGCCGCTTCCTCTTTGCCCAGCGGGCCCTGGAGCAGGCCCTGCTGCCCCAGGCCTTCGCCCCCTTCGCGTGGCAGCCCGGAGCCGCCTGAGATGGCATCGCCGGGGCGGGCCCTGGCGCCCTACGTGCGGGTCATGCTGGGCCAGGCCGGGGAGCCGGCCGGCCAGTGCAGCGTCGAACGCACGCAATGGCTGGACCAGGGTGTCGAGGTGCGCCGGGAGGTGGCGACCTGGCAGTTCGCCGACGGCGCCGTGATCCGCCGCACGGTGGAGGAAGACGATTTCCCCGCCGCCCTGGCCTGTGCCGAATGCTGGATCACCTACGAAGTGCTGGCCAGCGCCCCTGAAAATCCCATCCATCCCGCCCGCCAGGTCTTCGAGAACGTCTGCCGGGAATCCTTCTGGCTGGCCTACCACTCCGCCTGAGCCGCTAGGCAGCGGCCAGGGTGTCAGGCCTTGCCGCGCAGGTAGGCCTCGCATTCCGCCGCCGGCATGGGGCGGGCGTAGAGGTAGCCCTGGACTTCGTCGCAGCCGGTGGCGCGCAGGGCGGCGGCCTGGGATTCGGTTTCGACCCCTTCGGCGATGGTCTTCAGCTTCAGGCTGGAGGCCATTTGCACCACGGCGCGGACGATGGCGGCGCTGTCGCCGTCGCTGGTGATGTCGCGCACGAAGCTCTGGTCGATCTTCAGCTTGTCCACCGTGAAGCGCTTCAGGTAGGCCAGGCTGGAATAGCCGGTGCCGAAATCGTCGATGGAGAGCAGCACGCCCATGGCGTTCATGGCCTTGAGGGTGGCCAGGGTGGCCTCCGCATCCTGGATCAGGATGGATTCGGTCAGTTCCAGCTCCAGGCTGGCGGCGGGCAGGCTGGCGGCGCTGAGGGCGTCGCCGACGGTGATCAGCAGGTTGTCCCGGTGGAACTGCAGGGCCGACAGGTTCACCGCCATGGTCATGGGCGGCAGGCCGGCATCGAGCCAGGTCCGGGCCTGGCGACAGGCTTCCTGGATCACCCAGGCGCCCATGGGCACGATCAGGCCCGTCTCTTCCGCCAGGGGAATGAACTTGCCCGGGGGCACCAGGCCTTCCGGCGTGCGCCAGCGCAGCAGGGCCTCTACCCCCACCACCCGGCCGCTGGCCAGGTCCAGCTGGGGCTGGTAGTAGAGCACCAGCTCCTGCCGCTCCAGGGCCTGGTGCAGGCGTTGTTGCAGGGTCAGGCGTTCCAGGGTGCTGACGTTCATGGCCTCGGTGAAGAAGCGGTAGGCGTTGCGGCCGCTCTGCTTGGCATGCACCAGGGCCGTATCGGCCTTCTTCAGCAGGGTGTCGAAATCGCTGCCGTCGTCCGGGGCCAGGCTGATGCCGATGCTGCCGGTGATGCTCAGGGGGTGGCCGTCCACCTCGAAGGGGGTGGCCAGGGCGGCCAGCACCGTCTCGGCGGCCCGGGAGACCCGGGCCAGATCCTGGGCCTGGGGCAGGACGATGAGGAACTCGTCACCGCCCTGGCGGCACAGGGTGCTGCTTTCCCGCAGGATGTTCTTCAGGCGCTTGACCACGGTGCGCAGCAGCTGGTCGCCGGCGTGGTGGCCGAGGGAGTCGTTGATGGTCTTGAAGTGGTCCAGGTCCAGCAGCAGCAGGGCCACCGGGTTGATGCCGCCGGCGCCCCGCTCCATGGCCGATTCCACCGCCTGTTCCAGGCGCAGGCGCAGCAGGTTGCGGTTGGGCAGGCCGGTCAGGTGGTCGTGCTGAGCGAGGAACTGCAGGCGTTCCTCCAGGGCCTTGCGGTCCGAGATGTCGGAGAAGACGGCGACATGGTTCACCACCCGGCCCTGGTCGTCCTTGACCACGTTGATGCGGGTCCACTTCGGGTAGATCTCGCCGCTCTTGCGCCGGTCGTAGATTTCGCCCTGCCAGTAGCCCTGGCTGTTGAGGGCCTCCCACATCTGGCGGTAGAAGGTCTTGTCGTGGTGGCCCGAGGAGAGCAGGCGGGGATTGCGCCCCAGCACCTCTTCGGCGCTGTAGCCGGTGGTTTCGCAGAAGGCCCGGTTCACCGAAAGAATGTTGTTGTCGGCGTCGGTGACGAGGAAGGCTTCGTTGGAGGTGTCGAACACCTTGGCCGCCAGGCGCAGTTCCTCTTCCTGGCGCTTGCGCTCGGTGATGTCCACCATCACCCCCACCAGGCCGGCAACCCGCCCTTCGGCGTCCATGAAGGTGGCTTTGTTGTAGATCACGTCGCGCTTGCTGCCGTCGGCGTAGCAGGCCTGGCTTTCGTAGACCTGCTTGCCCGGGTTGTCGAACAGCTGGCGGTCGGCGGCGGCGTAGACGTCGGCCAGTTCCTGCGGCGCTAGGTCGTACACGCTTTTGCCCAGCAGCTCGTGGCGCTCCTTGCCGAGATAGGCGAGGAAGGCCTCGTTGCAGCCCAGGTAGCGGCCCTGGGCGTCCTTGTAGAAAAGGGGGCTGGGGATGGCCTCGATCATGGTGTGCATGAACTGCACGTGTTCCTGCAGCTGGGCGTCGGCCTGCTGCAGGGCATCCTGCTTGCGCGCCAGGCTGGCGGCGGTTTCGTCGAACTGGCGCGCCAGGGTGGCGATTTCGTCGTCCCCGGCCATGTCGATGCGCTCGTTCAGATGGCCCTCGCCCAGGCGCCGGGCGGCGGCGGAGATGCGCTGCAGGCGGCGGGTCACCCACAGGTCCAGCAGCAGGGACAGCAGCAGGGCGCCGAGCACGGCCAGGGCGCCGGTCTTCAGGGACTCCTCCACCGCTTCGCTGCGGGCGGCGGCCAGGGGCGCCGTCATGTCGAATTCGACATACAGGGTGCCGTGCTTGAGACCGCGCAGGGAGCCGTGGGTGAGGTCGAGCACCAGGGGGAAGTAGCCGCTGAGCACGGTGCCTGCCTCGTTCAGCTCGACGTGGTGCTGGTCCCGGCCCATGGCCTCGTCCGCTTCCCGCGGCCGGTAGCCGCTGACCCGGGCCGCTTCCTCCCCTTGCCACAGGTAGCGGTTGGCGAAGATGACCTGGTGCTGCTCGTCGGCCAGGATCAGGGTGTTGATGCGGGGATGCAGGGCGGTGGCCGAGAGGCGGGCCTTGGCCTGGGACAGGTTGTCCAGCACCAGGCGCTCGGAGAGGATGTCCTGCAGCTGGCGCATGAGGACGCCCACGGTTTCCCGGCTTTCCTGCTCGATGCGCTGGCTGGCGTGCTGGTACCAGTGCTGGGCCACGTAGAGGGAGGCCAGGATGGCGGACAGCAGCAGCACCACCGGCAGCAGCCGCTTCAGGCGGAAGGGGGCTGGCAGCTGGTGGATGGGGGGAGCGGGCTTCATGGCGCCAGCACCTCCGCCAGATCCGCCGGCAGCAGGCGCAGGGGGGCGACCCCGTGGCTGAGCAGCTGGCGTTCCTGCATCAGGGTGGCCAGCCGTTGCAGAGGCGCGGCGATGGCCGGCGTGGGGCCGGTGAGCAGGTTGAGGTTCTCCTGGCGGTCGGGCAGGACCAGCCCGTCCAGGGCCTTGAGCAGTTCGGGGCCGCTGCTCTGGGTGCGGCGGCCCAGGGCGGCGGCGACCTCGGCCGGGGCCGCCTTGAATTCGTCGAGAACGCGGAACCAGGCCTGGCTGAGG
Organism: Azospira sp. APE16; assembly: GCF_047901315.1. Lineage (NCBI taxonomy): Bacteria > Pseudomonadati > Pseudomonadota > Betaproteobacteria > Rhodocyclales > Rhodocyclaceae > Azospira > Azospira sp. APE16. Next base: position 132,863 of record NZ_CP179682.1, read on the forward strand.
GCCTTCAGGGTCGCCCGGTGCTGCCGGTAGGCCTCCTCCCGCACCACCAGCAGGTCGAAGATCTCGCCCGGGGTCTGGCGACTGGAGAAAAGCTGGTGGGCGCCCATGGCCTGCAGGCGGGAGAGCACCGGTTCGAAGGTCACTACCGCATCCACGGCGCCGGCGATGTAGGCATTGATGTGGGTATCCACGGTCAGGGGTACCACCGAGACGTCGGCCGGGGCCAGGCCACCCTGGGCCAGGGCCCGGGTCAGCATGTAGGCGCCGAGGGCCTGGTTCTCCACGCCGATGCGGCGGCCTTTGAGGTCCGCCAAGCGGCGGATGTCGGGGCGGGCCACCAGGGCATCGCCGCCGTGGGAGATGTCCAGCGCCAGGACGACGCGCACTTCCACCTTGTCCGCCAGCAGGCTGAGGGCCTCGTCGCCGGTGAGGGCGGCGCCGTCCAGGGCGCCGTTGCGCAGGGCCCGCAGGACTTCGGAGGAGGAGGTCAGCTCGTACAGGCGGAGCGGGGCATCGCCCCAGTAGCCCCGTTCCCGGGCCAGGTGCAGGGGCGCGTAGCCGGGCCATTCGTTGCTGCCCAGGCGCAGGGGTGCCAGCTGTTGCCGGCCTCCGCAACCGGCGAGCAGCGCCGCACCGGCGGCCAGCAACAGGCGGCGGCGGGTGAGATGGGGCAAGAGGCTGGCATGGACGCTGGCGGAAGACATGGAGGGGGCCGGAAAATTACCATTTCATTATCTCATGAAATACCAGGCGTTCCCGGGGCGGTGGGGCGATCGATAGACTAAGGGAAAGCCGTCGGGGCGGCGGGGCGCCCCGTTTTGGTAACATAGGCCGTCTCAACCACAGCGGCGTTCCGCCGACCCGGAGACAGCTCCCCATGGTTCCCCATCTCACCACCGCCCTCACCGGCCCCCTGCTGGACCTGGAAAAACGCTTCCTCGACGACAGTACCCGCATCGAACAATGGCTGCGCAGCCAGTGGCAGGAGCACACCCCGCCCTTCTACGGCTCGGTGGACCTGCGCAACAACGGCTTCAAGCTGGCCCCGGTGGATACCAACCTCTTCCCCGGCGGCTTCAACAACCTGAATCCGGCCTTCCTGCCCCTGTGCGTGCATGCCACCATGTCGGCCATCGAGAAAATCTGTCCCGATGCCCGCAACCTGCTGCTCATCCCCGAGAACCACACGCGCAACCAGTTCTACCTGATGAACGTGGCCCAGCTGGCCACCATCCTGCGCCAGACCGGCCTCAACGTGCGCATCGGCACCCTGCTGCCGGAGATCACCGAGCCCACCACCCTGGAACTGCCCAACGGCCACAGCCTGGTGCTGGAGCCCCTGGTGCGGACCCAGTACCGGCTCGGTCTGAAGGACTTCGATCCCTGCGCCATCCTGCTCAACAACGACCTTTCCGCCGGCGCCCCGGCCATCCTGCAGAACCTCAACGAGCAGTTCCTGCTGCCGCCCCTGCACGCCGGCTGGGCGGTGCGCCGCAAGTCCCACCACTTCGCCGCCTACGACCAGGTGGCCACCGACTTCGCCGCCCATTTGGGGCTGGACCCCTGGCGCATCAATCCCTATTTCGCCGTGTGCAACCAGATCAACTTCCATGAGCGCCAGGGCGAGGACTGCCTGGCCGCCCAGGTGGACATGCTGCTGGCCCGCATCCGCGAGAAGTACAAGGAATACGGCGTCACCGAGACGCCCTACGTGGTGGTCAAGGCCGATGCCGGCACCTACGGCATGGGCGTCATGACGGTGAAGGACGCCTCCGAGGTCACCGGCCTCAACCGCAAGCAGCGCAACAAGATGAGCGTGGTCAAGGAAGGCCTGGAAGTGTCCGAGGTGATCATCCAGGAAGGGGTGCATACCTTCGAGAGCATCAACGACGGCGTCGCCGAGCCGGTGGTGTACATGATCGACCGCTATGTGGTCGGCGGCTTCTACCGGGTGCACAGCGGCCGCGCCAAGGACGAAAACCTCAACGCCCCGGGCATGCACTTCGAGCCCCTGGCCTTCGAGACCTGTTGCAACCAGCCCGAGCACGCCCTGGCCCCGGATGCCCCGCCCAACCGCTTCTACGCCTACGGAGTGGTGGCCCGCCTGGCCCTGCTGGCAGCGTCCGTGGAACTGGAAAACACCGCGCCGGCGGCCTGATGTCCTTGTCCGGGGCGACGGCCCGGCGAGCGATGCCGGGAACCATCCCGGCGTTTTCGCCTCTGTGACAGGGCTCGCCTCCGCTGCCCACCTCTTTCAGGACTTTCCATGCGCATTGCCTTCATCGTCGATCCCCTGGACCAGCTCAAGGCCTACAAGGATTCATCCGTGGCCATGATGCGGGCCGCCGAGCGCCACGGCCACGAGGCCTGGGCCCTGCAGGTGGACAGCCTGGCCTGGAGCCAGGAAGGCGGCGTGCGGGGCCAGGCCCTGCGCGTGCATACCCGGCCCGACGACCACGACTGGTACCGGGAGACGGGCCGGGAGAGCCTGGCCCTGAAGGATTTCGATGCGGTGGTGATGCGCAAGGACCCGCCCTTCGATGTCGAATACGTCGCCGCCACCTGGCTGTTGGAGCGGGCCGAGGCGGAAGGGGCGCGCATTTTCAACAAGCCCCGGGCCCTGCGGGACCATTCGGAGAAGTTCGCCACCGCCGAATTCCCCCAGTTCACCGTGCCGGCCCTGGTGACCCGGGACAGCCACGCCCTGCAGGCCTTCATCGACGCCCAGCGGGACGTGGTGATGAAGCCCCTGGACGGCATGGGCGGCAGCTCCATCTTCCGCGTCCATCGCAACGAGCCCAACCGCAACGTCATCATCGAGGTGCTGACCCAGCTGGGCCAGCGCACAGTCATGGCCCAGCGCTTCATTCCCGAGATCAGCCACGGCGACAAGCGCATCCTGCTGATCAACGGCAAGCCCGTGCCCTACGCCCTGGCCCGCATCCCCAAGGCCGGCGAGACCCGCGGCAACCTGGCCGTGGGCGGCACTGGCGTGGCCCAGGAGCTGTCGCCCCGGGACCGGCAGATCGCCGAGAGCCTGGGCCCCGTCCTGGCGGCCCGGGGCCTGTTCCTGGTGGGCCTGGACGTGATCGGCGACTGGCTCACGGAAATCAACGTCACCAGCCCCACCTGCATGGTGGAGATCCAACAGCAGACCGGCTTCGATGTGGCCGGCGCCTTCATCACCGCCCTGGAGCACGCATGCGGTTCGTAGCACCCCTGTTCGTCGCCGTCCTGCTTTCCCTTCTTTCCGCCTGCAGCAAGGTCCCCCTGACCCAGCAGGAAGCCTATGTCTTCGGCACCCGGGTCGAGGTGCTGGTGGCCGGTACCCCGGAGCCCCAGGCGCGGGCGGCGGTGGGTGAAGTGCTGCAGGAATTCGACCGGCTGCACCGGGCCTACCACGCCTGGCAGCCGTCCGAGCTGACCGCCCTCAACGATGCCATCGCCGCCGGCAAGAGCCTCAAGGTCTCGGCCGAACTGCGCCAGTTGCTGCAGGATTCCCAGGCCATCGCCGCCCGGGGCCAGTGGCTGTTCGACCCGGCCATCGGCCGCCTGGTGGAGCTGTGGGGTTTCCACGCCGACGAGTTCAAGCCGGCCCTGCCCGATCCCAACCGGGCCTCCTTCCTCGCCGCCGCCCGCCCTTCCCTGCGGGACCTGAGCTTCAAGGGCGAGCGGGTGGCCTGCAGCAATCCCTCGGTGGCCATCGACCTGGGCGGCTATCTCAAGGGCGTGGCCCTGGACCGGGCCGCCGCCATCCTCAAGGCCCGGGGCATCCACAACGCCCTCATCAACATCGGCGGCAACGTGCTGGCCCTGGGCGAGAAGAACGGCGATCCCTGGCGGGTGGGCATCCAGCATCCGCGCCAGCCGGGCCCCATGGCCAGCCTGGAACTGAAGGACGGCGAGGCGGTCGGCACCTCCGGCGACTACCAGCGCTATTTCGAGGTGGGCGGCCAGCGCTACAGCCACCTCATCGATCCGCGCCGGGGCTGGCCGGCCCAGGGCACCCAGGCGGTGACCGTGCTCATCCCTCCCGGGCCCCAGGCCGGCACCCTTTCCGACGCCCTCTCCAAGCCCCTCTTCATCGCCGGCGCCGCCGACTGGCAGCGCCTGGCCCAGGCCACCGGCGTCAGCCAGGCCCTGCGGGTGGACGGCAGCGGCGCCATCCAGGTGACCAAAGGTCTGGCCGAGCGGCTGAAATGGGCAGACGGAGTGAAGCCGGCAACGGTAATATCTCCCTAGTTTTGCAGGGGAGAGGCCGCTCCGGCCCCGGCGGTCGCCGGGCGGAAAGCCGACCGTTAACGGTTGCCGGCCGCCGGACCGCACCGGATAATCGTTCCAGCCTGGCATGCCGCCATTGCCGCGCCAGCTCTGCCTCTCCTTGTTGGCCTGCCCGTCTTCGGCGCCAGGCTTTGATTTCCAGGCAGGACCTTAAGCTAGAATGACAGTTGGCATCTTGATCATCGCCCACGGCGACATCGGCCCCGCCCTCATCGGCGCCGCTTCCCACGTCCTCGGCCGCAATCTGACGGAGGAAAGGGTGGCCAGCCTGCGCGCCGGCCATGACGAGGCGCGGGAGGATTTCCTGGCCCAGGCCCAGGCCCGGGTGGCCGATCTCGACAGCGGCGACGGGGTATTGCTGCTGACCGACCTGTTCGGCGCCACCCCGGCCAACCTGTCCCGGGAGCTGCTGCAGCCGGGCCGGGTCGCCGGCGCCGCCGGGGTCAGCCTGCCCATGCTGCTGCGGGCCGTCAATTACCGCCAGCTGCCCCTGGAGGCGCTGCGGGACAAGGCCCTCACCGCCGCCACCGAATGTTCCGCTCCCCTGCCCTGAGCCCGGGTGAGCCCTGAAAGGAGTAATGCATGAGCCAGACCTGCCGTGCCGACGCGGAAATCACCAACAAGCTGGGCCTGCACGCCCGGGCCTCGGCCAAGCTGACCCAGCTCGCCGGCCGCTTCAAGAGCGAGGTGTGGATGGAGCGCAACGGCCGTCGCATCAACGCCAAGAGCATCATGGGGGTGATGATGCTGGCCGCCGGCAAGGGTTCCACGGTCAGCGTCGAGACCAGCGGTCCGGATGCGGAGCAGGCCCTGCAGGAACTCCTGGCCCTGATTGCCGACAAATTCGGCGAAGGGGAGTGATTCCCGCCATGACGCCGGCACGGCGTCGCGGCCCCAAGCCAGTCCGCCCGCGGGCGGCATAATCAGAACAACACCTCGGGAGACCGACATGAGCTTCACCATCCACGGCCTTGGCGTTTCCGGCGGCATTGCCATCGGGGTGGCCCAGCTCATGTCCCACGCCACCCTGGAGGTGGCCCACCTGACCATCGGCCCGCGCATGGCCGACAAGGAAGTGCTGCGTTTCGAGGCCGCCATCCTGGCGGTGCAGGCCGAACTGGAACAGCTCAAGCTGGAAGCCAGCAAGGGCAACGCCCCGGCCGAGCTGCGGGCTTTCGTGGACCTGCACGGCATGATCCTGGCCGACCCGGAGCTGTCGGAAGTGCCCAAGCAGATCATCCGGGAACGCCGCTGCAACGCCGAGTGGGCCGTGGTGCAGCAGATGGAGCGCCTGGTGGCCCAGTTCGACGCCATCGACGACGCCTACCTGCGGGAGCGCAAGGCCGACGTGGTGCAGGTGGTGGAGCGGGTGGTCAAGGTGCTGATGGGCCATCCCGGCCGCTCCGCCCTGCGGGCGCGCAAGGGCGGCAAGGAGACGACGGACCAGATCATCGTCGCCCACGACCTTTCCCCCGCCGATACCATCGGCTTCAAGGAGCAGCGTTTCGCCTCCTTCATCACCGACGTGGGCGGCGCCACCTCCCACACCGCCATCCTGGCCCGTTCCATGGCCATCCCCTCCATCGTCGGCCTGCACCGGGCCCGGGACCTGATCCGGGACGGGGAACTGCTGATCATCGACGGCACCCGGGGCGTGGTCATCGTCAATCCGGACGAGCGGGTGCTGGAAGAGTACCGGCTGCGCAAGAGCGAACTGGAGCTGGAACGCTCCAAGCTGAAGCGCCTCAAGACCATGAAGGCCACCACCCTGGACGGGGTGGATGTGCTGATGTACGCCAACATCGAACTGCCGGAGGACGTGGAGGCGGCCCGCACCGCCGGCGCCGACGGCATCGGCCTGTTCCGCACCGAATTCCTCTTCCTCAACCGGGGCGACATGCCCACCGAGGACGAGCAGTTCGAGGCCTACCGCAAGGTGGTCAAGGGCATGGAAGGCAAGCCGGTGACCATCCGCACCTTCGACCTGGGGGCCGACAAGGCCCTGGACGCCATGGACCGGGTCAAGACCAACCCGGCCCTGGGCCTGCGCGCCATCCGCCTGCAGCTGGCCGAGCCGAAGATGTTCCGCACCCAGCTGCGGGCCATCCTGCGGGCCTCCAAGTACGGCAAGGTGAAGATCCTCATTCCCATGCTGGCCCACGCCCACGAGATCGACGCCACCCTGGCGGCGGTGCAGGCGGCCAAGCAGAGCCTGCGGGAACAGAAGATCGGCTTCGACGAGGGCATCGAGGTGGGCGGCATGATCGAGATTCCCGCCGCCGCCCTGGCCATCGGCATGTTCCTGCGGCGCCTGGATTTCCTCTCCATCGGCACCAACGACCTGATCCAGTACGCCCTGGCCATCGACCGTTCCGACGAGACCGTCTCCCAGCTCTACGATCCCCTGCATCCGGCGGTGCTGATGCTGGTGGCCCACACCATCTACAGCGGCGAGAAGGCCGGCCTGCCGGTGTCCGTCTGCGGCGAGCTGGCCGGCGATCCGGCCATGACCCGGCTGTTGCTGGGCATGGGCCTGCGTGTCTTCTCCATGCATCCCTCCCAGATCCTGGAAGTGAAGCAGCACGTGCTGAAGAGCGAAGTGGCCGAGATCGCGCCCCAGGTGCGCAAGATCCTGCGCTACAGCGAGCCGGAGAAAATCCGCGAGCAGATCGACAAGCTCAATGCCTGAGCCCGGGGCGGACCGCGTTTGCGCTCCTCCGCCCCCTTGGTTATCATGTTCCACAGCGCCGATTTGAAATCCGTCAGCTTGCGGGCGCTTAATAAATACGGCTAAAGCGAGGACCGATGCCCAGTCCGAGCCGAGCCAATCTCGATTCTCCGACTGGGCGTCTTGTTTTTTGGTGATTGAAATCCTGCGATGTCAGACAAGCATTCCGTCGGTGTGGTGAGTCCCCAGCGGGCCCATTTCGCCGAACCCATCCAGCTGGCCAGCGGCGCCACCCTGGCCGCCTACGACCTGGTCTATGAGACCTACGGCCGCCTCAACGCCGACCGTTCCAATGCCGTGCTGGTGTGCCATGCCCTCTCCGGCAGCCACCACGTGGCCGGCCACTACGCCGACAACCCGAAGAACGTGGGCTGGTGGGACAACCTGGTGGGCCCGGGCAAGCCCCTGGATACCGACAAGTTCTTCGTCGTCGGGGTGAACAACCTGGGCGGCTGTTACGGCTCCACCGGCCCCGGCTCCATCAACCCGGCCACGGGCAAGCCCTACGGCGCCGACTTCCCGGTGGTGACGGTGGAGGACTGGGTCGAGTCCCAGGCCCGCCTTGCCGACCGCCTCGGCATCAACCAGTGGGCCGCCATCATCGGCGGCAGCCTGGGCGGCATGCAGGCCCTGCAGTGGAGCCTGGAATACCCGGAGCGGGTGCGCCACGCCCTGGTCATCGCCTCCGCCCCCAAGCTCACCGCCCAGAACATCGCCTTCAACGAGGTGGCCCGCCAGGCCATCCTCACCGACCCGGACTTCCACGGCGGCAACTACTACGAGCACGGCGTGGTGCCGGCCCGGGGCCTGCGCCTGGCGCGCATGGTGGGCCACATCACCTATCTTTCCGACGACCAGATGGGGGAGAAATTCGGCCGCCAGCTGCGGGAAGGGGTGCTCAAGTACAACTACGACGTGGATTTCGAGATCGAGTCCTACCTGCGCTACCAGGGCGACAAGTTCGCCGGCTTCTTCGACGCCAACACCTATCTCATCACCACCAAGGCCCTGGACTACTTCGATCCGGCCCGGGATTTCGGTGGCGACCTGAAGGCGGCCCTGGCCCGGGCCTCGGCCAAGTTCCTGCTGGTCTCCTTCACCACCGACTGGCGTTTCGCGCCGGAGCGCAGCCGGGAGATGGTGTATGCCCTGCTGCACAACAACCGGGAAGTCTCCTACGCTGAGATCGACTGCAACGCCGGCCACGACTCCTTCCTCCTGGACGACGCCCAGTACCACGCGGTGATGGGCGCCTACCTGCACAACATCGCCGTCTGAGAGAGCCGCCATGACCAACAATTCTCTCGACCGTTTCGACTTCGACGTCATCGCCAAGTGGATCGCCCCCGGCGAACGGGTGCTGGACCTGGGCTGCGGCGACGGCAGCCTGCTCAAGTTCCTGGCCCAGGCCCGCAACACCCACGGCTACGGGGTGGATATCGATCCGGCCAACGTCCTGGCCTGCGTGCGCAACGGCGTCAATGTGATCCAGAGCAACCTGGAGCAGGGCCTGGCCGGCTTCGAGGACGGCTTCTTCGACCACGCCATCATGTCCCTCTCCCTGCAGACCGTGCACCGCACCGTGCCCCTGCTGGAAGAACTGCTGCGGGTGGGCCGGGAGGCGGTGGTCTCCTTCCCCAACTTCGGCTACTGGCTGCACCGCCAGGCCATCCTCAACGGCCGCATGCCGGTCTCCAAGGACCTGCCCTACCAGTGGTACGACTCCCCCAACGTGCGCTTCTTCACCATCGCCGACTTCCAGGCCCTGTGTGAGGAAAAGGGCATCGCCATGCGGGAGCTGAAGGCTTTTGACGAAGGCAAGGAAGTGACGGAAGATCCCAACTTCCTCGCCAGCCTGGCCATCTGCCGCCTGGGCCGGGACTGAGCGTGGCCGAGGCCGCGGTCCTTTCCGCCGGCGCCCGTCTGGGCCGGACCTGGCGCCTGACCGCCATCCTGGTGCTGGGCTTCGCCTCCGGCCTGCCCCTGGCCCTCACCGGCCAGGCCATGCAGGCCTGGCTGACGGTGGACGGCATCGACCTGGCCACCATCGGCTTCTTCGGCCTGGTGGGCATTCCCTACACCTTCAAGTTCCTCTGGGCGCCCCTCATGGACCGCTTCGAGCCGCCCTTCCTGGGCCGGCGCCGGGGCTGGCTGGTGCTCACCCAACTGGCCCTGGGCGGGCTGCTGTGGCTGATGTCCGGCCTGTCGCCGGCGACGGCGCCCCAGCTGTTCGCCCTGGCGGCCCTGGCGGTGGCGTTCCTGGCCGCTTCCCAGGACGTGGTGGTGGACGCCTACCGTACCGACCTGCTGCCCGAGGCCGAGCGGGGTCTCGGCGCCTCGGTGCATGTCTTCGCCTACCGCCTGGCCATGATCCTTTCCGGCGGCATCAGCCTCATCTGGGCCGGCCAGTGGCAGTCCTGGCCCCGGGTGTACGCGGTGATGGCAGCCATCATGGTGGGCTGCGCCGCCTTCTCCCTGCTGGCCGTGCCCCGGGTCAGCAGCGCCAACAAGCCCCTGGCCTCGGACCCGAAAAAGGAACTGCTGGGCTTTGCCGCCATGCTGGCCGGCGTGGTCGCCGGCTATGTCGTGGCTCGCCAGGCCCTGGTGGTGCTGGGCCTCAATCCGGACGATGCCAACAAGTGGGTGCAGCTGTTGTTCGTCCTGGCCGAGATTGCCGCCGCCCTGCCCCTGGCCTGGTGGTGTTCCCGCAAGGCTGGCTTCGAGACCCTCAACCAGTCCCTCGCCAGCTACTTCGCCCAGAGCGGTGCCGGAGCCTTCCTCCTGCTGATCGTGCTGTACAAGCTGGGGGACGCCTTCGCCGGCAGCCTGACCACGCCCTTCCTGATCAAGGGCATGGGCTTCCTGCAGGAGGAGGTGGGCATCGCCAACAAGGTCATCGGCATCTGGCTGACCATCCTGGGAGCCTTCATCGGCGGCCTCATCATGACCCGCCTGGCCCTTTACCGCTCCCTGCTGTTTTTCGGCGTGCTGCAGCTGGTTTCCAATTTCGGCTTCTACCTGCTGGCCCTGCTCGGCAAGGGTGCCTGGGGGGCGGTGATGGTGCCGGCCTTCGACTGGGGCATCGTTTCCCTGCATACCCCGGCCAGCCTGGACTGGCTGCTGCTGACGGTGATCGCCGGGGAGAACATCAGCGGCGGCATGGGCACGGTGGCCTTCGTCGCCCTGCTCATGGGCCTCTGCAACCACCGTTTCTCCGCCACCCACTATGCCCTGCTTTCGGCCTTCGCGGCGGTGGGGCGCATCTACGTCAGTCCCCTCTCCGGGGTGCTGTCCGAATCCATCGGCTGGCCCGCCTTCTTCCTTTTCTCCATCGTCGTCGCCGTACCCGGCGTCTTCATGGTGTGGTGGATGCGGCGGCCCCTGCAGGCCCTGGGTGCCCCGGCCAGCGCCGGCGCCGCCGACGACTGAGGGTCGCCGCCGGATTCAGTCGCCGAGCAGATGCAGCACCACCTCCCGGGAATGGCCCCGGTGGCGGTGTTCGTAGAGATAGAGCCCCTGCCAGGTACCCAGCAGCAGGCGGCCGTCGCCGACGGGGATGCCGAGGGAAGTCTGGGTCAGGGCGGCGCGGATGTGGGCCGGCATGTCGTCCGGCCCTTCCAGGTCATGCTCGAAGGCCGGGTCCCCATCTTGTACCAGCTTGGCGAAGAAGCGCTCCAGATCCCGCTGTACGGAGGGATCGGCGTTTTCCTGGATGATCAGGGAAGCGGAGGTGTGGCGGCAGAAAACGGTGAGCAGGCCCTGGTGGAGGCCGCTGGCGGCGACGAAGTCGTGGGCCTGTCGGGTGAATTCGTGAAGCCCCCGGCCCCGGGTTGCGATGTGGATGCTTGCCAGGGCTTGGGGCACGGCGCGGGCCTGTCTCAGAGACAGAGATAGACGGCGAAAGCCAGTCCCATCAGGGTCAGAGGCAGGGCCGGCGCCGGGACGAGAGCGGTGTTGATTTCCTTGGCGCTCATGATGATGAAACCTCCTGTATGCAACGACTCCATGCTAGCAGGGGGCTTCATCAACATCAGTGAGCGTTTGTGACAGTGGGGCTTACAGCAGCACCCGCTCGATGCCGCCGCTGTTGGCCTTCTGCACGTACTGGGCCATCCAGTTCTCGCCCAGCAGGGTCTTGGCCATTTCCACCACGATGTAGTCGGCCTGGATGTCGGCATCCGGCTCGTAGCGGGACAGGCCCTGGAGGCAGGAAGGGCAGGAGGTGAGGATCTTCACCTGGTCCTGGACGCCAAAGTCCTGGCGCAGCTTGGTGGCGCCCTTCTCGATCTCCTCCTGCTTGCGGAAGCGCACCTGGGTGGAGATGTCGGGACGGGACAGGGCGAAGGAGCCGGACTCGCCGCAGCAGCGGTCGTTGAGGTCCACGCGCTGGCCCATCAGGTCGTTCACCACCTTGATGCCCGAGTAGGTCTTCATCGGCGTGTGGCAGGGCTCGTGGTACATGTACTGGGTACCCTTCACTCCTTCCAGTTTGACGCCCTTTTCCAGCAAGTACTCGTGGATGTCCAGCAGGCGGCAGCCGGGGAAGATTTTCTCGAATTCATACTTCTGCAGCTGGTCCATGCAGGTGCCGCAGGAGACGATCACCGTCTTGATGTCCAGGTAATTGAGGGTGGTGGCCACCCGGTGGAACAGCACCCGGTTGTCGGTGATGATCTTCTGGCCCTTGTCCTCCTCGCCGGCGGCATTCTGCGGGTAGCCGCAGCACAGGTAACCCGGGGGCAGCACGGTGACGGCGCCGGTCTCGTAGAGCATGGCCTGGGTGGCCAGGCCCACCTGGGAGAAGAGGCGCTCGGAGCCGCAGCCGGGGAAGTAGAAGACCGCGTCCGAATCCTCGGTGGCCTTCTGGGGGTCCCGGATCACCGGCACCACGTGGTCGTCCTCGATGTCCAGCAGGGCCCGGGAAGTGCGCTTGGGCAGGTTGCCCGGCATGGGCTTGTTGATGAAGTGGATCACCTGGGCCTTCACCGAGGGCCGGCCTAGGGTGGCGGGCGGGTGCTGCACGATGCCCTGGGTCAGGCCGAAGGTCTTGGCCAGCTTGACGCCCAGGCGCTGCAGCTTGTAGCCCCAGCCGATCATCATGGTGCGGGCCAGCTTAATGGTGGCCGGGTCCTTCATGGTGAGGAACCACATGGTGGCGGCCTTGCCCGGGTCCAGCTTCTTCTTGCCCTGCTTGCGCAGGAAGTTGCGCATGGCCACCGAGACGTCGCCAAAGTCGATATCCACCGGGCAGGGTTTGACGCAGCGGTGGCAGACCGTGCAGTGGTCGGCCACGTCGTTGAATTCGTCGAAGTGCTGCAGGGAAATGCCGCGGCGGGTCTGCTCCTCATAGAGGAAGGCCTCGATCAGCAGGGAGGTGCCGAGAATCTTGTTGCGAGGGGAATAGAGCAGGTTGGCCCGGGGCACGTGGGTGGAGCACACCGGCTTGCACTTGCCGCAGCGCAGGCAGTCCTTGATGGAGTCGGCGATCTTGCCGATCTCGGACTGCTCCATGATCAGGGATTCGGCCCCGAGCAGGGAGAAGGAGGGCGTGTAGGCGTTGTGCAGGTCGCCGCCGGGCATCAGCTTGCCCTTGTTGAAGCGGCCTTCCGGGTCCACCTTCTCTTTGTAGGCGCGGAAGGGGCCGATTTCCTCGTCCGTCAGGAATTCCAGCTTGGTGATGCCGATGCCGTGCTCGCCGGAGATGACGCCGTCCAGGGAGCGGGCCAGGTGCATGATGCGTTCCACCGCCTTGTTGGCGGTCTGCAGCATCTCGTAGTGGTCCGAATTCACCGGGATGTTGGTGTGCACGTTGCCGTCGCCGGCGTGCATGTGCAGGGCCACGAAGACGCGGCCGCGCAGCACTTCCTTCTGCACGGCGGCCATCTTCTCGGAGAGGGGCCGGTAGGTGGCACCGTTGAAGATGTTGTCCAGGGGCTCCTTCAGCTCCTTCTTCCAGGAGGCGCGCACGGAGTAGTCCTGCAGGCGGTGGAAGAGGGTCGGGTTGGCGGCCCGGTTGGTCAGCTCGCCGGCCACCACGCCGAATTCGGCGAAGCGCTGCTCAGCCTCGGCCAGGGGCAGATCCAGGTTGTCCAGCAGCCACTGCCAGCGGGCGCGCACGTCGCTGATGTGCTCCAGGGCGCGCTCGCGGCGGTCCTCGATGAGCACGTCCTTGTCCAGCTTGGTGTCGGCGCTGTTGACCGGCAGATCGCCCTTGAAGAATTCGGTCAGGGCATCGCACAGGTCCAGCTTGTTCTGCAGGGACAGTTCGATATTGATGCGCTCGATGCCGTCGCAGTAGTCGCCCATGCGCGGCAGGGGGATCACCACGTCCTCGTTCACCTTGAAGGCGTTGGTGTGCTTGGAGATGGCGGCGGTGCGGGAACGGTCCAGCCAGAACTTCTTGCGGGTTTCCGGGGTGATGGCGATGAAGCCTTCGGCGCCGCGCACATTGGTCATCTTGACCACGTCGGAGGCAGCCTGCATCACCGCATTTTCGTCGTGGCCGACGATGTCGCCGATCAGCACCATTTTCGGCCGGCCGTGGCGCTTGGCCTTGGTGGCGTAGCCGACGGCCTTCACATAGCGTTCGTCCAGATGCTCCAGGCCGGCCAGCTGCACGCCGGCCTTGTGGCCTTCGCCACCCGGCTTGAAGTAGTCGGTGATCTCGACAATGGAGGGCACGGCCTCCCGCACCTGGCCGAAGAATTCCAGGCAGACGGTGCGGGTGACCGGGGGCATCTTGTGCAGCACCCAGCGGGCGGCGACGATGATGCCGTCGGTGCCTTCCTTCTGTACTCCGGGCACGCCGCCGAGGAACTTGTCGGTGACGTCCTTGCCCAGGCCGGTCTTGCGGCAGGCCGCGCCGGGCAAGGCCAGCACTTCTTCGGAGAGCAGCTTGTAGCTCCTGGCGTCGAAGCGCTTCAAGCGGAATTCCACCTTCTCCTGCTCGTGGATCTTGCCGAAGTTGTGGTTGAGGCGCTCCACCTCCAGCCAGTTGCCGTCCGGCGTCACCATCTTCCACCAGGCCAGGTTGTCCAGGGCGGTGCCCCACAGCACGGCCTTCTTGCCGCCGGCGTTCATGGCGATGTTGCCGCCGATGCAGGAGGCGCTGGCAGAGGTGGGGTCCACGGCGAAGACGCGGCCGGCGGCCGAGGCGGCTTCGGAGACCCGGTCGGTGACGACGCCGACGCTGGTGCGGATGGTGGCGTAGGGCTTGTCGTGGCCGGGCAGGACGATCTCTTCCACCGGGCCGATGTCGATCAGCTTCTCGGTGTTGATGACCACGGACAGGGGCGACAGGGGCACGGCGCCGCCAGTGTAGCCGGTACCGCCCCCCCGGGGAATGATGGTCAGGCCCAGCTCGATGCAGCCGCGCACCAGGGGACCGATTTCCTCTTCCGTATCCGGGTAGAGCACGACGAAGGGGTATTCGACGCGCCAGTCGGTGGCGTCCGTCACATGGGAGACCCGGGCCAGGCCGTCGAAGGCCACGTTGTCCTTGCGGGTGTGGCGGGTCAGGGTCTTCAGCACCTTCCGGCGCAGCATGAGGGTGTCGATGAAGCGCTGTTCGAAGCGGTCCACCGCCTTGTGGGCGGCTTCCACCAGCTGGGCCACCTTGCGGCTGCGTTCCGGGTCCTCGCCGGCGGATTCGCTGCGGCGCTTTTCCACTTCCGCCAGGCGGTGCCGCAGGGCCTGCACCAGGGCCTCGCGGCGGCTGGGGGTGGCCAGCAGGTCGTCTTCCAGGTAGGGGTTGCGCTGCACCACCCAGATGTCGCCCAGCACCTCGTACAGCATGCGGGCGGAGCGGCCGGTGACGCGCTCGGCGCGGAGTTCGTCCAGCACCCGCCACATGTCCTCGCCCAGCAGGCGGATGACGATCTCCCGGTCGGAGAAGGAGGTGTAGTTGTAGGGGATTTCGCGCAGACGTGCAGTCATCGGACGGGGGCGGCCAGGGCCGTGTCTTTCAAAAGGTGAATTTTAACGTATTGCGGTGCATCAGGCAGAACCGGGTCCTGCCCGGACCGCCCTTCATGACGCCAGCAGTGCCAGTCCCTGGGCCACGACCCAGTAGCGGGCCAGCTTGCCGGCGGCCATGAACAGGGTGCAGGGCAGCCAGGGTAGCCGCAGCCAGCCGGCCGCCACACAGAGGGCGTCACCGACAAGGGGAGCCCAGGCCAGCAACAGGCTGGGGCTGCCAAAGCGGCGTACCTGGGCCAAGTGCGGCAAGCGGTGCAGGCTTCGCTCCGGCAGCAGGCGTCCGGCCCCATAAGACGTCAATCCGCCCAAAGTGTTCCCCAGGGTGGCCCAGAAAAGTGCGGCGGGCACTTCTGCCGGGTGGGCCAGGAGAAAGGCGGCAAGGGCGGCCTCCGAGCCGCCGGGCAGCAGGGTGGCGGCAAGAAAGCTGGCGATGAAAAGGCCGCCCAGGCCGGCGGCAGGATCGGCAAACCAGTCAGGCATCAGAAGGGGAGGGGGAAGAATGGCCGCGCACCGGTGTGGTGCTCAGCGCCCATTATCCCCCAGGGTGGATGGATTCCCGTCGTCCTGAGCGGGATTTATGTCTGCGAAGCGGGGTGGGCTACCGCCAAATTCCATTTATTTAACGCTCCATAGACAAAAAAAATACCCCCGGCATGCCGCATGGATAAACGGTCTTTGCGTTTTATAAGACTTTAGTGATATGCAAAATGAATTGCTATCGTCATTCAGTGTTTGTATAACGCCATTGACGTGAACGTTAACCCGTTGCCCCCCTTACGTGAGTAATTCGGCTTGCCCATGTCCCTTTCCTGTACCGATTCCTCCTGCGGCAGTTCCTGTGAGGAGTGCCCTCTCCGGCTGGCGTTGCGTCCCATCGAGGCGGGGGACCGGGAGTTGCTGTTCCGCATCTATGCCTCCACCCGGGAAGCGGAGCGGCAGCTGCTCGACTGGGCCCCGGTCCAGTGGGAGGCATTCCTGCGGCAGCAGTTCGGTTTTCAGCACGACCAGTACATGGTGGCCTACCAGAACCCCTCCTTTGATCTGGTGCTGCTGGAGGACGAGCCGGTCGGACGCCTGTATGTGGATCGCCGCGACGACGAGATCCGTGTCATCGATATCGCCCTACTGGAGGAATTCCGATGTCGGGGCATCGGCGGCCGGCTGCTGCGGACCCTGATAGCAGAGGCGGAGACAGGTGGCCGCTTCCTCGGGCTGCATGTGGAAAAAAACAATCCTGTCCTGGACTTCTACCGCCGTCTCGGCTTCCAGGAGGTGGTGGACCGGGGGGTCTATCTCTATATGACCAGGTTGCCCCAGCACCAGGGGGGGGCATCGTGAGTACCCCTCTGCTCGGCTTGGCCGACTACCAGGCGCTCCAGGGAGCGACGCTGGCCTTTTCCCCGGCGGATGGCGGCGAGCCCCTGTGGCTGCAGCTGGTGTCCGTGGCAGCGCTCCGCTCACCGACGATTGAAGGCTTTGTCCTGATGTTCTCGGGAGCGCCGGACCGGGTCCTGCCCCAGGGTACCCATCTGCTGGCCCATCCGTCCCAGGGCAACGTCCCCATTTTTCTCGGTCCCGTGATGGGCGGCGGGGCCGGGGAGGTTCGCTATCAGGCGGTCTTTTCCCGCCTGAGAACATCCGCCTGAGGAGAAACGATCGTGGAAGGCTATCTAGGAGAAATTCGCATGTTTGCCGGGGACTATGCCCCGCAAGGATGGGCCCTATGCAATGGGGCCACACTTCCGATATCCGGGAATGAAGCGTTGTTCTCCCTGTTGGGGACGACCTACGGCGGTAACGGCAGCAACAACTTTGCCTTGCCCGACCTGCGCGGCCGGGCACCCATGAGCACGGGTACCGGCGTGATTGCCGGCACGGGGCAGAGCCTGACGCCCAGAGCCCTGGGCAACTCGGTGGGGAGTGAGACGGTGGCCCTGAACCAGAACAACCTGCCGGCCCATACCCATCCCATGCCCGCCGGCGGCCCCGGGACCACCAACGCCCCGGCCGGCAAGCTGCCGGGAACCGCTGCCAGCAACCTCTACAGCCAGACGACGACTGCCGCCGCCAACATGAACCCGGCGATGGTCAGTCCCGCCGGCGGCGGCGGTCTGCCCCACAACAACATGATGCCCACCACCTGCATCAATTTCATCATCGCCCTCAGCGGCATCTACCCGACTGCGGGATAAGGAGACAACACCATGGATCCATTTCTCGGAGAAATCCGCCCCTTCGCCTTCGGCGTCATACCTCAGGGCTGGCATCTGTGCGACGGCACGGTCATGCAGATTCGGCAGAACAACGCCCTGTTTGCCCTGATCGGTGTTGCCTACGGCGGGGATGGCGTCAACACCTTCAATTTGCCCGACCTGCGTGGTCGGGTGCCCCTTTGCCAGGGCGTTGTGCCCAACGTGGGCACGTTTGTGGCCGGCAATGCCGGTGGCCTGGAAGCTGTAGCGCTGACCACCGCCCAGGTGCCGCCCCATAGCCACAGCGTCGGCTGCAGCACGGCGACTGCCACCACCAACAATCCGGCAGGCGCCCTCCCCGCCCTGGCGGCAGAGAACACCAATATCTATGCAGATGCCCCCGTTCCGGCTGCCTATATGGCTGCCGGCGTCATTGCAACGGCGGGCCAGAGCCTGGCGCACAACAACATGCAGCCGACCCTGGCTGTCAATTTCTGCATTGCCACCCAGGGCCTTTGGCCCACCAGAAGTTGAACATCCGAGGAGAACACCATGGCTGATCCGTACTACGGCGAAATCCGCGCCTTCGCCTTCAACTATCCTCCAGTGGACTGGGCCTTCTGCGATGGAACAGGCGTCAATGCCGTGCAGGCCCAGGTCCTTTTCTCCGTCATCGGCAACCTCTACGGCGGCAACACCACGGTATTCAACCTGCCGAAGCTGCAGGGTCGGACCGTGATGGGCAGCGGTATGGGACCGAACCTGACGCCCCGCAGCGTACCCCAGGCCGTCGGCACCTACAGCGAGACACTCACCGTCGCTCAGGTGCCGGACCACACTCACTCGGTCGTGGCGGAGGGCGCCAATGCCAGCGCCCTTGCTCCCGCCGGCGCCTATCTGGCCAAGGGGGTCAAGGGTACGCCACCCCGGGTGACTGCCGTGAATACCTATGCCGGTTCTGCGCCCAATGCGGTGATGGTTTCCGCCCTGGCGCCGGTCGGTAGCAGCGGTCCCCACAGCAACCTGCAACCCTATTTGACGCTGAACTTCTGCATTTGCGTCAACGGTGCCGACTACCCCCTCCGTCCCTGATGTCATCAACTGGCAGAGCCATCCATGTATGGCTCTGCCCTTTCTGTACCCCGTTGCGATTACTGAAGCACTCTGGATATGCGTATGAAACCGAATTGCCTGAATCCCCTGTTTTCTTCCCTTGTTGCGGGACTCAGACTTTTCCGTGGGCTGTTGCTCCTGTTGCTGGCCCTGGCACTGCCTGCCTACGGCACGATCAATGGCGGTACCATTAGCTTTGGGACAGGACATACCACTTACGACGATGTCGCCAGTCCCTATAACGGCCTTACCTTTAGCGGACAGTGGCAGTATCACAGTGAAGCTAGTGTGGCTCCTCTATTAGCCACATCAGGACAGCCCACAACCGGGGACGGGATCATATCTACATCTCTTGCAGGTGACGGAATCATCAAGTCAGCTAATGGTGTTGACCGCTTCAATCTTACCTCTCTGAGAATCCTTGCTTATGGCACCGGGTTCTCCAGTTTTACTTTTGTTGGCTATCGTGGTGGTGTCGCGGGTCCTAGTGAGACGGTGAATGTTAGTGCCGGAATGGACGCATTTGCGGCCTTCAACCTTTCGAACATGACCAATGTGGATGAGATACGCGTTACCAACAACTCTGCTACGGAGCCATACAATTACGTATTTGACGACTTAGTAATCTCCGCCTATTCAGCTCCCCTGAGCCTGTCACCTGCTTCCCTGACCAATCCCACGGTCGGCAGCACCTACAGCCAGACCATCAGCGCCAGCGGCGGCAACGGTACGTACAGTTACGCGGTCACTGCCGGCAGTCTGCCGGCCGGCCTTAGCCTTAACGCCAGCACCGGGGCACTCACCGGTACGCCGACGGCGGGCGGTACATTCAACTTCACCATCACGGCCACCGACACGGCCAGCGCCACCGGCAGCAAGGCCTATTCGGTGACGGTGGCAGCACCCACCATCAGCTTCTCTCCCACCACCCTGACGGCTGGCACCGTCGGCAGTGCCTACAGCCAGAGCATCAGCGGCAGCGGCGGCACGGCCCCTTACGGCAGCTATATCGTCAAGACCGGAGCCCTGCCTGCCGGGTTGTCCCTGAGTTCCGGCGGGGTCGTCTCGGGCACACCGACGGCGGGCGGCACCTTTACCTTCACTGTGCAGGGGACGGACAGCAGTACGGGCACCGGTCCCTACTCCGCCACCAGCAGCACCATTTCCCTGACCATTGGCGCTCCCACTCTCTCGTTTACGCCGACCACCCTGACCGGCGGCACCGTGGGGGTGGCCTACAGCCAGTCGCTCAGCGGCAGCGGCGGTACTGCGCCCTATGGCAGCTTCACCCTGGCCAGCGGCAGCCTGCCGCCCGGCCTGAGCCTGGGCTCGGGCGGCACCGTCAGCGGCACGCCGACGGCAGCCGGCACCTACACCTTCACGGTCAGCGCCCAGGACTCCAGTACCGGCAGCGGGCCCTACAGCGGCACCAGCAGTACCATTTCCCTGACCATCGGCGCCCCAACCTTGTCCCTGTCGCCCGCGGCCGGGGCCCTGACGGCTGCCTCCCGGGGCAGTGCCTACAGCCAGACCTTCAGCACCAGCGGTGGCACCTCGCCCTACACCTACAGCATCACTGCCGGCAGCCTGCCCGCGGGCCTGACCCTGAGCAGCGGGGGCGTGCTCTCGGGCATCCCGACGGTGGAGGGCAACTTTTCCTTCACCGTCACCGCCACGGACAGCAGCGGCGGCACCCAGTACTCCACCAGCCAGGCCTATACCCTGACGGTCAATCCGCCCCTGCCGGTGGCCAATGCGGTGAGCGCCACGGTGGCCTACAACAGCAGCAACAACGCCATCACCCTCAACATCACCGGCGGCACCGCCACCAGCGTGACGGTGGCCAGTGCCGCCAGCCACGGCACGGCCACGGCCAGCGGCACCAGCATCACCTATACCCCCACCGCCGGCTATTCGGGCAGCGACAGCTTCACCTATACGGCCACCAACGCCAGCGGCACCTCGGCACCGGCGACGGTGAGCATCACCGTCAATCCCCAGGCGCCGGTGGCCAATGCGGTGAGCGCCACGGTGGCCTACAACAGCAGCAACAACGCCATCACCCTCAATATCACCGGCGGTGCGGCTACCAGCGTGGCGGTGGCCAGTGCCGCCAGCCACGGCACGGCCACGGCCAGCGGTACCAGCATCACCTACACCCCCACCCCCGGCTATGTGGGTTCGGACAGCTTCACCTATACGGCCACCAATGCGACCGGCACCTCGGCCGCGGCAACGGTGACCATTACCGTCAATCCCCTGGCGCCGGTGGCCAATGCGGTGAGCGCCACGGTGGCCTACAACAGCAGCAACAACGCCATCACCCTCAACATCACCGGCGGTGTCGCCACCAGCGTGGCGGTGGCCAGCGGGGCCAGCCACGGCACGGCCACCGCCAGCGGCACCAGCATCACCTACACCCCCACCGCCGGCTATTCGGGCAGCGACAGCTTCACCTATACGGCTACCAATGCGACCGGCACTTCGGCGGCGGCGACGGTGAGCATCACCGTCAATCCCCAGGCGCCGGTGGCCAATGCGGTATCCCTCACCGTTTCCTACAACAGCGCGGCCAATCCGGTGACCCTCAACATCACCGGCGGTGCGGCTACCAGTGTGGCCGTGGCCGGTGCCGCCAGTCACGGCGTAGCCACGGCCAGCGGCACCAGCATCACCTATACGCCGACCAGCGGCTATTCGGGCAGCGACAGCTTCACCTATACGGCCACCAACGCCGGCGGCACCTCGGCGGCGGCGACGGTGAGCATCACCGTCAATCCCCAGGCACCGGTGGCCAATGCGGTATCGGTGACGGTGGCTTTCAACAGCAGTAACAACGCCATTCCCCTCAGCATCAGCGGCGGCGCCGCCACCAGCGTGGCGGTGGCCAGCG
Organism: Azospira sp. APE16; assembly: GCF_047901315.1. NCBI lineage: Bacteria > Pseudomonadati > Pseudomonadota > Betaproteobacteria > Rhodocyclales > Rhodocyclaceae > Azospira > Azospira sp. APE16. The sequence goes on from NZ_CP179682.1 coordinate 154,047, forward strand.
GGGCCAGCCATGGCACGGCCACGGCCAGCGGCACCAGCATCACCTATACGCCGACGGTGGGCTATACCGGCAGCGACAGCTTCACTTACACCGCCACCAACGCCACCGGTACTTCGGCGGCTGCTACCGTTACCATCACCGTTTCTGCCGCGGCACCGGTAGCCAATGCGGTGAGCGCCACGGTGGCCTTCAACAGCGGCGCCAATCCCATCGCCCTCAACATTACCGGCGGCGTCGCCACCAGCGTTTCCGTGGCAACGGCGGCGGCCCACGGTACGGCCACGGCCAGCGGCACCAGCATTACCTACACTCCCCATGCCGGTTATTCGGGCAGCGACAGCTTCACCTACCGGGCCACCAATGCCACCGGCACTTCGGCTCCGGCGACGGTGACCATCACCGTCAATCCTGCCGCTCCCGTGGCCGGGGCGGTGACGGTGACGGTGCCCATCAACAGCAGCAACAATCCCATTCCCCTCAATGTTTCGGGCGGCGCGGCCACCACGGTGACGGTGGTGACGGCCCCCGGCCACGGCACGGCCACGGCCAGCGGCGCCAGCATCACCTATACGCCGACGGCAGGCTATTCGGGCAGCGACAGCTTCACCTATACCGCCACCAACGCCACCGGCACTTCGGCTCCGGCGACGGTGACCATCAGCGTCATGACCCGGCCCGATCCGAGCAAGGATGCCAATGTGGTCGGCATCATCGGGGCCCAGGCGGAAGTGGCCAAGCGCTTCTCCCTGACCCAGATCAGCAATTTCCAGTCCCGCCTGGAAAACCTCCATGTGCGCCTGCGTCCGGAGCGTCCCCGGGGCTTCGACAGTCCCAATGCCCGGCGTCCGTCGGTGATGCCCGCCCTGGCTGCCGTGGGCAACAACAGCGGGCCGGCTGCCGGAAATATCGACCAGAACGGCGGTTTCGGCCTCGCAACAGGAACGGCGGTCACCAACCTCGGCAGTCGTGATGCGGCTACCGGCACCGGTGGTGTTGTGACGGCAGGTCCGGCTCCCGGCCAGGAGAGTGGCTTCAATCCCTTCTCCGCCTTGAGCACCCTGGGGCAGATGGCCAACAGCCACGGCCTGCCGACCCTGAACATTTCCAGCAAGGCCAGCAACTTCCAGGACACCGGCTTCGATGTGTGGAGTGCGGGCAATATCTCCTTCGGCCGCCTGGACGACGCGGATGCCAAGTTCACCACTTCCGGCATTTCCTTCGGCACCGACAGCCGCTTCGGCGACAACCTGATCCTGGGCCTGGGCGTCGGCTTCGGCCATGAGCGGCAGAAGATCGGCAACGACGGCACCCGCAACGTGGGCGACGATTACTCGGTGATCGTCTACGGCAGCTACCAGCCCATGCCCGGCACCTTCATCGACGGCCTCATCGGCATGGGACGGCTGGACCTGGAGTCGCGCCGCTACTCCGCCGCCGCCGGCGCCTTCGCCACCAGCCAGCGTACCGGCAAGCAGTGGTTCGCCTCCCTCAGCGCCGCCTACGAGTTCCAGCAGGATGCCCACATCCTGTCGCCCTACGGCCGCATCGACATCGCCTCCACCCGGCTCGATGCCGCGGTGGAAAGCGGCGCCGGCATCTACAACCTGGCCTACTTCTCCCAGAAGGCGCCGGTGACCAAGCTGTCCTTCGGCCTGCGGGGCGAGACCAGCGTCGAGCTGGAGACCACCCTGGCCCGGCCCTATTTCCGGGTCGAGTACCAGCACGACTTCGAGAATCCGGAAGGGGCGCGCATGGCCTATGCGGACGACCTGTCCGGTCCCTCCTACCAGATCGCGGCGACCACCCTGAAGCGGGACACCATGGTCTTCGGCCTGGGCAGCGACTTCGTCTTCAAGAGCGCCTGGACCCTGGGACTGCGCTACCAGTACAGCAACAATTCCGGGGCCATGACCATGCATACCCTGGGGCTGCAGATACGCAAATCCTTCTGACCCTGCGGGGCCGGGTGCAGCCTGCCCGGCCCCTGCCTGCCGGCCCCGTCCCGGCGGGGGCTTTCGCCTTCCCTTCATGGACTTGCCCCCACCCGGGGGGTACACTGCCGTGCTTTACGCCCTCGGCATCCGACCTTCCCCATGCAGCACGACTATCTGACCAAAATCCTCAACGCCCGGGTCTATGAGGCCGCCGTTGAGACTCCCCTGGAACTGGCGCCCAATCTCTCCCACCGGCTCGGCAACCGCTTCTATTTCAAGCGCGAGGACATGCAGCCGGTGTTCTCCTTCAAGCTGCGCGGCGCCTACAACAAGATTGCCCACCTCACCCCGGCCCAGCTGCAGCGCGGCGTCATCTGCGCCTCCGCCGGCAACCACGCCCAGGGCGTGGCCCTTTCCGCCGCCAAGATCGGCTGCCGGGCGGTCATCGTCATGCCCACCACCACGCCCCAGATCAAGGTCCAGGCCGTGGCTTCCCGGGGCGGCGAGGTGGTGCTGGCCGGCGAGTCCTACGACGAGGCCTATGCCCATGCGGTGGAGCTGGAGAAGGCCGAGAAGCTGACTTTCGTGCACCCCTTCGACGACCCCTACGTCATCGCCGGCCAGGGCACCATCGGCATGGAAATCCTGCGCCAGCACGGCAAGCCGATCCACGCCGTGTTCGTGGCCATCGGCGGCGGCGGCCTGGCGGCCGGCGTGGCCGCCTACATCAAGGCGGTGCGGCCGGAGATCAAGGTCATCGGCGTGGAAACCTTCGACGCCGACGCCATGAAGCAGTCCATCGCCGCCGGCAAGCGGGTGCGCCTCGACAACGTGGGCCTCTTCGCCGACGGCACGGCGGTGAAGTTCGTCGGCGAGGAAACCTTCCGGGTCTGCCGCGAATACCTGGACGACATCATCCTGGTGGATACGGACGCCATCTGCGCCGCCATCAAGGACGTCTTCGAGGACACCCGCTCCATCCTGGAGCCTTCCGGCGCCCTGGCCATCGCCGGCGCCAAGGAATACGCCAAGCAGCACAAGCTGAAGGACAAGTCCCTGGTGGCCGTGGCCTCCGGCGCCAATACCAATTTCGACCGCCTGCGCTTCGTCGCCGAGCGGGCCGAGGTGGGCGAGCAGCGGGAGGCGGTGCTGGCCGTGACCCTGCCGGAGAAGCCCGGCGCCTACAAGAAGTTCGTCTCCCTCATCGGCAGCCGCAACATCACCGAATTCAACTACCGCTTCCACGAGGCGCGGGAAGCCCACGTCTTCGTCGGCGTGCAGGTGGCCAACCGGGCCGAATCCACCAAGCTGGTGGAGAGCCTGAAAAAGCACGGCTATGCCACACTGGACCTGACCGACGACGAAATGGGCAAGCTGCACGTGCGCCACATGGTCGGCGGCCATGCGCCCCAGGTGGAGAACGAGCTGCTGTACCGCTTCGAGTTCCCGGAACGGCCCGGCGCCCTGATGAACTTCCTCAACCGCATGAGCTCCGGCTGGAACATCAGCCTCTTCCACTACCGCAACCACGGCGCCGACTACGGCCGGGTGCTGGTGGGCATGCAGGTGCCGCCGGCGGAGATGGGCGAGTTCCAGACCTTCCTCCAGGAGCTGGGCTACCACCACTGGGACGAGACGGCCAACCCGGCCTACAAGCTCTTCCTCGGCTGAGGTCGCCGGGGCGGCGGCGCCGGAGGGGCGCCCCGTCCCCGCCTGTGCCATACTGAAAACCCGTCGACGCCCTCCGGATTTCCCTCCGCCCGTCCCCCGCCATGTTCTCCCGCCCCGGTACCGTCCTCGCCCGCTACCTGGCCCTGGCCTACGTCCTGCTGGTGATCTACGCCAGCCTGCACCCCTTCGCCGGCTGGCGCGACCTGGGCCTGTCCCCCTTCGCCTTCCTCGAGGCCGGCTGGCCCCGCTACTGGACGGCCTTCGACCTGGTGGTGAACGTGGGGGTGTACCTGCCCCTCGGCTTCCTCCTGGCCCTGGCCCTGCCCATGCCGGTCCTGCCGCGCCTGCTGCCCAGCCTGCTGGCGGTGCTGCTAGGCAGCGGCCTTTCCTTCGGACTGGAGTCGGTGCAGACCTGGCTGCCCAGCCGGGTCCCCTCCAACCTGGACCTGGCCTGCAATGCCCTGGGGGCCCTGCTCGGCGCCCTGGCCGCCTTCTTCCACGGTGAGCGCCTGTTCCTGCGCCTGACCCACTGGCACGGCCGCCTGGTGGCGGACCTGCCCCATGCCGAACTGGGGGCGGTGCTGCTGGGCCTGTGGCTGGTGACCCAGCTGTCGCCGGAAACCCTGCTCTTCGGCAGCGGCGACCTGCGCAGCCTGCTGGGCCTGCCCCTGGCCGTGCCTTTCGATCCGCCCGTGTTCCAGCTGGTGGAGGCCCTCATCGTCGGCACCTCGGTGGTGGCCCTGGGCCTCTTTGCCCGCACCCTGCTGGCGCCCCGCTGGCCGGCCTGGGTCGGCCCGCCCCTGCTGATCCTGGCGGCCCTGGGGGTGAAGTCCCTGGCCCTGGCGGTGCTGGTCAGTCCCGGCGACGCCTTCATCTGGTGGAGCGAGGGGGCGCGCCTGGGCCTGCTGTGGGGCGGCATCGTGCTGGCGGTGCTGGCCTGGCTGCCGCCCAACTGGCGCATCGTCCTCGCCGGCCTGGCCCTGATGGCGGCCACGGTGCTGGTGAACCTGGCGCCGGAGAATCCCTATTCCGCCGCCGCCCTGGCCGCCTGGCGCCAGGGGCACTTTTTCAATTTCAACGGTCTTACCCGTCTGACGGCCGCCCTGTGGCCTTTCGCCGCCCTGCCTTATCTGATGCTGCTGGGGCGGCGGCTATAATCCGATCCCGACGTTTTTCCTTCCGGACTGCCCCATGAGCTACTACCAACACCACGCCTTCATCTGCTGCAACCAGCGCGCCGACGGCGAAACCTGCTGTAACGCCCTGGGGGCCAGCGAGCTGATGGCCTACGCCAAGGACAAGGTGGCCGCCGCCAAGCGCAACGGCCCCGGTCAGGTGCGCATCAACAAGGCCGGCTGTCTGGGCCGCTGCGACAACGGCCCGGTGATGGTGATCTACCCGGAAGAGACCTGGTACACCTTTCTCGACAAGTCCGACATCGACGAGATCGTGGAGGAACACCTGCTCCACGGCCGCATCGTCGAGCGCCTGAAGATCTGACCATGCGCGTCGAACCCGAACTGCTGCTGCTCGATGGCCCTGTCGGCAAGATCGAGGTGATCCTGGAGAACCCGGGGGCGCCCAAGGGCATCGCCCTCATCGGCCATCCCCATCCCCTCTTCGGCGGCGCCAACACCAACAAGGTGGCCCAGACCCTGGCTCGTACCCTGGTGCAGCTGGGCTATGCCGCCCTGCGCCCCAACTTCCGCGGTGTCGGCCAGAGCGAAGGCAGCCACGACGAGGGCCAGGGCGAGAGCGATGACATGCTGGCGGTGCTGGACTATGCGAAGGAGCGCTTCGGCCACCTGCCCGTGGTGCTGGCCGGCTTCTCCTTCGGCGCCTACGTCCAGGCCAAGGTGGCCGCCCGCCTGGCCGAAGCCGGCCACCCGGCCCAGCGCCTGGTGCTGGTGGGCACCGCCTCCGGCCATGTGGAAGGGGCGCGCCAGTACAACACCAGCGCCGTGGCGCCGGACACCATCGTCATCCACGGCTCCAAGGACGAAACGGTGCCTTTGGAAAATGTGCTGGCCTGGGCCGAGCCCATGGAGCTGCCGGTGGTGGTGGTGGCGGGGGCGGACCATTTCTTCCACCGCCGCCTGCACGTCTTGAAAGACATCATCACCCGCGCCTGGAAACACTGACCAACCCATGCCGTGGCAGCCAGCAAGGACGGGCATCTCCGCCTTGCCTGGCTGGAGATCGGCATCCCTCCTGCCTTCCCGGGCAGGGCTCAAACAGAAATGGATAGGGCTCCTGTGCAACCTCTGATCGTCGAATCCCTGGTCAAGCGCTACGGCGATTTCACCGCCGTGGACGGCGTCTCCTTTGCCGTCGAGCCGGGCACCTGTTTCGGCCTGCTCGGGCCCAATGGCGCCGGCAAGACCACCACCCTGCGCTGCTGTCTCGGCCTCACGGCTCCCGAGTCCGGCGTGGTGCGGCTGAACGGCTTGCCCGTGCCGCAAGCGGCCAGGGAAGCCCGTCTGCGGACCGGCGTGGTGCCCCAGTTCGACAACCTGGACCCGGATTTCACGGTGGCCGAGAACCTGCTGGTGTACGGCCGCTACTTCGGCCTCAGCGACGCCACGGTGCTGGCCCGCATTCCCGAGCTGCTGGAATTCGCCGGCCTCGGCGGCAAGGAAAAGTCGCCCCTGAAAAGCCTCTCCGGCGGCATGAAGCGGCGCCTGACCCTGGCCCGGGCGTTGGTCAACGACCCGGACATCGTCTTCCTCGACGAGCCCACTACCGGCCTCGATCCCCAGGCCCGGCACCTCATCTGGGAGCGCCTCAAGGCCCTCACCGCCCGGGGCAAGACCCTCATCCTCACCACCCACTTCATGGACGAGGCGGAACGCCTCTGTCACCAGCTGGCGGTGCTCGACCACGGCCGCCTGATTACCCAGGGCAGCCCCCGGGAACTGATCGCCAGCCACATCGAGCCCCAGGTGGTGGAGGTTTACGGCGAAAACGCCCCGGCCTGGGCCGAGGGTCACGGCCATCTGGCGGACCGCTGCGAAATCTCCGGCGAGACGGCCTTCTTCTACTGCCGCGAGCCGGCGTCCCTGCTGGAGGCCCTGACCGCCGCCCCTGGCCTGCACTACGTGCACCGGGCGGCCAACCTGGAAGACGTCTTCATCAAGCTCACCGGCCGCGAACTGCGGGACTGAGGGCCGCCCCCGGCCCCGGGAATTCCCGGGGGCTATGCAAAGCCGGGCTTCACGCTACAATCTCCCCACCCATGACCCGGGCATCGACCCGGGCGCCGGCAGCGGCCCAGGGCCAGCCCGCTGCCTGTCGTTCTCCATAAGGCCCGACCACCACCGCACGACCTCCCGTATTCCGACTGGCAGGGGCCCTCACGCCCACCGCCGGCGCCATCCTAGGAGGAGTGCCATGCACGACGACAACCAGGGCCTGGTGGAGGCCTTCATCCCCTTCATGCGCAGCGTCGCCCAGTGCGAAAAGCAGCTGGAGAACCTCAATTTTACCTGGGGGATGATCGAGGCCACGGCCAAGATGAACTGCCCGGCCGAGGCCAAGACCATCCTGCCGACCATGGGCGCCACCCGGGAGGGCTTCGGCCGCCTGGAGCGGCAGCTGATCGAGAACCTGGTGCAGGAGAACATCCGCAAGGTGGTGCTGGAAATCGGCTCCAAGGCCCAGGTGGCGGTGGACATCCTGATCCGCAACCTCTACGAGCGCACCGCCGACGTGGGTTTCCTGGCCACGGACGAGGATATCCGGGACTTCATCCGCCAGCGCAAGGAGGCGCCGGACCAGGAGACCCTGGAAGGGGAGAAGGCCCGCATCCTGCGCCGCCTGCAGGAGTACCGGGACAAATACACGGTGTACGACGAAATCCTGGTGCTGGACCTCAACGGCCGGGTCATCGCCCACCTGGACGGCGCCAGCCCCGTGCTCTTCTCCCAGGACCCCCTGCTGCAACAGACCCTGCACACCGACGGCTATGTGGAGACCTTCCGCGCCAGTGACCTGCGCCCCGGTCTGGAGCGGGCCCTCATCTACTCCCAGCGCATCGACGACGGCGATAGCGGCGAGCCCCTGGGGGTGCTGTGCCTGTGCTTCCGCTTCGCCGACGAGACGGAGAGCATCTTCCGCAACCTGCGTCGCCGGGAGGACCGTTCGGTGATGCTGCTGCTGGACGCCCAGGGCACGGTGATCGCCTCCAGCGATGCCGACCACGTGCCCCTGGGCCGCCGCCTGGAGCAGGTGCGGGATGCGGATTACCGCATCGTCGATTGGGGCGGCCGCGAGTACCTGGCCAGGACCTGCCCTACCCGGGGCTACCAGGGCTACGTCGGGCCCGGCTGGGTGGGCCATGTCATGGTGCCGGTCAGCTCCGCCTTCCGCGCCGGCCTGGGCCAGGCTGCCGAGAGCCTGCCGGCGGAGGTGCTGGAGGGCGTGCTGGCCCACGCCGACACCTTCTGCCCGGCCCTGGCCGACATCGCCCGGGGCGCCGAGGGCATCAACCTCTCCCTGCGCCGGGTGGTGTGGAACGGCCAGATCATGGCTGCCGACAAGCGGGGCGACCTGCTCAAGCTCAAATCCGTGCTGCAGCAGATTTCCGAGACCGGCGACCGCACCAGCGACCTCTTCGCCCGCTCCATCGCCGACCTCTACCAGACCGCCATCTCCTCCAGCCTGCAGGACGTGCAGTTCATCTCCCGCCTGATGATCGACATCATGGACCGCAACCTCTACGAGCGGGCCAACGACTGCCGCTGGTGGGCCCTTACCTCGGCCCTGCGCCGCAGCATGGCCGCCGGCCGTCCCGGCGAGGCGGAGGCCCAGGCCATGGCCGGCATCCTGGAATACATCAACAGCCTGTACACCGTCTATTCCCGGCTTTTCGTGTACGACCTTTCCGGCACCATCGTCGCCGCTTCCAACCTGCACGGCGACAGCCTCAACCTGGTGGGCAAGAAGGTGGATGCGGGCTGGGTCCAGTCCGTCTTCTACCTGCCCAGCACCCAGCACTACTGCGTCTCCCCCTTCGAGAAGAGCTGGCTCTACGGCGGCCGCCCCACCTACGTCTACAACGCCGCCATCCGTCATCCCGACGATCCGGCCAAGGTGGTGGGGGGCATCGGCATCGTCTTCGACGCAGCGCCCCAGTTCGCCGCCATGCTGGCCGATTCCCTGCCGCCCCAGGCAGGGGCCTTCGCCGTCTTCGCCGAGCGCAGCGGCCGCATCATCGCTTCCTCCGACGAACGCTTCCCGGCGGAAAGCCTGCTGGAGGTGGACAAGAGCCTCTTCGCCGCCGCCAACGGCGAGGGCCGCTCCCGGGTGGTGCAGCTGGCCGGGCGCACCTGGATCGTCGGCAGCACCGCCTCCTTCGGCTACCGGGAATTCAAGAATAGCGGCGACTACAGCAACGACGTGGTGGCCCTGGTGTTCGTCCCCGTCGGCGACGGCAGTGCCGCCGCGGCCCCCCGGGAACGGCGCCCGGCGGTGCTGGAAGGCAGCTACGGCGACCTGCACGCCCGGGGCGGGCAGAGCGTGGAGCTGGCCACCTTCGTCGTCGGCGACAAGGTGTATGGCCTGCCGGCGGCCGAAGTGCTGGAGGCGGTGGACCCGGCCCGGCTTTCCCCCATGAGCGGCTCCCGCCGCTATCTTTGCGGCGTCATCAGCTTCCAGAGCGGTGGCGGCGACAGCGGCACCCTGGTACCGGTGGTGGATATGCGCTTCCTTCTCAACTACCCGGCCAAGGAGGTGGACAACCACAGCCAGATCGTCGTGGTGCGGGTGCGGGACGGCCTCATGGGGCTGCTGGTGGACGATCTCTATGCCGTGCCCGAATTCGACGCCGAGCGCCTGGAGCCGATCCCGGAGATGATCCGCCAGGACGCCGGCTACGTGCAGGCCATCATCAAGCCGCGCCAGCCGGACAGGGAAAAAATCCTCCAGGTGCTGGACCCGGAGCGCATCTGCGGCGCAGCCCAGAGAAAGCCGGAGTCCGCCGCAGGCGTCGAGGCACCGCGCCCGGCGGCGCCCCTGCGGGCCATCGGCGGGCCCGGAGGCGGGCGCTGAAGGGGGAAGGGCAAGGGGGAAGGGCAAGGGGGAAGGGCAAGGGGGAAGGGCAAGGGGGAAGGGCAAGGGGGAAGGGCAAGGGGGAAGGGCAAGGGGGCAGGGCAAGGAGGCAGGGCAAGGAGGCAGGGCAAGGAGGCAGGGCAAGGAGGCAGGGCAAGGAGGCAGGGCAAGGAGGCAGGCGCAGGGCTGCCGGGCAAAAATCCGACCCCGGACAGAGGCGCTTTACCTGGATCAAATCCAGCTGCCGTCGGCCTTGACCCTCCCCGGGCCGGCGGCCAGAATCCGCCCCCATTCGGCTTCCGCTTTCGGAACACGGTGCAACTCCGTGGCGGGCCCGCCGCTGTAATCGGGGACGGTCGTTCCACGGCGTGGTGCAGTTTCTCCACGCCACCCACTGCCGCAGCAAATGCGGCGGGAAGGGGGAACCCAGTAGCAGGACCGGTCGATCCGTAAGCCAGAAGACGGGCGGAAGTCGTGGAGTTCCAGGCAAAGGGCTCCGGCGGCATGTTTCTTTCGAGACAGGCCGCCGGAGCCCTTTTGCTTTTTTTCATACCTTCGCGGGAGGACCCCATGAAAGCCACCACTCAAGTTACCAGCCAAGCCACTACTGCCCAGCAGGCCGCTGTCCAGCCCACCCAGGCCGCCGCCCCGGCCCCGGTCATCGCCAGCCGCAAGTCCTGCAACCCGGACGGCATCGGCCTCTCCCACTACGTCCTGATGGATCGGAAGGCGGCCAAGTGAACGGTCCGGCTCCCCATCTGCCCCGGCTGCAGCCCTACGACATCGGCCATGAGCGCTACGTGGCCCTGCTGCACCCGGAAACCGCCTTCTGGTCCCTGGTGGACAAGGACCGGGTGGAGGCGGAATTGTGCGGCAGCGAGCTGGCCGAGCGCTTCCAGGCCCAGGCGGCAAGGTTCGCCCAGGAAATCCACGCCCTGCGCTTCGAGCTGAAGCCCTCCGGCGTCTATGTGAACCCGACGGAACGCTGCAACCTGGACTGCACCTACTGCTACATCCCCGACACCCTGCGCCGCCACGGCAGCGACATGCCGGCGGAACGGCTGCTGGGGGCCCTGCAGCGGCTGAAGGAATACTTCGCCACGGTGATGGACGGCGGCGAGGGGGCGCGCAAGCCCCGCCTCATCTTCCACGGCGCCGAACCCCTGATGAACCGGGAGGCCCTGTTCGCCGCCATCGACCTGTTCCAGGACGATTTCGCCTTCGGTGTGCAGACCAACGGCACCCTGCTCACCGATGCCGCCGCCGACTTCCTCATGCAGCGCAACGTCAGCATCGGCCTTTCCCTGGACGGTCCCACCGCCCCCATCACCAACGCCACCCGCCACACCTGGGCCGGCCAGGGGGTGCACCAGCACGTGCTGCGGGCCATGGAGCGGCTCCAGGGCTACGGCTCCTGGAGCGTCATCACCACCTGCACCACGGAGAACCTGGCCCACCTGACGGACATGGTGGAGCTGTTCCATCGCCACCAGGTGCCCACCTGCATGCTCAACGCGGTGCGCTGCACCCTTTCCGGCGCCCGGGGGGTCAAGCCGGTGGACGGGGATTTCGCCCGGGCCTTCATTGCCGCCCTGGAGCGGACCCACGAGCTGTACCGGGAGACCGGGCGCAAGCTGGTGGTGGCCAATTTCGCCAACATCCTGCTGGCCATCCTGGCGCCCACGGCGCGGCGCCTGATGTGCGACATCTCCCCCTGCGGCGGCGGCCGGGCTTTCTTCGCCCTGGCGGCGGACGGCGGCCTCTTTCCCTGCAGCGAGTTCATCGGCCTGCCGGCCTTCGAGGGCGGCAACCTGTTTACCGACGGCGTGGCGGCAGCCCTGGAGTCGCCAGCCTTCAAGGAAGTCACCGGACGGGACGTGGATAAGTTCGAGCCCTGCGCTTCCTGCCCCATCCGCCACTTTTGCGGCAGTCCCTGCCCGGCGGAGGCCAACGAGATGAACGGCGGCATGGAGAAGACCGGCGCCTTCTGTCAGTTCTACGAGGAGCAGGTGCGCTACGCCCTGCGCCTGATCGCCGACGGCAAGTCCGACAACTTCCTCTGGGATGGCTGGGACCAAGGTACGGAGACGGTTTTCAGCGCCTGCTGAGGCCCGTTCGAGGCCCGTTTGCCCCCGGTCGGCGGCCCCGCCCCGACCGGGGTGCTTACCTTCCGGGCGCCAAGGCCGGATAATGGCGCCATGAATGCCGCCACTTCCTCCGCTTCCCTCTACGCGCCGCCCCGCCTTTCCGCCCGCTGGTTCCCCGTGTGGCAACGCAATTTCCTGGTCTGGCGCAAGCTGGCCCTGCCTTCCATCCTGGGCAACCTGGCCGACCCCCTGATCTACATGCTGGGCCTGGGCTACGGCCTGGGCAGCATGCTGCCGGAGGTGGCCGGCACCTCCTACGTGGCCTTCCTGGCCGCCGGCACGGTGTGCGCCAGCACCATGAACGCCGCCACCTTCGAAGCCCTCTATTCGGCCTTCTCCCGCATGCACGTGCAGAAGACCTGGGAGGCCATGCTCAACGCCCCCCTGGAGCTGGAGGACGTGATGCTGGGCGAGCTGATCTGGGCCGCCACCAAGAGCCTCCTTTCCGGCTGCGCCATCCTCACGGTGATCTTCGTCCTCGGTCTCTCCCATTCGCCCCTGGCCCTGGGAGTGCTGCCGGTGATCCTGCTCACCGGCCTGGCCTTTGCCGCCCTGGGCCTGATCGTCAATGCCCTGGCACCCTCCTACGATTTCTTCATGTACTACTTCACCCTCTTCATCACCCCCACCATGCTGCTTTCCGGCGTCTTCTTCCCCCGGGAACAGCTGCCGGTCCTGGTCCAGGGGCTGACCGAGGCACTGCCCCTGACCCACGCCGTGCAACTGGTGCGGCCCCTGCTGCAGGGCCAGGTGCCGGCCAATGCCCTGCTGCACGTGGCGGTGCTGCTGGCCATCACCGCCGTCGCCTTCCTCGTCGCCCTGGTGCTGACCCGGCGCCGCCTGCTGCGCTGAGATGGCGGCAGGCGCAGGCAGATCAAAACGCGAAACGCCGCTCTCGGCTAAGATGGCCCCATGACCACCTCCAAAAAAGCCAACCCGGTACTGCTGGTGCAGACCAATTGCCCGGACGGCGAAACCGCCGCCCGCCTCGCCGCCGCCCTGGTGGATGCCCGTCTGGCGGCCTGCGCCAACGTGCTGGCGCCCTGCGCCTCCATCTACCACTGGCAGGGCAAGGTGGAGATGGCCACCGAGACGCCCCTGCAGCTGAAGACCGCCGCCGACCGCTTCCCCGAACTGCGGGCCCGCCTGCTGGAACTGCATCCCTACGACGTGCCGGAGATCGTTGCCTGGCCCGTGGCCGAAGGGCTGCCCGATTACCTCAACTGGGTCGTGACCGAGACCCGCCCCGAGTGACGCCGTGATTGCTTCCCTGATTTCCCCGTTGTGGCGCCGGCTGCTGCCGTGCCTGATCCTGCTGGGCCTGGCCCTGCCCGTGGCCGCCCAGGAATTCCTCGATCCCCTGGTGGCCTTCAAGCCCGAAGCCCGGGCCCTGGACGACAAGACCGTGGAGGTGCGCTACAGCATCGCCAAGGGCTATTACCTGTACCGGGACAAGTTCAGGTTCGCCGCCGAGGGCGCCACCCTGGGCACCCCCGTGTTCCCCGCCGGCAAGCAGAAGCACGATGACAACTTCGGCGACGTGGAGGTCTATTACAAGAGCGTGGCCATCCGCCTGCCGCTGAGCGCCAACCAGTCCGGCCCCATCACCCTCAAGGTGACGGCCCAGGGCTGCGCCGATGCCGGGGTCTGCTACCCGCCCCAGGAACAAAAGCTCAGCGTCACCCTGCCGGCCCCGGGCAGCGCCCCGGCCGCAGTGCCCGACGCCGCCGGCGACGAGAGCGGCCATATCGCCGGCCTGCTGCAGAACGCCGGCTTCTGGCTGGCCGTCTCCACCTTCTTCGGCTTCGGCCTGCTGCTGGCCCTGACGCCCTGCGTCTTCCCCATGATCCCCATCCTCTCCGGCATCATCGTCGGCCAGGGGCATCACGTTTCCCGCAGCAAGAGTTTCCTTCTCTCCCTGGCCTACGTGCTGGGCATGGCGGTGACCTATGCCGCCCTGGGGGTGGCCGCCGGCCTCACCGGCACCCTGCTCTCCGCCGCCCTGCAGAATCCCTGGGTGCTGGGCGCCTTCGCCGCCGTCTTCGTGGTGCTGTCCTTCTCCATGTTCGGCTTCTACGAGCTGCAGTTGCCCAGCTTCCTGCAGAGCAAGCTGTCGGAAGAGGCCAGCCACCTGCACGGCGGCCACCTGGCGGCGGTGTTCGCCATGGGGGCCCTGTCGGCGGTGATCGTCGGCCCCTGCGTCGCCGCCCCCCTGGCCGGAGCCCTGCTTTACATCGGCCAGAGCGGCGATGCGGTGCTGGGCGGCGCCGCCCTTTTCGCCATGGCCCTGGGCATGGGCGTGCCCCTGCTGCTGGTGGGCCTCTCCGCCACCACCCTGCTGCCCCGGTCCGGCCCCTGGATGGAAGCGGTGAAGAAGGCCTTCGGCGTCATCCTCCTCGGCACCGCCCTGTGGCTGGTGTCGCCGGTGCTGCCGGCGGCCCTGGTGATGGCCGGCTGGGCCCTGCTGCTGATCGTGCCGGCCGTCTTCATGCACGCCCTGGACCCCCTGCCGGCCACGGCCAAGGGCTGGCAGCGCTTCTGGAAGGGCATCGGCATCGTCATGCTGCTGGCCGGCGCCGCCCTGGTGGTGGGCCTGGCGGCCGGCTCCCGGGACCCCCTGCAGCCCCTCAAGGGCGTGGTGGCGGCCAATGCGGCGGCGGGCGGCGGGGCCGAGGCTCCCGCCCTGCCCTTCGTCCGGGTAAAATCCGTGGCCGACCTGGAAGCCCGGGTCAAGGCGGCGGGCAAGCCGGTGATGCTGGATTTCTATGCGGACTGGTGCGTCTCCTGCAAGGAAATGGAGCGCTTCACCTTCGCCGACCCCAAGGTCCGGGCCAAGCTGGCCGGCTTCACCCTGCTGCAGGCCGACGTCACCGCCAACAGCGAGGACGACAAGGCCCTGCTGCAGCGCTTCAAGCTGTTCGGCCCGCCCGGCATCATCTTCTTCGATGCCGCCGGCCAGGAAATCGCCGGCCTGCGGGTGGTGGGCTTCCAGGAGGCCACCCCGTTCCTCCAGGTCCTGCAGCGGGTGGCCCCGGGCGCCTGATTGGTGAACCGGGTTGATCTTTTCGCCCGATATTTTTCGCTTTTGGCCCGGCCCCGTCTGGCCTAATATGGCATGACCCCATGGGGAGTTGCCTACCGCCGCGGTGGGCCTGCCCAGAGAACAGCTCAATAAAATTCAACTTATAACAACATGACTTCCACCCCTTCCCTGCCGGCCGTGGCCCTGGTGGCCAGCTGCGAACTGCCCACGCCCTGGGCCGTCTTCCGCCTGCACGGCTTCCAGGAAACCGCTTCCAGCAAGGAACATCTGGCCCTGACCCTGGGCCAGGTGGGCGACGGCGTGCCGGCCCTGACCCGGCTCCATTCCGAATGCCTCACCGGCGACGGCCTCTTTTCCCTGCGCTGCGACTGCGGCCCCCAACTGGAGGCGGCCCTGGCGGCCATCGCCAAGGAAGGCCGGGGCGTGCTGCTGTACCTGCGCCAGGAAGGCCGGGGCATCGGCCTGCTGGACAAGCTGCGGGCCTACGCCCTGCAGGACCAGGGCCTGGACACGGTGGACGCCAACCGGGCCCTGGGCCTGCCCGACGACGCCCGGGACTACGGCGTCGCCGCCGCCATGCTCAACACCCTGGGGGTGCCGGCGGTGCGCCTGATGACCAACAATCCGGCCAAGGTATCGGCCCTCACCGCCCGGGGCGTCAATGTGACCGAGCGGGTGCCCCATGTGGCCGGCCGCGGCCCGCGCAACCAGGACTACCTGGAAACGAAGGCGGCCCGCATGGGCCACCTGCTGCCCTGGCTGGAACAGGACTAGGTTCCACTTGCCGGCGGCCGTGGCCGCCGTCCCCCCCAGGGGCGGTCCCCATCCGGAGCCCCCCGGTGCGGCGTGATAAAATCCCCTTCCCCAACCCCAAAATTCCGAGATAAATCCATGTTTTCCGGTATCGTCGCGGCCGTCGGTCGCATCACCCATCTGACCGCCCGTGAGGCCGGCTTCCGGCTGACCGTGGAGCCCGGCGGCCTGGACATGACGGACGTGGCCCTGGGCGATTCCATCGCCCACAACGGCGTCTGCCTCACCGTGGTGGAAAAGACCCCCAGCCACTACTGCGTGGACGTTTCCCCCGAGACCCTCTCCTGCACCGTGGGCCTGGCCGAGCCCGGCCCGGTGAACCTGGAGAAGGCCCTCTGCCTGGCGGACCGCCTCGGCGGCCACCTGGTCTCCGGCCATGTGGACGGGGTCGGCACCGTGACCCGCTTCGACCTCATCGGCGAAGGCAAGGAAGCCAACCGCCTGCTGCAGATCGAGGCGCCGGCCGAGCTGGCCAAGTACATCGCGCGCAAGGGCTCCATGACCGTGGACGGCGTCAGCCTCACCACCAACACGGTCAGCGGCAGCACCTTCAGCATCAACCTCATCGCCCACACCCTGGAAGTCACCACCCTGAACCGCCTGCACGTGGGCGCCAAGGTGAACCTGGAAGTGGACCTCATCGCCCGCTACGTCGAGCGCATGCTCAATCCGGAAGCCTGAACGCCATGAATGCCGCTACTGCCAGTGCCATCTCCCCGATCCAGGACATCATCGCCGACATCCGCGCCGGCAAGATGGTCATCCTGGTGGACGAGGAGGACCGGGAAAACGAAGGCGACGTCATCATCGCCTCCGACTTCATCACCCCCGAAGCCATCAACTTCATGGTCACCCACTGCCGTGGCCTGGTCTGCCTCACCATCACCGAGGAACGCTCCCGCCAGCTGGGCCTGACCCAGATGGCCCGGGACAACAAGACCCCCTACGGCACCGCCTTCACCGTTTCCATCGAAGCCGCCGAAGGCGTCACCACCGGCATTTCGGCCCACGACCGGGCCCGCACCGTGCAGGCCGCCGTGGCCAAGAACGCCGGTCCCGACGACATCGTCCAGCCCGGCCACATCTTCCCCATCACCGCCAAGCCCGGCGGCGTGCTGGTGCGCGCCGGCCACACCGAGGCCGGCTGCGACCTGGGCGCCCTGGCCGGCCTGGAGCCGTCCTCCGTCATCTGCGAGATCCTCAAGGAAGACGGCACCATGGCCCGCCTGCCGGACCTGATCGAATTTGCCAAGCTGCACGGCCTCAAGATCGGCACCATCGCCGACCTGATCCACTACCGCAGCGAACACGAAACCCTGGTGGAGCCCCTGCGCGTCAAGACCGTGCAGACCCCCCACGGCGAGTTCCAGCTGCACGCCTTCCACGACCGGGTAGCCGACGAGGTGCACCTGGCCCTGGTCAAGGGCGAGATCAAGGCCGATCAGGAAACCCTGGTGCGGGTCCATGAGCCCGTCTCCGTGCTCGACTTCCTCGACCCTGCCGGCGGCGTGCATACCGTCTCCATCGACCAGGCCCAGCAGGCCCTGGCCAAGCACGGCAGCGGCGTCATCGTGCTGCTGCACCGGCCCCAGAGCGGCAGCGACCTGCGCGCCGCCCTGTGCCCGGAAAAGGCCGCCGCCCCGGCGCCGAAGAAGTGGGATCCGCGCATCTACGGCATCGGCGCCCAGATCCTGCGCCAGCTGGGCGTGCGCAAGATGAAGCTGCTCTCCAGCCCGCGCCGCATGCCTTCCATGACCGGCTTCGGCCTCGAAGTCACCGGTTTCGTCACCGACATTGAAAAGCCCTGAGACCATGGCCCGCTACGACAACATCCCCGAACACGACATCAACCTCAACGGCGCCGGCCTCAAGGTCGGCATCGTCATGGCCCGCTTCACCCTGGACGTCTGCGAAGGCCTGCTCTCCGCCTGCACCGCCGAGCTGCAGCGCCTGGGCGTGGCTGCCGGCGACATCACCATCGCCACCGTGCCCGGCGCCCTGGAGATTCCCCTGGTGCTGCAGACCATGGCCCAGACCGGCAAGTACGACGCCCTGGTGGCCCTGGGGGCGGTGATCCGCGGCGAGACCTACCACTTCGAGGTGGTCTCCAACGATTCCTGCCGCGGCGTCCTGGAAGTGCAGCTGAAGACCGGGGTGCCCATCGCCAACGGCATCCTCACCACCGAAAATGACGATCAGGCCCTGGTCCGCATGCAGGTCAAGGGCGCCGACTGCGCCCAGGCCGCCGTGGAAATGGCGAACCTGCTCAAAGCCGTCGGCAAGTAATTTATCCGCCGGGAGCGCCCCACCGGGGCCGCCCGGCCAACCTGAAGTGAAGGCAACACCATGACCGAAGCCAAGAAACCCGCCGGCAAGCCCGCCGCCGCCAAATCCCCCCGCCGCCGTTCCCGGGAATTCGCCCTGCAGGGCCTGTACCAGTGGCGCATCGGCGGTCAGGACGAGGCGGCGATCGAGGCCCACATGGCCGACGTCTCCGGCTTCGACAAGGCCGACCGGGAATTTTTCGTCGGCCTGGTGCGCGGCGCCCTGGCCCAGCGGGAAGCCCTGGTGGCCGAACTGACGCCCTTCCTCGACCGGGGCTTCGACGAGATGTCCCCCATCGAGGCCTGCATCCTGCTGCTGGGCGCCCTGGAGCTGACCCATCATCCGGAAACGCCCTACAAGGTCATCATCAACGAGTGCATCGAGCTGGCCAAGGGCTACGGTGGCACCGACGGCCACAAGTACGTGAACGGCGTCCTCGACAAGCTGGCCGGCAAGCTGCGGGCGGCCGAGGTCGAAGCCAAGCGCAGGCAGCAGCGCGGCTGATCCGGCACTCCCGGCGGGGCACAGCGGCCACGGAGACTTCTCTGTGATCCCTGTGCCCTTTCTCTTGCCTCCGTTTTTCCCCGACTGTCCGCCCCCGAGCAAAGCCGCCCATGCCTTCCGAGTTTGAACTGATCGCCCGCCACTTCGCCGGCCCGACCCCGGGGGCCGTGCTCGGTCCCGGCGACGACTGCGCCCTGCTGCAGCCCTCCCCCGGCATGGAGCTGGCGGTGACCACCGACATGCTGGTGGCCGGCGTGCACTTCCTGCCCGACACCGATCCCGAAGGCCTGGGCTGGAAGACCCTGGCCGTCAATCTTTCCGACCTCGCCGCCATGGGCGCCAAGCCCCGCTGGGTGCTGCTGGCCGGCAGCCTGCCCGAGGCCGACGAGGCCTGGCTGGCCGCCTTCGCCAAGGGCTTCTTCACCCTGGCCAGGGCCAGCCAGGTGGACGTGGTGGGCGGCGATACCACCCGGGGCCCGCTCAACCTGTGCGTCACCGCCCTGGGCGAAGTGGCACCGGGCCAGGCCCTGCGCCGGGACGGCGCCAAGGCCGGCGACGACCTGTGGGTTTCCGGCCAGCCCGGCCTGGCGGCCCTGGGCCTGGCCCAGCTGCAGGGCAAGATTGAACTGCCCGAGGCCCTGGTGCAGCGCTGCCTCACCGCCCTGCAGCGGCCCCGGCCCCGCATTGCCCTGGGCCTGGCCCTGGTGCAGCGGCAGCTGGCCACGGCGGCCATCGACATTTCCGACGGTCTGCTGGCCGACGTGGGCCACATCGCCGAACGCTCCGGGGTGGAGCTGCGCCTCAATGTGGGCCAGCTGCCCCTGCTGCCCAGGGGCGTGGACCCGCTGCTGGCCCAGCGCTGCCAGCTGGCCGGCGGCGACGACTACGAACTGGCCTTCACCGCGCCGGCGGAAAAACGCATGGCCCTGGCGGCCCTGGCCGCCGACCTGGAACTGCCCCTGTGGCGCATCGGCTACGCGGCCGAAGGTGCCGGGGTGAGCCTGTATGATGGCGACGGGGCGCCGTTGCCCCCCGAATTCATGGATCAATTCAAGGGATATGACCACTTCCGTGCGACCTGACCTGCGCTTCCTCTTCTCCCATCCGGCCCACTTCGTCGCCTGCGGCCTGGGCAGCGGCCTCTCCCGCTTCGCCCCGGGCACGGCCGGCACCCTTTTCTCCTGGGCCGTCTATTCCCTGATCCGGCCCAATTTCGACGAAATCGGCTTCCTCGTCTTCCTCCTGGTGTGCTTCGTCGGCGGCGTGCTGGCCTGCCACCGCACCGGCCGGGACCTGGGGGTGGTGGACCACGGCTCCATCGTCTGGGACGAGATCGTGCCCTTCTGGCTGGTGCTGTTCTTCTGCCCGGTGGGCCAGTTCTGGTGGCAGACGGCCCTGTGGCAGACCGCCGCCTTCCTGCTGTTCCGCATCTACGACATCTTCAAGCCCTATCCGGCCAACTATTTCGACGAGCAGGTGAAGAACGGCTTCGGCGTCATGATGGACGACGTCTTTGCCGGCCTCTACACCATCCTCTCCCTGGCCGTGCTGCACTTCGTCCTGGGGCGCCTGCTGTGAGCGGTGGACCCGCCCAGGCCGAACTGGAGGCCCTGGCCGCCGCCGTCGGCGAAGCCCTGCTGCAGCGGGGCGAGCGCCTGGCCACCGCCGAGTCCTGCACCGGCGGCTGGATCGGCCAGTGCTGCACCGCCATCGCCGGCAGCTCCAACTGGTTCGACCGGGGCTTCATCACCTACAGCAACGAGGCCAAGCAGGACATGCTCGGTGTGCCGCGCCAGACCTTGCGCAGCGAAGGGGCTGTGTCGGAAGCCACAGCAGGCGCCATGGTCCAGGGTGCCATTGCCAGGAGCCGCGCCCAGTGGGCGTTGGCGGTCAGCGGTATCGCCGGCCCCAGCGGCGGCACTCTGGCCAAGCCGGTGGGCACGGTGTGCTTCGCCTGGGCCGGCCCCGAGGACTGGGTGGCGCTGGAAACCTGCCATTTCGCCGGCGACCGGGAGGCGGTGCGGGCCCAGACCGTGGCCCATGCCCTGGCCGTGCTGCGGCAGCGGCTGCAGGCGCCGGTGCTGGCCTAAGCCCCAGGCCTGGATTACCATCAGCCCATTCCCCCTTTTTCCGCGGAGCGCGCCATGAAAGGCAACACTGAAGTCATCAAGCTGCTGAACGAACTCCTGGCCGGCGAACTGATGGCCCGGGACCAGTACTTCATCCACGCCCGCATGTACGAGAACTGGGGCCTGAAGAAGCTCAACGAGCGCATCTGGCACGAGATGCAGGACGAAACCGAGCATGCCGACTGGCTCATCAAGCGCATCCTGTTCCTGGAAGGCACTCCGGGCATGACCCCGGCCAAGTCCATGAAGATCGGCAAGACCGTGCCGGAGATGCTGAAGAGCGACCTGGCCGTGGAAATCTCCGTGGTCAAGGAACTGCGTGCCGCCATGGCCCGCTGCGAGGCCCACAAGGACTACGTGACCCGGGACATGCTGCTGAAGATGCTGGACGACACGGAAGAGGACCACACCCACTGGCTGGAACAGCAGCTGAAACTGATCGAACTGGTGGGCCTGGAAAACTACCTGCAGTCCCAGATGGGCGACGCCGCCTGAGCCGCTGCAGCCCTGCCAGTCAAAAGGCCGCCCGTGGGCGGCCTTTTGCGTTGGCCGGCGCCCTTCAGCTGCGCCGCCGGGGCGGCCACAGGTCCGGCGATTCCTGCAGTTCGGAGAGGTCCTGGCTGATGCTGACGAAGTGGGTGATGCGGCCGTTGGCGTCGCGGATGGGGGCGATGGCCTGCAGGCAGACGTAGATGCTGCCGTCCCGCCGCCTGTTGAGCAGGCGTCCGCGCCAGGTCTTGCCGGCGTTGATGGTGCGCCACAGGTCGGCATAGGTGCCGACCTCGTTGAGCCCGGACTTGAGCAGCCGCGGCGTCTGTTCCAGGATGTCTTCCAGGGCGTAGCCGGTGACTTCCGAGAAGGCCTGGTTGCAGTATTCGAAGCGGCCCTGGGCGTCGGTGATGAAGACCACCGAGGGATTCTGTTCCACCGCCATGGAGAGCTTCTCCAGTTCCGCCTCCACCTGCTTGCGCTCGTGGATATCGCGGAAGGTGCCGGCCAGGTGCCGGGCCTGGCCGTCGGCGCTGTCCACCACCTGGCCCTCGCCGCGGAACCAGCGCCAGTGGCCGTGCCGGGTGTGGGTGCGGTACTCGCAGCGGAAGCGGGGGCTGCGTCCATCGCGGCAGTCCAGCAGGGCCTGCATGGCCCGGGCCCGGTCCTCCGGGTGCAGGCTGGCCTCCCATTCGGCCAGGCCGACGCTGCGCTCGGCCAGACGGTAGCCGTTGCCATCGGCCACGGCCAGGACGAACTGCAGGTTGCCGCTGTCCACCGCCCAGTCCCACACCCCCACCTCCGAGGCACCCAGGGCGCGGCGCAGGCGCTCCTCGCTGGCGGCAAGGCGGTCCATGGCCCGGTGCAGGGAGGTGACGTCCTGGGTGATGCCGTGGATGCGCACCACCCGCTCCGCCACCACCACCGGATGGCTGCGGACCCGCAGCCAGCGCACCTCGCCGTCGCGGATGATGCGGAATTCCTGGTCGGCGGCTTCCCCCGCGAACTGCCGTTCGAAGGCGGCCAGGGTGGCTTCCCGGTCCGCCGGATGCAGGTCGTCGGCCCAGCGCATGGCGTTCGCATACAGCTCGGCGGCGGAATGACCGCTGAGGCGCTGGGTGGCGCCGCTGACGAAGGAGAAACGCCGTTCCTCCGCCTCCAGGGTCCAGATGACGTCGTCGAGGGAGTCCAGCACCTGTTCCAGGCGCTCCTCCGCCCGGTTGCGGTCCTCCTCGGCGCTGCGGCGCTGCCGGTTGGCGGCGGCCAGGGCCAGGGTCACGGCGGTGAGGGAGGCGATCAGCACCTGCAGCTTCACCTGCACCAGCTGGGGCTCGATATTGGCGAAGGGGCCGGTGCCCAGGGCGGCGAAGACGGCGGTCGTCAGGGCCGTGGTGGCCAGGGCCAGGGTCACCAGGCGCAACTCGCAGCTGAAGGCGATCCAGATCAGGGTCAGCAGGAGCAGCAGGCCGGCGTAGGCGAAGGATTCGGGGGGCCGTTCGGAGAAGAACCACAGGCTGCTGAGGGCGGCGGCGACCACCGCCGCCACCGCCAGATGGCGCCAGCGGCCCTGGTCCAGGCCTTCCCGGGGCTGCAGCCAGGCCAGTAGCAGGGGGGCCAGCAGCTGGGTGCCGGCCAGGTCGCCCACCCACCAGCCGCGCCAGGCGGGCAGCAGCTGGGCCGGCTCCAGGCTGCCGCCCAGGCTCAGGGCACCGACGCCCAGGCTGGCGCTGATGGCGCCGCCCAGCACGGGGGCGCTGAAACACAGGTGCAGCACGTCCTGGGGGCGGCCCAAGCGTGGATCGAACTGCAGGGGACCCCGCAGCAGACGGTAGCCGGCCCAGGCGCCAAGGGCGTTGCCGGCGCCCATGAGCAGGCCGGTGAGGGGAGCAAAGCCGCTGATGAGGGCGCTGCCCAGGGTGGCCAGCAGCACTGCCGGCCACAGCCGGCCGCCGCCTAGGACGAGGGCGGCCAGGGCAATGCCGGCGGGGGGCCAGAAGGGTACGAAGAGGCCGTGGCCGGCAGTGCCGATGGCCATGGTCAGCTGGGCCACCGCCAGATAGGCGGCAAACACCAGCAGCAGCCCCGGGAGTAGGGGCAGGCGGGCAGCGGGGAGAGGAGCGGCGGCCGGGGGCGCCAATAATCGCTTTAGCATAATTTGCGCCATTTTCCCTGCTTTGCCGCGGTGTTCCAAGGCCTTTGATGCTGGGGATAACACGTAGTCCGGGTAACTTGGCGTAGGCCGGAGGGTTTGTGCCATAATCAGCCGCTTGATTTTGGGGAATTCAGTCATGGACGACAACAAGGCCAAAGCACTAACCGCCGCACTGGCGCAGATCGAAAAGCAGTTCGGCAAGGGCGCCATCATGAAGATGGGCGAGACCGAAGTGGACAAGGGCGTGGACGTGGTGTCCACCGGCTCCCTGGGCCTGGACGTGGCCCTCGGCGTGGGCGGCCTGCCCCGGGGCCGGGTGGTGGAAATATACGGTCCGGAATCTTCCGGCAAGACCACCCTGACCCTGCAGGTCGTCGCCGAGATGCAGAAGCTGGGCGGCACCGCCGCCTTCATCGACGCGGAACACGCCCTCGATCCCCAGTACGCCCAGAAGCTGGGCGTGAACATCGGCGAGCTGCTCATCTCCCAGCCGGACAACGGCGAACAGGCCCTGGAAATCGCCGACATGCTGGTGCGTTCCGGCGGTGTGGACGTGATCGTGGTGGACTCTGTCGCCGCCCTCACCCCCAAGGCCGAAATCGAAGGCGAGATGGGCGATTCCATGATGGGCCTGCACGCCCGCCTGATGAGCCAGGCCCTGCGCAAGCTCACCGCCAACATCAAGAAGACCAACACCCTGGTCATCTTCATCAACCAGATCCGCATGAAGATCGGGGTGATGTTCGGTTCCCCGGAAACCACCACCGGCGGCAACGCGCTCAAGTTCTACGCCTCCGTGCGCCTGGATATCCGCCGTATCGGCGGCATCAAGAAGGGTGACGAGGTGATCGGCAACGAAACCCGCGTCAAGGTGGTGAAGAACAAGGTCTCCCCGCCCTTCCGCGAAGCCCTGTTCGACATCCTCTACGGCGAAGGCATCTCCCGCGAGGGCGAGATCATCGAACTGGGGGTGGCCAACAAGCTGATCGAGAAGTCCGGCGCCTGGTACTCCTACAAGGGCGAGAAAATCGGCCAGGGCAAGGACAACTCCCGGGAATTCCTCAAGGCCAACCCGGCCATTGCCCAGGAAATCGAAGGCAAGATCCGGGAAGCCCTGGGCGTGGCCAACCCCGCCCCGGCGGCCGCTGCCGGGGAATGACCCCGAGCCTGCGCCAGCGGGCCCTGGGGCTGCTGGCGCGGCGGGAGTACAGCCGGGCCGAACTGGCCCGCAAGCTGGCGCCCCACGCAGAATCCGAGGCTGAGCTGCAGACCCTGCTGGACGACCTGGCGGCCCGCCGCCAGCTTTCCGATGCCCGCTATGCCAGTGAAAGGGTCGCCATCCGCGCCCGCCGCTACGGCGATGCCCGGCTGGCTCAGGAACTGCGGCAGAAGGGCGTGGCCGAGGAAACCGTCGCCGCGGCCCTGGCCCAGGGCGGCAGCGAGCTGGAACGGGCGCGCCAGGTGTGGCAGAAGAAATTCGCCGCCCTGCCCGCCGATCTGGCCGAGCGGGCCAAACAGACCCGCTTTCTCCTCAGCCGCGGCTTTGCCGCCGCCACCGTCCGCCAGGTGCTGCAGGGCGGCTGGGACGACGAGTCCGGCAGCGACTGGTAGAACCCCCGGGCGACACCTCTGGCACAATGCCTTTACGCCCCCGCATTCATAGAATCCGATAGCCCATGTCCGAGCAGAACCCCGACCTCATCGCCAAGCTTTCCGCCAACAACCTGAAAAAGCGCTACAAGTCCCGCACCGTGGTGCATGACGTGTCCTTCGAGGTGGGCAGCGGTGAGGTGGTGGGCCTGCTGGGCCCCAACGGTGCCGGCAAGACCACCTGTTTCTACATGATCGTCGGGCTGGTGCCCTCCGACGGCGGCTCCATCCAGCTGCAGAATCAGGAAGTGACCCACTTTCCCATCCACAAGCGGGCCCATCTGGGCATTTCCTACCTGCCCCAGGAGGCCTCCGTCTTCCGCAAGCTCAACGTGGAGGAGAACATCCGTGCCGTGCTGGAACTGCAGAAGCTGCCCAAGCACGAGATCGACCTGCGCCTGGAGGAACTGCTGGAAGAGCTGCACATCGGCCACATCCGCGCTTCCAATGCCGCCGCCCTGTCCGGTGGCGAGCGCCGCCGGGTGGAAATCGCCCGGGCCCTGGCTACCTCTCCCCGTTTCATCCTGCTGGATGAGCCCTTCGCCGGCGTGGACCCCATCGCCGTGCTGGAAATCCAGAAGATCATCCGTTTCCTCAAGGACCGCAGCATCGGCGTGCTCATCACCGACCACAACGTGCGTGAGACCCTGGGCATCTGCGACCGGGCCTACATCATCAATGAGGGCCGGGTGCTGGCGTCTGGCCGCCCGGATGAGATCGTTTATAATGAAGACGTCCGAAAAGTATATCTGGGCGAGAGCTTCCGTCTCTGACGAGCCCAGTCTCCGAGTCTTTCCCTCAACCCGCTCATTGCCGCCGGCCCCTTCGGCCCCGGGTCCATGAAACCAACCCTCCAACTCAAACTCTCGCAGCACCTGGCCCTGACGCCACAGCTGCAGCAGTCCATCCGGCTGCTGCAACTGTCGACGCTCGAGCTGGAGCAGGAGTTGGAGAAGTATCTGCTGGAAAACCCCCTGCTGGAGCGCGAGGACGAGAACTACGAGCCCTCCTACAGCGGGAGCGAAGGCGAATACGCCGGCAGCACGGCCGAGGCCGCTGCTGAGAGCCCGGGGGATGGCGGCGAGTCCAGCGAGGGGGCCGACAGCCACGGTCCCGAGGAAGTGCGGGAAGAGCCCCGGGACAGCCTGGGCGAAGGCGAGGACTGGTTTGCCGAAGGCAGCTACCCTTCCGCCTCCCGCGACGAGGACGAGGATTCCGACTTCCAGGAAGTGCAGGCCGCCAACACCTCCCTGCGCGACCACCTCAACTGGCAGCTGGGCCTGATGCAGCTCTCCGAGCGGGACCGGCAGCTGGTCAGCTTCCTGATCGAGGCGCTGGACGAGGACGGCTACCTGACCCAGCCCCTGGAGGAGCTGCAGGAAGCCCTGCCGGAAGAGCTGGAAATCGACCTGGACGACCTGCAGATCGCCCTGCGCCACCTGCAGCACCTGGACCCGACCGGTGTCGGCGCCCGCACTCCGGGCGAATGCCTGGCCCTGCAGCTGGAAGCCCTGCCGGCCGACGAGGTGCGGGACCAGGCCCTGAAGCTGGTGCGCCATCACCTGGAACTGCTGGCCGGCCGGGACTTCACCAAGCTGAAGAAGCTGCTGGGCTGCGACGACGAGCGCCTGCGCGCCGTCACCAACCTGGTAAAGAGCCTCAACCCCCGGCCCGGCGCCCAGTACGCGCCCCTGGATGCCCGCTACATCACCCCGGACGTGGTGGTGAAGAAGGTGCGCAACCAGTGGACCGCCAGCATCAATCCGGACGCCTACCCGCGCCTGCGCATCAACCGGCTCTACGCCGAGATCCTCTCCAAGCAGCGCGGCTCCAGCCTCTCCGGCCAGCTGCAGGAGGCCCGCTGGCTGATCAAGAACGTGCAGCAGCGTTTCGACACCATCCTGCGCGTGTCCCAGGCCATCCTGGACCGCCAGCGCCAGTTCTTCGAACACGGCGAGGTGGCCATGCGTCCCCTGGTACTGCGGGAAATCGCCGAAACCCTGGGCCTGCACGAATCCACCGTCTCCCGGGTGACCACCCAGAAATACATGGCCACCCCCCGGGGCATTTTCGAACTCAAGTATTTCTTCGGCAGCCACGTGGCCACGGATACGGGGGGCGCCTGTTCGGCCACCGCCATCCGGGCCCTGATCAAGCAGCTGGTGGCGGCCGAAGACCCCAAAAAACCCCTTTCGGACAGTCAAATATCCGAAATTCTTGGCCAACAAGGCATTGTTGTGGCGCGTCGAACCATTGCAAAATACAGAGAAGCGCTCAACATTTCGCCGGCCAACCTACGCAAGTCCATCTAAAAAAGGAGCGAGCCATGAACCTGCACATCACCGGACATCACCTGGAAGTCACCCCGGCGATCCGCGACTACGTCACTGCCAAGCTGGAGCGGGTTACGCGTCACTTCGACAGCGTCATCGACGTCAACGTCATCCTCACCGTGGAAAAGCTGAAGCAGAAGGCTGAAGTCACCGTGCGCGTGCCCGGCAAGGACATCCACGTGGATGCCGAGGATGCCGACCTGTATGCCGCCGTGGACACCCTGATCGACAAGCTGGACCGCCAGGTGCAGAAGTACAAGCAGAAGGCCCAGGATCACCACCGCGACACCATCAAGAATCACATCGAAGAGTGATCTGATTCCCTCTCCGGGACTGGGACGAAAGGCATAGGCGGCGGGGTCGTTTTCCGTTATGATCCCGCCACTTTTCGCCTGGTATCCTGCCTGAATCCCAGTCTCCAACCGGCCCTGCCGCCGCCATCCCGCTGTTCGGGGAAGGTTCCCGCCCCATGGATCTGATCGCCAAACTCCTCCCTCCCGCCCACATCCTGCTGGACCTCGAAGCCAGCAGCAAGAAGCGGGCATTCGAGCAGGCCGGACTGCTGTTCGAGAACAACCTGGGCATCGCCCGGGCCACGGTTTTCGACAGCCTCTTCGCCCGGGAAAAACTGGGTTCCACCGGCCTCGGCCAGGGGGTTGCCATTCCCCACGGCCGCATCAAGGGGCTCAAGGATGCCGCCGGCGCCTTCATGCGCCTGTCCGTCCCGGTGCCTTTCGATTCCCCCGACGGCAAGCCCGTCGGCCTGATGTTCGTGCTGCTGGTGCCGGAACAGGCTACCGAGCAGCATCTGCAGATTCTTTCCGAGCTGGCCCAGCGTTTCTCCGACCGGGCCTTCCGCGAGGCCCTGGGCGCCTGCGACAACACCGACGACGCCCACCGCCTGTTCACCGACTGGGGGAACCATGCGGCAAATCTCCATCAGCCAGCTGTTTGAGGACCACCAGGACAAGCTGTCCCTGACCTGGGTCGCGGCCCAGGGTGCCGAACGCTCCATCGAGATCCGGGAGCGGGGCAACTACGGCGCCGACGTGGTCGGCCACCTCAACCTGATCCACCCGGAACGCCTGCAGGTCATCGGTGCCGCCGAGTACCAGTGGCTGAGCCGGGTCAATCCGGAGCGCCTCAAGGCGCAGATGAACGAAATCTTCGCCGCCCAGCCCCCCGCCGTCATCGTCGCCGAGGGCCTGGAAGTGCTGCCGGCGGTGCTGGAGGGCTGCGAGAGCACTGGTACCCCCCTGTTCACCACCGCCAAACCCTGCTCGGCCGTGATCGACCTGCTGCGCATCTACCTGTCCCGCCGCCTGGCGGACACGGTGTCGGTGCACGGCGTCTTCATGGACGTGCTGGGCATGGGCGTCCTCATTACTGGCGATTCCGGCGTCGGCAAGTCCGAACTGGCCCTGGAGCTGATTTCTCGGGGCCACGGCCTGGTCGCCGACGACGTGGTGGAACTGGCCCGCATCGCCCCCGCCACCATCGAGGGCCGCTGCCCGGGCATGCTGCGGGACTTCCTCGAAGTGCGGGGCCTGGGCCTGCTCAACATCCGCACCATCTTCGGCGAGACCGCCTCCCGGCGGAAAATGAAGCTCAAGCTGATCGTGCACCTGCAGAAGCCGGTAGCCGGGGTGGATGCGCCGCGCCTGCCCCTGGATGCCCAGACCCAGGAGATCCTCGGCGTGGCCGTGCGCAAGGTGGTCATTCCGGTGGCCGCCGGGCGCAACCTGGCGGTGCTGCTGGAGGCGGCGGTGCGCAACAGCATCCTGCAGCTGCGCGGCATCGACAACATGCAGGAATTCATCACCCGGCAGCAGAAGCTGCTGCTTGACGACGATATTTGACGAACGCATAGTGGTAAGCCCTGCCTGACCACTGACGGAGACACCATGAAAAAGATGCTGCTAGCCCTGTGTTCCCTGGCCTGTATCGGCCTGGCTCCCGTTGCCGGCGCCGCCGACGCGGCCAAAGCGCCGACGCCCCAGCAGGAGCGCATGAAAAACTGCAACAAGGAAGCCGGCGAGAAGGGCCTCAAAGGTGACGAGCGCAAGGGCTTTATGAAGACCTGCCTCTCCGGCAAGACCGCCGACGCTCCCGCCGCCAATGCGGAGTGCCAGTCCAAGGCCGCGGAGAAGAAGCTGGCCGGTGCCGCCAAGGCCTCCTTCATCAAGAAGTGCGAAGCCGACAGCCAGGCTGCCAAGTAAGCCCGGGGCGGACTTCCCGCAAAAATGCCAGCCGATTGAAGGCTGGCATTTTTTTTGACAGAATGGCCTGCCCCATTCCACCTGCCCCGGCGTTGATGCCGGGGACTTTCCCTGGAGCCCCGAGATGAAGCCTGCCCCCCTGCGTGCCGCTTCCCGCCTGCTCTGCTGCGGCCTGCTGCTGGCGGCAACCGGCGGCGCCCGGGCCTTCAGTTTTGCCGAGGACGAGAAGCAGGGTGCTGCCGAGGAGGAGGGCCGCCGCGGCCGCATCGCCCAGCATCTGGCCGTTCCCTGCAAGGCGGCATTGCGCAACCAGGGCATCCTGGTGGCCCTGGCCGACCAGACGGCCGACGGCTACCAGCTGCAGGGCAGCAAATACGGCCGCCATGCCGCCGTGATCAACCAAAAGCTGAAGGCCCTGGGCCTGAAGACCTACACCGCCGAGGAGCAGCGGGCCCGCATCGCCCAGGCCGAGATGGAGGCCTATTTCCGCAACGACCCGGATGCGGCCCTGGCCGCTTCCAGCAAGCTGGGCGCCGCCTTCGTGCTCAAGGGCGGGGTTTCCACCCGCACCGCCTACAACCCGGTGGTGCGCCTGCCCGAGGTCTATGTGACCATGCATTTCACCCTGGCGGCGGCGGACGGCCGCACCATTTCCACCGCCACGGCCAAGGCCGAGTCCTATTCCGGCAGCGACACCGCCGGCATGGCCCTGGAGCTGGTCCATGAGCAGGCCGAGGAGGTCGTGGCCAAGCTCTACAACGATTACTGCCGGGCTGCCGGCAAACCAAAAAAATAAACCTACGGAGTCTTCCATGCGTCAGTACATCGCCCCCATTGCCCTGGCCCTGGCCTGCGCCGGTTCGGCCCATGCCCAGCCGGTTTTCGACAGCCCGTCGCCCACCGCCGGCAGCGACACCTCCAAGCAGGCCAACGAAATGGCCGACAAGGCCATGTACAAGCCGGTGGAGTACGCCAATGCGGCGAAGAAGGGTCCGGCCCTGGTGGTCATCCCGGGCGAAGTGAAGTCCAACAACGCCTCCTTCACCCAGAAGTACGGCCCCAACAACATCGCCGACTACGCCGAACTGGAACTGGGCAAGGCCAACTTCAAGATCCTCGAACGTTCCGACATGGGCCCCCTGCTCAACGAGTTCACCCTGGCCTACACCATGGGCGACCCCAGCGCCGCCCGCAAGCTGCTGCAGAAGGGCAAGTTCAAGACCACCAAGTACGTGGTCAAGTTCGACATCCTCAAGGCCGAGCAGGTGGCCCAGGCCCAGCAGGGCTTCGACGGCCGTGCCGTGGGCAAGCTGCTGGGCGTCTTCGGCGCCTTCTCCGGCTCCATGGGCGGGGCCCAGGCCGGGGCCGTCGGCGAGACGGTGGTCGGTTCGGTGCAGACCCAGGAAAACACCGGGGTGTGGATCATCGGCATGCGCTACAAGATCATCGACGCCAACACCACCGAACAGGTGGCCACCGGCTATACCGAAGAGAAAATGGAACTGGGAGCCAAGGGCTCGTCGGTGATGGGCGTTTCCTCCGGCGCCTCCGGCGGCCTCACCCTGGACAGCATGGTGCAGCGCCTGGTGCAGAAGAACGTCTGGGAAATCGACAGCAAGTACAAGTAACGCTGCCCTAGGGGCGCCGGCCCAAGGCCGGCCTATACGTACATAAAAACAGGGAGTCTTCCATGAGTGTGCAGCGCCTGCTTCTTCTTTCCTCTTTTGGCCTGGTTCTGGCCGCCTGCCAGACCAATCCGTCGAAGTGCGATCCCGACAACCCGTCGGCGACCTGCGGCAGTTCGACTTCCGATCAGGCCAATGCCATGGCCGACAAGGCAATGTACAAGCCGGTGGAATACGTCAATGCGGCGAAGAAGGGGCCCCAGATCGTTGTGATCCCCGGCGAAATCAAGAGCAACAATGCCAGCTTCACCCAGAAGTTCGGCCCCAACAACATCGCCGACTACGCCGAACTGGAACTGGGCAAGGCCAATTTCAAGGTGCTGGAGCGGGCCGACCTAGGTCCCCTGCTCAACGAGTTCACCCTGGCCTACACCATGGGTGATCCATCCAAGGCCCGGAAGATGCTGCAGAAGGGCAAATTCAAGACCACCAAATGGATTCTCAAGTTCGACATCCTCAAGGCGGAGCCGGTGGCCCAGGCCCAGCAGGGCTTTGACGGCCGGGCCATTGGTAACGTGGTGGCCATTGCCTCCAACAGCCGGGGCGGCGCCGTGGCCGGGGAGGTGGTGGGTTCCGTGAAAACCCAGGAAGCGACCGGGGTGTGGATTGTCGGCATGCGCTACAAGCTGATCAACGCCAACACCACCGAGCAGGTGGCAACCGGCTACACCGAGGAGAAAATGGAGCTGGGCTCCAAGGGCACTTCCGTCATGGGTTTTTCTTCCGGCCAGTCTGGCGGCCTGACCCTGGATTCCCTGGTGCAGCGCCTGGTGCAGAAGAACGTGTACGAGATCGACAGCAAGTACAAGAAGTAACCATCAAGGAGCTGCCATGGCTGAAGCAATGCCACAAAGGCTGGGCAAGTACGAGGTCCGCCGGGAGTTGGGGCGGGGGGCCATGGGGGTGGTCTATGAGGGCTTCGACCCGGGCATTGCCCGGCGGGTGGCCCTCAAGACCGTGCGCCGGGACCAGCTGGAGAAGGACGAGGCCCAGGAGCTGCTGAGCCGCTTCCAGCGCGAGGCCCAGGCCGCTGGGCGGCTCAACCATCCCAACATCGTCGCCATCTACGAGTACGGCGAGGACGGGGGCACCGCCTTCATCGCCATGGAGTATGTGGAAGGGCGGGAGCTGAAGGACTATTTCGACAAGTCCGAACGCTTTTCCCTCACCGAGATCGCCCGCCTCATGGGCGAGCTGCTCTCCGCCCTGGACCACGCCCACGGCAACGGCATCGTGCACCGGGACATCAAGCCGGCCAACATTTTCATCCTGCACAACGGCCAGGCCAAGGTGGGGGATTTCGGCATCGCCCGCATCGAATCCTCCAACCTGACCCAGGCCGGCTCCGTCCTTGGCACCCCGGCCTACATGTCGCCGGAGCAGTTCATGGGGCAGACGGTGGATGGCCGTTCCGACCTGTTCTCGGCCGGCGTTTTGCTCTACCAGTTTCTCACCGGGGAAAAGCCCTTCACCGGCCAGCTCACCACCATCATGCACAAGGTGTTGAAGGAGGACCCCATCGCCCCTTCCGAGCTCAACGTGCAGGTGCCGCGGCGTTTCGATGCGGTGGTGCGCAAGGCCCTGGCGAAGCGGCCGGAGCAGCGTTTCCAGAGCGCCCGGGAATTTGCCGCCGCCCTGCAGCAGGCCATGGCCGGCGGCCCCGAGGAGGAGGCGACCCTGGTGGCCGATGAGGTCACCCTGCTCTCTGCCGAGGCGGAGCGGACCCTGGTCTCCGGAGCGGCGGTGCCCGCCGCAGCCAGCGAGGCCACCCGGGTGGTGCCATCGCCAGCAGCCAGCAAGGACGCGCCTTCCAGCCATGGCATGGCCGGGACGTCCGTCCCGCCTGCCTCCCAGGCCGTTGCCAAATCCCGTCTGCCCTATGCCCTGGCGGCGGGGGCGGCGATCCTGGTGGCGGCCGGTGCCGGCTACCTGTACCTGGGCCGTGGCGGCGACGGATCGGGTTCCCCGGCAGCGTTGCCGGCGGCCTCGGTAGCGGCGGCCGACAACGGCACCATCGTCATTTCTGCCGTGGGCGTGGCCGATCCCAGCGATTCCCGCCTGGCCGGCGATCCGGCCCTGCTGCAGGCCGCCCTGCGGGAGGATGCCCGCCGCCAGTTGGTGGAAAAGGCGGTGGCCCTCAACGTGCAGCCGGCCTCCCTCTCCCGCTACTACGATCTGCTGTCTGCCCGCCTGCTTTCCCGCAGCGGCGACTTCATCGAATCGGTGCTGCAGGAAGAGGCGCCACAGCAGGAGGCCGGCGGTCTGGCCACCCTGGGCACCCGGGCCGTGGTGCGGGTGCGGGAGGTGCAGAAATCCCTCAACCAGATGTCCGCCGAGGAGCGGGTGGATTTCATCCGCAACAACGGCGACCCGAAAATCTCCGTCACCATCAACACCCGGGGTGAAGCCGGCGATGCCGTGCGTTCCCCCATCGCCGAGAACATCCTCAAGGAGCGGGTCCAGTCCTTCGGCTTCCGCACCTGGGGCGATGCCGCCAAGGGGCAGCCGGGGGCCGATTTCGCCATCGTCGGCGAGGCCCGCTTCAAGAAGCTTTCCGCCACCCTGCAGGCTTCCGGCCTGACCATCGAAAAGTACGTCATCACTTCGTGGACGGTGAAGTGCATCGACCAGGCCAGCGGCGAGGAAATCTACTTCAACACCACCCTGCCCCAGAACGGCAGTTGGGCCACGGAAGAGGCGGCCCTGAAGGATGTGGGCCGGCTGGTGGGCGAGGAGTTCTCCAAGAGCTTCTTCCTGCAGCACTTCCGTTTCGCCGGCCAGAAGGTCCGCTTCCGCTTCGGCGCCCTGCCCGACAAGGCCCTGCTGCCCAGGTTGCAGCAGGAAATGAACGGCCTGCGGGCGGTGCTGGGCACCCGTCTCGACGGCGAGGTGGTGGAGGCGGAGCTGTCCGGCAGCCTGCCGGCCACGGCGGAGCTGGCCCAGGCCGCCGTCCTTGCGCCCCTCAACCGCAAGCTGGGCCAGCCCTGCTTCAGCGTGGTATCCACCGCCGGCAGCGAGGTGACGGTGGGCCTGGACAGCCGTTGCAGCAGCGCTGCCGGCCTGGCCCGCCTCAACGAGGCGCCGCCGGCCGCCCTCTACGAAGCCACGCCCGGGCGCCGGGCCGAAGTGGTGAAAAACCCGGCCCTGCTGAAGAAGCTGGAAATCTGAAGACTGTCTTGGGGACAGGCCCAAAAGAAACGGCCGGCAGGCATGACGCCTCCGGCCGTTGGTTTTGGTTGGGGCCCGCTTACAGGTATTCGAACTGGGCCACTTCCATTTCGGTGCTGCCGCTGGCGGCGGTGTGGCCGAAGGCCACCAGGCCCTTGTTGCGCAGGACGATCTCCTCGCGCCGCAGGAACACTTCGGCCTCGCCTTCGAAGGCGACGAAGGTGCCGTTGGTGCTCTGGTCGATCAGCACGTACTTGTCGCGCCGGCGTTCGATCTTGGCGTGGCTGCGGGAGGCCTTGCGGTCCTCGATGACCACGTCGTTCTCGCCGCCGCGGCCGAAGGTCAGGGTGGAGGTCTTGTCATCCAGCAGATAGGCCTTGCCGTGGTGCCGCACGCAGAGGCGGGTCACGGTGCGCAGGGGCTGGGTGGGGTCGATGCTGGGAGCCTTCATGGTCAGCTCCTCGGTCTCCTGCCACAGCACCTCGACGATCTGCATTTCCTCGGCCTTGCCCTTCACCGGCAGCCGGTCCACATCCCGGGTCGAGGCCCGCAGCAGCGGCGAGACGGTAGCCAGGCTCTGGGCGTTGGTGATGATCTGGCCGGCCTTGGCCAGACCGGCCATGCGGGCGGCGGTGTTCACCGTGTCGCCGAAGAGGTCGTTGTTCTCCTCGATGGTGGGGCCGAAATGGAAACCCACCCGGATGTTGAGCTTGACCCCGGAAACCGGCGGCAGGTCCAGGACCCGCTGCTGCATGTCCATGGCCGCCTGGAAGGCGGCGTCGGCGGTGGGGAAGGCCACCATCAGTTCGTCGCCGATGGTCTTGATGATGCGCCCCTGGTAACCCTCGACGGCCCGCTCCATGCGCTTGATGCAGCGATCGACGGCGTGCAGGGCTTCCGTGTCCCCCAGCTTCTCATAGAGCCGGGTGCTGCCGGAAATGTCGGCAAACAGTACCGCCAGTTCGGATTCGGTACTACTCATGCCATTACCCCCCTGAATGACTGCGACAGCATGACTCCAACTACCTGAACTGCACGTATTATCTTCGTCATATTATTGATTTATGTTGATTTTCCCTGAACCGGCATCATAGCAAAGGGCTCAGGCCCCAGCCACTACGGGCAGCGGAAAATCGTCCCCGTCCAGGGGCCCCCGGGGCGCCAGCATGGGGGGCAGCTCCGGCGGATCGAACAGGGTGTCGCCCTCGGCCGCCGGGGTCAGGCCGGCCTTGAGGCCCTTGAAGTCGAATAGCTTGGTGTCCGCCAGGTGGGAGGGCACCACGTTCTGCAGGGCGCTGAAGACGGCCTCGGTGCGGCCGGGGAATTTCTGGTCCCACTCCTGCATCATCTCCCGGATTTTCTGCCGCTGCAGGTTGTCCTGGGAGCCGCACAGGTTGCAGGGGATGATGGGGAATTCCATGCCCCGGGAGTAGCGGGCGATGTCGCTCTCGGCGCAGTAGGCCAGGGGACGGATGACCACGTGGGCGCCGTCGTCGGTGACCAGCTTGGGCGGCATGGCCTTCAGCTTGCCGCCGAAAATCAGGTTGAGGAACAGGGTATGCACCATGTCGTCCCGGTGGTGGCCGAGGGCGATCTTGTTGGCGCCCAGCTCCTTGGCGGTGCGGTAGATGATGCCGCGGCGCAGGCGGGAACAGAGGGAACAGGTGGTCTTGCCCTCGGGAATCTTCTCCTTCACCACCGAGTAGGTGTCGGCCTCGATGATGCGGAAATCGACGCCGGTCTTCTCGAAGTAGGCCGGCAGCACCTCGGCCGGGAAACCGGGCTGCTTCTGGTCCAGGTTCATGGCGATGAGGCGGAAGTTGATC
Organism: Azospira sp. APE16; assembly: GCF_047901315.1. Taxonomy (NCBI): domain Bacteria; kingdom Pseudomonadati; phylum Pseudomonadota; class Betaproteobacteria; order Rhodocyclales; family Rhodocyclaceae; genus Azospira; species Azospira sp. APE16. The sequence continues at coordinate 190,183 of NZ_CP179682.1, forward strand.
GGCGCCTTGGCCTGGAGGATGCGCAGCAGGTGCAGCAGGGTATGGGAATCCTTGCCGCCGGAAACGCAGACCAGCACCGTGTCGCCTTCCTCAATCATGTTGTAGTCGGCGATGGCCTTGCCGGTTTCGCGCAGGAGCCATTTTTCAATGCGTTGCAGGGTGTTGGAGCGTTCCACGGGAGATTCCTGGTTACTTGATTACAGATGGGCCGTGCGGCCCCCGTCTACGTTGATCACCTGGCCGGTGATGTAAGGGCTGTCCACCAGCAGGAAGTGCACGGCCCGGGCGATGTCGGCCGGGCTGCCTTCCCGGCCCAGCAGGGTGTCGGCGACGATGGCCTGGCGGGCGGCGCTGTCGAAGTCGCTGCCCTCCGGCCACAGGATGGGACCCGGCGCCACCGCATTGACCCGCACCACCGGTGCCAGCTCCGCCGCCAGGGCCCGGGTCAGGGTGAGCAGGGCGCCCTTGGCGGCGCAATACAGGGGATAGCCCACCAGGGGCCGCTCGGCATGGACGTCGGTGATGTTCACCACGGCGCCGCCGCTGGCCCGGAGATGGGGCGCCGCCGCCTGGGTGAGGAACAGGGGGGCCTTGAAGTTGCTGCCCACCAGGTCGTCCCAGGCCGCCTCGTCGATGCTGCCCAGGGGCGTGCGGAAAAAGCTGGAAGCGTTATTGACCAGGCCGTCCAGACGGCCGAATGCCGTCACCGACTGCTCCACCAGCCCGGGCAGGGCCGAGGTCTGCAGCAGGTCGGCCTGGATGCAGACGGCGGAACCGTCCCGCTGGGCGTTCAGCTCGGCCGCCAGGCTGCGGGCCTCGGCCGCCGCCGAGCGGTAATGCAGCACCAGACTGGCGCCGGCGGCATGCAGGCGCCGGGCGATGGCCGCACCGACCCGCTTGGCGCCGCCGGTCACCAGAATCGCCTTGCCCTGCAAGTTGCCGTTGCTGTCCATGGACTGCCCTGAACGGATTTGGAAGTTTGCGAATTTTAGCGGATTGGCCCATCATCCCGCCCTCTTTTCGCCCCTTTTTCTTCTTCTTTCATGGCCTTGCCCCTGCCCGACGCCGATGCTCTGGCCCACAGCCAGCGACTGACCGATGCCCTCGCCGCCGAAATCGCCGGTCGGGACGGCTGGATCGACTTCGCCCGGTTCATGGAACTGGCGCTCTACGCGCCGGGGCTGGGCTATTACACGGCCGGGGCGCGCAAGTTCGGTGCCGACGGGGACTTCGTCACCGCCCCCGAACTGTCGCCCCTCTTCGCCCGCAGCCTGGCGCCCCAGGCGGCCCAGATCATGGCGGCCAGCGGTCCCCGCATCATCGAGGCCGGGGCCGGTACCGGCCGCCTGGCGGCCGACCTGCTGCTGGCCCTGGAGGCCCTGGGCAGCCTGCCGGAAAGCTATGCCATCCTGGACCTGTCGCCTGACCTGCGCCAGCGCCAGGCGGCGACCCTGGAGCAGCGGGCGCCCCATCTGCTGGACCGGGTGCAATGGCTGGATCACCTGCCGCAGCGCTTCTCCGGCCTGGTGCTGGGCAACGAGGTGCTCGACGCCATGCCCGTGCATGCGGTGGCCTGGCGCGAGAGCGGCATTTTCGAGCGGGGCGTCGGCATCGGCCCCGCAGGCTTTGCCTGGGTCGAACGTCCCGCCACCGGCGAACTGCTGGTCAGGGCCCAGGCCCTGGCGGCCGAATGCACCATTCCGCCGGCCGGCTACATGAGCGAGATCGGCCTCGCGGCGCCAGCCTGGGTGGCCTCCTGGGGGCCGATCCTGGAGCAAGGTGCCCTGCTGCTGCTGGACTACGGTTTTCCCCGGCAGGAGTTCTACCATCCCCAACGGGGCGGCGGCACCCTGATGTGCCACTACCGCCACCATGCCCACCCGGACCCCTTTCATCTGCTGGGCCTGACCGACATCACCGCCCACGTGGATTTCACGGCAGCGGCCGAAGCCGGTTTCGCCGCGGGCCTGGAGGTGCTGGGCTATACCGCCCAGGGCCAGTTCCTCATGAATGCGGGTCTGCTGGACTGCCTGGCCAGCCTGGCCCCCGGCAGCAGCGAGTACTTCAAGGCCGCGGCCATGGTGCAGAAACTGGTGCAGCCCCATGAAATGGGCGAGCTGTTCAAGGTCATCGCCCTGGGCAAGGGCCTGGCCGAGCCCCTGCTCGGCTTCCAGCGCGGCGACCGCAGCCACACCCTGTAAGCGGCAGCGTTCCGGCCCTTCATATTCCTGCAACGCGGAGGGTGTTTACTGACGGCCCCTAGATGTTTTCGGGAATGCCGTCATGCCCCTTGCCTTGCTCCCCGTCGCTGCCAGTCGTGCCCTCTTCCTGGGGCTACTGTTTCTCTTTGCCCTGCTGCTTTCCGGTGCCGTCCAGGCTGCCGGGGCCAGCGACCTGGTGGCCGTGGGCCAGCTGCGGCTGCAGTCCCAGCGCGTGGCCAAGCTCTACCTGCAGGCCGGCCTGCAGATCCAGGCGGACAGCGCCCGCAATCAGTTGCAGAAAGCCACCCAGCAACTGGAGACGGCCCTTGCCGAACTGGCCCCCTACAGCCGCCAGAGCCGCATGGCGCCGACCCTGCAGCGCACCCAGGCCCTCTGGGTGGAGCTGCGGCAGGCCCTGAAATCCCCCTACACCACGCCGGCCCTGCAGCGGGTGCTGACGGTCAGCGACGACCTGATGCTGGCCAGCGGCAAGCTGAGCCTGCTGATCGAGGAGCAGAGCGAAGGCAATATGGGGCGCCTGCTGGATCTATCCCAGCGGCAGAACATGCTGGCCCAGCGGCTGGCACGGCTGTATCTGATGGGCTTCGCCGGCGACCGCAGCCAGGGGCGCCAGGTGGACGCGGAACAGGCCCGCCGTGAATTCAACACCGCCCTGGGCGAGCTGGCCGGGGCCCGGGAAAACACCGCCGCCGTGCGCAATGCCCTGGAACTGGCGCGTACCCAATGGCTGTTCTTCGACCAGGCCCTGGTCGGCGGCGGCAGCGGCGCCGGTACGGACAGGCAGAGCCAGGCCCGCAATGTGGCCACTACCAGCGAGCGCATCGCCGAAGTGCTGGAGGAGGTCAGCCGCCAGTACGCCCAGGCCTATAACAGCACCCAGGTGGCGGTGGCGCCGGGGGGCGCCCGCCGCAACTGAGGTGATCTGGGCAAGTGCCTATTCCTGGGCGGCGTAGAAGGCGTTGAGATAGAGGGCGGGGTCGATACCCGGTTGCCGTGCCGGTGCCGCCACCAGTTGCAGCTGGGGCTCCAGCCGGGGCGGCTCGGTCCAGTTGGCGTTCAGCACGTCTTCGTCGTAATGGGCGGTGAGGTCGTCGCTGCAGCGGCCCGTGCTCATGTCCATGATGGTCAGCATGTTGCTCTCCTTCACCGTGAGGGGGCGCCCGTCGCCCCCTGTAAGAGGTGTAACGGAGCGCGGTGGGAAAAGGTTGAGCCGTTCCGGGATTTTTTTGCTCCGGTATCAAGAAAGCCGGATTTTGGTCGTAGAATGAAATAGTAATTCCACGAGGAGAACGCCATGGACGTCAATGGCATCGCCAGTCTGGCCACCAGTTTTTCGGAAACCCAGACCAGCAACCAGATTCAAACCGCAGTCCTGAAGAAGGCCCTGGATGCCCAGGCTTCCAGTGCGGCCCAGTTGATCCAGGCCCTGCCCCAGTCCACCGTCAATCTGCCCGACCATCTGGGCAAGAACGTGAACACCACGGCCTGAGCTGCCCGGCCCTGCCGTCGCAGATACCGAAACGCCCCGGCTTGCCGGGGCGTTTGTTTTGGGTGCCGCGGTTCAGAAACCCTGGCCTTGGAGCCAGGCCAGGAGCGACCTGGCCACCTTTTCCCAATCCTGTTCCAGCATCAGCCCGTGGCCCATGCCGGGGAAGATTTCCGGGGTGATGCCGTAGGTGTCCCCGGTCATCTTCACCTGGGCCGCCGGCACCAGGGCATCCAGTTCGGCGCCGATGATCTGCAGGGGCGGCAGCCGCATGCGCAGCAGCTGGGGCAGGTTGAACAGGGACATGTCCCAGATGGCCCGCTGGGACTCCTTCTGCATGTGGCCGTAGTAGCGCAGCAGGCGCTCCGGCTCCACGTCCTGAGCAAAGAGGGCCTGCTCCAGCACGTGGCTGGCCACCTGGCCGCCCCCCAGCAGGTGGTTGAGGTCCCCCAGCAGGTCCGGGCGGGAGAAGACCATCTGCAGGGAAGCCCCCACCAGGCCCTGGGGCGGCACCGAGCACATCAGGACGGCGCCCGGCACCTGGGCCTGCTCGAGGTACTTCTGCACCACGAAGCCGCCCATGGAGTGGCCGATCAGCACCGGCGCCTGTTCCAGTTCCGCCACCGCCCGGCGCACGTCCTCGACGTAATCCTGGATGCTCCACCAGTCGATGCTGTTGTGACCCCAGCTGCCGCCGTGGCCGCGCAGGGAAACGGCATGGGCGTCGTAGCCGGCGGCGGAGAAGAAGGGCAGGAAGTGCTCGTCCCAGCACCAGGCGCCGGCGAAGGCGCCATGGACGAAGAGCAGGGGCGTGGGCCGGGCCTTGGCCTTGCCTTGGGCCGGGCGGGAAATGACTTCAAGGACCTGGTCCTGGGCGCGGGTGTCCATCAGGCGGGCACCTCCATGCCGCGCCGCACGGCGGGCCGCTCGCCCACCAGGGCGGCCCAGCGGGCCACCTGGGGATAGTCCGCCAGGTCGATGCCCTGCCATTCGTGGCGGCTGACCCAGGGGTAGATGGCCATGTCGGCGATGGAATAATCGCCGGCGACGTAGGTCTGGCGTTGCAGCTGGCCCTCGAGGACGCCGTAGAGGCGGGCCGTTTCCGTGCGGAAGCGCTCGATGGCGTAGGGCACCGGAGCCGGGGCGAAGCGCAGGAAGTGGTGGGTCTGGCCGAAGATGGGGCCGATGCCGCCCATCTGGAACATCAGCCATTGCAGCACGGCATAGCGCTCCGGCCCGGCAACGGGCAGGAAGCGGCCGCATTTTTCCGCCAGGTAGATGAGGATGGCGCCGGATTCGAACAGGCTCAGGGGCTGGCCGCCGGGGCCCTCCTGGTCCACGATGGCGGGAATCTTGTTGTTGGGGTTGATGGCCAGGAAGTCCGGGGCAAACTGCTGCTCCCGGGTGATATCCACCGGCTGCACGGCGTAAGGCAGGCCGCACTCTTCGAGCATGATGGAGACCTTGCGGCCGTTGGGGGTGCCCCAGGTGTAGAGGGTGATCATGGCTTTCCTTGGTTCTGTGTCGCGGGGCCGGCTTCCCGTGGTTAAATCGGGGCCGCCGGATGTGGGCGCCAACCTTTCCTGTCTAGGTCTGCACAATGTTGAAATGGCTTCTGACCCTGAGCCTGGGGGTGATACTCCTGGGCCTGTTCCTGCCCCGCCAGCCGGGGCGGCGGCGGGGCCTGCCCGGGGATGTCAATCTGCGCCTGCGCGGCCGGGACTATTTCTTTCCCTTCGGCTCCACCCTGGTCTTTTCCGCCCTGCTGGCCCTGCTCAGCCGTTTTCTCTGAGGGCCGCCGCGACGGCGCCGGCCCGGGCCTGGTGGATGGCGTCGGGGATGCGGGAACGGTCGCCGGCGGCCTTGGCCACGGCCCCCGCATCGACGCTGCGGGCCGCCGCCAGGGCGGTGCGCAGGCGCGCCGGGCTGGCGTAGGGGCGCTCCTCCCAGTCCTTGCGGCCGTTGTAGTCGCAGGCGCAGGCGGCGAGCAGTTGCTCGAAACGCTCGGGGCGGCGGAAGGCGTCGGTCTTTTCCAATAGGGTGACCAGGGTCGCCGGCCGCATTTCCAGGCATTTGTGGATGTCGCCGTGGTAGCGGGCGGTGAGCAGGGCCAGGTCCCGGCATTCCACCGGCACCTTGAGGCGGGCGCACAGCGCCTCGCCCAGCTCCACGCTGCGGTGCTCGTGGCCGATGTGCCGGGGCAGGATGTCGGCCGGCGTGGTGCCCTTGCCCAGGTCGTGCAGCAGGGCGGCGAAGCGCACCGGCAGCGGCTCGCCGCGGCTGGCGGCGACGTCGATGACGCGCATGACGTGGTCGAAGGTGTCGATTTCCGGATGGTAGTCGGCCCGCTGGGGCACCCCGTCGAGCTTCTCCAGTTCGGGCAGGAGGCGGGCCAGGGCGCCGCAGTCCTTGAGCACGGCGAACATGCGCGAGGGCCGGGCCTCCATCAGGCCCTTGGCCAGTTCCTGCCACACCCGTTCCGGCACCAGGGCGTCCACCTCGCCGTTGGCCACCATTTCCCGCATCAGGGCCAGGGTTTCCGGGGCCACGGAAAAATCAGTGAAGCGGGCGGAGAAGCGGGCCAGGCGCAGGATGCGCACCGGGTCTTCGACAAAGGCCGGGCCCACATGGCGCAGCACCCGGGCGGCAATGTCCCGGACCCCGCCGTAGGGGTCGGTGAGGCTGCCGTCCTCGCCTTCGGCGATGGCATTGATGGTCAGGTCCCGCCGCGCCAGGTCCTGTTCCAGGGTCACGTCTGGCGCCGCGTGGAAGGCGAAGCCGGCGTAGCCCCGGCCGGTCTTCCTTTCGGTGCGGGCCAGGGCGTATTCCTCATGGGTCTGGGGATGCAGGAAGACGGGGAAATCCTTGCCCACCGGCTTGAAGCCCTGGGCCAGCATGGTCTGGGGATCGGCGCCCACCACCACGTAGTCCCGGTCCTGCACCGGCAGGCCGAGCAGGCGGTCGCGCACGGCGCCGCCGACGACGTAGATCTGCATGGGCGGGGTCAGGCGCCCACCTCGGCCCGGGCGCCGGCAGCCCATTCCTGCATGGCCGGCAGGGCCAGCAGGGTGTCCCGGTAGGCGGCAGCCAGGGGCGGCAGTTCGACGCCGTAGGTGTGGAAGCGGAAGGCCACCGGAGCGTACATGGCATCGGCCACGGAAAAGTCGCCGAAGAGGAAGGGGCCGGCCGCGGCGAAGCGCTCCCGGCAGGAAGTCCAGAGGGCGGCGATGCGGGCGATGTCGGCCAGGACCTCCGGCGTCTGGCCTTCACCGGGGCGGCTGGCAGCCACCTCCATGCTCATGTGTTGGCGCAGGGCGGCAAAGCCGGAGTGCATCTCGGCGCTGACGCTGCGCGCCTCGGCCCGGGCCTTGGGGTCGGCGGGCCACAGGTCCACATGGTTCAGGGAGGCCTTCTCGGCCAGGTATTCGCAGATGGCGAGGGAATCCCACACCGTCAGGTCGCCATCGATCAATGCCGGCACCTTGCCGGAGGGCGAGTGGGCCAGGATCTGGGCCTTGGTGTCCGCCTGGCGCAGGCGCACGGGGATTTCCCGGAAGGGCAGCCCGGCCTGCTTCAGCAGCAGCCAGGGCCGCAGGGACCAGGAGGAGAAGTTCTTGTTGCCGATGACCAGTTGCAGCATGGATTCTCCTCCCGGGCGGGGGGCAGGCGTTCAGCGGCCGGCCTGGCCCCGGAACGTGTTGAACTTGGCGTTGGGATCGGCGGCCAGGTAGGTGGGGGCCACGGATTCCAGGGAGGCGGGGCACCAGCGGGCCGGAGTCTTGGCGCCGGGGGTGGCCACATTGTCCACCTGCATGGAACGCAGGTTGTCCGGGGACATCAGGGGCTTGGGCGCCAGCCACAGCAGGCCGGCCTGCAGGTAGGCCCAGCCTTCGGAGAGCTTGAACAGGGGCCGTTCCTTGCCGATCACCTTGCCGGTGTACTGGATCAGTTCGCGCAGGCTGTAGACGCCGGGGCCGCACAGTTCATAGGTCTGGCCGAAGGTGTCGCTGTCTTCCAGGCTGTCCACGAAGGCCTGGCCCACGTCGTCGATGCAAACCGGCTGGAAGCGGGCGTCGGGGAAGCCGATGGGGAACACCGGGGCCAGCTTGAGCAGCTTGGCGAAGGTGTTGAGGAAGGAATCGCCGGCGCCGAAGATGACGGAGGGACGGAACACGGTCACGTCCAGCGGGCCCTGGGCGGCCTGCACGATGGCTTCGCCGTCGCCCTTGGAGCGCAGGTATTCGGAGGGGCCCTTGGCGTCGGCCTTGAGGGCGCTCATGTGCACCAGGCGCTTGACGCCGGCCTGCTGCATGGCAGCGACGACTTTCCGCGGCAGTTCCACATGGGCCTGGGCGAACTTGCGGCCGTAGGGCATTTCGCTGTCGCCGTGGAGGATGCCCACCAGATTGATCACTGCGTCCTGGCCGCGCATCAGGGCGAGCAGGTCTTCTTCCTTGTTGATGTTGGCTTCCACCACATCGACCCCGGGCAGGGGCAGCAGGTGCTTGGCCCGTTCCCGACGACGGGAGGGCACGGTGATGCGGATGCCTTCGCGGGCAGACAGCAGGTTGGCAATGTGGCTGCCGACAAAGCCGCTACCGCCCAGCAACAGAATGTTTTTGATCGCCATGATTATCTCTGGAGTGTCGCTTTATAGTCTTTGCGCCGCGCCGTTGCCGACGCGATGCTCCCCTCACCTCCCGGCAACGCTGGCGCCGCCGGGAAACCCCGGATTTTACGGCAAATCTTCCGGTTTTGGCTGGTTCTCGCCACCGCTGCCCTTGGGCAGCACCACCCCCAGCCGGCTTTTCAGGGACTGGGGCCGGCCGTTGTTGAAGAGGGAGGCGTAGTAGACCGAGTTGCTCATCACCTTTTTCACGTAATCCCGGGTCTCGCTGAAGGGGATGGTCTCGGCGTAGATGGCCCCCTCGATGGGCTTGGCGGCCCGCCATTTCTGGGCCCGGCCGGGACCCGCATTGTAGGCGGCGGAGGCCAGCACCGGGTGGTTGTCCAGGCTTTCCATGACCATGCGCATGTAGGAGGTGCCGAGCAGCACGTTGGTGTCCGTATTGGTCACCTGGCCGTGGTCGTAGTCCTTGAGGCCGATCTTCTTCGCCACCCAGCGGGCCGTGGCCGGCATCAGCTGCATCAGACCCGAGGCGCCGACGGAGGAGCGGGCGTTGGTGACGAAGCGGCTTTCCTGACGCATCAGGCCGTATACCCAGGCATCGTCCAGCTGCTGCTGGCGCGCCACGGGGCGCACCTGCTCGTCGAAGGGGGAGAGGTAGCGCAGGCTGTAGTCGTGTTCGTTCTTGGTGCGGTCGGCGGCGGCGATGGCCCGGTCGTAGATGTTGTTGCGGCGGGCGATTTCGGCGGCGGCCAGCAGTTCCCGGTCGTCCATGCCGCGCAGGGCCCAACTCCATTCCTTGGTGCCTTCGAAGCGCAGGTTGGCGCGGAACAGGGCCAGGGCCCGGCGCAGGGCCAGGTTGTCGCCGACCCGGGCCAGTTCCTCCCGGCTCAGGGGGCGGGCCTGGGGCGGCAGCTTGATGGGGCGGCCCAGCTCGTCGTCCGCCAGGTTGCCGTAGAAATTGGGCTGGCCGGCGATGCGCTCGAACAGGGGCTGGGCCAGGTCGTTGCGGCCGGCGGCCTTGTAGGCCCGGCCCAGCCAGTAGGTCCAGCTGGGGTCGGCGGCCTGGGTCGGGCTCATGCCTTCGATGGCGTGGCGCACCAGGTGCCAGTCCTGGGCGCGCAGGGCGGCGCGCACCTTCCAGGCCTGGGCTTCGTCGGAGAGGGGCGTCAGGTCGCTGCCGCGGCGGTACCAGTCCAGGGCTTCCGGATAGTGGCGCTGGGCGCCCTGCCAGCCGATCTGGCCCCAGGCCCAGGCCCGGTCGGCCGGCGGCAACTGGCTTTCCAGGGCATCCAGGCGCTGGGCGGCCATGGCCGGGTCGTTGCGGGCCACCCGCTGCAGCGCCAGCAGGGCCAGTTCCCTCTGCAGGCGCTGGCTGGTGCCGGAGAGCTTGACCAGGAAGGGCAGGGGCTTGTCCGTCACCTGGTCCCACAGCTTGCGCTCCGGGGTCTGGGCCACGGGCAGGTACTGGGCCGTGTTCCAGGCGGCGCCGAGTTTGTTGATTTCGAACTGGCGGCGGATGCGGGCCCAGACGTCGTCGGAATTGACCTTCTGGGCCGCCACCACGGCGTCCAGCACCGGGTTGCAGGGCTCGGGCACTTCCAGCAGGGTGCGGAACAGGGGCAGGGCGTCGTCCAGGGCCTTCGGGTCCTTGCGTGCCAGGCGGCTCTGCAGGCTGAGGCAGGCCAGGTCCTGGTCGGCCTGGGAAATCTTCGGGTACTCGGCCTCGAACTCGCTCCAGCGCTGCTGCTTGCCGAGCAGGCGCAGCCAGTCGCCGCGCAGCTTCTCGGCGATGTAGGTCTTGTCCTGGCGGGCGAGGAAATCGTTGAGGGCGGCGACGGTGTTGGCGTCGGCCTTTTCCAGCTGGGCGCGGATCTGGAAGTACTCCACGTAGGGCGCCAGTTCGTGGTCCCGCAGCTCGGCGGCGAGGCGGTCGAGACGGTTCAGGTCGCCGGCGCGGAAGGCGTCCCGGGCGGCGACGAACTGTTCGTCGCTACCGGCGCGGGCCGGGGCGTTGAGGCCGAGACAGAGGCCGAGCAGGGCGGAGCACAGGGTGAGGCGAAGGGCGAAGCGGGGGCGGGCTGGGGAAGGCGACATCGTGGTGTGATAATCTGGTTCGGCGTCTGCAGGGCAGGCGCTTGAGGCAAGGGGCTGGCGGGAAAAAATGCCGTCACGGCAGAGCCACTGGCAGCCCTTTGAGCATAGCACAGGCCGGGGCCCTGCCCGGCCTCCGCAGCGAGCCAATTTCATCTTTCCCCATGACCGCCATTCCCTTCACCCCGCCGCCCGCCCCCGAGAACCGCAACGTCCTGCGCCAGCGCCTCATTGCCGCCCGCCGCGGGCTTTCCGCCGAGGCCGTGGCCCTGCTTTCCGAGGCCATCTGCGGCCACCTGATGGCCGGCTTTCCCGAACTGGAGGGCCAGGTGGTGGGTTTCTGCTGGCCGGTGCAGAACGAGCCGGACCTGCGTCCCCTACTGCTGGAGTGGCAGTCCCGGGGCGGCCGCTCGGCCCTGCCGGTGGTGACGGTGCCCAATGCGCCCCTGGCCTTCCGCGAGTGGCGGGAGGCGACGCCCCTGGCGCCGGACCGCTACGGCATCCCGACGCCCACCGAGGGTCCCTGGCTGGTGCCCCAGGTGCTGCTGCTGCCGGTGAACGGGGTGGACCGGCTGGGCTACCGCCTGGGCTACGGCGGTGGCTTTTTCGACCGCACCCTGGCCAGCCTGGACCCCCGACCCTTGGCCATCGGCGTCGGCTACGAACTGGCCAGGGTGGCCGACATCGGCCCGGAGCCCCACGACGAGCCTCTGGATGCCCTGGTGACGGAAGCCGGCATCACCCGCTTCCGGCCCTGAGCGGCCTGCACCGGTCCCTGCCGAGAGGCAGGCGGGATGGGCGTCTTGAGATGGTGTGGCCGGTGAGCGGCTTGCAATCTGCCTCCCCCGGCAAGTGGTCGGGAGAATGCCGTCTTGCCTGCCTGCCCGGGCAGGCGTAAAGGAGCGCTGCCTGCCGCCCTAGGCTAGGCTTTGGCGCAGGGCCGCCAGGTAGCGCAGGCCGGCGATGGCCCGGCTGCCGTACCAGGAAATCATTTCCCCATCCACCGTCAGCACCGGGGTGCCGCCCGTGGCCGGGTCGGCGGCCAGTTCAAGGGCGTCCTTGTCGCGGAAGGGATAGGGCTCGCTCGGCAGCAGGATGCGCCCGGCCTGGCGGGCCAGGGCCAGGTCCACTTCCGGATAGCGTTCGGCGCCGTCGGCGGGCAGGCTGTCCCAGCCGGCGGCGGCCAGCATGCGGGAGATGTAGGTGTCCCGGCTGATGCTCATCCAGGGCTTTTTCCAGATCAGGTAGAGCACCGTCTCCCGGGGCAGGCCGGCCACGGCGTCCGCCAGTTCGGCCCGGGCCGCGGCGTAGTCGGCGCAGAGCTGCTCCGCCTCCGCTTCCTTGCCGAAGAGATGGCCCAGCAGGCGGTACAGGGCCGGATTGTCGTCCGGGCCCAGGGGATGGGTGACGACGATGTGGGGCACGAAGGACTCCAGGGCCGCCACTTCCTCGCGCCGGTTTTCATCCACATTGACGATGACGTGGGTGGGGGCCAGGGCGCGGATCTTCTCCACGGAGAAACCCTTGGTGCCGCCCACCTTGGGCACGGCCTGCAGGGCCTGCCGCGGATGCACGCAGAAGCCGGTGCGCCCCACCAGCTGGGGGCCCAGGCCCAGGTCCCACAGCAGCTCGGTGATGGAGGGCACCAGGGACACCAGGCGCAGTTCGCCCCGGGCGGCGGACCAGGCGGGGTGCGGCTTGCCGAGGGCGTCGGGCCATTGCATCATCGGGCATCCATGAACGTGAAGGAGCAGCGATGCTAGCGCAAAAAATTGCCGTGGTGACGGGTGCCGCCCGGGGCTTGGGTCTGGCCGTGGCCGGCCTGTTGGCCGAGCAGGGTTGCCGGGTGGTGCTGGTGGGGCGGCGTGAGGGGCCGCTGCAGGCGGCCTGTGCCGAACTGGCGGGACGCGGCCTGGAGGTGGCGGCCCAGGTGGCTGATGTCACCCGGGGCGAGGACGTGGCCCGGCTGGCCGCCTTCCTGGAACGGGAATACGGCGGCGTGGACATCCTGGTGAATAACGCCGGGGTCTTCCTCGAACCCCACGATTTTGCCGACCCGGCCAGCGGCAGCCTGCTGCGGGTCGATCCGGCGCTGGTGGCGGCGACCCTGGAGGCCAACACCCTGGCGCCCCTGCGCCTGATGCAGGCCCTGGTGCCCCTGATGCGGCGGCGGGGCTGGGGGCGCATCGTCAATGTCTCCTCCGGCATGGGCCAGCTGTCCACCATGGGCGGCGCCTGGCCCGGCTACCGGGCCTCGAAGACGGCCCTCAACGCCCTCACCCGCATCCTGGCGGCGGAACTGGCCGCGGAAGGGGCGGCGATCAAGGTCAATGCGGTGTGTCCCGGCTGGTGCCGCACCGAGATGGGCGGCAGCGACGCCCAGCGTAGCGCCGAGGAGGGCGCCCGCAGCATCCTGTGGGCCGCCACCCTGCCCGACGACGGGCCCAGCGGCGGCTTCTTCCGGGACGGCCAGCCCCTGGACTGGTAAGGCTCAGCGCCGGGGCGGGGCGCCCGCCGGGGCTTGCTGCTCCCGGGGCGTCGGCTCGGGCGTGGCGTCCAGCTGGGCCTTGATGCGCGCCGTGATCTCGGCGGCGGGCATGGCGTAGGGGAACTTGGCGACAAAGCCGCTATCCGGCCCCAGCAGGTACATGCCGGCGGAGTGGTCCATCCAGTATTGGTCCGAGCCCGGCTCCTGGACCTTCTCGTAGCGCGCCTTGAAGTTGTCGGCGACGCCCCGCACCAGGGCTGGCGATCCGGTGAGGCCGAGGATGCGCGGGTTGAAGAAGGCGACGTAGTTGCCCAGGACCTTGGGCGTGTCCCGCTGCGGGTCCACGCTGATGAAAATGGGCTGCACCCGCTTGCCCGCCTCTCCCAGCTGTTCCAGGATGGCCGCCATTTCCGCCAGGGTGGTGGGGCAGACGTCGGGGCAGGAGGTGTAGCCGAAGGTAATCAGCTGGAACTGGCCGCCGAAGTCCTGGTTGGTGACCACGTTGCCGTACTGGGTCTGCAGCAGGTAGCGGGGTTGCACGCCGACGGCGATGTCGTCGCCGCTGGCGGCCAGATGGCGGGCCGGGTTGAGGGGCTTGGCCGGGGCCTGGGCGGCGGCCGGCAGGGCAAGGGCGGCGCCCAGGGCCAGCAGGGCGAGCTTGAGACGGGCGTACTTCATGGTCAGCGGGCCACGGCGTCGGCAGAGGCAGGCGGCAATTGCTCGGCCAGGGCTTCGGCCTTGCGGGCCAGTTCCGGGGCGGCGGGGCAGGTGCCTCCCTGGCGCGAGCGCTCCAGGAAAGCGTTCTGGGTGGCCCCTTCGAAAGCCTCGCCGTACTGGCGGGTCTTGGGGGCGCGCTGGATCACCAGCCCCTTGATCCGTGCCACCACCTCTTTCTGGCCGCAGGCCAGGGCGGTGCCGTTGAGGCGGCCCAGTTCGGTGAGGGCCTGCAGTACCGATTCGGGCGACAAATCCGCCGCCCGGGCGGGTTGGGCGGCCAACAGCGAGAGGGGCAGCAGGAGCAGGGCAATACGGCGCATAGGGTCCTCGGAAGCAGGGAGAATGGGCGGATGATAGCCCGGCCCGGGGCCGCCTGATTTGATATAGGCCGGATTTGTCGCCGCCCCGGACCCCGCGGCGGCGGCGGGGCCTGTGGGATAATCCGCCCCATGTCTGCTCCCAACCTGCCCGCCGGCGCCCCCGAACTGGTCGCCGCCATCGAGGCGGCCCTGGCCGCCCGTCCCGAGGAACGCATCCTGCGCCTCAGCCACGAGGGCCAGTCCCTGGTGGTGAAGCGCGCCTCCGACCAGACCCGGGCCCCCTGGGTCACTTGGATCGCCGCCCGTATCGCCGGCAGCCTTTCGCCCCAGCCCCTGCCGCGGCAGTCCCTGGCCCTGTCGGACCAGGGCGGCCTGATCCGCATCGAAGCCCGCCGCCTGCGCAGCCTCCACGCCGCCGGGGTGAAAGTGCCCCGGGTGCTGGCGGAAGGGGCCGGCTGGCTGGCCCTGGAGGCGGTAGGCGATACCCTGGAACACGCCCGTACGGACCGTCCGCGGCAGGAATGGGACGACCTGCTGCTGCGGGCCATGGACGACCTGGCGGCCTTCCACCGAGCCGGCCACTGGCACGGCGGCAGCCAGGTGAAGAACCTGATGCTGTGGCAGGGCGAGATTTACCGCATCGATTTCGAGGAAGACATCGGCGAGCACCTGCCCCTGGCCGTGGCCCAGACCCTGGACCTGGTGCTGCTGGTCAATTCCTGCCTGCTCCTCGACGACCGGGGCGAGGCCGCCTGGCAGGCCATGGGCGAGGCCCTGCTGGAGCGCTACTTCGCCGCCCACCCGGCGGCCGACATCCGCCGCTGCCTGCAGCGGGCCATGCTGTGGCTGCGCGCCATCACCTTCCTGGCCCGGCCCTGGCGCCACAAACGGGGCCGCAGTCTGCGCCGGGTATTCCTGCTGCGCCGTTGCCTGGAGCGGGTGCTGGCCTAGTCCAGCAGGCCCCGGGGCTTGCGCGGGGCCTGGGTGAACAGGCGGTCGTAGAGCCAGTTGGGCAGGAGCCGCAGGACCTTCGCCACCACCCCCATCTGCCAGGGAATGACCGTGTAGCTGGTGCCCTTTGCCACCGCCCGGGCGAAGCGCCGCGCCGCTTCCGCTGCCGGCAGCAGGAAGGGCATGGGATAGGGGTTGATGGCGGTCATGGGGGTTTCGATATAGCCCGGGGCGATGGTCACCACCTTGATGCCCTTGGGCGCCATTTCCAGGCGCAGGGATTCCAGATAGGCGATGGCGGCGGCCTTGGAGGCCGAATAGGCTTCGGCCCCCGGCAGGCCCCGGATGCCGGCGACGGAGGCGATGCCCACCAGGCGCCTGTCGCCGCCGGCGGCGGCCATGGGGCCGATGAAGGGGGCGAAGGTGGCGGCCATGCCGTAGACGTTGGTGTCCATCACCTTGCGGAAGGCCGCCAGGTCTTCCGGGCATTCGCTGAGGGTGCCCACCGAGACCCCGGCGTTGGCGATGACGATGTCCGGGGCGCCGTGGCGAGCCGTGAAGTCGGCCGCGGCGGCGGCCAGGGCCGGGGCGTCGCTCACATCCAGGGCATAGGCGGCGTGGCGCCCGGGCAGGTCGGCCAGGAGGTCCGTCAGTGCTTGTTGCCGGCGGGCCGCCAGACCAAGGGTGGCGCCCTGTTCGGCGTAGTGACGGGCCAGGGCGGCGCCGATGCCGCTGGAGGCGCCGGTGATGAAGACCTTGAGGGATGCCATGAATGTTCCGCAGGTGGATGTGAAATCGCCCGGAGGGCGGGGCCGTCCGGGCGATGGCGTGGGTCTGCCGGCGGGGCTTACTTCTTCTTGCCGGCCCGCTCGGCGCGGATTTTCTCGATCAGCAGGTCGGCGTTGCGCAGCACGTCCTTGAAGGCTTCGCCCTTGACCACGTAGCGGCCGTCCACCACCACCATGGGCACGCCGTCCACCTTGTAGGCCCGGGCGATCTGCTCGGCCCGGCTCATCTTGCTGTTCACGCCGAAGGAGCTGAAAGCCTCGGCGAACTTCTTGCCGTCGGCGCCCTGCTTGCCCACCCATTCCTCGGCGGTGCGGGGGTCGAACAGATTGACGCGCTGTTCGTGGATGGCCTTGAACACGGCTTCGTCCAGCTTGGCCAGGTCGCCGGTGGTTTCCAGGGCGTAGTACAGCTTGGCCACGTTGGTCCAGGCGGGGCGGCCGAAGGTGATGGGCACCTTCTTGAAGGCCACGTCCGGGCCCAGGCGGGAGGCCCAGGCGTGGATCAGGGGGTTGAAGTCGGCGCAGTGGGGGCAGCCGTAGGAGAAGAACTCGATCACTTCGATCTTGCTGCCGCTGTCGGTGGCGATGGGCGGGTTGATCGCCTGGAACTGGGGCTGCTGCTGGGCAACGGCCGGCTGCAGGGCGGCGGCGGCCAGCAGGGCCAGGGGCGCCAGCCAGCGGCGCAGGCGGGAATACAGGGAAGCGGAGGTCTGGGTCATGGGGGTTTCCTTCAGTCCTTGTTCTTGACGATATTGGCTTCGACGCCGGCCTTGGCCAGCTCGGCGCGCACCTTGTTCACTTCATCGATCTTGGTGTACGGCCCCAGGCGCACCCGGTACCACACCTTGTCGCCCACCATCACTTGCTGCACGGTGGCTTCCACCCCCAACATGGCCAGACTGGCCTTCTGATTGTCCGCGTCGCCCGGCTTCTGGAAGGAGCCGGCCTGGAGGAACACGGGTTCCTTGGCGGCGGCGCCGTCCTTGGCGTCCTTGGCCTCCTTCCCGTCCTTGCCATCCTTGGCCGTCTTGGCGTCGGGCTTGGCTTCCGGGGCGGGAACGGCGTCGGCGTTGCCGGGCAGAATCTTGTAGAAGTCGAAACGGGGCTTTTCCGGCACCGGGTCGCCGGGCTTGCCGGGCAGGGCCGCCGGGGCGGGGGGCTGGGCCGGGGCGGCCTTGTCCGCCGCCTTCTCACCCGGCTTGGGCAGGGCCTCCGGCGGCATGGGGGCGCCGTTCTGGGTCTTGTTCACAAAGGGCATCGGCGCCTTGTTGATGTACCAGGCGACGCCCAGGGCCGCCACCACCCCCAGGATGAGGCCGATAAAGATGCCGATCAGGGTGCCACCGCCGGACTTTTTCCTGGCGGGGGCCTTGCGGGGTTTCATGTCACGACTCATGGTTCTCTGCTCAACGTATGGGGGCGGGGTTGGCTTACATGGAGGCCGGGCAGGAAACACCCAGCAGGGCCATGCCGTTACGGATCACCTGGCGCACGGCGGCGGCCAGGGCGACGCGGGAACGGGCCAGGGCGGCGTCGTCCACCAGCATGCGTTCGGCATTGTAATAACTGTGGAAGTCGGCGGCCAGGTCCTTCAGGTAGAAGGCCACCTGGTGCGGCGCCAGGTCTGCGGCGGCATTGGCGACGACTTCGGGGAAGGCGGCCAGGCGGGCGGCCACGGCCAGTTCCCGCGGGTGGGTCAGCAGGCCCAGGTCGGCACCGGCCAGTTCGGCCTCGTTGCCGCCGGCATCGCCCCACTGCTTGACTACGGAACAGACCCGGGCGTGGGCGTACTGGATGTAATAGACCGGGTTTTCGTTGGTCTGGCTCTTGGCCAGGTCCAGGTCGAAGTCCAGGTGCTGGTCGGACTTGCGCAGCACGTAGAAGAAGCGGCAGGCGTCGTTGCCCACTTCGCCGCGCAGCTGGCGCAGGGTGACGAACTCGCCGGAGCGGGTGGACATGGCGGCCTTCTCGCCGTTGCGGTAGAGCACGGCGAACTGTACCAGGGCCACGTGCAGCTTGGCTTCGTCCTGGTCCAGGGCCTGGAGGGCGCCCTTCACCCGGGGAATGTAGCCGTGGTGGTCGGCGCCCCAGATGTTGATGACCTTGTCGAAGCCCCGGTCGAACTTGTTGAGGTGGTAGGCGATGTCGGAGGCGAAGTAGGTGAACAGGCCGTTCTCCCGCTGCACCACCCGGTCCTTCTCGTCGCCGAAGGCGGTGGAACGGAACCACTTGGCGCCGTTCTGCACGTATAGGTGGCCGGCGGCTTCCAGCTTCTCCACGCACTTGGCCACCAGGCCGGTATCGAAGAGGGACTTCTCGGAGAACCAGACGTCGAAGTGCACGCCGAACTCTTCCAGGTCGTCCTTGCCGTCCGCCAGCTGCTCGGACAGGGCGTGCTGGTGGATGTAGCTCCAGTCCGGGCCGAGCAGGTTCTTGGCGTTGGCGATGAGGGCGTCCAGGTGGCCCTCCTTGTCCGCTTCCACGTCGGGAGCGCCGGCCAGGATGTCCGCCGCCGGGCGCAGGTACTTGTTGCCGTGGGCGTCCTTGATCTGGCGGGCCATGTCGCGCACGTAGTCGCCCTGGTAGCCGTTGGGCGGGAAGGGGACGTTGATGTCGTAGAGAGCGAGGTAACGCAGCCAGGTGGAGAGACCGAGGATGTCCATCTGCCGGCCGGCGTCATTGACGTAGTACTCCCGGGTCACATCCCAGCCGACGAAGGCCAGCAGGCTGGAGAGGGAGGCGCCATAGGCGGCGCCGCGGCCATGACCGACGTGGAGGGGGCCGGTGGGGTTGGCGGAGACGAATTCCACCTGCACCTTCTGCTTGCCGCCGGCGTTGCTGCGGCCGTATTCCCCGGCCTTGGCCAGCACGGCCTGGACCACGGCGGTCTTGGCGGCGGCCTTGAGGGTGAAGTTGATGAAGCCGGCGCCGGCGATGTCCACCTTTTCCACCCAGGCGGAGGGCGGCAGCTCATTGACCAGCTGCTGGGCGATTTCCCGCGGGTTCTTTTTCAGTTCCCGGGCCAGCTGCATCGCCACGTTGGCGGCGAAGTCGCCGTGGGACTCCTGTTTCGGGCGTTCCAGGGCGATGGGCGTGGCGGCGTGATCGGGGGCCACGCTCTTCAGGGCGGTCTGCAGCAGGTCGGCCAGGTGGGCCTTGATATCTTGACTCATAGGGAAATCGGGCGGTGCCAAAAGCTTGAAAGGGCCGATTATACCTGCCCGGCGCCGCGGGCCGGTCTGGATTCTGGTATTCTCGGCGGCTCCCTCCCCCGCCTCTTCCCGACTGACCATGCGCCTGCTGCGCCTCGCCAAGATCGCCACCGTCGCCATCCGTTACGGCCTCGACCAGATGGTGCTGGAACACGAGCCCACCGGCCGTGCCCGGGGCCTCTCCCGGCTTTCCCGCGCCCTCTTCTTCTGGCGCGACCTGGACCGCCGCTCCGAGGCCGAGCGCCTGCGCCTGGCCCTGGAAGCCCTGGGCCCCATCTTCGTCAAGTTCGGCCAGGTGCTGTCCACCC
This sequence comes from Azospira sp. APE16, assembly GCF_047901315.1. NCBI lineage: Bacteria > Pseudomonadati > Pseudomonadota > Betaproteobacteria > Rhodocyclales > Rhodocyclaceae > Azospira > Azospira sp. APE16. The sequence goes on from NZ_CP179682.1 coordinate 209,396, forward strand.
GCCGCGACCTGTTGCCGCCGGACCTGGCGGAGGAACTGGCCAAGCTGCAGGACCAGGTGCCGCCCTTCCCCTCGGAGCAGGCCATTGCCCAGGTGGAAGCGGCCTACGGCAAGCCCCTGGCAGAAATCTTCGCCGAGTTCGACCCGACCCCGGTGGCCTCCGCCTCCGTCGCCCAGGTCCATTTCGCCCGCCTGCACGATGGCCGCGAAGTGGCGGTGAAGGTGCTGCGCCCCGGCATGAAGCCGGTTATCGGCCACGACCTGGCCCTCATGGACACCCTGGCCGGCCTTACCGAAAAACTGTGGGCCGACGGCAAGCGCCTGAAGCCCCGGGAGGTGGTGGCCGAGTTCGCCAAGCACCTCTACGACGAGCTGGACCTGATGCGGGAAGCGGCCAACTGCTCCCAGCTGCGCCGCAATTTCGAGAATTCCCCCCTGCTGCTGGTGCCCGAGGTGCATTGGGACTACTGCACCCCCTCGGTGATGGCCATGGAGCGCATGCACGGCATCCCCATCAGCCAGACCCAGCGCCTGCAGGCCCAGGGCACCGATTTGAAGGCCCTGTCCCGGGCCGGGGTGGAGATTTTCTTCACCCAGGTCTTCCGCGACGGCTTCTTCCACGCCGACATGCACCCGGGCAACATCTTCGTCCATGCCGACGGCCGCTACATCGCCCTGGATTTCGGCATCGTCGCCACCCTCAACGACAACGACAAGAACTACCTGGCCCAGAACTTCCTGGCCTTCTTCCGCCGCGACTACAAGCGGGTGGCCGAGGCCCACATCGAATCCGGCTGGGCCCCCGCCGACACCCGGGTGGACGAGCTGGAAGCGGCCATCCGCGCCGTCTGCGAGCCCATCTTCGACCGCCCCCTGAAGGACATCTCCTTCGGCAAGCTGCTCTTGCGCCTGTTCCAGACCAGCCGCCGCTTCAATGTGGAAATCCAGCCCCAGCTGGTGATGCTGCAGAAGACCCTGCTCAACATCGAGGGCCTGGGCCGCCAGCTGGACCCGGACCTGGACCTGTGGAAGACCGCCAAGCCCTTCCTCGAGAAGTGGATGGAAAGCCAGATGGGCTGGCGCGGTTTCGTGCGCAACCTGAAGAACGAGGCGCCCTACTGGGCCCGCAGCCTGCCCCAGATTCCCCGCCTGGCCCAGCAGGCCCTGGCCGCCCAGGCCCGGGCGCCGGAAACCGGCGTCGCCACCCAGGCGGCCCTGGCCGCCATCCAGGCCACCCAGGCCCGCCACGAGCGCTGGCTGCGCCTGGCCCTGCTGCTGGCCGCCGGCATCTTCGCCCTGGAAATCTTCCGCAGCCTGGGCTGAGTCCGGGCCCGCCGCCTGCGCCGCCATGCACCGCACCCTCCGCCTCATCGGTGCCGCCAGCGGCGTCGGCGCCCAGGACCCGGGCTGCCACGCCGGCCCCACCGCCCTGCACCGGGCCCACGCCTTCGATGACCTGCACCGCCGCCCCGATCTCAGCTGGGGCGAAACCCTCTTTCCGCGCCAGGCCCTGGGCGGCCGCGTGGCCGAGGTGGCCGACCTCTGCCAGCGCCTGGCCGAGGCAGTGCGCCAGGCCCGGGAGCGGGGCGAGACCCCGGTGGTGCTGGGCGGCGACCATTCCTGCGCCATCGGTACCTGGAGCGGCGTCCGCGCCGCCAGCCCGGCACCGGTCGGCCTGCTCTGGCTCGACGCCCATCTGGACAGCCACACCCCCGAAAGCACCCATTCCGGCGCCCTCCACGGCATGCCCCTGGCCTGCCTGCTGGGCCAGGGCGACCGGCGCCTGGTGACCGTGGGCGGCCCCGGGCCCAAGCTGCTGCCCGGGCATGTGGCCCTCATCGGGGTGCGCAGCTACGAGCCGGAGGAGCGGGAGTTCCTCGACCGCCTCGGGGTGCGCGTGTTCGCCATTGACGAGGTGCGGCAGCGGGGCCTGCCGGCGGTCTTCGGCGAAGCCCTGGCCCGGGTGCGACAGGCGCCCGGCGGCTACGGCGTCAGCCTGGACCTGGACGTCTTCGATCCCCGGGAAGCGCCGGGGGTGGGCAGCCCGGAACCGGCGGGCCTGTCCCAGACCGAACTGATGCCGGCCCTGGCCGGCCTGGCCGGGGACCCGGCCCTGCTGGCCCTGGAGGTGATGGAGTTCAACCCGGACCGGGATGCGGGCGGGCGCACGGCAGCCCTGCTGGCCCGGCTCATCGGTGCTGTCTTCCCCCGCCGGCACGGGGCCTGAGAGGCCCGCCGGACGGGCGTTCCAGCCCGGCTGCAGGGCACTGGGGGCGGCCTTTCCCGGGTCTTGATCGGCGGCGGCCCAAAATGGTGCGCCAAGGCACTGATTTGCTTGCCCTAAATCCTGCCGGCGTGGGGCGGAAATGCGGCTATACTTGCGCGTTTTTCAATTTTTCCGCCTCGTCATCGTCCCGGGATTTCCGCCACCATGACCACGCTCCTGGCCTTCGTCATCCTCTATCTCCTGGTCTCCATCGGCATCGGCCTGTTCGCTGCCACCCGGGTCCATAGCGCCAAGGATTTCGCCGTCGCCGGCCGCAGCCTGCCCCTGCCGGTGGTCACCGCCACGGTCTTCGCCACCTGGTTCGGCGCCGAGGCCGTGCTCGGGGTCTCCGCCACCTTCGTCAAGGAAGGCCTGGGCGGCTTCGTCGCCGACCCCTTCGGCGCCTCCCTCTGCCTCATCCTGGCCGGCCTCTTCTTCGCCAGCAAGCTGTACCGGATGAACCTGCTGACCATCGGCGACTACTACCGGCTGCGCTACAACCGCACCGTCGAGGTGCTCACCACCCTCTGCGTCGTGGTCTCCTACCTGGGCTGGGTCTCGGCCCAGATCAAGGCCCTGGGCCTGGTCTTCTTCGTCGTTACCGGCGGCGCCGTGTCCCAGGAGGCGGGCATGATTCTGGGCGCCCTCATCGTGCTGACCTACACCACTTTCGGCGGCATGTTCTCCGTGGCCATCCTGGACTTCGTGCAGATCACCGTGATCATGGGCGGCATGCTCTACATCGGCTACGTCATCTCCGGCCTCACCGGCGGCGTCGGCGCCGTGGTCGGCCACGCGGCGGCGGCGGGCAAGCTGGACTTCTTCCCCAAGGGTGGGCTCGAGGTGTGGGTGCCCTTCATCGGCGCCTGGATGACCATGATGCTGGGCTCCATTCCGCAGCAGGACGTGTTCCAGCGCATCACCTCGGCCAAGAACGAGAAGACCGCCATCCGCGGCTCGGTGCTGGGCGGCAGCCTCTACTTTGCCTTCGCCTTCGTGCCCATGTTCCTGGCCTACGCCGCCACCCTGATCGACCCGGCCATGTTCGGCGACCTGCTGGAACAGGATTCCCAGCTGGTGCTGCCCACCCTGATCCTGCAGCACACGCCGGTGTTCGCCCAGGTGGTGTTCTTCGGCGCCCTGCTCTCGGCCATCATGAGCTGCTCCTCGGCCACCCTGCTGGCGCCCTCCGTGGCCTTCTCCGAGAACATCCTGCGCGGCTTCTTCCCGCGCATGCCGGACCGCACCTTCCTCCTGGCCATGCGCACGGTGATCGTCTGCTTCGCCGGCACCGTGCTGCTGTTCGCCCTCAATTCCAACGAGAGCATATTCCACATGGTGGAGAATGCCTACAAGATCACCCTGGTCACCGCCTTCATCCCCCTCTTCGCCGGCCTCTACTGGAAGAAGGCCAACACCCAGGGCGCCCTGTTCGCCATCTTCTCCGGCTTCTTCACCTGGATCCTCATGGAAGTGCTGGGGCCGGAAGACGCCACCTGGCCGCCCCAGGTGCTGGGCTTCCTTGTCGCCGGCGTGGCCATGGTGGCCGGTTCCCTGCTGCCCCGCGTGGTGGGCCAGCCGACTCCGGTGCCCTTCGGCCACGAGCATCATGCTGCCGGCCTGACCCATCACCTGGGCGAACACCCCCACCATCACGACGGCCGCTGACGGCCGACTGCGGCATGGCACGGTTGCCATGCCTAATGGGTCACACCGGCCGGGCTGAAATAGGCGCACAATGTTCCTTCGCCCGCCGGGCCAAGGAGGTTGGCCCGGCGCCCCGATTCCAGCCCATGACCCGGAGAATAAATACATGGTGACAAAGGTCAGCAAGCCCGCAACCCGCAAGTCCGCCGCCCTCGGCAACACCGCCCCCAAGGCCGCCACCAAGGTGGTGGCCAAGCCCCGCCCCAGCCGCGCCCGCCCGGTGAAGAGCGGCGACGTGGCCCCGGCCCACAGCCCTGCCGGCGTAGAGAGTTTCGAAGTCGGCCAGGCCGTGGCCGCCGCCCAGAATTCCAAGGTCGTCGCCATGCGCGACATCCTCAGCCGTACCCAGGGCACCGACCTCAAGTCCGTGGCCAAGACCCTGGAAGCCATTGTCGCCGGCGCTTCCCCCGACGACGTGAAGATGCTGCGGGACACCCTGTTCAAGGACGAGGTGCCGGCGGACAAGCTGCCGGTGAGCCCGGACGACCAGCTCTCCGACGAGTGGCGCACCGGCGGTTATCCCTACAAGAACCTGATGACCCGCAAGAACTACGAGAAGCAGAAGTACCGCCTGCAGGTGGAACTGCTGAAGCTCCAGGCCTGGGTCAAGGAAACCGGGCAGCGGGTGGTGATCCTCTTCGAAGGCCGGGACGCGGCCGGCAAGGGGGGCGCCATCAAGCGTTTCACCGAGCACCTGAATCCCCGGGGTGCCCGGGTGGTGGCCCTGGAAAAGCCCTCGGAAGTGGAGCGGGGCCAGTGGTATTTCCAGCGCTACATCCAGCACCTGCCCACTGCCGGCGAGATCGTCATGTTCGACCGCTCCTGGTACAACCGGGCAGGGGTGGAACGGGTCATGGGCTTTTGCGACCAGGACGAGTACGCCGAGTTCATGCGCCAGTGCCCCGAGTTCGAGCGCAACCTGGCCCGCAGTGGCATCCACCTGATCAAGTTCTGGTTCTCCGTCAGCCGGGCCGAACAGCGCCGCCGTTTCAAGGAGCGGGAAACCCATCCCCTGAAGCAGTGGAAGCTCTCCCCCATCGACCTGGCCTCCCTGGACAAATGGGAGGACTACACCAAGGCCAAGGAGGCCATGTTCTTCTACACCGACACGGCCGACTCCCCGTGGACCGTGGTCAAGTCCGACTGCAAGAAGCGGGCGCGGCTCAACGCCATGCGCTACATCCTGCACAAGCTGCCCTACAAGAATAAGGACGTGGAGCGCATCGGCCCCCTGGACCCCCTGCTGGTGGGCCGGGCCAACGTGGTGTACGAACGGGGCGAACACGAAGGCACGGCGATTCTGTAAGCGCCGGCTTCCGCCAAAGAAAAAGCCCGCTCATTTGAGCGGGCTTTTTTACGTCCGGCAGTCGCTCCGGCGCGAGGTTCAGACGCCCTTGGCGAAAATGGCCTCGGCCGCGGCGATGGTGGCGGCGATGTCGGCTTCCGTGTGGGCAGCGGAGACGAAGCCGGCCTCGAAGGCGGAAGGGGCCAGGTAGTGGCCGGCCTCCAGCATGGCGTGGAAGAAGCGGTTGAAGGCTTCCTTGTCGCACTGCATCACTTCGGCGAAGGAGGTGGGCGGGGTGGCGCTGAAGTACAGGCCGAACATGCCGCCCACGCTCTGGGCGCAGAAGGTGACGCCTTGCTTCTTGGCGGCGGCGGTGAGGCCGTCGGTGAGCTGCTTGGTACGGGCGGCCAGGCTATCGTAGAAGCCGGGGGCCCGGGTGGCCTTCAGGGTCACCAGGCCGGCGGCCACTGCCACCGGGTTGCCGGAGAGGGTGCCGGCCTGATACACCGGGCCCAGGGGGGCGATCTTTTCCATGATCTCCCGCTTGCCGCCGAAGGCCGCCACCGGCATGCCGCCGCCGATGACCTTGCCCAGAGTGGTGAGGTCCGGGGTGATGCCGAAGAGGCCCTGGGCGCACTGGGGGCCGACGCGGAAGCCGGTCATGACCTCGTCGAAGATGAGCACGGCGCCGTGCTTGCTGCACAGCTCGCGCATGGCCTGCATGAACTCGGGCTTGGGCGCGATCAGGTTCATGTTGCCGGCCACCGGCTCGACGATGACGGCGGCGATTTCGCTGCCCTGCTTGGCAAAGGCTTCGGCCAGTTGTTCGGCATTGTTGTATTCGAGCACCAGGGTGTGCTTGGCCACGTCGGCGGGGACGCCGCCGGAGGAGGGATTGCCGAAGGTCAGCAGGCCGGAACCGGCCTTCACCAGCAGGCTGTCGGAATGGCCGTGGTAGCAGCCCTCGAACTTCACCAGCAGGTCCCGGCCGGTATGGCCCCGGGCCAGGCGGATGGCGCTCATGGTGGCTTCGGTGCCGGAGGAGACCAGGCGCACCATGTCCAGGGAGGGCAGGATGTCGCAGAGCAGGTCGGCGATCTCGATCTCGGCCTCGGTGGGGGCGCCGAAGGACAGGCCCAGAGCGGCGGCCTCCTGCACGGCCTTGACCGTGGGGGCGTGGGCGTGGCCCAGGATCAGGGGGCCCCAGGAACCGACGTAATCCAGGTAGCTCCGGCCGTCCGCATCCCACACCCGGGGGCCTTCGCCGCGGGTGAAGAAGCGGGGGGCACCGCCGACGGAGCGGAAGGCCCGCACGGGGGAATTCACGCCGCCGGGAATGTGGCGTTGGGCGGCATCGAAGAGTTGCTGGTTACGAGAGCTCATGGGCAGCACTTTCTGCAAAAAGACGTTGATAGGCAGCGGCCCGGACAGCGACATCCGGGGCCTCGAACAAATCGGTGATGACGGCGATGAACTGGGCGCCGGCGGCGATGACCGGGGCGGAGTTGTCCAGGGTGATGCCGCCGATGGCGGCGACCTGTACGCCAGGCAGCTCCTGGCGGGCCCGGGTGACCAGGTTGAAAGGTGCCCGGGGCGCCTGGGGCTTGGTCGGGGAGGTGTACATGGCGCCGAAGGCGACGTAGTTGGCGCCGGCTGCGGCGGCGGCCTGGGCCCGGGCGAAATCGGCGTAGCAGGAGGTGCCGATGAGCTTGTCAGGGCCCAGCAGGGCGCGGGCGGCGGCCAGGTCCCCGTCCTCGCCGCCGAGATGGACGCCGTCGGCATCCACTTCCCGGGCCAGGGCCACGTCGTCGTTGATGATAAGGCGGGTGCCGTAACGGCGGCACAGGGCCAGCAGGGCGGTGGCCTGTTCCCGGCGGCGGGCGGCGTCGCCGCTCTTGTCCCGGTACTGCAGCAGGGGAATGCCGGCAGCCAGGGCTGCTTCGGCCAGCATCAGCAGACGCGGCGTCTCCAGGCCGTCGGGAGTGATGGCGTAGAGGCCGGGGCGGGGGCGCTTAAGCATCGCCCTCCCTGCCCTCTTCCGGCGCCCGGGCCCAGAAGAAGCGGTCCGGGATGTACTGGCCCATGCCGGGGCGGAAGCCGGCGGCCAGGGCCTGCCAGGTGTACTCCTGGGCGTCCCGCACCGCGTCGCCCAGTTCCAGGCCGTTGGCCAGGTTGGCGGCGATGGCGGAGGCCAGGGTGCAGCCGGAGCCGTGGTAGCTGCCGGGCAGCCGCTCCCAGCGGTCGGCCCGCACCATGCCGTGCTCGTTGTAGAGGGTGTTGATGACCTGGCCGGTGTTTTCGTGGGTGCCCGTGAGCAGCACGTATTCACAGCCGTAGCTGACCAGGCGGCGGGCGCACTCCTCCAGTTCCGGCTCCTCCTCGTCCTCCTCGGCCAGGCGGCGGGCCTCCAGACTGTTGGGGGTGAGGATGGTGGTCTGGGGCAGCAGCAGTTCCTTCATGGCGGCGATGAGGTCCTCCGTCGCCAGCTCGTCGCCCCGGCCGGAGGCCAGCACCGGGTCCAGGATCAGGGGAATGTGGGGATAGTCGGAGACGATCTCGGCAATGGCCGCCACGTTTTCCACGCTGCCGATGAGGCCGATCTTGAAGGCGGCCACCGGCATGTCCTCCAGCAGGGAGCGGGCCTGGTCCTCGACCCAGTCCGGCTCCATGGGCAGGACCGCATCCACCCCGGCGGTGTCCTGGACGGTGATGGCGGTGATCACCGAGAGGGGGTGGCAGCCCATGCTGGCCAGGGTCAGGATGTCCGCCTGGACGCCGGCGCCGCCGGTGGGGTCGGAGGCGGCAAAGGTGAGGACAATGGGGGGCGACAGCTGGGGGGAGGGGTTTTGTGGCATTGCAGCACGCTTTCTGCCTTTCGGCGGCGCAGCGCTTTGGGTAAGATCAAGGGCCCCGATTCTAGCCTAAAACCCCCTTCCGAGCTTTGATATGACCCAGCCTGAATCCACCCCGCCAGGAGGTCCTTACCGGACCTGGATGTGCCAGATTTGCGGTTTCATCTACGACGAGGCCGCCGGACTGCCGGAAGAGGGCATCGCCCCCGGTACCCGTTGGCAAGACATTCCCATGAACTGGGGCTGTCCCGAGTGCGATGCGCGCAAGGAAGACTTCGAAATGGTGGAAATCTAGGAAAATCCCGGGCGAAGGTTTAGTATTGCTGCATAAAATCCAGAAGCCCCGGCTGGTTCCGGGGTAATCGAGAGATCTTGGGAGGTTGATTTGCCGGATGCCACTGCCCAGCGCGGCGTGAAAGTGATGGTGATTGACGATAGCAATACCATCCGTCGCAGCGCTGAAATCTTCCTGGTGCAGGCAGGATGCCAGGTGGTGCTGGCCGAGGACGGGTTCGATGCCCTGGCCAAGATCGCCGACCACCAACCAGACATCGTCTTCTGCGACATCATGATGCCCCGTCTGGACGGTTACCAGACCTGCGCCCTGATCAAGAAAAACGCCCGTTTCCGCAACACCCCGGTGATCATGCTGTCCTCCAAGGACGGCCTTTTTGACCGGGCCCGGGGGCGTATGGTCGGTTCCGACCAGTACCTCACCAAGCCCTTTACCAAAGACAGTTTGCTGCAGGCTGTGGCCACCTACGGGCCCCAGCAGGTTCAATAAGCGTTAGCCGAGAGAGTCCCTATGCCCGTCAAGAAAATCCTCGTGGTGGACGATTCCCCCACCGAACGTCACTTCATGGTCGAAATCCTCACCAAGAACGGTTACCAGGTGGTTACCGCCGAAAACGGTGAGGACGGCATCGCCAAGGCCAAGGCCGAAAAGCCCGACCTGGTGCTGATGGATGTGGTGATGCCCGGCCTCAACGGCTACCAGGCTACCCGTACCCTGACCCGGGACGACGACACCAAGGACATTCCGGTCATCGTCTGCACCTCCAAGGGCCAGGAAACGGACAAGATCTGGGGGCTGCGCCAGGGTGCCCAGGACTACCTGGTGAAACCGGTCAACGCCGAAGAGCTGCTCGCCAAGATCGCCGCACTCTAGGAGGCTGGGGCGGCATGGCCAGAAAAATCAGCCTGCGGCAGTTCCAGGAACACCTGGCGGCACGCCTGTCCAGCGCCGCCCGCGGGCAGGCCGCGGCCGGCCTGCTCGGGGTCCAGGCGGGGAGCCGCCTGTGGCTGCTCAACCTGTCCGATTCGGGGGAAATCATTCCCTCCCCCCATCTGGCTCCCGTGCCCCTGACCAAGCCCTGGTTCGCCGGTATCGCCAACATCCGCGGCAGCCTCTATTCGGTGGCCGACCTTTCCGCCTTCCTTGGCGGCGATCCCACCCCCTACAACGCCAACGTCCGCCTGTTGCTGGTGGGCACCCGCTACGGCTCCAACGCCGCCCTGCTGGTGAATCGTTCCCTGGGGCTGAAGAACCTGGAAACCCTGACGCCTGCCGAGCCGGATGCCTCCCTCCCTGTCTGGGGCCGCGAGTGCTACACGGATGGCGACGGACGGACCTGGCACAAGCTGAACCTGAAGGAACTCCTGGCCGACCCCGATTTCATGCAGATCGGCGCCTGATCACGGATTTTCCCAACCAACAATAAACGAACCGCTCCGCAACACTAGGTTGCAAAAGCACTGAGAACTGGAGAACACCATGGCGTTCAAACTTAAGCTACCCGCCTTTTCTTTCGGCAAGGGTCAGAAAAAGTCCGCCGCACCTGTGGGCGAGGAAACCCTCGCCGCCCCCACCCGGGTAATGGAAGTTCCGGTGGCCAAACCGGCCAAGGAAAAGAAGCCGAAGGAGCCGGCTGCGGCCCTGACCGACTTCCTTGGCCAGTATCCGGTCGTCAAGCAGTTGCAGATTCTCGGTTCGGTGCTGCTGGTGGTGATGCTGTTCATCGCCGGCCTGGTTTATCACGACAACCGGGAATCCACCTACGGCACCGTCTATGTGGCGGCGGCCGGTGAAATGCGCATGCTCTCCCAGCGCCTGGCCAAGGATGCGGCCCAGGCCCTGCAAGGCACGCCGGTGGCCTTCGAACACCTGAAGACCTCCCGCGAATCCTTTGCCCGCCTGCTGGAACGCCTCTCCCAGGGTGGCGAAATCACCGAAGTGGCGGTACCTCCCTCCCCCGATGGCGTGCAGCCCCAGTTGCAGGCCCTGATGAGCGAGTGGGAAAAGACCGACAAGAACGCCACCCGCCTGCTGGAAATGGAAAAGAACCTGGTGAACCTGGGTAAGGACGTGGCCATCATCGCCAGCAAGAATCCCCAGCTGCTGGAACTCTCCGAACAGGTCGCCGCCCTCAAGCTGCAATCCGGCGGCGGTGCCCGGGAAATCGCCGCGGCCAACCAGATGGTGATGCTGACCCAGCGTATCGCCAAGAACGCCTCCGCCCTGCTGGTGGGCGATGCCATCGACCCGGAAGTGGCCTTCCTCCTGGGCAAGGACACCAACTCCTTCCGCGACCTGCTGAACGGCCTGATCAAGGGTAACGAAACCCTCAAGGCCGCCTCCGACGGCGACACCCGCACCAAGCTGGGCGAGCTGGAAGGCGCCTTCAAGGAATACCAGGACGCCGTGTCCGGCATTCTCGGCAACATGCAGCGCCTGGTGCTGGCCAAGCAGTCCGGTTCCGCCATCTTCAAGGATTCGGACGAACTGCTGGCAGCCACCGACAAGCTGGCCGACGCCTACCAGGCCGAACTGGCCGAGCGGGCCCTGTACATCGTCATCCTGGTGGTGATGGTGCTGGTGGCCCTGGGGGCCCTGGTGCTGATGGCCAAGATCTACCTGGAAGACTCCCGCCGTCGTGCCGAGGAAGCCGAGCGCCTGCGCCTGGAATCCGAGCAGCTTAACCGCCAGAACCAGGACGCCATCCTGCGCCTGATGAACGAACTGGGCGACCTGGCCGACGGCGACCTGACCGTCACCGCCACCGTGTCCGAGGACATCACCGGCGCCATCGCCGACTCCATCAACTACACCATTGAAGAACTGCGGGTGCTGGTGGGCCGCATCAACGACGCCGCCAACCGGGTGACCCTGGCCACCGAAATGGCCCGCAAGACCTCCGAGGAACTGCTGGCCGCTGCCGAGCGCCAGTCCAAGGAAATTGAGGAAGCCGGCCGCTCCGTCCTGACCATGGCCAGTTCCATGAACCAGGTGTCCTCCGAGGCCACCCAGTCGGCCCAGGTGGCCCGCCAGTCCCTGTCCGCCGCCGAGAAGGGCGCCCAGGCCGTGCAGGATTCCATCAAGGGCATGAACGAAATTCGCGAACAGATCCAGGAAACGGCAAAGCGGATCAAGCGCCTGGGCGAAAGCTCCCAGGAGATCGGCGAAATCGTGGAACTGATTTCCGATATTACCGAACAGACCAACGTGCTGGCCCTGAACGCCGCCATTCAGGCTGCCTCCGCCGGTGAGGCCGGCCGCGGCTTCACGGTGGTGGCAGAAGAAGTGCAGCGTCTGGCCGAACGTTCCGCCGAAGCCACGAAGCAGATTGCGGCCATTGTGAAGACCATTCAGACCGATACCCAGGATGCGGTTTCCGCCATGGAAGAATCGACCCAGGGCGTGGTGGAAGGGGCCAAGCTGTCCGACGCCGCCGGTCAGGCCCTGGCCGAGATCGGTTCCGTGTCCCAGAACCTGGCCAGCCTGATCGAGAACATCTCCAGCGCCACCCAGCAGCAGGCCCAGTCCGCCGCCGGCGTGGCCGAGACCATGAAGGACATCCTCAACGTGACCGAACAGACCACCGCCGGTACCAAGCAGACGGCCGAGGCCGTGGGCGAACTGGCCGGTCTGGCAACCGAACTGAAGGGATCGGTGGCCGGCTTCAAGGTCGCGTAAGCGTTGTTCCGCTAATCAGAAAACAAGGTCCCCATGAGCGCAGTCACCGAATTCGACGTCGGGCCCCTCACCTGGGTGAAGGGCGAGATCGACGCCGCCCTGGAGCGGGCCGACCAGTCCCTGCAGCAGTACCTGGGCGGGGACCGGAGCGACCTGTCCCAGATCAAGTTCGGCCGCACCCATCTGCACCAGGTCCATGGTGCCCTGGCCATTGTCGGCCTGGACGGGGTGACCCAGTTCACCGAAGCCCTGGAAGCCTTCCTGGCCGACCTGGAGTCGGGCAAGCGCCCGGCTGACGATGCCGCCGTCGATCTGGTGCGGCGTTCCCTGCAGGCCATCCGCCACTACCTGGACGACCTGCTCAACGGTGAGCCCAACCAGCCCCTGCGCCTGTGGGACCTGTACCAGTCCGTGCAGCAGGCCCGGGGCCTGGAGCGGGTCAATCCCACCGACCTCTTCTTCCCCGACCTGGCGGTGCGTCCGCCCCGGCGCCAGGCTGCCGCCCTGCCGCCGGCCGAACTGAACAAGCGCCTGCGGGCCGAGCGCAGCCGCTTCCAGCGGGGCCTGCTGGCCTGGCTGCGCGGCGACCGCGCCGGCCTGGCCCTGATGCGCGATGCCATCACCGCCATCGAGGCCACCCAGGATCTGCCCGCCGCCCGCTCCTTCTGGTGGGTGGCCCAGGGCTTCATCACCGCCCTGGCCGAAGGCGCCGTCACCGGCGAGAACGACATCAAGCAGCTGTGCGCCCGCATCGACCTGCAGATCCGCCGGCTCATCGAAGGCTCCCGCAATTTCGCCGAGCGCCTGATGCGCGACGCCCTCTATCACGTCGCCGTGGCCGACAGCCAGGATGGCGTGGTGAGCGGCCTCAAGCAGTCCTTCGCCCTGGGCGACCTGCTGCCCGCCGTGGACGGCGACGGGGTGATCCACGCCACGCCGGCCCAGGAACTGGTGCTGCGCCGCCTGCGCGAGCACATCGCCGCCGCCGAGGAGGCCTGGGGCAAGTTCTGCGCCGGCACCGGCTCCGCCCTGCCGACCTTCCGCGAACAGGTGGGCCATCTGGCCCAGGGCGCGGAGCAGCTGGGCCAGCACGACTTCCACCGCCTCTGCAAAGCCCTGCTGGGGACCGCCAACTGGCTGGTGGAAAAGCCTGCCCGCCATAGCGAGGTGATGGGCATGGAACTGGCCACCGGCATTCTGCTGGCGGCCAATGCCCAGGAAAATTTCGAGCACTTGGGCCAGGATTTCGCCCACCAGGTGGACGTCATGGTGGCCCGCCTGCACGCCTGTGTCAGCGGCCAGCCGGCCGAGACCGGGGCCGAGGTGCCGGGGCTGGACGAAATGTCCCGCCGGGCCCAGGAGCGCCTGCTCAACAGCCAGGTGGCCAAGGAAATCCAGACCAACCTGGTGCAGATCGAACAGGTGCTGGACGCCTTCTTCCGCGACGTTTCCCGCCGCGGCGACCTGGCCGGCCTGGACATGCCCCTGAAGCAGGTCACCGGCGCCCTCACCATCCTCGGCCAGGACGCGGCCGTGGCCACCCTGGCCGATTGCAGCGCCCGCATCGCCCGCTTCTCCGCCCCCGACTACGAGCCGGTGGAGGCTGATTTCGAGGCCGTCGCCAGCCAGCTTTCCGCCCTCGGCTTCTTCGTCGAAGCCCTGCCCCGGGAACTGGCCAAGGGCAGCGCCGACTTCTCCGCCTTCTCCCGCGGCCTGGGACCCCAGGGCAACCGGGAGGAGGAAGAGGTCGAAGAGGTGGTGGAAGCCGCCGCCCCGTCGGTGGAACAGGAACTGGAAAAGCAGAAGAAGGAAACCCAGGCCCTGATGGAGGCGCTGAAGGAACAGCCCGCCGACGCCAACCTGCGCCAGGAACTGAAGCAGAACCTGGAGTCCCTGCAGAAGGATGCAGACCTGGTGGCCGACAAGGCCCTGGGACAGCAGGCCAAGGCAGCCCTGTCGGCCCTGGAGGCCGCGCCCCACCTGGATGCCGCCGCCCCTGCCCTGGATGCGGCCCTGGCCGAGATCAAGCCCCAGGTGGCTGCCGCCCCGGCGCCGTCCGCCGAAACCATCAAGCTGACCCAGGCCTCGGAAGAGGAGCTGGACGCGGAGCTGCTCTCCATCTTCCTGGAAGAGGCCCAGGAAGTGCTCGGCACCATCGGCAGCCACATCGGCCTGCTGCGGGAGCAGCCCCACAACGTCGATTTCCTCACCACCATCCGCCGCAGTTTCCATACCCTCAAGGGCAGCGGCCGCATGGTCGGACTCAAGGACCTGGGCGAAACCGCCTGGGCCATCGAGCAGGTGCTCAACCTGTGGCTGCGCCAGGAATATGACGTCAGCCCGGAACTGTTCGCCCTCATCGAAGAGGCCCATGTCCTCTTCTCCGCCTGGGTCCGCTACCTGGAAACCCGGGAAGGCGGTGCCCCCGATCCCGCGGCCCTGGTGACCAAAGCCGACACCATGCGCGGGGCCGAAACCCCGCCGGCACCGGTGGCCGAGGCGGCACCGGCCTCTGCCCTGCCCGAACTGTCCCTGGAGGAGAGCACTCCCTTCGCCGACCTGGGCCTGGAGGTGGACCTGGATGGGGCCTCGGTGGACCTGACGCCCCCGGCCATGGAAGTGATGCCGGTGATCGCCAGCGACATGCGCGACTTCATGGCGGAGGCCGAGGTGCCTGCCGTGCAGGAAACCGACGCGGCGACAGCGCTCGAGGCGGTGCCGGAGATCGAGGAACTGACCCTGCCGGAACTGGAGGAAGCTCCCGTCGCCGCGACGGCCGACGTGGATCTGGCCCTGGAAGAATTGCCGGCCCTGGAGGAAGTGACGCCCGCCGCCCTGGATTTTGATTTCGACCTGGGGGATGCGGCCCCCGCGCCGGCCGCCCCGGAGGCGGCGCCAGCCATGGCAGAAGCTCGGCCGGAAGCCGTGCTGGAAGCCGCTGTCCCGGAGCTGGACGAAGAACACGAGCTCTCCGGCGATCTGGAAACCCTGGAACTGCCGCCCCTGGACGACCTGGGTGAGCTGGAGATGCCTGCCGCGGTGGAGCCGCTGCCGGAAGTCGCCGCCACCGACGAACCCATCGCCCTGACGGAACTGCCGGCCGAGCCCGCCGTCGCAGCAGCCCCCGAGTCATCGCCGCTGTCGCTGGAGAGCGAGCCTGCCCTCGACATCGCCTTCGACGGCGAAATCGAGGCTCCGTCCGAGACTGTGCCGGATATGGCCCAGGAGATCGAGCTGACGCCCCCGGCGCCCGCCGCCCAGGACATCCTGCCCGAGCTGGAGGCCGAAGAAGCGCCACCGCCGCCGCGGCCGACCCTGAAGGTCTCCTCCACCCTCTACCAGATTTTCATGGAAGAGGCCCAGGGCCACCTGGAAGCCCTGCAGCGCCAGTTCGGCCTGCTCGAGACCGACCCGGAAATGCCCACGGCCGAGCCCTTCACCCGGGCCGCCCACACCCTGGGCAGCATCGCCGGCACCATCGGCCTGGACGCCATCAACCGCCTTGGCCGGGCCCTGGAACACGCCCTGCTGCGGCGCGACCAGTCGGCCCATCCAGCCAGCCTGGAAGCCCTGGAAATCATCCGCCTGGCCATCTCCTCCCTGGAGGAAATGGTGGCCAGCGTTGCCGCCCAGCAGCCGCCGGAGCCCGCCTCCCACCTGGCGGATGCCCTGGACACCCTGTTCCCCGCGGCCCTCAACGACAACGGCGACGGCCACGAAGTGCCGGCCGTGGTCAGCGCCGGCGCTCCGGCTGCAGCCCCCGCCGCCCCGCCGGTGCCGGTGCAGCTCAAGGACGACCTGGACGAGCAGCTGCTGCCCATCTTCCTCGAAGAAGCCCAGGAACTGACCCAGAGCATCACCGAGCAGCTGCGCCTGTGGCACGACGATCCCCACGATGCCGACGTGGCCCGGGCTCTGGCCCGGCTGCTGCATACCCTCAAGGGTTCGGCCCGCATGGCCGGCGCCATGAACCTGGGGGAACTGACCCACACCCTGGAAACCCGGGTCGAGCAGGCCCACAAGGCCGGGGCGGCGGAAGCGGCCCTGATCGAGGAAATCCAGATCGCTTTCGACGCCATCGCCCAGATCGTCGAGCGCCTGGCTTCCGGCGACACCCTGGATACGCCCCTGCCGGTGGAACTGCTGGCCCTGCCGGAGACGGCGGAAGCCGATCTCGCACCGGCCATGCCGGAAACCCAGGCAGCGCCTGCTTCCGCCGAGATGCCTGCCGCGGTGGCCCAGCCGGAGCGGCCCGCAGCCGAGGCCCCGGCCACGGTGCAGGTTGCAGCGGCCGAGCCGGAAGTCGATGCGGCCGCCGCCTCCCGCGCCACCCTGCGGGTGCGCTCCGACCTGATGGACCGGCTGGTGAACGAGGCCGGCGAGCTGTCCATCGCCCGGGCCCGCATCGAAGGGGAAATGCGCAGCCTCAAGGATTCCCTGCTCGACCTGACGGAAAACGTGATCCGCCTGCGGCGCCAGCTGCGGGAGGTGGAAATCCAGGCCGAGACCCAGATCCAGGCCCGCACCGCCGAGGCGGAAGTGGCCCATGCCGGCTTCGACCCCCTGGAGTTCGACCGCTTCACCCGCTTCCAGGAACTGACCCGGATGATGGCCGAGTCGGTGAACGACGTGGCCACGGTGCAGCAGAACCTGCTGAAGAACCTGGACGAAGCCAACGCCGCCATCATCGCCCAGGCCCGCCTCAACCGGGAGCTGCAGCAGTCCCTGATGAGCGTGCGCATGGTGCCCTTCAGCAGCCAGACCGAGCGTCTGCACCGCATCGTGCGGCAGACGGCGAAGGAAGTGGGCAAGCGGGCCAACCTGGAAATCGTCGGCGGCCAGGTGGAACTGGACCGGGGCGTGCTGGACAAGATGGTCGCCCCCCTGGAGCACATGCTGCGCAACTCCGTCGCCCACGGCCTGGAAAGCCGGGAAGGCCGCCTCGCCGCCGGCAAGGAAGAGATCGGCGAGATCGAACTGAAGGTGGCCCAGGAAGGCAACGAAATCATCATCACCATGGCCGACGATGGCGCCGGCCTGGACCTGCAGCGCATCCGCGCCAAGGCCGAGAGCCAGGGGTTGCTGGCTGCCGGCGAGGAGGCGGACGACGCCCACCTGGCCGACCTGATTTTTGCTCCCGGCTTTTCCACCGCCGGCGAGGTCTCCCAGATCGCCGGCCGCGGCGTCGGCATGGACGTGGTGCGCACCGAAGTGACCAACCTGGGCGGCCGCCTGGAAATGCAGTCGGTGGCCGGCAAGGGCCTCACCTTCCGCATCTACCTGCCCCTGACCCTGGCTGTCACCCAGGCCCTCATCGTGCGCGTCGGCAATCGCCGCTACGCCATTCCCTCGGCCATGATCGCCCAGGTCCAGGAAGTGAAGGAGCAGGTCCTGGCCGGCATCCGCGAGACCGGTCAGGTGGAATGGCTGGGCAACCGCTATCCCTACCACTTCCTGCCCCACCTGCTGGGCGAACCCCAGGCCCTGCCCGAAGCCCGGCGCCTGTCCTGGGTGCTGCTGCTGCGCTCCGGCACCCAGCGGGCGGCGATCCAGGTGGACGAGCTGTTCGGCAACCAGGAAATCGTGGTCAAGAACGTCGGCCCCCAGCTGGCCCGGGTGATCGGCATTGCCGGCGCCACCGTGCTCGGCGACGGCCAGGTGCTGCTGATCCTCAACCCGGTGGCCCTGGCGGCCCGCAGCGAAGCCAGCGTGGCGGTGCATACTCCGGCGGCGCCCCTGGAGTCGGTGCCGGTGGAAGAGACGCCGGCCCAGACCCTGCCGACGGTGATGGTGGTGGACGACTCCCTCACCGTGCGCAAGATCACCAGCCGCCTGCTGTCCCGCGAGGGTTACCACGTGCTGACGGCCAAGGACGGCGTGGATGGTCTGGAGCAGCTGATCGACACCATGCCCGACGTGCTGCTGGTGGACATCGAGATGCCGCGCATGGACGGCTTCGACTTCACCCGCAACGTGCGGGCGGACGAGCGCCTGAAGCACCTGCCCATCATCATGATCACCTCCCGCACGGCGGACAAGCACCGCAACTACGCCTTCGAGATCGGGGTGAACCACTACCTGGGCAAGCCCTACCAGGAAGACGAGCTGCTGGCCCTGGTGCAGGAGTACACCAAGCGCAAGCGGGTGCACTGAGGCGGCTCGGTCTCCAAATGAAAAAGCGCGGAGCGATCCGCGCTTTTTTTTCGCCCCTCAGGCTTTCGGACGGGGCAGGGCGGCGATCTGCCGATCCTGCCAGCGGGCCAGTCCCAGCTGGGCCAGGAGAGCGCCGAGCAGGGCGCAGAACATGTCCGACTGGGTGTCCCAGGGATCGCCCTGGGTGCCGAGGAAGTCGTCCGCCCCCTGGCCGAAGGCCAGGGCGGTCCACCATTCCAGCAGTTCATAGGTGGCGCTGATGGCCAGCACGACGCAGGTGACGAGGAAGAACAGCATCTTGCGTCCCCGCACATAGGCGCCCCGCAGCAGTATTTCCCGGACGATCAGGGCCGGGGCGAAGCCCTGGAAGAGATGGCCCAGCTTGTCGTAGGGATTGCGCTGCAGGTGCAGCCATTCGGCCACCTGGAAGCCCACGGGCACCCTGGCATAGGTGTACATGCCGCCCACCATGAGGATCACCCCGTGGATGAAGATGCAGACATACAGCAGGGTGGTCAGGGGATAGCGGCGCCAGGTCAGGGCCAGCAGGGGCAGGGCGATCAGTACCGGCAGCACCTCCAGCAGCCAGATGGCCCGGTCATAGGGGCGGTAGCCGGTGATGCCGAGCAGGGCCAGGGTGGCGACGGCCAGGAGCAGCAACAGGGAGGTGCGGGAGGAGGTCATGGCGGACAAGATAAGCGCGGGTCCGGGCACTGTAGTGCCTTTCGCCACTCCCTGACTAGCCCGTCCCGGGATGGAAAAGGCCGGCCCTCCTGCGGGAGGCGCCGGCCCTGGAACGCCGCCGGAGGATCAGCGGCCCTGGTGCACCTGGCCGGTGACCACGTCCACGAAGACGTAGGGCTGGCTCGGGTTGCCACCGAAAATGAAGTAGGGATTGCCCAGCTTGGGCCCCAGGGGATTGCGCAGGGTCACGGCGCCGTAGGCCTGGGTGAAGCCGGCCTGTTCCTTCAGCTTGTTGGCTTCGGGCAGGTCCATGGGCACCGGCCACTGGATCACCACGTCCTCCAGCCAGGGTTCGGGAATGAGCACGGGAGCGCCGAATTCGCCATAGCCGGTGGACTTGATGATGACCGTGGTGTTGTTGGAATTCTGGAACACCACGCGCAGCTGGTCGATCTGGGCCGGGTCCGTGGTGGGGCCCTTGGAGGCGATGCCGTCGGCTTCGTACAGCTTGGCGGCGGGGTACTGTTCGGTGACGATGCGGACCGCGATATTGACCCGGCCGTTGAAACTCAGAATAGCCATGATGCACTCCTTCAGTGGCGGCGGAGGATGGATATCGGTCGCGGCAGCCGCCATGCCGCCCGATGCCGTGCGTTGCAGGCGGCGGGCGGTCTTGTTGGAAAGTGCTTTATTACCAATGTATTACGACATCGATGGGCGGCCGCGCCGACTGCCCATGCAGCATAGGCCCGGAATGAAAATATGTCGACGGAATATTGCCGGCGCTATTGCAGCGGCAGCCGTGGCGAGGCGCCGGGGGTCACACCTGGCAGAGCAGGCCCTTGAGGTATTCGCCTTCCAGCACCGCCAGGGCGATGGGGTGGTCCGGACCGGCCACCAGGTGGCGCAGGATGCGGGCATCCACGCCGGCGTCGAGGGCGGCGCCGGCGATGATCTTCTGGAACAGCTCGTTGCCGATGCCGCCGGAGCAGGAGTAGGTGAACAGCAGGCCGCCCGGATTGAGCAGGCGGAAGCCCAGCAGGTTGATGTCCTTGTAGGCCCGGGCTGCCCGGTCGGCGTGGGCGGCGGAAGGAGCGAACTTGGGCGGGTCGAGCACGATCAGGTCGAACTTGCGCTCGGCCTTGCGCAGCTCGCGCAGGGCGGCGAACACGTCGGCCTCCCACCATTCGGCGCGGGCGGCATCCAGCTGGGGATTGAGGGCCAGGTTGCGCTTGGCCGTCTCCAGGGCCGGGCCGGAAGAGTCGATGGAGAGCACGGAGGCGGCCCCGCCGGCCAGGGCCTGCAGGGAAAAGCCGCCGGTGTAGCAGAAGCAGTTGAGCACGCTCTTGCCCGCCGCCAGGGCGCCGGTGAGCAGGCGGTTCTCCCGCTGGTCCAGGTAGAAGCCGGTCTTGTGGCCGCCCACCACATCCACCAGCAGGCGCACGCCGTTCTCCATGATGGAGAGATCGCCGGCCGGGGCCTCGCCGTGGAGCCAGCCGGTGACCGGCTTCAGGCCTTCGAGGCGGCGTACGTCCGAGTCGGAGCGCTCGTAGATGCGGGCGCAGCCGGTGGCCTGGACCAGGGCATTGACGATGGCCTTGCGCCACTTCTCGCCGCCGGCCGAGGTCAGTTGTAGGGAGAGGGTGTCGCCGTACTGGTCGCAGACGACCCCGGGCAGGCCGTCGGATTCGCCGTGCAGCAGACGCACGCCTTCCTCGTTCTTCAACTCCGGCAGGTTGCGGCGCCGGGCTACGGCCTCGGCGATGCGGCGCTTGAAGAAGACGTCGTCGATGGTCTCGTTTTCATTGAAGGTCCACACCCGGGCCCGGATCTGGGAATCGGGGCTGTAGGCGGCCCGGGCCAGGAACTTGCCGTCGTCGGCCAATACCTCCACCGTGTCGCCGGGACGGGCCTTGCCCTTCAGGCGGCCGACGGAGCCGGCGAAGATCCAGGGATGGCGGCGCAGCAGGGAGCGTTCCTTGCCGGGGAAGAGGATGAGCTGGGACATGGGCAGACCTTGCAAAGCGGCGCCGCGGCGGCGGCAAAGGTGCGCAGTGTACCGGGCGATGCCGTACGGCGCCACGGCCCGCGCCGATAGGGGCGGTCAGGTGGTCAGGCGGCCAGCCAGGCCTCGACGGCGTAGCCGGCGCCGTAGGTGACGGCTGCGGCGGCCATGCCGATGAGCAGCTGGCGCAGGCCGGCCCGGCCCGGATGGCGGCCGGTGAAAATGGAAATGGCGGCGCCGATGAGGAACAGCCCGAGGGCACTGGCCACGGCGCTGCCCATGACAGCGGCCCTGCCCTGGAGGAACAGCAGGGGCAGGATGGGAATGAGGGCGCCCACCAGGAATACGGCGAAGGAAGCCAGGGCGGCGGTGCCGGCGGAGCCCCCCAGGTCGTCCGGGTTGATGCCCAGTTCTTCCCGGGTCAGGGTGTCGAGGGCCGTCTCCTGGTTCTGGATGACCCGGGCGGCAATGGCGGCGGCCTCCTCGGCGGTGAAGCCCTTGGCTTGGTAGATGAGGGCCAGCTCGGCCTGCTCCTCCGCCGGCACTTCGGCCAGCTCCTCCGCTTCGGCGGCGATCTGGTGGGCGTACATTTCCCGGCTGCTCTGCACCGAGATCCATTCGCCCATGGCCATGGAGCAGGCGCCGGCCAGCATGCCGGCCAGGCCGGTGGCGAGCATGGCCGTATTGGAGAACTGGGCGCCGGCCACCCCCATGACCAGGCTGAGGGTGGAGACGAGGCCGTCGTTGGCGCCAAGCACGGCGGCCCGCAGGGCATTGCCGCCGCCGGCGCCGTGGCGCCCTTCCAGGCGGGCATAGGCGCCGCCGTCCCAGCGGCCGCCGTTGCCCATGGAGGTGAGGCGGAAGAGCAGGCGGGCGTGGGCCCGCTCCTGGGCTGGCAGGTCGGTGTGGCGGGATTCTCGCTGGTCGTCGTAGCTGGTCTGGTCCAGGCTTTCCCGGGCCGCCACGGTGGGCAGGACGCTGGCGGCGCCCAGGTGCCGGGCCAGCCAGATGAGGATGCGGGCGCGCCAGGTGGGACCCAGGCTCGGGGCCGGCTGCCCGGCCCGCTCCTGGCGGCGTTGCCAGAACTGGGCGTGGGCCGCCTCGGCGGCGGCCAGGCGGCGGTAGATGGCGGCCAGTTCCGGCTTGGTTTCCGCCTCGGCCATGGCTTGGTAGAGGGCGGCGCTGTCCACCTCACCCTGCTGGTTGCGCCGGTAGCGGCTCAGGTCCTGGCGTGGATCGGGCTTGGCCATGGCCTTACTTGCGCTTGGCCCGGGGATGGGCGGTGTCGTATACCTGGGCCAGGTGCTGGAAATCCAGGTGGGTATAGACCTGGGTCGAGGCGATGCTGGCATGGCCGAGCATCTCCTGCACCGCCCGCAGGTCGCTGGAGGACTGCAGCACGTGGCTGGCAAAGGAGTGGCGCAGCATGTGGGGATGCACGTGGCTGGGCAGGCCGGCCAGCAGGGCCCGGCGGGAGAGGCGCTGCTGGATGATGCCGTGGGCGATGCGCCGGCCCCGGGCACCGACGAAGAGGGCCTTCTCCTCCGGCCGGGCCAGCTCGGGCCGCCGCGCCATCCAGGCGGCCAGGGCCTGCCGCGCCTTGCTGCCGACGGGCACCACCCGCTCCTTGTCCCGCTTGCCGTGGACCCGGACTTCGCCGCCGCCGATGTCGGTCAGGGCATCCACGTTCAGCTCGGCCAGCTCCGCCAGGCGCAGGCCGGAGGAATAGAACAGCTCGAACATGGCCTGGTCCCGCAGCTCCTGGGGATCGTTCGGATCGATGGAGGTTTCCAGCAGGCGGGCCGTCTCGTCCGGCGACAGGGTGCGGGGCAGGGCCTTGGGGCTCTTGGGCGGCCGCACCCCTTCGCAGGGATTGTGGCCGGCGTGGCCGTGGCGGCCGAGCCAGCGGTAGAAGACACGCCAGGCCGACAGGCTGCGGGCCAGGGAGCGGCCCGCCAGGCCGCGGCCGTGGAGCAGGCCGACGAAGCGGCGGATGTGGTGGGACTGTAGTTCGCCCAGGCCCGGGCTTCCCGGCAGTTCGGCGGCCAGGGCCAGGAGCTTGCCCAGGTCCCGGCGGTAGTTGCTGACGGTGTGGGGCGACTGGCGACGCTGGGTCGCCAGTTCGTCGAGGAAGGCTCCGGCGAGGCTGTGGCCGTCCATGGAGCCCGCCTTGCCTAGTGGCGCAGGGCCCGGCCGATGGCGGCGGAGACGATCTCGCCCAGCCGTTCCAGGTAGAGGGTGCCCATGTCGGCGTAGAAGCGGTCCATGCTCTCGCTGCCCATGGCGATCATGCCGAAGGTGCCGCCGCCGTTGCGCAGGGCCACCAGGGCCTGGGAACGGATGTGGGCGGAGGTGTCGCCGAACCAGGTGGAAGTCTCGAAGCCGGAGGTGGAGCCGCAGTAGGGCCGGCCCAGGGTTTCGGCGAAGACCTGCAGTTCCTCGGAGACGGCGGCGAACTCGGGCAGCTCGCCCACGCCTTCCGGTTGGTCCCACAGGCGCAGGGCCACGTGGGGGATGGCGAAGTCTTCCTTGAGATGGAAATCCAGGATGTGGATCACCGCCTGGAAGGTGGTGGCGGCCACCAGGGCCACCGCCAGCCGGTGCATCTTTTCGCTGATGGCATCGTTGGCTTCGCCGAAGCCGAGCAGTTCGGCCATCTTGCCTTCCAGGGCCTTGTTCTTGTCGCGCAGGGTGAGCATCTGCCGCTCGGTGATGGAGATGGCCCGGCCCCCGTGGGGGTGGGGAATTACCAGCCGGGAAATGAGGTCGGCGTGCTCTTCGAAGAACTGGGGGTTGTGTTCCAGGTATTCGGCCACGTCGGCGCCGGAGAGGCGCGGGGTTTGGATGTCGCTCACAGTTCGATTTCTCCGCTAAAGACGGTGACGGCCGGGCCGGTCATGTGCACCGGGGTGCCGGGGCCGTTCCAGGCAATGCTCAGTTCGCCGCCCCGGGTGCTGACGCGCACCGGGGAATCCAGCAGGTCGCGGCTGATGCCGGCCACCACGGCGGCGCAGGCGCCGGTGCCGCAGGCCAGGGTTTCGCCGGCGCCCCGCTCGTAGACCCGCAGGCGCACGCTGTGCCGGTCCACCACCTGCAGGAAGCCGGCATTGACCCGCTGGGGAAAGCGCGGGTGGGATTCGATCATGGGGCCCTGGATGGCCACCGGCGCCGTGTCCACGTCCTCCACCACCTGCACGGCGTGGGGATTGCCCATGGAGACGGCGGTGATGGCCACCTCCTGGTCGCCCACCTGCAGGGGCTGGATCACCGCGTCGGTGGGGGAAACGAAGGGGATGCGGTCCGGTGCGAAGACGGGCTTGCCCATGTCCACGGTGACGTTGCCGTCGGCCTCCAGGCGGGGGCTGATGATGCCCGACTTGGTTTCCACCTTGATTTCCCGCTTGTCGGTGAGGCCCTGTTCGTGCACGAAGCGGACGAAACAGCGGGCGCCGTTGCCGCACTGCTCCACTTCGCTGCCGTCGGCATTGAAGATGCGGTAACGGAAATCGACGCCGGCCTGGCCGGGCTTTTCCACCAGCAGGATCTGGTCGCAGCCGACACCGAAGTTGCGGTCGGCGAGGAAGCGCAGCTGGGCCGGGGTGAGGGTGATGTTCTGGCGCACGCCGTCGAGCACGACGAAGTCGTTGCCCAGTCCGTGCATCTTGGTGAATTTGAGTTTCATGGCGTTGGCCTGCGTGCTTTCAAGCGAGGGACCGGGCCATTATAAAGTCATCCATGACAAAGCCGTTGCCGATCTCCACGCAGACCGATTCCCGTACTTCGAAGCCGTTCTTGCGGTAGGCGGCGATGGCCTGGGCGTTGTTCTTGTTCACCGCCAGGATCAGGTGCTTGCCGCCCCGGGCCCGGCAGCGTTGGGCCACGTGCTGCAACAGGGCGCTGCCGACGCCCTGGCGCTGGGCCTCGGGATGGACGTAGAGCTTGTCCAGCTTGAATTCGGCCGGGGTAGCGGTGGCCTGGGTGGCGGCGAAGCCGAGGCGGCGGGCGCAGACGAAGGCCTGGTCCCACCAGATGTCGGGGCGGGCCAGCTCTTCCAGCAAGCGGGGCGCGCCATAGCGCTGGCCCAGCATGTAGTCGATCTGGGCCTGGCTGATGATGTCCCGGTAGGCAAGCTGCCAGACCGTGCGGGCCAGTTGGGCGATGGCGCCCACCTCTTCCCGGGCGACGGGGCGGATCAGGGGGATGGACGGTGCGGAGGAGGGCATGGCGGGTCTTTCGCGGTGCTGCTCAGTAGAAACGGGCTTCGCCTGGGGGCCGGGTCTTGAAGCGCTTGTGTACCCAGTAATACTGCTCCGGGATGCGCCGTACCTCCGACTCGATGAAGGCATTGACGCGGCGGGTGTCGGCTGTGACGTCGCCGCTGGGGTAATGTTCCCAGGCCGGCAGCAGGCGCACCCGGTAGCCGCGGGGCGTCATCTCGGCGATGCAGGGCACCACCCGGGCCTTGCCCAGGGCGGCGAGGCGGGCGACGCCGGTGATGGTGGCAGCGGGGATGCCGAAGAAAGGCACGAAGATGGCGTCCCGGGGGCCGAAGTCCATGTCCGGCAGGTAGTAGAAGGGCCGCCCTTCGGCCAGGGCCTTCACCACCTTGCGCATGCCGTCCTGGCGGGAGAGCAGGTTGGGGGTGTTGAAACGCATGCGGCCGGCGTAGAGGGCGGCGTTGAAGTGGGGGTTCTTCTGCTGGGAATAGACCGAAAGCATGGGACGGTCCCGGGTCAGGGCGCTCCAGCCCGCATCCAGGCCGAGGAAATGGGGCGTCAGGACCAGGGTGGGGGCGCCGTCCCGGGGCAGGTTGTCCCAGCCTTCCACCTGGATCAGGCGTTGCAGCCGGGCCGGGGAGGCGTGCCAGAGCAGGGCCCGGTCCAGGAAGGACTGGCCGAAGGCGACGAAATGGCGCCGGGCCAGCCGCCGGCGTTCCCCTGCGCCAAGTTCGGGAAAGCACAGGGCCAGGTTGGTGTGGGTGACCCGCCGCCGTTCGGCGCCGAGCAGGTACAGCAGGTAGCCGAAGGCGGCGCCCAGGGCCCGCAGCAGGGGCAGGGGCAGGAAGTGGCAGAGCCAGAGCAGGGCCAGGGCGAGACGGGTCACCGGCAATCCTCCGCTGCTGTCGGCGCCGGTTCGGCGCCCCGGGGGCGCTTGTAGCGGTTGTAGCCCCACAGGTACTGGCTCGGGCACTGGCGGATCAGAGTTTCCAGTTCCCGGTTGATCTGGGCCGCCCGGGCCACCGTGTCGCCCGTCAGGGGCTGGGTCGGCGCCTGCAGGTGCAGGTGGTAGCCGCGGCCCTGGGGCAGGCGCTCGCCGTAGGCGAAGATCACCCGGCCGCCGGCTTCCGAGAGGCGGGCCGCCAGGGTCATGGTGTAGGCGGGGCGGCCGAAGAAGGGCAGCCATTTGCCTTCGCCGGCACCGGGGGCCTGGTCCGGCAACAGGCCCACCGCCTCCTTGCGCTTCAGTGCCCGGATCAGGGCCCGTACGCCGGAAAGGTCGGCCGGGGCCAGCTTCAGGTGTTCGCCCCGGGCCCGGCCGGCGGCGATGATGCGGCCCAGCCACTCCAGCTTGGGCGGGCGGAAGAGCACGGTGATGGGGGCCGCCGGCCGGGCCCGGGCCGCCTGCCGGGCATAGTACTGGGCGGTGATCTCGAAGCAGCCCAGATGGGGAGTGAGGAAGATGATGCCTTCGTCCTCCGCCCAGGCCGCCTCCACCAGCTCCCAGCCGCTCACCTGCACCACCCTGGCCGCCACTTCCTCCAGGGGGCGCAGCCAGACCTTGGGTAGTTCCAGGACGCCCTTGCCCGCCTCCCGGGCAATGGCCGGGATCAGGTCCGTGGCGGCGTCGGCCGGGTAGGCCAGGGCCAGGTTCTGCTGCAGGTGGGAGCGGTAGGTGGCGGACAGGCGGTACACCAGGCGCCCGAGCAGGGCGCCCAGGGCGTGGAGCCAGGCCAGAGGGAGGCAGGCGAGGAGGCGGAAGAGAAGGCTCAAGGGGTGGGCTCGCGGAACGTATTTTTGATGGCGCTCAAATTGCCGGGAGCGACGGGTTTGACCCGGGGCCGGCGAAAAAATAGAATTATCGGCCGCCGAGTTAATCAGGACAACTTGCAGGGCGGTTCACAAATACTGCTAAAGCGTCGCCTGCTCTCCCCCGGAGCCGGTCGCGCCGGTCAAGTAACACGGGGAATTCTTTAGGAGCAGTACACATGGCTGAATACTTCTTTACCTCGGAATCCGTTTCCGAAGGCCATCCCGACAAGGTCGCCGACCAGATCTCCGATGCCATCCTGGACGCCATCCTGGCCCAGGACAAGCATTCCCGCGTCGCCGCCGAGACCCTTTGCAACACCGGTCTGG
Source organism: Azospira sp. APE16 (assembly GCF_047901315.1). Taxonomy (NCBI): domain Bacteria; kingdom Pseudomonadati; phylum Pseudomonadota; class Betaproteobacteria; order Rhodocyclales; family Rhodocyclaceae; genus Azospira; species Azospira sp. APE16. Next base: position 236,676 of record NZ_CP179682.1, read on the forward strand.
TGGTTCTGGCGGGCGAGATTACCACCAATGCCAACGTGGATTACATCCAGGTGGCCCGGGACACCATCAAGCGCATCGGCTACGACAACACCGAATACGGCATCGACTACAAGGGCTGCGCCGTGCTGGTGGCCTACGACAAGCAGAGTCCGGACATCGCCCAGGGCGTGAACAAGGCCTACGACGACAACCTGGGCCAGGGCGCTGGCGACCAGGGCCTGATGTTCGGCTACGCCTGTGACGAAACCCCGTCCCTGATGCCCCTGCCGATTTTCCTCTCCCACCGTCTGGTGGAGCGCCAGGCCCTGCTGCGCAAGGACGGCCGCCTGCCCTGGCTGCGTCCCGATGCCAAGTCCCAGGTCACCATCCGCTACGTGGACGGCAAGCCCGACTCCATCGACACCGTGGTGCTGTCCACCCAGCACGCCCCGGACATGAGCCTGGAAGCCATCCGGGAAGCTACCATCGAGGAAATCATCAAGCCGGTGCTGCCCAAGGAACTGATCAAGGGCGACATCAAATATTTGGTGAACCCCACCGGCCGATTCGTCGTCGGCGGTCCCCAGGGCGACTGCGGCCTCACCGGCCGCAAGATCATCGTGGACACCTACGGCGGTGCCGCGCCCCACGGCGGCGGCGCCTTCTCCGGCAAGGACCCCTCCAAGGTGGACCGTTCCGCCGCCTACGCCGGCCGTTATGTGGCCAAGAACATCGTCGCCGCCGGCCTGGCCAGCAAGTGCCTGGTGCAGGTCTCCTACGCCATCGGCGTGGCCGAGCCCACCTCCATCATGGTGGAAACCTTCGGCACCGGCAAGGTGAGCAACGAGACCCTGACCGCCCTGGTGCGCAAGCACTTCGACCTGCGTCCCAAGGGCATCGTGAACATGCTCGACCTGCTGCGTCCCATCTACGAGAAGACCGCCGCCTACGGCCACTTCGGCCGCGACGAGCCGGAATTCACCTGGGAAGCCACCGACCGCGCCGCCCTGTTGAAGAGCGACGCCGGCCTCTAAGCCCGGCCGCAGTCGTCACAGGCCCGTCCCCTGCCGGGGGCGGGCTTTTTTATTGCCTGCAGATCGGGGGGCGGCGCGGGCCGCGCCTTACGGTGCCTGTCACCCTCCTGTAACATCCCTCTTGAGAACACAGCCGTACCGACATAAATAAAAACGAGGGAGAACGCCATGCCGGTCCAACTCATCGAGACCACTCCGTCCGCCTATTCCTACCCGCTGCTGATCAAGCATCTGCTGCACACCCCCCTGGCCCATGCGCCGGACCAGGAAATCGTCTACCGGGACAGCGTCCGCTACACCTACCGCACCCTGCAGCAGCGCATCGGCCGCCTGGCCAACGCCCTGGCGGCCCTGGGGGTGGAGCCCGGCCATACGGTGGCCATGATGGACTGGGACAGCCACCGCTATCTGGAGTGCTTCTTCGCCGTGCCCATGATGGGCGCCGTGCTGCAGACGGTGAATGTGCGCCTGACGGCGGAGCAGATGCTGTACACCCTGAACCATGCCCGGGCCGACGTGGTGCTGGTGAACAGCGAGTTCCTTCCTTTGCTGCAGGCCATGGCGGAGCGCCTGGAGAGTGTCAAGACCTTCGTCCTGATCCACGGCGACCATGAGAATCCGGAGAAAATGCAGGCCCCGGTCTCCTTCGCCGGGGAGTACGAAGAGCTGCTGGCGGCTGCCGCCACCGATTACGACTTCCCCGACTTCGACGAGAACGCCAAGGCCACCACCTTCTACACCACCGGCACCACGGGCCTGCCCAAGGGGGTCTATTTCAGCCACCGGCAACTGGTGATGCACACCATGGGCGCAGCCACCGGCCTCGGCACCTCGCCGGTACAGGGCCGCCTGCACCGGGACGATGTGTACATGCCCATCACCCCCATGTTCCACGTGCATGCCTGGGGCCTGCCCTACGTGGCCACCATGCTGGGCCTGAAGCAGGTCTACCCGGGACGTTACCAGCCCGAGGTGCTGTTGCGATTGAAGGCCCGGGAGCGGGTCACCTTCTCCCACTGCGTGCCCACCATCCTCCACATGCTGCTCAACCATGCCCTGGCAAGGGAGACGGACCTGTCCGGCTGGAAGGTCATGATCGGCGGCTCCGCCCTGCCCCAGGCCATGGCGGTGGCGGCCCTGGAAAAGGGGATCGACGTCTTCACCGGCTACGGCATGTCGGAGACCTGTCCCATCCTGTCCGTGGCCCACCTGCCCACGGCCAAGCTGCAGGCCCCCCTGGCCGAGCAGGCTGCCCTGCGCGCCCGTACCGGCCTGCCCCTGCCCCTGGTGGACCTGCGCATCGTCGATCCGGAAATGCGGCCCCAGCCCCACGACGGCCAGGCCGTCGGCGAACTGGTGGTGCGCTCCCCCTGGCTGACCCAGGGCTACCTGAAGGATCCGGCGGCGGCCGAAGAGCTGTGGGGTGGGGGCTACCTGCACACCGCCGACATCGGCAACATCGACGCCAACGGCTCCATCCAGATCACCGACCGCATCAAGGACGTGATCAAGACCGGTGGTGAGTGGACCTCCTCCCTGCAGCTGGAAGACATCATCGGCCAGCACCCGGCGGTGCACGAGGTGGCGGTGATCGGGGTCAAGGACGAGAAGTGGGGCGAGAGGCCTCTGGCCCTGGTGGTACTGAAGCCGGAAATGGAAGGCCAGGTCACCGAGCACGCCATCCGCAACCATGCCGCCCACCTGGCGGAAACCCTGGGCGTCTCCCGCTACGGGGTGCTGATGCAGGTTTCCTTCGTCAAGACCTTGGCCCGTACCAGCATCGGCAAAATCAACAAGCGTTTCATGCGGGAAAACCTGGAGGCCGCCAAGGCTGCCCAGCCCTAGTTCCTCCGTCCCCGGCCCTGGGGTGATTCCCAGGGGCGGGGGTAATTTCCGCAATTCGCCTTCCCCTGGGCATAAAATGGAGGTTTTCCGCCTCCTGCCTGTCCCCCATGCTCAAGAAAATCCATGTCGAACAACTGCGTGTCGGCATGTATCTCAAATCCTTCTGTGGCGCCTGGATCGATCATCCGTTCTGGCGCAACTCCTTCGTCCTGAAGGACCCGGAGGACATCCGCGCCATTCGCGCCAGCTGCATCACCGAAGTCTGGATCGATGCCGGCAAGGGGCTGGACGTGGAAGCCGGCGAGGCGGCCATCAGCGAGACCGAGTCCGAGGCCCTGGTGGCCGAGGAACAGGTGCGGGAGGCCCAGGCCACCCGCTCCCTGGAGCGCACCAGCACCGCGGTGGAGATGCAGCGGGCGGCGAAAATCTGCAACAGTGCCAAGAAGGCCGTGGTGTCCATGTTCCAGGAGGCCCGCATGGGCAAGGCCGTGGATGCGGAGCAGGCCCAGGTGCTGGTGGAGGAGATCGCCGATTCCGTGGCCCGCAATCCCGGCGCCCTGATCAGCCTGGCCCGCCTGAAGACGGCCGACGATTACACCTACATGCACTCGGTCGCCGTCTGCGCCCTGATGGTGGCCCTGGCCCGCCAGCTCGGCCTGGACGAGCAGCAGACCCGTCTGGCGGGCCTGTCCGGCCTGCTGCACGACATGGGCAAGGCCTTCATCCCGGCCGAAATCCTCAACAAGCCGGGCAAGCTGACCGACGAAGAATTTGCGGTCATCAAGACCCACCCCGCCGAAGGGCACAAGGTCTTGCTGGAAGGCAAGGGGGTGCCGCCGGAGGCACTGGACGTCTGCCTGCACCACCACGAAAAGATGAACGGCGGCGGCTACCCCAAGGGCCTCAAGGGCGACGAGATCAGCCTGCTGGCCAAGATGGGGGCGGTCTGCGACGTCTATGACGCCATTACCTCCAACCGCCCCTACAAGGCCGGCTGGGACCCGGCCGAATCGATCAAGAAGATGGCCGAGTGGGCCGACGGGCATTTCGATCCCCGGGTCTTCCAGGCCTTCGTCAAGAGCCTGGGCATCTACCCCATCGGCTCCTTCGTCCGCCTCGAATCGGGGCGGCTGGGGGTGGTGGTGGAGCAGAGCGAGAAGTCCCTGCTGGCGCCCCGGGTCAAGGTATTCTTTTCCACCAAGTCCAATGCCCACATTGCGCCGGAGTTGCTGGACCTGTCCCGTCCCGGCGTGCACGACAAGATCGCCGGCCGGGAGGACCCGGCCAAGTGGGGCATTGGCAACGTGGACGAAATCTGGAGCACGGCGGCGGCCTGAGCCCGGTGCGGGAGGGCCGGCCGGGGAATTTCCCCGACCGGTATTTCCGTCTATAATCCGCCACTTCCGAGGAGCGCTGCGAGGCCGGCAAGGTCCCAGGCTCGGATGTCTGCCCCGCCAGGGGAGACCAGTTTCAACGGCGCTCACCTTTACAACCCTGCCGGGCGCAGGGGGCCAGGTGAGCCCTGCTATCGCACTCCCTCCCCTCCCCGGCCACAGTTCTTAAGGAGCACTGCTGTGGCTGAATTCAAAGATTACGTGATCGCCGACCTGGGCCTGTCCGCCTGGGGCCGCAAGGAAATCAAGATTGCCGAGACCGAAATGCCCGGTCTCATGGCCATCCGCGAGGAGTACGCCAAGAGCCAGCCCCTGAAGGGCGCCCGCATCACCGGCTCCCTGCACATGACCATCCAGACCGCGGTGCTGATCGAGACCCTGGTGGCCCTCGGTGCCGAAGTGCGCTGGGCTTCCTGCAACATCTTCTCCACCCAGGATCACGCCGCTGCCGCCATCGCCGCTGCCGGCATCCCCGTCTTCGCCGTCAAGGGCGAGACCCTGACCGAGTACTGGGACTACACCCACCGCATCTTCGAATGGGCCGACGGTGGCTATTCCAACATGATCCTGGACGACGGCGGCGATGCCACCCTGCTGCTGCATCTGGGCGCCAAGGCCGAGAAGGACATTTCCGTCCTGGCCAAGCCCGGTTCCGAAGAAGAGACCATCCTCTTCGCCGCCATCAAGGCCAAGCTGGCCCAGGACCCCACCTGGTACTCCGTGCGTCTGGAAAAGATCAAGGGCGTTACCGAAGAGACCACCACCGGCGTGCACCGCCTGTACCAGATGCACGCCCGCGGCGACCTCAAGTTCCCCGCCATCAACGTGAACGATTCCGTCACCAAGTCCAAGTTCGACAACCTCTACGGTTGCCGCGAATCCCTGGTGGACGGCATCAAGCGCGCCACCGACGTCATGGTGGCCGGCAAGATCGCCGTGGTCTGCGGCTACGGCGACGTGGGCAAGGGGTCCGCCCAGGCCCTGCGCGCCCTCTCCGCCCAGGTCTGGGTCACCGAGATCGACCCGATCTGCGCCCTGCAGGCCGCCATGGAAGGCTACCGCGTCGTCACCATGGAATACGCTGCCGACAAGGCCGACATCTTCGTCACCACCACCGGCAACTTCCACGTCATCACCCATGACCACATGGTGAAGATGAAGAACAACGCCATCGTCTGCAACATCGGCCACTTCGACAACGAAATCGACGTCGCTTCCCTGGAAAAGTACCAGTGGGAAGAGATCAAGCCCCAGGTCGATCACGTCATCTTCCCCGACGGCAAGCGCATCATCCTGCTGGCCAAGGGCCGCCTGGTGAACCTGGGTTGTGCCACCGGCCACCCCAGCTACGTGATGAGCTCCTCCTTCGCCAACCAGACCATCGCCCAGATCGAGCTGTTCACCAAGACTGCCGATTACCCGGTGGGTGTCTACACCCTGCCCAAGCACCTGGACGAGAAGGTGGCCCGCCTGCAGCTGAAGACCCTCAACGTGCAGCTGACCACCCTCACCCAGCAGCAGGCCGACTACATCGGCGTGCCCGTGCAAGGCCCCTACAAGGCCGACCACTACCGCTACTAAGCCGTAGCCGGGCCGTCTTCCCTTGCCGGAGGCGGCCTGCAGACGATGGGTCGGGACCCGCCATGTCCATGAACTCGTTCCACAGCCGCAGTTCCCGTCCGCCACCCAAGGTGCGCCAGGAGGCGGTGCCCCACGTCCGCAAGGGCGTGCGCGCCGATGTGCTGCTGGTGGAACAGGGCCTGGCCGCCTCCCGCGCCCTGGCCCGGGATCTGATCAGTCAGGGCTGGGTCCGGGGACCCGTCGGCCTCATCACCAAAGCTTCCCAGGAATTGCCGCCCGGTACCCGGCTGCAGTTGCTGGAGGAAAGGCAGACGCCATGAACGACAAGACGTTCAGTATCGAATTCTTTCCGCCCCAGACGGCGGAAGGCGTGGAGAAGCTGCGCCTGGTGCGGGACAAGCTGGCGGCCCTGAAGCCGGCCTTCTTCTCCGTCACCTACGGTGCCGGCGGTTCCACCCGGGAGCGTACCTTCTCCACCGTGCGCGAAATCGTCGCCGCCGGCCTGGATGCGGCGCCCCACCTGTCCTGCATTGGCTCCTCCCGGGAGTCCATCCGCGGCATCCTGGCCGAGTTCCAGGCCGAGGGCATCCGTCGCGTGGTGGCCCTGCGCGGCGACCTGCCCTCCGGCATGGCCGACCCGGGCGAATTCCGCTACGCCAACGAACTGGTGGAGTTCATCCGGGCCGAGACCGGCGATCACTTCCATATCGAAGTGGCCGCCTATCCGGAATGGCACCCCCAGGCCCGCAGCGCCGACGACGACCTGCAGGCTTTCGTGCGCAAGGTCAATGCGGGAGCCAATTCCGCCATCACCCAGTACTTCTACAACGCCGACGCCTACTTCCATTTCGTGGATGCGGTGCGGGCCGCCGGGGTGACCATCCCCATCGTCCCGGGGATCATGCCCATTGCCAGCTTTTCCAAGCTGGCCCGCTTCTCCGATGCCTGTGGCGCCGAAATCCCCCGCTGGATGCGCAAGAAGTTCGAAGGCTTCGGCGACGATGCCGATTCCATCAAGGCCTTCGGCCTGGATGTGGTCACCGAGCTGTGCCAGAAGCTGCTGGCCGGCGGCGCCCCGGGGCTGCATTTCTATTCCATGAACCAGTCCGGCCTGACCAGTGAGATCTGGCAGCGTCTGGGGCTCGGCAACCGCTGAGCCGGCCGCTGGCGGCGTACCCCTCGGGGGCGCTGTGCAAAGGTCAGGGACAACCCCCGCGCCGTGGCGGCCGGGGGTTTTTCTTTTGCCGGCGCGGAGACGGCCATGGAGGTTTTGTTCTGGCGGCGAGGCTCGTACAATGGAACTGTCGATTTACATAACAACCCAGTGTGGAGCGTCATCATGTTTCCTGAATACCGCGACCTGATTTCCCAACTCAAGACCAGCGACCGCCACTTCCAGAATCTCTTCCAGAAGCACAACGAGATCGACCAGAAGGTCAAGAACATGGAGTCCCGCATCGAATCCGGCTCCCCGGAGCAAATCGAAGCCCTGAAGAAGGAAAAGCTGGCGCTGAAGGACGAGATTTACGCCGTGCTGAAGAAGGCCAGCGCCACGGTCTGAGCTTCTCTCCGGCCCCGCCGGGGCCATCCGGCAATGAAAACGCCCGCTGTTGCAGCGGGCGTTTTTGTTTGGTGCGGGCGGGCGCGCGGCCTGGCCGTCGCGACAGCCTAGTGCTGCAGGATCTTGGCCAGGAACTGCTGGGCCCGCTCCGAGTGGGGCTTGCCGAAAAAGTCGTCCTTGGCCGCATCCTCGACGATGCGGCCCTGGTCCATGAAGATCACCCGGTGGGCCACCTTGCGGGCAAAACCCATTTCGTGGGTGACGCACATCATGGTCATGCCTTCCTGGGCCAGTTCCACCATCACATCCAGCACCTCGTTGATCATTTCCGGGTCCAGGGCCGAGGTGGGTTCGTCGAAGAGCATGCAGATGGGGTCCATGGCCAGGGCCCGGGCGATAGCCACCCGCTGCTGCTGGCCGCCGGAAAGCTGGCCCGGATGCTTGTGCGCATGGGCCTTGAGGCCCACCCGGTCAAGCAGCTTGAGGCCCTTGTCCGTGGCCTCCTCCCTGCTGCGGCCCAGCACCTTGACCTGGGCGATGGTCAGGTTGTCGGTGATGGTCATGTGGGGAAACAGCTCGAAGTGCTGGAACACCATGCCGACGTGGGAGCGCAGCTTGGAGAGGTTGGTCCTGGGGTCGCCGACGGAAGTGCCATTCACCACAATGTCGCCCTGCTGGAAGGGTTCCAGGCCATTGACGCACTTGATCAGGGTGGACTTGCCCGAACCCGAGGGACCGCAGACCACCACCACCTCGCCCTTCTTCACCTCGGTGGTGCAATCGGTAAGCACCTGGAACTGGCCGTACCACTTGGAAACGTTCTTGATCTCGATCATTTGATGAACCTCGCTTGCAGGTGCTTCACCAGGCGGGAGACGGTGAAGCAGATGACAAAGTAGGCGGCGCCGGCGAAGAGCAGCAGTTCCACCAGTCTGCCGTCCCGGTCGCCGACCTTGTAGGCGGTGCCGAAGAAGTCCGAGAGGCCGATCACGTAAACCAGGGAGGTGTCCTGGAAGAGGATGATGGCCTGGGTCAGGAGCAACGGAATCATGTTGCGGAAGGCCTGGGGTAGCACCACCAGGCGCATGGTCTGGCCCGGCGTCAGGCCCAGGGCCAGACCGGCGGCGACCTGCCCCTTGGGCACGCTCTGGATGCCGGCCCGGATGATTTCCGAATAGTAGGCGGCCTCGAACAGGGCGAAGGCCACCAGGGCGGAGACCAGGCGGATATCGCCGATATCCTGGCCGAAGAGGCCCTTCAGGGCCTGGGGCACGATCAGGTAGAACCACAGGATGACCATCACCAGGGGCACCGAGCGGAACAGGTTCACGTAGCCGGCGGCAAGGAAGGACAGCAGTCTGTTGCTGGACAGCCGGGCCACCGCGAGCAGGGTGCCCCAGCCGATGCCGACGACGATGGCGGTGAGGGTCACTTCCAGGGTCACCAGCAGGCCCTTGCCGAGCAGGGGCAGGGCGCCGGGAATGGAGCTCCAGTCAAATTCGTACATGGCTCACTTGCCTCCGATAAAGCCTGGGACCCGGACTTTTTCTTCCAGGCGGCGCATGAGGAACATCACGGTGACGTTGATGCAGACGTAGAGCAGGGTCACGGCGATGAAGGCTTCGTAGGGCTGGGCCGTGTAGTCCACCAGTTGCTGGGCCTGGCGCGACAGCTCGATGAGGCCGATGGTGGTGGCTACGGCCGAGTTCTTGAAGATGTTGAGGAATTCGGAGGTCAGGGGCGGCACGATGATGCGGAAGGCCATGGGTAGCAGCACGTGGCGATACACCTGGGCCAGGGTGAAGCCCATGGCCAGGCCGGCGTTCTTCTGGCCCCGGGGCAGGGATTCGATGCCGGCACGCACCTGCTCGGCGACGCGGGCGGCAGTGAACAGGCCCAGGCAGAGCATGGCGGCGAGAAACTGCTGCAGCAGCGGGTCGGATTGCTTGTAGGCGTTGCCCAGGGCCGGCGGCAGCAGTTCGGGCAGGACGAAATACCAGGAGAACAGCTGCACCAGGAGGGGCACGTTGCGGAAACACTCGACGTACACCGCGGCGAAGCCGGACAGCCAGCGGTTGGGCACGGTGCGCAGGACGCCGACGACGGACCCCACCACGAGGGCGATGACCCAGGCGGAAAGGGACAGGGCGACGGTCCATTGCAGGCCGGTGAACAGCCAGCCCAGGTAGGTCGTTTCCCCCGAGGGGACGGGGGTAAGGAAGACCGACCAGTTCCAGTTGTAGTTCATGATGGAACCCCGACGGGAAGAGGGAGAAGGAGGCGGAGGGGCATCGCCCTTCCGCCTTGCCGATCAGACCCGGCTTACTCGTAGGCCTTGTCGTTGGGAGTCTTGTAGAGGGCCTTCATGTCGTCGGAGAGCGGCATGTTGAGGTTGAGCCCCTTGGGCGGAATGGGGTTCATGAACCACTTGTTGTAGATCTTCTCCGCCTCGCCGGAGGTCATGGCCTTGGTCAGGGCCGCATCCACCACCTTCTTGAAGCCGGCGTCGTCCTTGCGCAGCATGCAGCCGTAGGCTTCCTTGGACTGGGCGGTGCCGACCACGACCCAGTCGCCCGGACGCTTGGCCTTGGCCATTTCGCCGTAGAGCAGGGCGTCGTCCATCATGAAGGCGACGGCGCGGCCGCTTTCCAGGGTGAGGAAGGACTCGCCGTGGTCCTTGGCCGAGATGATGTTCATCTTCATCTGCTTTTCCTCGTTCATCTTGCGGATGAGGCGTTCGGAAGTGGTGCCGGCGGTGGTTACCACGTTCTTTCCGGCGAGGTCGGGGAAGTCCTTCACGCCGGCGTCCTTCTTGGCCATGAGGCGGGTGCCGATGACGAAGATGCTGGTGGAGAAGCCGACCTGCTTCTGCCGTTCCAGGTTGTTGGTGGTGGAGCCGCACTCCATGTCCACCGTGCCGTTCTGCAACAGGGTGATGCGGTTGGCCGAGGTGACCGGCATCAGCTTGACGTCCAGCTTGGCCAGCTTCAGTTCGGCCTTGATGGCGTCCACCGCCTTCAACATCATCTCGTGGGAATAGCCGATGACCTGCTGCTTGTCGTCATAGTAGGAAAAGGGGATGGAGGATTCCCGATGGCCCAGGGTGATGGAGCCGGTGTCCTTGATCTTCTTCAGGGTGGGGGATTCCTGGGCCAGCACCGGGGCGGCACAGAGGGCGGAACCAATGACGGCAGCGGCTGCCAGGGTCAGGGTCTTGCGCATGGGCATCTCCTTGCAGGGGTGGGTTGGGCCGCAGGGGCACAGCGCCGATTGCAGCACAAGGCGGCCCGTCTGACCAGAGGAGTTTCCCCTAGGCCAGGCCTAGGCGGGCTTGCGCTTGCTGCGGCTGACCAGCAGGACGCCGGCCAGGACCAGGCCGGCGCCGGCCAGCTGGGCGGCGGAAACGGGCTCCTGCAGCAGCCACCAGCTGAAGAAGATGGTGAGGACGGGCCCCAGGGTGCCGATCAGCACCGAACGGGCGGCACCGATGCGGCGGATGGCGGCGGATTGCCAGAGGATGGGCAGCACCGTGGAGAAAAGGGCCATGGCGGCGCCGTAGAGATAGATGGGCAGAGGTTGCACCAGGGCGGAGAGGGGCTGGGTGGCGAAGAAGTGCAGCTGGGTGGCGGTGGTGGACACCAGCATGGCCAGGGCGGCGAAGCGGGCCGAGCCGAGGCGGCGGATGGCCGGTTCGGCCCAGGCGCTGTAGATGGCGTAGGTGAGGGCCGAGCCGAAGACGAAGGCGGCGCCGGTGAGCAGGGTGGCCATGTCGCCGCCCAGTTGCAGGTCGTGGGCGAAGGCCAGGCCGATGCCGGCGTAGGACAGCAGCAGGGCGCCCACCTGGCGCTTCTCCAGGGACTGGCCCATGAACAGCACGCCGATGAGCACGGTCAGGGTCGGATAGGTGAACAGGATCAGCCGTTCCAGACCGGCCGAGATGTACTGCAGGCCGAGGAAGTCGAGCATGCTGGAGGCGTAGTAGCCGAGGACGCCGAGCACCACCAGGGTGCCCCAGTCGCGTCGCGTCAGGGGGGCGGCGTTGCCGGCGGTGAAGCCGATCCAGAGGAAGGCGGGCAGGGAAAAGACCATGCGCAGGGAGAGCAGGGTGACGGCATCCACCGGGGCGGCAGCATAGGCCAGCTTGACGAAGATGGCCTTGAAGGAGAAGCCGAACGCCGCCAGGACGGCCAGGGCGACGCCGATGCGGTCGGAGTTCCAGTGTTTCCAGGGCATGGAGTTCGATTCGGGCAAGACGAAGTGTTTGGATTTTCAGCCCGCGCCAAAGCTGGAACAATTGGTAAACTCCCAAGCAAGCCTTCGTCAAAGCCGAAACCTTCCATGCGCTACGATCTTGTCGACCTGAAACTGTTCCTGGCCGTGGCGGAGGAGCGCAACCTCACCCGGGGGGCCGAGAAGGCCCATCTGGCGCCCTCCTCCGCCAGCCACCGCATCCGTCAGCTGGAGGACGCCCTGGGCACGCCCCTGCTCACCCGCCAGGCCCGGGGCGTGGCCCTGACCCGGGCCGGCGAATCCCTGCTGCGCCACGCCCGGGAAGTGTTTGCCCAGCTGGAGCAGATGCATGCCGACCTGGCGCCCTACGCCCAGGGCATTCGCGGCCACGTCAGCCTGTGGGCCAATACCCACGCCACCCACACCTTTCTGCCCATGGACCTGGCCGGTTTCCTGCGGGACCATCCCCAGGTCAGCGTCACCCTGGAGGAGCACACCAGCCCCCATATCGCCCTGGCCGTGGCCGGCGGCGAAGTGGAAGTGGGGGTGGTGGCGGGCCATGTGGAAAGCTCCGGGGTGGAACTGCTGCCCTACCGCCAGGACCGCCTGGTGCTGGTGGTGCCCGCCGGCCATCCCCTGGAAGCCCGTCGCGACGAGCCTGCCGGGCTGGGTTTCGGTGCCGTGCTGGACTACCCTTTCGTCATGCTCCACGCCGGCAGCGCCATCCACACCTTCACCATGAATGCGGCGGCGGCCCAGGGACGCCACCTCAACGTGCGCATCCAGGTGCGCAGTTTCGGCGCCGTGCTGCGCATGGTGGGAGCTGGCGTCGGCATCGGCCTGGTGCCCCGTTCGGCCCTGGTCTTCGCCGACCGGGAACGGCCGCCCACGGTGCTGGAACTGTCCGAGCCCTGGGCCCGGCGCGACCTGCAGATCTGTGTCCGCAACCGGGCCAGCCTGTCCGGCTTTGCCGTCGCCCTGGTGGATGCCCTGGCGAAAAGCGCCGAGGCCTGAACCCCCCGCCCCGGATGCTGTCCCAGACACAACCTCTCTAGCCGACTGCCCGTCATGCCCAACCGCCTCGCCGCAGAAACCTCCCCCTACCTGCTGCAGCACGCCGACAACCCGGTGGACTGGTATCCCTGGGGCGAGGAGGCGCTGGCCCGGGCCCGCGCGGAGAACCGGCCGATCCTGCTCTCCATCGGCTACTCGGCCTGCCACTGGTGCCATGTCATGGCCCATGAGTGCTTCGCCGATGCAACCGTGGCGGCGGAGATGAACCGCCTCTTCATCAACATCAAGGTAGACCGGGAGGAGCGCCCCGACCTGGACCAGGTCTACCAGACCGCCCACCAGATGCTGGTCGGCCGCCCCGGCGGTTGGCCCCTGACCATGTTCCTGACACCGGACGCCATGCCCTTCTTCGGCGGCACCTATTTCCCGCGGGAACCCCGTCACGGTCTGCCGGCCTTTGTCGAAGTGCTGCACAGCGTGGCCCGGGCCTTTGCCGAGAAGCAAGGCGAGATTGCCGAGCAGGGCCGCACCATGCGCGAGGCCTTCGGCAGCACCCTGCCCCGGGCGGTGCGGGGCGAGCCCCTGTTCAATGCGGACCCCCTGGCCCAGGCCGTGGCGGAGCTGGACACCAACTACGACCGGCGCCGTGGCGGCTTTGGCGGTGCCCCCAAATTTCCCCGGCCTGCCGCCCTGGACTTCCTCCTGCGCCGCCATGCCGCCACCGGCGATCCCCACGCCCGGGACATGGCCCTGACGACCCTGGAACGGATGGCCGAGGGCGGCATCCACGACCACCTGGGCGGCGGCTTCTATCGTTACAGCGTCGATGCCCAGTGGAGCATTCCCCACTTCGAGAAAATGCTCTACGACAACGCCCAGCTGCTTCACCTCTACGCCGAAGCCTGGGCCCTGAGCCGCAAGCAGGTGTTCCGCCAGGCGGCCGATGGCATCGTCGCCTGGCTGCAGCATGAAATGGCGCTGCCCGGCGGGGCCTTCGCCGCCGCCCTGGATGCGGACAGCGAGGACGAGGAAGGCCGCTTCTACCTATGGACCGCCCGGGAGGTCCATGCCCTGCTACCGCCCCAGCAATGGGATGTGGCTTCCATCCACTGGGGCCTGGATGGTCCGCCCAATTTCGAGGATGCCGAATGGCACCTGCGCCAGGTGCAGCCCCTGGAGCAGGTGGCCGAACGCCTGCGCCTGACGCCCGGCGAGGCGCGCCAGCAGCTGGAAGGGGCCCGGCACACCCTGCTGGCAGCCCGCAACGAGCGCATCCGCCCGGGGCGGGACGACAAGGTGCTGACCGGCTGCAACGCCCTGGCCATCAAGGGCCTGGCCCGGGCCGCCCGGGCCTTCGGCCGGCCCGAATGGCTGGGCCTGGCCTGCCGGGCGGCCGATTTCCTGCAGCGGGAGCTCTGGCGGGACGGGCGGCTGCTGGCCGCCTGGAAGGATGGCCGGGCCCGGCTGCCGGCCTATCTGGACGACCATGCCTTCCTCCTGGAGGCCATGCTGGAGTTGCTCCAGGCCGGCTGGCGCGATGCCGACTACCGCTGCGCCGTGGCCCTGGCCGACGCCCTGCTGCAGCACTTCGAGGATCGGGAGGAAGGCGGCTTCTTCTTCACCGCCCACGACCATGAGGCCCTGATTCACCGCACCAAGCCGGTGGAGGACCATGCCACGCCGTCGGGCAACGGCGTTGCTGCTTTTGCCCTGGGGCGCCTGGCCCTGCTTAGCGGCGAGCCCCGCTATGCCGCCGCCGCCCGCCGCGCCCTGGCCCTGTTCCTGCCCGACCTGCGCCAGCATCCCGGCGCCCACCCGGGCCTGCTCAATGTCCTCGGCGACGAGCTGAGCCCCCCGGCCCTGGCCGTGCTGCAGGGACCGGCCGCGGAACTGGCCCGCTGGCAGGACGAAATCGGCCGCCTGCCGGCGCCCTGGCTGCTCGCCGTGGCCCCTACGGGCGGGGACGAACGGCCGCCCCCCTTGCGCAAACCGGAGACGGAACGTGTCAACGCCTGGGTCTGTGCCGGCGTTACTTGCTTGCCACCCATCGACGGCCTGGAAGCCCTGCTTGGCATGTTGGCCAAACCGTTGAAAGTGCATTAACATCCCCGCGCTACACAGCATATTCACCATTCTCACTACGGAGCGAGAGCATGAAAGCGATTTACGTGTCCCTGCTGGCCGCCGCTGGCCTCCTGATCAACGGCGCTGCCCAGGCTGACGAAGCCCTGGCCAAGGCCAAGAACTGCATGACCTGTCACCAGATCGCCACCAAGGTGGTGGGCCCCGCCTACAAGGACGTGGCCAAGAAGTACGCCGGCGACAAGGCTGCCGAAGGCAAGCTGGCCGAGAAGATCCAGAAGGGCGGCAGCGGCGCCTGGGGCACCGTGCCCATGCCCCCCAACAACGTGACCCCGGACGAAGCCAAGAAGCTGGCTCACTGGGTCCTGAGCCTGAAGTGAGCCGTTAAGGTCTCGCTGACGAAAAGCCAACCTCCGGGTTGGCTTTTTTATTGTCTGCAATCCGTCCGGAGGCCCGCGCCGACCTTGTATCCTGCATATTGACAAGGGCGGGGGGCGCCCTGAGAATCATTCGCTGTATCTTGTTCCCCAACACCGTCATCCGTTATAAGCCCGAGAGGAGTTTCCGTTATGCGCATGAACAGCATTCCCGGCACCATCCTGGCCCTGGCCGCCGCCATTTCCCTGATCGGTTGCGGCAACAAGGAAGAACCCGCACCCCAGGCCGCCCCGGCTGCAGCTCCTGCCGCCAAGCCCGAGATCACCGTCAAGATCGGCCATGCCTCTCCCCTCACCGGCCCCCAGGCCCACATCGGCAAGGACAACGAATACGGCGCCACCCTGGCCATCGAGGAACTGAACGCCAAGGGCCTGGAGATCGGCGGTGCCAAGGTCAAGTTCGAACTCATTTCCGACGACGACCAGGCCGACCCCAAGCAGGGCACCACCGTGGCCCAGAAGTTCGTCGACGCCAAGGTTAACGGCGTCATCGGCCACCTCAACTCCGGCACCACCATCCCGGCCTCCAAGATTTATTTCGATGCCGGCATTCCCCAGATTTCCGGCTCCGCCACCAACCCCACCTACACCAAGCAGGGCTTTGCCACCGCCTTCCGCGTCATGGCCAACGACGAGCAGCAGGGCAAGGCCCTGGCCCAGTTCGCCGCCAAGACCCTGGCGGCCAAGAG
Organism: Azospira sp. APE16; assembly: GCF_047901315.1. Classification (NCBI taxonomy): domain Bacteria; kingdom Pseudomonadati; phylum Pseudomonadota; class Betaproteobacteria; order Rhodocyclales; family Rhodocyclaceae; genus Azospira; species Azospira sp. APE16. The sequence goes on from NZ_CP179682.1 coordinate 252,522, forward strand.
CGTTGCCATCATCGACGACCGTACCGCTTACGGCCAGGGCCTGGCCGACGAGTTCAAGAAGGCCGCCGAAGCTGCCGGCCTCAAGGTGGTGGCCAGCGAGTACACCAATGACAAGGCCACCGACTTCAAGGCCATCCTGACCAAGATCAAGTCGAAGAAGCCGGACCTGATCTTCTACGGCGGCATGGATCCCCAGGGCGGCCCCATGGCCAAGCAGATGAAGGAGCTGGGGCTGAAGGCCAAGTTCCTCACCGGCGACGGCGGCTGCACGCCCAACTTCATCACCCTGGCCGGCGCCGCCGCCGAAGGCCAGTACTGCTCCCTGCCCGGCGTGCCCCTGGACAAGATGCCCGGCGGCACCGTCTTCAAGGACAAGTTCGTCGGCAAGTTCAAGACCGAAATCCAGCTCTACGCGCCCTATGTCTACGACGCCACCATGGTCCTGGTGGATGCCATGAAGCGGGCCAATTCCGTGGAGCCGGCCAAGTACCTGCCGGAGATCGGCAAGACCAGCTTCCAGGGCGTCACCGCCAAGATCGGCTTCGACGAGTTCGGCGACCTGAAGGACGGCGCCATTTCCTTCTACGAGTACAAGGGCGGCAAGATCGAGTACGTGGAAACCCTGGGCGGCACTCCCGAGGCGGCGCCGGCAGCGGCTCCTGCCGAAGCGCCGGCAGCGGCTGCACCGGCCGCCGCGGCTCCCGCTTCCGCTTCCGCTCCTGCCGCTGCGGCTGGCGAGAAGAAGTAAGCCCGCTCCTAGCCAACCTCCCCATTGCAAACGGCGCCCTATGGCGCCGTTTGCATGTCCGCACAGGAATTCCATGGACATTTTTCTGCAACAAATCATCAACGGCCTGGTGCTCGGCAGCATCTATGCCCTGGTGGCCCTCGGCTACACCATGGTGTACGGCATCCTGGGCCTCATCAACTTCGCCCATGGCGAAGTGGTCATGATCGGTGCCCTCACCGCCCTTACCGTGGTCAAGCTGCTGGCCGGCTCCGGCCTGCCGGGCCCGGTCATCGCCCTGATCGGCCTCATGGCCGCTGCCCCGGTGTGCATGGCCATCGGCTACGGCATCGAGAAGATCGCCTACCGGCCCCTGCGCAAGGCGCCCCGGCTGGCCCCCCTGATCACCGCCATCGGCGTCTCCATCGTGCTGCAGAACCTGGCCATGATGGTCTGGGGCCGCAGCTACCATTCCTTCCCCGCCGTGCTGCCGGCCGAGGCCCACGAAGTGCTGGGCGCCACCTTCACCGACCTGCAGGTGATCATCGTCCTGGTGGCCGCCGGCATGATGGCCGGCCTGCTGCTGCTCATCAACCGCACCCGCTTGGGCCGCGCCATGCGCGCCACTGCCGAGAACCCGGCCATCGCCCAGCTGATGGGGGTGAATGTGAACCACATCATCTCCCTCACCTTCGTCATCGGTTCCGGCCTGGCCGCCGTGGCCGGGCTCATGGTCAGCGCCAACTACTCCATTGCCCACTACTACATGGGCTTCATCCTTGGTCTCAAGGCCTTCACCGCCGCGGTGCTGGGCGGCATCGGCAACCTGGCCGGGGCCATGATCGGCGGCATCCTCCTGGGCCTCATCGAATCCCTGGGGGCCGGCTACATCGGCGACATCACCGGCGGCTTCCTCGGTTCCCATTACCAGGACGTGTTCGCCTTCTTCGTCCTGATCCTGGTGCTGGTCTTCCGTCCCTCCGGCCTGGTGGGCGAGAAAGTGGCGGAACGGGCATGAGCTGGATCGACCTCAAGCACGACCGCCGCGTCCTCTGGGCCGGCTACGCCGCCATCGGCATCGTCCTGGCGGTGCTGCCCTTCCTCGTCGGCGCCGGCCTGGGCAACGCCTGGCTGCGCATCCTCAACTTCGCCATGCTCTACATCATGCTGGCCCTGGGGTTGAACATCGTGGTGGGCTTTGCCGGCCTGCTGGACCTGGGCTACATCGCCTTCTATGCCGTCGGCGCCTATCTCTACGCCCTCCTGGCCAGCCCCCACTTCGGACTGCACTGGCCGGTGTGGGCCATCCTGCCCCTGGGGGCCGTGGTGGCGGGCGGTGCCGGGGCCCTGCTGGGGGCGCCGACCCTGCGTCTGCGGGGCGACTACCTGGCCATCGTCACCCTGGGTTTCGGCGAGATCATCCGCATTTTCATGAACAACCTGAATGCACCGGTGAACATCACCAACGGGCCCCAGGGAATTTCCAGCATCGACCCCTTCCACGTCGGCGGCATCACCCTGGCCAAGCCCCTCTCGGTGCTGGGTATCACGGTGCCTTCCCTGCACGCCTACTACTACCTGTTCCTGGGGCTGGCCCTGGTCATCATTTTCGTCACCATCCGCCTGGAGGATTCCCGCATCGGCCGCGCCTGGGTCGCCATCCGGGAAGACGAGATCGCCGCCAAGGCCTGCGGTATCAACGTGCGCAACATCAAGCTGCTGGCCTTCTCCATGGGCGCCACCTTCGGCGGCGTCGCCGGCGGCCTCTTCGCCAGCTTCCAGGGCTTCGTCAGCCCCGAGTCCTTCGGTCTCATGGAATCCATCATGGTGCTGTGCATGGTGGTGCTGGGGGGCATGGGCCACATTCCCGGCGTCATCCTCGGCGGCATCCTCCTCACCATCCTGCCCGAAGCCTTCCGCCATGCCGCCGTGCCCCTGCAGAAGTACGCCTTCGGCAAGGTGGTGGTGGACCCGGAAAGCCTGCGTATGCTGCTCTTCGGCCTGGCCCTGATCGCCGTCATGCTCTACCGCCCCGCCGGCCTGTGGCCCTCGGCCACGCGCAAGCGGGAACTGCAGGGAGGGAGCAAGTGATGAGCGAGCGTCCCATCCTTCTCGAGGCCAGCGATGTGGCCAAGCACTTCGGCGGGGTCAAGGCCCTGCGCGGCGTCTCCCTGACCATCCGGGAAGGGGAGATCTACGGCCTGATCGGCCCCAACGGCGCCGGCAAGACCACCTTCTTCAACTGCCTCACCGGCCTCTATGTGCCCAACGGCGGGCGCATCGTCTTCGCCGGAGCGGAGCTGGACACCTCGGCCCCCCACAAGGTGGCGGCCCGGGGCATTGCCCGCACCTTCCAGAACATCCGGCTCTTCGCCCACATGACGGCCCTGGAGAATGTCATGGTGGGCCGCCACCAGCGCACCCGGGCCGGCGTCTTCGGCGCCATCTTCCGCACCCCGGGCACCCGGGCGGAGGAGGCGGCCATCCAGCGCCGGGCCGAGGAGCTGCTGCACTACGTGGGCATCGCCGACCGGGCCCACGACCTGGCCAAGCATCTCTCCTACGGCGACCAGCGCCGCCTGGAAATCGCCCGGGCCCTGGCCACCGAGCCCAAGCTGCTGGCCCTGGACGAACCCGCTGCCGGCATGAACGCCTCGGAAACCGGCGAACTGCGCACCCTCATCGAAGGCATCCGCAAGGACGGCATCACCGTGCTGCTGATCGAGCACGACGTGAAGCTGGTGATGGGCCTGTGCGACCGGGTGGCCGTGCTCGATTACGGCGAAAAGATTTGTGAGGACGTGCCCGCCGTGGTGCAGAAGGATCCCCGCGTGATTACCGCTTATCTGGGCGCCGAAGCCCAACCCGCCGGCAGCGAGGTGGCCCATGGCTGAACCCCTGCTCATCGTCGAAGGCCTGCGCATCGCCTACGGCGGCATCCAGGCCGTCAAGGGCATCACCTTCCATGTGGACCCGGGCGAAACCGTGGCCCTCATCGGCGCCAACGGCGCCGGCAAGACCTCCACCCTGAAAGCCCTGGCCCGGCAGCTCGATGCCGCCGGCGGCAGCGTGCGTTACCAGGGGCGCGAAATTTCGGCCCTGGCGCCCCACGAGCTGGTGGGCCAGGGCATCGCCCTGGTGCCCGAAGGACGGGGCGTCTTCGCCCGCCTGACGGTGACCGAGAACCTGGAAATGGGCGCCTACTGTCGCCACGACAAGACCGAGATCGCCGACGACCTGGAACGTATCTTCGCCCTCCTGCCCCGCCTCAAGGAGCGCCACGGCCAGCTGGCCGGCACCCTCTCCGGCGGCGAGCAGCAGATGTTGGCCATGGGCCGGGCCCTGATGAGCCGTCCCAAACTGTTGCTGCTGGACGAACCTTCCATGGGTTTAGCACCGATCATGGTGCAGAAGGTTTTCGAGGTGGTACAAGAAGTGGCCAGCCAGGGCATGACCATCCTGCTGGTGGAACAGAATGCCCGCCTGGCCCTGCAGGTGAGCCGCCGCGGCTACGTCATGGAGTCCGGCGACATCACCCTCACCGACGCGGCCGGCACCCTGCTCGACAACCCCCGCGTCAAAGCCGCCTACCTAGGAGAATGACCATGTCCCTGCCGACTGAAGAAGCCCTGCGCACCGTCCTGCGCCAGGTGGTGGATCCGGAGGTCGGGGTGAACATCGTGGACCTGGGCCTGGTGTACGGCATCGACATCGGCGACAACGGCGTCGTGGTGCGCCTGACCATGACCAGCCCGGCCTGCCCCATGGGCGACCTGGTCATGGACGAAGCCCGGGCGGCCCTGGAGCCCCTGGTGCCGGAACCCTACGACCTGGACCTGCAACTGGTGTGGGAGCCGCCCTGGTCGCCAGCCCTGATGAGCCCCAAGGCCAAGGACACCCTGGGCTGGGGCGAGTAGCCATGAATGCCCCCCACCGGGGCGGCCTGCGTCCCCTGCAACGCCTGCCCCTGCTGCTGCTGGCCATGGCCGCCCTCCTGGTCGGCGTCGGCGGCGGCCTGTGGCGCCTCGGCTGGGCCTTTCCCCTGCCCGCCTCCCTGGCGGCCCAGGGCGCCGCCTTCCACGGCCCCCTCATGGTCAGCGCCTTCTTCGGCACCGTCATCGCCCTGGAACGGGCGGTGGCCCTGGCCACCGGCTGGGCCTATCTGGGGCCGGCTCTGGCCGGCGCTGCCGGCCTGACCCTGCTGCTCGGCGCACCGCCGGTGGTGGCAGGCGGCCTGGCCTGCGGCGCGGCCGCCATCCTGCTGCTGGCCTCCCTGCGGGTGTGGCGGCAGCAGCCCGCCCTGCACAACCTGACCCTGGCCCTGGGCACCGCCTCCTGGCTGCTGGGCAACGGTCTGTGGCTGGCCGGCTTCCCGGTGCCCCGGGTGGTGATCGCCTGGGTCGCCTTCCTGGCCCTGACCATTGCCGGCGAGCGCCTGGAGCTTTCCCGCTTCCTGCCGCCATCGCCCCTGGCGCAGCGCTTCTTCGCCCTGTTCATGGCCCTGGTGCTGCTGGGGGCGCTGCTGACGCCCCTGCTGCCGGACGCAGGCACGGCCCTGGCCGGACTCGGCCTGCTGGCCCTGGCCCTGTGGCTGTTGAAACAGGACATCGCCCGGCGCACGGTGAAGCAGCAGGGCCTGACCCGTTTCATCGCGGTGTGCCTGTTGTTGGGATATTTCTGGCTGGCCCTGGGCGGCGGCCTGCTGCTCGGCGGCGGCGCCCTCAGCGGCAGCGGGCCCCTCTACGACGCAGCCCTGCATGCCCTGCTGGTGGGCTTTGTCTTTTCCATGGTGTTCGGCCACGCGCCGATCATCTTCCCCGCCGTGGCCCGGGTGCAGATTCCCTACCACCCGGTGTTCTACGGGCCCCTGCTGGTGCTGCACGGCAGTCTGGCCCTGCGCCTGCTGGGCGACCTGCTGCCCGAATCGGGGCTACGGCCCTGGGGTGGCGCCGGCAACGGCCTGGCCCTGCTGCTGTTCGTGCTGACGATGGTGGGCAGCGTGATCAGGGGACGGCGCGCCGCCCCCTGAGTCCAGCCGGCTTCAGTCGGCGTCCAGCTGGCGGATCAGGGCCGGGGTCACCTGGCCGAAATCCACGATGCGCTTGCCCTTGTGGTCCTTGAGGAATTCTTCCGCATCCAGCCGGTCGGCCTGGGGCACCAGTTCGTGACCCATGGGACCGAGCACGTCGGAGCCGAGGACGAACAGGGCCTTGCGTGCATCAACGCGGCGCAGGTTGTAGAAGTCGGTCACCAGGATGGCCTCGATGTCGCCGGGGCGGTGGCCCGGGGCGTATTTGGGCAGGTCCTGGAGGAACTTGAACATGTCCTTGGCGCCGTCGAAGAAATGCACATGGCCGTCCTTCCACTGCACCACGGCGACCCAGTTGGGATACTTGGAAACCAGCATGCCGCAGACCGGGCAGGTGTCCCGGGGACCGGGCTTGGCGGGCGGCGCGGCGGCTGCCGCTGCTGCCTGGATACCCATCCAGGCGCAGAGCAGCCAGGCCGCCAGGAGGCGGCGTCCCATCTCAGCCCTTGGCCTGAGCGGCCTTGCGCCGGCGCTCTTCCCGGTTCCTGCGGATCATGGTCACGTCGCCGGCCATGTCCAGATAGGCTTCGCGCAGGGCATCGTTGAAGTTGCCCAGGCTGCCGCCGTACTTGGCCTGGAATTCCTTGGCGACGCTGGGGCTGGCGAAGGAATGCTTGCTGCGCTTGGTCATGGCGTGCTTGAGGTCGGCGCCGATGAGATAGACCAGGTTGTCCACCGGCACCAGGGGCCGGGGTTCGGCGGTGGAGCCGTAGTCGGGGCCCCAGATCTGCTTCGGTTCCCGGTCGATGTTGAGGCCCAGGCTGAGGCTCAGACAGTGGATGGAGCAGACGCCGTCGGCCAGGTCGTCGCTGTACTGCACCAGCATGCGGGCCTTGTGGTGTTCCTTGCGGTCCATGCCGCAGTAGGGACACTTGGGATACTTCTCGAATTCCTTGTCCAGCGGATTGGCATCGGCCCCGGTCTTGGGAATGAACTGCTGGGGCGTGCGGTCCGTGTCGCAGGCGGCAGCCTGGCTGGTGCCGGTGGTGGCGGCGAACCCGGCGCCGGCGGCCAGGGATAGCTTCAATAGTTGGCGACGATCCATTTCTTATCTCCCTTGCTGAAAAACAGACCCCGAATATAAGCGTTGGCGAAAGTGCCGGAGTGCGGCAAATTGCCGCGCCCTGCCTGGCTCTGCGGGCGGCAGTGCGACCCTATGTCGCATTTCTACGGGGCGGGGCGTGCTCTAGCATGGCGAGCTTCTCCGTATGCCCTAATGGATAGCCACCCATGCTCGGTGGTGAAGCGCTCGCCCATCTCTACCTGCAGCACGTTGCCGAACTGCGCCATTACCTGGCTCAGCGGGTGGCCTGCCGGGAAGTCGCCCGGGAACTGGCCCAGGAAACCTTCCTGCGCATGATGCTGAGCGATGGCAAGGACGCCATCCGCAATCCCCGGGCCTTCCTCTATCGCATCGCCGCCAATCTGGCGGTGGACCACTACCGGGCCCAGGCTGGCCGCCCCCGGGGAATCCTGCCCCTGGAAGACTGCACCGAACAGGCCTGCCCCCGCCCCGGTCCGGAGCAGGTGGCCAGCGCCCGGCAGACCCTGGCCCGCCTGGCGGCGGCGGTGGAACAGCTGCCGCCCCGCTGCCGCGAGGTATTCCTGCGCCACAAGTTCGACGGCTGTCGCCAGGCCGACCTGGCCCGGGAATACGGTATCAGCGTCAATGCCATCGAAAAACACCTGATCCGGGCCCTGGTGCAGCTGCGCCTGTGCCTGCACTGACCATGTCCGCTTGCGGCACGCCCCCTGAAGACCAGCCCCTGCCGGCGGTGCTGGAGCAGGCGGCGGGCTGGCTGCTGCGCCTGCAGCGGCCGGAATGCTCTGCCGCCGAGCAGCGCCGCTTCGAGGCCTGGCTGGCCGCCGACCCTCGCCATTCCCGGGAGTACGCCCGCTTCCAGGAACTGTGGCGCCAGCTCGACGGCCTCAAGCCCCGCCGCCGCAGCCGGCGCCAGTCCCTGGCAGCAGGCCTGGCTGGCCTCGCCTGTTGCGGTGCCCTGCTCGGCCTGCCGGCCATGGAGCGCCAGGAGTGCCTGCAGACCGCGGTGGGCGAAATGCGCAGCGAACTGCTGGCGGACGGCAGCCGGCTCGACCTCAATGCCGACACCGTCCTGCGCATCCAGTATTCGCAGCACCAGCGCCGCCTGTTCCTGGAGCGGGGCGAGGCCCGCTTCGTCGTCGCCGCCGATGCCCGCCCCTTCTCGGTCCAGGTCGGCGCTGCCACCCTGCGGGACATCGGCACCACCTTCGTCGTCAGCCGGGAGCGCCAGTCCCTCGCGGTGCGGGTGCTGGAAGGCTGGGTGGAAGCCCATCTCGGCGCCGCCCCCGTGGCCATCGGGGGCGGCCAGCAATGGCAGCACGGGCCCCAGGGCCGCAGCGCAGTGCAGCCGGTGGCGCCGGGGCAGGTGGCGCCCTGGCTCGACGGCCGCTGGATTTTCCAGGCCACGCCCCTGGCCCAGGCCCTGGCGCAGGTCAATCGCCAGCACGAGCGTCCGGTGCTGCTGCAGGACCCGTCCCTGGCGGAACTGCGCATCAGCGGCAGCTTCCGCATGGCGGACCGGGAGGGCCTGCTCGACGCCCTGCTGCTGCTCTATCCCCTGGCCCGGGAAGAGCGTCGGGACCGCACCTATCTGCTGCGCCGCGCCGGTGCCGAGTAAATATTTTTGCCCACCCGTGTCAGGGTTTTCAGTGCGCCAACGTCTCACTCCCCATGCCGGCAAACAGCCGGAGTCTCAGTGAGTGAAAGGCGAGCAATGAAAAAAATGATGGGGATGGTGGCGCTGGTGACGGCAGCCGTGGCGGGGAACTCATGGGCCCAAGGGGCGCGTACGCTGGACCTGGCGCCCCAGCCCCTGGCCGAGGCCCTGCAGGGTCTGGCCGGGCAGACGGGCATCCAGATCCTGTTCGACGCGGCGGAACTGCAGAGCGCCCGCAGCCGGGGCCTGCAGGGCAGCCTGACGCCGGAGGCGGCGCTGCAGAAGCTGCTGCAGGACACGGACTTCGTCTTCCACAGCACCGCCCCGGGGAGCTACGTGATCCAGCGGCGGCCGCGCAACAGTCAGACCTTGCCCGAAGTGGTGGTACGCGCGGCCCGGCCCAGTGCCCAGAGCGAGGGCACTGGCACTTATGCGGCGGCTGCCGCCACCGTGGCTGGCAAAATTCCCCTGACCATGCGGGAGATACCCCATTCCGTATCTGTGGTGACGCGCCAGCAGATGGACGACCAGGGCATGGTGAACCTCTGGGACGCCCTCAACCAGACTACCGGCGTCACTGCCGTGCCCAATGATTCAACCCAGAGCCAGTACAACGCCCGGGGCTACGGTCTAGGTGTCATGTATGACGGAGTGCCAGCTGCAGGTGCCTTGAGTGGTTACCAGCAGTTCGACTTGCCCATCTATGACCGTGTCGAAGTGCTGCGGGGGCCGGCCGGGCTGTTGCAGGGATCGGACAATCCGTCGGGAGCGGTGAATTTGGTTCGTAAAAAGGGCCAGGACACCTTCAAGAGCGATCTCAAGGTGTCGCTCGGTAGCTGGAACAACCGCCGCACCGAGGTGGACATCACCGGGCCGTTCGATACTGAAAAACGCATCCGGGGCCGCCTGGTTGTTTCCCAACAGGACCGGGAGTTTTTCTACGCCCGGACCACGGATTCCAAGAGCCTCGTCTATGGCAACCTGGACGTGGATCTCAGTTCGGCCACAACCCTGTCTGTGTTCCTGACGGTGCAGGATGCAGAAACCCATGTGCCGACTTCCGGACTGCCGGCCTACAGCAACGGGCAATACCTGAACGTGCCCCGCTCCACCAACGTGTTGCCCGACTGGAACCGGACTACCTGGCATACGGAGGAACTGGCCGCTTCTCTGGAGCATCGTCTGGAGAACCAATGGACGGCCAAGGCCACGGCTTATCGGCGCAATCAGAGCCAGTTCTTCAAGGACAGCTATGTCACGGGAGGCGTCAATCCGCTGACCAATAAGGCCAGCTACGCCCGCCGTGAAGCAGACTACGATTACTACCGGGATGGGGTCGATGCCTTCCTCTCCGGCCCCTTTGATCTCCTGGGGCGGCGACACCAGGCCTTGGTTGGTGTCAATTACGACCGTCTGCGGACCAGCTATGCCCGCGGCACGGCCAGCACGGTCAATGGCGTGTCCATTTTCGACCCCAACTCCATCCCCGAACCTACGGTCAATTACACCCTTGGTGGCGAAAGTGTTTCCTACCAACACGGAACATACGGGCAATTGCGCCTCAGCTTGGCCGATCCCCTGACCCTGATCGTGGGCGGCCGCTATACTGACTACTTCTACAAGAGCCGCAGCACGGCCCCCTCCGTGCCGACGGCGTGGCAGCCGGGAGCCACGGCGCGTCGGGAATTCACGCCCTATGGCGCACTAATTTACGACGTGACTCCCCAAGCATCCCTTTACGCCAGCTATTCGGACATCTTCATTCCCCAGACGAACAAACGGTACGATGGAACAGTTATCGAGCCCCGCGTTGGCAAGCAGCACGAAATTGGTGCCAAGGGCGAATTCATGGATGGCAAGGTCAATGCCAACATAGCCATCTTTCAGATTCGCGACGTCAATCGCTCTTTCGAGGATCCCGATCATCCCACCTTCTACCTTGCAGCCGGTGAAGTGGAAAGCAAGGGTTGGGAAACTGAGGTCACCGGCAAGGTGGCCAAGGGTCTAGACCTGACTGCCGGCTATACCAATCTGCAAACCAAATACCTGAAAGATAAAACCAATACGGGCAAGGCTTTCAGCAACTGGTATCCACGCCATACGCTGAAGCTGTGGGCCAACTATCGCTTTGCCGACGATGCTGGGGCCGGCTGGAACGTAGGTGCAGGTTTGGTGGGGAGCAGCCGCTACAAAGGCAATGGCACCCTGGACACCATGGCCCAGGGCGGCTATGCCGTGGTCAATGCGACCATCGGCTACCGCTTCAACAAGAGCTATGTCTTGAGTCTGAATGCCTACAACCTGTTCGATCGGGTCTATCACTCCAGCGGCGTGCGCTCGGTCAATTCGTACAACGGTTACGGCGATCCCCGCAACTTCATGCTGACCTTCCAGGCCAGCTACTGATCACGGACTCCCGGCCGGACCGCGTGTCCGGCCTTTTCATTGAAAGGAGCAAGACATGGATCGCCGTACCCTTTTCAAAGGCCTGCTGGCGCTGACGGTGGTGGGGCAGGTCGAGGCTGCCGAGCCCACTGCCGGACGCGGTGCCGAGCCCGGCGCCGACCCGGCGCCCCTGGACCACGAGCTGGAAAAGTATCCCCGCTGCGTCGTCTGCAACATGGACCGGCGCCGCTTCCACTACGCCCGTCACCTGACCCATTACGCCGACGACCACGTGGACGGCACCTGCTCCCTGGAATGCACGGCCGAGATGATGCTGCGGGAGCGGCGGCGGGGCTTCAAGGCCATCTACGGGCCCGATTTCGGCGCCGACGGCGAGCCCAAGCCCCTGGTGGATGTCGCCGCCGCCACCTATCTGCTGGGCAGTCGCCTGCCGGGCACCATGACCCGGCGCAGCAAGTACGTCTTTGCCGATCCGGTGGCGGCCCAGCGTGTGCGCCAGGAGCAGGGCGGCGAGCTGGCCACCTTCGACGAGGCCCTGGCTGCATCCATGGCGGAGAAAGCGGAGCAGCTGGGCCGCCGCTACCGCAACGACCAGGAGCGGCTGCGTCGCAAGAAGGACGGCGCCGCCGGCTGAGGCGCGCCGTTCAGGGTTCCAGCAGTACCAGCCGGGAGCCGGCCATCATGCCGGCGGCCAGGCACAGCAGCAGGCCGAAGCCCCAGGCCGCCACCGTCGCCAGGCGGCGCGAGGTGGCCGGGGCGATCTGCTCCAGGCCCCGTACCCGGCGTACCAGTTGCAGCACGCCGCTGCCCATGCCGGCCGCCGTGGCGGCGAACAGGGGCAGGTAGAGGGCGTAGCCCTGGTAGTTGTACTCGGGCTTGAGGATGCAGAAGGGGCAGTGGTGGTGGGGGTGCTCGTAGAGGTAGAGCGAGAGGAAGGAAACGATGCCGCTGATGCCGCCGACGAAGGCGGCGCCGCTGCTGAGGCCGGCCAGGAGGCCGAGGCGGCCGCTCCAGGCGTGCCAGGCGGTAAGCAGGGCAGCCAGGCCCAGGCTGCCGTAGAACCACAGCATGGCCGGCAGGGGCGCCAGTCCCGCCATTTCTCCGGCGACGCCGTGGTTGCTGTCGCCGGAGAAGAGGCTGCCGCAGCAGGAGGTGATGATGTCTGCCTTGAGGCCGCGGAAATAGGACCATTGCAGCCAGGCCGAGAGGGCCAGCAGGGGCGTCAGGCCCAGCAGCAGGGCGTACTTGAGGCGCACCAGGGGGTAGTTGCGGGCTCGGGTGTCCACGTGGTTCAGCACCAGCCATAGGGCAGCGAGGAAAAACAGGGCCACCTGCAGCAGCAGGGCGGGAAAGCCCCAGGCGTCGGCATTGAGGGCGCCGACAGCGCACATGGCGCCGACGAACATGGCGGAGAGCCGGTCGGCGGTGAACACGAAAAGCAGCAGGGCCAGCAGCTGGCTGGCGCAGACGAAGGCTGCCAGGGTGGAAAAGAGGTAGGTGCGCCGCTCCAGCTGCAGCTGCAGTTCGCTGCCGCTGCCCAGGTCCCAGCGGCGCAGGATCTGCCAGGCGAAGGGGGCAGCCGCCGCCACCATCACCAGGGACAGAGTGGCCGCCAGGAGCAGGGCGATGACCGAGGGCTGGAAGAGCATGCCTCAATCCCCGCAGAGGCGGCCGTCGCGCAGGCCCACCACCCGGTGTACCGCACTGGACTTGATCACCAGGGGATCATGGCTGGTCAGCAGCACCGTGCGGCCCTCGCCGCTGAGTTCCTCGAGGATGGCAAGAAACTGCTTGGACAGGGTGGTATCCAGATTGGCCGTGGGCTCGTCGGCGATGATGACTTCGGGGTCGTTGATCAGGGCCCGGGCGATGGCCACCCGCTGCTGCTCGCCGCCGGACAGCCACTCCACCCGGGCATGGCGGCGGTGGCCCAGTTGCAGTCGTTGCAGCAGGGCCTCGGCCCGCTGCAACAACTCGGCGTGGGGCTTGCCGTCCGGGTAGGCCGGCAGCATCACGTTGTCCAGGGCCGAGAGGCCCCGGATCAGGTTGAACTGCTGGAAGACGAAGCCGAAGGTGCGGCGGCGGATTTCCGTGAGGAAGCGTTCCGGCAGGCCGGAAATGTCCTCCCCGTGCAGGCGTACCCGGCCCCGGGTGGGGCGGGCCAGGCAGCCGACGATGGTCAGCAGGCTGGTCTTGCCCGAACCGCTGGGGCCCTGGAAGGCGGTGACGCGCCGGGCCTCCAGTTCCAGGTCGATGCCGGAGAGGGCCCAGTATTCGTTGTGCTGGCCCTGGTTGAAGGCCTTGTGGATGTCGGTGAGCTGGATCATGGCAGGTCCCCCGGTCAGCCGCGCATGGCCGCGTCGGGATCGATGATGGCGGCGCGCCAGATGGGCACCAGCACGGCGGCGGTGTAGGGCACCACGGTGAAGAAGAAGAGGGTGAACAGCTGCAGGCCGTCCAGCTGGGGTACCAGGGTGAAGCGGGGATAGAGCACCGCCCAGCCCTTCAGCACCGGCTCGAAGAGGCGGGCGCCGAAGTGGAAGACATGGACATAGGCCCCCACCAGGCCGAGGAGGAAGGCGCTGAAGGAAATCAGCAGGCCTTCCCACAGCTTCATGCGCAGCACGTCCCCGGTTTCCCAGCCGATGGCCTTGAGGATGCCGATCTCCCGCCGCTCGTCGGCGGAAAGGCCGGACGCCTTCTCCCAGGCCAGGATGGCAAAGGCCAGCAGGGCCGCCGCCAGCAGGGCGAGGACGATGCCCTCGCGCCAGTCCAGCAGGCTGGCGTAGGTGCGGCGCATCTCCTCGCGCAGGATGGGGCGGGCGTCGGGCAGGGCGGCGCCGAGCTTGGCCGCCACGTTGCGCACCTCCTGGGGATTGGCCACCGACAGGGCGATGTCCGTGTAGTGGCCGACCGGGTAGTCGAAGAAGGCGCGGAAATCGGCCTCGCCGAGCAGCACCAGGTCGGCGCTGATGAGTTCGCTGCTGGCCGGCAGCACCTCGTCCACGGTGAAGGTGAACAGCTTGCCGCCGTAAGAGCGCAGGGACAGGGGCTGGCCCGCCTGCAGGCCCCGCTCCCGGGCCAGGGTGGCGCCCAGGCGCAGATGGCCCGGCGCCGGCGCCTCAGCAGCCGGCACCAGCAGGGTGTAGTTGGCCTTGCTCACCGGATCGTAGTAGTAGCCCCACAGGCGCCCCTGCTGGTGCTGCACGCCCCGGATGCGGCCGATCTTCTCCAGGTAGCCCGGCGGGATCAGGTCGTGGCGCCCCGCCACCAGGCGCTGCAGGATCACCTCCGGCGAGTCGGCCAGCACCGCCGCCGCTTCCTGGCGCAGGGCCTGGCCGAAGAGGGAGACCGAGGCCAGCATGAACACCAGCAGGGCATAGACCGCCAGCAGGCCCAGGTTGCGGGCCTTGCGCCGGGCCAGGGCGGCCAGGGTGTAGTCAATCAGGTAGCGTTGCTTCTCGATCCAGGGGCGCATAGTGGGGCAGACGGGCGGGGGGCGGCGGCACGACGGAGCCGGAGGGGAAATGGTCCAGGGCCAGGGGATGGTCCTGGAACGGCGAATGGAGATCGGCCAGGGACAGGTGCCGGGTGTAGCGGGCCTCGGTGAACAGGGCCAGGTCGCTCAGGCCCAGCTGCTGCACCAGGACGGCCCGTGCGGCCTGTTCCTGCTGCCGCGGCGGTGCCAGGCGGCGGGCGTCGGCCAGCATGGCCAGGAGCAGCAACAGCAGCACGGCCAGGAAGGAACCGAAGCGGGCCGAGGGACGCCGCGTCACAGCAGGCTCCGGATGGCGGCCACCATCTCCTGGGGCGAGGCGCCGGCGGGCAGGGTGGCCGCCAGGCGTCCGCTGCCGTCGAGCAGGTAACTGCTGCCGCTGTGGTCCACGAAATAGCTGCCGTCGGGCCGCGGTGCCTGTTTCTCGAAGCCGGTGCCGAGTGCTTTGGCCAGGGCTGCGGTCTGGGCCGGCGTGGCGCTGGCGCCCAGCAGCAGGGGGTGGAAGAAGGCCGTGTAGCCTTGCAGCGTGGTGGGCGTATCCCGTTCCGGGTCCACCGTCACCAGGACCAGGCGCACCCGCTCCCGTTCCGCCGGGGTCAGGCCGTTGAGGGCCTGGGCGCCGGTGGCCAGGGCCGTGGGTGAAAGATCGGGGCAGTTGGTGTAGCCGAAGAAGATCAGGCGCACCTGGCCGTCGGCGGCAGGGCCGTCGAGGGGGCCGGCGGCAGTCTGCAGATGAAATTCGACGGGCGCGCCCGTGCCCCGGGATTCGGCGGCGGGCTGGCAGGCGCCCAGCAGGAACAGCAGGGCGAGAAACGGAAGGATGCGCACGGGCTGGGACGAATGGGCGACCGGCGGTCGCCGAGCTTGGTCAAGGCGCCATGGTAATGAAGGCGCTCCTGGCGGCGCTGCGACAAATTGACGCAGTACCGCTGCTCCCGGCCGCGTTGCACGGCGTTACGGGGAGTTACCGTTCACCTGCAAACCGGAAGTTGGTGGTTGGCGTTATTGCCCTCAAGGGAGCGAAATGGTTTCGCGACCGGAAGGACAAGCCAAATTTCAGGAGATAGAGAAATGACCAAGAACCTCATCGCTGTTGCCCTCTTCGCTGCTTTCGGTACCGCTTTCGCCCAGGCTCCCGCCACGCCGGCCACCCCCGCCACTCCTGCGGCGCCTGCTGCCGCACCGGCCAAGGCTGCGGTGGAAGCACCGAAGGCCGAAGTGAAGGCGGAAGCCAAGGCTGAGGCCAAGCCGGCCGTGAAGCACGGCCACAAGAAGGTGGAGAAGAAGGCCGAGCAGGCCGGCGAGAAGGCTGAAAAGGCCGAGGCCGCTAAGCCCGAAGCGAAGCCTGCCGAACCCGCCAAGAAGTAAGCGCTGCGCTGCCCTGGGGCAGCCACGAATGACCCGTTGCACGAGGGCGCCCGATCCTGCGATCCGGCGCCCTTTTCTTTTGTCCGCCCGCCATCGCGATGACGACATCAATGTAAAAAGGGTACGACTTTGTAATAATGACGCCTGCGCTTGACCGGGCCACGGCAACCATGGTCCCCGTCTGTCGCCGGCCGCGGCCCCATTCCAACACAACCAGCAGGGGCTGGCGGCATCGCCTGTATGTAGCCTCCCGCATTGCCCGAGGCCGACTACACAAGAACCGAGCAGTACCAATAACGGGCACCCGGGGGCCGAATGACATCGCAGCTGTCGCGCCGCGCGAGAATCTGGATCTATTCGATCAGGGACGCCTTCGTCTCCCTGATTCCCCTGACCCTGTTCGGGGTGCTGGCGGTGCTGGCGCGCAACTTTCCTCTGCCCGCCTTCCAGCAATTCCTGCTGGGTGGTAGCGGCCAGGCCTTCTCCGGCATCCTCGACCTCATCATCGGCGGCACCCACGGCGTCTTCGGCCTCTCCCTGGCGGTCGTGGTGTGGCCATCCACCTGCGCCAGCGTCTGCCTGTCGGCCAGCCGTTGGACGACGGGCCGTCGATCATGGCGGTGGGCCTGTCGAGCCTGATCAATTTCATGCTCGCCACCCTGGCCATCTTCCAGCACCACGGCGGCCTCGGCTACGACCTGATGCTGGTGGGCATCGGCGTCGGCCTCTTCTCCGCCGAGTTCATGCGCTGGGCCGCCCGCCGCTCCTGGCTGACCCTCATCAGCGCCACCCGGGATGCGGACCTGGCGGTGCACAACGCCCTGCGCCTGAGCGTGCCGACCGCCGTGTCCGGCCTGATCGTGCTGGCCGTGGCTAGCTTCCTGGCCGCCCTGCCGACACCCCAGGCCCTCTTCGATGGCGTCGCCGCAGGCGCCCGGGAGAGCGCCCATGGCCACTATCTGGCCATCACCTTCGTCACCCTGGTGAACCAGCTGTTCTGGTTCGTCGGCATCCACGGCGGCCACATCCTGGACACCTTCGGCCTCGATCTCTTCGTCGCCGTGCCGAACCTGCCCGGCGGCTACCTGGTGAATCGCTCCCTCTTCGACGCCTTCGTCCTGATGGGCGGGTCGGGCGCCACCCTGGGCCTGCTGGTGGCCATCTACCTGCAGTCGCGCAGCGGCTCCCTGCTCAAGGTGGCCCGGGTGGCGACCCTGCCGGCCATGTTCAACATCAATGAAATGGTGCTGTTCGGCCTGCCCGTGGTGCTGTCGCCCCTCTACCTGCCGCCCTTCGTCCTGACGCCGGTGCTGCTGGCCCTGCTGGCCGTGGCTGCCGTCAGTTCCGGCTGGCTGCAGCTGCTGCCGGTCAGCATTCCGTGGACCACTCCGCCCTTCCTCTCCGGCTGGCTGCTGACCGGTTCCATCAAGGGCGTATTGCTGCAGGCGCTGGGGCTGCTGCTCAGCATCGGCATTTACTGGCCCTTCGTGCGGCGGGCGGAGGCCCGGCGCCTGGCGCGGGAAGACCGGCTCTTCCGGCGGGCGGCGGAAGTGGTGCTGGGCAACCGGCCGAGCAAGACAACCACCATCCGGCGCCTGGACGAAGTGGGCAGCATCAGCCGGCGGGTGCTGGGCCTGCTGCGGGAGGATGTGCGCCATGGCCGGCTGTTGCTGCACTATCAGCCCAAGCACGACTGCCGGGACCGCCTGCTCGGCTTCGAGGCCCTGGTGCGCTGGCCCCAGGCGCCCCACCCCTCCGTCTCCCCGGCCATGGCGGTGATCCTGGCGGAGGAGGGGCGGCTGATCAACGAACTGGGCCTGTGGGTCTTCCGCCATGCCCTGGCCTTCAAGGCGCGTCTCAACCAGAGCGGCTTTGCCGGCTTGAGCCTGGCCATCAATGTGTCGCCCCTGCAGTTGGCCCACGGCGATTTCGCCGAGCGCATCGCCCGCCTCATGGCCGAGACGCCGGTGCAGCCGGCGGAGATTGAAATCGAAATCACCGAATCCCAGGTCATGCCCGACGACCCGGTGATCGACAGCAACATCCAGGCCCTGGGGCGGATGGGCTTCAAGCTGGCCATGGACGATTTCGGCATGGGCCACACTTCCCTGCTGCACCTGCGGCGCTTCGCCATCGACGTCATCAAGATCGACGGTTCCCTGACCCGGGATGTGCTGCACAGCGCCACCAATGGCGACATCATTCGGGCCATCGCGGCCCTGGGCCAGGCGCGGGATATCGCCATCGTCGCCGAATTCGTCGAAACGGCGGCGCAGAAGCAGGCCCTGGCCAATCTGGGCTGCCATGTCTTCCAGGGCTATTACTACAGCCCGCCCCTGGCGGAGGAGGATTGCCTGGCCTATTGCCGGCGGCAGCCGGACGAGGTGGAGGTCGGCGCCGCCTGAGTCGGGGAGGGAAATGGGGACGGATGACGCAGGGCTTGCCGGCCTAGGCCGGCAAGCCCTTATTCCATCTTGTCGGCGAAGCTCAGGGCTTCCAGCTGGGCCTTGTTGATCTGGGCGGCGGAGAGGCCCAGCAGGCCGGCCTGCTGGATCAGGCGGGTGCCGTCGCCGTCCTCGCAGGCCAGGGCGATGTCGAGGAAGGGGCCGTAGAGGCCGCCGCGGCCGAGCAGGGCCTCGCTGATGGGCTCGGGCAGGTGCATGGCTTCCAGCACCTGCTCCATGGGCACGCCCAGCATGTGGTCGAGCAGGGAGAAGGCGCCGGTGATGAACAGGTTGTCGTACTCGGACTTGTCCACCACGCCGTGGCCCAGGGCCTCCATGAGGCGGGCCCGGGTCAGGGCGGTGTGCATCAGGGCCGGGGCCATGGGGTCCTTGGAGGCGGTCACCAGCAGCAGGGAGAGCCACTTGTTGAGCTTCTCGTAGCCGAGGATGGTGACGGCGTGCTTGAAGGACTGGATCTCGCAGGAGAGGCCGAAGCCCACCGAGTTGATGTAGCGCAGCAGCTTGTAGGAGAGGGCCACGTCCTGCTTCAGGGCCGCTTCGATCTTGCCCGTGTCCTCGTTGTTGCGCACCAGGTTGAGCACCCGCACGATGTGGGCATGGCTGGGGTTGAGGGTCTTGCCGGCCGGCGCCGTCAGGTTCTTGAAGAACCAGCCGGCGGCGGCGGAGACGCCCGCATCCATGCAGGCCTGGAATTCCTGGGGCGTGTCGGCGTTGAAGGCGACGGGAATGCCCACCTGCTGGGTCTTGGCCACCAGGGCAGCCATCTGGGCCGGGGTATAGGCATCCACGTCAAAACCGATGAAGCGGAAGTGCAGGCCGCTGGCCAGGGCTTCACCGGCATCCTCGCCGAAATCCAGACAGAGGGAAGAATTGCGGTTCTTCAACTCGCCCAGGAGGGTGCCGTCGCCGGTGGTGAGGGCGAAGGGATGGACCTCCAAAGTGGCGTTGGCGGGGATTTCCCAGTTCAGCAGTTCCGGCGAGAGGGGCGCGCCGCTGCTGACGAAGACCGACTTCTCCCCCTGGGGCCAGACGTCGGCCAGGGCGCCCAGTCCTTCGGCGGCGGCCGGCATGGGATCCACCCCGGCCGGGAAGGAAAGACGCAGCCGGGTGGCGATGATCTTGCTCTGGCGGTTGACCAGGGGCTGGCGGGTGATGAAGACCTCGGCGGGCATGACGCCTCCTGGGGCTGGAAATCAGGATGAGAAAGTGAAGGAATCGGCGAAGAACTCGGCCTCGGGCAGGCCGCAGCGGCCGGTGAAGTCCCGCTTGGCCGCTTCCACCATGACCGGGGCGCCGCAGACATACACCTGGTGGCCGGAAAGGTCCGGGAAGTCCTGCATCACGGCCTCGTGCACCAGGCCGGTACGGCCGTTCCAGCCGTCCGTGGCGGCCGGCTCGGAAAGCACCGGCACATAGGTGATGTGGCTGTGTTCGGCGGCCCAGCGGGCGGGCAGCTCGTCCATGTAGAGGCCGGCCTTGTTGCGGTTGCCCCAGTAGATGACCATGGGCCGCTTGCTCTGGGTGTACAGGGCGTGCTCGACGATGGCCTTGATGGGGGCGAAGCCGGTGCCGCCGGCCAGCAGGATCATGGGCTTGTCCGAATCCTCGCGCAGGAAGAAGCTGCCGTGGGGACCGTTGAGGCGCAGGATGTCCCGCTCCTTCATGCCGTTGAAGACGTGTTCGGTGAACAGGCCGCCGGGCACCAGGCGGATGTGCAGCTGCAGGAAGGCATCGTCGTGGGGCGCATTGGCCAGGGAGAAGCTGCGCCGCTTGCCGTCCTTGAGCAGGATGTCCACGTACTGGCCGGTGAGGAACTGGAAGCGCTCGGTGGCGGGCAGGCGCAGGTGCAGCACCATGACGTCGGCGGCCACTTTCTCCATCTTTTCGACGCGGGAAGGCAGGGTCTTCACCGGGATGTCGCTGGCGGAGCGCACTTCCCGGCATTCCAGGGTCAGGTCGGTCTTGGCCTTGGCGCAGCAGAAGAGGGTCAGGCCGGCGGCTTTGTCGGCCTCGGTGAGGGCGTGGGGCTGGGACTTGCCGTGGTCCACCTCGCCGCACAGCACCTTGCCCTTGCAGGCGCCGCAGGCGCCGTCGCGGCAGCCGTAGGGCATGGTCAGGCCCTGGCGCAGGGCTGCTTCCAGAATGGTCTCGTCGGATTCGGCCGCGAAATGGTGCTGGCCGGGTTCGATGGTGACGGAAAAGCTCATGGTTCCCCTTTTTCGACTTCCAAAGGCACCGAACCGGCTAAAATGCCGCGGTGCAAAGATTATTGATTGTCGGTTGCGGCGATGTGGCCTGGCGCGCCCTGCCCCAACTCCTCCGGCGCTATCGCGTTTTCGCCCTGTTGCGGGACCCGGCCCAGCACCAGCGCTGGCGGCAGGCCGGCGCCGTGCCGCTGGCGGGCGACCTGGACCGGCCGTCCACCCTGGGGCGCCTGGCCGGCGTGTTCGATCAGGTCCTGCACCTGGCTCCTCCGCCCGACCGGGGCCTGCGGGATACCCGCACGCGGCACTTGCTGGCCGCTCTGGGCAAGGCGGCAGGCGGAAATAAGTCACGGAAAAGTCTACCACAGGCCCTTACCTATATCAGTACGACAGGGGTATATGGGGACCGGGCCGGGGCCGCCACCGACGAAACCGCCCCGCCGCGCCCCCGCAGCCCCCGGGGCCAGCGGCGCCTGGACGCCGAACAGGCCCTGCGCCGCTGGGGCCGCGACAACGGGGTGCGGGTCAGCATCCTGCGCGCCCCCGGCATCTACGCCGCCGACCGCCTGCCCCTGGCGCGGCTGCAGGCGGGCACCCCGGCCCTGGTGGAGGCCGACGACGTGTTCACCAACCATATCCACGCCGCCGACCTGGCCGGTCTGGCGGCGGCGGCCCTGGTGCGGGGCCGGGCCAACCGCTGCTACAACGCCAGCGACGATTCCTGCCTGAAGATGGGCGAGTATTTCGACCGGGTGGCGGATGCCTTCGGCCTGCCCCGCCCGCCGCGCCTGAGCCGGGCCGAGGCGGCTGCCGTGCTGTCGCCCCTGCAGCTGTCCTTCATGAGCGAGTCCCGGCGCCTGGCCAACCGGCGCCTGAAGGAAGAACTGCGCTACCACCTGCTTTACCCCCACGTGGATGACGGCATTGCCGCCGCCCTCTCGGAGAAAACCCCATGCTGATCCTCAAGGCCCTGCACATCATTCTCGTCGCCAGCTGGTTCGCCGGCCTCTTCTACCTGCCGCGCATCTTCGTCAATCTGGCCATGGTGCCGGCGGACAGCACGGCGGAGCGGGAGCGGCTGCTGCTCATGGCGCGCAAGCTGTTCCGCTTCATGACCCCCCTGGGCGTGCTGGCCCTGGTCTTCGGCACCTGGCTGTGGCTCGGCTACGACTTTGCCGGCGGCTGGCTCCACGCCAAGCTGACCCTGGTGCTGGTGCTGATCGGCTACCACGCCTACTGCGGCACCCTGCTCAAGCAGTTCGCCGCCGGTACCAACCGGCGCAGCCATGTCTGGTTCCGCTGGTTCAACGAACTGCCGGTGCTGATCCTCTTCGTCGTGGTCTTCCTGGTCGTCCTCAAACCCTTCTGAAAGCTGCTTCCATGTTCAAACTCTTCGCAACCTGTCCCCGGGGTCTGGAAGCCCTGCTGGCGGAAGACCTCACCGCCGCCGGCGCCAGCGACATCCGCATCGTCGCCAGCGGCGTCGCCTGCCGCGGCACCTGGGAGACGGTGTACCGCACCAACCTCAACTCCCGCATCGCCACCCGGCTCATGCTGCAGCTCTCCTTCGGCAAGTACCTGAAGGAGGAGGACATCTACAAGCAGGCGAGCAAGATCGACTGGCCCCGCCATTTCGACGTCAGCCGCACCATCCGGGTGTACGTCACCGCCATCAAGTCACCCCTGAAGAGCCTGGAGTTCATCACCCTGCGCATCAAGGACGCGGTCTGCGACGTCTTCCGCGACCAGTGCGGCGAGCGCCCCAGCGTGGATACCCGGGAGCCGGAAGTGCGCATCCACGCCTTCCTCACCGCCGAGGACTGCACCCTGTACCTGGACACCACCGGCGCCCCCCTCTACCAGCGGGGCTACCGGCAGAAGACGGTGGAGGCGCCGCTGAAGGAGAACCTGGCAGCCGGCATCCTGCGTCTGGCCGGCTGGCAGCCGGGCACCGTGCTGCTGGACCCCATGTGCGGCAGCGGCACCTTCCTCCTGGAGGCGGCCCAGCAGGTCTGCAACATCGCTCCCGGCGCCCGCCGCAGCTTCGCCTTTGAGAACCTCAAGGGCTTCGACGCCCAGCTGTGGCGGCGCCTCAAGAACGCCGCCGTGCAGGGCGAGCGCAAGCCCGCCGGCAAGCCGACCCTGTTCGGCCGCGACGTGTCCCCCAGTGCCTACCGTTCGGCCCTGGCCAACCTGGACCGCTCCGGCCTGCTGCCGGCCGTCGATCTGGCCGTGGGCGACATCCTGGAGACGGCGCCGCCGCCCGAAGCCGGCCTCATGATCTGCAACCCGCCCTACGGCGAGCGGCTGGAGGAGCTGGACAACCTGCTGGCCTTCTATCCCCAGCTGGGCACCGCCCTCAAGCAGAAGTACGCCGGCTGGACCTGCTACTTCCTCACCGCCGACCCGGCCCTGCCCAAGGGCGTCGGCCTCAAGCCGGGCAAGAAGACGCCCCTCTACAACGGGGCCCTGGAATGCCGCCTGTACCAGTTCAAGATGGTGGCCGGCTTCAACCGGCGCAAGAAGCCGGGCGAGGAAGAGTCCGGGGAGTAAGCATTGCGCTGCGCCGCCACGGTGGGCGCAGGCAATAAAAAACGGCGGAAATTTCCGCCGTTTTTCTTTGGGGCTGCTGCGCCCGTATCAGACGATATCCAGGTGGCCGATGCCGGCCGCCAGGTCCCGGTCCTTCGATTCCTTGCCGTGCAGCTTGATCTGCAGGCGCAGGTCGTTCACCGAGTCGGCGTTGCGCAGGGCGTCCTCGTAGCTGATGCGACCGGCCTCGTAGAGATCGAAGAGGGACTGGTCGAAGGTCTGCATGCCCAGCTCCCGGGACTTCTTCATGATCTCCTTGATCTCGGTGACCTCGCCCTTGAAGATCAGGTCGGAGATCAGGGGCGAGTTGAGCATGACCTCGATGGCTGCCGCCCGGCCCTTGCCGTCCTTGAGGGGGATGAGGCGCTGGGAGACGATGCCGCGCAGGTTGAGGGAGAGGTCCATCAGCAGCTGCTGGCGCCGCTCTTCCGGGAAGAAGTTGATGATCCGGTCGAGGGCCTGGTTGGTGGAGTTGGCGTGCAGGGTGCCCATGGCCAGGTGGCCGGTCTCGGCGAAGGCCACGGCGTGCTCCATGGTCTCCCGGTCGCGGATTTCGCCGATCAGGATCACGTCCGGCGCCTGGCGCAGGGTGTTCTTCAGGGCCATTTCCCAGGAGTCCGTATCGACGCCAACCTCGCGCTGGGTGACGATGCAGTTCTTGTGCTCGTGCACGTACTCCACCGGGTCCTCGATGGTGATGATGTGGCCGTAGGAGTTTTCGTTGCGGTAGCCGATCATGGCCGCCAGGGAGGTGGACTTGCCGGAGCCGGTGCCGCCGACGAACAGCACCAGGCCCCGCTTGGTCATGGCCACGTCCTTCAGCACCGGCGGCAGGCCCAGGTCCTCGAAACGGGGAATGGTGGTGTTGATGGTGCGGCAGATGACGCCGATGCGGCCCTGCTGGACGAAGGCATTGACCCGGAAGCGGCCGATGCCGGCGGGGGAGATGGCGAAGTTGCACTCCTTGGTGGATTCGAATTCCGCCGCCTGCCGGTCGTTCATGATGGAGCGGGCCAGTTCCGCCGTGTGCTGGGGTGTCAGGGCCTGGTTGGAGACCGGGGTCATCTTGCCATCCACCTTGATGGCGGGGGGAAGCCGGCGGTGATGAAAAGGTCCGAGCCCTTCTTCTGCACCATGAGGCGCAGCAGGTCCTGGATGAATTTGAGTGCCTGATCTCTTTCCATAATTCTTCCCCGGCGCCTAGCCGCCGAACATGTCCTTGTTGACCGCCTTGGTGCGGGCTTCCGCCGGCGAAATGACGTTGCGCCGCACCAGATCGGTGAGGTTCTGGTCCAGGGTCTGCATGCCGAACTGCTGGCCAGTCTGGATGGCCGAATACATCTGGGCGATCTTGGCTTCCCGGATCAGGTTGCGGATGGCCGGGGTGCCGATCATGATCTCGTGGGCCGCCACCCGGCCATTGCCGTCCTTGGTCTTCAGCAGGGTCTGGGAAATGACGGCGCGCAGGGATTCGGAGAGCATGGCCCGGATCATTTCCTTCTCCGCCGCGGGGAAGACGTCGATGATCCGGTCCACCGTCTTGGCGGCGGAGGAGGTGTGCAGGGTGCCGAACACCAGGTGACCCGTTTCTGCCGCCGTCATGGCCAGGCGGATGGTTTCCAGGTCGCGCATTTCGCCCACCAGGATCACGTCCGGGTCTTCCCGCAGGGCCGAGCGCAGGGCGTTGTTGAAGGACAGGGTGTGGGGACCCACTTCCCGCTGGTTGATGAGGCACTTCTTGGCTTCGTGCACGAATTCGATGGGGTCTTCCACGGTCAGGATGTGGCCGTAATCGTTTTCGTTGATGTGGTTCACCATGGCCGCCAGGGTGGTGGACTTACCGGAACCGGTGGGGCCGGTGACCAGCACGATGCCCCGGGGGAATTCGGAAATCTCCTTGAAGATCTTCGGCGCGTTGAGGTCCTCCAGGCTCAGCACCTTGGAGGGAATGGTCCGGAAGACGGCGCCGGCGCCCCGGTGCTGGACGAAAGCATTGACCCGGAAACGGGCCAGGTTGGGCACTTCGAAGGAGAAGTCGCACTCCAGGTTCTCTTCGTAGGTCTTGCGCTGGCCGTCGTTCATGATGTCGTACACCATGGCGTGCACGTCCTTGTGCTCCATGGCCGGCAGGTTGATGCGGCGCACGTCGCCGTGGACCCGGATCATGGGCGGCAGGCCGGCGGAGAGGTGCAGGTCGGAGGCCTTGTTCTTGACGCCGAAGGCGAGCAGTTCGGTGATGTCCATCAACGGTCCTTGGAGGCGGAAAACGGGAGTGAATGGGAGCTAAACGGGGCGCCCGGCGCACACTGGAGCAGGGCGGCGGCGCCGGCCCGGTGCCGGGCGCTCCGGCCCGGCGGTGCTATACTTTCGCGCCACGATTGCCCATGTTTTAGCGCCCGATTATGACGCCTATTTTCGCCAACCTGCAAGCTGTCAAAGCCCGCATCGACGCCGCTGCCCGCGCCTGCGGCCGGGATCCGTCCGCGGTCTCGCTGCTGGCCGTGGCCAAGACCTGGCCGGCGGAGTGCGTGGTCGAGGCGGCCGCTGCCGGCCAGCGGGCCTTCGGCGAGAACTACGTGCAGGAAGGCTGCGACAAGATCGACCAGCTGCGGGCCGCAGGGCACAGCGATCTGGAATGGCATTTCATCGGCCCCCTGCAGAGCAACAAGACCCGGCCCGTGGCCGAACGCTTCGACTGGGTGCACAGCATCGACCGGCTGAAGATCGCCCAGCGCCTCTCCGAGCAGCGTCCGGCAGACCTGCCGCCGCTGCAGGTGTGCGTCCAGGTGAATATCTCCGGCGAAGCCAGCAAGAGCGGCTGCGACCTGGACCAGGCGGCCGATCTGTGCCGGGCCGTGGCGGCCCTGCCCAACCTGACCCTGCGCGGCCTGATGGCCATCCCGGCGCCGGCAACAGACGAAACGGCCCAGCGTGAGCCCTGCCGCCGCCTGCGCCAGTTCTACGAACAGCTGCGGGCCGAAGGCCTGGCCCTGGATACCCTGTCCATGGGCATGTCCCACGACCTGGAGGCCGCCGTGGCCGAAGGCGCCACCATTGTCCGCGTCGGCACCGCCATTTTCGGTGCCCGCGATTACTCCAAGACCTAGAAGGACTTTCCCCATGAAGATCACTTTCCTCGGCGGCGGCAACATGGCCAATGCCCTCATCGGCGGCCTGGTGAACAAGGGCTTCGCCGCCGGCGACATCGCCGTGGTGGAGCTCAACGCCGACAACCGTAGCAAGCTGGAAGCGGCCTACGGCGTGCGCACCTTTGCCGGCGCCGAGGCGGCGGCCTGGGACTGCGACGTCATCGTCCTGGCGGTGAAGCCCCAGAGCATGAAGGAGGCCATCGCCCCCATCGGCCCCCATCTCAAGGACCAACTGGTGGTGAGCATCGCCGCCGGCCTCAACCTGGCCTCCCTCTCCCGCTGGCTGGGCGGCCACCGCCGCCTGGTGCGCACCATGCCCAACACCCCGGCCCTGATCGGCGCCGGCGTCACCGGCCTCTACGCCCTGCCGGAAGTGGACGCCGCCGGCCGCGCCGCCGCCCAGCGCGTGCTGGAGGCCGTCGGCAGCGCCGTGTGGTTCGCCGACGAGTCCCAGATGGATGCGGTCACCGCCGTTTCCGGCAGCGGCCCGGCCTACGTCTTCCTCTTCATTGAGGCCCTGCAGCAGGCCGGCAAGGACCTGGGCTTCGACGACGAGCAGGCCCGCCGCCTGGCCATCGAAACCGTGCTCGGCGCCGCCCAGCTGGCGGCCCAGTCGCCGGACCCGGCCAGCGTGCTGCGGGAGCGGGTCACCTCCAAGGGCGGCACCACCGCCGCCGCCCTGGCGGTGATGGAAACGGCCGGGGTCAAGGCCGGCATCATCGCCGGCGTCAAGGCGGCCGAAGCCCGGGGCGTGGAACTGGGCCAGCAGCTCGGCGCCGACTGAGCCTCGCTCCCATAGCCCCTAACCGAACGGATACCCACCATGCTGCTCGACATCCTCAATTTCCTGCTCGACGTGGTCGCCAGTTTCTTCGGCTATCTGCTGCTGCTGCGCTTCGTCATGCAGTGGCGTCGGGTTTCCTTCAAGAACCCCCTGGGCCACTTCGTGCTGCAGACCACCAACTGGGTGGTGCTGCCCCTGCGCCGGGCGATTCCCGGCCTCTTCGGCCTGGACTTCGCCAGCCTGGTGCCGGCCTGGCTGCTGCAGGCCGCGGTCAAGGCGGCCATGCTGGCGGTCAAGGGTGGCGCTGCCCTCGGCGCCGGCGCCCTGGTCACGGCGGCCCTGGCCATGGGCTTCTTCGAACTGCTGCACATGGCGGTGATGGCAGCCATCGTCCTCATGCTGGTGCAGGCGGTGATTTCCTGGGTCAATCCCCATACGCCCCTGGCCGGCCCCATCCACGCCCTCACCGACCCGCTGCTCAAGCCCCTGCGCCGCATCGTGCCGCCCATCGCCAACGTGGACCTGTCGCCCCTGGTGGCCATCGTCCTGGCCCAGGTGCTGCTGATGCTGCTGGCCTACGCCAAGGCCGCCCTCATGCCCCTGCTCTTCTGATGTTCCACCAGCGCGGCGGCGACGGCCGCCTGCTCCTCACCCTGCACATCCAGCCCGGGGCGAAGAAGACGGAGGTCTGCGGCCTCCACGGCGACGCCCTGAAGATCCGCCTGGCGGCGCCGCCGGTGGACGGCAAGGCCAACGCGGCCCTGCTGGCCTTCGTCGCCGACCGCCTCGACCTGCCCAAGAGCGCCGTCAGCCTGAAGAGCGGCCAGACCTCCCGGCGCAAGGTGGTGGAAGTGGCCGAGCCGCCGGCCGACGCGGTGCAGCGCCTGCTGCCCGACGCCTGACTTTTTCCCGTCTCCGATTCCCTGTTGTAGCGCAGGCGGCTACCAGCCGAGGCGGGCCGCCACGGCCGCGGCCCGGCTGCGGCCGATGGGCAGGCGGCTGGCGGGAAAGGTGGCCATCACCACCGAGGGCCGTCCCTCCTGGCGCTCCAGGCGGGCGGCGTGGGCCACGGCGATGAGGTGGCGGCGGTGGATGCGCAGGAACTGTTCCGGGTCCAGGCGCCGCTCCAGCTGGGCCAGACTCAGGTGGCAGAGGAAGGATTCCCGGGCGGTGTACAGCCGGGCGTAATGGCCTTCGGCCTGCAGGTGCACCACCTCCGCCGGGTCCACCAGGGCGGTGCCGCCCTGCAGCAGCACCGGCAGCTTGGCCAGGCGCCCTTCTTCCGCCGCGGCCTGGGGCAGGGCGTTGAGGCCCCGGTAGTCGTAGAGGAGCAGGCAGAAGCCGGCGGCGGCTTCGCCAGCGCCGTCGCTGCTTTCCAGGCGGCTGATGCTGAGCAGCAGGGGCCGGTCGGGGGTGTTGATGGTCATGGTCACCGGCACCGGGGTATCGCCCGCGGCGGCCTCCTGCAGCAGCCAGGCGATCTTGCGCCGGCTCGGCTCCGGGTGCAGGTCCACCACGGCGCGGCCCTCCAGGGCCGGATGGTAGCGTTGCAGCAACTGGCGGGCGGCGGGATTGAGCTGGCGGATGCGCCCCTCCCGGTCCAGCATGACCACGCCGGGGTCCATCTTCTGCAGCAGGTATTCCAGGCTTTCCATGTCGGCTTTCCGTCGTTCGTGCAGGAATGATGTCGTTCATGCAAGAAGCCTGCCGTTGGTGCAGGGGCCCTTGTCCGCCCCGCGCCGGGCTCCCCAGAATGGGCCGTCAATCATTGCAATCAGGGGAGGATGGGCCATGTCAGAACAAGCAGCCGCCGCGGCGGACCGTTACGTTTCCTTCGAGGGCATCGACTGCTGGCACAACGCCTGTGCGGTGGTGGCCCGGGTGCTGCACCACTACGAGGGGCCGGAGCGCACCAACAAGTACTGGGAGTATTTCGTCGCCAAGATTCCGCCGGGCTACTACAGCGGCGAGCCGACGGAGGACCTGCTCTACCTGGTCTGTTCCAATACCTACTACATCGAGGAACTGTTCGAGAAATTCGACGACGGGGAAGGGCTGCAATTGCTGCAGCGGGCCGAACTGGAGTGCTGCTAGAGCGGGAATGGGAGCCGGGCAGGGACCTGCCCGGAGAGGCAGGCGGGACGGCCATTGCGGCGCCCGCCTGCCGCAGAGTGGCTAGAGTAGCCGGCCGCCGGCCACCACGGCCTGGATGCGGCCGCTCATGGTGCGTCCCGCCAGGGGGCTGTTGCGGCCCACGCTGGTAAAGGCGTCCGGAGTGATGGTCCATTCCGTCTCGGCGTCGAAGACGCAGACGTCGGCCACGGCACCCACGGCCAGGTGGCCCAGGTCGCTGCGGCCGATGACGGCGGCGGCGTCACTGGTGACCCGGGCCAGGGCCGTGCCCAGGGACAGTCCGTCCTCCCGGGCCCAGGCCAGCACCAGGGGTAGCAGCAGTTCCAGGCCCCGGGCCCCCACTTCCGCCTCGCCGAAGGGCACCTGCTTGCCGTCCGCCTCCATCGGCGTGTGGTCGGAACAGACCGCCTGGATCACCCCTTCGGCCAGGCCGAAGCGCAGGGCGGCCCGGTCCGCCACGGAGCGCAGGGGCGGGTCGAAGCGGGCCTGGGCGTTGAAGTAGCCGATGTCCTCTTCCGCCAGGTGCAGGTGGTGGGCGGCCACGTCGCAGCTGACGGCGACGCCCCGGGCCTTGGCCTCGCGCACCATGGCGACGCCGGCGGCGGAGGAGAGGCGCATCAGGTGCAGGCGCACGCCGGTGCTCTTGGCCAGTTCGATCAGGGTGGCGATGGCCACCGTCTCGGCGGCTACGGGGATGCCGGCCAGGCCCAGGCGGGCGGCCATTTCGCCGTCGTGGGCGACGCCGTCCTTGGCCAGCTGGTAATCCTGGGGCCGCAGCCAGACGGCGAAGTCGTAGGTGGCGGCGTACTGCATGGCCCGGTACAGGGACTGCAGGTCGGTGACGGGCTGGCTGGCCTGGGTGAAGGCGACGCAGCCGGCGCTGGCGAGGCCGGCCATGCTGGCCAGGGTCTGGCCCTGCAGGCCCTTGGTGAGGGCGCCCAGAGGCAGCACCCGGGCCAGGCCCAGGGCTTCGGCGCGCTGGATCAGGCGTTCCACCAGGCTCGGTTCGTCCAGCACCGGCCGGGTGTCCGGCGGACAGACCACGGTGGTGATGCCGTTGGCGGCGGCACAGGCCAGCTCCGCCTCCAGGCTCGGCAGGCGGGCGGAAAGGTCGATCAGGCCGGGGCAGACCACGTAGCCGGCGGCGTCGATTTCCCGCTCAGGGACGAAGCCGGCGGGGGCCTGGCCGACGGCGGCGATGCGGCCGTCGGCGATGAAGAGATCCTGCCGGGCGTCGATGCCGTTCTTGGGATCGATGAGGCGGCCGTTCTTGATGCTGATGTTCATGGTGTTCAGTTCCCCGCGAGGATGCCCATCACCGCCATGCGCACGGCGATGCCGAAAGTGACCTGGTTGAGGATCACCGCCTGGGGCCCGTCGGCCACGGACGAGTCGATTTCCACGCCCCGGTTCATGGGGCCCGGGTGCATGACGATGGCGTCGGGCTTGGCCAGGGCCAGCTTTTCCGGCGTCAGGCCGTAGCGCTTGAAGTACTCGCCGGCGGAGGGCAGCAGGGCCCCGTTCATGCGTTCGTTCTGCAGGCGCAGCATGATCACCACGTCGCAGTCCTTGAGGCCTTCGTTCATGTCGTGGAAGACCTTCACCCCCAGGTTTTCCAGGTAGCCGGGCAGCAGGGTCTTCGGCGCGATGGCGCGGATTTCGCCGCAGCCCAGGGTGCGCAGGGCATGCAGGTCGGAGCGGGCGACCCGGGAATGGAGGATGTCGCCGACGATGGCCACCGTCAGGTTGGAGAAATCCTTCTTGTAGTGGCGGATGGTGTACATGTCCAGCAGCCCCTGGGTGGGGTGGGCATGGCGGCCGTCGCCGGCGTTCACCACGTGGATGTCGTCCCGGCCGATGCGTTTCAAGTGCTCGGCGATGAGGAAGGGGGCGCCGGAGGTGGCGTGGCGCACCACGAACATGTCGGCGTGCATGGAGCAGAGGTTGTCGATGGTGTCGAGCAGGGTCTCGCCCTTGGCCGTGGAGGAGCGGGACACGTCCAGGTTGATGACGTCCGCCGAGAGGCGCTTGGCGGCGATCTCGAAGGTGGTGCGGGTGCGGGTGGAGTTCTCGAAGAAGAGATTGAAGACGCTCTTGCCGCGCAGCAGGGGCACCTTCTTCACGTCCCGGTCCGAGACCTCGAGGAAGCTCTCGGCGGTGTCCAGGATCTGGGTGATCACCGGCAGGGGCAGGCCCTCGGTGGACAGCAGGTGCTGCAGCTTGCCCTCGGCGTCGAGCTGCGGATTCAGACGGCTCTGGGTGAGCATCTCAGCCACGGTCGTTCCTCCCCATTTTCCAGAACAGGCGGCCGGATTCCTCCCGGCCCAGGATCAATTCTTCACCTTCTTCCAGGTCCACTTCCCAGACGCAGTAGCCGGGCTCGATGGGCAGCTCCCGCTCGCCCCGGTCGGCCAGCACCGCCAGTTCGACCCGGGCCGGGCGGCCGTAATCGAACAGCTCGTTGATGGCGGCCCGGGTGGTGCGGCCGGTGTACAGCACGTCGTCCACCAGGATCAGGGGCCGGCCTTCCACCTCGAAGGGGATGTGGCTGGGGCGCACCTGGGGATGCAGGCCCTTCTCGGCGAAGTCGTCGCGGTAGAAGGAGACGTCGATCTGGCCCACTTCCTCGCGAATGTCGAGCAGCTGCTTGAGACGCTCGGCGACCCAGGCGCCACCGGAGTAGATGCCCACCAGGGCGGTGTCGGGAGTGAGGTGGGGGCGCAGTTGCTCGGCCAGGCTGGCGAGCTGCAGTTCTGCGTCGGGGAGCTGGGTGGGAATGGCTTCAGGCATGGGCGGCAGGTTCGGAGAAAGGGTCGGAAGTGTCGAAATAGGCTTGCAGAATGAGTTGGGCCGCCACCGCGTCCAGGTGCTGCTTGGCGGATTTGGCGTTGTGGCCGGTTTCCCGCAGGCGCTCGTTGGCGTCGAGGGAGGTCAGGCGTTCGTCGGCGAAGGCCACCGGCAGGGCGAAGCGGCCCTTCAGCTGGTTGGCGAAGCGGGTGCAGCGGGCCGTCATGCCGTGGGGATTGCCGTCCAGACTGACCGGCAGGCCGACCACCAGCAAGGCGGGGCGCCATTCTGCGATGAGGGCGGCGATGGCGGCGAAACGCTCCTGGTTGGACTGGGCGTGGATCACCGTCAGGGGATGGGCGTGCTTGACCTGGGGCTCGCCGACGGCGACGCCGATGCGCTTCTCGCCGAAGTCGAAGGCCAGGACCGTGCCGGTCAGAGCGGAAGCGATGCCGACGGCAGCCTCAGGCATGCCCGGCATCCTCGGCCAGATGGGCGAAGTCGATGCCCAGGGCGAGCATGGCGGCGGCCAGGCGCTCTTCCGGCGGCAGGGAGAAAACGATGGAGGGATCGGCGCGCACGGTGAGCCAGCCGTTCTGGGCCAGTTCGTTTTCCAGCTGGCCGGCACCCCAGCCGGCGTAGCCCAGGGTCACCAGCACGTCGCTGGGCTGGCCCTGCTGGCCCATGGCCACCAGGATGTCGCGGGAGCTGGTGAGGCCCACCGCGTCGTTGACCGCCAGGGTCGATTGCCACTGGCCCAGTGGTCGGTGTAGGACGAATCCCCGGTCGGTCTGCACCGGGCCGCCGAAATACACCGGCAGGTTGTTCAGGCCGGTGGCGTCGAGGGGAATGTCCACCTTCTCGAAGAGGTCCTGCAGGGACATGTCCAGGGGCTTGTTGACGACGATGCCGAGGGCGCCCTGGTCGTTGTGCTCGCAGACGTAGACGAGGGCGCGGGAAAAATAGGGGTCGTCCATCGCCGGCATGGCGATGAGGAAGTGGTCGGTGAGATTGACGCTGTCCATGGCAGGGCGGATTTTACCCCGGAACGGGTCCCGGCATGGGCGTCCCGCTCAGCTCTTGCCCCGGGCCAGTTGGTCGGCCTCCAGGGCTCCTTCCGCCACCCGCACCTGCAGCCCGTGGGGCTTGTCCCCGACCACGGCGTAGTGCAGCAGGCCGCAATGGACCTCCATGCCCTCGTACACCGCCTGCTCGGCGATGACCTTGGCGTTCTGGGCCAGGCGCAGCTGTTCCTGCAGCAGGGTTTCCTCCTCCCCCAGGCGGGTCAGGGTGCGCAGCAGGGATTCCCGGGTGATGCGGGCCCGCTTCAGGGTCTCCGGCGGCACCCGTTCCGGCAGCTTGGCCGCCAGCTCCAGCAGCTTGACCACCTGGGCCAGCTGCTCCTCCACCTGCTGCCGGTGCAGCACCAGGCGCTGCTGCTGGGCCCGCAGCTTGGGGTCCAGGCCGATGTCGATGCGCGTGCCGATGTGGGCGCCGGAACCGATCACCTTGGCCTTCACCAGCAGGGTGGCCTGGGCCCGGCCGCCGATGATGTGGCCCCGCTGCTTGTGGCCGACGACGATCTGGTTGATGGCGATGAGATTGCTCTGCATGGCCACGTCGTCGATGAAGATGCTGTCGCCCGCCTCCACCTTGGCCTGCTGTACGTAGGTGGCGGTGAAGCTGCCGCCGCACTGGATGTAGGAGGGGATTTCGTTGCCCTGGGCGTCCTTGCGGCCGCCGGCGCCGATGGCGCCGCCCTTGATGACGATGTCGCCGCCGGCGACGATGACCGCCGCCTCCACCGTGCCGCCGATCTCGATGTCGCCGCTGGCGCGGATGGTCATGCCGGCCTGGACGTCGCCTTTGACCGTGACGGCGCCGTCGAAGTCGATGTTGCCCGAATTGATGGTGACTTCATTCACCGTGTAGGTGGGCTCGACGATCACCCCTTCCCGGGTGCGCACCGGCTGGCCGGTGATGGCGGCGGCCAGCTTGTTGGGGTCCGCCGGGTCCGGAGCGACGCCGGAGAGGTTGGGGGAGAACATGGTCTCCTTGCCCGCCAGGGCCGGGATCACGGCGCCGGAAACGGTTTCCCCCGGGGTGCCGGGGGTGGCGGGAATGCGCTGCATGACGGCCTGGCCGGCGTGTACCGTGAGGATTTCCCCCAGGTTGCGGTAGTCCATGAGGCCCTTTTCGTTGACCTGGGGCACCCGGCTGCGGCTTTCCGGCACCAGCACCTCGATGCGCCCGTCCTCGCCGTGGACCGGGGCCCGGCCCTCGGCGATGAGCAGGTTGTCGGCCTGGCCCAGGGCCAGGGCCTGGGCGATGGCGGACTCCCGGATGCCGGTGGTGACGCCCTGCTGGGCCAGGGCCCGGCGGATGGCGGCGTCGTCGATGGGGGCGCCGCCCTGGGGCGGGGTGATGCTGAGGAAGGCGGCCATCTTGTCGCCGGCGACGCTGACTTCGGCCTTGGCGTCCACCGCCTCGGCCACCGCCAGGGCCGCCACCGGGCGGGCGCCCTTGATGCTGTCGGCGAGCACGCCGAGGGCGGCCGCATTGCGCCGCAGGGCGCCGTGGCCGAGCTCGGCGATGCGTTCTTCCAGCCAGGGGACGTCTATCGTGGGGGGCGCCACTCCCGCTTCCGGAGTGAAGCTGGCGACCAGGCTACGACTTTCGGGGTCGTAGGTGAAATCGAGTCCTTGCGCTTCCATTGATCCCTTCCTGAGATCAGGCGTGTCTGTCGCACGCCTCTTCGCCGACTGGAGTATTTAGAGCTAACATCTGGCGCACCTTCCGGCCGTCGAACCCGGAAGCCCCTTCCCTGTAGGGGCGGCACTGCCCCGCCGCGCCTGAATCGATTGCCATTATGCTTGAATCCGCCCTTGTCTGGTTCCGCCGTGATCTACGCGATTACGACCACGCCGCCCTCTACCACGCGCTGAAGTCGGCGCGCCGGGTATGGTGCGCCTTCGTCTTCGACAGCGACATCCTGGAGGCCCTGCCCGGGCGCAGCGACCGGCGGGTCGAGTTCATCCGGGAATCCCTGGCGGAACTCCATGTGGCCCTCCAGGCCAAGGGCGGCGGCCTCATGGTGCGCCACGGCCCGGCGGCCGCGGAAATTGCCGCCCTGGCGCGCCAGCTGGGCGTGACGGCGGTGTTCGCCAATCGGGACTACGAGCCCCGGGCCAAGGCCCGGGACGCGGCGGTGGCCGCCGACCTGGAGCGGGACGGCATCGCCCTGCACCTGTTCAAGGACCAGGCCGTCTTCGACGGCGACGAGGTCCTGACCAAGGGCGGCACGCCCTACACCGTGTTCACGCCCTACAAGAACTGCTGGCTTGGGAAACTGGAGGATTTTCATGTCCGTCCCTATCCGGTGGATCGCTACAGCGGGCACCTGGCCCCGCCCCCGGACGGCGGCGGGGTGCCTTCACTGGCAGATATCGGCTTTTTGCCGACGGACCTTGAGCGCATCGGCGTCGTCCCCGGCATGAGTGGCGGCGCCGCCCGCTGGCAGGACTTCCGCCAGCGCCTGGAGCGATACGCCGAGCAGCGGGATTTTCCGGCGGTGAAGGGCGTCTCCTACCTCTCCGTCTATCTGCGCTTCGGCTGCCTCTCCATCCGCCAGCTGGCGGGCGAGGCCTGGCGCAGCGGCGGCCCCGGCGCCGCCACCTGGCTTTCGGAGCTGATCTGGCGCGACTTCTATTTCATGGTGCTGGACCGTTTCCCCCAACTGCCGGACGGCTGCTTCAAGCCCGAGTTCGACCGGGTGCTGTGGGACGAGGCCCCCGCCCTGCTGGCGGCCTGGCGGGAGGGCCGTACCGGCTATCCCCTGGTGGATGCGGCCATGCGCCAGCTGGCCCAGACCGGCTGGATGCACAACCGGCTGCGCATGGTGGTGGCCTCCTTCCTGACCAAGGACCTGGGCCTGGACTGGCGCCTGGGGGAACAGCATTTCGCCGACCTGCTGCTGGACTTCGACCTCTCAGCCAACAACGGCGGCTGGCAATGGGCCGCCTCCACCGGCTGCGACGCCCAGCCCTGGTTCCGCATCTTCAACCCCATCACCCAGTCGGAAAAATTCGATCCCCAGGGCCGCTTCATCCGCCGCTACGTGCCGGAGCTGGCCTGGGTGCCGGACAAGCACATCCACGCTCCCTGGCGCATGGCCCCCCTGGAGCAGCAGGCTGCTGGTGTCATCATCGGCCGCGACTACCCGGCGCCGGTGGTGGACCACAATCTGGCCCGCCAACGCACCCTGGCCCGCTTCGAGGCGGTGAAGGGCAAGGCCGGCAAGGAGGCGGCGGCGGAGTAAGTGCAACACAATTGCAGTTGCAATAGTGTTGTGCTCTAATGGCCCTCCCGCCAACTCCCGCCGCGCCCGTGCACCTCGGGCGCCTGACGTCATGACCGATTCCGCCGCCGCTCCCGCCGTCCAGGCGGCCGCCGCCATCCGCGCCGCCGGCGCCCGGGTGACGCCGGCCCGGGTCCAGGTGCTGGCCCTGCTGCGGGGCGCCGCCGGGCCCCTGACCCACCTGGAGGTGGAAAAGGCCCTGGGCCCCCTGGCCGGCGACCGGGTCACCCTCTACCGGGCCCTGGACTGGCTGGTCTCCGCCGGCCTGGCGGCCAAGGCCACCGATGCCTCCCGGGTCTTCCGCTACTCCGCCACCGGCCCCGCCGCCGAACACATCGCCCACGCCCATTTCCGCTGCGAAGCCTGCGGCCGCATCTTCTGCCTGGATGCGCCGCCCCCCGCCGCCCCCGAACTCCCCGCCGGCTTCCGCCTGGCCCGCATGGAAGTGGATCTCCACGGCCAGTGCCCCGCCTGCGCCGCCGCCCAGCCCTGAAAGCCGCCATGCTCACCACCGATCCCCGTATTCCCGTCACCCTGCTCACCGGCTTTCTCGGCAGCGGCAAGACCACCCTGCTCAACCGCATCCTCAAGGAAGCCCACGGCCAGCGCATCGCCGTCATCGAAAACGAATTCGGCGAAGTGGGGGTGGACAACGATCTGCTGCTGGAAAGCGAAGAGCAGATCGTGGAGATGAACAACGGCTGCATCTGCTGCACCGTGCGCGGCGACCTCACCCGCATCCTGGGCGAGCTGGTGGCAAAGCGCGCCAGCGGCACCCTGCATTTCGACCGGGTGCTGATCGAGACCACCGGCCTGGCCGACCCGGGCCCGGTGGCCCAGACCTTCCTGGTGGAGCCGGAAGTGGCCCAGGCCTACCGCCTGGACGCCATCCTCACCCTGGTGGATGCCAAGCACGCCATGGCGCAGCTGGACCAGCACGAGATCGCCCAGGAGCAGGTGGGGTTCGCCGACCGCCTGCTGCTGACCAAGACCGACCTGGTGAGCGAAGCCGAGAAGGCCGCCCTGATCGCCCGCCTGATGGACATCAACGGCCGCGCCGCTATCTACGAGACGCTCCAGGGCCAGGGCGTGGACCTGGCGGCCCTGCTGGACGTGAACAGCTTCTCCCTGGAGTCGGTGCTGGAGCGGGAGCCGGATTTCCTCGCCAGCGGCCACCACCATCACCACAACAACGCCATCAGCAGCTTCGCCTTCACCACCCACGGCGAGTTCGACCCGGCCCGCCTGGACGAATTCTTCGGCGCCCTGGTGCAGGTCTACGGCGAGGACATGCTGCGCTACAAGGGCCTGCTGGCGGTGACCGGCCAGGCCCACCAGATCATCCTGCAGGGGGTGCACATGCTGGTGGCCACCAACGTGGGCCGGCCCTGGGCCGAGAACGAGGCGCGGGAGTCGCGCATCGTCTTCATCGGCCGCAACCTGCCCCGGGACATTTTCGAGAAGGGCCTGCGCCAGTGCATCGGCAAGCCCTGGTGAGCGCATAAGACCATGGACCGCCGCGTTCCCGTCAGCGTCCTCACCGGCTTCCTCGGCGCCGGCAAGACCACCCTGCTCAACCACCTCCTGCGCCAGCCGGAGATGGCGGATACGGCCGTGCTCATCAACGAGTTCGGCGAAACCGGCCTGGACCACCATCTGGTGGAAAAGGTGGACGAGAACCTGGTGCTGCTCGACTCCGGCTGCCTCTGCTGCTCCGTGCGCGGCGATCTGATGCGGGCCCTGAAGGACCTGGCCATGCGCGCCCAGCGGCGCGAGATCAAGGCCCTGAAGCGGGTGCTGATCGAGACCACCGGTCTGGCCGATCCGGCGCCGGTGATGCACACCCTGATGGAAGACTTCTTCATCGCCGAGCGCTACCGTACCGATGGCGTCATCACGGCGGTGGATGCCACCCATGCCGAGGGCCAGCTGTCGCGCCACTTCGAGGCGGTGAAGCAGGTCACCATGGCCGACCGCCTGCTGCTGACCAAGTCCGACCTGCTCGCCGATCCCGAGGCCCTGCCGCGCCTGGAGCGCCGCCTGCAGCGTCTCAACCCCGGCGCGCCGCGCCATGTGGTGGTGCAGGGCCGGGCCGACGCCGCCTGGTTCCTCGACAGCGGCACCTTCAACGCTGCCGCCAAGGCGCCGGAAGTGGCCCGCTGGCTGGCGGAGGAGGCGGTCAAGGCGACCCGGGCCAGCCACAGCGGCCACGACCACGATCCCAACCGCCACGACGCCCTGGTGCACGCCTTCACCCTGCGCTTTGCCGAGCCCCTGCACTGGGGCGATTTCCTCGAAGCCCTGGACGTGCTGCTGGCCACCTGCGGCGACCGCATCCTGCGGGTCAAGGGCCTGGTGCACGTGGCCGGGGAGGCGCAGCCCCGGGTGGTGCATTGCGTGCAGCACACCCGCTACCCGACCCTGGTGCTGGATGCCTGGCCGGAAGCCGCACCCTTCAACGATCGCAGCACCCGGCTGGTGTTCATCGTGCGCAACTTCGCCAAGGACAACGTGGAGAAGGCTTTCACCATGTTCTGCGGCGGCGTCCGCGATGCCGACGGGCAGGCCGTCTAAACCGCCATGATGCCGGCGCCGCGCTGCCGCCCCTCGGCCCGCCTCGCCCGCTGGCTGGCCCTGCTGCCCCTGTTGCTGGCGGCGGTGTGGCTGCTGCACCTGGCCAGCCATCTGCAGGGCGAGGAGGGGGCCGGCCCGGCGGCCGAGTCCTGTCTCGTCTGCCTGCACCTGGGCGGCCACGCGACGCCCCTGGCGGCGACGGCTGCTCCCCTGCCCTTGTCCCTGGCCGCTTTCGAGCCGGCCATCGCCAGCGAGCCCCGCTGGCGCCATCTACCGACCCCCCTGCCCCGCCAGGGCGCCCCGCCTCGATCCTGAGCAACGAGCCATGAAGAGCCGCATCCCCCTTGCCTCTCCGGCCGGGGGCGGGCGGCCGTCGCTGTCCCGTCGTTGTCAGATTTGAATTGAGGTAGACCATGTTCACTCCCCGTTACACCCCCCTGGCCCTGGCCGTTTCGTTTGCCCTGGCCGCCGGCGCCGCCCAGGCCGCTCCCGATGCCGACGTGGCCCGGGAAATGAAGCAGATGCGCGAGCAGCTGCAGCAGATGCAGCGCGCCTACGAGCAGCGCATCGCCGCCCTGGAAGGGCGCCTGGCCCAGGCTGAAACCAAGGCCGTCAAGGCCGAGAAGACGGCGGTGGATGCCAGCGCCACCGCCGGCGAGGCCAAGGCCAGCGCCGAGAGCGCCCAGGCCTCCCGCAGCCGGGAACCGGTGCGGGCCAATGCCTTCAACCCGGAAATTTCCCTCATCCTCACCGGCACCTACAACAACCTGAAGAAGGACCCCAACAGCTACCAGATTACCGGCTTCACCCCGACCCTGGGCGAAGTGGGCCCCGGCAGCCGCAGCTTCAGCCTGGGCGAGACCGAGCTGGTGCTGAGCGCCAACGTGGACCCCAACTGGCGCGGCGTCGCCATCGCCGCCCTGAAGCCCGAAGGCGGCGTGGACATGGAAAACGCCTACATCGAGAGCCTGGGCCTGGGCCGCGGCTTCAACTTCAAGGCCGGCCGCTTCTTCTCCAGCCTCGGCTATCTCAACGAGCAGCATGCCCACGCCTGGGACTTCGTCGATGCGCCCCTGGCCTACAAGGCCTTCCTCGGCAACCAGTTCGGCCAGGACGGGGTGCAGCTGCGCTGGCTGGCGCCCACCGAGACCTTCCTCGAGATCGGTGCCGAAGCCGGCCGCGGACAGTCCTTCCCCAGCACCGACCGCAACAAGAACGGCACCACCACCGGCGTCCTCTTCGCCCACCTGGGCGGCGACGTGGGCCCCAGCAACGCCTGGCGTGCCAGCCTTTCCTACCTGGGCACCTCGCCCAAGGACCGTACCTACCAGGACACGGACAGCCTGGGGGCGGCGGTGGACGACACCTTCAGCGGCAAGAGCCGCCTGTGGATCCTGGACGGGGTGTGGAAGTGGGCGCCCAACGGCAACCCCAGCGTCACCAACTTCACCCTCCAGGGCGAGTACTTCCGCCGCACCGAAAGCGGCACCCTGGCCAGCAACTCGGCCGCCGGTGCCTGCGGCGGCGATTGCAGCGGCAGCTATGAGAGCAAGCAGTCCGGCTGGTACCTGCAAGGGGTGTACCAGTTCATGCCGCGCTGGCGCGCCGGCCTGCGCCACGACCGCCTCGACTACGGCACGGTGGACATCGGCCTGGCGAAGAACGGCATCCTCAGCGGTTCCGACTTCCCGATCATGGCCAGCCACAACCCGACCCGCAACAGCGTCATGTTCGACTACAGCCCCAGCGAGTTCTCCCGCTTCCGCGTGCAGCTGGCGCGGGACCAGTCCGGGCTGGGGGAGACGGACAACCAGGTGTTCCTGCAATACATCCAGAGTCTGGGCACCCACGGCGCCCACAAATTCTAAAAACCACGCTGGCACCGGCGATGCGTCGTTGCTTGGGGCCTTGTGTGCAAGAGCACACGGCGGCTCCTCGCGCCTAGCCTCGCCGGCACCAGCGTGGTTTTCAAGGTGATCTGAATTTTTTGGCGGAGTGGGTTTTGCCCCTTCGCCGGCTGAAAGGAATTTCCATGCAACGACTGATTGTTTTACTGCTCCTGGCTTTCACCCTGCCGGCCCAGGCGACGCTCAATGTGCTGGCCACGGTGCCCGAATGGGCGGCCCTGGTGAAGGAGATCGGCGGCGACAAGGTCAATGTGGTGGCCGCCACCAACGGCCTGCAGGACCCCCACCGCATCGAGGCCAAGCCCTCCCTCATCGCCCGGGGCCGCAATGCCCAGCTGCTGGTGGCCACCGGCGCCGAGCTGGAGGTGGGCTGGCTGCCCCTGGTGCAGCGGGAGTCGGGCAATCCGGCGATCCAGAGCGGCCAGCCCGGCTATTTCGAGGCGGCCCGCTACGTCACCCTGCGCGAAGTGCCGGCGGTGCTGGACCGCTCCCACGGCGACGTCCATGCCGGCGGCAATCCCCACATCCAGACCGATCCGCGCCTCTACCTGAAAATCGGCGAGGCCTTGGCCGAGCGCCTGGCCCTGCTGGACCCGGCCCAGGCCCAGGCCTACCAGGCCGGCTACCGCAGCTTCGCCGAACGCTGGAAGGCCGCCATCGCCCGCTGGGAAGCCAAGGCCGCCCCGCTCAAGGGCGTGCCGGTACTGGTGCAGCACGACGCCTTCCCCTACCTCAATGCCTGGCTCGGCCTGAAGCAGGTCGGCGTGCTGGAGCAGAAGCCGGGCATGGAACCGTCTTCCGGCTACTTGGCGGAAGTGCTGGCGCGGCAGCAGCACAACCCGGGGCGCATGGTCCTGCGGCCCGCTTACCAGTATGATGCCCCCTCCCGCTGGATCGCCGACAAGGCCGGCATCCCCGCCGTGATCCTGCCCTTCACCGTGGGCGGCACGGCCGAGGCCAAGGACCTGTTCTCCCTTTTCGACGACACGGTGAACCGCCTCCTGGCCGCCCTGCGCTGAACCCTCCATGCCCATTGCCTCCGCCCATCCCCTGCTCAGCGTTGCCGCCCTCGTCGCCGGCTACGGCCGGCCCGTGGTGGGGCCGGTGGATTTCACCCTGGCCCGGGGCGAGGTGCTGGGGCTGGCGGGGCCCAACGGTTCGGGCAAGAGCACCCTGCTCTCGGTCCTGGCCGGCGCCGGCCGGCGTTTTGCCGGCAGCGTGGACCTGGCGCCGGGGGTGGAAATCTCCTGGCAGACCCAGCGCCAGCCGGCAGTGGCCGGCATCCCCCTCAACGGCCGGGAGCTGCTGGCTCTTACCGGCGCCAGCGCCGCCGGCCTGCCGCCCTGGCTGGCGGCCCGGCTGGAGGAGCGCCTGGACCGGCTCTCCGGCGGCCAGCTGCAGTTCCTGCACCTGTGGGCCTGCCTGCAGGCGCCGGCGGACGTGATCCTGCTCGACGAACCCACCAATAATCTGGACCCCCAGGGCGTGGCCGCCCTGGGGGCCGCCATCGCCGCCCGGGCGGCGGCCGGCGCCGGCATCGTCCTGGTCAGCCACGACGACGATTTCGTCGCCGCCGCCTGCCAGCGGGTGGTGCGCCTGCCGGGAGGGCCGCGGCCATGAACCTGGAACTGCTGTCCGACCCCCTCTTTCTCTGGCCCTGCCTCACCGGCCTGGTCTTCGCCCTGCTGCTGCCCCTCTGCGGCGCCTACCTGCGCCTGCGCGGCGAATGGCTGGCGGCGCTCTCCTACGCCCAGATGGCCGCTGCCGGCAGCCTTTCGGCGGCAGCCCTGGCCCTGCCCCTGGCCCTGGGCGGGCCGGCTGCGGCCTTCCTGGCGGCGGCGGTGAAAAACGCCTTCGAGGAGGCGGCCGAAGCCACCCGGGGCGCCGCCTACGCCATGCTGCTGCTGGCCGGCTGGGGCACCGCCGTGCTGCTGGCGGCCAACCTGCCCCTGGCCGAGCGCCTGGGCCATGCCCTCTTCGACGGCCAGCTCTATTTCACCGACCGCAGCCATTTCCTCGCCGCCCTGGGCGCCTTCGCCGTGGCCGTGCCCCTGCTGCGCTGGCTCTCCCGGCCCCTGCTGCTGTCCCATTTCTACCCGGATTTCTACCGGGCCCGGGGCCGCTCCAGCCGCCGCCTGCACCTGGCCTTCGACCTGGTGGTGGCCGGCGTCCTGGCCCTGGCCACCACCAGCGTTGGCGTCATGGCCGCCTTCGCCCTGGTCTTCATCCCCCCCCTGGCTGCCGCCCCCTGGGCCCGCAGCTGGCGGGCCGCCCTGTGGCTGGGCGCCCTCCTGGGCGGTCTGGCCCACCTGCTGGCCTTCGCCCTGGCCCTGGTCCTGGATCAGCCCTTCGGCCCGGTGCTGGCCCTGCTGCTGGTTCTCCTGGGGGCCGCCAGCGCCCTGCTGGCGCGCGGTTTTCCCCGGATTGCGGCATGACGGCGTAGTGTGATAAAAGTCATAAGCTAGTCGTTATATACTGCTGCGGCGTTTTGCTGCCCACTGAAAGCAGGCCATGATTTTCTCGCTGTTCAAGAAGAGTCGCGAAGACAACAAGGTTCCCGAAGCCCGCATGGTCAAGGTGCCGGCGCCGACCCCGGCCGCCGCGCCCCAGCCCGCCGGGGCTCCTGCCGCGCCCGCCGCCGCGCCCCTCGAAACTCCCTCCAAGGCCGCCCCGGCCGTGGATTCCATGTCCCTGGACTTCACCGGCTTCTCCCTCGGCGACCTGGAGTCCGGCGGCATCGAGCTGGATAACGAAAGCGATCCCCTGGAAGCCGTGGTGGAACAGGCCGCCGTGCTCTACGCCAACGGCCAGGAAGGCGTCGCCAAGGCCACCCTGGAAGACGCGGTGGGCCGCTACCGTTCCGGCCCCACGGCCATCCGCCTGTGGATGATGCTGTTCGATTTCTACCAGCTGCACGGCGACAAGGCCGCCTTCGAAAACCTGGAACTGGATTTCGCCCGCATTTTCGAGCGCTCCCCGCCGGCCTGGTGCGATACCAAGAAGGCCGAGGCGGTGGTGGCCGGTGGCACGCCCACCACTCTCTTCAAGGGCGCCATGGAAGGCAGCAACCACGCCGCCTTCGGCATCCTGGCCGACGCCCTGGAGAAAAACCAGAAGCAGCGCCTGGACCTGTCCAAGGTGCAGCAGCTGGACGATGCCGGGGCCGAGCGCTTCCTCAAACTGTTGCAGCAGTCGGCCAAGCGCAAGCAGGTGCTGGAACTGGCCGGCATCGAGGCCCTGGAAGGCCTGCTGGCCGCCGCCGCTGTCACCGGCAAGGCCGAGAATCCCCAGTGCTGGCTGCTGCAGCTGGAACTGCTGCAACGGGCCGGCCGCCAGGAACAGTTCGAGGAGCGGGCGGTGGATTACGCCGTCACCTTCGAAGTGTCGCCTCCCTCCTGGGACCCGGCCCGGGTCCAGGCCACCCCGGTGGCCGCCGCCCAGTGTCCGGACTGTACGGACGGTAGCGAGGGCGACGAGGCCTACCGTCTCAGCGGCGAACTGAAAAACGCCCGCTTCAACGACCTCAAGGATTTCGCCGAAAGCCGGGACCCGGTGGTCCTGGATTTCACCGCCGTGGTGCGCATCGACTTCGTCAGCGCCGGCGCCCTGGTGAATATGCTGACCCCCTGCAAATCCGCCGGCAAGGCGGTCATCATCCGCAACACCAACCGCCTGGTGTTCGAGCTGCTGGCGGTGGTGGGGGTCAATGCGGTGGCCCGCATCGAGCCGGCCCGCAAGTGAATTGGCAGCCTGCCGCCCCGCCGTGGCACGGGCGGCAGCGCATTTCCCCTTCTTTCCCGAACTGAAGAAA
Source organism: Azospira sp. APE16 (assembly GCF_047901315.1). NCBI lineage: Bacteria > Pseudomonadati > Pseudomonadota > Betaproteobacteria > Rhodocyclales > Rhodocyclaceae > Azospira > Azospira sp. APE16. The sequence goes on from NZ_CP179682.1 coordinate 297,070, forward strand.
CCGCATGGAACAGTATCACGGCACCACCATCCTCTCGGTGCGCCGCGGCGCCTCCGTCGCCATGGGCGGCGACGGCCAGGTGACCCTGGGCAACATCGTCGTCAAGGCCACGGCGCGCAAGGTGCGCCGCCTCTACAACGACCGCATCCTGGCCGGCTTTGCCGGCGGCACCGCCGACGCCTTCACCCTCTTCGAGCGCTTCGAGGCCAAGCTGGAAAAGCACCAGGGCAACCTGGTCCGCTCCGCCGTGGAACTGGCCAAGGACTGGCGCAGCGACCGGGCCCTGCGCCGGCTGGAGGCCATGCTCTCCGTCGCCGACCGGGAGTCCTCCCTCATCATCACCGGCAACGGCGACGTGCTGGAACCGGAGTACGGCATCGTCGCCATCGGTTCCGGCGGCGCCTACGCCCAGTCTGCCGCCCGGGCCCTGATCGAGAACACCGAGCTGGCTCCCGGCGAGGTGGTGCGCAAGTCCCTGGAGATCGCCGGCGACCTGTGCATCTACACCAACCGCAATTTCACCATCGAGACCCTGGAGTAAGGACGCCATGACCCAGATGACTCCCCAGGAAATCGTGCACGAGCTGGACAAGCACATCGTCGGTCAGGCCCAGGCCAAGAAGGCCGTGGCCATCGCCCTGCGCAACCGCTGGCGCCGCTCTCAGGTGGAGGAGGGCCTGCGCCACGAGATCACGCCGAAGAATATCCTCATGATCGGCCCCACCGGCGTCGGCAAGACCGAGATCGCCCGCCGCCTGGCGCGCCTGGCCAACGCCCCCTTCATCAAGATTGAGGCCACCAAGTTCACCGAGGTGGGCTATGTGGGCCGGGACGTGGACACCATCATCCGCGACCTCATGGAGACCGCCATCAAGGGCCAGCGCGAGCAGGCCATGAAGCGGGTGCGGGCCCGGGCCGAAGACGCAGCCGAAGACCGGGTGCTGGACGCCCTGCTGCCCCCCGCCCGGGGTGCCGGCTTCTTCAACGAGAACCAGGGTAGCAGCGAGGATTCCACCACCCGCCAGAAATTCCGCAAGAAGCTGCGGGAGGGCGAGCTGGACGACAAGGAAATCGACATCGAGGTGGCGGCCCCCGGCATGCAGGCGGAAATTTTCGCGCCGCCGGGCATGGAGGAGCTGACCAGCCAGATCCAGGGCATGTTCCAGAGCATGGGCACGGCCCGCAAGAAGTCGCGCAAGCTGAAGATTCCCGAAGCCATGAAGCTGCTGGTGGAGGAAGAGGCGGCCAAGCTGGTCAATGACGAGGAAGTGAAGCTGGAAGCCCTGAAGAACGTGGAGCAGAACGGCATCGTCTTCCTCGACGAGATCGACAAGATCGCCTCCCGCTCCGACGCCCACGGCGCCGACGTCTCCCGCCAGGGCGTGCAGCGGGACCTCTTGCCCCTGGTGGAAGGCACCACCGTGTCCACCAAGTACGGCATGGTCAAGACCGACCACATCCTCTTCATCGCCAGCGGTGCCTTCCACCTGGCCAAGCCGTCGGACCTGATCCCCGAGCTGCAGGGCCGCCTGCCCATCCGGGTGGAACTGGATTCCCTCTCCGTCTCCGATTTCGAGCAGATCCTGACCCAGACCGACGCCTGCCTGACGCGCCAGTACCAGGCCCTGCTCGGCACCGAGGGCCTCAAGCTGGAATTCACCGCCGACGGCATCAAGCGCCTGGCGGAGATCGCCTACTCGGTCAATGAAAAGACCGAGAACATCGGTGCCCGCCGCCTGTACACGGTCATGGAAAAGCTGCTGGAGGAAGTCTCCTTCACCGCCGGCAAGTCCGGCGCCGAGACCCTCACCGTGGACGGCGCCTACGTGGATGCCCGCCTGGGCGAACTGTCCCGGGACGAGGACCTCTCCCGCTACGTGCTGTAAGAAGCGGGGCGGCGGCAGGCCGCCCCGGCGCCCCCCACCTAGGGGCAACCCTGATGGCCGCCCCGCCCGGGCCGCCGTTACACTCTCCCGGAACCCCGCCCTGGAGCCGGCATGCTGCTGCGCATCGTCGCCATCGTCTTTCCCCTCTTCGCCATCGTCTTCTTCGGCTGGCTCTACGGCCGCAAGAAGCAGCCGGACATGGCCTTTGCCAACCAGCTCAACATGGAAGTGTTCGTGCCGGCCCTGGTCTTCGCCGCCATGGCCGACAAATCCTTCGACCTGGCCGCCAACTGGGGCCTGGCCGTAGGCGCCGTGGTGGGCGTGGTCGGCTCCGGCCTCGCCGGCTGGGGCCTGGCCCGTCTGCTGGGCAGCGCCCCCAAGACCTTCGTGCCGCCCATGATGTTCAACAACTGCGGCAACCTGGGCCTGCCCCTGGCGGTACTGGCCTTCGGCGACGGGGCCCTGGCCCCCATGGTGGTGCTGTTCATGGTCTCCAACCTGCTGCACTTCTCCTTCGGCGCCTGGCTGCTCGACCACCACACCCGCCTGACCAACCTGTGGCGCATTCCCGTGGTGCTGGCCAGTCTGGTTGGCCTGGCGGTGAGCCTGCTGCACATTCCCATCTGGCCGCCCCTGAAGCTGGCCATCAAGATGCTGGGCGACGTCTCCATTCCCCTGCTGCTCTTTTCCCTCGGCGTGCGTCTGGCCGGCTCCAGCCTGTCGGCGGTGCGGGTCGGTCTGTGGGGCGCCCTGGCCCGGCCCCTGGTGGGTCTGCTGCTGGCCTACGCCACCGCCCTGGCCTTGGGTCTGGAAGGGCAGCAGAAAGCCCTGCTGGTGATCTTCGGCGCCCTGCCGCCGGCCGTGCTCAACTACGTCTTCGCCGAACGCTATCGCCAGGAACCGGACCAGGTGGCCTCCATCGTCCTGCTCGGCAACCTGGCCGCCCTCCTGTTCCTGCCCCTGGCCCTGGCCCTGGTGTTGCCCTAGTCCGTCGAGTCCGGGAGCGGCCTACCGGGCCGGCAGGTTTTCGGGCCAGGGCAGGGGCCTCTTCCCCTGTCCGAAAACCTACAAATGTCGCATTCCTCTCCCCCCGCTGCGGGCCCTGTCTGAAATCAGCAACCGCATGATTTAAATAGCTTGTTTTAAAAAATCCGGCCCTGGCACCCTTATTGCTGATACCCCGGCAAGAGGCCATGCCATGACAACCATCACCATCAACGACACCACCCTGCGCGACGGCGAACAGACCGCCGGGGTGGCGTTCACCGCCGCGGAGAAACTGGCCATTGCCCAGGCCCTGGCGGCGGCCGGGGTGCCGGAGATGGAGGTGGGCATTCCCGCCATGGGCGAGCAGGAGCAGGAAGTGATCCGGGCCATCGCCGGCCTCGGGCTGTCCACCCGGCTGATGGTGTGGGGCCGCATGTGCGCCGCCGACCTGGAAGTGACGCGGCGCTGCAATGCCCACATCGTCAATCTCTCCATTCCCGTTTCCGACCAGCAGATCCGCCACAAGCTGAACAAGGACCACCGCTGGGTGCTCGATTCCATCCGCCGCTTCGTGCCCGAGGCCCGGGCGGCGGGGCTGGAGGTGTGCGTCGGCGGCGAGGATTCCTCCCGGGCCGACCTGGACTTCCTGCACCGGGTCATGGAGGCGGCCCAGGCTGCCGGCGCCCGCCGTTTCCGCTTTGCCGACACCCTGGGGGTGCTGGACCCCTTCATCACCCACCAGCGCATCGCCGCCCTGCGGGCCCGCAGCGACCTGGAAATCGAAATCCACGCCCATGACGACCTGGGGCTGGCCACCGCCAACACCCTGGCCGCGGTGACCGCCGGCGCCACCCACATCAACACCACGGTGAACGGTCTTGGCGAGCGGGCCGGCAATGCGCCCCTGGAAGAGTCGGTGATCGCCCTCCGGCATCTCTACGACATCGACAGCGGCGTCGATCCCCTCCAGCTGCCGGCCATCTCCGATCTGGTGGCCAAGGCTTCCGGCCGGCCGGTGGCGGTGAACAAGAGCATCGTCGGCGCCAACGTGTTCACCCACGAGGCCGGCATCCACGTGGATGGCCTGGCCAAGAACCCGGCCAACTACCAGGCCTTCGATCCGGCGGAAGTGGGCAAGGGCCACCGCATCGTGCTGGGCAAGCATTCCGGCTCCACCGCCGTGATCCACGCCTACAAGGACTTAGGCATAGACATCGACGAGGGCATGGCCCGCCGCATCCTCTCCCGGGTGCGCAGCTACGCCATGGCCTTCAAGCGCCCGCCGGGCTTTCGTGAACTGATGAGTTACTACCTGGAAGGGATGCAGGGGAGCGGCCGTCCGGCCCCCCGGCTGCATGTCGTCTGAACAAGGAGAAGCCTATGGAAACCCTGATGGACGAACTGCAGCAGCTCTCCACCGCCGAGGAATTCCTCGACTACTTCGGCCTGGAGTACGACCCGGCCGTGGTCAGCGTCTCGCGCCTGCACATCCTCAAGCGCTTCAACCAGTACCTGGCCCGGGAAGGCGGACTGGCGGGCCTCAACGAGGGCCTGAGCCGCATCAAGTGCCGGGAGCTGCTGGCCCGGGCCTATACCGATTTCGTTCATTCCTCCGGGATCGAGCAGAAGGTTTTCAAAGTGTTTCAACAGGGCGTGCAGCGGGTATCCGTGGATAGCCTGCGCCGCTCCCTAGGAGAGGCAAGCCATGCATAGCGTCGTCTGTATCAAGCAGGTGCCGGACTCGGCCCAGATCCGGGTGCATCCGGTGACCAACACCATCATGCGCCAGGGGGTGCCGGCCATCATCAACCCCTACGACCTGTTCGCCCTGGAAGAGGCCCTGCGCCTCAAGGACAGGTTCGGCGGCACCGTCACCGTGGTCACCATGGGCCCGCCCATGGCCGAGGCGGCCCTGCGCAAGTGCCTTTCCTACGGCGCCGACGACGCCATCCTGGTGTCCGACCGGGCCTTCGCCGGTTCCGACACCCTGGCCACCTCCTACGCCCTGGCTACGACCATCAAGAAGATCATGGGCAACATGCCGGTGGATCTGATTTTCACCGGCAAGCAGACCATCGACGGCGATACCGCCCAGGTGGGCCCGGGCATCGCCAAGCGCCTCGACTACCAGCTGCTGACCTACGTCTCCAAGATCGTGGACCTGGACCTGGAGAAGAAGGAAATCACCGTGGAGCGCCGGGCCGAGGGCGGCGTGCAGCTGCTGAAGACCGCTACCCCCTGCCTCATCACCATGCTTGAAGGCACCAACGAGATGCGCTTCGGCGACCTGGACGACCTGTTCCGCGCCGCCCGCTACGACCTCAAGGTGTGGAACCGGGAAACGGCCGGCATCGACGATGCCGAGATGATCGGTCTCAAGGGTAGCCCCACCGTGGTGAGCAAGGTCTTCGCCCCCCGCCCCCGCAGCCAGCGGGCCGAGATGGTGGAGACGGTGGACAACGATCCGAAGAACCTGGCCGTGACCCTCCTGGCCAAGGTGTTCACCCAGCACCCCAAGCTGGAAAAGGAAATCGCCAAGCGGGCGGGTTAACCAGGGAAGAGGACAACAGCCATGAGCGAACAACCGAAAAAGCCGGCGAAGAAAAAGGTCGAACTGGACCCCCGCTTCGTCAATTACAAGCACGTCTGGGTAGTCGTCGAGAGCGAGCGCGGCGAAGTGCATCCGGTCTCCTGGGAACTGCTGGGCGAGGGCCGCAAGCTGGCCGACGCCCTCGGCGTGCAGCTGTGCGGCGTGGTCATGTGCGGCCCCGGCGAGCGCGGTGCCGGCATCTGCGGCGAGGCCTTCACCTATGGCGCCGACAAGTGCTACCTGATGCAGGACGAGGTGCTGAAGGACTACCGCAACGAGCCCTACACCAAGGCCCTCACCGACCTGGTGAACACCTACCAGCCGGAAATCCTCATGCTCGGCGCCTCCACCCTGGGCCGGGACCTGGCCGGCTCGGTGGCCACCACCCTGGGCACCGGCCTGGTGGCCGACTGTACCGAACTGGTGATCGAGACCGAGACCCGCAACCTGGCCTCCACCCGCCCCACCTTCGGCGGCTCCCTGCTCTGCACCATCATGACCCAGCGCCACCGGCCCCAGATGGCCACCGTGCGCCCCCGGGTGATGGCCATGCCGGAAGCCGACGGCAGCCGCAGCGGCGAGATCGTCACGGTGCCCTTCTCCATGATCGAGACCTCCATCGTCACCAAGGTGCTGGAGTTCATCGCCGACGACACCCGGGACAAGCCCAACCTACCCTTCGCCGACATCATCGTCTCCGGCGGCCGGGGCCTGAAGAAGCCGGAGAACTTCCAGCTGGTGTGGGACCTGGCCAAGGTCCTGGGGGCCGAGGTGGGCGCCTCCCGCCCGGTGGTGCAGGCCGGCTGGGCCGAGCTGGACCGCCAGGTGGGCCAGTCCGGCAAGACGGTGCGACCCAAGCTGTACATCGCCGCCGGCATCTCCGGCGCCATCCAGCACCGGGTGGGCATGGACGGGGCCGACGTCATCATCGCCATCAACACCGATGCCAACGCCCCCATTTTCGACTTCGCCCACTACGGCATCGTCGGCAACGCCATGACCATCCTCCCGGCGCTGACCGAAGCCTTCAAGGCCCACCTGGCGCAAGCCAAAAAAGCCGGCTAACAGGAGAACACCATGGCTGAAAAATTTGACGTGATCGTGGTCGGCGCCGGCATGGCCGGCAACGCCGCCGCCTACACCCTGGCCAAGGGCGGCCTCAAGGTGCTGCAGATCGAGCGGGGCGAAACCCCGGGCTCGAAGAATGTGCAGGGCGCCATCCTCTACTCGGACGCCATCGAGAAGATCATTCCCGACTTCCGCGACGACGCCCCCCTGGAGCGCCACCTCATCGAGCAGCGGGTGTGGATCCTGGACGACAACTCCTACGTCGGCACCAACTACCGCTCCGAGGACTTCAACAAGCCGCCCTACAACCGCTACACCATCATCCGCGCCCACTTCGACCAGTGGTTCAGCAAGAAGGCGCGGGAGGTCGGCGCCCTCACCATCTGCGAGACCACCGTCACCGAACTGCTGCTGGACGGCAAGAAGGTGGTGGGGGTGATGACCGACCGCAAGGGCGGCGAAATCTACGCCGACGCGGTGATCCTGGCTGACGGGGTGAATTCCCGCCTGGCCACCAAGGCCGGCTTCCATCCCGAGATCAAGCCCAAGGACGTGGCCCTGGCGGTGAAGGAAATCCACTTCCTGCCCCAGGAGACCATCGAGGCCCGCTTCAACATCGGCGAGGAAGAGGGCGTGGTCATCGAAATGGCCGGCACCATCTCCGAAGGCATGATGGGCACCGCCTTCCTCTACACCAACAAGGAATCCATCACCCTGGGCATCGGCTGCATGCTGTCGGACTTCAAGAAGCAGAAGACCACGCCCTACGAGCTGCTGGACAAGATGAAGAAGCATCCTTCCATCGCCCCCCTGATCGAAGGCGGCGAGATGAAGGAATACGCCGCCCACCTGATCCCCGAAGGCGGCTACAACGCCGTGCCCCAGGTCTATGGCGACGGCTGGCTGATCGCCGGCGATGCCGGCATGTTCGTCAACGGCATCCACCGCGAAGGCTCCAACCTGGCCATGACCACCGGCATGCTGGCGGCCCAGACCCTGGTGGAACTGAAGCAGGCGGGCAAGGCCTTCACCGCCCCCAACCTCTCCAAGTACAAGGCCAAGCTGGACGACAGCTTTGTCATGAAGGACCTGAAGAAGTACCGCCGCATGCCGGACATCTTCCACAAGAACAATCAGTTCTTCACCACCTACCCGACCCTGCTGTCGAAGGCGGCCCAGACCATCATCCGGGTGGACGGGGTGGACAAGAAGACCAAGGAAAAGGAGATCAAGAAGAGCTTCATCGCCTCCCGCTCCGTCTTTGGCCTGATCGGCGACGCCTTCAAGTTCTGGCGCGCCATGGAATAACCCGGAGGACATGACCATGTTGAAAGTCGAAGAGAAACTGTTCCAGGACCGCTACCGGGTCGATTCGGGCCGTCCCCACATCCAGATCAAGAACCCGGAGCTGTGCACCCACAAGTGCGCCGAGCAGCAATGCACCGTGTGCTGTCCCGCCGGCTGCTACACCCAGGAGGGCAACGGCAAGGTGGTGCTGATCTCCGACGGTTGTCTGGAGTGCGGCACCTGCCGCATCATCTGTGACGAACACCGCAACCTGGAATGGGAATGGCCCCGGGGCGGTTTCGGCATCCTCTTCAAGTTTGGTTGAGGGTTGTAGAACCTTTGCCACAGAGGGCACAGAGAACACAGAGTTACATCAAAACTGACTGACCTCCAGGTCAATAAGGACGCCACTCTTCAGCATGGCATAGCCAGGACTGGCATCCACGCTGGCTTTCCGGGTGGGTGCTTGTTGCAACCTTCTCCGCCTGAAAGTGGAAAGGAAAAACTCTGTGATCTCTGTGCCCTCTGTGGCTAAAAAAGAAAGCGCAAAAATGGAAGACATTCATCTGTTCCTCGCCCACGCCATCACCCTGGAGCGGGATTCCGCCCGGCGCTACGAGGAGCTGGCCGAAGGCATGAAAACCCTGGGCGATCCGGAAGTGGCCGCCTTCTTCGAGCAGATGGCCCACTACTCCCGCCTGCATCTGGCCGAGGCCACGGAGCGGGGCGGCTTCCGCCACCCGCCCAAGCTGGAGGCCCACGAGTACCAGTGGCCCGACGGCACCAGCCCGGAGACCGCCGCCTGGGCCGGGGTGGATGCTTTCATGGACGTGCCCTCCGCCCTGGCCCTGGCCCTGGACGGGGAACAGCGCAGCTACGCCTTCTACGCCGGCATCGCCGCCACCACCCGCAATCCCCGGGTCAAGCTGATGGCCGAGGAATTCGCCGCCGAAGAAGGTGAACACGTGGCCGAGCTGGAAAAACGCATCGCCAAACTTCCCGCCTGAGGAGGCGCCATGAAACCCAAGAAGCACGTTTTCGTCTGTACCCAGGGCCGGCCCCCCGGCCATCCCCGGGGCAGCTGCATGCAGAGCGGCGGCCAGGCGGTGATGCAGGCCTTCCTCAACGAGCTGGGCAGCCGCAACGCCTTCGACCGCTTTGCCGTCACCGCCTGCGGCTGTCTCGGCCCCTGCGACGGCGGCCCCCACGTCCTGGTCTATCCGGACGGGGTGCTGTACCAGCACGTGCAGCCCGGCGACGCCGGGGAAATCTTCGACCAGCATCTGGAATTCGACGAGCCCCTGGAACGGCTGCGGGCTCCCGCCGGAGTATGGGACTAGATCTGGAAGACGGCGACCCGGCCGGCGGCGAAAGCATCCCCGGCTACTGCGGCGACCTCCCCGCTCCCACCGCGGCCCTGCTGCACGAAGCCGCCGCCTGCGACGACGAACGGCGGGCCGAGTTCCTCATCCTCCGGGCCCATCACCAGTCCCCCTTCCACTTCGCCGTGTACCTGACCCTGTACAAGTTCCACTTCTACCGCCAGCACTTCGAGGCGGCGGAACAGTGGATGCGGGCCGGCCTGGCGGCCAGCGCCCAGGCCGCCGGCTTTCCCCTGGATGCGCCGGCCCCGGCCCGCTTCGCCGAGCCCCTGGCGGCGGCGCCCCGCTTCTATCTTTTCTCCCTCAAGGCCCTGGCCTTCACCCTGCTGCGCCAGCAGCGCCCGGAGGAAGCCCGGGCCTACCTGGACCAGCTGCAGCGCCTGGACCCGGAGGATCGCATCGGCGCCGGCCCGGTCCGGGCGGTGGCCGCGGCGACGGCGTAAAGGGCGGCCCGGCGCGTCCATGGTTCCTGCTCCGGCCAGCCAGGCGCCGCCCCGGGCGGCCTGCCCCGAACTGCACCTGCCGCCGCCCCTGCCCGGCATCGTCGCCGCCGTCGGCGAGGATGAGCTGCGCTGGCTTTGCCTGCGCCTGGCGGAAGCCCTCCAGGCCGGGCCCCTGGCGGCGGTGTGGCAGCTGGAGGTGGATGAATTCTCCGACCTCGCCGGCGAACTGGCCGAGCTGGTGGTGCACGGCCTGGCCGGCCGCCAGCGGCAGCGGGCGGTGATCGCCTGGGTCCGCCTGTGGGGCCGCCACGGCCCCCTGGAGCTGGACGAAGGGCAGCGCCAGTCCTGGCTGGGACTGTGGTCCGGGCAGTTGCAGCGGGTGCCCCTGCCGGCCTACCTGGCCCGTCCCCTGGAACGCTGGATGGAGGCCCTGACGGCCCAGTGGGTGCAGCCCGGTGCCGCCACGGTGCTGGCCTTTCCCCGGGCATCCCCCGGGTAGCGCCCGTGGTTTTCCCCGGGCTGTAATTTGCCCCCGTTTCCCCTAGACTGGCCTCAAAAACCACTCCCGGGAAGACGTCGTATGGCCATCAAGGAAAGCTGGCGCTGGATCGCCCTGGTGCTGCTGCTGGTATGCGGCATCGACCTGCGCCTGTACTTCCTGGCCCAGGACGAACGGCAGGCGACCCTGGCCCGGGCCCACGCCACCCTGCACACCAGCGCCAAGGTGCTGCTGGGCCGCATGGACCAGTTGCTCGATACCTACGACCGCACCCTGTCCGGCATCGGCGAGGCCATCGGTGCCCACGGCGGCCTCTCCCGCCGGCCCGATCTCTACCTGCACCGTCTGCTGCTGCGCCGCCACGCCATCACCCCGGGCCTCAACTGGCTGATGCTGGCCGGGACCGATGGCCGCATCGCCGAACTGTCGGACCGCTTCCCCGCCAGCGACGTGGACGACGTCTCCCAATGGCCGTTCTACCAGCTCCCCCTGCGTCATTGGGAGATGGGTCTGTACATCGGCCCGGCCCAGCGCTCGCCCCATTCCGACGAGCCCTTCGTCCCGGTCAGCCGCCGCGTCGAGAACGACGGCGAACGCCTCCTCGGCGTGGTGGCCGGCGGCATCAACCCGGAGCAGCTGCGCCGCCTGCTGGAAGACGAGGACCTGCCCCCCGGCTTCGCCCTGCACCTGCTGCTGGAGGACGGCCGGGCCCTGGCCTGCCTGCCCCTGGGGCCCGACTGCCTGGAACGCAACTGGCTGGCCGACCCGGGGCTGGCCCGCGCCATCCTGGCGGCACCCCACGGCCCCTTCGACAACGGCCGGGTCATCGGCGACGTGGTGGGGCCCGGCGCCTTTGCCCGCTCCGAGCGCTACCCGGTGCTGGTGGTGGCCACCGCCGACGAGGCCCGGGTGCTGGCGCCGTGGCGGGACAGTCTGCCCAGCTACTGGGTCATCGCCCTGGGCAGTAACATCGGCCTGGCGGCCCTGGCCTATTTTGCCTACCACCAGCTGCTGCGCCGCCGCCGCGCCCTGGAGGCCCTGCGGGAAGCCAACCAGGGCCTGGAGGCCCGGGTGGCCCAGCGCACCGCGGAACTGCGCCAGCGCGAGGCCCAGGCCCGCACCTTCATGGACACCGCCATGGACGCGGTGGTCGTCCTCGACCAGGAGCGGCGGGTGCTGGAATTCAACCGGGCGGCGGAGCGGCTCTTCGGTTTCCGCGCCGAGGAACTGCTGGGCCGCAGCGTGGAGGAGTTCATGCCGGAGCAGACGGTGCCGATCCACCGCGCCCTGCTGGCGGAAGCGGCCGCCGGCCATGCCGCCGATGGGGCCGGCCACGGCCGGGAGATGCTGGCCCGCGCCGCCGACGGCCGCGAATTCCCGGTGGAAGTGAGCATCGGCAGCACGGAACTGGCGGGGGGCCGGGTCTTCGTCGGCATCCTGCGCGACATCAGCGAACGCAAGGCGGTGGAAGAGGAGCTGCAGCGCCTGGCCACCACCGACGGCCTCACCGGCATTCTCAACCGCCGCGCCTTCACCGCCGAGGCCGAGCGCCTGGTGGCCCTGGCCCGGCGCCACGATCACCCCCTGACCCTGTTCATCCTCGACGCGGACAAGTTCAAGAACATCAACGACAGCCACGGCCACCCGGTGGGCGACCAGGTGCTCCAGGCCCTGGTCCGCGCCATCGGCGGCGGCCTGCGCCAGAGCGACGTCTTCGGCCGCCTGGGGGGCGAGGAATTCGGCCTGCTGCTGCCGCAAACGCCGCCGGCCGGGGCCCACCAGCTGGGCCAGCGCCTGTTGCAGGCGGTGCGCCAGGTGCGGCTGCCCCTGGCCCAGGGCGAACTGTCCTTCAGCGTCAGCATCGGAGCCTCCCTCCTGGCCGGTCCCGGGGACGACCTGGTGGCCATGATGCACCGGGCCGACGCCGCCCTCTATGCCGCCAAGGCCGGCGGCCGGGACCGGCTGGCCTGGGAAGGCTGGCAGCCCCCCGCCGTCTGAGCGCACTGGCCTGGGGCGCCGGGCCCTCCGGGCGACCCAAGGCGGGGCCCGGCCCCCGGCCCCGGGGTACCCCCATTCCCGCCATTGCCGGGAAATTCCCCTAAGTCCTTGTCCGGCATGGGCTTTGCTAACCGTTATATATTCGAAAAATAACGAAGGAAAGCCGCCATGAACGACCAGCCCGTTAGCGACATTGCCGATCAACTCAGCCCCGACCGGGTCACACCCCTGCGCCTGTACCCGGTGGCGGGCATTCCCGGTCCCTTTGCCGTGGCCGCCGGCCACGACCGTCTGGCCTGGCTGGAGCGGGCCGCCGTGGCCGACGCCCTGGCGGTGGGCGCCGAGGCGGCCGGGGAGGCCCGCCGCGCCGCCGAGGAACTGAACAATCTGGCCGGCGAACGCCTGGCCGAATGGGAGGCAGAGGATGGTGGGGAAGGCAGTGGCCGCCTGCGCCTGACGCCCCGGGGCCGGCGCCTGGCCATGGTGCTGGTGGCCCTGGCGGAGGAACGGCAACTGCTGCGCCAGCGCTGCGGCGGCCACTTCGATGCGGATCTGCAGCTGCTGGAGCGGGTGGCGGTGCGCACCAGCGCCCGCAACCAGTTCTTCGGCCGGGTGCAGGCGGTGGAGCGGGGGCCCCTGCTCGATCAGGTGCTGCTGGCCCTGCCCGGCGGTCGCCTGCTGCGGGCCAGCGTCACCCCGGAGAGCACCCGCTGCCTGGGCCTGGCTCCGGGCCAGGAACTGGTGGCCCTGGTCAAGGCCTCGGCCACCCTGGTGCTGGGTAGCGGCGAAGGCAGCGACTACGCCGACTACAACCGCCTCGGCGGCATCGTCCAGCGCATCCAGGAAAGCGGCGAACGGCGGGAGATTGTGGTGGACCTGGGCCACGGCCTCACCGGCGTCGCCAACGCCGGCGCCGACCTGGCCGAACCCTTCGCCCCGGGCCAGCCGGCCTGGATCGCCTTCCGTCCCTCGGCCGTGCTGCTGGGTCTCGTCAGCTGAAAAAAAGCGGGGAAGGGGCCGGGTGTCGCAACCCCGTCCCGTTCCCCGCCAACACTCCGCTGGAGTGGGCTCGACGCAATATTTCGGCTACAGGGAGCGCAGGAAGGCGAACAGTTCCTCCCGGGCTTCCCGCGGCAGGCGGCGGAAACGTTCCCGGGCGCTGCGGGCTTCGCCGCCGTGCCACAGGATGGCCTCGCTCAGGTCCCGGGCCCGGCCGTCGTGCAGCAGCTGGCTGTGTTCATTGATCTCGGCGTAGCGCCCCAGGCCCCACAGGGGCGCGGTGCGCCACTGGCGGCCGCTGGCCCGGTAGTCGGGGCGGCCGTCGGCCAGGCCCTCGCCCATGTCGTGCAGCAGCAGGTCGGTGTAGGGGTGGAAGATCTGCCGCGCCAGGGCCGGCCAGGGCGCATCCCCCGTCTCCAGGGCGGGGCGGTGGCAGACGGCGCAGCCGGCGGCGGCGAAGCGGGCCTGGCCCCGTTGCACCGCCTGCCGCTGCCCTTCCGTTTCCCCTTGGCGCCGGGGTGGCGGGGCCAGCAGGCTAAGGTAGGTGAGCAGATCCTGCAGCTGGGCGGCGGAGAGTTCCGGGCTGCCGCCGGAGACGGCGATGCGGCAGGCCTCCTGGCGGCGGGTGCAGTTTTCCGCGGGGAACAGGGGCGAAGTGATGCCCAGGTCTCCCACCATGGCGCCGGCGATCTGCTGGGCTAGGTCCGGCATGTTGGCCTTGAGACCGAAGCGTCCCGCCGCTGCCTTGCCGGCCGTCACCTGCCAGACCTGGTTTACCGCTCCCTTCACTCCGTCCGGCTTGGCCTCCCGGGCCATCTGCCGGAGAGTGGCGGCGGGCACTGCCTGCAGCAGGCCCAGGCCGAACACCGGCGGGCCGACCCGGGGTGAAGTGAGGGCATCGTCCAGGGTGCCGTAGGCCGTTTCGCTGAAAATGATCCGGGGCCGGCGCAGGCGCACCGGGGTGCCGTCCGCCAGCTTCTCCTCCCGTTCGATCCAGCGGATGGCGGCCCGGCCTTCGCCGCGCACGCCGGCAATGCCTTCCTCGTTGAGCTGGTCGCCGTAGGCCGGATGGGGCAGGGGGCCGCCGTGGGGGCTGCGGCCCGGCACGGAAAGGCGCACCAGCATGGACTGCATCTTCTCCCCCTCCCGTTCCGGCGCCTTGCCGCGGCCGTTCTTGGGGTGGCAGGAAATGCAGGCCAGCCGGTTGTAGAGGGGACCCAGACCGTCCACCTCGCTGTCCTTCGCCGGGGCCACCACCCAGTTCTGGGCGAACAGGCTGCGGCCCCGCAGGAAGGATTGGCTGGTGGCTTCGTCCAGCCCGGGCAGGGCCTGGGTGAAGGCTTCCCGGCCCGGGTCGGCGGCCAGGGCCGGGGCCGCCAGGGCGGCGGCGAGGAGCAGGGTCAAGGGTTTCATACGCCGGCCTCCTGCAGCTCGGCGGCCACGGCGCGGCGGACCTGAGCCGCCTGCTCCCGCCAGACCTGCACCTGGGGCAGGGACTGGAAGTCGTCCCCCTCCACCCGGTCCTTGAACAGGGCGCGCAGCTCGCCCCGGTCCGCTTCGGTTTCGCTGCAGGGCACGGCGCCCAGGCGCCGGCGCAGGTCGTCGCGGCGGCCGCTGCGGGCTTCCAGGCGGTGCAGGCGCGCCCACAACTTCGTCACCTCGGTGTGGGGCTGGATCAGGCAGGCTTCGAAGAGGTGGGCGACGAGGGCCAGGCGGCCCCGACCCCGCTTGCCGTCGTAGTCATAGGCGCCCCCGGCCGCGGCGGCGAAGGGGTCGTGGTAGCCCGCCGGCGCCAGGGCGTAGGCCTCGGGCCGGGCCGGCAGCTTGCGGATGTCCGGGTGGCAGAGCAGGGCCTGGGCCGGGCGGGAGAGGATGAAGCGGGCGAAGGCCCGGGCCCCCTCCGGGTTGGGGGCGCTGCGGGTGATGGCGATCTGGCCCGGGTTGATGCCGCCGTGGCCCGGGTAGCGGAAGTCGATGGGGGCGCCGTTGGCGATGGCCGAGGCGACGAAGAAGTCGATGGAGAGGCCCACGGCGCAGCGGCCCTGGGCCACCTCGTCGCCGACGAAGGTGGCGCCCCGGTCCACCAGGCGGGAGAGGCCGGCGATTTCGCTCCACAGGGCCCAGCCCCGCTCCCAGCCGTAGGCCTGGAGGACGATGTCCACCATCACCGGGGCGAAGCCGACCCGGGCCGGGATGGGCAGGGCGATGGCCCCCGCCAGGCGCGGGTCCGCCAGGGCCTGCCAGTCCGCTGGCGGTGCCACCTGCAGCGCCCCCAGCCGGGCCGGATTGACGGCGAAACCGTAGCCAGCCAGTTCGGTGGCGGTGAAGTAGCCGTCCGGGTCGCCGATGGGCGTCTTGCCCAGCACCGTCGGCAGGCCGTCCAGGGGGATGCCGAGAGGCTGCCAGGCGCCTTCGGCCTTGAGGCTGTTGAAGTTGCGCGGCGAGGCGGACCAGTAGACGTCCACATTGTTCTGCCCGGGCTGGCGCAGGTAGGGCAGGGCGTCGTGGGGCATGCGCCAGATGACGTTGAGCCGGTATTCCGGATAGGCCGCCTCGAAGGCGGCCTCGAAGCGGGCGATGACCGCATCCGGGTAGCTGGTGACCACGGTCACCGGTCGCGGGGCGGCCCAGACGGGGCCCATGGCCAGGGCCAGGGGGCTGGCGGCCAGGGCCTGGAGGAACAGGCGGCGGTTGCTGGGAAGGGTGTCCATGGCGGCTCCTGGCTCAGAGGGGGGCGTTGGCTTGCAGGAAGTAGGTGCGGCCGGCTTCGGGGAAGCCTTCGCTGTACTCGTAGAGGCGGTCGAACAGGTTGCGCACCCCCGCTTCGAGGAGGACGCCGTTGCCCAGGCGGTAGCCGCCCTTCAGGTTGGCGATGCCGAAGCCATGGGCCACCTGCTTGCCATCGCTGCTGCTGTAGCGGCTGGAGGCCAGTTCGGCGCTGGCCACGGCACTCCACGGGCCGGCATTCCAGGCGGCGCTGGAGAACAGCTTGTGGTGCGGTGTGTCGGTGAGGAAGACGCGGGAGCTGGTGCGGTTGTCCCGATCCAGATAGGTGTAGGCCGCGCTCAGGTCCCAGTTGCCGACCTGGCCGCGCAGGGTCGCTTCCACGCCTTCGGCCCGCACCTTGCCGACGTTCTGCATCTGGGAGCAGGGCGGGCTGGCGCAGACGCCGGGGGCCAGGGTGACGGACTGGATCAGGTCGCTGATGTCGCTGTGGAAGAGGGCCAGGTCGTACTGCCAGTTCTGCCCCAGGTGGTCGGCGTAGCCCACCTCGGCGTGGTCGGCCTGCTCGGTCTTCAGGGCCTCGTTGGGGATGGCCGTGCCCATGCGGTAGGAGTAGCGGTCCTTGAGGGTGGGGAAGCGGCTCTTGCGGGCCAGGGTCAGGCGCAGCCTGCCAGTGTCGCCGACGCCGTAGAAGAGGCCGATCTGGCCGTTGGTGACGTGGTTGTCCCGGCGCTTGAAGTCGGACACCGTCTTGGTGGCGCTGTTGTAATCCTGGGCCTCCAGGCTCTCGCGGCGATCGAAGGAAATGCCGGCCACCAGGGACAGGCGGCTGGTGAGGGCATGGCTGTCCTCGAAGGCCAGGGACTGGGTGCGGTCCTTGAAGTGGCGCTGGGGCTCGCCTTCGTTGTTCTCCCGGTGCACGTCCTGCTTGAAGTGGTAGGCCACCTTGAGGCTGTTGGCCGGCGTCAGGAGGAAGTTGCCCTCGGCCGAGAAGCCGTTGGTGTAGTCGTCGTAGCGGCTGCGGAAGGAGGAGCCCTTCACCTGCTTGGTGTAGGTGGCGTCGTCGTAGGCGAAGAGGGAGTTGCGGTAGCTGTCGTGGTACAGGCGCAGCTTCAGGGTGTGGTCGCCGATGCGGGTGCTGGAGAGGGCGTAGATGCTGTCCTTGTCCCAGTAGGGCCAGCGCCAGTAACGGGGCGTCACCCCGGCCACGTTGCCGGCGTAGGGCGGCGTGCCCTTGACTCCGTGCTGGGAGACCAGGCCGATGGCGTATTCGTCGCTGGCATTGGGCGTCAGGCCGAGCTTGAGGCTCAGCTTGCTGTCCTTGCGGTAGCTGTTGTTGCGGTCGCCGCCGTCCTCGCCCCGGGATTTGCCGTAGTCGCCGGAGAGGGGGAAGAAGTCCTCGTTGAGCTGGGAGTAGCCGCCCTGGACGTACCAGTTGCCCTGGTTGCTGCCCAGGTTGGCGTAGCTGCGGTAGCCGTAGTTGTCGCCGCCGTCGCTGAAGCTGACGCCGGCCCCTACCTCCCCTTCGAAACGCTTGCCGGGGCGCCGGCTGACTAGGTTGATGGCGCCGCCCAGGGTGTTGGCGCCGTAGGTGAGGGAGGAAAAGCCCTTGGCCACCTCGATGCGGGAGAGGTCGAAGGTGGTGAAGCGGCCCAGGTCCACGTAGCCGTCATAGGGCACGTAGACCGGGATGCCGTCCATGAACACCGGCACCTGGCGGAGGTCGAAGCCGCGCACGTAGACCATTTCCTCGTTGCGGGCGCCGACCTTGTTGAGGCTGACCCCGGCGGCCATGTTGAGGGCGGTGCCGACGCTGTCCTTGTCGTGCAGGCGGATGTCCTCCGCTTCCAGGACACTGCTGCCCGGCGCCGAAGGCACCAGGGGCGAGGCGCTGACCTTGATCTCGCCCAGGGAAAAGACCTGTCCCCAGGCATTGCCCGCGGCTGCCAGACAGGGCAGCAGCACCAGACCCATCAATTGCTTTTTTTGCATTTTCCGACTCCCTTGCCAGTTCGTTATTTATTTAGAGATATAACGAGGGGCGCAGAAGCCCCTTGGTTTTGGCTTCAGCACAAGCTATGCCAAAAGGCGGATTCTCAGCATTGATAGGGATTAAGGCGCCGTTAGCCGGTTTCTGCCGGGTGGCAAAGGCGACACGTTGTTTAGTTAACTACATATCGATGTTGCCAAGACGACACAGCGCCCGGCGGCGATGGGTTCAGAGCGGAGCCAGGTTCACCGCCACGTCCCGGGGCGGGGCGCTGTAGGGCCAGGAGGAGACCAGCAGGCGGGCGCCGCTGGCGGCGTAGGCCGCCGCGTTGCCGGGGTGGATGCCGCCGGCGGCGGCGAGGATGGGGCGCAGCTCGTGGCTGGCCAGCAGGTCGCGGCAGGCGATGACGGCGGCAGGGGAAAACTTCTCCAACTGCAGGATTTCGGCGCCGGCCCGGGCCCAGACCAGGGCTTCTTCGGCGCTGTGCACCTCCACTGCCAGCTTGTGTTCCGGCAGGGCGCCCTGGAGCCGGGCCACGGTAGCGGCGGGGGGCTCGGCGAGAAAGCGGCGGTGCTCGGCGAAGAGCAGTAGGGACTCGGAGAGGCCCAGGCGGTGCATGACGGCACCGCCGCCGCGCATCGCCTTCACCGCCAGGGCTTTGTTGCCCGGCGGCGTCTTGCGCGTGCAGGCCACCGGCAGGGGCGCCGCCGCGGCCACCAGCTCGGTGGCGGCGCTGGCCAGGCCGCTGCTCCATTCCAGCAACACCTGGGCGCTCTTCCAGGCCCGGTGCAGGGCGGCGGCACTGCCTTGGGCTTCCAGGATGGGGGCCTCGGCGGCCAGGGCGTCGCCGCTGGCAGCCAGCTGACGCACTGTGCAGCCGGCCAGGGTCAGCAGGCGGACTGCTTCCTCGACGCCGCACAGGGTCATGGGCTGGCGGGCCCGGCAGCTGAGACGGCCCGGCATTGGGCTGATGCCCAGGGCGGCGGTGGTGAGGTCGCCGTGGGGCACGTCGTCGGCCAGCAGGCGGGCCAGCTCGGCGTCGCCGAGGACGCAGGCGGTGTGGACTGCGGGCGTGGCGGTGGGGAAAAGCGGTGCGGAGTCAGGAGCGGCGGCGGGAACCATGGCGGGCTTTCGTCGTTGGTGCCGCGCCGGTGGCGCGGCTAGTGGCGGGAGGTGAGCAGGTCCTTCAGCTTGCACAGGATCAGGCTCGGGTCGAAGCGGGGGTCGGGCAGTACCTCGCCGGCCAGCACCCGGGCCAGGGCCGCCGCCGGGTCGGTCTCGCCGGTCAGCAGCACCTGGGCGCCACGCTTGGCCATGTGGCGGATGAAGCCGTCGCCGGCGCTGGCGGCGATGACCACTTCCACCCCGTCCAGGGGATGGGGGCCGTTGTCGTCGAAGTGGTGGATGACCTGTTCCTTGGCCAGTTCGATGCGTTGCCCGGGAGGCAGGGGCGCCCCTGGCAAGCAGTCGTAGAGCAGCCATTGGCGGGCCTGGCCGGCGTGGCTGGAAACGGTGGCGAAATCCTTGGCGGCGATGGCGATTTTCATGGTGTCGGAAGTCCTACAAAGGGGAGCGGATGGTTCTTCAGAGCGAATTCCATACCGCTTCGCCTTCCCTGCAAGGGCCAGTCTGGGAGGTAGAAGGGACGGCCTTCTCGACGATGCCATGCCGGAGAGTGGCGTCCCGCTTGCCGTTGCGGGCAGTGCCTGCGGGCAACCCGGGCCGCAGCCTGGCGGTCGCCTTCGCCAGTCCGGCTGCCTTCAGGCCAGCAAGGCCACGGCTTTGATCTGGGCCCACACGCTTTTCCCCGGCTGCAGTTGCAGCTGGTCCCGGGAGCGACGGGTGATGCGGGCCAGCAGGGGCGTGCCGCCGGCTTCCAGGCGTACCAGGACGTGGGCCGGAGTATCGGCGTCGGCGATGGCGGCCACCGTGGCCGGCACCCGGTTGAGGATGGAGCTGTCGTCCCGTTCCGAGAGTGAGAGGCTGACGTCCCGGGCCCGCACCTGGAAGCGCAGGCGCTTGCCCGGGTTTTCCGGGCCGTGGGCCACCTGCACCCGGCCGCCGGGGAAATCCAGGGCCAGCAGGTGGTAGGCGGCATCGTGGCCGGCCACGAGGCCTTCCACCACCACGCCGGCGTCGTCGCTCACTGCCGTGGGCAGGTCCAGACGGGCCAGGGTTTCCGCCAGGGGGCCGCTGGCCGCCACCTGGCCGTTGTCCAGCAGCACCAGGTGGTCCGCCAGGCGCGCCACTTCGTCGGGGGAATGGGTGACGTAGAGCACCGGGATGTCCAGTTCCTCCCGCAGGCGGGTGAGGTAGGGCAGGATCTCGGCCTTGCGCTTGCCGTCCAGGGCTGCCAGGGGCTCGTCCATGAGCAGCAGCCGGGGCGAGGCCAGCAGGGCCCGGGCGATGGCCACCCGCTGCCGCTCGCCGCCGGAGAGCTTGTCCGGGCGGCGGGCCAGGAGGTGGCCGATGCCCAGCAGTTCCACCGCCTGGGCCAGGTCCACCCGCCGCTCGGCGGCGGCCAGGCGCTTGCGGCCGAAGTCCAGGTTGGCCTCGACGCTGAGGTGGGGAAAGAGGCTGGCCTCCTGGAAGACATAGCCCAAGGGGCGGCGATGGGTGGGCAGGAAGCGTTCGCCGTCCTGCCACACCTCGCCGTTCACCTCCAGGTAGGCGCCGGGGTGGCGCTCCAGGCCGGCGATGGCCCGCAGCAGGGTGGTCTTGCCCGAGCCGGAGTGGCCGAACAGGGCGGTGACGCCCCGGCCCGGCAGGGTCAGGTCCGCCGCTAGGGAAAATTCCCCGTAGGCGATGTGGAAGCGGGCGCGGATGGCCTGTTCGTCGTTGCGCATTTCAGTAGCCATGGCGGCTCCTTGCCTTGCTGCCGTAGAGGGCCAGCAGCACCAGGAAGCTGAAGACCAGCATGCCGCCGGCCAGCCAGTGGGCCTGGGTGTATTCCAGGGCCTCCACATGGTCGTAGATCTGCACCGAGACCACCCGGGTCTTTTCCGGGATGTTGCCGCCGATCATCAGCACCACGCCGAACTCTCCCACGGTGTGGGCGAAGCCCAGGATGGTGGCGGTGACGAAGCCGGGCCGGGCCAGGGGCAGCACTACCGAGAAGAAGGTGTCCCAGGGCGAGGCCCGCAGGGTGGCGGCCGCCTCCAGGGGCCGTTCCCCGAGGGACTCGAAGGCCTGCTGCAGGGGCTGCACCACGAAGGGCATGGAGTAGAGCACGGAGGCCAGCACCAGGCCGGGGAAGGTGAAGGGCAGCAGGCCCAGGCCGAGGGACTGGGTCAGCTGGCCGATGGGGCCGTTGGGGCCCAGGGTCACCAGCAGGTAGAAACCGAGCACCGTCGGCGGCAGCACCAGGGGCAGGGCCACGGCGGCCCCCACCGGGCCCTTCAGCCAGGAGCGGGTGCGGGCCAGCCACCAGGCGATGGGCGTGCCGAAGAGCAGGAGAAGGAGGGTGGTGGTACCGGCCAGCTTGAGGGTCAGCAGGACGGCGTTCCAATCATCGGGACCGAAGGGCATGGGCAGCGTGGGGCAGTCGGGTCAGGTAAGTATGGCCGAAGGGCGGTGCAGGTGGTGATTGTGGCAGCCGGCGCAAAAGGGGGCCGGGGCGGCGCCTGGCGCCCCGCCCGGCCCAAGGGGGTGACTCAGAGGTCGTAGCCGTAGGTCTTGATCACAGCCCTGGCCTTGTCGCCCTTCAGATACTTGACCAGGGCCTCGGCGGCGGGCTTGGCCTTGCCGTTGATGGTGCCCTTTTCCAGGATGGCGGCGTCCTGGCGGATGGGGCTGTACAGCTTGCCCGGCACCAGCCAGACGGAGCCGCCTTTCAGCTGGCCGTGCTCGTCCAGCACCTGGGCATAGGCGACGAAGCCGAGCAGGGCGTTGCCGGTGGCGACGAAGTTGTAGGCCTGGGCGATGTTCTCGGCCTGCACGAACTTGGGCGCCAGGGTGTCGTAGGCGCCCAGGGCCTTCATGGTTTCCACGGCGGCGGCGCCGTAGGGGGCCAGCTTGGGATTGGCCAGGGAGAGATGATCGAAGCCGCCCTTCTTCAGCACTTCGCCCTGGTTGTCCACGATGGCCGGCTTGGCGCTCCACAGCACCAGCTTGCCGATGGCGTAGGTGAAGCGGCTGCCGGGCAGGATGCCGTTTTCCTTTTCCAGCCGGGCCGGGGTCTCGTCGTCGGCGGCGAGGAAGACCTCGAAGGGGGCGCCGTTCCTGATCTGGGAATAGAACTTGCCGGTGGCGCCGAAGGACAGCACCGCCTTGTGGCCCGTGTCCTTCTCGAACTGGGCGGCAATCTTCTGCATGGGGGCGGTGAAGTTGGCGGCCACGGCCACCTGCACCTCGTCCGCCCGGGCGGCGGTGGCGGCGAAGGCGCCCAGGATGGCGGCGGCGAGGATGGCGGCGGAACGGCGGGGCAGGGTCATGGCGGTTCTCCGAAGGTCGTGAAAGGGGATTGGGAAAAGCGGGAATCAGGCGGTGGCGGCGAGGATCACGCTGGAGGCCTTGAAGAAGGCGCAGGCCTTCTTGCCCGGCGCCAGTTCCAGGGACTCGATGCTGCCGTGGGTGACCACGGCGGTGAGGGTCTTGCCGCCGGGCAGGGTCAGGGTGACCTCGGCATTCACCGGGCCGTCGTGGATGTGGCTGATCTCGCCCCACAGCTGGTTGCGGGCGGTGATGCGGCCGGCGCCCTCGGTCAGCAGCATCAGGGAGGAGGCTTTGACCAGGGCGCAGATCTCCTTGCCCAGGGCCAGTTCCAGGTTCTCCGAGGATTCCCTGGTGATGATGGCCACCAGCTCGGTGGAATCGTCCAGGGCGATGCGCACCTCGAAATCCACGCCGCCGTCGCGCAGGCCGACAATCTTGCCGACGAACTGGTTGCGGGCGCTGGTGCGCACCGAGAGGCGGCGCAGCAGGGACTGGAACTGGCGCACGTCGCCCTCGCTGATTTCTGCCATATGGCCGGCGAGGCGGTCCAGGGCGCCCTGGTATTCCTGCTCCACGGCCCGGTAGAGGGCGATGATCTTGCGTCCGTAGTCCGTCAGCAGGGTGCCGCCGCCGTGGCGGCCGCCGGTGCTGCGCACCACCAGGGCCTCGTCGGCCAGGTTGTTCATGGCATCCACCGCATCCCAGGCCGCCTTGTAGGACAGGGGCACTGCCTTGGCCGCCTGGGAAATGGAACCGTGGGTGTCGATGGCCTCCAGCAGGCGGATGCGGGTGTCGCCGAGAAAGGGACCGAACTCGGTTTCCAGGGCCAGCTTGCCCACCAGCTTCTGTTGATTTTGGGACATCACAGCCTCTTTCTTGTCACGAAATATACAAAACTACATAGCCATTCTGGTGCGCGGGCGATCATTGATGCACCACCTCAGGGATTTGCAGCGCTATGGTTGAACTTATCTAACGGAACGACCTAGACTGCGTTTCATCACGCAAGAACCATGCGCGATATTATGTAGTAAATAGCGCAATTGAAAATAACCCGGATCAAAAAGGAGTTCAGCATGAAGACCAGCGCCCGTAACGTCTTTTCCGGCAAGGTGAGCGCCCTCACGGCCGGCGCCATCAATACCGAGGTCGAAATCACCACCGATGGCGGCGACCGGCTGGTCGCCATCGTCACCCAGGCCAGCGTCAGGGAACTGGGCCTGGCCCTGGGCAAGGAAGCCTTCGCCCTGGTCAAGGCGCCCTGGGTCATCCTCATGGCCGACGACGGCGAGGTGAGGTTCTCCGCCCGCAACCAGCTCAAGGGCACGGTGCAGAAAATTTCCCGGGGTGCCATCAACACCGATGTGGTGCTGGCCCTGGCCGGCGGCACCCAGGTGCACGCCGTGGTCACCAACGAGGCGGTGACCGAACTGGGCCTCAAGGAAGGCAGCCCGGCCACCGCCCTGATCAAGGCCAGCCACGTGGTGCTGGGCGTGCCGGCCTGAGTTTTTCGGCCAGCAGGAAAGGAAAAAGCCGCCCGTGGGCGGCTTTTCTATTTTGCGGCATCGACTCCTGCGGCGAGGAGTGCTGGCCGCTTCCCCTTTGGGGAAAATTTGCTCCGGGTGCGCCGGATCAGGCGCGGCAGGTTGCCGGTTTGGGTTGGGGCTTCTTGCCCTTGGATTCCTTCTTCTTGTCCTTGCTGCCCATATGTTTGCTCCTTGAATGAGGGTGCCGGCGCGATGCCGGCACTGTCTGGATCATAGTACGGATGGCGGATGCCGGGAGGCCGGAGTTCCTTCTGCATGCCGGTGATTGGGCGGGGGAGAGCGGCGATCGGTTAAAATCCCGTCCCTGTTAACTGGAGAACCCCATGTCCAACCTGCCCGCCTGCCCCCAATGCACCCTGGAAAACACCTACCCGGACGGCGACAACTACGTCTGCGCCGATTGCGGTTTTGAATGGCCCCAGGCCGGTGCGGCGGCGGAAGAGGAAGCCGACGCCGTGATCAAGGACGCCAACGGCACCGTGCTCAACGACGGCGACGCCGTGGTGCTGATCAAGGACCTAAAGGTCAAGGGTTCCTCCATCGTCCTCAAGCAGGGCTCCAAGGTGAAGAGCATCCGTCTGGTGAGTGGCGGCGACCACGAGGTGGACTGCAAGCTGGACCAGGGCAATTTCATGCTCAAGGCCTGCTTCCTGAAGAAGGTCTGAGTCGTATAGGCACCGGCAGCGCCGGTCCCGCCGCAGCAAGGCCCGCCTCTCCGGCGGGCCTTTGTTTTTGCGGCTTTACATTCTTTTACCGAGGCCGTCAGCTACTTAACGGGGAGCGCCCCTAAATTCGCCGCATCGCCATACTTACGGCGCCCGCCGTCAGGGTCCGCCGCCGCTGCCATGACTTTGCCCCCCATCTCCGCCAGCGCAGCCGCCCGGGCGGAACGCCTCTACCACCAGGGCATCGCCTGTCTGGAAGCGGGGCAGGGGCAGCAGGCGGAAGCGCACCTGCGCCAGGCCCTGGTCCTGGCGCCCCAGCTGACCCGGGCCCGGGCCAACCTGGGTTACGTGCTGGAGGAACGGGGCGCCTGGGCGGAGGCCGAGGCAGCCTACCGCCGCGCCCTGGCGGAAGATCCCGGCCTGGGGCCGGTGTGGCTCAACCTGGGCGGCCTGCTGCTGTCCCGGGGGCGGGCCGAGGAGGCCCTGCCGGTGTGCCTGCAGACCCTCTCCCTGCAGCCCGAATCGGCGGCGGCCTGGGTCAATCTGGGGGCAGCCTGCATCTGCCTGGAGGATTTCGCCCAGGGTGAGCGCTGCCTGCTGAAGGCCCTCAGCCTGGAGCCGGACCGGCCGTCGGCCCACATCAACCTGGCCTACCTGCTGCTGCGCCAGGGGCGCTACGAGGCGGGCTGGGAGTGCTTCGAGGCCCGGCCCTGGTACCGGGAACTGGCGGCCCACACCCATTGCCCGCGCTGGCGCGGCGAGGCGCCGGCGGGGCGCCACCTGCTGGTGCTTTGCGAGGCCGGCCACGGCGACATGATCCAGTTCTGCCGCTACCTGCCCCTGCTTGAGGCCCGGGGCGCCCGTCTCAGCCTGGTCTGCCAGCCAGCCCTGGTGCGCCTCTTCGCTGCCCTGCCGGGGGTGGAACGGGTCATTTCCCTGGCCGACCTGCCTGCCGCCCGGGGCGACTGGGATGCCTGGGTGCCCCTGATGAGCCTGCCCCGCCATTTCGCCACCCGGGTGGACAGCATTCCCGCCGCCCTGCCCTATCTGCAGGCCGGAGCCCCTGAACGCCAGGTCTGGCGGCGGCGCCTGCCGGCGGCAGGCCTGCGGGTGGGGCTGGCCTGGCGCGGCAATCCCCGCTTCGAGAACGACGCCGAGCGCTCCCTGCCCGGGCTGTGGACCCTGGCGCCCCTGGCGGCGGTGCCCGGCATCGCCCTGGTCAGCCTGCAGAAGGGCGAGGCGGAGGAAGAGGCCCTGTGGCCCCCGGCCGGCATGCGCATCGCCGCCTTGGGCTCGGAGCTGACGGACTTCGCCAACGCGGCGGCCCTCATCGCCAACCTGGATCTGGTGATTGCGGTGGATACGGCGGTGGCCCATCTGGCGGCGGCCCTGGGCGTGCCCTGCTGGCTGCTGCTGCCCCGCTACAAGACCGACTGGCGCTGGCTTGATGGGCGCCAGGACTCGCCCTGGTATCCGGGGGTGATGCGCCTGTTCCGCCAGGAGCGGCGGGGCGACTGGGACGAGGTGGTGGCCCGGGTGGCCGGGGAACTGGCGGCCTGGGCTGCCGGTGCAACTCCTGACAGCGGGGCCCCTGCCCTAGAGGTGGGCGCTCACGGAGAGGGTGCCTAGGGCCGGCCCGTCCTCGTTGCCGAAGCACTCGGCCAGATGGGCGCAGACGCCGCAGGAGGGAGCGCGGCAGGCGCGGATCTCGGCCTGTTCGCACAGTTGCAGGTAGAAGAACTTCTTCCAGCGCATATTGCCCGTGTTGCGCGCGAAAAGCCGGGGAAAGTGTTCCCGTAGCAGGTCCGACAGGGCCTGCCGGTGGGGCAGGCCCAGGTCCTGCCACAGGTGGTTGTCGCCGAGGCAGCCCTTGGCCACGGCGGCGGCCAGGGGCCGACTCTCCGGTCCGCTGCCATGGTCGAGCAGGAGGGCCAGCAGGTCCTCGTACTCGTCGTCCCGCGCCCGGGGCAGGCGGGCGAGACGGCCCAGGTCCATCAGGGCCAGGTAGTGGGCGGCGTCCATGGCGGCGGCTCGGGGTGGAACGGGTTCAGGCCTTGGCCGGGGCGTGGCTGATGCACTTCTTGGAACAATTGCGGGCACAGGCCTCGCAGCCGACGCAGTTTTCCGGGTGGGCCACGGTCATGACCTTTTTCTCGTACTCGTCGTCGTCGCCGTCGTCGATGGCGATCAGCTCGCCCTCGTCGTCCATGGCCATGAGGGAGAGCACGTCCCGGCCGCAGGTCTTGAAGCAGCGGCCGCAGCCGATGCACTTTTCGTCGTCGATGCTTTGCACGAAGTTGGGAATCCACTCCACACCGGAGGGCAGGGTGACGCTGAAGACAGACATGATGGCTCCTTGTAGAAAAATTCAGCGGGGCAGGGTGGCGGCCAGGGCGTAGTGGCGCCGCTCCGGGCGGCAGGCGCCGGCGGCGCCGTGCTCTCGGGTGCACACCAGCCAGTTGCCCGCGAGGCGCCAGGCGAACACCGACTGGCCGTAGCAGCGGGCTTCCTGGAAGGCGCCTTCCTCGTCGTCCACGATGGGGGCGGGCACTTCATAGACGTGGTGGTAGAAGCAGTTCTCGCCCCAGCGGTCGAAGCCCATGACCCGCACGCCGCCAGCCTGGAGGTCGGCCTCCCGCTCGAAGCGGATGGGCACCGCGGTACGCCGCCGGTAGTCCGCCGGCAGGTAGCGTTGCCATTCGCGGCGCCAGGAGGTCTCGTCCCGGGTCAGGTCGGGCAGGCGTTCCACGATTCCTCCTAGCCCAGCTCGGCCAGGCGCTGCCGCGCCGCGGTGAGGGCGGCGTAGGCGTCGTGGGTCTTCTGGGCCGTTTCCATGATGTTTTCCCAGTTCACCGGCAGCTCCTCCGAGAGGTCGTGCAGGTTCATCTTCCAGGTCATGGCCTGGGCCGAGAGCTTCTTGATCTGGGCCTTCAGTTCTTCGGGGTTGTCGCTCATGGGGGGATTCCTTAAATCGTTGCCACAGAGGGCACAGAGATCACAGAGGGGATAACATCGCAGCGGAAACGCCGGGGGTTTTGACGATCCGTATTGCCGCCGCTACTGCCCGGAATTTCTCTGTGCTCTCTGTGTCCTCTGTGGCTAAAGCCTTTCAACCGTAATTCGCCACCTCGCCAAAGCGGGCGATCATGGCCACCGCTTCGTTGACGATCTTGTCGCCCTGTTCGGCCAGGGCTTCCAGGGAATCGAAGCCGAAGCGGTGCACGTCCCGGTGGTACTTGTTGAACACAACCAGGCGGCCGGCGATGAGCACCACGCGGCCGAAGCCCTCGTGGCTCATCTTGATCATGGGGGCGCACATCACCTTGCTCTGGCGCTCGATGGCCAGGCCGATGGCGTTGTAGTACAGCTCCAGGCGCCACAGCACTTCCGGGTCCGGGTCGTCGATGATGGGGATGGCCTTGCGGGCCTCCTTGTCCAGCACGTAGGGACCCACCACTTCCACATCGCTCTTGCCGTCCCAGTGGCCGTAGCTGTCCTGGGAACGCAGCTGCTTGACCAGCTCGGAGAGGAAGGGGGAGTCGGCAATGGCAAAAGTTGCGCAGACAGCTGAATCAGACATGGGATTTTTCCTCTTCCAGGGCGTCGTCGAAATTGCGTTCCTGATCCTTCATCAGGGCCTTGCGCAGCCAGGGCGGCGGGGTGGCCTTGAGCACGGCCTGCAGCTTGCCGATGATGGCGGTGATGGGTTCCGGATTGGGCACCTTCACCGGGTGGATCTTCATGTTCACCACCCGGGCCGCCGCCGAGCCGCCAATGGCGGCCACGTACACGATGGCGCAGTCCTGGATGGCTTCCAGCTTGGCTCCCAGCTTGTCCTCGGTGCCGTCCTCCTTCAGGTCTCCCTCGAAGCGGACCACGGTGGCCAGGGCCGAGCTGTCGGCGGTGATGTCGTAGATGGCGATGTTGCGGGCCCAGCCGAAGTGGGCGTCCACCTGTTGCAGGTCCTCGGTGGCGAATGCGACTTTCAGCGGTTTGCTCATGGCGGCACCTTCCTTGGTTGATTCAGTGACAAGCGACAGCCGCCGCACCGTGCGCGCAGCAGGTGCCGCAGCTGGCGGCGGGTTCGGCGGTCGGCCGGAAATCGTCGGGGACGGCTTCGTGCAGGTTTTCAATGAAGACATTGCCCACCTCGAAAATCAGGTTCCGGGTACCCCGGTAGCCCACGCTCACCTTGTGGGCCGCGCCGAGGCGGTCGAAGGTGGGCAGGCCGGAGCGCCAGAAGGGGATGCCCAGCCGCGCCGCCGCCTGGCGGCCGTGGGCATGGGTGATGAGCAGGTCGGCGCCGACGGCGCCCTGCTCGAAGTCTTCCAGGTCGCCGATCAGCACTTCGTCCGCCGGCACCCGGTTGAGGAGCGGGGATTCGGTGCTGGTGACGGCCACCTGGATTTCCGCCCCCATTTCCGTGAGGAAGGTGGTGAGGGCGTACAGCAGGTCCGGCTCGGCGGCCACCGCCACCTTCTTTTTGCCGAAGTGGAAGTGGCCGTCCAGCATGGCGTCCAGCAGCTGGCTGCGCTGGCGCTTGAAGCGGGGCGGCACCTCGGTGTTGGCGATGCGGGAGAGCAGGGCCAGGAAATCGTCGCAGGGCTTCAGACCGGTGAGCCGGTCGAAGACGGCGTAGGGCACGCCGGCGATGTCCTTCAGCTTTGCCGCCGCCGCCCGGCCCTGTTCGCCGATCACCAGGGTGTAGGCCGACTCGCCCATGCTGCGCAGTTCGTCGAGCCGGGTGCCGCCCAGGGTGGTGGGCAGGAAGGTCTCGGGAATGTGGCCGTCCATGGAGCCGGAGAGGTCGGGCAGCACCACCGGGGTGAGGCCGAAGGCTTCGACCATCTCCTTCACCTCCTCGATGTCGCCGGGGGTGAGGTGGCAGCCGGGCAGGATATTCACCTGCCAGGGGCGGCGCACATTCGACGGTTTGGCGATGGTCTCCACCATGCGCAGCACCGCCTTGCCCCAGCCGTCCTGGAAGGCGCCGGCGAAGTCCGGAGTGGAGACGAACACCACCTCCATGTCCGCCAGTTCCGGGTGCTTCTGCCGGATCAGCTGGAGGAAGCCGTCCACATCGTCGCCCTTGGCCTCGGTGATGCCGGTGGAGATGAGGCCCACCAGGGCCGGGGCGGCCCGCTTGTGGATATTCACCAGGGCCTGCTCCACATTCTCCAGGCCGCCGAGGATGGTGGTGACCTCGTTCATGGCCGTGGTCTGCAGGGGAATGGTCTCGCGGAAGTGTTTGACGAAGAGCACCAGGCCGAAGGCGGTGCAGCCCTGGGAGCCGTGCAGCAGAGGCAGGGCCTGGTCCATGCCGAGGAAGGCCAGGGCGGCGCCGATGGGCTGGCTCATTTTCAGCGGATTGACGGCGCAGGCCTTCCTGCTGTGCTTGACCTCAGCCATGGCACACCTCGCCTGCGCATTCTTCCTGACTACAGGACTGCCATTCTTCGAGGTCCTGTTCCCAGTCGGGCCGCTCCCAGGGGGCCGGCTGGCGTACCTGCTGCCACACCGGGTTGTAGAGGGCCTTGTCGATCTCATCCACCAAATTGACGATGCCGTCGTAGCCGGCCAGGGCGTGGTGCCGTTCCTGGTTGATCTCCACCCAGGGGGTCTTGGCCTTCAGCGCCACGAACTGGGAGCGGCCGCCGGAGAGCATCACGTCGGCCTGGGAGTCCCTGAGCATCCGGTACATCTCCCGGGGCGGCAGCTCGTCGAACATGTGGGCATCGGTGCCCATGATTTCCTTCACCTTCTCCCGGTCGTTGGCGGTGGTCTTGCGCATCGAGGTGCCGACGATTTCCATGCCCACTTCCTGCAGGGCCGAGACCACGGACCAGGACTTCACGCCGCCGGTGAACAGCAGCACCCGTTTCCCCTTGAGCCGGGCCTTGTAGGGCTCCAGCCGGGCCCAGGCCTTGGCTTCCTCCCGGGCGATGAGGGCCTCGGCCCGTTCCGGCAAATCCGCCGGGCCGCCCTGGCGCACCAGCAGGGCGCTGATCTTCCTCAGGGCGTCGGACATGTCGGAGACGCCGTAGAAGCTGCCCTCGAAGAAGGGGATGCCGTAGCGCTCCTCCATCTTGCGGGCCACGTTGATGAGGGCCTGGGAGCACAGCATGATGGCCGCCCTCGCCTTGTGGGCCGTGGCGATGTCGTTGTAGCGGCCGTCGCCGGAGATGGTGGCGAGGATGCGGATGCCCAGTTCGTCGAAGAGGGACTTCACCTGCCACAACTCCCCCACCACGTTGTATTCGCCGATCAGGTTGATGTCGCAGGGGGTGGTGTACTCGGGCTCCCGGGTGCCGATGACGTAGTCCAGCAGGGCCTCGCCGCCCAGCTTGTTGCCCAGGTTCTTGCTGCCGACGAAGCCGGGGGCATTCACCGGGATCACCGGCTTGCCGAACTTGGCGGCGGCGGCCTTGCACACCGCCTCGATGTCGTCGCCGATCATGGCCGGCAGGCAGGTCTGGTAGACGAAGACGGCGGGCGGGTCGTACTTGTCGATGATTTCCTTGATGGCCCGATAGAGCTTCTTCTCGCCGCCGTACACCACGTCCATCTCGTTCATGTCGGTGGTGAAGCCGGTGCGGTAGATATGGGAGCCGGAGGAGAGGGTATGGCGCGAATCCCAGGAATTGCCTTCGCAGGCGATGGGGCCGTGCACCAGATGGGCCACGTCCACGATGGGCTGCAGGGCGATCTTGGCCCCGTCGAAGGCACAGCCGCCGGCAGCGGCGCCCGGCGTGAGCTGCTTCTTGCAGCCCGCCTTGCGTTCCTTCTCGCCCTTGGCCTGGTTGGTGGCGCAACCCGGCTCTTCCAGGACACTGGCCACCTTCTGTTGCAATGCGCTCATGTCGGCTCTCCTACAATTTTTCTTTTGTGAGCCTTAAGTAGCAGGTTTGGTGCCAGTGCCCGGCACTGCCCCAAAGTGCTTGTTTTTGCTGCCTCGTCAGGGCCGTGGCGGCGTCGTGGGGCGTCTTCCTGTCGGTTTCGCGACAGCCCCGGGGCGCTTCTTGTTGCACTTGGCACCAGCCCGGCCGGACCGGGGGCCAGCCTTTATACCGGCCCCCGCTCGCGGTATATTTGCCCGCCTATGACTGACATTCGCCCTGCCATCGTCCTGCTTTCCGGCGG
Source organism: Azospira sp. APE16 (assembly GCF_047901315.1). Taxonomy (NCBI): domain Bacteria; kingdom Pseudomonadati; phylum Pseudomonadota; class Betaproteobacteria; order Rhodocyclales; family Rhodocyclaceae; genus Azospira; species Azospira sp. APE16. The sequence goes on from NZ_CP179682.1 coordinate 328,709, forward strand.
CCTGGACTCCGCCACCTGCCTGGCCATCGCCAAGAGCGAAGGCTTTGCCCCCTACTGCCTGTCCTTCGACTACGGCCAGCGTCACAAGGCCGAGCTGCAGGCCGCCGCCCGGGTGGCGGCTGCCCTCGGCGCCAAGGAGCACCGCGTGGTGCGCCTGGATATCGGCCAGTTCGGCGGCTCCGCCCTCACCGACAGTTCCATTGCCGTGCCCGTCGAGGGCGTCCAGGCCGGCGGCATCCCCGTCACCTATGTGCCGGCCCGCAACACCGTCATGCTCTCCTTCGCCCTGGCCTGGGCCGAGGTGCTGGGGGCCAAGGACATATTCGTCGGCGTGAACGCCGTGGATTATTCCGGCTACCCGGACTGCCGCCCCGAATTCATCGCCGCCTTCGAACGCATGGCCAATCTGGCCACCAAGGCCGGGGTGGAAGGGGCCGAGCTGCATGTGCATGCGCCCCTGATCGACCTCACCAAGGCCCAGATCGTCCAGCGCGGCACCGCCCTCGGTGTCGATTACGGCATCACCGTCTCCTGCTACCAGGCCGACGACGAGGGCCGGGCCTGCGGCGTCTGCGATTCCTGCCGCCTGCGGGCCGAAGGCTTCCGCGCCGCCGGCCTGGCCGATCCCACGCCCTACCGTAGCGCCTGATGGATAGCCTGCCCGATCTGCCGCCCCTGCTGTGGCTGGCCGCCGGCCTCGGCGGCCTCTTTGGCGCCGTCGCCCAGCGCACCTGCTTCTGCACCATGGGCGCGGTGTCCGACATCGTGAACATGGGGGACTGGAACCGCATGGGCATGTGGCTGCTGGCCATGGGCACGGCGGTGCTGGGTACTGCCGGCCTGCAGCTGGCGGGCCTCATCGACGTGGCCAATTCCATCTACACCGCCCCCCGCCTGCTGTGGGCGTCCCACCTGATGGGCGGCCTGCTGTTCGGTATCGGCATGGTGCTGGCCTCGGGCTGCGGCGCCAAGACCCTGGTGCGCCTGGGGGGCGGCAATCTCAAATCCCTGGTGGTGTTCCTGGTCATGGGCCTCACCGCCCTGGCCACCCTTAAGGGACTGCCGGCCCTGCTGCGGGTCGGCCTGCTGGATGTCCTGGCCGTGGATCTGTCCGCCCCGGGCCAGGACCTGCCCCGGCTGCTGCAGCCTCTCCTGGGCCTGCCGCCGGCCACGGCGTCGGCCCTGGTGGCCGGCAGTGTCGGCGGCCTGCTGCTGGCGGCGCCTCTGCTGCGCGCCGACTTCCGCCAGGCCGAGTACATCCTCGGCGGTCTGGCCATCGGCGCCGCCGTGGTGGGCGGCTGGTTCCTCAGCGGCCATCTGGCCTTCGTCGCCGAACATCCCGACACCCTGCAGCCGGCCTTTCTCGGCACCAACAGCGGCCGCATGGAGTCCCTCACCTTCGTCGCCCCGCCGGCCTACGCCCTGGAACTATTCGCCACCTGGAGCGACGCCAGCCGCAAGCTGACCCTGGGCATCGCCACGGTGCTCGGCGTCGTCGCCGGTTCCGCCCTGGTGGCCCTGTCCCGCCACAGCTTCCGCTGGGAAGGCTTCCGCGATGCGGAAGACACGGCCAGCCACCTCATCGGCGCCGTCCTCATGGGCTTCGGCGGCGTCACCGCCCTCGGCTGCACCGTGGGTCAGGGCCTCTCCGGCATCTCCACCCTGGCCCTGGGCAGCCTCATCACCACCCTGTCCATCATTGCCGGCGCCTGGCTGGCCCTGCGCCTGCAGTACCGGCGCATGCTCAACGAATAGCCCGCCCACCCGCATCAATCCCGGGTTTGACAGGCCCGGGGGTGCCACCTATAATTCGCGCTCCGTTTTTGCGGGTCGGTAGCTCAGTCGGTAGAGCAGCGGACTTTTAATCCGTTGGTCGCGAGTTCGAATCTCGCCCGACCCACCAGCCTCTGGAAAAAAGAGGTGTACAAACGGAAGTAGGGCGGCTATAATGCGCCCCTCATTCGGGTTGTTAGCTCAGTTGGTAGAGCAGCGGACTCTTAATCCGTAGGTCGAGTGTTCGAGCCACTCACAACCCACCAGATTCAGGTAAAACGGCCTCCGCTAGGGGGCCGTTTTATTTTGCAGGGCTGCCGTTTTCTCGCTGGCGGCCCGAATGTGTGGCCCATGTAGCTCAGTGGCAGAGCACTCCCTTGGTAAGGGAGAGGTCGGCAGTTCAATCCTGCCCATGGGCACCATCCTTTCCGGTGGCGCCAAGGCGTCCGCAGCGCGCCCCGTCCGGGGCTATTTTTTTGTCTTGAGCCGGTGCAGGTTTTCTCTCCAGGGGAAGTCATGAAGATGATTGCGCGGAGTTGCTCTGTCCTGTTGTGCCTGTTCGCCTTCCTGGCGGCGCCGGCCTTTGCCAATGAAGGCGGCGGCGGGGTGGCGGCGGAGCCCCTGCGTTTCGTCGTCAATCTCGCCGGCAGCGGCCGCATCCTGCAGGTGGACATGGTGTTCGAAGTGGCCCACGCCGAGGTGGATGGGACTCTCAAGGCCATCCGTCCCAAGGTGCAGCACAAGCTCATCATCCTGCTCTCCTCCGAGCAGCCGGAACAGCTGCTGACCCTGGAGGGCAAGAAGGTCCTGGCGGAAAGCATCCGCGACGTCCTCAACAAACTCCTCGACGAGACGCCCAAGAGCGGCGTCAAGGAAGTGTTGTTCACCAACTTCATCATCCAGTAGGCGAGTCCGCCTTCCTGGTCGCCAGGGCCGCTACAGGCGGTGCCGGGCGGCAAGAAAAAAGCCCCGGGGCCTTGCGGCCGGCGGGGCTTTTCTTTTTGGCCGGGGCTAGCCCGGCCGTTGCGACTCAGCGCTGCTTCTTTGCATCCACCACGGCCAGGGCCGTCATGTTCACCAGGCGGCGCACGGTGGCGGTGGCGGTCAGCACGTGCACCGGCTTGGCCACACCCATGAGGATGGGGCCGATGGTGACGCCTTCGCCGCCGGTCATCTTCAGCAGGTTGTAGGAGATGTTGGCGGCGTCCAGGTTGGGCATCACCAGCACGTTGGCCTCGCCCTTGAGGGGGGATTCCGGATCGGACTGCAGGCGGATTTCCTCGGACAGGGCGGAGTCGCCGTGCATTTCGCCGTCGATCTCCAGGTCCGGGGCCTTGGCCCGGGCGATGTCGGCGGCTTCGGACATCTTGCGGGCGGAGGCGGACTGGGAGGAGCCGAAGTTGGAGTGGGAGAGCAGGGCCACCTTGGGGGTGATGCCGAAGCTGCGCACGGTCTCGGCGGCCATCACGGCGATGTCGGCCAGCTGCTGGGCGTCCGGGTTCTCATTGACGTGGGTGTCGCAGAGGAACAGGGCCCGGTTGGGCAGCAGCAGGTGGTTCATGGCGGCCAGGGTGTTGTGGCCGGCGGCCTTGCCGATCACCTCTTCCACCTGGCGCAGGTGGTGGGCGAAGCGACCGCTCATGCCGCAGATCAGGGCGTCGGCGTAGCCGAGCTTGACCAGCATGGCGCCGATGATGGTGTTGTCGGAGCGCAGGCGCATCTTGGCGATGTCGATGGTGACGCCGCGACGCTTCATCAGCTGGTGGTAGGCGCTCCAGCATTCCTTGTAGCGCTCGTCGTAGTTGGGGTTCACCACTTCGAAGTGCTCGCCGGCCTTGAGCTTGGAGCCGATCTTCTGCAGCCGGGCTTCGATCACTTCCGGGCGGCCCACCAGGATGGGCTTGGCCAGGCGCTCTTCCAGGATCACCTGGATGGCGCGCAGGACGCGCTCGTCCTCGCCTTCGGCGTAGATGACGCGGCTGGCTTCGCCCTGCTTGGCGGCGGAGAAGACGGCGCGCATGCCGACGCCGGTGTGGGTGTTGAATTCCTTCAGCTTGTCCCGGTAGGCGTCCATGTCCACGATGGGACGGGTGGCGACGCCGGATTCCATGGCGGCCCGGGCCACGGCCGGGGCGATGATGGAGATGAGGCGGGGATCGAAGGGCTTGGGAATCAGGTACTCGGGGCCGAAGGTCAGCTGCTGGCCCTGGTAGGCCATGGCCACTTCGTCGCTGACTTCTTCCTGGGCCAGGGCGGCGATGGCCTTGACGCAGGCCAGCTTCATTTCCTCGGTGATGCGCTTGGCACCCACGTCCAGGGCGCCGCGGAAGATGAAGGGGAAGCAGAGGACGTTATTGACCTGGTTGGCGTAGTCGGAGCGGCCGGTGGCGATGATGGCGTCGGGACGGACTTCCTTGGCCAGTTCCGGCATGATTTCCGGGGTCGGGTTGGCCAGGGCGAAGATCAGCGGGTCCTTGGCCATCTGCTTGACCATCTCGGGCTTCAGCACGCCGGCGGCGGAGAGGCCGAGGAAGATGTCGGCGCCGACGATGGCGTCGGCCAGGGTGCGGGCGCTGGTTTCCTGGGCGTAGCGGGCCTTGGTAGCTTCCATCTTGGCGTCGCGGCCGACGTAGATGACACCCTTGGAGTCGCAGACGGTGACGTTCTCGCGCTTGATGCCCAGCTCGCACCACAGGTTGAGGCAGGAGATGGCGGCGGCGCCGGCGCCGGAGCAGACCACCTTGACGCTGGCGATGTCCTTGCCGATGACCTTGAGGCCGTTGAGCATGGCGGCGGCGGAGATGATGGCGGTGCCGTGCTGGTCGTCGTGGAAGACGGGGATGGACATGCGTTCCTTCAGCTTCTCTTCAATGTAGAAGCATTCGGGGGCCTTGATGTCCTCCAGGTTCACACCACCCAGGGTGGGTTCCAGGGCGGCGATCATGTCGATCAGCTTGTCCGGGTCGTTCTCGGAGATTTCGATGTCGAAAACGTCGATGCCGGCGAATTTCTTGAACAGGCAGCCCTTGCCTTCCATCACCGGCTTGGCGGCGAGGGGGCCGATGTTGCCCAGGCCCAGCACGGCGGTGCCGTTGGTGACCACGCCCACCAGGTTGCCGCGGGAAGTCATTTCGTCCACGGCGTTGGGGTTGGCGACGATTTCCTCACAGGCGTAAGCCACGCCGGGGGAGTAGGCCAGGGCCAGGTCCCGCTGGTTGGTCAGACCCTTGGTGGGGCGAACGGCGATCTTGCCGGGGGTCGGCAGGCGGTGATATTCGAGCGCTGCTTCGCGCAGATCCTTTTCCATGACTTAACTCCTGGGGAGCCGCGCGGGCTCCCGGGCTTGCTGTGAAAAATAAAAGAGCGGAAGTATGCGGGTTTTTCCCAATGGACGCAAAGAGCGGTTATCCACAACTGCTTGTTGCGGCACAGCATTTTTGCCTCGGGAGGCGGACGGCAAAAGCGCGAAAAATCGCTGCCGGGAACGTCGCCGCTGACGGGGTGGCGGCCGCTGCCGGCAGCCACCCCGTCAGCGCTACCAGGGCTGGCCGGGCAGGGCGGCGCGCCACTTGTCCCAGTCGATGGCGGCAGCGGTGGCGTCGGCCAGGCGGTTGAGGTCCGCCTCGCGCCGGGCCACCGGGTCCACCGTCTGCGCCGGGGCGAAGCCCGTGTCGGCACCGGCCCAGGCCAACAGGGCGGCGAGGGCCTCGGGCTGGTCGAAGAGGCCGTGGCAGTAGGTGGCGAGGATCTGCCCGTCCGCCGACAGGGCGCCGTCGGGGCGGCCGTCGGCGAAGATGGCGGCGGGCCGCTCCAGGGCCGGGCCGTGGCTGACGCCCATATGGATTTCGTAGCCGGCCAGGGCCGCGTCCCCGGGCAGGCACAGCCGGCCGCTCACGTTGCGCAGCTGCTTTTCCGCCGCCAGGGTGGTTTCCAGGTCCAGCAGGCCGAGGCCGTCGGCGGAGCCGGGGGCGCCTTCCAGGCCGAGGGGGTCGTGCAGGCGGCGGCCCAGCATCTGCAGGCCGCCGCAGATGCCGATGACCTTGCCGCCGTAGCGCAGGTGGCGGCGCAGGGCAGTGTCCCAGCCATGCTGGCGCAGCCAGGCCAGGTCGGCCTGGACGCTCTTGGAGCCGGGCAGGACGATCAGGTCCACGTCCTGGGGCGGCGCCTCGTTGGGGCCGATGAAGCGGAAATCCACTTCCGGATGCAGGCGCAGGGGGTCCAGGTCGTTGTGGTTGGAGGTGCGCGGATAGACAGGCGCCACGGCCCTGAGACGGCGGCCCTGGCTGGGACCCGCATCCAGGCTGGTGCGCGCCACGGCATCCTCCGCGTCCAGGTACAGGCCGTGCAGGTAGGGCAGGACCCCCAGAACGGGTTTGCCGGTGCGGGCCTCCAGCCAGTCCAGTCCCGGCTGCAGCAGGCTGATGTCGCCGCGGAAGCGGTTGATGAGAAAGCCCACGGTGCGCTGCTGTTCGCTCTCCGAGAGGAGCGCCAGGGTGCCCACCAGATGGGCGAAGACGCCGCCCCGGTCGATGTCGGCCACCAGCACCACCGGGCAGTCCACCGCCTCGGCGAAGCCCATGTTGGCGATGTCCCGGTCCCGCAGGTTGATCTCCGCCGGGCTGCCGGCCCCTTCCACCAGCACCGCCTCGTATTGGTCGCAGAGGCGGCCGTAGGATTGCAGCACCGCCGCCATGGCCCGGGGCTTGTACTCGTGGTAGTCCCGGGCGTTGAGGTCGGCCACCGCCTGGCCGTGGATGATGACCTGGGCGCCGGTGTCGGTATTGGGTTTCAGGAGTACCGGATTGAAGTCGGTATGGGGCTCCAGGCCGGCCGCCAGGGCCTGCAGGGCCTGGGCCCGGCCGATCTCGCCGCCGTCCACGGTGACGGCGGAATTCAAGGCCATGTTCTGGGACTTGAAGGGCGCCACGCGCACGCCGCGCCGGTGCAGCAGACGGCACAGGGCCGCCACCACGGTGCTCTTTCCCGCGTCCGAGGTGCAACCCTGGACCATGAGGGTGGGCTTATTCATTTAAAATCCGCTCTTTCGTGCCAGGACGATGCAAAAGCGCCGGCACTGTTGCCCGGTCGGCCGGCCGCTCTGTGCGGCCCCCGCCCGGGGTCTGATTGAAACCACGGATTATCCCATGCCCAGCTGGCTTGCCCTGCCCTTAGCCGCCCTTCTCGGCGTCGGTCTCGACCGGCTGCTGGGGGAGCCGCGTCGCGGCCATCCCCTGGTGGCCTTCGGCGCCCTGGCCAACCTGCTGGAAAAAGCCCTGCGGCCGCCGCCCGCCGTTGCCTCCCGCTCCGCCCTGCGCATCTTCGGCCTGCTCGCCTGGAGCTTCGCCGTGCTGCCGCCGGTGCTGCTCGCCGCCTGGGCCAGCGCCACGCCCTGGCTCGGCATCCTGGCCGACGCCGGCCTGCTCTACTTCGCCCTCGGCGCCCGCAGCCTGAAGGAACACGCCGACGCCGTGGCCGTGCCCCTGGCCGGCGGCGACCTGGCCACGGCGCGCCAGAAGGTGGGCTACATGGTCAGCCGCGATACCACCGCCCTGGACGAATCCGGGGTGGCCAAGGCCTGCGTCGAATCGGTGCTGGAGAACGGCAACGACGCCGTCTTCGGCACCCTCTTCTGGTTCGCCCTGCTGGGCGGTCCCGGCGCTTTGTTGTTCCGCCTGGCCAACACCCTGGATGCCATGTGGGGCTACAAGAACGAGCGCTTCCTGCACTTCGGCTGGGCCGCCGCCCGCCTCGACGACCTGCTCAACTGGCCCGCCGCCCGCCTCACCGCCCTGACCTACGCCTGGCTCGGCAACACCCGCCAGGCCCTGGCCTGCTGGAAAGCCCAGGCCCCCACCTGGGAAAGCCCCAACGCCGGCCCGGTGATGGCCGCCGGCGCCGGCTCCCTCGGCGTCCTCCTGGGCGGTGCCGCCATCTACCACGGCCGGGAGGAACAGCGCCCGCCTTTGGGCGAAGGCCGCCCTGCCGCCGCCTTCGACATCGACCGGGCCAGCCATCTGGTGCAACGCGGCCTGGTCCTGTGGCTGGCAGCCATCGTTGCCCTGCTGCCCCTCATCGCCCTGGTGCAGTTCCTTCTCGGAAAGGTCTTCCATGCTTGAACACGGCGGTCGCCTGCGCCAGGCAGCCCGGCAGTGGGGCATTCCCCTGGCGGACTGGCTCGATCTGTCCACCGGCATCAACCCCTGGGCCTATCCCATTCCCGGCATTCCCATCGGTGCCTGGCAGCGCCTGCCGGAAGAGGAGGACGGCCTGGAGGTGGCCGCCCGCAATTACTACGGGGCCAAGCACGTGCTGGCCCTGGCCGGCTCCCAGGCTGCCATCCAGACCCTGCCCAAGCTGCTGCCACCGGGCCGGGCGGCGGTGCTGGCTCCGTCCTACGCCGAACACGCCGCCGCCTGGGTCAAGGCCGAATGGGCCGTCACCCCCTTCGCCCCGCCCCGGCTGGAAGAGGTGGCCAAGGAGCACAACGTGGTGGTGGTGGTGAACCCCAACAACCCCACCGGCGAGCGCATCACCGCCCGTCGCCTGCGCGCCGCCGCCCGGGCTCTGGCCAAGCGGGGCGGCCTGCTGGTGGTGGACGAGGCCTTTGCCGACGCCGATCCCCGGGATTCCCTGGCCGACCTAGCCGGCACCAAGGCGGCGCCCAACATCATCGTGCTGCGTTCCCTGGGCAAGTTCTTCGGCCTGGCCGGGGCCCGGGTCGGCTTTGCCATCGGTCGGCCCGAACTGCTGGAGGCCCTGGCCGACACCCTGGGCCCCTGGCCGGTGGCCGGCCCGGCCCGCTGGGTGGCCCGCTGTGCCCTGGAAGACCGGGCCTGGCAGGCCGACATGCGCCAGGAATTGCAGGTGGCCGCCGAGCGCCTGGAAACCCTGCTGCAGGACAGCCTGGGGGCCAGCACCGGCACCGGCCTCTTCCGCTGGCTGCCCCATCCCCGGGCCGACTGGGTGTACGACGAACTGGCCCGCCGCGGCATCCTGGTGCGCCTGTTCCTGGAAGTGGACGGCTCCTCCAGCCTGCGCTTCGGCCTGCCCGGTAGCGACGACGAATGGTGCCGCCTGGAAGGCGCCCTCAACGAACTGAGGAAGGATCTATGAAAGCCGTGCTGCTGCTATCCCTGGCCCTCTGCGGCGGCGCCGCCCAGGCGGCCGACATCGTGCTCAAGGACGACACGGGGGCGACCCTGCGGCTGCCGGCCCCGGCCCGGCGCATCGTCAGCCTGGCGCCCCACATCACGGAGAATCTCTTCGCCGCCGGCGCCGGCGGGCAGGTGGTGGGCACCGTGGACTACAGCGACTATCCGGAGGCGGCGAAGAAAATCGCCCGGGTCGGCGGTTACTCCCGCCTGGACCTGGAAGCGGTGGCGGCCCTGCGTCCCGACCTCATCATCGCCTGGGAAAGCGGCAACGCCCCCGGCCACGTGGCCAAGCTGCGCAGCCTGGGCATCCCGGTCTTCATCTCCCAGCCCAACCGCATCGAGGACGTGGCCGAGCAGCTGGAGAAGTTCGGCCAGCTGGCCGGCACCAGTGCCGTCGCCAACGGCGCCGCCGCCCGCTTCCGCGCGCGGCTGGCGGAAATCCGCAAGCAGTATTCCGGGCAGCCCAGGGTGCCCACCTTCTACCAGATCTGGAAACAGCCCCTGATGTCCGTCGGCCGCCAGCAGATCATTTCCGACGTCATCAGCCTGTGCGGCGGCAGCAACGTCTTCGGCCAGGTGGAGCAGATGGCGCCCAAGGTGAGCGAGGAAGCGGTGCTGGCCGCCAATCCGGAAGCCATCATCGCCAGCGGCATGGGCGATTCCCGGCCCGAGTGGCTGGACGACTGGAAGCGCTGGAAGCAGATCACCGCCGTGGTCCGGGACAACCTCTTCTTCGTCCCGCCCGAGCTGATCCAGCGCCACACGCCGCGCATCCTGGAAGGGGCGGCCCGCCTCTGCGAACACCTGGAGACGGCCCGCCACCGCCGTCCGGCCCGGTAGGTCGCCGCCATGCGCATGCTCCTGCTGCTGTGCTCCCTGTTCCTGGCCTGGGGCGCCCGGGCCGAGGCGGAAATGGATTCCGAGACGGACTTCCATTTCCGCGCCTTCGGCATCGAGCCGGCAGACCGGGTGGAGTGGGGCGAAGGCCATCTCACCGCCGGCGTGGACCGGGAGCTGCGGCCCGAGCGGGGCACCCGGCGGCGCACGGTGACGCCCTTGGAAGCCACCTTCGGCCTGGGCGCCGGCTTCAGCGCCGTGGTCGGTCTGGAGGGCAGTTCCCGCACTCTCTTCGACGACGGCAGCGGCTCCCGCGCCGCCTCCCGGGAGGTGCTGCTCAAATACGCCCTGCCGGCCTGGAACGGGCTCCACGTGGCCGCCTTCGCCGGCGCCAACCGCCTGCATGACCAGGAGCACCACAGCCACACCCGGGGCTTCAGCCTCAACCTGGACACGGACCTGGGCACCTTCGGCAGCGGCTATTCCCAGGACCGACGGCGTCCCGGCGAGCCCCACCAGGGGCGCGAGTGGGGCGTGAACTGGTTCCGCCTGTGGGACGCCGGCCCCCTGCACGGCTGGGGCCTGGCGGCGGAGGCGCGCTTCGTGCGCAGCCCCCTGGGGGAACGCATCGACCACTGGCTGCTGGGCGTCGCCCGGGTGGTGGGCAAGGGCCTGCTGGCGGACGTGGCCATCGGTGGCAGCGGCGGCGACACCGACGCGCGGCGGCTGACGGCGGGCATTTCCTGGTTCTACTGAGCCCTTTGCCGCCGGGCTGGCTATGATGGAAGGGTTCTGCCCGCCGGAGCCCGCCATGAAAAAACAGTCCGTTCCCCTCGCCGAAGCCTACCGCCTGCTGGAACCCGGCCCGGTGCTGCTGCTCACCACCGCCGATCCCCGGGGTGGGCGGCCCAATGTGATGACCCTCTCCTGGCACATGATGATGGAGTTCGAGCCGCCCTTGGTGGGCGTCCTGGTCAGCGGCCGGGACGACAGCTTCGCCTGGCTCGAGGCCAACGGCGAGTGCGTGCTCAACATTCCCACCGCCGACCTGGCGCCCCAGGTGGTGGCCTGCGGCAACAGCCACGGGCGCCGCCGCGACAAGTTCCGCCTCACCGGCCTGACGTCGAGTCCCGCCTCCCGGGTCGGCGCTCCCCTCATCGACGAGTGCTATGCCAGCCTGGAGTGCGTGGTGCACGACCGGGGCTGGGTGGCGCGCTACAACCTGTTCGTGCTCGAAGTGGTGGCCGCCTGGGCCGAACCGCGCAAGCGTCCCCGCACCCTGCACCACCGGGGCTGGGGCGAGTTTGCCGTGGCCGGCTCGGTGCTGCGCCTGCCTTCGGCCATGAAGTGAGATGAAGATTTGACCCTGCGGCTTCGCCCCGCCGGGGAACTAGGGTGTTGCCGGGTGGCAGGGCGGCGGCCGGCGCTGTACCCTACCGGCATGCAATCGTGTCCTAGGATCAGGGAGCGTCATGGAAGCTTTTGTCTGGGATGAGCGTTTCGTCACCGGCATCCCCAGCGTGGATGCCCAGCACCGGCATCTGGTGGATATCGTCAACCGGGTCGGCGACCTTTTGCTGGCCGAGGGCGAGGGCACCGACGAGGCCCTGCAGCAGATTTTCAAGCAGCTGGCCGACTACGCCCACCTGCATTTCGCCGACGAAGAGCGGCTGATGACGGAGCTGGGCCTGGACATCCGCCACCAGGACCTCCACGTGCAGCACCACCGCCAGTTCGTCGAGCAGCTGCTGTCCATGTGGCAGGCCCGTTCCTCCCTCAGCCAGCCGGCGGAGACGGTGCACGGCTTTCTCGCCGCCTGGCTGACGGTGCACATCCTGGGCGAGGACCAGGTCATGGCGCGTCAGATGTCCCGGGTCCAGGCCGGCCAGTCCGCCGCCGCGGCCTTCGCCGCCGAGAGCGGCGAAGTGGCCGACAGCACCAGCGCCCTGCTCGACGCCCTGGGCCGCCTCTACCACCTGGTGTCCCAGCAGAACAGGGACCTGGCGGCCATGAACCAGCAGCTGGAAGCCAAGGTGGAGGAGCGCACCCGGGAACTGTCGGCGGCCAACGTCCGCCTGGCGGCGGAGCAGGCCGAACTGGCGCGGCTGCTGCAGAAGGTGGAAAGCACCCAGCAGCAATTGCTGCAGTCGGAAAAAATGGCGGCCATCGGCCAGCTGGCGGCCGGGGTGGCCCACGAGATCAACAATCCGGTGGGCTTCGTCCATTCCAACCTGGGCAGCCTGAAGCAGGACATCGCCCTGCTGTTCAAGGTCATCGACACCTACGAGCAGCACCTGCCGGACAGCGGCCCGGCCTTCGCCGCCCTGCAGCAGGTGCGGGAGGAGGCGGACCTGGCCTACCTGAAGAGCGACCTGCCGGCCCTGCTGGCCGAGTCCGACGAGGGCCTGGCCCGGGTCACCAAGATCGTCAAGGACCTCAAGGATTTCTCCCACGTGGACGAGGCCGAGCTGCAGACGGCGGACCTCAACAAGGGCATGGAAAGCACCCTCAACGTGGTGTGGAACGAGCTCAAGTACAAGGCCGAGGTGGTGCGGGAGTACGGCGACATTCCCCTGGTGCAGTGCATGCCGGCCCAGATCAACCAGGTGTTCATGAACCTGCTGGTGAACGCGGCCCACGCCATTCCTGAGCACGGCACCATCACCGTGCGCTCGGGCCGGGAAGAAAACGGGGTGTGGATGGAGGTGCAGGACACCGGCAAGGGCATGACGCCGGAAGTGCAGAAGCGCATTTTCGAGCCCTTCTTCACCACCAAGCCGGTGGGCAAGGGCACGGGCCTGGGCCTTTCCCTCTCCTACGACATCGTGGTCAAGAAGCACGGCGGCCGCATTGAAGTGCGCAGCGCCCCGGGCCAGGGTTCCACCTTCCGCGTCAGCCTGCCCCTGGAGGCGGCCGCCGCAGGGGCCGCCTAGGCCTCAGGGTTCAGCCGCCGCGGTGGTTGGCGGCGTCCTGCTCCTCTTCCTGAACCATGAGGCGACGCAGGACGAAGGGAAAGAAGCCCGAAATGATGAGAGAGACGGCCGTCACCAGGGCGGCGATGCCGGCGCCGCTGTCGGCCAGGATGGGATGCAGGAGGGCGCCGAATCCGGCCAGGCTGGCCACGGCGGGCACCAGGCAGAGCAGGCCGAGAAACTCCATGACGATGAAGCTGAAGGGCAGATTTTTCATGGGGGCAATGATGCCAGACTCGGGCGCCGGGCTAAAGCCGGGCCACCAGGGCGCGGATGCGGGCCACCGTATCTTCCGGTCGGGCCTGGCGGGAGACTTCCAGACCCAGTTCCCGGGCCAGCCGGTTGAGGGCGATGGGGTTGAGGGGAATGCCGCCGGAGTCGATGGCGGCGATCAGTCGCCGGGCCCGTTCCTCTGGGCTGGCCGGCAGGGTTGGCCGCTGTCGGCCTAGGAGGTGTCGCAGCAGACGGACCAGCATGGGGCTCTCAGGCCCCCAGCAGGCGGGCCACCGCCTCCGGGTTGGCGGGGAAGTAGAAATGCACGTAGGAGGCGGTGAGGCGGCCGACCCGGTAGATGGGCTCCCCCGGCGTGTTGCCGGTGAGCTTGAGCGCCCGTACCAGGGGTTCCAGGGGCGTGCTGCTGGTGGAGTAGTGGAAGCTGTGGCCGGGCAGGCGGCCTTCCGGCAGTTCGGCGGCCATCAGGCCCAGGGCGGCCAGCTTCTTCTGCATGCGGCTTTCGCCGGGCAGCAGACCGAAGCCGGCCGTGCTTTCCCCCGTCACCGAGACCAGGGTTTCGAACAGGCTCATCATGCCGCCGCATTCGGCCAGCAGGGGCTTGCCGGCGGCCGTGTGGGCCTGCAGGGCGGCGGCCATGGAGCGGTTGGCGGCGATGGCGGCGCCGTGCAGTTCCGGATAGCCGCCGGGCAGCCACACGGCGTCGCAGGGGGGCAGGGCGGCGTCGGCCAGGGGCGAGAAATGGACGAGGCGGGCCCCCAGATTTTCCAGGCATTCCAGGTTGGCCGGATAGGCGAAGCAGAAGGCCGCGTCCCGAGCCACTGCCACGGTCTTGCCTGCCAGCAGGCGGGGCAGGGCCGGCGGCGGGGCCGGGGCGAAGTGTACCGGCGGCGGCAACTGGGCGGCGGCAGTGGCGGCGAGGGCGTCGGCCATGGCGTCCAGGCGCTGCTTCAGGTCCTCGATCTCGGCGGCGGGGAGCAGGCCCAGGTGGCGCTCCGGCATGGCGGCGTCGTTGTCCCGGGGCAGGTGGCCGTACCAGGCGATGTCGGCTTCATCCAGGGTGTCGCGGCACAGTTGGGCGTGGTAGGCGCTGCCGACCCGGTTGGCCAGCACCGCGCCGATGGGGGCGCCCCGGCCCTGTTCCTCCCGGTAGTGCTTGAGGCCGAAGGCGACGGCGCCGAAGCTGCCGGCCATGGCGGAGGCGTCCAGCACCAGCAGGATGGGCAGGCCCAGCAGGCGGGCCAGGGCGGCGGCGGAGGGTTCGCCGTCGTTGAGGCCCATCACCCCTTCCACCAGGATCAGGTCGTTCTCCGCCGCGGCCCGGGCCAGGCGCCAGCGGGCGTCGGCCTCGCCGCCCATGCGGAAGTCGATGTTGTCGCAGGGCTGGCCGCTGGCCACCTGGTGGATCTGGGGATCGAGGAAGTCCGGGCCGCACTTGAAGACCTTGACCCGGCGCCCCTGGCGCGCGTGGAGCCGGGCCAGGGCGGCGACCACGGTGGTCTTGCCCTGGCCGGAGGCGGGGGCGGCGACGAGGAGGGCGGGGCAGGCGAGGGAACTCATGGGCGGCGGCTTGATGGAGATTTTTGGGGGATGGCCTGGGAGGTAGGCGGGACGGGCATCGGCGGCATGCCGTCGCCAGGAGGCCCGTGTCTATTGCCGGTCAGGCCGGCGGCCCTTCAGAACTCGATCCCGGGCATGGCGGCGACGCCGGCCTGGAAGGCGTGCTTGACCATGCCCATTTCGCTGACCGTGTCGGCGGCGGCCACCAGGGCCTCCGGCGCGGCGCGGCCGGTGACGATGACGTGCTGGTGCGGCGGGCGGGCGGCGAAGGCGGCCAGCACCGCATCCAGCTCCAGCCAGCCGTACTTGAAGGCGTAGGTCAGCTCGTCCAGGATCACCAGGTCGATGGCCGGGTCGGCGAGGTAGATACAGGCCTGCTCCCAGGCGGCCCGGGCGGCGCGCAGGTCCTTCTCCTGGTCCTGGGTTTCCCAGGTGAAGCCTTCGCCCATGACGTGCCAGTGCACCCGGGGCTGCTGCCGGAAAAAGCCTTCCTCGCCGGTGTCGGAGCGGCTCTTCACCAGCTGGATGACGGCGGCGCTGTGGCCGTGGCCCAGGGCCCGGGCGAGGACGCCGAAGGCGGCGGAACTCTTGCCCTTGCCGTTGCCGGTATGCACCAGCAGGACGCCGCGCTCCTGGCTGGCCTGGGCGATCTTGGCGTCGACCACTTCCTTCTTGCGGGCCATGCGGCTGTTGTGGCGTTGGTTGCGCTCGTCGCTCATGGGGAACTCCGGGAATCGGGGAAAAGGGAAAAGGGGCGGCTGGAGGAAAAGGCTGGCGTTAGCAGGGGATGAACCAGCGGCTGCCCCCGTCCTCCACCTCCCGCAGGGGATGGCCGTAGAGGCGGCTGAGGTGGGCGGCGGTGAGGATCTCGGCCACCGGGCCATTCTCCCAGGTGCCGTCGCCCTGCAGCAGCAGGGCCCGGTCGCAGTAGCGGGCGGCCAGGCCCGGGTCGTGCAGCACCATCACCACGCCGGCGCCCCGCTCCCGGGCCAGGCCGGCGAACAGTTCCAGGGCGGTGATCTGGTGGGAAAGGTCCAGGTGGGCCAGGGGCTCGTCCAGCAGGTAGAGGTCCGGCGCCTGGGTCAGCAGGGTGGCGATGGCCAGGCGCTGGCGCTCGCCGCCGGAGAGGGAAGGCGTCTCCCGCTGTTCCATGCCGGCCAGCCCCACCCGGGCCAGGGCGGCCCGGGCCAGTTCCGCATCGGCGCCCGATTCCCAGTCCCAGCGGCCCAGGTGGGGATGGCGCCCGGCCAGGGCCGTCTCCAGCACGCTGGAAGCGAAGGCGTCGGCCTGGGTCTGGGCCATCCAGCCCCGTTGCCGGGCCGCCGCCCGGGGCCCCAGTTCGCCATAGCTGCGCCCCTGCAGGCGCACCTCGCCGCCCTGGGCCGGACGCAGGCCGGCCAGGGTGGATAGCAGGGTGGACTTGCCGGCCCCGTTGCGTCCCAGGATGGCCAGCCGTTCCCCCGGCTGCAGTTGCAACTCCAGGTCGCGGCAGACCTCCCGTTCGCCGATGCGCACGGTGAGTCGGCTGGCTTGCAGCAAGGCAGTCATCGCGGCGCCCGGGTGAGGAGGAAGAGGAACACGGGCACACCGATGAGGGCGGTCAGCACCCCCACCGGCAGCTGCTGGGGCGCCGCCACGGTGCGGGCCAGGGTGTCGGCCAGGGCCAGCAGGGCGCCGCCGGCCAGGGCCGAGGCGGGCAGCAGCAGGCGCTGGTCGTTGCCCACCGCCAGGCGCACCAGATGGGGCACCACCAGGCCGACGAAGCCGATGGAGCCGGCAGTGGTGACGGCGGTGGCGGTGGCCAGGGAAGCCACCACATAGACCAGCCGACGCAGGCGCACCACGGCCACGCCGAGGGCCTGGGCCGTGGCCAGGCCCCGGGCCAGCAGGTTGAGTTCCCGGGCGAAGGGCAGGGCCAGCAGCAGGGCCGCCGCCAGGGCCAGCAGGGGCGGCCGGGCGTCGGTGGCCTGGGAGAGGTCGCCCATCAGCCAGTAGAGCATGCCGTGCAGCTTGTGCTCCGGCGCCAGGGACAGCATCAGGGCCACCAGGGCGCCGCAGCCGGCGGCGACGATGACCCCGGTGAGCAGCAGGCGGGTCTGGGTCCACGAGCCGTCGCCGTGGGCCAGGCCGAAGACCAGGAAAGTGGCGGCCAGGGCGCCGCTGAAGGCGAGGCCGTTGATGCCGAAGGCGGACAGCCCGAGCAGGATGGCCACCAGGGCGCCGACCCCGGCGCCGCCAGAGATGCCCAGCACATAGGGATCGGCCAGGGGATTGCGCAGCAGCACCTGCATCAGGCAGCCGGCCACCGCCAGCAGCCCGCCGCAGGCAAAGGCGGCCAGGGCCCGGGGCAGGCGCAGGTTATGCACCACCGCGTAGCCCGGCGCCTCGGCATCGCCGAGCAGCCCCTGCAGAACGGCGCCGGGGGGAATGCTGATGCTGCCCACCGCCAGGGCCACGACCAGGCTCACCCCGGCCAGCAGCACCAGCAGGGCAATGACGATCAGGGCGCGACGGCTGGAGGGCATGGTTGGTGAGTTATTTCGGCGTGTAGCGCAGGCCGACGAACAGGGTGCGGCCGGCGGTCATGAACTGGGTGTCGCCGCTGCCGCGGTAGAGCTCGTACTGTCGGTCGCCGATATTCTTGATCTGTCCTTCGATGGACCAGTCCTTGTCGAGGGGGTGGCGGACAAAGGCGTTGAACAGGCTGAATCCGCCCATGCGGCTCTGGTTTTCCTTGTCTTCGTAACGTGAGCCGACGCTCTTCATATCGCCACCGAAGGTCAGGTTGCCCAGTTTGTAGGAAAGGGCCAGGGTGAATTGTTCTTCAGCCCGGCGTCGCAGCACTTTACCGGTGATTTCGTCGGTGGGGCGCGTCAGGTCCAGCGCGGTGCTGACCGAAAGATCGTGCCAGGTGCCACGATAGGACCAGGTGCTGCCGGTGATCTTGGCCTTGCCGATGTTGTCCGGCGTGTTGCCCCAGTCGATCAGATCCGTGACCCGGTTGTCGTAGTAGACCACCCGCGCTTCGTGGCCGGTATTTTCCCAGGCCATGCCGATCTCGGTGTTCTTGGAGCTTTCCGGTTTCAGGTTGGGATTGCCGCCGAAGCAGCCCCAGATGGGGTAGCAGGTGGAGGGGAAGTAAAGGTCGTTGAAACTGGGTGCTTTGAACGCAGTGCCCTGGGAAATGAAGGCCCGCAGCTGTTCGGTGAACTGGTAGCCGTAGGCGGCGGACCAGGTGTCCTTGGCCCCGATGCCGGAAATGTGGTCGCGCCGGGTGTTGGCCTGGAGCCGGTGGTTGCCGAAGAGCTGGTTCCAGCCCAGCAGGTAGGAGTGGGTATCCCGGGATTTCAGGGTGTAGGTCTGGTTGGAGTCGATGGACTGCTTCTGTTCTTCCACGGCCACCAGCCAGCCCCCCAGCCGGGTAGTGATTTCGTTCTGCCAGGAGAGGGTGGTCTGGGTCGTCTCGTAGCGGCGCAGGGTGGCTGGCTCATAGGTGACGGCGGCATTCCGGGATTCCCCCATGCGCAGGGTGGAAGTCCAGTCCTTGAGGATGCGGTTGCGGCTGTAGATGTTCCAGGACGACAGGGAGGTCTTGGTCCGGTCGTCGAAATTGACGTTGCCGTCCATGTGATTGGTATTGTCCGTCTGCAGGTAGCTCATGCCGACTTCGTGGCCGACGGCAGGGCGGACCTGCAGGGAGGCCGAGGCAGCGCGGCTGGAATAACCGTCCTTGTCCGGATTGGAGAGCGGTCCCCGGGTGGCGCTGATGCCATCGCTGTCGAAGGTGCTGGCGGAGAGGGCATAGGAAATCAGCTGATTGCCACCGGAAATTCCGCCGCTGGTTTCCCGCGTGTTGTGGGAGCCAACCTTGGCGCTGAAACGTGGCGTCAATGGCCCTTGGCCGCGGGTGGTGAATACCTGGATGACGCCGCCGATGGCCTCCGAACCGTAGAGGGCCGAGGCCGGGCCGCGCAGGACCTCGACACGCTCGATCTCCTGGGCCGGAATCATGTCGAAGGGGGCCTCTCCCAGGGTGGCCGAAGTCAGGGGAATACCGTCCACCAGGAGCAGGGCATGACCGGAATTGGTGCCGCGGATGAAGAAAGAACTCTGCTTTCCCGGCAGCTGGCCTTCGGTGATGAAAATGCCAGGCACGCTCGACAGGACTTCGGCGAGGGTCACCTGCCCCTTTTGCTGGATTTCCTCCCGGGTGATGACGGTGGTGTCGGCCAGCAGTTCATTGGCTCGCATCGGTGTCCGGGTGGCGGTGACCAGCACGGGGTCCAGGGTCTGGGATTCGGCGTGGGCCGTCGGAAGTAGGGCCAGAGTCAGCGCCGCGGTCAGCGCCTGGTAACGGGATGTGGCTTGCATGATGGATTCCTTCTGCCATGCCCGAGCGTCCCCGCTGGGCAGGTTGCAATGAGGAAAGCAGGGGAGTGACAAGCGAGTGAGACGACCCGCTGCTTTCCAGCGATGCGCAAGGCCGGTATCCGGGCTCGGAAGTCTTGATCCATCGCCTTCCCGGGGGTGACCCAGTGGCATCGTGATGGACCCGCACTTCCTTACCGTTGCGGGGGCAGCACAGGCATTGCGCCGCTGCTGGCGGCGCGCACCTGTTTCCCGTTTAACCGCGGAGGAGGACTCCTCCCGCGGCACCTGACGCGGAGCGTTGTCCCTGGTGGAACAACGGGGGCGGATGGTACTCCATACCTGCCTGTATGGCGAGGCCGGCGCCTGGGCGCTTTGGCATAAAACACATTCAAAATATGGTCTTAGTCCTTGACCTTGCGTGTTTTTGGCCTCTATAGTTCGCGCCTATGACTAAGCAATTGGATGCCCTCGAGGGCAAGGTGGCGCAGGTGGTCAACCTCTGCCACAGCCTGCGGGCCGAGAACCAGGAACTGCGCGCCCGACTGGCCAGCGCGGAAGACGAGCGCCTGCGTCTGGTCGAGCGCATGGAGGCGGCCCGTGCCCGCCTCGAGGCGCTGGCCGAGCAGTTGCCGGAGGAGGGCAAGGCATGAGCGGCAATTTCATCGACGTGGCCATCCTCGGCCGCGAATACCGGGTGGCCTGTCCGCCCGGCGAACAGGAAGCGCTGCTGGCTGCCGTCGCCTATGTGGACCGCAAGATGCAGGACATCGCAGCCAAAAGTAAGACTGCTGCCGCCGAGCGCGTGGCGGTCATGGCGGCCCTGAATATCGCCCACGAACTGCTTTCCGCCGGGAAGGCGGAGAGCCCCGCAGAAAATCCTGAAACCCCCGTTGACGGCTCTGACTTTCAGCGTAGAATCGGAGCCATGGAAACACAGTTGGACGCGGCCCTCCAAGGCCAGGAACCCTTGTTCTGAAGCCTTCTTGGCCGCACCAGCAAAAGTTTCCGCCGATTGTCCCCTGCGGTGTTCGTCAAGGCCATATATTCCTTGAACCAATGCTAATTGGCATCGGCCGCGAACCACTCATCCGCTGTTGTGAGCGCCCTTCGTCGGGTGCACCTGATGCGGACGGCAAGCGACCACTCTGAACTCAGGTTCAGGATGCCGGCCTAACGGCACAGGCGGGGGCCTAATACAGCAGCGCGGTGCGAGCAATCCACCGCGCTGTTTCCTTTTGTGGCCCCTCTTTTCCCCTGTTCGCCCATGGCTTACTGGCTGATGAAATCCGAGCCGGACGAAGTGTCCATCGATGACCTAGCCCGTCTCGGCCGGGTGCCCTGGTTCGGCGTGCGCAACTACCAGGCCCGCAATTTCATGCGCGATGCCATGAAGCTGGGCGACGGCGTGCTCTTCTACCATTCCGGCTGTGCCGTGCCGGGCATCGCCGGCCTGGGCCAGGTGGCGTCCGCCGCCTACGCCGATGCCACCCAGTTCGATCCGGCAAGTCCCTATTTCGATGCCAAATCCTCGCCCGGGCAGCCCCGCTGGCTCAACGTGGATGTGGCCTTCGTCGCCCGCGGGCGCTTCGTGCCCCTGACCGAGCTGCGCTGCCATCCGGCCCTGGCGGCCATGGGAGTGCTGCAAAAGGGCAGCCGCCTGTCCATCACCCCGGTGACGGCGGAAGAGTGGCAATTCATTACCCGCAAGTTGATGGAGCTGAACGATGCTTTTTGATTTCTGGTGGCTGGCCTATGTGGGTCTGGGCCTCTTTGCCGGTTTCATGGCCGGCCTCCTGGGCATCGGCGGCGGCGCCGTGATGGTGCCCCTGCTGGCCATGATCTTCGCCGGCCAGCAGTTCCCGCCGGAGCAGATGCTGCACCTGGCCCTCGGCACCTCCATGGCCACCATCATCTTCACCGCCATTTCCAGCCTGCGCACCCACCACCAGCATGGCGCCGTGATGTGGGACACGCTGCGCTCCTTCACCCCGGGGGTGCTGGTGGGGACCGTGCTGGGCACCCAGCTCGCCGCGCGCATTTCCACCCAGGGCCTGGCCCTGTTCTTTGCCTGCTTCATTTCCTGCGTGGCGTTGCAGATGGCGTTGAACTTCAAGCCGAAACCCCACCGGGAACTGCCCGGCCCGGCCGGCCTGGGGCTGGCGGGCGGGGTCATCGGCGCCCTCTCTTCCCTGGTGGCCATCGGCGGCGGCTCCCTGACGGTGCCTTACCTGGCCTGGTGTAACGTGCCGGTGCGCAACGCCATCGGCACTTCGGCGGCCCTCGGCCTGCCCATCGCCTTCTTCGGCACCCTGGGCTACATCTGGAACGGCTGGGGCGAGGCCGGCCTGCCGGCCTGGAGCGTTGGTTACGTCTATCTGCCGGCCCTGCTGTGGGTGATGGCGGGCAGCGTGGTGGCGGCCCCGGTGGGGGCGCGTCTGGCCCATCGCCTGCCGGTGGCGACCCTGAAGCGGATTTTCGCCGGTGTGCTAGTGCTGCTGGCAGCCAAGATGTTGCATGGCGTCATGTAGATGGCGGCTTGCCGACCTTGATGCATATGGAAAGGGCCTGCGGGCCCTTTTTTGTTTTTGCGCCGCGACATACGGGCGGGTATGGAAATTTGCGTAACTGTTATATCATTGCGTAATCCATGTCCGTTCCCGGACGCAATACGGGTTTCCCACATTGGGGAAAACCCGCCGGGAGGGCTGGGTAGAGGGGGAGTCGGTCTTTTCTGCCGACCTAAACAAATACTCAAACTGAGGAGAACACTCGTGAGCAGCGCTGCCTACGAACGGATTCGCAACAATCCGAAGTTCGACAAGCTGGTTGCCACCCGCAGCCGCTTCGCCTGGACCCTGTCTGCCGTGGTCCTGATCCTGTACTACGGCTTCATGGCCGTGGTCGCCTTCAATCCCACCCTGCTGGCCTCGCCCCTGGGCGAAGGCCGTATCGCCACCATCGGCTGGCCCATCGCCGCCCTGATGATGCTGCTTTTCTGGGTCATGACCGGCCTCTACGTGCATCGCGCCAACGGCAAGTTCGACGAAATCAACGCCGAACTGATCAAGGAAGCCACCAAGGAGGCCCAATAATGCGTAACCTGTCCCGCTTCCTGCCCCTGCTGGGCCTGTTGCTGGCCGCCGGTGCCGCCTATGCCGGTCCCGGCACCGTCGGCGAGGCTGAAAAGCAGCCCCTGAACGTGGCTGCCATCGCCATGTTCGTGGCCTTCGTGCTGTCCACCCTGGGCATCACCTACTGGGCCGCCAACCGCACCAAGTCCACCGCCGACTTCTACACTGCCGGCGGCGGCATCACCGGTTTCCAGAACGGCCTGGCCATTGCCGGCGACTACATGTCCGCCGCCACCCTGCTGGGTCTGACCTCCATGGTGTTCGCCAAGGGTTATGACGGTTTCGTCTACATCGTCGGCTTCTTCGTCGGCTGGCCCATCATCCTGTTCCTGATGGCCGAGCGCCTGCGTAACCTGGGCCGCTTCACCTTTGCCGACATCACCTCCTACCGTCTCGATCAGAGCAAGGTGCGGACGGTGGCTGCCATCTCCTCCCTGACCGTGGTGCTGTTCTACCTGATCACCCAGATGGTCGGCGCCGGCCAGCTGATCAAGCTGCTCTTCGGCCTGGACTATGAGGTGGCCGTGGTCGTGGTGGGCGTGCTGATGATGGTCTATGTGACCTTCGGCGGCATGATCGCCACCACCTGGGTGCAGATCATCAAGGCCTGTCTGCTGCTTGGCGGCGGCACCCTGATGATGCTGCTGGCCATGTCCCACTTCGGTTTCGATTTCGAAACCCTGGTCACCAAGGCTACCGAAGTGCACAAGGACGGCACCAAGATCATGGGCCCGGGTTCCCTGCTGGCCGATCCGGTCAATGCGGTGTCCCTGTCCCTAGGCCTGATGTTCGGTACCGCCGGCCTGCCCCACATCCTGATGCGCTTCTTCACCGTGCCGGATGCCAAGCAGGCCCGCAAGTCCGTGTTCGTGGCCACCGGCTTCATCGGCTTCTTCTTCCTGGTGGTGGTGCTGCTGGGTATGTCCGCCATCGTTCTGGTCGGCACCAACCCCGAGTTCTTCGAAGGCGGCAACGTCGGCGGCAAGATGATCGGCGGCGGCAACATGGTGGCCATGCACCTGGCCAAGTTCGTCGGCGGCAACATCTTCCTCGGCTTCCTTTCCGCCGTGGCCTTCGCCACCATCTTGGCCGTGGTTTCCGGCCTGGCTCTGGCCGGCGCTTCCGCCATCTCCCACGACATCTACGCCAATGTGATCTGCAAGGGCAAGCCCAAGGGCGGTTCCGAACTGAAGGTGTCCAAGATCGCCTCCATCTTCATCGGTCTGGCTGCCATCGGCCTGGGCATCATGTTCGAAAAGCAGAACCTGGCCTTCATGGTCGGTCTGGCTTTCGGCATCGCTGCTTCTGCCAACTTCCCGGTGCTGATCCTCTCCATGTACTGGAAGGGTCTGACCACCAAGGGCGCCATTGCCGGCACCATCTGCGGCCTGACTGCCGCCGTGGTCTTCGTGGTGCTGTCCAAGGCCGTGTGGGTGACCGTGCTGGGCAAGGCCCAGGCCATCTTCCCCTACGACCAGCCGGCCCTGTTCTCCATGCCCCTGGCTTTCCTCATCGCCTTCGTGGTCTCCAAGCTGGATACCAGCGCCCAGGCCAAGCGCGAGGTCGAAGCCTTCGACGACCAGTACGTGCGTGCCCAGACCGGTCTGGGTGCCGCCGGCGCCAGCAACCACTAAGCGCTAGCTGCAGCGTCAGCGTCATAAAAAAGCCCCGGGAGTTTCCCGGGGCTTTTTCTTTTTGCCGTTGCCGGCGGCCAGCGCAGTTTGTTGATCAGCAGCCCTTGAAGGCGGGTTTGCGCTTGGCCAGGAAGGCGTCCAGGCCTTCCTTGTAGTCGGCGGTGTCGAGGAAGGCGAAGGAGGCGGCCTTTTCTTCCTGGGTCAGGGGCGCGCCGGAAGCCAGGCGGCGCATCCACTGCTTGTGCCAGCGGGCCACCAGGGGCGCGCCGGCGGCGATGCGGCGGGCGGTGGCGGTGACTTCGTCCTCCAGCTGGGCATCGGCCACCACCCGCGTCAGCAGGCCCTTGGCGTAGGCCTCGGCGGCAGAGAGGATGCGCCCTTCCAGCAGGATCTCGGACATCACGGCGGGGCCGGCCAGGGCCAGCAGGCCGGACATCTCGCCCGGATACATGGAGAAGCCCAGCTTGTTGATGGGGGCGCCGAACTTGGCTCCTTCGCCGGCGATGCGCAGGTCGCAGTTGCCGGCGATCTCCAGGCCGCCGCCGACGCAGGCGCCCCGGATCAGGGCCACGGTGGGGTGGGGGCAGTCGCGCACCGCATCCAGGGCGGCGCCCACCTTGTCGTGGTAGTGCAGGGCCTGTTCCAGATTGGTGCGCTTGACCAGGAATTCCTCGATGTCGCCGCCGGCGGCGAAGGCTTCGCCGGCCCCGGTGAGGACGACGCAGCGCAGGCTGGAGTCGGCTGAGAGTTCGGCCATGGCGGTGGCTAGGTCGCACCACATGGCGTAGTTAACGGCGTTGAGCTTCTCCGGATTGGAGAGGGTGACGGTGGCGATGTCGCCGTCACGGGAGACGAGAATGCGTCCGGACATGGCGGTTCTTTCAAGGCGGGGGTGGAAAAAAACAGGGGCTGCACAGGCAGCCCCGGGGTGTGCGGCTGGCGCGGCTCAGCGGCTGGTGGCCTTGGCCATGGCTTCGCTGCCGGCGATGAGGTGGCTCTTCATGACCTTCTCGGCCAGGTCCGGGTCCTTGGCGGTGATGGCGGCCAGCAGTTCCCGGTGTTCTTCCATGGACTTCTTCAGGCGGCCGTCCACGGACAGGGACTGGTAGCGGGTCAGCTTGAGGACCTTGCGCAAATCCTGGATTACCTGCAGCAGCCAGCGATTGCCGGCAATTTCCCAGAGCGTCAGGTGGAAGTTCTGATTGGCCTCGAAGTAGGCCGGAATGTTGGTGGTGGCGGCAGCCTTTTCCAGGATGTCCTGGATTGCCTGCAGGCGGGCCACGTCGGCCGGGGTGGCCTTCTGGGTGGCCTCGTAGGCGCAACGGCCTTCCAGCATGGCGATGATGGGGAAGATTTCCTGGATGTCGCCGCCGGACAGCTCGGTGACGTAGCAGCCGCGGCGCGGCTTGAGGGTCACCAGGCCTTCGGAGGCCAGCACCTTCAGGGCCTCGCGCAGGGGGGTGCGGGAGATGCCGTAGTCTTCGGCCAGGGCCTGCTCGTCGATCCAGGTGCCGGGCGGCAGTTCATGGGAAAAGATGCGCTGACGCAGGCGCTCGGCCACTTCTTCGTAGAGGGCGGGCTGGGCGATACGGATGGCGTTCATGAACGATCGGTGGGACAGAAATTCAGCAGGATATAGAAAATCCGGACGCAGAGTCTGGTGTCTTTGCCCTATGCGTTACGTAATAAGCCAAGCATTACGAAAGCTGCAAGCAGGGCGCAATTATAGCCCAGTTGGCAAGTATTGCATTCATAATTATGGATACAGTATTATCCAGGGCTCGGGATGTCAAGCTGGCCGAGAAGCGGGTTCATGGCTGCCGGCGCTCCCTTAGCAAGCCCTTCCCCGCCGCCTGTTTGGGCGGCGTAGAATCGAAAATCTAGCCGTCGCAGCGCCCCTGGCATGCGGCGGGTGTACCGAGAAAGGTCTGACATGTCTGCCGACGCATCCAAGCCCCAATTGCCCAATTCCGACAACCTGGACGCCTGGGCCAAGGCCGCCGCCAAGTCTGCTCCCGGCGGCGACGTCAATGCGCTCAACTGGATCACGCCGGAAGGCCTGACCGTCAAGCCCCTGTACACCAAGAAGGACGTGGAGGATCTGCCCTACGCCGACACCCTGCCCGGCTTCGCCCCCTATCTGCGCGGCCCCCAGGCCACCATGTACGCCGTGCGGCCGTGGACCATCCGCCAGTACGCCGGCTTCTCCACCGCTGAAGAATCCAACGCCTTCTACCGCAAGGCTCTGGCAGCCGGCGGCCAGGGCGTTTCCGTGGCCTTCGACCTGGCCACCCACCGCGGCTACGACTCGGACAATCCCCGGGTCCTGGGCGACGTCGGCAAGGCCGGCGTGGCCATCGATTCCGTCGAGGACATGAAGATCCTCTTCGACGGCATCCCCCTCGACAAGATTTCCGTTTCCATGACCATGAACGGCGCCGTGCTGCCCATCCTGGCCGGCTACATCGTCGCCGCCGAAGAGCAGGGCGTCTCCCAGGAACAGTTGTCCGGCACCATCCAGAACGACATCCTGAAGGAGTTCATGGTCCGCAATACCTATATCTACCCGCCCAAGCCGTCGATGAAGATCATCTCCGACATCTTCGGCTACACCGCGCAGCACATGCCCAAGTTCAACTCGATTTCCATCTCGGGTTATCACATCCAGGAAGCCGGGGCCAACCAGGCCATCGAACTGGCATTTACCCTGGCTGACGGCATGGAATACGTGCGCACCGGCATCGCCTCCGGTCTCGATGTGGACGCCTTCGCCGGCCGCCTGTCCTTCTTCTGGGCGGTGGGCATGAACTTCTACCTGGAAATCGCCAAGATGCGCGCCGGCCGGATGCTGTGGCACCGCATCATGAGCCAGTTCAATCCCAAGAGCGCCAAGTCCCTCATGCTGCGGACCCACAGCCAGACCTCCGGCTGGTCCCTCACCGAGCAGGACCCGTACAACAACGTGGTGCGCACCACCATCGAGGCCATGGCGGCCGTCTTCGGCGGCACCCAGTCCCTGCACACCAACGCCCTGGACGAAGCCATCGCTCTGCCGACGGAGTTCTCCGCCCGCATCGCCCGCAACACCCAGCTCATCATCCAGGAAGAAACCCACATCTGTAACGTGGTGGACCCCTGGGCCGGTTCCTACATGATGGAAAAGCTGACCCAGGACATGGCCGACAAGGCCTGGAGCATCATCCAGGAAATCGAAGCCATGGGCGGCATGACCAAGGCCGTGGAATCCGGTTGGGCCAAGATGCAGGTGGAAACCTGCGCCGCCGACAAGCAGGCGCGCATCGACTCTGGTAAGGACGTCATCGTTGGCGTGAACAAATACAAGCTGGCCAAGGAAGACGCGATCGACATTCTCGATATCGACAACCACGCCGTGCGCGAAGCCCAGATCGCCCGCCTCAAGAAGATTCGCGAGACCCGCGACAGTGCTTCCGTGCAGGCCGCCCTGGAAGCGCTGACCCAGGCCGCCGAGTCCGGCCAGGGCAATCTGCTCGACCTGACCGTGAAGGCCATGCGCCTACGCGCCACCGTGGGCGAAGTGTCCGATGCCCTGGAAAAGATCTTCGGCCGCTTCCGCGCCAACAACCAGACCATTTCCGGTGTATATGGAGGCGTCGTGGAAGGACAGGAAAGCTGGGAAACCATCAAGGCCGACATCGCCAAGTTCGCTGAAGAAGAAGGCCGTCGCCCGCGCATCATGATCGCCAAGCTGGGCCAGGACGGCCACGACCGGGGCGCCAAGGTGGTAGCTACCGCCTTCGCCGACCTGGGCTTCGACATCGACATGGGGCCCCTCTTCCAGACCCCGGAAGAAGCCGCCCGCCAGGCCGTGGAAAACGACGTGCACGCCATCGGCGTCTCTTCCCTGGCCGCCGGCCACAAGACCCTGCTGCCGGCCCTGGTGAACTCCCTCAAGGAACAGGGTGCCGACGACATCATCGTCTTCGCCGGCGGCGTCATTCCTGCCCAGGACTACGACACCCTCTACGCTGCCGGCGCCAAGGCCATCTTCGGCCCCGGCACCCGCATCGAGGATTCCGCCAAGCGCGTCCTGGAAGAAATCCGCAAGTCCCGCGGCTAAGCCTTGACGATGCAGATGTCGGAAGCCTCCACGGTGGGGCAGCACTCCCTCGCCGGGGCCGACCAGGCCCTGGTGGACGGGGTCCTGGCGCGTCAGCGCCGGGCCCTGGCCAAGGCCATCACCCTGATCGAGTCCAGCCGGGCCGACCATCAGGTGCGGGCCCAGCAGGTGCTCGCCTCCCTTCTGCCCCACACGGGCAAGGCCATCCGCATCGGCATTTCCGGCGTCCCCGGCGCCGGCAAGTCCACCTTCATCGAAGCCCTGGGCATCCACCTGATCGAACGGGGCCATCGCCTGGCCGTGCTGGCGGTGGATCCTTCCTCCTCCGTCTCCGGCGGCTCCATCCTGGGTGACAAGACCCGCATGGAAACCCTGTGCCAGCGCGAGGAGGCCTTCATCCGGCCGTCCCCCTCCGCCGGCAGCCTGGGCGGCGTCGCCGAAAAGACCCGGGAAGCCATGCTGCTGTGCGAGGCCGCCGGCTTCGACGTGATCATCGTCGAGACCGTCGGCGTCGGCCAGTCCGAGACCACGGTGGCTGGCATGGTGGACATGTTCTGCCTGCTGCAGCTGCCCAATGCCGGCGACGACCTGCAGGCCATCAAGAAAGGCATTGTCGAGATCGCCGACATGGTGGTCATCAACAAGGCCGACATCGACCCCCGGGCCGCCCAGGTGGTGCGGGCCCAGTGGAACAACGCCCTGCACATGCTGCGCCACGCCAGCCCCAACTGGGCACCGCCGGTGATCACCCTGTCGGCCCTGCACAAGGAAGGCATCGGCGACTTCTGGGCCCAGGTGGAAAAGTACCGCCAGGCCCTGACGCCCACCGGCGAGTTCGAGGCCCGGCGCCAGCGCCAGTCCATCGACTGGATGTGGAGCCTGATCGATTCCGGCCTGCGCCAGTATTTCCGTAACCACCCGGCGGTGCGCCGGGACCTGCCCGGGCTCTCCCAAGCGGTGACCCAGGGCCGCACCACGCCGGCCGCGGCGGCTTACAAGCTGTTGGGCGACCTGCGAACCGATTCGCCATCCGAATAACGTTTCAAACCTTTCGACCCTGTTTCGACCCATTGGGAGAAGTCCACATGCACGACATCATTCACGAGCTGGAGAAAAAGCGCGAAGCCGCCCGCCTCGGCGGTGGCCAGAAGCGCATCGACAGCCAGCACAAGAAGGGCAAGCTGACCGCCCGCGAACGCCTCGAGCTGCTGCTCGATCCCGATTCCTTCGAGGAATGGGACATGTTCAAGGAGCACCGCTGCACCGACTTCGGCATGGCCGAGACCAAGAACCCGGGTGACGGCGTCGTCACCGGCTACGGCACCATCAACGGCCGTCTGGTCTTCGTGTTCTCCCAGGACTTCACCGTCTTCGGCGGCTCCCTTTCCGAGACCCACGCCGAGAAAATCTGCAAGGTCATGGACCACGCCATGAAGGTCGGCGCTCCCGTGATCGGCCTCAACGACTCCGGCGGCGCCCGTATTCAGGAAGGCGTTGCCTCCCTGGGCGGCTACGCCGACGTGTTCCAGCGCAACGTTATGGCCTCCGGCGTGATCCCCCAGATCTCCATGATCATGGGCCCCTGTGCCGGCGGCGCCGTGTATTCCCCGGCCATGACCGACTTCATCTTCATGGTGAAGGATTCCTCCTATATGTTCGTCACCGGTCCCGAAGTTGTGAAGACCGTGACCCACGAAGAAGTGACCGCCGAGGAACTGGGCGGCGCCGTGACCCACACCACCAAGTCCGGTGTGGCCGACCTGGCCTTCGAAAACGACGTGGAAGCCCTGAACTACCTGCGTCGCCTGGTGAACTTCCTGCCCGCCAACAACCGGGAAAAGCCCCCGGTGCAGAAGACCAACGATCCTGCCGAGCGTCTGGACTTCTCCCTCGACACCCTGGTGCCGGACAACGCCAACAAGCCCTACGACATGAAGGAACTGATCATCAAGATGGTTGATGATTGTGACTTCTTCGAAATCCAGCCGGACTACGCCAAGAACATCATCACCGGCTTCGCCCGCATGGATGGCCACCCCGTCGGCATCGTCGCCAACCAGCCCCTGGTGCTGGCCGGCTGCCTGGACATCAAGTCCTCCATCAAGGCTGCCCGCTTCGTGCGCTTCTGCGACGCCTTCAACATCCCCGTGGTGACCCTGGTGGATGTGCCCGGCTTCATGCCCGGCACCTCCCAGGAGTACGGCGGCATTATCAAGCACGGCGCCAAGCTGCTCTACGCCTACGCCGAATGCACCGTGCCGAAGGTCACCCTGATCACCCGCAAGGCCTACGGTGGCGCCTACGACGTGATGTCCTCCAAGCACCTGCGCGGCGACGTGAACCTGGCCTGGCCCAGCGCCGAAATCGCCGTGATGGGCCCCAAGGGCGCCGTGGAAATCATCTTCCGCGAAGAGAAGAACGACCCCGCCAAGCTGGCCGAGCGCGAAGCCGAATACAAGGCCAAGTTCGCCAACCCCTTCGTGGCCGGTGCCCGTGGCTTCATCGACGACGTCATCATGCCCAACGAGACCCGCAAGCGGATCTGCCGTTCCCTGGCCATGCTGCGTGACAAGAAACTCGACAACCCGTGGCGCAAGCACGGCAACATTCCGCTGTAAGCGACGGGAAGGACTAAAACATGTTTAAGAAAATCCTGATTGCCAACCGCGGCGAAATCGCCTGCCGCGTCATCAAGACCGCCCGCAAGATGGGCATCAAGACCGTCGCCGTCTACTCCGAGGCCGACAAGGACGCCCTGTTCGTGGAGATGGCCGACGAAGCCGTCTGCATCGGCCCGGCCGCTTCCAAGGAATCCTACCTGGTCGCCGACAAAATCATCGCCGCCTGCAAGCAGACCGGCGCCGAGGCGGTGCACCCCGGCTACGGCTTCCTCTCCGAGAACGCCGAGTTCTCCCGCCGCCTGGAAGAGGAAGGCATCAAGTTCATCGGTCCCAAGCACTACTCCATCGCCAAGATGGGCGACAAGATCGAGTCCAAGAAGCTGGCCATCGAAGCCAAGGTCAACACCATTCCCGGGTACAACGATGCCATCGACGGCCCCGACGCCGCTGTGGAAATCGCCAAGAAGATCGGCTACCCGGTGATGATCAAGGCCTCCGCCGGCGGCGGCGGCAAGGGCCTGCGCGTGGCCTACAACGACGCCGAAGCCCACGAAGGCTTCTCCTCCTGCGTCAACGAAGCCCGCAACTCCTTCGGCGACGACCGCGTCTTCATCGAGAAGTACGTGCTGGAACCCCGCCACATCGAAATCCAGGTGCTGGGCGACTCTCACGGCAACTACGTGTACCTGAACGAGCGCGACTGCTCCATCCAGCGCCGTCACCAGAAGGTCATCGAAGAGGCACCGAGCCCCTTCGTCGATCCCGAGATGCGCAAGGCCATGGGCGAACAGGCCGTGGCCCTGGCCCGGGCCGTGAATTACGAATCCGCCGGTACGGTGGAGTTCGTGGTCTCCGGTGCCACCAAGGAGTTCTACTTCCTGGAGATGAACACCCGTCTGCAGGTGGAGCACCCCGTCACCGAACTGATCACCGGCCTCGACCTGGTGGAACAGATGATCCGCGTCGCCTACGGCGAGAAGCTGCCCCTGACCCAGGCTGACGTGCAGATCAACGGCTGGGCCATGGAGTGCCGGATCAACGCGGAAGACCCCTTCCGCGGCTTCCTGCCTTCCACCGGCCGTCTGGTGAAGTTCCAGCCGCCGGCCGAGGTGGACGGTCAGGTGCGTGTGGATACCGGCGTCTACGACGGCGGCGAAATCTCCATGTACTACGACTCCATGATCGCCAAGCTGATCGTGCACGGCGCTTCCCGCGAGCAGGCCATCGCCCGCATGCGTGACGCCCTGAACGGCTTCGTCATCCGCGGCATCTCCTCGAACATCCCGTTCCAGGCTGCCCTGATGCAGCACGCCCGCTTCCAGTCCGGCATCTTCGACACCGGCTTCATCGCCAAGGAATACCCGAAGGGCTTCGACGCCTCCATGGTGCCCCACGATGATCCGGCCCTGCTGATCGGCGTCGCCGCCTTCGTGCATCGCCGCTACATCGACCGCGCTGCCCAGGTTTCCGGCCAGCTGCCGGGCCACGAGCGCAAGGTGGGCGACGAGTGGGTGGTGATCCGCAACGGCGAACGTCACCCCGTGGTGGCCAAGCCCATCG
The DNA here is from genome assembly GCF_047901315.1 of Azospira sp. APE16. NCBI lineage: Bacteria > Pseudomonadati > Pseudomonadota > Betaproteobacteria > Rhodocyclales > Rhodocyclaceae > Azospira > Azospira sp. APE16. The sequence continues at coordinate 360,652 of NZ_CP179682.1, forward strand.
AGGGCGGCTATCTGGTGACCTACAACGGCGAGAAGTACGAGCTTCTCTCCGATTGGCGCCAGGGTCAGTCCCTGTTCAACGGCACCTGCAACGGCGAGGAATTCACCCTGCAGGTGGAACGCCACCGCATGACCTACCAGCTGTTCCACTGGGGCACCCGCGCCGACATGATGGTGATGTCTGCCCGCGCCGCCGAACTGCTGGCCCTCATGCCGGAAAAGGCCGCTCCCGACCTCTCCAAGTTCCTGCTGTCCCCCATGCCGGGCCTGCTGCGCGAAGTGTCCGTCGCCGTCGGTCAGGAAGTGAAGGCCGGCGAGAAGCTGGCCGTCATCGAAGCCATGAAGATGGAGAACATCCTCAAGGCCGAACAGGACTGCAAGGTGAAGAAGATCTCCGTCACCGCCGGCTCCAGCCTGTCGGTGGACGAAATCATCATCGAGTTCGAATAAGCGGCGGCTGCCGCCTCATCCCGCCCGCCGTCGCCCGCAGGTGACGGCGGCAGGATTGCCCAAGGGCCGGTTCTACCGGCCCTTTTTTTTAGGGCCGGACGTCGGCCCGGGCCTGCAGCACGGGATGGGGCGGGGCGGAGGGCGAGGCCAGGGTGCGCAGGGCGCCGTAGGCCAGGAAGGCGCCGAGGAGGGCGCACAGGGTGAAGAACAGCGCCAACTCGCGGCGCAGCAGGCGTTCGATCCTGGGCAGGGTGTCCCTGCCGGGCGGTACTAGCGGCATCTGGTTCATTTTTTTTCTCCCTGGACTGGCTGCCCGCCTACGCCGTTTGGCGGCGGGCCGGCAAGGCCAGTAAATACCCTGTTGCTTACATGGATATTACGGCGAGGGAGGGAGGCCGGTGGCGGCAGACGCGGTGCCGCGTCAGACCTGGGCCAGGATTTCCAGGATGTCCGTGGCTTCGGGCAGGGGTTGGGCCACCAGGAGAAAGTCGGCCATGGTGTCCAGTTCGGCCAGGGCCGCTTCCAGGGCCTCGCGGACTTCCGGGTGGTCGAAACCGTGGCCAGCCTGGGCCCGGACGATGGCCGCCGCCAGACCCTGGGCCAGAGCTTCGGCACTGTCCAGTTCCAGGTGGGCGGCGTGGTCCGCCAGGCAGTGGGCCGATTCGGCCAGGGCTTCCCCATCCGGTTCCAGGCAGGCCAGTTCCTCCCGCATCAGGGCCGCCTGCTCGCCGATTTCGCCGGCAAAGAGGCGCAGCAGGGTGGGCGAGACGGCGGGACGCTGGCTTTCCCGACATTCGGCCAGGCGCTGGGCGACGTGGGCCACCCGTTCGGCGAAGACCGGCAGGCCCAGGTCCCGGGTGTCGCCGAGCAGTTCCAGGGCGGCGGCGATGGCGGCGCGCAGATAGGGATCCTCCGCCGCCTCCGGGGCGTCGAGAAGGTCGCCGACGCCGGCCAGGGATTCGGCCAGGTGCAGGGTCTCCGGCAGGTTGAGGCTCATGGCGGCGGCGCAGAGGTCGATCAGGGCCCGCCGGAAGGGCGCCAGATCGCCGCTGCCGCGCCCGTTCCAGGCGGCCACGGCGGCGTTGCCGGCGGCGCTCCAGGCAGCTACCGCCTCAGCGTCCAGGTCCGGGGCCTCGGGCTTGGCCATCAGGGAAATCAGTTCGGTCACCGGCGGCAGCTGGCCGGCACCCTGGCGGATGCACTGCTGCAGTTCCTCGGCCAGGCCGCCCTCGGGGGCTTCGCTGCCATTCAGGGCGGCCCGCATCTGCAGGTCGATGCGGGCGCAGAGGCGGCGGGATTCCGCATCCACTGCCAGGGTGCCGTCGGAGATGGCGCGCAGGAACACTTCGGCACTGTGCCAGAAGGGGGCGAAGTCGCCGCCGGCGGCAGCTTCCAGGTGGCGCACCGCGGCCCGCATCTCCGGCAGTCCGGCCGGGTCCCCCGGCTGTTGCAGCCAGGCCAGCATGCCCCGCTGGTAACGGCTGCGGGCCTGACGCTGGGAGGGGGAGGGCGGGGCAACGCTCATGGCAGGGGCGGAAGGATCGGTGGATGGGGCATTTTACTCCTCTGCCCGGGGACGTCTGTGGTTAGAATGCGGGCATAAATACAAGCGGAGACATCCGTGTTCCACTCCCCCTCGGCTCCCAGAGACCGCCCGGCCTTGCTGTGGCAGGCCCTCCTGTTTTTCCTGCTCCTGCTGCCTGCCGTCGTCCGGGCCCATCCCCTGGTGCTGGATCAGGACGACGGCAGCTTTGCCCTGGTGCCCCACGTGGAAGTGCTGGAAGACCCGGGCGGCAAGCTCGACATGGCCGCCGTGCGGCAGGCCGCCGCCGCTGGCCGCTTCGCGCCGGCCCATGCCCTGGGCGAATTGAACTTCGGCTATTCCTCTTCCGCCTTCTGGCTGCGCATTCCCCTGGAGTCCCGCCTGCAGCGTTCCAGCCCGTGGCTGCTGGAGATCGCCTTTCCCTCCCTCGACCGGGTGGAGCTGTTCCTGCCCCGGGCCGACGGCCGCGTCGACTACCAATTAACCGGGGACCGCCTGCCCTTTGCCGAACGCCCCTATCCCAACCGCAATCTGGTGCTGCCCCTGGAGCTGGGGCCCGGCGAGTCCCTCGCCCTCTATCTGCGGGTGGAGTCGGAGGGCAGCCTGACTTTGCCCCTGACCCTGTGGACGCCGGATGCCTTCCGCCTGCACAACCAGGATGCCTACGCCGGCTTCTCCCTCTACTACGGCATGCTGCTGGCCTTGGGTCTGTACAACCTGCTGCTCTTCTTCGCCCTGCGGGAGCGCATCTATCTGGTCTATGTGGCCTTCGCCGTGAGCATGGCGGTGGGCCAGCTGTCCCTCAACGGTCTGGGCAACGAATACATCTGGCCGGCCTTCCCCGCCTGGGGCAATGTGGCCCTGCCCTCGGGCTTTGCCGCCACCGGCTTCTTCGGCGCCATTTTTACCCGCCTCTTCCTCAATACCCGGCACAGCAATCCCCGGGCCGACAAGCTGATCCTGGCCCTGGCCGCCGGCTTTGCCGCGGCCGCTCTGGGTCCGGCCCTGCTGCCTTACCGCTGGGCCGCCATCTTCACCTCCCTGCTGGGCGCCGCCTTTTCCGCCGTGGCCGTGGCGGTGGGCGTCCATGCCCAGCTGCGGCGCCACCCGGGAGCCCGCTACTTCCTCCTGGCCTGGTCCCTGCTGCTGGTGGGTGTGGGCATGATGGCCCTGCGCAACCTGGGCTGGCTACCCACCACCCTGTTCACTTCCTACGGCATGCAGATCGGTTCGGCCCTGGAGATGCTGCTGCTCTCCTTTGCCCTGGCCGACCGCATCCAGGCCGAGCGCCTGGCCCGGGAACTGGCCCAGGGCGAGGCTCTCCACAGCAAGCAGGACCTGGTCAACGCCCTGCGCAGCAATGAGCAACTGCTGGAGGCCCGGGTGGCGGAACGGACCCGGGACCTGGCCGCCGCCAACGATCGCCTGCTGGCCAACGAGCAGCAGTTGCAGCGCATGGCGCGGCACGATCCTCTGACCGGGCTGGCCAACCGTCTGCTGCTCGACGACCGTATCAGCCACGGTTTGGCGGTGGGGCGGCGCAACGGCACCCGTCTGGCCCTGCTGCTGATCGACCTGGACGGTTTCAAGCCGATCAACGATGAGCATGGCCATGCCGTGGGTGACCAGTTGCTGGTGGTGCTGGCGGACCGCCTGCAACGCTCGGTGCGGGCGGTGGATACGGTGGCGCGCCTGGGCGGCGACGAGTTCGTGCTGGTGCTGGAGGACCTGGCGGCGGTGGAGGACGGGCGCCAGGTGGCGGCCAAGGTGGTGGCGGAAATGAGCCGGCCGGTGGTGCTGGAGGGGCGGGAACTGCTGGTTTCCGCCAGCGCCGGCCTGGCCTTCTATCCGGAGGACGGGGAGGACGCCCAGACCCTGCTCAGGCGGGCCGACGAGGCCATGTACGAAGCCAAGCGGGCCGGCCGCAACACCTTCCGTCAGGTGGGCCAGTAGGACGTTGCGTGCAGCGTGAACGTGCAAAAGGCCGCCCGCGGGCGGCCTTTTTCATTGCGGAAGCCTGTGGGCGGCGCTGCTCAGCCGGCCAGCTTGGCGAAGGCGTCCACCACTTCGGCGGGAGCCTGCACCAGTTCGATCAGCACGCCTTCGCCGCCGATGGGGGATTCCTCGTTGCCCTTGGGGTGCAGGAAGCAGATGTCGAAACCGGCCGCGCCCTTGCGGATGCCGCCGGGGGCGAAGCGCACGCCGTTGGCCGTCAGCCATTCCACGGCCTTGGGCAGGTCGTCGATCCACAGGCCCACGTGGTTGAGGGGAGTGGTGTGCACCGCCGGCTTCTTTTCCGGGTCCAGGGGCTGCATCAGGTCCACTTCGACCTTGAAGGGGCCCTTGCCCATGGCGCAGATGTCCTCGTCCACGTTTTCCCGCTCGGAGACGAAATTGCCGGTGACTTCCAGGCCCAGCATGTCGACCCACAGGGTCTTCAGCTTGTCCTTGGAAGGGCCGCCGATGGCGATCTGCTGGATGCCGAGAACTTTGAAGGGACGCTGGGACATGGAGAGGCTCCTGAAATCGGTGGAATTAAAAATACATAATTATACAGAGCGGACCGCTGCCAAGGGAGAGGGGCGAGCGGTACCCGGGGCCGGAATCCGGGATGGAGCCCGGGCGGGCTCCCGGGACCATGTTCCAGGGCGGACACCGGCCCCGGGCGAACGGAGGAGGAGGCCGCCTCACGCCAGCTGTCCGGCACGATGGGGCGCGAAAAAAAAGCGGAGCCCCGCCGCCGCAGGTGCTCCGCTTCCCTCTGTAACCGGGCGGACCCGGAAGTGATGGCAATCGCCGTTGCTGCCGGCAGGCGCAACGGTCTGCTTATTTCTTCTTGGCCTTGGCGTCCTTGCTGGCGGCGATGTTGCCGACGAAGGTGTTTTCCACCAGGGGCGGGGCATCCACCTGGGGCACGTGGCACTGCACGCAGTTGTGGCGCAGGTGGGTGACTTCGGCGTGCTGCTTGCCTTCCCGGTCGATGAAGTGGCTCTCGCCGATCTTCGGGGCCTTCTTCTCCTTGTACTTCTCCGGACCGTGGCAGGTCAGGCACTGGTTCTCTTCCAGGGTGATCTCGTCGAAGTTGTCCACCGCATGGGGGATCACCGGCGGCTGCTCCTTGTAGGTACGGGCGATGGGCTGTTGCAGGCCCGGCTTCTTGCCGGCGTAGGCCTTCACCTCGGGGGCCGGGTCGCCGGCGGGAATGTCGGCGCCGCGCATGGTCTTGGGCGCATCGGCGGCCTGGGCCAGGCAGGCGAAGGAGGCGGCCAGGATGGCCAGGGTCAGTTTGTGCAGTCGGTTCATGGTCGGCTCCTCAATGGATGGTCTTGCGATGGTCTGTCTGGCCTTCGGCCTCCCCGGCCGGGGCGCAGCGCTGGGTGTGCTGGTTGAAGCGGCTGCCGAAGACGAAGACGTCCTTGGCGCAAACGTCGATGCAGCGGCCGCAGTTGGTGCAGGCAGAGGCCAGAATGACCGGGCCGGTGCCGTTGGCCTCGCCCTTGAGGGCGGGGCGGATGACCTGGGGTTCGGGGCAGGCGGCGAAGCAGTCCATGCAGTCGTCGCACTCCTGGCGCCGGCGGGCGCTGACCCGCAGCAGGCTGGTGCGGCCGAGCAGGCCGTAGAAGGCGCCCACCGGACACAGGTGGCCGCACCAGCCCCGGCTCATGATCAGCAGGTCCAGCAGGAAAATGGCGAGGACCACGGTCCAGGCGGCGCCCAGGCCGAAGATGAGGCCCCGGTGCAGCATGGATACCGGATTGATCAGCTCCCAGGCCAGGCCGGCGCCGGCCAGGGGCAGCAGCAGGGTCAGCCCCAGGATCCAGTAGCGGCTGCGGCGGCTGATGTGGGCGCTGCCCTTGAGGCCGAGGCGCTCCCGCAGCCAGCCGGCCAGGTCGGTGACCAGGTTCATGGGGCAGACCCAGGAGCAATACACCCGGCCGCCCACCAGCAGGTAGAAGGCGAGCACGATGGCGGCGCCGAGCAGGGCCAGGCCCTCGGGGCGGTGGCCGGAGAACAGCACCTGCAGCACCAGCAGGGGATCGGCCAGGGGCAGGGTGTCCAGGGTCAGGCTATAGCTGAGGTTGCCCTTGACCAGCCACAGGCCGGCCAGGGGGCCGAGCAGGAACAGGCCCAGGATGCCGAACTGGGACAGGCGCCGCAGCAGCAGCCAGCGGTTGGCGCCGAGCCGGCCCTTGGCGGCCAGGGCGGCGGGAAAACGGGGAGAGAGGAAGCTCATCGCGCCGCCTCGTCGGAAAGCCGGTTGGGCAGGCCGCCACCGGGGATGTTCTGGGGTATGGCCGGAACGCCCGGTCCATGGGCGTCGGCACCGGGGATGCTCGGCGCCAGGCTATCGACGCCGCTGCCCGGGGTGGCCGGCTTGCCGGGGGCGAGGGACGGACCTCCCTGGCTGGCAGGGTCGAAGTGGCCCTCCAGACGGGCGCCTTCAGGCATGCGGTCCGGCAGGTCGCCCAGGCCCTTGTCGTCCACCAGGGAATGGCCGGCCTTCTTCTCTTCCTCCCAGCCGACCCGGTAGTGCTGGCCCAGCTCGCCCTTGGCCAGGGGCACGGGCAGGACCTTGATGGCGGCGGTTTCGAGGACGCAGGAGCGCTCGCATTTGCCGCAGCCCGTACAGTGCTCGGAATGCACCGTGGGAATGAACATGCTGTGGCGCCCGGTGCGGGTGTTGGGGCGCAGCTCCAGGGTGATGGCCTTGTCGATCACCGGGCACACCCGGTAGCAGACGTCGCAGCGCAGGCCGAGGAAATTGAGGCAGGTCTCCTGGTCGAGCAGGACCGCCAGGCCCATGCGGGCCTGGTTGATGTCGGTGAGGCCGTGGTCCAGGGCGCCGGTGGGGCAGGCCTTGACGCAGGGGATGTCCTCGCACATTTCGCAGGGCACCTGGCGGGCAACGAAATAGGGCGTGCCGGTGGCGACTGGCTGCTCCGGCCGGGCCAGGGACAGGGTGCCATAGGGACAGTCGCGCACGCACAGGCCGCAACGGATGCAGGCACCGAGAAAGTCCTCCTCCGCGCCGGCGCCGGGCGGGCGCAGGGCCGCCGGCGGCAGGGCCCGGGCCTGCTTGGCATGGAAGCCCAGGCCGAGGCCCAGCAGGCCGACGCCGCAGGCCATGCGGCCGGCGTCGGCGAAGAACTGGCGCCGGGCCGCCGCAGCCTTGTCGGACTTGGCAGGGGGGGAGTTGGAAAGATCGCTCATGGCGTGACCGGCGGCGGGAACCGACTGGGGGCGGACTTAACCGTCCGCCCCGCCGGCCTCCCTGATGCCTTATCCGGTTGTGTGGGGGCTCAGGCCTTGACCACCTTGCAGGCGCACTTCTTGAAGTCCGTCTCTTTCGAGATGGGGCAGGTGGCGTCCAGGGTCAGCTTGTTCACCAGCCGGTGCTCGTCGAAGAAGGGCACGAAGACCAGACCCAGGGGCGGCTTGTTGCGGCCCCGGGTTTCCACCCGGGTGGAAATCTCGCCGCGGCGGGACTGCACCTTGACCGTGTCGCCGCGCTGCAGGCCGCGCTTCTTGGCGTCTTCCGGATGCATGTAGATCCAGGCGTCGGGCATGGCCTTGTACAGCTCGGGCACGCGCCGGGTCATGGAGCCGGTGTGCCAGTGCTCCAGCACACGGCCGGTACAGAGCCACAGGTCGTACTCGCTGTCCGGCTGCTCGGCGGCAGGCTGGTAGGGCAGGGCGAAGACCACCGCCTTGCCGTCGGGGAAGCCGTAGAAGCGCACCTTCTCGCCGGCCTTGACGTAGGGGTCGTAGCCTTCGCGGAAGCGCCACAGGGTTTCCTTGTTGTCCACCACCGGCCAGCGCAGGCCGCGGGCCTTGTGATAGGTGTCGAAGGCAGCCAGGTCGTGGCCGTGGCCGCGGCCGAAGGCGGCGTATTCCTCGAACAGGCCCTTCTGCAGGTAGAAGCCGAGAACCTTGCCTTCCTCATTCTCGAAACCCTTCAGCTGGTCGGAGACCGGGAACTTGTTCACTTCGCCGTTGGCGTAGAGCACGTCGTAGAGGGTCTTGCCCTTGTACTCGGGGGCCTTGTCCAGCAGTTCGGCGGGCCATACTTCCTCCATCTTGAAGCGCTTGGAGAATTCCACGTACTGCAGCACGTCGGAGCGGGCCTGGCCCTGGGGCTTGACCTGCTGGCGCCAGAACTGGGTGCGGCGCTCGGCGTTGCCGTAGGCGCCTTCCTTCTCCATCCACATGGCGGAGGGCAGGATCAGGTCGGCGGCCAGGGCGGAGACGGTGGGATAGACGTCGGAGTGCACCACGAAGGCGGCCGGATTGCGCCAGCCCGGGTAGACCTCGCCGTTGATGTTGGGGCCGGCCTGCATGTTGTTGGTGGTGGTGGACCAGAAGAAGGCCACCTTGCCGTCCTTCAGGGCGCGGCTCTGGGCCACGGCGTGCAGACCCACCCAGTCGGGGATGGTGCCGGCGGGCAGCTTCCACAGCTTCTCGGTGATTTCCCGGTGCTTGGGATTGACCACCACCATGTCGGCGGGCAGGCGATGGGCGAAGGTGCCCACCTCCCGGGCCGTGCCGCAGGCTGAAGGCTGGCCGGTGAGGGAGAAGGGGCCGTTGCCCGGTTCGGAGATCTTGCCCACCAGCAGGTGCACGTTGTAGATCATGTTGTTCACCCAGGTGCCCCGGGTGTGCTGGTTGAAGCCCATGGTCCAGTAGGAGACGACCTTCACCTTGGGATCGGCATAGGCCTTGGCCAGGGCTTCCAGGTTTTCCTTCGGCACGCCGGAAATCTCGTGGGTCTTGTCCAGGGTGTACTCGGCGACGAAGGCCTTGAACTCGTCGAAGGAGATGTCGGTGGCCTTGTTGGGGTCGCCCTTGGGCTTGCCGTCCGGGCCCGGGTAGCCGTTGTTGCCGGCGGCCTGTTCCAGGGGGTGGTTGGGACGCAGGCCGTAGCCGATGTCGGTGACGCCCTTCTTGAACTTGACGTGGTTCTTGACGAACTCCTGGTTCACCGCGCCGTTCTGGATGATGTAGTTGGCGATGTAGTTGAGGATGGCCAGGTCGGACTGGGGCTTGAAGATCAGCTCGTTGTCGGCCAGCTCGCAGGAGCGGTGGGTGAAGGTGGACAGCACGTGGATCTTGACGTGCTTGGCGTTGAGGCGGCGGTCGGTGATGCGGGACCACAGGATGGGGTGCATCTCCGCCATGTTGGAGCCCCACAGGGCGAACACGTCGGCGTGCTCCGCATCGTCATAGCAGCCCATGGGCTCGTCGATGCCGAAGGTGCGCATGAAGCCGGCCACGGCGGAAGCCATGCAGTGGCGGGCATTGGGGTCCAGGTTGTTGGAGCGGAAACCGGCCTTCCACAGCTTGGCGGCGGCATAGCCTTCCCAGATGGTCCACTGGCCGGAGCCGAACATGGCGATGTTGCGCGGGCCGCCGGCCTTGAGGGCGGCCTTGCACTTCTCGGCCATGATGTCGTAGGCCTGGTCCCAGGAAATGGGGGTGAAGTCGCCGTTCTTGTCGTACTGGCCGTTCTTCATGCGCAGCAGGGGCTGGGTCAGGCGGTCCTTGCCGTACATGATCTTGGAGAGGAAGTAACCCTTGATGCAGTTGAGGCCCCGGTTCACCGGCGCTTCCGGATCGCCCTGGGTAGCCACCACACGGCCGTCCTTGGTGCCCACCAGGACACCGCAGCCGGTGCCGCAGAAGCGGCAGACGCCCTTGTCCCAGCGGATGCCGTCATTCTTCGGCTGCTGCGCCAGGGCTTCGGATACGCCGGGCACCGCCATGCCGGCGGCGTTGGCGGCGGCGGCGACGGCGCTGCTCTTGATAAAGTCGCGACGGGTCAGGTTCATCTCAGGACTCCTTCTCGGGATCAGGTTCGAAGTGGTGATACACCATGGCCAGGGACATGACGCCCGGCAGCTGCTGTATCGCCTCGTAGGTTTGGGTGGTTTCCCGGTCGCCGTCGCTCTCGATGGTGACGATCATGCGGCCCTCTTCGGAGACGGCGTGGACCTCCACGCCCGCCAAGGTCGCCAGACCCGCCTCGACGGCCGCGATCTGCTGCGGCCCGGCGTTGACCAGAATGCTGGAAATATTCACGGATGATTCCCCCAATCGGCAGGCACGGCTCGAAGGGCCGGCTCAAGGTTCGACCACTCTATGCCCCTACGGAAACCCAGGTTTATGATGTGAATCAAAAGCGAAAAAAAGCCCCCGCAGGATGTAGGTGATTTGAAAAGTCACCGGGCTTCGGTTAGCCTGATCGGGCTTTGCCTGGTGCGGTTTTCCGCCGCATCGGGGTTAATGAGAATGACCCACAACAAGGCCCGCCCCATGTCGGCAGGCCGGCGGTTCGAGTAACAGCCCCGATTCCCCAGAAGGCTTGTTTTCCCACCCACCCATGTCCCGGCCCCTGCCCATTCTCTCGACGCCCGCAGCCGCCCCCCCGGAGGCTGCTCCCCTGACCCGCTACAGCCCCATTCCCTGGGGCCTGGTGATCGTCCTTTCCCTGCTTTTCGTCGTGGTCTGGCTGCTGCCGCCCCTGGGCGGACTCAAGCAGAGCGACACCATCTTCCCCCTGACCCTGCACACGGTGATGGAGAGCTTCTCCTTCGTCGTCTCCGTGCTGGTCTTCGCCGTCTCCTGGCATGCCTACAGCCGGGAGCGGGCGGGCAACCTGATGATCCTGGCCTGCGGCTTCCTCGCCGTGGCCCTGCTGGATTTCGGCCATACCCTCTCCTACCGGGGCATGCCCGACTTCGTCACGCCCTCCTCGCCCCAGAAGGCCATCATCTTCTGGCTGGCGGCCCGCTACGTGGCGGCCCTGACCCTGCTCACCATCGCCCTGCGCCCCTGGCAGCCCCTGGCCCGCCCCCGGGACCGCTACCGGCTGATGCTGTGGGCCCTGCTGGTGACCGCCGTGGTGTTCGTCTCGGAGCTTTACCTGCCGGATTTCTGGCCCACCATGTTCGTGCCCGGGGTAGGCCTCACCGGTCTCAAGATCGCCGCCGAATACGGCCTCATCGCCATCCTCGGCGCCACCGCGGTGATCCTCTATCCGAAGACCCAGGGCAAGCCCGCCTTCGACGCCGCCAACCTGTTCACCGCGGTGCTCATCACCATCCTCTCGGAGCTGTGCTTCACCCTGTACTCCAACGTCAATGACGTGTTCCAGCTGCTCGGCCATACCTACAAGGTCATCGCCTATTTCTGGATCTACAAGGCGGTGTTCGTCTCCAGCGTGCGCGACCCCTACCTGCGCCTGAGCCTGGAGATGGCGGAGCGCCAGGCGGCGGAGGCGCGCATCCAGTTCCTCGCCTACCACGATCCCCTGACCGAGCTGCCCAACCGCATCCTGGTGCGGGAACGCTTCGAGCGGGCGGCGGAGCGGGCCCGGGTCCAGTCCTCCCGGGTGGGGCTGGTCTATATCGACCTGGACAATTTCAAGACGGTGAACGATTCCCTCGGCCATACCCTGGGCGACCTGCTGCTGCAGGGCATCGGCCAGCGCCTGCAGTCCCTGGTGCCGGCCGGCAGCACGGTCAGCCGCCAGGGCGGCGACGAATTCCTCATCCTGCTGGAAGACGTGGAGCGGCCCCGGGAAGTGGAGAGCCTGGTGAACCGCATCGTCGAGCAGATGCAGCAGCCCTTCGCGATCCAGGACCACGACCTGTCCACCTCCGTTTCCATCGGCGTTTCCCTTTTCCCCGACGACGGCGGCGATTTCGACACCCTGCTGAAAAAGGCGGATACGGCCATGTACCGGGCCAAGGGCGCCGGCCGCAACGGCTACCGCTTTTTCGACCGGGAAATGGACAAGGACGTGGGCGAGCGCCTGCGCCTGAGCAACGACCTGCGCCTGGCCCTGGCGCGCAACGAGTTCGTGCTGCACTACCAGCCCCAGATCGACTTGCGCACCCAGGAAGTGATTGGTGCCGAGGCCCTGATCCGCTGGCAGCATCCGGAACTGGGCCTGCTGGCCCCGGGCCGCTTTATCGGCATCGCCGAAGATACGGGCCTGATCGTGCCCATCGGCGAATGGGTGATCCGCATGGCCTGCCATCAGGCCGCCGCCTGGCAGCGGGCCGGCCTGCCGCCCCTGGTGGTGGCGGTCAATCTTTCCGCCGTGCAATTCATGTGCGGCGATCTGGTGGGCACGGTGGCCAGCGCCCTGGCCACCTCCGCCCTGCCTTCCCGCTGTCTGGAACTGGAACTGACCGAATCGATCCTGATCCAGGATGCGGAGAACATCCTGGGCACGGTGCAGCGCCTCAACGCCATCGGCGTGCAGATGTCCATCGACGACTTCGGCACCGGCTATTCCAGCCTTTCCTACCTGAAGCGCTTCGCCGTGGACAAGCTGAAGGTGGACCAGTCCTTCGTGCGCGACCTCTGCAGCGATCCGGACGACGCCGCCATCGTGCGGGCCATCATCCAGCTGGCCCGCAGCTTGGGCCTGAAGACCATCGCCGAAGGGGTGGAAACGGCGGAAATCCTCGCCCTGCTGCAGGAGCTGGGCTGCGACGAAGCCCAGGGCTACTACTTCGCCAAGCCCCTGCCGGCGGACAACTTCAGCGCCTTCCTCAGCCAGCGCCTGTCCTGACGGCCCGGCGCTGCTGCAGCGCCGGCCGCCCCCAATTCCCCCAACAGAAAACTACTGCCGCACTTCCCGGATGTTGTCGGGCGGCAGGAACTCGCCGCTGCTGCGGAAGGGATTGATGTCCAGGCCGCCGCGCCGGGTGTAGCGGGCATACACGGCCAGGGACTGGGGCGTGCAGCGGGCGCTGATGTCGCAGAAGATGCGCTCCACGCACTGCTCATGGAACTCGTTGTGGCCGCGGAAGGACACGATGTAGCGCAGCAGGGCGGCGCGGTCGATGGCCGGGCCCCGGTAGCGCACCACCACCATGCCCCAGTCGGGCTGGCCGGTGACCAGGCAGTTGGACTTGAGCAGGTGGGAATAGAGGGTTTCCTCGACCCAGCGGCCGGCTTCGGCCTGCAGCAGTTCCGGCGCCGGTTGGTAGCGGTCGCACTCGATGTCCAGCTCGTCCAGCAGGATGCCCGAGGGGTAATCCACCCGGGGCCGCGGCTGCCCTGCCAGAGGCTCCAGCTGCACCGTCACCTGGCCGCCGGCGGCGGCGGAAAGATCCCGGGCCAGGGTGGCGGCCACCGTTTCCGCGTCGGCGAAGGGGCTCTGGTTGAAGGAATTCAGGTACAGCTTGAAGGACTTGGATTCGATCAGGTGCGGCGTCTGCGCCGGGATGCGGAAGGTGCCCAGGGCCACCACCGGCTTGCCCCGGGGATTGAGCCAGGAAATCTCGTAGGCGTTCCACAGGTCCTCGCCGACGAAGGGCAGGCGGGCCGGGTCGATGCCGATCTCGTCCCGCTTCAGCTGGCGGGGAATGGGAAAGAGCAGTTCCGGGGCGTAATGGCAGCGGTACTCGCTGGCCTTGCCGAGAGGGGAGAGGGCGCTGGGATCGATGGTCATGGGCCGGATTTTACCCCCTGGCGGAGGCGGGCCCAGCATCGGCCGTGAGCGTCGCCTAGAGCAGCACGTAGCCCTGGGGCTGTAGCAGGGGCGGCAGGTCGGTCTCGCCCAGGGCTTCGCCCAGGTCCCCTTCCAGCATGCGCACCATGGCGTCCAGGGGCAGGTCGTTTTCCAGGGTGCCGAAGGGCTCTTCCAGTTCGTCCCCCAGCGCGTCCAGGCCGAAGAAGGTGTAGGCCAGCACCGCCGTCAGCAGGGGCGTGGCCCAGCCGACGGAGCGGGCCAGGCCGAAGGGCAGCAGCAGGCAGAAGAGGTGGGCGGTGCGGTGCAGCAGCAGGGTGTAGGCGAAGGGCAGGGGAGTGAAGCGGATGCGCTCGCAGGCGGCCTGGATGCCGGAGAGGGCGTGCAGGCGCTGGGTCAGGCCCTGGTAGACGATGTCGCCGAGGCCGTCCCGTTGCCGGGCCTGGACCAGGTCGTGGCCGCACTGGCGCAGCAGAGCATCGGCCGGATTGCGGCTCTGGGCAAGGCGCTCGGCCTCGCCGGGAGGCAGGAAGGGTGCGGCTTCCAGGGCTGCGTCCCGGCCCCGCAGGCGGGCGGCCAGGGCGTGGGCGAAGGCCAGGCTGCGGCGCACCAGGAGGCGCCGGGGTTCCGCCTCCAGCACCAGGCTTTCCCGGGCCAGGGAGCGCAGTTCGACGATGAGGCCGCCCCACTGCTTGCGTGCTTCCCACCAGCGGTCGTAGCAGGCGCTGTTGCGAAAGCCGAGGAAGATGGAAAAGGCCAGGCCGAGCAGGGCGAAGGGGGCGGCGGAATAGTCGGGGAAGAGGTGGCCGAAATGCTGGGCGCCCCAGGTGATGAGCACGGCGAAGCTGGTGGTGAAGACGATCTGGGGCAGCACGTGGGGCACCACCGAGCCGCGCCAGATGAAAAAGAGACGGAGCAGGCTGGGGCGTTCGCGGACGATCATGTCGAGGCAGTCGGTGGAGTGGTGGTCGGGGTGGCGCTGCCGGCGGTCGCCAGTGCGGCCAAACCGGGCAGGGCGGCGCGGGCGTTGGCGCCGGTGGCGGCGATCAGCTCGGCTGTGGGCATGCCCCGCAGCTCGGCCAGGAGGGCGGCGAAGCGGGGCAGGTAGGCGGGCTTGTTGCGCCGGTCCGGGCTCTCCGCGGTGAGAAAGGCCGGGGGAATGTCGGGGGCATCCGTTTCCAGGACCAGGGCTTCCAGGGGCAGGGTGGCGGCCAGTTCCCGGATGCGGGTGGAGCCGCTGAAGGTCATGGCGCCGCCGAAGCCCAGCTTGAAGCCGAGCGTGATGAATTCGTCGGCCTGCTGCCGGCTGCCGTTGAAGGCATGGGCGATGCCGCCCCGGGGCCGGTAGCGGCGCAACTGCTTGAGAATGGGGTCCAGGGCCCGGCGCACGTGGAGAATCACCGGCAGGTCGAACTCCACGGCAAGCTTCAGCTGTTCGGCGAAGAAGTGCTGCTGCCGCGCCAGGGCCGTGCCCTGTTGCAGTTCGGGCACGTACAGGTCGAGGCCGATCTCGCCCACCGCCAGCGGCGGCAGGGGGCCGTCCCGCTCCTCGGCCAGCCAGCGGCGCAGGGTGGAGAGGTCTTCCTCCCGGGCCGCCGGCGTGTACAGGGGATGGATGCCGTAGGCCGGCGCGCAGCCCGGGTAGGCGAGGCAGCAGGCGCGCACCGCGGCGAAGGTGGCGGCGGCCACGGCCGGCACCACCATGGCCTGGACGCCAACCGCGACGCCATCCTTGAAGATGGCATCCCGGTCAGGGGCGAATTCCGCCGCGTCCAGGTGGCAGTGGGTGTCGATCAGCATGGAATCTGGCTGTCCTGGCAGGCCGGGCGGAGAAGCCCGCCCCTCCTCACTTCTGGCCGAAGGCCGGTTTGCGCTTTTCCAGGAAGGCGCCCAAGCCCTCGGCGAAGTCGGGATGGACGGAGCAGGCGGCGAAGTTGCCCTGTTCGGCGAACAGTTGCTCCGGCAGGGAATTGCCGCTGGAAGCCTGCAGCAGGGCCTTGGTGCGGGCCAGGGCCTGGCGCGGGCCGGCCGCCAGGCGGCGGGCCAGCTTGGCGCTCTCGGCCTCCAGCTCGGCGGCGGGCACCACCCGGTTGATGAGGCCCCACTCCCTGGCCTGGGCGGCATCGAAACGGTCCCCCAGCAGGGCGATCTCGGCGGCCCGCTTGGCCCCCACGGCCCGGGGCAGGAACCAGGTGGCGCCGCCGTCGGGGGAAAGGCCGATGTGGCAGTAGGCCAGGGTGAAATAGGCGTTGTTGGCGGCCACCGCCAGGTCGCAGGCCAGCATCAGGGACAGGCCGAAGCCGGCGGCGGCACCGCTGACCGAGGCCAGCACCGGCTTGCCCATGCGGCGCACCTGCAGGGTGGTGGCGTGCACGGCGGCGATGGTCTGTTCGAAAAGGGCTTGGCGTTCCGCCGGCGGCAGGGCCAGCTGGCTGTGGAACCACTTGAGGTCGCCGCCGGCCATGAAGTGCTCGCCGCCGCGCAGGACCACGGCGCCGACGGCTTCGTCGTGCTCGGCCCGGGCGGTGGCGGCGCGCAGGTCCTCGATCATGGCCAGGTTGAGGGCGTTGAGGGCCTCGGGGCGGTTCAGGGTCAGGGTCAGGACCCCGTCCTCCAGGTGGGAAAGCACGGTGCTCATGGGTTGTCTCCTTTGGGTGGTGGTTTTTATGGCTTTATTGTTTTGTCGTTCCGAGGAACGGGAAATCCGGTTCCGGCCGGCGGCCGGAAATGAGGTCCGCCAGGGCCGCGGCGGAGCCGCAGGACAGGGTCCAGCCCAGGGTGCCGTGGCCGGTGTTGAGCCACAGGTTGGGCAGCCGCGTGCGGCCGATGAGGGGCACGTTGGAGGGCGTCACCGGGCGCAGGCCGCACCAGTAGAGCGGATCGCCGTCGGGGCGCAGCTGGGGGAACAGTTCCAGGGCGCGCCGCAGCAGGGCCTCGCAGCGCACCGGGGTGAGGTCCAGGTTGTGGCCGTTGAATTCCGCCGTGCCGGCCACCCGCAGGCGGTTGCCGAGGCGGGACATGACGATCTTGCGCTCGTCGTCGGTGATGCTGACGCTGGGGGCGACGCTGTCCGGGGAGAGGGCGATGGTGGCGGAATAACCCTTGCCCGGATAGACGCAGGCCTTGACCCCGGCGGGCTTGAGCAGGGCCGGGGAATAGCTGCCCAGGGCCACCACGTAGGCGTCGGCCAGGAGCAGGTCGCCGCCGGCGACGACGCCGGCCACCCGGCCGCCGGCGCTGGCAATCTTCTCCACCGGGCAGTTGTAGCGGAACTGCACGCCCCGGGCGGCGGCGGCCTCGGCCAGGCGCTGGGTGAAGCGGTGGGCGTCGCCGGATTCGTCGCTGGGGGTGTAGTCGCCGCCGGCCAGGCGCCCTTGCACCGCGGCCAGGGCCGGCTCGATGGCGACGCAGCGGGCGGCGTCCACCGGCTCCCGGTCCACCCCGAATTCCCGCATCAGGGCGGCGGCGTGGCAGGCGGCCTCGAACTCGGCGGCCTGGGTGAAGATGTGCAGGATGCCCTGGCAGCGCTGGTCGTAGTCCAGGGGCAGGGTCTGGCGCAGGGCCTGCAGCCGCTGCCGGCTGTAGAGGGCGAGGGCGATGATGTCGCGGATGTTGCGGCGGGTGGCCCCGGGCGGGCAGTTGGCGAGGAAGCGCAGGCTCCAGGCGAAGAGGGCCGGGTCGTAGCGCAGGCGGAAGAGCAGGGGGGCGTCTTCCTTGCCCAGCCATTCCAGGGCCTTGAAGGGGGCCCGGGGATTGGCCCAGGGCTCGGCGTGGCAGACGGAAATCTGGCCGCCGTTGGCGAAGCTGGTTTCCAGGGCGGCGCCGGGCTGGCGGTCCACCACCGTGACTTCGTGGCCGGCCTCGGCCAGGAACCAGGCACTGGTGACGCCGACGACGCCGGCGCCGAGGACGAGAACACGCACCCGGCCTATTCCTCCTGGCGTTCCCGGGTGATGCGCACCACTTCGGGAATCAGGCGCACGGCCCGCAGGACCCGGGCCAGGTGGGCCCGGTTGGCCACCTGCACGGTGAAGTTGAGGGTGGTGTAGAAGCCCGGATCGGGGGCCATGGAGACCTTCTCGATGTTGGAGTCGGACTCGGCGATCTCGGTGGCCACCTTGGCCAGCACGCCGCGGGCGTTGCGGGCGGCGACGTGGATGTCCACGTCGAACAGCTTGCCCGGTTCCGGTTCCCACTCCACGTCGATCCAGCGCTGGGGTTCGGCACTGCGGGACTTGCGGATGACGGCGCAGTCATGGGTGTGCACCACCAGGCCCTGGCCCTTCTTGATGGAGCCGATGATGGGGTCGCCCGGGATCGGGCGGCAGCAATGGGCCAGCTGGATGGCCATGCCCTCGGTGCCGCGGATCACCACCGAGGTGTGGGGTGCCGGTTCCGCGTTGGGCAGGGCCGCCTCGTGGGCCAGCAGGCGGCGCGCCACCACGGCGGCCAGGCGCTTGCCCAGGCCGATATCGGTGTACACCTCCTTGACGGACTTGCTGCCCCCTTCCTTGAGCACCGCTTCCCAGCTGGCGTCCGGCAGTTCCGAGGGGGTGATGCCGAGGCCGAACAGTTCCTGGTTGAGCAGGCGCTCGCCCAGGGCGGCGGATTCCTCGTGCTGGCGGGTCTTCAGGAAGTGGCGGATCTTGCTGCGGGCGCGGCCGGTCTTCACATACGAGAGCCAGGCCGGATTGGGATTGGCATGGGCGGCGGTGACGATTTCCACCTGGTCGCCGCTGTTGAGCTCGCTGCGCAGGGGCATCAGCTCGTAGTTGATCTTGGCGGCGACGCAGCGGTTGCCCACGTCCGTGTGCACCGCGTAGGCGAAGTCCACCGGGGTGGCACCTTTGGGCAGGGAGAAAATCTTGCCCTTGGGGGAGAAGACATAGACCTCGTCCGGGAAGAGGTCGATCTTGACGTGCTCGAAGAACTCGGCCGAATCGCCGGCGGTGCTCTGCAGCTCCAGCAGGGACTGCAGCCAGCGGTGGGTCTGGTACTGCAGTTCGGCGGCGCTCTTCTCCGTGTCCTTGTACAGCCAGTGGGAGGCCACGCCCTCCTGGGCCATGTGGTGCATTTCCTCGGTGCGCAGCTGCACTTCCACCGGCATGCCGTAGGGGCCGATCAGGGTGGTGTGCAGGGACTGGTAGCCGTTGGCCTTGGGGATGGCGATGTAGTCCTTGAACTTGCCCGGCAGGGGCTTGTACAGGGCGTGCAGGGCGCCCAGGCCCAGGTAGCAGCTGGGCACGTCCTTGACCACCACGCGGAAGCCGTAGATATCCAGCACCTGGGAGAAGGAGAGGCGCTTTTCCACCATCTTGCGGTAGATGGAATAGAGGCTCTTCTCCCGGCCGAAGACCTGGGCCTCGATGCCCGAGTCCCGCATCTTGCTCTGGACCCCGTCGAGAATCTTCGACAGCACCTCGCGCCGGTTGCCCCGGGCCGCCATGACGGCCTTCAGCAGCACCTGGTAGCGCATCGGGTGGGTGTGCTTGAAGGAGAGGTCCTGCAGCTCCCGGTAGACCGTGTTCAGCCCCAGCCGGTTGGCGATGGGGGCGTAGATCTCCAGGGTCTCCAGGGCGATGCGGCGGCGCTTGTCCGGACGCATGCAGCCCAGGGTCTGCATGTTGTGCAGACGGTCGGTGAGCTTGATGAGGATGACCCGCAGGTCCTTGGCCATGGCCAGGAGCATCTTGCGGAAGTTTTCCGCCTGGGCTTCCTGGTAGGAGGAGAACTCGATCTTGTCGAGCTTGGAGAGGCCGTCCACCAGGTCGGCCACGCCCTTGCCGAAGCGTTCGGTCAGCTCCTCCTTGGAGATGCCCGTGTCCTCCATGGTGTCGTGCAGGAGGGCGGCGATGATGGCGGTGGAATCCAGCCGCCATTCGGCAATGGCCCCGGCCACGGCCAGGGGGTGGGTGATGTAGGGTTCGCCGGAAAGGCGCTTCTGGCCCCGGTGAGCGGCTTCGCCGAAGGCAAAGGCCTCCTTGATCTTGGCGATCTCTTCCGGTTTCAGGTAGTCGAGGCTGTCCAGGAAGACCCGGTAGGCCGGGTCGTCGTTGAACGGGTAGGGGGTCGGCGGCGCCGCCGGGTCAGGTGCCGGCGCGAAGGGCGCGGCGGAAGATGCAGACGGTTTGGCCGGGGCGGGGTCGGTTGCAGTATCCATACCGGTTCACCTTACCCGCCCGGGCCCGGGGTCAGGCCTGACCGCGGTTGAGGATTTCCAGGCCGATCTGGCCGGCAGCCAGTTCGCGCAGGGCGATGACGGTGGGCTTGTCCTTGCTCGGCTCCTGCATGGGGGTGGAACCATTGGCGATCTGGCGGGCCCGGTAGGTGGCGGCCAGGGTCATCTGGAAGCGGTTGGGGATTTGTTTCAGGCAGTCTTCAACGGTAATGCGGGCCATGGTCCATCCAATCAAAAAGCGGAAAATTTAGAGCAGCGAGGCGAACAGCGAAGCGTGGCGTTCCTGCTGCACGGGAAGCTTCAAGCGCGTTGCGCGCACCACGGCCAGCAGGTCGCTGAGGGCCGTCTGCAGGTCGTTGTTAATAATAACATAGTCGAATTCCCCCACATGCCGCATCTCGTCGCGGGCGGCGGCCAGGCGGCGGGCGATGACGTCCTCGCTGTCGGTGCCGCGGCCGGCCAGGCGGCGGGCCAGTTCTTCCATGGAGGGCGGCAGGATGAAGACGCCGATGGCGTCGCCGAACACCTTGCGCACCTGCTGGGCGCCCTGCCAGTCGATCTCCAGCAGCACGTCGCGGCCGGCGGCCAGCTGCTGTTCGATCCAGGTGCGGGAGGTGCCGTAGTAGTTGCCGTGCACCTCGGCCCATTCGAGGAACTCGCCCCGGTCCACCCGGGCCAGGAAATCGGCCACGTCGGTGAAGTGGTAGGCCTGGCCGTTCTCCTCCCCGGTGCGGGGCGCCCGGGTGGTGTGGGAGACGGAGAGGCCGATGGCCGGGTCGTTCTGCAGCAGCAGGCGGACCAGGGTGGTCTTGCCGGCGCCGGAGGGGGCGGTGACGATGTAGAGGTGGCCGCTCATGCTGGCGTCCCTTTCCTTATTCGATGTTCTGGATCTGTTCGCGCATCTGCTCGATGAGCAGCTTCAGGTCCATGGAGGCCTTGGAGACTTCGCTGAGGACCGACTTGGAGCCCAGGGTGTTGGCCTCCCGGTTCAGTTCCTGCATGAGGAAGTCGAGGCGCTTGCCGGCGTTGCCGCCGGCCTTGAGGATGCGCTCCACCTCGGTGAGATGGGCCTGCAGGCGGGACAGTTCCTCGTCCACGTCGATACGGGTGGCGTACAGCACCACTTCCTGGCGTACCCGTTCGTCGTCGGCGCTGCCCAGGGCCTCCACCAGACGCTGCTTGAGCTTGTCCTGGTAGGTAGCCTGGGCCTGGGGAATGAGGGGGGCAACGGCGGCCACGGTGGCGCGGATCTTGTCCACCCGCTCCTGGATCATGGCGGCCAGCTTGGCGCCTTCCCGGGCCCGGCTGGCGGTGAAGTCCTCCAGGGCCTCCTTCAGGGTGGCCTGGACGGCGGCGTGCAGGGCGGCCGTATCCACCTCCGGTTCGCCCAGCATGCCGGGCCAGCGCAGCACTTCGGCCACCGACAGGGCGGCGGCGTTGGGCAGGGTCTGGCGGACTTGGCCTTCCAGGGCCTGCAACTGGGTCAGCAGGTCGGCGTTGATGGCCAGTTGGCGGTTCTGGCTCTGGCTGGCGACCAGGTTGAGGCGCAGTTCCACCTTGCCCCGGGCCAGCTTGGCGGTGATGGCTTCGCGCAGGGCCGGCTCCAGCACCCGCAGGTCGTCTACGATGCGGAAATGGATGTCGAGGAAGCGGGAATTGACGCTGCGCAGTTCCAGGTGCAGGGAGCCGCCTGCCACTTCCCGGGTTTTGGCGGCATAGCCGGTCATACTGTAGATCATGGAATTCCTTGCTGTGTGGGGTGTGCCGGCCCGGACGGCGGGCCTGGGAGGGGCTTCTTGAGGCTTCTTTACAGTCCGTTGGCAAAGCCTGACAATGCGCGCAGTGCGCCTGAGGCGCTATCTTAGCTTCGGACTTCATGGCGTCACAAGCCAATCACCCCCTCCCTGCCGGATTCCAACTGGAAGACTACCGCATCGAAAAGCAGATTTCGGTCGGCGGTTTTTCCATTGTTTACCTGGCCCACGATGCCAGCGGCAAGGCGGTGGCCATCAAGGAATACCTGCCGGCCAGCCTGGCCCTGCGCTCCGATGGACAGACCAAGCCGGTCATTTCCCAGGAGCATCTTTCTGCCTTCCGCTACGGCATGAAATGCTTTTTCGAGGAAGGCCGGGCCCTGGCCAAGCTGAACCATCCCAACGTGATCCAGGTGCTGAATTTTTTCCGCGCCAACGACACGGTTTATATGGTCATGGAATACGAGCGGGGGCGCACCCTGCAGGAATTCATCCAGAAGCACCACGGCCACATCCACGAGAAGTTCATCCGCGGCGTGTTCACCCGCATGCTCAACGGCCTGCGCGAAGTGCACACCCACAAGCTGCTGCATCTGGACCTGAAACCGTCCAACATCTACCTGCGGGCCGACAACACGCCGGTGCTGATCGACTTCGGCGCCGCCCGCCAGACCTTGCATTCCGACACCCCCATGCTGAAGCCCATGTACACCCCGGGTTTCGCCTCCCCCGAGCACTACTTCAAGCGGGACGAGCTGGGCCCCTGGAGCGACATCTATTCGGTGGGCGCCTCCATGTACTCCTGTCTGGCCGGGGCGGCGCCCCAGGCGGCCGATGCGCGCATGGAGAAGGATCAGCTGCAGCCCGCCTCGGTGCGCTGGGAGGGGCAGTATTCGGACCAGCTGCTGGAGACCATCGACTGGTGCCTGTGCCTCAACCACCTGTACCGTCCCCAGAGCGTCTTCGCCCTGCAGAAGGCCCTTACCGAGGCGGTGGACATGCCGGCCCAGGGGGCCGGCAAGACGGCGGAAAAGGAAGGATGGCTGGGCCATCTGGTGGGCAAGATCAAGGGAATGACTGCTAAATGAAATTCACCATCTACCAGGAAAGCCGCATCGGCAAGCGGCAGAACAACGAGGACCGGATCGCCTACTGCTACTCGCGGGAGGCGGTGCTGATGGTGGTGGCCGACGGCATGGGCGGGCACTACCACGGCGAGGTGGCCTCCCAGATCGCGGTGCAGACCCTGACCTCGGCCTTCCAGCGGGATGCCCAGCCGGAGATCGCCGATCCCTTCCTCTTCCTGCAGAAGGGCATGACCAATGCCCACCACGCCATCCTGGACTATTCCCAGGAGCACCGGCTGAAGGATTCGCCGCGCACCACCTGCGTCGCCTGCCTGATCCAGGACAACATCGCCTACTGGGCCCACGTCGGCGATTCCCGCCTCTACCACATGCGCGACGGCAAGGTGCTGGCGGTGACCCGGGACCATTCCCGGGTGCGCCTGCTGATGGACGAGGGCCTCATCAGCGAGGCCCAGGCCGCCACCCACCCGGACCGCAACAAGGTGTACAGCTGCCTGGGGGGCGAAAACCCGCCGGAAATCGAGTTCTCCCGCAAGACACCCCTGGAAGTGGGGGATGTCCTGGTGCTGTGCACCGACGGCCTGTGGGGGCCGCTGCCGGCCGATGTCATGGCCGCCTCCCTGAAGGGGGCCAACCTGATGCAGGCCGTGCCCATGCTGCTCAACCAGGCGGAAATCCGCTCCGGCCCCTACGGCGACAATCTTTCCGTGGTGGCGGTGCGCTGGGAGCAGAGCTACAGCGAGGAAGCCTCCAGCACGGTGATGACCCAGACCATGCCCCTGGACGCGGTGACCACCAAGCTCGGCGAATTCGGTCGGGACCCGGCCTACAAGACCGATCTTTCCGACGACGAGATCGAAAAGGCCATCGACGAAATCCGCGCCGCCATCCAGAAATTCTCCAAATAAGGAAGTTCCATGCGTCCCAGCCAACGTGCCGCCGACCAGCTGCGCCAAGTCCGCATCACCCGCCGTTTCACCCGCCATGCCGAAGGTTCGGTGCTGGTGGAAATGGGCGACACCAAGGTGCTGTGCACCGCCAGCATCGAGGAAAACCTGCCGCCCTTCCTGCGCGGCAAAGGGCAGGGCTGGGTCACCGCCGAATACGGCATGCTGCCCCGCTCCACCCACACCCGCAGTTCCCGGGAAGCGGCCAAGGGCAAGCAGACCGGCCGCACCCAGGAAATCCAGCGCCTCATCGGCCGTTCCCTGCGCGCCGTCACCGATCTCAAGGCCCTGGGCGAGCGCCAGATCACCCTAGACTGCGACGTGCTGCAGGCCGACGGCGGCACCCGCTGCGCCTCCATCACCGGTGCCTGGGTGGCCCTGTGGGATGCCTGTCAGTCCCTGGTGGCCGCCGGCAAGTTGAGCGAGAACCCCCTCAAGGAACACGTGGCCGCCATCTCCGTCGGCATCTACAAGGGCACCCCGGTGCTGGATCTGGACTACCCGGAAGATTCCGACTGCGACACCGACATGAACGTGATCATGACCGGCAGCGGCGGCCTGGTGGAAGTCCAGGGCACGGCCGAAGGCGAGCCCTTCTCCCGGCAGCAGATGAATGTGCTGCTGGACCTGGCCGAAGCCGGCATCCGCCAGCTCATCCACGCCCAGGAAACCGCCCTGGCGGATTGATTCGGAGCCCGTCATGGCCCAGGAAACCTCCCGCGACCCGATCAAGGCCCTGCTCGACGATCTGGAACAGTCCATCGCCGATTTCGATCAGCGCCTGGGTGGCGTCGAGGAGTCTCCTGCCGTGACCGGTCTGCGTTCTTCCGGGCAGCGCTATCCCGACATCGAACCCGAGGCCAGGCGTCAACTGTCTCCTGCCGCTCCTGTTGCCGTTGCCGGCAATGCCGACGCAACCGCTGTGTCCGAAGCGCCGGCGGTGGACCTGCTGGCCGAACTGGCCCAGGCGGCGGCCTGCCGCAGCGTGGATGATGCGGAGACCCAGCGTCGCCAGCTGGAACTGACCGAGCGCCTGCACCAGGACCTGAAGACCGTCTTCGACTACCTCAACCAGCTCATCCGCCACGCCAACACCCTGAAGCCGGTGCTGCCCCGCAGCTACCGGCTGGATGCGCGCAACAGCTTCGACGGGCTGGCCTGGCATGACGGATTCGTCGATTACCGCAGCACCAGTCGCTTCGATCGCAGCTACTACGAGCAGATTCTCTTCCAGGTGAGCTACCGGGCGCCGGCGCCACTGGTCGCGGTCTGCGCTGCGGACCAGGCCGCCATCGTGCGCAAGGAGCTGGAACTGGTGAACCTGCGCATCCAGCGAGAAGAGCCGGTGATGCTGCCGGAGGGCGGCCCCGGGGTGCGTTATGTGCTGCCGGATGCCATTCCGCTGCATCTGGCGGTACAGGCGGACTTCGCCAACGATGCCCTGACCTTCCGCTGCCGCAATGCCGGCAATTTCGGCCCTACTGCCTACCGTCTGCCGGGCGGGAGCATCACCCGGCCCCTGCTCGACGGCATCGGCCTGGTGCTGCTGGGCCGCAGCGACACCATGCCCAAGGAACTGCAACGCATTCCCTGCCAACGGATCAACTGAGTCCCATGCAAAAGATCGTCCTCGCCTCCAACAATGCCAAGAAGCTCAAGGAACTGTCGGCCCTGCTGACACCCCTGGGCATCCAGCTCATTCCCCAGGGCGAGCTGGGGGTGCCGGAGGCGGAGGAGCCCCACCACACCTTCCTCGAAAACGCCCTGGCCAAGGCCCGCCATGCGGCCCAGCTGACCGGCCTGCCGGCCCTGGCCGACGACTCCGGCCTGTGCGTCAAGGCGTTGGGCGGCGCTCCCGGAGTGCAGTCGGCCCGCTACGCCGGCGAGCCCAAGTCCGATGCCCGCAACAACGAGAAGCTGCTGGCGGCCCTCACGGGCGTGGCCGACCGCCGCGCCCACTTCGTCTCCCTGCTGGTGCTGGTGCGCCACGGCGACGACCCCCAGCCCCTGGTGGCCGAGGGCGAGTGGCACGGCGAGATCATCGACCAGTACCGGGGCGAGGGCGGCTTTGGCTACGACCCCCTGTTCTACGTGCCGGAGGAGAAGGCGACGGCGGCCGAACTCTCCGCCGAGGTGAAGAACCGTCTCTCCCATCGTGGCCAGGCCATGGCCCGGCTGCTGGAACGCCTCAAGCTGGAACTGTGAGCCCGGCCGGCGCCGGGAAACCTTCCGGCGCGGCCGCGGTCCAGGGCAGGGTGTTCCGGTCTTGCCGCTCCGCGGTGGCCTGATTCAAGGCGCCTTCGTCCAGCCATCGCATCATGCCGCCTGCGGGCGGAAAGGTTTTCTTTCGTGTCGTCCCGTTCCCACCCTTCCTCCCGCATCATTCCCATCGCCGTCGCCGGCAGCACCCGCGCTGGCGGCAGTCCCCTGCACTTCACCAGTCCGCCGCCCCTCTCGCTCTATATCCACGTGCCCTGGTGCGTGAGGAAGTGCCCCTATTGCGATTTCAATTCCCATGAGGCGCGGGCGGAGAACGACGAGGCCGCCTATGTGGCAGCCCTCGTTGCCGATCTGGAAAGCGCCCTGCCGTCGGTGTGGGGACGCAAGGTATCCACCATTTTCATCGGCGGTGGCACGCCCAGCCTGCTCTCCGGCGAGGCCCTGCACGAACTGCTGAACGCGGTGCGCATGCGTCTGCCCCTGCTGCCCGAGGCGGAGGTGACCCTGGAGGCCAACCCGGGCACCGCCGAGGCGGGCAAGTTCGCCGCCTTCCGGGCCGCCGGGGTGAATCGTCTGTCCCTTGGCATCCAGAGCTTCAACGACCGGCACCTTGAGGCCCTGGGGCGCATCCACGACAGCGCCGAGGCCAGGGCCGCCATCGAGCTGGCCAAGACCCACTTCGAGCGCTTCAACCTGGACCTGATGTACGGCCTGCCCCAGCAGTCCCAGGCCGAAGCGATGGCAGACCTGGATATGGCCCTCTCCTTCACACCGCCCCATCTTTCCTGCTACCAGCTGACCCTGGAGCCCAACACCCTCTTTGCCGCCCGGCCGCCCCAGTTGCCCGAGGGCGATACCTGCGCCGACATGCAGGACGCCATCGAGGCCCGCCTGGCCGCAGCCGGCTACGTGCATTACGAAACTTCGGCCTTCGCCCGGCCCGGTTATCAGTGCCGGCACAACCTCAACTACTGGACCTTCGGCGACTACCTGGGCATCGGCGCCGGCGCCCACGGCAAGCTGACCCTGCCGGACCACAACGGCTTCTCGGTGCAACGCCAGATGCGCTGGAAACAGCCCAAGCAGTACCTGGAGCAGGTGGCTGCTGGCCAGCCGGTACAGGAGCAGCACGGCGTGGGGGCGGACGAGCTGCCCTTCGAATTCCTCATGAACGCCCTGCGCCTCAACCAGGGCTTCGATCCGGCCCTCTTCGAGCAGCGCACCGGCCTGCCCCTGCTGCTGGTGCGGGGCGAGCTGGAAAAAGCGGCCCGGGAAGGGCTGCTGACCCTGGCGCCGGACTGCATCGCCCCGACCGAGCGGGGCCGGCGCTTCCTCAACGCCCTGCTGGAACGCTTCCTGCCGGGTTAACGCCGCCGGCTGCCGCTGCCGCCAAGAATCGACCCCAGCACCCCGCGGATGATCTCCCGGCCGATCTGGGAGCCGATGGCGCGGGCGGCGCTCTTGGCGACGGTGGTGAGGACGGAGTCGCTCTGGCGGCCGCGGGGGCTTTGGCCGCTGCCCAGCACATCCCTCAGCACGCCGCCGAAAAGGCCGCCGCCATTGGCTTGCGGGGCAGGGGAGGCCGGCGCCGGCTGGGCCTGGGCGGGCGGTGCGGTGCGGCCCTTGAGGATTTCGTAGGCCGATTCCCGATCCACTGCCTGTTCATAGTGGCCGTACAGCACGGAATCGCGGACGGCCTGCTGGCGCTCCTCAGCGCTCAAGGGGCCGATGCGGGAGGCGGGGGGCAGGATGAAGGCCCGTTCCACCACATTGGGCCGGCCTTTTTCGTCCAGGCAGGAGACCAGGGCTTCGCCGACACCCAGTTCGGTGATGGCCGCTTCGGCGTCGAAGGCCGGGTTGGCGCGCAGGGTCTGGGCGGCGGATTTGACGGCCTTCTGGTCCCGCGGGGTGAAGGCGCGCAGGGCGTGCTGCACCCGGTTGCCGAGCTGGCCCAGGACGGTGTCGGGAATGTCCAGGGGGTTCTGGGTGACGAAGTACACGCCGACGCCCTTGGAGCGGATCAGGCGCACCACCTGTTCCACCTTTTCCAGCAGGGCCGGCGGGGCTTCGTTGAAGAGCAGGTGGGCTTCGTCGAAGAAGAACACCAGCTTGGGCTTTTCCAGGTCCCCCACTTCCGGCAGGTGCTCGAACAGTTCGGCCAGCAGCCACAGCAGGAAGGTGGCGTAGAGGCGGGGCGCGCCCATCAGCTTGTCCGCCGCCAGGATGTTCACCACGCCCTTGCCATTGTCGGTCTGCATGAGATCGGCGATGTCCAGCATGGGCTCGCCGAAGAAGCTGTCGCCGCCCTGTTCGCCCAGGGTCAGGAGGGCGCGCTGGATGGCGCCGATGGAGGCGGCGGAGACGTTGCCGTACTCGCTGGTGAATTCCTTGGCGTGCTCGCCCACGTGCTGCACCATCGCCCGCAGGTCCTTCAGGTCCAGCAGCATCAGGCCCTGGTCGTCGGCGATCTTGAACACCAGCTGCAGCACCCCGCTCTGGGTGTCGTTGAGGTTGAGCAGGCGGGCCAGCAGCAGGGGGCCCATGTCGGAAATGGTGGCCCGCACCGGGTGGCCCTGCTGGCCGAAGACGTCCCAGAAGACGGTGGGGAAGGATGTCGGAGTCCAGTCGGTGACGCCCAGGTGGTGCAGCCGCTCCTCCAGCTTGGGCGAGGTCTTGCCGGCGGCGGCCAGGCCCGAGAGGTCGCCCTTGGCGTCGGCCAGGAAGACGGGCACACCGATGCTGGAGAAGCGCTCCGCCAGCACCTGCAGGGTGATGGTCTTGCCGGTGCCGGTGGCGCCGGTGATGAGACCGTGGCGGTTGGCCAGGGCGGGCAGGAGAGCCAGGTCGGTGGCGGCGTGGCGGGCGATGACTAGGGGCTGGGCCATGAGTGGGGTCCGGTGGCTATGCTAGAATTGTCCGATTCTATCAACAGTTTTTCGCTACGAGGTTAGCCATGGCCGGACACTCCAAATGGGCCAATATCCAGCACCGCAAGGGCCGTCAGGACGCCAAGCGGGGCAAGGTCTTCACCAAGCTGATCAAGGAAATCACCGTCGCCGCCAAGATGGGCGGGGGCGATCCGGCCATGAATCCGCGCCTGCGCCTGGCCATGGAAAAGGCCAAGGGCGAATCCATGCCCAAGGACAACATCGACAACGCCATCAAGCGCGGCACCGGCCAGCTGGAAGGCGTCAGCTATGAGGAAATCCGCTACGAAGGCTACGGCATCGGCGGCGCCGCAGTGATGGTGGACTGCCTCACCGACAACCGGGTGCGCACCGTGGCCGATGTGCGCCACGCCTTCAACAAGTACGGCGGCAACATGGGCACCGAAGGCTGCGTTTCCTTCCAGTTCAAGCACTGTGGCCAGATGCTGTTCGCCCCGGGCGCCGACGAGGCTGCCATCATGGATGCGGCCATCGAGGCCGGCGCCGACGACATCATCACCAACGACGACGGCTCCATCGAAGTGCTGACCCCGCCCAACGATCTGCTGAACGTGCAGGAAGCCCTGGAAAAGGCCGGCTTCAAGCCCGAGATGGCGGAAGTGACCATGAAGGCCCTGAACGAATCCGAACTGACCGGGGAAGACGCCCAGCGCATGCAGAAGCTGATCGACGCCCTGGAGTCCCTGGACGACGTGCAGGAGGTTTACACCTCCGCCGTGATGGACGAATAATCGGCCCGGTCTGCTTTTGTTCCCCCGAGAAAGCGGCGCCTGGCGCCGCTTTTTCTTTTGTCGCGAGGCCTCGTGCGCAAGTTCCTGCCCTTTCTCTTCGTGCTGCTGTGGAGCACCGGCTTCATCGGCGCCAAGTACGGCCTGCCCTATGCGGAGCCCCTGACCTTCCTCAGCGCCCGCTACCTCCTGGTGCTCGGACTGATGCTGCCGGTGGCCCTTGTATTTCGCGCCTCCTGGCCTGCCACCCGCCAGGAATGGCTGCACATCGGCTTCTCCGGGGTGCTGCTGCATGCGGTCTATCTCGGCGGCGTCTTCATGGCCATCCACCGCGGTCTGCCGGCCGGCATCACCGCCCTGGTGGTGGGCATGCAGCCCCTGCTGACCGCCCTGGGGGCCGGCTGGCTGCTGAGGGAGGCGGTCAGCCGGCGCCAGTGGCTGGGTCTGGTGCTGGGCCTGAGCGGCGTGGGTCTGGTGGTTTCCGGCAAGTTCGGCAGCCAGCCCCTGGCCGAGCTGCTGCCGGCCATCGTCCCGGCCCTGGTGGCCCTGCTCGGCATCACCCTGGGTACCCTGTACCAGAAGCGCTTCTGTCCTGCCTTCGACCTGCGTTCCGGCGCCGTCATCCAGTTCCTGCCGACGGCGGTGCTGACCCTGATGGTGGCCGGCGCCAGCGAGAGCCAGGAGATCGCCTGGAGCGGCACCTTCGTCTTCGCCCTGCTGTGGCTGGTGCTGGTGCTGTCGGTGGGCGCCATCAGCCTGCTCAACGTGCTCATCCGCAGCGGCAGCGCCGTCAATGTGGCCAGCCTGTTCTACCTGACGCCGCCTACCACCGCCCTCATCGCCTGGGCCGCCTTTGGCGAAACCCTCTCCGGCCCCGCCCTGGCGGGCATGGGGCTGGCCGTGGCCGGCGTGTACCTGGCGCGGCGGGCCTAGGCGGTGTACAGGGGGTAGAGAGTCGCTTCCTCGCGCTGGATGCGCTCCACCAGCACCTTGCCGACGCCGGCCAGTTCATCGACGAAGGCCGGGGCTAGCCCCGGCTCGGCGGCCAGGTTCTGGTACTTGCGCAGGAAGGTGGCCAGGGCCTTGCCGATGCCGTCCATCTCCTGGCGGAACTCGTGGATCAGGGCGAAGCTGGAGGGGTCGCCGGCCAGCTGGTGCTCCAGGTAGATGTAGAGGCGCACATTCTCGGTCAGCAGGTGGCCCTGCAGCCGTACCCGGAATTTTTCCAGCAGCGAGGCGGCCTCCGCCAGGTTGCCCTGGGCGGCGGCGCTCTGGATGGCGCCGAAGGCCTGCAGCAGCACCAGGTGCTCGTCGGTGAGTTGGTGCACCAGGGCCGGATGGTAGTGAATCTGGGTTCCCGGCGCCGGGCCGCTGCGGGCGGCCGGAACCGGCTCGGGCATGGGCGGGGCCTCGGGGGCGGGGGGCGGCGGTGAATCGCCAAAGATTTTGCGTAACAGTGACATGGTTCTCCCTCCTGCGACGGTGTGGACACAGGGAATTGGTTTTTATGCCTGCCAATTTGGGCGGGAGTCCATGACGAATCCTTAACCCGTGTCAAATTTCGGGCCTGCGGTCCCGTCGGGCGCGACAGGCGGCGTCCGCCCCCTTAGAATGCTGCCATGTCCGCCATCCCCCCCGTCTCCGCCAAGCCGAATGCCGCCGCCGCACCCGTGCCGGTGCGCATCCTCGGCATCGACCCGGGGCTGCGTTGCACCGGCTTCGGCCTCATCGACAAGCTGGGCAACAAGCTGGCCTACGTCAGCAGCGGCTGCATCCGCACCGACGACACCCGCACCCTGCCGGAGCGCCTGGAGGTGATCTACCAAGGCATCCGGGAAATCGTCGCCGCTCATGGTCCGGCCCAGGCGGCGGTGGAAAAGGTCTTTGTGAACGTCAATCCCCAGTCCACCCTGCTGCTGGGCCAGGCCCGCGGCGCCGCCATCACCGCCCTGGTGTCCACCGGCCTGCCGGTGGGCGAGTACACCGCCCTGCAGGTGAAGCAGGCGGTGGTGGGCAACGGCAAGGCGGCCAAGGAACAGGTGCAGCACATGGTCAAGCGCCTCCTCAGCCTGCCCGGCGACCCGTCCGCCGACGCCGCCGATGCCCTGGCCTGTGCCATCGCCCACGCCCACGGCGGCCAGGGTCTGGGCCACATCGCCACCGCCGGCCTGCGGGTGCGCGGCGGCCGCCTGATGGAAGCCCCCAATCCAAGGAAGAGAACATGATCGGAAGACTCACCGGCCTCCTGGCCGAAAAGAATCCCCCCCAGGTGGTCCTGGACGTGCAGGGCGTTGGCTACGAGGTGGATGTGCCCATGAGCACCTTCTACAACCTGCCGGGCAACGGCGACAAGGTGACCCTGCTGACCCACTTCGTGGTGCGGGAGGACGGCCATTTCCTTTTCGGCTTCCTCACCGAGGCGGAGCGTTTCGCCTTCCGCCAGCTGATCAAAATTTCCGGCGTCGGCCCGCGCATGGCCCTGGCCATTCTCTCCGGCCTTTCCGTCAGCGACCTGGCGGCGGCCATCTCCCGCCAGGAGGCCGGCCGCCTGACCAAGGTGCCGGGCATCGGCAAGAAGACTGCCGAGCGCCTGCTGCTGGAACTGAAGGACAAGCTGGCCCCGGTGGTGGGTGGCGGGGCCGCTGCGGCCCTGGTGGTGCACGACGACCAGTCGGACATCCTCAATGCGCTGCTGGCCCTGGGTTACAACGAGCGGGAAGCCGCCGCCGCCCTCAAGCAGTTGCCCGCCGGCAGCGGCGTTTCGGACGGCATCCGCCAGGCCCTCAAACTGCTGGCCAAGCCCTGAGGGGGCGGCGGGAGTAAAATGGCGGCTTACCGGGCCTCGCCCGCCGCACTTTCCAGGCTCACTCCAGGCTTTCCATGATCGAAACCGATTCCTTTGATTCCTCCTTCGACGCCGACGCCGGCCGTCTCATCGGCGCCGAGAGCAAGTCGGCCCAGGAGGAAGCCATCGAGCGCGCCCTGCGGCCCAAGCGCCTGGCGGATTACGTCGGTCAGGCCAAGATCCGGGAGCAGCTCTCCATTTTCATCCACGCCGCCAAGCGGCGCAGCGAGGCCCTCGACCACGTCCTGCTGTTCGGCCCGCCGGGCCTGGGCAAGACCACCCTGGCCCACATCGTGGCCGCCGAGATGGGGGTGAACCTGCGCCAGACCTCGGGACCGGTGCTGGAGCGGGCCGGCGACCTGGCCGCCATCCTGACCAACCTGGAACCGCACGACGTGCTGTTCATCGACGAAATCCACCGTCTCAGTCCGGTGGTGGAGGAAATTCTCTACCCGGCCCTGGAGGATTTCCAGATCGACATCATGATCGGCGAGGGCCCGGCGGCCCGCTCGGTGAAGCTGGACCTGCCGCCCTTCACCCTGGTGGGCGCCACCACCCGGGCCGGCATGCTGACCAACCCCCTGCGGGACCGCTTCGGCATCGTCGCCCGGCTGGAGTTCTACAACGCCCAGGAACTGACCCACATCGTCACCCGCTCGGCCCAGCTGCTCAACGTGGCCATCGAGCCGGAAGGGGCCCTGGAGATCGCCCGCCGCTCCCGCGGCACGCCCCGCATCGCCAACCGCCTGCTGCGTCGGGTGCGGGACTACGCCGAGGTCAAGGCCGACGGCATCATTACCCGGGAGGTGGCCGACGCCGCCCTCTCCATGCTGGACGTGGACCACGGCGGCCTGGACCTGATGGACCGCAAGCTGCTCTCTGCCGTGATCGATAAGTTCGCCGGCGGTCCGGTGGGGGTGGACAACCTGGCCGCCGCCATCGGCGAGGCCCGGGACACCATCGAGGACGTGCTGGAACCCTACCTGATCCAGCAGGGCTACCTGCAGCGCACCCCCCGGGGCCGCATCGCCACCCCGGCCATCTACCGCCACCTGGGGCTGGAGGCGCCCGGCACCCCGGCCGCCACGCCCGACCTGTGGTCCCCCAAGGAGCAATGAGGACGGCTGTTACAGACTGTCATCGTCCCCAGGCCCCGAGCCGCCTAGAATTACGCCCATGAGCCATCCTGCCGACCACGCCTTCACCATTCCGGTCCGCGTCTATTACGAGGACACGGATGCGGGCGGCGTGGTCTACTACGCCAACTACCTGCGCTTTTTCGAGCGCTGCCGCACCGAATGGCTGCGCAGCATCGGCCATCACCAGGTGGACCTGCTGGCGGAGCAGGGCGTCGCCTTCGTCGTCCGTTCCGTCAGTTGCGACTACCTGCGGCCGGCCCGGCTCGACGACCTGCTGACCATCGGCCTGGCCGTGGAAAAGCTCGGCCGCGCCCAGATCACCTTCCGCCAGTTCGCCCGTCGCCACGGCAGCGACGACGACCTGGTTAGCGGTACCGTCCAGATCGTTTGCGTCAAGCTGGACGCCATGAAAACCACCCCCATTCCCGAATTCCTGCGCGAGAAACTGGAAGCCCTGCAATGAACGTCACCCAAGACCTTTCCATCCTTTCCCTCATCACCCAGGCCAGCGCCGTCGTCCAGGTCGTCATGGCCCTGCTGGCTGGCGTCTCCTTCATGTCCTGGTACTACATCTTCCGCAAGCTCTATGCGGTGAAGAATGCGCGCAACCAGACCGAGCAGTTCGAGCGGGACTTCTGGAGCGGCGGCGACCTCAACCGCCTCTACCAGAATGCCGTCGAACAGCGCCACGACACCGGCGCCATGGAGCGGGTGTTCGAGGCCGGCTTCCGGGAATTCACCAAGCTGCGCAACCAGAAGAACCTGGAAGCCAAGGACGTGGTGGACGGCTCCCGCCGCGCCATGCGCGCCACCTACCAGCGGGAGATCGACGACCTGGAATCCCACCTGGCCTTCCTCGCCTCCGTCGGCTCCGTTTCCCCCTACATCGGCCTCTTCGGCACCGTGTGGGGCATCATGCATGCCTTCCGCGGCCTCTCCAACGTGGGCCAGGCGACCTTGGCCTCCGTCGCCCCCGGTATTGCCGAAGCCCTGGTGGCCACGGCCATCGGCCTCTTTGCCGCCATCCCCGCGGTGCTGGCCTACAACCGCTTCGCCCACGACATCGACCGCCTCTCCACCCGCTTCGAGAGTTTCATGGAAGAGTTCTCCAACATCCTGCAGCGGCAGATGCGTTAAGGGGCCGGAGCCATGCGTCCGCGTCGCCTTAAAAACGAAATCAACGTCGTTCCCTACATCGACGTCATGCTGGTGCTGCTGGTCATCTTCATGGTGGCCACGCCCATGATGCAGACCGGCTCGGTGGACCTGCCCTCCGCCGGCAAGTCCTCCGCCGTGCCGGAAAATCCCTACCGGGTCATGGTCAAGGCCGACGGCAGCATTGCCGTGCAGGATGCCCGGGGCAAGGAAAAGTCCATCGACCGCCGCCAGCTCAACGACCTGCTGGCGACCGAGCTGGAGGCCAACCCGGAACTGCCGGTGCTGGTGGTGGGCGACAAGGCCGCCCGCTACGACGCCGTGCTCGAGGTGCTGGACCAGATCAAGCTGCAGAACATCAAGCGGGTCGGCCTGGAGACCGTGCGCAAGTGAGTTCCCCGATGAAAGCCGGAACGGACATGCCCTTCGAACGGCGGGCGGAGCCGGGCAAGCGCAAGGCCCTGATCCTGGCGATCCTGGTGCACCTGCTGCTGGCCATCTTCCTCTTCTTCGGCATCCGCTGGCAGACCAAGCACGAGGCGGTGGAGGTCGAACTGTGGAGCGACGTGCCCCAGGGCGCCTACAAGCCGCCCCCGCCGCCTCCGGAACCGAAGCCCGTGCCCAAACCGGAGCCGAAGCCCGAACCCAAGCCCGAGGTGAAACCGGACCCGAAGCCGGCGCCCAAGCCCGACATCGTGCTCAAGGAAGAGAAGAAAAAGCCGGAGCCGAAAAAGGAAGAGCCGAAACCCGAACCCAAGAAGGAGGAGAAGAAGCCCGAGACTCCCGACTGGCAGAAGGAACTGGAACGGGACCAGCGGGACCTCAAGCAGCGCCAGCGTGAGCAGGCCCTGAAGGAACAGCTGAGCCGGGAAATGAACATGCAGCAGGCCGCCGGCAAGGAGGCTGCCGCCGCCTCTTCCCGCAGCAAGGGCCTGGCTTCCTACGTGGACAAGATCCGCGCCAAGGTGCGGGGCAACCTGGGCTTCGTCAGCGTCAGCGGCAATCCCACGGCCAAGTTCCTGGTGACCCAGTTGCCCAGCGGCGAGATCATCAGCGCCCGCATGACACGTTCCAGCGGCGTGCCGGCCTACGACAGCGCCGTCGAACGGGCCATCATGAAGTCCTCGCCTCTGCCCCTGCCCGACGACAAGTCGGCTTTCCACCGGGAGCTGGAGCTGACCTTCTGTCCCCAGGAAGGGACTTCCGGCTGCTCCCCCTGATTCTTTGTCATTCCCCCTTACGTTACCTTTCGTTACGCGGCAGCGTCGGGGGCTTTGGGTATAATCGGACCTTTTTCCGGCCCAGGTTTCTTCAATGACCGTGATTGCGCGCTATGTTTCCCGGATTCTGCTCGGCTTGTCCCTGCTTGCCGCCCTGGGGGGCGCCCACGCCCAGCTAGCCATTGAAATCACCGGTGCCGGCGCCCATCGCCTGCCCATCGCCATCGCCGACTTTGCCGGCGAACCGGGCTACTCCCGGGCCCTGACCTCGGTCATCCGCGCCGACCTAGAGCGTTCCGGCCTGTTCCGTCTGGTGGAGCCGGGCCCGACCCCCATCAGCGAAAACGACAACGTGGATTTCGGTGCCTGGAAGAACAAGGGCGCCGACGCCTTCGTCGGCGGCAGCCTGGTGGCCGATGCCGGCGGCAAGTTCGAAGCCCGTTTCCGCCTCTACGACGTTTCCAAGCAGGCCTCCCTGGGCGGCGTCGCCTTCGTCACCACCCCCAACATGCTGCGCGCCGCCGGCCACCGCATCGCCGACTACATCTACGAGAAACTGATCGGCGAAAAGGGCTACTTCTCCACCCGCATCGCCTACGTGGTCAAGCAGGCCGGCCGCTACGAGCTGCAGATCGCCGATGCCGACGGCCAGAATGCCCAGCCGGCCCTGGTTTCCAAGGAGCCCATCATTTCCCCCGCCTGGTCGCCCGATGGCGGCCGTCTGGCCTACGTCTCCTTCGAGAACAAGAAGCCGGTGGTGTACGTGCATACCCTGGCCACCGGCCGGCGCACCGTGGTGGCCAACTTCAAGGGCTCCAACTCGGCGCCCGCCTGGGCCCCGGACGGCCGCCGCCTGGCGGTGACCCTGTCCAAGGACGGCGGCTCCCAGATCTATCTGGTCAATGCGGACGGCTCCGGTGCCCAGCGCCTGATGAGTTCCTCCTCCATCGACACCGAACCCCAGTTCTCGCCCGATGGCGAAAGCATCTACTTCACCTCCGACCGGGGCGGCGCCCCCCAGATCTACCGGGTTTCCGTCGGCGGCGGTACGGCCCAGCGCGTCACCTTCGACGGCTCCTACAACGTTTCCCCCCGCCTCTCGCCGGATGGCCGCAGCATGGCCTTCATCTCCCGCAACGGCGGCCGCTTCCAGCTGGCCATCATGGACCTGGCGAGCAAGCAGGTGCAGATACTCACCGATTCCCACAAGGATGAATCCCCCAGTTTCGCTTCCAATGGCCGCATGATCCTGTTCGCCACGGAAATGGGCGGGCGGGGCGTCCTTTCCGCTGTTTCGTCCGATGGTCGGGTCAAGCAGCGCCTTTCCGTCTCCGCCGGCGATGTTCGCGAACCGGCGTGGGGCCCTTACCTGAAGTAACGCGACGCAGCACCCATTTACCCCTAGGAGTACCGAAACATGCGCAAACTGGCTCTTCCCGCTCTCATCGCTTCTCTCTTCGTGCTGGCCGGCTGCGGCAGCCAGCCCGCCGCCCCGGAACAGTCCGGCGCCGGCGTCGAAAACCGTAGCGCCACTGCCACCGGCGTCGGCGGCGGCG
This sequence comes from Azospira sp. APE16, assembly GCF_047901315.1. Classification (NCBI taxonomy): domain Bacteria; kingdom Pseudomonadati; phylum Pseudomonadota; class Betaproteobacteria; order Rhodocyclales; family Rhodocyclaceae; genus Azospira; species Azospira sp. APE16. The sequence continues at coordinate 397,904 of NZ_CP179682.1, forward strand.
ATGTGGGCATGAAGCCCTACAACGATCCGAAGAACGTCCTCTACAAGCGCAGCGTGTACTTCGACTACGACAAGTTCGACATCAAGCCCGAGTACAAGGAACTGGTCGCCGCCCACGCCAAGTATCTGGCCGCCAACAAGGGCACCAAGATCCTGATCCAGGGCAACACCGACGAACGCGGCTCCCGCGAGTACAACCTGGCCCTGGGTCAGAAGCGTTCCGACGCCGTGAAGAAGGCCCTGTCCCTGCTGGGCGTACGTGAAGAGCAGCTGGAATCCGTGAGCCTGGGCGAAGAAAAGCCGAAGGCTGAAGGCAACGACGAGGCCGCTTACGCCGAAAACCGTCGCGCCGACATCCTCTACAGCGGCGAGTTCTAAGCATGATGCGCCGGCTCGTTCCCTCGGCGGCGCTTCTGGCAGCCCTCTGGGTGGCCGGGCCGGCACACGCCGGCCTCTTCGACGACGAAGAGGCCCGGCGCCAGATCAACGATCTCAAGGCTCAGACCACCGAGCGTCTGGACACGGCGTCCCGGGCCCAGATCGAACTGTCCAACCAGATCGAGTCCATGCGCTCCGAAATGGCCAAGCTGCGCGGCCAGGTGGAAGTGCTGACCTACGAACTGGAGGCAGCGCAAAAACGCCAGAAGGATTTCTACATCGACCTGGATACCCGCCTGCGCAAGCTGGAAGGTCCCTCCGCTCCCGGCGCCGCCAATCCGCCGGCCGGGGAAGAGGGCGCTCCCGCCGCCGCTGCGGCAGCTCCGGCGCCTGCCAAGTCGGACCCGGCCCAGGAAGCGAAGGAATACGAAGCGGCCCTCAACCAGTTCAAGGCCGGCAAGTACAAGGAAGCCGCCGGCGCCCTGGAGGCCTTCGTCAAAAATCATCCCGCCAGCACCCTGGCGCCGTCGGCCCAGTACTGGCTGGGCAACAGCCATTTCGCCCAGCGCGACTGCAAGAAGGCCATCGAGGTGCAGAATGCCCTGGTGGCCAAGTGGCCGGAAAGCCCCAAGGCTTCCGACGCCCTGCTCAACGCCGCCACCTGCCAGCAGGAACTGGGCGACGCCAAGGGCGCGCGCAAGACCCTGGAAACCCTGGTGGCCAAGTACCCCAGCAGCCAGGCCGCCGAATCGGCCCGCCAGCGCCTGAAGAAGAAGTAGGCGCCGGCAGGATCGGCGCAGATCATGCGGGGAACGGCTGACGTTCCCCGTTGTCTTTTGCAGCGCCCCTTTTGCCGAACCGGCCCAATCGATAGCCCTTTTCCCGCCGCCGCCCATGACCGCTCCGACGCTGAAGATCAGCGAAATTTTCTACTCCCTGCAGGGGGAAACCTCCCGTACCGGCCTGCCTACGGTCTTCGTGCGTCTCACCGGCTGCCCCCTGCGCTGCGTCTGGTGCGACACCGCCTATTCCTTCTCCGGCGGCACCCTGATGAGCCTGCCGGCGATCCTGGCCGAAGTGGCGCGTCACCCCACCCAGCGGGTCTGCGTCAGTGGCGGCGAACCCCTGGCCCAGAAGAACTGCCTGCCCCTGCTTACCGCCCTGTGCGATGCGGGCTGCGACGTTTCCCTGGAAACCAGCGGCGCCCTGGATGTTTCCGGCGTCGATCCCCGGGTGTCGAAAATCGTGGACCTGAAGGCGCCGGGCTCCGGCGAGGTGGAGCGCAACCTGTGGTCCAACCTGGAGTACCTGACGCCCCACGACGAGCTGAAGCTGGTGCTGGCCGACCGGGCCGACTACGACTGGGCCGTGGCCCAGTTGCGCCAGCATGGCCTGATCGGCCGCTGTCCCATCCTCATGGCGCCGGTGCAGGGCAGCCTGGAGCCGGGCACCCTGGCCGACTGGATTCTCGCCGACGGCCTGCCGGTGCGCCTGCAGGTGCAGTTGCACAAGCTGCTTTGGGGTAACATGCGAGGGAAATAAGGGCGCCCGGCCAACCCCTGGCGGCGCCCCAGCGAGGAGACTCCCATGAGCCAGGAACGCCGTCATTTCAGCCGCATCCATTTCCTCAGCAACGCCTACCTGACCACCGCCAGTGGCGGCCGCCACATCGGCGAAATCCGCGACCTCTCCCTCAAAGGGGCGCTGGTGGCCATGGCCTCGGGCTGGCAGGGCCGCTCCGGCGAAGGCTGCAAGCTGGAGATTCCCCTCAACCACAGCGATGCGGTGGTGGTCATGGAAGGCCACCTGGCCCACGTGGGCGACAACAACACGGTGGGCATCCGCTGCGAATCCATCGACCTGGACAGCATCAGCCACCTGCGCCGCCTGGTGGAACTGAACCTGGGCGACCCGGAGCTGCTCAACCGGGAACTATCGGCCCTGGTCAGCCACGACTGATCCCCGCCCGACTTCTTCCCAGCCAAGATTTCCCTGCCAAGAAAAAAGGCCGGATGCCCTTTCGGGTATCCGGCCTTTTTGTTTTGCGGCAGCTCTTGGGTGAGCGCTTACTCGCCTCGTACCAGCAGGATGGAGCAGGAGGCGCGGCGCACCACGCGCTCGGCCACGCTGCCGACGAAATAGCGTTCCAGGCCGCGGCGGCCGTGGGTGCCCAGGATCAGCAGGTCGGCCTTCCAGGCTTCGGCGGTGTCCGCCAGGATGTCGGAAACGTGCTTCTTCTCCGAATCCACCACCTTCAGTTCGGGCTCGATGCCGGCGGCCCGGGCGGTGGCGGCGGCCTTCTCCAGGAAGGCGCGGGCGGCGGTGCGCAGTTGGGATTCCACTTCGCCGATGGGGGTGGGGGCCAGGCTTTCCACATTGGAGCGGGCCAGGATGGTTTCGTCGATGGCGTGGGCGATGCAGAGGGCGGCACCGTGGGCCTTGGCCAGGGAGGCCGCCTCGGCCAGGACCCGCTGGGTCATGAAGCTGTCGTCGATGGCGACCAGGATGCGCTTGTACATGGGTGAATCTCCCCGGGACGTTGGATTGTTGGGCGCCAAGATACACCGGCCCCGGGGGGCGGCGAAACGGGGATTTTCCCTAATCAGGCGGCGCTGCCGCCCGGGGCCTTGAGGCTCAGGGGCAGGCCGGCGGCCACCAGGGTGACCTGTTCGCAGGCGGCCCCGACCCGCTGATTGAGGCGCCCCTGCTCGTCGCCGAAGAGGCGGGAGACCGGGTGCATGGGCACGATGCCCCAGCCCACCTCGTTGGAGACCAGGATGATGTGGCCGGGCAGGGTCGGCAGGAGTTCCACCAGAGCCTGGGTCTGGCCCTGCAGCAGGGGGCAGTGCACCACCTCGCCGGCTTCGGCCTGGCGCGCCGCCTCGCCCGCAAAGAGCAGGTTGGACAGCCACAGGGTCAGGCAATCCACCAGCAGGCAGCGCTGGGGCGAGGCTTCCCGGGCCAGCAGGGCGGCCAGTTCCAGGGGCTCCTCGCGCAGGCCCCAGTGGGCGGGACGGCGCTCCCGGTGGTGGGCGATGCGGCGGGCCATTTCCCCGTCCCGGGACTGGGCCGTGGCCACATAAACCACTTCCAGGCCGCTGGCGGCGGCCCGCTGTTCGGCCAGGGCGCTCTTGCCGGAGCGGGCGCCGCCGATGATCAGTTCGCGCAGGGCTTTTTCCATGGGCGAGAGGGTAGCACAGGGGCGGGGCGGCTTCGGGGCGGCGGGTATAATGGCCGGCTTCACTTCCCCTCGCGTGTCGCTCCCATGTCCCTGCCCAACTTCCAGATTGCCGCTCCCGCCGTCGACATCCTGCCGGCCCTGCGCCACAAGATCGATACCAAGACCAAGCCCGTGGGCGCCCTGGGCCAGCTGGAAAACCTGGCCCTGCTGATCGGCCTGATCCAGCAGAGCCTGGCGCCGGCGGTGCGGCAGCCGGAAGTGATCGTCTTCGCTGGCGACCATGGCGCCGCCAAGGCCGGCGTTTCCGCCTATCCCCAGGACGTGACCTGGCAGATGGTGGAGAACTTCCTCGCCGGCGGCGCCGGCATCAACGTCTTCGCCCGCCTCAACGGCGTCGCCCTGACCGTGGTGGATGCGGGCGTGGCCCACGATTTCGCCCCCCGGGAAGGGCTGCTGTCGGCCAAGATCGCTCCCGGCACCGCCAACTACCTGGAAGGGGCCGCCATGAGCGCCGCCCAGCGGGACGAAGCCATCGCCGCCGGTGTCGCCGCGGTGCGGGCCGCCGCCGCCCGGGGCTGCAACGTCATCGGCTTCGGCGAGATGGGCATCGGCAACACCGCCGCCGCCTCCCTCATGACCCACTGCCTGACCGGCGCCAGCCTGCCCGAGTGCGTCGGCCGCGGCACCGGCCTGGACGACGCCGGCCTCTCCCGCAAGCGCAACCTGCTGGCCCAGGCCATGACCCGCTACCGCCAGGCCGGCGGCGGCGACGACGCCCTGGAGGTGCTGGCCCAGTTCGGCGGCTTCGAGATCGCCCAGATGGTGGGGGCCTTCCTGGCCGCCGCCGAAGCCAAAATGCTGATCCTGGTGGACGGCTTCATCGTCACCTCAGCCCTGCTGGTGGCGGCCCGCCTGCAGCCGGAGGTGCTGGGCTACTGCGTCTTCTGCCACAACTCGGCCGAGCCCGGCCATCGCGCCCAGCTCGAGCACTTCGGCGCCACTGCCCTGCTGGACCTGGGCCTGCGCCTGGGCGAAGGCACCGGCGCCGCCCTGGCCCTGCCCCTGGTGCGGGCCGCCGTGGCCTTCCTCAACGAAATGGCCAGCTTCGAGTCGGCCGGCGTCAGCGACAAGGAAGCCTGAGGCCGTGGCCATGGGCTGCCTGCGCCGGGAGCTGGAATACTTCTTCGGCGCCCTGCGTTTCTTCACCCGCCTGCCGGTGCCGGCCTGGGTCGGCCACTCCAGCGAGGGTCTCAACCGGGCGGCCCGCTATTTCCCGGCGGTGGGCCTGCTGGTGGGCGCCATCGCCGCCCTGGCCTTTGCCCTGGCCGCCCTGGTGTGGCCCAAGGCCCTTGCCGTGCTGGCCGCCATGGCCGCCACCATCTACGTCACCGGCGCCTTCCACGAGGACGGCCTATCGGACATGGTGGACGGCTTCGGCGGCGGCTGGACCCGGGAGCAGGTGCTGACCATCATGAAGGACTCCCGGGTCGGCAGTTACGGCGTCGTCGCCATCGTCCTGGTGCTCCTGGGCAAGTTCCTGGCCCTTTTCGCCCTGTCTGCCGCGGCCCTGCCGGCGGCCCTGGTGGCCGGTCATGCCGTCTCCCGGGGTTGCGCCACGGTGCTGCTGAAAAGCCTGGATTACGTGCGCGAGGACCAGCTGGCCAAGGCCAAGCCCCTGGCCACCCGCATGGGCGCCGGCGAGCTGGCCCTGGCCCTGTGCTTCGCCCTGGCCGGCGTCGCCCTGCTCGCGCTCTATCTGCCCCCGGCCAACCTGGCCATGGCCCTGCTGCTGGCCGCCGCCTGCACCCTGTGGCTGGGCCGCCTGATGCGGCGGCGCCTGGGGGGCTATACCGGCGACTGCCTGGGCGCCGCCCAGCAGGGCAGCGAACTGGCCTTCTACCTGGGGCTGCTGTGGACCTTTTCCTGATCCGCCATCCCCGGCCCCTGGTGGCCGAGGGCATCTGCTACGGCAGCACCGACCTGGCCCTGGCCGAACCTGCGGCTGTCGCGGCGGCCCGCCTGCGGCCCCTGCTGCCGACGGATGCGCCCCTCCATTCCAGCCCCCTGCGGCGCTGCCTCGAACTGGCCCGGGCCATCGGCCCGGAAGCAGCGACGGACGCCCGTCTCCAGGAGCTGCACTTCGGCCACTGGGAAGGACGGGCCTGGGACGACATCCACCGCCAGGACCCGGGCGTGCTGGACCGCTGGGCGGCGGATACGGCGAACGCCGCGCCCCACGGCGGCGAGACGGCAGCCCAGTTGCAGGCCCGGGCCCTGGCCTGGGTGGCGGAACAGGCCGCGGCCGGGGATGGGGAGCGGGCCCTGGTGGTGGTGACCCACAGCGGCGTGCTCAAGGCCCTCTTCGGCCACTGGCTGGGTCTGGCCCCGGCCGACTGGTTCCGCCTGCATTTCGACTATGCCGGCGTCAGCCGGGTGCAGCTGGATGCCCAGGGCGCCCGGGTGCGCTTCCTCAACCGCTAAAAGGGCTGCGAAGCCGGTAAAATCCCGAGCCATGGCCGAAACCTATCTTCCCGATGCCGTTCCCCTCGACCAGGTGCGCCGCGCCCTGGTGATCAAGCTGCGCCACCACGGCGACGTGCTGCTGTCGGCGCCGGTGTTCGCCGCCCTCAAGGCGGCGGCGCCCCAGGCCCACATCGACGCCCTGGTGTACCGGGACACGGCGGAGATGCTGAGCCAGCATCCGGCCATCGACACCGTGCACTGCATCGACCGGCAATGGAAGAAGCTCGGCCCCTGGGGCCACCTGCGGGCCGAATGGCAGCTGTTGCAGAGCCTGCGCCATCCCGGTTACGACCTGGTGATTCACCTCACCGACCATCCCCGGGGCGCCTGGCTGGCCCGGGCCGTCGGCGCCCGCTGGGCCGTGGGGCCCAAGGTCAGGGGTCGGGGCGGTTTCTGGCAGAACAGCTTCACCCATTTCGTCGGCGCTCCGGGCAATGCCCTGCGCCACACGGTGGAGCGCAACCTGGACGCCCTGCGCCGCATCGGCCTCTATCCGGCGCCGGATCAGCGGCGCCTGTCCCTGGTGCCCGGCATGGAAGCGGAGCGCCGGGTGGGCCAGCTGCTGGCGGACCAGGGGCTGGGCGGCAAGCCCTTCGTGCATCTGCATCCTGCCTCCCGCTGGCGCTTCAAGTGCTGGACCGCGGAGGCTATGGCTGCCGTCATCAACGGCCTCCAGGCCGAGGGCTGGCCGGTGGTGATCTCCGCCGCGCCGGACCCGGCCGAGCGGGAGATGGTGGCCGCCATCCAGGCCGGCCTGGCCCGTTCCGCGGTGGACCTCTCCGGCCAGCTGAGCCTGAAGGAACTGGCGGCCCTGGCCGGCCGGGCCCGCCTCTTCATCGGCGTGGACTCGGCCCCCATGCACATCGCCGCCGCCATGGGCACGCCCGTGGTGGCCCTCTTCGGCCCTTCCGGCGACAAGGAGTGGGGCCCCTGGGGCGTGCCCTCCCGGGTCATCGTCAGCCAGGACCACCCCTGCCGCCCCTGCGGCATCGACGGCTGCGGCGGCGGCAAGGTCAGCGACTGCCTGGTCTCCCTGCCGCCGGCCACGGTGCTGGCCGCCGCCCGGGAACTGCTGGCGGAGCCTGCCGTTTGAAAATCGCCATCGTCCGTCAGCGCTACAACCCCTACGGCGGCGCCGAGCGCTTCGTCGAGCGGGCCCTGGGGGCCCTGGTGCAGGAAGGGGCCCAGGTCACCCTTATCACCCGCTCCTGGGATGGCGCCCCCGCTGCCGGCTTCGCCCAGATCACCTGCGATCCGCCCTATTCGCGCCTGTGGGGCGGCCGCGCCGCCCGGGATGCCTCCTTCGCCCGCTGCGCCCAGCAGGCCATGGCCGCGGGCGGCTTCGACATCACCCAGAGCCACGAACGCATTCCCGGCTGCCGCATTTTCCGCGCCGGCGACGGCGTCCATGCCGCCTGGCTGGAGCACCGGGCCCGGGCCCGGGGCGGCCTGACCCGCTGGCTGGACCGGCTCTCCGGCTTCCACCGCTACATCCTGGCCCAGGAGCGGGCCATGCTGACCCACCCGGCCCTGGCCCGGGTGATCTGCAATTCCCGCCTGGTGGCGGAGGAAATGCAGCGCTACTACGGGGTGCCGGAAGAAAAGCTGGTGCTGATCGAAAACGGGGTGGACCTGGAGCATTTCCATCCCCGCCTGGCCGCCGCCCACCGGCTGGAGCTGCGGGGCCGCCTCGGCATTGCGGCGGAGGCGCCCCTGTTTCTCTACGTCGGCGGCGGTTTCGAGCGCAAGGGCGTCCCCCGCCTGCTGCGGGCCTTCGCCGCCATGGCCAGCCAGGAGGCGCACCTGCTGGTCGTCGGCGGGGATCGTAGCCTGAAAGCCATGTCCCGCCTGGCTGCCAGCCTTGGCATCGGCGAAAGGGTCGTCTTTACTGGCCCCCAGAAGGATGTGCGGCCCTATTACGGTGCCGCCGACGCCTTCGTCCTGCCCACCCTCTACGACCCCATGCCCAACGCCGCCCTGGAGGCCCTGGCCTGCGGTCTGCCCACCATCACCAGCACCAGCTGCGGCATCGCCGCCCGCATCCGGGCAGGGGAGAACGGTTACGTGGGCGACGCCCTCGACCTGCCCCGGCTCACCCGCCACCTGGATGCCCTGGCCGCACCGGGCCGGGCCGCCGCCATGCGGGATGCGGCCCGGGCTTCGGTGCAGGACCTCTCCCTCGCCGCCATGGCCGAGCGGCTGGTGGCCCTTTACCGCAGCCTGGCCTAGCCGAGCGGCTATAATCGCGGTTTCCTCAGCCTCACCCCTATGAGCCGTCAAGACCTCAACACCCGCGCCCTCTATTTCCGCCTCCTCGGGTATGTGCGCCCGTACTGGAAGGCGGTGGCGCTGTCCCTGGGGGCCACCGCCATCCTGGCGGCCACCGAGCCCCTCTTTCCGGCGCTGATGAAGCCCCTGCTGGACGAGGGCTTCATCAAGTCGGGCAGCTTCGGCAATCCCATCTGGATTCCCCTGGGCATCGTCGGCGTCTTCATCCTGCGCAGCATCTTCAGCTACTTCTCCTCCTACGGCTTCTCCTGGGTCTCCAACCGGGTGGTGACCGACATCCGGGACGAGATGTACCAGCGCCTGGTGCGCCTGCCCATCGCCTATTTCCAGAAGCACGGCTCCAGCGTGCCCCTGACCAAGATCGCCTACGACGTGAACGGCGTCGCCGTGGCCGCCACCAACGTGGTGGTGACCATCCTGCGCGACGGCCTCTCGGTGGTGGGCCTGCTCGGCTGGCTGCTGTGGCTCAACTGGCAGCTGACCCTGGTCTGCTTCGCCCTCATTCCCGCCATCGCCTGGTCCATGCGCACCTTCTCCTGGCGCATGCGCCGCGCCAGCCGCGGCTCCCAGGAGGCCGTGGCGCGCATGGTGGAAGCCCTGCAGGAGACCTCCCACTGCGCCCGGGTGATCAAGGTCTTCGGCGGCGAGGCCCAGGAGGCCGGCCGCTTCGGCCAGATCAACAACGAGGTGCGGCGCCAGGGCATGCGCCAGGCCGTGGCCTCCTCCGCCACCAGCCCCATCACCCACATCTTCGCCTCCATCGCCCTGGCCATCGTCGTCTATGTGGCCCTGACCCAGTCCGCCTCCGGCAGCACCTCCGTCGGCAGCTTCGTCTCCTTCATCACCGCCCTGCTCATGCTGCTGGCGCCCCTGCGCCGCCTGGCCGACGTCAGCGCCCCCCTGCAGCGCGGCCTGGCGTCTGCCGAGAGCGTTTTCCAGCTGCTCGACGAGGCGCCCGAGGCCGATCCGGGCCAGACCCGCCTGGGCCGGGCCGAAGGCCGCATCGCCCTGGAACAGGTCACCTTCCGCTATCCCGGTGCCGAGCGGGATGCCCTGGCCGGCGTCTCCCTGGACATCGCCCCCGGCCAGACCGTGGCTCTGGTGGGCCAGTCCGGCGGCGGCAAGTCCACCCTGGCGGCCCTGGTGCCCCGCTTCTACAACCCGGACAGCGGCTGCCTGCGCCTGGACGGCCACGACCTGCAGGAACTGAGCCTGGAAAGCCTGCGCCGCAACATCGCCTATGTCAGCCAGGACGTGCTGCTGTTCAACGACACGGTGGCGGCCAACATCGCCTACGGTGCCACTGCTGATGCCAGCCGGGAGCAGATCGAGGCGGCGGCGGAAGCGGCCCACGCCCTGGATTTCATCCGGGCCCTGCCGGAAGGCTTCGACACGGTCATCGGCGAAAACGGCAACCGCCTCTCCGGCGGCCAGCGGCAGCGCCTGGCCATCGCCCGGGCCCTGCTCAAGGACGCCCCGGTGCTCATCCTCGACGAGGCCACCTCGGCCCTGGACAACGAATCGGAACGGGCGGTGCAGGCCGCCCTGGAAACCCTCATGCAGAACCGCACCACCCTGGTCATCGCCCACCGCCTGTCCACCATCGAAAGCGCCGACAAGATCGTCGTCCTGGCCCAGGGCGCCATCGTCGAGCAGGGCACCCACGCCGAGCTGCTGGCCCGGGAAGGGGCCTATGCCGGTCTGCACCGCCTGCAGTTCGCGGAGGTGGCGTGATGAAGATCGTGCACACCGAAGCCTCCTGCGGCTGGGGCGGCCAGGAGATCCGCATCCTCTCCGAAGCCGCCGGCATGATCGAGCGGGGCCACGAGGTGGTGCTGCTGTGTCCGCCCGAATCCCGCATTTACCAGGAAGCCCCGGGCCGGGGCGTGCCGGTGGTGGCACTGCCCATCGGCCGCAAGCGCCTGCCCGGCTTTTTCGCCATGCGCCGCTGGCTGGCCGCCAATCCGGTGGACGTCATCAACACCCACAGCTCCACCGACAGCTGGCTGGCCGCCCTGGCCTGCGCCACCCTGGCCAAGGCACCGCCCCTGGTGCGCACCCGCCACGTCTCGGTGCCCATCCCCAACAACCGCAGCACCCGCTGGCTGTACCTCAAGGCCTCGGCCCACATCGCCGTCACCGGTGAACTGCTGAAGCGGCGGATGATCGCCGACAACGGCATGCCGCCGGACCATCTCACCTCCGTGCCCACCGGCATCGACACCCGCCACTTCAGCCCGGCCATGCCGGCGGAGAAGGCCGCCCTGCGGCCCCAGCTGGGCCTGCCGGAAGGCGCCTGCGTCTTCGGCATCGTCGCCACCCTGCGCAGCTGGAAGGGTCACAGCTACCTCATCGACGCCTTCGCCCGCATCGACGATCCCCGGGCCCGCCTGCTCATCGTCGGCGGCGGCCCCCAGCAGCAGGCCCTGGAGCAGCAGATCGCCCGCCTGGGCCTGGGCGACCGGGTCATCATGGCCGGCGAGCAGCGGGACGTGCAGCCCTGGCTGCGGGCCATGGACGTCTTCATCCTGCCTTCCTACGCCAACGAAGGCGTGCCCCAGGCCCTGATGCAGGCCATGTCCTGCGGCCTGGCCTGCATCACCACCGATGTGGGCAGCATCAGTGAGCTGGCCAGCGACGGCGAGACCGCCCTGATGGTGCCGACCAAGGACGTGGCCGCCCTGCAGGCCCGCATGGAGGAACTGGCGGCCGACAGCGGACGCCGCCAGCTGCTGGGCGCGGCGGCGCGGCGGCGCTGTCTTGAAGGCTACGACCGGGAAACCATGCTCGACCGCATGGAGACCATCTTCCGCCATGCCATCGCCCAGCAACAGCCGCGCTAAGGGTCGCCTGGGCCTGCTGGCCCGGGCCCTGGCCCATTCCCTGGGTCCGCGCCGGGCCCCCGGGGCGCCGGCCACCATCCTGGTGGCCCACCGCCTGCTCCTCGGCGACACCCTGATGCTGGCGCCCCTCTTCGCTGCCCTGCGTCGCCAGCATCCGGCGGCGGACATCGTTACCACCTGCGCCCCGGCCCTGGTGCCCCTCTTCGCCGGGCGGCCCTACGGCGTCCGGGCCTTGGCCTTCGACCCGCGCCGGCCGGAGACCCTGGCCGCCCTCTATGCCGAGGCCCGCCGCCTGGGCGGCTTCGACCTGGCCCTGGTGCCCGGCGACAACCGCCACGCCCTGCTGGCCCGGGCCCTGGGCAGCCGCTGGATCGCGGCCCTGGCGGCGGACCGGCCGGCGTGGAAGAACGCCCTCTGCGACGAACTGCGCCCCTGGCCCGCCGCCCCCACGGCCCTGGCCGACATCTTCGCCAGCCTGGCCGCCCCCGCGGCGCCCGGCCGCTACGCTCCGGCCGACTGGCCGGCGCCGCCGGCCGCTCCCTTCCAACGCCCTGCCGGCCCCTACGCCGTGCTGCACGTGGGCGCCGGTTCGCCCCTGCGCCACTGGGCCCCGGCCCACTGGCAGGCCCTGGCGGAGCACCTGGAAGCTTGCGGCCTGCAGCCGGTGTGGAGCTGCGGCCCCGGCGAGACGGCGGCCCTGGCCGGCATCGACGCCGTCGGCCGCTATCCCGCCTTCCCCGGTACCCTGGATCTGGCCCAGCTGTGGCAGTTGCTGGCCGGCGCCCGCCTGCTGGTCTGCCCGGATACGGGCGTGGCCCACCTGGGCAAGGTGGTGGGCGTGCCCACCGTCTGCCTGTTCGGCCCCGGCTCCCCGGCCCTCTTCGGCGCCGGCTCCTTCTGGAGCGAGGCCCCCTTTGCCGCCGTGGGCGAGGCCCATTTCCCCTGCCGCGACCAGCACACCCTGTTCAAGCGCGTCCTGCCCTGGGTCGAGCGCTGCCAGCGCAGCCCCCGGGAATGCCAACGGGCCCGCTGCATGGAGGCGGTTAGTCTGCCCGCCGTGCAGGCGGCCATCGCCTCCCTGCTGCCGGAGCTGGCCGGCGACCGTCTTTCCTCCGATCCCGATGCCGCGAGCACCGTCCATGTCCCGTCCTAAGGTCTTCCTCGACCTGGCTTCCAAGCCCACCCCCCTCAATGCCGAACTGGAGCAACTGGGGATTCGGGTGCTGCGGGGCGAGGTGGCTGCGGCGGTGCCGCCGGACTGCGAGGTGGTGGCCGGCCTGCTCGGTTTCTACGACTACGTTTCCCGTCCCTGGCGGGCCTGGAAGCTGAAGCGGGCCCTGGGCCCCGGGGTGCCGGTGATCGCCTGGAACCGGGATGCGCCGGGCTATCTCAACAAGCGCCCCTGGCGCCTGGCCCTGGCCAGCTGCCTGGAGGGGCTGGATATCTACGCCACCCACGCCGTCACCGACGACTGGCGTTTCGGCAAGGAAGTGGCGCTGCTGCACAACGGCGCCAACATCGCCGCCTACAACCTGGCCGGTCGCAGCCTGGAGTCCCTGCGGGAAGAGGGCAACTACCGCTACGACGTCACCTTCTTCGGCGCCATGAATGCGGACCGCTACAAGGAATACCTGCCGCGGGAGCGCTTCTTCGGCGCCCTGGGCCAGGCCCTGGAGAGCCGTGGCATCAATTACCGCTTCATCGACACCTCGCGCACGCCCATGAGCGTGGCGGAGCAGGTGGAACTGGTGCAGACCTCGCGCATCAACATCAACTACGGCGCCGGCTGCGAGTACGGCGCCCCCATGGGTTATGGCCTGCCGGAGCGCTGTTTCGGCATTCCCGCCTGCGGCGGCTTCCTGCTCTCGGACTATCGCCTGCACGCGGCCGATGCCTTCGCCGCGGACGAGTGGGCCGACTACACCGACCTGGAGCAGGCGCTGCAGCGCATCGACTACTATCTGGGAAATTTTGCCGAAGCCCGGGCCATCGCCGAACGGGCCTATCGGCGGGTCCTGGCGTGCCACAGCTACCGGCACCGGGCCGAGGAACTGCTGGCCCTGCTGGCGGACTGGCGCCGCCGTCACGGCGCCTGAGGCGGGTCAGCGCCGGGCAGCGGCCCGGCTGCGCTGCAGCAGGCTGGCCCCCAGCAACAGGCCGGTGAGCAGCAGGGTCAGCTTGAGGCGCCAGCCGCTCAGATGGCCCTCCGGGAAGCAACGCAGGTAGTAGCTGGCGATCACCAGCATGGCCAGCAGGGCTGCCGCGTCGCCCGTCTGCCGGTAGCGCCGGTAGAGACCGCGGCAACCCAGGGCAACCAGCAGGGTGAGGCCGGCCAGGCCGAGCAGGCCCGTGCCCAGGGTGAAGTCCAGGATGCTCGAATGGCTGCTGATGATGGCAGTCCGCTCGCCCTGGTCGAGGAGGATGACGCGGCCGAAGGCGTCGATGCTGTAGCCGATACCCATGGGATGGTTGGCGATGCCCTGCAGGGCCAGGGTGCCGAAGGCGGCCCTCAGGTAGGCCGAGTGGTCTGCCTCCTGGCCCGAGGGCAGGGTGGGCAGGGGGTAGCGCCGGTCATCGAGCCAGGTACGGTTTTCCTGCACCTTGAGGCCGGCGGCGAAGGAATCCCCCAGCTTCTGCCAGCGTTTGTCCAGGGTCAGGGAGGTGGCGGCCAGCAGGGCGAGGGCAATGCCGACGCCGAGGACGGCCTTGCGCCGGGTGCCGCTGCCCCGCTGCGGATGGGCCAGGAGCAGGGCGGCCACCAGCAGCAGGCCGCCGGCGCCGATGTGGATCAGGGTGGTGCGGCCATTGACGCCGACGACACCGAGCAGGGCCAGCACCAGGGCGCCGTGCAGGACACGGTTGGACCAGGGCAGCAGCCCGGGCAGGTCCCATTTGCGCAGCACGGTTTCGGCCAGCAGCAGCAGGGTCAGGGGCGCCACCAGCTGGCTGTGGAAGTCCCGTTCGGCAAATGGCATCAGGCCCAGCCGCGGCGGCTGGCCGGAAAAGACCGGCAGCAGCTGGTAGCCCAGCATCCACAGGACATGGGCCAGCAGGGCCAGCAGGGCCATGCTGATGCCCTGGGCCGCGGCCTGGCGGGGAGCACCGGCCAGCAGCGCGACGCCCATGCCAAGGCCCAGCACCAGGGTGGCTCCCAGCCATTCGCCCAGGATGGCGCCGGCGGAGAAGGCCCGATTTTCGGCAAAGAACAGGGTCTGCAGCAGCAGCAGGGCGATGAAGGCGGTCAGGCCGCCAAGGGCGAAGCGGGGCAGGGCATCCTGCCGCAGCCGGGGCAGCAGCTGCCGCCATTGCCACAGGCACAGGCCGAGACCCAGCAGCAGGACCAGATTGCGCAGGGCGATGGCCTTGTCCATGGGCAGCAGGAACACCGCCAGGAAAATCCAGAGGGAGGCGAAGAGGGGCAGGGTGGGCTGGCGCGGCATCGTCGGCATGGGTGAAGGTTCGTGGCTGGCTGGCGGGAGGGTGGGGCTCAGGGGTGCAGATGTCGTTCCAGGGCGGCCAGCACGGCCTCGTCCTCCAGCTCGGCCACCGAGTGGGGGGCTTCGAGGACGATGGCCCGGTCGCCCAGCGGGCCCCAGCGGTCCGGGTCGGCGGAATTCTGGCGGTCGGCGAAAAGGCCGACCACACCGCCGGGCGCGGCGGAGGCAATGTGCATCAGGCCGCTGTCGGGAAACAGGCTGGCCCGGGACAGGCCGATGAGGCCGATCACCGTCTGCAGGCTGCCGCTGTAGGGGCGGATGTGGGGCTGGGGCGCGGCCAGCAGGGGGGCCACCAGCTCGTCGTCGCCGGGATAGAGGGGGTTGTCCCGCTGGCCCGGCGTCCATACCACCACCGTCGGCGTGCCCCAGCGTTGCAGGGCGGCGTCGGCCCAGCGGCGGACCTGCTCGGCGCTGGGCTGCTTCTGCCGGCGGCGGGCGCCGAGGCCGATGATGATGAAGTTGTCCGGTGCACCCTGCTGCCAGGTGGCGAGCCATTGGCGGGCCGCTTCCAGCTGGGCGGGGGAGAAATTGAGCCGGGGCGGCGGCAGGGGCGTGTCGCCTTCCAGGCCCAGGGGGGCGAGCAGTTGCAGCATGCGTTCGCTTTCGTGGCGCTTGTCCGAGCTGATGGCCTGCAGTGCGGGATGGTGGCGGAAGCGCTCGCTTTCGACATAGGCCAGCAGCTTGCCCGGCTGGTAGGAGAGGCCGCGGCGGATGGCCCGGGGCGATTCGCCACCGTTGGCGATGACCACGTAGTCGTAGCGTTCGCGCTTGAGGCGCCGGGTCAGGGCCAGGTGGCTGAAGATGGCGCCGAGGCGCAGCCGGCCGTCGTGGCGGACCCGGGGATAGACGATCACTTCGTCCACGTCCGGATTGCCGTCGAGCACCCAGGCGTTGTAGTCGTTGGCCAGGACATGCAGGGTGGCCTGGGGGTGCTTTTGCCGCAACAGTTTGAGGATCGGGGTGGTGAGCAGCATATCCCCGATCTTGTCGCGTTTTATAATCAGAACCTTCATGGTGTCTTTTGCCATATAGCCAACTGTCTTGTCTTCTGCGGCTGCCGGGAAGATGCGGGCCCGCTTAAGGGCAGGAAGTGTCGATGCAACTCATTCAAATCAACCTGCAACAGCACATGGGCGGCGGCGAGCTGTACACCGCCGCCACGGCCCACGCTGCGGCGGAACTGGGCCTTGCGGCCAAACTCGTCTGCCATGCCGACGCGCCTTTCTGGGGCTCCCTGCTCAATCCCAGTATCGAACGGGTGGCGGTGCGCGACGCCGGGGAAATTCCCGCCTTGCTGGGCGACCAGGCGGCCTGGGTGCTGAACCAGGCGCCCTTTCCGGAAGAGGTGGCACGGCAACTGGCACCGCGGCATCTGCTCACCTCCATGGCCCACATGCCCATGTACCAGCGCAGTGCCCGGCCGTTCCTGCCCTACCGCATGGTTTTCCCGGTTTCCGGGTACGTCCGTGCGGGGCTGCAGGCCGCCAATATTCCGGTGTGGCGCGAGGCCCTGTATGGTATCCCAGACCTGCGGCCCCGGTCAGCAGCTTTGCGGCCGGTGGAGCGGGAGTCAGAGTACGACTGGGACCGGCGCAAGTTCCGCGACCGCCTGTTCGGTTTCTTCGAGCCCCTGCAGCTGGCCCTGCGGCCCCGCCAGCCCTATGTGCGCCGTCCCGGGCTGGTGCTGGGGGTGGTCTCCCGGCTGACGCCGATCAAGCAGTTTCCCCAGTTGTTTGCCGCCCTGGCGCCGGTACTGGCCCGGCATCCGGAAGTGCAGCTGGATATTTTCGGCAGCGGCGGCTACGCCTCGGTGCGGGACCTGCGCCGGGCCCTGGCGCCGGTGGCGGCCCAGGTGCGTTTCTGGGGCCAGCAGAGCGACGTGCGCAGCCTCTACGAGAGCATCGACTACCTGGTGGCGGGGCTGCCGGAAAAGGAAGCCCTGGGGCTCAATGTCCTGGAGGCCCAGGCCGCCGGCACCAAGGTCCTGGCCATGGCGGCGCCGCCCTTCAGCGAGACCATCGTCGACGGGGTGACCGGCTACCTCTACGCCGACCCCCGGCTGGACCAGGGGCGGGATTTCGAACGGGTCCTGCTGGGCCTGCGGGGCGACGGGCAGGACCGGGTGGATGAGGCCCGGGCCCGGGCCCACCTGGACAATTTTTCCTTCGCGGCCTTCACCCGCCGCCTGGGCGGCGTGGCCGAATGGGCCCGCAACGAACTGGAAACGGCATGAAGATACTGGTGATCCGCCGCGACAACATCGGCGACCTGTTGTGCACCACCCCCCTGCTGGCGAGCCTGCGCCAGACCTATCCCCAGGCCTGGATCGGCGTCCTCGCCAATTCCTACAACGCCCCGGCCCTGGCCGGCAATCCGGATGTGGATGCGGTCTTCGCCTATTGCAAGGGCAAGCATCGGGCCGCCGGCGAGTCCCTCCTCGGCGTCTGGTGGCGCACCCTGAAGATGCTGGTGGGCCTGCGTCGTCGGCGCCTGGACCTGATCCTGGTCGCCTCTGCCGGCGGCAGCGGCTTTGCCCGCTGGATCGGGGCCCGGCGCATCATCGCCCAGGAGGAGCGGGGCGGCGGCCACGAGGTGGAGCGAACCCAGCGCCTGCTGCAGTCCCTGGGACCGGTGCCGGCGCCAGGTCCCATGCGCCTGGTGGCCGATTCCGCCGTGCGGGCACGTCTGCAGGCGGCGCTGCCGGCGGTGCCGGGAGAGGGGCTGCGTCTGGCCCTGCACGTGTCGGCGCGCAAGCCTTCCCAGCGCTGGCCGGAGGACCGCTTCGTCGAACTGGTGCGGCGTCTGCTGGAGCGGGGCGTGGTGCGCCAGGTGCTGCTGTTCTGGGCGCCGGGGCCGGAGGACGATCCCCTGCATCCCGGGGACGATGCCAAGGCCGGCCGCATCATGGCGGCCCTGGCCGGTCTGCCGGTGGCACCGGTGCCGACCCGGCACCTGGAAGAGCTGATCGCCGGCCTCTCCCTGGCCGACGTCATGCTCTGCGCCGACGGTGGCGCCATGCATGTGGCGGCGGCCCAGGGCAAGCCGGTGCTGGCCTTGTTCGGCAAATCGTCGGTGGAGCAGTGGCAGCCCTGGGCGGTGCCCCGCCAGGTGCTGCAGAGCGACAGTCAGGACGTGGCGGACCTGGACGTGGAGACGGTGGAGGCCGCCTTCCTGCGGCTGATCGGGGCTTCCTGAGGCGCGCGCGGGGCCAGCCTGCGCTTAGTGGGCCTCGTCCCAGTTATTGCCGACGCCCACATCCACCACCAGGGGCACGGCCAGTTTGGCCACCTGGCCCATGATGGCCGGCAGCTCGGCCCTGACCCGGGCCAGTTCCCCTTCCGGCACTTCCAGCACCAGTTCGTCGTGCACCTGCAGCACCAGGCTGCTCTGCAGGCCGCTGTCGGCGAGCCAGCGGGCGGTGGCGGTCATGGCCAGTTTGACGATGTCCGCCGCCGTGCCCTGCATGGGCGCATTGATGGCGGCCCGCTCGGCGCCCTGGCGGCGGCCGGCCTGGCTGGCGCGGATGTCCGGCAGCCACAGGCGGCGGCCGAAGACGGTTTCCACATAGCCCTGGCGCTTGGCCAGTTCCCGGGTTTC
Source organism: Azospira sp. APE16 (assembly GCF_047901315.1). NCBI lineage: Bacteria > Pseudomonadati > Pseudomonadota > Betaproteobacteria > Rhodocyclales > Rhodocyclaceae > Azospira > Azospira sp. APE16. The sequence goes on from NZ_CP179682.1 coordinate 416,211, forward strand.
TTCCATGTAGCGGGCGACGCCGGGGTAGCGGGCGAAGTAGCGTTCGATATAGGTCTGGGCGGCGCTGCGCTCGATTTCCAGGGAGCGGGCCAGGCCGAAGGCGCTCATGCCGTAGATGAGGCCGAAGTTGATGGTCTTGGCGTAGCGCCGCTGCTCCGCGGTGACTTCCAGGGGCATGATGCCGAAGATTTCCGCCGCCGTGGCCCGGTGCACGTCCTCGCCCTTGGCGAAGGCGTCGAGCAGGCCATGGTCGCCCGAAAGGTGGGCCATGATGCGCAGCTCGATCTGGGAATAGTCGGCGGAAACGATCTTGCAGCCCGGCGGGGCGATGAAGGCGGCGCGGATACGGCGACCTTCGGCGGTGCGTACCGGGATGTTCTGCAGATTGGGGTCGCTTGAGGCCAGGCGGCCGGTGACGGCCACGGCCTGGGAGAAGCTGGTGTGCACCCGGCCGGTATGGGGATTGACCATGCGCGGCAACTTGTCGGTGTAGGTGCTCTTCAGCTTGGCCAGGCCCCGGTATTCGAGCAGGGCTTTGGGCAGGGGGTAGTCCAGGGCCAGTTCGGAGAGCACTTCCTCGTCGGTGGAGGGGGCGCCGCCCGGAGTCTTCTTCACCACCGGCAGGCCCAGTTGGGTGAACAGGATCTCCGCCAGTTGCTTGGGTGAATTGAGGTTGAAGGGCTGGCCGGCGATCTCCACGGCCTTGGCTTCCAGCTCCACCAGCTTGCGTCCCAGCTCGTTGCTCTGGGCCTGCAGCAGGCCGCTGTCGATGAGCACGCCGTGGCGCTCCATGGCGAACAGCACTTCCCGGGCCGGCATTTCGATGTCGCTGTAGATGCAGTTGAGCTTGGCATCGGCGGCGATGGCGGGGAACAGGTTTTGATGGACCCGCAGAGTCAGGTCCGAATCCTCCGCCGAATATTCGGCAGCCTGGTCGATGGCCACCTGGTCGAAGCCGATCTGGTTGGCGCCCTTGCCGCACAGGGCGGTGTAGGGAATGGTCTCCAGTCCCAGGTGGCGGCGGGCCAGCTGTTCCAGGTCGTGGCCCTTGTCGCTTTCCAGCACGTAGGACTGCAGCAGGGTGTCGTGCACGATGCCCTTGAGGGCGATGTCGTGGTTGGCGAAGACGTGCTGGTCGTATTTCAGGTTCTGCCCGAGCTTGGCGTGGTTGCTGGCTTCCAGCCAGGGCTTGAGCCGCGCCAGGACTTGCTCCCGGGGCAGCTGGTCGGGGGCACCCGGGTAGTTGTGGGCCACCGGGATGTAGGCGGCCTCCCCCGGCGTCAGGGCGAAGGAAATGCCGACGATGCGGGCCGAGAGCGGGTCCAGGCTGGTGGTTTCCGTATCCAGGGCCACCAGGGGGGCGGCCTCGATCTTGGCCAGCCAGCGCTCGAAGGCCTCCCAGGTGAGGATGGTTTCGTAATGCTGGCGGTGGGCGCCAGCCGGGGCAGCGGGGGCGGTCGTGGCGTCGCCGGCGGCTTCGGCATCGCCGGCGGCCGCGCCTTCGCCCTGCAGTTCCCGCAGCCAGGTCTTGAATTCGTAGCGGCTGAAGATTTCTTCCAGGGCGGCTTTGTCCAGGGGGCGGGGCGCCAGGCTGGCCGGCTTTTCCGGCAGCGGCAGGTCGCACACCACGGTCACCAGCTTTTTGCCCAGGGGCAGGAAGTCCAGGGCCTGGCGCAGGTTGTTGCCCACCACGCCGCCGATGGCCTCGGCGTTGGCCATGATGTTGTCCAGGGTGCCGTACTGTTCCAGCCACTTGAGAGCGGTCTTGGGCCCCACCTTGGCGACGCCGGGCACGTTGTCCACCGTGTCGCCGATGAGGGCCAGGTAGTCCACGATGCGGCCCGGCTCGACGCCGAACTTGGCGGTGACGCCGGCCTCGTCCAGCACCTCGTTGCTCATGGTGTTGACCCAGCGCACCCGGGGGCTGACCAGCTGGGTCAGGTCCTTGTCGCCGGTGGAGATGACCACGTCCATGCCGGCGGCTTCGGCCTGGCGGGCCAGGGTGCCGATGACGTCGTCCGCCTCCACGCCGTCCTCCATCAGCAGCGGCCAGCCGGAAGCCTTGATGGCGGCGTGCAGGGGTTCGATCTGGGCCACCAGGTCGGTGGGCATGGGCGGGCGCTGGGCCTTGTATTCCGGGTACCAGTCATCGCGGAAGGTCTTGCCCTTGGCGTCGAAGACCACGGCCTTGTAGGTGACGCCTTCTGCCTTGTAGTCGCTTTCCAGCCGGCGTAGCATGTTCAACACGCCGTAAATGGCGCCAGTAGGCTCTCCTGCCTTGTTGCGCAGATCCGGCAGGGCGTGGAAGGCGCGGTAAAGGTAGGACGATCCGTCCACCAGCAGCAGCATCGGCATAAGAACAAAATCCAGAAGACAAAAAAATGAGCGAAAGAACCAAACTCCCGCCCCTGGCGGACCCCGACACCATCACCAGCGCCATGTCGGCCCGGGAATCCTGGCGGATTTTCGGCATTATGGCAGAGTTCGTGGAGGCCACCGAACGGCTGGCGGCCATCCGCCCGGCCGTCTCCATCTTCGGCAGCGCCCGCATCAAGCCCGAGTCGCCCTATTACCAGCTGACCGAGGAGATCGCCCGCAAGCTCTCCGATGCCGGCTTCTCGGTCATCTCCGGCGGCGGCCCCGGTATCATGGAAGCGGCCAACAAGGGCGCCTACCACGGCAAGAGCCCCTCCATCGGCCTCAACATCCAGCTGCCCCACGAGCAGATGGCCAATCCCTACCAGGACATCTCCCAGTCCTTCCGCCACTTCTTTGCGCGCAAGTTCATGTTCGTCAAGTTCGCCAGCGCCTACGTGGTCATGCCCGGGGGCTTCGGCACCCTGGACGAGGTGCTGGAGGCCCTGACCCTGATCCAGACCGGCAAGAGCCGCAAGATTCCCCTGATCCTGGTGCACGAGCCCTTCTGGCGCGGCCTTCTGGAATGGGTCAAGGATCGCCTGGTGGGCGAGGGCATGGTGTCGCCGGACGACCTGGATCTGATCCAGGTGATCGACGAGCCGGATCAGATCGTCGAGGCCATTTTCAAGCACTACGAGAACCGTGGTTTTGCCCCCCTGCCCGACGAGCGGGAGATGCTGCTCAATTTGTAATAAAATCGGGCATCCGAATCGGGCTATCTTGCAAAGGCCATCCCATGCGTCGTCTTTCCCTCCTTGCCGCTTCCCTCTCCCTGCTGGTCTGTGCCGGCGCGGCTTTCGCCCAGGCCGGCCGTACCGACCTGCAGCCCCTGCCGGCTGTACCGCCGCCGCCGCCCGAGATGGTGCCCTTCGATGCTGCCATGGAACCCCAGGTGACCATCAAGAAGCGGGAGAACGAGACCGTGGAGGAGTACCGGGTCAACGGCAAGCTCTACATGCTCAAGGTCACCCCCAACCACGGCGTCCCCTATTACTTGGTGGACGACCAGGGCGACGGCACCTTCTCCCGCAAGGACCCGGTGGACAGCGGCGTGCGCGTCCCCATGTGGGTGATCGGCACCTTCTGATCCGGCCGTGTCGGTCTTCACTCCCGTCACCCGGGAGCAGCTGCAGGACTGGCTTTCCGGCTGCGACGTCGGCGCCCTGGCGGATTTCGCCGGGATCGCCGCCGGCGTCCAGAACACCAACTATTTCGTCACCACCGACCGCGGCACCTGGGTCCTCACCCTGTTCGAGACCCTGGGGGCGGCGGAGCTGGACTTCTACCTGGGCCTGATGGCCCACCTGGCCCGCCGGGGCCTGCCCTGCCCGGCACCGGTGGCCGATGGCGCCGGGCGCATTCTGCGCCCCCTGGCCGGCAAGCCAGCGGTGCTGGTGTCCCGCCTGACGGGGCAGGAAGTGGAGGCGCCGGGCCCGGCCCACTGCGTTGCCGTGGGCGATGCCCTGGCCCGGCTGCATCTGGCCGCCGCCACCTACGACGGCGTGCAGGACAACCCCCGGGGCGAGGCGTGGCGCCGTCAGGCCGCCGCCCAGGTGCTGCCCCTGCTCTCCGGCGACGATGGGGCCCTGCTGCAGGATGAACTGGCCTACCAGGCCGGGCCGGCCGAGGCCTTGCCCGAAGGCATCGTCCATGCCGACCTGTTCCGCGACAATGTGCTGTTCCAGGGGGAACGCCTGTCCGGCCTGCTGGATTTCTATTTCACCGCCCGGGACCAGCTGCTGTTCGACCTGGCGGTGGCCGCCAACGACTGGTGCCTGGATGGGGCCGGCAACCTGGAACCCGGCCGTACCCGGGCCCTGTTGCAGGCCTACCACCGGCGGCGCCCCCTGCAGGCGGCGGAGGCCCGGGCCTGGCCCCGGCTCCTGCGCCGGGCGGCGCTACGCTTCTGGCTGTCGCGCCTGCAGGACTTCCATGCGCCCCGGGCCGGCCGCCAGGTGCTGGTGAAGGATCCCCGGCATTTCCGGGACCTCCTGCGGGCCCGTCGCCGCCATCCGGCGGCCCCCTGGATCGACTGATTTCCGGCCGCCGCGGCGGCGGTGCCAATTGCCAACCCCCCGCCGTGTCGTTAGCATGGCGCCATTCCTGATTTTTCAACGGTTTTTACCATGTCTGCCGACGCCAGCTCCCCGGATTCCACGCCCACCTTTCCCATGGCGCCGCCGCCCTTCGACGGCAGCTGCCGGGTGGTGCCGGCCGGTGCCGCCATCGAATGGCTGCGTTTCGGCTGGGACCTGTTCACCCGCGCCCCCGGCGCCTGGGTGGTGCTGGCCCTGGTCTTCCTGGTGCTGACCCTGGCGGTGGCCATGGTGCCCCTGGCCGGCGCCCTGGCCTCCCACCTGCTGCTGCCCCTGCTGGCCGCCGGCGTGCTGCAGGCGGTGCGGCGCCAGGAGGAGGGCGGCAAGGTGGAACTGAACGACCTCTTCGTCGGCTTCTCCCGGGAAACCACCGGGCTGGTGGTGGTGGGCCTGTGCTACATGCTGGGCTGGTTCGGCATCCTGGCGGTGGGCATGCTCATCGGCGGCGGTTCCCTCGTGGGCGGCGCTGCCACCGGCGGCTTTGGCGTGGCCATCGCCGGCGTCCTGCTGGCGGTGATGATCAGCCTGGCCCTGGCCGTCCCCCTGTTCATGGCCTTCTGGTTCGCCCCGGCCCTGGTCTACTTCAACCACATGCAGCCGGTGCCCGCCCTCAAGGCCAGCTTCAGCGCCTGCCTGAAGAACATCCTGCCCTTCACCGTCCTCGGCCTCATCATGGGTGTGCTCTTTTTCGTCGCCGCCCTGCCCATGGGCCTCGGTTTCCTCATCCTGCTGCCGGTGTCCTTCGCCGTCCTCTATGCCTCCTACCGGGATATTTTCCCCACCGCTTGATCCATGCAGGCACTGAACCTTCCCGCCGCCCGCGGCTGGCGCTGGCTGGGCGCCGGCTACGCCCTGTTCCGGCGCAACCCGGCCATCCTCAGCCTGCTCCTGCTGACCTACTGGATGCTGCTGGCCCTGGTGGGCAGCCTGCCGTTCATCGGCAGCCTCATCACCTATCTGGCCATGCCGGCCCTGTCCCTGGTGCTGATGAACGCCTGCCGCGTGCTCGACCGGGGCCTGGCCGTCACGCCCCAGTCCCTGAGCACCGGCATCCGCCCCCAGGCCCCGGTGCTGGTGGGTCTGGGCGGGCTCTATCTGTGCGGCACCCTGCTGATCCTGGGCCTGGCCTCCCTGGTGGACGGGGGCGACCTGTTCCGCCTCATGTTCATCGGCGGCGACCACGGCGACCTGCCGGCGGACAATCCTGAATTCCTCCTCGCCACCCAGCTGGCCCTGATGCTGGTGGTGCCCCTGGTGATGGCCTTCTGGTTCGCCCCCATGCTGGCCGCCTGGCACCGGCAGGGCGCCGGCAAGGCCCTCTTCTTCTCCTTCTTCGCCTGCCTGCGCAACTGGCGGCCGTTCCTCACCTACAGCCTCTCCATCCTGCTGTGGAGCGGTCTGGTGCCGGCCCTGGCCATGGGGCTGCTGGGCATGATCCTGGGGCCTGGCATGGCGGCAGCGATTGTCATGGTGCCCCTGATCCTGATCCTGGCGCCGAGCCTGGTGGCCAGCTTCTACGTCAGCTACCGGGAAGTCTTCGTCGAAGGCGCGCCGGCCTTCGCCACCACGGTGGGCGACGAGGATGGGCCGGAAGAGGGCGGCGGCGATGGCGACCATGCCTGAGCAGCGCCCCATCGGCGTCTTCGGCGGCACCTTCGACCCCATTCACCACGGCCATCTGCGCCTGGCCCAGGAGGCGCTGGAGAATCTCGACCTGGCCCAGGTGCGCTGGATTCCCGCCGGCCGGCCGCCCCATCGGGCCGAGCCCCGGGCCACGCCCCAGCAGCGGCTGCAGATGGTGCGCCTGGCGGTGCAGGACAATCCGGCCTTCGCCGTGGACGGCGCCGAGGTGGCCAGCGCCGACCCCAGCTATACGGTGCTCACCCTGGAGCGCCTGCGTCGGGAGTGCGGCCCGGTCCAGCCCCTGGTGCTGCTCACCGGCGCCGACGCCTTCGCCGGCCTGCCCACCTGGCACCGCTGGCGGGACATCCTGGCCCTGGCCCACGTGGCGGTGGTGTACCGCCCCGGCTTTTCCATCGATCCGGCGGCCCTGCCGGGCGAGTTGGCCCGGGAGTTCCAGGCCCGCCGCTGCAGCCCCCGGGAGCTGCAGGCCACCCCTGCCGGCGGCATCGCCACCTTCCCCATGACGCCCCTGGCCATCGCCGCCACCCAGATCCGCCAGCTGCTGGCCGCCGGCCGCAGCCCCCGTTATTTGCTGCCTGAAGCGGTGATCGCTTATATTCAGGCGCAGCAACTATATCTTTCAACCCCCAGCAATTAGGCACCTGATGGAACTGCAAAAACTGCAAGCAATCGTCGTGGACGCCCTTGAGGACATCAAGGGCAAGGATATCGAGGTGATCGACACCACCAAGCTCACCTCCCTGTTCGACCGGGTCGTGGTCGCCAGCGGCGACTCCAACCGTCAGGTCAAGTCCCTTGCCCGCAACGTCCAGGAAAAGGTGCGGGAAGCCGGCGGCGAGGTGCTCTCCATTGAAGGCGAGCAGACCGGCGAGTGGGTGCTGGTGGACCTGGGCGACATCGTGGTCCATGTCATGCAGCCGGCCGTGCGCAACTACTACAACCTGGAAGAGCTGTGGGGCGCCAAGGCCCCGGTGCGGCGCCAGGCCGGCAGCCAGGGCGGCTCCTCCGCCGCCTGAAGGCAGCCATGAAACTGTGCATCATCGCCGTGGGCCACCGCATGCCGGACTGGGTGGCCGAGGGCTGCGCCGAGTACATCAAGCGCATGCCCCGGGAAATGGCGGTGAGCGTGGTCGAGATCAAGCCCGAGCCCCGGGGCTCGAAAACCCGGGAGCAGCTGTTGAGTGCGGAGAAGACCCGCATCCGGGCGGCCCTGCCCGGGGGCTGTCGCATCGTCGCCCTGGACGAGCGGGGCGAGGATCTGAGCACCGTCAAACTGGCGGCCCGCCTTGAAGGCTGGATGGGCGAGGGGCGCGACATCGCCCTGCTCATCGGCGGCGCCGACGGCCTCGACCCGGAACTGAAGGCCGAGGCCCAGCAAAATGGCGGCGCCATGCTGCGCCTGTCCAGCCTCACCCTGCCCCACGCCATGGCCCGGCTGATCCTGTGCGAACAGCTCTACCGTGCCGTCAGCGTCATTCGTAACCATCCTTACCACCGGGAAGGCTGACCTTCCCCCACTGCCATGACCATCCCCCTCGGCCCCCGCATCTACCTTGCCTCCCGCAGCCCCCGGCGGCGGGAACTGCTGTCCCTCATGGGCGTGCAGTTCGAAACCCTGCTCTTTCGCAACCCGCCCCGGGCCGACGGCGCCGTGGACGAGACGCCCCTGGCGGGCGAGGACCCGGTGGCCTACGTCAAACGGGTGGCCCGGGCCAAGGCCGAGCACGGCCTCAAGCTGGTGGTGTGGCGGCGCCAGGCGACCCAGCCGATCCTGGCGGCGGACACCACCGTCGAATGCCGGGGCGAGATTCTCGGCAAGCCGACGGACGAGGCCGACGCCCGGCGCATGCTGGAGCTGCTCTCGGGCCAGCGGCACCGGGTGCTGACCGCCGTCTCCCTGGCCTGGAGCGGCCATATCGAGACCGTGCTGTCGGAAAGCATCGTCCAGTTCCGCGAGCTGGAAGAAGCTGAGATCAGCAAGTACATCGCCAGCGGCGAACCCATGGACAAGGCCGGCGCCTACGGCATCCAGGGCAAGGCCGGGATGTTCGTCGAACGCCTGGAAGGCAGCTACACCGGAGTCATGGGCCTGCCCCTGTGCGAGACCGGCGCCCTGCTGAAGATGGCCGGGTATCCCCTGTAAGGTCGCTTCCGGTCGGGGCCGGCGGAGGGGGCGGGTATAATCCCCCCCTCTTTCCTCCCGCCCCGGCTCCCCATGGATCCCCTGCTGCTGCTCAAGGCCCTCATTCTCGGCATCGTCGAGGGCCTCACCGAATTCCTTCCCATCTCCTCCACCGGCCACCTGATCCTGGCGGGGGACCTGCTCGACTTCAACGACGCCCGGGGCAAGCTGTTCGAGATCGTCATCCAGTCCGGCGCCATCCTGGCCGTCTGCTGGGAATACCGGGCCCGCATCGCCCGGGTGCTGCTGGGCCTGCCCCGGGAGCGGGAAGCCCAGCGCTTCGTCATCAACCTGATCATCGCCTTCATCCCCCTGGCCGCCCTTGGCCTGCTTTTCGGCAAGGCCATCAAGGCCCACCTCTTCAACGCCTACGTGGTGGCCACCACCTTCATCGTCGGCGGTCTCTTCATCCTCTGGGCCGAGCGGCGCAAGCACCGCATCCGGGTGGAGACGGTGGAGGAGCTGGATGTGATCGACGCCTTCAAGCTGGGCATCGCCCAGGCCTTCGCCCTCATTCCCGGCACTTCCCGCTCCGGCGCCACCATCATCGGCGGCCTGCTCTTCGGCCTGTCGCGCAAGGCCGCCACCGAGTTCTCCTTCTTCCTCGCCATCCCCACCCTGGGTATCGCCACCCTCTACCAGCTGTACAAGGAGCGGGAGCTGCTCTCCTTCGACGATGTCGGCATGTGGGTGGTGGGCTTCGTCGCTGCCTTCGTCTCCGCCTTCATCGCCGTGCGCGGCCTGCTGCGCTACATCAGCAGCCACGACTTCACAGCCTTCGCCTGGTACCGCATCGTCTTCGGCGGCATCGTCCTGTGGACCGCCTGGAGCGGCACTGTCAGCTGGTCTGCAGGCTAGGCCGGACAATCCTTTCGGGGCGGCGCTGCCGCCCCGGCGAACCTGCCCCATGTCAGCCCCCCACAACTACGCCGCCAGCGGCCCCTGCCGGGTGCGGGAGGAACTGGAGGTGTGGCACGACGAGCGCCGCCAGCGTCCCATTCCCTGCCGCCACTACCTGCCCCAGGGCGTCGCCCGCACGCCCCTGATCCTCTTCTCCCACGGCCTCGGCGGCGACCGGGACAACGGCGAACGCTGGCTGCGCCACTGGGCCTCCCACGGCTACCGGGGCCTGGCCCTGCAGCACGCCGGCAGCGACGCCGCGGTCATGGCCGGCAGTCCCATGGCCCTGCGCCGGGCCCTGACGGCGGCCACCACGCCGGAGCAGTCCCTGGCCCGCCTGGCCGACCTGGGCTTCGTTCTCGACGAAGTCTGGCGCCGCCAGGCCGCCGACCCGGCCTGGGCCGGGGTGGACCTGGAGCGTGTCGGCCTGGCCGGCCATTCCTATGGCGCGGTGACGACCCAGGCCATGGCCGGGGAACGGCGCGCTTATGGGCCGCCGGTGGCGGAGCCGCGCCTGCGGGCCTTCCTCGGCCTGTCGCCCTCCGCCCGGGGCGAGGAGACGCCCCTCAACGCCCGCTTCGCCGGCATCCGGCGCCCCTTCTTCTGCATCACCGGCACCCGGGACGACGGCATCGGCCTGCACGACATCAGCGCCGCCGACCGCACCGTGCCCTTCCGCCACATGCCCGGCGGCGACAAGTTCCTGCTGGTGCTGGACGGCGCCGCCCACATGCCCCTGGCTGGCAATCCGGGCAGCCGCCACGTCCTGCCGCCCCGGGCCGCGACGGCTATCCAGGGCGCCAGCCTGGCCTTCTGGGAGGCCGCCCTGGGCGGGAGCCAGGCGGCCCGCACCTGGCTCTGCCGGGACTTTCCTTCCACCCTCGTTCCCGGCGACACCTGGGAATGCAAGTAAGCCAGTGAGGCCAGCACCATGAGCGGCATTCTCTATCTCCACGGTTTCCGTTCTTCCCCCGCCTCCTTCAAGGCCCGCGCCGTGGCCGAGGCCATGGACGCCCGGGGCCTGCAGGAGCGTTTCTTCTGCCCGGCCCTGTCCCACGAGCCGCGCCAGGCCATGGCGCAGGCCGAGGCCATCCTGGCTGCCGAGGGTCCCCTGACCCTGGTGGGCAGCTCCCTCGGCGGCTTCTACGCCACCTGGCTGGCGGAACGCCATGGCCTGCGAGCCGTGCTGGTCAATCCGGCGGTGCTGGCCCATCTTTCCCTGGCGGATTACGTCGGCCCCCAGACCAACCTCTACAGCGGCGAGGAATTCCAGTTCACCCGGGAGCACGTGGCCCAGTTGCAGGCCATGGAAGTGGCCGACCTGCGGCCCGAGCGCTACTGGCTGCTGGTGGAGGAGGGGGACGAGGTGCTGGATTACCGCCAGGCCGTGGCCCGCTACCGGGATGCCCGCCAGACGGTGCTGGCCGGCGGCGACCACAGCTTCACGCGATTTGTCGACTTTGTGCCGCAAATCCTTGAATTCGCCGGGTTATAATCCGCCGATGAATGTTCTATTTGAAGAAGACGGCGCCTTCAAGACGGGCACCGTGCTGGCCGACAACGATGCCACCCTGCAGGTGGAAAGCGCGTCGGGCAAGCGAACCAAGGTCAAGGCTGCCGCCATCCTGCTGCGTTTCCAGAGTCCCGCCCCCGGGGCCCTGCTGGAGGCTGCCGAACCCCTGGCCCACGACATCGAACCCGAATTCCTCTGGGAGTGCTGTGCGGATGGCGAATTTTCTTTTCTGGATATTGCCAAGGACTACGTCGGCAAAGACCCCTCTCCGGTCGAGGCGGCATCGGTCCTGCTTGCCCTACACGCAGCGCCTGTCTATTTCCACCGCAAGGGTAAGGGTCGCTTCCGCAAGGCCCCTCCCGACATTCTCCAGGCTGCTCTGGCCGGTCTTGAAAAGAAGCGTCAGCAAGCGCTGGCCATAGAGCGCATGGTGGCAGAACTGAAGGCCGGTTCCCTGCCGCCCGAGTTTGCCCCCCTGCTCGACCAGCTGCTCTACGCCCCGGACCGCAACAAGCCGGAGACCAAGGCCCTGGAAGCGGCTTGCGAGGAACTGCACACCTCGGCGCCGCACCTGCTGGCCCGATGCGGCGCCATCAAGTCCCACCGCGACTACCACTTCAACCGCTTCCTGCGGGAGTACTTCCCTAAGGGCACCGGCTTCCCCGCCGTGGACGTGCCCACGGCGCCGGCCGACCTGCCCCTGGCCTCGGTGCAAGCCTTTTCCATCGACGATGCGGCCACCACCGAAATCGACGACGCCTTTTCCCTGGAAACCCTGCCCGGCATCGGCTGGCGCGTCGGCATCCACATCGCCGCCCCCGGCCTCGGTTTCGGGCCGGGCGAGGCCCTCGACCAGATTGCCCGGGACCGCCTGTCCACCGTGTACATGCCCGGCAACAAGATCACCATGCTGCCCGATGCCGTGGTGGAGGCCTACACCCTGGCCGAAGGCAAGCCGCGGCCGGCCGTCTCCCTGTACCTGACGGTGAACGAGGGCCTGGAGATCGTCGGCCACGAATCCCGCCTGGAGCGGGTGCACGTGGCGGCCAACCTGCGCCACCACGAGATCGAGCCCCTCTTCAACGAGGCAACCCTGGCCGCCGGTCTGGGCGACTTCCGCTTCGCCCAGGAACTGAAGCTGCTGTGGCAGCTGGCCTGCGCCTGCGAAGGGCGCCGCGGCAAGCCGTCCGCCACCCAGGGCATCTTCGACTACAACTTCGACGTTTTCCCCGACGCCAGCGATCCGACTGGCGCCGCCGACCGCATCGAGATCAGCGCCCGCAAGCGGGGCAGTCCCCTGGACAAGCTGGTGGCGGAACTGATGATCGTCGCCAACGCCACCTGGGGCGGCCTCCTGGCCGAGAAGAAGGTCGCCTGCATCTACCGCGCCCAGACCGCCGGCAAGGTGCGCATGACCACCTCGCCCCTGCCCCACGAGGGTCTCGGTGTGCCCCAGTACGCCTGGTCCTCCTCCCCCCTGCGGCGCTATGTGGACCTGGTGAACCAGTGGCAGCTGATCACCCTGCTGCAGGACCGGGCGCCCCACTTCGGCGCCAAGAGCGACGCGCTCTTTGCCGCCATGCGCGATTTCGACCTGACCTACGCCGCCTACGCCGAATTCCAGCGCCACATGGAGCGCTACTGGTGCCTGCGCTGGCTGGAGCAGAAGGGCGTGACGGAAATCGAAGGCACGGTGCGCAAGGAAAACCTGGTCAAGCTCGATCCTCTGCCCCTGATGCAGCGGGTGCCGTCCCTGCCCGAGCTGTCCATGGGCCAGCGGGTCAAGTTGAGCGTGGAGTCCTGGGACACCCTGTCCCTGGAGCTGAACCTGCGCTTCGTCGCCGTCATCGAGAGCGCCGATGTGGTGGCCGATGTGGGTGACGACGAGGAGGCGGGAGCCTGATATGGCGGCGGCCCGGTTGATGCCCGGATTCCTGGCCCGGATGGATGCCTCCAGCCGCAACCTGACCCTGGCCGTCGGCCTCTCCGTGCTGGTGCACGGTCTGCTGCTGTCCCTCCACTTCAAGTTCCCCGATGCCTCCCGGGCCCTGCAGGACAAGGCCCTGGACATCATCCTGGTGAACAGCAAGTCGGCGCGCCGCCCGAGCCACGCCCAGGCCCTGGCCCAGGCCAACCTGGACGGCGGCGGCAACGTCGAAGAGAACCGCCGGGCGGCCACGCCCCTGCCGCCCTCGGCGCGGCAGCAGGCCGGCAGCGACCTGGAACAGTCGCGGCAGCGGGTGCGGGACATGGAGGCCCAGCAGCAGCGCCTGCTGGCCGAAGTGAAGAGCAAGACCCGGGCGCCGCGCCAGGATTCCCGGGAGTCCCAGCCCCAGAATGCGCCGACCCTCTCGGGCCGGGACCTGGCCAGCAGCGCCATGGCCATGGCGCGCATGGAGGCCGAGATCAGCAAGAGCGTGGACGAGTACAACCAGCGTCCGCGCAAGAAGAACATCGGCACCCGGGCCGACGAATACCGCTTCGCCCGCTATGTGGAAGACTGGCGCCTGAAGGTGGAGCGGGTGGGCACCCTCAACTATCCCGAGGCCGCCCGGGGCCGGCTCTACGGCACCCTGGTGCTGTCCGTCACCATCAATGCCAACGGTTCCGTGGACAAGGTGGAGCTGGAGCGTACCTCCGGCCACAAGGTGCTGGATGACGCGGCCCTGCGCATCGTGCGCATGGCCGGCCCCTATGCGGCCTTCCCCGAGGATATCCGGCGGGACGTGGATCAGCTGGTGATCACCCGCACCTGGTTCTTCACCAGCGGCGACCGGGTCCAGGCCCAGTAAGGCGGCCCGGCCCGGTGCCGGGGTTTAGGCCCAGAAACGCTTGAAGAATCCCGACAGCCCGCTGCCCCGTTGCGGGTCCTGGCGGCAGTGGGCGGCGTAGCGCTGATCTTCCACCTGGATGTGCTGTACCAGCCAGTCCTTGAGGAAGTGCAGCAGGTCCAGGCTGATGGATTTGCCGGCGCTGACACCCTGGCGTTCGGCGGCGATGCGCTGCACGAAGGTCTCGTGCAGTTGCCGGTGGGCGGCCAGGTCCGGGTAGGCGGTGGATTCCATGAACTTCTCCTCGGCGGAGAAGTGGGCCACGGTGTAGCGTTCCAGCTCGTCGATCAGCACCAGGATCTGCTCCCGGCTGCCCTTGCCGACGATGGCGGACCACAGCCGGTTGATGGTCTCGAAGAGGGCCTGGTGCTGGGCATCGATTTCACTCATGCCCACACTGTAGCGGTCGTCCCATGTCACGATAACGGCGTCTTTTGCGCTCATTTGTTGTTAGCTCCCTGAAAAGTGCAACGCCCGGATTATAGGCAATTCCGCCATGCGTAAGCCGTTTTCTGCGGCGATTTTGTTCCCTGCGCTACGTAAGGGAGCGTTCAGGTTGCCGTCCGCCAAAAGGGATAAACTGGCGCCCTTTCCTCCATCGCAGCCTTCTTTTTGCCGCCATGACTGACCGCTATGCCGTTTTCGGCAACCCCATCGGCCACAGCAAGTCGCCCCTGATCCACTCCCTGTTTGCCGCCGCCTGCGCCCAGGACATGAGCTACGAAGCCCTGCTGGCGCCCCTGGACGGTTTCGCCGCGGCGCTGCGGGCCTTTGCCGACGGCGGCGGGCGGGGCGCCAACGTCACCGTGCCCTTCAAGGAAGAGGCTTTCCGCCTGGCCGACAGCCTGACGCCCCGGGCCGCCCGGGCCGGGGCGGTGAATACCCTGGTGCTGGAGGATGGGCACATCCTCGGCGACAACACGGACGGCGCCGGCCTGGTGCAGGACCTGCAGGTCAACCAGGCCCTGCCCCTGGCAGGCAAGGCCATTCTCCTGCTCGGCGCCGGCGGTGCCTCCCGGGGCGCCCTGGCGCCCCTGCTGGCCGCCGGTCCCTGCCGCCTGCACATCGCCAACCGCACTGCCGCCAAGGCCGCCGACCTGGCCCGGGATTTCGCCGACCTGGGCCCCGTCAGCGGCGGCGGCTATGGCGAGCTGGCCGGTCAGGGCTTCGACGTGGTGATCAATGCCACCTCCGCCAGCCTGGCCGGCGAACTGCCGCCCCTGCCTCCTGGCATCTTCAACGGCGGCGCCCTGGCCTACGACATGATGTACGGCCGGGGCGAGACGCCTTTCCTGGCCTTTGCCCGGCTGCAAGGCGCCACCCGCCTGGTGGACGGCCTGGGCATGCTGGTGGAGCAGGCGGCGGAAGCCTTCCAGCTGTGGCGCGGCGTGCGGCCCGCCACCGCGCCGGTCCTCGACCGTCTGCGGCAGGGCTGAGGCGCCGTGCGCATCCTGCATTGGCTGAAGCTGGCGGCGGCCTGGGGCGTCGGCCTCCTGCTGGCCTACCAGCTGTGGCTGTTCGCCTGGGTGCTGTGGTGGGCCAACGTCAATCCCCACATGACCCGCTTCATGGAAATCCGCCAGGAAGAACTGTGGCTGAAGACGCCGGGGGCCAGCCTGCAGAAGCAGTGGGTGGACTACGAGCGCATCTCGCCCCACCTGAAGCGGGCCATCATCGCCGCCGAAGACGCCAAGTTCGTCGATCATGAAGGCTTCGACTGGGACGGCATCCAGAAGGCGGTGGAAAAGAACCAGCGCCGCGGCAAGGTGGTGGCCGGCGGCTCCACCATCTCCCAGCAACTGGCGAAGAACCTGTTCCTTTCCCCGAGCAAGACGCCCTGGCGCAAGGCCGAGGAGGCCGCCATCACCCTGATGCTGGAAACCGCCTGGTCCAAGCGGCGCATCTTCGAGGTCTATCTCAATGTGGTGGAGTGGGGCAACGGCGTCTTCGGCGCCGAGGCGGCGGCCCGCCATTACTTCAATGTCTCCGCCGCCCAGCTGGGACCGGAACAGGCGGCGAAGCTGGCCGCCATGCTGCCCAATCCCCGCTTCTACGACCGCAACCGCAGCGCCCCGGGGCTGCTGAAAAAGACCGGCATCATCCTGGGCCGGATGGGGGCGGCGGAACTCCCCTGAGACCGGCTTGCCCATACCCATGGGCGGGCCGTCGGGGCGCCGCTTGGGGATATCCCGTAGCCCGGTGGATTCCCGTGATTTTTGTCAAAGTCCTGACCCGGTGCGGTGCTAGAATGCGCCATCTTTTTGCGGCATCGCACCATTCCCCGGTTTGCCACCATGAGCGAAGAAATCCAGCACGCTGACGCCGATGAGCTGCAGGCGCGCCTCTCCGAGGTGCAGACCCTGCTCGCCCGGCATCACCTGGTGGAGGACCTGGTGCACAAGCAGGAGATGCCCCGCCACGAGCTGGTGGAGTCCCTGGTGCACAAGCAGCACCTGAACGAGCTGCGCCACAAGCTGGACAAGATGCACCCGGCCGACGTGGCCTACATCCTGGAGGCCCTGCCCCTGGATGAGCGTCTCATGGTGTGGGACCTGGTCAAGGCGGAGCGGGACGGGGAAATCCTGCTGGAAGTGTCGGATGCGGTCCGGGAAACCCTGATCGCCAACATGGATTCGGACGAGCTGGTGGCCGCCGCCGAATCCCTGGATGCCGACGAACTGGCCGACCTGGCGCCGGACCTGCCCCACGAGGTGATCCAGGACGTCTTCCAGTCCCTCTCTGTGGAAGAGCGGGAGCAGCTGCGCGCCGCCATGTCCTACCCCGAGGACTCGGTCGGCTCCATCATGGATTTCGAAATGGTCACGGTGCGGGAAGACGTGACCCTGGAAGTGGTGCTGCGCTACCTGCGCCGCTTCGACGAACTGCCCGACCACACCGACCAGCTCTTCGTGCTGGACCGGGACGAGCGCCTGAAGGGCGTACTGCCCCTCAACAAGCTGCTCATCAACGATCCCGAGTCCGAAGTGGCGGACGTCATGATCAGCGACTTCGTCCATCTGGAACCGGACGACGACGCCGAGGAAGCAGCCCAGGCCTTCGAACGCTACGACCTGGTGAGCGCCCCGGTGGTGGACCGGGACGACCGCCTGGTGGGTCGCGTCACCGTCAATGCGGTGGTGGACTTCATCCGGGAAGAATCGGAAAGCGAACTGCTGGCCCAGGCCGGTCTGCGGGAAGAGGAAGACATCTTCGCCTCGGTGTGGAACTCGGTGAAAAACCGCTGGACCTGGCTGGCCATCAACCTGGTGACGGCCTTCATCGCCTCCCGGGTGATCGGCGCCTTCGAAGGCTCCATCGAAAAGCTGGTGGCCCTGGCCGCCCTCATGCCCATCGTCGCCGGCATCGGCGGCAATTCGGGCAACCAGACCATCACCATGATCGTGCGCGCCATCGCCCTCGGCCAGATCCAGCCAGAATCGGCGCGGCGCCTGCTGCACAAGGAACTGGGCGTGGCCCTGATCAACGGCCTGGTGTGGGGCGGGCTGCTCGGCGTGGTCTCCTGGTGGCTGTACCACTCCTTCCAGCTGGGCCTGGTGATGACCGGGGCCATGACCCTCAACCTGCTGCTGGCGGCCACCGTCGGCGTGGTCATTCCCATGACCATGCAGAAGTTCGGCCGGGACCCGGCCCTGGGCTCCTCGGTGCTGATCACCGCCGTCACCGACTCCGGCGGCTTCTTCATCTTCCTCGGCCTGGCCACCCTGTTCCTGCTCTGAAGGGCGCCGTTCCCGACAATAAAAAAGCCGCTCCAGGAGCGGCTTTTTTCATGGCGGCGGTGCCGCCGCGACGTCCGGGTTCAGGCCGCCTTGCGGGCGGAGTCCAGCTTGAACAGCAGGTCGTCCACGATGTCGTTGAGGTCCGTCTCGGTGAGGCCGAAGAAACCGGCCACGGCGCCCTTGCCCTTTTCCCACTCGCCGTCCTCGTTGAGGCGCAGGAAGGTGCCGACGATGCGCTCGGCCAGCAGGGCCAGGGCGATCAGGGTGCACGATTCGTCGGAGAGGCCGCTGCCGTCGTTGAAGACGGAGAAATCGTGGTGGGAGAGGATGGCGGAGCTGACCGTCTCCGGCAGGCCCCAGTTGCGCGCCATGAGGTAGCCGATGACGGCATGGTTGGTGCCGTGGATTTCGTCCTCGATGGCGGTGAAGGGCAGGTCGATGCGGCGGTTGGCTTCGCCCAGGGTCTTCTTGTAGTCCGGGTAGCGCCGCATCAGGATGGGGATGCCGCAGTCGTGGAAGAGGCCGAAGGTGTAGGCCGTGTCGCGGCTGGTGCCGGGCAGGATCTCGGCCAGCTTGGCGCAGACGCCGGCGCAGTAGGTGGCGCTGTCCCAGAAGCGGTCCATGGCATGGTTGTTCTGGGAGAGGTTCTTGCGCAGCAACTCGTTCACCACCAGGTTGAGCACGTTGTTGAAGCCCAGGCGGCCCAGGGCTTCGCCGATGGAGCCGACCTTGCTGCCGGTGGAAAAGAGGGGGGAATTGGCGCACTTGATGACGCCGGCGGCCAGGCCCACGTCCTGGCTGATGAGCCGGGCCACCTTGGTCGAACTGGCATCCGGGCGGTGCATCTCCTGGGCCAGGGCAGCGAGCACCGCGGGGCAGGGGGGAATCTCCACCCCGCGGAGCAGTTTGCTGACTTCGGTTTCGTCGATGGTACGCATGGGGAAAGGCTCTCGAATGTCGTTATTTAGGGCCTAACCCTAGCATCAACGGCGGCGCCGAAAAATATGGCTTTGGTTATACCGGCCGCAAGGCTTGGGACGGCTGGCATTGGCAGGCCTGGCGGTATTCCGCGGCCAGCCGCGCGGCCAGTTCGGCCACCGTCGGCACGTCGTGGATGTTGGCGACGCCGTGGCCGGCGCTCCACACGTCGCGCCAGGCCTTGGCCTCGTCGCCGCCGTAGTTGTGGTTGGCCTGGCCGCCGGCAGCCAGGCTTTCCTTGGTGTAGCCGGCCTTCTCCAGGCTTTGCCAGATGAAGTTGGCGTTGGTGCCGGAGACGGCGTCCGTATACACGATGTCCCGCGGGCCGGCGCTGACCAGCATGTCCTTGTAGGCCTGCTGGGCCATGGACTCCTGGGTGGCGATGAGGCGGGTGCCCATGTAGGCGAAATCGGCCCCGGCGATTTCGGCGGCGCGGATGGAGGCGCCGTCGGAAATGGCCCCGCCCAGGATCAGCGCCCCGTCCCAGAACTCCCGGATTTCCCGCAGCAGGGCGAAGGGATTCTGGGTCCCGGCATGGCCGCCGGCGCCGGCGGAGACGGCAATGATGCCGTCCACGCCCGCCTCGATGGCCTTCTTGGCGTGGTAGGCGTGGATGACGTCGGAGAACACCAGGCCGCCGTAGCCATGCACCACCTCCACCAGCTTGCTGGGGTTGCCCAGGCTGGTGATGACGAAGGGCACCTTGTGCTTGACCACCAGGGCCACGTCCTCTTCCAGGCGGGTGTTGGAGTGATGCAGGATCAGGTTGATGCCGAAGGGCGCATCCTTCGGGCCCAGCTCCTTATTCATGCGGGTCAGCCATTCATCCAGCTGGCTGGCGGGACGGGCGTTGAGGGAGGGGAAGCTGGCGGCGATGCCGGCCTTGCAGGCGTTGATGACCAGATCGGGGCCGGATACGAGAAACATGGGCGCAGCAATGGCGGGAACCGCCATCCGGCCCTGGAACAGAGCGGGAACGGGCATGTGAAACTGTCTCCTAAGATTGTGGTTTTTTTACGGCCCGACGGCTTAGTCGAAGTAGGACCGGGCAGCCTCGAAGCGTTCCGCATAGTAGCGGGCTCCCAGACTGTCGATTCGGATTCTGCCATTAGTTGCCGGCGCGTGCACGAAGCGGTCGTCACCGATGTAGATGCCCACGTGGGAGTAGGAGCGGTTCATGGTGTTGAAGAATACCAGGTCGCCCGGCTTGAGGCCCTGGCGCGGCACGGGGCGGCCGTTGCGGGCGATGTCGGCGGCGCTGCCGGAAACTTTCAGGCCCGCCGCCTGGCCATAGATGTAGCTGACCATGCCGCTGCAGTCCAGACCCGCTTCCGGGTTCTTGCCGCCGAAGCGGTAGCCGGTGTCGATCAGGGAAAAGGCGTACAGCACCACGTCCTGGGCCTTGGCCGAGAGGGGCGCGGCGGCGCGCTCCGCTGGCCTTTCCGGGGGCGATGGCGGTAAGCTGCCGCAGCCGGCAAGGGCGGCGGCCAAGCTCAGGCAATGGATGAGCTTTCTAGTCATAACCCCAAGTATAAACGACGGTTTTTATAAAATTCCAACGACGAGACAAAGATGAAACTTGAGGATTCCAATCTGTTGCGCCAGCAGTGCTATCTCAACGGCCAGTGGGTGGGCGGCGAGAGCGACTTCCCGGTGCGCAATCCGGCCAGCGGGGCCGAACTGGCCCGGGTGCCCCGTCTCGGTGCCGCCGAGACCCGTGCCGCCATTGCCGCCGCCGATGCCGCCTGGCCGGCCTGGCGCGGCAGGACGGCGAAGGAGCGGGCAGGGGTGCTGCGCCGCTGGTTCGAGCTGATCAACCAGCATGCCGACGACCTGGCCCTGCTCATGACCAGCGAACAGGGCAAGCCCCTGGCCGAGGCCAGGGGGGAGGTGCTGTATGCCGCCTCCTTCGTCGAATGGTTTGCCGAGGAGGCCAAGCGGGCCTACGGCGAGACCATTCCCGCCGTGGCGGCGGACAAGCGCATGCTGGTGATCAAGCAGCCCATCGGCGTCTGCGCCGCCATCACGCCGTGGAATTTCCCCGCCGCCATGATCACGCGCAAGGTGGCGCCGGCCCTGGCGGCCGGCTGCACGGTGGTGGTCAAGCCGGCGGAACAGACGCCCCTGACCGCCCTGGCCCTGACCGAACTGGCCCACCGGGCAGGTTTTCCTGCTGGCGTCTTCAACGTCATCACCGGCGATCCGGTGGCCATCGGCGGCGAACTGACGTCCAACCCGGCGGTGCGCAAGCTCTCCTTTACCGGCTCCACCGAAGTGGGCCGCCTGCTCATGGGCCAGTGTGCGCCGAGCATCAAGAAGCTGTCCCTGGAACTGGGGGGCAACGCCCCCTTCATCGTCTTCGACGACGCCGACCTGGATGCGGCGGTGGAAGGGGCCATGATCTCCAAGTACCGCAACACCGGCCAGACCTGCGTCTGCGCCAACCGGCTGCTGGTGCAGGACGGCATCTACGAGGCCTTCGCCGCCAAGCTGGCGGCAAAGGTGGCCACGCTGAAGGTGGGCGAAGGCACGGAGGCCGGCGTCACTCAGGGGCCCCTGATCGACGCTGACGCCCTGGCCAAGGTGGAGGCCCACATCGCCGACGCCGTGGCCCACGGCGCCCGGGTCTTGGCCGGCGGCCGGCGCCACGAGCGCTACAGGGAGGGCGGCGCCTTCTTCCAGCCCACGGTGCTGGCGGACGTGACGCCCCAGATGCGGGTGGCCCGGGAGGAGACCTTCGGCCCGGTGGCGCCCCTGTTCCGCTTCAAGACCGAGGAAGAGGCCATCGCCCTGGCCAACGCCACCGAGTTCGGCCTGGCCTCCTACTTCTACTCCCGGGACATCGGCCGCATCTTCCGTGTCGGCGAGGCCCTGGAATACGGCATGGTGGGGGTGAACACGGGCCTCATCTCCAACGAGGTGGCGCCCTTCGGCGGCATCAAGCAGTCGGGCCTGGGCCGGGAAGGCTCCAAGTACGGCCTGGAGGAATACCTGGAAGTGAAGTACCTGTGCCTGGGGCTCTAAGCCCCTGCTCTGCAAGCTAGAAGGGACGGGCTTCTCCGGCGTGTCATGCCGGGGAAGCCCGTCCCTTCTGCCTTCTGGGGGTGCCCGGTTTGCGAGCCCGGCCGTCTAGACGCCGTGCTGCTGCAGCCAGGCCAGCAGCCGCCGCCAGCCGTCGGCCGCGGGTTCGGGGCGGTAGCTGGGCCGGTAGTCGGCGTGGAAGGCGTGGGGCGCCTCCGGATAGACCACGATCTCGGAGGGATTGCCGGCCGCCTTGAGGGCGGCCCGCATTTTCTCCACCGTCTCCAGGGGAATGCCCTGGTCCTGGCCGCCGTAGAGGCCGAGGACCGGCGTCTTGAGGCTGGAGGCCACGTCCAGCGGGTGCTTCGGCGTCAGGTCGCTGGCGTTGCCCACCAGGCGGCCATACCAGGCCACCCCGGCCCGCACCGCCGGATTGTGGGCGCTGTACAGCCAGGTGATGCGGCCGCCCCAGCAGAAGCCGGTGATGGCCAGGCGCTCCGGATCGCCGCCGTTCTTCGCGGCCCAGGCGGCGCAGCCGTCCAGGTCGGCCAGCACCTGGGCGTCGGGCACCTTGGCGATGATGGTCTCCATGAGCTTGGGAATGCTGTCCACCGTGGCCGGGTCGCCCTGGCGGGCAAACAGCTGGGGCGCGATGGCCAGGTAGCCCAGCCTGGCCAGGCGGCGGCAGATGTCCTGGATGTATTCATGGACGCCGAAGATTTCCGACACCACCAGCACCGTGGGCAGGCGCTCGCCCTGTTCCGGCCGGGCGCAGTAGGCGGCAACGCTTTCGCCGCCCACCGGCACCTGGATGGCGGCGGTCCTGAGGCCGCTGCTGTCGGTCTTGATCTGGGTCTGGGCGCACACCGGCTGCACGGCCAGGGCGAATCCAGTGCCAATCGCGGCGCCGACGGCGGTGGCGACGAAGGTGCGGCGGTCCATGTTGTTATTGGGCACCAGGCTGTCGAATTCCGGGGAGGTGCTGACGCTCATGGCGGGCTCCGTTTCGGGTTGGGGAAACGTCAGCATAGGCAGCCGGCGGGGCTGGCGCAAATTGCCCCGGTCAGGTCTTCATCTGGCGGCCGCTCGGGCAACCCCGGCGGCCCGGTGCGACAGTCTGCCGCGCGACCATTTGCCTCATTCCGCCCCAATGCCCCTATCCATAGAATGGTTTTCCCCGGCCGCCGCCGGGCGATTGACCGTTCAAGAAAGGACATTCCATGGGGCTCCGTCACCTTAGCTGGGCCATCCTCCTGGCCCTGGGCTGCACCGCCGTCCATGCCGAACCCGCCGCCGGCGAGCGCTTCGCGCAGGCTGCCCAGGCCCACCGCCAGGGCGACTACCGCCAGGCCCTGCAACTGTGGCAACAGCTGGCCGAGCAGGGGCAGCGGGACGCCCAGTACAACCTGGGCCTGATGTACCGCTACGCCGACGGCGTGCCCCAGGACCTGGCCGCCGCCATGAAGTGGTACAAGCGGGCGGCGGAGCAGGGCGACCTGCAGTCCCAGTACGAAGTGGGGCTGATGTACCAGGAAGGGGTGGGCGTGGCCGCCGACCAGGCCGAGGCCCACCGCTGGTTCACCATGAACCGCCAGCACCACTACCACCACCTGGCCCACAATCCCCAGCTGGAGCAGTGGCGCCGGTAGGCTTCCGCCCTGCTGTGGCAGCGGGACATGCAGGAATCCCTGGCCCGTTCCCGGGACGACGGCCAGCAGGTGCTGGCCCGCCTGCAGGAACGCCTGCGCCAGGGCGACGCGCCCCGGGTGCAGACCGCGGCGGTGGCAGGAGACACCCTGGCGCGCTAGACGCCGGAGCGAAAAAACGAAGGGGCGCCCGCGGGCGCCCCTTTATCGTTGACGCAGGACCGGCCTACATCAGCACGATGTCGTACTGCTCCTGGTTGTAGCTGGCCTCGGCCTGGAGGGAGATGGCCTTGCCGATGAAGTCGGAAAGCATGGCCAGGGACTGGGATTCCTCGTCCAGATACAGGTCGATCACCGACGGCGCCGCCAGGATGCGGTATTCCCGGGCATTGAACTGGCGCGCCTCCCGCAGCAGCTCCCGCAGGATCTCGTAGCACACGGTACGGGCGGTCTTCACCTCGCCGCGGCCGCCGCAGGTGGGGCAGGTCTCGCACAGCACGTGGGCCAGGGATTCCCGGGTGCGCTTGCGCGTCATCTCCACCAGGCCCAGGGCGGTGAAACCGTTCACCGTCATCTTGGTGTGGTCCCGGGCCAGGGCCTTGTTGAACTCGGCCAGCACCGCGTCCCGGTGTTCCGGGTTCTCCATGTCGATGAAGTCCACGATGATGATGCCGCCCAGGTTGCGCAGGCGCAGCTGGCGGGCGATGGTCTGGGCCGCTTCCAGGTTGGTCTTGAAGATGGTGTCGTCGAAGTTGCGTACGCCGACGAAGCCGCCGGTGTTCACATCGATGGTGGTCATGGCTTCGGTCTGATCGATGATCAGGTAGCCACCGGATTTCAGATCGACGCGCCGGGCCAGGGCCTTCTGGATTTCATCCTCCACCCCGTGCAGGTCAAAGAGGGGCCGCTCGCCCGTGTAGTGGTCGAGCAGTTCCAGCACCTTGGGGGTGTACAGGGCGGCGAATTCCTTCAGCTTCTGGAAGTTCTCCCGGGAGTCGATGACGATGCGCGAGGTCTCCGGATTGACGAAGTCCCGCAGCACCCGCTGGGACAGGGACAGCTCCTGGTACAGCAGGTGGGGCGGGGCCACCCGCAGGGAGTTTTCCTTGATGCCGCGCCAGGTCTTGCGCAGGTACTCGATGTCGTTGGCCAGTTCCTCGTCGGAGGCGTTCTCAGCCATGGTGCGGACGATGAAGCCGCCCTTCTCGTCCTCCGGCACCAGGCGGGTCAGGCGTTCCCGCAGCTGCTCCCGCTCCTGCTCATCCTCGATGCGCTGGGAGACGCCGATGTGCTTCTCCTGGGGCAGATAGACCAGCATGCGGCCGGCGATGGAAATCTGGGTGGAGAGGCGGGCGCCCTTGGTGCCGATGGGGTCCTTGATCACCTGCACCACCAGGCTCTGGCCCTCGGTGAGGATGCGCTCGATGGGGCGCATGCCGCCTTCGCCGTCGCCCTTCTCGCCGTTCTTTTCGCTATGGCGCGGCAGCCAGATGTCGGCCACGTGGAGGAAGGCGGTGCGTTCCAGGCCCACGTCGATGAAGGCCGACTGCATGCCCGGCAGGATGCGTACCACCTTGCCCAGGTAGATGTTGCCGACGATGCCGAGGGAAGCGGTGCGCTCGATGTGCAGTTCCTGGGCGACGCCCTGGTGCATCACCGCCACCCGGGTTTCCTGGGGGGTGAAATTGATGAGGATTTCTTCAGGCATGGGAAGGATGGGAAGACAGGTAAAATTCAGGTTTTGGCCCATTCTACCCCAATGCCTTCTACCCCCTCCGCCGGCGCCCCCGCGGCCCCCCAGCCCGCTCGCCGCGGCCCCGAACTGCTGGCCCCCGCCGGCACCCGGGCCATGATGGACAGCGCCTTCGCCTTTGGTGCCGACGCGGTCTACGCCGGCCAGCCCCGCTACAGCCTGCGGGTGCGCAACAACGATTTCGGCAACATGAGCGTGCTGGCCGAAGCCCGCCAGGCCGCCCGGGAACTGGGCAAGCAGTTCTACCTGGTGAGCAACATCTTCCCCCACAACGCCAAGGTGCGGACCTATCTGGCAGACATGGAACCGGTGATCGACATGGCGCCGGACGCCCTGATCATGGCCGACCCGGGCCTCATCGCCATGGTGCGGGAGAAGTGGCCGCAGATGCCGGTGCACCTTTCCGTCCAGTCCAACACGGTGAACTACGCCGCGGTGAAGTTCTGGAAGAGCGTCGGCATTTCCCGGGTCATCCTCTCCCGGGAGCTGTCCCTGGACGAGGTGGCGGAGATCCGCCAGGAATGTCCGGACATGGAGCTGGAAGTGTTCGTGCACGGCGCCCTGTGCATCGCCTATTCGGGCCGCTGCCTGCTCTCCGGCTACTTCAACCGGCGCGATCCCAACCAGGGCACCTGCACCAATTCCTGCCGCTGGGACTACAAGGTTCATCCCGAGAACGAATCCGCCGACGGCCGGCCCGAATCCAAGGTGTGGCTGCTGGAGGAGAAGGAGCGCCCCGGCGAGCTGATGCCCATTGAGGAAGACGAGCACGGCACCTACATCATGAATTCCCGGGACCTGCGGGCCATCGAGCACGTGCAGCGGCTGGTGGAAATCGGCGTCGATTCCCTGAAGATCGAGGGCCGCACCAAGTCTCCCTACTACGCTGCCCGGGCCTGCCAGGCCTACCGCCGGGCCATCGACGACGCCGTGGCCGGCCGGCCCTTCGACGCCTCCCTGCTCTCCGACCTGGAAGGCCTGGCCAACCGGGGCTACACCGACGGCTTCTACCAGCGCCACCACGACGCCGAGTACCAGAACTACCTCAAGGGCCACTCCGAATCCGAACGCAGCCTCTACGTGGGCGACGCCACCGCCTTCGATGCGGAACGGGGCCTGATGCAGGTGGAGGTGAAGAACCGTTTCGCCGTCGGCGACCGGCTGGAAATCATCCACCCCGCCGGCAACCGGGTGCTGGCCCTGGAGCGCATGGAAAACAAGGCCGGCGAGCCGGTCGCCGTGGCCCCGGGCAACGGCCACATCATGTGGCTGCCCCTGCCGCCCGACTGCCAGGGCGCCTATATCGCCCGCCTGCTCTAGACCTCGGGGCAGCGGAAGGCGCCATGATTTCCCACCCGGCCTCCTCGGTGATCTCTGTTCCCTCTGTGGCTAACGCCTTTTAGGGCCGGCCCCATGCCCCATCTCGTCGTCTACATCTCCGGCCATGGTTTCGGCCACATCGCCCAGACCGGGCCGGTGCTCGATGCCCTGCGGCAGCTGCAACCGGCGTTGCGCCTGACGGTGGTGAGCGGCGCCCCCGAATTCAAGCTGCGCCAGCGCATCGGCGGCGACTTTGCCCTGGTGCCCCGGGCGGCGGATTTCGGCTTCGTCATGAGCGATGCCTTCCGTATCGACCGGGCCGCCAGCGCCGCCGCCTACCGGGACTCCCACGCCGGCTGGGAAGAGCGGGTGGCGGCCGAGGCCGACTTTCTCCAGGGCCTTGATGCCGACCTGCTGCTCAGCAACGTGGCCTACCTGCCCCTGGCGGCGGCGGAGCGCCTGGGCCTGCCGGCCTACGCCATGAGCTCCCTCAACTGGGCCGATCTCTTCGCCCACGAGTTCGCCGGCGAAACCTGGGCGCCGCTCCTCCATGCCCAGATGCTGGCGGCCTACCGCAGCGCCCGCACCTTCTTCCGCCTGGCGCCGGCCATGGCCATGCCGGACCTGCCGCAGGGCCGTACCGTGGACCCGGTGGCCCGGCTGGGAACCAGGCAGGACGGGCTTCTGCGGCAGGTGCTGGGCGTCGCCCAGGGCACCCGGCTGGTGCTGGCGGCCCTGGGCGGCATCGCCACCCGGCTGCCGGCCCAGACCTGGCCGGCGGAGCCGGACCTGCACTGGCTGGTGCCCGCCGCCTGGGGCGTGGCCCGTCCCGACATGAGCGCCTTCGAGCCCCTGGGCTGGGACTTCGCCGACCTCTTGGCCTCCGTGGATGCGGTGGTGGGCAAGCCCGGCTACGGCACTTTCGCCGAAGCCGCCTGCAACGGCACCCCCATGCTCTACGCCCGCCGCCCCGACTGGCCCGAGCAGGAGGCCCTGATTCCCTGGCTGCAGGCCCACGCCGTCTGCCGCGAGGTGGAAGAGTCGGCCTTGCAGGCCGGCGACCTGGGGGCTGCCCTGGCGGCCCTGTGGCAGCAGCCGGTGCCGCCCCGGCCCCAGCCCCGGGGCGCCCTCCAGGTGGCTGCCTGCCTGCATCAGGCCCTGGGCGGTTAGCTTCCTGTAAGGATGGCCGGGCTATGCTGCCGGCTTGTCCGACTTCCGCTTCCGCCCATGTCCCGCAAACAGGTGGTGCTGCTGACCCTGGTGGCCATGCTGGCCTTCGCCGGCAATTCCCTGCTCTGCCGCCTGGCCCTCCAGCAGGGCGGCATGGACCCCGCCTCCTTCACCCTGGTGCGCCTGGGCAGCGGCGCCCTGGTGCTGTGGACCATCATCCGCCTGCGGGGCTTCTCCGGCCTGCCCGGTAGCTGGGGCTCGGCCCTGGCCCTGTTTGCCTATGCGGCGGGCTTTTCCTTTGCCTACGTTTCCCTGGCGGCCGGCACCGGCGCCCTGCTGCTGTTCGGGGCGGTGCAGGTGACCATGATCGGCTACGGCCTGTGGCGGGGGGAACGGCTCTCGCCGCGCCAGCGCCTGGGGCTGCTCCTGGCCCTGGGGGGACTGGTGGGATTGCTGCTGCCGGGGCTGTCGGCGCCGCCCCTGGCCGGGGCCCTGCTGATGCTGGGGGCCGGGGTGGCCTGGGGCGTTTATTCCATCCGCGGCCGGGGCGCGGGGGATGCCACGGCGGTGACGGCGGGCAACTTCCTGCGGGCCGTGCCCCTGGCCCTGGGACTGGGGCTCCTGGCCCTGCCGGGCGTCAATTTCAATGCCGGGGGCGTGCTCTACGCAGTGCTTTCCGGCGGCATCGCCTCCGGTCTCGGTTACGCCCTCTGGTATGCGGCCCTGCGGGGCCTGCAGGCCACCACGGCGGCCACGGTGCAGTTGAGCGTGCCCCTGCTGACCGCCGTCGGCGGCACCCTGTTCCTGGGCGAGGCCGTCAGCCTGCGCCTGGTCCTGGCTTCTGTTGCCATCCTCGGCGGTATCGCCCTGGTGATCCGGGCCCGGGCTGGCTGAGCTGCCCCGGGCTTACTGGAAGACCCGACCGCCCTCGCCGATCATGGCGAAGTCCACCCGGGTGGAGCCGGGGCGGTTGCGCTGGCTGAAGTCGATGGCGTAGCCCCCCAGATCCACCTTGCGCATGGCCTGCAGGGCCTTGAGCACGGCCGGACCGTTGCCGCCGCCCTGGCGCAGGGCGCTCACCAGCACCTTGGCGGCGATGAAGCCCTCCATGGAGCGGGCCGACAGTTCCGGGTCGTTGGCGGCAGCCTTGAGGCGGCTGTATTCCCGGTTGAGGGACAGGGTGTTCTGCTGTTCCAGGGGCACCACCACGGAGAAGGCGTAGCCCCGGGCCAGGCCGGGGCCCAGCTTGTCCAGCAGCTGCTGGGTGTCGATGATGGAAAGGCCGTAGAGGGTGGCCAGGCCGCCCTTCTGCCGGTACTGGCGCACGAATTCGATGGCGGCGGCGGTGGTGGCGCCGAGGAACACCGCCTGGGGATTGGCCTTGAGCACCGCATTGACGGCGGCTTCCACCTTGGTGGTGTTGCGCTCGTAGCCGGCCTGGGCCACCAGGCTGATGCCGTTGCGGGCGGCGGCCACCTCGGCCCCGGCGATCACGTCCGCGCCCAGGGCATCGTCCTGGAATACCAGTCCCACCTGCTTCTGGCCCAGCTGGGAAAGGTGGGCAAAGAGGCGTTCCACCTCGTCCCGGTAGCCGGCCTTGACCACGAACACGCCGGGGGCGCCGATCACGCTGGAGGCGCCGGACACGGCCCCCACCAGGGGCACGTTGCTGCGGGCCAGGATGCCGTCCTTCACCAGGGCTTCCACATTGTTGGTGCCCACGGTGCCGAGGAAGGCCACGGGCGGCTCCTCCTCCTTCAGGCTTTCCTTCACCAGGCGCAGGGTCTCCTCCGGCTTCTGGCCGTCGTCCTTGCGCACCAGGCGGATGGGACTGCCGTTGATGCCGCCCTGGGCGTTGATGTGGTTGATGTAGAGCCGGGCGCCGGCGGCGATGGCCTTGCCGGTGACGGCCTGGGGGCCGCTCAGGGGGGCGATCTGGGCGATCACGATGTCTTTGGCCTGGGCGGCCAGGGGCGCGGTCAGCAGGGCGAACAGGGGCAGCAGGCGGAGAAGGCGCATGGTCGGAACGGCTGGGCGGCAAAGAGGCGGATTCTCGGCAGGGGGCTATGCCCTGTAAATACGGGATTTCCGCCGTCAGGACGGTGGCCCCGCCAGGGGCTTTGGCGCTAAGCTGTGGGCCCCCGTTGCCGAAGCCGCCGCCATGTCCCAGTCGCCCGCCGTCCCCAGCCTTGCTCCCGAAACCCAGGCCGCCCGCGGCGCCGTCCCGGTGGACTCGACCTATCGAGACATCGTGCCGCCCCTGCATCTGGCTACCACCTTCGAGCGGGCCGGTGACGGCAGCTACCCCGGCGGCCGGGTCTATTCCCGGGACGGCAGCCCGGCCTACGACGGGCCCGAAGCCTTGTTGAAGGAGCTGGAAGGCGGCGCCGCCGCGGCCCTCTTCGCTTCCGGCATGGCCGCCGCTTCCGCCGTGTTGCAGGCCCTCAAGCCCGGGGCCCGGGTGGTGGCGCCCCGGGCCATGTACTGGGCCCTGCGCAACTGGATGATCCAGTTTGCCGCCAACTGGCAGCTGACCCTGGACTTCTTCGCCGACGACGCCGAACTGGCGGCCCTGCTGCAGCGCCCGGCGGATCTGGTGTGGCTGGAAACGCCGGCCAATCCCACCTGGGAAATCACCGACATCGCCGCTGCCGCCAAGGCGGCCCACGCTGCCGGCGCCCGCCTGGTGGTGGATTCCACGGTCCCGACGCCGGTGTTCACCCGGCCCCTGGAACTGGGCGCGGACATCGTCATGCACTCGGCCACCAAATATCTCAACGGCCATTCCGACGTGGTGGCCGGGGCCCTGGTGACCAGGGCCGTGGACGACTTCTGGCAGCGCATCAAGACCGTGCGCGCTCTCGGCGGCGCCGTGCTCGGCCCCTTCGAGGCCTGGCTGCTGGCCCGCGGCATGCGCACCCTGTTCCCCCGGGTGCGCACCGCCGCCGCTTCCGCCGCCGCCATCGCCAGCCATTTCCACGGCCACGCCAAGGTCAGCCTGGTGCTCTACCCCGGCCTGGCTTCCCATCCCGGCCACGCCGTGGCGGCGCGGCAGATGCAGGGCGGCTTTGGCGCCATGCTCTCCCTGCGCATCGCCGGCGGCGAGGCGGCGGCCAAGACCGTGGCGGCCCGTCTGCAGGTGTTCCAGCGGGCCACCTCCCTGGGTTCGGTGGAAAGTCTGGTTGAGCACCGGGCCAGCGTCGAGGGGCCGGGCACCTTCTGTCCCGACGACCTGCTGCGCCTGTCCGTGGGGATCGAAAATACGGCCGATCTGATCGCCGACCTGGAGCAGGCCCTGGCCGGGATCTGAGTCCGCGCCTGTCCGCTGCCCCGCCCGAGGGCGGCGGCGGGACAGAATGTCCACCCCGGCCCCAAGAGTGTGCCGGCGGGCGGACAAAATGTCCCCGGGAGCGCCATCGGGCGGCGCTCCCCCTCCGCCTGCACCGCCTGTTTCCCGTCGTTTGCGGCGCCTGCCCCTTGTGGAAACTCCGACTGGGGCTGCGGCCCGGTTGTTGCTACGGTCGCGTTCGCGCCGTTGCCGGCCCATCCGGCCGCAGCGGGCGCGCCGTGCCAACCTGCCCCCATAAGGATGCAAGATGAAAGGACTGGGACTCCAAGCCCGTTTCGCCCTCTTCGGTTTCGCCCCCCTGGTCGTCGCCCTCATCGTCGGTTCCCTGGCCCTGTCGGCCAATGAATCCCGGCGCCTGGAGGCTGACGTGCGCCTGCGTTCGGAAGCCACCGCCGCCGGCGTCATCCAGCTGTTGCAGATGAGCGACAGCCTGATGGGGGAACAGACCCGCAGCGCCATGAAGCTGTTCCGGGAAAAGAGCGCCCAGCTGGGGCCGGTGAGCCTGGGCGAGGCTGTCGCCGTGGGCGGCCAGCATCCCCTCAACCTGCGCTTCGGCGGCCGCCCCCAGGCCCTGGAGACGACCCTGGTGGACAGCGTCAGCAGCATCGCCGGCGGCACCGCCACCCTTTTCGCCCGCCAGGGCCAGGACTTCGTGCGCATCGCCACCAACGTCAAGACGCCGGAGGGCCAGCGGGCCGTGGGCACCCTGCTCAATCCCCAGGGCAAGGCCTACGCCGCCCTGGCCCGGGGCGAGGCCTTCTACGGCCAGGTGGACATCCTCGGCGCGCCCTACCTGACGGGCTACGAGCCCATCGTGGATGCCGGCGGCAAGGTGGTGGGCGCCTGGTACGTGGGTTTCAAGGCCGACCTGGCGGGGCTCAAGGAACTGATCGGCAAGTCCGTCTCCTTCGGCTCCGGCTTCGTCGTCCTGCTGGACGGCCAGGGCAAGCCCTTCCTCCATTCCGACGGCGTCAGCCCCGAATCCATCCAGGCCCGGCTGCAGGAGGCCGCCGGCGAGGCCGGCGCCAGCCACAACTGGGAGGCCATTTTCCGGCCCTTCCCGGCCTGGGGCTTCAAGGTGGCGGTGGTCTACAGCCAGGCGGAAGTGGATGGGGCCGCCCGCCGCGCCGCCCTGCCGGTGCTGCTGGGCGGCCTGGCCATCACCGTGGCCCTGCTGGCCCTGCTTACCTTCGTTTTGCGCCGGGTGGTGCTGGGCCCGATCCGGCAGGCGGTGCGGGCCGCCGACGCCCTGGCCGAGGGCGACCTGACGGTGCATCTGCGGGCCGAGCGGGACGACGAGATCGGCCGTCTGCTGCAATCCATGGAGCGCATGGTGCGGCGCCTGGGGGACATCATCCGCCAGGTGCGGGGCGCCGCCGACAACCTTTCCTCCGCCTCCGAGGAGGTCTCGGCCACGGCCCAGAGCCTGTCCCAGTCCTCCAGCCAGCAGGCGGCCTCGGTGGAGGAGATTTCCGCCACCCTGGAGCAGTCCACCGCCTCCGTCGCCAACAACACGGAGAGCGCCCGCAACACCGAGAGCATGGCCGGCACCGCCGCCAAGGAAGCGGTGGCCGGCGGTGCCGCCGTGGCCGAGAGCGTGGCGGCCATGCAGCAGATCGCCGGCAAGGTGGGCATCATCGACGACATCGCCTACCAGACCAATCTGCTGGCCCTCAACGCCGCCATCGAGGCGGCCCGGGCCGGGGAACACGGCAAGGGCTTCGCCGTGGTGGCGGCGGAAGTGCGCAAGCTGGCCGAGCGCAGCCAGGTGGCGGCCGGGGAGATCGGCACCGTCGCCGCCCAGACCGTGCACCAGGCGGAGCACGCCGGCGAACTGCTGGGGCGCATCGTCCCGGCCATCGGCCGCACTTCCGATCTGGTGCGGGAAATCGCCGCCGCCTCGGAGGAGCAGTCCCACGGCATCGCCCAGATCAACAGCGCCATGGGCCAGCTGAACCAGGCCACCCAGCAGAATGCCGCCGCCTCCGAAGAGCTGGCCGCCACCGCCGAGGAAATGGGCGCCCAGGCCGAGGAACTGCAGCGCCTGATGCACTTCTTCCGGGTGGGTCGGGAGGACGGAGCGGGCGGCGCCAGGGCCTAGGCGGGACGGACTTCTCCGGGTCGCCATGCCGGAGATGCTCGCGCCTGCTTGATCCCAGGCCAGGTGCTTGGTATCGACAAAAAAGGGGACGCCAGGCGTCCCCTTTTTTCATGGCGGCTTTACTGCCGCCCGCCTTGCCGCTGCCTCAGGGCAGGGGCGAGAACACCCCTTCGGCCCCTCGCGGCGCACCGCGCCAGAACTGGGGCGGCGCCTGCACCTGGGCGCCCAGCTCGGCGGCGGCATGCCAGGGCCAGCGCGGGTCGTAGAGCATGGCCCGGGCCACGGCCACCAGGTCCGCATCGCCTTCGGTGACCACGGCCTCGGCCTGCTTGGCTTCGGTGATGAGGCCGACGCCGATGGTGGGCAGGCCGCTGGCTTCCTTCACCTGGCGGGCGAAGGGCAGCTGGTAGCCGGGGCCCACGGGAATCTTCTGTTCCAGGGAAAGGCCGCCGCTGGAGACGTGGATGAAATCGGCGCCCCGGGCCTTCAGCTCCTTGGCCAGCTCCACCGTCTCTTCCGGCGTCCATCCGCCGTCCACCCAGTCCGTGGCGGAGACCCGCATGCCCAGGGCCTTGTGGCGGGGCCACACGGCGCGCACGGCGTCGAACACTTCCAGCACGAAGCGCAGCCGGTTGGCCAGGCTGCCGCCGTATTCGTCGCTGCGCTGGTTGGTGAGGGGGGAGAGAAATTCGTGCATCAGGTAGCCGTGGGCGGCGTGCAGTTCCACCGCGTCGAAGCCCAGGCGGTCGGCCCGGCGGGCGGCGTCGGCGAAGGCCTGCACCAGGCGCTTGATGCCGGCCGCGTCCAGGGCCTGGGGCGCCGCATCGCTGGGATCGAAGGGAACGGCCGAGGGGGCCACGTTGAACCATCCGCCTTCGCTCAGGGGCAGTTGCTTGCCGCCCAGCCAGGGGGCGGCACAACCGCCCTTGCGCCCGGCGTGGGCCAGCTGGATGCCGATGGGCATGGCCGAGTACTGGCGGATGCCGGCCATGACCCGGGCCCAGCCGCTTTCCGTGGCGTCGTCCCACAGGCCCGGGCAGCGGTCGGAGATGCGGCCTTCCGGGCTGACGGCGGTGGCTTCGGCGATGAGCAGGCCGGCGCCGCTGTGGGATAGGTTGCCCAGATGCATCAGGTGCCAGTCGCCGACCACGCCGTTGGCGGCGGAGTACTGGCACATGGGGGCGATGACGATGCGGTTGGGCAGGCTCAGGCCGCCCAGGGCGTAGGGGGTGAACAGTTGGCTGGTCATGGAGAGTCCTCCGGGGAAATTGGGTGTACGCCGAGCAGTATCCGTCAGGACTTGAATCCAATAAATGAAAGTGTTTTGATTTCACAATTCCAAATATCGGAACTAAAAGCGGGGCTCCCGTCATGCTCAACCGCCTGGAAATGCTGCGCCTCTTCGTTGCCGCCGCCGAAGCCAAGAGCTTCAAGGAGGCGGCCCTGCGCCTGCACGTCTCGCCCCAGGCCGTGACTCGGGCGGTGCAGGAGCTGGAGGAACACCTGGGGGAGCTGCTCTTCCACCGCAACACCCGGGCCAACCGCATCACCGATTTCGGAGCCCGTCTGGCGGCGGAGGCCCGCGGCGCCGTGCAGGGCGTCGATGCCCTGTTCCAGCGCGCCAGCTCCCTGCCGGACAACGAGCTCGCCGGCCTGGTGCGCCTCACCGCGCCCAAGGCCCTGGGCCAGCATTTCGTCATGCCCCTGCTGGCCGAACTGGGCCGCGAATTCCCCGGCCTGCGCCTGGACCTGCGCCTCTCGGACCGGCCGGCGGACGTGGTGGACGAGCAGATCGACATCGGCGTGCGGGTGGGCTTTCTGCGGGACAGCCGTTTCGTTGCCCGGGCCGTGGCCAAGGTGCATTTCCACACCGTGGCCAGTCCGGCCCTGCTTGATGCCGTGGGCGAGCCGCTGAGCCTGGCGGACCTGCAGCAGCGGCCGGTGACGGTGGTGATGGACCCGGCCACGGGCAAGCCCTGGCCCTGGTTCCTCAAGGACGGGGAGGAGTGGTTGCCCGGCACCTGGGCCTTCGCCACCGACGAGACCCTGGCCGAGTTCGCCGCGGTGCGGGCCGGCCTGGGCTTCGGCCAGGTGGTGAGCCTGCTTACCATTCCCCTGCTGCGCAGCGGCGAGTTGCGGCGGGTGCTGCCGCAGCTGGAGCCGGACCCGTGGAATCTCTACGTCTATCGGCCTCAGCGGGGCCCGGTGGCGGCCCGCATCCGCCTGGTGTTCGACCGGCTGGTGGAGTTCTTCGCCGACCGGGAGTGCTTCCCCGAGGAGCCCTGAGGGCCGTCAGGCGCCCGGGTGGGTGGCCTGTTCCAGCCGGGTGAGCCAGGCCAGGGCCTCGCCCTGGCTGGCGCCGCACATTTCCGGCGAAGGTTGCAGGCCGCCGCAGACGGCGGGCCGCTCCGGCCGGCCGAAGATGGCGCAGCGGTTGTCTTCCAGCAGCTGG
Source organism: Azospira sp. APE16 (assembly GCF_047901315.1). Lineage (NCBI taxonomy): Bacteria > Pseudomonadati > Pseudomonadota > Betaproteobacteria > Rhodocyclales > Rhodocyclaceae > Azospira > Azospira sp. APE16. The sequence goes on from NZ_CP179682.1 coordinate 451,322, forward strand.
ATGCAGCGCACTCCCGCCGGCTTGCCGTCCGGCATGCCGGGAATGGGGGAGGAGATGGAAGGGGCGATGCAGCAGGCGCCGCAGCCCGGGCGGCATTCCAGAACTGCCTCGCTCACGGCTGGCCGCCCCAGGTCCAGGTGTTGATCTCCTCCGGGTCCACCCCATGGCGGTGGGCGTGGGCCCGGCATTGCTGCTGCTTCTGCTCCAGGGCCTGCTTGACGTGGGCGCCGGCCACGGCCAGGCGCGGCACCCGGTCGATGACGTCGATGGCCAGGGAGTAGCGGTCGATCTGGTTGTCCATGGCCAGTTCCAGGGGGGTGCAGATGCTGCCCCGCTCCTTGTAGCCGCGCACATGCAGATTGGCGTGGTTGGGGCGGCGGTAGGCGAGGCGGTGGATCAGCCAGGGGTAGCCGTGGAAGTTGAAGACGATGGGCTTGTCGGCGGTGAACAGGCCGGTCCAGTCCCGCTCGCTGATGCCGTGGGGGTGCTCCTCCGGCGGCGTCAGGGTGAACAGGTCCACCACGTTTACGAAGCGCAGCTTGAGGTCGGGGAAGTGGCGGTAGAGCAGTTCCGCCGCCGCCAGGGCTTCCTGGGTGGCCACATCGCCGCAGCTGGCCAGCACCACTTCCGGCTCGGTGCCCGCCTCGTCGTCGCTGCTGGCCCAGTCCCACAGGCCGATGCCCCGGGCGCAGTGCAGGGCGGCGGCTTCCGCGTCCAGGTACTGCAGGTGGGCCTGCTTGTCGGCGACGATGACGTTGATGACGTCGGTTTTCCCCAGGCAGCGGTCGGCTACCGCCAGCAGGCAGTTGGCGTCCGGCGGCAGGTAGATGCGGGTCACCGCCGGGCTCTTGTTCACCACCAGGTCGAGGAAGCCCGGGTCCTGGTGGGTGAAGCCGTTGTGGTCCTGGCGCCACACGGTGGAGGTGATGAGCAGGTTGAGGGCCCCCACCGGCGCCCGCCAGGGCACGTCCCGGCACATCTCCAGCCACTTGGCGTGCTGGTTGAACATGGAGTCGATGACGTGGGCGAAGGCTTCGTAGGTGGAGAGGAGGCCGTAGCGGCCGGTCAGCAGGTAGCCTTCGAGCCAGCCTTCCAGGGTGTGTTCCGAGAGCATTTCCATGACCCGGCCGTCGGCAGCGAGATGGCCGCCGTCCGCGTCCTCGGGGCGGGATTCCCCCAGCCAGGCCTTGCCGGTGACTTCGAAGACGGCGCCCAGCTTGTTGGAGGCGGTTTCGTCCGGGCCGAAGAGGCGGAAATTGCTGGGGTTCTTTTGCATGATCTGCCCCAGGTGGCGGCCCAGGGGATCGGTGTTGCTGTGGCGGCAGCTGCCCGGGGCGGCGAAGGTGACCGCCTGTTGGCGCCAGTCGGGCCGGTCCAGGGGCAGGCGCAGCAGGCCGCCGTTGGCGTGGGGATTGGCGCCCAGGCGACGGCGGCCCCGGGGGGCGAAGTCCTGCAGCAGGGGCGCCGGTTCGCCGTCCTCGGTGAACAGTTCATCCGGCCGGTAGGACTGCAGCCATTCCTGCAGCAGGCGGCGGTTTTCTTCGTTGTTGCGCGGATCGGCCAGGGGCACCTGGTGAGCCCGCCAGGTGCCTTCCACCTGATGGCCGTCGGCCTGCCTGGGCCCGGTCCAGCCCTTGGGCGAGACGAGCACGATCATGGGCCAGCGGGGCCGCTGCAAGGGGCCCTTGCCGCTGCGGGCCGCCTGCTGGATGGCCCGGATCTCCTCCAGGCATTCGTCCATGGACGCCGCCATGGCCCGGTGCATGGCCGCCGGCTCATGGCCCTCGACGATTTTCGGCGCCCAGCCGTAGCCGGTGAACAGGGCCAGCAGTTCCTCCCGGGGGATGCGGGCCAGGATGGTGGGGTTGGCGATCTTGTAGCCGTTGAGGTGCAGGATGGGCAGCACCGCCCCGTCCCGGGCCGGGTTGAGGAATTTGTTGGAGTGCCAGGCGGTGGCCAGGGGGCCGGTCTCGGCCTCGCCGTCGCCCACCATCACCGTCACCAGCAGATCCGGGTTGTCGAAGGCGGCGCCGAAGGCATGGGAGAGGCTGTAGCCCAGCTCGCCCCCTTCGTGGATGGAGCCTGGCACTTCCGGCGTGCAGTGGCTGCCCAGGCCGCCGGGGAAGGAGAAGTCGCGGCAGAAGCGGGTCAGGCCGGCCAGGCCCCAGCCCCGTTGCGGCTGGCGGTCGCCCAGGCTGCCTTCGAGCCAGGCCGGGCCCAGGATGCCGGGGGCGCCGTGGCCCGGGCCGGCGAGAAAGATGGCGTCCAGGTCGTGGTGGCGGATCAGCCGGGTCAGGTGGGCGTAGGCGAAGGCCAGGCCCGGGCTGGCGCCCCAGTGGCCGAGGGGCCGCTGCTTGATGTGCTCCGGCGCCAGGGGCTGGCGCAGCAGGGGATTGTCCTGCAGGTAGATCATGGCTCCGGCCAGGTAGTTGGCGGCGCGCCAGAAGGCGTCCAGCTGCTGCAGTTCGGCGTCGTCGATGGCGACGGTGGCGCGGGGCGTGGTGGGGGCGGCGGAGGCAGGCATGGCGGGCATCGGCAAGGGCAATGGCGCCATGGTAGGCCATTGGCGCCCCGGCTTACAGTCCGGGCCTTGCCGGGCGCGGTCCGCCGGGCGGGGAAGGCGGGTAATCGTCATGCCGATTTGTTAGCATAGCCGTCGGATGCGGTGCGGCCCGGCACTGCGTCTTTTCGTTTCGAGCACCGCTTCGACCACCGTTTCGACCACGCTTTCCTGGAAATCCTGTCCATGCAGCCCTTCCGTTCTGACCGCATCCTCGGTTTTGCCGCCCTGGGTTTCCTCATCGTCGGTTGCTTCCTGGTGCTGCGCCCCTTCCTTTCCGCCGTGCTCTGGGCGGCAATCCTGGCCACCACGGTGTGGCCGGTGTTCCACTGGGTGGACCAGCGCCTGCCGGGCTGGCGCAACACCTCGGCCCTGCTCACCACCCTGGCTACCGCCCTGGTGCTGGTGGCGCCCTTCATCGTGGTGGCGGTGGGCCTGGGCAGCAACGTGGCGGAACTGGCCGCCGCCACCCGCACCCTGCTGGAGGGCGGCCTGCCCGATGCGCCCCAGTGGCTGCAGGACATCCCTTTCGTCGGCGAACGCCTGCATGCCTACTGGCAGGGCTTCGCCCACAACGGCCAGCGCCTGGTGGCGGAACTGGGCCAGCTGGTGGAGCCGGCCAAGGGCCTGGTGCTGAACGGCAGCCGGGCCATCGGCATGGGGGTCTTCCACCTCATGCTGTCGGTGCTGATCGTCTTCTTCCTCTTCCGCGACGGCGAGGCCGTCACCGCCCACCTCACCGCCGTGCTGGAGCGCCTGGCCGGGGCCCGGGGGCGGCGCCTGCTGCACCTGGCCCACGGCACCGTGGGCGGCGTGGTGTACGGCATCATCGGCACCGCCCTGGCCCAGGGCGTCCTGGCCGGCATCGGTTTCGCCGTGGCCGGGGTGCCCGGCGCCCTGCTGCTGGGCCTGGCCACCTTCTTCCTTTCCGCCGTGCCCGTGGGGCCGCCCCTGATCTGGGGGCCGGCCGCCTTCTGGCTGTTCCAGCAGGGGGAGCTGGGCTGGGCCATTTTCGTCGCCGCCTGGGGCTTCTTCGTCGTCAGCACCGTGGACAACGTGCTCAAGCCCCTCATCATCAGCCGCGGCGCCAGCCTGCCCTTCATCCTGGTGCTGCTGGGGGTCCTCGGCGGCGTTCTCGCCTTCGGCTTCATCGGCGTCTTCCTCGGCCCCACCCTGCTGGCGGTGGGCTACCGGCTGATGACCGAATGGACCGCCGGTCTGGCGGAAGGCATGCCCCGGGAATGAAAAACGGCGGCCTGATGGCCGCCGTTTCCGGGTGAGCTGCCGCCGCTGCCTCAGACCTTGCGGTAGAGCTCGGCGCCGCTCTTCACGAATTCCACCGCCTTGGTCTCCATGCCCTTCTCCAGGGCCTCGGCTTCGCCGATGCCCTGCTGGGCGGCGAAGTCGCGCACGTCCTGGGTGATCTTCATGGAGCAGAAGTGGGGGCCGCACATGGAGCAGAAGTGGGCCACCTTGGCCGATTCCTTGGGCAGGGTCTCGTCGTGGAAGGACTTGGCCTTGTCCGGGTCCAGCCCCAGGTTGAACTGGTCGTCCCAGCGGAACTCGTAGCGGGCCTTGGACAGGGCGTTGTCGCGGATCTGGGCGCCCGGGTGGCCCTTGGCCAGGTCGGCGGCGTGGGCAGCCAGCTTGTAGGTGATGATGCCTTCCTTGACGTCGTTCTTGTCCGGCAGGCCCAGGTGTTCCTTGGGCGTGACGTAGCAGAGCATGGCGGTGCCGTACCAGCCGATCATGGCGGCGCCGATGCCGCTGGTGATGTGGTCGTAGCCGGGGGCGATGTCGGTGGTCAGGGGGCCCAGGGTGTAGAAGGGCGCTTCCTTGCAGTGCTTCAGTTGCAGGTCCATGTTCTCCTTGATCATGTGCATGGGCACATGGCCGGGACCTTCGATGATGGTCTGCACGTCGTGCTTCCAGGCGATGTCGGTGAGTTCGCCCAGGGTTTCCAGCTCGCCCAGCTGGGCCTCGTCGTTGGCGTCGTAGATGGAGCCGGGACGCAGGCCGTCACCGAGACTGAAGGCCACGTCGTAGGCCTTCATGATTTCGCAGATGTCCTCGAAATGGGTGTAGAGGAAGCTTTCCTTGTGATGGGCCAGGCACCACTTGGCCATGATGGAGCCGCCGCGGGAGACGATGCCGGTCATGCGGTTGGCGGTCATGGGGATGTAGCGCAGCAGCACGCCGGCGTGGATGGTGAAGTAGTCCACGCCCTGCTCGGCCTGCTCGATCAGGGTGTCGCGGAAGATTTCCCAGGTCAGCTCCTCGGCCTTGCCATTCACCTTCTCCAGGGCCTGATAGATGGGCACGGTGCCGATGGGCACGGGGCTGTTGCGGATGATCCATTCCCGGGTTTCGTGGATGTTCTTGCCGGTGGACAGATCCATCACCGTGTCGCCGCCCCAGCGGGTGGACCAGGTCATCTTGTCCACTTCCTCGCTGATGGAAGAACCCAGGGCGGAGTTGCCGATATTGGCGTTGATCTTCACCAGGAAGTTGCGGCCGATGATCATGGGCTCGCTTTCCGGGTGGTTGATGTTGTTGGGGATGATGGCGCGGCCCCGGGCCACTTCGGAACGCACGAATTCCGGGGTGATCTCCTGGGGAATGGCGGCGCCGAAATCCTGCCCCTTGTGCTGGCGGCCCAGCAGCTTGACCATTTTTTCGCCCATGGGGCCGGTGTTGCGCAGGTTTTCCAGGTACTGCTGGCGATTCAGGTTTTCCCGGATGGCCACGTATTCCATTTCCGGGGTGATGATGCCTTTGCGGGCGTAGTGCATCTGACTGACGTTGGCGCCGGCCTTGGCGCGGCGGGGCTTGCGGTGCAGACCGGGGAAGCGCAGTTCGTCCAGGGCCGGGTCGGCGGCCCGCTGGCGGCCGTATTCGCTGGTTAGGTCGGGCAGCACCTCAGTGTCGCCCCGCTCCTCGATCCACTGCTGGCGCAGGGCCGGCAGGCCGGAACGGATGTCGATTTTGGCGTTGGGGTCGGTGTAGGGGCCGGAACAGTCGTAGACGTAGATGGGCGGGTTCTTCTCGCCGCCGAAACCGGTGGGGGTGTCGGCCTGGGAAATTTCCCGCATGGGCACCCGGATGTCGGGGCGGGAGCCCTCGACGTAGATCTTGCGGGAATTGGGCAGGGGCTGGACCGCCGCTTCGTCCACTTGGGCGGCGGTGGCAATGAATTTGTCGTTGGCGTTCATGGTGTCTCCTTGCTGGGGAGGGGGTGCGGTAGCGCGGCCGGGAGGCCGGCGGGACGGACCCGGTCAGGCAAAGGTGCAAGGAGGGGCGAGGGAGGGCGCAAGAGGCGGCCCGGCGACGCTTTCCCTACGACGGCATTACCCGTACAGGTCATAAGGGTATTTCTCAGCCGGAAGCCAGTATTTCCAAGGCTTTCAGGCACCCCCAAGGTACGGGCGCAAGTTACTGGAAAGCCTGGGAAAATGCAAGAAAAGCCGAGCCGGGCCTAAAGTTTTTCTTTTGCCATCCGTCAGAGTAACGTTAGCCCAAAATAACGAGCAGAGAGACGCGCCATGCCCGCCCTCGAGACAAATCCCATTTCCGCCCCCGCCACCCTGACCCGGGGAGCGCTGACCACGGCCCTGCTGCTGACGGCCGGCCTGCTGCAGGCCGCTCCGAGCGCGGCGCCGACCAAGGTGGGCGACGACGGCCGCACCTGGCAGGCCATCTCCACCGAGCCCGGCAAGCGCATCGAGGTGGACCGGGCCAGCATCAAGCGGGACGAGTCGGGCAAGGTGTCGGCCTGGGGCCGCATCGTCCTGGAGAAGGACCTGCCCGACGCCCAGAGCGCCAGCAATTACCGCAGCATCGAGGCCCTGGGCCGTTACGACTGCAGCAACCGCACCTACGCCACCCTGAAGCGGGTCTATGTGAAGGCCAGCGGCGAACTGCTGCGGGAAGAGGAAATCAAGGTGGCCACCGACATGCCGGTGCGCGCCAACACCCTGGACGACAAGCTGCTGCGGGACATCTGCCGGCCCACCACGGCGGCGGACATGCGCAAGCTGACCCAGGCCACCGTGGCCAAGGCCAATGTGGCGGCCGAGGAGCTGAAGAAGGCCAACGAGGAGATGGTGAAGAAGGCGGTGCAACGGGAATCCACCCAGGCGCCGACCCCGGTGAAGAGCCTGGAGCACATGGAAATCCAGAAGCCCCAGGCAGCCCCGGCCTACATCCCGCGTCCGGCGCCCTACACGGCGGCGGCACCCCGGGCAGCCAAGCCCCGCCCCGCTGCCAAGCCGGAGGGGCTGGAGGGGGCCGAGCAGCACCACGCCATCCACTGGTCCTACGAAGGAGAAGGCGGGCCGGACTTCTGGGGCCGCCTCAAGCCCGATTTCGCCACCTGCGACAAGGGCCGGCGCCAGTCGCCCATCGACATCTGGGACGGCATCCGCGTCGATCTGCCGCCCATCGAGTTTTCCTACCGGCCCACCCGCTTCCGCCTGGTGGACAACGGCCACACCCTGCAGGCCTCCTTCGGCCACGGCAGCCTGACCCATCTGGGCAAGACCTACGACCTGGTCCAGGTGCACTTCCACCGGCCCTCGGAAGAGCGGGTGAACGGCAAGGTCTTCGACATGGTGGCCCACATGGTGCACCGCTCCGACGACAACCAGCTGGCGGTGGTGGCGGTGCTGCTGGAGAAGGGCGCCCAGGAACACCCGGTGATCCAGACCCTGTGGAACTACATTCCCCTGGAGAAGAACCAGGAAGTGCTGCCGCCCGACGCGGCGGTGGATCTCAACCAGCTGCTGCCGGAAAAGCGCGGCTACTACACCTACATGGGTTCCCTCACCACGCCGCCCTGCAGCGAAGGCGTGCTGTGGCTGGTGATGCAGCAGCCGGTGCAGGTTTCGGCCCAGCAGATCGCCATCTTCTCCCGCCTCTACCGCAACAACGCCCGCCCGGTGCAGCCCTCCAACGGCCGCCTGATCAAGGAATCGCGCTAGGCGCCGGTTTCTTCATGGATGTTTGACCGCCGGGCGCCTGAGGGCGCCCGGCGTCGTTTCAGCCCCGGCCCAGGGTCTCGCCGAGGAAGCGCTCCAGACGCGGGTCCTGGGTGTAGCCCACGTTGAAGCGGATCCAGGGCGAGGCCTGCAGCTGGGGACGGAAGATGTGGCCCGGGGCCAGCATGATGTCCGCCGCCGCGGCCTGGGTGGCCAGCCGCGCCGCGTCCTCCAGGCCCGGCGCCCGGGCCCAGACGAACATGCCGCCGGCCGGTTCGGCGTAGGCCTCCATGCCCACCCGTTCCAGCAGGCGCAGGGTCTTGTCCGCCGCTTCCCGCAGGCGGCCGTGGATGCGCTCCAGGTACTTGCGGTAGTGGCCGGCGGTGAGCATTTCGTAGACCAGCTGTTCCGCCACTTCCGAGGTGGAGACGCAACTGACGATCTTGACGTCGGTGAGGGCCGCCATCAGGTCCGGCCGGCCGGCGACGAAGCCCACCCGCAGGTTGGCCGAGAGGGTCTTGGAGAAACTGCCGACGTAGACCACCCGCTGCAACTGGTCCAGGGTGGACAGGCGGGTGGCGCCGCCGGGGTGGAAGTCGCCGTAGGTGTCGTCCTCCACCAGCAGGAAGTCGTGCTTCTCCGCCAGCTGCAGGATGCGGAAGGCGTTGGCCGGCGAGAGATTGCAGGCGGTGGGGTTCTGCAGCACCGAATGGGTGAAGAAGGCCCGGGGCCGGTGCTCCGCCAGCAGGGATTCCAGGGCCTGGGGATCGGGGCCGTCCTGGCCCCAGGGTACGCCCACCAGCTGCACTCCGTGCAGGCGCAGGTTGGCGAACAGGTTCCAGTAGCCCGGGTCGTCCACGAAGACGCAGTCGCCGGGCTTGAGCAGCAGGCGGATGAGCAGGTCCAGGCCCTGGGTGGCACCGTGGCTGAGCATGATCTGCCCGGGCTGGGCGGCGATGCCCAGGTCCGCCAGCTTGAGCCGCACCTGTTCCCGCAGGGGGGCGAAGCCCAGGGGCGTGCCGTAGCAGGTCAGCTTGACCTCGTCGCGCCGGGCCAGGGCCCGCAGCTGGCGCCGCACCCCTTCCTGGTCGTGCCATTCCGGCGGCAGCCAGCCGACGCCCACCTTGAGCCGGTTGGGCGAATCCTCCAGGCTCTGGTGCAGCACCCCGGCGTTGTCGAAGGCCCGGGCCACCTGGCCGGCCACCGGCTCCGCCGCGGCCTGGGGCAGGCTGCGGGCCTCGACATAGAAGCCGGAACCGCGGCGGGACTTGAGCAGGCCCTGGGCTACCAGCCGGTCGTAGGCCTCCACCACGGTGAAGCGGCTGACGCCGTGGTTGTCGGCGAAGTGGCGGATGGGCGGCAGGCGCATGCCGGGGCGCAGCAGCCGGTCCTCGATGCGGGCGCGGACGCCGGCGACGATCTGGTCCACCAGGGGCTGGGGGGAATCGGGATTGAGGGAGAGGTTCAGCATCTGTTCGCTCCTGGGACGGGATTGGCCCGGTGTTTTCACCGGAACAGTGTCGCGGTCGGATGGGCTGATTGTATATTCCGATGGAAAAAAGTGTTCGCTATTGTCAGGTCTCCCATTGTCGTTTGGCCCAAGGAGCCCGCCATGGCCTGTCACGAGCACCTCCATCCCCGTCTGCCCCTTCCCCTGCTGCTGGTGGGCTGTGCCCTGGCCATTGCCGCCGCCGCCCTGCTGCTGGGGGCCGGCATCGGGGCGGGCGGTGCCGGTACGGCGGAGACGATGCCGGGCATGAGCCGGGTGGAGTGGCGGGAGGCCGGCCTGCTCTATCTGGCGGACCAGCGCAACGGCCAGGTGCGGGTGTTCCGCCTGCGGGGCGACCTGCCGGTGCCGGTGGCCACCCTGGCGCCGGGCCCCCGGCGCAGCATCCGTGCCCTGGGCCTGGATGGGGCCGCGGAGCGCCTGTGGGTGCTGGATGTGGCCGGCCTCAGCCTCTACGATGCCCGCAGCCAGGTGCTGCTGGGCCACTGGCCGGCTCCCGCCGGGGTGGCGTTCCAGTCCCTGCTGGAGGGGACGTCGCCCTCCCGTCCCCTGGCCGTGCTGGCGGCGGACGGGGCCGAGTACCGCCTGGGCGCCGCCGACCTGATGGCCGGTGGCCGCCCCGCCTGGCAGGTGCGCCGGGCTAGCTAGGGGTGGCCTCGGCACCGCTCCAGCGCTGGGCCAGCATGCCGCCGGCCAGCAGCTGCAGCGGGTGGTAGATCATGATCGGCAGCAGGATGAGGCCGATGGCCGGATTGGCGCCGAAGATCAGGTGGGCCATGGGCACGCCCGAAGCCAGGGTCTTCTTCGAGCCGCAGAAGACGCTGGCGATGCGGTCTCCCCGGGGCATGCCGAGCAGCCGGGCGCCCCACTGGGTGAGGGCCAGCACGAGGAGGAAGAGCAGGGCGCAGCCGGCCACCGTCTGCAGCAGCAGCAGGGGGTTGTAGCGGGACCACACCCCTTCCTTCACCGTGTCGGCGAAGGAGGTGTAGACCAGCAGCAGGATGGTGATGCGGTCCACCTTCTGCAGCAGGCCCTTGTGCCTGCTGGCCCAATCCTTCAGCAGGGGGCGGCTGAACTGGCCCAGGACCAGGGGCAGCACCACCCACAGCAGCAGGTCCACGATCACCGGGCCGACGGCGAAATTGCCGCCGCTCTGGTGCAGCACCCAGGCCATCCACAGGGGCGTCAGCAGCACGCCGATGAGGCTGGAGAGGGTGGCGTTGAACACCGCCGCCGCCACATTGCCCCGGGCGGCGATGGTCAGGGCCACCGAGGAGGAGACGGTGGAAGGCAGGGCGCACAGGTAGAAGAAGCCGATCTGCAGCGGCGCCGCCATCCAGCCGGCGCTGCCCCACAGCAGGGCGACGCCCAGCAGGGGGAAGAGGAGGAAGGTGCTGCACTGGACCAGCAGATGCACCCGCCAGCGCAGGGCGCCGTCCTTCATCGAGGCCAGGGACAGGGCCAGGCCGTTGAGGTAGAAGACCAGGGCCACCCCCAGCTTGTTGAGCAGCTCCGGCTGCAGGAAGCCGCCCTTGGCGCCGGGCTCGGGCCAGAGGAAGGCCAGCAGCACCGCCCCCAGCATGCCCTTCATGAACCAGTCGAATTTGAATCCCATCGTGTTGTCTCCCTGGGGAAATGTCCGTGACGCCTTACCAGGCCGCCACGCAGCCGTCGCTGCGGGGGTCCTCGCCGCCCTCGATCCAGCCGTCCGGATGCAGCACCAGGGCCCCGGCGTGGCCCATGCGCTCGTCGAAGTCGCCGGCCATTTCCACCGGATGCCCCATGGCCCGCAGGCGTTCCACCAGGGCCGGGTCGTAGCGGGATTCCAGTTTCAGGGTGGTGCTCTGCTCGGCCCAGGTGCGGCCCAGCAGCCAGCGCGGCGCCGCCACGGCGGAACGCACGTTGTGGCCGCCCCAGACGTAGCGGGAGAAGACGGCGGCCTGGGTCTGGGGCTGGCCCTCGCCGCCCATGGTGCCGTAGACCAGCAGGCGGCCGTCGTCCAGCTGGGCCAGGGCCGGATTGAGGGTGTGGAAGGGCTTGCGGCCCGGGGCCAGGGTGCGCAGCCGGCCCGGGCGCAGGTCGAAAGAGCAGCCCCGGTTCTGCCACCAGATGCCGCTCTCGGGTAGCACCACGCCGCTGCCGAATTCGAAGTAGATGCTCTGGATCATGCTCACCGCCCGGCCGGCGCTGTCGATGGCGCCCATCCAGGTGGTGTCGCCATCCGACATGGGGGCCGGCCAGGGGCTGGCCTGCTCCAGGGGAATGGCGGCGGCCAGGCGTTCCACCAATCCGTCTGCCAGCAACTCCCGGGGATCGATCTGCATCGAACCCGGGTCGCCCACGTGGCGGTCCCGCTGCAGGAAGGCCTGTTTGGTGGCCTCCACCAGGGCGTGGATACCCTCCGCGTTGTCCGGGTTCCAGCCTTCCCGGCGGATGCGGTCATAGATGGCGAGGATGAGCAGGGAGGCGACGCCCTGGGTCGGCGGCGCCTGGTTGTACACGGTGCCGACGGAGAGCTTCACCGCCAGCGGGTCCTGCAGGGAGGCCCGGTGGGCGGCCAGGTCGGCGCCGCTGACGGGGCTGCCCACCCGGGCCAGGTCCCGGGCGATGACGCCGGCCAGGTCGCCTCGGTAGAAGTCCTCCGCCCCGGCCCGGCCCAGCTGCTCCAGGGTCTCCGCCAGACGGGGGAAACGGTGTTGCTGGCCGTACACCGGCAGTTGGCCGTGGTTGAGGAAGGCGGCGGCAAAGCCCGGCTGCTCCCGCAGTTCCGCCAGCTTGGCCCGGGTGTTGTCCTGCTGGCTGCGGGTCACGGGGAAGCCGTGGCGGGCATAGTGGATGGCGCTTTCCAGCAGGCGGGAGAGGGGCAGGCGGCCGCCCCAGGCCGCCCGGCTGTGGGCGTGGGCGGCGGCCCAGCCGGAGACGGTACCGGCCACCGTGTTGGCGGCCAGGGGGCCGCGCCAGGGAATGCTTTCCAGGTTGCCGTAGAGCTCCGGGGTGACCTGGGCGCCGGCGGCACCGCAGGCGTCGATGGAGCGCACCGGCTGGCCGGGGGCGTGCAGCAGCCAGAAGCCGTCGCCGCCGATGCCGGTCATGTGGGGATAGACCACGGCCAGGGTGGCGGCCACGGCGATGGTGGCCTCGATGGCGTTGCCGCCTTCGCGCAGGATGTCGAGCCCGGCCTGGGCTGCCAGGGAATGGGAGGCGACGACGGCGCCGCGGGTTCCGAGTACGGGATTCATGGAATGGCCTTTCGCGATCAGGGCAGGGGGTCGGGCGGGAGGGGGGCGGAAGCGGCGGCCGGGGCGTTGCCCCAGGCCGGCGCCGCCCGGGTGGTGGCGCTGCGGGCGGAGATGAGGTGGGAGCGCATTTCCCGGTAGGTGGTGATGACGTCGTGGGCCAGGATGGCCTCCACGATCACCGAGTGCTCCTCGAAGGATTCGCTCATGCGCTCCAGGTTGCGGAACTGGGTGCGGCGGAAGCTGGAGACCCGGTCCCGCAGGCTGGTGGCCATGTCGATCAGCACCGGGTTGTAGCAGCCGCGGATGATGGTGGCGTGGAGGGCGATGTTGGCTGCCTCGTAGCGTTCGATGTCGCCGGCCTGCATGGCGGCCCGGCCCTCGGCGTGGTGCTGGCGCATGGCGGCCCGGTCCGCCTCGCTCATGCGCAGGGCGGCGTGGCGGGCGCAGGCGGCCTCCAGTTCGGCGATGGCCTCGAACATGTGGTTGAGCTGTTCCACCGACAGGGCGGCCACCACCGAGCCCCGGTTGGGGCGGGTCTCCACCAAGCCCATGATGGCCAGCTGCTTGAGGGCCTCCCGCACCGGGGTGCGGGAGACGGCGAAGCGGGCGGCCAGGGTCACTTCGTCCAGGCGGGTGCCGGGGGCCAGCTGGCCGAGGACGATCTCGTCGGCAATCCTGCGGCAGACGTCCTCCGCCAGGCTGCCCCGGCTGCGCCCGGCCTCCGGCGGGGCGGCGGTGTGGATGGCGCTTTCCATCAGGCGGCCTCCCCCAGCAGGCGCACCGGATGCCAGCAGGCCAGGGTGCGGGCGCCCTGCTGCTCCAGGGGCGGGATGTCGCGGTGGCAGCGCTCGCTGGCGTGGCTGCAGCGGGGGGCGAAGCTGCAGCCCGGGGGCAGGGCGGCCAGGTCCGGCGGCGAGCCGGGGATGGCCTCCAGGGGGCGGCCCCGGTGCTCGTGGCCGACGGTGGCCGCCAGCAGGCCCCGGGTGTAGGGGTGGCAGGGCTGGCGCACCAGCTGGCCCACCGGGCCCTGCTCGACGATGCGGCCGGCGTACATGACGGCGATGCGGTCGGCCACCTCCACCGCGGCGCCGATGTCGTGGGTGACGAAAATCACCGACATGCCGGTTTCCCGCTGCAGCTCCCGCAACAGCAGCAGGATCTGGATCTGTACCGTGGCGTCGAGGGCGGTGGTGGGCTCGTCCGCCAGCAGCAGCTTGGGCTTGCAGGCCAGGGCCAGGGCGATCATGGCACGCTGGCGCATGCCGCCGGACAGCTCGTGGGGATAGGCGTCGAAGCGGCGGCGGGCCTGGGGAATCTGCACCCGCTCCAGCATGGCCAGGGCCCGGGCGGCGGCGGTGGCCTGGTCCACGCCCTCGTGCACCCGCACCGCCTCGCTGATCTGCTGGCCGATGGTGTACACCGGGTCGAAGGCCAGGCCCGGCTCCTGGAACACCATGGAGACGGTGCCGCCCCGGTAGCGGTCCAGCTCCCGGCCGCGCAGGGCCAACACGTCCTGGCCGTCCACCCGGATGCGGCCGGCGGTGCGGGTGTGGCGCTCCGGGTGCAGGCGCAGCAGGGTGCGCAGGGTGACGCTCTTGCCCGAGCCCGATTCCCCCAGCAGTCCCAGCACTTCGCCCTGGCCCAGTTCCAGGCTCACCTGGTTGAGGGCGCTGGCGCGGCGGGCGCCGTGGAACTGCACGGTCAGATCCTGGATGGAGACGAGCGGGGTAGTCATGGACGTTGCTCCTGGTGGGCTTCCGGGTGGCCGGAAGCGGGATCGTTGAGATGGCAGGCCGCCAGGTGCTCGCTATGGCGGCCCATGTCCCGCAGGGCCGGCGTGGCGCTGGCGCAGACGGCGTGGGCGTGGGGGCAGCGGTCGCGGAAGCGGCAGCCGCTGGGCGGGTTGATGGGGTTGGGCGGGTCGCCGGCCAGGGGCGAGGCCTGGGTGCGGTGCTCCGGGTCCATGGAGGGCACGGCGGAGAGCAGGGCCCGGGTATAGGGGTGGGCCGGCTGGCCGTAGATGCGCTCCACCGGGCCGCTCTCGATGACCTGGCCCAGGTACATCACCATCACGTAGTCCGACAGGTAATGCACCACGTGCAGGTCGTGGGAGATGAAGAGATAGGTGAGCTGGCGCTCCGCCTTCAGCTCCTGCAGCAGGTTGAGCACCTGGGCCTGGACCGACTTGTCGAGGGCCGCCACGGCCTCGTCCAGGATCACCAGGCGCGGGTCGAAGGCCAAAGCCCGGGCGATGTTCACCCGCTGCCGCTGGCCGCCGGACAGCTCGTGGGGATAGCGGCCGGCGAAGTGGCTCGGGTCCAGCCCCACCCGGTCGAGCAGTTCCCTGGCCTGGTGGTCGGCTCGGGCGATGCCGTGCACCCTGGGCCCGTAGGCGATGGTTTCGGCGATGGTGAGGCGGGGATTGAGGGAGGCGAAGGAATCCTGGAACACCATCTGCAGGTTGCGGCGGAACTCCTTGAGGCGCAGGCCGCGGAATTCCTCCACCCCCTCGCCGTCGAAGATCAGCTCGCCCGCATCGGCGGGCATCAGCCGGGCCACCAGGCGGGCGGTGGTGGATTTGCCGCAGCCGGATTCGCCGACGATGCCCAGGGTCTTGCCCTTGGGGACGGAGAAATTGACCCCGTCCACGGCGTGGACGAACTTGCGTTCCCGGTCCAGGGGGCTGCTGCGTACGGGAAAGTGCTTCTTCAGGTCGCGCACGATGAGCAGGGGCTGGGCGGGGCCGCCCATGTCGTGGGGGGCGGGCGTGGGGGCGAGGGCGGCGTTCATTTGCGGATGTCCATGGCGGAGCGCACGCTGTCAGCGAGCAGGTTGAAGGCGATGGAAGTGACGAAGATCAGCACGCCGGGCAGGGCGGCGACCCAGGGATTGCTGTAGATGGCCGAGCGCAGGGTGTTGAGCATGAGGCCCCACTCGGGTTCCGGCGGCTTCACCCCGAGACCGAGGAAGGACAGGCCCGAGGCCAGGATCATGCTGACGCTGAGGAGGCCGGTGGCATAGACGAAGACCGGTCCCAGCACATTGCCCAGCACGTGGGTGCGGATGATGGAGAAGGCCCCGGCGCCGCTCATGCGCGCCGCCTCGATGTAGTCCAGCTGGCGCACCTGGGTGGTGACGCTCTCGGCCACCCGCACCACCTGGGGCACGAAGACCAGGGTCAGGGCGATCAGGCTGTTGCTCATACCTGGCCCCAGGGCGCCTGAGATGGCCACCGCCAGCAGCACCGAGGGGAAGGCGTAGAAGATGTCGAGCACGCGCATGATGGCCATGTTCACCCGGCCACCGACGTAGCCCGCCAGGAGGCCGATGGTGGTGCCGATGCCGAAGGCCGCCAGCACCGGCACCACACCCATGAGCAGGGAGAGGCAGCCGCCGTGCATGAGGCGGCTGAGCAGGTCGCGGCCCAGCTCGTCGGTGCCGAGAAGGAAGCCGGGGCTGCCGATGGGCAGCAGGCGCTTGATCATGCTGGCCTTGTAGGGATCGGCCGGGGCCAGCCAGGGCGCGAAGACGGCGGCGCCGACGATCAGCAGCAGCACGGCGGCGCTGGCCATGGCCATGGGGTCGCGCCGCAGCTGGCGCCACACCACGGTCCAGTAGCTGCGGCTGGGCTGGGCCGGCGCCGCAGCGGCCGGCAGGGGGAGGGGAAGGGTTGCGGACATGGTCGTTCCTCTTTCAGCTGCGGCCCATGCGCGGGTCGATCAGGGGTTGCAGGATGTCCACCAGCAGGTTGAGCACCACGAAGAACATGCACAGCACCAGGATGGTTCCCTGGAGCAGGGGGATGTCCCGCTGGAAGATGGCGGTGTTGAGGAGGAAGCCGGTGCCGGGCCAGGCGAAGACGGTTTCCACCAGGATGGAACCGCCCATCAGGTAGCCGATCTGCAGGCCGGCCACGGCCAGCACGGTGGGGGCGGTGTTCTTGGCCACGTGGCGGAAGACGGCGCCGCCGGAGAGACCCCGGGCGCGCAGGGCGGTGACGAATTCCTGGCCCAGCATGTCGGCCACCAGGGCCCGCACGGTGCGGGTAATGATGCCCATGGGGATCACCGACAGGGTCAGGGCCGGCAACACCAGGTAGCGCAGGTGCTCCAGGTCCCACAGCCATTCGCCGGAGCCGCCGGGGCCGGCGCCCATGGCCGGGAACCAGGGCAGCCAGATGGAAAAGAGGATGGTCAGGACCAGGCCCAGCCAGTAGTGGGGGATGCTGACGCCGACCACGGAGAGGGCGGTGGCCGCCTTGTCGATCCAGGTGCCGTGGCGGTAGCCGGCAAGGGCGCCGAGGATGCAACCGAGGACCACGCCGATGGCGGCGGCCATGCCGGCCAGGAGCAGGGTGTTGCTGACGGCGCTGAGCACTTCGGCGGTGACTTCCCGGCCCGAGGCGATGGACAGGCCCAGGTCGCCCTGCACGGCGCGCATCAGCCACAGGCCGTACTGCACGGGCACCGGCTTGTCCAGGCCGTAGGCGCTCTTCAAGGCCTGGATCACCTCTTCCGGCGCGTCGGCCGGGGCGATGGCGTTGAGGGGGTCGCCCGGGGCCAGATAGACGAGGACGAAGGACACCACCGTCACACTGAGGGCGATGGGGATGGCGTAGATCAGCCGTTTCAGGATGTAGGCAAACATGGCGGGCTTTCCGTCATGGGCCGGGGCGAACCCCGGCCCGGTGGGGATTACATGCGGATGGTGGTGAGGTCCTGGAACCAGTGCTGGGCCTGGATGAACTCCTTGACCTTGGGCGACAGGGCGTGGGGATTCACGTCATGCACCACCCACAGCATCTGGGCGTCGTCCACCATGCTCTGGTGCACGAAGGCGAGCAGGCCGTCCTGGGTCTTGCTGTCGAAGGTGGTGCGGATCTTCTCCAGGGCCGCGTCCACCTTGGGGTTGTTGTAGCCGCCCCAGTTCACCCCGTTGGGCGCCACGTAATGGCTGTCGGTGAAGCGGGTGATGGCGTAGAACGGGTCGGCCGTGACGTAGCCCAGGTTGATGGCGGTGATGCCCTTGCCGGCGTTGATGTCGGCCTTGGCCCCGGCGCGCCAGTGGCGGTACAGGTTCTCCAGCTCCACCACCTCGAAGGTCACCTCGATGCCGATCTCCGCCAGGCTCTGCTGCACGAACTCGTTCATGGGCAGGGACAGCATCTGGCCGGTGCCGCCCTGGGCGATGATGACCTTGGCCTTGAGGGGCTTGGAGGGGCCGTAGCCGGCCTGGGCCATGAGGGCGCGGGCGGCGGCCAGGTCGTAGCCAATCTTGAAGCCGGGCTTGCCGAACCAGGGGCTGGTAGCGTCCACCTGGCCCTTGGCCGGGGTGGCCAGACCGCTCATCAGCTTGACCACCGCATCCCGGTCGATGGCCAGGTTGGCCGCCTTGCGCACCCGGATGTCGGTCCACGGCGAGCCCGGATAGGTGGAGAAGTGGTAGGGCCAGACGTGGGGCGTGACGTTCTGCACCAGCTTGAAGCCGCCGGCCTTGAGCTGGGGCAGCACGTCCGGCGGCGGCGTCTCGATGATGTCCACCTGGCCGTTGAGCAGGGCGTTGGCCCGGGTCATGGCGTCGGGGATGGGCAGCAGGACGATGCGGTCGGTCTTGGGCAGGCGGCTCTTGTCCCAGTAGGCGGCGTTCTTCACCAGGTCGGCCCGCTCCCGGGGGACCAGCTTGTCCAGCTTGAAGGGGCCGGTGCCGGAGGGCTGGCTGGCCACCTTGTTCCAGTCCTTGCCCAGCTTTTCCCACTGGGCCGGGCTGGAGACCAGGAACCAGGGCAACTGGTAGGGGAACAGGGCGTCCACTTCCTTGGTGGTGATCTCCACCTCGTAGGGACCGACTTTGCGGTAGGAGGCGATGGAGGGAATGCGCGGGCGCACCTGGGCACTCTGCTTGGCGTCGAACTGGGGCGACTTTTCCGCCAGGACCTTGTCCAGGTTCCAGACCACCGCATCGGCAGTGAATTCGGAGCCGTCATGGAACTTGACGCCCTTGCGCAGGGTGAAGCGCCACTTCTTGTTGTCCTTCGGATCTGCCTTCCACTCGGTGGCCAGGCCGGGCACCAGCTTGCCGGGGCGGTTGCCCACATTGGCTTCCCAGGCGATCAGCGGGTCGTACAGGGTGTGGCCGGTGAACTGGTAGGCGCCGGCGCCCCGGTCCGGCTGGCCGGTGGTGAGGGGAATGTCGGCCATGGAAATGCCGTAGCGGGCCACTGTTTCTGCATGCAGTCCTGCATGCAGGGCGAAGCTCAGGGGGAGGGCTGCCAGCCAGTGGCGAAGCTTGAAATTGCGGGGTTTCATCGACTACTCCTAGGTTGGGGAGACAGTCCATGAATTGCATGCAACGTGCCAATCTGGGCCGGAGCGCCGATGTATTTCCTAGTCGCTTGAATGTGCTCTGCTAGTTGGCAAATTGTATTTTTTGCCGCGCCGGCGGCGGCAGTCGAACTTGCATACAAGATGCACCTGGACGGGGCGCATGCCCGGAGAAGATCACTGCTTAGGTGCCAGGCCAGGTTCCGTCATCGGCCGTAGGGCCGGCCTGGGGCGTGGCCCTTTGTCAGCAAAAGGAAGGGGCGGCATCAAGGGAAAAGGGGCGGGCTGGCGGTGGGTTGACCGGACCTTTTCTTTTCAATACATTACTGACCGGTCAGTCAGTAATGTATTCCCATGTCTCTCTGTGATTCCGCCGATCCACCCCGCCGCCGCCGCAAGGAAGCCCGCCCCCAGGAGCTGACGGCGGCTGCCCTGGAACTGTTTACCGAACGCGGTTTCGCCGCCACCCGGCTGGAGGATATCGCCGCCCGGGCCGGCGTCTCCAAGGGCACGCTGTATCTCTATTTCGACAGCAAGGAAGCCCTGTTCGAGGCGGTGATCCGGGAAGGCATCATTCCGGCCATGAACGAGGGCCGCACCATGCTGGAGGAGCATCAGGGCTCGGCCAGCGAACTGCTGCGCTGCCTGCTGCTCGGCTGGTGGGAGCTGCTGGGGGAAAGTCCCCTGGGCGGCGTACCCAAGCTGATGGTTTCCGAGGCCGGCAACTTCCCCAAGGTGGCGGCGTTCTACCGGGAGAACGTCATCGACCCGGGCCGCGCCCTGCTGCGGGAGGCCCTGCAGCGCGGCATGGATCAGGGCGAGTTCCGTCCCGTGGATGTGGGCATGGCGGTGGACGTCATCTTCGCCCCCATCCTGATGCTGGCCGTGTGGCGCTATTCCATCGGCCCCTGCTGCGCCGAGGAGGAGCGGGACCCCGTCCGTTTCCTCGATACCCATTTTGATTTGTTGATCAAGGGCCTGCGGCCGTGAGCGCCGCCCCTTCCGGAGTCCTCCCCATGAAAACCATTCCTTCCTTCGCGCTGCTGGCCGCCACGGCCATGGTCCTGGCCGCCTGCGGCAAGGAGGCGCCCAAGGCGCCCGAGCCCCGCCCGGCCCTGACCCAGGTGGTAGGCGCCGCCGGCCAGAGCGACATGCTGTGGGTGGGCGAGGTGCGGGCTCGCTACGAGACCGACCAGGGCTTCCGTATCGGCGGCAAGGTGGTGGAACGCAAGGTGGATATCGGCGCCGTGGTGAAGAAGGGCCAGATCCTGGCCCGCCTGGACCCGGTGGATGCGGGCCTCTCGGCGGCCGCCGCCAATGCCCAGACCAAGGCGGCCGAGGCCGACTTCCTGGTGGCCAAGGCGGAATACGAGCGGCAGAAGAAGCTGCTGGAAAAACAGTTCATTTCCCAGAGCGCTTTCGACAGCCGGGAAGCCCAGTTCAAGGCGGCCCTGGCTCGCCTCGACCAGGCCCGGGCCCAGGCCGCGGTGACCGGCAACCAGGCCGGCTACACCGACCTGGTGGCGGAAAAGGACGGGGTGGTGACCGACGTCAAGGTGGAGCCGGGGCAGGTGGTCAGCGCCGGCCAGCCGGCCATCCGACTGGCCCTGGCGGGCGACAAGGAAGTGGTGGTGGCGGTGCCGGAAGGCCGCATGAAGGGCATCGAGCCCGGCACCAGCGCCGTTATCCGCCTGTGGGCCAACCAGGACCAGTCCTACGCCGCCCGGGTGCGGGAAGTGGCGCCGGCAGCCGACGCCGCCACCCGCAGCTTCCAGGTCAAGGTCACCCTGCTGGAGCCGGATGCCGGCCTGCGCCTGGGCATGACCGCCGGCGTGCTGATCGGCAGCGCCGAGGCGCCCCTGCTGGTGCCCACCGCGGCCCTGACCCGTCAGGACGGCAAGAATACGGTGTGGGTGGTCAATCCCCAGAGCGGCGAGGTGCAGCCCCGCAGCGTCACCACCGGGCCCTTCCGGGAGGACGGCGTGGTGGTGGAAAAGGGCCTGGCCCGGGGTGAGCGGGTGGTCATCGCCGGTGTGCACAAGCTGCAACCCGGCCAACTGGTGCGGGCCGTGGAGCCGAGCAACGTGCCCTTGCCCATGGTGGGCGGCGGCGGGGCTGGCCCCGTAGCCGCGACCCCCGCGGCGGCCAAGCCGGCGGAGTCCGCCAAGTGAAGCGCTTCAACATTTCCGAGTGGGGCCTGCGGCATCCGGCCCTGGTGCTCTATTTCATGGTGGCCCTGACCCTGGTGGGTCTGCTGGCCTATTCCAAGCTGGGCCAGTCGGAAGATCCGCCCTTCACCTTCAAGGTCATGGTGGTGCGCACCGCCTGGCCCGGCGCCAGTGCCCAGGAGGTGGAGCGCCAGGTCACCGAGAAGATCGAGAAGACCCTGCAGTCCGTGCCCTACGCGGACATCATCCGCAGCTATTCGCGGCCCGGCGAATCCATGATCTTCTTCCAGGCCAAGGACGCGACGCCCGCCGCGGCGGTGCCGGACATCTGGTACCAGGTGCGCAAGAAGGTGGGCGACATGCGCTACACCCTGCCCAAGGGCATCGAGGGCCCCACCTTCAACGACGAGTTCGGCGACGTGTACGGCAATCTCTACGCCGTGGTCGGCGACGGTTTCGGCTATACGGAACTGAAGCGCCAGGCCGAGGCCATCCGGGCCGAACTGCTGCGGGTGAAGGACGTGGCCAAGGTGGATTTCTTCGGCGAGCAGAAGGAGCGGGTCTATATCGAACTCTCCAACGCCAAGCTGGCCACCCTGGGCATTGATGGCGCCGCCGTGGTGGCCGCCCTGCAGAACCAGAATGCGGTGCTGGCAGCCGGCAGCTTCGATACCCCCAGCGAGCACATCCGTATCGACGTCAGCGGCCGTTACGACGACCTGACGGCCCTGCGGGAAACCCGTCTGCGGGCCAACGGCCGCGAGGTGCGCCTGGGCGACATCGCCAGTATCGGCCGCGGCTATGAGGATCCGCCCACCCAGAAGATCCGCTACATGGGCAAGGAAGCGGTGCTGATCGGCGTCTCCATGGCCAAGGGCGGCGACATCATCCGCCTCGGCGGCGGTCTCGACGGTGCCGTGGCCTCCATCCAGGACCGCCTGCCGGTGGGCCTGGAACTGCACACCGTCTCCTCCCAGCCCCAGGCGGTGCAGCGTTCGGTCAATGAGTTCGTGCGTTCCCTGATCGAGGCGGTGATCATCGTTCTCGGCGTCAGCCTGCTTTCCCTCGGCCTGCGCACCGGCATCGTAGTGGCCATCACCATTCCGGTGGTACTGGCCATCACCTTCCTCTTCATGCAGATCTTCGGTGTCGGCCTGCACAAGATTTCCCTCGGCGCCCTGATCCTGGCCCTGGGCCTGCTGGTGGACGACGCCATCATCGCCGTGGAAATGATGGCGACCAAGATGGAACAGGGCTGGGCCCGGGCCAAGGCGGCCTCCTTCGCCTACGAATCCACCGCCATGCCCATGCTTTCCGGCACCCTGGTGACGGCCGCGGGCTTCCTGCCCATCGCCACCGCCGCTTCCGCCACCGGCGAGTACACCCGTTCCATCTTCCAGGTGACGGTGATCGCCCTGCTCATTTCCTGGGTGGCGGCGGTGCTGTTCGTGCCCTATCTGGGCTACAAGCTGCTGCCGGACTTCGCCCACCACCGGGTGGCCCATCAGGAGCCGGGACGCCTCAGCCGCTGGCTGATGCGCCGCCTGCCCTGGCTCGAACGCTGGCTGCACAAGGAGCCCCACACCCACAGCGAGCACGATATCTACGCCACGCCCTTCTATCGCCGCTTCCGCGCCCTGGTGGATGCCTGCGTGCGGCGCCGCTGGCTGGTGATCGGCATCACCGTGGGTGCCTTCGTCGCCTCCATCGTCGGTTTCGGCATGGTGCAGCAGCAGTTCTTCCCCGATTCCACCCGGCCCGAACTGATCGTGGACCTGCGCCTGGCCGAGGGCGCCTCCTGGGATGCCGCCGACGCCGAGGCCAAGCGCCTGGAGTCCTGGCTGGCCGAGCAGCCCGGCATCGACAATGTGGTGGCCTACGTCGGCACCGGCAGCCCCCGCTTCTATCTGCCCCTGGACCAGCAGATGCCGCAGAAGAACTTCGCCCAGTTCGTCATCCTGACCCAGGGGTCGCCAGAACGGGAGGCCCTGCGCAGCAAGCTGATCGATCTCTTCGAGCATGACTTCCCCAGCCTGCGGGCGGCCATCAACCGTCTGGAGAACGGCCCGCCGGTGGGCTTCCCGGTGCAGTTCCGCGTCGCCGGCCCCGATCTCAATGTGCTGCGTGGCTACGCCCACGAGGTGGCCCAGGTGATGCGGGCCAATCCCAGCCTGGCCAATGTGCACCTGGACTGGGAGGAGCCGGCCAAGGTGGTCCGCCTCACCGTGGACCAGTCCAAGGCCCGTCTGCTGGGCGTCACCTCCAGCGACATCGCCAACCTGATCAACACCGCCCTCAAGGGCCAGAGCGTCACCGAGTTCCGCGACGGCGCCGAGCTGGTGGATGTGCATTTGCGCGGTACCGAAATGGAACGGCGGCGTCTCTCCCTGCTGCCGGATCTGATGCTGCCGACCCGGGCCGGCAAGGCCGTGCCCCTGTCCCAGGTGGCAACCCTGGAGTACGGCTTCGAGGAAGGCATCGTCTGGCGCCGCAACCGGGTGCCCACCATCACCGTGCGCGGCAATATCTACGGCCACATGCAGGGGCCGGTGGTGTCGGCCCAGGTGGAGAAGTCCCTGCAGTCCATCAAGGCCTCCCTGCCCCTGGGCTACACCCTGGAAGTGGGTGGCGCCGTGGAGGAGTCGGCCAAGGGCGGCGCTTCCGTTGCCGCCGGCGTGCCCCTCTTCTTCCTGGTGGTGCTGACGGTGCTGATGCTGCAGCTGCAGAGCTTCTCCAAGGTGGCCATGGTGCTGCTGACCGCGCCCCTGGGCCTGGTCGGGGTGACCGTGTTCCTGCTGCTGTTCAACAAGCCCTTCGGCTTTGTCGCCATGCTCGGCACCATCGCCCTCTCCGGCATGATCATGCGCAACTCGGTGATCCTGGTGGACCAGATCGACCAGGACGAGAAGGCGGGCAAGCCCCGCTGGGAGGCCATCGTCGATTCCACGGTGCGGCGTCTGCGGCCCATCGTGCTGACGGCGGCGGCAGCCATCCTGGCCATGATTCCCCTGACCCGCAGCGCCTTCTTCGGCCCCATGGCCGTGGCCATCATGGGCGGCCTGACCGTGGCGACCCTGCTCACCCTGATTTTCCTGCCGGCCCTGTACGCTGCCTGGCACAAGGTCAAGCCTGCCGCACCGGTGGAGTCCCTGCAAACGGTGGACGAAACCCTGGCCGGCAGTCGCCAGGGGCCTCAGTTATAATCGCCTTTTTCCACCAACCACATATTAGTAAGTGCTAATATAACGACCGCAGACGGGGACTCGTGATGGAACAAGTGCAAAACATGGAACAAGCCCGCTTCAACATGATCGAGCAGCAGATCCGGCCTTGGAACGTGCTGGACCAGGATGTGCTGGACTTGCTGTCCGAGGTCCGGCGCGAGGAGTTCGTCCCCGCCGCCCATCAGGCCCTGGCCTTTGCCGACCTGGAGATTCCCCTGGGCGAAGGCGCCGTGATGCTGGCCCCCAAGATGGAAGCCAAGCTGCTGCAGGAACTGGCCGTGCAACCCAAGGACAAGGTCCTGGAAATCGGTACTGGCTCCGGCTACATGGCCGCCCTGCTCGCCGCCAAGGCCGACCAGGTGACCAGCGTCGAAATCAGCCCGGCCATCGCCAAGACCGCCAAGGCCAACCTGGCCAAGGCCGGCATCAGCAACGTCTCCGTCGAAGTGGGTGATGGCCTGCATGGCTGGGCCGTCGGCGCTCCCTACGACGTAATCGTCGTTTCCGGTTCCCTGCCGGTGGTGCCCGAAGAACTGCTGCAGCAGCTCAAGGTTGGCGGCCGCATGGCCGTATTTGTCGGTGAGGCCCCGGTGATGGAAGCCCAGATCGTCACCCGCACCGGCGAGACCACCTTCGCCAGCCTCAATCTTTTCGAAACCGTGGTGGCGCCCCTGCAGAACGCGCCGGCCAAGGAGCGTTTCCGTTTCTGATTGCCCCTGATGAACCAGCTTTCCGTTTCCTCCCTCGCCGACTGGCTGGCCGATCCGGCCCGCCCCCGCCCCCTGCTGCTGGATGTGCGCCAGCCGGAGGAGCTTGCCATCTGCGCCCTGCCGGACGTGGTGGCCATGCCAATGGCCACGGTGCCGGTGCGGGCCGACGAGTTGCCCCGGGATAAGGAAATCGTGGTGATCTGCCACCATGGCGGACGCAGCATGCAGGTGGCGATGTTCCTCGAGAACCGCGGTTTTAGCGCCATCCACAACCTGTCCGGCGGCATGCACGCCTGGGCCCAGGTGGTGGATCCGTCCATGCCGACCTACTGAAGGCTGTCCATGAAACTGAAAGCTGTTTCCCTGCTGCTGTCCTCCCTGTTCATTGCCGCTGCGGCCCAGGGGGCCGACCTGCTGCAGATCTACAAGGAGGCCCTGGACAACGACGCCCAGTTCACCGCCGCCAAGCACACCCTGGAAGCCGGCCGCGAAAAGCTGCCCCAGGGCCGGGCCAGCCTGCTGCCGACCCTGGGTGTGTCCGTGAACACCATGTGGAACGACGTGGAGTACCAGCGCCGGGTGTCGGGTGCGGCCGTCGCCACGGGCCAGTACAACAGCCACGGCTACAGCGTCAGCCTCAGCCAGCCCCTGTTCCGCTGGCAGAACTGGATGCAGTACGACCAGGCCAAGCTGCAGGTGGCCCAGGCCGAGGCCCAGTTCCTCCAGGCCCGCCAGGACCTGATCCTGCGCGTCGCCCAGGCCTATTTCGACGTGCTGTACGCCCAGGAGAACCTGCGCTCCCTGCAGGCCCAGAAGTCAGCCATTGCCCAGCAGCTGGAACTGGCGAAGAAGAGCTTCGAGGTGGGCACTGCCACCATCACCGACACCCACGAAGCCCAGTCCCGCTACGACCTGTCCACCGCCCAGGAAATTGCCGCCGAAAGCGATCTGGAAATCAAGCGCCGCAACCTGCAGGCCATCATCGGCCGGGAGGCGGGCGAACTGGCCACCCTGCGTACCGACACCACCCTGGAGCCGCCCAAGCCCGCCAACATGAACGACTGGGTGGCTTCCGCCGAGAAGGACGCCCTGGCGGTGCAGATCCAGGAAGCCCAGCTGGAAATCACGGACAAGGAAGTGAGCAAGCAGCGCGCCGGTCATTTCCCCACCCTGGACCTGGTGGCCACCCGCAGCAATGCGGTGCAGACCAATGGTGTGCAGACCAACCCCCTCTTCCCGGGGGTTGGCTACGAGCAGGATTCCACCGCCATCGGCCTGCAGTTGAACATTCCCCTGTTCCAGGGCGGCGCCGTGCTCTCCAAGCAGCGTGAGGCCGAAGCCAGCCGCGAGGCGACCCGCTCGACCCTGGAGTATTCCCGCCGTCAGGCGGCCCTGGGGGCACGTCAGTACTATCTGGGCGTGGTCAATGGCCTGGCCCAGGTGCGGGCTCTGGAAGCGGCCCTGGTCTCCTCCAAGTCGGCCCTGGATTCGAACAAGCTAGGTTACGAGGTGGGGGTGCGCATCAACATCGACGTGCTGAACGCCGAGCAACAGGTCTATTCGACCCAGCGCGACCTGGCCAAGGCCCGTTTCGATACCCTGGTGAACCAGCTGCGTCTCAAGGGCGTGGTCGGCAGCCTCACCGACGAGGACCTGCAGCGGGTCAACGGCCTGCTGGCGCGATAAGGGAACGGATCAGGTCCATGGTCCTGGCGGTGGCCCCGCCGTGGGCCGCCGCGAAGGCTGACGCCGCATCGGACATGATGCGGCGTTTTTCTTTGTCCCGCAGCAGGGCCTGGGCCGTGCCGGCCAGGGATTGGCCGGCCTCAAGACGCAGGGCGGCACCGGCGGCGACGGCATCCTCCGCCGCCTGGGCGAAGTTGAAGGTGTGGGGGCCGAGCAGCAGGGGGCAGCCGCAGGCCGCCCCTTCGATCAGGTTCTGGCCGCCGAAGGGCAGCAGACTGCCGCCCATCACGGCCAGGTCGGCACAACTGAAGTAGGCCGCCATTTCCCCCATGCTGTCCCCCAGCCAGACCCGGGTCTCCGGTGTCGGCAGGCCCTGGCTGCGCCGCACCAGACCGAGTCCTCTGGCCCGGACCAGCTCCTCGACCTCGTTGAAGCGCTGGGGGTGGCGCGGCACCAGCAGGAGCAGCAGGTCGGGAATATCCATGGCCGCGCAGGCGTCCAGGATCAAGGCCTCCTCGCCCTCCCGGGTGCTGGCTGCCAGCCAGACGGTGCGACCGGCCAGCTGGCGGCGCCAGTCCTGTCCCTGTTGCCGCAATGCCGGGGCGATCTGCACGTCGAACTTGAGATTGCCGCAGACGCTGACCTGCTTGGCGCCGAGGCCTTGCAAGCGGGCTGCATCGTCCGGGGTCTGGGCAGCGATGCCGTCGAGACCGGCCAGGGCCGGGGCGAACAGGCCGGGCCAGCGGCCGTAGCCGCGGGCCGAACGGGCTGAGAGGCGGGCATTGACCAGCAGCATGGGGACGCCATGGTGCCGGGCCTGGTGCAGCAGGTTGGGCCACAGCTCGGTTTCCATGAGCAGGCCCAGGCTGGGGCGGTAGCGCTCCAGGAAGCGGCTGACGGCGCCGGGATAGTCGTAGGGCAGGTAGCGGTAATGGAGGCGCGGGGCGTGGTCCCGGCCCAGGGCGGCGAACACCTGGGTGGCGGTGTCGCGGCCGGTGGGCGTCATGCCGGTGAGCAGGATCGAGTGCTGCGGATACTGGGCCAGCAGTTCGGCCAGCAGGGGCTGGGCGGCCCGGGTCTCGCCGACGGAGACGGCATGGACCCAGATCACCGGCCCCGGGATGGCCGCGCCGCTAAGGCCGAAGCGTTCACCCCAGTGGCGGCGATACTCCGGCTGCTGCCGGCTGCGTCGCAGCAGGCGCAACAGCACCAGGGGCGTGGCCAGGCGCAGCAGCAGGGTGTACAGGAGGCGGGAAACCATGGCGCGTCAGCCGGCCAGGGCCCGCTCGACGGCATCAAGGATGGTGGCGAGACTGGGTGGCGCACCCTTCTGGCCGTAGCTTTCGCAGAAGGCGTCGCCGAAGACGGCCGCCTGCACGCTGTCCGAATCGCAGAAGATGCCGACCGTGGGGCGTCCCAGGGCAGCGGCGAAGTGGGTGAAGCCCGTGTCCAGGCCCACCACCACCCGGGCCCCGGCCAGAAAGCGGCCGGCCGTGCCCAGGTCCATCAGGGGCGGGATGAAGGAACCGGGCAGCCGGGCCCCAAGGCGCTCGCTGCGCTGGCGCTCTTCGGGGCTGCCCCAGGGCAGGGCGGCGACGATGCCGTCCCGGGCCAGGCGCTGGCCCAGGGCGACCCAGTGCTCCTCGGCCCACAGCTTGGGCGGGCGGCTGGCGGCGTGCATCAGCACGGCGTAAGGCTGGCTGGGCAGCCAGTCGGCCACCAGGGGCTCAGCCTGGATGCCATAGCGCGGCGGCGTATCCAGGTCATAGCCGAGGGCGCCGGCAGCCACGGCACGGCAGCGGTCCACCACATGGCGCGACCATTTGATGGGCAGGCGCAGGTCGTAGAAGCGGGCGGCGAAAGGCTCCTTGATGCTGCGGGCGTCGCCGCCGACGATGCGTCCGCCGGGAGCGAGCCGGGCCAGCTTGTCCACCGCGGCGCTCTTCAGCAGACCCTGGCTGTCGAGGACGAAATCGTAGGCCTGGGCCTGCAGGACACGGCGGAATTCCCCCATTTCCTGCCAGGCGTGGCGCTGGCCCAACTGCTTGCGCCAGCGGCGCCAGGCGATGGGAATGACGCGGCGCACGCCGGGGTGCAGGGAGGGAATGGGAACGTAGGCTTCTTCGGCCACCCAGTCGATGCGGGCCTCGGGGAAGCGGGCCAGGATGTCGGTGACGGCCGGGCAGTTGTGGACCAGATCCCCCATGGAGGAGGTCTTTACCATAAGAATTTGGGGCATCGGGGCGGCGGTGGTGGTTTTTGACTTGGGGCCGGGGCCGGGGGGATTTAGAATCCCAGCTGGCCTCCATTATAGCTTGCGCATGTCTTCTGCCCCTCCTCCCGCCGCGACGGCGCCCCTCAGTGCGGTGCTGATCACCCTGAATGCCGCCCATTCGCTCCCGTCCTGTCTGCAGAGCCTGGCGTTCGCCGACGAAATCGTCGTGGTGGATTCGGGCAGCAGCGACGGCACCGTGGCCCTGGCCGAGCACTACGGCGCCCGGGTTATCCATCAAGAGTGGCTGGGCTTTGGCCGCCAGAAGCAGTTTGCCGTCAGCCAGGCGCGCCACGACTGGGTCTTTTGCATCGACGCCGACGAACAGGTGACGCCGGCCCTGGCGGCAGCCATTGGCGCCGCCCTGCAGGGCCCCCAGCATCACGCCTACCGGGTGGCCCGCTGCAACCGTTTCATGGGGCGCTACCTGCGCCACGGCGAGGGTTATCCGGACTGGAACCTGCGCCTCTTCCACCGCGGCCATGCCCGCTGGTCCGACGACGCGGTGCACGAGCACGTGCTGACCGGGGAAAGCGTGGGCGATCTGGCGGGGGACTTGCTGCACGACTCGGCCGAAACCCTGGACAGTTATTTGGCCAAACAGAACCGCTACACCACCCTGGCGGCCGAGGCCGCCCATCGCGTCGGCAAGCGGGCCGGCAGCGGCCGTCTGCTGCTGTCGCCCCTGTTCCGCTTCATCAAGTTCTACCTGGTGCGTAGGGGCTTCCTGGACGGCCTGCCGGGCCTGGTGCATACCCTGATCGGCTGCACGAACAGCTTTGCCAAGTATGCGAAAATGATCGACCTGCAGCGGCGCTCCGGGAAGTAGGGCTTCGATCTTGAAATTACCTTGCCTGGATGGCGGAGGATGAAGCTGGATCGCCTAGCGTACGCTGCTGTCTTTCTGTGATGAACAGGGGTTTCGTGCAGTAAAATAGCGGCATATTTCATGATGCTGATCCAATGCCAGATTCCCGCCCCGGCTACACTGCCCAAAGAACCCCTCTGGGTTTGATCTCCCGACGTTTGGTTGCATCCGTTTACGACTTGACCGCACTGGCGGCTTGCTGGTTGGCGGCCTATTGGTTGCGCTTCAATCTCACCCTGCCCGACGATTATCTTCGGGCTGCCTTGCTATCTCTAGGTGGGCTGGTTCCGGTATACGCACTGCTGTTCTGGTTAAGTGGCTTATACCGTGGCATTTGGCGCTACGCGAGCTTGATGGATTTGCGCCGGATCATTGTATCGGTTGGCCTCGGTGGGCTAATTACTGCCGTGCTCGTATTTATGGCGGGCATTCCCGGGGTTCCCCGATCGGTTCTCGTGTTACACCCGATCCTGCTGATTCTGACGATGGGGGGGGGGCGTTTCCTCTACCGTGCCTGGAAGGACCGCTGTCTCTACGGCCACCTCGCCCTGTCCGGTGAGTCGGTGCTGATTCTTGGAGCCGAGGAAGCTGGAGAACGTCTGATTCGTGAGTTGCAACGGTCCCACCAATGGCGGGTGGCTGGCCTGCTGGACAACGATCCGGCCAAGCATGGACGGGAAGTGCATGGGGTGAAAATCCGGGGTGATATCGCCAGCATGGTGCATTGGGCCAAGGAGTTGGAAGTTGGCCACGTCATCGTTGCCATGCCCAGTGTCAGCGCCGCCGTGCGCCGCGGGGCCATGGAGCAGGCCGTGCAGGCCGGGCTCAAGGTGCTGACCGTGCCGGCCCTCGACGACCTGCTGTCGGGCCGGGTGTCCCTGTCCCAGATCCGCCAGGTGGAACTGGAGGATATCCTGGGGCGGGAGCCGGTGCAGCTGGATGCCGCCGGCCTCAGTCGCCTCATTGCCGAGCGCACGATTCTGGTGACGGGGGCGGGCGGCTCCATCGGTTCCGAGCTGGCCCGGCAGATCGCCCGTTTTGCGCCGCGCCAGTTGGTGTTGTTCGAAGTGTCCGAATTCGCCCTGTACCAGATCGAGCAGGAATTCCGCCGCACCTTCCCCGGTCTCGATGTGGTCTGCGTGGTTGGCGACGTCAAGGACGAAGCGCGGCTGCAGCAGGTCTTCGCCGCCTACCGCCCGGCCCTGGTGTTCCATGCCGCCGCCTACAAGCACGTGCCCCTGATGGAGAGCGCCAATGCCTGGGAGGCGGTGCGCAACAACGTCCTCGGCACCTGGCGGGTGGCCATGGCGGCGCGCCAGGCGGGGGTGGAGAAGATGGTCCTGATTTCCACCGATAAGGCCGTTAATCCCACCAACGTCATGGGCACCACCAAGCGCATGGCAGAGCGGGTGGTGCAGTCCCTGGAGCAGGCCGGCGGCGGTACCCAGTTCATCGTGGTGCGCTTCGGCAACGTCCTGGGCAGCAACGGCTCGGTCATTCCCACCTTCCGCGAACAGATCGCCCGGGGCGGCCCCGTCACCGTGACCCATCCGGACATCATCCGCTATTTCATGCTCATCCCGGAGGCAGCCCAGCTGGTGCTGCAGGCCGGTCTGATGGGCAACGGCGGCGAGATTTTCGTGCTGGACATGGGGGAGCCGGTGAAGATCGTCGATCTGGCCCGGGACCTGATCCGGCTGTCCGGTTTCACGGAGGAGGAAATTCCCATCGAGTTCACCGGGCTGCGTCCCGGCGAGAAACTCTATGAGGAACTGCTTGCCGACAATGAAATGACCCTGCCCACCCCCCACGCCAAGCTGCGGGTAGCCAAGGCCGAAAGCGCGCCGGAAGAGGCGTGGATCGGCGACCTGGCCCGCTGGCTGGAAGCCCCGCCGGCGGACGTGGCCGGGATCAAGGCCGGGCTTGCCCGTTTCGTGCCGGAATACCGGCCCCAATAACATGGCCACCTACGCCGTCGGCGACATCCAGGGCTGCTTCGCCTCCTTGCAGGCGCTCCTGGAGAAGTGCAGCTTTTCCCCCGATTTCGACCGCCTGTGGCTGGTGGGAGACCTGGTGAACCGGGGGCCCCGCTCCCTCGAGACCCTGCGCTTCGTCAAAGGCCTGGGCGACCGGGCCGTCACGGTGCTGGGCAATCACGACCTCTCCCTGCTCATGGCCGCCGAGGGTTTCGGCAAGCGCCATCGCAGCGACACCATCGATGACATCCTTGCCGCCACGGACCGGGACGAACTGCTCCACTGGCTGCGGCACCAGCGCCTGATGCATGTGCAGGGCGACTACGCCATGGTGCATGCAGGGCTCCTGCCGGCGTGGTCCGTGGCCGAGGCCCGGACCCTGGCGGGCGAGGTGGAGCAGGCCCTGCAGGCCGAGAATTACCGGGAGTTCCTAGCGAACATGTGGGGCAGCGAACCGGGAGCCTGGGACTCCAGCCTGACCGGTTGGCCCCGCTTGCGGGTGATCGTCAATGCCATGACCCGCATGCGCTTCTGCTCCCCGGCCGGGGAAATGGACTTCAAGGCCAAGGGCGAACTGAGCCAGGCGCCGGCCGGCTATCTGCCCTGGTTCGAGGTGCCGGGCCGGCGCAGCGCCGCGACGGTCCTGGTGACCGGCCACTGGTCGGCCCTGGGGCTGCGCCTGGAGCCCAATCTGCTGGCCCTGGACTCCGGCTGCTTGTGGGGCGGCAAGCTGTCCGCCCTGCGTCTGGAGGACCGGGCCCTGTTCCAGGTGGACTGCGCCGCCGACGAGGCCGTGCCCCTTTTCAAGGAATGAGCATGCATATTCTGGTCACCGGCGGCCTGGGTTACATCGGTTCCCATACCTGCGTCGAGTTGCTGCAGGCCGGCCATTGCGTCACCATCCTCGACAACCTCTCCAACAGCCGTGCCGATGTGGCCGAGCGCATCGCCGGCCTGGGCGGTGCCGCGCCGATCTTCATCGAGGGCGACGTGCGGGACCGCCAGTTGCTGTGCCGGATTTTCCGGGAGCAGGCTGTCGATGCCGTGATCCACTTTGCCGGCCTCAAGGCGGTGGGGGAGTCGGTGGCCCAGCCTCTGCGCTATTACGAGTGGAACGTTTATGGCAGCCTGGTCCTCTTCGAAGCCATGGCCGCCGCCGGGGTGCGTCGTCTTGTCTTCAGTTCCTCGGCCACTGTCTATGGCAATCCCGGGATCGTCAAATTTCACGAAGACTTGCCGGTGGCGCCCATCAATCCCTATGGGCGCAGCAAGTTGATGGTCGAGCAGATGCTCGGTGACCTGCGGCAAAGCGATCCGGCCTGGCAGGTTGCCTGCCTGCGCTATTTCAATCCTGTTGGTGCGCACCAGAGTGGCCTGTTGGGCGAGGCGCCCCTGGGGATTCCCAATAACCTCATGCCCTTTGTCGCCCAGGTGGCAGCCGGAGTCCGGGAACGGTTGGAGGTCTTCGGCAACGATTACCCGACACCGGACGGTACCGGAATCCGTGACTACATTCATGTCATGGACTTGGCCAGGGGGCATCTGGCGGCACTGCAGTATCTTTTCACCGACGATGCCGGCCTGCTTACGGTGAATCTGGGGGCCGGCAGGGGTTACAGCGTTCTGGAAATGGTGGAGGCATTTGCGCAAGCCTCGGGCAAATCTATCCCCTATCGTGTCGGGCCTCGGCGTCCCGGGGACCTAGCGGAGTACTTTGCCGATCCGTCACGCGCTGAACAGATCCTGGGCTGGAAGGCCCAGTATGACCTGGCCGCCATGTGCCGCGACACCTGGCGCTGGCAGCAGACTGCGGTGACGTTGGGGCTGGCCTAGGCGGCGTGCTGCAGGGGCGCGACTGCCCCTGTCTCGTTGCTGCCCAGCATGAGGCGCGTGGCGATCTGCTGGCGGGCTTGCTGGGCCAGTTCCTTGCGCCCTCCCGCGGCCTCCACGGTGAGGGGCGGGCATGCCTCCACCCGACCTTCCAGCCAGCCGGCCGCCAGGATGGATTGCAGGCATTGCCACAAACTGGTTTCCCCCACGTAGGCGGCAGCGGTGCTGCGCCGGCCGTTGCGGTCATGGTAGGAGAGGGCCAGGGGAACGATGGGGCGTCCGGCCTCGATGGCCGGTTGCAGCAGGGCGCCGTGGAAGTGCAGCAGGCTGCCGCCGTCGGTGGTGGTGCCTTCCGGGAAGAGGGCCACCATGTGGCCCCGGCCCAGGATGGCGCCGATTTCCTCGTTGATGATCCGGGCATGGCCGCGGCTGCCGCGGCGCAGGAAAATGGTGTCGGTGCGCGCCGAGAGCCAGCCGATGACGGGCCACTGCCGCACTTCGGCCTTGGAGACGAAGGCGGCCGGCTGGGCGGCGTTGATCAGATAGACGTCCAGCCAGGAGACATGATTGGCCACCAGCAGGCTGCCCGGGGGCAGACCCTGTAGCTGGGCCTGCAGGTGCACGCCGAGGATGTTGAGCAGCTTCTCCGACCAGGCCTGCTTCAGGCGCAGGCGCCGTTCCGTGCCGATCAGGGGATACCACAGGGCCACCACCAGGATGCCGTGCACCAGGTGCAGCATCAGGCGGGACAGGCGGAACCAGCGGATGGGGCGGGGCAGGAGATGGGCTTCAGCCCCGCTGCGGGGTGGCGATGTATCCAGTTTCAACGTCCCAGAAAGTGTTTGGCGTAGCGGGCGTCCACCTTGGACATGGGCAGCAGCACCGGCAGGTCGGCGGTGTTGAAGTCCGGGTCCCAGGCCGGTTCACCGCAGATCCAGGCGCCGGCCCGCAGGTAGCCCTTGATCAGGGGCGGGGTCTCGGCCTTCACCTCGTTGCGCAGGGCCTCCAGGGGCAGGGGGCAGCGGGGGAAGACGCGGTACTCCAGGGGGCTCAGGTGGTCCTGCAGCTGATTATACAGAGCCGCCGCGGCGTGGCCGCCGTCGGCCATGCTGATGGAGGCGCAGCCCACCAGGTACTCGTGGCCGTTTTCCAGCATGTAGCGGGCCAGGCCGGACCACAGCAGGGTGATGGTGGCGCCGGTGCGGTAATCCGGATGGACGCAGGAGCGGCCCACTTCCACCAGGCGCGGGCGCAGGTGCTGCAGGCGGGTCAGGTCGAATTCGTTTTCGGTGTAGTAGCCGCCGATCTTGCGGGCCTTTTCCGGCGACAGGATGCGGTAGGTGCCGATGATCTCGCCGCTGTCCTCGTTGCGGCAGACCAGGTGGTCGCAATAGGGGTCGTAGATGTCCTGGTCCACCCCCGGCACCCGGCTGGGCAGCTTGGCGCCCATCTCCTGGCCGAAGACGCGGTAACGCAGTTTCTGGGCTTCGAGAATTTCCCGTTCGCTCTCGGCCAGGCCGACGGAAAGGTTGCGGGCGTAGATGCGGCGGCTTTGTTCCAGCGACGTCTGTTCGTTCTGCATGGTCTGTCCTCCTTGAGTCATGAGGACAGAATCTAGAGAGCGTCTGTTACGCCGAGGTTGCGCCGTAGTGAAGTTTGGATGAAGCGGGGAGCCGTGCCGGCGTGGTGCCGGCACGGGGTCGGACTCAGTGGCTGACGCGGCTGCTGCCGTTGCCGGAGAGGATGCGCACCCTTTCGCCCGGATGGAATTCCTCGTCGGCTTCCTGGACGATGGCCACCAGGTTGCCGTTGTCCAGCTTGACGGTGATTTCGACGCCGTCCTTCTTGCTGATCTTCTCTTCCAGGGCGCTGCCGGCCATGCCGCCGGCGACGGCGCCGAGGATGGCGCCGACGGTGCTGCCGCGGCCGCCACCCACGTTGCTGCCGGCCATACCGCCGATGGCGGCACCGGCGACGGTGCCCACCGGGGTGTTGCCGCCTTCGATGGTGACCTTGCGCACGGATTCGACGACACCCTGGCGCACGGTCATTTCCTGGCGGGTGCTGCTGCGGCCGTAGGAACTGCCGGACTGGCTGTTGGCACAGCCGGCCAGGCTGCCGAGCAGCAGCAGGCCGGCCAGGCCGGCGATGGCGAGGGAGGGAATACGGGTCATGCTTTCTCCTTGCCGGCGGGGCTTACCACAGGCGGCTGCCGAAGGCCTGGTGGTATTGCTCGCCGATTTCTTCACGGGTGAAGGTGTGGTTCTGGGGGCCGGAACGGGCGATCTTGATGGCGCCGACGAGGGCGGCGAGGCGGCCGATCTGGTCCCAGTCCATGCCGTTGGCGATACCGTAGAGCAGACCGGCGCGGTAGGCGTCGCCGCAGCCCGTGGGATCGACCACCTCTTCTGCCTTAACGCAGGGAATATCCAGGCGTTGACCGCCGACATAGATATGGGAGCCTTCGCCGCCCCGGGTCACCACCAGGGCCTTGACCAGCTTGGCCAGCTCTTCCAGGGACTTGCCGGTGCGGTCGGTGAGCAGCTTGGCCTCGTAGTCGTTGAAGGTGGCGTATTCGGCCTGGGCCAGGAAATCCAGCAGTTCGTGGCCGGAGAACATGGGCATGCCCTGGCCCGGATCGAAGATGAAGGGGATGCCGGCTTCGGCGAACTGCTTGGCGTGGCCGATCATGCCGTCGCGGCCGTCCGGGGCGACGATGCCCAGGCCGATGTCCTTGGCTTCGCCCACGCTGTTGAGGTGGGAGAAGGTCATGGCACCGGGGTGGAAGGCGGTGATCTGGTTGTCGTCCAGGTCGGTGGTGATGAAGGCCTGGGCGGTGTAGCTGTTGGCCACGGGGCGCACGTGCTCCCGGGACAGGCCCAGGTCGTCGAGGCGCTTCAGGTAGGGGGCGGCATCTTCGCCGACGGTGGCCATGATGACCGGCTCGCCGCCCAGCAGCTTGAGGCTGTAGGCGATGTTGCCGGCGCAGCCGCCGAATTCGCGGCGCAGTTCGGGCACCAGGAAGGCCACGTTCAGGATATGGATCTGTTCCGGCAGGATGTGGTTCTTGAAGCGGTCCGGAAAGACCATGATGTTGTCGTAGGCGATGGAACCGCAGATGAGTGCGCGCATGGGAATCGTCGGGAAAATGGATTAAGCCCGCGATTATACCCGGGCCGCCGCCCGGCGGCCCGGCCCTAGTCCGGCGCCATGACGATGGCGGTGGCGGCCTGGTAGCGGCGCTCGTGGCTGCGCACGGCCTGGCCGAGGGCGGCGGCGAAGGCGTCGTGGATGTGCTCCCAGTCGTTGCCCACCACGCTCATGCGGGCGTGGTTGCGTAGCACCCGGAGGGTATTGGGTTCGGCCGCCTCCCGGGCCGCGGCGACGAAGGCGGTCGCGTCGCCGGCCGGGGCCAGCAGGCCGTTGCGGCCGGGCACGATCAGTTCCGAGGCCGCCGCGTAGTCGTAGGCCACCACCGGCAGGCCGGAGGCCAGGGCCTCCTGGGTGACGTTGCCGAAGGTCTCGGTGAGGCTGGGGAAGAGGAACAGGTCGCCGGAGGCGTAGTGGCTGGCCAGGTCGGACCCGCTGCGCATGCCGGCGAAGACGTGCTGCGGATGGCGGGCCTGCAGCCCCGCCCGCACCGGGCCGTCGCCGACGAAGACCAGGCGCGCCTCCGGCTGGCGGGCCTGGATGGCGGCGAAGGCCTCCAGCACCAGATTGAGGTTTTTCTCCGGCGCCATGCGGCCCACGGACAGCACCACCAGGCTGTTGTCGGTGGCGCCCCAGGAGCGGCGCAGTTCGGCGGAGCGGCGCTCCGGGTGGAACAGGGCGGTATCCACGCCCCGGGCCACCACCTGCAGGTTGTCGTAGCCGTTGTCGCCCAGCTCCCGGGCCAGCTGCCCGGTGGGGACAAAGGTGGCGTCGGTCTTGTTGTGGAAGCGGCGCAGGTAGGCGGCGATGGGGCGCTTCAGCCAGCCCATGCCGTAGTGGTGGCTGTAGGCGTGGAAGTTGGTGTGGAAGTCGGAGGTGACGGGCAGGCGCAGCTTGCGGGCGGCGGCGATGGCGGAGCTGCCCAGGGGGCCTTCGGTCACCACATGCACCACATCCGGCCGCTGCAGGGACCACAGGCGGGTGAGGGCGCGCTTGGCGGGCAGGCCCAGCTTGAGGCCGGCATAGCTGGGGATGGGCACGCCGGCGGCCAGCACCTCCTCCAGGGCGTGGCCGCTGGCCGGGCGCTCCTGGGCGTGCTGGCGGGGCCGCACCAGCTGGATGCGGTGGCCGCGGCGGATCAGTCCGTCCACCATGCGGCTCAGGGTCATGGCCACGCCATTGACTTCCGGCGGGTAGGTTTCCGTCACCACGGCGATGCGCAGCTGGGGCTGGCTGGGCGCGTAGTCGTGGACGCAGAGCGGGGGCAGGTCGTCTTCGTGCATGGAGCCCATGCTGGCGACCAATGGTGACTTTTGTGTGACCGTTCGATGAAGTTTCGCTGACGTTGGCGGCAGGTGGCCATGCCTAGTCCAGCAGCACGAGGCTCCACACGGCGGCCACGTTGGCCAGGGAAATGAGTACGGCGGCGCTGCCGATGTCCTTGGCCCGCTTGGCGAGGCGGTGGTTTTCCAGGGAGATACGGTCCACCGTGGCTTCCACCGCCGAGTTGAGCAGTTCCACCACCAGCACCAGCAGCACGCTGCCGATCATCAGGGCCTTGCCGATGCCGCTGCCGGGAAGCAGCACCGCCACGGGGATGAGCAGCACGGCCAGCCACACCTCCTGGCGGAAGGCATCCTCATGGCGGTAGGCGGCACGCAGGCCGTCGATGGAGTAGTGCAGGGCGTTCCACAGGCGGGTGAGGCCGGTCTTGCCCTTGAACGGGCTTTCATTTTGGGAGTCGTGGCTCATGGGGTCGGGGCGCGGGGATGAAAAAAAGCCCTTCCGCCTGGAAGGGCCGAACATTCCGAACGCCACAGAGCCTACCGTGGCCGTGTTACCGGGGGATTACGGGTAGAAGACGTAGAGACGGTAGCCCGAGGGCACCAGATCCTTGGCCTCGATCCACAGCTTGACGGGGATTTCGCCGTTGGCCTGGAAGCCGGCGGGGGCGGCGGTGCCGGTGAGATAGTCGGCGGGCTGCAGGACGCGGCGGGAGACCACCGCATCCTGGGTGTCGGTGAGGGCCAGTTCCAGGGCCGGCAGGTCCTGCACGTAGGGCGCCCGGTTCTTCAGGGTGGCCATCAGGATGAGCTGGCCCTTGGCGGCGTCAGCCTGCAGGTCGGAGGCTTCGATGCTCACCAGCTCGGCCTTGCGCGGCAGGGGAATGTCCCAGCCGGCGGCGAGCATGAGGGGCTGCAGGGAGGGCAGGGCGATGGCCAGGTCGCTGCGGAAGCGGTGGGCCATCTGGCCGAGGAGGGCGGAGAAGAGGATCAGGATGGCCAGCAGGAAAGGCCAGCGGGGCTTGCGCGCCGGTTCGGCCATGAGGGCGCCGCCACCGGCCAGGGGGCGCTCGGCCCACTTGCTGTAGCCGGGAATGGCGGTGGTTTCCCGGGGCAGGATCGGGTCTTCCGGGTCATGGGCCAGGTCGGCCGGCGCGGCGCCGGCGTCGGCCAGCACCGGCGCATCGCTCGGCTCCTCGATGGCGGAGGCGTCCAGGATCGGCTCCTGGCGGTCGTCTTCGAGTGTGTCAGGCTGGGAGTCAGGAGTGTCGCCGTTCTCCGGTACGGCCGCCTGGAGATCGGCTTCCACTGCGCCTTCTGGCGCAGCGCCCGTTGCAGTTTCAGATGCCGCCTCGCCCGCATCCACCGGGCCGGCCGGTGGCGTGGCGGGGCGCAGGGTGGCGGTTTCCTCGCCGCCTTCGTCCAGCAGGTGCTCCAGGGCATTGAAGACGTGCTGGCACTGGCCGCAGCGGACCTTGCCGCCCCGGGCCTTGAGCTGTTCCGGCGTGACCCGGAAGGTCGTCTGGCACTCAGGTTGGGGGCAGCGGGTGAGGATCATATGCGGCGGCCTTCCAGGCAGACCCAGCCTTCCCGGCGGTCGGCCACGGCCATGGCGAACCAGGGGCTGTAGATGGCCATCAGTTCCTCTTCCTGTTCCACCAGGATGCCGGACAGGGCCAGCCAGCCGCCGGGGCGGACGTGGGCAGCCAGGGCCGGGGCCAGGGCCTTGAGCGGGTTGGCCAGGATGTTGGCGATGAGGATGTCGAACTGGCCGTCGATGGGCTCGCGGGAATCGGCGAAGTGGGCGCTGACACCGTTACGCTCGGCATTGGCCTTGGCCGCATCCACCGCCTGGGGATCAATGTCCACCCCGGTCACCGGGTTGGCGCCGAGACGGGCGGCGGCGATGGCCAGGATGCCGGAGCCGCAGCCGTAGTCGAGCAGGCTGCAATCGGCGGTGACGTAGCGCTCCAGCCATTCCAGGCAGAGCCGGGTGGTGGGGTGGGAGCCGGTGCCGAAGGCCATGCCCGGGTCCAGGATCAGGTTGATGGCGTCCGGGGCCGGGGTCTCGTGCCAGGAGGGCACGATCCACAGCTTGTCGGAGACGCGGATGGGGTCGAACTGGGACTGGGTCAGCTGCACCCAGTTCTGCTCCTCCACCGTTTCCAGGGTGAAGGGGGGCGTCGGCAGACCCAGCCCGGCGCAGCAGGCGGCAAGCACCGCCCCCGCGTCCGCATCGGCCTCGAACAGGGCGGCGATGCGGGAATGGTCCCAGGCCGCCGCGATGTCCATGCCCGGTTCGCCGAACTGGGGCGTCTCTTCCGGCGTGCCCGCATCCGCATCCTCGATGCCGGCGGAGAGGGCCCCCGCCTCCATCAGGGCGTCGGTGAGGGCTTCGGCGCTGGCAGCGTCGGTGTCGCAGCGGAGCTGGAGCCAGGCCATCGGCGCTTAGCCTTCCACCGACTTCACTTCGTTCTTGGCGGCCAGCTTGTGCTCCAGGTAGTGGATGCTGGTGCCGCCTTCGACGAAGCGGGCGTCCTGCATCAGTTCCTGATGCAGCGGGATGTTGGTCTTGATGCCCTGCACCACGGTCTCGGAAAGGGCGATGCGCATGCGGCGGATGGCCTGTTCCCGGGTGTCGCCGAAGGTGATGATCTTGCCGATCATGGAATCGTAGTGGGGCGGCACCTTGTAGCCGGAATAGGCATGGGAATCCACGCGCACGCCGGGGCCGCCGGGCGGGTGCCACCAGCTGATGGTGCCGGGAGAGGGCACGAAGGTGAAGGGATCTTCGGCGTTCACGCGGCATTCGATGGCGTGGCCGCGGAACTGGATGTCCCGCTGCTTGAAGCGCAGCTTCTCGCCGGCGGCGATGCGGATCTGTTCCTGGACGATGTCGATGCCGGTGATCAGTTCGGTCACCGGATGCTCCACCTGAACCCGGGTGTTCATCTCGATGAAGTAGAACTCGCCGTTCTCGTAGAGGAACTCGAAGGTGCCGGCGCCGCGATAGCCGATGCGGCGGCAGGCTTCGGCGCAGCGCTCGCCGACCCGGGCGATGAGGCGGGCGGGGATGCCGGGAGCCGGCGCTTCCTCGATCACCTTCTGGTGGCGGCGCTGCATGGAGCAGTCCCGCTCGCCCAGGTAGACGGCGTTCTTGAACTCGTCGGCCAGCACCTGGATTTCCACGTGGCGCGGGTTCTCCAGGAACTTCTCCATGTACACCATGGGGTTGCCGAAAGCGGTCTGGGCTTCCTGGCGGGTCATGGCCACGGCGTTGATGAGGGCGGCTTCGGTATGCACCACGCGCATGCCGCGACCGCCGCCGCCGCCGGCAGCCTTGATGATCACCGGGTAGCCGACGGCGCGGCCGATCTTGATGATTTCCTTGGGGTCTTCCGGCAGGGCGCCATCGGAGCCGGGCACGCAGGGCACGCCCGCAGCCTTCATGGCGTCCTTGGCGGAAACCTTGTCGCCCATGAGGCGGATGGTTTCGGCCCGGGGGCCGATGAAGACGAAGCCGGAGGATTCGACCCGCTCGGCGAAGTCCGCATTTTCGGAGAGGAAGCCGTAGCCCGGGTGAATGGCCTGGGCATCGGTGACCTCGGCGGCGGAGATGATGGCCGGGATGTTGAGGTAGCTGAGGGCGGAGGAGGCCGGGCCGATGCAGACGGATTCGTCCGCCAGCTTCACATACTTGGCTTCCCGGTCGGCTTCGGAGTGCACCACCACGGTCTTGATGCCCAGCTCACGGCAGGCCCGCTGGACCCGCAGGGCGATCTCGCCCCGGTTGGCGATGAGGATTTTCTCGAACATGGAGAAAACTCCTTAGCCGATGACGAACAGGGGTTCGCCGAATTCAACCGGTTCGCCGTTGTCCAGCAGGATGGCCTTGATGGTGCCGGAAGCGTCGGCTTCGATCTCGTTGAGCAGCTTCATGGCTTCGATGATGCACAGGGTGTCGCCCTGCTTGACGGTCTGGCCCACCTGCACGAAGGGCTCGGCGCCGGGGGAGGAGGCGCGGTAGAAGGTGCCGACCATGGGCGACTTGACCACGTGGCCTTCCGGCAGGTCGTCGGTGTCGTCCAGGTTCACGCTGCTGGGGGCCGGTGCGGCAGCCGGGGCGGCGGCGGGCACGGCGTAGGTCATGGGCTGGCCCACGGGGGCGGCGACATGCTTGGCAATGCGGACTTTTTCTTCGCCTTCGGTGACCTCCAGCTCGGAGATGCCGGATTCCTGTACCAGGTCGATGAGTTTTTTGAGTTTACGCAGATCCATTGAATTCTCCCTCGAAAATCCGCCCTATTGAGTTGGCGGTGGAAGTAGCTAGATGTGAAAAACCGGAAACCGGGTCTGGCGTGGCAGCTCAGTCGGCGTTGAGTCGGCTCAGCAGGAACTCCAGGGCCAGGGAATATCCCTCGGACCCCAGACCGCTGATGACCCCGATCGCCAGATCGGAAAAATAGGAGTGGTGCCGGAACGGCTCCCGGGCGAAGACATTGGAGAGATGCACTTCGACGAAGGGGATGCCGACCGCGGCCAGGGCGTCCCGCAGCGCAACGCTGGTATGGGTGTAGGCCGCCGGGTTGATGAGGATGAAGCGTACTCCCTGCTCCCGGGCCGCATGGATGCGTTCGATCAGGGCGCCTTCATGGTTGCTTTGGAAAGCTTCCAGTTCGACGCCGGCAGATTCGGCGCGCACGGCCAGAGCCCGGTTGATGTCGGCCAGGGTGGTGCTCCCGTAAATCTGGGGCTCCCGGGTGCCGAGCAGGTTCAGGTTGGGGCCGTGCAGGACCAGCAGGCGCGGCGGAATGGTTTGTTCTGCCTGGGTCTTGCCCTTGGCGGAAGATGAAGTTTGCTTCTTCATGGCAGCAAGTTTGCCGCAATTCGCGACAGTTTGTCCAGTTTGCCTCTTTCGAAAGTCATAGCAGGGGTTGCAGGATGGCTGCCAGTTCGGCGCCGTTGAGTCCGCCCAGGCGTACGTGGCGGGCCTGGCCCTGGCGGTCCAGCACCAGGGTGAAGGGCAGGCCGCCCCGGCTGTTGCCCAGATTTTTCAGGTTGCCCACGGCTTCCGGGGTGGCGATCAGCAGGGGGTAGGCGGTTGGCTGCTTGGCGGCGAATTCCTGCACGCTGTCGGCAGAATCCAGGGCAATGCCGATAAATTGCACCCCCTTGCTCCCCAGCTCCTGCTGCAGGCGGGAAAACTCGGGCATTTCCTCCCGGCAGGGCGGGCACCAGGTGGCCCAGTAATTGATGACCCGCACCTGCCCGGACCACTGGGCCAGGGCCTGGGGTTTGCCGTCAGCCGTCGGCAGCTGCAGTTGCAGGAGCTGCCGTACGGCCTTCGCCGGCGGTTCGGGGGTAAAGGCCGGGTGCTCGCCCCGGCCGAAATAGAGGCCGGCGGCGAAGGCTGTGGCGGCCAGGCCGATGGCCAGGGCCAGGCGCATTAACAAGGGGCGTGTCGGTTTCATGGATTTGCCGGTAGCAGGGCGCGCACGGCTTCCAGGCGGGCCCGCTCCCGCAGGCGGCCGTCCCGGCCGCGGTAGGCGGTGCGTTCGTCCTGGGGCGGGTAGATCACCAGATTGATGGTGTCCCCTTCCATATCCAGTTGCAGCACCGCATCCACCCGGTCGTGGCGGGGCGTGGTGTGTTCAAAGGGGATTTGCCGGTTGAGGAGGAATATCTCCACCTCCTTGGCGCTGTCCGGGTAGAGCAGAATGTCCACCTCGGCGTAGCGGCCGGCGCTGCCGTCCAGGACGGAACCGGTGAGATAGGGGTGAAATGGCGTCATGATCTCCATCATTTCTGCCGCTTTTCCCCGTAGTTCGTCGATCCGTTCCTTCTGTTCCCGCTCCTGGTAGAGGGCCTGGTAGGCCCGCAGCTCGCTTTCCACCTCGGCATTGGTGGGCAGGGCGTCCGTATCCGGGCTGCCCAGCTGCCGGGCTGCCTTGCGCTTGGCCAATGGGTAGTCGGCGATGCCGTCTTCCGCCATGAGGCGGGCGGCGGTGCTGGCGATGAGCTGGCGCAGGTGGGCGTTGCGGGAGGCCTGGGCATCGGCACGGCGAGAGGATGGCTTCATGGCAGACCCCGGCTGTTAGAATCAGGCCTCATTCTAACCGGCGGAATATTGCATGCATATTCACATTCTCGGCATCTGCGGCACCTTCATGGGCGGTATCGCCCTGCTGGCCCGGGCTGCCGGCCATCGCGTCACCGGCTGCGATGCCAATGTCTATCCGCCCATGAGCACCCAGCTGGAGGCTCAGGGCATCGAACTGACCGAGGGCTACGATGCTGGCC
Organism: Azospira sp. APE16; assembly: GCF_047901315.1. Taxonomy (NCBI): domain Bacteria; kingdom Pseudomonadati; phylum Pseudomonadota; class Betaproteobacteria; order Rhodocyclales; family Rhodocyclaceae; genus Azospira; species Azospira sp. APE16. Next base: position 495,391 of record NZ_CP179682.1, read on the forward strand.
AGATCGCCGTCGATCCCGACATTTTTGTCGTCGGTAACGCCATTTCCCGTGGCAATCCGCTGCTCGAGGCCATTCTCGACCAGGGGCTGCCCTATGTGTCCGGCCCCCAGTGGCTGGCCGAGCATGTGCTGCAAGGCAAGTGGGTCCTGGGCGTGGCCGGCACCCACGGCAAGACCACCACCAGTTCCATGCTGGCCTGGATTCTCGAGTGCGCCGGCCTCAACCCGGGCTTTCTCATCGGCGGCGTGCCCCAGAATTTCGGCCTGTCGGCCCGCCTCACCGACCTGCCTTTCTTCGTCATCGAGGCGGATGAATACGATACGGCCTTCTGCGACAAGCGCTCCAAGTTCATCCACTACCGGCCGCGGACGGTCGTGCTGAACAACCTTGAGTTCGATCATGCCGACATTTTTGCCGATCTGGCGGCGATCGAGACCCAATTTCACCATCTGGTGCGCACCATGCCCCGTTCCGGCCTGGTGGTGGCCAATGCCCGGGAGGAAAGCTTGCAGCGGGTGCTGGCCCGGGGCTGCTGGTCTGGGGTGGAGTGGTTCGGCGGCGACAGCTGGTCCGCCATCGGCGACGACGGCGACGGTTCTCTGGTCCTGCTGCAGGATGGCCGGGAAGTGGCCCGCACCACCTGGGGCCTGACCGGCGAGCACAACCGGCAGAACGCCGTGGCCGCCATCCTGGCTGCCCGTCACGTGGGGGTGCGGCCCGAGGACGGCCTGCAGGCCCTGTCCTCCTTCCAGAATGTGAAGCGGCGCATGGAAGTGCGGGGCACGGTGCGCGACATCACGGTGCTGGACGATTTCGCCCACCATCCGACCGCCATCGCCACCACCGTGGCCGGCCTGCGGCACAAGCTGGGCAAAGGCTCCGGCCGCATCCTGGCGGTGCTGGAGCCCCGCTCCAACACCATGAAACTGGGCGTGATGAAGGACCGGCTGGCTGGCAGCCTGGTGGATGCGGATCTGGTCTTCTGCTATTCCCGGGATCTGGGCTGGGATGCGGCTGCCGCCCTGGCATCCCTGGGCGAGCGGGCCGTGGTGCTGGACGACCTGGAGGGGCTGGTGGCCCGCATCGCCGCCGCCGCCAGGCCGGGAGACCAGGTGCTGGTGATGAGCAATGGCGGCTTCGGCGGTATCCACCAGAAGCTGCTGACGGCCCTGGCTGCCTGAGCGTTGCCGTCGCGCCGCCTCGTCGTGCCGCCTATTTCGCTGCCAATAAAAAGCCCGGGCTAGTCCCGGGTTTTTTATTGGTGCTGTTGCCAGAAGTTACTGGGTTTTCTTGCTGCGGCTGCCGGCGGCAGGCTTTTTTGGCTTGGCTGCCGTCTTGGCGGCAGCCTTTGCCTTGGGCGGTTCGGCCGGGGCTTCCGGCTGGGCGGCCTGCTGTTGCTGCAGGTGTTCCTGTACCTGGTTCATCATGTTCCAGGGCCACATGGCAGCCTGGGAAAAAGCGCTGGCCGCGGCTTCGGCGGCGGCGCCGGCGGCTTCGGCCGTGCCCGAGGTGTCCTGGGCCATTTCCTCCCGCTGCTGGGCGGCCATGGCTCCCATGGTCTTTACGGCGGTGAGGGTGGAGTGCTGCATTTCCATGCCCTGGATGGTCATCTGCAGCATGGACAGGTTCATGCGCAGCCAGCCTTCCACTGCCTTCAGGTCGGTGATCTGCTTTTGCAGCTCGTCCGTGTCCAGGGTGGGGGTGACCATGCCGGGGAGGGAGAAGCCCATATTGCCCCACATGTTCTTGACGAAATCCAGGGGATCGTTGCTTCCGTTGTTGAGGCTCATGGTGGGTCTCCTTTGTTGGCGCCGTATCCTGCCATAGTAGCGAATATTTTCTGCGCCGGAATAGCCGGGAGTCCGCCGGAGTGCTAAATTAGCGCCAAAACAACAACGTCATCCCATAACCCTATGCTCAATTTGCTCGTCATCGAAGACCACGCGCTCGTCAGGGAGGGCCTGGTTCGCGTACTGCGTCAGCTGGAAGCGGAGGTGACCGTCTTCGAGGCTGGCGATTGCCATTCCGCCCTCGCCGTGCTGGAAAAGGAAGCGGACCTGGATCTGGTGCTGCTGGACATCGCCCTGCCGGGGCTTGATGGCCTGGCCTGCCTGGACCTCTTCCGCAGCCGCTTCCCCGCCGTTCCGGTGGTGGTCGTTTCCGCCTACGACGATGCCCATACGGTGAACCGGGCGCTCAAGCACGGCGCCCTGGGCTTCATTCCCAAGGCCTATTCCACCGAGAAGCTGGTGGCGGCGGTGCGGCAGGTGTTGGGCGGCAGCATTCACAAGCCGGAGCAGACCATGCCGGTGAACCTGGGGGCCGAACTGGCGCCCACGCCGGCGGTGCAGGAAGCGCCCGCTTCCGAATTCGGTCTGACCGAGCGTCAGGCCGAGGTGCTGGGGCTGATGACCAAGGGCAAGTCCAACCGGGACATCGCCAATCTGCTGGGCCTCTCCGAAGGCACGGTGAAAATCCACATCACCGCCATTTTCAAGGCCCTCGGCGTTTCCAGCCGGACCCAGGCCCTGGTGGCCGTCAGCCGCCTGGGCATCAAGGTCTGACCTAGGCGTTTTCCGTCTTTTCCAGTTCGCCGGCCAGGCGCTGCAGCAAGGCACGCAGCTTGGCCGGTCGCGCCGGGTGGGGCAGGCTGAACCAGCCCCCGTCCGCCATGCCCTCCTGTTCTTCCCCGCCGATGATCACGGCCGGGCGCTCCGGCGCCAGGGCCAGCACTTCGCGCAAGGTCGTGCCGTTGCCCGGCGCTAGCCAGAGGAAGGGGCCTTCGCTGCCGGCGGCCATCTCGGCCAGCAGGGCCTGGGCCGCGGCGGCCGATTCCACCCGACGGCAGCGCAGGCCCCAGTCCCGCAGCCAGGCCTCCAGCTGTTCGGCGCTTTCGGCCATGAAGCCCGGGCCGTAGGCCAGCAGGGCGGCCAGAGGCGGGCGTTGTTCCAGTTCGGCGGCGGGCGTCTCCGCCACGGCCGCGCAGGCCGGCAGCTGGACTGCGAACACCGAGCCCTGGCCCAGGGCGGAGCGCAGATCCAGGGGGGCCTCCATGGCCTTGGCCAGCCGGTCCACGATGGCCAGGCCCAGGCCCAGGCCCTTGCCCTGGCCCCGTTCCGCATTGCCGACCTGGACGAATTCCTCGAACACGGCCCGCTGAAACTCGGGGGCGATGCCGTCGCCGCTGTCCCTTACCTCGACCCGCCAGGCCTGGCCCCGGCGGCGGGCGGCGACCAGAATGCTGCCCCGCTCGGTGTAGCGCAGGGCATTGGTGATGAGGTTGCCCAGCAGCCGTTCCACCAGGGCCGGGTCCGTATGGGCCCAGGCCCGGGTGGGGCGGAAGCGCAGGCGCAGCCCCCGGTTCTCCGCTTCCCGGGCATAGGTCTGCTGCAGCTTGTCGAAGATGGCCTGCAGGGGCGTGGCCAGGGGCTGGGGATTGACCCCGGCCACATCCAGGCGGGAGATATTGAGCAGGGCGTCCAGCAGTTCCGACATGCTGCGGATGGAGGTGCCGATCTGGCCGGCCAGCTTTTCCTGGTCCGGGCCCCGGGCGTGGTTCTTCAGGTCGGAGGCGAACAGGTTGAGGGCGTGCAGGGGTTGCCGCAGGTCGTGGCTGGCGGCAGCCAGGAAGCGGGACTTGGCCAGGCTTGAGCGCTCCGCCTCGGCCCGCTTGCGTTCCAGTTCCCGGGTGGCGTCGGCGATCTTGCCTTCCAGGTTGTCCCGGGCTTCCTGCAGGGCCTGGGCCATGGTGTTGAAGCCTTCCTCCAGGCGCTGCAGGTCGCCGCCGCTGTCGGCGGGCAGCTGCAGGTTGAGCTGGCCGGCGCGGATGCGCTCCACTGCCTTTTCCAGGCGCACGATGGGGCGGCTCACCTGGCGCGTCAGGATCATGGCCAGCAGACTGGTGGCGGCCACGGTCAGCAGCACCAGGGTCAGGGTGAAGGCGATGGTTTCCTGGCGGCGGGTCTCCAGGGACTGGCGGGACATTTCCACCACCACCCAGCCGAGCAGGGGCGGCGGCTCAGGGCGGCCGGCTACCGGGGACTCGGCGAGGAAGGGGTCCTGGATGTCGAAGCGGTGGCGCAGCACCGGCGCGGCGATGCGCAGATGGTCTTCATCCTCGTGGATGACGTCGCTCTGGGTCGGGCTCGGCAGGGGCGAGAGGGGCGCCGGCAGGGCGCCGCTGGCCGCCAGGGCCTCGCCCTCCTGGTCGTAGACCTCGACGCTGTTCACGTGGGCTTCCTCCAGGGCGGCCAGGGCCACGCTGCCCAGGGTCTGGCGGTCGCCGGAGTAGGTGCTGTACTCGGCGATGGCCGCCAGCTGCCGGGCCAGGCCCAGGCCCCGGTCCCGCAGGTCCCGGTCCAGGTCGGAGAGCAGGGCGAGGACGAAGTAGACGCTGAGGGCGCCGGCCACCGCCACGGCGGGGGCCAGGGCGAGCAGGAGGATGCGGGTCTGGATGCCCCAGTTTTTCAAGATGGCGGCTGCTGTCGGTAGGAAGGTTGATGACGTTAGGCTAGGCCGGATTGTCCCCGGATGCGTCTTCCGCGGCAACTGCGGCGGCCAGCTGGGTGCGCAGGCTTTCCGGGGTGTAGCAGTAGAGGCGGGTGCGGCGGCGGTCGCCCACTTCGATGATGCGATCCGCCTCGGCCCAGGGCACGGGGAAGCTGTTGCTCACCAGCAGGCCGTCGGCCGGCAGTTCCGCGGCGGCCTTCTGGCCCAGCCAGTCCATGGGTTCGGGGGAAAGGAAGGTGTACACCAGGTCGTGGCCGGCCAGGTCGGTGCGCCACATGTCGCCGTAGCCCAGGGCGGCATTGGCCTGGCCGGAGAGGCGCAGGCGGCCCAGCAGCCAGGTGAGGGGGGCGTTCTCCAGGCCATCCACCCGGACTTCGGGCAGGGCCCGGGCCAGGGGCGCCTGCAGGCTGCCGATGCCGGCCCCCAGGTCCAGGATGCGCCGGCTGCCCCGTTCCCGGGCCAGGTCGGCCAGGGCGGCCGCCGTTTCCCGGTTGGAGAGGTAGAGCGGCACCTGGCCGGAGACGGCGCCCCGGTACACCAGCAGCATGAGGATGAAGGCCAGCAGGAACCAGCCCGGGGCAATGTCGAGCTGGGCCACGGCCCAGGCCAGGGGAGCGAAGCAGGCGTGGATCAGGCGCCACCACCAGGCCTGGCGGCTGAGGGTGGCGAAGACCAGGGCGGTGGCACCGATGGCCAGGGCCACCTGATCCCAGGGCAGCAGCTCGGCCTTCATGCCGTAATAGGGCCAGGCCAGGGACAGCACCAGGAGGACGGCAGCGAACTGGAGGGCGAGTTGGCGGGAGGAAGCGGGCACGGCGGAGCCTGAAAAAAAGCGGGTCGGTCATTGTAACCGACCCGCCGTTCCGGCCCGGACGGGCTCGCCGGCCTCGGACCTCAGACCTCAGACCTCAGACCTCGGACCTCAGACCTCAGACCTCAGACCTCAGACCTCAGACCTCAGACCTCAGACCTCAGACCTCAGACCTCAGACCTCAGACCTCAGACCTCAGACCTCAGACCTCAGACCTCAGACCGCCGGTGCCGCTTCGCCCCCTTCCAGTTGCCGCAGCAGCTCCTGGTGCTGCTGCCGGGCTTTCTCGGCGCTGGCGGCCTTGACGTGGCCGTAGCCGCGCACGCTTTCCGGCAGCCGCGCCAGTTCCAGCAGGGCCGGGTGGGCGCTGCCGGCGGCCAGGGCCTCCAGAATGCGCTCCAGGTCTGCCTCGTAGCCGGCCTGCAACGCCCGTTCCATGCGCCTCTCGGCGGTATGGCCGAAAACGTCCAGGGCCGTGCCGCGCAGGAACTTGAGGCGGGCCAGCAGCTTCAGGGCGCCGAGCATCCAGGGGCCGTACTGCCGCTTGCGGATCTGGCCGCTACGCGGGTCCGGCCTGGCCCACAGGGGCGGGGCCAGGTGCACATGCACCGCGTAGTCCTTGCCCGGTTCGCCGGCGAAGGTCTGGCGCAGACGAGCGAAGAACTCGGGCCGGGTATGCAGGCGCGCCACTTCGTACTCGTCCTTGATGGCCAGAACCTTGAAGTAGTTGCGGGCGGCGGCCAGGGTCACCGGCAGGGCCGGGTCCAGGGGCGCCTCGGCCTGGCGCAGGGCTTCGATGCGCTGGCGGTAGCGGCGGGCCAGGGCGGCGTCCTGGTAGTCCGTCAGTTCCTGTTCCCGCAGGGCCAGCACTTCCTCCAGGGCGGCGTCAGGCCGGGGCGGCGGCGTGTCGGCGGCAGGCGTTGCCAGCTGGCGTACCCGGGCCTCGTCCACGGCGGCGCGGCGGCCCCAGTCGAGGGCCTGGAGATTGGCCGCCACGGCGGTGCCGTTGAGCTCGATGGCCCGGCCCAGGGCCGGCAGGCTCACCGGCACCAGGCCTTTCTGCCAGGCGTAGCCGAGGAGGAACATGTTGGTATACAGGGCGTCGCCCATGAGGGCCGTGGCCAGGGCCTGGGCGTCGAGGAACCAGGCGTGGTCGGCGCCCACGGTAGCGGCCACCGTCTGCTGCATGCGGGCCAGGGGGAACTGCCAGTCCGGGTTGCGGGTGAATTCGGCGGTGGGGGTTTCCGTGCAGTTCACCACGGCCCGGGTGCGCCCTTCCAGCATCTTGGACAGGGCCTCGTTGCCTGCCGTCACCACCACGTCGCCGCCCAGGATGGCGTCCGCCTCGCCGGTGGCGATGCGGGCGGCGTGGATGTCCTCCGGCCGGTCGGCGAAGCGCAGGTGGGTGAACACGGCGCCGTACTTCTGGGCCAGACCGGTCATGTCCAGCACCGAGACGCCCTTGCCGTCCAGGTGGGCGGCCATGCCGATAAGGGCGCCCAGGGTCACCACGCCGGTGCCGCCGACCCCTGTCACCAGCAGGTTGTAGGGCCGCGCCGTGGGCGGCAGCACGGGCTCGGGCAGGGGCGGCCAGTCCTGTGCGTCCATGGCCAGGGCCTGGCCCTTCTTCAGCTTCGCCCCTTCCAGGGTGACGAAGGAGGGGCAGAAGCCCTTGAGGCAGGAGAAATCCTTGTTGCAGTTGGACTGGTCGATGGCCCGCTTGCGCCCGAAATCGGTTTCCACCGGGATGACCGAGAGGCAGTTGGACTGCACCGAGCAGTCGCCGCAGCCCTCGCACACCGCCTCGTTGATGAAGACCCGGCGGTCCACGTCGGCCAGCTTGCCCCGCTTGCGGCGGCGCCGCTTTTCCGTGGCGCAGGTCTGGTCGTAGATGAGGATGGTGGTGCCGGGAATTTCCCGTAGTTCCCGCTGCACCGCGTCCAGTTCGTCCCGGTGGCGCACCGGCACGTTGGGCGCCAGGTCCGTCACCTCGGCGTATTTCTCCGGCTCGTCGGTGACGATCACCATCCGGCCCACCCCTTCGGCCTCAAGTTGGCGGGTGATGCGGGGCACGGAGAGGATGCCGTCCACCGGCTGGCCGCCGGTCATGGCCACGGCGTCGTTGTAGAGGATCTTGTAGGTGATGTTGGTTTTGGCCGCCACCGACTGGCGGATGGCCAGCAGGCCGGAGTGGAAGTAGGTGCCGTCCCCCAGGTTGGCGAAGATGTGTTTTTCTTCGGTGAAGGGCGCCTGGCCGACCCAGGTGACGCCCTCGCCGCCCATGTGGGTGAAGGTGGAGGTGCTGCGGTCCATCCAGGTCACCATGTAGTGGCAGCCGATGCCGGCCACGGCCCGGGAGCCTTCCGGCACCCGGGTGGAGGTGTTGTGGGGGCAGCCGGAGCAGAAGTGGGGCGTGCGCCGGGTGAGGATCAGGGGCGTCTGCAGGGCCTTCTGCTTGGCCTCGATGAGGTCCAGGCGGGCCTTGATGGCCGGGCTGGTGAAGTGGCGCTCGATGCGGCTGGCGATGGCCCGGGCGATCTGGGCCACGGACAGTTCGCCGGCTGCCGGCAGCAGCCAGTCGCCGTGGGCCAGATGGCCCTTGCCGTCGGGCAGCAGGGCCCATTCGCCCTTCTCGTCGAACTTGCCCACCACCCGGGGCCGCACGTCCTCGCGCCAGTTGTAGAGCTCTTCCTTCAACTGGTATTCCAGCATCTGGCGCTTCTCTTCCACCACCAGGATTTCGTCCAGCCCCTCGGCAAACTGGCGCACCCCTTCCGATTCCAGGGGCCAGACCATGCCCACCTTGTAGAGGCGGATGCCGATCTGGGCGGCCAGCTGCTGGTCGATGCCCAGCTCGTCCAGGGCCTGCATCACGTCCAGATAGGACTTGCCGGCGGTGATGATGCCCAGGCGTGGCGCCGGGGAGTCGATGACGATGCGGTTGAGCCGGTTGGCCCGGGCGTAGGCGAGGGCGGCGTAGAGCTTGAAGTGGGTGAGGCGGGCCTCCTGCACCAAAGGCGGGTCGGGCCAGCGGATGTTGAGGCCGTCGGCCGGCAGTTCGAAATCTTCCGGCAGGCGGATGTCCAGGGCCATGGGGTCCACCCACACCGAGGCCGAGGTTTCCACCGTGTCCGCCAGGGCCTTGAAGGCCACCCAGCAGCCCGAATAGCGGCTCATGGTCCAGCCGTGCAGGCCGTATTCCAGGTACTCCTGGACGTTGGCCGGATACAGCACCGGCATCATCACCGCCTTGAAGACGTGCTCGGTCTGGTGGGGCAGGGTGGAGGACTTGGCGGCGTGGTCGTCGCCGGCCACTACCAGCACGCCGCCGTGCCGGGAGCTGCCGGCGGCGTTGGCGTGGCGGAAGACGTCGCCGCTGCGGTCCACCCCCGGGCCCTTGCCGTACCACAGGGCAAACACCCCGTCGTACTTGGCGCCGGGGAAGAGATTGACCTGCTGGCTGCCCCAGACGGCGGTGGCGGCCAGGTCCTCATTGACCCCGGGCTGGAAGGTGATGTGGTTTTCCGCCAGATATTTCTGGGCTTTCCACAGGCCCTGGTCCAGGCCGCCGAGAGGGCTGCCCCGGTAGCCGGAAATGAAGCCGGCAGTATTGAGCCCCTGGGCCTGATCCCGCAGCCGCTGCAGCATGGGCAGGCGGATCAGGGCCTGGGTGCCGGTGAGAAAGGCGCGGCCGGAAAGGGTGGTGTACTTGTCGTCCAGGCTGGCGGACGCCAGCTCCTTGGGGACGTGCAAAGAGAGATCGCTCATGCGATTTGCTCCTCCATTGGTCGCCGGCGTCTCGCCTTCATCCCGTTTGCGGGCGGGCAGGATCGCGTTGGCAGGTTGGTCTGTCCGGTCGCTGCCTTGTGGGCTGTGCCGGTCTTGTCATGCGTCGCGGGTGGGCGACGCAGGCATTGTATGGGACCGCGGAGGGCGCGTAACGTTGCGTTGCAGCAGGCGCGGCGCGCAACGGCAGATGCAATGAAAAAGGGCGCCGCAGCGCCCTTGGTGGGGGAGGTGGCGCCTCAGGCCTGGGGCGGCAGGATCTTGCCCGGGTTCATCAGGTTGAGGGGGTCCAGGGCAGTCTTCAGGGTGCGCATCAGGGCCACGCCGTCTTCCCCGTGCTCCTGCAGCAGGTAGTGCTGCTTGCCCAGGCCGATGCCGTGTTCGCCGGTGCAGGTGCCTTCCATGGCGATGGCCCGCTCCACCACGCGCTGGCTGATCCATTCGCCCTCGGCCATTTCCTTGGGGTTGTCCGTATCCACCAGCACCACCAGATGGAAGTTACCGTCGCCCACGTGGCCGAAGAGGGCGATGGGCAGGGAAACCTGGGCGATGTCCTCATTGGTGGCGTGGATGCATTCGGCCAGACGGGAGATGGGGACGCAGACGTCGGTGGGGAAGCAGCGGGCACCGGGCTTGAGCTGCAGGCAGGCGAAATAGGCGTCGTGGCGGGCCTGCCACAGGCGGCTGCGGTCCTCCTGACGGGTGGCCCACTGGAAGTCCTGGCCGCCGTTGCCCTGGGCGATCTCCTGGGTCAGTTCGGCCTGCTCCTGGACGCTGCTGTCGCTGCCGTGGAATTCGAAGAACAGGGTCGGTGCTTCCGGCAGGGTGGTCTTGGAATAGCGGTTGATGGCCTGAAGGGTGAGGGCGTCCAGCAGTTCCACCCGGGCCACCGGCACGCCCAGCTGGATGGTCTGGATCACCGTGTCCACGGCGGCATCCACCGAGGGAAAGGCGCAAACGGCGGCGGACATAGCTTCCGGAATGGGGTACAGCTTCACCGTCAGCTCGGTGATGATGCCCAGGGTGCCCTCGGAGCCGACGAAAAGGCGGGTCAGGTCGTAGCCGGCGGAGGACTTGCGGGCCCGGCTGCCGGTGCGGACGATTTTGCCCTCGGGGGTGACCACGGTCAGACTCAGCACGTTTTCCCGCATGGTGCCGTAGCGCACGGCATTGGTGCCGGAGGCCCGGGTGGCGGCCATGCCGCCCAGGGTGGCGTCGGCGCCCGGGTCGATGGGGAAGAACAGGCCGGTGCCCTTGAGTTCGTCGTTCAGCTGCTTGCGGGTGACGCCGGCTTGGACGGTGACGTCCAGGTCCTCGGCATGGATGGACAGCACCCGGTTCATGCCGGACAGGTCGATGCTGATGCCGCCGTGCACCGCCAGCACGTGGCCTTCGACGGAACTGCCGACCCCGTAGGGAATGACGGGTACGCGATATTCGCGGCAGAGGCGGACGACGGCTGCCACTTCCTCGGTGCTTTCGGCGAACACCACGCCGTCGGGCAGCATGGGCTCGTGCTTGGATTCATCGCGGCCATGCTGCAGGCGCACGGATTCGCCCTGGGAGTAACGGGTGCCGAACTGCTGGCGCAGGGCTTCAACGAGGGCGGCGGGCAGGGGCACGGAGGCTGTGGTCATAGGTAATGTGGGGGCTTGAGCAAAGGCGGCATTCTAGGCCCAGAGGGGCGGGAAGCGAATTCGTACAAATCGGGCTGGACGTATGGGAATCTTTTGCTATAATGCGCCCTCGCTTCGCGATGCAGGGCTTGACACGGGCAACCGGCATAGCCATAATTCGCGGCTTCGTTTTGGAGGAGTTCCCGAGCGGTCAAAGGGATCAGACTGTAAATCTGACGGCTCTGCCTTCGAAGGTTCGAATCCTTCCTCCTCCACCAAGTTTTTGTTGCGGTTAGCGATGTCCGGTTCTGAAGTTTGGGCGTCGTGGGTGAAAAATCGAACGCGGGTGTAGCTCAATGGTAGAGCTGAAGCCTTCCAAGCTTAAGACGAGGGTTCGATTCCCTTCACCCGCTCCACTCCGCACGGTTGGTTGAAAGCGGATGCCCATGTAGCTCAGTGGCAGAGCACTCCCTTGGTAAGGGAGAGGTCGGCAGTTCAATCCTGCCCATGGGCACCACTGATTGCCCCGAAGTTTTTTTTACATTTTCTAAATTCGAGGTACCGCAATGGCCAAGGAAAAGTTTGAACGTACGAAGCCGCACGTTAATGTGGGCACCATCGGTCACGTTGACCACGGTAAGACCACGCTGACTGCTGCTATCACCACCATTCTGTCCAAGAAGTTCGGTGGCGAAGCCAAGGCTTACGACCAGATCGACGCTGCGCCCGAAGAAAAGGCCCGCGGTATCACCATCAACACCGCCCACGTCGAATACGAAACCGCCACCCGTCACTACGCTCACGTGGATTGCCCGGGTCACGCCGACTACGTGAAGAATATGATTACCGGTGCCGCCCAGATGGACGGCGCCATTCTGGTCTGTTCTGCCGCTGACGGCCCCATGCCCCAGACCCGCGAGCACATCCTGCTGGCCCGTCAGGTGGGCGTGCCCTACATCATCGTGTTCCTGAACAAGTGCGACATGGTGGACGACGCCGAACTGCTGGAACTGGTCGAAATGGAAGTGCGCGAGCTGCTCTCCAAGTACGACTTCCCCGGCGACGACATTCCCATCGTCAAGGGCTCCGCCCTGAAGGCTCTGGAAGGTGACCAGTCCGACATCGGCGAACCCGCCATCCTGGCCCTGGCCGACGCTCTGGACAGCTACATCCCCACCCCCGAGCGGGCTGTGGACAAGCCCTTCCTGCTGCCCATCGAAGACGTGTTCTCCATCTCCGGCCGCGGCACCGTGGTGACCGGTCGTGTCGAGCGCGGCATCGTCAAGGTCGGCGAAGAAATCGAAATCGTGGGTATCAAGCCCACCACCAAGACCACCTGCACCGGCGTGGAAATGTTCCGCAAGCTGCTGGACCAGGGTCAGGCTGGTGACAACGTGGGCGTGCTGCTGCGTGGCACCAAGCGTGAAGAAGTCGAGCGCGGCCAAGTGCTGGCCAAGCCCGGTTCCATCACCCCCCACACCCACTTCACTGGCGAAGTGTATGTTCTGTCCAAGGACGAAGGTGGTCGTCACACCCCGTTCTTCAACAACTACCGTCCCCAGTTCTACTTCCGGACCACTGACGTGACCGGCGCCATCTCCCTGCCCGAAGGCGTGGAAATGGTCATGCCTGGTGACAACATTCAGATGACCGTGAAGCTGATCGCCCCGATCGCCATGGAAGAAGGTCTGCGCTTCGCTATCCGCGAAGGCGGCCGTACCGTCGGCGCCGGTGTGGTTGCCAAGATCATCGAGTAATTTTTACTCGGTTTAAGTAAAAGCGTCCCGACCCTCGGGGCGCTTTTGTAGTCTCTGCTGCAGGGGCGTAGCTCAATTGGCAGAGCGTCGGTCTCCAAAACCGAAGGTTGGGGGTTCGAGACCCTCCGCCCCTGCCATCCAATAAGACGCGAGATACATGGCCGACAAGATCAAGTTTGCGCTGGCGCTTCTGTTGCTTGCCGCTGGCGTGGCCGGCTTTTATGTCCTCTCCGAGCAGGCAATGATCCTGCGCGTTCTGGTGGTTCTGGTTGGTCTGGTTGCGGCTGCTGCCGTGGCCTGGAAAACCGAGCCCGGAATGCGCTTTTTCATTTTCGGCCGGGAGGCTGTTGCCGAATCCAAAAAGGTTGTCTGGCCGAGCCGCAAGGAAACGTTGCAGACGACCGGCGTGGTATTCGTCTTCATGGTCGTCATGGCCATCTTTCTCTGGCTGACGGACAAGAGTCTGGAATGGCTCCTCTATGATGTGGTCCTGGGTTGGAAAAAATCATGAGCAAACGCTGGTATGTAGTTCACGCCTATTCCGGTTTTGAGAAGAGCGTGCAGCGTGCCCTGGTGGATCGCATCCAGCGCGCTGGCATGGAAGACATGTTTGGTCGCATCCTCGTTCCCGTCGAAGAAGTCGTGGAAATGAAGGGCGGCCAAAAGAGCATTTCCGAACGCAAGTTCTTCCCCGGCTACGTGCTGGTGGAAATGGAAATGAACGACGACACTTGGCACCTGGTGAAGAACACTTCCAAGGTCACCGGTTTCGTCGGCGGCACCGCCACCAAGCCCACCCCCATTTCCGAGAAGGAAGTGGACAAGATCATGCAGCAGATGCAGGAAGGGGTGGAAAAGCCCCGTCCCAAGACGCTGTTCGAGATCGGCGAAGTGGTGCGGGTCAAGGAAGGTCCGTTCACCGACTTCCACGGCTCCGTCGAGGACGTCAATTACGAGAAGAGCAAGCTGCGTGTCTCCGTGACCATCTTCGGTCGCGCCACGCCGGTGGAGCTGGAGTTCGGCCAGGTCGAGAAGTCCTGAGTCGTTTCGCTTCGCCAAGAATTCAGCAGGACGGGGGCCGGAACCCGCCAATTCCGAGCAAGAGGAGCGTCAGTAGGCGGCGTCAGCCGCCCAACCCGCGCTAATACTCATCCAGTTAGGAGCCATCATGGCAAAGAAAATCATCGGCTTTATCAAGCTGCAAGTGCCGGCCGGCAAGGCGAATCCGTCGCCCCCCATCGGCCCCGCCCTGGGCCAACGCGGTCTCAACATCATGGAGTTCTGCAAGGCCTTCAATGCCCAGACCCAAGGTGTGGAACCCGGTCTGCCCATCCCCGTGGTGATCACCGCTTTCGCGGACAAGTCCTTCACCTTCGTGATGAAGACTCCCCCGGCCACCATTCTGATCAAGAAGGCCGCCGGCATTCAAAAGGGCTCCGCTAAGCCCCATACCGACAAGGTTGGCAAGATCACCCGCGCCCAGTGCGAGGACATTGCCAAGGCCAAGTCTCCCGATCTGACCGCTGCCGACCTGGAAGCAGCTGTTCGCACCATCGCCGGCTCCGCCCGGTCCATGGGCATCACGGTGGAGGGTCTGTAACATGGCAAAGCTGACCAAGAAGCAAAAGGCCCTGCAGGGCAAGATCGACCGCAACAAGGCTTATGCCGTTGCCCAAGCCCTGACCCTGGCCAAGGAAACCGCCACCGCCAAGTTCGATGAATCCATCGACGTGGCCGTGAACCTGGGTATCGACGCGCGCAAGTCCGACCAGCTGGTTCGTGGCTCCGTGGTACTGCCCGCCGGTACCGGCAAGAGCGTTCGCGTCGCCGTGTTCGCCCAGGGCGACAAGGCCGAGGCTGCCAAGGCTGCCGGCGCCGACGTGGTCGGTTTCGACGACCTGGCCGAACAGGTCAAGGGCGGCAACCTGAATTTCGACGTGGTCATCGCCACTCCCGACGCCATGCGCGTCGTCGGCGCCCTGGGTCAGATTCTGGGCCCCCGCGGCCTGATGCCGAACCCCAAGGTCGGCACCGTGACCATGGATGTGGCTACCGCCGTGAAGAACGCCAAGGCCGGTCAGGTTCAGTACCGTACCGACAAGGGCGGCATCATCCACGCCACCATCGGCCGTGCTTCCTTCCCGGTTGAAAAGCTGGAAGAGAACCTGAAGGCCCTGATCGATGCGCTGAACAAGGCCAAGCCCGCTTCCTCCAAGGGCCAGTACCTGCGCAAGGTCGCCGTGTCCAGCACCATGGGCCCCGGCGTGCGCGTGGACCAGGCCACCCTGGTCGCCTAAGGCATTTCGCAGCAAAAAGAACTTTGGGCCGTGGCCTCTCCCTCCGGGGTGGGGCCGCGGATCGTCAAAGACCGCAGGTGCCGCCGGGAAGTTCTCTTCCCGGTAGCTTAAGTTCCGCGAGGGGCCTGCGCAGACGGTGTTCCCGAAACAGGATTTTGGCCGGTTTCCGGCATGATTCCCTGATTCAGGTCGCCGTGGGTGCGGCGGATTCGGCTTCCGAGCCGCCGTGTTTAGACTTGAAAGGAGGAAAGACCTATGGGTCTCAATCTTAATGACAAGAAAGCCGTCGTGGCAGAGGTGTCGGCACAGGTAGCCAACGCCCAGACCATCGTCGTGGCTGAGTACCGCGGTATCGAGGTGGGCGATCTCACCGTGCTGCGGAAAAAGGCCCGCGAATCTGGTGTTTACCTGCGTGTGCTGAAGAACACCCTGGTGCGTCGTGCGGTGGCTGACACCGCCTTCGCCGGCCTGGCTGAGCACATGGTTGGTCCGCTGATTTACAGCGTTTCCGCTGACCCTGTTGCCGCTGCCAAGGTCCTCAACGACTTTGCCAAGACCAACGACAAGCTGGTGCTGAAGGCTGGCTCTTACGCCGGTAAGGTGATGGACAAGGCTGGCGTGCAAGCCCTGGCTTCCATCCCGAGCCGCGATGAGCTGCTGGCCAAGCTGCTGGGCGTGATGAAGGCTCCCGTGTCCGGCTTTGCCGTGGCCATGGGCGCTCTCGCCAAGAAGCGCGAAGCCGAAGGCGCTGCTGCCTGATCGGCCTGTCGAACACTTGCATATCCGATTTGAATTAGGAGTTATCTAAATGGCTATTACCAAAGAAGACATCCTGGAAGCCGTCGGTTCCATGACCGTTATGGACCTGAACGACCTGGTCAAGGCTTTCGAAGAGAAGTTTGGCGTTTCCGCTGCCGCTATGGCCGTGGCCGCTCCCGGCGCTGCCGCCGGTGGCGCTGCTGCTGAAGAGCAGACCGAGTTCACCGTGGTCCTGGCTGCTGCCGGCGACAAGAAGGTTGAAGTCATCAAGGTCGTCCGCGCTGCTACCGGCCTGGGCCTGAAGGAAGCCAAGGACGTCGTCGACGGCGCTCCCAAGGCAGTGAAGGAAGGCATCTCCAAGGCTGACGCTGAAGCCCTGAAGAAGCAGCTGGAAGAAGCTGGCGCCAAGGTCGAAGTCAAGTAAATTCGACTCGCTTGCCATGGGCTGGCGGCATTTTTGCCGCCAGCCCATTTGTACTTTTCTGAAACGCCCAGGCGTTTCAACGGTTCCAACAGCATCACCCAGTACTGCGCAACGTATAAACGCAAGCATCATCTCCCGGCGCCGGCGCCGGACAGGCAGAAAAGATGAAGCTTGCGTTTATCCGTTGCAGCCGCCGGGAACATCGGCGGATCCAACCTCTTTTGAGGAATTTTGCTTTCTGAGCTCGGAGCGACCATGACCTACTCCTACACCGAGAAAAAACGCATCCGCAAGAGTTTTGCCAAGCGTGCAAGCGTGCTCGACGTGCCGTTCTTGCTGGCCACCCAGCTGGAATCCTATACGGCCTTCCTGCAGGCGGAACTGCCCACCGCCAAGCGTCGCAATCAAGGGCTTCAGGCCGCTTTCGGCTCCATCTTTCCCATCGTTTCCCATTCCGGCAATGCCCGGCTGGAGTTCGTCAGCTACCAGCTGGCCGAGCCCGCCTTCGACGTCAAGGAATGTCAGCAACGGGGCCTGACCTTCGCCTCCGCCCTGCGCGCCAAGGTGCGTCTGGTGATCATGGACCGGGAAGCTCCGGATACCGTGAAGGAAGTGAAGGAGCAGGAAGTGTACATGGGCGAGATTCCGCTCATGACCACCACCGGTTCTTTCGTCATCAACGGTACCGAGCGGGTCATCGTCTCCCAGCTGCACCGCTCCCCCGGCGTGTTCTTCGAGCACGACCGCGGCAAGACCCATTCTTCCGGCAAGCTGCTGTTCTCCGCCCGCGTGATTCCCTACCGCGGTTCCTGGCTGGACTTCGAATTCGATCCGAAGGACATCCTCTTCTTCCGCGTTGACCGTCGCCGCAAGATGCCCGTCACCACCCTGCTCAAGGCCATCGGCCTGACCAATGAGCAGATCCTGGCCGGCTTCTTCGAATTCGACGACTTCAAGCTGCTGAAGAACGGCGCCGACTTCACCCTGGTGCCCGAGCGTCTGCGCGGCGAAACCGCCCGCTTCGATTTCTGCGACAAGGCCGGCAAGGTCATCGTGCCGAAGGACAAGCGCATCACCGCTAAGCACATCCGCGATCTGGACGCTGCCGGCATCAAGCACATCGCCGTGCCCGACGACTTCCTGGTCGGCCGCGTCATCGGTCACAACATCATCGACAAGGACAGCGGCGAAGTCATCGCCAATGCCAACGATGAAATCACCGAGTCCCTGCTGGCCAAGCTGCGGGAAGCCGGCGTGGCCGAATTCCAGACCCTGTACACCAACGATCTGGACCGTGGCGCCTTCATCTCCAACACCCTGCGTGCTGACGATACCGCCACCAAGCAGGCCGCCCGCGTCGCCATCTACCGCATGATGCGCCCCGGCGAACCGCCCACCGAAGAAGCCGTGGAGATCCTCTTCAACGGTCTCTTCTACTCCGACGATCGCTACGATCTGTCCGGTGTGGGCCGCATGAAGTTCAACCGTCGCATCGGCCGTCCCGATGTGGTCGAGTACAAGGTCACCATCAAGAACGCTCCGCACAAGACCGAAGCGCTGGCCAAGGCCATCGCCGAGTTCACCGGCGCCAATCAGGGCACCGTCCAGGAAATCCTGAACGAGCTGCAGTATGGTTCCCGTGCCGCTGCCGAAAACCTGACCGAAGAAGCCGCCCACACCCTGGCCGCCCAACTGAAGGCCCTGGGCGCCAACGTCGAAGTGCGCGAGCAGCTGACCCTGTCGCCCCGCGACATCGTTGAATCCATCAAGCTGCTGGTGGAACTGCGCAACGGTCGCGGCGAAATCGACGACATCGATCACTTGGGCAACCGCCGTGTGCGTTCCGTCGGCGAACTGGCTGAGAACCAGTTCCGCGCCGGTCTGGTGCGCGTCGAGCGCGCCGTCAAGGAGCGCCTGTCCCAGGCCGAGTCCGACAACCTGATGCCCCACGACCTGATCAACGCCAAGCCGATCAGCGCCGCCATCAAGGAATTCTTCGGCTCCAGCCAGCTGTCCCAGTTCATGGACCAGACCAACCCCCTGTCCGAGATCACCCACAAGCGGCGCGTTTCCGCTCTGGGCCCGGGCGGTCTGACCCGCGAACGCGCCGGCTTCGAAGTGCGCGACGTGCATCCGACCCACTACGGCCGCGTCTGCCCGATCGAAACCCCGGAAGGTCCGAACATCGGCCTGATCAACTCCCTGGCCCTGTTCGCCCGCACCAACTCCTACGGTTTCCTGGAAACCCCCTACCGCAAGGTGGTGGACGGCAAGGTGACCGACCAGATCGAATACCTCTCTGCCATTGAAGAAGGCGCTTACGTGGTGGCCCAGGCCAACGCCGCCCTGGGTGCCGACGGCACCCTGGTGGACGAGCTGGTGACCTGCCGCGAAAAGGGCGAAACCATCCTGGCCGAACCGTCCCGCGTCCAGTACATGGACGTGGCCCCGGGCCAGATCGTTTCCGTCGCTGCCTCCCTGATCCCCTTCCTCGAGCACGACGATGCGAACCGGGCCCTGATGGGCGCCAACATGCAGCGTCAGGCCGTGCCCTGCCTGCGTCCGGAGAAGCCCCTGGTCGGTACCGGCATCGAACGTACCGTGGCCGTGGACTCCGGCACCGCCGTGCAGGCCCTGCGTGGCGGCGTGGTGGATTACGTGGATGCTTCCCGCGTCGTGGTCCGTGTGCATGACGATGAAACCGTGCCGGGCGAAGTCGGCGTGGACATCTACAACCTGACCAAGTACACCCGTTCCAACCAGAACACCAACATCAACCAGCGTCCGCTGGTGAAGATGGGCGACATCATCGCCAAGGGTGACGTGGTGGCCGACGGCGCTTCTACCGACAAGGGCGAACTGGCCCTCGGTCAGAACATGCTGATCGCCTTCATGCCCTGGAACGGCTACAACTTCGAAGATTCGATCCTGATCTCCGAGCGCGTGGTGGCGGAAGACCGCTACACCTCCATCCACATCGAAGAACTGACCGTGGTGGCCCGCGACACCAAGCTCGGCCCCGAGGAAATCACCCGCGACATCGCTTCCCTGGGCGAGGTACAGCTGTCCCGTCTGGACGAATCCGGCGTGGTGTACATTGGCGCCGAAGTGGAAGCCGGCGACGTGCTGGTGGGTAAGGTCACCCCCAAGGGCGAGACCCAGCTGACGCCGGAAGAAAAGCTGCTGCGCGCCATCTTCGGCGAGAAGGCCTCCGACGTTAAGGACACCTCCCTGCGCGTGCCGTCCGGTATCGCCGGCACCGTCATCGACGTGCAGGTGTTCACCCGCGAAGGTATCGAACGCGACAAGCGCGCCCAGTCCATCATCGACGACCATCTGCGTGGCTACAAGCAGGATCTGGCCGACCAGATGCGTATCGTGGAGCGTGACACCTTCGCCCGTGTCGGCCGCCTGATCACCGGCAAGCCGGCCAACGGCGGTCCGAAGAAGCTGGCCAAGGGCACTGTCGTGACCCAGGAATACCTGGACGGCATCGATCCCCACAACTGGTTCGACGTGCGCATGGCCGACGAGGAAGTCGCCCAGCAACTGGAACAGCTGAAGGAATCCCTGGAGCAGACCCGCAAGGACTTCGACATTGCCTTCGAAGAGAAGCGCAAGAAGCTGACCCAGGGCGACGAACTGCCCCCGGGCGTGCAGAAGATGGTCAAGGTCTACGTGGCCGTGAAGCGCCGCCTGCAGCCTGGCGACAAGATGGCCGGCCGCCACGGTAACAAGGGTGTGGTTTCCCGCATCGTGCCCGTGGAAGACATGCCCTACATGGCCGACGGCCGTCCCGTGGATATCGTGCTGAACCCCCTGGGTGTGCCGTCCCGGATGAACGTGGGCCAGATTCTGGAAGTGCACCTGGGCTGGGCCGCCAAGGGCCTGGGCTACAAGATCGGCGACATGCTGCAGGCCGGCGCCAAGGCTGCCGAAGTGCGCAAGTTCCTGGAAGAGATTTACAACTCCGAAGGCAAGAAGGAAAACCTGAACGAGCTGAACGACCAGGAAATCATGGAACTGGCCGGCAACCTGACCACCGGCGTGCCTTTCGCCACCCCGGTGTTCGACGGTGCCGACGAAGCCGAAATCAAGGCCATGCTGCGTCTCGCGGGCATGCCCGAATCCGGCCAGATCACCCTGCACGACGGCCGTACCGGCGACGCCTTCGAGCGTCAGGTGACGGTGGGCTACATGCATTACCTGAAGCTGCACCACCTGGTGGACGACAAGATGCACGCCCGTTCCACCGGCCCGTACAGCCTGGTGACCCAGCAGCCCCTGGGCGGTAAGGCCCAGTTCGGCGGCCAGCGCTTCGGTGAAATGGAAGTGTGGGCCCTGGAAGCCTACGGCGCCTCCTACGTGCTGCAGGAAATGCTGACCGTGAAGTCGGACGATGTGAATGGTCGTACCAAGGTTTACGAAAACATCGTCAAGGGCGAGCACAAGATCGATGCCGGCATGCCGGAATCCTTCAACGTGCTGGTGAAGGAAATCCGCTCCCTGGCGATCGACATCGACCTGGAACGGTACTAAACCGCCCCACGCAGCAAATTGGCCCGATACACGGAATTTTTGGATTCACACCCCGGTTGGAGTGAACAATGAAAGCACTGCTCGATCTGTTTAAGCAGGTAACCCAGGAAGAAGAATTCGACGCGATCACCATCAGTCTCGCGTCGCCGGACAAGATCCGGTCCTGGTCCTACGGCGAAGTTAAAAAGCCGGAAACCATCAACTACCGCACCTTCAAACCGGAGCGTGACGGCCTGTTCTGCGCCAAGATTTTTGGCCCGATCAAGGACTACGAGTGCCTGTGCGGCAAGTACAAGCGCCTCAAGCATCGTGGCGTCATCTGCGAGAAGTGCGGCGTCGAAGTAACCCTGGCCAAGGTGCGCCGCGAGCGTATGGGCCACATCGAGCTGGCCAGCCCGACCGCCCACATCTGGTTCCTCAAGTCCCTGCCCAGCCGTCTCGGCATGGTGCTGGACATGACCCTGCGCGACATCGAGCGGGTCCTCTACTTCGAAGCCTACGTGGTGATCGAGCCCGGCATGACCTCCCTCAACCGGGGCCAGCTGCTGACCGAAGACGACTACCTGGCCAAGGTGGAAGAGTACGGTGACGACTTCATCGCCCTGATGGGTGCCGAGGCCGTGCGCGAACTGCTGCGTACCCTGGACCTGGATCACGAAGTCGAGCGTCTGCGCAGCGAACTGGAAACCACTGGTTCCGAAGCCAAGAACAAGAAGATCGCCAAGCGCCTGAAGATCCTCGAAGGCTTCCAGAAGTCCGGCATCAAGCCCGACTGGATGATCCTGGAAGTGCTGCCCGTGCTGCCCCCGGACCTGCGTCCGCTGGTGCCCCTGGACGGCGGCCGTTTCGCCACTTCCGACCTGAACGACCTCTACCGTCGCGTCATTAACCGGAACAACCGTCTGAAGCGCCTGCTGGAGCTGAAGGCACCGGAAATCATCGTGCGCAACGAAAAGCGCATGCTGCAGGAGTCCGTGGACTCCCTGCTGGACAACGGTCGCCGCGGCAAGGCCATGACCGGCGCCAACAAGCGCCCCCTGAAGTCCCTGGCCGACATGATCAAGGGCAAGGGCGGCCGCTTCCGTCAGAACCTGCTGGGCAAGCGGGTGGACTACTCCGGTCGTTCCGTGATCGTGGTGGGTCCCCAGCTCAAGCTGCACCAGTGCGGCCTGCCCAAGCTGATGGCCCTGGAACTGTTCAAGCCCTTCATCTTCCACAAGCTGGAACTGATGGGCCTGGCAACCACCATCAAGCAGGCCAAGAAGATGGTCGAATCCCAGGAGCCCGTGGTGTGGGACATCCTGGAAGACGTCATCCGCGAACATCCGGTCATGCTGAACCGTGCGCCGACCCTGCACCGTCTGGGTATCCAGGCTTTCGAGCCGACCCTGATCGAAGGCAAGGCCATCCAGTTGCATCCCCTGGTGTGTGCCGCCTTCAACGCCGACTTTGACGGCGACCAGATGGCTGTCCACGTGCCCCTGTCCCTGGAAGCCCAGATGGAAGCCCGCACCCTGATGCTGGCCTCCAACAACGTGCTCTCCCCGGCCAACGGCGAACCGATCATCGTGCCGTCCCAGGATATCGTGCTGGGTCTGTACTACGCCACCCGCGACCGCATCAACGCCAAGGGTGAAGGCATGAACTTCGCTGACGTCAGCGAAGTGCTGCGGGCCGTGAATTCCGGCCTGGCCGACCTGCACGCCAAGGTTTCCGTGCGTCTGAAGGAATACGTGCGCGGCGAAAGCGGCGAGTGGGTGGAGAAGATCACCCGCTACAACACCACCTGCGGCCGTGCCATCCTTTCCGAGATCCTGCCCAAGGGCCTGCCTTTCAGCGTCATCGACAAGGCCCTGAAGAAGAAGGAAATCTCCAAGCTGATCAACACCTCCTTCCGCCGTTGCGGCCTGAAGGAAACGGTGGTGTTCGCCGACAAGCTGATGCAGAACGGCTACGCTCTGGCTACCCGTGCCGGCATCTCCTTCTGCTCCGACGACATGCGTGTGCCGACCGAAAAGCACACCATCATCGCCGAGGCCGAGAAGGAAGTTAAGGAAATCGAAACCCAATACACCAACGGTCTGGTGACCTTCGGTGAGCGCTACAACAAGGTCGTGGATATCTGGGGCCGTACCGGCGATCAGGTGGCCAAGGTCATGATGGAGCAGCTGGGTCATGAAGAGGTGGTGGACCGTCACGGCAAGACCGTGAAGCAGGAGTCCTTCAACTCCATCTACATGATGGCCGACTCCGGCGCCCGGGGTTCCGCGGCCCAGATTCGCCAGCTGGCCGGTATGCGGGGCCTGATGGCCAAGCCGGACGGCTCCATTATCGAAACGCCGATTACCACCAACTTCCGTGAAGGCCTGAACGTGCTTCAGTACTTCATCTCCACCCACGGTGCGCGGAAAGGTCTGGCCGATACGGCACTGAAGACCGCCAACTCCGGCTACCTGACCCGCCGTCTGGTGGATGTGACCCAGGATCTGGTGGTGACCGAGGACGATTGCGGCACCCAGAACGGCGTCACCATGAAGGCCCTGATCGAGGGCGGTGAGGTGATCGAGCCGCTGCGCGACCGTATTCTGGGCCGCGTGGTCGTGGCTGACGTGGTGAATCCGGAAAGCGAAGAAACCGTCATCGAAGCCGGTACCCTGGTGGACGAGGATCTGTGCGATCTGATCGACAAGCTGGGCATCGATGAAGTCAAGGTCCGTACCCCCCTGACCTGCGACACCCGTTACGGTCTGTGCGCCAAGTGCTACGGCCGTGATCTGGGCCGCGGCTCCCTGGTCAATGTGGGTGAGGCTGTCGGCGTCATCGCCGCCCAGTCCATCGGCGAACCGGGTACCCAGCTGACCATGCGGACCTTCCACGTCGGCGGTGCGGCTTCCCGTGCTGCCGTGGCCGACCGGGTCGATACCAAGTCCAACGGTGTGGTGCGCTTCACTGCCACCATGCGCTATGTGACCAACGTCAAGGGTGAGAAGATCGTCTTCACCCGTTCCGGCGAAGTGCTGGTGACCGACGACAATGGCCGCGAGCGCGAACGTCACAAGGTGCCCTACGGCGCCATCCTGACCGCCGATGACGGCCAGGTGGTGAAGGCCGGTGCCGTGCTGGCGACCTGGGATCCCCATACCCGTCCGATGATTACCGAGTACGCCGGTACCATCAAGTTCGAGAACGTGGAAGAAGGTTCCACCGTCGCCAAGCAGATCGACGATGTGACCGGCCTGTCCACCCTGGTGGTGATCGATCCCAAGCGCGGCGGCAAGGCCCAGGCCAAGGGCCTGCGTCCCCAGGTCAAGCTGCTGGACGAGAACGGCCAGGAAGTGAAGATGCATGGCACCGAGCACGCCGTGACCATCACCTTCCAGGTGGGCTCCATCATCACCGTGGCCGACGGCCAGCAGGTGGGTGTCGGCGACGTGCTGGCGAAGATTCCGCAAGAATCCGCCAAGACCCGCGACATTACCGGCGGTCTGCCCCGTGTGGCAGAGCTGTTCGAAGCCCGTACGCCCAAGGATGTGGGCATGCTGGCCGAGTACACCGGTACCGTTTCCTTCGGCAAGGACACCAAGGGCAAGCAGCGTCTGGTCATCACCGATCTGGACGGTGTCGCCCACGAGTATCTGATCCTCAAGGACAAGCACGTCATGGTGCACGACGGCCAGGTGGTGAACAAGGGCGAGGTCATTGTGGACGGCGAGCCCGATCCCCATGAAATCCTCAAGCTCAAGGGTGTCGAAGCCCTGGCCCGCTACATCACCGATGAAGTGCAGGATGTGTACCGTCTGCAGGGCGTGAAGATCAACGACAAGCACATTGAAGTTATCGTGCGCCAGATGCTGCGTCGGGTCACCATCACCGAGCCGGGCGACACCCGCTTCATCAAGAGCGAACAGGTCGAACGTGCCGATGTGCTGGACGAGAACGATCGCGTCGTTGCCGAAGGCAAGCTGCCCGCCAGCTACGATTACATGCTGCTCGGTATCACCAAGGCCTCCTTGTCCACCGACTCCTTCATCTCCGCGGCTTCCTTCCAGGAAACCACCCGCGTGCTGACGGAAGCGGCCATCATGGGCAAGCGCGACGAACTGCGCGGCCTGAAGGAAAACGTCATCGTCGGCCGCCTGATTCCTGCCGGTACCGGTCTTGCCTACCACAATTCCCGTCGTCAGCAGGCTGCTGGCAACGACCAGGGCCTCGACCGGGTCCTGGGCGGGGAGGATGTGGCTGTCGAGGAAGTGCCTGCCGGCAACGACGCCGTCTGATCTTTGGGAAGCAACCGTTGACTCGAGGGTTGCTTCCCAATAAAATCTCGGGTCTTTTCGCGGCAAAGGCTAATCATTGCCTTTGTTTGGATAAAAAAATCGCTGAGGCGAGGCGGGCAGTCAGCCCGCTGTTTCAGTGTTTTGGCGGCAAAGCCGCCTAAATGAGGATTTGTTATGCCGACCATCAACCAACTCGTGCGCAAGCCCCGGGTGGCCGAAATTACCAAGAGCAAGGTTCCTGCTCTGGAAAAGTGCCCCCAGAAGCGTGGCGTGTGCACCCGTGTTTACACCACCACTCCGAAGAAGCCGAACTCCGCACTGCGTAAGGTGTGCAAGGTTCGTCTGACCAATGGCTTCGAAGTCATTTCCTACATCGGTGGTGAAGGCCACAACCTGCAGGAGCACTCCGTGGTCCTGATTCGCGGTGGTCGTGTGAAGGATTTGCCTGGTGTGCGTTACCACACCGTGCGCGGCTCCCTGGATACCCAGGGCGTCAAGGATCGTAAGCAGTCCCGTTCCAAGTACGGGGCCAAGCGTCCGAAGGCGGCCTAATCAGGTCGTTTTAGTAAGTGGCCGCCCCCACATGGGCGGCCATGTGTCATTTCTATTCCGGAAATGTCGCAACTGAATTGTGAACTAGTGAGGTTGTTATGCCCCGTCGTCGTGAAGTACCGAAACGCGACATCCTGCCCGATCCCAAGTTCGGCAGCGTGGATGTCTCCAAGTTTGTGAATGCCGTGATGCAAAGCGGCAAGAAGTCCGTGGCCGAGCGCATCGTCTACGGTGCCTTCGACCAGATTTCTTCCAAGTCCGGCAAGGATCCTCTGGAAGTGTTTGCCTCCGCCATCGCCAACGTGCGTCCCATGGTGGAAGTGAAGTCCCGTCGCGTCGGTGGTGCCAACTACCAGGTGCCCGTGGAAGTTCGTCCCGCCCGCCGTATGGCTCTGGCCATGCGTTGGCTGCGCGAGGCCGCCCGCAAGCGTTCCGAAAAGACCATGGGTCTGCGTCTGGCTGCCGAAATGCTGGAGGCGGCCGAAAACCGCGGCGGCGCCGTGAAGAAGCGTGACGAAGTGCATCGTATGGCCGAAGCCAACAAGGCCTTCGCCCACTACCGTTTCTAACCGTCTCCTGACAAACGTTTACAGCGAAGGTTACTAACGTGGCTCGCAAAACTCCCATCGAGCGCTACCGCAATATCGGTATTAGCGCTCACATTGACGCCGGTAAGACGACTACCACCGAGCGCATCCTGTACTACACCGGTGTGAACCACAAAATCGGTGAAGTGCACGACGGTGCTGCCACCATGGACTGGATGGAGCAGGAGCAGGAGCGTGGTATTACCATTACCTCCGCTGCTACCACTTGCTTCTGGAAGGGGATGGACAACTCCTTCCCCGAGCACCGCTTCAACATCATCGACACCCCGGGGCACGTGGACTTCACCATCGAGGTGGAGCGTTCCATGCGTGTGCTGGATGGTGCCTGCATGGTTTACTGTGCTGTGGGTGGCGTTCAGCCCCAGTCCGAGACTGTGTGGCGTCAGGCCAACAAGTACAAGGTGCCCCGTCTGGCTTTCGTGAACAAGATGGACCGCTCCGGTGCCAACTTCTTCAAGGTCGTCGAGCAGATGAAGGTCCGCCTGAAGGGCAATCCCGTGCCGATCGTGATTCCGATCGGTGCCGAAGATACCTTCACCGGTGTGGTCGATCTGATCAAGATGAAGGCCATCATCTGGGATGAAGCCTCCCAGGGTATGAAGTTCGAGTACAAGGACATTCCCGCTGATCTGGTCGAGACCGCCCAGACCTGGCGTGAACAGATGGTCGAGGCTGCTGCCGAGGCATCTGAAGAGCTGATGAACAAGTACCTGGAAGAGGGTGATCTGCCTGAGGCCGACATCCTGCTGGGCCTGCGTACTCGCACCATCAACTGCGAAATCCAGCCCATGCTGTGCGGTACCGCCTTCAAGAACAAGGGCGTGCAGCGCATGCTGGATGCTGTTATTCAGCTGCTGCCCTCCCCGGTGGATATTCCCCCTGTTGAAGGCGAAAAGGAAAATGGCGAGAAGGATTGCCGCGTTGCTTCCGACGACTCCAAGTTCTCCGCCCTGGCTTTCAAGCTGATGACCGACCCCTACGTCGGCCAGCTGACCTTCGTGCGCGTGTACTCCGGCGTCCTGACCTCCGGCTCCACCATTTACAACCCGATCAAGGGTCGTAAGGAGCGCATCGGCCGCATCCTGCAGATGCACGCCAACAACCGCGAGGAAATCAAGGAAGTTCTGGCCGGCGACATCGCCGCCTGCGTGGGTCTGAAGGAAGTGACCACCGGTGAAACCCTGTGCGATCCGGATGCTCCGATCATTCTCGAGCGCATGGAATTCCCGGATCCCGTGATTCACGTGGCTGTCGAGCCCAAGACCAAGGCTGACCAGGAGAAGATGGGTATCGCCCTGAATCGTCTGGCCGCCGAAGACCCGTCCTTCCGCGTGCGTACCGACGAAGAGTCCGGTCAGACCATCATTTCCGGTATGGGCGAACTGCACCTGGAAATTATCGTCGACCGCATGAAGCGCGAATTCAGCGTCGAAGCCAACGTGGGTGCTCCCCAGGTGGCCTACCGCGAATGCATCAAGAAGGCTGTCGAACAGGAAGGCAAGTTCGTCAAGCAGTCCGGCGGTCGCGGTCAGTACGGTCACGTCTGGCTCAAGATCGAGCCGAACGAAGCCGGCAAGGGCTACGAGTTTGTTGACGCCATCAAGGGCGGCACCGTGCCCCGCGAATTCATTCCCGCGGTGGACAAGGGTCTGCAAGACGCCATCTCCAGCGGTGTGCTGGCCGGCTTCCCGGTGGTTGACATCAAGTTCACCCTGTTCGACGGTTCCTACCACGACGTGGACTCCAACGAAAACGCTTTCCGCATGGCTGCCTCCATGGCATTCAAGGAAGGTATGCGCAAGGCCCAGCCCACGCTGCTGGAGCCGATGATGGCCGTTGTCGTTGAAACCCCGGAAGACTACATGGGTAACGTCATGGGCGACCTGTCCGGTCGTCGCGGCATCGTCCAGGGTATGGATGATCTGCCCGGCGGCATCAAGGAAGTGAAGGCTGAAGTGCCCCTGGCCGAGATGTTCGGCTACGCCACCCAGCTGCGCTCCCTGACCCAGGGTCGTGCGACCTACTCCATGGAGTTCAAGCACTACTCCGAGGCGCCGAAGAACGTCGCCGAAGCCGTGATTAACAAGAAGTAATCGAATTTTTGCGAATTGAGGAATTGAAAGATGGCCAAGGAAAAGTTTGAACGTACGAAGCCGCACGTTAATGTGGGCACCATCGGTCACGTTGACCACGGTAAGACCACGCTGACTGCTGCTATCACCACCATTCTGTCCAAGAAGTTCGGTGGCGAAGCCAAGGCTTACGACCAGATCGACGCTGCGCCCGAAGAAAAGGCCCGCGGTATCACCATCAACACCGCCCACGTCGAATACGAAACCGCCACCCGTCACTACGCTCACGTGGATTGCCCGGGTCACGCCGACTACGTGAAGAATATGATTACCGGTGCCGCCCAGATGGACGGCGCCATTCTGGTCTGTTCTGCCGCTGACGGCCCCATGCCCCAGACCCGCGAGCACATCCTGCTGGCCCGTCAGGTGGGCGTGCCCTACATCATCGTGTTCCTGAACAAGTGCGACATGGTGGATGACGCCGAACTGCTGGAACTGGTCGAAATGGAAGTGCGCGAGCTGCTCTCCAAGTACGACTTCCCCGGCGACGACATCCCCATCGTCAAGGGCTCCGCCCTGAAGGCTCTGGAAGGTGACCAGTCCGACATCGGCGAACCCGCCATTCTGGCTCTGGCCGACGCTCTGGACAGCTACATCCCCACCCCCGAGCGGGCTGTGGACAAGCCCTTCCTGCTGCCCATCGAAGACGTGTTCTCCATCTCCGGCCGCGGCACCGTGGTGACCGGTCGTGTCGAGCGCGGCATCGTCAAGGTCGGCGAAGAAATCGAAATCGTGGGTATCAAGCCCACCACCAAGACCACCTGCACCGGCGTGGAAATGTTCCGCAAGCTGCTGGACCAGGGTCAGGCTGGTGACAACGTGGGCGTGCTGCTGCGTGGCACCAAGCGTGAAGAAGTCGAGCGCGGCCAAGTGCTGGCCAAGCCCGGTTCCATCACCCCCCACACCCACTTCACTGGCGAAGTGTATGTTCTGTCCAAGGACGAAGGTGGTCGTCACACCCCGTTCTTCAACAACTACCGTCCCCAGTTCTACTTCCGGACCACTGACGTGACCGGCGCCATCTCCCTGCCCGAAGGCGTGGAAATGGTTATGCCTGGTGACAACATTCAGATGACCGTGAAGCTGATCGCTCCGATCGCCATGGAAGAAGGTCTGCGCTTCGCTATCCGCGAAGGCGGCCGTACCGTCGGCGCCGGTGTGGTTGCCAAGATCATCGAGTAATTTTTACATTCGGGGCGGGCTTTCACCCGCCCCATCGCTCTTTGGGAAATATCATGCAAAACCAGAAAATCCGTATCCGTCTGAAGGCCTTCGACTACCGCCTGATCGACCAATCCGCTCAGGAAATCGTTGAAACCGCCAAGCGTACCGGTGCTGTGGTTCGTGGCCCCGTGCCCCTGCCCACCCGCATCCAGCGTTACGACGTGCTGCGTTCCCCGCACGTGAACAAGACTTCCCGCGATCAGTTCGAGATCCGGACCCATCTGCGCCTGATGGACATCATCGATCCGACCGACAAGACTGTTGATGCTCTGATGAAGCTCGACCTGCCGGCTGGTGTTGACGTCGAAATCAAGTTGCAATAAGCGACTGGTTGCGTATATAATCCACCGCTTTTCCGCGGGCGACTCCGTTTGGTGTCGCCCATTTTGACTTACTTGTCGGCCAATCGCAGCCGGCATTTGGAGAATAACCATGAGTCTAGGCCTTGTTGGGCGCAAGGTCGGCATGACGCGCGTGTTCACTGATGACGGTGCTACCGTCCCGGTGACTGTGCTGGACGTGTCGAACAACCGTGTGTCCCAGATCAAAACGCCTGAAACCGACGGCTATGCCGCCGTTCAGGTGACTTTCGGCAAGCGTCGTGCCTCCCGCGTCAACAAGTCTCTGGCTGGTCATCTGGCCAAGGCTGGTGTTGAAGCTGGGCACGTGCTCAAAGAATTCCCCGTGACCGCTGAGCAGCTCGCTGGCCTGAAGGCTGGCGATCAGATCGCTGTCACCATCTTCGCTGTTGGCCAGAAGGTCGATATCACCGGCACCTCCCAGGGTAAGGGTTTTGCCGGCGCTATTAAGCGTCACAACTTCAGCTCCAACCGCGCCAGCCACGGTAACTCCGTGTCTCACAATGCTCCTGGTTCCATCGGTATGGCGCAGGATCCGGGTCGCGTGTTCCCGGGTAAGCGCATGGCCGGTCACCTGGGTGCTGTGAAGAGCACTGTGCAGTGCCTGGAAGTGGTTCGGGTCGACGTCGAGCGCCAGCTGCTGCTGGTGAAAGGCGCTGTTCCCGGCTCCAAGGGCTCCGACGTCATCGTGCGTCCGGCAGTCAAGGCTTAAGGGGGCGTGATGGAACTGAAAGTTATCAACGAAAACGGTCAGGAAGCTGCCAAGCTGCAGGCTTCCGATGCCCTGTTCGGCCGCGAGTACAACGAAGCGCTGGTGCACCAGGTGGTTGTTGCCTATCAGGCCAACGCCCGTAGCGCCAACCGCAAGCAGAAGGATCGCTCCGAAGTCCGGCACACCACCACCAAGCCCTGGCGCCAGAAGGGTACCGGTCGCGCACGTTCCGGTAGCAATGGCAGCCCGCTGTGGCGCGGAGGCGGCCGCATTTTCCCGAATTCCCCTGAGGAGAACTTCTCCCAGAAGGTGAACAAGAAAATGTACCGCGCTGGTCTGGCTTCCATCCTTTCCCAGCTGGTCCGTGATGACCGTCTGGCCGTGGTGGAAAACCTCTCTGTCGAGGCTCCCAAGACCAAGCTGTTCGCCCAGAAGATCAAGGGCATGGGCTACGAGTCCGTGCTGGTGATTACCGATTCCCTGGATGAGAACGTCTTCCTGGCTTCCCGCAACCTGCCTAATGTGCTGGTTCTGGATGTTAGCGAAGCCGATCCCGTGTCCCTGGTGCGCTTCCCCAAGGTTCTCGTGACCAAGGGCGCTGTGGCCAAGTTTGAGGAGCTGCTGGGATGAGCCAAGAACGTCTGCTGCAGGTGCTGCTGGCGCCGCAAATCTCCGAAAAGGCGACTTTCATCGCCGACAAGAACGAGCAGGTGGTTTTCAAGGTTGCCTCCGACGCAACCAAGCCGGAAATCAAGGCTGCTGTCGAGCTGCTTTTCAAGGTGCAGGTCGAGTCCGTTCAGGTGGCCAACGTCAAGGGCAAGGAAAAGCGCTTCGGTCGTTTCATCGGCCGCCGCAAGAGCTGGAAGAAGGCTTACGTCAGCCTGAAGCCGGGCCAGGAAATCAATTTCGCGGCCGGGGAGTAAGAACATGGCATTGATCAAAGTTAAACCGACTTCCGCCGGCCGCCGTGCCGTCGTGAAGGTCGTCAACCCCGATCTGTACAAGGGTAAGCCGTTCGCCGGCCTGCTCGAGAAGCAGACCCGCGGTTCCGGTCGTAACAACAACGGTCGCATCACCGTTCGCCACAAGGGCGGCGGTCATAAGCAGCACTACCGTGTTGTCGACTTCAAGCGCAACAAGGACGGCATTCCGGCCAAGGTCGAGCGCCTCGAGTACGATCCCAATCGTTCCGCCAACGTGGCTCTGCTGTGCTACGCCGACGGCGAGCGCCGTTACATCATTGCCCCCAAGGGCATGGTGGTCGGCCAGCAAGTGATCTCCGGCTCCGAAGCTCCGATCAAGTCTGGCAACGCCCTGCCGATTCGCAACATTCCGGTGGGTAGCACTATTCACTGCGTGGAAATGCTGCCCGGCAAGGGTGCTCAGCTGGCTCGCGCCGCTGGTACTTCCGTGCAACTGCTGGCTCGTGAAGGCTCTTACGCTCAGCTGCGTCTGCGCTCCGGTGAAATCCGCCGTGTGCACGTCGAATGCCGGGCCACCATCGGTGAAGTCGGTAACGAAGAGCACTCCCTGCGTTCCATCGGTAAGGCCGGTGCCATGCGCTGGCGCGGTGTTCGTCCGACCGTTCGTGGCGTGGTCATGAACCCGGTTGATCACCCCCACGGTGGTGGTGAAGGCCGTACCGCAGCTGGTATGCATCCGGTTAGTCCTTGGGGTACCAAGACCAAGGGTTATCGTACCCGTCGTAACAAGCGCACGAACTCCATGATCGTGCAGCGTCGTCACAAGCGTTAAGGGGTAGAGATCTATGGGACGTTCTGTAAAAAAGGGCCCGTTCGTCGATGCCCACCTGCTGAAGAAAGTCGACGCCGCTCGTGCTGGCAACGACAAGCGGCCGATCAAGACCTGGTCTCGCCGCTCCACCGTGCTGCCGGATTTCGTCGGTCTGACCATTGCCGTGCATAACGGCAAGCAACATATTCCGGTGTATGTCACCGAAAACATGGTCGGCCACAAGCTCGGCGAATTCTCCCTGACCCGTACTTTCAAGGGTCATACCGCCGGCAAGAAGGCGAAGAAGTAAAGGAGTGCAAATGGAAACTCGTGCTATTTTGCGCGGCGTCCGCCTCTCCGCCCAGAAGGGTCGCCTCGTGGCTGACCTGGTTCGCGGTAAGCCGGTGGGCCAGGCGCTCAACATCCTGGGCTTTGCTCCCCAAAAGGGCGCAAAGATCGTTAAGAAGGTTCTGGAGTCTGCCATCGCCAACGCCGAGCATAATGACGGCGCCGATATCGACGAACTGAAGGTCAAGACCATTCACGTCGAGCAGGGTACGTCTCTGAAGCGCTTCACCGCTCGGGCGAAGGGTCGTGGCAATCGCATCATCAAGCAGACCTGCCACATTTTCGTGACCGTCGGGAACTGAGGAAGAGTTATGGGACAGAAGATTAATCCTACCGGGTTCCGCCTCAGCGTGAACCGTAACTGGGCTTCCCGCTGGTACGCGAACAGTCAGAACTTCGCCACCATGCTGAACGAAGACATCCGGGTCCGTGACTACCTCAAGAAGAAGCTGGCACATGCGTCCGTCGGCCGCGTTCTCATCGAGCGCCCCGCCAAGAACGCCCGCGTCACCATCTTCTCCGCCCGTCCGGGCGTGGTTATCGGCAAGAAGGGTGAAGAGATCGACAACCTGCGCGCCGAACTGCAGCGCATCATGGGTGTGCCGGTCCACGTCAGCATCGAAGAAATCCGCAAGCCGGAACTCGATGCCCAGCTGATCGGCGACTCCATCGCCCAGCAGCTGGAAAAGCGGATCATGTTCCGTCGTGCCATGAAGCGCGCCATGCAGAACGCCATGCGTCTGGGTGCTCAGGGCATCAAGATCATGAGCTCCGGCCGTCTGAACGGTGCTGAAATCGCCCGTACCGAATGGTACCGCGAAGGTCGTGTGCCCCTGCACACCCTGCGCGCCGACATCGACTACGCTACCTCCGAAGCCCGCACCACCTACGGCATCATCGGTATCAAGGTCTGGGTGTTCAAGGGTGAAATGTCCGCCAACGGCCAGCCCGCTGTCGTGGCTCCGGAAGCCGGTGCCGACGAGCAGCGCAAGCCCCGTCGCTCCGCCAAGCCTGGCGAAGGTGCTGACAAGCCCAAGACCACTCGTACTGTGAAGGCCAAGGCTGAAGGTGAGGCCAAGGCTGCGGAGGGCGACAAGGCCCCCGCCAAGCGCGTAAGAAAGGCAGGTAACAACGATGCTGCAGCCTAATCGCAGAAAATACCGCAAGGAGCAGAAGGGCCGTAACACCGGTCTGGCTACCCGCGGTGCCAAGGTTAGCTTTGGTGAATTCGGTCTCAAGGCCATCGCCCGCGGGCGTCTGACTTCCCGTCAGATCGAAGCTGCGCGTCGTGCCATGACCCGTCACATCAAGCGGGGCGGCCGTATCTGGATCCGCGTGTTCCCGGACAAGCCCATTTCCAAGAAGCCTGCCGAAGTCCGTATGGGTAACGGTAAGGGTAATCCGGAATACTACGTGGCTGAAATTCAGCCGGGTAAGATTCTGTACGAGATGGACGGTGTGGATGAGGCTCTGGCTCGCGAGGCGTTCGCCCTTGCTGCTGCCAAGATCCCCTTCGCTGTCACCTTCGTGACCCGTCAGTTGGGGTAATCCATGAAAGCCAATGAGTTGAAAGCGAAGAGCGTCGAAGAGCTGAACACGGAGCTGGTTGAGCTTCTGAAGGCCCAGTTCAGCCTGCGCATGCAGGCTGCGACGCAGCAGCTGGCCAATACCAGCCAGCTGAACAAGGTGCGCAAGGATATTGCGCGTGTTCGTACCTTTATGCGTGAAAAGGCGGTACAGCAATGAGCGAGACCACCAGCATCAAGCGTACCCTGATCGGTCGCGTGGTCAGCGACAAGATGGAAAAGACCGTCACCGTCCTGATCGAACGTCGCGTGAAGCACCCGGTTTACGGCAAGATCGTGACCAAGTCCAAGAAGTATCACGCGCACAACGAAAACAACGAAGCCAAGGCTGGCGACCTGGTGGAGATCGAGGAAACCCGTCCTCTGTCCCGCACCAAGGCCTGGCGCGTTACCAAGCTGCTGGAAAAGGCAACCATCATCTAATGATGGGCAAGCCCGAAAGGGCTTGCGCGTTTTCTCAGGAGCGTGTACTATCCCGCTTCTTCGAGGTGCCCGGTGTCAGCCGGGCTCCTTTGTTTTAGTTCCTCCCCCCTTCGGGGTCCAAGACTGCCTGCGATCCGTTGCGGGAAAAGTTGGAGTTAATAATGATTCAGATGCAGACGATTCTGGACGTCGCCGATAATACCGGTGCGCGTTCGGTGATGTGTATCAAGGTCCTGGGCGGCTCCAAGCGTCGCTATGCGGCCGTTGGCGACATCATCAAGGTGTCCATCAAGGACGCCGCTCCCCGTGGTCGCGTGAAAAAGGGTGACGTGTATAACGCCGTGGTGGTTCGTACCGCCAAGGGTGTGCGTCGTCCCGATGGCTCGCTGATCAAGTTCGACAACAACGCGGCGGTGCTCCTCAATGCCAAGCTGGAGCCCATTGGTACCCGTATCTTCGGGCCGGTTACGCGCGAATTGCGTACCGAGCGCTTCATGAAGATCGTGTCCCTGGCGCCCGAAGTGCTGTAAGGAGCGGTGATGGAAAAGATTCGCAAGGGTGACGAGGTTGTCGTCATCGCCGGTAAAGACAAGGGCAAGCGCGGTACCGTTGCTCGCCGTGTCGATGCCGAGCATGTGGTGGTCGAGGGTGTGAACCGTGCCAAGAAGCACGTCAAGCCCAATCCCATCAAGGGCGTGGTTGGTGGCATCGTCGACAAAGATATGCCCATTCACATCTCTAACGTCGCGCTGTTCAATGCTGCGACCCAGAAGGCTGACCGCGTTGGCTTCAAGATTCTTGAAGACGGCAAGAAAGTGCGCGTGTTCAAGTCCAATGGCGAAACCCTGGACGCTTAAGGAATAGTCATGGCGCGTTTTTTCGACTACTACAAAGCTAGCGTGGTGCCTGAGCTGACCAAGCAGTTCGGCTACAAGTCCGTTATGGAAGTGCCGCGCATCACCAAGATCACCCTGAACATGGGTGTCGGCGAAGCTGTTCAGGATAAAAAGATCCTGGAAAATGCCGTCGGCGACATGCAGAAGATCGCTGGTCAGAAGCCCGTTGTCACCAAGTCCCGCAAGTCCATCGCTGGCTTCAAGATTCGTGACGGCTACCCCATCGGTTGCATGGTCACCCTGCGTGGCCCCCGCATGTTCGAGTTCCTGGATCGCCTGATCACCGTTTCCCTGCCCCGCGTGCGTGACTTCCGCGGCGTGGCTGGCAAGGGCTTCGACGGCCGTGGCAACTACAACATGGGTGTGAAAGAGCAGATCATTTTCCCCGAAATCGAGTACGACAAGATCGATGCTCTGCGCGGGATGAATATCAGCATTACCACCACCGCGAAGAGCGACGAGGAAGCCAAGGCCCTCCTGTCTGCCTTCAAGTTCCCCTTCAAGAATTGAGGCGATAATGGCAAAACTGTCACTCATCAATCGCGAAGAGAAGCGTCGCGCGCTCGTGGAAAAGTACGCTGCCAAGCGTGCTGCCCTGCAGGCCGTTATCGACAATCAGAGCCTTTCTGACGCCGAGCGCTTCGAGGCTCGTCTGAAGCTGCAGGCACTGCCGCGCAATTCCAGCCCCGCCCGTCTGCGCAATCGTTGCCAAGTAACCGGTCGTCCGCGCGGTGTTTTCCGCAAGTTCGGCCTGTGCCGCAACAAGCTCCGTGAAGCCGCCTTCAAGGGCGAGATTCCCGGTATGACCAAGGCCAGCTGGTAAGCAGGAGGAATAAAGATGGCTATGAGCGATCCGATCGCGGACATGCTGACCCGCATCCGCAACGCCCAGCAGGCCGAGAAGGCATCCGTAACGATGCCCTGCTCCAAGCTGAAAGTGGCGATTGCCGACGTCCTTAAGGGCGAAGGTTATATTGATGATTTCGCCGTGCGCGAAATCGAAGGCAAGGCTTCTCTGGAGATTGCCCTGAAGTACTACGCCGGCCGCCCGGTTATTGAGCGCATCGAGCGCGTCTCCCGGCCTGGTCTGCGTGTCTATAAGGGCAGCCAGGATATTCCGCGTGTTATGAATGGCCTGGGCGTGGCAATTGTGTCCACCCCCAAGGGCGTCATGACCGACCGCAAGGCACGCACCCAGAACGTGGGTGGCGAAGTCCTCTGCATCGTTGCGTAAGGGGGAACCATGTCCCGTGTAGGTAAGAATCCGATTTCGCTGCCCAAGGGTGTGGAAGTTGCTCTGGGTGAAGAGATCTCCGTCAAGGGCCCCCTTGGCGTGCTGAAGCTGAAGGCCAACCCGGCTGTGGTCGTGAAGGTCGAGGGTGAGCAACTGGTTTGCTCCCCGGTGGAAGGCGTTGAAGGTGCTGGTGCTCTGTGGGGCACCATGCGTGCCAATCTGAACAATATGGTGACCGGTGTTACCAAGGGTTTTGAGCGCAAGCTGACGCTGGTCGGCGTGGGTTACCGTGCTCAGGCCCAGGGCGACACCCTGAACCTGACCCTCGGCTTTTCCCATCCGGTGGCCCACAAGATGCCTGCTGGCGTCAAGGTGGAGACTCCGAGCCAGACTGAAATCCTCATCAAGGGTGTGGACAAGCAGGCGGTGGGGCAGGTAGCGGCTGAAGTTCGCGCTTATCGTAAGCCTGAGCCCTATAAGGGCAAGGGCGTGCGGTATGCCGACGAAGTGGTCGCGCTCAAGGAAACCAAGAAGAAGTAAGGTGGCGAAATGATTGACAAAAAACAGTCGCGCTTGCGTCGTGCCCGTAAAACCCGGGCCAAAATCGCCGAGCTGAAGGCCGTCCGTCTGTGCGTGTTCCGCACCAACAGCCACATCTATGCTCAAGTTATTTCTCCCTGCGGGTCCAAGGTTCTGGCTGCTGCCTCTTCCCTGGAACCTGAAGTGCGCAAGGATCTGCCGAATGGCGGCAATGTGAATGCTGCTGCCACCATCGGTAAGCTCATCGCCGAGCGCGCCAAGAAGGCGGGCATCGAGCAGGTCGCTTTCGACCGTGCCGGCTTCCAGTACCATGGTCGTGTCAAGGCCCTGGCTGAAGCCGCACGCGAAAACGGTCTGAAGTTCTGATCGGCCTGAAGGAAAGTTCGAGGTTAATTATGGCAAAACCGCAAACCAAGAAGCCCCAGCAGGCAGACGAGCGCGACGACGGTCTGCGCGAAAAAATGATCTCCATCAACCGCGTCACCAAAGTGGTGAAGGGCGGCCGGATTCTGGGCTTCGCTGCCCTGACCGTGGTGGGTGATGGCGACGGCGGCGTTGGCATGGGCAAGGGCAAGTCCCGCGAAGTGCCCGTTGCCGTGCAAAAGGCAATGGACGAAGCCCGTCGCAAGATGGAAAAAGTCAGCCTGAAGAACGGCACCCTGCAGCACGCCGTTGTTGGTAAGCATGGTTCCTCCACCGTTCTGATGATGCCCGCTGCCGACGGTACCGGCATCATCGCCGGCGGTGCCATGCGCGCCGTGTTCGAAGTGATGGGTGTGACCAACGTCGTGGCCAAGGCTCACGGCTCCACCAATCCTTACAACATCGTCCGTGCCACTCTGAACGGCCTGTTGGCGATGAACACTCCGGCGGAAATTGCTGCCAAGCGCGGCAAGTCCGTTGAAGACATCCTGGGGTAAGAAATGGCTGAGAAGACTATCAAGGTTACGCTCGTCAAGAGCCTGATCGGCACCAAGCAGGACCACCGCGCCACCGTGCGCGGCCTGGGCCTGCGCCGGCTGAACTCCTCTTCCGTGCTGCAGGACACGCCTGCTGTGCGCGGCATGATCAACAAGGTTTCGTACCTGCTGAAGTGCGAGGGCTAACATGCAACTGAATACCATCAAGCCCGCAGAAGGCGCCAAGCACGCCAAGAAGCGTGTCGGTCGCGGTATCGGCTCCGGCCTGGGCAAGACCTGTGGCCGTGGCCACAAGGGTCAGAAGTCCCGTTCCGGCGGCTTCCATAAGGTTGGTTTCGAAGGCGGTCAAATGCCTCTGCACCGCCGTCTGCCGAAGCGCGGTTTCGTCTCCCTGACGAATGCCCGCAACGTGGAAGTTCGTCTGTCCGAGATCCAGGGTCTGCCCGTCGACGAGATCGATCTGCTGGTACTGAAGTGAAGCAGGCCGGTCTGGTGGCCGGCAATGCACTGTCCGCCAAGGTCATCCTGTCCGGTGAGATCAGCCGCAAGGTTGCGCTAAAGGGCGTGGGTGCCACCAAGGGTGCCAAGGCCGCCATCGAGGCTGCCGGCGGCTCCGTGGCTGAGTAATCGTTTCTAACGTAGCGCGAGGAAGTTCGGTTTTGGCGACCAATAACGTAGTCAGCAAAGGCGGCAAGTTCGGCGATCTGAAACGCCGTCTGTGGTTCCTGCTTGGTGCCCTGGTCGTTTATCGCATCGGCGCCCACATCCCGGTTCCCGGGATCGACGCCAATGTGCTGGCCGAACTCTTCCAAAGCCAGCAGGGCGGCATCCTGGGCATGTTCAACATGTTCTCCGGTGGCGCCCTGTCTCGCTTTACCATTTTCGCCCTGGGCATCATGCCCTACATCTCCGCCTCCATCATCATGCAGTTGATGGCGGTGGCCAGCCCTCAGCTCGAGGCGCTGAAGAAGGAAGGTGAAGCCGGGCGGCGCAAGATTACCCAATACACCCGCTATGGCACAGTGGCGCTCGCCCTGTTTCAGGGGTTGGGCATCGCAATTGCCCTCGAGGCACAGCCCGGGCTGGTCCTGGAGCCTGGCTTCCTGTTCCGCCTGACGACCGTGGCTACCCTGCTGACGGGCACCATGTTCCTGATGTGGCTGGGCGAACAGATTACCGAGCGTGGCCTGGGCAACGGTATTTCCATCATCATCTTTGCCGGTATCGCTGCGGGTCTGCCCAACGCCATCGGCGGCCTGCTGGAGCTGGTTCGTACCGGTGCCATGCATCCGCTGACCGCAATCGTGATTTCGATTCTGGTGTTCTTCGTCACCGCCTTTGTGGTGTTCGTCGAGCGTGGCCAGCGCAAGATTCTGGTCAACTATGCCAAGCGCCAGGTTGGCAACAAGGTTTATGGCGGTCAGAGCTCCCATCTGCCGCTGAAGCTGAACATGGCTGGTGTCATTCCCCCCATCTTCGCTTCGTCGATCATTCTTTTCCCGGCGACCGTTGCCGGCTGGTTCGGTTCCGGCGAATCCATGCGCTGGCTAAAGGACTTCGCCGCCACCCTGTCGCCTGGTCAGCCGATCTACGTGATGCTCTACGCCGCCGCGATCGTCTTCTTCTGCTTCTTCTATACCGCCCTGGTGTTCAACTCCAAGGAAACCGCGGACAACCTGAAGAAGAGCGGGGCCTTCGTGCCCGGGATTCGTCCTGGCGAGCAGACTGCCCGCTACATTGACAAGATTCTCATGCGCCTGACCCTGGTTGGCGCCGGCTACATCACCCTGGTGTGTCTGCTGCCCGAGTTTCTGATTTTGAAGTGGAACGTGCCGTTCTATTTCGGTGGTACTTCCTTGCTGATTATCGTGGTCGTGACCATGGATTTCATGTCCCAGGTCCAGGCCTATGTCATGTCCCATCAATACGAAAGCCTGCTCAAGAAAGCTAACTTCAAGGGCGGTGGCTTCCCGGCAATGAAGTAGGCCGACTCCAGACAGACCAGAGCTAGGATGGCGAAGGAAGATCTGATTGAAATGCAGGGGGAGGTGGTAGAAAACCTTCCCAATGCGACGTTCAGAGTGAAGCTGGAAAACGGCCACATGGTCCTCGGCTTCATATCCGGCAAGATGCGGATGCATTACATCCGTATCCTGCCAGGCGACAAGGTGACGGTGCAGTTGACGCCCTATGACTTATCCCGGGCCCGCATCGTTTTCCGCGCCAAATAAGGTTTCAAGAATCTCTACGCTAAGAAGTAATCGGGTTAATGGCTGGCTGCGCCAAGCGCCCTGAATCAAGGAGCTAAAAATGAAAGTGCTGGCATCGGTAAAAAAGATTTGCCGCAACTGCAAGATCATTCGTCGCAATGGCATTGTGCGCGTGATTTGCACTGATCCGCGCCATAAGCAGCGCCAGGGCTAATTGCAACCGGCGAAAGCTGGTGTTGCGTCGATATTCGGGTTGAATCGAAGTACGATTCATCGGTATAATTGTAGGTTTCGCTTTTCCGGGGTGACTTAATGGCCCGTATCGCTGGGGTAAATATTCCCAACCACAAACACGCTGAGATCGCGTTGACCGCGATTTTCGGCGTTGGTCGCACCCGCGCACAGAAGATCTGTGACGCAGCGGGTGTCGTTCGTTCGACCAAGGTGAAGGACCTGTCCGACGCCGAGATGGAACGCCTGCGTGATGAAGTTGGTAAGTTCACTGTCGAGGGTGACCTCCGCCGTGAAGTGACCATGAGCATCAAGCGTCTGATGGACCTTGGCTGCTATCGTGGCCTGCGTCACCGCAAGGGTCTGCCCGTGCGTGGTCAGCGTACCCGCACCAACGCGCGTACCCGCAAGGGCCCGCGCAAGGCTGTCCAAAAGGGCAAATAAGAGGATAGGAAATGGCTAAGACTGCTGCCAAAGTACGTAAAAAGGTCAAGAAGAACGTGGCCGAGGGCATTGCCCATATTCACGCCTCGTTCAACAACACCATCATCACCATCACCGACCGTCAAGGTAATGCCCTGTCTTGGGCAACCTCCGGTGGTGCTGGCTTCAAGGGCTCTCGCAAGTCCACTCCGTTTGCCGCTCAGGTGGCAGCCGAGGCTGCCGGCAAGGCTGCTCAAGAGTGTGGCGTGAAGAATCTGGAAGTGCGCATCAAGGGACCCGGCCCCGGCCGCGAATCCGCCGTGCGCGCCCTGAACGCCCTGGGTATGAAGATCACCGCAATCTCCGACGTGACGCCTGTGCCGCATAACGGCTGCCGTCCGCCGAAGAAGCGTCGCATTTAAGGAGTGACTCGTGGCTCGTAACCTCGATCCGAAATGCCGTCAGTGCCGCCGCGAAGGCGAAAAGCTCTTCCTCAAAGGCGAGAAGTGCTACACCGACAAGTGCTCTGTTGAGCGCCGTGCCTACGCCCCCGGTCAGCATGGTCAGAAGTCTGGCCAGCGCCTGTCCGACTACGGCGTGCATCTGCGTGAAAAGCAGAAGATCCGTCGCATCTACGGCGTGCTGGAAGGCCAATTCCGTAGCGTGTACAAAGAAGCCGACCGTCGTAAGGGCGTAACCGGCGAAAACCTGCTGCAGCTGCTGGAGTCCCGTCTGGATTCCGTGGCCTATCGCATGGGCTTCGGCGCTTCCCGCTCCGAATCCCGCCAGATCGTCCGTCACAACGGCGTGCTGGTGAATGGCAAGCGTGTGAACATCCCCTCCTACCAAGTTCGCCCCGGCGACGTGGTGGAGCTGACCGAGCGCTCCCGTGGTTCCCTGCGTGTGAAGGCTGCCCTGGCGGCTGCCGAATCCCGCGGCTTCCCCGAGTGGCTGGATGTGGACGCGAAGAATGGCAAGGGCACCTTCAAGGCTGCTCCGATCCGTTCCGAACTGCCTTCCACCATCAACGAAAGCCTGGTCATCGAACTTTATTCGAAGTAATGCCAGGCAGGCTGACTGAACAGGCAAAGGACAGCACATGCAAAGCACTGGACTTCTGAAACCGCGCATCATCGATGTGCAGAGCCTGTCGCCGGTACAGGCCCGGGTTGTGATGGAGCCGTTTGAACGCGGCTACGGTCACACCCTGGGCAATGCCCTGCGGCGTATTCTGCTTTCCTCGATGCCCGGCTACGCGCCGACCGACGTGAGCATCGACGGCGTCCTGCACGAGTACTCGACCATCGATGGCGTGCAGGAAGATGTCGTTGATATCCTTCTGAATCTGAAGGGTATCGTTTTCAAGCTCCACGGTCGCGACGAAGTCGTGCTGAAGCTCAGTAAGGATGGCGAGGGCATTGTCCGCGCCTCCGATATTGAGACCACCCACGACGTCGAGATCATCAACCCCGATCACGTGATCGCCCACATCTCCTCCGGCGGCAAGCTGTCCATGGAGATCAAGGTGGAAAAGGGCCGCGGCTATGTCCCCGGTACCATGCGCAATCTGGGTGATACCAAGAATATCGGCCAACTGGTGCTGGATGCTTCTTTCAGCCCGGTCCGTCGTGTCAGCTATCTGGTTGAAAGCGCTCGCGTCGAGCAGCGTACCGACCTGGACAAGCTGGTCATGGACATCGAGACCAACGGTGTTATCGAGCCCGAGGAAGCGATCCGCACTGCGGCCCGCATCCTGATGGAGCAACTGTCTGTGTTCGCCGACCTGGAAGGCACTGCCCCCATGGTCGAGGCCCAGAAGCCGGTGCAGGTGGATCCGATCCTGCTGCGCCCGGTGGATGACCTGGAACTGACGGTGCGCTCCGCCAACTGCCTCAAGGCCGAGAACATCTATTACATCGGTGATCTGATTCAGCGGACCGAGAACGAGCTGCTGAAGACCCCGAACCTGGGTCGCAAGTCGCTGAATGAAATCAAGGAAGTGTTGGCCGCCCGCGGCCTGACTCTGGGCATGAAGCTGGAAAACTGGCCGCCCGCGGGTCTGGAAAAAGTCTAACGCGGCCCGAACGAGAGAGGATTAGAAAATGCGTCACCGTAACGGTCTTCGCAAGCTGAACCGGACCAGCGCCCACCGTCTGGCCATGCTGCGCAACATGAGCAATTCCCTGCTCAAGCACGAAGTGATCAAGACCACCCTGCCCAAGGCCAAGGAGCTGCGCCGCGTGGTGGAACCGATCATCACCCTGGGCAAGAAGCCCAGCCTGGCTAACCGCCGTCTGGCCTTCGACCGCCTGCGCGACCGCGACATGGTCGTCAAGGTCTTCGACGTGCTGGGTCCCCGGTTTGCCACCCGCAACGGCGGCTACCTGCGCATCCTGAAGTGCGGCTTCCGTCAGGGCGACAACGCCCCGATGGCTCTGGTCGAACTGCTGGATCGCCCGGAAGGCGAAGCTGTGGAAGTTGCCGAGGAAGCTGCGGCCTAAGGCTGAAGTCTCCCAAGAAAAAAGCCAGGCGCTTGCCTGGCTTTTTTTTCGCCCTGCGTTTGCCGCAGGGCTGACACTTTTGCCTCCGTGTTGCGTCAGCAATCCAGGAGCAAAACGGAAATGTCGTCCTGGGCAGGGCTGCCGGCCAGGTGCTCGGCCAATGCCTGTTGCAGGGCGGTTAGCCGTTGTTCGGGGGGCACGCCCCGCAGGATTTCGCGCAAGCCAGCGTGGCCAAGTTGGGCACCGTTCTTCCCCTCCGCTTCCTTGAAGCCGTCGGAATAGAGCATCAGCTGATGCCCTGGTGTGCACGGGAAGGTATCAATGCTTGCCTCAAACTCATCTGTGCCGAGGATGCCGAATGGCAGGTGGCGGGAGGCGAAGGTCCGGACGACTTCCCCGTCGCCGTCCAACAACAACGATTCCGGCATGCCTCCACACCAGGCCTGGCCGGTGCCGGTGGCTGGATCAAGGAGCACCACGTTGGCCGCCACAAAGTGGCCGGTGGGCAGGGATGCCTTCAGGTGCCGGTTCATCTCCCCTACCATGCTTTCCAGGGGCAGGCCCCGATTCGCCATGCCATAGAAGGCGGTGAGAAGGGGCAGGGTGCTGATGGCCGCCGTCAGGCCATGGCCCGTCGCATCTGCCAGCAGGGCTACCAGAGAACCATCCGGGGTGCGGGTGGCGGCAACCACGTCGCCGCTAAAGTTCTTGGCGGCGCTGAGCCAGTAGTGCACATGGCTATCCTGCAATCCCGGGCGCAGCATCTGCTTGTCCAGCAGGCGGGCGGCCAACTGGTTTTCCTCTTCTGCTTGATCGTAGTACTGCTGCAGGGCCGCCGCATTCTCCATCAGCTTCATTTCGGCATTCTTGCGTTCGGTCACGTCCCGCAGCAGGCCGATGAAAATGCGCTGGGAACCGTCGCGGATTTCCGTGACCGCCAGCTCGGCGGGGAAGACAGTGCCGTCCTTGCGCAGGGCGGGGCGTTCGCGCCCGTAACCGAAGACATTGGGCGGACCGCCTTCCACGTAGGCCCGCATATAGTCGTTGTGGCGCGAGTGATAGGGCTCGGGCATCAGCACATTGACGTTCTGGCCCCGCAGTTCCTCCGGGCGCCAGCCGAGAATCCGTTCGGTGGCCTGGTTGCAGGAGAGGATGCGGCCGTGGACGTCGATGGTGACGATGGCATCGAGGACGTTGTCGGAAATGGCCTTCAACTGCCGATAGGACTCCCGCGCCTGGCGTTGCAGGTCCAGGGCCTTGTGCATGGAGCGAATGCGGGCGTCGAGCAGGGCAAAATCCAGGGGCTTGGCGAGGAAGTCGTCGCCGCCAGCCTCCAGGCCTGCCACCAGATTCTCGCGCCGGTCCAGGGCCGAGAGGAAAATGATGGGCACCCAGCGATCCAGCTTTTCTGCCCGGATACGCCGTGCCACCTCCATGCCGTCGAGGACAGGCATCATGATGTCGAGCAGCAGCAGGTCGGGCTGGTGGCGGTGGAACAGATCCAGGGCCTGCTGGCCGTCCTCGGCTGCGATCACC
Source organism: Azospira sp. APE16 (assembly GCF_047901315.1). Classification (NCBI taxonomy): domain Bacteria; kingdom Pseudomonadati; phylum Pseudomonadota; class Betaproteobacteria; order Rhodocyclales; family Rhodocyclaceae; genus Azospira; species Azospira sp. APE16. The sequence goes on from NZ_CP179682.1 coordinate 540,335, forward strand.
TGGTGTCCCTGGCGTCCCAGCAGGGCCAGCAGAATCTGGCGGATGCTGGGGGAGTCGTCGGCCACCAGAATGCGCAGGGGCGGACTCTTGCGCGTCACGGGAGCGTCTCGCCGATGGTGGCCAGGACCACATTGCCCTTGCCCTGGTACTGCAGGTCCTGGAAGCTGCCCAGGCGGGCCATGGCAATGCCGCGGCCGTTGGGGTCGAAGGCCCGGGCCGGATCGAAATCCAGGTAGCGGTTCCAGTCGAAGCCCTCGCCCTGGTCGGTGATGCAGATGCGGATGGTGCTCCCGTCCCGTTCGAAAGTGACATCCACCCGCTTGCCTGCATTCTCCGGCAATTGCAGGCGGCGGCTGATTTCCTCCTGCCAGCGGTCACTGCGTTTCAGGGATGATTTCTCCTCATAGGAAATGCCCAGGTTGCCGTGCTCGATGGCATTGACCAGCAACTCGGACAGTCCGAGGACGGCCCCTTCCGGTTCAGGACAGGCCTGGGCCAGGAAGACGGCCAGGCAGCCGACTTCGTCCAGGGTGGACAGGCTGAAGCGGGCCGACTCCATCAGGCGCAGGGCATTGGTGTGTTCGCGCAGGCGCTGTTGCAGATCGCGGCGGGTGTTGCCGTCGGTGAGAGCGGCACGCACGATGGAGAGCAGGGAGTCCCGCTCATAGGGCTTGGTCAGGTAGTACAGGGCGCCGGCCAGCAGTCCTTCCCGCACCTGCTCCGGGGCCGAGGCGGCGGTCTGCATGATGACCGGAATGGGCTTCAGTTCCGGGTCGGCCTTGATGCGCTTGAGCAACTCGACGCCGTCGATGCCGGGCATCATGCGGTCGAGCAGCACCAGATCCACATCCGGATGCTGCCTCAGCATGGCCCAGGCCACCTCGCCGTTCTCCGCCATGCTCAGGCGGTAGCCCTGGCCGTCGAAATACTCGGACAGGATTTCCAGGTTGAGGGGCTCGTCGTCCACTATCAGCAGGTGATGGGTCATGCTCTATCCTCGATGGAGGGGCTGGCTTCCGGGGTCGGCAGGGTCACGGCGAGGCAGGTGCCGGGGCCGTCGTTGCCTCTGGCCACAATGGTACCGCGATGGGCCAGGGCGATTTCGCGACATATTGCCAGCCCGAGGCCGGTGCCACCGGCGCCGGTCTTGGTTTTGCTGCTCTGGGCGAACTTGTCGAAGACCAGTTCCCGTTCGTCCACCGGAATGCCGACCCCTTCGTCGCGCACCGTCATCTCCACGGCGCTGCGACTGCCCCGGTCGCCGCTGCGGCGGCCCGAAGAGAGCGTGGTGGGGGCAAAGCCCACCTGGATGACGCCGCCCACGGGGGAGAACTTGATGGCGTTGGAGAGCAGGTTGCGGATCAGCTGGCCGAAGCGCAGGGGGTCGCAGTAAACCTCTGCCGGCCCCCTTTCGTCGAGCACCAGATGCAGGCTCTTCTCCTGCAGCAGGGACTCCATTTCGCCGGCGGCCTCCCGGATCAGGGGGCGCAGATTCACCGGCCTCGGCTCGAAAGACATCTTGCCCGCCTCCAGCTTGGACAGGTCGAGCAGGTCGTTCACCAGGGCCAGAAGCCGCTCCCCGCTTTCCCGGATGCGCTGGAAATAGTGGTTGAGCTTTTCCGCCCCCGGAATGCTGCCGGCCCGACTCAGGCCCAGGCCGGCAAAGCTGAGGATGGCGTGCATCGGGGTGCGCAGCTCATGGGACATGTTGGCGAGGAATTCGGACTTGGTGTGGTTGGCATACTCCGCCGCCTCCTTGGCCACCAGCAGGTCGGCGCTGCGCTCGCTGACCAGCTCCTGCAGATGGTCCCGGTGTCGGCGCAATTCGGCCTCCGCCGTCTTCAGGGCGGTAATGTCCACGGCCACGCCGAGGAAGCCGGTGACGTTGTGGGCTTCGTCGTAGACGGCCGTCACCACCAGGCTCACCGTCAGGTGGCTGCCGTCCTGGCGTACATAGGTCCACTCGCGCCGCTCCGCTCCGGTGAGGCGGGCCCGGGTGACGAAGACCTCGAAGCCCTGGATCTTCCAGCCGAACTCCCGGCTCAGTTCGGCAGCTCTGGCCTCCACCTCCTCCGGCAGGTGCAGGATGGCGGGGGTGGCCTGGCCGACCATGGCCGCAGCGCTGTAGCCGAGCATTTTCTCCGCCCCCCGGTTGAATACCGTGATCAGGCCTTCGGTGTCGGTGGTGATGATGGAGACTTCGGTGGCCGAGTCGAACACCGACTTCATGCGGGCGTTGGCCTGCAGCAGGGCCTGCTGGGTGCGGCGCACCTCGGAGACGTTGCGCACCACCATCAGGTAGCCGCCTTCGCCGATAGCCGTGATGCGGGCCTCGTACTCGCCGATCTCGCCGTCGTGGCGGGGCAGCTGGTACTCCATGATCTGCAGGCGCACGCCGGCATCGATCCGGTCGCAGCACTGCTCCAGCTGCGTTACCAGGGAGGCCGGCAGGATGTCCCGGGGATGGCGACCGAGGAAGCTGTGGGGCGGCACGAACAGCTCGCCTTCGTTGGGGGCGTGATAGTGGCGGAAGCAGCGGTCCCGGTCCAGCTCGAACATGAGGTCGGGCAGGGCGGCGAAGACGCCGGTGAGGCGGCTGTTGGCCTCTGCCCATTCGTGGCTGAGGCGGCGGGCCAGCTGTTCGGCGAAGCTGCGCCGGCTGCCCAGACGCAGGGTCAGGAGGGCCAGCAGCATGCTGATGGCGGTGCCGGAAAAAAGCAGGATGCGGGAACTGGGCAGCTCGGGACCCTGCTCTGGCGGGTCCTGGCTTTCCAGGTGCAGCTGCCAGGAGCGGCCGCCGAAGTAGAAGCTGCGCTCCTCGGACAGGGGATTGCTGGGGCCGCTGCCGCTGGCGCCGTAGAGGTGCTTGGTCTGGCTGCTGCCGCCGCTGTCGTCGCTGATGCGGATATTGAGTTGGGCGCTGCCGCTGAGGCTGAGGCTGTCGACGAATTCATCCACCCGGAACAGGGTGAAGACATAGCCCTGCAGTGCCTGCCGCCGCTGCTCCTGGATGGTCGGCACGCCGTTGGTGCTGTACAGGGGGGCGACCATGAGCAGGCTGGGGGAAGCATGCTCCGGGTCCGCCATCAGGCGGATGGGGCCGGACATGGCCACCACGCCCATGTCCCGGGCGGCCTGCAGCACTTCCCGGCGGGTTGGTTCGGAGGCCACGTCGAAGCCGAAGGCGCTGCGCAGGGGCGCCTCCGGCGCCATGAAGGCCACCGGGTAGTATTCATCCCGGGGTCCGGGGGGGCGCACCGAGAAACCGGTGACGCCTTCCCGCTCCCGCATGCGCTGGGTGAAGGCCGGCAAGTCGCCTGCCGCCACCCGGGGCAGGTAGCCCAGCACCAGCATGCCCGGCACCTTGCGCGACAGTTCCAGCTGTTCGCTGAACTGGTGCCAGGCCTGGCGGGATGGATTGGGGGTGGCATGGAGGAAGCCGGAGCCGCCGCGCAGCACCTGGGCGTAGTCGTTGAGCCGTTCCTCCATCGCCGCGGAGACCCGGGAGGCTTCCCGGGAGAAGGCGGCGCTGGCCTGCTGCTGTTCCATGTGGCGCAGCTGCTGCCAGCTGAACAGGGTCATGGCCATGGGCACCACCAATACCACCAGGGCGGTGAGCCGCGGCGGCAGGGGCTGGCGCCGCAGCCGGCGGCGGGCGCGGGAGGGCAGGCTGGGGTGGGCGGATCTGGACATGGTCAGGCGGCCGCTCTCATCGCCGCCGGTGCCGGCACGGTTCGGCGCATCAGGCCGGCTCCAGGCTGGGGGCGTCGTCTGCCAGGGCGGCGCCCAGTTCTTCCTGCTGCTGCAGGGCCCACATCTGGGCGTAGGCGCCGCCGGCGGCCAGCAGCTCGGCGTGGCGGCCCCGTTCGACGATGCGGCCGGCCTCCAGCACCAGGATTTCGTCCGCCTCCATCACGGTGGACAGGCGGTGGGCGATGATGAGGGTGGTGCGGCCCCGGGCCGCCAGCTCCAGCTGGGCCTGTATGGCCTTCTCGGTCTTGGAGTCCAGGGCCGAGGTGGCTTCGTCGAAAATGAGGATGGGCGGGTTCTTCAGCAGGGCCCGGGCGATGGCCACCCGCTGCTTCTCGCCGCCGGAAAGCTTGAGGCCCCGTTCGCCCACCCGGCTTTCCCACTTCTCCGGCAGGGATTCGACGAAGGCTTCCAGCTGGGCGGCCCGGGCGGCGGCAATGGCTTCCTCCCGGGTGGCGCCGGGGCGGCCGTACTGGATGTTGTAGATGAGGGTGTCGTTGAACAGCACCGTGTCCTGGGGGACGATGCCGATGGCGCTGCGCAGGCTGTCCTGGGTCATCTGGCGCAGGTCCAGGCCGTTGATGCGGATGGCGCCGCCGCTGACGTCGTAGAAGCGGTAGAGCAGGCGCGACAGGGTGGACTTGCCGGCGCCGGAGTGGCCCACCACCGCCAGGGTGTGGCCCGAGGGAATGGTGAAGGAGAGGTCGTGCAGGATCGGGCGGGCTGCATCGTAGGCGAAATCCACCGCCTCGAAGCGCACCTCCGCCGGGCCCGGCGGCAGGGCGATGGCGTCCGGGGCATCGGCCACTTCCCGGTTCTCGCCCAGCAGCTTGAACATGCGCTCGATGTCGGTGAGGGCCTGGCGGATTTCCCGGTACACCACGCCGAGGAAATTGAGGGGCATGTACAGCTGGATGAGGAAGGCATTGACCAGCACCAGATCGCCGATGGTCATGGTGCCGGCCACCACGCCGGCGGTGGCGCGCCACATCATCAGGGTGACGCCGGCGGCGATGATGGCCTGCTGCCCCAGATTGAGGAAGGAGAGGGTGACCTGGCTGCGGGTGGCAGCGTCTTCCCACTGCTGCATCTGGCTGTCGTAGCGCCTGGCCTCGTAATCCTCGTTGTTGAAGTACTTCACCGTCTCGTAGTTGAGCAGGCTGTCGATGGCCCGGGAGTTGGCGGCCGAGTCCATTTCATTGACGGCGCGGCGGATGCCGATACGCCAGTTGCTCACCTGCACGGTGAACACGATGTAGGCCACCAGGGAGGCGGCGGTGATGGCGGCGAAGACCCAGTCGTAGTGGGTCAGCAGGATGCCCAGCACCAGGCCCAGCTCCACCAGGGTGGGCAGGATGGAATAGAGGGTGTAGCTGATCAGGCTGGAGATGGAGCGGGAGCCCCGTTCGATGTCCCGGGAGACGCCGCCGGTCTGGCGGTCCAGGTGGAAACGCAGGGACAGGGAGTGCAGGTGGCGGAATACCTCCAGGGCGATGCGCCGCACCGCCCGCTGGGTGACCCGGGCGAAGAGCATTTCCCGCAGCTCGGTGAACAGGGCGGTGCCGAAGCGCAGGCCGCCGTAGAGCAGGAGCAGCAGCACCGGCAGGGCCAGGGCCGTCTCCTGGGGCGACAGGCTGTCGATCATCTGCTTGAACACCAGGGGCACGGCGACGCTGGCCAGCTTGGCGCTGACCAGGGCGATCAGGGCGGCGGAAACCCGCCACTTGTACTGCCACAGGTAGGGAAACAGGGTGCGGATGGTGGGCCAGGCATGGACTTCGCCGGCGGGGCGGGGCAGGTGGGCAGAGGATGAGCGGCGCATGGCCCAATTCTAGCAGGGGGCCGCCGCCGGGCCCCGGCACTTGTGCGGGATTTCCTGACAGCGGGACGGGCGGGGGTGTGGTAACGCAATGGCGCCGGCCCGGGAGGCAGAAGGGGCGGGCCTGCTGGCCTGCCATGCCTGGAAAGTGGCATCCCTATTGGCTTTGGGGCCGGTGCCGGTGGCCGTGTAAAGACGTCTTGAAAAAACTTTACCGAATCTATTGCACTTCATTTTTTTTAAACATATGATTCAAACACTCGTTTGAATTTAGCTCGCCCCAACATGACCCAAGCTGCCCAGTCCCTGCCGCCCGCCGATGCCAAGAACAGCGCCGATACCCGGGAGTGCATTCTTGACGCCGCCGAACACCTGTTCACCGAGAACGGGTTCGAAGGGACCTCCATGCGCATGATCACCGGCGCCGCCGGGGTCAATCTGGCCGCGGTGAATTACCACTTCGGCTCCAAGGAACAGCTGATCCAGGAAGTGTTCCGCCGCCGTCTCACCTGGCTCAACCAGGAGCGCCTGCGCATCCTCGACGAGCTGGAGGCCGAAGCCGCCGGCAAGCCCCTCAAGCCGTCCCTGATCGTCGATGCCTTCTTCGGCACCCTGATCCGCATGGCCGAGCACGAGGCCCTGGGCGGGCGCACCTTCCTGCGCCTGATCGGCCGCACCATGACCGAGCCCTCCGGTTTCATCCGCGCCTTCTTCGCCGAGGAATACGCCGGGGTGGTGGACCGTTACAAGCAGGCCCTGTTCAAGGCCCTGCCGGATGTGCCCAAGGCGGAAATCGTCTGGCGCTTCCATTTCATGCTCGGCGCCACGTCCTACGCCATCGCCGGTACGGACGCCCTGCGCATCGTCACCGACTGGGGCATCGAGCCCCAGGAGGCGGACGAGGGGTTGGACAAGCTGCTGCCCCGGCTCATGTCCTTCCTCCTCGGCGGCCTGCGTGCCCAGTTGCCCCAGTTCGAAAGCTGAAGTTGCAAACCTTGTAGTAACCACGGAATAACAACTCGAAGAGCCGACACAGATTGGCCGCGAGACCATAAAAGGAGACAGCATCCATGAGCATCATCCCTCTGTTGAGTGTGGCAACACTCTTGACGTTAGCCGTGCTGATCAGTGTCCGTCCTCTGCGTCGGACCCTGATCAGCCGGCCTCTTTTCTCCATTTACAAGCGCATCCTGCCCCAGATGTCCGACACGGAGCGGGAGGCGCTGGAAGCCGGCAGCGTCTGGTGGGAGGGCGAGCTGTTCCGCGGCAAGCCCGACTGGCAGAAGCTGATGGCCTATCCCCAGCCCAAGCTGACGGCCGAAGAACAGGCCTTCATGGACAACGAGGTCGATCAGGCCTGCGCCATGACCGACGACTGGAAGGTCTCCCACGAGCTGTATGACCTGCCGCCCGATGTGTGGCAGTACATCAAGGACAAGGGCTTCCTCGGCATGATCATCCCGAAGAAGTACGGCGGCCTGGAATTCTCCGCCTACGCCCATTCCCAGGTGGTGACCAAGCTGTCCACCCGTTCCTCCGCCCTGGCCGTGTCCGTCATGGTGCCCAACTCCCTCGGCCCGGCCGAGCTGCTGCTGCACTACGGCACCGACGAGCAGAAGAACCACTACCTGCCCCGCCTGGCCAAGGGCATCGACGTGCCCGCCTTCGCCCTCACCAGCCCCTGGGCCGGTTCCGATGCGGCCTCCATCCCCGACTACGGCGTGGTCTGCAAGGGCATGTGGCAGGGCCAGGAAGTGCTGGGCATGAAGGTCACCTGGGACAAGCGCTACATCACCCTGGGCCCGGTGTGCACCGTGCTCGGCCTGGCCTTCCGTCTCTACGATCCCCAGGGTCTGCTGGGCGACAAGAAGGATATCGGCATCACCTGCGCCCTGGTCCCCAACGACCACCCCGGTGTGGAAATCGGCACCCGCCACTTCCCCCTGAACGCCGCCTTCCACAACGGTCCGACCCGGGGCAAGGAAGTCTTCATGCCCCTGGAGTTCATCATCGGCGGTCCCAAGATGGCCGGCCAGGGCTGGCGCATGCTGATGGAGTGTCTGGCTGCCGGCCGCTCCATCTCCCTGCCTTCCTCCAACACCGGCATGGCCAAGCTCACCGCCCGTGCCGTCGGCGCCTACGCCCGGGTCCGCAGCCAGTTCAAGATGGCCGTGGGCAAGTTCGAAGGCGTGGAAGAGGCCCTCACCCGCATCGGCGCCTACACCTACATGATGGACGCCGCCCGGGTCATGACCGCCGGCGCCGTTGATCTGGGTGAGAAGCCTTCCGTGGTCTCCGCCATCGCCAAGTACCACGTCACCGAACGGGCCCGCAAGGTGGTCAATGACGGCATGGACGTGATCGGCGGCAAGGGCATCTGCCTCGGCCCCTCCAACTTCCTCGGCCGCGCCTACCAGCAGATTCCCATCGGCATCACCGTGGAAGGCGCCAACATCCTCACCCGCAGCCTGATCATCTTCGGCCAGGGCGCCATCCGCTGCCATCCCTTCGTGCTGGCCGAAATGCAGGCCGCCCAGAAGAACGACCTGGTCGGCTTCGACAAGGCCCTGTTCGGCCACATGGGCTTCTCCATCGGCAACGGCGTGCGCGCCCTGCTGCTGGGCCTGACCGGTGCCCGCTTCGCCGGCGTCGGTGCCGACGTGGCGCCGGAGACCCGCCGCTACTACCAGCAGCTGACCCGCTTCTCCTCTGCCTTCGCCTTCCTTTCCGACGTCTCCATGCTGGTCCTGGGCGGCGGTCTGAAGCGCAAGGAAAAAATCTCCGCCCGTCTCGGCGACATCCTGGCCCAGATGTACCTGATCTCCGCCACCTTGAAGCGCTACGAGGCGGAAGGCCGGCAGCAGGCCGATGCGGCCCTCATGCACTGGTCGGTGCAGGATTCCCTGGTGCAGGCCCAGGAAGCCTTTGACGGCGTCCTCGCCAACTACCCGAGCCCGCTGGTGGGCTGGTTCCTGAAGAAGGTCATCTTCCCCTTCGGCCGTCCCCATGTGGTGCCGTCCGACGACATCGGCCATCAGGTGGCCAAGGCCCTGATCTCCCCCAGCGCCACCCGGGAGCGCCTCACCGCCGGCTGCTTCGTCGCCAAGACGGAAGCGGATGCCGTGGGCGCCATCGAGCTGGCCCTGACCGCCACCCTGGAAGCCGAGCCCATCGAGGCCAAGATCCGGGAAGCGGAAAAGAGCGGCAAGTTCGACGGCAACCCCCTCGCCAACGTGCGCGACGTGGCCCTGGCCGCCTACGAGGTCGGCGTCCTGTCCGCCGCCGAGTACGCAGTGATCAAGCGGCGCAACGAGCTGCGGGACATCGTCATCCGTGTGGACGACTTTGCCCCCGACTTCGGTGTGGCCACGGCCCTCAACAAGCCGGAAGTGCGCAAGGCGGCTTAACCCGCCCTGCCAGCAGGACCCACGATCCCGGGGCGCCCCTTGTGGGTGACCCCGGGACGATTACAAGCAGAAACGTAAAAGACAAAACCAAAGGAGAGAGACATGGCCCAGCAGCAAGCATTTGAGCCGGTCTACGTGGTGGATGGGGCGCGCACCCCGTTCCTCAAGGCGAAGAACGGGCCCGGCCCGTTCTCGGCTGCCGATCTTGCCGTGCAGGCGGGGCGGGCCCTTCTGGCCCGCCAGCCCTTCGCCCCGGAGGATCTGGACGAGGTGGTGCTGGGCTGTGCCAGCCCCAGCCCGGACGAGGTGAATATCGGCCGGGTGGCAGCCCTGCGCCTGGGCTGCGGCAACAAGGTGACGGGCTGGACGGTGATGCGCAACTGCGCCTCCGGCATGCAGGCCCTGGATTCGGCCATGGCCAACATCCAGTCCGGCCGTTCCGAACTGGTCCTGGCCGGCGGCGTGGACGCCCTGTCGCGGGCGCCCCTGCTCTACAACGACGCCATGGTGCTGTGGTTCGCCGGCATGATGCAGATGAAGACCCTGGGCCAGAAGGCCGGGCACTTCCTCAAGCTGCGCCCCAGCGTGCTGCTCAATCCGGTGATCGGCCTGATGAAGGGCCTGACCGACCCGGTGGTGGGCCTCTTGATGGGCCAGACGGCGGAAAACCTGGCCTGGCGCTTCGGCATCAGCCGGGAAGAGATGGATGCCTTTTCCGTGCGCTCCCACCAGCGGGTCATGGCCGGCCGGGCCAAGCAGGCCTTCGGCGAGATCGTGCCCCTGGTGGGCAACGACGGCACCGTCTATGCCGAGGACGATGGCGTGCGGGCCGATGCCAGCATGGACGGCATGAAGAAGCTCAAGCCCTTCTTCGACAAGAAATACGGCCGGGTCACTCCGGCCAACAGTTCCCAGATCACCGACGGTGGCGCCTGGCTGCTGCTGGCTTCCGAAAGCGCCGTCAAGCGCTGGAAGCTCGAGCCCCTGGGCCGCATCGTGGACGCCCAGTGGGCCGGCCTCGATCCTTCCCAGATGGGCCTGGGCCCGGTGCATGCGGTGACCCCCATCCTGCAGCGTCACGGCCTGGGGCTCAACGATGTGGACCTGATGGAAATCAACGAGGCCTTCGCTGCCCAGGTGCTGGGCTGCCTCAAGGCCTGGGAAGACGATGCCTACTGCCGCGAGGAACTGGGCCTGCCCGGTGCCCTGGGCAGCCTGGACCAGGGCAAGCTCAACGTGGATGGCGGCGCCGTGGCCCAGGGCCATCCGGTGGGCGCCTCCGGCGCCCGCATCGTGCTGCACCTGCTGCATGCCCTGAAAGCCCGGGGCGGCAAGAAGGGCGTCGCCAGCATCTGCATCGGCGGCGGCCAGGGCGGTGCCATGCTGGTGGAAACCTGCTGAGGCCGCCATGCGCATCGGCATCATTGTCGATTCCTGCTGCGACCTGCCCCGGCAGTTCCTCGACGAGCACGAGATCGTGGTCCTGCCCATCTCCCTGCGCATCGGCGGCGCGGTGATCCAGGACCGGCGCGACCCGGACGAGACTCATCGCTTCTACGCCACCCATGTGGACCGGCGCAGCGAGGATTTTGCCGAGTCCTTCCCCTACAGCCCGGCCCAGATCGAGCAGGTGTTCCTGGACAAGATGGTGATCGACTACGACTACGTCTTCGTCCTCACCATCACCAGCGAGCGCAGCCCCATCTACGACCATGCCATGCAGGCCTCGCGCACCGTCCTCACCAAGTACAAGGATCCGCGCCGGGAAATCGGCAAGCCGGGCCGCTTCGGCCTGTGCGTGCTCTCCAGCCGCAACCTGTTTACCGGCCAGGCCGTGCTGGCGGCGGAAGCGGTGCGCCTGATCCGTCTCGGCGGCACGCCCAGCGAAATCGGCACCCGCCTGCGCCAGCTGGTGGACCACATCCACACCTACCTGGTGCCGGCGGACCTCTTCCACATCTACAAGCGGGCTGCCAAGAAGGGCGACAGCAGCATCAACTGGGGCACCTACAAGCTCGGCCAGATGCTGGACATGAAGCCCATCCTGCACTGCAACCGGGACGTCACCCGCTCCATCGCCAAGGTGCGCGGCTTCGAGGCCGGCGTGCAGCGCCTCTTCGCCAATGCGGCGCGGCAGGTGCGGGCCGGCCTGGAGTCGCCCCATGTCTGCATCAGCTACGGCGGCGATCCGGCCACCGTGCCCGGCCTGCCCGGCTATGCCGACCTGGCGGCGGCGGTGCAGGAGAAGGGCGCCGAGATCCTGATTTCCATGATGAGCAACACCGCCGCGGTCAACGTGGGCACGGGGGCGGTGTCCCTGGCCTTTGCCGCCGGTAGCCATACCTTTCACTGAAGGTAGACCATGAACATGCATACCCAAACCTCCCTGACCCAACAGCACTGGCACCTCACCCGGGAGGCCGACGGCCTCGCCTGGCTGTCCCTGGACAAGGCCGGGGAGAGTGCCAATTCCCTGTCCAAGGCCGTCATGGCCGAACTCTCCGGCGTGCTGGACGAGCTCGACCGTCAGCCGCCCAAGGCCCTCATCATCCGCTCCGCCAAGAGCGCCGGCTTCATTGCCGGGGCCGACATTTCCGAATTCGACCAGCTGGATTCGCCGGAGGCCGCCAAGGCCATGGTGGCCCGGGGCTGGAAGCTGTTCAACCGCCTCGCCGCCGTACCCTATCCGACCCTGGCCCTGGTGCGGGGCCACTGCCTGGGCGGCGGCCTGGAACTGGCCCTGGCCTGCCGTACCCTTTTGGTGGTGGACGAGCCGGGCACCAAGCTGGGCCTGCCCGAAGTCATGCTCGGCATCTTCCCCGGCTGGGGCGGCATGCTGCGCCTGCCCCGGCGGGTCGGTCCCGCCGTGGCCCTGGACCTGATGCTGGCCGGCAAGACCGTGGATGCGAAAAAGGCCAAGCGCCTGGGCCTGGCCGACGAGTGCGTGCCGCCGCGGGTGATGGAATCCGCTGCCCGCCAGCTGGCCCTCAACCCGCCGGCGCGCAAGCCCCTGCCGCTGCTGCAGCGCCTCTTCCTGGGCCCCCTGCGCGGCGTGGTGGCGGGCCAGGCGCGCAAGCAAGTGGCCAAGCGGGCCCGTCCCGAACACTATCCGGCGCCCTACGCCATCATCGACCTGTGGGCCAAGTACGACGGCAACGCCCTGGCGGCGCCGGAGATCACCGATCGCATCGTCCGTTCCGCCACCGCCCGCAACCTGGTGCGGGTATTCCACCTGCAGGAGCGCCTGAAGGCTTTCGGCAAGGATTCCGCTTTCGTCGCCAAACGGGTGCACGTGGTGGGGGCCGGCGTCATGGGGGGCGACATCGCCGCCTGGTGCGCCGGCCGCGGCCTCACCGTGACCCTGCAGGACCAGAACGTGGAGCGCATCGCTCCGGCCATCAAGCGGGCCCACGCCGGCTTTGCCCGGCGCATCAGGGACAAGCTGCAGCTGCGCGCCGTCATGGACCGGCTCATCCCCGATCCGGAAGGCCATGGGGCCGCCCACGCCGACGTGGTCATCGAGGCCATCTTCGAGAACCTGGAAGCCAAGCACAGCCTGCTCAAGGGCCTGGAGGCCCGGATGAAGCCCGATGCCGTGCTGGCCACCAACACCTCCAGCCTGAAGCTGGAGGACATCCGTACCGTCTTGCAGCGGCCGGAACGCCTGGTGGGCATCCACTTCTTCAACCCGGTGGCTAAGATGCCCCTGGTGGAGGTGGTGACGGCCGCGGGCGGCGATGCGGAAGTGACGCGCCAGGCCTGCGCCTTCGTGCGTGGCATCGACAAGCTGCCCCTGCCGGTTAAGAGCGCCCCCGGCTTCCTGGTCAATGCCGTGCTCGGCCCCTATCTGCTGGAAGCCATGCGCTGCGTGGACGAGGGCATCGCCCCGGAGACGGTGGATGAAGCGGCCCTGGCCTTCGGCATGCCCATGGGCCCCATCGAGCTGGCCGATACCGTCGGCCTGGATATTGCCATGGCGGCCGGCAAGGCCCTGGCCGGCAACGGTACGGAGCCGCCCAAGTGCCTGGTGCAGCGCTTCGAGCGCGGCGATCTGGGGCGCAAGAGCGGCAAGGGTTTCTACGCCTATCCGGCCGGCAAGATCCAGAAGGGGGCGGCGGGCGCAGTGCCGGCCGGGCTGGCCGAACGGCTGGTGCAGCCCCTGCTGCAGCGGACGCAACAATTGGTCGATGCAGGTGTCGTAGCGGATGCCGAGCTGGCGGACGCCGGCGTAATATTCGGCACCGGTTTCGCCCCCTTCACGGGCGGACCCCTCAACTACGCTAGGAGCCGACATGCCTGAAATCCCCGTCCAACTGCCCGAAAAGCAACCCACCCTGCGCCTGATGACCATGCCGTCGGACATGAATCCGAACGGCGACATCTTCGGCGGCTGGGTCATGTCCCAGGTGGACATTGCCGGCGGCGTCGCCGCCATGCGTCGGGCCCGCGGACGGGTGACCACGGTCGCCGTCAATGCCTTCCAGTTCAAGCAGCCCATTTCCATCGGCGATGTCGTCAGCTTCTACACCGACATCGTCAAGGTCGGCCGCACCTCCATCACCCTCAGTGTGGAAGTCTATGCCGAACGCAATTATTTCAAGCCCATCACCGTCAAGGTGACGGAGGCCACCCTGACCTACGTGGCCATCGACGTCAGCGGCAACAAGCGGGAAGTGCCGCCCGAGGGCTGAGAGCAGGTGTTTTACCCGGGAGGTTCGCCTCCCAAACCACAATCATAAATAGGAGACAAAACGATGTTGAAGACTTCCATGAAGTTGTTGCCGTTGTTGGTCCTGGGGGCAGTTTCCGGTACCGCTTCCGCTGCCGGCTTCCAGTTGCTGGAACAGAACGCTAGCGGTATGGGAAATGCTTATGCAGGTTCGGCTGCATCCGCAGAAAACGCGTCCGTTCAATATTTTAATGCTGCGGCTTTAACTGAATTGGCGGGTAAGCAGATTTCGACTGGTGTTAATTACATCGAGCTGGATTCTAAGTTTCACAACAGAGCGTCTGTTGCGCCGGCTGGATGGGCTGCTAATGCGGTCATGGATGGGGCACAAGGCGGGGATGCCGCTTTTGTGCCTAATTTCTATTTTTCTATGCCGCTGACCAAAGATTTGTATCTTGGGGTTGGTGCCAACGCTCCTTTTGGTATGCGCACTGATTGGCCCAAGGAGTGGGTCGGTCAAGGCTTCGGCACAATGACTGACGTCAAGGCTATGAATTTCAATTTGAATTTGGCCTATCGCCTCAATGATCAATTGTCTGTTGGTGGAGGGGTAAATTATCAGAAATTTGATGCCCAACTCGGCAACCAAGTGAACATCGGTGTAGGGCCTACTGCGGTTGGTAGCTATTTGGTGGCGGGTAATGACTGGTCCTGGGGCTACAACCTGGGGCTTCTTTACAAACCCAGCATCAACACTCAGATTGGCGTCTCTTATCGTTCTGCAGTAAAGCATCAGTTGGAAGGTAACTACAGCATTTCTGGCGCTCCTGGGGTTGTTGCTGCAATTGTTGGCGCTGGTGGATTTAAGGCGGCGAATGGCGCTGCTACGGTAAATATCAAGCTGCCGGATACGTGGGTTTTTAGTGTGGCTCATCAGCTTAACAATCAGTGGGAACTGCTTGGGGATGTTAGCCGGACTGGGTGGTCAAGTATTCCGGAGCTGAGAATTGTCTCTGCAAATGGGTCTCCTGATCAGGTTTCTGATTATCGATGGAGAGATACGTGGCGTGTAGCAGGTGGCGCAAACTACCAGATTAACGATGCTTGGAAGCTTCGCTTGGGGCTTGCATTTGACCAATCACCTGTGAGGGAAGGCTTGCGCACTCCCCGTTTGCCGGATCAGGATCGTATTTGGTATTCCATTGGCGCACAGTACAAAATCAATGCCAAAAATAAGCTGGATGTCGGTTATAGCTATGTGAAAGCAAAAACGGCTGATGCCAATGAGGTTGGAAGTGCGGCCAAGGGAACGATTAATGGCGAGTACAAGAGCTTTGTTCAGATGATTGGTGTTCAGTATTCGGTGAGCTTCTGATATTTGCTGTTCGTTTGGTTGAAAAAATGCTCCGCATCGCGGAGCATTTTTTTTGTGGGCAAATATTGACGGCATGAGGCGGATGCCTATAATTCAAACGTTCGTTTTAATTATAGGCGAGGCCGATGCCGATCTTTCCCGTTCCCCTGTCAGCGCCGCAGCCGGTAGGCGCCCGGCGTGCTGCCCGTCCATTTGCGGAAGGCGCGGTGGAAGGTGGTCGGGTCGTCGAAGCCCACAGCGGTGCCGATCACGGCGATGGGCATGTCAGTCTGGGTCAGACGCTGGATGGCCACGTCCCGGCGCAGTTCATCCTTGATGGCCTGGAAGGTGGTGCCTTCCGTCGCCAGGTGGCGGGTCAGGCTGCGCACCGACGTGTGCAGGCTGCGCGCCACCGTTTCGATGGAAAGGGAGCGTTCCAGCTGCTTTTCCAGGGTCTCCCGCACCTTCTGGCTGACCAGGCGCTCGGCAAAGGAAACGAAGAGCCAGCCGCCCGGCGCCTTGCTGAGGAAGGTGCCGAGGGAGTTCTTGTCCTGCCGGATCGGTGTGGCCAGGGCGCTGGCCTCGAAGTACAGGGCCGACTGCCCCTGGTCGAAATGCACCGGCCCCGGATAGAGAAAAACGTACTCCGAGGCATGGCGTGGTCGCGGATAGGCGCAGTCCACCCGGGCCAGGGTCATCTTGTGGCCGGTCAGCCAGGAGGCGACGCCGTGGATCAGCTTGAGCATGATCTCCTGGCCGAAGGTGTTTGCGGGCGCCGCCGGCGTCTGGGGGATGAGGGCGATGCGCACCAGGCCGCCCTGGCGCGAGAGGTCGATGGCGAAGTCGTCCAGCAGCAGATGGAAGAAGCGGGTGAAGCGGAACAGGGCAGTCTGCAGGTTGGCCGATTCAAGCAGGCTCAGGCAGAGGAACTTGAAGGCGCCGGCCCGCACCGGGCGGGAGAACATGCCGGGCAGTTCGTCGTCCAGCTCCCGCGCCAGCAGGCGGTAGAGGGTGGCGAACTGCTCCGTGGTGACGCGGGCGGTATCGGCTGCCAGCAAGGCCGGCGCAATGCCGGCCTGTTGCACCAGGGCCGTACGTCGAGGGGGCTCGATGGCGGTGCCGGCCAGCAGGTGGTGCACGAAGCTGATGGGGACGGTGCTCGATGACGGGGCGGCCATGGCCTGGGATTTCTTGTGCGCTGCGGCATGAGGAATGGCCGATTATGCAAGTAAATAGGCGCAACCGGCAATCCGGCGGAGCGGCGATTGTTCGTAGAATCGTCGCGGAAACAAAGACTCTGTCTTGTTTCAAGGAGTCCGCTGGGCATCGGGTCGTACCTGCCGAAAAGACGCTTTTTCGGCGCGATAGGTCTATTGCCAGGGTCGCAGGCGCGGCCGCCGGCGGGCGATAAGCCAGAACAACGCCGGGAGACTTCCGCCATGTCCATGCAACCCATCCAGGTCACATCCTCCGCCTACACCTATCCCCTGCTGATCAAGCAGCTGCTGCATACTCCCCTGGCGACGGCGCCGCAGCAGGAAATCGTCTATGGGGACAAGGTGCGCCACACCTACCGGGACCTGGCCCTGCGCATCAACCGCCAGGGCCATGCCCTGAGCCGCCTGGGGGTCCAGGGCGGCGACACGGTGGCGGTCATGGATTGGGACAGCCACCGCTACCTGGAGTGCTTCTTCGGCGTGCCCATGCTGGGCGCCGTGCTGCAGACGGTGAATGTGCGCCTGTCGCCGGACCAGATCCTGTACACCCTGAACCATGCCCAGGCCAGCGTGCTGCTGGTGAACCGGGAGTTCCTGCCGGTGCTGGCGCAAATCCGCGGCGAGCTGGCCACGGTGAAGCGCTTCGTCCTGCTGGACGACGAAAGCGGCGACCTGCCGGAAGGCTTTGCCGGCGAGTACGAAGCCCTGCTGGCCGACTGCCCGGACCACTACGACTTTCCCGATTTCGACGAAAACACCCGGGCCACCACCTTCTACACCACCGGCACCACCGGCCTGCCCAAGGGCGTCTATTTCAGCCACCGCCAGCTGGTGCTGCACACCCTGGCCGTCTGCTCTGCCCTGGCCCTGGCGCCGCAACAGGGGGGATTCCACCGGGACGACATTTACATGCCCCTGACCCCCATGTTCCATGTGCACGCCTGGGGCATGCCCTACATCGCCACCCTGGCGGGTGTGAAGCAGGTCTATCCGGGGCGCTACCAGCCCGAGGCCATCCTCAAGCTGATCGAGAAGGAGCAGGTCACCTTCTCCCACTGCGTCCCCACCATCCTGCACATGCTGCTGCTGACGCCCTATGGCAAGCAGGTGGACCTTTCCCGGTGGAAGGTCATCATCGGCGGCTCCGCCCTCACCACAGGCCTGGCCAAGGCGGCCCTGGAGCGGGGCATCGATGTGTTCACCGGCTACGGCATGTCCGAGACCTGTCCCATCCTGACCCTGGCCCAGATGGAAGATCCGGCGCTGCTGGCCGATGCCGATGCCAACGTGGCGGTACGGGTCAAGACCGGCCGGCCCGTGCCCCTGGTGGCCCTGCGCACCGTGGATGCCCAGATGGGCGACTGCCCGCGGGACGGCAAGAGCGCCGGCGAGGTGGTGGTGCGCGCCCCCTGGCTGACCCAGGGCTACCTCTACAACCCGGAGGCCTCCGAGCATCTGTGGGACGGCGGCTGGCTGCACACCCAGGACATCGGCCACATCGACCCCCAGGGCTACCTGCAGGTCACCGACCGCATCAAGGACGTGATCAAGACCGGCGGCGAGTGGGTCTCCTCCCTCGAACTGGAGGACCTCATCGGCCGCCACCCGGGGGTAAGCGAAGTGGCCGTCATCGGCGTGCCCGACGAGAAGTGGGGCGAACGCCCCCTGGCCCTGGTGGTGCTCAAGCCCGAATTCGCCGACCAGGTGTCGGCCGCAGATATCCAAGCCCATGTGAAGGTCTTTGCCGACCAGGGCCATATTTCCAAGTACGGTGTACCGGAAAACGTCAGATTCCTCGAGAGTCTGGCTCGAACCAGCGTTGGCAAGCTGAACAAGCGCGCCATGCGGGAACAACTAGTGAAGTGAAGGAGACAAGAAGACCATGAGTGAGAACAGCAAACTGATCGTCCGCCGGGCTGCCGTGCTCGGCGCCGGCGTGATGGGGGCCCAGATCGCCGCCCATCTCGCCAACGCCGATGTGCCGGTGGTGCTTTTCGACCTGGCGGCCAAGGAGGGCGACCCCAACGGCATCGTCAAGAAGGCCCTGGACGGCTTGAAGAAGCTGGACCCGGCGCCCCTGGCGAGCAAGGAGCGCCTGGCCCACATCGATGCCGCGAACTACGAGCAGCACCTGGCCCTCCTGGGCGAGTGCGACCTGGTGATCGAGGCCATCGCCGAGAAGATGGAGTGGAAGGAAGACCTCTACCGCAAGATCGCGCCCCACCTGAAGGCCGGCGCCATCGTCGCCTCCAACACCTCGGGCCTGTCAATCAACAAGCTGTCCTCCACCGTGCCGGCGGAGAAGCGGGCCAACTTCTGCGGCATCCACTTCTTCAATCCGCCGCGCTACATGCCCCTGGTGGAAATCATCGCCACCACCGACTCCGATCCGGCCATGCTGGACCGCCTGGAAACCTGGCTGGTCTCCCGCCTCGGCAAGAGCGTGGTGCGGGCCAAGGACACCCCCAATTTCGTCGCCAACCGGGTCGGCGTCTTCTCCATCCTGGCGGTGATGCACCACACCCAGCGCCTGGAGATGGGCTTCGACGAGGTGGATGCCCTGACCGGCCCCAAGATCGGCCGTCCCAAGAGCGCCACCTACCGCACCGCCGACGTGGTGGGCCTGGACACCCTGGCCCACGTGGTCAAAACCATGCAGGACACCCTGCCCGGCGATCCGTGGCACAGCCACTTCCAGGCCCCGGCCTGGCTGGCCGCCCTGATCGAGAAGGGCGCCCTGGGCCAGAAGACCAAGTGCGGCATCTTCCGTAAGCAGGGCAAGGAAATCCAGGTGCTGGACCTGGCCAAGCAGGACTACCGTACCTCCGCCGGCGAGATTGCCCCGGAAGTGGCCGAGATCCTCAAGATCAAGAACCCGGCCGAGAAGTTCGCCGCCCTGCGCGCCTCCGGCCACAAGCAGGCCCAGTTCCTGTGGGCCATCTACCGGGACGTCTTCCACTACTGCGCCTTCCACCTGGAATCCATCGCCGACAACGCCCGGGATGTGGATTTCGCCATGCGCTGGGGCTTCGGCTGGGCCATGGGCCCCTTCGAGACCTGGCAGGCGGCCGGCTGGAAAGCCATTGCCGCCGCCGTGCAGGCCGACATCGATGCCAGCCTGGCCATGAGCACGGCGCCCCTGCCCGCCTGGGTCATGGCTCGGGACGGGGTGCATGAACCCGTCGGCTCCTGGTCCGCCGCCGAACAGGGCCTCAAGCCCCGGTCCGCCTTGCCGGTGTACGGCCGCCAGCTCTATCCCGAGACCGTGCTGGGCGAAGCCCCCGCCGCCAAGGGCGAGACCGTCTGGGAAAACGCCGGGGTGCGCCTGTGGACCCATGCCCAGGACCCCAAGATCGCCATTCTCTCCATCACCTCCAAGATGCACGCCATCGGTGACGAGGTGCTGGATGGCGTGCTCGAAGCAGTCAGCCGGGCCGAGCGGGACTTCGACGGCCTGGTCATCTGGCACGAAGCCCCCTTCGCCGTCGGCGCCAATCTGCAGCAGGTGGGCGAAGCCTGCGCCAAGGGCGAGTTCGACAAGCTGGAGGCCACCGTGGCCAAGTTCCAGCGCGCCTCCATGGCCTTCAAGCACGCCCAGGTGCCCACCGTGGCGGCTGTGCAGGGCATGGCCCTGGGCGGCGGCTGCGAGTTCGTCATGCATGCGGCCCACCGGGTCATGGCCCTGGAAAGCTACGTCGGTCTGGTGGAAGCGGGCGTCGGCCTGATTCCCGCCGGCGGCGGCTGCAAGGAATTCGCCATCCGTGCCGCCCAGTTCGGTGCCCGCCAGGCTGGCGGTGAACTGTTCCCCTTCCTGCAGAACGTGTTCCAGACCATCGCCATGGCCAAGGTGGCCAAGAGTGCCCTGGAAGTGCAGGAAATGGGCTTCGCCAAGGAGTCGGACGACGTGGTCTTCAACGCCCACGAACTGCTGCACGTGGCCCTGGGCCGCGCCCGGGCCATGGCCCAGGCCGGTTACCGTCCGCCCCTGCGGGCCCGCAACATCCCGGTGGCCGGCCGTCCCGGCATTGCCACCCTGGAGATGATGCTGGTGAACATGAAGGAGGGCGGTTTCATCTCCGCCCACGATTACCGGGTGGCCCGCTCCGCCGCCATCGCCCTGTGCGGCGGCGACGTGGAGCAGGGCAGCCGGGTGGACGACGAATGGCTGCTCACCGTGGAGCGCCGCGAATTCGTCGAACTGCTGAAGACCCCGGAAACCCAGGCCCGCATCAAGCACATGCTTGAGACCGGCAAGCCCCTGCGTAATTAAGGGGAAGGAGACAAACAATGACCAAACAAATCCAAGACGCCTACATCGTCGCCGCCACCCGTCTGCCGGTGGCCAAGCGCAACGGCATGTTCAAGACCACCCGCCCCGACGACATGCTGGCCCACGCCCTCAAGTCCGTCATGGCCCAGGTGCCCCAGCTGGACCCGGCCCTGGTGGAAGACGTGATCGTCGGCTGCGCCATGCCGGAAGCCGAGCAGGGCATGAACGTGGCCCGCATCGGCCTGCTCCTGGCCGGCCTGCCGGACACCGTGCCGGGCATCACCATCAACCGCTTCTGCTCCTCCGGCGTGCAGGCCGTGGCCGATGCCGCCGCCCGCATCCGCCTGGGCGAGGCCGACGTGATGCTGGCTGCCGGCACCGAGACCATGAGCCTGATGTCCCAGATGATGGGCAACAAGGTCTCCCTCAACCCGGCCATTTTCGAGAAGGACGAGAACGTGGCCATCGCCTACGGCATGGGCCTCACCGCCGAGAAGGTGGCCCAGAAGTGGGGCATCAGCCGCGACGACCAGGATGCCTTCGCCGTGGCCTCCCACCAGAAGGCCGTGGCCGCCATCGCCGCCGGCAAGTTCAAGGACGAGATCAGCCCCTACACCGTGCGCGCCCACCTGCCTGACTTGAAGAGCGGCACCGTGCGCATCGTCGACAAGGTCTGCGACACCGACGAAGGCCCCCGTCCCGATTCCAGCCTGCAGGGCCTGGCCAAGCTGAAGCCGGTGTTCAACGCCCGGGGCAGCGTCACCGCCGGCAACTCCTCCCAGATGTCCGACGGCGCCGGCGCCGTGCTGCTGGTCTCCGAGAAGATCCTCAAGCAGTTCAACCTGCAGCCCCTGGCCCGTTTCGCCGGCTTCTCCGTGGCCGGCGTGCCGCCGGAGATCATGGGCATCGGCCCCATTGCCGCCATTCCCAAGGTCCTGGCCCAGGCCGGCATCAAGCAGGACGACCTGGACTGGATCGAGCTGAATGAGGCCTTCGCCGCCCAGGCCCTGGCGGTGACCCGGGAGCTGGGTCTGGACCCGGCCAAGATCAATCCCCAGGGCGGCGCCATCGCCCTCGGCCATCCCCTGGGCGCCACCGGCGCCATCCGCACCGCCACCCTGGTGCACGGCATGCGCCGGGAAAATAAGAAGTGGGGCATGGTCACCATGTGTATCGGCACCGGCATGGGGGCCGCGGGCCTGTTCGAGGCCCTGTAAGGCGCAGCGCGCCCCGGCCGGTGCCGTTCTCCTCCAGGGACGGTGCCGGCCGGGGCATTTTTGCGTTTACCGACTTGTTGTAAGCTGCCTCCCCGACAAAGGCCACGGGGCGGGCGCCGGCCGGCGCCGCACCCGTTGTGCCAAGCCATTCCCCAAGGAGATTCCCGACCATGCTGCCAAAATGGTGGAAAAAGCTGCCTCCCGCCTGGCGCCCGGCCATCCTGCGCTGGGGTTTCAACTGGTTTCCCGCCTGGCGCGCCACCGGCGGCCGGGTCATCCACGTTTCCGCCGACCTGAAGCGCATCGTGGTCAAGCTGCCCCTCAACCGGGGTACCCGCAACGCCGTCGGCACCATTTTCGGCGGCGCCCTGTTCGCCACCACCGACGGTCTTCATCCCACCCTGCTGGCCCTGCAGCTGGGCCACGACTACATCATCTGGGACAAGGCCGGCGCCATCCGCTACCGCAAGCCGGGTCGGGCGCCCCTTTTTGCCGAATTCCACATCGACGATGCGGAGACCGAACTGGTGCGCGAGATTGTCGCCCGGGACGGGGAGTGCGAACGCACCTACACGGTGGAACTGAAGGACCGTCACGGGGTGGTGCACACCATCGTCGAGCGCACCGTGTACATTGCCGACAAGGCCTTCTACCGCAACAAGGTGGCGGCCTAGGCGGGGCCTGGAGCGGCCGCGTTAAGAGCCCGCGCCGGCACGAGCCCTCTGGCATAATACGGCCCCATGACTGACAAGGCGCGGCATACCCCATGAATCTCGACACCTGGCTGGCGGCTGCCGGCATGGGCTGGCGTGAAGCCGTGGTGGGCATCATTGCCCTCCTGGGGCTGTACATCCTGTTCGTGCTGCTGCGCCTGAAGCGCCTGGCCCGCCGCCGCCAGGAGGCGGCCGCGCCGGCGCCCAAGGCGCCGAGCCTGGGCGAGGTCGGGGACGATGGCGACGACGAGGCCGGCGACGAGCATCCGGACCCGGTCTACAGCCGCCCCGAAAAGCCCGCCTTCGCCTGGAACGAACCGCCGGCCAAGGACTTTGCCGAAGAGCAGTACTACAAGGCGGTCCAGCTCGAACTGGGCCAGCTGCGGGAGGAAGTGGCGGTGCTGCGCCACGAGTTCGCCACCCTGCGCGAAGAGATGCGCGGCCAGGTCGGCCAGATCAAGGCTTCCCAGAACATGTCGCCCCTCTACAGCGACGCCATGCAGATGGCCATGCTGGGGCACGACGCCGAAACCATTGCCGAGCGTTGCGGCATCGCCCGGGCCGAGGCTGACCTGGTGGTCGCCCTGGCCCGCAACCAGGGCGATTGAGGCCGGGCGCCGCACACCGATAACCAGGGAAAGGGACCACCATGGCAGAAAAGAAACCGGCGACCAAGGCGACCGGCGCCAAGACGGCCGCCAAGCGCAAGGAAGCGCCCGCCGTCGATCCCCAGGACGAGATCAAGCAGCGCCTGGGGCGGCGCATGGCCTTCGCCGGCGTCATGATCGCCGTGCTGCTGGCCGCCCTGGCCCTGTTCGACCATCTCTCCAAGGCCCCGGAAGAAGAGGAAGTGGCCGTGGCGCCGGCACCGGCACCGAAGGAAGTGGCCCAGCCGGTGAAGCCGGTGGAACCCGTGGCGCCGCCCGCCGAAGAAGCCAAGGCCGAGGAAAAACCGGCCGAACCCGAACTGTCCGCCGCGCCGGTGACCAAGGGCCAGCCGGCCCCCGAACTGCCGCCGCCGCCCCAGGTGGCCGCCAAACCGGCCCTGCAAACGACGCCCCATGCCGCCCAGCCTATCCGCGGCGCCACCTCCGGCCCGGTGAGCAACGGCCGCCAGCCGGCCCAGGGCCGTCAGGGCACCGTGGCCAGCGTTACGCCCGCGCCTGCCGCTGCGGCGCCGGCCGGCACCACGCCTGCCGCCCAGCCGGCCCCGGCGGCGGCACCGGCCAACGTGCAGCCGATGCCGGTACGGCCCCAGCCCCTGCCGCCCCGCCTCTTCTCCGGCTACGTGGTGCAGGCCGGCGTCTTCAGCAGCACCGAGCGGGCCGAGGAACTGCACGCCAAGCTGCAGCTGAACGGCATTCCCTCCAATATCGAATCCCGGGTGAACGTGGGGCCCTTCAAGTCCAAGGAAGAGGCCGACGCGGCCCGGGCCAAGCTCAAGGCCCTGGGCATCGACTCGGTGCTGGTGCCCCCCGCCGGCAACCGCCGCTAAAGGCGGGCGGCGGTCCCGGCGCCCACCTTGCCGGGCCGGCCGCTGCTGCCTGATACAAGTTGCAGCCGGCGCCCGTCGCGGTGCCGGCATTGCCTCAAGATTGAAAACGACCTGCCGGGAGAGGCAGGCGGGGTTCGCCTCCTGGCCATGCCGTGGCCGGGAGCGGCGTCCTTGCTGCCTTCCAGGCCGGATGCTGCGGCAGGCTTCGCCTCAGGTCTGATCCAGGCCGGCGTCGGGCGACTGCAGTAGTTTCTCCAGGCGGCGGGCGAAGACCGTCATTTCCTTGGCCGCCTGCACGTCCCCCCGTCCCTCCGCCACCGTAATGCCCTGACGATAGGCGGCCAGGGCCTCCGCCGGCCGGCCGCCCTCGGCCAGGGCCTTGCCCAGCAGCTTCCAGGCGGCCGAATACTTGGGGTCCTTGTCCACCGCTTCCCGGAAGCGAGCCGCGGCCTGTTCCCACTGTTCGGCCTTGAGCCACTCGTTGCCCAGGGAATAGCGCAGCAGGGCCCCGTCCCGGGGACCGTCCAGCAGCTTTTCCAGATTGGCGATGATCGCTGTCGTCATTTACCATTTCCTTTTTTCCAAGGCTTCATTCTAAAGGACAGCAAAATGGCCAAAACGATCATCGCCACCGACAAGGCTCCCGCCGCCATCGGCACCTACTCCCAGGCAGTGAAGGCTGGCGACACCGTTTACCTCTCCGGCCAGATCGGCCTGGACCCGGCTTCCATGCAGATGGTGGAAGGCATCGACGCCCAGATCGTGCGCGTCTTCGACAACCTCAAGGCCGTGGCCGAGGCCGCCGGCGGCTCCCTGGCCGACACCGTCAAGCTCAATGTGTACCTCACCGATCTGGGCAATTTCGCCAAGGTGAACGAGGTCATGTCCCAGTACTTCAGCCAGCCCTATCCCGCCCGGGCCGCCGTCGGCGTTGCCTCCCTGCCCCGGGGCGCCCTGGTGGAAGCCGACGCCGTGCTGGTGCTCGGCTAAAGCGCAGAACCGTCTTGGCGGAAAAGAAGGCCGGGCCGGCCAAGGCCGCCAAGGCGCCAGCCAAGGGGGCCAGCGCCCTGCAGCAGAAGCTGGGCAAGCTGGGGCTGCACTCGCGCAACGATCTGCTGCTGCATTTTCCCCTGCGCTACGAGGACGAGACGGCGGTGGTGCCGGTCAATGAGGCGCCCTGGGACGAGCCGGTGCAGGTGGAGGTGCGGGTCACCGACGTCTCCATCCAGTTCCGCCCCCGGCGCCAGCTGGTGGCCCGCTGCGAGGACGACTCGGGGGAGCTGTGGCTGCGCTTCCTCAATTTCTACGGTAGCCAGGTCAAGCAGCTGGAAACGGCCCGGGACGAGGGCCGCAAGCTGCGGGTCTTCGGCGAGATCCGGGGCGGCTTCTTTGGCAGCGAGATGGTCCATCCCCGCTACAAGTCGGTGGAGGAGGGGAGTGCCCTGCCCCAGTCCCTGACGCCGGTCTATCCCACCACCGCCGGCCTGGCCCAGTCCGCCCTGCGCAAGCTCATCGGCAAGGCCCTGGCCGAGTCCGACCTGGCCGACACCCTGGACCAGGCGCAGCTGCGGGCCCTGGACCTGGAGCCCTTCGCCGCCAGCGCCCGCCTGCTGCACGCGCCGCCCCCCGGGGTCGATGAATTCGCCCTGCAGAACCACCGCCACCCGGCCTGGCGTCGCATCAAGTTCGACGAGCTGCTGGCCCAGCAACTGTCCCTGCGCCGGGCCTATCTGGCACGGCGGGAACAGGGCTCGCCCCGGCTGAAGGCCTCCGGCGACCTGGCCCGGCGCCTGCTCGCCCAGCTTTCCTTCCAGCTCACCGGAGCCCAGCAGCGGGTATGGCAGGAAATCGCCCGGGACCTGGCCGAGGCCCATCCCATGCAGCGTCTGCTGCAGGGGGACGTGGGCAGCGGCAAGACCATCGTTGCCGCCCTGGCGGCCTGCCAGGCCATCGAGTGCGGCTGGCAGGCGGCTTTCATGGCGCCCACGGAAATCCTCGCCGAGCAGCATTACAAGAAGCTCTCGGCCTGGCTGGAGCCCCTCGGCATTACCGTCGCCTGGCTCTCCGGCAGCCTCAAGTCGGCGAAGAAAAAAGCCGCCCAGCAGGAGGCCGCCGCCGGCGCCCAGCTGGTGGTGGGCACCCACGCCTTGATCCAGGCCGACGTGGATTTCCTGCGCCTGGGGCTGGCCATCGTGGACGAGCAGCACCGCTTCGGCGTGGCCCAGCGCCTGGAACTGCGCAAGAAGGGCAAGGCCGGCATCCCGCATCAGCTGATGATGTCCGCCACGCCCATCCCCCGCACCCTGGCCATGAGCTACTACGCCGACCTGGATGTCTCGGTGATCGACGAACTGCCGCCGGGGCGTACCCCCATCCGCACCAAGCTGGTCTCTGACGCCCGTCGCGACGAGGTGGTGGGGGCGGTGCGCCACGCCGTGGAGAGCGGGCGCCAGGCCTACTGGGTCTGTCCCCTGATCGAGGAAAGCGAGAAGCTGGACCTGCAGGCCGCCATCGACACCCACGCCATCCTGGCCGAGGAGCTGGAAGGACTGTCGGTGGGCCTGGTGCACGGCCGTCTCAAGCCCGACGAGAAGGCCGCCACCATGGCCGCCTTCGCCGCCGGGGAGATCCAGGTGCTGGTGGCCACCACGGTGATCGAGGTGGGGGTGGACGTGCCCAACGCCAGCCTCATGGTGATCGAGCATGCGGAGCGCTTCGGCCTGGCCCAGCTGCACCAGCTGCGGGGCCGGGTGGGCCGGGGCGCCCACGAGTCGGCCTGCGTTCTGCTCTACGCCACGCCCCTGTCCCAGACCGGGCGGGCCCGCCTGAAAATCATCTACGAGAACACCGACGGCTTCGAGATCGCCCGTCAGGACCTGCAGCTGCGCGGCCCCGGCGAGTTCGTCGGCGCCCGCCAGAGCGGCGTGCCCCTGCTGCGCTACGCCGACCTGGAAATGGACGCCGACCTGGTGGAACTGGCGCGGGACCTGGCCGAACGCCTGCTGCGGGACGATCCGCCCCGGGCCGAGCGCCATCTGCGGCGCTGGCTGGGCAGCCGGGAAGAGCTGCTCAAGGCCTGAGCCGGCGGCCTGCTGCGGCCCCGGGTACAATAGCGCCGCGGTGCCGCGCCAGCCTTCGTCCCGCTTCCCGCTTTCTCATTCTGCCTCGCGAGTCCTGCCATGAACCTGCCCAACCACCAATTGTCGATGACCGTGCTGATGACGCCGGACATGGCCAACTTCAGCGGCAAGGTCCACGGCGGCGCCGTCCTCAAGCTGCTCGATCAGGTGGCCTACGCCTGCGCCAGCCGCTACGCCGGCGCCTATGTGGTGACCCTCTCGGTGGACCAGGTGATGTTCCGCCAGCCCATCCACGTCGGCGAACTGGTGACCTTCCTGGCCAGCGTGAACCACACCGGCACCTCCTCCATGGAAGTGGGTATCAAGGTGGTGGCGGAGGAGATCCGCTCCCAGGTGGTGCGCCACGCCAACAGCTGCTTCTTCACCATGGTGGCGGTGGACGACCAGGGCAAGCCGACCCCGGTGCCGCCCCTGGAGCCCCGGACGCCGGACGAGCATCGCCGCTTCGAGGCCGCCTGCACCCGCCGCCAGCTGCGCCAGGAACTGGCCCGCCGCTTCGAGGCCACCCACGGCGCCCATGCCGGCCCCCTGGCCGACTGAGCCGCGCCGCCCCTTATTTTGCAATCCCTATGTCCAGCCAAACACCGCCCATGACCTTCGCCGATCTCGACCTCGTGCCGCCCCTGCTGGAAGCCCTCGACGTGCTCGGCTACCAGACCCCGACCCCGGTCCAGGAGAAAGCCATTCCCGCCGTCCTGGCCGGGGGCGACCTGATGGCCGCGGCCCAGACCGGCACCGGCAAGACCGCCAGCTTCGCCCTGCCCCTGTTGCAGCGGCTGGCCCACGATCCGGAGCCCACCGCCAGCAACAGCACCCGGGCCCTGATCCTGGTGCCGACCCGGGAGCTGGCCCAGCAGGTGTGCGACAGCTTCGTCGC
Organism: Azospira sp. APE16; assembly: GCF_047901315.1. Lineage (NCBI taxonomy): Bacteria > Pseudomonadati > Pseudomonadota > Betaproteobacteria > Rhodocyclales > Rhodocyclaceae > Azospira > Azospira sp. APE16. Next base: position 568,263 of record NZ_CP179682.1, read on the forward strand.
CTACGGCCAGTTCCTGGTGCTGCGCAGCTACGCCGTCTATGGCGGGGTCAGCATCAATCCCCAGATGATGAAGCTGCGCAAGGGCGTGGACATCCTGGTGGCCACCCCGGGCCGCCTGCTGGACCTGCACCGGCAGAACGCGGTGCGTTTCGACCAGGTGCGCACCCTGGTGCTGGACGAGGCCGACCGCATGCTGGACCTGGGTTTCGCCCGGGAACTGAATGCCCTCTTCGCCCTGCTGCCGAAGCAGCGCCAGACCCTGCTTTTCTCCGCCACCTTCTCCGACGCCATCCGCAGCATGGCCAACCAGCTGCTGAAAAAGCCCCTCTCCATCGAGACGGCCCGGCCCAACGCCACCGCCCGGGGCATCAAGCAGTGGGTGGTGCCGGTGGACAAGAAGCGCAAGAGTGCCCTGTTCTGCCATCTCTACAAGCACAAGAAGTGGGACCAGGTGCTGGTCTTCGTCAAGACGCGCAAGGGCGTCGATGAGCTGGTGGAGACCCTGACGACCAAGGGCATCGCCGCCGAATCGATCCACGGGGACAAGCCCCAGCCGGCCCGCCTGCGCGCCCTGGAAAGCTTCAAGGCCGGCCAGGTGCGGGTGCTGGTGGCCACCGACGTGGCCTCCCGCGGTCTGGACATCGACGACCTGCCCCGGGTGGTCAACTTCGACCTGCCCATCGTCCCCGAAGACTACGTGCACCGCATCGGCCGCACCGCCCGGGCCGGCGCCAGCGGCGAGGCCGTGTCCCTGGTCTGCGCCGACGAGGTGAACCTGCTCGGCGCCATCGAGGTGCTGATCGGCCAGCCCCTTTCCCGCATCGAACAGCACGGCTTCGAGCCGGACCACCGGGTGCCCGAGACCGGCCCCGCCGGACAGGTGATCAAGAAACCGAAGAAGCCGAAAATGCCCAAGCACCTGGACTACGGCATCGGCAGCGGGCCCAGCCGGGGCAAGGGCCCCGGCAGTGCCAAGGCCCCGGGCGGCCGGCGCGGGGCCGGGCGGCCGGGAGGTAAGGCCGCGCCCAAGGCCCGGGGCCGCTGAGCATGGCCGGCCAGTTCGGCCTGCTGCGGCAACGCCGCTTCCTGCCCTTCTTCGGTACCCAGTTCCTCGGAGCCTTCAACGACAACCTGTTCAAGAACGCCCTGGTGGTGCTGCTGACCTTCCAGGCCGCCAGCTGGACGGCCCTCGATCCGGGCCTCCTGGCCAACCTGGCGGCAGGCATCTTCATCCTGCCCTTCTTCCTCTTCTCCGCCAGCGCCGGCCAGCTGGCAGACAAGTACGACAAGGCGGCCCTGGCCCGCCTGGTGAAGCTGCTGGAAATCGCCATCATGGCGGTGGCCACCCTGGGCTTTGTCCTGCACAGCCTGCCCGTATTGCTGGGGGCGCTGTTTCTATTGGGTTGCCACTCCACCCTGTTCGGCCCAGTCAAGTACGCCATCCTGCCCCAACATCTCTACCCGGAAGAACTGGTGGGCGGCAATGCCCTGGTGGAGGCGGCCACCTTCGTCGCCATCCTGCTCGGTACCCTGGCCGGCGGCATCCTGGCCGGGCTCGGCAACGCTCCCGGCTGGATCAGCCTGGGCGGCCTGGTGGTGGCCGTGGCCGGTTATCTGTGCAGCCGGGCCATTCCGTCGGCGCCGGCGCCGGTACCCGGGCTGCGGCTTAACCCCAATCCTTTCACGGAGACCTGGCGCAACATCAGCTTTGCCCGGCAGGATGGGCGACTGTTCCTCGCCATCCTGGCCATCTCCTGGTTCTGGCTCTACGGCGCCCTGTTTTTGGCCCAGTTTCCGGCCTTCGCCAAGCAGGTGCTGGGGGGCGGCGAGTCCACCGTGACCCTGCTGCTGGCCACCTTCAGCGTCGGCATCGGCGTCGGCTCCCTGCTTTGTGAACGCCTCTCTGCCCGCCGTCTGGAGCTGGGCCTGGTGCCCCTGGGCGGACTGGGGCTGACCCTGTTCGGCGTAGCTGTTGCCCTGGTCTCCCCGGCGACGCCGCCGGCCGGTGCGCCCCTGGCCCTGGGAGCCTTGCTGGCCAGTGCCGGCCTGCTGCCGGTGATGTTGGCCCTGTTCGGTATCGGTGTCTTCGGCGGCCTTTTCATCGTGCCCCTCTACGCCCTGCTGCAGGTGCGGGGCGAACCGGCTTGCCGGGCCCGCATCATCGCCGCCAACAACATCCTCAATGCCCTGTTCATGGTGGTCGGCTCCCTCGCCGCCGGTGCCCTGCTGGGTGCCGGCCTCTCTATTCCCCGGTTGTTCCTGCTGGCGGCCCTGCTCAATGGCGTGGTCTGTATCTTCCTTTGCCTGCGGGCGCCTGATTTCCTGCTCGCCTGCCGTAACTGGCTGTGGCGGAAGCCTGGCAAACCCTCTGTCTGAGCATCCCGGGGTGCGCCGTACGGCATTCCCGCCGGGATGAGTGGCACTTGGTTAATCCAGGCGCTTGCCCCTATCATTCCGCTGGCAAGTTCTAATTTTCCAATACTCTAATAATCGAACGGAATATCTGGCATGGGATTGAAAGCGCGTATCGCACGGGCCATGGGGGTGGTGTTTGCCATTTTTTTGCTGTCCACCGGCTTCGGCCTCTACGGTCTGCACCAGACCAAGGAGACCTTCATCCGCCACGTGGAGGTGGACATGGCCCTGGAACGGGCCATCGTCGGCATGTACGCCCAGGGGCTGCAGAGCGGCCAGGCCCTGCGTAATGTGGTGCTGGACCCGGCCAACAAGACCGGCCACGGCAACCTGAAGAAGGCCCTGGAAGAGTTCGACGGCTACTATCAGAACGCCCGCGCCCTGGTGCCGGCGGAGGCGCCGGTGGCCAAGGTGCTGCAGGAAGTGGCGGCCCTGGCGGCGGAGCGGCGCAGCCTCATCGACAAGGTGGTGGAGACGGCGGTGGGCGGTGCCGGCAGCGAGGCGGTGGCCCTCATCAACAGCAGCGAGACGCCCCTCTGGCGCAAGATCCGCGGCCATCTGCTGGACCAGATGAAGGCCATGAAGACCCAGCTGGACGAGAGCAAGGAAGCGGGCATCGCCGAGATCGAGCGTACCGAGCGGCTGGTGATCGGCCTGGCCCTGGCCAGTATCGTCATCGCCATCGTCCTTCTGGCCCGGGTGCTGCAGGTGGTGGGGCGCCAGCTGGGCGGCGATCCTTCCGAGGTGATGCAGGTGGCCGAGCAGGTGGCTGCCGGCAATCTCACCCTGCACATCGCCAATCCCCAGGAGGGCAGCGTGATGGCCGCCATGGCTTCCATGCAGACCCGCCTGGCCGCCATGGTGGCCCAGATCCGGCAGAACGCCGATTCCCTCCTGGCCTCCGCCGAGACCCTGGCGCGCAGCTCCGAGGAAGTGGTGGGGCGCACCTCGGAACAGACCGAGGCGGTGTCCGCCGTGGCCGCGGCCATGGAAGAGATGACCGTGGGCATCTCCCAGGTGCGCGACCATTCCGCCGAGGCCCGCTCCTACGCCCAGGAATCGGGGCGCATGGCGCACCAGGGCAACGAAGTGGTGGGCAATGTGGTGCAAGGCATGGGACGGGTGGCCTCCTCCGTCACCGAGTCGGCCCAGGGCATCGCCACCCTGGAACACGAGTCGGAGAAGATCGCCGCCGTGGTCGGCGTGATCAAGGAAGTGGCGGACCAGACCAACCTGCTGGCCCTCAATGCCGCCATCGAGGCGGCCCGGGCCGGCGAACAGGGGCGCGGTTTCGCCGTGGTGGCCGACGAGGTGCGCAAGCTGGCCGAACGCACAGCCCAGTCCACCGTGGAAATCGGCGTCACCGTCGATGTGGTGCGCAACGGCATCCAGCAGGCGGTGGAGCACATGGAACGGGGTGTGACCCTGGTCCAGGGCGAATCGGGCAAGGTGGCCGAGGCCGGCAGCACCATTTCCGCCCTGCACGGCTATGCCGACAAGGTGGTCGGAGCCGTGCACGAAATCGGCGATGCCCTGCAGGAGCAGAGCGCCGCCAGCACCGAGATCGCCCGTCGCATCGAGCTCATCGCCCAGATCAGCGAGCAGAACAGTTCCGCCGTCCAGGCCAGTGCCGGCGCCGTGGCCCAGCTGCAGCAGCTGGCCCGCAGCCTGAGCGACTCGGTGCACCACTTCCGCACCTGACGGAGGAGCGTCGGCCCGGAGCTGCCGTTCCTAGCCCAGGGCGGCCCGGGCCAGCAGGCCCAGGCCGGCGGCCGCCAGGGTGCCGTTGAGCAGGCGCAGGAAGCGCTCCGGCGACAGCCGCAGATCCAGGTGGTGGCCCAGCCAGGTGCCGAGCAGCATGGGCGGCACCGCCAGCAGGGCCAGCAACAGCAGGCTCGGGTCCAGCAGCCCGGCCAGGGCGCACAGGATCACCCGCAGCCCGGTGCTGAGGGCCATCAGCACCGCCTGGGTGGCGCGGAACACCTCCCGCTCCAGGGGCTGGCGGCTGAGATAGGCGGCGTAGAGAAAGCCGCCGCTGCCGAACAGTCCGCCGAAAATCCCCCCGATCACACCGCAGACCCCGCCCCAGCGCAGCAGCAGCGCCGGCGGCCGGGGCTGCCACAAGCCCCACAGACCGTAGGCCAGGATGAAGAGCCCCAGGGCCGCCGCCAGCCAGTGGCCCGGCAGGCGCCCGAGGAGGGCGATGCCCAGGGCCTGGCCCAGGGCCATGGTCGGCACCAGGCGCAGCAGTTGGGCCCGGTCGATGTGGCGGCGCTGGCGCCAGCCGCGGCCGGCGGCCCCGACACAGTCGAGCAGGGCCAGCAGGGGAATGATGCGGGGCACCGGCATCACCGCCGCCAGGGGGCCGGAGGCCACCATGGCCGAGCCGAAGCCGACCAGGGCGAAGATGGTATAGGCCGCCACCAGGGCCAGGGCGGCGAAGGCGAGGGCGGCGGGGGCGGGCAGCTGGTCCGCCAGGGCGCCGTGGAGGGCGGCCGGCAGCAGGGTGTCGAAGGGCATGGCATGGAATCCTTGTCTGGCGGGCTCCCGGCGGCGGCTGGCCGCGAAACAGGGCGGGCCCGGATGGCTTGCATGATGGTCGGCGTCTGGCTATAACGCCAATATCAAATTTGTCAGCCATCCATGCCGATTTGTTATGCCTAGCCTGCGCCAGATCCGCTACTTCCTCAGCGTCGCCGACCTGGGCGGCTTCACCCCGGCCGCCGCTGCCCTGCACGTGGCCCAGCCGGCCCTGAGCCGCCAGATCGCCCAGCTGGAGGAGGAACTGGGCTTCGCCCTGCTGCGCCGGGAACCCCGGGGCGTCAGCCTGACCGAGGCCGGCGCCCTCTTTCGCCAGCGGGTGGGCGGCCTGGAGGAGGAACTGCGCAGCGCCGCCGAGGATGCCCGCCGCCTGCACCGGGGCGAGGGCAGCGTGCTGCGCCTGCTGCACTCCAGCTCCACTCCCCTGGCCGGCCCCCTGCTGGCGGCCCTGCAGGACTTCACCCGGGACCAGCCCCGGGTGCGGGTGGATGTGGACCGGCTGTCCTCCGAGCAGCAGCAGGAGGCGGTGGCCCAGGGCCGGGCCGACCTGGGCCTGGCCCGCCTGCCCCTGCTGCGCCAGGAGGGCGGTATCGAAATCAGGCCCCTGCCTGAAGAGCGGCTATGGGCGGCCCTGCCGGCCGGCCATGCCCTGGCAGGCGCGTCCGTGCTGGCTCTTGGTGACCTGGCCGACGAATGCTTCGTTTTCGCCGTGCACCGGGAGCGGGGCGGCCTGGCGCGGCGGGTCACCGACCTCTGCCTGGCCCGGGGCTTTGCGCCCCGCCTGGCGCCGGTGACTTCGCGCAAGACGGCCATGCTCAACCTGGTGGCGGCCGGCTTCGGCATCGCCGTGGTGCCCGCCGCCATGGCCTCCCTGGCCACTCCCGGGGTCCATTTCGTGCCCCTGGCCGATGCCGATGCCCTGGCCCGGGCCGCCCTGCTGCTGCCGTCCCGGCCCTCGGCCCTGGCCGCCGCCTTCGCCGACGCGCTGCAGTGCCGCTGGTCCGCCTAGGGGCAGGCGGGGGGCGGATGTTAGGATGCGGCTTTTGCCGAGGGAGGACTGCCGTGTCCCTGTTGCTGCGATTCGTGGGTTTGGCCATTGGTGGCTTTTTGCTGGTGGGCGGCCTGGCCAGCCTGGTGCTGGGCGTCCTGGCCCTGGGCGAGCACCCCCAGAAGGGCTTCCAGGTAACCATCTTCTCCCTGGTCACCACCGGCATCGGCCTCTGGGTCTTCTGGGAAATCCTCGGCCGCAAGTGGCTGGCCCGCCGGCGTGGCGAGGTGGAGCCGCACGTCGCTCCCGGAGCGATGGACTAAAATCCCGTTCTTGCGGACTGCGATTTCCTGCCGACCATGACCACTTCCCAAGCCCCGCTTTCCCTGCGCCACCGTCTCGACCAATACGAAAAGCTGATGCGGCTGGACAAGCCCATCGGCACCCTGCTGCTGCTGTGGCCGACCCTCTGGGCCCTGTGGCTTTCCGCCGTGGGCCAGCCCCAGTGGTGGGTGGTGTGGATCTTTGCCCTGGGCACCCTGCTGATGCGCTCCGCCGGCTGTGTCATCAACGACTACGCCGACCGGGACTTCGATCCCCACGTGGCCCGCACCAAGAGCCGCCCCCTGGCGGCCCGGACGGTGTCGCCGCGGGAGGCCCTGGGCCTTTTCGCCGTCCTGGTGCTGCTCTCCTTCCTGCTGCTGTTGCCCCTGCTGACGCCCCTGGTGTTCGCCCTGGCGGCGGTGGCGGTGTTCCTCGCCGCCAGCTACCCCTTCACCAAGCGCTTCTTCGCCATTCCCCAGGCCTACCTGGGCATCGCCTTCGGCTTCGGCATCCCCATGAGCTACGCCGCCCAGCTCGGCGTGGTGCCGGCGGAAGCCTGGTGGCTGCTGCTGGCCAACGTCTTCTGGGCCGTCGCCTACGACACCGAGTACGCCATGGTGGACCGGCCCGACGACCTGAAGATCGGCATCAAGACCTCCGCCATCACCTTCGGCCGCTTCGACGTGGCGGCGGTGATGTTCTGCTACGGCGCCACCTTCGCCCTCATCGCCTGGGTCGGCTACGGCCTGCAGCGGGGCTGGGCCTTCTACGCCGGCCTGCTGGGGGCGGTGGCCCTGGCCATTTACCACTACACCCTGATCCGCACCCGGGAGGGCGGCCCCTGCTTCAAGGCCTTCCTGCACAACAACTGGGTCGGTGCCAGCATTTTCGCCGGCATCGCCGTGGACTTCTGGCTTCACCCCTTCGGCGTGCTGCCCCTGAAATAGGCTTCCCATGAAATACCGCGACCTGCGCGACTTCATCGCGCAACTGGAACAGCAGGGCGAATTGAAGCGGGTCAGCGTGCCCGTGGACACCCGTCTGGAAATGACCGAAATCTGCGACCGGGTGCTGCGGGCCGAGGGGCCGGCCATTCTTTTCGAGAAGCCGGTGGGCCCTAACGGCGAATTCACCATTCCGGTGCTGGCCAACCTCTTCGGCACGCCCCGGCGCGTCGCCATGGGCATGGGCCAGGATTCGGTGTCGGCCCTGCGCGAGGTGGGCACGGTGCTCTCCATGCTGAAGGAGCCGGAACCGCCCAAGGGCTTGAAGGATGCCTGGGAGAAATTCCCCCTCTTCAAGCAGGTGCTCAACATGGCGCCCAAGGTGCTGTCCTCCGCACCCTGCCAGGAGGTGGTGTGGGAGGGCGACGCGGTGGATCTCTCCCGCCTGCCCATCCAGCACTGCTGGCCCGGCGACGTGGCACCCCTCATCACCTGGGGCCTGACCATCACCCGGGGCCCCTTCAAGAAGCGGCAGAACCTGGGCATCTACCGCCAGCAGGTGATCGGCCGCAACAAGCTCATCATGCGCTGGCTGGCCCACCGGGGCGGCGCCCTGGATTACCGGGACCACTGCCAGAAAAATCCCGGCCAGCCCTATCCGGTGGCGGTGGCCCTGGGGGCCGATCCGGCCACCATTCTCGGCGCCGTGACGCCGGTGCCGGACAGCCTCTCCGAATACCAGTTCGCCGGCCTTTTGCGGGGCGCCAAGACCGAGCTGATCAAATGCATCGGCAACGACCTGCAGGTACCGGCCTCCGCCGAGATCGTCCTGGAAGGGGTGATCCACCCCGGCGAGACGGCCCTGGAAGGGCCCTACGGCGACCACACCGGCTACTACAACGAGCAGGCCGAGTTTCCCGTGTTCACCGTCGAGCGCATCACCATGCGCAAGAACCCCATCTACCACAGCACCTACACCGGCAAACCGCCGGACGAGCCCGCCGTGCTGGGCGTGGCGCTGAACGAGGTGTTCGTGCCCCTGCTGCAGAAGCAGTTCACCGAGATCGTCGATTTCTACCTGCCGCCGGAAGGCTGCTCCTACCGTCTGGCCGTGGTCAGCATCAAGAAACAGTACCCGGGCCACGCCAAGCGGGTGATGTTCGGCATCTGGAGCTTCCTGCGCCAGTTCATGTACACCAAGTTCATCATCGTGGTGGACGACGACGTGAACATCCGGGACTGGAAGGAAGTGATCTGGGCCCTCACCACCCGCATGGATGCCACCCGGGACACCACCCTGGTGGACAACACCCCCATCGACTATCTGGACTTCGCCTCCCCGGTGGCCGGCCTCGGCTCCAAGATGGGCCTGGACGCCACCAACAAGTGGCCCGGCGAGACCAGCCGGGAATGGGGCCGCCCCATCGTCATGGACGAGGCGGTGAAGACCCGGGTGGACGAACTGTGGCAGCGCCTCGGGCTGTAAGCGGCCGCTGAGGGCAGGGCCGCGCCCCGCCTGGGCCCCAGAGCCCGGGGAGGCGGCGCGGTCCGGTCCGGTGCAGGGCGTTCGATATTACTTTGGTATTAGTGCCGCTCTGTGACAAAATTGGCATTTTTCCGCTTCCGGTGACGCCAGGATACTGCCCATGAACCCGCCCGATACTTCCCCCGACCTGTCGGTGTTCCTCGCTTCGTCGGTGCACGACATGAAGAACTCCATCAGCATTCTCATCGGCAGCATGGAGAAGCTGCTGGCCGACAGCGACCCCAGCCGGCCCGAGTTCGGCGAAATGACCCACATGATGTACGAGACCAAGCGGATCAACGGCAACCTGATCCAGCTGCTGGCCCTCTACAAGCTGGGCAACCACCTCTATCCCTTCTCCCCGGAGGATTGGGTGCTGGAGGACTTCGTCGCCGAGACCGTGTCCCAGCACCTGCCCCTGCTGCGTTTCCGCGGCCTGGAATTCGAGGCCGTGGTGGAGTCGGACCTGGTGTGGCCCTTCGATGCGGACCTGGTGGGCGGCATCATCGGCCACGCCCTCAACAACGCCATCCACTACACCAAGGGCAAGGTGCGCCTGGTGGTGCGGGAGACGGAGGAGGGCCTGGAAATGCGCGTCGAGGACGACGGCCGCGGCTATCCCCAGAAGATGCTGGATGACGGCGTCGCTGCCATGAACGGGGTGGACTTCCAGGGCGGCAGCACCGGCCTGGGCCTCTACTTCTCCGCCATGGCCGCCCGGCTGCACCGCAACAAGGGGCGCCACGGCGCCATCCGCCTGGAAAACGGCGGCGCCTGGGGCGGCGGCTGCTTCGTCCTGACCCTGCCCTGAGCGGCCCATCTCCAGGGAAAACAGAACAACAATGAGCAACTTCCAGAACATCGACTTCGGCAGCAAGAGCTTCCTCGTCATCGACGACTTCCAGGGCATGCGCACCGTGCTGCGCGACATCCTGCGCTCCATGGGGGTGAACCCCAAGGTCATCGCCACCGCCGCCAACGGCAACGAAGCCATCAGCCAGCTCAGCCAGAGCCGCTTCGACGGCGTCCTCTGCGACTTCAACCTGGGCGCCGGCAAGAACGGCCAGCAGGTGCTGGAGGAGGCCAAGTACCGCAACCTGGTGGGACCCAGCTGCGCCTGGGTCATGATCACTGCCGAGAAGACCGCCGACGTGGTCATGGGCGCCGCCGAATACCAGCCGGACGCCTACCTGCTCAAACCCATCACCGAATCCACCCTGCGCCTGCGCCTGGAAAAGATCTGGGTGAAGAAGGCCGCCTTCGTGGACATCGACCAGGCCGTCATGGCCATGGACTTCCCCCTGGCCATCCGCCTCTGCGACGAGCGCCTGGCGGTGGACAAGGCCAATGCGGGCGAACTGCTGCGCCTGAAGTGCCACCTGCTGCTGGTGTCCGGCGAACACGAGCAGGCCCGCCTGCTCTACAACGCCCTGCTGGCCAAGCGGGACGTGCCCTGGGCCCAGCTCGGCCTGGCCCGGGTGCATGTGGCCGCCGGCGAGCTGGACCACGCCCAGGCCCTGCTGGAAACCCTGGTGGCGGAGAACCGCACCTACCTGGAAGCCCACGACTGGCTGGCCAATGTGCACAACGCCCGGGGCGACCTGCAGAAGGCCGAGGAGGTGCTGGAAAACGCCGCCCGCCTCTCGCCCCTGTCGGTGATGCGGCAGAAGAACCTGGGCGAAGTGTCCCTGCAGCTGGGCAAGGTGGAAAACGCGGAAAAGGCCTTCCGCAAGAGCGTGGCCCTGGGCGAGCACTCGGTGCTGAAAACGCCGGACGCCTACCTGGGCCTGGCCCGGGCCTGCAGCGCCCAGAACAACAGCAAGGAAGCCCTGCAGGTGCTGTCCACCCTGACCAAGCAGTTCGATGCCGAGGAGGTCAAGGTCAAGGCCATGGCCACCGAAGGCATGGTCTACCACCGGGCCGGCGACCTGGAATCCGCCCGCAAGGTGGCCCTCAAGCTGGACGAGGTGCTGGCCCAGCCCGGCGCGCCCCGCCTGGAGAGCGCCGCCGTGGTGGAGATGGCCGAGCTGATGATGGTCTCCGGCGAGAAGGAAAAGGCCGCCGCCCTGCTCCAGGGCGAAGTGCGCAACAACCCGGACGACGCCATCCTGCTGCAGCGCATCCAGCAGGTGTTCGACACCGGCGCCATGAGCGAGGAGGGCGTGGCCCTGGTGGAAGCCTCGCGCAAGGAAGCGGTGCAGCTGATGAACCAGGGCGTGCTGCTGGCCCGGGACGGCAAGTTCGACGAGGCCATGGAAGCCATGCGCACCGCCTGCGAGCGCCTGCCGGGCAACGTGCGGGTGCTGTTCAACTTCGCCCACATGGGCATCACCTTCATGCAGCGCACCGTGGTTAGCCCCTCCCTGGTGGACGAAATCCGCCAGTACCTGGAAACCGCCCACCGCCTGGCTCCCGCCGACAAGCGCTATCCCCAGCTGCTGGGCAAACTCAAGTCCCTGGCCGGCTGACGCCATGCCGACCATGCCGCCCGTGGAGGTCCGCCTCACCGACCTGAGCCAGCCGCAGCAGGCCGCGGCCTGGCTCGATCTGCTCGACCACTACGCCCGGGACCCCATGGGCGGCGGCAGCGGGCTGGATCCGGCGGTGCGGCAGGCCCTGGTGCCGGCCCTGGCCGGCGTGCCCCATTTCCACAGCGCCCTGGCCTGGCAGGGGGATGAGGCGGTGGGCCTGATCAACTGCTTCGCCGGTTTTTCCACCTTCGCCGCCAGACCCCTGCTCAACATCCACGACATCGCCGTGCGCGACGCCCGCCGCGGTGCCGGCATCGGCCAGGCCCTGCTGGCCTGGGCCGAGGGGCGGGCCCGGGAACTGGGCTGCTGCAAGCTGACCCTGGAAGTGCTGTCCAACAACCGGCGCGCCCTGGCCGCCTACGAGCGGGCCGGCTTCGCCCCCTACGTGCTCGATCCGGCCGCCGGCCAGGCCCTGTTCCTGCAGAAGCTGCTGTAGGCCCGGCCGGTTCCCCGGGCCGGCGGCCGGCGCTAAGATGGCGGGCTGGTTCCCCTGTTTCCCGACTTTCCGAAGCGACCGCCCATGAGCCCTGCCGCCGCCGTCCATTCCGCCGCCGATTCCCTGGGCAAGCCCCTCGCCGGCTGGCGCCTGCGCCTCTACTCGGTGGTATTCGAGTCTGAGACCCGGGCCGGTCGCCTGTTCGACCAGTGCCTCATCTTCGCCATCCTGGCCAGCGTCGCGGTGGTCATGGCCGACAGCGTGCATAGCCTCAACGTCCGCCACCAGGACCTCTTCGCCACCCTGGAGTGGGGCTTCACCCTGCTGTTCACCGCCGAATACCTGGCCCGCCTGGCCTGTCTGCGCCGGCCCTGGCGCTATGCCCTGAGCTTCTTCGGCCTGGTGGACCTGCTGGCCATCCTGCCCACCTACCTGGCGCTGCTGGTGCCCGAGGCCCACCTGCTCATCGACGTGCGCATCCTGCGCCTGCTGCGCATGTTCCGGGTGCTCAAGCTCACCGCTTACCTGGGCGAGTACCAGATGCTGGGCAGCGCCCTGCTGGCCAGCCGGCGCAAGATCCTGGTGTTCCTCTCGGTGGTGCTGATGATCGTGCTGGTCATGGGCACCCTGATGTATGTGGTGGAAGGCCCGGCCAACGGCTTCACCAGCATTCCCACCGCCGTCTATTGGGCCATCACCACCATGACCACCGTCGGCTTCGGCGACATCACGCCCAAGACCGACGTGGGCCGTCTCATCTCCTCGGCCATGATGCTGCTCGGCTGGGGCACCCTGGCGGTGCCCACCGGCATCGTCACCTCCGAGATCACCGCCCAGCGCCTGCAGGTCACGCCCACCAGCCGCACCTGTCCGGACTGCCTGACCGAAGGGCTGGCGCCGGAGGCCGCCTACTGCCAGGCCTGCGGCGCCCGTCTGCCGGAATACCGGCGCGATCCGGCCTGAGCCTTTTCCCTTTTCTGCCACCCGCCCACGCCGCGGCCCCGGAGCCGCCGCCGGAGCATTCCCCATGCAACTGCCCCTGCTCACCGAAGGCCGCCTGCTGCGGCGCTACCAGCGTTTCCTGGCCGACGTCGAACTGGCCGACGGCAGCGTGGTCACCGCCCACTGTCCCAACACCGGTTCCATGCAGGGCTGCAAGGATCCGGGCAGCCGGGTGTGGCTGTCCCCCAGCGACAACCCCCAGCGCAAGCTGGCCTGGACCTGGGAACTGGTGGAGGCGGACGGCGTCCTGGTGGGCCTGCACACCGGCCGCACCAACGCCCTGGTGCGGGAAGCCATCGAGGCCGGCGCGGTGGCCGAGCTGGCCGGCTATGGGGCGATCCGCGGCGAGGTGCCCTACGGCGGCGACAACGGCCGTGGCGGCAAGCGCAGCCGCATCGACCTGCTGCTGACTGAAGCAGGTCGTCCCCCATGCTATGTGGAGGTGAAAAACGTCACCGCCGCCGTTGCCGGCGGCATCGGCTATTTTCCCGACGCCGTCACCGAGCGCGGCACCAAGCACCTCAACGAAATGGCCGACGAGGTGGCCAAGGGCAACCGGGCCGTGCTGTTCTTCTGCGTGCAGCGGGGCGACGTGGATGAAGTGCGGCCGGCGGACCACATCGACCCGGAATACGGCCGCACCCTGCGCCGGGTCCTGGGGCTGGGGGTGGAGGTGCTGGCCTACGGCGCCGAGGTCCGCCCCGAGGGCATCCGGCTGTGGCGGCCCCTGCCGGTGGTGTGCTGACACGGCGCCAGCAGAAATTTCTATGGTCGGCCAAGCCCCGCGTCCCTAAAGGGATTGCGGGGCTTTTTCATTCAATGGTGGCGCGCTTCCTGGGGCGGTGCGGGGAAAGTCGCTCCGGGACTGGTCCGGCGGCCGGCGGTTGGCGCCCAAATTCTTTTGGCATGCCAAATGGCTTAATGGAAAAACCCTTACGGCTATCCATAATGGATTTTCCCGGCCTGCCGGCCCATTCGCTGCCAAGGAGAGCGCCATGCATCCCTCTGCCATCGCCGCCTTCCGCCATTCCCTTTACCTTGCCCTGCTGGGCCTTTTGCTCGGAGCCGCCGGCGCCGGCGCCGCAGAGGAAAGGAAGGGGCTGGAAAAAGTGCAGGACAGCTTTCTCAAGCTGGTCTGCGGCAAGACCGCCGTCGCCGACAACAGCGCCTGCGCCAGGATGCTGGGCGATGCCGGCCAGGGCGACGACGGCGCCCGGGTGCGGCAGCTGGCGGCCCACTTCATCGTGCTGACCTTCGCCGAGGCCGGCACCCGGGCCCTGGAGGAGCACGAGGACCGGGGTGTGCTGGCGCCGGCCCTGCTGCAGCGCATCCGCACTGCCGAGGCCGAGTTGCACGAGGCCTGCTCGGTCCTGGCGTGGACCCCGGCGGCGCGCAAGGCCGCCATCTATCCCCTGGAACGGGCCGATGCCCTGATCGCCGTGGCCGACGTGGTCAAGGCCGGCATCAAGCCCACCGCCCGGCGCCTGCGGGGGCTGGCCAGCAATCCGGTGAGCCTGCTGGCCGAGGTGGGCGACGTGCTGGAAGACGGCATGGCCGACGCCATTTACGGCTCCGCCTCCCGCCGCGGCTTCGTCGCCGCCCTGGACATCATCGCTCCCCAGAACAAGGTGGACGGCAAGGAACTGCAAGGGGCCTGGCAGGCCGTGGCCGACCGCCTGGAAATATCGTGCAAAAACCTGGCCCGCCTCGGCGGCGCCCAGGAGGACAGCAGCACTCCCGTGTGCAAGGTGCTCAAGCCCTGCGCGGAGCTGCAACCATGAGCGCGCCCCTGCCGGAAGATGGCCCGGAGCGAAGCCGTAGCTGGCGTCAGTTCGAAGACGAGGCCCGGCGCCTGCGCCCGGCGGCAGCGCCGGAGTCGGCGGTGGCGGGGGCCGTCCGGGTCCAGGCCTGGGGCGGCGAGGACGCCGGCGCTGCGCCTGAATCAGCTCCCGCCGGCACCGCCTTCTGCGGCCTGGCCCTGTCCGGCGGCGGCATCCGCAGCACCACCTTCGCCCTGGGCGTGCTGCAGGCCATGGCCGAGGCCCGCCTGCTGCGCAGGGTGGATTACCTCTCCACCGTTTCCGGCGGCGGCTACATCGGCACCTGGCTCTCCGCCCTGATCCACCGCACCGATGCGGACAGTCGCCGGGCCGTGCAGCAGCTGGAGCAGCCCGGCCCCGTCGGCATCGCCCCCTCGGTGGCAGCCGCCGGCCAGCCCGGTGGCTGCCGGGACGACGCCAGCCAGACGGCCACCGGCGCCAGCGAGCATCCGGCCATTGCCTTCCTGCGCCGCTACAGCAACTACCTGACGCCCCGCTTCGGTCTCTTCAGCGTGGATACCCTGGCGGCGGTGGCCAATCTGTCGCGCAACCTGCTGCTGACCCAGAGTGTCTTCATCCTCTTCCTTCTCGGCCTGCTGTTCCTGCCGCGGGGCGTCGTTCTTGCCCTGTGGCAGGGCGGCCCGCCGGCGCCCTGGCTGTGGGCGGCACTGCTGCTGTTGCTGGCCGTCGCCGCCCGGGGCCTGTACCGGGGCATGACCTGGTACCGGCGCCCGGCCGCTGTGGGCGACGCTCCGTCCCGTCCCGGGCCGAGCCAGGGGCAGGTGCTGCGCAGCGCCGTGTTGCCGGGCATGCTGGCGGCCCTGCTGGCCGCCGCCCTGTTCAACGACGGGACCTGGCTGCCGGCCCTGGCCGGCGGCGATGGGGCGCTGTGGGCGGCCCTGGTCCTGGCCTACCCCCTGCTGTGGCTGCTGGCGGCTGGCCTCGACCTGCCCCTGCCCCGGGGCGGTGGCACCGCCTTCCGCGTCTCCCTGGCGGCTGCCCTGCCGGCCGGGGCCCTGCTTGCCGTCCTGGTCTACGGCTATGTGCGCCTCCTCGCCGCCCTGCCACCGCCGTCCCGGCCCTGGCTGGCGGTGGGGCTGGGGGCCTTCGTCCTGTGGGAGTTCCTCTGCCTGGCGGTCGCCCTGCACATCGGCCTGATGAAGCGGGCCCTGGCCGAACTGGCCCGGGAGTGGGCCGGCCGGGCCGGCGGCATGTCCATTGGCATCGGCCTGGGCTGGTCCCTGGTGGCCCTGGTCAGCTTCTACGGCAGCGCCTTCCTCGGCTGGCTGGGCCAGACCCTGGCGGCGGCGGGCGGCCTCGCCTGGCTGATCAGCACGGTGGCCGGCGCCCTCGCCGGACGCAGCCCGGCCACCGGCGGCAAGGGGGCCAACCCCTGGCTGGAGCGGCTGCTGCAGGCGGCACCCTACATTTTCATCGGCGGCCTGCTGCTGTTTCTTTCCTGGCTGGGGGAATGGGGCCTGCGCACCCTGGCCGGGGCGGGGGAGCAGCCCTGGTTCCTGGCGCCGTCCCTCACCATGCCCGGGCTGGCGGCGGTGGTGCTGGCGGCCAGCGTCTGCCTGCTGGGCGCCTGGGCCCTGTCGGCGCGGATCGACGTCAATCTCTTTTCCATGCACCAGTTCTACCGCAACCGCCTGACCCGCTGCTATCTGGGGGCCTCCAATCCGCAGCGGCGCAGCGACCGTTTCACCGATTTCGACCCGGCGGATGACCTGCCCCTGCAGGACCTGGCGGCCCAGCGCCCCATCCCCCTGCTCAACGGCGCCCTCAACCTCACCGGCAGCGAACCCCTGGAATGGCAGCAGCGCCAGGCGGCCCCCTTCATCTTTTCGCCGGACCGCTGTGGCTTCCTCCTGCCGCCCTCGTCCCAGAGCCCCGAGTGGCGCGAGTTCCTGGCGCCGAGCCGGGACTACATGAGCCGGGAGGGCGCCCATCTGGGCATGGCCATGGCCGTCTCCGGTGCCGCCGCCAACCCCAACATGGGCTACCACACCGAGCCGGCCATGGCCTTCGTCATGGCCCTGCTCAATGTCCGCCTGGGGCGCTGGTGCCCCAATCCGGCAGGACCGTTCACCGCCCTCAGCAGCCCGCCC
Organism: Azospira sp. APE16; assembly: GCF_047901315.1. Lineage (NCBI taxonomy): Bacteria > Pseudomonadati > Pseudomonadota > Betaproteobacteria > Rhodocyclales > Rhodocyclaceae > Azospira > Azospira sp. APE16. The sequence continues at coordinate 584,900 of NZ_CP179682.1, forward strand.
CTGGGGCTGTGGTACTTGCTGCGGGAGCTGTTCGGCAGCGTCAATGAGGACACCGGCTTCGTCAATGTCTCCGACGGCGGCCATTTCGAGAACCTGGGGCTGTACGAACTGGTGCGCCGCCGCTGCCGCCTGATCGTGGTCAGCGACGGCGGCCAGGACCGGGACTTCCAGTTCGAGGACCTGGGCAACGCCATCCGCAAGTGCCGGGTGGACCTGGGGGCCGAGATCGACATCGACGTGCGTCCCCTGCTGCCCGGGGCGGCGCCGCGGCAGCGGCTGGCGGTGGGGCGCATCCGCTACTGGGACGACGGGCGGCAGGCCCTGGCGGGGATGCCGCCGACCCCGGAGTGCGGGGTGCTGGTGTACCTGAAACCCATGGTGCTGGGGGACGAGCCGGTGGACGTGGGCAACTACGCCGCCACCCATCCTGACTTCCCCCACCAGTCCACCGCCGACCAGTGGTTCGACGAGGCCCAGTTCGAGAGCTATCGCCAGCTGGGGCTGGCCACCGGGCGCCGGGTCTTTGGCCAGGGGCCGTGGCGGCAGGACGACGAGGCGGACGACGAGGCCTGGGTGCGGGCCGTGGCCGCCGCCCTGGCAATGTCAGCCGCAGCGACGCCCTAGGCGCCGGGGAGCGGCGGGATCAGTTGGAGAGTGGGGTGCTGGGGGCTGCCTGGGGCGTTGGGCTTTGGCTCGCCACCCATTCCAGCAGGGCCTCCACCGGGCCCCAGGCGGCGCCGGCCTTGGGGCCGCCGGCCAGGGCCACCAGGGCCCAGCGGCGGCCCCCGGCGTCGGTGACGTAGCCGGCCCAGGCGCGCACGCCTTCGATGGAGCCGGTCTTGAGGTGGGCGCGGCCGGCGCTGCTGCCGTTGCCGAAGCGGCGCTTCAGGGTGCCGTCCCTGCCCGCCAGCGGCAGGGAGGCGACGAACTCGGGCATGACCGGGCTCTTCCAGGCCGTCAGCAGCAGTTGCAGCAGGCTGCGGGCGGCGATGCGGTCGTCCCGGGAGAGGCCGGAACCGTTTTCCACCGCCAGTTCGGGAAAGCTGAGGCCCTTTTCCGCCAGCACCTGACGCAGCCCCTGGCGGGCGCCGGCCAGGGTGGCGGCCTCGCCGGCCGGGGTGTCGGCCAGGGCGAGGAAGAGGTGGCGGGCCATGACGTTGCTGCTGTACTTGTTGGTGTCGCGCACGATCTCGGCCAGGCTGGGGGATTCCCAGCGCAGCAGGGGCACGCCGCCCGCGGGGGCGGGGCCTTCCCGCACCTGGCCGGCGAACTGGCCGCCCAGTTCGCGCCACAGGGGGCGGAAGAGGCCGGCGAGATAGGCGTCGCCGGCCAGGGGGGCCAGATGCAGGGGCTTTTCGCCGCACACCAGGGGGAAGGTGCCGCCGATGTCGAGGCGCTTGCCGGCGGGGTCGAAGCGCACCGTCAGCTTTTCGCGCCAGTCGCCGCATTCGCCGGCGCCGGGGGCGATGCGGGCGTTCACCGCGAGGCCTTCCTGGGGCACTTCCTGGACCAGGCGCACGCTGCCCGCGGCCAGGTCCGGCACCAGGGTGAAGCGCAGGGCGGTGTAGTTCACCAGGGCCGCATCCGCATTGACGTTGTAGGCCCGCAGGGGCTCGTTGTCGAAGGCGGCGGGGTCGAAGGGGGGCAGGCGATAGGCGCGGCGGTCGGCCACCAGGTCGCCGCCGATCTGGCGCACCTCGGCCCGGTCCCGCAGCTGCCGCAGCAGCAGCCAGAAGCGTTCCAGGGTGAGGGCCGGATCGCCGCTGCCGACCAGGTAGAGATTGCCTTCCAGGCGGCCGTCCCGGGGGGCGTTGTCGCCGCGCAGTTCGGTCTTCCAGGTGTAGGCCGGGCCCAGCTTTTCCAGGGCGGCGTAGGTGGTCACCAGCTTCATCACCGAGGCCGGGTTCATGGGGCGGGCGGCGTTGTGCAGCAGGCGCGGCGCGGCAGCGTCCACCGCCTGCACGGCGACGGCGAACTGGCCGGGAGGCAGGCCGGCGGCGTTGAGGGCCCGGGTGACCTCGGGAGGCAGGACCGTGGCCGTATCCGGCGGCATCTGCCCGGCGGCGTAGGTGTGGAGCGGGTTGCAGAGCAGGGTCAGCCACAGGGCAAGCACGAGGCGGCCGGTGGCGGAGGGACTACGGTGGAATATGCGCATTATTCGGCGTTCGGGGAGGGGCTTTGGGGCGATAATAGCGCGAATCCCACCGTCCCCCGCCCAGCCCATCATGCAAGAACAGCGTCGCCACGTCCGCATCCGTTTCGCCAAGCCCTTGCCGGCCTATGTGGGGCACCAGGGCCAGAACCTGCGGGCGGAACTGCACAATGTTTCCCTCGGCGGTGCCCTGCTGCGCACCGACCTGCCCTTGGCCATCGGCGACCGCTTCGGCCTGGAGTTCGCGCTCCAGGGCATGGGCATCGACACCGTGCCCATCGTCATCAGCCGCGGCCTGGGCGATCTGGTGGGGGTGCGCTTCGACCTGGGGCCGGCTTCCGAGATCCAGCTGGAAGGGGCGATCCAGGACTCGCTGCGCAACGGCATCGCCTCCGTGCTGTCCATGCACACCCTGGCCGGACGCAAGGTGATGCGCATCGCCGGCGCCCTCAATCTATCCCTGCGCAACGACTTCTTCCACGCCCTGGACAAGATGGGGGTGGCTGAGATCGACCTCTCCGAGGTGACGACCGTGGATGCGGACGGCCTGGCCCTCTGCGTCGTCGCCGCCGAGCGCCGCGGCGTCGTCATCGAGCGGCTCTCGCCGGCGGTGGCCAGCCTCTGGCGCGCGGCCCGCCAACCCTCGGCCTGACCCTGCCGCCGCCGGGTTTCCCGGTCTAGAATGACGGCTTCATCCGAGGAGCCGCCCGCCCATGTTTTCCCGCCTGTTCCGCTCCCGCAGCGAAGTGCCGGCCGCCGCCGAGGCCGCCGCGCCTGTTGCCCCTGCCGCCTCTGGCGCGGCCGCGCCCGCCACGCCGCCGGTTGCTCCCTTGCCGGGGGAGGAGCAGCGCCATTCCTTCGTGCGGCGCGAGCCCATCGTCAATCGCCTGCAGCGGGTGGCCGCCTACGAGTTCAATCTGGAGGCCCGCCTCGCCTCCCGCCTGGGCGGGCGCAGCGCCGTCGTCCAGCGCAGCCTGCAGGAAGCCCTGTTCCACGAACTGGCCCTGGCTTCCGGCGAATCCGGGGTGCTCGGGCAGCGCCTGGCCTTCGTCCCGGTCAGCCCCGATGCCCTGGATTCGGCCGCCCTGGCCCGCCTGCCGCGGCAGAACACGGTGCTCATGCTGGCCCTGCCTCCCGACGTGGAGGCCGAGGCCCTGCCGCCGCCGGCGACCCTGGTGCGGCTGCGCCAGGAAGGCTTTCTCCTGGGCATGTACGTGCCGCCGGACAAGGCCGCCCTGGCCGCCCTGCGGCCCCATCTCGACTACGTGGCGGTGGATGTGGCGGCTTTCGACGGCGAGCGCCTGCGCAACCTGGCCTACGCCCTGAAGACGGTGGACGGCCACACGGTGCACCTCATCGCCGACAACGTGCAGACGGCGGATGAATTCAATCTCTGCTTCCAGCGCGGCTTCGACTATTTCCAGGGCCGCGCCGTGTCCCTCAAGGAAGCCTGGGCGCCGGCCAAGGGTGCCGCTTCCCGCATGCGCATCATCCAGCTGCTCAACCTGGTGCGCAACGAGGCGGAGAACAAGGAGCTGGCGGAAACCCTGAAGCAGGACCCCCTGCTTTCCTTTCGCATCCTGCGCTACATCAACTCCCCCGGCATCGGCCTGACCACGCCCGTTTCCTCCATCGAGCATGCCCTGGTGGTGCTGGGCCTGGGGCGCTTCTACCGCTGGCTGTCCCTGCTGCTGTTCGCCCCCCAGGGCGGCGGCTTCGGCGAGTGGCTGGTGGTGGAGCATGCCCTGACCCGGGGCCGGCTGATGGAATTGCTGGGGGCCGGCCGCTTCCCGCCGGCCGAGCACGACGCCCTTTTCCTGTGTGGCTCCTTCTCCCTGCTGGACCGGCTGCTGCAGCAGCCCCTGGCCGAAGTGGTGGGGCAGCTGACCCTGCCGCCGGCGGTGAAGCAGGCCCTGCTGCAGCGGCAGGGGCCCTACGCCCAGCTGCTGGAGGTGGCGGAAGCCTGCGAGAGCCTGGAGTCGGCCCGCATCGAAAGCGCCGCCCAGGCCGCCGGCCTGGAGGCGGAGGCCACCAACCGGGCCATGATCATGGCCATGGCCTGGGCCAACGAGGTGGGGGAACTGGGCGGCAGCGACGCCCTGTAAGACGGGGCGGGCCCGGGCGGCCCGCCGCCGGCCTCATTCCGGCTGGCAGATTTCGCCGCGGCGGACGGCCACCAGGGTGCGGGCGATGAGCAGGCCCAGGACCAGGCTGAGGATGGAAAGCAGGATCATGCCCAGGGCGCTGAAGAAGGTGCTGTGGGTGCGGCCGGCCATGGCCAGGGTGGCGATGGTCACCGCCGCCAGGGGGAAGGAATAGGCCCAGGAGGAGAGGAAGAAGGGCACGCGCAGGAAGCGCAGCACATTGGAAAACAGCAGCAGGGCCAGGAACAGGGCCGTGTGCAGCAGGATGCGGGCAAAGGCGTCCACCTCCCCGGTCAGGTTCATCCAGGCCACGCAACCCACCGAGGGCGGCGCCAGGAGGATGAACAGGGTGGGGGTGAGGCGCAGGGGCAGGGGCTCGTGGAAGAAGAGCCGGTACATGACGATGGTCAGCAGCACCAGCCAGAACACCAGCCCGATACTGAAAAAGAACCAGGACAACTCCGGCGGGGCAAAGCGCACGCCGACCACGGGCACGATGATGTTGCCCACCACCGGGATGAACCAGGCCGGGTTGGCGTGCTTGATCTCGTAGTGGGTGTGGTGCAGCCAGCCGCCCATGATGGCCAGGGTGAAGGCCAGATGCAGCCCGGCGCCCAGGCCCCAGATCGGGGCGGCGAGGCCGGGGGCGTCCTCGGCCCAGGCGATGGCCAGCAGCAGCAGGCCGATGGAAATGGTGGGGAAGAAGTTGATGCGCACCGGATGGCGCCATTCGCCGAGGACGGCGACCCGGTGGGTGAGGAACTTGAGGCCGTACACCAGGGCCGTCAGCAGCCACACGGCGGTAGCCAGCCAGCGCAACCATTGCCCCACTTCCGCCGGCGCCCCCAGGACCAGGTGGGCCTTCTGCCAGGCGATGGCAAGGCCGGCGGTGCCCATTACCGTGGAGAAGAAGGAAACGGGAAAGAGGGAGAGCCGGGCGGGCGTGGGGGCGGTGTGGGTCATGGCGGTGGGTTCCGTATAACGGGCGGCCGGAATAAACGCGGCGGGGTCGGACTTGGGCTGCTTCTTGTCGGGATGGGCCGGAATGAGGCCGGCGCCCATTATATGTAAGTTCAGAGTTTTCTAATATTCAAAATGGGGGGAGCCGGACGGGCAAAAAAAAAGCCCGGGGCGAGCCCCGGGCTGTGAGGTGGGTCGGTTTGCTTCTTAGTGGGAGGAGGCCGCTGCGGCACCGATGCCGGTTTCGGAGCGGATTTCCTGATCCAGGTAGGCGACGCGTTCCTTGGCGGCCTGTTCGCTGCGATCCATCAGGGAGAACAGCCAGATGCCGATGAAGCCGGCAGCCATGGAGAACAGGGCCGGGGAGGCGTAGGGGAAGATTTCCGTCTTGTTGCCCAGGATGTCGACCCAGATGGACTTGGAGAGGACAGTCAGGACCACAGCGGTGATCAGGCCCAGGAAGCCGCCGTAGAAGGCGCCCTTGGTGGTGCAATCCTTCCACAGCACGGACATGAAGAGCACCGGGAAGTTGGCGGATGCGGCGATGGCGAAGGCCAGGGACACCATGAAGGCGATGTTCTGCTTTTCGAAGGCAATACCCAGCACCACCGCGATGATGCCCAGGGCAACGGTGGTCATCTTGGACACGCGCATTTCCGTGGCGCTATCCACGTTGCCGTGACGGAACACGGAAGCGTAGAGGTCATGGGACACGGCGGAGGCACCGGACAGGGTCAGACCGGCAACCACAGCCAGGATGGTGGCGAAGGCCACGGCAGAGATGAAGCCGAGGAACACGTTGCCGCCCACGGCGTTGGCCAGGTGGATAGCCGCCATGTTGCCGCCGCCCTTCAGCACGCCCTTGGCATCCAGGAACTCGGGGTTGGTACCGACGAGCACGATGGCGCCGAAGCCGATGATGAAGGTCAGGATGTAGAAGTAACCGATCCAGGTGGTGGCCCAGAACACGGACTTGCGGGCTTCCTTGCCATCCGGCACGGTGAAGAAGCGCATCAGGATGTGGGGCAGACCGGCGGTACCGAACATCAGGGCCATACCGAAGGAAATGGCGGAGATGGGATCCTTGATGAAGGAGCCCGGGCCCATGATGGACTGACCCTTGGCGGCAGCAGCGGCAGCGACCGTCTCGGCAGTGGCACTCGGATCGGTTTCCAGCGCCTTGGCCAGCAGGCCCTTGGCAGCCAGGTCGGTCTTGATGCGCACGGCGTCGGCGAACAGGGCTTCAGGGGAGAAGCCGTACTTGGCTAGCACCATGAACACCATGAAGGAAGCGCCGGAGAGCAGCAGCACGGCCTTGATGATCTGCACCCAGGTGGTGGCCGTCATGCCGCCGAACAGCACGTAGACCATCATCAGGATGCCGACCAGCACCACGGCCATCCAGTAGTCGAGGCCGAACAGCAGCTTGATCAGCTGGCCGGCACCCACCATCTGGGCGATCAGGTAGAAGGCCACCACCACCAGGGTGCCGGAAGCCGCCAGAGCGCGGATCGGCGTGGCCTGGAAGCGGTAGGCTGCCACGTCGGCAAAGGTGAATTTGCCCAGGTTCCGCAGGCGCTCGGCCATGAGGAACATGATGATGGGCCAGCCCACCAGGAAGCCGATGGAGTAGATCAGGCCGTCGTAGCCGTTGGCGAACACGGCGGCAGAAATACCCAGGAAGGAAGCGGCGGACATGTAGTCGCCGGCGATGGCCAGGCCGTTCTGGAAACCGGTGATGCCGCCGCCAGCGGTGTAGAAGTCAGCCGCCGTCTTGGTCTTGGAGGCAGCCCACTTGGTGATCCACAGGGTCAGCAGCACGAAGGCGCCGAACATGATAATGGCCGTCCAGTTGGTGGCCTGCTTTTCGGCCTGGCCTTCCAGCGCCGCGGCGAACACCGGGGAGCTGAGCAGGCCCAGGCCGGCGAGGGCGAGGGTGTTGGTCAGTTTTTTCATTTCTTCATTTCCTCCTGGACGATCTGCTCGGTCAGGGCATCGAACTCGCTGTTGGCGCGGCGGACGTAGAGGCCGGTGATGGCGACGGTGAACAGGATCAGGCCGACACCGACGGGAATGCCGACGGTCATGACGCCGCTTTCGGACAGCTTCTGGGCCAGCAGCGCCTTGTCGAAGGCGATGATGGCGATATAGCCGTAGTAGGCCAGCAGCATGATGACGGTCAGGGTCCAGCCAAAGACGTTGCGCTTGCTTTTCAGCTCGTGGAATTTCGGGTTTGCCCGAATCCGCTTGGTCAGCTCTTGTTGACTCATTTGTCTCCTCCTAAAAAACCTCCGGGCCAATCGAAGGAATGGCCATGGAGCCGAACTATGTCCCCGAAGACTTACAGTTCCCTTACTCCAATGAGAACTTTTTGCGTCAGGACGGAAGAATTTCGAGTCTCGGTAAGTGAATGATTTAATGGAAAAACGATTTGTGCGCTGCGTCAATTTTTCTTGACAGTTATGCCGTTGCAATGGGGTGTTTCATGTCGACTGGTGCAATCGATTTATCAATGCGTAAATTGCGGAAGCGCTGTTTTGATTCGGTTTTTGGGCTTGGCAGCCCAGGTGGCCGCGTCCGCGATTAACCGCGGACGGGGAGGGGGAGGGGGTGGTGCAAATGCGGAAAGAACGGCGCCGGCATTGGTCCGGCGGGTGTCCGTCAGGGGGGGGCGGACGTTCCGGCGCGGTGCCGCTGTGAAAAATATTTTTTTCAGGCGAGGAAGTTCTGCCGTTCCTTGAACAGCTTGCGGGCGTCGGCGTGGGCCTGCTCCAGGTTGCGCAGGGCCGGATCGTCGTCGTGGGGGCAGAAGTACTCCTTGTCCTGGGCGGCCATGACCAGGGCGATGGCCGCCTCGTCCTCCAGGTCGTACTTCTCGGTGATCAGGGTGGTGACTTCGTCCAGATACTCTTCGTAGGTCATGGGCATGGCGGAATTCCAGGGAGGAGGGCGGGCCGGCGGCATGGCCGCCAAAGGGGGGTCAGGGCTGCAGCACCAGTTCGACACGGCGCCAGGAACTGCGGCAGGCTTCGCTGTCGCAGGCCGGCGCCAGTTCCCTGCCCCGGGCGCGGATGAGTATCTGGGTGCCGCGGACGCCTCGGCGTACCAGGGCGGCCTCCACCAGGGAGGCCCATTTCTCCGATAGGGCCAGGCAGTATTCCTTGCTGCCCAGGTGGTCCGTGTGGGCACGCAGCACCAGGCGCCGCAGCCGGTCGGCCCGCAGCTCCTCGGCCATCTGGTCGAGCAGGGGCGCCGCCGCCGGCGGCACCTCGGCATCGCCGGGGGAGAAATAGACGCTGGGGGCCTGGGGCGTGGCCACCACTTCGGCCGGGGGCGGCACGCCGGCCCGGGCCGGGGCCGGTGGCCGTGGCGTGCTGATGACAGCGGGAGGTGTGGGGGCAGCGCAGGCCGCAAGGCAGGCGGCGAGGCAAAGCAGGGTCAGGCGAATGGGCTGCATCGGAATCTGGCGGGGCCGCCGCCGGGCCGTCGTCCGCCACCGGCAAGGGGCGCATGGCTGTCCGGGGCCCCGCGGGGGGACTGGGAAACCTGCCATTATAGGGGCGGCTCCGGCCCGGGGGCGAGTCCGGGAATCGCCGCAAAGCCCGGCCCGGACGCTGTACTTCCGGTACCGAGAGATTATTTTCGGTTTGCTAACTGTTCATATACCGCAGTGGCGACGTGAGCCAATTCTGGTTTTTCAATACCAGCAGAGATAGCGTAGCCGAAATTTTGGTCTACCCAATAGAACACATTGACTGGACCTTCCTGAGTGAAGCGGAAGGCAGTTTCGGTGGTCCCCTTGCTTTCGCTGGAGACATAGAGGGTTAGGCGCTGGCCCTGGGCATTGTGGTACATGAACTGAGCCACCGGCCCGGAAACCCCCGGTAGTAGCCGCCCTCCGATGAGTTCAAAGCCCATGGCACCAAGCTTTGGGGGCTGGACCTCGGCATTGAGGCGGTTGGATAGCCAGGTGACTAACTGGTCCTCCTGTTCGGCGCCAATTTCCACGGGACGTCTGATGTCTGGGCTATAGACCACATGGGCAATGGCTGCCTGATGGGCAAAGCGTTGGGCCGAATGGCTGGACTGGGCCTGGTTGGCTGTGGGTTCGGTACTCCGATGCAGGCTGTTGGCAACCCAGCCGGCGCTGCCACTGACAGTAGCAATTAGGACTCCGGCGGCCAGGCGTTGCAAGGACCAAGTCGGCAGCCAGGAGTTGGCTGTTGCGCTGTGTTCTGCCGGTGCCCGGGCTGCCTGCAACAGCCTCTTGGGGATCGGCTCATGTAAGACCGGCCGGAACAGGGTTTTCAGCTTGAGGTTCTGCTCTTGGTAGCTGCGTACGGTTGCGGCAGCCTCCGGGTGGTCTGTCAGATAGGCCGTGACCGCTGTGTGCCGGTGGTCGGGCAGGGCGCCATCCACATAGGCATGCAGTTCTGCGTCGGAAAAGGGGGGGGGAGAGTGATGGCTCATGTCACGACCTTTAGCAAGGAGGGAGCATCGTCTGCAAGCAGGGCCCGGAGCTTGGCCCGGGCCCGGGACAGCCGGGACATCACGGTGCCGATGGGGCAGCCGAGGATCTCAGCGACCTGGGCATAGGGCATGTCTTCCAGACCCACCAGTAGTAAGACCTGGCGGTAGTCTTCGGGCAACCGCTCCAGGGCCGCATCCAGGTCGCGCAATTCCAGATTGTCGTGCTGCCGGGGACGCTCAGCGATACCGGTGGCCTCTTCTTCCATTGGTAAGGTCATAAGCTTGGGCTGGCGTATCTGATCAATGTGCAGGTTATGCATGATGGTAAACAGCCAGGGCAGAATGTCTCCGTCCCGCCGGTAGGTGGGCAGCCGATGCCAGGCCCGGGTCAGAGTTTCTTGCACCAGGTCATCTGCCTCCCCCGCCCGGCCCAGGAGGGCGCGGGCGTAGCGGCGCAGGTTGGGGATGCTGGCGAGCATCCGGCTTTCATCATCTGAGCTTGAGTCGTATTGGGTCAAAGCGGTGGCCTTTTACTACTGGCTGGAATATTGCCGTCTCCCGGCGCTTCCTCAAAGTGCCCCGGGGAAGCACTCCCCGGGGCGGGCGCATCTATAGGCCACCCAACCGCTTGGCAAAGGAAACTGCGTAGGCGGGAGAGCGGAACAGCAGGATGGGGTCCTGGGTCGGAGCCACGCCGTCGCTCATCTGCAGTGGATCAAAATTGATGGGTTCGCATTCCCCACCTTTTTGGGGACTCGCCGCTGAGATGGTCAGGGTTCCTGCCTTGAATTGGGGCCGATCCGCGGGCCATAGGACCGTCGCATCATTTTCTGCATCACCCGGCTGGCCGATGGATACCATCATGTCCCAGCGGATGGGGCCCTTGGCTACCCGCTCCATGAGACGTGCTTCAAGGAAGTTGGGCTCAGCCCCTTTCAGCTCCTCCTCGCTCAGCCGCTGTTCTCCGTCCTGGGGCACGAATTTCCAGCGAACCAGGGTCACCTTGTTTTTTCGGTCGATGAACTTGAAGGTGTGGATGCCCCAGAAGGGGCTGGTAGCGTAGCTGGCAGGGGGCGCATTGTTAGCCAGATACTCGGCCTGGGGCAGACTGTCCGGGTGGGCCGCCTTGAAGGCCTTCATCTTTTCGGGGTCCGGCTTGCCGGTGGCTGGATCGGGGCGCATGGCGATCATCAGGTCGCGGAAAGTGACCGGAAAGGCAGCGCCGAAGACCGGAGTATTGAGCATGGTGATGTGGTGGGTCTGGCCTTTGGGCAGCCGGAATTCCAGCGCCATGCCCCGGCCGCTGCGTGCGGTATCGGGTGCCTTGGGGTTGCCACCGGAGAGGGAAAAGCGGGCCACCACCGGAAGCCGTTTGCCACTGAACAGGGGCGAGCGGGAATACTTGGCCGCTTCGGCCGTGCCGACAAAGTCGCCGGCGGCACAGGTGCCCTTGATATGGTTGCGGCGCTGGCCTGGGGTCACGCCAAAAGTGCCCTCAATGGCTTCCACCACTTCGGGGGCAGTAACTTCTTCGGGGACGGCTGCCAGGCTCGGCAGGGCGGCCAGCAGCAGTGGGGCGGCGCAGGTCAGGGGCAGGACGGACAGTTTCATTGGAACCTCGATAAATGACGAATGACAATTGGGGGCTGGCGGGGCTGGTTCCCCGGATCGGGCATTCCACCCCAGCTAGAACCAGTGGTGGTCAAAACCATGCGCCGAGCCTTGATCCGGCCCCTTGTAGAGGATTAACGAGGAAGGTTGGCGGTTTATTCCGTGTGAGTGGAAAAATAGTGAGCTGAGGCGCCCTTCATGGTTTTTTTGGGAAGCCGGCAGTGGAGCGGAAGGGGAGGGGCTGTACAGGCGGCGGTACGACTAAATATCGGCGCGGTATTGGGTGGGTATGAGGCCGTTCTTGGCCTCGGAGTGCGGCGGTGGTGGGCCTGCAAGAAAAAAATCGAGTTGTCGCCCTTGAAATCAGACAAGGCCGTCCCTATCATTAGCACTCGTTCGGGGTGAGTGCTAACAGGCTAGGCCTTCACCACCCCGCCTGACCGGGCCGAGAGGCCCCTGAATCCCTGCAATAACTTCGTTACAAGGAGCTATCCCCATGAAAATCCGTCCCTTGCACGACCGTGTGATCGTCAAGCGCGTCGAAGCTGAGCGCACCACCGCTTCCGGTATCGTCATCCCCGATTCCGCCGGTGAGAAGCCCGATCAGGGTGAAGTCCTGGCCGTTGGCCCCGGCAAGCGTGACGATTCCGGCAAGCAGAACGCCCCCGACGTGAAGGTGGGCGACCGCGTCCTGTTCGGCAAGTACGCCGGCCAGACCGTCAAGGTGGACGGCCAGGAACTGCTGGTCATGCGCGAAGAAGACATCATGGGCGTGGTCGAGGCCTAAGCCTCTCCCCCTTTCCCATTCAACAGATTCTGGAGAATTTCAATGGCAGCTAAAGAAGTCAAATTCGGTGATTCCGCCCGCGCCCGCATGGTCGAAGGCATCAACGTCCTGGCCGACGCGGTCAAGGTGACCCTGGGCCCCAAGGGCCGCAACGTGGTGCTGGAGCGCTCCTTCGGCGCCCCCACCGTGACCAAGGACGGTGTGTCCGTGGCCAAGGAAATCGAACTGAAGGACAAGTTCGCCAACATGGGTGCCCAGATGGTCAAGGAAGTCGCTTCCAAGACCTCCGACCTGGCTGGTGACGGCACCACCACCGCCACCGTGCTGGCCCAGGCCATCGTGCGCGAAGGCATGAAGTATGTGGCCGCCGGCATGAACCCGATGGACCTGAAGCGCGGTATCGACAAGGCTGTCGCCGCCACCATCGAAGAGCTGAAGAAGATTTCCAAGCCCTGTGCCACCACCAAGGAAATCGCCCAGGTCGGTTCCATTTCCGCCAACTCCGACGCTGACATCGGCACCATCATCGCCAATGCCATGGAAAAGGTCGGCAAGGAAGGCGTCATCACCGTTGAAGACGGCAAGTCCCTGAACAACGAACTGGACGTCGTCGAAGGCATGCAGTTCGACCGCGGCTACCTGTCCCCCTACTTCATCAACAACCCGGACAAGCAGATTGCCGTCATGGACAATCCCTTCGTCCTGCTGTTCGACAAGAAGATCTCTAACATCCGCGACCTGCTGCCCGTGCTGGAACAAGTCGCCAAGGCCGGCCGTCCCCTGCTGATCATCGCTGAAGACGTGGAAGGCGAAGCCCTGGCCACCCTGGTGGTGAACAACATCCGCGGCATCCTGAAGACCGTGGCCGTCAAGGCTCCCGGCTTCGGCGACCGTCGCAAGGCCATGCTGGAAGACATCGCCATCCTGACCGGTGGCCAGGTGATCTCCGAAGAAGTGGGCCTGACCCTGGAAAAGGCTACCCTGGACGACCTGGGCCAGGCCAAGCGCATCGAAGTGGGCAAGGAAAACACCACCATCATCGACGGCGCCGGTTCCGAAGACGCCATCAAGGCCCGCGTGGCCCAGGTGCGTGCCCAGATCGAAGCCGCCACCTCCGACTACGACCGCGAAAAGCTGCAGGAACGCGTGGCCAAGCTGGCCGGCGGCGTGGCCGTGATCAAGGTGGGTGCTGCCACCGAAGTCGAAATGAAGGAAAAGAAGGCCCGCGTCGAAGACGCCCTGCACGCCACCCGCGCTGCCGTTGAAGAAGGCATCGTCCCCGGCGGCGGCGTTTCCCTGCTGCGCGCCCGCGCCAACCTGGGCAACCTGAAGGGCGACAACCACGACCAGGACGCCGGCATCAAGATCGTGCTGCGCTCCCTGGAACAGCCCCTGCGCGAAATCGTTGCCAACGCCGGCGACGAGCCCTCCGTGGTGGTGAACAAGGTGGTTGAAGGCAAGGGCAACTTCGGCTTCAACGCCGCCACCGGCGAGTACGGCGACATGGTGGAAATGGGCGTGCTGGACCCCACCAAGGTCGAGCGCACCGCTCTGCAGAACGCCGCTTCCGTCGCCGGCCTGATGCTGACCACCGACTGCATGGTGGCCGAGCTGGCCGAAGACAAGCCCGCCGCCGGCATGCCCGACATGGGCGGCATGGGTGGTATGGGCGGCATGGGCATGGGCATGTAATTCGCCCCGCCAGCATCCGCTGCAAAAAAGCCCGGCTTGAAGCCGGGCTTTTTCTTTTGGGATTGTCTGCCGACACCGCCGCCGCAGCTCCCCCGGCGGGTCTCCATCCGCTGGCGGCAGCGGCACTCCCGTCTGGCGAAGTTCCCCGGTCCCGGTTCCGGGCGGCGGACGGAATCCGGCCCGCCCCGCTGCCAGTTGGGGGCGCTTGCGGTAAGCTGCCGGCCATTCTCCCCTTCGGAACCCGCTGACCATGCAAATCTGGGTCGATGCCGATGCCTGTCCCAAGGCCATCAAGGAAATCCTCTTCCGCGTGGCGACGCGCACCCAAATCCTGGTCACCCTGGTGGCCAACCAGGCCCTCTACGCGCCGCCCTCGCCCTACCTGCGCAGCATCCAGGTGCCCAAGGGCTTCGACGTGGCGGACAACGAGATCGTCGCCCGGGTGGCGGCGGGGGATCTGGTCATCACCGCCGACATTCCCCTGGCGGCGGAAGTCATCGCCAAGGGCGCCCGGGTGCTCACGCCCCGGGGCGAGCCCTACGACAAGGGCACCATCCAGGCCGCCCTCTCCATGCGCAATTTCATGGACACCCTGCGCTCCGCCGGGGTCGAGACCGGCGGCCCTGCCGCCATGAGCCAGTCCGACCGCCACGTCTTCGCCCAGCAACTGGAGCGCCTGCTGCCCCGGGGCTGAGGCGCCCCGCTTCCGTAAATCGGATGGCTGCCGCCGCGCCGTTGGCGGTGGCGATTCCTTTCCTTTCTATTCCTTCCTGCATGTGGAACCCATGGGCCGCTGCCCGGGGTGGCGGTGCCGTGGCCGCTCTCCACTGTCTTCCTCTCCTTTCCTGAGTCCAATCCTCCTGCGCTCCCGCCCGTCCCAAGCCCCTCGGCTGGGAGGCAAGCAGGACGCTCCTGCCAGCCAATGATGCCTGGAGATGCCCGTCCCTTCTGCCGTTCCAGCTAGCCCAGATTTCTTTACACCATCTTAACGAGGCCCTCCCCAGCTTTAGCAAGGTCTTGATTCCTCCCCGCCTACAGTTCGAGCGTGATGTTCCATCTGCATACGGAGGATTTCCATGGACCTGTTCTACATCGGCCTGGCCGTCGGCTTCTTTGCCCTGACGGCTGGCCTGGTGGCCTGTTTCGACCGCTTGCGGAGGTCGTGATGGCGCCCCTTTACCTGATCGCCCTGGCGGTGGCTATTGGCCTCTTCGCCTATCTGCTGGCCGTGCTGTTCTACCCGGAGGATTTCTCATGAGCGCCAACCTCCTCCTGCAGTACGGCTTCTTCTTCACCGTCCTCTTTCTCCTGGCCTGGCCCCTGGGGCTGTACATGGCCCGCATCTACCGGGGCGACCTGCCGGCCTTCGTGGCCTGGCTGCGGCCGCTGGAGAACTTCTGCTACCGCCTGGCCGGCGTGCGTCACGGCGACGACATGGGCTGGCGCCGCTATGCCGGCGCCGTGCTGGCCTTCAGCCTGCTCGGCGTGCTCGCCGTCTACGCCCTGCAGCGCCTGCAACTGTGGCTGCCCTTCAATCCCCAGGCCATGGCCAACACCACGCCGGATCTGGCCTTCAACACCGCTGTCAGCTTCGTCACCAACACCAACTGGCAGGCCTACGGCGGCGAGACCACCATGAGCTACCTGACCCAGATGCTCGGCCTGGCGGTGCAGAACTTCCTTTCCGCCGCCACCGGCATGGCCGTGGTGGTGGCCCTGATGCGGGGCTTCCAGCGCAAGGAGGCCGGCGGCATCGGCAATTTCTGGATCGACCTGGTGCGCTCCACCCTTTACGTGCTGCTGCCCCTGTCCCTGATCCTGGCCCTCGCTCTGGTGGGGCAGGGCGTGGTGCAGAGCGTGGCGCCCTACGCCAGCGTGCCCCTGACCCAGGCGGTGGACTATGAACAGCCCAAGGTCGGTGCCGACGGCCAGCCCGTGCTCGACGCCGCGGGCAAGCCGGTGCTGGAAGCAGCCACCGCCAGGGAGCAGACCCTGGCCCTGGGGCCGGCGGCCAGCCAGATCGCCATCAAGCACCTGGGCACCAACGGCGGCGGCTTCTTCAACGCCAATTCCAGCCATCCCTACGAGAACCCGACCCCGGTTTCCAACCTGCTGCAGATGCTGGCCATCGTCCTCATCCCGGCCGCCCTCTGCTTCACCTTCGGCCGCTGGGTCGGCGACCTGCGCCAGGGCCTGGCCATCCTCGCCGCCATGACCGCCATCCTGGTGGCCCTGCTGGCGGTGGAAGTGTGGGCCGAGCAGGCCGGCAACCCCCTGTTCGAGCGGCTCGGTCTGGCCACCCAGGGCAGCGAGTTGATGGCCGGCGGCAATATGGAAGGCAAGGAGGCCCGCTTCGGCATCAGCGCCACCTCCCTCTTCGTCACCGTCACCACCGCCGTCTCCTGCGGCGCCGTCAATGCCATGCACGATTCCCTCACGCCCCTGGGCGGCCTGGTGCCGATGTGGCTGATGCAGTTGGGCGAGGTGGTCTTCGGCGGCGTCGGTTCCGGCCTCTACGGCATGCTGGTGTTCGCCATCGTCGGCGTCTTCGTCGCCGGCCTGATGATCGGCCGCACCCCGGAATACCTGGGCAAGAAGATCGAGGCCTACGAGATGAAGATGGCTGCCGTGGCCATCCTCGCCACGCCCCTGGCAGTGCTCCTCGGCACGTCCCTGAGTGTGATGGTGGAAGCAGGCACCGCGGGCATTTTCAACCCCGGCGCCCACGGCTTCTCGGAAGTGCTGTACGCCTTCTCTTCCGCCGCCAACAACAACGGCAGCGCCTTCGCCGGCCTGGGCGCCAACACGCCCTACTACAACACCGCCCTGGGCCTGGCCATGCTCTTCGGCCGCTTCACCATCATCGCCGCGGTGCTGGCCATCGCCGGCTCCCTCGCCGCGAAGAAGCGCATTCCCCCGTCCGCCGGCACCCTGCCGACCCATACGCCCCTGTTCGTGGTGCTGCTGATCGGCACCGTGATCGTGGTCGGCGCCCTGACCTTCCTGCCTTCCCTGGCCCTGGGGCCGGTGGTGGAACACCTGCAGATGGTCGGCGTCCGCTAAGGAGTCATCGATGAAAACAACAAGCCAATCCCTTTACGACCGGGCCCTGCTGCAGGCAGCTGCCTGGGAATCGGTCAAGCGCCTCTCCCCCCGCTACCAGGTGAAGAACCCGGTGATGTTCGTGGTCTGGCTGGGCAGCCTGCTCACCACCGGCCTGTGGCTCCAGGCCCTGGCCGGGGAGGGCGAGGCCCCCGCCGGCTTCATCCTGGCCATTACCCTGTGGCTGTGGTTCACCGTGCTCTTCGCCAACTTCGCCGAGGCCGTGGCCGAGGGCCGGGGCAAGGCCCAGGCCGCCGCCCTGAAGGGGCTGAAGAAGACCGTGTGGGCCAAGAAGCTGCGGGAAGCCCACTCCGGCTCCCCCTTCCACACCGTGCCCTCGGAAGACCTGCGCAAGGGCGACGTGGTGCTGGTCCAGGCCGGCGACGTCGTTCCCGGTGACGGCGAGGTGGTGGAAGGCGTGGCCTCGGTGGACGAATCGGCCATCACCGGCGAATCGGCCCCGGTGATCCGGGAGTCCGGCGGCGACTTCAGCGCCGTCACCGGCGGCACCCGGGTGCTTTCCGACTGGCTGGTGGTGAAGATCACCGTCAATCCGGGGGAGACCTTCCTCGACCGCATGATCGGCATGGTGGAAGGGGCCAGGCGGCAGAAGACGCCCAACGAGATCGCCCTGACCATCCTGCTGGTGGCCCTGACCCTGACTTTCCTTCTGGCCACGGCGACCCTGCTGCCCTTCTCCATCTACAGCGTCGGCGTCGCCGGCAGCGGCAGCCCGGTCACGGTGACGGTGCTGGTGGCCCTGCTGGTGTGCCTCATTCCCACCACCATCGGCGGCCTGCTCTCGGCCATCGGCGTCGCCGGCATGGGGCGGATGATGGAAAAGAACGTCATCGCCACCTCCGGCAAGGCGGTGGAAGCCGCCGGCGACGTGGATGTGCTGCTGCTGGACAAGACCGGCACCATCACCCTGGGCAACCGCCAGGCCGCCGCCTTCGCCCCCGCCGCCGGCGTCAGCGAGAAGGAACTGGCCGAAGCGGCCCTGCTCGCCTCCCTTGCCGACGAAACGCCGGAAGGCCGCTCCATCGTCACCCTGGCCAAGGAGCGCCTGCACCAGCGGGGCCGGGACATCCACGCCGACGGCGCCAGCTTCGTGCACTTCACCGCCCAGACCCGCATGAGCGGCATCGACTGGCAGGGGCGCAGCATCCGCAAGGGCGCCGCCGATGCGGTCAAGGCCCACATCCTGGCCCTGGGCGGCGAATGGACCGCCGCCGTGCAGCAGGCGGTGGACGACATCGCCCGCCGCGGCGCCACGCCCCTGGCGGTGGCCGAATCCAGCGCCGGCGCCGCCCGGGTGCTGGGGGTGGTGGAGCTGAAGGACATCGTCAAGGGCGGCATCAAGGAGCGCTTCGCCGAACTGCGCCGCATGGGCATCAAGACGGTGATGATCACCGGCGACAACTCCCTCACCGCCGCCGCCATCGCCGCCGAGGCCGGGGTGGACGACTTCCTGGCCGAGGCCACGCCGGAGGCCAAGCTCAAGCTGATCCGCCAGCACCAGCAGGACGGCCGCCTGGTGGCCATGACCGGCGACGGCACCAACGACGCCCCGGCCCTGGCCCAGGCCGACGTGGCGGTGGCCATGAACAGCGGCACCCAGGCGGCCAAGGAGGCCGGCAACATGGTGGATCTGGACTCCAACCCCACCAAGCTGATCGAGATCGTGGAGACGGGCAAGCAGATGCTGATGACCCGGGGCGCCCTCACCACCTTCTCCATCGCCAACGACGTGGCCAAGTACTTCGCCATCATCCCGGCCGCCTTCGCCGCCACCTATCCGGCACTCGGCGTGCTCAACGTCATGGGCCTGGCGACGCCGGCCTCGGCCATCCTCTCGGCGGTGATCTTCAACGCCCTGGTGATCGTCGCCCTCATCCCCCTGGCCTTGAAGGGCGTGGCCTACCGGCCCCAGGGCGCCGCCGCCATCCTGCGCCGCAACCTGCTGGTCTACGGCCTGGGCGGCCTGGTGGTGCCCTTCGCCGGCATCAAGGCCATCGACCTCATGCTTGTCGGCCTGCATCTGGCCTAAGGAGACTTCCATGCTCAAGGAACTGCAACCCGCCCTGATCCTCCTGGCGCTGCTCAGCGCCCTCACCGGCGCCGCCTACCCGGCCCTGGTCACCGGCCTGGCCCAGGCCACCATGCCCGACCAGGCCAACGGCAGCCTGCTCAAGGAAAACGGCCAGGCCGTGGGCTCCCGCCTCATCGGCCAGCCCTTCTCCGACCCCCGCTACTTCTGGGGCCGTCCCTCCGCCACCGCCCCCATGCCCTACAACGGCGGCAGCTCCGGCGGCGCCAACCTGGGGCCCCTCAACCCGGCCCTGGAAGCGGCGGTACAGGAGCGCATCAACGCCCTCAAGGCGGCGGACCCTAGCCAGCAGGCCCCCATCCCGGTGGATCTGGTGACGGCCTCCGCCAGTGGCCTCGATCCCCACATCAGCCCCGCCGCCGCCCGCTGGCAGGCGCCCCGGGTGGCCCGCCTGCGGGGCCTGCCGGAAGCCCAGGTGCTGGCCCTGCTGGAGCGCCACACGGAAGGCCGCCAATGGGGCTTCCTGGGCGAGCCCCGGGTCAATGTCCTGGCCCTCAACCGGGCCCTGGACCAGGTGGCGCCCTGAGAGCCCGCCATGACCGGCCCGCTCCTGGACCTCTGCCACCTGCTGCTGGCCATCTTCGCCCCCATCGCCCTGGCCGGCTGGCTGCTGGGACACCGTCCCCCGGCACCTTCCTCCTCATCCCAAAACAGGAAAAACCCATGAACAACTCCAAGCACCTTGTACTTCTGCCCCTGCTTCTGCTTGCCGCCGGCGCCGCCCGGGCCGAGGCGGAGGCCGCTCCGGACCTTTCCGTCAGCAGCAATCTCAACCTGGTCAGCGAATACCGTTTCCGCGGCATCGACCAGACCTGGGGCGGACCCGCCCTCCAGGGCGGCGTGGACCTGGCCCACCGCAACGGCCTCTATGCCGGCCTGTGGGCCTCCAACGTCTCCGGCAATTCCTATCCGGGCGGCAACCTGGAGGTGGACTACTACGCCGGCTACAACGGCAAGCTGGACGACGACTGGGGCTACACCGTCGGCGGCTACGGCTACTGGTATCCCGGCGCCAATGTGGACAAAGGGACCTGTCCCTCCGCCGCCTGGGCGGCCCCCTGTTCCCTGCCGGGGCAGAGGTTCGACAACTTCGAGCTGAACGGCGGCCTCTCCTGGCGCTGGCTCAGCTACAAGCTGTCCGTGTCCCTCACGGACTACTTCGGCGCCAACACCAAGACCGGCTACAGCGGCGACACCAAGGGCAGCCTCTACCACGACCTGAGCGCCAACGTGCCCCTGGCCGAGGACCTGACCCTCAACCTGCACCTGGGCCGCACCGACGTCAAAGCCACCTACGGCGGCATCAGCGCCGACTACACCGACTACCGCCTCGGCCTGACCAAGACCCTCAGCGGCGGCTGGAGCCTCTCCGGCGCCTGGGTCGGCGCCACCAACGACCGCTTCTACCGGCCTCCGGTGGGCGGCCTTTCCGCTGCCAATGGCGAAACCCGGGAGTTGAACAAGGACCGTCTCGTCCTCCAGGTGGGACGTTCCTTCTAACGGGTTCCGACAGCAGCTTCCACCTCCCCCGGGGAAGCTGTTTCTTGTGCCGGCCCAGGCCTTGCCCGGGCCGGTTTTTTTTTGTTGCTGCCGGATTCGGGGGGCGATTCTTAACGCCATCTTGATACGGGGTCGGCTATTTTTGACCCCATTGCAACAGCCCCTTTTCTAATCTGTGGGCATCGGGTGCCGCGCCACCCTTCGTTCCCAGGTGTCCTATGAATGCCAATGTCTGTATCGGAATCCGTATCGACGGCGACCAGCTGCAACTGGCTGCCCGCCAGCAGGGCCGTGCCCTCGGCCAGGTTTCCTTCTCCCGCGATAGCGTCGGGCGTCGTGCCCTGGCCAGCTACCTGGCGGCCTGGGAGGCGCCGTTGCGGCTGGCGGTGGCGGCCGGGGCCGCCGGCATCGCCCTGGCCGTGGCCCTCGGCGGCGGGCCGGGGCGGGAGGTCTATCTGGTGGCCGCCAGCATCGCCGACCAGCCGGCGGCCCTGGCCCGCTACGCCGAGCAGCGCCTGTGAGGGGACGGCCATGCCCATCCATATCTGTCCCGTCTGCGGCACCCGCCATCCCATCAGTGCCGTCGAGCACCCCTTCGCCTACGGCCGCCAGCTGACCTGCGGCCCCCAGTGCAAACACCGCCTGCGTCAGCAGGTGCGGCAGCGCATCCTGGCCGAGCTGGCCCTGCGCGCTGCCGCCAAGGAATAAACTCCACCCATGTCCGATCCTCTGCAACGCCCCGATCCCGACGCCCTCCTGGCCCGCCTGGAGGCGGAGGAAATCCAGGCCCGCCGCGGCCGCCTGAAAATCTTCTTCGGCGCCAGCCCCGGTGTCGGCAAGACCTACGCCATGCTGGCCGCCGCCCGCACCCTGCAGTCCCAGGGCGTGGACGTGGCGGTGGGGGTGGTGGAAACCCACGGCCGGCGGGAAACCGCCGAGCTGGTCCAGGGCCTGGAGCTGCTGCCTTCCCGGCAGGTCGAGCACCGGGGCCGCCGCCTGCAGGAATTCGACCTGGATGGCGCCCTGCAGCGGGCGCCGGACCTGGTGCTGGTGGACGAGCTGGCCCACAGCAACGCCCCCGGCTGCCGCCACCCCAAGCGCTGGCAGGACGTGGAGGAGCTTCTGGCCGCCGGCATCGACGTGTTCACCACGGTCAATGTGCAGCATCTGGAAAGCCTCAACGACGTGGTGGGCCGCATCACCGGCGCCCGGGTGTGGGAGACGGTGCCCGACCGCCTCTTTGACGCCGCCGACGAGGTGGTGCTGGTGGACCTGCCGCCGGAGGAACTGCTGACCCGGCTCAAGGCCGGCAAGGTGTACGTGCCCCAGCAGGCCGAGCGGGCCATGGCCAACTTCTTCCGCAAGGGCAATCTGCTGGCCCTGCGGGAACTGGCCTTGCGCCGCACCGCCGACCGGGTGGACGACGATGTGCGGGCCTACCGCCGCGACCAGTCGGTGAGTACCGTCTGGCCGACCCGGGAATCCCTGCTGGTGTGCATCGGTCCGGGCCCCGGCAGCGAGCGACTGGTGCGCAGTGCCGCCCGCCTGGCGACCCAGCTGGAGGTGCCCTGGCACGCCCTCTATGTGGAGACGCCCCGCTACCAGCGGCTGCCCGAAGGGGAGCGGGGGCGGGTGCTGAAGAGCTTGCGCCTGGCCCAGGAGCTGGGGGCCGAGACGGCCAACCGGCCGGGCCAGGATGCCGCCGCGGCGGCCATCCAGTACGCCCGGGAACACAATCTGGGCAAGGTCCTGCTGGGCCGGGAACTGCCCGGAGACTGGCGCCGCTGGCTGCCCTGGCGCACTTCCCTGGCACGGCGCCTGGCCCGCCAGGCACCGGACCTGGACGTGATGCAGGTGGCCAGCGACGGGGTGGACGGGGAAGCGCCGCCGCTCCCGGACGGTCCGGCCCGGCCTGCTGCCGTGGATGTGCGGGGCTACGGCCTGGCGGCGGCCGCCGTGGCCGCCGTGACCCTGGTGGCGACGCCCCTGCACGGCGCCCTGGACCTGGCCAACATCGTCATGCTGTTCCTCCTGGCGGTGCTCTTCGCCGCGGTCAAGCTGGGGCGCAACCCGGCCATCCTGGGCGCCTTCCTCTCCGTCGCCGCCTTCGATTTCTTCTTCGTCTCGCCGCGCCTCTCCTTCGCCGTCAGCGACGTGCAGTACCTGCTGACCTTTTCCGTGATGCTGGCGGTGGCCCTCATCACCGCCCAGCTCACCGCCGGCCTGCGCTTCCAGGTGGACGTGGCCCAGAGCCGGGAGCGGCGCAGCGACGCCCTCTACGAGATGGCCCGGGAGCTGTCGGCGGCCCTCACCGTGGAGCAGATCGACGACATCACCCGGCGCTTCGTGCAGCAGGGCTTCCAGGCCCGGGCCCTGCTGCTGGTACCCGGCCAGCAGGAGCGCCTGAGCCTGCCGGAAGGGTTGCCGGCCGACCTGCCGCTGGACTTGGGCATCGCCCAGTGGGCGGCGGACCACGGCGAGGCTGCCGGCCTCTCCACCGACACCCTGCCCTCGGCCCCCATGCGCTACCTGCCCCTGAAGGCGCCGATGCGCACCCGGGGCGTGCTGGCGGTGCTGCCCCGGGAGCAGCCCTGGCTGCCCTCGCCGGAACAGGAGCGGCTGCTGGAGACCTGCGCCACCCTGGTGGCCATCGCCGTGGAACGGGTGCATTACATCGAGGTGGCCCAGGAAGCCCTGGTGCAGATGGAGTCGGAGCGCCTGCGCAACGGCCTGCTGGCGGCCCTCTCCCACGACCTGCGCACCCCCCTCACGGCCCTGGTGGGGCTGGCCGACTCCCTCAGCCTGGGCGGCGCCCTGCCGCCGGCCCAGGCCGAGCTGGCCCAGGCCATCCGGGGCGAGGCCATGCGCACCAGCGCCCTGGTGCATAATCTGCTGGACATGGCCCGGCTGCAGTCGGGCCAGGTGACCCTGAAGAAGGAGTGGCAGCCCCTGGAGGAAGTGGTGGGGGCGGCGCTCCAGGCCCGGGCCTCGGTCCTGGCCCAACACCGGGTGCGGGTGGACCTGCCCGCCGACCTGCCCCTGCTGGAGTTCGACGCCGTGCTGATGGAACGGGTGTTCTGCAATCTCATCGAAAATGCCGCCAAGTACACGCCGCCGGGCAGCCTCATCGAGATCGGCGCCCGCCGGGAGGCGGAGCGGGTGCTGGTGAGCGTCAGCGACAACGGGCCGGGCCTGCCGCCGGGCAAGGAGGCGGGCCTGTTCGAGAAATTCACCCGGGGCCAGGACGAGTCGGCCATTCCCGGCGTCGGCCTTGGCCTGGCCATCGTCCGCGCCATCGTCGATGCCCACAAGGGCAAGGTGTGGGCGGAGAACCGCAGCGACGGCCCCGGCGCCCGCTTCGTGTTCACCCTGCCCCTGGGCCAGCCCCCGGCCCTGCCGACGGAGCTGCTGTGAATCCCGCCGCCGGCCAGGAGCGCCTTGCCCCGGTGGTGGTGATCGTCGAGGACGAGCCCCAGATCCGCCGTTTCGTCCGCGCCGCCCTGGAGTCGGAGGGCTGCACCGTGTGGGAGGCGGACACCGCCGCCCGGGGCCTGATCGAGGCCGGCACCCGCAAGCCCGACCTGCTGGTGCTGGACCTGGGCCTGCCTGACGGCGACGGCGTCGATCTGATCCGGGACCTGCGCAACTGGTCCGGCGTGCCGGTGCTGGTGCTGTCGGCCCGCAGCGACGAGAGCGACAAGGTGGCGGCACTGGATGCGGGCGGCGACGACTACCTGACCAAGCCCTTCGGCATTCCCGAACTGCTGGCCCGGGTGCGGGCCCTGCTGCGCCGCGCCGGCCGGGGCGGCGACATGCCGCCGGTGTTCGCCTTCGGCCCGGTGGAGGTGGATCTGGCCCGGCGCCAGGTCAGCCGCCACGGCGAGGCGGTGCATCTGACCCCCATCGAATACCGGCTGCTGAGCCAGCTGGTGGCCAATGCCGGCCGGGTCCTCACCCACCGCCAGCTGCTGCGGGAGGTGTGGGGCCCCAGCCATGTGGAGCACGCCCACTACCTGCGGGTGTACATGGCCGGCCTGCGGCGCAAGCTGGAGGACGACCCGGCCATGCCGCGGCATATCCTCACCGAATCCGGCGTCGGCTACCGGCTGGCGGTGTAATGGGGCCTGGCCCGGGAGCCAGGATCGGCGGCCATATCCGCCATGTCTGCCTGGAGAGTGGCGTCCCTGCTGCCTCTCAGGCTTGCTGCCGCAGGCCCGCCACCGTGGCCCGGCAGTGCTGCTCGATGACCGCCAGCATGGCCTGCAGCTGGGCCGGCTCGTAGTCGCTTTCCGACCAGCCCAGGCGCCGCTGCAGGGTGGTGCGGGCGGAGCCGAAGGCGACCATGGCGCCGATCAGGGCGTGGGCCAGCAGCAGGTTCTCGGGCGATTCCTCCGGCTGGCCGCTGACCCGGGCCAGGAGCCGGCTGACCAGGGTGTGGCCGGGGCGGGTGAAGCGCTCGTAGAGCACGTCGAAGGCCGGCGTGGGGTGGAACTGCTCCCGGGTGAGGAAGATGAACCAGGCCAGGGGGTGGCCGGGGACGAAGGAGGCGGCGGCCAGATCCCGCACCACCTGCACCAGCAGCTCGCCCGGGTCGGTGGCCGGGTCCTGCAGGCGTTGTTCCACCTCCCGGGTCAGGCTCTGGATGCGGGGCCCCATCTCGGCGGCGATGAATTCGGCGACGGCTCGGTACACCCCTTCCTTGCCGCCGAAGTGGTAGGGAATGGCCGACTGGTTCACCCGGGCGGCGGCGGCCAGCATGCGGGTGGTGACGCCGTCGTAGCCGTGGCGGCCGAAGAGGGCCAGGCCGGCGGCCAGGAGCCGTTCCCGGGTGTCGTCGCTGTGCAGTTCGGGCAGTTCGGCCATGGCGCGTCCTACACCTGGGTCTGGGTCACCGACTTGCGGAAGCGGGCGTGGGCGATGAGGAAGAAGATGGCGCCGATGCCGGTGATGGCGAGGAACTCGGGCCACACCGTGTCGAGGCCGGCGCCCCGGTAGAGGATGGCCTGGGCCAGGCG
The DNA here is from genome assembly GCF_047901315.1 of Azospira sp. APE16. Lineage (NCBI taxonomy): Bacteria > Pseudomonadati > Pseudomonadota > Betaproteobacteria > Rhodocyclales > Rhodocyclaceae > Azospira > Azospira sp. APE16. Next base: position 610,443 of record NZ_CP179682.1, read on the forward strand.
CACGAAGTAGGTGATGGGGGCGCCGAGCATGATGTCGCTGACCACTTCCGGCATGCTCTCCCGGGGCGTGACGCCGCCGGAGAGCAGTTGCAGGGGCACGATGGTGAGGATGAAGAGCAGGCCGAACTGGGGCATGGAACGGGCGATGGTGCCGAGGAAGATGCCGATGGAGGCGGCCGAGAAGAGGTAGAGGGCGGCGCCGCAGAGGAACAGGGGCACGGAGCCGGCGATGGGCACCTGCATGATGGCCTGGATCACGGCGATGAGGCCGACGCTGGCGGCCAGCAGCACGGCGGCGCCGCTGGCCCAGACCTTGGCCATCATGATCTCGAAGGGAGTCAGGGGCATCACCAGCAGGTGTTCCAGGGTGCCGTGCTCCCGCTCCCGGATGAAGGCGGCCCCCACCAGGATGATGGTCAGCATGTTGATGTTGTTGATCACCTCCATGACGCCGCCGAACCAGAAGCCGGTGAGGTTGGGGTTGAAACGCACCCGGGTGGTGAGGCGGATCGGCGGGGCGCTGCTGTCCCGCTTGCCGGTGAGGTATTCGTTGAGTTCCCCGGCGACGATGCTCTGGATGTAGCTGGCGCCGATGAAGGACTGGCTCATCACCGTGGCGTCGATGTTCAGCTGCAGGGTCGGGCGCCGCCCTTCCTTCAGGTCCCGCTGGAAGTTGGCGGGGATGACCAGGGAAAAGGAATAGCGGCCCTGGTCCAGGGCCCGGTCCATCTGGGCCATGGAAATGAGGTCCGGCGTCTTGAAGTAGGGCGGCGTCAGGGCGCCGACGAGGCGGGAGGAAAGGGGCGAGCGGTCCTCGTCCACCACCGCCACCGGGGCGTTGCGCAGTTCCTGGGAGACGCCCTTGGCGGCGCTGTAGATGCCGCCGGTGAAGGCCCAGACGATCAGCACCAGCAGCACCTTGTCGGCCCACAGGCTGCGCAGCTCCTTGAGCCCCAGGCGGAAGATGTTGGCCAGCGTGCCGTGGCGGTCCATGGTCGTTTCCTATTTTTCCTGCTTGGGCAGCAGGGCCAGGGAAATGAGGGTCAGCACCGGGATGAAGCAGGCCAGGGCGAGGAACTGCTGTCCCAGGTCGGCAAAGCCCAGGGCCTTGGTGAACACGCCGCGGCTGATGACCAGGAAGTAGGTGGCGGGGAAGAACTGGCCGATCCAGTAGGCGCCGCCCACCAGGGAGGCCACCGGGGTGGTGAGGCCGGAGAACTGCACCGTCGGCAGCATGGTCAGGATGGCGGTGCCGAAGAGGGCGGCGATCTGGGTCTTGGTGAAGGTGGAAATGAGCAGGCCCAGGCCGGTGGTGCACACCACGTAGAGCAGGGCGCCGCAGGCCAGGGCGAGGAAGCTGCCCTTGATCGGCACGCCGAAGACCAGCACCGCCTGCAGGGCCAGGGCGAAGAAGCTGAGCATGGACACCACCACGTAGGGCAGCTGCTTGCCGATAAGGAATTCGAGGCGGCTGACCGGGGTCACGTAGAGGTTGGTGATGGAGCCCAGCTCCTTTTCCCGCACCACGCCCAGGGCCATGAGGATGGCCGGGATGAACACCAGCAGCAGGGGGATCACCGCCGGCACCATGGCGTAGATGCTGCGGAAGTCCTGGTTGTAGCGGTAGCGCAGGGCCACGTCGGTCCAGGTCAGGGTGGGGGCGGTGCCGGTGGCCTCGGTCACCAGCTTGACGATGTACTGCTGGTGCAGGCCCTGGACGTAGCCCCGGGTGGTCTCGCCCCGGTAGGGCATGGCCCCGTCCACCCAGGCCCCCACTTCCGGCGAGCGGCCCTGGTGCAGGTCCCGGCCGAAATTGGGGGGGATTTCCAGGGCCACCGTCAGTTCCCCATCGCGCATGCGCCGCTCCAGCTCGGCGCTGTCGGCGATGGGCGGCTGCTGCAGGAAGTAGCGGGAGCCGGCGATGTTGTCGATGTAGTCCCGGGACTCGGGGGACTGGTCCCGGTCCAGCACGGCAAAGCGCAGGCCTTCCACGTCCATGGAAATGCCGTAGCCGAGCACGAACATCAGCAGCACCGAGCCGAGCAGGGCGAAGGTGAGGCGGATGGTGTCGCGGCGCAGCTCCAGGGCCTCCCGGTAGGCGTAGCCGAGCAGGCGGCGCAGGCTGAAGGCCTTGTGCCGGTGGGGCGCCCGCGCCGCTGCCGTCGGCGCGGGCTGGGCGTCGGCGGGCGTCGGGTTCTGGGGCTGGGGCTGGGCCGGGGCGGCGCCGCTGGCTTCCTCCAGATAGGAGATGAAGGCCGCCTCCAGGGAATCGGCGCCCCGGGCGGCCTGCAGGGCGGCCGGGGTGTCGCTGGCCAGCACCTTGCCGGCGTGCATGAGGCTGATGCGGTCGCAGCGCTCGGCCTCGTTCATGAAGTGGGTGGAGATGAAAATGGTCACCCCCTGTTCCCGGGACAGTTCCACCAGCAGGGCCCAGAACTGGTCCCGGGCGATGGGATCGACGCCGGAAGTGGGCTCGTCCAGGATCAGCAGGCGCGGCTCATGCACCACCGCCACCGCCAGGGAGAGGCGCTGGCGGATGCCCAGGGGCAGGTCCGCCGCCGGGGCGTCGGCGTAGGGCGTCAGGTCGAAGCGTTCGGCGAGGGCGGCGATGCGCGGGCCGATCTTCTCCGGCGGCAGGTGGAAGAGGCGGGCGTGCAGGTCCAGGTTCTGGGCCACCGTCAGCTCGCCGTAGAGGGAGAAGGCCTGGGACATGTAGCCCACCTGCTTGCGCGTCTCCAGGTTGTTGGCGTCCACCGTCCTGCCGAACAGGCTGGCCTTGCCCTGCGTCGGCGGCAGCAGGCCGGTGAGCATTTTCATGGTGGTGGTCTTGCCGCAGCCGTTGGAGCCGAGGAAGCCGAAAATCTCGCCCTTGCCGATCTGGAAGCTGACCCGGTCCACCGCCGTGAAGTCGCCGAAACGCTGGGTCAGGCCTTCCGCCTCGATGGCGAAGTCGTGGCCGTCCGGCGGCAGGGGCGGGATCACCAGTTGGCTGTGGGCCTGGCGCCGTTCCTCCGGCAGCAGGCTGATGAAGGCCTGCTCCAGGGTGGCGGCGCCGCTGCGGGCCTTCAGTTCGGCGGCGCTGCCGGTGCCGATGATGCGGCCGGCGTCCATGGCCACCAGCCAGTCGAAGCGCTCCGCCTCTTCCATGTAGGCGGTGGCCACCAGCACGCTCATGCCCGGGCGGCGGGCCCGGATGCGGTCGATCAGCTCCCAGAACTGGCGCCGCGAGAGGGGATCGACGCCGGTGGTGGGCTCGTCCAGGATCAGCAGGTCCGGGTCGTGGATGAGGGCGCAGCACAGTCCCAGCTTCTGCTTCATGCCGCCGGAGAGCTTGGCCGCCGGCCGGTCGCGGAAGGGGGAGAGGTTGGTGGCGGCGAGCAGTTCGTCGATGCGCCGCTGCCGCTCGGCCTTGCCCTGGCCGAAGAGGCGGCCGAAGAAATCCACGTTTTCCGCCACCGACAGGGTGGGGTAGAGGTTCTTGCCCAGGCCCTGGGGCATGTAGGCGATGCGCGGCTGCAGGCGGGGCCGCACCCGGGCGCTGCCCATGTCCTCGCCGAACACTTCCACCCGCCCCGTCTGGATCTTGCGGGCCCCGGCCACCAGGGCCAGGAGGGAGGACTTGCCGACGCCGTCCGGACCGATCAGCCCCACCATGCCGCCGGCGGGCAGGTCCAGGGTGACGTCCGCCAGGGCATCAACCTGGCCATAGCGCAGGCTGATGCCGGCGAGGCGGGCGATGGGAGTGGCGGTGTCCAGTGAGGCCATGGTGGCGGGCCGGGAATGGGAGTGGTTGGAGCTGGGCCGGTGGCGGGATCAGCGCAGCTGCAGCTTGGCGGGCCAGGCCACGTCGGCGGCGGTGCGCACGTAGCCGACGCCGGGCATGCCGGGCTTGGCCAGGTCGGCATGCTGGGCCAGCCATTCCGGCTCCACCCGCAGCTTCAGGCGGAACATGAGCTTTTCCCGCTCGTTGCGGGTTTCCACTTCCTTGGGCGTGAACTGGGCCTTCGGCGCGACGAAGCTGACCCGGGCGGGAATGGGCGCCTCCAGAGCGTCGAGGACGATGCGGGCTTCGTCGCCCACGGCTACCTTGCCCGCTTCCGCCGTGGGCAGGTAGATGGTCAGGTACATGTCGTTCATGTCCAGCAGGGTCAGCACCTTGCCGCCGGCGGCCAGCACCTCGCCCGGTTCGGCCAGGCGGTACAGCACCCGGCCGGCCAGGGGCGCCCGCAGGGCGGTATCGCGCAGGCTGACGCGCAGAGCCTCGGCCTTGGCCTGGGCCGATTCCACCGCCGCCACGGCTTCGGCCACCCGGGTCTGGGCCGCGGCCAGGGCTGCGTCGGTGGTCTGCAGGGTGCTCTGGTCCTGGTCCAGTTTGTTGCCGGTGACGTAGCCCTTTTGCACCAGGGCTTCGGTCCGCTTCAGGGTGGTTTGGGCCAGGCGCCGCTGGCTGGCGGCGCTGTTTACTCCGGCCTTGGCTTCCCGGGTGCTTTCCCGGGCCTGGCGAATCTGGGCTTCGGCCGCCTGCAGCTGGGCGGCCAGGTCCTCGGCGTCGAGGCGGGCGAGGACGGCGTTGAGCGGCACGCTGTCCCCTTCCCGGGCGTTGACCTCGGCCAGGCGGCCCGCCACCTTGGTCGCCACATCCACTTCGATGGCTTCCAGGCGGCCGTTGCCCGTGGCGATGCCGGGGGGCAGGGCCGGCGGGCGCAGGCGGTAGGCGATGGCGCCGCCGAGCAGCAGCACGGCGACCAGGACCAGGGGCACGGCCCGGCGGGCGATGGAGGTGGGGGCAGGGGAGGGCATGGGGATTCTCCGCGGAGGATGCGGCGCCTGGGGGATGGCCGGCGCTTTGAATGGCTCCATTGTGCCATTTCATTCATTTGAATGAAATGATGCCGTCCGGATGAGACTGGCAGTGCCGTCCATGACGCGGCGCAGCAACCGGAGAGGGGCGAATTTGTTACACTGAAAAGGTTCCCGTAAGGAACGTCCGTGCGGCGGAAAGCGGCGCCAGAGGCGGTTTTTGGCCAGTGGCCGAGCGAGGACGAAGCGGAGGCGGGAACGCAGCACGCACAGAAAAAGCGCGCAAGAAAGATGGCAGGGGACGATTCGGTGCAGGAATCGAACCGCCCCCCGAGTCCCGCCGAAGCGAGACTCCTAAGACCATAAAAGGAGAACAGCGGCGCCAGATTAAGGGCGCGGGCTTACATAAAACTTACGCGGATCAGGCTCTTATCCTCCATGCGCATACTCCTGGCTGAAGACGACAAAATCATCGCGGACGGGCTTTCCCGTTCCCTGCGGCAGGGCGGCTACGCCGTCGACTGCGCCTATACGGGTCTGGAGGCCGACACGGCCCTGATGACCAATTCCTACGACCTGCTAATCCTCGACCTGGGCCTGCCCAAGCTGCCCGGGCTTGAGGTGCTGAAGCGTCTGCGGGCCCGCAATGTGCAGCTGCCGGTGCTGATCCTCACCGCTCTCGACGGCACCGGCGACCGGGTCAAGGGCCTGGACCTGGGGGCCGACGATTACATGGCCAAGCCCTTCGAACTGGCCGAACTGGAGGCCCGGGTGCGGGCCCTCACCCGGCGTTCCTCCGGCACCGCCCCGGTCATCACCTGCGGTGCCCTGACCTACGACCAGGCCGGCCGGGTGGCCCAGCTGGACGGCCAGAACCTGGACCTCTCGGCCCGGGAACTGGGGCTGCTGGAAATCCTGCTCTCCCGGGTCGGCCGCCTGGTCTCCAAGGACCAGCTGGTGGACCACCTGTGCGGCTGGGGCGAGGAGGTGAGCCACAACGCCATCGAGGTGTACATCCACCGCCTGCGCAAGAAGCTGGAATCCGGCGGGGTGCGCATCGCCACCGTGCGCGGACTCGGTTACTGCCTTGAAAAGCCGCAAGAACCCGGCGCCGGCCGCTAAGGAGGGGGGCGACGCCCAGCGCTCCCTGTTCGGGGAAATCCTGGACTGGATGCTGGCGCCCCTGCTCTTTGTCTGGCCCATCAGCATCGCCATCACCCACTACTTCGCCAACATCGTCGCCGGCTATCCCTACGACCAGGCCCTGCGGGAGAACGTGAACGCCATCGCCCGGCAGATCCGCTACAGCGACAGCAAGCCGGTGATCAACCTTTCCGGCTCGGCCCGGGCCGTGCTGCGGGCCGACGAGGTGGACAGCGTCTACTTCCATGTCGTCACCCGGGAAGGCACGCGCCTGGCCGGCGACAAGGAGTTGCCGGTGGCCCCCGAGCTGGTGCGGCCCCGGGACGACACCGGCGAGATCAGCTTCCGCGATGGCGAATTCAACGGCCAGGACCTGCGCATCGCCTACCAGTTCCTCGCCGATCCCAACCGGCCCGACGACCGCTGGCTGGTGGTGGAAGTGGGCGAGACCCTGGAAAAGCGCTCCCAGCTGGCCAACAAGATCATCGCCAGCGTCATCCTGCCCCAGTTCGTCATCATTCCCCTGGCGGTGATCCTGGTCTGGTTCGGCCTCTCCCAGGGGCTGAAACCCCTGACCAAGCTGCGCAGCCGCATCGAGGCCCGCCGTCCCGGCGATCTCTCGCCCATCAACACGCGCAAGGTGCCGGAAGAACTGCAGCCCCTGATCGAGGCCTTCAACGGCATGCTGGAGCGCATGGAGCGCAACATGGAGGCCCAGACCCGCTTCATCGCCGACGCCGCCCACCAGATGCGCACCCCCCTCACCGGCCTCAAGACCCAGGCCCAGCTGGCCATGCGGGAGAACGACCCGGAGCGCCTGCTGTACGCCCTGCGGCAGATGGCCGGGGCGGTGGACCGGGCCTCCCACCTGGTGAACCAGCTGCTCACCCTGGCCCGGGCCGAGGCCGGCAGCGGCGCCGCCAGCCAGCCCCTGGCGCCCATGAATCTGGACAAGCTGCTGCGGGAGATCGTCGAGGACTGGGTCATGCGGGCCCTGGAGAACTACATCGACATGGGCTACGAGCCTGCCGACGGCGCCACCGAGATCGAGGGCAACTCCTTCCTGCTGCGGGAGATGATCAACAACCTCATCGACAACGCCCTGCGCTACACCCCCGTGGGCGGCCAGGTCACCTGCCGGGTGGTGCGCCGGCGCAGCGAGGGCGGCGAATCGGAAGTGGTGCTGGAGATCGAGGACAGCGGCATCGGCATCACCGAGGAGCAGTCCGAACTGGTCTTCGAGCGCTTCTACCGGGTGGACGATGCGGGCACCGAAGGCTCCGGCCTGGGCCTGCCCATCGTCCGCGAGATCGCCGAGCTGCATCACGCCCAGGCCAGCCTGCGGCCCAATCCCAAGGGCCAGGGCAGCATCGCCCGGGTGGTTTTCCCCGCCTACCAGGAGCCCCGTCCCGAACTGGCCGAAGATGCGCCCCTGGCTTCCGCCTGGAACCGCTCCCTGCCGCCGCCGGGGTCGGTGTGAGGGCGTTGCGAAATAAATGTCACAAAGTCTTTGACAGGTCGGTAGGTCGTGGCTACAATGCGGCCTTCGTTTTTGGCCAGTTAGCTCAGTTGGTAGAGCAGCGGATTGAAAATCCGCGTGTCCGTGGTTCGATTCCGCGACTGGCCACCAAGATTCAGCGCCCAACTGTTCTCAGTTGGGCGTTTTCATTTGTGCTTCCCGCATGACACGCGGGGTTCCCGCACATTCTGCGTGTGCGACCAGGCTCCTGTGGCCTGGCAGGAACATCCCCGGTTGCCCTCCGTTCCGCCCTCTCTTCTCTCGAAATCGGCGCTAACTTCTTCGCCATGGCACACGCACATGGCCTTTTGCGACCATCACTTGCGCGCGTGCCATTGCCATTCGTTGTCGGGTGGGCTTGGAGCAGCAATCCATCACGCCAACACAGCCGCCGCGCAAGGCATGGAGTACAAGCCTGCGCGTTGCTGCGTGACGACGAGTGCTCCGTAGGCTGCCAGCCTCGCCTCGTGCTCCGGCTTGCCCTTGTCCTTCGACTTGATCTTGAACAGGTCAATTGGCTTGTCGCTCTTCTGGCCGGCACGCTGCATGACCCTTTCGCCGTCCACCTCGACCCCCTTGAACGACCACAGCGACTCGAACACTTTGGCCTGACCATCGGTGAACCGGATCGGCGTTGCCTGCACGTCCGGCAGCGTCGCCCACTTGAAGTCCGCCGAGAATGGCCCGTTCACAGGTGCGGCCGGATCGGCCACTACTGGCGCTACAGACGGTACCGAAGGGATGAAGGCGATCCCGCCGCCATAGAACGTGAATCGTTCTTCCAGCGCCAGCCACTCCACTCCTGAGCCGAAGGGCGATCCACGAGTCGTGCGCGGCCTGGGAGTGATGACTCGGATGTTGCTACCCGCCACCCGAATACGATCCAGCAAGGTCGGCTCATGCAGCACTCTCGTCAGATCTCGGGCCAGCACGACCGGAGATCTGCGGGTGTTACCGAGCCGCCAAGCACCATCGCCCAAGTCATCTACGTCGTCGCGACTCTCGATGTCGAGCGCGAGGCGCATTTTCTGCCGCAGCCAGTCTTCATCCAGGGCTAATGCCGCACCGTCGATTACCTCGACGGGCACCTGGCCACACTCCGGGCACCGGCAGGTCCGGCCGCCCCGTCCATCGCCCCAGACCTGCGCCCGATGCTGCTGACAGTGGGGACAGAGCACAAAAAACTGATCCACCACTGTTGGCCTGACGGCTTTGCCGAGCATAGACAAAGCAGATACCTCGCGTGGCGAGAGCGTGGCCCGCAGCACCGGCGTGCCGCCTGCGAACAGTCGGCAAACCAGGGCCCAGGCATCGTGCGTCGTCATTGGTCAGTCCTCGAAAGCGGATGAAGAACTGACTGGGTCGGTCTCCGGCGGCAACTCCTGGGCGCTGAGGGTCTGGCCCTTCTGCAAGATGCCCACCGCAACCAAGTAGCCTTCCAGCTGCGCCTGCAGCTTGGCGTCGAACTTGTGCAGGTTCAGCCGCCCTTTGCTGGTCACTTCGATGGTGACCACCTTGGGGCGAGTCCTGCCCGGCTCGGGCGGGTAATAGAGATTGACCTGTGCCGCTGTCACCGCCCACTGACCCTCCAGCGGGCCCGGCAGCTTCTCCTTCAGCAAATCGTGCACCGAGCGTTGCTGGCTGGATTGCATCGCCGTGCATTCGATCTTCAGCGCCGTGTCAGGGCTGAGCAGGGTGAGTGCCTTCAACTGAACCATCGAGAAGCCGTCCTCGAACGCATCCGGCACATCGAACCCGGTGCGCAGCATCGACAGATCCAGAGTCGGCGACTTGATCTTGTGAGCGCTTGCTTTCACGCCCAGCACATGCTCCGAGAAGGCCTCGACCAGCATTTGCTGATACTTTGCGCCGCCGCGCACCAGCGTGCGCACCACACCGGTGGACTTGGCGTACTCCAGCACCATGTGAATGTTGGGGTTGCCGACCCGGCGCTTCAGGGTCGCTCCCTCAAACTCCAGGCGCAGCATCGCCATGTCCTTGACATGGACCGACAACAGGAACACCCCCGGACTGCGCTCGACCAAGTGCGCCACGCTGCCGTCTCCGCATTGCAGTTCGCGCTTGTAGAAGGCCGAGATGGCGTGACGCAACGCGGTCAGATTGGCATCCGAACCGTTCGGTTGGCGTTTCAGGCCAAGATCGTATTGCTGTGTCTGTTGCCCATGCTGTTCCCAAAAGCTGAAGTCATAGGCACGCTCGAAAAGTGCCGGGTGGTGGACGTAGAGCCAGAAGGAACGGTGGATGTCGCTTGCACACAGCGCCAAACCCGCAAGCGCAGCACCATCGGCCACGGCCGCCTCAAACATCGCCTGCTTGCCTGCCGCATCGCCCAACTGAACGCTGGCCATGAGATTGGCCGTCATCCGGTCGCGGGCAGCAATGTCGGGCCAGACTTTGACCGCGTCGACCAGAAACTGGCTGGTCTCCGGTGTGTCATCCCAGGCAAAGCCATCGGGCACAGGCAGGCTGTGGGTGGTCAGGAAGTCGCGCAGCGTGGCGTCCACCGGCAGCTCGAGCATCACGTCGACAAAGGTCTTCTTCATCTTGATCGTCCTTTCTGGATCGGCGTCGAAGGTCTGCGACCGATGTACGGACTGCACTGGCCAGCGACTGGGTTACTGAACACGCACCTCGCACAAGTAAAGTAGCGAGATACAAGCGCGATTCTGAACCTCAGATTTCCGCTTGTCAATCAAAGCGGCACATCTAGACCTTATTTGTATCTCGCGGCTATACTAGCGGTCTTGTTTTTGTTAACTGACTGTTTTCCCCTACAGGAGCATCGCTATGGCTTCAGCGTTCGGAGCACGCCTGCGACGCTTACGCGAGGCAAAGAAATTGACCTTGCAACAGGTCGCCGACGCGGTCGGCTGTACCAAGGCGTATATATGGGAACTGGAGATGAAGGACGGCCAGCGTCCCTCCGCTGAACGGATTCAGGCCATCGCTAAGGCGTTAGGCGTGACCATGGCGGACGTGATGGGCGAACCTATCAAAGAGGCGCCAAACGCTAGTCCGGAGGACGTGGCCTTCTTCCGAGAATATGTTGGGATGACGGACGAGGAGAAGGATCGTTACCGTCAGGCACTCAAAATCATGTTCCCCGATAAGAACTAAGGCGGTCTGACAATTGAGCTCATCCCAGCCCCTAACCGGTTCCATCGCGGCCAGCACCGTCTTGAGATGGTTGCGGGCGTGGCACGCCGACGGCATGCCGGATGCCGTGGATCTGGAGGTCGTCCGGCAAATGCTTCCAGAGACGCCTTACGGCAAAGGGGTGCGCGAGATCAAGGCCCCGATGGTGCTGGACATCAATAGCTGCGAAGGCATGTTGGTGCGCAACCCACAGGACACCGCAGAGTGGGGCATCTTCTATAACGGCAAGGCAAACCCCGAACGCCAGCGTTTCACCATCGCTCACGAACTGGGCCACTTCATCCTTCACCGCGATCAGCGGCAAAGTTTCAACTGCGACAAGGAAAGCGTGTACTCCGGCGCTGACACTATCCGTGTCATCGAACGTGAGGCGGACGACTTTGCCAGCAACCTGCTGATGCCTGGCGACTTGCTGCGCGAGTGGATCTCGAACCAGCGCATCGACTTGCATGTCCTGAGCGCCCTTGCCAAACGGTTCCAGGTATCGTTCGAGGCGCTGTGCATCCGGTTCATCAAATTCACCACGCAGCGGGCAATCCTTGTCTATTGGGACAACGGTTTCGTGAAGTACGAATGGCGCAGCAGCAGCGCGGTCAAGACGCGCGCCCGCATTCGGCGCACTGACGATCCGCAGGAACCATTACCCGGCACCCTGGCTGCTGATTCCACCGTTGAGCAGGAGTGGGATGGCACGGAGATGTCTGCCGCGATCTGGTGCCCGGAGGAGGCACCTCACATGAAGTTGCGCGAGTTCAAGCACAGCTACACCACAGGAGATCGCGTCCTGACCCTTCTGCTACTGGAAAGTGCTGAACCACGGTCATGGGATCGGTCTTGGCAAGACGGCGAGAGCTTTGACAGCTTCGATCAGTTCGTCTCGAACGGGCAATTGCCAGTACGGTGAGTCCCTCGATGACAGGCTTGCCGATCCAACCCATAGATGAAGAACTGCAGACCTTGCAACGCGAGGTGCAACGAATGCTGGGCCGTTGTCTCTTGCGTCTGCAGCAGTACGAACAATTGATGAAGGCCATCGTGGCCCACCACGAAATCTCCGCGTCAGGATCACCCCTCGAATCGAACCAGGCGGAGCGCGTTGCGGATGCCGCAAACAAAACTCTGGGTACGTTGGTTGGCACGCTGCTCGGAACGTATGTCACCAGCGGCGACCAAGACGATGTCGCCGAACCAGAGGCGCCCGACAACATCATCTCGTTCAAGATGAAGATGAGCTTGCGGATGTCTGCCGAGGATTTCGATACGACGCAAAACGATCTGAAGGAACTGGTTCTGCTGCGGAACAACCTGGTGCACCACTTTATCGACCAGCACGACCTTTGGAGTCTGGACGGATGCCGTGGTGCGCAAGAGTCCTTGGTGGCGGCCTACAGTCGCGTCGACCAACACTTTGAGCAACTGCGAGGCTGGGCGGAGCACATGGATCAGGCCCGTCGTCTGGCGGCGGAGTTTGCCCAGTCCGATGCCTTCCGCGATCTGGTGATCAACGGCATAGCGCCGGATGGCTCGGTGGATTGGCCCGCAGCCGGAATTGTTCGCACATTGCGTGAAGCGGCAGATCAGTTGGCTGTCGACGAGTGGACGCCGGTCGCCACTGCTGGACGATGGATTGCAGAAAGGTATCCTGATCAACTGCCGGCCAAGTATGGGTGCAGCAGTTGGCGGCAGGTCGTGCACGAATCCCGCCTTTTCGAGCTTCGGTATCGGGAAGTGAATGGCCAGCGCGCGGCTTGGTATAGGCCCAAAGAGACATAGCGCAAAACCCGCGCACTCACGCTAAATCACGTTACGCGAAGTGCCCTTGGTTTCTAGCATGAGCAGCGTTTTCCATCGGAACGCTTGCCATGACAGAAATCGAACCTATCTCCATTTGCACATCACCTGACCGGCCACGGCACGGGCATCAAGAAATCGCTGATCTGTTAGCTGCCGCGCTGCTGCGCCTTCGTGCCCGCCAATCGCGCGACATCCCCAAAAACAGCGAGCAGGTTTGCCTTGGCTTCCCCGGCCAACAGCGCGTGAATGCGAACCCCGATCACAACAAGGGAGTTCGCCCATGACAGCACACGCAACCTCACCAACGCCCGCCTCAGTCGCCGCCCGCGTCGCGGCTATTCCCCATCTTTCGATGGATGATCTTTGGGCTCTCTGGGACGACCATTTCGATGAACGGCCGAATCATCACCATCGGGTCTGGCTGGAAAGTCGCCTGGCCTACCGGATGCAAGAGCGCGCGTTTGGCGGTTTGAAACCGTCACTGCGCAAGAAGCTCGAGGAGGTTGGCGAAACCGGCATCTTGCCCAAGCAACTGCGCGGCGATAGCCAACACCTACTGCCCGGTACCGTCCTGACACGCATCTACGACGACATTGAACATCGTGTGCTGGTGCGCGGATCGAATGATTTCGAGTACCAGGGGCAACGCTTCAAGAGCCTGTCCGCTGTAGCCAAACGCATCACAGGCAGCCATTGGTCAGGCCCGGTGTTCTTTGGTTTGAAGGGACCTGCTTCGAAGAAGGGGGCAGCATGAGCTCAGTGCGCCGAAACCAGATTCCCGCAGTCACGCCAAAGAAGCGCTGCGCCGTCTACACACGCAAGTCCACTGACGAAGGCCTCGACCAGGAATACAACAGCCTCGAGGCACAGCGTGATGCGGGCTTGGCCTTCATTGCAAGCCAACGACATGAAGGCTGGATTGCCGTCGACGACGGATACGACGACGGCGGATACTCTGGCGGAAACATGGAACGGCCCGGGTTGCGCCGACTGATGATCGATATCGAGGCGGGGAAGATCGATACCGTGGTCGTCTACAAAATCGACCGCCTCACGCGCAGCCTGCCGGACTTCGCAAAGCTGGTCGAGGTTTTCGACCGCAACGGCGTCTCCTTTGTCGCGGTCACGCAGCAGTTCAACACCACCACATCGATGGGGCGATTGACGCTCAACATCCTTTTGTCATTCGCGCAGTTCGAACGCGAAGTCACCGGCGAACGCATCCGCGATAAGATCGCCGCCAGCAAGGCCAAAGGCATGTGGATGGGCGGAGTCCCGCCCCTCGGATACGACGTGGTCGAACGCAAGCTCGTTATCAATGACCGTGAAGCTGCGCTGGTACGTGACATCTTCCGCCGCTACGCCGAGCATGGCTCGGCTGCGCGACTCGTCCGCGAACTGGATATCGAAGGGCATACCACCAAGGCATGGGTCACCCAGTCCGGCCGGGAGCGATTGGGGCGCAGCATCGATCAGCAGTACCTCTTTACCTTGCTGCGTAACCGCATTTACCTCGGTGAAATCTGCAATCACGAGACGTGGTACTCGGCCCAGCACGACCCCATCATTTCTCAAGAATTATGGGACGCGGCACACGCCTTCATTGAGAGGCGAAAGCAGGCTCCGCGCGAACACCGAGCCAAGCATCCGGCACTGCTGGCGGGACTTCTGTTTGCACCGGATGGCCAACGCATGTTGCACTCCTTTGTCAAAAAGAAAAATGGTCGGCAGTACCGCTACTACGTGCCTTACCTGCACAAGCGGCGCAACGCCGGTGCCAGCCTGGCTCCGCATACGCCGGACGTGGGCCACCTGCCAGCCGCCGAGATCGAAGATGCCGTGTTGGCGCAAATCCATGCTGCGCTCTCATCGCCGCAAATGCTGATCGCAGTGTGGAGATCCTGCCAGCAGCATCCGGCGGGGGCGACGCTGGACGAGGCACAGGTGGTGGTCGCCATGCAGCGCATCGGTGACGTGTGGTCGCAACTGTTCCCTGCCGAGCAGCAACGGATCACACGGCTGTTGATCGAACGCGTGCAACTACACGGGCACGGCCTGGATATCGTTTGGCGAGAGGACGGTTGGATCGGATTCGGTGCGGACATCAGCACGCATCCCTTGATCGAAGAGTCCCAAGAGCGTGTCGAGGAGGCTTTGGCATGAATGCCACGACCCACCAGCGCCAGCGCGCCGTCCGCATCGAGATTGGAGCCGAGGCGCGCAGTTATGTCAGCGAGGGGCAGCGGGTTACCTTGGTGCCCCTGACGATCAAGCGCCGCCAGAACCGGAAGCTGCTGATACCGCCAGCCCCCGAGATCGCGGACCGAATCGGTGGCTTCGATGTGCCGATGATCAAAACGCTGGGCAAGGCCTTCTACTGGAAGCGCTTGATCGACGATGGCACCTACTCCACGACAACGGACTTGGCGCACGCCTTCAAAGTGGAACCGGGCTGGGCTGCCGAGGTCCTGCGCATGACCATGTTGGCCCCCGATATCGTGGAGGCGATATTCGAAGGACGTCAGCCACGCCACCTGAATCTGCACACCTTGCGTGGCCGCCAAGAGCAACTGCCGCGCGATTGGGCTGCGCAGCGTCGATTGCTCGGTTTCTCCGACGCCTGATCTGCTTCCAGATACATCCGATGACGGCGAGCCATGTGCTCGCCGTTTGCTTTTCTGCACTGGGCCATTGGCGAACCTGGAGTTCCGTCGTGGTTCGCCATTGCGTCCCTTAAAGGTTCGCCACCCGAAGTTTGGAATGACACCTGTTACTCAACAACGTCACAGGAGCATTCCATGCAGACACCAACCAGCGGTATCCCCCGGTCGCCACAGCAGGCGATCAACACCATGTCACCCGGTGATCGCCGCGTGCTCAACGAAAACGAGCTCGCGCAACGCTGGGGCGTTAGCCCCAAGACTTTGCAGCGCTGGCGCAGTGAGGGTCGCGGTCCACGCTACCTGAAGCTGTCCAAGCGTGTCGGCTACCCGGTCGACGCGATCCTCGAGTTTGAGCGCGAAGCGCTACACGACTCGACATCCGAACGCGCGGCGGTTTGAGGAGAGATGCGATGAATGACATCACCATCTTCCCTGCCGACATCGCCGAGATGTCGGTCAGCCAACTGGCCGCATTGCCGCCCGCGCAGAAACACGAGATCGACAAGAACCTCGATGCAGCCATCGACTGGCTGAAGAAGGCGCGCACCAAGTTCGATGCGGCACTGGATCAGTGCTACGGCGAGCAGGCACGGACCGCGCTGCGCGAATCCGGCCGTGACTTCGGCACCGCACACATCAGCGATGGCCCGCTGCACCTGAAGTTCGAGCTGCCCAAGAAGGTCAGCTGGGATCAGAAGCAACTGGCTGAGATCGCTGAACGCATCGTCGCCTCAGGCGAGAAGGTCGAGGGTTACCTCGACATCAAGTTGTCCGTCTCCGAATCCCGCTTCACGAACTGGCCGCCTGCTTTGCAACAGCAGTTCGCCGCCGCTCGCACCGTGGATTCCGGCAAGCCGTCTTTCACCCTTTCCATCGATTCGGAGTAATGACCATGAGCACCAATCTCATCGCCTCGCTGCGTCAACAGCTGCCGTCCATCTACGGCGAACACCTCCCTGACGAAATCCGGTATCGCCGCGCGGACGGTCAGGACGTCGTAGTCCCGCTTGATGTCGCCACTGTGGATGAGCTGGCTTTTGCCATCCAGACAGCCAACGCGGAATCGCTGGCGCTCGGCCGCCGCCGCACCGCGCTGGAAGAACTCCACACCGAGGTGCGCAAACGTGCCGCGCGTGGAGTCGACCGTATCGCCGACGTGTCGTGGGAGGGCTGATCATGAGCGCGATCATTCCCTTCCAGTTCGAAGCGCACGCCGTGCGCGTCCAGGTCGATGAACTCGGTCTGCCGTGGTTCAACGCCACCGATGTCTGCGACGCCCTGGAGATGGGCAATCCGTCTCAGGCGATCAAGTCCCACGTCGATGCCGAGGATCTCCAGAAATTGGAGACCCTTACGGCGGGTGGCCGTCAACGCCAAAACCACGTCAACGAGTCGGGGCTTTACGCCCTGATCCTCGGTAGCACCAAGGATGCTGCCAAGCGCTTCAAGCGCTGGATCACCGGTGAAGTGCTGCCTGCAATCCGCAAGACAGGCGCGTATTCCGCCGCCACCACGATGGCTGCCTTGCCCGCGCCGACCCAAGATCGCGTCACCGCCATCTTGCTGATCGGCGAAGCGGTCGCCAAGGTACCGGGCGTCAAGACCGGCATTGCAATGGCTGCCACGTTGACCTGCATTCAGGAAAACACCGGCCTGACCACGGAAGTGCTGCGCCGCGCTTTGCCTGCCGCCAACGAGCCGATCTGCTCGCTCAACGCCACACAGCTCGGCAAATTGCTGAGTCGCTCAGCCAAGGCCACGAACCAGTTGCTGGCATCCGGCGGCCTTCAGTTCCGCAACGACCGGGACGAGTGGGAACTGACCGAGGCCGGTGAAGCATGGGCCGAAGCCATGCCGTACTCGCGCAACGGCCACAGCGGCTACCAGGTCCTCTGGAATCCGGCGGTTGCGGAACAACTGAAGGAGGTGGCGTGATGTCCCTCCCGATCATTTCCGCGCAGCAGCGCTTGGCCGAGCGCAAGGGTGTGAAGTTGCTGATGCTGGGCAAATCCGGCATCGGCAAGACCACCCGGCTCAAAGACCTCGACCCTGCCACCACCTTGTTCCTCGATATCGAGGCGGGTGATCTCGCCGTGGCCGACTGGCCGGGCGACACCATCCGCCCGGCCTCGTGGCCGGAAAGCCGCGACTTTTTCGTGTTCCTCGCAGGCCCGGACAAGTCACTGCCGCCGGAGAGCGCGTTCTCGCAGGCGCATTACGACCACGTCATCGAGAAATTTGGCAGCCCGACGCAGCTCGACCGCTACCAGACCTTCTTTCTCGACTCGATCACGCAGTTGTCCCGGCAGTGCTTCGCATGGTGCAAGACGCAACCCGGTGCCACCAGTGACCGCTCCGGCAAACCGGATCTGCGCGCGGCCTATGGCCTGCTCGGCCAGGAAATGATCGGCGCACTGACCCACTTGCAGCACGCCCGGGGCAAGAACGTGGTGTTCGTCGCCATCCTCGACGAGCGCCTCGATGACTACAACCGCAAGGTGTTCGTGCCACAGATCGAAGGCAGCAAGACCAGTCTGGAGCTGCCCGGCATTGTCGATGAGGTCGTGACACTGGCCGAGATCAAGGCCGAGGACGGCAGTACCTACCGCGCCTTCGTCACGCACACCGTCAATCCCTACGGTTTCCCGGCCAAAGACCGCAGCGGTCGCCTCGACCTGCTGGAGCCGCCGCATCTCGGCGCACTGATCGCCAAGTGCGCAGGCCAGTCGCCATTGCCCATGCCCGGCAGCACCGGCACCCCCACTACAGCAAACACCACCGAATCCAAGGAGTAATCGCCATGTCGTCCAACTATTTTGATTTCCAAGATGCCGATCCCCAACAGTCGGGCTTTGACCTGATCCCCAAGGGCGCTGTCGTGCCAGTGCGCATGACCATCAAGCCAGGTGGCTATGACGATCCGGGACAAGGCTGGGGCGGCGGCTACGCCACCGAGTCCTTCGAAACCGGCTCTGTCTACCTCGCCGCCGAGTTTGTCGTCACGGCGGGCGACCATGCCAAGCGCAAGATGTGGAGCAACATCGGCCTGCACTCCAAGAAGGGGCCGACCTGGGGTCAGATGGGGCGCAGCTTTATCCGCGCCGCGCTCAACAGCGCCCGCAACGTCCATCCCCAGGACAACAGCCCGCAGGCCGCCGCCGCGCGCCGCATCCAGGGTTTTCATGAACTGGATGGCCTGGAGTTTCTGGCGCGCGTGGACATTGAGAAGGATGGCAAGGGCCAAGACCGGAACGTGGTCAAGATCGCGGTCGAGCCTGATCACCCCGACTACGCAAAACTGATGGGCGTGCCGCCCAAGGCTCCGGGCAGTGGACATTCCGGCGCTCCGGCGCAGGCGGCTGCGCCTGCGTATCAGGCACCGGCTCCACAACGCGCACCGGTGACCGGCAAGCCGTCGTGGGCACAGTGAGGGAGGCCGATGAAATGCTGGGTCTGCAAACGACAGGCCCGGGGATTCGGCCACACCGACAACCGTCACGGTGTCGGCCATCCCCGGCGCTATCCCATCGACTGGGTGTTCTGCTCACAACGCTGCCAAAACGCGTTTCATGCGCTGTACGGCAACTGGCTGCGGGTCAAGGAAGGTCGCGTCGACAGTACGGGGGTCGCCATGATCGATCCATCTGATGTCGAACTGGCCGCGATGAAGAAGTGCCTCAAGGCCTTCGGCGAGGCTGCGGGCGAGATTGGATTCACCAAGCCGCTGGGCGACTACTCCGAAGCCGAGGCGCTGCAAGTGATCGACGCCATCGTCACTTGCTACACCGAGGCAATGGTCGCGCACCACGAGGCGAGCAAGTACCCACCGGTACGCGGCATGACGCCTGCGCCCGACCCTCTGGCCAACCCGTTCGCGGATCTGGAGGACGACCTGCCCTGGGAAGAGCCGAAGGGGAAGAAGCCATGATCGACTTCAACTCCTCATCGAGCATCTCGGGTCAGGTCACCACCCTGGTGGACACGGGCCTGCAACAGGCTCGCGCCCGCCAGTCCGAGCGCCAGTACCTCGGGGCCTCACGTCTCGGCGTGGCCTGCGAGCGAGCGCTGCAGTTCGAGTACGCCAAGGCACCCATCGACCACGGGCGTGACACCCCGGGCCGAATGCTGCGGATCTTCGAACGCGGTCACGTCATGGAGGACTGCATGGTCGCGTGGCTCCGGGACGCGGGCTTCGACCTGCGCACCCGCAAGGCCGACGGCGAGCAGTTCGGTTTCTCGGTGGCCAACGGTCGCCTGCAGGGCCACATCGACGGCGTCATCGTCGGCGGCCCCGATGGCTTCGCCTATCCCGCGCTCTGGGAATGTAAGTGTCTCGGCAACAAGTCCTGGAGCGATCTGGACAAGAAGGGCCTGACTCTCTCCAAGCCCGTCTACGCCGCGCAAGTGGCGATCTACCAAGCCTATCTCGAACTGCACGAGCACCCGGCGATCTTCACGGCACTCAACGCCGACACGATGGAGATCTACACCGAGCTCGTGCCCTTTGACGCAGCACTGGCCCAACGCATGTCTGATCGGGCGGTCAAGGTCATCACGGCGACCGAGGCGGGAGAGCTCCTGCCGCGCGCCTTCCATGACTCGACCCACTTTGAATGCCGGATGTGCGCGTGGCAAGACCGCTGCTGGAGGACGCAAGCATGAATACCTCGAATTTGAATCACGTACTGGGCGAGCAGCTGATCGACGTGCGCCAGGCTGCACTGATGTTCAATCTGCCGTCGTATTGGCTCTCTCAAGCCAAGGAGCGAAAGGAGCGTCGCATTCCGCATTACCGCGTCGGCAAACTGGTTCGCTTCAAACCCAACGAGCTGGAAGCCTGGATCGCTGCGCAGCAGACGTCACACGAGGGTGGTGCCGATGCTTGATTTCAATGACACATCACCACCGGGAGAAACGGGCCGGCGCAACGTCAATGACAGCGAGCGGGACGAGATTCGCACTGAACTGATCGCACGGATGGAATCAGTCCTGACCACGATGTTCCCGGCAGGAAAGAAGCGTCGTGGCAAGTTTTTGATCGGGGACATCCTGGGCAGCCCGGGCGACAGCCTCGAGGTGGTACTCGAAGGCGACAAGGCTGGTCTCTGGACGGATCGTGCTACGGGCGATGGCGGTGACATCTTTGCCTTGATCGCCGCCTACCTCGGGGCCAACGTCCACACCGACTTTCCCCGGGTGCTCGACGAGGCAGCTGATCTGCTCGGTCGTTCGCGATCAGTGCCGGTACGCCGCGCCAAGAAGGAAGCTCCGGTTGATGATCTCGGCCCGGCCACGGCCAAGTGGGACTACTTCGATGCCACCGGCAAACTGATTGCGGTCGTGTACCGCTACGACCCACCCGGGCGCAAGAAGGAGTTCCGGCCGTGGGATGCCAAGCGGCGCAAGATGACTCCGCCCGATCCGCGCCCGCTGTACAACCAGCCGGGGCTGGCTGCCGCTGGTCACGTTGTGCTGGTCGAGGGCGAGAAGTGTGCGCAGGCCCTGATCGCCATCGGCGTGGTGGCAACCACGGCCATGCATGGCGCAAACGCTCCCGTCGATAAGACCGACTGGTCGCCGCTGGCGGGCAAATCCGTGCTGATCTGGCCTGACCGGGACGCGCCAGGCTGGGATTACGCTGACCGTGCATCGCAAGCAATCCTGAACGCGGGTGCGACCACGGTCGCCATCCTGGTACCACCCGATGACAAGCCGGAAGGATGGGATGCGGCTGACGCCATTCCGGACGGCTTCGATGTGAGGGGCTTCCTCGCCGTCGGCGAGCGGATGCCGGTGATGCGGTCGGTCGAGGAGACGCCACCACCGGATCTGCTGACCGGTGTCGACTGGACTACGGAGGACGGCTTGTCCTCGGCCTTCACACGCCGCTATGGCGAGGACTGGCGCTACTGCGCGCTTTGGGGCAAATGGCTGGTCTGGACCGGCGTGCGCTGGAATCCGGATCAGGTGCTCTATGTGTCTCATCTGGCGCGCGGTATCTGCCGGATGGCGTCACTCAAGGCGGACAGCCCTCGGCTCACAGGCAAGCTGGCCAGCTCCGCCACGATCTCGTCCGTCGAGAAAATCGCACGCTCCGATCCCAAGCACGCGTCCACCGCCGAGGAATGGGATGCCGACGTCTGGGCACTCAACACACCAGGCGGTGTGGTTGATCTGCGCACGGGCCGCATGCGACCGCACCGGCGCGATGATCGGATGACCAAGGTGACCACGGCCACACCGCAGGGCGACAGTCCGACGTGGCGCGCATTCCTGGCCGACGTCACAGGCGGTGACGCTGAACTGATTGCCTACCTGCAACTGATGGTTGGCTACTGCCTGACGGGCGTGACCAGCGAGCACGCGCTGTTCTTCCTGTACGGGACCGGCGCGAACGGCAAGTCGGTGTTCGTCAACGTCCTGACCACCATCTTGGGCGACTACGCGGCCAACGCGCCGATGGACACGTTCATGGAGGCGCGCACCGACCGACATCCGACCGATCTGGCGGGCCTGCGCGGCGCACGCTTTGTGTCATCCATCGAAACCGAACAGGGTCGGCGTTGGAACGAATCCAAGGTTAAGGCCATCACCGGTGGCGACAAGGTTTCCGCACGCTTCATGCGCCAGGACTTCTTCGAGTACGTGCCGCAGTTCAAGTTGGTGATCGCAGGCAACCACAAGCCATCGATCCGCAACGTGGATGAGGCGATGAAGCGGCGGCTGCACCTGATCCCGTTCACGGTGACGATCCCGCCCGAGCGGCGTGACGGCAGGCTGACGGAAAAGCTGCTCAAGGAACGGGACGGCATTCTGGCGTGGGCGGTCGAGGGCTGCAGCCTTTGGCAACGCCAAGGACTGAAGCCTCCCGCCAGTGTGGTGTCGGCGACTGAGGAGTATTTCGAGGCCGAGGACGCGCTCGGGCAGTGGATCGAAGAGCGTTGCCTGCTGGCCAAGACCCACCGTGAAGGCGTTTCCGAATTGTTCGCCGACTGGCGTGAATGGGCTGAGCGCGCGGGTGAGTACGTGGGCTCGGTCAAGCGCTTCTCCGAACTGATGGCGGCCCGCAAGTTCGAGAAGTGTCGGCTGACCGGGGGCGCACGTGGGATCACGGGCATAGCCCTCAGGCCCAAGCCGTATAGCCATGGCTACCCCTACCGAGATGACTGAGCAATCCGGGCGAGTGACGGATTTGACGGGTTTCCTGATTGACGCGCTACGCGTGCGCGTACGTAAAGGCTGTTTCCCAAAGAACCCGTCGCATCCGTCACTCGCCCCCGAACTGGAGCACGACGATGAACACGACAATCTTGGCCCTTGATCTGGGCACACACACCGGGTGGGCTTTGCAGCACCTGGACGGCACTATCACCAGCGGCACGGAGCACTTCAAGCCGCAGCGATTTGAAGGGGGCGGCATGCGTTTCCTCCGTTTCAAGCGCTGGCTCAACGAATTGTTCTCGGCCAGCAACCACATCAACGCGGTGTTCTTCGAGGAGGTTCGACGGCACGCTGGCGTTGATGCGGCGCACGCCTACGGTGGCTTCATGGGACACCTGACCGCGTGGTGTGAGCATCACAACATCCCTTACCAGGGTGTTCCAGTCGGCACGATCAAGAAGCACGCGACCGGCAAGGGCAATGCGGGCAAGGACGACATGATCGCGTCCGTCCGCCTGCGTGGTCACACCCCAGTCGACGACAACGAAGCCGACGCCCTAGCCTTGCTGCACTGGGCTGTCGAGACGCAGGAGGTGTGACATGAAGGTGCCGACACCCCAATACCGCTCCCCCCTCGGTCGTCTGCAACCTCAGGCCACGGATCTGGATGCGATCAAGGAACGTGGCTGGCGTGACCAACACATCCTGGTGGTCAACGCATCCGACGAACGTCTGGACTTCATCGAGCGCGAGATCGTGCGACGCATCGGTGACCGGCTCTACGGAGGGCGACGCAATGACTAAGTGGACTATCGAGGACGTTGCTGCTCGGTTTGAAGAGGCCGCAAGCACTAGTCGACGGTTGCCTCCTGTTCGAGTGCAGGGTTACTTCAACTGCTGGCCCGCCATTGTCCGAAGCGAATGGGAGACATTTGCAGCAGACGAGAGGGTGTACCGATCCTTTCCGCCGAGTCCAGAGGCAATTGAACGAATGCTGGAGGTTATGCGCTGGGTGCAGTGGCTCACCATCGAGCAACGTCATCTCGTATGGATGCGCGCGAAGCGCTATGGCTGGCGGGACATCACGATCCGCTTTGCCTGCGACCGCACGACGGCATGGCGGCATTGGCAGCGGGCATTGCAGACGGTCGCAGATCAACTTAATGGTGTGGTGGTTGCGTAGGGTTTTGGCGTGATTTGGCGCGTATGGTCGGGGATGTGCGCCATCACGAGGCAATCAGCGGTTTTTGCCCCTGCAACAAAACGACCTGATCTTGCGTAGTATTCATCTATCTTCTGGACAGAGGTGACGGCAGAGGAAGCAGCCCAGAAATCAACGGGTCCTTCCTGGCCAAAAACCAATGCGGGGGGCGCGAGCGCGGCGCTTTTTTAGCGTCAGGGTGCGAACCAAGGTTCGCAAGGTTCGCAGTTCGCACCCCGTCAGTTCGCACCAACCCCAAAACCCGCCCACGGTTTGTCGTCGGCGGGTTTTCTTTTTTCAGGACACCCTCTTTGAATACGCTCAACGTCGAGTACCGCAAGGTCGAGGCGCTGATTCCCTACGCCCGCAATCCGCGCACACATTCCGATGCGCAGATCACCAAGATCGCCGCCAGCATCGTCGAATATGGCTGGACGAACCCGATACTGGTTGATGGCGACAACGGCATCATCGCGGGCCACGGTCGTTTGGCTGCTGCACGCAAGCTGGGGCTGGATCAGGTGCCGGTGATCGAACTGGCCCATCTCACCACCGCGCAAAAGCGCGCCTTGGTCATCGCCGACAACCGGCTGGCGCTTGACGCTGGCTGGGATGAGGAGGTGTTGGCGCTCGAACTGGCGGAGCTTTCCGAAGCGGGTTTCGAACTGGCGCTGACCGGCTTCGAGAACATCGAGATCGATGCGCTGCTGGCAGATGCCACGCCCACCGAAGCAGAACCTGCGGCGCAGGATGGTCTAGACGCCGATGAACCCGATACGACCGAAGACGTACCTGACACGCCAGTGGTGGCGGTGTCGCGCGAGGGAGATGTCTGGGCCATCGGCTCGCACCGCTTGATCTGTGGCGACGCCACCGACCCAGCCGTGGTCGCCACGCTGATGCAGGGTGAAACCGCGCAGCTTTGCTTCACCTCGCCGCCGTATGGCAACCAGCGCGACTACACCTCCGGCGGCATTGCCGATTGGGATGTCCTGATGCGCGGTGTGTTCGCACATCTGCCGATGGCGGGCGACGGACAGGTGCTGGTCAATCTTGGGCTGATCCACCGCGACAACGAAGTCATCCCCTATTGGGACGGCTGGCTGTCCTGGATGCGTCAGCAAGGGTGGCGGCGCTTCGCGTGGTACGTCTGGGATCAGGGGCCAGGCATGCCCGGCGACTGGCAGGGCAGATTGGCTCCCAGCTTCGAGTTTGTTTTCCACTTCAATCGCAGCACCCGCAAACCCAACAAGATTGTTCCTTGCAAGCACGCAGGCCAGGAATCGCACCTGCGCGCTGACGGGTCGTCCACGGCGATGCGCGGTAAGGATGGCGAGGTCGGAGGCTGGACGCACAAGGGTCAGCCGACGCAGGACACCCGAATCCCCGACTCGGTGATTCGCGTGATGCGCCACAAAGGCAAGATCGGGCAGGACATTGATCACCCGGCTGTGTTCCCGGTCGCATTGCCTGAGTTTGCCATCGAGGCTTACACCGATTCGGGTGACGTCGTGTTCGAGCCCTTCGGTGGCAGTGGCACGACGATGCTGGCCGCGCAACGCACTGGTCGTATCTGCCGCAGCGTGGAAATTGCGCCGGAGTACGTGGACGTGGCCATCAAGCGCTTTCAGCAAAACCACCCCGGCGTTCCGGTCACGCTTATCGCAGGCTGTGGAATCAAATCGGGCCAGTCCTTCGACGACGTGGCCACAGAACGGCTGGCGCCCACGGAGGTAGAACAATGAGCGCGTCCTGGTTGGCAGACAAGATCGAGCAGTGGCCTACAGCCAAACTGCTGCCCTATGCCCGCAATGCGCGGACGCACTCGGATGATCAGGTGGCGCAGATCGCCGCATCGATTGCCGAGTTTGGCTTCACCAATCCGATCCTTGCAGGCAGTGACGGCATCATCGTCGCTGGGCATGGACGCTTGGCCGCTGCGCAGAAACTTGGGCTTGAGATCGTGCCCGTGGTCGTACTGGATCACCTGAGCCCGACCCAGCGCCGCGCCTTGGTCATCGCAGACAACCGCATCGCGGAGAACGCGGGCTGGGATGACGCAATGTTGCGGATCGAGCTGGAGGCCTTGCAGCTGGAAGGTTTCGATCTGGACATCACCGGCTTCGACGCCGACGCGCTGGCCGAACTGATCGCGGGTGATGAGCCGGACAACGAGGGCCAGACCGACGAGGACGCGGTGCCCGAGGTCAGCGAGACACCCATCTCGCACCCGGGCGATGTCTGGATCATGGGACAGCACCGACTGCTGTGCGGCGACTCGACCGTGGCCGAGAGCTACGACCGACTGATGCAGGGCGACGTGGCAGACATGGTCTTCACCGACCCGCCGTACAACGTGAACTACGCCAACAGCGCCAAGGACAAGATGCGCGGCAAGGATCGCGCGATCCTCAACGACAACTTGGGCGATGGCTTCTACGACTTCCTGTTGGCAGCATTGACGCCCACCGTGGCGAACTGCCGGGGCGGCATCTATGTGGCGATGTCATCCAGCGAGCTGGATGTGCTGCAGGCCGCCTTTCGTGCCGCCGGTGGCAAGTGGTCGACGTTCATCATCTGGGCCAAGAACACCTTCACGCTGGGCCGTGCCGACTACCAGCGCCAGTACGAACCGATCTTGTACGGATGGCCCGAGGGTGCGCAACGCCACTGGTGTGGTGACCGCGATCAGGGCGATGTGTGGGCGATCAAGAAGCCGCAGAAGAACGATCTGCATCCGACGATGAAGCCGGTGGAGCTGGTCGAGCGAGCCATCCGCAATTCGAGCCGCCCGGGTAACGTGGTACTCGATCCGTTCGGTGGTTCCGGCACAACGTTGATTGCGGCCGAAAAGTCAGGTCGCGTCGCGCGGCTGATCGAACTCGACCCGAAGTACGTGGATGTGATCGTGCGCCGGTGGGAGGACTTCACCGGCCAGCCGGCTATCCGCGAGGCAGCAGACCAGGAAGTGTGCGCCAGTTGAATGGCTGGCCGGGCTGCTTTGCCTCTTCTTCCTCGGCGATGCGCCGCAGGATTTGCAGGGTAGTGAGATCGCGCGGCAGTGCCATGCACATGACGCGCACGGCCTGCTCGATGGAGACGTCTGGACGCCGGTTGGCAATCAGCCAACGCAGCGCCTGCTCCCGTTCGGTGGCGGGCGTTTTCATCAGGCAGCCATCTCTTCGCAGATTTCGCAGTGGATCACAAAGCCTGTCAGGTAAGGCAGGCCGCGCGGGATGCCGTACTGCTTGCTGGTCTGGCGGCCAATCATCCAGCCCATCCAACGCTGGGTGGCGGCCTTGATCGCATCCTGCAAGGCTTGGCCTTGGTACAAGCTGTTCTGGACGTCGTCGGCAAAGTGGCGTCCGTGGCGACTGTCGAGGAAGGTCCGCACCGATTCGAGGGGCTGGTGAGTGGCGTCCGAAATGGCGTTCATGGCCAGGGGCCATGCGGCGCTGGCGTGTTCGTTCATCGTGCCCCAAAAACCCCAGGCTTCGTTC
Organism: Azospira sp. APE16; assembly: GCF_047901315.1. Lineage (NCBI taxonomy): Bacteria > Pseudomonadati > Pseudomonadota > Betaproteobacteria > Rhodocyclales > Rhodocyclaceae > Azospira > Azospira sp. APE16. The sequence goes on from NZ_CP179682.1 coordinate 637,401, forward strand.
TGGGCGGTGGGGATCTGGTTGGTGGTCATGGTGTCTTCTCCGGGTTGGTCGTTGCGACACCTGTAGTAACGCGCTGTTCGATTGAGAAGCCAAGCTGTTCCTGGCTTCTTTCTCGATCAATTTCTCTTACCCGAGACGGGCCACATACCGGGCGTAATCACCGCCCTCGGGATTGACGTAGAGGTAGGGGCGTCCGGGAGCAGTGACCTCGACGCAGAGGTGGCCATCGCCAGTGCCGCCACCCTTGCCACGCAGCCAGTCGCGTGACACCAGCAGGCTGCGTCCAAAAGCGTCGAATTCGTCAGGGGTGAGCTCCTTGGTCTCGGTGACGTAGACCTTGTGCTGGTCGCTCCCGCCCAGTTCGCCGAGGTCGGCAGGTTTGCGTGCGAACGGTAGGCGGATGCTCAACTCTTCGACCTGGAGGCTTTGGCCTGCGAACTGCAGGGTGCGAGGGGTGCGTTCGATGGTGATGGTCATGGTGCTCATGGCGGTTTTCCTGGTATGGCGTCGTCAATCACGACATCTGTATGAACGCGCTAGTGGGGAGAGAAGCCAAGCTATTCATGGCTCCTCTCGCCATCTTTTTGGCTTCGCCGAAACTCGCTGTGCTCGTTTTCAGGCGATGCGGTAGATCCGCTCGCCACCCTGCGGCTTGTCCGAGACGATGGTCAGGCCAAGTTTTTTCTTGAAGGCTCCGGCAAAGGTGCCGCGCACCGTGTGCGCCTGCCAACCGGTGGCGGTGCAGATCTGGCCGATGGTTGCGCCCTCGGGGCGTTGCAGCATCCGGATCACTTCGGCCTGCTTGCTGCTCTCGCGTGTGCGCGGCTTGACCCACGTGGCTTCGGCGGCGGTTACGGCGGCTTCCAGTTCGGGATCGCTCGCGGCCGCAGGCGCGCCTTCAGCGTTGGCGATGATCCGGTCGAGATTGGCTTCGAACTGACCGATGCCCTTCCTGTTCACGTCGGGACGCGGAATGCCCAGGGCGTCGTAGCCCTCCGCAGCGACAAACCAGTCGGTGCCGTCGGTTGTGATTAGTGCGCGGTTGAAAAGTCCATCGAGGACCTTCTTGCGTGCGCCGCCTTTGATGTTGTCGGGAAACCAGTCGATTTTTCCGCTGGTGTGCTCAACAGCGTAGGCCAGGATCGCGTGCTGTGCCGGGGTCAATTGAGTGGTGGTCATGTCTTGCTCCTTCGATGTAGTGGACGGTGATGTGATGAACGCGCTGTTCCCAAGTGAAGCCAAGCGCTTTCTGCTTGGCTTCCAGGGTTCGCAATCAGGTGTTGGCCTTGTCTGACGGGTTGGCATTGCGCCCCTGCTCGAGACCCGCGTTGAAGGCGGCTTCAAGCGCATCGCGTAGGCACCAGACCGCTACATCGTGGAAATCGAGGCTGTCCGAGCGGCGGGTTTCCAGGGTTTCGATGCCCAGCTTGTTTTGCGCGATCTGGGTCAGTAGTTGTTCGAGCTTGCTCATGTCCGTGTCCTTTCATGGTGTTGATGACGAACGTATGAACGCGCTGTTCCAGATGGAAGCCAAGCTCAATCCGCAGGCGAATTTGGCAAATGAGCGAACAAATGATTGAAGGTGCCCCGAAGGGGAAATATGGGTATTTCGATTCGTGCCTACGCACGCCACCGAGGGGTGTCCGATGCAGCGGTGCGCAAGGCCATCGCTGCTGGGCGGATCACTCCGGAGGCAGACGGAACGATTGATGCCGAGCGCGTCGACCGCGAGTGGGCGCGCAATTCCGATGCGCCGCGCAATGGCACGGCCACCCGCGCGGTCAAGGTCGCAGTACCGGAATCCGGTGGCACCCCGGGTGATGGGCCAGCGGCATTGCCAGCAGGCGGCACGTCCTTGCTTCAAGCGCGGACGGTCAACGAAGTGGTCAAGGCGCAAACCAACAAGGTGCGCCTGGCCCGCCTCAAGGGCGAGCTGGTAGATCGGCCGCAGGCCATCGCCCATGTTTTCAAGCTGGCGCGATCCGAACGCGATGCGTGGCTCAACTGGCCCGCGCGCATCTCAGCACAGATGGCAGCCAAGCTCGGCGTCGATCCTCACACGATGCACATCGCACTGGAGGCAGCTGTGCGTGAGCACCTGCAGGAACTGGGCGAGATGCGCCCAAGGGTGGATTGATGGAAATGGACTACGAAGGCGCTGCCGAGATCGAACGCGCATGGCGTGAAGGACTGACGCCCGACCCGCTGCTCACCGTGTCCGAATGGTCGGATTGCCACCGGATGCTCTCCAGCAAGGCATCAGCCGAGCCGGGGCGCTGGCGCACCAGCCGCACGCCGTACCTGAAAGCAATCATGGACTGCCTGTCGCCTACCTCACCGGTCGAGCGCGTGGTGTTCATGAAGGCGGCGCAGCTTGGCGCGACAGAGATGGGATCGAACTGGATCGGCTACGTCATCCACCACGCGCCCGGGCCGATGATGGCTGTGTGGCCGACGGTGGAGATGGCCAAGCGCAACTCCAAGCAGCGAATCGATCCGCTGATCGAGGAGTCGTCCGCACTGGCTGAACTGATTGCACCGGCGCGCAGCCGGGATTCCGGCAACACCATCCTGGCCAAGGAGTTCCGGGGTGGCGTGCTGGTGATGACCGGTGCGAACAGCGCGGTCGGCCTGCGTTCGATGCCGGTGCGGTATCTGTTCCTCGACGAGGTCGACGGCTATCCGTTGGACGTCGAGGGTGAAGGGGATGCGATCTCGCTGGCCGAGGCGCGTACACGCACTTTCGCGCGGCGCAAGATCTTCATCGTCTCGACGCCGACGATCTCAGGGGCATCGGCTATCGAACGCGAGTACGAGGCCAGTGACCAACGTCGCTACTTCGTGCCGTGTCCGCATTGCTCGCACCGGCAGTGGCTGCGTTTCGAGCAGCTGCGTTGGGACAAAGGGCAACCGGAGACCGCTGCCTACATCTGCGAGTCATGTGACACCGCAATTGCCGAGCATCACAAGACGTGGATGCTGGAGCACGGCGAGTGGCGCGCGATGATCACCGATGGCGCGGGCAAGACGGCAGGCTTCCACCTGTCGTCGCTGTACAGCCCGGTGGGCTGGCGTTCGTGGCGAGAGATCGCCGCTGCGTGGGAAGCCGCCGTCAGTAAAGAGTCGGGATCGGCCGCCGCCATCAAGACCTTCAAGAACACCGAGCTAGGCGAAACCTGGGTCGAGGAAGGCGAAGCGCCAGACTGGCAACGACTGGTCGAACGCCGCGAGGACTACCGCGTCGGCAGCGTGCCGCAAGGCGGTCTGCTCTTGGTCGGCGCGGCCGACGTGCAGAAAGATCGCATCGAGGCGTCGGTCTGGGCCTTTGGGCGCGGCAAGGAGTCCTGGCTGGTTGAGCACCGCGTGCTGATGGGTGACACCGCCCGCGACTCCGTATGGAAGCGCCTTGCTGAAATGCTGGCCGAAACCTGGACACACGCCTCCGGCGCGGCGATGCCGCTGGTGCGCTTTGCCTTGGATACCGGCTTTGCGACGCAGGAGGCCTACGCCTTTGTGCGGGCTTGCCGCGATTCGCGTGTGATGGCGGTCAAGGGGGTGCCTCGCGGTGCAGCCTTGATCGGCACGCCGACCGCCATCGATGTCTCGCAAGGCGGCAAGAAGCTGCGCCGAGGCATCAAGGTGTACACGGTGGCGGTCAGCATCGCCAAGCTCGAGTTCTACAACAACCTGCGCAAGAGCGCAGATGTTGGCGAGGACGGATTGACCACGGTGTTCCCGGCCGGGTTCGTCCATCTGCCCAAGATCGACGCTGAGTTCATCCAGCAACTCTGCGCGGAACAACTGATCACCCGCCGCGACCGCAACGGCTTCCCAGTGCGTGAGTGGCAAAAGATGCGCGAGCGCAATGAAGCGCTCGACTGCTACGTCTACGCCCGCGCGGCTGCATCGGCGGCGGGTCTGGATCGCTTCGAGGAACGTCACTGGCGGGAACTGGAGCGACAACTGGGGCTGGCCGGTCCGCCAGCCCTTGAAATACGTACTGAATCGATCAACGAGGCCACCCAACGCGGTGGCCTCGCTGTTTCTGGCAACCGTAACACCGGTCGGCGCGTGATCAAAAGCCGCTGGCTGTCCTGACACCCCAAGGAGAAAACATGAGTCTTGCTACCCGTATCGAAAGCCTGGTCATCCGCGTCGCGCAGGAGTTCAACGACGTCCGCGCCAAGGCAGGCAACCTGGCCAACCTCACCACCACCGACAAGTCGAATCTGGTCGCGGCCATCAACGAACTGAAAGCCGCCGTGGTGTCGTCGGCGGTGATCGACGATGCGCACGTCGCGGCCACGACCACTTACTCGTCCAACAAGATCGTCTCACTGCTCGACGCGCTCAAGACCGAGATCTTGGGCGGTGCCGATGCTGCGTACGACACGCTGGTGGAAATCCAGCAACTGCTGCAGAACGGCACCAGCGGTCTGGATGCGCTGCTCGCCGCCGTGAACAACCGCGTGCGCTTCGATGCGGCGCAGTCGCTGACCGTGGCCGAGCAACTGCAGGCGCGCAGCAACATCGGTGCCGTCGCAGCCACCGATGTCGGCAATACCGACACAGACTTCGTCGCGGTCTTTGTGGGTGCGCTGGTCTGATGAGCCTCGCATCGCGCATCAGTGCGCTGGCCAGTCGTGTCGGGCTTGAGGTTAAGACCAAGATCGACGCCACCCACCCCGGTCTGGCCCGGGCGTGGGTGTGTTTCGGCTATGTCGGCACGCAGGTCGTCGTGCGCGCATCGCACAACGTGGCCAGCGTGACCCGGACGGCGGCGGGTCGCTACCGCGTGACCTTCGCCGTTGCCATGCCCGACGCCAACTATTGCTGGACGGCGCTTGCCCGCAGCAGCACCAACAGCGGTACGCAGCGCATTGCCATCGTGCGATCCAGCACCGACCAGAAGACCGCCCAGTACGTCGACGTCAGTTGCGCCACCACGTCCGCATCGTTCGACGACTCCTCCGAAATCAACCTTACGGTGTTCCGCTGATGGCCTACACACAAGCACACCTCGACGCACTGGAAGCGGCGCTGGTCAAGGGCGAAAAGCGCGTGACCTTTGGCGACAAGACCGTCGAGTACCGCAGCGTCGATGAACTCCAGGCCGCCATTGCGTCGGTCAAGCGCGACCTCTTCGAGCAGGCCGTGGACACCGGACTGTGGCCTGGCGCGCCACGCCAGATCCGGGTCACCACCGGCAAAGGGTTCTGAACATGCAATGGTTTGACCGAATGCGTAGACGCGTCGGCATGAGTCTGCTTGGCGGCACCCCGTTCTATGACGGTATCGGTGGTGGCCGTCGCGCCCTGGCGTGGCAGGTTGGCAATCCCGGTGCGGTTGCAGCGCTGGCGTTCACCCAGAACGAATTGCGCGCCAAGAGCCGCGATCTGGTACGCCGCAATGCCTGGGCAGCGGCAGGCGTCGAGGCCTTTGTCTCGAACGCCATCGGCACCGGCATCAAGCCGCAGAGCATGCTGGCTGATCAGCACTTGCGTGAAGCCATTCATAGCCTGTGGTGGGACTGGTGCGAGGAGGCCGATGCCGCCGGACTGACCGATTTCTACGGACTGCAGGCCTTGGCCTGTCGCGCCATGCTCGAAGGCGGGGAATGTCTGGTGCGGCTGCGCTATCGCCGCCCGGAGGATGGCCTGCCGGTGGGCCTGCAATTGCAGTTGCTCGAACCCGAACACCTGCCAGCCACGCTGAATCAGGAGTTGGCTTCCGGAAACGTCATCCGTGCGGGTATCGAGTTCGACAAGCTCGGACGGCGGGTGGCCTACCACCTGTATCGCTCGCATCCGGGTGATGGCTCACTGGCCCCGATGTCGGGCACCGGTGGCGTGGTAGGCGGTCTCGACACAGTGCGTGTCCCGGCCAGCGAAATCATCCACCTGTTTCGTCCCTTGCGGCCTGGACAGATCCGGGGCGAACCATGGCTGGCGCGCGCACTGGTCAAGCTCAACGAACTCGACCAGTACGACGACGCCGAGCTCGTGCGCAAGAAAACCGCCGCGATGTTCGCGGGCTTCATCACGCGCCTGTCACCCGAGGACAACCTGATGGGTGAAGGCTTGCCGGATGCCAGCGGTGCGGCATTGGCCGGGCTGGAGCCGGGCACGATGCAGATCCTGGAGCCCGGCGAGGACGTGAAGTTCAGTCAGCCCGCCGACGTTGGCGCGAGCTACGCCGAATTCCTGCGCATGCAGTTCCGGGCGGTGGCAGCGGCGATGGGCATCACCTACGAGATGCTGACCGGCGACCTGACGCAAGTGAACTACTCGTCGATCCGGGCCGGGCTGCTGGAGTTTCGCCGCCGCTGTGAGGCCATCCAGCACGGCGTGATCGTCCACCAGCTGTGCCGCCCGATCTGGCGTGCCTGGATGGAGCAGGCGCTACTTGAAGGCGCGCTGGCGCTGCCGCAGTTCAGCGAGAAGAAGCGCGACTACTTCGCGGCCAAATGGATTCCACAGGGTTGGCAGTGGGTCGATCCCAAGAAGGAATTCGACGCGATGCTGACCGCCATTCGCGCCGGGCTGCTGTCTCGCTCGGAAGCCATCTCGGCCTTCGGCTACGACGCCGAGGACATCGACCGCGAGATCGCCGCCGACAACCAGCGTGCCGATGCGCTCGGTCTGGTCTTTGACTCCGACCCGCGCCACGACAAAGCGCCCCAACCATCGGCATCGGGCGCTCCCATGAATGTGGCCGCCACGGTGGCCGTGCCGCAAGACCAACAGGACAACTGACATGCAACTCGTTCATCTGGCGTCCCGCCTCTACGGGACGCCGCTCCTCATTGCGCGTCCCAAACTCGACGTGATCCTCTCCGTGTTGGGTTCCCGCATCGGCTTGCCCGATCTGGACATGGCGATGCCGCTGCCCATGCCGCGCCAGAACGCCACATCGGGTCAGGCGGGCATTGCCGTCATCCCGGTGGTCGGCACGCTGGTCAGACGTTCGATGGGTATCGAAGCCGCCTCTGGCCTGATGTCCTACGGCGAGATCGAAGCCCGACTGGACGCCGCGCTGGCCGACCCACAGGTGGCGGGCATCCTGCTCGATCTGGATTCGCCCGGCGGCGAGGCATCGGGTGTGTTCGAGTTGGCCGAGCGCATCCGCGCTGCCAGCACCATCAAGCCGATTTGGGCGCACGCCAACGATGCCGCGTACTCGGCGGCTTTTGCCATCGCGGCAGCCTGCCAGCGCCTGACGCTGTCGCAGACCGCTGGCGTCGGGTCGATTGGCGTGATCGCGCTACACGTCGACCAGTCGGTGAAAGACGCCAAGGACGGCCTGAACTACACCGCTGTCTTCGCGGGCAGCCACAAGAACGATTTCTCCCCGCACGAGCCACTCACCCCGCAGGCCACCACCACGTTGCAGACCGAGGTGGATCGCCTCTACGACATCTTCGTGAATCAGGTCGGAGAGATGCGCGGCATCGATCCGGATGCCGTGCGCGCCACCGAAGCGGGGCTGTTCTATGGCGAGCAGGCGGTGGCAGCAGGCCTCGCCGACGCGGTGATGCCGTTTGATGCGGTGATGACCGAGTTCACCGACGCGTTGGCGGCCAAGCAGCGGTTGGCGCAGCCTGGCGTGGCCCGCGCCTCGCCGCGAAGCCTGTCTACTCAATCCATTTCAAACCCGCCCCGAAGCAAACCTTTCACCCTGGAGAACACCATGACCGACCCCAAAGACGACCACGAAAACCTTAAGCGTCCGGCCGAGACCGACCCACAGGGCGACCAGTCGCAGCTTGAGAGCGATCCGCAATCGACGCCTGCCGCCCAAGCCGCACTGGCGCAGTCCTTCGCCAGCGGGCGCGGCCAAGCTCAGGCCATTGCAGAGATGTGCCTGATCGCGGGCCAATCCCAACGCACGGCGGAATTCCTCGCAGCAGGCTTCTCGGAAGCGCAGGTGCGCCGCGCCTTGCTCGACGCCCGTGCCGACCAACCCGAAATTGCCTCGCGTATCACCGCCGAGGCAGGAACCAGCCAGCACCCGGAAAACAGTCCGGTGGTCGCTGCCGTCAAGAAACTCACCGCCAAGGAGTAAGCCATGCCCACTGTCTCTCAACCCAAGAATCTCGGCGACCTGTTGAAGTACGAAGCGCCGAATCTCTACTCGCGTGACCAGGACACCGTCGCGGCCGCGCAGAACCTGTCGCTGGGCACCGTGGTGGGCCGCGAAACGGCTTCCGCCAAGCTCAAGGCCCTCGACCCGAGCGCCTCGGACGGCACGGAAACCGCCGTTGGCGTGCTCGGCAATGACGTCGATGCGACGCTGATCGACCGTGAGGACGCGATCCTGATCGCCCGCCACGCCATCGTCGCGCGCGGCGCATTGATCTGGCCGACCGGCATCAGCACTGCGCACAAAGCGGCTGCCATCAAGCAACTCGCAGAACGTGGAGTCCTGGCCCGCGAGAGTGCCTAAAACCCGCGCCTGACCCACTTCCAACGCTCCGTTTCACTCCCCCCAAAACCCGCCGCTGGCGGGTTTCGTCATTTCTGGAGATCCCAAATGCAGAACCCTTTTGAAAACCCCGGCTTCTCGATGGCCAGCCTGACGGCCGCCATCAACCTCCTGCCCAACCGCTATGGGCGGCTGGAGCAACTCAACCTGTTCCCGGCCAAGCCGGTGCGCACCCGGCAGATCATCGTCGAGGAGTACGCCGGTCGTCTGAACCTGCTGCCCACCCGGGCGCCCGGTTCGCCCGGCACGGTGGGTGAACGTGGCAAGCGCAACCTGCGCTCCTTCGTGATCCCGCACATCCCGCACGACGACGTGGTGCTGCCCGAGGAAGTGCAAGGACTGCGCGCCTTCGGTTCCGAAACCGAAATGGAAGCCATCGGCGGTGTCATGGCCCGCCATCTGGAGACCATGCGCAACAAGCACGCGATCACCCTGGAGCATCTGCGCATGGGTGCGCTCAAGGGCAAGATCCTCGACGCTGATGGCAGTGAGCTCGTCGATCTGTTCGACGAGTTCGACATCACTGCGCAATCGGTGTCCTTCGAGTTTTCGACGGCGGCCGACAACGGGCAAATCAAGACTGCCTGCCTCGAGTTGCTGGGCCTCATGGAAGATGGGCTCACCGGCGAGTTCTCGACCGGCGTGCATGTGCTGTGCTCGACCGAGTTCTTCCGGGCACTGACCACCCACAAGGAGGTTAAGACGGCCTACCAGAACTGGCAGCAGGGCGCAGTGCTGATCAACGACATGCGCTCGGGCTTCAGCTACAGCGGCATCACCTTCGAGGAATACCGTGGCCAGGCTTCCTTTGTGCAGGCCGACGGCACGCTGGGGTCGCGCCGCTTCATTGCCGCAGGGGAAGCCCATGCCTTCCCGGTCGGCACGGTGGATACCTTCGCGACCTACTTCGCGCCAGCGGACTTCAACGAGACCGTGAACACCATCGGCCAGCCGCTGTATGCCAAGCAGGAGCCACGCAAGTTCGACCGGGGCACTGATCTGCACACGCAGAGCAACCCGCTGCCGATGTGCCACCGACCGGGTGTGCTGATCAAGCTCGTTGCTGCCTGATGGATGTCGCGACGTTGTACGAGGCAGCCCGCAGTGCAGGACTGCTGACCGCCGTCACGGTGGCGGGCACCACAGTCCACTGCGCCTTCCGTGCCCCGGACGAAACCGTGCTGGATGGTTTTGCGCTGTCGCGGGACTACCAGATCGACTACCCGGCGTCCTGGCTGACGCTGGCAGCCGGGGACACCGTCGAGGTGGCAGGCAATACCTATCAGGTGCGCGACGTGCGCGCCATCGGCGACGGCACCGAGCGTCGCGCCTCGCTCTCCCAACTCTGAGGAACTCCCCATGAACTCCGTCCGCGAGCGCGTCTTGCGGGAGATCGTCACGCGCCTGGCATCTGCGATTGCCCCGATACCGGTGCTGCGCATGCCTGCCGTGCCAGTCACCCGCGAGGCCAGTCCAGCGCTGCTGCTCTTCGTCGATGGCGACAGCATCACCGCCCACGCCAACCACCTGGTCGACCGGTTGCTGATCGTCCGGCTTGCCGTGGTGGCGCGCGGTGCGGATGCCTTCGACATCGCCGACCAGACGCTGGTCGCGGCCCATGCGGCAATGCTCGCCGACCCGAATCTGGGCGGTCTGGCCATCGCCGTGCGCGAGATCGACTGCGAATGGGAGTTCGACGACGCCGACGCCGGGGCCGTCGCGCTGCCTGCCCGCTACGAGATCCGCTACCGCACCCACGCCATCGACCTTACCCAAACAGGATGAACACCTTATGCAAACCCTCTCCATCGAACTACTGAAACCCCATACCCACGCAGGCAAGCGCCTCGCCGTAGGTGATCGCCTTGATCTGAATGACGCCAGCGCCCGCTGGCTGATCGCACAAGGCACTGCCAAAGCGGCCACCCCCGCCACTGATTCCAAACCCACCCGCCGTGATGCCACGTCCGGTGTTTCCACAACTGCAGCTACCCAAGGAGATTGAACATGGCTTACTTTTCCGGACAAGGCCGCGTCTACATCGGCGCACGCGATGATCTCGGCAATCCCGCTGGGCTGACCTTCGTTGGCAACGTGCCCGAGCTGAAGGTGTCGCTGTCGGTGGACACCATCGAGCACCAGGAAGCGCAGTCGGGTCAGCGCCTGACCGACCTGCAACTCATCAAGACCAAGAAAGGCGAGTTTGCCTGCACGTTGGAAGAGCTGATCGCCACCAACCTGGCGCTCGCGCTCTACGGCACCACGACCACGATCACCCCCGGCACGGTGACTGGCGAGCTGCTGCCCAACCCTGTCACGCCGGGCAGTCTGTATCCGTTGGCTATGCAAAACGTGTCCGCCGTGCAGATCCAGGACTCAGATGTCACGCCCAAGACGCTCCCGGTCAGCCAGTACAGCGTCAATGCCAAGCACGGTTCACTGGTGGTGCTGGATGCCACGTCGGGCGGCCCGTACACCGAGCCGTTCTCCGTCGATTACGCCTATGGCGCGGCGCAGAGCACGGCGATGTTCACCCAGCCCTTGCCCGAGCGTTGGATTCGCTTCGAAGGGCTCAACACCGCCGACGGCAACCGCGAGGTGGTGATCGACCTCTACCGCGTGGCCATCAACCCGGCCAAGGAACTCTCGATCATCACGGACGAACTGCTGAAGTTCGAGCTTTCGGGCCAAGTGCTGGCGGATCTGACCAAGCCGGTCGGTGGTGATCTCGGTCAGTTCGGACGTCTGGTGCTGCTGTGATGGACGGCTTCAAGACCTTCCCCCCTGAGCCTGTGGTCGTGACGCTGTCTGGTACCGCGCTGGAACTGACGCCGATCCGGCTGGGTGAGTTGCCACGGCTGCTGGCCGTGGTGCGCCCGCTGGTCGAGGAAATCACCAGCGATCCGGACTGGATGGCGCTGCTGGGACGGCACGGCGATGCCGTGCTCGATCTGCTGGCGATCACCACGCGTCGTGAGCGTGCGTGGATCAATGACCTGTCGCTGGAGGACGCCGTTCTTCTGGCCGCTGCCGTGTTCGAGGTGAATGCGGATTTTTTCGTGGCGCACGTCGTCCCGGCGATTCAGGGCGCGGCCCAGCGACTCGCGCCGACGCTGCGCTCGCTGACGAACTCGGCTGGGACAGTGCCGTCGCCCGCCTGATCCGCGCCGGGCACCGGCTTGGCGACGTGATGGCCTACACGCTCACTCAGGCGCAAGCCTTTCTGGATGCCGACGAACAGATCGAACGGCAGCAACTTGCCCAGCTGCTCGGCATTCATGCCGTGGCAGCCCAGGGCGAGAAGCGAGGCATCGAACAACTGCAACGCGATCTGCTCAAGGACTGACCCATGCGTCTCTCGCTCACCACCACTGGTCTGCTGAACCCGCGCCAGTTGGCGGCCTGGAGTACCGAGCGGCGTCGTGCCATCCACACCGCTGTCGCCAAGGGCATGCAATCGGGCGGGCGTGAAGTGCGTGATGCGGCGCGATCCGAGATGCGCAGTGCCTTCACCGTCAAGCGCAACAGCTTCATCTCCTCGATGGGCGTGAAGGTGTTCGACAAGAAGCCCGAACTGCTGCCCGCCCTGCTGGTGGGCAGCAAGATTCCTTGGCTCGGTCTGCATGAAAAAGGCGGCACGGTGAGCGGCAATTTGCTGATACCGCTGCTGCCCGGGCGCATCGGCCCCAAGCGCTTCAAGGCGGTCATTGACGGCCTGATGCGCTCGGGCAATGCCTTCTTCATCGAGAAGAACGGTCGCGTGCTGCTGATGGCCGAGAACATCAAGGAGAACGCCGGGCAGCTGGGCCGCTTCAAGCGTGCCGAGCGTGGTCGTACCGGGGCCAAGCAGATCAAGCGTGGCCAGGAGATTCCCATCGCCGTGCTGGTCAAGCGCGTCGATCTCAAACGACGACTGAATCTGGCGGGTGGCGTGCAACGCGCACTACCTGCCTTGGCGCGGGCGATTCAACAAGAACTGGACAAAGTCTGATGGCAAGCAATCGTGCCCAAATCCTGATCAGTGCCGTCGACCAGACCAAGACCGCTTTCGATTCGATCAAGCGGGGCCTGGGTGGCCTGACCGACACCGCCAAGAGTGTCAATGGCGTACTGGCCAACCTTGGCGTGGCCGTGTCGGTGGCCGGTCTGACCGCGATGGTGAAATCGGCCATCGACACTGGCGACGCGCTGGATGAGATGTCGCAACGTGTCGGTGTCAGCGTCGAGACCCTGTCGGTATGGAAACCGGCAGCCGAGCAGTCCGGTGTGTCGGGCGAATCGTTCGAGAAGGGGCTGCGCAAGCTGTCCACCACGATGCTGGAAGCCGCGACTGGGTCGGAAGATGCCGCGCGCGGATTCTCCGCCGTGGGTGTCGAGTTCAAGAACCAGGACGGCACCCTGCGGGCCACCGATCAGGTGCTGCTCGATCTGGCCGAGCGCTTCAAGGCCATGCCCGATGGCGCAGAAAAAACCGCGCTGGCCGTGCAACTGTTCGGCAAGTCGGGAGCCGAGCTGATCCCGTTCCTGAATCAGGGGCGCGACGGCATCAACGAGTTGGCTGCCGAGATGCAGGCGCTCGGCGTGCAGATGAGCAGCGAAACGGCGGCGCAGGCGGGCAACTTCAACGATGCGCTCGACAAGCTGAAACTGGCCACCACCAGCATTGGCAACCAGATCATCGCGTCCTTGCTGCCCGCCCTGAACGATATGGCCGGTGGCATGGTCGAGTCGGCCAAGCAAGGCGGCACGCTGCGCGCGATCCTGGATGGCGTGGTGCTGGTGCTCAAGATCTTGGCGCTCGGTGCCGCCACCGTCGGCAAGGCCTTCGTCGCCTTGGGCGAAGCGATTGGTGCAGGCGTGGCCGCCGCTGTGGAAGCGCTCAAGGGCAACACCGATGGCGCCAAGGCCATCATTGCCGACCTCAAGGGCAATCTGGTCAAACGGCTGGATGAACTGGCGTCCTTCCGTGACAGCCTGTTCGACCCCAAGCCCATCGAGGTCAAGGCACCCAAGATCCAGGCCGATCCGGAACTGCTTCAACGCCTGACCAAGCCCAAAGCCGTCAAGCCAGCGCAGGACACGACCGGCGCGCAGACCACGCTGATGAAAGCGCAGCTGGACGCCGAGTTCGCGCTGCTCAAGGACGGTCTGACCCGGCAACAAACTGCGCTGGATGCTGCACTCGAAGACCGTCTGGTCTCGGTGCGCGACTACTACACGCAGAAAACTGCCCTCGAACAGCGCGAGGTCGACGCCGAGATTGCCCGCAAGCAGCAGGAGCTGGCCCGTAGTCAGCAAGTCGCCACTACCGGCAAATCGGAAAACGACCGCCTGCGTGCCAAGGCCGAAGTGGCCAAGGCGGAAGCCGACCTCATCACGCTCAACAATCGGCGCACGGACATCGAGCAGGCAAATGCGCGTAAGGCCGCGCAAGCCGAGCGTGAGCTGGCCGATGCCTTGGCGCAGGCGCGTGAGGAACTGGCGCAGATCACCGGCACGCCCACTGATGCCGACCGGCAAGCTGCCATTGAGCGCAGCTACCGGGATCTGCGTGCGCGACTGGCGGCAGAAAGCGATGCCGATGGCGTGTCGCTCGTTGATCGGCTCATCAATGTGAAGGCTGCACAGGCCAATCTGGCTGCGCTTGAAACTCAGTGGCGGCAAGTCACTGAGCGTCTGCGTAATGCGCAGGAGGCCATTCAGACCCAGCAGCAGGCTGGGCTGCTGACCGAAGCACAGGCTCGCCAGCAGATCGTGACCCTGCAACAGCAATCGGCCACCGAGATGGAGCGCCTGTTGCCGACCATGCAGCAAGCCGCGCAGGCCATAGGGCCGGATGCGGTGATTCGCGTACAGGCGTGGCGCAACGAGCTGGATCGCACCAAGCTCACCGTCGATGAAATGGCCCCGCTGTGGAATCGCATCGGCGAGAGTTTCGGCGGTGCGCTCAACGGAATGATCACCGGCGCGCAGACCTGGCGGAGTGCCTTGGCGAGCATCTTTCAGCAGGTGGCCGACGCCTTCCTGCAGCAAATCGTGATCCAGCCGTTCCAGCAGTGGATCGCCATGCAGGCGCGGATGCTGGCGCTCAAGCTCGGTTTCATCCAGCAGGAGCAGACCGTCGATGCGGCGGCCAGCGCCGCCAAGGTCGCCCAAAAGACCACCGAAACCACCGCCGTAGTGTCGATGGATGCAGCCAAGGCGGGAGCCGGGGCGGCGGCGTCGCAGGCTTCCATTCCCTACGTTGGCCCGGCACTCGCGGTGGCCGCGATGGTAGCCATGGTCGCCGCTGTGATGGCGCTCTTGGGTGGCATCAAGAAGTTTGCGGGCGGCGGTTTGGTCTCCGGGCCGGGTAGCGCCACGTCGGATTCGATCCCGGCGCGCCTGTCCGCAGGCGAGTACGTGGTGCGGGCGGCCGCCGTGCGCCAGGTCGGTGTGGCCTTTCTCGATTCGCTCAACGGCTTGTCGGCAGGCCCACGTTTCAAGGGTGGCGAATTGGCCTTCGCAGCGGGCGGGCTGGTACCTGAGGTGAAAGTGCCGCCCGCACAGCCGCAGATGAATCAGGCGGTGCGCATCGTCAACGCGGTCGATCCGGGCGTGACCCACGACCACCTGCAGTCGCCTGCCGGAGAGAAAGTCATCGTCAACATCATCGGGCGCAATGCACGGGCCATCCGTGCGGTGCTGCAAGGCTGAATTTTCAGAGGAAAGTCCAATGGCACTTCTGTTCATCGACGGTTTCGATCACTACGACCCGCAGGCAGTGGACAGCTTTGGCGATCCGTGGCTCGCACGTGGCAAGGCAGCGTATCTCTCGCCGCAGGCCACCCGGATCAATGGC
Source organism: Azospira sp. APE16 (assembly GCF_047901315.1). Taxonomy (NCBI): domain Bacteria; kingdom Pseudomonadati; phylum Pseudomonadota; class Betaproteobacteria; order Rhodocyclales; family Rhodocyclaceae; genus Azospira; species Azospira sp. APE16. Next base: position 652,726 of record NZ_CP179682.1, read on the forward strand.
CGTCGTCCGTCCTCCTATGCCCTGCGTTTGCCGGAAGGTTCGGGTGGTGGCTACGTCAAGAATCTCGACGCCACCAAGACCAGCCTGATCGTCGGGGCAGCCATTCGTGTGGTGCCGTACCAAAACACCTACACCGAGCCACTGCTCCTGGGCGTGCGCGATGCCAACTCGCAGGTCGCGCATCTCGTGAAAATCGGCGAGGACGGTCGGCTCAAGCTCTACCGGTGGCAGTACGGCAACGACCAGTTGATCTCTGTCTCAGTCGCCAGCGCTCCGGCGCGCGGCTGGCACTACATCGAGTTGCAGGTCACGCAGGGCACCAGCAACGGCATTCTGTCAGTGCGCATCAACGGCATCCTGGCCATCCAGATGACCGCGCAGAACACCATCCAGGGCGGTGGCCAACTGCTCACGGCATTTGTGGGTGCCGTGCCCGGCCAGAGCTGTCCGCTCACCATCGACGTCGACGACTTCTACATCGCCGACACCAGCGGCACGATCAACAACACCTTCCTCGGTGATGTGCGCGTCGATGCCTTGCAGGCACAGGCCGATGGCAGCCTGAACCAGTGGACGGCCAGCCCGGTCGGTACTGCCGCGTGGGAAGCCGTGAGCGATGAGGACGAGGCAACGGCGATCAATGCACCGAACGTGGGGTTGCGCCAGTCCTTCGATGTCGAGCCGTTGCCGGTGATGGCCACGCCCGCCATCTATGGCGTCCAGCTCACGATGCTGGCCCGCAAGACCGACGCCGGTCTGGGCAAGGTCAAAGGCCTCGTGGTCAGTGGTGTGCAAAGCGCCGTCAGCACCGACATCATTCTGCAGGAGCAACTGGCCTGGCAGAGCACGCTGCTCGAACGCAACCCGAACGGCAACGTGCAGTGGACGGAGGCCGCCTTCAATGCCGCTGAGTTCGGCGTGGAGTCGGCATGACGGATCGTGTCGTCGTTCAAGACCTCGCGGAGGTTTCCAGCAAGCCGATGCCTGGAAGCGAACTGCCCGCCTTCCAGGGTGAAGTGCTCTCGCGCGCCACCTTCGGGGCGAGCGCAGCCAGCTTCACGCCGGAAACAGCTGTCGCTCCGCTGCCGCCCAATCTGGCGGCCAGCCTGCTGGCGGAATCCTTGGCGGGCCCCTGGCCACCCATCGATGCACCGATCTTTCTGGTCGAAGTGTTGCGCCGGGATACGGCCTCAAGCGCCATCGTCGCCACCGGTATGGATGCCTTCGGCGACCAGCCTTGGCCGGATGCGCAACTCGGCGTGTTTGCCTTCCGTCATGATTGGATGGAGCCCCTTGTGGAACGGCTGGAGTGGCAGACCAGCGTCACACGGCTGGCCAGTGGCAACGAATCCCGTCAGGCACGCCGACGTGTTCCTCGGCGCTGGCTCACCTACAAGGTGGGCAACGCCCGAAAGACCGATGCCCTGGTGGCCGACTGGCTGGCCGATCATCTCGGTCAAATGGCGCTGTGGCCGCTGCCGCAGTACGCGGTGCACCTCATCGAGTCCTGCGAACGTGGCGCACTGGCACTCAATGTGACCGAAGCTGACGGGCGACAGTTCGGGCCACTCTCGGCCAATGTGCATCTGACCTATGACGGTGTGCAGGGCTGGCAGGAAACTGAGAACAATGGCCGCTGGATTTTGATCATCGCCGCCGATGGCTGGCAGATCGCCCAACTTGAGCGTGTGGAAAGCGATCTGCTGTGGCTGACGGAGCCCTTGGCACGCGCTGCAGCCGTGGGCAGCACCATCATGCCCTTGGTGTGGGGTAAGGCCATCGATCCTGCGGATCTCACGCAGTGGGTGCCTGGCATGGTCGGCGGCAACATCCCCACGCAGATCCAACCTGCGCCACTGCCCGACCAGGATGTTCTCGATGACCCATGGCTCGACGAGATCCCGGTCTGGCCAGATGGCAACTGGCGGGACGATCCGACAGCCGCCGCGCAAGCCACGATCACCCGCCAGGATTTATCCCCTGCAGATCCGTGGGTGCGCCGGGACGATCCGTGGGCGACGACGACTTTGCAGCGGCGCTATCTGGCCAGCTCACTCGATGAAATCGAAATCTGGCGGGCGCGGTTGTGGCGCACCCAAGGCCGTCTGGAAGCCTTCTGGCTGCCCGATGGCTTGGCTCCGATCCTGTGGGTGACCGTCGAAGCCGATCCCGAGGATGGCTTTCTGCGCATGGATGGCAAAGACATCTCCGCGCGAATTTCGGATTTTTGGCATCGCCCCGCCGCCTGCTTGATCGTGCACCCAGACGGCTATCGGCAGTACGTCCTGACGGCGACCTGCCATCTGGATCAAGGCGGTGTGCTGGTGCTGCGCTCGGGTCTCGACGACTGGGTGCCCGCAGGCAGCCGCGTTATTCGCCTCGTGCGCTGCCGCCTCGACCACGATGCCATCGATCTGTACTGGCACAGCCCGACGCTGCTGGAGATCACCTTGACCGCGCGCCAGTTGCCCGAACCGCGCGGGAATGACCGTCAAACCTACGAGGGAGAGTAAGCACGATGAGCCAGAATCCATTGCTGGAAGTCGAGCTATACGCCTTCGCCAGCAACAGCGCGCAGTTCTATCTAACGCCGCACGAATTCGATGTTGATCTGGATGGCAACCTCTACAAGAGCCTGGCCTTGGAACGCAACGAACTGGCGCTGGGTGCTGAAGCTGCGAAGGCTGGCTTGGATCTGAAACTGCCGCCGAACTGTGATTTGGTGCGCCACCTGCTCGCCAACTCGCTGACCGGCGACACCACCTCGATCACCCTGCGCATCGGACGGCGCGATACCTGGGGCGACTACTGGTGGATCTCCGGCACGCGCTGGATGGGCCGGGTGTTGGGTGTCGAAGTGGCTGACGATGTGGCTCGCGTTCGCTGCGAGTCGGCGCAAGTCAGTCTCAAGCGTATCGGGTTGCGGCGGCTCTACAGCCGCAAGTGTTCCCACGTGCTGTATTCGGCTGCCTGTGGTGCCTCACCCATTTCCGCCAGTGCCTTGGTGAGCAACAGCAATGGCCGCAACGTCGATCTCGATGGTGGCACGCCCGGCAGTGTCAGTGGAGGCTTGGCCGGTGGCTGGCTGCAAACCCCGGAAGGTGCCCGCCACATGATCGTCAATGATTACGGTGGCGGCGTCGAGTTGCTCTATCCGGTCGCCATTGAAGCCGGTACCGAGGTTCTGCTGACGGTCGGCTGCGATCACAGCACGGCCACGTGCGTGTCGCGCTTCGGCAACCTCGACAACTACGGCGGCTTTCCCGCCATCCCGAGCAAAAACCCGTTCTCGACGGGCGTGTTCTGAATCCCTGGAGAAATCGCCATGTGGTACCTCGTCGTCATCGTGGTGGCGGCGCTGGTTTCGGTCGCGCTCGCGCCGAAACCGCCCGAACCCAAACCGGCGTCCCTGTCTGACGTCGATGCCCCCACCGCAGAAGAAGGCCGACCGATTCCCGTCGTGTTCGGCACCGTGCTGCTGCGTGGCTCCAACGTCGTCTGGTATGGCGACCTCGAAGCCGACCCGATCAAGAAGAAAGGTGGCAAGAAATGACCACTCAGACCGTCATCACCATCGATCACGTGCGCGCCGTGGGCCTGTGCGTGAACGGCACGCGCACTTGGTTTGCGCGTCACGATCTGGATTTCCGCGCTTTCCTGCGCGATGGCTGTGATGCCGAAACCTTGCTGGCCACTGGCGATGCAATGGCACAACGTGTGGTCGATCACGCCCGCAATCGATCCAGCCAGCGGGAGCAAGTCTGATGGGTGGCAGCAGCAAGAAGCAAACCGTTGGTTATCGCTACCGGATGGGTCTGCATCTGGCCCTGTGCCAAGGCCCGGTCGATGCCGTGCAGGAAATCCAGATGGGCGACCGTACCGCGTGGGGTGATGCCGACCGCGCGCCGCTGTCCACCGGCCACGGGCTGACCAGCCTGAGCATCAACAAGCCAACCCTGTTTGGCGGCGACGAGCGCGAAGGCGGCGTGGTCGGCACCATCGATGTGCTTTCTGGTCATGCCGGACAAGGACGCAACGACTACCTGATGAGCCGCCTCGGTAGTTCCATTCCGGCATTTCGGGGTGTGCTGTCCTTGGTGGCACGCAAGATCCTGTTCGCAGCCAACAACCCCTACATCAAACCGTGGGCAGTGCGCGTCCGGCGCTTCACGGCGGGTTGGTTCGATGCGCCGTGGATGGAATGGAATGCCGAAGTCCGCACCTGGGATGAGGACGAAGGCCAGGAAATCAGCGTCGGCATGAACCCGGCGCACATCCTGGTGCAGAGCCTCACCGATCCGCACTGGGGCATGGGCTACCCGCAGAGCACCATCGGTTGGAGTTTCTGGAACGCAGCGTGGGCCCTGTCGAGCGAGGGCTTCGGCCTCAATCTGATCTGGACGCGCCAGCAGCCCATCGAGAGCTTCATCGGCCAGGTCATCGACCACATTGGCGGCATCCTCTACACCGACCCGGAGCAAGGCACGTTTGAGCTCAAGCTGCTGCGCGACGACTATTGGATCGACAGCCTGCCACAGTTGGGGCCTGACGAAATCGTGCGGCTGGAACGCTTCGAACGTGCCCAGTGGGGCGAGCTGCCCAATGAACTGACCGTGGTCTACACCGACTGGCAGACCGGCGGTGATGCTGCCGTTACGGTCGAGAACCTGGCCGCCATCCAGTTGCAAGGCGGCGTGATCAATCAACGCCGCGACTACCCGGGCGTCAACTACGGGCCTCTGGCCGCGCGGCTGGCATTGCGTGACTTGCGCGCCTTGGGTTCGCCCCTGGCCCGGATGAGCCTGACCGTGGCACGCGACACGCTGGAGCGTGCGCCGCTGCCAGGTGATGTGTTCCTGCTGAACTGGCCACGCTTGGGTGTGGATCAGATGGTGGTGCGCGTCACCGGCATCGACACCGGCACCTTGGGCGCGGCCGAGTGGCGCATCGAAGCCATGGAAGATGTGTTCGGGATAAGCAACACCGTGCTGTCGCCCCCGCCACCGCACGTCGAGGAGCCGACCATTGAGCCTTTGCCGCCCGCCTTGGTGCTGGCCGTCGAGGTGCCGTATTGGGAGCTGGCCCGGCGTTTGTCGCGCGCAGATCTGGCCTACCTGACCGATACGGACACCTATCTCGGTGCGCTGGCTGCTGCCGGTGGCACCGGGCAGTTAAATTGGCAACTGGCTACCGGCGCGTCCAGCGGCGACCTCACTGCCGTGGTGGGCGAAGACTACGCACCACTGCTGACGCTCGATGTGGCCTTGCCTGCCAGCGAGGTCGATGCCATCGGTGTGCCGGTGACGGCCATCAGCCAGCCGGAGAGACTGGCCGTGGGCGACTACGCCTACCTGCTGGATGCCAGTGGGGTGATTGCAGAGGCCGTTGCCGTCCTGGCCTTCGACGCCGCCAATGCGACTATCGATCTCGCACGTGGCGTGCTCGACACCACCCCCCAAGCACATGCCCCGGGGACTCGGCTGATCGGTGCGGGCGAATGGCTGGCATCCGAAGGTGCGGAGCGCGCCCCGGGCGAATCGGTGTTCGTGGGCGCGATTCCTCGCACTTCGACCGATCAGGGCGATCCTGTGTTGGCCGCCAATGGGCAGTCGATGGTGCTGGCCGGTCGGCAGGCTTTGCCGTATCCACCCGGTCGTATCCGCCTCAATGGCCAGACCGAGCCTGCTGTGGTGGCCGGTGACCTCACCGTCGCGTGGGCGCATCGCGACCGCACGCAGCAGACCGCCTATCTCGTGCAGCAAGACGAGGGCGACATCGGGCCGGAACTGGGCGTGACCTACACGCTACGCATCCGCAATCGCAATGGCGTGCTGGCGCACACCGAAACGGGACTGCTCGGCACAACCTTTATCTTGACGGCAGCAGTTGCCGCGCTGGATGCCGGTGCGCTGGGCGACCGCATCACGGTGGAGATCAGTGCCGAGCGCGATGGTTTGAGCAGCTGGCAGCCGCAGGTGCGGGTCATGGATCGCGCGGGCTACGGCCTGCGTTGGGGACAGTATTGGGGAGGTGTGTGATGGAGCAGCGCATCGATGTTCATCTGCTCACCCTTAACGAGCCTGCCGAATGGCGTGAGGCCTGCATCGCCAGCCTCGAGGAAGCACCGATCAGGTTGCACGTTTTGCCCGGCATTCCGGGGCGCATCGGCGAAGCACGCGCGGCAGGCTATGCAAAAGGCACGCTGCCGCTAGTGTCCTTTGTCGATCCCGACGATTTGTACGAAGCCAGTGCCTTCACACAACTGGCCGATGCGCTGGATGCCTGCCCGCAGGCCGTGATGGCATACACCGACGAAGCACTGACCGACGAAAACGGCCAGGACCTCGCCGTGCGGCGTCTGGCCTACAGCCGTTGGCAACACGCCAACAGCGCTAGCCACGTGCACGGCCTGATCGTGATGCGTCGATCCGTCGTCGAAGCCGTGCTCAAGGAAACCACCGACCTCAACAACTTCGCCGACTGGCTGCTGACCCTGCTCGTGGCCAAACGCGGCGGCGTGCTCTACCTGCCCATCGTTGGGCGGCATTGGCGACAACACCCGCAGCAAAGCCATCGCACCGGCGACCCGGACGCTGTCCGGCGCATTCGCCAGGCATCTAATCTCTGGAGATAAACCATGTCATCAACCGATCCGAACCTTGGACTCAACTACGGCTGGACGCTCGGCGAGAGCGGCTGGGACACCGGCATGGACGCCAACCTCAAGCGCCTCGGCGCTGTCGTCGGCCTGTCCGTGAAAGACCGCGACCTGACCACGCCACCTGCCAGCCCCGCCAACGGCGACCGCTACATCGTGCCTGCGGCTGCCACGGGTGTGTGGGCGGGAAAAACCAACCAGATCGCGGTGCGCATTGCCGATGCCTGGGAGTACCACTCGCCCAAGATCGGCTGGCTTTGCTACATCGAGGACGAGGCCAAGCTCTCGGCCTACAAGTCCACCGGCTGGAGCGCAGGCCTCGCCATCTGAATACCTATCTTTGTACCCACCGGAAACCCGCCCAGATGTTCACGCACTGGGCGGGTTTCGCATTTCTGGAGACCGCAATGACCGAACCCGAACAACAACAGCCTGCTCTCGTCGAGAACATGCTCCTCTTGCGCCGCGAGGACTTCGACGAACTGCTGGACCGCGCCGCTGAACGCGGAGCCGAGCGTGTCCTGACCCACCTTGGCCTGGAAAACGGCCACGCAGCACGAGACATCCGTGAACTGCGCGACCTGCTCGAAGCCTGGCGCGATGCCCGCCGTACCGCGTGGCAGACCACTGTCAAGGTCATCACCACCGGCATCCTGGCCGCACTGCTCGTTGGCGCAGCCATCAAGCTGAAACTGATGGGAGGCCCGCAATGATCGAGACACTGCTTGGTGGCCTCCTCGGCGGGGCCTTCCGTCTTGCACCTGAAATCCTCAAATGGCTCGACCGTAAAGGCGAGCGTGGCCACGAACTGGCGATGCAGGACAAGGCGCTGGAGTTCGAGAAGCTGCGTGGCGCGCAGCGAATGTCGGAAATCGGCGCGGGTGCCGACGCCGCGTGGAACGTCGGAGCCATCGAAACCCTGCGCGAAGCCGTTCGCACGCAGGGCGAGAAAACTGGGGTGCGCTGGGCCGATGCCTTGTCGATCAGCGTGCGCCCCGTCATCACCTACTGGTTCATGGCCTTGTACTGCGCCGCCAAGACGGCCGCTTTCGCGGCGGCAGTGACTGCAGGTGCTGGCTGGGGAATGGCCATCCTGCATGCCTGGACGGAGGCCGATCAGGCGCTGTGGGCCGGGGTGCTCAACTTCTGGTTCCTCGGGCGCGTGTTCGACCGGGTGCGGCCGTGATCGAGGTACCCAAAGCGGCCATTGAGCTGGCTAAGCGCTTTGAGGGATTCGAGCGCAAGGTGAAACGCGGAATCGAGATCACTGCTGTTCCCTATATCTGCCCAGCAGGCTTCTGGACGATTGGGTACGGCCATCTCTGCGACCCCAAGCACCCGCCGATCACCGAGGCAGAAGCCGAGGTCTATCTGGCGCGCGATCTCCAATCGGCACTCGCCGCCACGTTGCGTTACTGCCCGGTGCTGGCGACCGAACCGGAGGAGCGGCTCGCGGCCATCGTTGACTTCACGTTCAACCTCGGCGCGGGGCGGTTGCAGACATCGACGCTGCGGCGGCGCATCAATCAGCGGGACTGGACTGCTGCGTGCCAAGAGCTGCGCCGATGGGTCTATGGCGGCGGGAAAGTGCTGCCTGGACTCGTTGCGCGGCGTGCAGCGGAATGCGCGTTGCTGAAATGAATCATTCTTGCTCAGTCGTGATCACTGTCGGAGACGCTGGAAATGTGAATTGCGTTCGCGCCATCGTCGCCAGTGAGATATAAGCGCAGCGCGTAGAGCAGGTCGGGGGTACGGTCGCCCTCTGGCTTCTCGATATTGATTTGCACGCGCGAAAAGATGCTAACGTTGGATCGCGCTACGATTTCCGTCACGCGCTCGACTTGCTTGGCCAGTTCCTTGGTAATTTTTTGATGCGGCTGAAGGAGCATCTTGATTTCGGGGTTGAACGATGCACGGGTGCGAAGCAGACCTAGTAGAAGTTCCAATGTTCCGGTGGTGGAGCGTGACCAGTCCTTCCCACGCACCTGAGCTATTGGTGCGGAGTTGATTTTTTCAAAGCGTTCCGTCAGACCCCTCAACATAGCAGCCAAATCCGACAGCGAAAATCGTTCAACAACACTGCGTTCGCGCCAAATGGCATAGGCGAAAACACTAAGCGAATCGTTCGCCGGATTCGCAACGAGCTTGGATAGCAGGACTTTTTGCCATTGTTTCGAGACATCGCCAAGCGCGAAGCCGACTGCTTGCGGATTACGGACTTTCTGACTTTCAGCCTGTCCGACTATCCACTGCGCGCACTCGTCCGGCGCGTCTTTGTGCATACAGGCCAATAGAAACCGAATCTCATTTTTCACCGATTCAGGAATGTCGTGCTCTCTCAATAGAGCAACGAGGTATTCGCTATTGACCTTCATCGCTGCAGAAAACTCTTTCGGGCATTCCGGGTCGCCAATAGAGCGACCATCCCTCCAAACTTGAATCACGGGAAAGTAAAGCCTCTTGCGTATGCTAGCAACCAGATTTCTTGCTGATTCTTCGTCAAAGTCTTTCAGACGCACTTCATCTTTGTATCTCGGCCCAGCCACTTTCCAGCCAGAGTATTTCCCATCCCGCTCGTGAAGCTCGAATGAAATGCTTTGGCCCTCTGAGAAGTCAGAGTAGTTGGCTTCACGATAAAAACTATTCTGATGGATGAAGACCGATTTATTGGTGGTGTTGCAGGTGGCAAAGGTGAAGTGCCCCCCCTTTTTGTCAGTCAGCCACTTTTGGCCTATCACGCCAGTTGTTCTTGGTTTTGGGCGGACATAAAAATCTCGGTCAAGCTGCGCAATCGCATTCTGCACCCAGTCCAGCAAGTCGGAGGCTTCATTGCCATCGGGTTTTGGGACAAGGCGCAACTCTGTCCAAGTCATCGGATGAGGGTATTCCGGCGCGGGGGCATCAGTGATGATGATTTCTTCCGTACGCCGCCAAGTAGCGCGGATGGGCGGGAAAGATTTGTCGCGCGGTTTGAAGACGAGCTTATAGGGATCATCCGCACCGTATTCAAAGGTTAGGTTCAACTCGCATTCGGCCTTTTTTTTCAACGGGAAGGCGGGGGAATCGAGACGTGCGGAGAAACCAAGATCATTGGCGTTGTCGCCAATGTAAAGTGGAAACGAGTAATGCAGCTTGCCGTCTGGCAGCGTGAAAGCCTCTTCAACAGGGATGCTTATGGGTTTGCCGCGAGAGGGTTTGACAGTCGTGCCGCGCGAGACCAGATGGAATCTTTGCTGACGCCCATCCTTCATCACCTTGATTGAAAGCTCAGGAATCTGGTCGCGCCAAAGTGGAATGTCGACCACCTGTTGTTGCAAGGCATGAAGATGGATGCCACCCATAACGGGGCTTTCCGTCAAATTGATACAGAACGCGAAATTCCCGATGTCCGGAACACGCTTCAGGTGTGCCGCTTCAATGAATGGAGGTCTTGTCGGGCGAGTCGCATCGCGCCACTGCTCTTTGGCATCCAGCGTGGCGATATCGTAGCCGCTGCCTGTCGGTATTTCTGTTTCCCCGCCTGGGATGACGACCGGCGGGCAGCGCTCCCAATAAAAGCCCTTGGTGATGGGAAGGCGTTTCGCGAGGTCTTTGTCGAACTTAGCGACGACTTTGGTGGCGGTTGTCTTACCGCCAATGGAATCAACGACGACGATAGAGTAACCCTCACCCGTGATTTTGGCCGGGTCAGCTTGAGCGAACACGGCCGCCACGCTTCGTGGCAGTGGCTCGGCATCAAGGAAACGCGCGTTGAGATTGCGACGGATGACTTCAAGCTCGAAGTCGTTGAGGAAGTCTGGCGCAAGCCAGATGAGCGTATCGTTCTTGAACGCCTCGCTCAGCCGAATAGTAAAAACGCGGGCGGCATGGTCAAAAAGCTCAGTGGTGTTGTCTTTTGCGAAAAACAGGTCTGTCGCAGAAATGGTAGTCGCATCGGGATGCAGCCAAGCGGCATCGGAACCAAAGAGTTCAATACCCACGGCTTCATCTTCGCGTTGCCACCTCTGCCAAAGAAAGGCATCAGCCAGTGACCGTGCTCCTTTTCTGTCACCACTGGCATAACGGGGGTGCAAGACGGTGAGGTCAATGCAAATTGGTTCGGTGCTCGTGCTTTGATGCACATGGCGGTGCATCTTCTGCTTTGCTTCCTTGAACAAAGGAGGCTTGGAAGTCCACGGAAGAATCTCGAACTTCTCGTAGTCGAATAGCAACGGCATCTCCACAATGAGGTGCTTTCCCTCAGACCACATTTGCGCGCATTGCTGCCAAAGGCGCATGATTTTCTCGCGGGCATCCAGTTGAGAAAGGTCGCTGGTGATGTCCTCATCGAGGGTTTGCAGCCAGCGCCATGCATCCCAAACGTGACGGTAGTCGCGGTGCGCTAGCAGCGTGTTGTTGGGCGGTAGGTTGTCCCACTTGCCAATGGCCTGCGCCTCGTCGGAGCGCAGCCACGATTGAATCTTTTGCAGCAGTTCATCTTCGTGGCCGAGACAGTCTCGGCGCAATTCGAGCAGTTCAGCAAGGTGGCGTAAAAAAGCCTTCAGCAGTCGATTTTCCGGCAAATCGATAGACTGAAAACGACGTACCGCCTGCATATACGGCTTACCGGCTAGCTTTTCCCGAATGGTGCGCCCGGGGCGATTGCTGAGTTTGATGAAGCTGTTAGCATCGAGTTCGCGCACAGAGTGAACTGGCAACAATGCTTGCTCACGGCGTGGACTTTCATTGAGCGAGCGAAATAGTCGTTCGACAGAGGCGCGGCTGTGCTCAGTGATACGCCACAGCCTATCAAGAACTAAAAAGTCATTTGCCGGTTGTGTGACTTTTGCGAGAAAACCGGTCAGTGATTGTGGCAATGCCGAACCGGTTTTCGGATCGAAATCTGCAATACGAAAAAACCAGTCAAGTTGCCCAAGCAGTGTGCGGGCGTATTTCTCTTTGGCGTGATAGTCGATATAGACTTTTTGGAGGGTGATTGTCATTGCTGATCGGAAATCCTTCCAGCCTTGGCATTCTCTTCTAGCTTTCTACGAAGCTCATCTCGATGCTCTGGTTTCTTCGCGTTCCAGGCCTTACGGCGCTTGGCTGAGTCTGTTTCGTCTTTCTGGAAAAGAGGGGGTGGATCTTCACCGTCGTTGTCGGTTTTAGTGGCGATGGGACTGGCATTGGCATCCGTGACGCTAACGTTAAGGTAATTTGCCGACTGCCAGATGAACTGACCGTAGCCGAGTTCGCATGCAAGGTCGAAGTCTTCGGCAAGGTTAAACGAATTGCCGTTGATGCCAGCGACGATTTGCCCTCGGATTTTGTCTAGACATTCAGTCTTGCTCTTGCCTCGTGTGTCTATGCCGCGCAATTTTGGCATAACCTTCTGAACAAGTTGATCCTCGAAGGCGATGTGCATTGCCTTGTGGGTCGAGAGTTCATCTTTTTCGGCTAGCGCCGCCCGCACGTCCGGATAGTTCGCCATGTAATATTCAATTGACTGCCAGATGCGGTGGCCAAGGGCACGACCGGAAATCGCCAGCGCGGCGTTCATGTTTTCGATGAACGCCTTGAAAGGCTTGACGACTTCCTCAGGGAAAATGCTTCCTTGTACCAACCAGCTTTGCCACGATGCCTTGTGCAATGCCGGACCGCGATTCCTTTCATCCAAGGGCGTGAGTTTCAAACGACGCTTGAGTTCGGTCGGGCGCGGGAAGTTGATGATGATGGAACGGTCAAGCACCTTGTCTGAAAGTGACTTGGTGGTTTCGTCTTGGTTCATCGTTCCTGTCCAGAGAACATTGCGACCGAGCGAGAGTTCGTAGGGCTTCATGCCAGCACCGATCTTCACCGGTATGAACGGGACATCGCTGCCCTTTCTGCCGCGCCGCAGTTCGAGTTTGCTCAGAAACTCGGCGAAATAGAGTTCCGGATGGGCAAGATTCATCTCATCAAGCAGAACAAGACAAACTGCATCTTGCAACCCAGGATAGTCATTGCTCCACGGCTTCTGGCTTTGCGCTAGAAGGCGAAGCACTGGTTGGGCGTCGAATTTGTTGTCTATGGAATTGAAGAAACCCAGCATGGATTCTTGTGAATCCCAGTTCGGCTGAACGGAAAGCGGCTCAAAATAAATGCCACCAAAGTGCGAGTAAAGGCGTGGTAGTTCAGATTTTCCGGTTCCGGAAACCCCTGCCAAGACAGTGAGCGGCGACCATTCAGATGTTTTGAGCGCTGTATGAAAGGCTTTCAAAATGCGCGGGTTGAAGTGCAGCCCGTATGTGTCGCAGGCATTGCCAATACCAGTGAGCCAAGTTATTTCGTCAATCTCGTGTTGCACCGGCTGCTTGGCTATATCCACACTGATGTGCGGCATCTCAATCTCTTTGTAACGGGCTTCCACTTCAGCGGGGCGTTCATAGGCTGCACGCAAACGGTTGAGTTCGGCTTGTGCTTCGTTGGCTGCGCCCTCAAAGATGGATGCTCTTTGCGCCAAAGACTTATTCTCGGCATTGAGCACGGAGTTCTGGCGCCGGAGGTCGCCAATTTCGGCGACTGCCGCCTCGTTGCTGATAATTTGTCGCTCCAATTCGTCTGCCCGAGCCCTTTGGTTTCTAGCATCCGATTCAAGCGCCTGGTATCGTTCGCGCATTTCCTCAGTGGGCCGGGTGGCAAGCTCTTCACGCAGACGTTTAAGTTCGTCAGTTTGACTGTTAAGTGCACGCAGAATCTCGGCGGGGTCTTTTCCGCCGAGTTGCTGTTTCAATTGGTCAAACGCACTGACAAGCCCGGTCTGAATATTCAGGGCTTCACGCAGTCGAGCATTTTCCGCCCTAAAGTTGGCTTCTGTAGCCTCCAGTGACTTGCGTCGCTCCCTGATTTGCTCCTCTACTTCATCCTGCAGCTGCTCATTGCGCCTCTGCCATTGCTGCTCCAGTCGTTGCTCTTTACGCTCGATCATCCTCTCTGCGCTTTCAAGCTCTATCTTTCGACCTTCAACCTCGCTCTGCAAGGCAGATAGCGCACCCTTTTGTTTCTCAAGTTCAGTGCGCTCTGCATTAAACTTCTTGCGATCATCGTTCTGCTGAGTAGTCCAGGCTTCGCGCTCCTTGACGATTTCCGCGCGAATACGTTCACGCTCCATATTCTCAGCATTGGATATCTCATCCAGCCGCGTGGACTTTAGTTTTGCAACGTCATCGTCAAGCTCGAGGAGCTTCTTTGCTCTGATGTTCGATATTTCCGCTTCTGCCTGATTACGTTTGTCGCGCAACTCATTGTTCAAAGTGGCACGTTCATCAGCAAAGCCTGCTTCACGTTTTTGCTCCGCAATGATGATGGTTCTCTCTCGCTCAGTCAGCTTCGCTTTCTCTGCCTCAATCGCCTGACGATCAGCGTTAACCTGCTTTTCTCGCAGAGCTACACTAGCTTCTCTCTGTATGAGGGCAGCTTCTTTTTCCGAGTTTTCCATTGTCATTGCTCTAAAAGTGTTTTGATAGTTGAGAAGGCTGCTTTACGGAGTTCCGCAATCTTTGCCTTGGGCAAAGGCAGTGGCTCGTTGCCGTGGCCGCGCCGAATAATGAGGTTTGCCATATCGCCTACGAAGGTCGGCTGCGTGTCGTGAATTGCGGCAAGGGCATCTTCGTCAGACACTAACAGCAATGCGATGGCGCAAGCGCCCAAGGATTGGCTGCCACCCTGCAGCGTTTGACGTACTGTCAGTGTTTTGACGGTTCGCAAACTTTCAGGCAATACCTCGCAGAGGTCGGCCGCGACAGCCTTGCTTTCAGCCATGCCGATAAGCTGGGTATCGCTGGCATCGGGCGGTAGCCTGCCTGCCAATAGTTTCTCAAATGACGCTTGGGCTGCGGCATAAAGGTCGCCGACATAGGTCGCAGCATCATCACCGTCATGGCACGATAGGAAGAAACGCTCTGCATGAATCAAACGATCTTGCAGGTGCATGCTAAGGCGATTGAACAGCTTGAAGCCGAACTCGGCCTGGATACTGGCGCGAGCATCCAGCAGTTCATCAACTTGCGTATCCTTATCCGAGATGAAAGTTGGCGTGTCGACGAACACGATGTCCCGGACAAGAGTGTGAACGACTTCGCGAAGGAATGGCTCATCAGTCAGTTCATGCTGTGGTGCATCCGCACCTCCCTTGCCATGCGCCTTTTCATTGCGTTTGGCGCTGATGGCAATAAGACGGTCAATGAGATCTGGTTGCGTGGCAGCAAGACGCCGTAAAGGGTGCCCTTCGTCATTGCGCGCTTGAAGGATGGCAATGGCGAGAACCGTTTCTTGGTATGCGCCACCATTTTCAAATTCCCGCAGCTTGCCTTCACGAATCGGCCTAAAACCTTGCGATGGCCGCTCAAGCCCGATAGCCTGCGCTGATTGCTCCAGCAATGCGGCGTGTTGGCTCTGTTCGGTGTATTTGAGTGTTGCGATAACGTCCTTGAATGGGCGAACGCAACAGGCGTAGAACAGCGCCCATTCTATGGACGCATGAATTTTGGCAAGTGTTCGAAATTGTGCGTTACTAGCAGGTTTTAAACTGGCAATAAGCTTAGGGTAACGTTGCCAGTTGGCCTCCGTCTCGAATGGTTCTTTTTGTCTTGTGTCTTGTTTTTCGGAGCCAGAAGTACTCAGCTGTTGCTTCCAAGTGAGTAGCCAGCCAGCTAGGTGATCCTCTAGCTCCAGCATTTGCTCAAACGATTTTTCAAGGATCAGAGAAAATCCGTTTCCAAACGGATCAGCGATACGGAACTCGCTGTCGCTTTTCTGAATGGCAATGGGACAATCGAGGTGATAAAACTCGGGTTCGGTGATTATCGTGATCTGCTGGACAGGGGGCATTTTGTATTCCATGCCCAATACTGCCGCGCGTTTCTTCATGGCCCGCAATGTATTGATGACATCACGTTGTGTTGGGGCATTTCTTTTGTGAGAAGCATCCCAACGGATCGTCCGAAAATCTTTCTCCTCGCCCTCCTTTTTCTGCAAGGGATTTGCATCGTCCAGTTGATGCAGAAATGGCAAAATTTTCCCGGTAACAAGTTCACGGAACAAAAGTGCGGTCACGAACACCAGGGAATTGCCTTCCTCGTTTAAGCCCTCATTTCGCTCTTGTCTGATGATGGCGTTGTATTCGTCAATAAACCCTTTGTCCTGCAAGCGCAAAAGAACGCCCTTGACCAAATCGAGCGGAATGCGGGTTTCATCCGCCAGCTCATCGGCATGCAGTATCCCGAAAACATCAAGCAATTTAAGGATGACGCGCTCAAATGCATTCAAGCCATCGCCATCGTTGGAGACCTTGGGCAAGGTCACGCGATACGCATGCACTGGCCAGGCGAGATTGCGCGGCCTGCCGATGATGCCGCTGAAGGGATTGGGCTTGCCATAGTCCAGAAGCTTCAGCATGGCAGCACCACTCCCTCACGCCGACAGAGTTGAAGAAAATCCACTAGTCCAGGGACAAAGTCTTCCGCGAGTTGGTTTTGGAACGCGCCCGTATCGCCGACGACTACCAGCAATTTCTTTTGGCGGCTCATGGAAACGTTCAGTCGGTTGTAGAGGCAGAGATGGCCGAAACAAAACTGAGCTTCTCTTGTATCTGTCCAAGTCTCGCCTTTGCTAATCACTCTCCTCTTACAGGCTTCAATACTCTCCCTATTTGGCATGGTTCTCACCATGGATAGGAATACAACATCGAATTCCATACCTTGGAAGGAGTCCACCGTGCCGACGCGCAATTTCTTGTCGTCGTCCGCGATGTTGCGTAATTGCTTCCTGATGAGGTCGGCCTGAGCTTTGTAGAAAGAAATCACACCAAAGGAGAGGCCTTTCCCGGCATCCGAACTCATCCACTCATTCAACTTGCGGACGATGACAATGGCCTCTGCAGGACGCGTCCAACTGGTTCCGTCCTTTTGATGTCTTCCTATCTGTGCTGGTACATCCAGCCAAACTGCAGGCTTGCCGTTCGTGCTGGAGAGCGCATGGGCGAAATCGCTTACAGGCCGCCCTGAGTCGAATTGCTCCATCGGATCAAAGCGTTCGTAGAAGTTACGGCTGATGAAGCTACCCAGCAGCGGGTGCATGCGGTATTGCTTGTCGAGTGTTACGCGGCGAGTGATGCCGTCGTATTCCTCCAACGCTTTCAGACGAGCGCTAAACAAATGCTGGAACATGGATTTTTTTAGCCAGTCATTTTCGTCCTGCGCACCTTCGCCTTCCTCCATCTGGCGGGCCACCTCTTCGTCAATGATGTGCGGCAACTGCCGATGGTCGCCTACCAAAATGATGCGCTTGCCTTGCGCCATAGCCACCATCAAGTCACGGGGCGATACGCGAGCGGCTTCGTCCACGATCACATATTCGTACTCCATGCTCTTATTGAGATCACTCCCTGTCATCCCCTTCTGAGCTTGCATCCTTCGATTCACGCTTTGCTGGCAAGTGGCAGCAAAGGCAAAGCTGTAATCAGAAAGTGCATCCATCATTCCATAAGGGTTACCCTCCAATTCAGCCAAAAACTCAGCCAACGCAGCCGATTTTTTATTTTTAGCTGAATGCCCTGTGGTCATGATGCGCTGGATGGCAAATTCCGCCAGGGCAATCACCTCGTCGTTTTGCTTTTCCACGCGAAAAACCGGCGGACTGCTAAACCGGACAAGGAGCTTCATTTTCAGTGCCGCCAAATCCGCGAGGAACGAGGGGGGGCCATCTTCGCTGCGCCAAAGACTAGCTGCATCTAGCAATTCGCGCTCGTTTTCTTCAAGAACATCGCGCAGATCTTCCAGCGCGTCTACCGACCGTTCCGGCCCGTCGTCGCTGAAGCTTTCAGACTGAACACGCAGACGACGTGCGGCATTTAGCCATTGACTTGAATCTTCGTTGAGCTTCTCTTCACGCGTGAGGTTCTTTGCCAGATTCTCCGCCCGACGCATGCCGCCTTCACCTAGCACCGCAACGCCAAGTGAAGCGATTTTCCTAGCAAGGCTCCCCGCCAATGGGCGACTTGGTGCTTGAATATATTGGAGGAACAGGTTTTTGATTTCCCTTTCCTGCTCCACTTCTGCAATCCGCGGGTTTCGCTCACGTATTTCGGCGGCCAATTTTGAGCACCAGTCCTCAAGATTGCGCTCGAAGGTGCTGTAATCATCATCAGCCGCACCAGATCGCTTGCCAAATTTTGGCACGGGGATACCGTTGAGCGAGAGCCGATCTATCATGTTCTCCACGGCATCGTGCTGAAACCCTGTCAACAGGATCTGACCTTTGATACGCGTCCCTCGTTTGTCGGCAATCTCGTTTAAACGCTCTAGAATCGCAGCGATGACAGTGGTCTTGCCGGTGCCGGGTGGACCTTGGATCAGCGCTATGTCTGGTGTGTTTAAGGCCACCTCAATAGCTTTTTCCTGCATTACCGTTGGGTCATTGCGAAAGACTTTTTTGCGGACGAATGCCGTAAGCGGTGGGGTTTTCTGCGGTTCGCGGGTTCGGGCGATTTGTCCCTGCTCCTCAATTAACAGCCCCAACTGGGGGTTGGCTGCACGGCCTTCCAGAATGGCCTGACGAGCGGCCATACGGCGCTTGATTTGGGCTGTTTCGCCCGCCAGCGACAGGATGAGCGTGCCAGACTCTCTGGGCAGAGTCTCCGTTTTAAGCGTGAGCACTCGGGTTTCTTTGTCAAATCCGACGACATTGAAATAGCTCCTTTCCTCACGACGTTTTAGTTCATCCGATTGCTCAATTCCGCCTGCAAAATCCTTAAAGCTAAAGTTTTCAATCTTCAAATAGTCCGGCAGTTCATCCACCAACTCCACTTCAGGCACTGCGCCTTTTTCCAACGCAATCCATGACGAATCAGATGCCTGAGAAATGAGAACCGTGACAGTTCCGTCCCGTCTCTGAGTCATCCCCTCGAACTGCAAAGAGCCAACTTCGCGCGCTTGTTTAAGCAGCAGTTCGCCTTCCATGTCGCCGAACTCGTCCCATTTTTTCAGATAGCTGCCGTCGTCCTGCGTGAGTGCAGTCATTTGCGCTTTGGCAAGAATTTGCACTTGTCCTGCCTGCGTCCAATCCACGAAACGCAGCCGACCTTTCGCCAAGCGTAGGGCGCGGTCCGGATCATTCCTTTGCGCCTTCAGACGGGATGCGATGAAGATGGAATTACCGCCCGGCATTGCTTTTTCGGTAACAACGAAACGGATACCATTGCCGGTAATGCCGAAAGAGTTTTTTGAAGTTGGCTCTGCCCTTGCTTCGCGTGGCGCTTCATCGGCGTCCAGTTTCAGTTCTTCATTAATGGCTGGGCCGGCGGTCAGAAAGAAGTAAGCGTTTTCACCTTGCTGGAAGCAGCAGATTTGGCCGAGAACCTCGTAAGGGCGCTTCCCCTTTTCGCCAAGGCGCATCTTTGCCAGTCCATTTTCCACGTATTCATCCACGCCGATTTCGACATCGCCCATTTCCAAACTATCGCCTGTGAAAAATGCGACTTGTAATTCGATACTGCCATCTGCAGCGGGGCTGGCTAGTTGCGCCAGCAGGGAACGCCCGCTGGCGAGTTCGGCATTGAGGAGGCGAATGTCTGCTGTTACGACGGGTCGGACGAAGACAACGGAATCTCTTAAACGAATTTCAAATTCATCCGTACGGCTTAACTTGGCTTCCACCGCGAATACGGGCTGCTCTTGCAGGGCCGGGGTCTTGGTGGTCGGCTTGACTCGGATGCTCAGGATACAGGCGGGAATGTCCTGAAAATTCATTTACCCCCCTCGACGAACTTGAAAGTCAGACTTTCAGGAAAAGCCTTTGCGCCACGTGCGGGAACTGCCGTTTTGGCCGCGAAGTTCAGCACGGACTCGTATTCCATGTCGTTGTGATTCTCGAATGAAAATGGATAGAACAGACGGTGCGGCAGGGCAAGCTCTCTTGTGCTGGCTGGAGTGACAATTTCCCAGCGTGGTGTTTGAACCCGAATGGAAGCGGGGGGCTCGCCGCCACAATAAGGGCAGTTTCTATGATCATCAGGGAAATAGCTCATGGCACATTCGGGGCAATCCAGCGCGTGGTCGGCTGCTTTAGTAAGCTCCAGCGCCCAAAACGCCATCGCTGGGCGGCTAAGCGGGTGTTCGCGGCCAGCTCCGAAAGATGCCTGAAAAAGGCGACGCAATTCCGGTGTTGTAACCAGAACACGTGGCAAACCAGCAGAGCCCTTGTTGGAATCGTCATCTTCGTCATCTACGAAAGGCAGGTACCCGGCGTATGCCTGATCTTCCATGCTGGCGGGCACACTGTCGCCTCTTGCCTGCGGCTCAGCGTCCCAGCCGCCATCGTCGTCCTCAGTTTGCAGCACTTTGTTGCCGATGAATGGGTGGCACAGCGCTAGCAGCTTGAAGGCCATGACAGCGAAAGCCCAGCAATCGGTTTGTGGGCGGGACTGATCGCGACCTTGCACCACTTCCGGCGCGCCGTAACCCGGCGTATATACCGACACGCCGCCGCTGAGAAACTCAGGGCGCATGTTGTCAGCATCTATCAGCCAGACATCGGGGGTGTCACCTTCGCCCATAAAGGCATTGTTGGGAGAAATGTCACCATAGACCATCCCCGCGTTGTGAAGGCGGGCGAGGATAGCGGCGCATTTCGCCAGCACGCGCAGACGGCGACGCGTAGAGCCTGTGCTGGCGTAATGCAGCAGCCGAAGCGCCTGGTCTTTGTCAGGAATCTTCGCCAGCCATTGTGGCAAGACTTGTCTTTCATCTTCAAGCTTCTTCTTGCTTCTGCCATCCAAATCGAAAACGGCGAATGGCTTCATATCGTTCAATAGACGCATCACATAGCCCGGTTCGTCTCGCAAGATGGCAAGCGGTAGGGAAATGGGGATGTGCCGTGGCATGGGCAGTAAGCGGATGCGCTGAAAACGCTCGCGCAAATTGGCGTTTTTGTCCGGCTGGCCGGAGGCATCCAGCGGTTGCTTGACTGCCAAATCCGCATCCTTGGTGCGGTAGACCACGCCTTGTCCACCGCGAGCAAGTTCATCGGTAATCTGATGAAAATTGCCATACTCATCCACAAGAACTTTCGGAGCTTTGTGTTCTATGGATTCATGCATCCGGGGCGTCCTCACAAAAAAGACAAGCGATGGTCTTGTCGTCGCTGTGCTTGGGAGTAGGCCATTTTTCGAGCATTTCTCGGGTGCGGCGATTGGCACTTATTTCGGCGATGGAGCAATGTGCCTCGATAAAGCCCGATACAAAACCATCGACATTATCCAAGTCATCAGCTACGCCATCGGTACACAGGAAGACAGCAATACACTCTTCCTCCGGAAGCGAAATATGCCGCCATTCATTCGGTGAAACAGTCTGGGATAGCGCAGTGGTGATGTTGGAAAAACCGTAGCCCTTGTCTTCAGTGAGAGATACGACAGAGCCATCAGGTTTGAGAGCTGCGACAAGACCATCTCCAAGCATCCCCAAGTGAATTAAGCCATCTCCGAAACGGAACGCGAACAGACAGGTCGCAGAGCAATCTCGAGGCTCAAGAGGGCTAATATTGGAGAGCCAATAATGTTGTATCCGTTCGAATAGGTAATCGCGGTTTATCTCGACCTGAGATATCTCGGCCTTGATGCGACATGCTAGAGCTGCACAACCGACTGCCAAGCACGCGGCATCACTTCCAAAATTGGAAAATGGCTTTGAGCCAACTCCATCGGATACCACAATGCCATCCCCCCAGGTATGGTGAAACGACATCCACGCATCTTGGTTTGGCAAACCTTCAGTAATGTGACTTGGGCCGCGAACGCTTGCGCCAAAACTTTTCCACAGCGTCATGCCCACTCCTCATCCTCTTCAAACCAACCATCGAGCGCAGAAAACAACTCGTCTGATGAGAACAGCTCAGACCCTTTGAGTTTGGGATTCGCATCTGCACCAATCTTTATGATTCGCAGCATGTTTGAGGGCAAATTGTCTTTCCACCGCTTCAGAGCCCTCGCATCATCCCGAGACCAGAACCCGTCGGTGAAAAGTAGAACTTTGCCGTCAGGCTTGTCACCAAGCGATTGAATGAGCGACGAACTATTTGCAGTTCCTGAGCATGAAAGTAGCTCCTCAGGAAATCTGCTTCTTGTGCCCCAGTCAGGTATACGACGCGCCTCAGAGCCCCAGGCCCACAAAGTGATCTCAGTACGCCCGTAGCCATACAAAACCCATTGAGCAATGGTTGTAACCAGTGTTCTCATAATGAATGGTTTTCCACCGTCGCTCATGCTGCCGGAAATGTCGCAAACCAGATGGAGTGTCACGTCGTTCCCTCTATCGCTTCGGCTCGCGCGGCGATGCTGTTCATCATCGTCTTGATCTGTTCAGCAAGTGATGCTCCGCTCCAAAGCGTCAGCCTCGCATCCTTGATCTTTTTCTTAGCGGATTCAGTATTTGGTGGAACACAACATGCAACGATGCCACGACCTTCAGTTCCTCCGTAGAAGCGCACAAGGTTTTGCAGCTTCATAACCTGTTCCTGCGTTACATTGCCTGCCTTGCATTCCACGATGTAAAGCGAGTAGCCGTCGGTAAATGTGACATCCAGCTCGTTATATTCCGCACCGAAATTCGAATGATTCCAGGCGTTTTCTTGCTTCAGGTTCAGCTTTACATTTATGCGCAAGTCTTGGATGACGCCAGTATCTTCGTAGGGCTTGCATTGCAAATAGACAAACTCCTCGAACCAGCCGCCTGACAGGTATTTGGCGAAATCAGGCCATCTTTCGAATTCCAGATCCAATCCGTAGCCTTGGAATGTCGCTCTCTCCGAATTGTCCAGCTTGAAATTGATGCCGTCGCGACAAATTTCGAATGGTTTGAACGCATTGTTATAGTCGGTCAGTTCTTTATAAAACCTACGCAGCTTTTCACGATGAATCCAAAGAGTCTTGGTCAAGAGTTGACGATCCTGCGACATCTCATTCATCACGGAATCGTTGAAGACATCCAGTCCGTCGCTATTGAGGCGTAAAAAGGTTTCAATGGAATCAATCCGCCGGATTTTTTCGCGACGAAGACTGTCAACAAAAGTTATTTGACGATTTCTACTATCAAAATAAAAGGGAACAGCGCCAAGCTCGCGAGCAGCAGATAGTGCGCCTGCAAACATTAATTTCGTTCCGCCGGTCAGATTGATTCCGATTCGCGTATTTTCTGGAAATTGTTTCGCAAGTTCAGTAATTTGCTTATGAACGGCTCGATCATCCCAAGGGTCAACAGAAAGTTCGTGTAGATCTCGGGAACCTATAAAAGCTCGCATGCATGTAGCGGGATAGTCTTTTGAGTTAACGAAAACGTGATGCGCCGACTCAAATTGCCGAATGCTGAGCAAGGCAGGCATCCGTTGCTCACCAAAAAGATGGAAGGTCACATCAAATCCGTTAGAGATGTCTCGGATCGCGTCCTGTTTCGCTCCGTGCTGCTTGAGCCACTCGGTAGGCAGCGATACAACCTCGGGCGCCATGCCAACGACGGACGATGCTATAAGCCGTTTTTTTAATTCTGGGTAGCTCAGTGCTGCGAGCGCCCATACAAAGGCCATTACCGGAGTGCCAGGACTAAGGTAGAGCGTGACGAATTTCTCACCTGATTCACGCTCCACCCTATCCAGCGCTCGCATCGCGCCCGCATAAATACCTTCGGTGTCGTTGAGTTGACGAAGTTTCTCGCTTATTAATCGGATTCTTGCGTTGCATCCCACATTGGCAGCTCTTGTTTTCAACCAACTCTCAAAATGCTCATGGGCAGCAGTTGTATTGGCGAACCTAGAAACAAACTGACTGGTGGACTTCCAATCCTTCTCAAGCCCCGCGTTTCGTATTGACGACAATTCATCTGCGAATGTCTTCTGCGCTTCGATTGATTCGTTGGAGTCATTGTCTGCCCGGGTATAGCCTAAGATAATCAGATCAGAATAGGACTCACTTGTGAGGGCGCCTGCAATAGGGCCATCGGTATTTTCGAATCCCAGAGAGGCACGAAAATCTGTGATTCCGTACCATGTGAGCAGAAATTTTTTCATCGAGAGTTTTCCTGAACATATGGGCGGAACCATGCGATGTCATTCGTCATTTTGTTTACGAATACAGCGCGGTTAGGTTTTTCAATGCCTTTAAACTTGCCAATTCCTCCACTCACAAGTGATCCGGCATCGTCCTCATTCATGCAATACGCCACGCGTAATTCGAAAAAGGAGAAAAGGTCTTTGCATGCGGTGGCACAGCGCTGCCAACGGTCGACAAAGGCAAATACAAATGTGCCTTTCCTCGGGCCGTCTTCTGCGAGATGTTTTAAGAGGTCAGCCGGGCTTGGCGGGTCGCCGGGCTTGGGAGATTTAAACGCAGGAGCTGGATGTAGTATTTTCTCGGAATCGAGACCGTCGACGATTAGCGCGATGCGGCGAACCCCAAGATTGTCTGATATCGCTTGTAACGGTAGCGCAGAAATATCGTCGAACATTTTGAAGCGCGCACCGAGAACTTGCGCGGCGGCTGAGAATGCTCCTCCGGGAGCGACCCCTCGAGCGTTGAAGTAAATGACTTCATCAAAGCCGTCGGCGAAAGACAGGCTGTAAAGCATAGCGGACAGCAGTCCGTCGTGAATCTGATCGTTGTAGCCGCTGAAT
Source organism: Azospira sp. APE16 (assembly GCF_047901315.1). Classification (NCBI taxonomy): domain Bacteria; kingdom Pseudomonadati; phylum Pseudomonadota; class Betaproteobacteria; order Rhodocyclales; family Rhodocyclaceae; genus Azospira; species Azospira sp. APE16. Next base: position 677,060 of record NZ_CP179682.1, read on the forward strand.
AGAACATTAAACGCAGATCGACGAGTAAGCGGCAAAGTCAAAGGGGCGGCTTCGAATGTGAGCCGTTCACCCAAAACAAGCGTTTCTTCTTGTTCGCAGACTGCCTGGTATTCAGAAAGTGACGGAATCTCTGGAAGGGATGCTCCGCTAAAGATTTTCGTTTTGGTGGCAGCTCCGGAAAGAGACGTGCGCTCTATCAGTTTCGTGAGCAACGCACGCCGATGTTCACTTTCTCCGGCGAATGGGATCATGAATCTCACATTGCCGGACTTTGCCCCGTTAGCGTTGTTGATAATCCCTTCAGGTGGGCTACGCAACTCTGCTGCTGCCCAGTTCCCGCCCCCGAGGATCATTGCGGAATCCTCCTGCCCACAAGCCAGTGCAATACGACATCCCAACTGGGTGATGATGCTTCCGATTGACTGGGCGTTGATACCTTTCAGAGTCTGAGTAGCCAGAAGGATGTGAATGCCGAACGAGCGCCCCTGCTTCAAGAGCTGCGAGAGCAGTTGCTCAGCCGCTTCTGCCACCTGGCGGCCTTCTGAAAACAGAACCTGGAACTCATCGATGATCAACAGAACGCGAGGTAACCGCACCCTGCTTAACTTGCGATATTCGGCAAAATCTCGGGCGTTTGCAGATTTGAATATCCGTGCGCGAGTTTCCAGTTCACCCACGAGATGCCGTAGAACGGTGACGCCATATTCAGGATCGCTTTCCGTGGCAACAAGGCGGGCATGTGGAAGTGGCGGCGCTGCATAGACATTGAACTCCGTCGACTCCTTGTAATCCAGTAGATAAAGATCAATCTCTTCGGGTGAGTATTTCTCGCATAGCGTGTGAATCAGGACATGGAGCAGATTGGATTTACCAGAGCCCGTCTTCCCTGCAAGCAATGCATGATGCTCGGAGTCCGTCGCGCCCACTCTTAGCGTTGCAAAGTCGCCAGCGGGCGTCCATCCAATGGGAATATCAAAGCCGCCAATGGTCGTCTCATCCTTGATGAGGTTCGTCCAGAGATCAGGCATCGTTTTCCTGAAGCGCGTCTTTGCTGCGCAATTTTCAGCGAGCTTTGCCATGAAGCGATCAAGCACGTCCCGACGTGGCCATTGCTCAGGCATGTATGTGAATGACAGTTCCGCAACCCCGGCGCACTGCAATAGATGATCAAGCTGCGTAGAGGAGGCTTCCAGCGTGGCCATGAACTTTTCATATCGCCGGTCTTCCACGCGCTTGCTATCAATTGCAATGATGGGCAGCACACCGCAGCGCGGACCGTTCTCACAAATGCGGCCAAGGAACCAGAGAGATTTTTCCGATATTTGCTCCGGCACATCAAAAAGCACCACCGCCTTGCAAGGTAACGGGGTGTCGGGGTTGATCGCGTTGTATTCCGACCAGTTGAATGCCTTGTCATTGAATCGCTGCTGGATCATCTCCTCAATCTCGTCCGTCAGTATGCCGAGTGCGGCCTCGATTTCGTCCGACCGAGTGAGAACATGGCCTTGCGGCACCAGTTGCTCTACCTTCAGTAGTGGCAGGAACGGCTCGACCGACTGCCCCTGCTGCAGTGGGTCAATAAGTGTCAGTTCTATTTGTCCTGCTGGCAAAGCGGATAGCAAGCGCAACAAGAGGCAATGAGCGAGTCGTTTTTGCTCTAAATTGTCCTGCGGCAAAACAAGAGCGCTGGCGAAAGGAAATGAGATTACCCGTGGGACATGACAAGAAAACTGCTCAAAAGAAACCTGCAGCGAGCCCATTACAAGACCGGCTGGAATTTCCGATGCCGTCGGTGGCTGTTCTTCACCAAAATCTACGAACGCGGGCTGATGCCGTCTAATCTGCGAGCTTACAGACGCTATTTCAGTCGCGTTCCTTTCCCATTCTTTGGCAAAGGCTAACTTCCAATTCGACTTTCTTACTTCCTGGTTACGCTCTTGATCCACGTTTAACGCTTTTTTGGGCGCATGGAATTCGCGGTCGATGCGCACAAGTCCTTCGTGATAGTTCGCGATTACCTTGTTTAATTTGGAAATCACATCCTGAAAAGCTCTTGCACTTCCATTCATCGAGTCCACCTACTGTCTTTGAACTCGTGCGTGCGCGCATCAGCCAAAGCCTTATCAATGTTGAGCGATTGCTCCGTGAAAGCAGCATTGAAGATACGGAGTGAATCGACTTCCTTGAGAATCGGGTCAAGTACATCGGCAACAATGGATGCTCCGAACGTATCACGCACTCCTTCGCGGAAGTTTCCAGTACACAGCACTGCCATTCCAAAAACCTCATCAAACATCAACTCTCTCCTCTTCCATATCTCCATCAATTGGAAGTTCGAGAACGTAGTCGCCGTCTGAAATTTCTGGAAATAGATGTGCGCAAATATCGCCAGGCAACAGATAGTTGGACTTGAAATCGGGATTTTTGACCCTGATTTCGTTAAGAAACGTGCGCCATTCATCCTCGGACAAGTCAATCGATCTGCAATCAACAGTCAGTTTCAAGAGGTGTGCCGTGGCTGAATCCACTCCATCCATATCGCCGGAATTGACTGCATGTAGAAGAACATCAACTTCAGTCCGGACTTGTGCAAGAAGGTCTGAGTTAACAATTGCGAAGCGTACTTTCATGATCGAACCTCCTCGTCTTGGTGAATGAAATCAAGGCAGGACTGATCGATTTCATTTTTACTTGGCAACATCCCTACCATGGGCGATCCAGCGTCGCGCAGAGTGTCGCGGAGTTCTTTTTCTTTCTCTGGCGGCAGGTCGTGAATGTCTCGTGAGCAAAGGGTGCATTGCGCATCTGCCTGCTTGTGCCCTTCGGCTTGGAAAACCATGTGATCCTTCTGGGAGTAGAGGTATTCGGCCTTGCCGCATTTCACCTCAAATGCCATTGAACCTCCTACCGGCGCTCCCATACCCTCGCCACGTCCCAAAATGACTGGAACCCGCAAATCAGTAACCAATAGATCTGTTTTTGTGTACCGGCCGTTATCGCCAACGAAGGTTCGCCCTTGCGTCTCGATCCGGCCGCCAAGCGGTGCAAGTGCGTGCCGAGCTATTTGTTCTCCAAATTCGCCACTCAAATGTATTCGCGCCCTACGTGCGACGATGTTGCGCTCGGCATCACCCTTGGCGGTTGCCCACTGGTTCCGATACTTATCAACTTGCTTGCGATACGCAGGATTACGGTCGTAAAGATATTCCTGAAACAACCGTCGTTGTTCTGACGACAGATTCATACGGTCTCGCAAGGTGTCAGGCGTGACAGGGCGACCATTCTGAGCCGGATTCCATTTCAACCAAGAATGGAATTCAGCTGCGGGCGGATTTGTCGCAAGATAGGCATCGAGTGCTCGTTGCGCGGAATTCAAGCGCGCAGTGCCTATTGCAATAGCTTGATCGACAGTTGCCAAGCGCGTAGCGCATTCTTGTTGAGCCTGCTCCAGAGTGTGTTCCGCTATCGCCTGCGCTTGCTTCGCAATATCTACGCGCTGCTCCATGGAGATGCGATTTCCTGTCGCCGCCTCAAGCTCTGCTCTTGCTTGCTCCAGCATGCCTTGAGCCTGCTCAACAGCGGCTTCTGCTTCGGCAGCAGCAGAGTACTCGCCGGAGCAGTCCGGGGAATGCCCATCGTCATCCGGCGGTTGAGCAAGGCAAGACGATAGCGAAGACTGGGCAGAGGAGAGTGCGCTTTGACTGCTGTCGAGAGCCTGCTCAGCACTGTCTACTTTTTGCTGTGCTGCTTGCTCCTGCTGAATGGAGCTCTCCAACATGCTCTCGCTGTTCTGCGCTTCTTCGCGAGCCTCTGCACACTTCTGTGCCGCAACAGCAATTTGTTCGCGGCATGCGGTTTCTAGGGCCTCGCGCACTGACTGTAACCCGCGCACCAGGTCCTCCAGATTCTCCACTTGTCCAATTGAAACTTGTGCCATTGCGACCTCGGTACCCTTAGCTTTGTAAATAATCCCGCAGCCGGGATGCGAGTGCGGCCAGATATGGAACTTGCTCAGACGCGTTTTCGTTGAAATGTTGTAACTGCTGGACGAGCGCGTTGTAGTCCTCCTCAAACCGTGCCCGCTTTTCGTCTTGCCATGTGTCGCCCAGCGAAGCGAAGGCACCGTTAAGGTTGCCCACTGCATCGTTGAGTGAATCAATAAACTGTTGCAGTGAATACGCGAAGCGCTCGAGCTCTTCCGGATCTCCAATTGCCTGTGCCATTACCAATACCCCCCATCTGTTGCAGAAGAGCTCTGCGTCAGAGTTTTGGATTTATCTTGGCGCGCTTCGATGGTGGCGGGCTGGATGTCAATAGCGCTCGCTTCAGGCACATTATTTGGTGTCTGCGACTTTGTGCGAATGGTCACAGACATGGTGACAAACTTGAAGAAATCGCGCAGCTGCTTGGCGTTCTCAGCATAGAACAGTTGATTCGAAGTACCTTCGATAAACCTCCCGAGCACTGCCTCGTCAGCATCAGCGCCTATCGCCATTGCCAAACGGTCGCATTTTGCAGAGCGCCCGTCGCTGATAAACGCGTTCAGAGGCTTTTCCCACGCATCGTTAGGGCCGCCATCAGAAACCAATACAACCGTTGGACGATACGCACGCGAAGGAACGACATCTTTGTCTTCGATCATCGCCTTGGCCATTTGCAATGCCGTACCAAGTGGAGTCATACCGCCAGCAGAAAGATCCTGCCAATGAATAGTGCTGGCACTCGCAAGCGGCTGATGCAGGGTTACTTGAGAACCGAAGGTGATGATCGCTACATGGATTTCAGTTTCACCATTCTCAGTGTCACTGAATGTATTCAACATGTCGCGAACAGCATCATTCAGATTGCGGATTTTGTCTCCGCTCATGCTGCCGCTGACATCGAGCAGGAGAATTACTGGCAGCGGTTTGGCTTTCGGTGCTGTGAATTTCGACGGATCGAATGGGGTGTTGCTCATAAATAGGACTCCTTGAAAATTAAAGAAGAGTGCTGAATGTGGTTAGATGGAACTTCATAGGCCTTCTCCTCACGCCAATCCGAAATACCGTTCGAAGAAAGCGGCAAGTTTTTCCAGCACCGTCTGCTTCTTGGCTGCGTGGCCATTGTTCTTGGAAAACCGCGATACCGGCGGCAGGATCTTGGTGATGGCAGTACCGGTTGCCGCGATGCTGCCGTCGCGGAAGGCATTGCTAATGAATTCACGTGCCGCCTCGGCATTGAGGTTTTCCTCCGCAATGATGCGTTCCAGTTCCTCGGTCTTTTTCGCCGCAACGAACGCCTGCCACTGCGCGTCCACCTTGGCCTTGGTGGTCACTGAATCGACAAACTGTTCGATGAGGTCTTTCTTGTTGCGTAGGCCAGGGCTGGAATTGATGGCGCGTTCGATAGTGGCGCGGATTTCCTTATCGTCGCCCGAACCCTTTTTCTTCAGGTACTGTTCGACCAAGAGCAGGATGTAGTCAACATTGATTTCAACCTGCTTGATGAGCTCGATCTCGAACACCACATCGTCGTTGATTGACTCCTTCTCGGCAGCCGACGTCGCCCGGAATTCTGCGTACAGGTTTAGATACAGGCTCTGGTAGTCCTGAAACTCGCGCTCGGAGAGGATTTCGTGGCCAGCGAAATCATCGAAGGCCGTGAGGATGTTCTTCAGTCGCAAAATCGAGCCGAACAGCTTGATGAATGCCTTTTGTGCTGCCTCGCCAACAATGGCTTTTACGAGTGGGAACCCAGCCGTGAGTTCTCCGACGCGCTTTTCGTAATCCTTGTAATACTCGGCGTAAGGTTTCAACAGAACGATGCCCTTGGCATCCTTGTTGCCAAACAGGGCAAGGGCGTCGTTGGTCTCCTGCTCCAGATTGCGGAAGGAGACGATGTTGCCGTAGGTCTTGACCGAATTGAGGATGCGGTTGGTACGCGAATATGCCTGTATCAGGCCGTGTGCCTTCAAGTTCTTGTCCGCCCACAGGGTATTGAGCGTGGTGGCGTCAAAGCCGGTCAGGAACATGTTGACCACGACGACAATGTCCAGTTCACGTTTTTTCAGGCGCTGCGACAAGTCCTTGTAGTAGTTCTGGAACTTGTCTGCCGAGGTGTCGAAGCTGGTGCTGAACAGTGCGTTGTAATCCTGGATCGCGACATCCAGAAAATCCCGCGAGCCTTGATCCAGCCCCTCGGTTTCGAAGTCTTCCTCGCCGAGCAGGCCATCACTTTCCTCTTCATTTGCGGCAAAGCTGTAGATCAAGCCCACCTTGAGCCGCTGGGCCTCGGGCAACTCCTTTTGCTGTGCAACGAATTCCGCGTAGTAACGCTTGGCGGCATCAATGGACGCACAGGCGAACAGCGAATTGAAACCAGCCAGCCGTTTGCCATCGTGGCGGTACGTGCTGGCACGCTTGGTTTTCTGGTCGAAGTGTTCGCGGATGTAGCCCACGATCTGTGTGATGCGCTCTGGCGCTAGCAGCGCCCGTTCGGTGTCGATGGCCGACACCTTTTTGTCTTTGATGCCTGCAGGCAATTTGACCGTGTTGATGTAGTCGATGCGAAACGGCAGCACGTTCTTGTCGTTGATGGCATCGACAATCGTGTAGGTGTGCAGCTTGTCACCAAAGGCCTGTTGCGTGGTGCGTCGCAGCGGGTTACCTGTGGTGCCGGAGTTCTCGGCAAAGATCGGCGTACCGGTGAAGCCGAACAGGTGGTAGCGCTGGAACACCCGCGTAATTTCGGCGTGCATGTCGCCGAACTGGCTGCGGTGGCACTCGTCGAAGATCACCACCACGTGCTCGTCATACACCGGGTGTTTCTTGTTCTTCACGACGAAGCGGGAAAGCTTCTGGATGGTGGTGATGATGATGCGGGCGTTCGGGTCTTCCAGCTGCTTTTGCAGCACAGCCGTGGATGTATTCGAGTTGGCTGCGCCCTTCTCGAAGCGCTCGTATTCGCGCATGGTCTGGTAGTCCAGATCCTTGCGGTCCACCACGAAGAGCACCTTGTCGATATCTGGCAAGCCCCGGGCAAGTTGCGCCGCCTTGAAGCTGGTCAGCGTCTTGCCGCTGCCGGTGGTGTGCCAGATGTAGCCGCCCGCCGCGACGGAGCCGAGCTGCTTGTGATTGGTGGCTGTGGCGATGCGCTGCAAAATGCGCTCGGCGGCCACGATCTGGTAGGGCCGCATCACCAGCAGCTTGCGATCCACATCGAACACGCAGTATTTGGTGAGGACGTTGAGCAGCGAGTGCTTGGCGAAAAAGGTTTTCGTGAAACCTGTCAGCTCAGTGATGGGCTGGTTTTTCGCGTCGGCCCACCAACTGGTAAAGGAGAAGCTGTTGGAGGTCTTGCTTTTGCTGCGCTTGGCGGACTGTTCCTTCAAATGCCCGTCACGCACGGTGTTGCTGTAATACTTGGTCAGCGTACCGTTGCTGATGACGAAAAGCTGCACGTACTCGAACAAGCCCGAGCCCGCCCAGAAACTGTCGCGCTGGTAGCGGTTGATTTGGTTGAAGGCCTCGCGGATGTCCACGCCCCGACGCTTCAATTCGATATGCACCATCGGCAGGCCATTGACCAGCACCGTCACGTCATAACGGTTGGCACGAGCGCCTTCGACTTCGTACTGGTTAATGACCTGCAAGGCGTTGTTGTGGATGTTGGCCTTGTCGATCAGGTAGATGTTCTTGGTGCTGCCGTCGTCGCGCTTCAAGACCTGCACATGGTCTTCTTGAATGCGTGCGGTCTTTTCCAGGATGCCGTCATTCGCGCCTGCAATGCAGGTGCTGAAGAATCGCTCCCACTCTGCATCCGCCAGGGTGACCTTGTTGAGCTTTTCCAACTGGCGGCGAAGATTGGCTACCAGCTCAGCCTCCGATGTGATGGGCAGGTATTCATAGGCCTGCACCTGGAGCTGCTTGATGAATTCCTTTTCCAGTTCAGCTTCGGACTGGTATGCCGCCTCGCGCACTCCCAGGGCTTCGGGCTGAAATTCGGCGACAACCGTGCTCTCGTTAGACAGCGCAATCGGCTCGTAGCGAAAGGGCATGAGGTCTTCGCTCATGTTGCTTCCTTGAACGTGAGCAGCCGGTCGCGGTAATGCTCATACTGCTGACGGCGGGCTTTGATTTCGGCGGGTAGGCCGCTCGTCAGGTCATTCACCAGCGCATCGAATTTATCGAGGATGGCGACTATGCGTTCCTGCTCTTCAATGGGCGGAACGGGAAGCGTGAGTTTTGCCAAGCTCTCGCCAGACAGACGCTTTACCTTTGCGCGGGCGACAAACTTGTTCTTCTCTGCATTCAGTCGTTCCGTCTGGAAGCAGTACGACACGAACTTCGGATTCATCAAGTGCTGAAAAGTAAAGCAGTCGTCGTGAATCGCGACCTGCTCGGTGCCAAGCCAAGCAACCGCTTTGCCGACATCCTCGACCGTTTCACCGACCGCAGCGATAACGATGTCACCCGGTTTTGCAAAGCGCAGGCTCGACGCCATGTCCGGCCGCACATGCGAGACAGCCGCCGACGCCGAGGTTCCGTGTCGGGTATAAATGTCAGCGTAGTGGATGCAGCCGATTCCTTCCTGGACATAATCGTCCTTGGTGAATCGACGGCCGCGCGTGAATTTTCCAATCTCACCCATGGTCATCCACCTTATACTTGCTTGCTTGCTTGCTTGCTTGCTTCAGCGTCCGTGCGTTCGCCGAATGTCAAGAGCGCGTCGCGGTAGTACTTGTACTGCCGCCGACGCGCCTCCAGCTCCGCCTCCAGCTCCGCCTCCAGCTCCGCCTCCAGCTGGGTGAAGGTGTCAAGCACTTTCACAATCTCGCGCTGCACTTCAAGCGGCGGAACTGGAATCCTGATTTTTGCAAGACTCTTTGCCGAAACGTCGATGACCTTCGTGCCTGTCGCGTGCTTTTTCTTCTCTGCGAAAAAGTGTGGTGTTTGCAGGTAGTAAGAGAGGTACTTCGGTTCTTGGTCGTGCTTCAGGACCGTGGCATGCCCGCCCGTGACGATCTGCGTTTCTCCGATCCACGCAACCGCCTTGCAAACATCCTCGATGTTCTCGCTGGTGTTGGTAATCACCAGATCGCCAGGATCGACCTTGGCGAGTTTTTCGGCTTTTTCTGCTGGGACAAAGGACTTTGTCTCCGCTGTCCAGATGCCGTAATAGGTGTAAATCTGTCCGTAATGGATGCACCCAACCCCAGACTCCACGAAATCTGCCTTCGGCATTCCGTTGCCGCGCACCAGTTCGCCGAAGTCACCAATAGCCCTGAAGTCAACGCCGTTTGGGCATAGCTTTGCAATCAAGTCGTCGATCTGGCTCATACTTATTCTCCTTCCAGATCGGCCACAATGGCATCGATCTGCTCCCTTAATTCTGCTTGCCGCGCCACGATACGGCTGATTTTGGCGTTGAGTACCCGAATATCCACTGCCTCGCGCTCGTCTTTCTGCTCAACGTAACTGGACACGGCGATGTTGTAGCCGTTGGCAGCAATATCGCCGTTCTCGACCAGCCGTGCGAAGTGCTCCATGCTCTGGCGGCCGGTGAAGGCATCGAGGATTTTTTGCTGGTGTTCGGGCAGTAGCTTGTTCTTGTTGCCGCTGCGCACGAACTCGGCACTGGCATCGATAAACAGCGTAGCGTTATCGTGCTTGGATTTCTTCAGGATAATGATGCAGGTGGCAATCGTGGTGCCGAAGAACAGGTCGGGCGGCAGCTGGATCACGGCATCGACATAGTTGTTGTCGATGAGGTACTGGCGGATTTTTTGCTCCGCACCACCGCGATAGAGTACGCCGGGAAACTCGACAATCGCCGCCGTGCCGTTGACCGCCAGCCAGCTCAGGATGTGCAGGGTAAAGGCGAGGTCGGCCTTGCTCTTGGGGGCGAGCACACCCGCAGGGGCAAAGCGCGGATCGTTGATGAGCAGCGGGTTGGCATCGCCATCCCATTTGATCGAGTACGGCGGATTGGAGACGATGGCTTCAAACGGCTCGTCATCCCAGTGCGCTGGATCGGTAAGCGTGTCGCCATGGGCGATGTGGAACTTTTCATAGTTCACATCGTGCAGAAACATGTTGATCCGGCACAGGTTGTAGGTGGTCAGGTTGATCTCCTGCCCGTAGAAGCCCTGGCGCACCGCGTCATGGCCCAAGACCTTCACGAAATTGAGCAGCAACGAGCCGGAGCCGCAGGCGGGGTCGTAGACCTTGTTGACCTCGCTTTTGCCGACCACGGTGATGCGGGCCAGCAGTTCGGAGACCTCCTGCGGCGTGTAGAACTCACCGCCCGACTTGCCAGCGGTAGAGGCGTACATCTGCATCAGATATTCGTAGGCGTCGCCGAACAGGTCGATGGTGTTTTCCGTAAACCCGCCATCGCTGCTGGCCAACGGCAGGTCGCCGATGGCGTCGAGCAACTTGACCAGTTTTTCGTTGCGCTTGGCCACGGTGGGGCCGAGCTTGCTGCTGTTGACATCGAGGTCGTCGAACAGGCCCTTGATGTCGTCCTCGGAATCGCTGCCCGTGGCCGAGCCCTCGATGTCGGCAAAGATGCGTGAGAGCGTTTCGTTGAGGTTGGCATCATGCCGGGCGCGGGCGCGCACGTTGGCAAACAGTTCGGACGGCAGGATGTAAAAGCCTTTTTCCTTCACCGTCTCGGCACGACCGAATTCGGCATCGTTATCTGAGAGTTCTGCGTAGTCGAAGTCCGGGGTGCCCGCGCGGCGCTCCTGCTCATTGAGGTAGCTGGTCAGGTTCTCCGAGATGAAGCGGTAGAACAGCATCCCGAGCACGTAGGTTTTGAAGTCCCATCCATCGACGCTGCCGCGCAGGTCATTGGCGATGCGCCAGATGGTTTTGTGCAGCTCGGCGCGTTCGAGTTCTTTGTTGTTGCTCACGATGTCAAACCTCCCGCCGTTACCGCAGCAGCAGGAAGGCTGTTGTCAGCTGCAATCTCAAGATTCCAATGCGTGCTCAATACGTTTACAAGGCGCTTTTGCCGTGCAGTCAGCAGCGTGGGCGTCCACTCGCTTTCCGATCTGACTTCCTGCGTCAGCACGAAGGGTGAAGCGGTGCCCTTGCCTCTGAAGTAGGCATCTTTCTTCTTGGCAAAGTCGTAATTGCTGGCAGACGAGTTCTTGTTCCTATCCAGCGGAACCAGATTGGCCAAACGGTGCGTCCAGCCATCGCGCTCGTCTTCATCCGGGAACCACTTGATCCAGTCCGAACTGTCGGGCGGTGTTTGCGGCAGGACGTGCTCCAGCGACACGGCATCTTGAAGCTGCACGCCGGGCGCGCGCACCAAGGACTCAAGACGCAAGACGAGCGCCATCCGTGCCTTGGGCAGATCGTCGTACACGTCTCCATCGAGTGCCGCGACGAACTTGCGCTTTTGCGCGTCTGTCAGTGCCAGCGTGGTGAGTGCAACCAGATTTCCCTTGAAGGTCTCCGGTTCGATTTCCTTGGTGAGCGCAGCGTAGGTTTCGATGCGCTCGTTGATGCCGACCTTGGTGACCAGCAGGAAGTAGGTCAGGCGTTCCAGTGACTGGAAAAATTCGGCAAGCAGTTTGGGCTGCTGCCGGAAGCGCTTGAAATAAACAAGTGCTGGGGGCACCCAGTCCTTGAAGTCCACACGATTGAGCCACGACAAGTGCTCGTTGATGGTTTCAGCGTGCTCGGTGGCCTCGAAGTCGGCATCGCGCACGAAGTCCCACACTTCGGCATAGGGTTTGATGACCTTGTCGACGAGGTCGATAGGGGCCTTGTACTCGGTGACGTGCTCCTGGAACTCCTTGACCAGGATGTACTTCTGCTTCTTCTTGGCATAGATGCTGCGAATGTGGCCAAACAGGTCACCGAAGGCGTCGCGACCCAGTGAGCTTTCGATCCGGCTCCACTCTTTCGCGTATGCGCGGCTTTTGACTTCGCCTGCCGTGGTACGGATCAGGCCAAGCACCTGCGCCTTGATGATGTCGATAGGCGCGAGGTCGAGCCCCCGATTGTTGAGTACGGAGAAGATGCGGTACGCGGCTTCGAGGTCGGGCGTGGAGATGACAACCAGCGAACAGTCGTTGGCGAGGAACTGCCACAGCGCAATGAGGTCGGCAGGCGGAAGCGCCTTGGCCTTTTCGAGCAGCAGCGTGGCGTTTTCACGGTAACGCAGACGGCTGTCTTTCAGCTTGTCCGTACTGGCGACCAACTGTGCGATGCCACCCGGTTCCTGAATGTTGGTGCGGAAGAAGTCGGCATCCTCCTCGCGAGCTGTCAGGCGGTACTCGTTCTTCTCGCCAAGACTGACCTTGCCCTTTTTGTAGAGGAAGTCGGTGATGTCGTCTGCAGCATCCGGCATCACGGTGCGCAACACGGCGAATAGCATCGTGAGCGTAGACAGGCGTTGCTGGCCGTCGACCACCGATGACTTTGGGTCCCGGTCGTTCTTGATCAGAACGATGCTACCCAAAAAGTATTGGCTGCTGGCCCCCGAGACGCGCGCGTCCTGCATCGCCGAATACAGGTCATCGAACAGCTCTGTGGCCTGCTCGGTTGTCCAGGCGTAGGGGCGCTGGTAGTCCGGAATCTCGAACTGGTAGCTGCCTTCGAAGATCTCCCGGATCAGCTTGTCGTGGGCTTCAAGTGTCTTGGCCATTGTGTTTTTCTTTCCCTATCGATTCTTTGAGCTGGTCGGCGCTTGGTAGCCAGGAGCCAGCTTTGCGTTTTCCACCCCGTACAAAGCCAGGGGATCGCTGAGCCATAGTCGGTACTGTTCTTCCTTGAGCCGGTGGTCGGGCGAGCAGTCCACGCTCCAGCGCAGCAGCATGTAGCCCGCGACGGCAGCGCGAACGCGCATCCGAATCGAGCCGTCGGTCATCCCGTAGTCCATCTTGATGATCTCGGGGCGCTCAAGGCGCGGGTGCGGGACGAAGTCCAGTTCGACGATGCGCGTCCACTGGATGTCGTTGTCCGGCCGTTCGTTGGCCTGTGGCTCCTCGTCGAGCAGGGTCGGGGCTTCGATGCGCGTCACGACGAAATCGCGAAACTCTCCGCTCTTGCGATCAAAGGCACGGACGTGCCAGCGCAGGCCGGTGTCGACAAGGGCGAACGGGACGATGACCCGTTCGGACTCACCGCTGCTCATCGAGTGGTAGCGGATGGCGACGGGCCGCTTGGCGTGGATGGCCCGGCAGATCGGAGCCAACACATCCATCCTGGGGTTGCTCAGGGCGGTGGGAGATTCGCAGGGCAGCAGCGGCTGCGTTGCGCCGTTCACGCCATCGCCGAAGCCGAGAGCCAGCGCCGACAGCACGCGCTGCGATGTGTGGTCGAACAGCGGGGAGAACGCCTGCCCGATGCGGTAGACCTTGTTGCTACCGTCAAAGGTGATGTTCTGCGGCGCGACTTCCCGGTAAAGCGCCAAGTCGCGCGTCGCCCCAGCCGGAGCCACACCGAAACGGTCGATCAGGTCTGGGCGACCGATCTCACCGAAAAAGTAGAGCCGGAAGTCGATGTAGGCCAGTCGCTCGCGCTGGGCGTGGCTCAAGCTCTCGACGCGCTGGGGTTGAGTCACCGAAGGCTCCTCATCCAAGACGGACGACCGAAAGACTGCGATTGGTTTTATGTTTGTCCATTGCTAGGCGGTTCATATCATCAAACTGATGACATTATGCGCCACAACTTGGACTGCAACAACACGGACGTAGCTACGCGTCAGGAGTCAAGTTCGATTCCGTGTTTGGGGATCAAACTGCAGACTTTTCGCTGCCAACGACAGTAAGTAAATGCGCGGGGGCACTCTTTCTTACCGCAAGTTCCCACTGTCGTATATAATCTTGCCCATGGTGTCCTCGCCGGTGAGGCAGGAAGGTTCTCTCTAGTAGGGGACTACACCACCAAGATTCGATAAAAAGGGACAGGCGCGAGCCTGTCCCTTTTTTGTTTTATGCTGTCGGTTAAGGGTGGATTCCGGCATCAGACCGGAAGCGCCGAGTTCAACGAGGTTGGAGCACGTCCATGGCGAAGCCGGCAGGTCTTCCCAATTTGCGCCTGTTCGCAGTGATCTGCGTACTGGCCGTTACGGCGGTGGGGGCGTTGCTGTATCCGCACCTGGCGGCCTCGCCCGATGCCGCGGTCGAACCCATGCCCGCCCTGCTGGCGACCACCCCGATCCGCCCCGGCGAGCCCCTGCTGCCCCTGCCCGACAGCCTGCCGGTGGACCCGGCCAAGGTGGCTCTGGGGCGCCTCCTCTTCAACGATCCCCGCCTCTCCCGCGACGACTCCCTGGCCTGTGCCGGCTGCCATGACCTGCAGCGGGGCGGTGCCGACGGCATGCCGGTGTCCCGCGGGGTGGACGGCAAGAAGGGCGGCATCAATGCCCCCACGGTGCTCAATGCCGCCTTCAATTTCCGCCAGTTCTGGGACGGCCGCGCCGCCACCCTGGAGGAGCAGGTGGAAGGTCCGGTGCACAATCCGCTGGAAATGGCGGCGGATTGGGACCAGGTGCTGGCCAAGCTGCAGGCCGACAAGGAACTGCGCAGCCGCTTTGCCAGTGCCTATCCGGCCGGGCTGACGGCGGCTACGGTGCGCCACGCCATTGCCGAGTACGAACGCTCCCTGCTCACCCCCTCCCGTTTCGACCGCTGGCTGCGGGGCGACGACACCGCCCTGTCCGACGAGGAAAAGGCCGGTTACCGCCTGTTCAAGCGCCACGGCTGCTCTTCCTGCCACCAGGGAGTGAATGTGGGCGGCAACCTGTTCCAGCGCTTCGGCGTCATGGACAACTACTTCGCCAACAAGAAGGCCCTGACCGCCGCCGACATGGGGCGTTTCAACGTCACCGGCCGGGACGAGGATCGGCATGTGTTCAAGGTGCCTACCCTGCGCAACGTGGCGCTCACCGCCCCCTATTTCCACGACGCCGCCACTTCCTCCCTGGACGAGGCGGTGGCCCTCATGGGGCGCTACCAGTTGGGCGTGGAACTGCCGGCCCGGGATGTAACCCTGATCGTCACCTTCCTGCAGTCCCTCAACGGGGACGTGCGGCCATGACCCGCCTGCCGTCCTGGAAGGGCGCCGCCCCCTGGCTGCTGGTGCTGATCCTCACCGTCATCCTGGTGGGGCTGTTCCAGCGCAGCACCGGGGCCGACGTCGCCGAGCAGGCCCGGGTCGAGGCCCTGGTGCATGAGATCGTCGCCCTGGACGCCCGCCTCAACCAGGACCTGCTCAAGCTGCGCCACCGTCAGTTGCAGGACTACGACGCGGTGGCGGCGGCGGACGAGCGCATTTCCGCCCTGCTGCAACGCCTGCAGGCGGAACTGCAGCGCCACGGCAGCGAGGCCATGACCCCGGTGCTGGCCCTGTGGCAGGAAAAGCGGGAAGGACTGGAGCGCTTCAAGCAGCAGAATGCCCTGCTGCGCAATTCCCAGGACCACTTCCTCAATCTCTCCAGCCAGCTCCTGCGTGCCAGCGACAGCCTGGACGGCCGCGGCAGCGTGCCCCACAGCGCCCTGCTGGCGACGGTGGGGCGGGAAATCATGGAGTTCCTCATCCGCGGCGAGGCCGACGACATGCCGGCGGTGGCCGCCGACCTCTCCGCCCTGCAGGACCAGGTCGTCGGCTGGCCCCTGGAGGTGCGGCGCCAGGTGCTGCTGATGACGGCCCACGGCCAGCAGGTGCTGCACCATCGCCTGGACGTGGAGAGTCTGCTCAACGAACTCACCGGCAGCCCCTTCGCCGGCAGCCTGGAGGCCTCCTACCGGGACTACAGCGAAATCTACCGCCAGGACCTGAAGCAGGCAGAAAGCTACCGCCTGCTGCTGGCCCTGTTTGCCCTGTTCCTCATCGCCACCGTGGTCTACATCATGGTGGAGCTGAAGAAGTCGGCCCTGGAGCTGGGCCACAGCCATGCCTTCCTCGACAACATCGCCAATACCCTGGCCGAAGGCATCCTGGCCCTGGACCGGGGCGGGCGCATCACCTTCGCCAACCAGCGGGCCGAAGCCCTGCTGGGGGCGGCGCCGGGCGGCCTGCTCGGCCGCGATGCCGCCACGGTGCTGTGGCCCGGCGCGGCGCCGGCCGAGGTTTCCGGCCTGGCCGGGGCCCTGGCCACCGGCGCCGTGTTCGAGGGCGAGGACGATTTCGTGCGCAGCGACGGCAGTGCCTTCCCGGTGGCCGTGCTGGGGGCGCCCCTGCGGGGCGGCGAGGGCGACACCGACCAGGCCGGCTACGTGGCCTCCTTCCGCGACATCAGCGAAATCAAGCAGGCTGAGGCCCGCCTGCATCTGGCGGCCCGGGTCTTCGACAGCCTGGGCGAGGCCATGGTGGTGACCGATGCCCGGGGCCGCATCCAGTCGGTCAATCCGGCCTTCTCCGAGGTCACCGGCTATTCCGAGGCGGACGCCCGGGGCCGGGCGCCGGGCCACATCCTGGCCTCGGGACAGCACGATCCGGCCTTCTATGCCCAGATGTGGCAGAGCCTGCAGGAGCAGGGCAAGTGGCAGGGCGAAGTGATCAACCGGCGCAAGTCCGGCGAGACCTATCCGGAGTGGCTGTCCATCACCGCCATCAAGGACGGGGCCGGCCAGGTCAGCCAGTACGTGGGCCTGTTCACCGATATCACCGACCGCAAGCAGGCCGAGGCCCACATCCACCACCTGGCCTACCACGACCCCCTCACCGGCCTGCCCAACCGCCGCCTTTTCTACGACCGCCTGGAAAACGCCCTGCGCCAGGCCCACCGCTCCCGGCGCAAGCTGGCGGTGCTGCTGCTGGACCTGGACCGCTTCAAGGCGGTGAACGACACCCTGGGCCACGACCAGGGCGACCTGCTGCTCAAGGAAGTGGGGGCCCGCCTCAGCCTGTGCCTGCGGGAGGGCGACACCCTGGCCCGCCTGGGCGGCGACGAGTTCGTCCTGCTGCTGCCCGAAGTGCTGTCGGCGGAGGATGCCAGCATCGTCGCCGGCAAGCTGTTGGCCCAGTTCGACCAGCCGGTGCGGCTCGGGGAGCGGGAGATTTTTGCCTCCACCTCCATCGGCATCGCCCTTTACCCGGCCGACGGGGAGGACGGGGAGTCCCTGCTCAAGCATGCCGACGTGGCCATGTACGCGGCCAAGGACGGCGGCCGGGCGGCCTACCGCTTCTTCATCGCCAGCCACAACGAGCGTTCCCTGGAGCGGCTGGAACTGGAGAACGACCTGCGCCGGGCCGTCGAGGGCGAGCAGCTGCTGCTCTACTACCAGCCCCAGATCGGTGCCAGCAGCGGCCGCATCGCCGGGGTCGAGGCCCTGGTGCGCTGGCGCCATCCGACCCGGGGCCTGGTCATGCCCGACAGCTTCATCGCCCTGGCGGAAAACGCCGGCCTCATCGACGCCATCGGCCACTGGTGCCTGGTGGCCGCCTGCCGCCAGCTGCGGGCCTGGCAGGAGCAGGGGGTGCCGGTGCCGCGGGTGGCGGTGAATGTCTCGGCCCGCCAGCTGCGGCGCTGGGACTTCGCCCAGGAGGTGCTGCAGGTGGTGACCCAGAGCGGCATCGACCCGGCCGGCCTGGAACTGGAACTGACGGAAAGCTCCCTGGCCGACGACCCGGAACAGATCCTGGCCATCTTCAGCACCCTGCGCCAGGCCGGGGTGCGGGTCTCCATCGACGATTTCGGCACCGGCTATTCCTCCCTTTCCTATCTCTCCCGGTATCCGGTGGACGAGGTGAAGATCGACCGCAGCTTCGTCTCCCGCCTCCTGGACGACCGGGAGGCGCGCTCCGTGGTGCGGGCGGTGATCCTCCTGGCCCACGGCCTGGGCATGCGCACCGTCGCCGAAGGGGTGGAGACCGAGGCCCAGTGGCAGGTGCTGAGCGACCTGGATTGCGACGAACTACAGGGCTACCTGTTCAGCAAGCCGGTGCCGCCGCACCAGATTCCCCTGCTCAAGGGCGACTGGCAGCGCAGCGAGAGCCGCCTGCCGGTGTGACGGGCAAGGGCCGTACGGGCCTTTGCTTTATGCGTTTTCTCAAATAAACAAATAGCCAAAGAAGCTTTGTGGTTCTAAACACCTTGTTTAGAGTTCGCTTCTGAAGAGTCAGCCATCGCTGGAAGGAACCCCCCATGAAGAACGCCGTTTCCCCCGTTTCCCGCCTGTTCGCCGCCCTGCTCCTGGCGGGCGGCCTGGTCGCCCCGGCCCTGGCCGATGTCACCCTGCTCAACGCCTCCTACGATGTGGCCCGGGATTTCTACAAGGACTACAACCCCATGTTCACCAAGCACTGGCAGGCCAAGGCCGGTGAGAAGGTGGAGGTGAAGCAGTCCCACGGCGGTTCCTCCAAGCAGGTGCGGGCCGTGGCCGACGGCCTGGAAGCGGACGTGGTGACCATGAACCAGGCCACCGACGTCGATTACCTGGCCGACAAGGGCCTGGTGGCCAAGGACTACGCCAAGAAATTCCCCAACAACGCCTCGCCCTACACCTCCACCATGGTGTTCATCGTGCGCAAGGGCAATCCCAAGGCCCTGAAGGACTGGTCCGACCTGGCCAAGTCCGGCGTCGAAGTGATCGTGCCCCACCCCAAGAACACCGGCAACGGCCGCTACACCTACCTGGCCGCCTGGGGCTACGCCCTCAAGCAGCCCGGCGGCAACGACAAGAGCGCCCTGGAATTCGTCGGCAAGATCCTGAAGAACGCCCCCCTGTTCGCCGCCGGCGGCCGGGATGCCACCACCACCTTCATGCAGCGCCGCCTGGGCGACGTGCTGGTCACCTTCGAGTCCGAGGCCGAGCTGATCGCCAAGGAGTTCGGCCGCGGCGAGTTCGAGGTGGTTTATCCCAGCGTTTCCATCCTGGCCGAGTTCCCGGTGGCCGTGGTGGACAAGGTGGTGGATAAGAAGGGCAGCCGCAAGCAGGCCCAGGCCTACCTGGACTACCTGTGGTCCAAGGAAGGCCAGGAGAACGCCGCCCAGAACTACCTGCGGCCCCGGGATGCGGAAGTGCTGAAGAAGTATGCCGCCCAGTTCCCCAACATCAAGACCTTCTCCGTGGATGAAGTGTTCGGGGGCTGGAGCAAGGCGGCCAAGGCCCACTTCGTCGATGGCGGCTCCTTCGACCAGCTCTACGTGCAGAAGTAATCCACCCCCGCCCACGACCCCCACGGCGCCGGGCCGGCCTGCAAGGCTCCCCGGCGCCGTCGTTTGAGAAACCCATGTCAGCCAAGAAAAACAACGTCCTCCCCGGCTTCGGCCTGGCCCTGGGCTACACCCTGGTGTACCTCTCGGTGCTGGTGCTGATCCCCCTGGGCGGCCTGGTGCTCAAGTCCACCGCCCTGACCTTCGCCCAGTTCTGGGACATCGCCACCACCGAGCGGGCCCTCGCGGCCTATCGGGTGACCTTCGGCGCCTCGGCCCTGGCCGCCGTCATCAACGCCTTCTTCGGCCTCATCGTGGCCTGGGTGCTGGTGCGCTACGACTTCCCCGGCAAGCGCCTGATCGACTCCTTCGTCGATCTGCCCTTCGCCCTGCCCACCGCCGTGGCCGGCATCACCCTGGCCACCCTCTATTCCACCAACGGCTGGATCGGCAAGTACCTGGAACCCCTGGGCCTGAAGGTGGCGTACACGCCCCTGGGCATCGTCGTGGCCCTCACTTTCATCGGCCTGCCCTTCGTGGTGCGCACCCTGCAGCCGGTGATCGAGGACATCGAGCCGGAAGTGGAGGAGGCCGCCGCCACCCTGGGCGCCTCCCGCTGGCAGACCTTCCGCCGCATCATCTTCCCAGCCATCTTCCCGGCCCTGCTCACCGGTTTCGCCCTGTCCTTCTCCCGGGCCGTGGGCGAGTACGGCTCGGTGATCTTCATCGCCGGCAACATGCCCCTCATTTCCGAGATCACGCCCCTGCTCATCATTTCCAAGCTGGAGCAGTACGACTACGTGGGCGCCACCGCCCTGGCGGTGGTGATGCTGGGCATTTCCTTCGTCCTGCTGCTGGCCATCAACGGTCTGCAGTGGTGGGCCGCCAACCGACACAACAACCGCAATACCGGAGGCGAGCAATGAGCGTGCGCCGTGCCAATACCGAACCGGCCTGGGTGCGCTACACCCTGCTGACCCTGGCCTTCGCCTTCCTCGCCCTGTTCCTCGGCGTGCCCCTGGCGGCGGTCTTCGCCGAAGCCCTGCGGGGCGGCTGGGAAGCCTATGTCAACGGCCTGCTGGACCCGGAGGCCCGCAGTGCCGTGACCCTGACCCTGGCGGTGGCGGCCATCGCCGTGCCTCTCAATGTGGCCTTCGGCATTGCCGCCAGCTGGGCCATCGCCAAGTTCGAGTTCCGCGGCAAGAGCCTGCTGATCACCCTGATCGACCTGCCCTTTGCCGTCAGCCCGGTCATCGCCGGCCTCATCTTCGTGCTGATGTTCGGCGCCCAGGGCTATTTCGGTCCCTGGCTCGCCGAGCACGACGTGAAGATCGTCTTCGCCGTGCCCGGCATCATCCTGGCCACCCTCTTCGTCACCTTCCCCTTCGTCGCCCGGGAAATGATTCCCCTGATGCAGGCCCAGGGCAAGGACGAGGAGGAGGCCGCCGTCTCCCTCGGCGCCTCCGGCTTCCAGATGTTCTGGCGGGTGACCCTGCCCAACATCAAGTGGGGCCTGCTGTACGGGGTGATCCTGGCCAATGCCCGGGCCATGGGCGAGTTCGGCGCCGTCTCCGTGGTCTCCGGCCACATCCGCGGCGAGACCAACACCCTGCCCCTGCACGTGGAAATTCTCTACAACGAATACAACGCCATCGGTGCCTTCGCCTCGGCCTCCGTCCTCGCCCTCCTGGCCCTGGTCACCCTGGTGGCCAAGACCCTGGTGGAGTGGCGCATGCGGGCCGAGACCGCGATGCTGACCGCCGAACTGCCCCCCGAGAAAACCAACTGAGCCTGCCGCCATGAGTATCGAAATCCGCAACATCGCCAAGCGTTTCGGCAACTTCGTCGCCCTCGACGACGTCTCCCTTTCCATCCCCACCGGCGAGCTGGTGGCCCTGCTGGGCCCCTCCGGCTGCGGCAAGACCACCCTGCTGCGCATCATCGCCGGCATGGAAACGGCGGACGAGGGCCAGGTCATGTTCGAGGGCAGCGAGGCCACCCACCTCCATGCCCGGGAGCGCCAGGTGGGCTTCGTCTTCCAGCACTACGCCCTGTTCCGCCACATGAACGTGTTCGAGAACGTGGCCTTCGGTCTGCGGGTCAAGCCGCGCAAGGAGCGGCCCAGCGAGTCCGAGATCCGCAAGCGGGTCATGGACCTGCTCTCCCTGGTGCAGCTGGACTGGCTGGCGGACCGCTACCCGACCCAGCTTTCCGGCGGTCAGCGTCAGCGCATCGCCCTGGCCCGGGCCCTGGCGGTGGAACCCAAGGTGCTGCTGCTGGACGAGCCCTTCGGCGCCCTCGACACCAAGGTGCGCAAGGAACTGCGCCGCTGGCTGCGCCGCCTGCACGACGAGATGCACATCTCCTCCGTCTTCGTCACCCACGACCAGGAAGAGGCCCTGGAAGTGGCGGACCGGGTGGTGGTGATGAACAAGGGCCGCATCGAACAGGTGGGTTCCCCGGACGAGGTCTATTCCAACCCGGCCAGTCCCTTCGTCTATCAGTTCCTCGGCAACGTGAACGTCTTCCACAGCCGGGTCCATGGCGCCTGGGCCGAGGTGGCCCGGGACGACGTGCCCGCCGGCCAGGAGGCGGTGGCCTTCATCCGCCCCCACGATATCGACATCGACACCGTGGCCACGCCCGAATCCCTGGAGGCCAAGGTCAGCTACGTGCAGACCATCGGCCCCCTGGTGCGGGTGGAGGTGATCCACCAGGGTGAACTGGTGGAAGTGGAACTGACCCGGGAACGCCAGCAGGTGCTGGGCCTGACGGCCGGCCAGCAGGTGTGGCTGAAGCCGCGCCAGGTCAAGGTCTTCGCCAACGGCGAGGGGGCGGTGGCGCCGGCTCAGGCCCAGGAAAAGCAGCCCTTCCTGTTCTGAGGCGTCGTTTTACAACGGGTGCCCGCTAAAGCAGAAGGGGCGCCATTCTTCGGCAATGCATGCCGGAGAATGGCGCCCCTCTTGCGTTTCAGGGCATGGCTTGGATGAATCCCTTGCCCTGCCTCAGGTCGCCGGGTCTTGGCGGTCGGGCCTCAGGCGCCGGGTTTCAGGCACCGGATCTCAGACATTTTCGCCGCACAGCTCGGCGTAGGCCGAGTGGTTGTGGATGGACTCGAAATTCTCCGAAGCCACCGACCAGCGGCCGATGCGGGGCTCGGCCATAAGGCGCAGGGCGATGTCCCGCACCAGGTCCTCGACGAACTTGGGATTGTCGTAGGCCCGTTCGGTGACCCACTTCTCGTCCGGGCGCTTCAAGAGGCCGAAGACCTCGCAGGAGGCTTCCTCCTCGGCCAGGCGCACCAGTTCCTCCACCGCCATGGGCTGGCGCAGTTCGGCGCTGATGGTGATGTGGGAGCGCTGGTTGTGGGCGCCGTATTCGGAAATTTTTTTGGAGCAGGGGCAGAGGCTGGTGACCGGGGCGGTCACCGCCAGGGTGGTGCGGATCGGGGCGCCGGGCTGTTGCTCCACCTGCAGGCGCACGTCGTAGTCGAGCAGGCTGGAAACGCCGGAAACCGGGGCCGCCTTGGCGATGAAGTAGGGGAAGGCCAGGTCGATGCTGCCGCTCTCGGCCTGCAGGTGGCCCAGCATCTCCTGCAGCAGGGCCGGCAGGTCCGCCGCCTGCAGGGCGCCCCGGGGGCGTTCGAGAATTTCGACGAAGCGGGACATGTGGGTGCCCTTCACCTCCGGCGCCAGGCCCACGGCCATGGTCAGCTCGGCCACCGTGTGCTGCACGGCGCCGTCGGCGGCGGCCAGGGCCAGGGGATAGCGCAGGCCCTTCACGCCCACCTTCTGGATCGCCAGCTGGCGCTGATCCGGGGTGGCCTGGACATCGGGCAGGTGGAACATCTTGTCCGGTGCATTCATATCGTCTCTCCGTGGGGTTGGGGCGGCGTGGCGCCTTTTTGTCGTTCAGGGCTGGGCCAGGAAACGCTGGATGGCCTGGCGCAACTGGGGGTCGTTGGGCGTGGTGCGGCTGCCGAAGGACAGCACGGTCTTGCCGCTGCGGTCGATCAGGTACTTGTGGAAATTCCATTGCGGCACCTGGCCGGTGGTCTTGGCCAGGGCCTGGTAGAAGGGGGTGGCGTCCTTGCCCACCACCGAGGTCTTGGCCAGCATGGGGAAGCGCACGCCGTAGGTGAGGCGGCAGAAATCGGCGATCTCCTGGTTGGAGCCCGGTTCCTGCTGGCCGAAGTCGTTGGCCGGGAAGCCCAGCACCACCAGGCCCTGGCCCTTCAGTTCGGCGTAAAGGTCTTCCAGGCCGTCGTACTGGTTGGTGAAGCCGCAGTAGGAGGCGGTATTGACCACCAGCAGCACTTTGCCGGCGTACTGGCAGAGGGGCTGGGGCTTTTCGTCCTGCAGGGCGGGGAAGGTGTGCTGCAGCAGGGGAGGACAATCGGCGGCGCTGGCCGGCATGGCGGTTCCTATCAGGCTGAACAGGACGAGGAGGGCGGGCAGAACTCGGGCGGCAAGTCGGGGCATGAATCCTCCGGGCAGGGGCAGGTCGATGGCTCCAGGCCAGCAGCCCGGCTTACTCAAGACAGCAACTGGCGGCTCCGGGTTCCCGGCCCAGGCCTCCGCACGGAGGCGGACGCTGCAAAAAAGCAGGGAACCGGGCGGCATTGGCGCTGTCTCTAGCTGCGCGCCCCCAACTCCAACAGAGAAAACATAAAAATGCTCTACCCGGAACTCTTCACCAGCCTGGAAAAAGCCCGCTGGAACATGGCCGACGACATTCCCTGGGACCAGTTCGACGCCGGCCTGCTCTCCGACGAGCAGGCCATCACCATCAAGATGAACGCCATCACCGAATGGTCCGCCCTGCCGGCCACGGAGATGTTCCTGCGGGACAACAAGGACGATTCCGACTTTTCCGCCTTCATGTCCATCTGGTTCTACGAAGAGCAGAAGCATTCCCTGGTGCTGCAGGAATACCTGCGCCGCTTCCGTCCCGAGCTGGTGCCGACGGAGGAGGAGCTGCACGCCGTGCGCTTCGAGTTCGACCCGGCCCCGCCCCTGGAAACCCTGATGCTGCATTTCTGCGGCGAAGTGCGTCTGACCCAGTGGTACCGCCGGGCCAGCGAATGGCACACCGAACCGGTGATCAAGGCCATCTACGACCACATCTCCCGGGACGAGGCCCGCCACGGCGGGGCCTACCTCAAGTACATGAAGCGGGCCATCGACAAGTTCGGCGACAGCGCCCGGGCCGCCTTCGCCAAGCTGGGCATGCTGATGGCCGCCAGCGGCCGTTCCGGCAAGCCCCTGCACCCCACCAACCTGCACGTTAACCAGAGCCTCTTCCCCAACGACACGGTGCAAAGCCGCCTGCCGGACCCGGAATGGCTGGAACGCTGGCTCGACACCCAGATCTGTTTCGACAAGACCTGGGAAGTCCGGGTGGTGGGCGGCATCCTGCGCAACCTCTCCAGCCTCTTCGACCAGACCTTCGAGACGGTGCAGGACCTGAGCCGCTACCGCAAAAGCCTCAAGGTGGCCTGAGGCGGTCCCGCCGCTCCCCCCTTTTCTCCCTCACCGGCCCGGCGGCGCCAGCCTGGCGCCCCGGCTCTGGTAAAATCTCCCGTCTTTGCGGCCGCCACCGGGCGGCCAGCCGTTCTGCCGTGGAGAAATAGCAATGTACAAGTCCCCCCTCATCCAGGATCTGCACGATCGCGGGCTCATCGCCCAGCTGACCGACGCCCAGGCGCTCGATCAACTGCTGACCCAGGAGTCGGTGACCCTCTATTGCGGCTTCGATCCCACCGCCGACAGCCTGCACCTGGGCCATCTGGTGCCGGTGCTGATCCTGAAGCGCTTCCAGGAAGCCGGCCACAAGCCCATCGCCCTGGTGGGCGGTGCCACCGGCATGATCGGCGACCCCAGCTTCAAGGCCACCGAGCGCAAGCTCAACACCCCCGACGTGATTGCCACCTGGGTGGAGAAGATCCGCGGCCAGGTGATGCCCTTCCTCAAGTTCGACGGCCCCAACGCCGCCCGCATGGCCAACAACTACGAGTGGTTCAGCGGCATGAACTGCCTGGAATTCCTGCGCGACATCGGCAAGCACTTCTCGGTGAATGCCATGATCAAGAAGGAATCGGTGCAGCAGCGCCTGGAGCGGGAAGACCAGGGCATCTCCTACACCGAGTTCTCCTACAGTCTGCTGCAGGGCTACGACTTCGCCGAGCTGTACAAGCGCTTCGGCTGCATCCTGCAGGTGGGCGGCTCCGACCAGTGGGGCAACATCGTCGCCGGCACCGACCTGACCCGCCGCCTGCACCAGCAGCAGGTGTACGGCATGACCGTGCCGCTGATCACCAAGGCCGACGGCACCAAGTTCGGCAAGACCGAATCCGGCGCCGTCTGGCTCGACCCGAAAAAGACTTCGCCCTACGCCTTCTACCAGTTCTGGCTCAACACCAGCGACGCGGACGTCTACAAGTTCCTCAAGTTCTTCACCTTCCTGCCCCTGACCCGCATCGCCGAAATCGAAGCGACGGACAAGACCGGCGGCGGCAAGCCCGAAGCCCAGCGCATCCTGGCCGAGGAAGCCACCCGCCTGGTGCACGGCGACGAGGCCCTCAAGGCAGCCCAGCGCATTTCCCACAGCCTGTTCTCCGGCGAACTGGCCTCTTTGACGGAAAACGACCTGGAGCAGCTGGCCCAGGACGGCATGCCCGGCGTCGCCATCGACAAGGCCCAGGGCGGCCTCATCGACGCCCTGGTGGCGGCCAACCTGGCCAAGTCCAAGTCCGAAGCCCGCACCTTCATCCAGAGCGGCAGCGTGGCCATCAACGGCCAGAAGGTGGAAGGCATCGAGCACCAGATCGGCGAAGGCGAGCGCCTCTTCGGCCGCTTCACCATCCTGCGCCGGGGCAAGAAACAGTACGGGCTGGTGAGCTGGATCTGACGCTGATTTAAAAGCGTTGGCCACAGAGGGCACAGAGGTCACCGAGAAGGTGATTCTGTGCCCTTGTCGTTTTCAGGGGGCTGCCTGGAGAGGTAGCAGGCATGCGCTTTCTCGGCATGGCATCGCGGGGATGGCCGTCTTTCCTGCCTCCCGGGCCATGCCTACTTTCTTTTCGCCACAGCTACAGGCGCACCCATACCTGCACCTCCACCCGCCGCCAGGGATTCCTGTGGCGGGTCAGCCGGCTGATGCGGGCTTCCAGCACTTCGCCCCGGTCCAGGGCGGCGGCCACGGCGGCGTTTTCCGCCCGGGGCAGGTAGCCCAGCTTGGCCTTGCGCCACTCCACCCGCACCGCCCGGGGATCGTGGGGATTGTCCGGTTCCCGGTGCAGGGTCAGGGGATCGCCCACGGCCATGGCCGGCCACAGGGTGTCGCTGCCGTAATACTGGCTGCCGGCCAGGGGCGAGCTCTGCACCAG
Organism: Azospira sp. APE16; assembly: GCF_047901315.1. Classification (NCBI taxonomy): domain Bacteria; kingdom Pseudomonadati; phylum Pseudomonadota; class Betaproteobacteria; order Rhodocyclales; family Rhodocyclaceae; genus Azospira; species Azospira sp. APE16. The sequence continues at coordinate 703,545 of NZ_CP179682.1, forward strand.
GATGCGCACCTCGGCGGCTCCCACGGGCGCCGCCAGCAACATGCACGAGAGCAGGAAGGTCCTAATCGGCGTCGAAGGCATTCTTGAGCCATTCCAAGGGGGCGCTCGCCGCCTCGCCCTGCAACAGCACGCAGTCGAAACGGCAGGCGCTGTCGCCCTGTTCCTGCAGCCAGTGGCGGGCCGCCAGGATCAGGCGCTGCTGCTTCTTCCGGGTGATGCTGGCGGCGGCGCCGCCGAAATCCCCGTTGCGGCGCAGGCGCACCTCGACGAAGACCGTGGTGCGGCCGTCGCGGCAGACCAGGTCGATTTCGCCGCCCCTGACCCGGTAGTTGCGCGCCAGCACCTTCAGTCCCCGGCCCTCCAGCCAGGCGGCGGCCCGCGCCTCGGCTAGGCTGCCGTCGGCCTGCCGCTGGTCCCGGGCGGGGGAGGGGGCTGCTGCCGTGGTATCTTTGGCGCCTGTGTTCACGGTCCGGCTCGCGAGTATTGATGACAATTGAATCTGCATTGTATGTGGTCCCCACCCCCCTGGGGAATCTCCAGGACATGAGCCTGCGCGCCGTGGAGGTGCTCAAGGCGGTGCCCTGGGTTGCCGCCGAGGACACCCGTCACAGCCAGCCCCTGCTGCGCCACTTCGGCAGCGGCGCCCGCCTGCTGCCGGCCCACCAGCACAACGAGGAACAGGCCGCCCAAGGGGTCATCGACAAGCTGGCCGCCGGCGAGGCCGTGGCCCTGGTCTCCGATGCCGGCACCCCCGCCGTCTCCGACCCCGGCGCCCGCATCGTCGCCCGGGTGCGGGAGGCGGGCTTCAAGGTGGTGCCCCTGCCCGGCGCCTGCGCCGCGGTGACGGCCCTCTCCGCCTCCGGCCTGATGGCGCCCCATTTCCTCTTCTACGGCTTCCTCCCGGCCAAGGCCGGCCAGCGCCAGAAGGAGCTGGAAGCCCTGGCGGCCCTGCCCTACACCCTGGTCTTCTACGAGGCGCCCCACCGGGTGCTTGAATCGGTGGAGGCCCTGGCCGCTGCCTTCGGCCCCGAACGCACCATCGTCTTCGCCCGGGAGCTGACCAAACTGTTCGAGACCATCCACGCCTGCCCCCTGGGCGAGGCCCTGGAATGGCTGAAGGCCGACGCCAACCGCCAGCGCGGCGAGTTCGTGCTGCTGGTGGAGGGCGCGCCGGAGGGTGCGGACGACGGCGCCGGCGAGCGGGTGCTCAAGCTGCTGCTGACGGAAGGCCTGCCGGTGAAGCAGTGCGCCAAGCTGGCCGCCGAAATCACCGGCGTCTCCAAGAACGAGCTGTACCAGAAGGCCCTGGCCCTCAAGGACGCCGGCTGAGGCGAGCGCCGCAGCGGCCCGCCAAGTCCCTACAGACAGTGGGGCAGGGCGGCAGCTAAAATTACGTTTATCAGCCGCAAGGCCCTTTGACGAAGAACTTCCATGCAAATCACCATCACCCGTCCCGACGACTGGCACCTGCACCTGCGCGACGGCGAAGCCCTGGCCGCCGTGCTGCCCCATACCGCCCGCCAGTTCGCCCGGGCCATCGTCATGCCCAACCTGAAGCCGCCGGTGACCACGGTGGAGCAGGCTGCCGCCTACCGCCAGCGCATCCTGGCGGCCCTGCCGGCCGGCATGAGCTTCGAGCCCCTGATGACCCTGTACCTGACGGACAACACCCCGGCCGGTGAAATCGCCGCCGCCGTGGCTTCCGGCTTCGTCAAGGCGGTCAAGCTGTACCCCGCCGGCGCCACCACCAATTCCGACGCCGGCGTCACCAGCCTGGCCAAGTGCTCGGCGGCCCTGGCCGAGATGGAAAAGCGGGGCCTGCCCCTGCTGGTGCACGGTGAAGTCACCGATCCGGCCATCGATCTCTTCGACCGGGAAAAGGCCTTCATCGACACCGTCATGATGCCCCTGCTGAAGGACTTCCCGGGCCTCAAGGTGGTGTTCGAGCACATCACCACCGCCGACGCGGCGGCCTTCGTTGCCGAGAGCGGCGCCAACATCGGCGCCACCATCACCGCCCACCACCTGCTCTACAACCGCAACGCCATCTTCCAGGGCGGCGTGCGGCCCCACTGGTACTGCCTGCCGGTGCTCAAGCGCGAGACCCACCGCCAGGCCCTGGTGCAGGCGGCCATCTCCGGCAATCCCAAGTTCTTCCTCGGCACCGACTCGGCGCCCCATGCCACCGGCGCCAAGGAGGCGGCCTGCGGCTGTGCCGGCTGCTACACCGCCCTGCATGCCATGGAACTGTATGCCGAGGCCTTCGACAATGCGGGCGCCCTGGACAAGCTGGAGGGCTTCGCCAGCTTCCACGGCGCCGACTTCTACGGCCTGCCGCGCAACAGCGGCAAAATCACCCTGGAAAAGAAGGCCCAGGCCGTGCCTGCCAGCCTGGCCTACCTGAGCGGCGACAGCCTGACCCCCCTGCGGGCCGGCGAGAGCCTGCCCTGGACCTTCGTCGCCTGACGACCTGACCGCTCCACAGCCTCCCCGAGGATGCCTGCCATGAAGAAGCCCCTGCTGCTCCTGCCCCTGCTGTCCCTGCCCCTGCTGGCCGGCTGCATCAATGACGCCGCCGCCTATCGCATCGATGGCCGCGACCACGCCATCAGCGTCTCCCGGGAGCAGAACTTCTTCTGGGAGAAGACGGTGAAGTTCGCCGTCATCGCCGCCCGCCTGCCGGACTGCCAGCGCATCCACCTGCTCAATCCGGCTCCCCGCAACACCAGGGTCGAGCTGTGGCAGCCCGGTCCCGGCACCTTCGTGCTGAAGCAGGGCGAGGCCTATTTCCTCACCGAAACCCAGACCTGCAAAGGCTTCCAGAAGCTGGCGGCGGCCCCCCAGGAAGGTTTGGGCGACAAGGTGGGCGTGTTCGAGGAGAAGGGCGACCGCTTTGTCTTCACCCCGGAACCCAAACCTGTGACGCCGCCGGCTGCGGCGGCGGAAGCGGTGCCGGCCCCTGCCACGGAACCCGCCGCAGCGGCTCCCGCCGTGCCCGCGCCGACCCAGCAGTGAGCCGGCCGGCTCCCTACGCCAATCCCCTCTTCGCGCCTCTGGCTCCCTGGCTGGCGCGGCTGCAGCCGCCCTGGCCGCCGGTGCCCGATGCCGCCGCCCTGGCCGGCCTGACGGCGCTGGCGGCGGGCTTGAAGTTGCGCTCGGCCACCGGCCATCCCCTGAGTTTTCCGCCGCCCCGGGACGACGGCCTGGGCTACGAGGCGCGCATCGGCGCCAACGGCCAGGTGGAAACCCGGCCCGACAACTGGCATGACTTCTTCAACGCCCTGGTGTGGTGTGCCTTTCCCCTGAGCAAGCAGGCCATCAACGGCCGCCACCAGCAGGCCCTGGCGGCAGCCGGGGACGGTGCCCCGGGGAGTGGGCGCGGCGGCGCCCGGGATGCCATGACCCATTTCGACGAGTGCGGCGCCCTGGTACTGTCCAGCGATCCTTCCCTGTTGCAGTTGCTGCGGGAGTTTCGCTGGCAGGACCTGTTCTGGCAGCGCCGGGCGGACCTGTCCGCTTCCCTGCGGGTGGTGGTGTTCGGCCACGCCACCTATGAATCCCTGCTGGCCCCTTTTCGCGGGCTGACGGCCAAGGCGGTTCTCTACGAGGTGGATGCGGCAGCCCTGGCGGCGGTGGACCGGGGTGACCTCTCGGCCCTGGATGCGCGCCTGGCGACCGAGCTGGCCGCCGGCCGCCACGGCCGGCCCCGGGAGCTGCAGCCCCTGCCGCTGCTGGGCCTGCCCGGGGTGACCCCGGACAACGAAAATCCGGACTATTACGCCGATACCTGGCAATTCCGTCCGGGGCGGCGCGCCAAGTCCGTATAATGGCGGGGTGAAGCTGGCCAGGCAGCCGCTGGGTATTCGTACCGAGAGGAAAGTCCGGGCTCCATAGAGCGGGATGCTGGCTAACGGCCAGGCGCTATAAGCCGCAAGGCGAAGGCGACGGAAAGTGCAACAGAGAGCAGACCGCCGATGGCTCCGGTGCAAACCGGGGATCAGGCAAGGGTGAAACGGTGGCCGGACCTCAGGTCCGGACGGGCCGGCGACAGCCGGTTCGGGGTAAGAGCCCACCGCGGCTGTGGCGACACAGACGGCACGGTAAACCCCATCCGGAGCAAGGCCAAATAGGGGAGCATCAGGCGTGGCTCGCGCTGCTCCCGGGTAGGCTGCTTGAGCGCCGTGGTAACACGGCGCCTAGAGGAATGGCTGCCAGGCGGCGGAGGTTCGCCTCCAACGCCCAACAGAACCCGGCTTATCGGCCAGCTTCACATCCCTTCCCGTATTTCCCAGACCCCCGCCCGTGGCCGGGGCCGGCAGGCGTTCGCCCGTCGTTCTTTCAGCTTGTCCCCATCCTTCTTTCTTGCGCTCGTCGTTTTGCCTGTCACCCCGATGGCATGGGATGCCCGGAGGGCGGATAGCGCCCTTCAACTCCTAATAAAGTACTTTCAGTTTGATTTGTATCAATATTGATTTTTAAGGAAATTTTTTCTGTAAAATTTTGTCAGAAAGCGCTGTAAGCCCTTGTCGCAAAAGAAAAAAATGCCATTTCCCCATTGACGCTAAGGTTTGAGTGCACTAAAGTGGTGAAACGTGGTGTTCGGTGGTGAATTGTGGAGTGAGCGAAATCCTCCCGCCTGCCGAAGGACCTCGGGGGAAACCAGGGGAAGTCATGTTTCAAGGGGCGGATACGCTGAGTCTGGATGCGAAGGGGCGGCTGGCTGTGCCAGCACGTCACCGGCCCGAGCTCGCCCTCAATTCCGCCGGCCGCCTGGTGGTCAATTACCACCCCCACGGTTGCCTCAAGGTCTATCCCGAGTCGGTATGGCAGCCCATCGCCGACAAACTGTCCAAGATCGCCACCATGAATCCCGCCACCGCCGCGGTGCGCCGGGTGATCCTGGGGACCGCTTCCGTCCAGGAAGCCGATTCCACCGGACGTCTTCTTCTCCCTCCCGCCCTGCGTTCCCTGGCCAAGCTGGATAAACAGGTGATGCTGGTGGGTATGGGTGACCACTTTGAAATCTGGAGCGAGGACTCCTGGGCCAAGCAGAACGAGCTGGCCCTGGCGGCGCTCCAGGATCCTGAGGCTCTCGCCAGTTTCGAGGGCATTGTTCTGTGACCACCGAACGTAGTACCCACGTCACCGTGCTCCTGCAGGAAGCGGTGACGGCCCTCCGCGTTGACCCGCGGGGCGTCTATGTGGACGGCACTTTCGGCCGCGGCGGGCACAGCCGGCTGATCCTCGAGTCCCTCGGGCCCGAGGGGCGGCTGGTGGCTTTCGATCGGGATCCCCGGGCCATCGCGGCCGGGGCGTCGATCCAGGACAAGCGTTTTTCGCTGCATCACACCCCTTTCAGCGAGATGGGGGAGGTGTTGCAGCAACAGGGAATCGGGCTGGTGGACGGGGTGCTCCTGGATATCGGAGTGTCTTCGCCCCAGATCGATGAGGGAGAGCGGGGCTTCAGCTTCAGATTCGATGCCCCTCTCGACATGCGCATGGACACCACCCGGGGCGAAACCGCCGCGGAATGGCTGGCCCGCGCCGATGAGACGGAAATTGCGGAGGTTATAAGGGACTATGGGGAAGAACGGTTTGCTAAGCAGATTGCAAAGAAGATTGTGGCTGCTCGGTCCGAGCGGCCTGTTGCAACCACAAGGCAGCTTGCCGCGCTCGTCGCTGAAGCCGTGCGGACCCGCGAGCTCGGTCAGGACCCGGCGACGCGAAGCTTTCAAGCTATACGGATTCATATCAATCAAGAGCTCCAGGAGCTCTCGCTAGCCCTCTCCCAGGCCCTGGCGCTGCTCAAGCCCGGCGGCCGACTGGCGGTGATTTCCTTCCATTCCCTGGAGGATCGCATCGTCAAGAATTTCCTGCGTGACCAAGCTGAGCCTGCCAGTCACCTGCCCAAGGGCCTGCCCCTGCGCGCCGACCAGTTGCCCCAGCCGACCCTGGTGCTGGTGGGCAAGGCGGTGCGGGCCTCCCAGGAGGAAGTGGCGGCCAATCCCCGTTCCCGCAGCGCCATCATGCGCGTGGCGGAACGCACCGCAGTGCCCCTGAGCCAGAAGGTGGCCTGAGATGCTGCGCCTCAACCTGTTCCTGCTGCTGGCGGCCATGATCTGCGCCCTGGGCGTGGTCACCTCCCAGCACAAGGCGCGCAAGCTGTTCCAGGAACTGGAAGGGGAGCAGGAGCGGGCCCGCAGCCTGGACGTGGAGTGGGGCCAACTGCAGCTGGAACTGTCCACCTGGGCCACCCATCCCCGCATCGAGAAAATCGCCCGGGACAAGCTGCACATGCATGCGCCGGAGCCGGCGAAGGTGATCAACGTGCCCGCAGGAGGCCGCTGAGATGGCCCGGGCCCGCAGCCACCGCTACACCGAAAGCCCGGTGCTCCAGCTGGCTTTCCCCGCCTGGCGCTCCCGCCTTGCCGCCCTCGCCTTGCTCGGGGGCTTTGCCGTTCTGGCCGGCCGTTCCTTCTATCTGCAGGTGATCAACAACGATTTCCTCCAGGAGAAGGGCGAGTCCCGCTATCGCCGGGAGCTGGAAATCTCCGCCTCCCGGGGCCGCATCACCGACCGCAACGGCGACGTGCTGGCCGTGTCCACTCCCATGCGCTCCATCTGGGCCATCCCGGCGGACGTCAAGCTGACCCCGGAGCAGTCCCAGAACCTGGCCAAGATGCTGGAAATGGATGGCCGCGAGCTGAACCGCCGCCTGGCCGAGGACAAGAACTTCGTCTACCTGAAGCGGCAGATCCCGCCGGACACCGGGGAGCGCATCGCCGCCCTGAAGCTGCCGGGCATCCACCAGAACAAGGAATACCGCCGCTACTACCCCTCCGGCGACATGACCGCCCACATCGTCGGCTTCACCGGCGTGGACGACAAGGGCCTGGAGGGCGTCGAGCTGGCCTTCCAGGACCAGCTTCTGGGCCGCCCCGGTTTCCGCAGCGTGATCAAGGACCGCCGCGGCCAGATCGTCGAGGACGTGGGCTCGGTGAAGCCGCCCCAGGACGGCAAGGACATCACCCTGGCCCTGGATTCCAAGATCCAGTACCTGGCCTTCTCCCAGCTGAAGCAGGCGGTGGACGACAACGACGCCAAGGCCGGTGGTGCCGTGGTGGTGGATGCCCGCAGCGGCGAAATCCTGGCCCTGGCCAATTGGCCCACCTACAACCCCAACAACCGGGCCAACCTGTCCGGCGCCCAGCTGCGCAACCGGGCCGTCACCGACACCTACGAACCCGGTTCCACCATGAAGCCCTTCTCGGCGGCCCTGGCCCTGGAGAAGGGCAAGTTCCGTTTCGATTCGGTCATCAACACCGCCCCGGGCAAGCTGACCATCGGCACCGCCACCATTTCCGACTCCCACGCCCACGGCCTGCTGACCCTGGCCCAGGTGATCCAGAAATCCTCCAACGTGGGCATCGCCAAGGTGGCAGGCACCTTCCCGCCCGAGGAAATGTGGACCATGTTCGACAACCTGGGCTTCGGCCAGGCGCCCAAGCTCGGCTTCCCCGGCGAAGTGGGCGGCCGCCTGCGGCCGTGGAAGACCTGGCGCCCCATCGAACAGGCCACCATGAGCTACGGCCATGGCATTTCCGTTTCCCTGATGCAGATGGTGCGGGCCTACACCGTGTTCGCCCGGGACGGGGAGCTGATTCCCCTGACCCTGCTCAAGGGCGACGGCAATCCGGTGAAGGGCGAGCGGGTGTTCTCGCCCCAGACCGTGCGCGAGGTCCGGGCCATGCTGGAAATGGCGGTGCAGCCCGGCGGCACCGCGCCCAAGGCCCAGATCCCCGGCTACCGGGTGGCAGGCAAGACCGGTACCGCCCACAAGCTGGAAGGCGGCGTCTACGCCCGCAAGTACGTGGCCTCTTTTGTCGGCCTGGCCCCGGCCAGCGACCCCCGCCTGATCGTTGCCGTGATGATCGACGAGCCTTCCAGCGGCAAGCACTTCGGCGGCGACGTGGCCGGTCCCACCTTTGCCAACATCATGAGCGGTGCCCTGCGCACCCTGGGTGTGCCCCAGGATGCGGCCCTGCAGGTGGCCGGCTCCAATGCCGGCAAGGAGGCCCTGTGAGCGGCGCCATCGTGGCCCAGGCCCTTCTCGACCAGCTGCGCGCCCAGGGCGTCGCCGTCACCCGGCTGGAGAACGACAGCCGCCGGGTGCAGCCCGGCGACGTCTTCGTCGCCTATCCCGGCCATGCCGCCGACGGCCGCAGCTTCATTCCCGCCGCCCTGGAGAAGGGCGCTGCCGGCGTCTTCTGGGAAGCCCGGGATTTTGCCTGGAATCCCGCCTGGGCCGCCGTGCCCCAGCTGGGCGTGGACAACCTGCAGTCCTTTGCCGGCCATCTGGCCAACCTGGTCTATGGCCGGCCTTCGGAGCAGTTGGCCCTGGTGGGCGTCACCGGCACCAACGGCAAGACCACCTGTAGCCAGTGGATCGCCCAGGCCCTGGGCGGCGCTGGCCGCTCCTGCGCCGTCATCGGCACCCTCGGCAACGGCTTTCCCGACGCCCTGGGCGAAGCCGCCAACACCACGCCCGACGCCCTGGCCCTGCACCGCCTGCTGGCCGAGTACAAGGCTGCCGGCGCCGTCGCCTGCGCCATGGAAGTCTCTTCCATCGGCCTCGACCAGGGCCGCTGCCACGGTGCCCGCTTCTCCGTCGCCGTGTTCACCAACCTGACCCGGGACCACCTGGACTACCACGGCACCATGGCCGCCTACGGCGCCGCCAAGGAGCGGCTCTTCGCCTGGCCCGAGCTGAACGAGGCGGTGATCAACCTGGACGATCCCTTCGGCCGGGAGCTGCTGGCCCAGACCACCGCCAGCCTGCGCATCGGCTACACCCTGGAAGGCCGCCAGGCGCCCGAGGCCGACTGGCTTCTGTCTGCCGAAAACCTGCGCCATGGCGCCGAAGACCTGGCCTTCACCCTGATCGCCCCCCAGGGTCGGGTGGAGGTGGAAACCGGTCTGGTGGGCCGCTACAACGTGGCCAACCTGCTGGCCGTGGCCGGCGCCCTGCTGGCCCTGGGCCTGCCCCTGGAAACGGTGGGCCAGCGCCTGTGCCGCCTGACTCCGCCCGCCGGCCGCATGCAGCGTTTTGGCGGCAAGGGCCTGCCCCTGGTGGTGGTGGATTACGCCCACTCCCCCGATGCCCTGGAAAACGCCCTGACCGCCCTGCGGGAAGTGGCCCAAGCCCGGGGCGGCCGCCTGCACTGCGTCTTCGGCTGCGGCGGCGACCGGGACAAGGGCAAGCGCCCCCTCATGGGCAGCGTCGCTGCCCGCCTGGCCGATGATGTGCTGCTGACCAGCGACAACCCCCGCAGCGAAGATCCCCTGGACATCCTGGCCGAGATCCGCGCCGGAGCGCCGGAGGCGGCGCTGGAGGCGGAGCGGGAGGTGGCGGTGGCCCACGCCGTGCTGCGGGCGGACGCGGCCGACGTGGTGCTGGTGGCCGGCAAGGGCCACGAGCCCTATCAGGAAATCATGGGTGCCGCCGGCCTGGTGCGGCGCCCCTATTCGGACATCGAGGCCGTGGCGCGGGCCCTGCAACAGCGCGCCGGGAGCATGGCAGCATGATGGATCTATTCGAAGTGGCCCGGGCCACCAACGGCACCGCCTACGGCAGCAACGTGCTGTTCGGCGGCGTTTCCACCGATAGCCGCAGCGTCGGCCGCGGCGAGCTGTTCGTCGCCCTGCGCGGCGAGCGTTTCGACGGCCACGAATACCTGGCCCAGGCCAGCGAGCGGGGCGCCTGCGCCGCCGTGGTGGCCGTGGATACGGTGGAACAGCTGCAGGGCAAGGTCAGCCTGCCCCTGGTGGCGGTGGCCGACACCCGCCTGGCCCTGGGCGCCCTGGCCGGCTATTGGCGGGCCAAGTTCTCCCTGCCCCTGATCGCCGTCACCGGCTCCAACGGCAAGACCAGCACCAAGGAAATGATCGCCTCCATCCTCCAGGCCCAGGCCGTGCTGGATGGCTACGATCCGGCCATGGTGGTGCTGGCGACCCAGGGCAACTTCAACAACGACATCGGCCTGCCCCTGACCCTGCTCAAGCTGCGCACCACCCACCGTTCCGGCGTCATCGAGATGGGCATGAACCATCCCGGCGAGATCGGCTACCTGACCCGCCTGGCCCAGCCCACCGTGGCCCTGGTGACCAACGCCCAGCGCGCCCACCTGGAAGGCATGGGCGACCTGCAGCAGGTGGCCGAGGAAAAGGCCACCATCTATGCCGGCCTGAAGCCCGGCGGCGTCGCCCTGGTCAGTGCCGACGACGCCTTCGCCGCTTACTGGAAGGGCGTGAACGAGCGTCGCCGTGTCGTCACCTTCGGCCTGGACAAGCCCGCCGACGTGGGCGGCAAGGTGCAGCTGCACGGCCTGGAAACCCGCATCGACCTGACCTCGCCCAAGGGCAATGCCGCCATCCGCCTGCGGGTGCCCGGCCTGCACAACGCCCGCAACGCCGTGGCCGCCGCCGCCGCCGCCCTGGCCGGCGGCATCTCCCTGGCGGCCGTGGTCGGCGGGCTGGAGTCCTTCCGTGGCGTCAAGGGCCGCCTGCAGCAGAAGCAGGCCGCCGCCGGCGCCGTCATCCTGGACGACACCTACAACGCCAATCCGGATTCGGTGCGGGCCGGCATCGACGTGCTGGCCGCCACCGTGGGCCGCAAGATTCTGGTGCTGGGCGACATGGGCGAGATCGGCGCCATGAGCGGCCAGTATCACGACGAAATCGGCGGCTACGCCAAGTCCCAGGGTGTGGACCAGCTGCACTGCCTGGGCGAGGCCGCGGCCCAGGCGGCGCGCAATTTCGGCGCCGGCGGCCACCACTACAAGAACCTCGAGGCCCTGGTGCAGGCGGTGCAGGCCGAACTGACCGGCGACACCACCGTGCTGGTGAAAGGCTCCCGCTTCATGAAGATGGAGCGGGTGGTGGACGCCCTGACGGCGCCGGCCGCCAACCAAAATTCCAAGGAGAACAGCTGATGCTGCTGCTGATCGCCCAATGGCTGGGCCAGGATATCCGGGCCTTCAACGTCTTCAACTACATCACCCTGCGCATGGTGCTGGCCGCCATGACCTCCCTGCTCATCTCCTTTGTCGCCGGTCCCGGCGTCATCCGCTGGCTGGCGGCGAAGAAGATCGGTCAGGCGGTGCGCACCGACGGCCCCCAGACCCATCTGGTGAAGACCGGCACCCCCACCATGGGCGGCGTCCTCATCCTCATCGCCATCGGCATCACCACCCTGCTCTGGGGCGACCTCTCCAACCGTTACGTCTGGGTGGTGCTGGTGGTGACCCTGGGCTTCGGCGCCGTGGGCTGGTACGACGACTGGAAGAAGGTGGTGTACCGGGACCCCAACGGCCTGGCTTCCCGCTGGAAGTTCTTCTGGCAGTCCGTCTTCGGCCTGGCAGCCGCCGTCTATCTGGGGCTTTCCGCCACCGGCCCGGCCCAGACCGAAGTGATCATTCCCTTCTTCAAGGCCTTCTCCTATCCCCTGGGTGTGATCGGCTTCATCACCCTGACCTACTTCGTCATCGTCGGCACCTCCAACGCGGTGAACCTCACCGACGGCCTGGACGGCTTGGCCATCATGCCCACCGTCATGGTGGCGGCGGCCCTGGCGGTCTTCGCCTACGTCGCCGGCCACGCCGGCTACGCCAAGTACCTGTTCCTGCCCTATGTGCCGGGCGCCGGCGAGCTGGCCGTGTTCCTCGGCGCCCTGTGCGGCGCCGGCCTGGGCTTCCTGTGGTTCAACGCCTATCCGGCCGAGGTGTTCATGGGCGACGTGGGCGCCCTGGCCCTGGGCGCGGCCCTGGGCACCGTGGCGGTGATCGTGCGCCAGGAAATCGTGCTGCTGATCATGGGCGGCGTCTTCGTCGTCGAAACCCTGTCGGTGATGCTGCAGGTGAGCTGGTTCAAATACACCAAGAAGCGCTACGGCGAGGGGCGACGCATCCTGCTGATGGCGCCCCTGCATCACCACTTCGAACAGAAGGGCTGGAAGGAAACCCAGGTGGTGGTCCGCTTCTGGATCATCACCATCATGCTGGTGCTGTTCGGCCTCTCCACTCTGAAGCTGCGTTGAAACTGCGTTAAGCGAAGGCAATAGAACGAAATGAACGTCCAAGGCAAACAGGCGGTGGTAGTGGGACTCGGCGAGTCCGGCCTGGCCATGGCCAAATGGCTGGCCCGGGAAGGCGCGCGGGTGCGCGTCGCCGACAGCCGTGCCCTGCCGCCCAATGCAGACGCCTTCCGCAGCGCCGTGCCGTCTGCGGAGCTTGTCACCGGCCCGTTCCAGGCCGGCACCTTCGCCGGGGCAGATTTCGTCGCCGACTTTATTGCTATTTCCCCGGGGGTGCCGGTGGAGCAGGTGAGCGCCGTGGCCGGCGCCGCGCCCCTGGTTTCCGAAATCGAACTCTTTGCCTGGGCCCTGGGCCGCTACAGCCCCGCCGCCAAGGTCATCGCCATCACCGGCAGCAACGGCAAGACCACCACCACGGCCCTTACCGGCGCCCTGGGCGTCGCCGCCGGCCTTAACACCCGGGTCGCCGGCAACATCTCCCCCGCCGCCCTGGACGCCCTGATGGACGCCCTCGACGGCAACGACCTGCCGCAGCTGTGGGTGCTGGAACTGTCCAGCTTCCAGCTGGAAACCACCCACAGCCTCAACGCCGACGCCGCCACCGTGCTCAACGTCTCGGAAGACCACCTGGACCGCTACGCCGGCTCCATGGACCGCTACACCGAGGCCAAGGCCCGCATCTTCCAGGGCAAGGGCGCCATGATCCTCAACCGGGACGACGACCGCAGCCTGGGCCTGGGCCGCTGCGGCCGCAATTTCGTCACCTTCGGCCTGGACCAGCCGGGCCGGGCACTGGATTACGGTATTGCTGACGGCTGCTTGATGCGCGGCAACGACAAGCTGCTGGCCCTGGCCGAGATGCAGCTGACCGGCCTGCACAACGCCGCCAATGCCATGGCCGCCCTGGCCCTGCTGGAGGCGGTGGGCGTCGCCCCCGCCGCCGTGCTGCCCGCCCTCAAGGCCTTCAAGGGTCTGCCCCACCGGGTGGAACACGTGGCCCGCATCGGCGCTGTCGATTACTACGACGACTCCAAGGGCACCAACGTGGGCGCCACCCTGGCCGCCATCGAGGGCCTGGGCCGGCCTTTGGCCATCGTTCTCGGCGGCGACGGCAAGGGCCAGGATTTCTCGCCCCTCAAGGCAGCCCTGCAGCAGCACGGCCGTGCTGTGGCCCTGATCGGCAAGGACGGCCCGGCCATCGGCCAGGCCATCGCCGGCTGCGGCCTGCCCACTGAATCCTTCGCCGACATGGCCGCCGCCGTCGCCTGGCTGGCCGCCCAGGCCAAGGCCGGCGACGCGGTGCTGCTGTCCCCGGCCTGCGCTAGCCTGGACATGTACAAGAACTACGCCCACCGTGCCCAGGCCTTCATCGACGCGGTGCAACAGCTGGAGGGCCGGGCATGAGCATGGTCCAGGCCCTCAATCAACCGCGCCAGGAGCCCACGGAAGTGGACATGCTCCTGCTCTGGTCCGTCCTCGGCCTGCTGGCCCTGGGGCTGGTGATGGTCTATTCCTCCTCCATCGCCACCGCCGAGGGCAGCAAGGCCTTCGGCTACCAGCCGGCCTACTTCCTCATCCGCCACGGCGTCTTTCTCTGCGTCGCCATGGTGGCCGCTGCCGTGGCCTTCCAGGTGCCGGTCAAGGTGTGGCAGGAACTGGCGCCCTGGCTGTTCCTGGCCGGTGCCGTGCTGCTGGCCGTGGTGCTGATTCCGGGCATCGGCCGGGACGTGAACGGCGCCCGCCGCTGGCTGCCCCTGGGCTTTGCCAACCTGCAGCCGTCCGAGCTGATGAAGCTGTTCGCCGTGCTCTACGCCGCCGACTACACGGTGCGCAAGATGCCCCACATGCACGACCTGAAGAAGGCCTTCCTGCCCATGGCTGGGGCCATGGTGGTGATCGGCGGCCTGCTGCTGAAGGAGCCGGACTTCGGTGCCTTCGTCGTCATCATCAGCATCGCCATCGGCATCCTCTTCCTCGGCGGCATGCGGGCCCGGCTCTTCGCCGTGCTGTTCGTGGTGCTGCTGGCCGCCTTCGCCATCCTCATCATCGTCTCCCCCTACCGGCGCGACCGTCTCTTCGGTTTCATGGACCCCTGGTCCGACGCCTTCGGCAAGGGCTACCAGCTGTCCCACGCCCTGATTGCCTTCGGCCGCGGCGAGCTGTTCGGCGTCGGTCTCGGCGGCAGCGTGGAAAAGCTGTTCTATTTGCCCGAAGCCCATACCGACTTCCTCCTCGCTGTGATCGCCGAGGAGCTGGGCTTTGTCGGCGTCCTGGTGGTGGTGGGCCTGTTCGCCCTGCTGGTGCAGCGGGCCTTCGCCATCGGCCGCCAGGCGGTGGCCCTGGAGCGCCTCTACCCGGCCCTGGTGGCCATGGGCATCGGCATCTGGATGGGGGTGCAGTCCTTCATCAACATGGGAGTGAACATGGGCCTGCTGCCCACCAAGGGCCTGACCCTGCCCCTGATGAGCTTCGGCGGCTCCGGCGTGGTGGCCAACTGCGTGGCCCTGGCCATCCTGCTGCGGGTGGACTGGGAGAATCGACAACTGATGCGGGGAGGCAAGGTATGAGCCAGAAGACCCTGCTGGTCATGGCTGGCGGCACCGGCGGCCACATCTTCCCCGCCCTGGCGGTGGCCGACTACATGCACGAGGCCGGTTGGAACGTGGTGTGGATGGGCAATCCGGCGGGCATGGAAGCCCGGCTGGTGCCCCGGCGCGGCTTCCCCCTGGTGCCGGTGAAGTTCGGCGCCCTGCGCGGCAAGGGCCTGCTGCGCAAGCTGCTGCTGCCCCTCAATCTGCTGCGGGGCTTCTGGCAGGCCTTCCGCGCCATCCGCGTGGTCAAGCCCGACGTGGTGCTGGGCATGGGCGGATACATCACCTTCCCCGGCGGCATGATGGCCGCCCTGCTGGGCAAGCCCCTGGTGGTGCATGAACAGAATTCCGTCGCCGGCCTGGCCAATAAGGTCCTGGCCGGCGTCGCCGACCGGGTGGTCACCGGCTTCCCCGACGTGATGAAGAACGGGGAGTGGGTGGGCAACCCGGTGCGTCCGGAAATCGCCGCCCTGGGCGATCCCCTGAAGCGCTACGAAGGCCGGGAAGGCAACCTGCACCTGCTGGTGGTGGGCGGCAGCTTGGGCGCCCAGGCCCTCAACGACACGGTACCCAAGGCCCTGGCCCTGTTCGACGAGGCCGAGCGGCCCCAGGTGGTGCACCAGGCCGGCGAGAAGATGATCGACGCCCTCAAGGCCGGCTACGACGCCGCCGGCGTCGCCGCCCACTGCGTGCCTTTCATCGACGACATGGCCGGCGCCTACGAATGGGCCGACCTGGTGATCTGCCGCGCCGGCGCCCTCACCGTGGCCGAGCTGGCCGCCGCCGGCGTGCCGGCCATCCTGGTGCCCTATCCCCATGCGGTGGACGACCACCAGACCGGCAATGCCGAATTCCTGACCCAGGTGGGCGGAGCCATCCTCCTGCCCCAGAACGAACTGACGCCGGAGCGCCTGGCGCTTCTCAAGGAAATGCCCCGCAGCCAGCTGGCCCAGATGGGCGAGAAGGCGCGGGAGCTGGCCAAGCCCAATGCCACGGCCATGGTGGCCAAGGCATGCATGGAAGCTGCGAGCAAAGAATGAAACACAAGATCAAACATCTGCATTTCGTCGGTATCGGCGGCTCGGGCATGAGCGGCATCGCCGAGGTCATGCTCAATCTGGGCTACCAGGTGTCCGGCTCCGACCTGGGCGAGAACGCCGCCACGGCCCGCCTCACCGCCCAGGGCGCCAAGGTCATCAAGGGCCACGATGCGGCCAATATCGCCGGTGCCGACGCCGTGGTGGTCTCCACCGCCGTCAAGGCCGACAACCCGGAAGTGGTGGCGGCCCGGGAGGCCCACATCCCGGTGGTGCCCCGGGCCCAGATGCTGGCCGAGCTGATGCGCCTGAAGCAGGGCATCGCCGTCGCCGGCACCCACGGCAAGACCACCACCACCAGCCTGGTGGCCTCCATCCTGGCGGAAGGCGGTCTGGACCCCACCTTCGTCATCGGCGGTCGTCTCAATGCGGCCGGCGCCAATGCCCGCCTGGGCTCCGGCGATTTCCTGGTGGCCGAGGCTGACGAGTCCGACGCCTCCTTCCTGCTGCTGTCGCCGGTGATTTCCATCGTCACCAACATCGACGCCGACCACATGGAAACCTACGGCCACGACTTCGGCCGGCTCAAGGGCGCCTTCGTCGATTTCCTCAACCGCCTGCCCTTCTACGGCGTGGCGGTGCTGTGCGTGGATGACCCCAATGTGCGGGAGATCCTGCCCCAGGTGCCCAAGCAGGTGATCCGCTACGGCCTGGACCCGGCTACCTGCAACGTCTACGCCGAGAACATCGTCGAGGCCGGCGGCCAGATGAAGTTCGACGCGGTGCGGGTCAATGGCAGCACCACCCGCCTGTCCATCACCCTCAACCTGCCGGGCCGCCACTACGTGCTCAACGCCCTGGCCGCCATTGCCGTGGCCACCGAGGTGGGCGTGGCTGACGAAGCCATCGTCACCGCCCTGGCCGAATTCAAGGGCGTCGGCCGGCGCTTCCAGCGTTACGGTGAAGTGGCCTGCCCGACCGGCGGCAGCTTCACCCTGGTGGACGACTACGGCCACCATCCGGTGGAAATGGCCGCCACCCTGGCCGCCGCTCGCGGCGCCTTCCCCGGGCGCCGCCTGGTGCTGGCCTTCCAGCCCCACCGCTACAGCCGCACCCGGGACTGCTTCGAAGATTTCGTGAAAGTGCTGTCCACCGTGGATACCCTGCTCCTGGCCGACGTCTATGCGGCCGGCGAGCAACCCATCGTCGCCGCCGACGGCCGGGCCCTGGCCCGGGCCCTGCGGGTGGGCGGCAAGGTGGAGCCGGTGTTCGTGGAGGACATCGCCGCCATGCAGCAGACCATTCTGGATTGCGTCCGGGACGGTGATGTGGTGCTGACCATGGGTGCCGGTTCCATCGGCGGCATCCCGGCCAAATTAGCCGCCCAGCCGGCGGCCAAGTAAGTGAGTGTGTGAGAGAGCAATGAACAAGGATTTCGGCAAAGTGGCGGTTCTCTTCGGCGGCAAGTCTGCCGAGCGGGCCGTTTCCCTCAACAGCGGCTCCCGCGTGCTGGCGGCCCTGCAGCACCAGGGCGTGGACGCCCACGCCTTCGATCCGGCGGAACGTTCCCTGGACGAGCTGAAGGGCTTCGACCGGGCCTTCATCGCCCTGCACGGCCGCTTCGGCGAAGACGGCACCATCCAGGGCGCCCTGGAGCTGATGGGCATCCCCTATACCGGCAGCGGCGTTCTGGCCTCCGCCCTGGGCATGGACAAGTGGCGCACCAAGCTGATGTGGCAGGCCGTGGGCCTGCCGGTGCCGGCCTATGCCCTGGTGAACGAACACAGCGATTTCGCCGAGGTGGAAGAGGAGCTGGGCCTGCCCCTGTTCGTCAAGCCGGCCTGCGAGGGCTCCTCCATCGGCATCTCCAAGGTCAAGGCCGAGGGCGGCCTGCAGGCCGCCTACGCCGCCGCCGCCGAGCACGACAAATTGGTGCTGGTGGAGCAGGGCATTACCGGCGGCGAATACACCGTGGCCATCATCGGCCAGGGCGACGACATGCGGGCCCTGCCCATCATCAAGATCGAGCCGGCCAACGAGTTCTACGACTACGAAGCCAAGTACCTGCGGGACGACACCCGCTACCTGTGCCCCTGCGGCCTTCCCGCCGAGAAGGAGGCCGAGATCCAGGCCGGCGCCCTGAAGGCTTTCCGGGCCATCGGCGGCCGCGGCTGGGGCCGGGTGGACTTCCTCATGGACGAGGCCGGCAACCACTACTACCTGGAGGTGAATACCTCCCCCGGCATGACCGACCACTCCCTGGTGCCCATGGCGGCTCGGGTGGCGGGCATGGATTACGAACAGCTGGTGCTGAGGGTCCTGGCCCTCGCCACCCTGGGCTAAGGACAGCGAGGCGACATGTGGCACAAGCCCCAGCTCATGACGGCCGTAGCCGACCTGCTGCTTGCAGCGGGCGCGGCGGCTTTGCTCGTGGCGCTGGGCCTGGGCGCCGCCCGCCTGCCCCTGTTCCCCCTCAAGGAAGTGGTGTTCGCCCAGGAACTGCGCGAAGTGCAGCGGGGCGAAGTGGAGCGGGCCCTGTCCGGTCTGGTGCGGGGCAATTTCTTCAGCGTCAATCTGGATGCCCTGCGTACCGCCCTGGAAAAGCTGCCCTGGGTGCGCAAGGCGGAGGTGCGCAGGGCCTGGCCTTCCCGCCTGGAAGTGCGGGTCGAGGAGCATCGTCCGGCGGCGCGCTGGGGCGAGGGCAGCGGCCAGCTGGTGAATACCTACGGCGAAGTGTTCGCCGCCAGCCTGCCCCAGTCCCGGGGGGAAGGGCTGCCCCAGCTGAACGGCCCCATCGGCACGGCTCCGGACGTGCTGCGCCGTTTCGACGAGTTTTCCCGGCAGTTGCAGCCCACCGGGCGGCAGCCGCTGCAGCTGGTGCTGTCGCCCCGGCTGGCCTGGCAGCTGAAGCTGGACGACGGCATGGTGCTGGAGCTGGGGCGGGAGCAGCCCAAGGCGCCGGTGGGCCAGCGACTGTCACGTTTCATCGAGATTTATCACACGGTGCTGGCGGAGCGCACGCCCCGGCCCCAGGTGGTGGATTTGCGGTACCCCAACGGTTTCGCCCTGCGACTGGCGGCCGCGGGGAAATGAGTGCAATGCAAAAAGTAGCGAAGGCAAAGGAACATCATGAGCAGGGATAGCAAGGAACTGGTCGTCGGCCTGGACATCGGCACCTCGAAGATCGTGGCGCTGGTGGCGGAGATCACCCCGGAGGGGCGTCTCAACGTCATCGGCATGGGCAGCCAGGATTCCAAGGGGCTGAAAAAAGGCGTCGTGGTCAACATCGAGGAGACCGTCAGTGCCATTTCCCGGGTGATCCAGGAGGTGGAGCTGATGGCCGACTGCAAGGTGGCCAACGTCTATACGGGCATCGCCGGCAGCCACATCAAGAGCTTCAACTCCAACGGCATGGTGGCCATCAAGGACAAGGAAGTGAACACCATGGACCTGGACCGGGTGATCGAGACCGCCCGCGCCATGCCCATCCCGGCCGACCAGGAGATCCTGCACATCCTGACCCAGGAATTCATCATCGACGACCAGGACGGCATCCGCGAGCCCATCGGCATGAGCGGCTTCCGCCTCGAAGTGAAGGTGCACATCGTCACCGGCGCCGTCTCCGCCGCCCAGAACATCGTCAAGTGCGTGCGCCGCTGCGGCCTGGAGGTGAACGACCTGGTGCTGCAGCCCCTGGCCTCCAGCTTCGCTGTGCTCTCCGAGGACGAGAAGGATCTGGGCGTGTGCCTGGTGGATATCGGCGGCGGCACCACCGACATCGCCGTGTGGACTCAGGGCGCCATCCGCCACACCTCGGTCATCCCCATCGCCGGCGACCAGGTCACCAACGACATCGCCATGGCCCTGCGCACCCCCACCCGGGAGGCGGAGGACATCAAGCGCAAGTACGGCTGCGCCCTGTCCCAGCTGGCCGACCCGGAAGAGGTGCTGGAGGTGGCCGGGGTGGACGACCGCCCCAGCCGCAAGCTCTCCCGCCGCGCCCTGGCCGACGTGATCCAGCCCCGGGTGGAGGAGCTGTTCGAACTGATTCAGGCCGAGCTGCGCCGTTCCGGCTTCGACGAGGTGCTGTCTTCCGGCATCGTCCTCACCGGCGGCGCTTCGGTGATGCCCGGCATGATCGAGCTGGGCGAAGAGATATTCCACATGCCGGTGCGCCTGGGCGTGCCCAAGTACGCCGGCGCCCTCGCGGATGTGGTGCAGAGCCCGCGCTTCTCCACTGCCTTCGGCCTGCTGATCGAGGCCCAGACCCAGCGCAAGCGGGGTCTGAAGGTGCAGGAGACGCGCAGCGTCAAGCAGGTGTTTTCCAGCATGAAGTCCTGGTTCGAGAAGAATTTCTAAAAAGTTTCTATGCAAGCTGTTTTGTTCAACGCAAGTTTGAATGTGGTTAATTGAAGGAGGCGATCCATGTTTGAAATTATTGATAAAGAAGAATCGAGCGGAACCGTGATCAAGGTGGTTGGCGTCGGCGGTGCCGGCGGCAATGCCGTGGATCACATGATCCGTGAAGGGGTGAACGGCGTGCAGTTCGTCGCCGCCAACACCGATGCCCAGGCCCTGAGCCGCAACATGGCAGCCGACAAGATGCAGCTCGGTGCCTCCGGCCTCGGTGCCGGCGCCAAGCCGGAAGCCGGCCGCGCCGCTGCCCTTGAAGAGCGGGAGCGCATCGCCGAGCAGCTGAAGGGCGCCAACATGGTCTTCATCACCGCCGGCATGGGCGGCGGCACCGGTACCGGCGCCGCTCCCATCGTGGCGGAAGTGGCCAAGGAAATGGGCATCCTCACCGTGGCCGTGGTGACCAAGCCCTTCGGCTTCGAAGGCAAGCGCCTGAAGGCCGCCGAGGCCGGCATCGCCGAGCTGCAGAAGCACGTCGATTCCCTGGTGGTGATCCTCAACGACAAGCTGATGGAAGTCCTGGGCGACGATGTCTCCATGGAAGAGGCTTTCAAGGCTGCCGACAACGTCCTGCGCAATGCCGTGGGCGGTATCGCCGAAATCATCAATCTCCCCGGTCTGGTGAACGTGGACTTTGAAGACGTGCGCACCGTCATGGGCGAAATGGGCATGGCCATGATGGGCTCCGCCTACGCTTCCGGCGTGGATCGGGCCCGCATCGCTGCCGAACAGGCCGTGGCTTCTCCCCTGCTGGAAGGCATCAACCTGTCCGGTGCCCGCGGTGTGCTGGTGAACATTACCGCCTCCCGCAGCCTGAAGATGAAGGAAGTGAACGAGGTGATGAAGACCATCAAGGAATTCGCCGCCGAGGACGCCCACATCATCTTCGGCGCCGTGTTCGACGAAGCCATGGGCGAGCAGTTGCGCGTCACCGTGGTCGCCACCGGCCTGGGCAAGGCGGAAGCCCGCCGCCAGTCCTTCGAGGTGATCAACACCGCCGTGCGTACCGGTACCGACGACGCTCCCATGGCCATCGACTACGGCCAGCTGGACGCCGTGCCTGCCGTCATCCGCAAGGGCCGCAACGCCACCGTCGAAGCCCTGGCCAACAGCGGCGTCGATCGTTACGACATCCCGGCCTTCCTGCGCAAGCAGGCGGACTAAGGGTCGGGGGCGACCGGCCGGGCGTCTTTGCCTGCCCGTCTGACGGGCAAGCGGACGGCGCTGCCTCCCGCCGGGGTGACCGGCGTCTGGCGGTCGCCCAGACCTGCGGTAACGTGTTGTAACAAAACGCCTCCTTAAGGGGGAGTCCGCCTTCGTGCTAGAATGCGGGCTCCCCCCTTATTCCGTCTTCGCTTTGATTTTGAAGCGGAAAAACGATTGCCGACATGTTGAAACAACGTACCCTCAAATCCCTGATCCGCGCCTCCGGCGTCGGTCTGCACAGTGGCGTCAAGGTCACCATGGCCCTGCGTCCTGCCGCGCCCGATACCGGCATCGTCTTCCGTCGCGTGGATCTGCCCCAGCCCGTGGAAATCCATGCCGACGCCCTGCTGGTGGGTGATACGCGCATGTGTTCCTGCCTGGAGGTGGATGGGGTCAAGGTGGGGACGGTGGAACACCTGATGTCGGCCTTCGCCGGCCTGGGCATCGACAATGCCTACGTGGACCTGGATGCGGCCGAAGTGCCGATCCTCGACGGTTCCGCCGCGCCTTTCGTCTTTCTCATCCAGTCGGCCGGCATCGAAGAGCAGCCGGCAGCCAAGAAATTCATCCGCGTCACGCGCCCCATCGAGGTGCGGGATGGCGACAAGTGGGCCCGCTTCGAGCCTTACGACGGCTACAAGCTGACCTTCTCCATCATTTTCAACCATCCGGCCATCGACAAGTCGGCCCAGTCCGTCAGCGTCGACTTCGCCGAGCAGTCCTACACCCGGGAAGTAGCCCGGGCCCGTACCTTCGGCTTCATGCAGGATGTGGAGATGCTGCGGGAAAACGGCCTGGCCCTGGGGGGCGGCCTGGAGAACGCCATCGTTCTCGACGAATACCGGGTGCTCAACAGCGACGGCCTGCGTTATGGCGACGAGTTCGTCAAACACAAGGTGCTGGATGCGGTGGGCGACCTCTACCTGCTGGGCCATCCCCTGCTGGCAGCTTTCACCGCCCACAAGTCGGGTCATGCCCTGAACAACATGCTGGCCCGCCAGCTGCTGCAGGAGCGCGAGTCCTGGGAGTGGGCCACCTTCGAAGACCAGTCCCAGGCTCCGGCAGGCGTCGCCCGCTGGCTGGAGCTGCCGGTCCAGGCGGCCTGAGCCGGCGCGGGAGGCCGCCTTGTTCCTCCTGC
Organism: Azospira sp. APE16; assembly: GCF_047901315.1. Taxonomy (NCBI): domain Bacteria; kingdom Pseudomonadati; phylum Pseudomonadota; class Betaproteobacteria; order Rhodocyclales; family Rhodocyclaceae; genus Azospira; species Azospira sp. APE16. Next base: position 726,021 of record NZ_CP179682.1, read on the forward strand.
GCATCCTGGCCGTCCTCACGGTCATCGCCGTGGCTGCGGGCGTGGTGGCCTATGTGTTCACCCGCCAGGCCAGATACCTGAATTTCTCCTGGCGGGTCTTCCGCTATTCCCTGATGTTGGCCCTGCTGATATTCGCGCTCCTGGTGCTGGAGCGGGTGGCCGTCATTCCGCTTTGATCGCCGCCCGGGCCAGGAGTCCTTCCAGGCCGCGTTTCAGGGGGGAGTCATCCGGCAGCTGGGCTGCCAGCTGTTTGAGCTCATTGCCGGTGCTTGCCGACAGGGGTTTGAGGGTGGAAGAGGGGAGCGCCACGGCGGGGGGGCGTGCTTGCACTTTGATGGTCACGCCGTTACACTCAAAGCCCCTTTTCAAGAATTCGCCGGCCAAACTTTGCGCCATCTGACGCAATTTGGCAGCGACCGCGCCGTTATCGGCGTGGATAACGACATTCCCCAACTTGATATTCGCGACACTGCTCGAGCGCGCCAGCGGGCCCGGAGCAAAGCTGTCGTAGGCGCGCTGGGCGCGCATCAAGAGTCGGGCATGGGCCAGGACCGAGGCCGCTCCGTCCGCTCTGCCAAGATAATTTTCAACTGGTTCGTGCATGGATCACTTCGAGGAGAAGCATCGTGCATATTATTCTGGTGTCTGACCGCCTGGCAACCACCAAGACCGTCAGCCTGACCCCCAAGGTGATCCTTTCCCTCGGGGCTGGCTTCATGGTGCTGGTGTTGCTGGCCGCCATGGCCTTTTCCTGGCTCACCGTACACTTCCGCCTGCCCCTGGTACAGGATCTGGTACTGGCAGCACAGCGCCAGGAAAACCAGAAAACCCAGGAGTTCATGCGGGAAAATCTGAATGTCATGGCCGGCCGCCTGGGCGAGATGCAGGCCCAGCTACTGCACCTGGATTCCATGGGCGAGCGCCTTTCCGTGCTGGCAGGCATGAAACCGGCAGACAAGGGGCAGTTGTTGCCGGTGGCCAAGGGCGGCGGTCAGGGCGGTCCCCTGTTGCCCACTTCCCTTCGCGACACCTCCATCAAGTCCTCGGACGAACTGCTTCAGGAACTGGACCGCATGGCTGCGCTGGTGGATCAGCGCGTCGATTTCATGCGTGTTCTGGAAAACCAGCTGATGGACCAGCGCATCAAGAAGGTGCTGCTGCCGACCACCTTGCCGATCCAGGGCGCCGGCATCGGCTCCGGGTTTGGGGTGCGTTCCGATCCCATCGCCGGGGTCAATGCCATGCACGAAGGCGTGGATTTCTCCGCCGAAGTCGGTACGCCCGTGGTTTCCGCCGCCGGCGGCGTGGTGGTGGAGGGCAGCATGCATCCCCAGTACGGCAACCTGATCGAGATCGACCACGGCAACGGCTTTTCCACCCGCTACGCCCATCTGTCCAAGATCAACGTGCGGGTCGGCCAACTGGTCAAGCGTGGACAGCTGATTGCCGCCACCGGCAATACCGGGCGTTCCACCGGTCCCCATCTGCATTTCGAGGTGCGCTTCCAGGGCGTGGCCCAGAATCCGGCCCGCTTCCTGCAGCAGGGTTCCCAGCTGGCGTCCCGTCACTAGTTGCATCCCCGGCGGGACGAGTCCTTCGTCCCGTTTCCTTTGATTTTCCCCAAATTGGCGGCCTTCCTTAGCGTGGTAGAATCGCCCCTTTCCCGCTAACGGACGCCTAAGCGTCTCTCACGATGATCCCCGGACTCCTCAAGAAAATCTTCGGCAGCCGCAATGATCGGCTGATCAAGCAATATTCCCAGATCGTCCAGAAAATCAACGGGTTCGAGGCCGCCATCAGCGCCTTGTCCGACGATGCCCTGCGCGGCAAGACCGACGAGTTCCGCCAGCGCTACGCCCAGGGGGAAACCCTGGACGACCTGCTGCCGGAAGCTTTCGCCGTGGTGCGGGAGGCCGGCAAGCGTGTCCTGGGCATGCGGCACTTCGACGTGCAGATGATTGGCGGCATGGTGCTGCACTACGGCAAGATCGCCGAAATGCGCACCGGCGAAGGCAAGACCCTGGTGGCCACCCTGCCGTCCTATCTCAATGCCATTTCCGGCAAGGGCGTGCACGTCATTACCGTAAACGACTACCTGGCCCAGCGCGACGCCGAGTGGATGGGCCGGCTGCACCGTTTTCTGGGGCTGTCCGTCGGGGTCAATCTGTCCCAGATGCCCCACGAGCAGAAGCTGGCTGCCTACGCTGCCGACATCACCTACGGCACCAACAATGAATTCGGCTTCGACTACCTGCGCGACAACATGGTCTATGCGGCCGGTGAGCGGGTGCAGCGGGGTCTCAATTTTGCCATCGTGGACGAGGTGGACTCCATCCTCATCGACGAGGCCCGTACTCCCCTGATCATCTCCGGCCAGGCCGAGGACCACACCGAGCTGTACCAGCGCATGAACCAGGTGGTGCCCCTGCTGACCCGGGCCGCCGACGAAAACTCCGAAGGCGACTACTGGGTGGACGAAAAAGGCCACCAGGTGCACATGTCCGAGCAGGGCCACGAACATGCCGAGGAAATCCTCGCCCGCGTCGGCCTGCTGGAAGAGGGGCGCAGCCTCTACGAAGCCGCCAACATCATCCTGGTGCACCACCTCAATGCCGCCCTGCGGGCCCACAACCTGTTCCACAAGGATCAGCAGTACGTGGTGCAGAACGGCGAGATCATCATCGTGGACGAGTTCACCGGCCGCCTGATGCCCGGCCGCCGCTGGTCCGAAGGTCTGCACCAGTCGGTGGAAGCCAAGGAAGGCGTGCGCATCCAGAACGAAAACCAGACCCTGGCGTCGATCACTTTCCAGAACTACTTCCGCATGTACGGCAAGCTGGCCGGCATGACCGGTACGGCCGATACCGAAGCCTACGAGTTCATGGAAATCTACGGTCTGGAAACCGTGGTGATCCCGACCCACCGCCCGGCCCAGCGCAAGGACCACAACGACCAGGTGTTCCGCACCGCCGCCGAGAAGTTCGCGGCCATGAAGGCGGACATCCTGGACTGCCACCAGCGGGGTCAGCCCGTGCTGGTGGGCACCACCTCCATCGAGAATTCCGAGCTGCTGTCCCGCCTGCTGGACCAGGAAAAGCTACCGCACCAGGTGCTCAACGCCAAGCAGCACGGCAAGGAGGCCGAGATCGTGGCCCAGGCCGGCCGTCCCGGCATGATCACCATCGCCACCAACATGGCCGGTCGCGGTACGGACATCGTCCTCGGCGGCAGCATCGAGAAGCAGATTGATGCCGTTCGCCTCGACGAGTCCCTGGATGATGCCGCCAAGGAAGCCAGGATCGCCGCCCTCAAGGCCGAATGGCAGCCGGTGCACGACCAGGTGCTGGCCGCCGGCGGCCTGCACATCATCGGTTCCGAACGCCACGAGTCCCGCCGCATCGACAACCAGCTGCGGGGCCGGGCCGGTCGTCAGGGCGATCCGGGTTCCTCCCGCTTCTACCTGTCCCTGGACGACCCGCTGCTGCGCATCTTCGCCGGTGACCGCCTCAAGGCCATCATGGAGCGCCTGAAGATGCCCGAGGGCGAGGCCATCGAGCATCCTCTGGTGACCCGCTCCCTGGAATCCGCCCAGCGCAAGGTGGAGGCCCGCAACTTCGACATGCGCAAGCAGTTGCTGGAATACGACGACGTAGCCAACGACCAGCGCAAGGTGATTTACGCCCAGCGCAACGACCTGCTGGAAGTGGACGACATTTCCGAAACCATCCAGGCCATGCGCCAGGGGGTGGTGGCCGATCTGTTCCACCTCTATGTGCCGCCGGACAGCGTCGAGGAGCAATGGGACCTGCCAGGGCTGGAAAAGGCTTTGGAAGCCGAGTTCCTGCTCACCCTGCCGGTGGCCGAATGGGTGCAGGCCGACACCACTCTCTCCGTCGAGGACCTGCTGCACCGGGTGATCGCCGCCGCCGACCAGGCCTATGCCGACAAGGTGGCCCTGGTTTCCGATCCTTCCGTCTTCCGCAAGTTCGAGCGGGACGTCATGCTGCAGAGCCTGGACAGCCACTGGCGCGAGCACCTGGCCGCCCTCGACCATCTGCGTCAGGGCATCCACCTGCGCGGCTACGCCCAGAAGAACCCCAAGCAGGAATACAAGCGGGAGGCCTTTGAACTGTTCGAAGGCCTGCTCAACAGTATCCGCAACGAGGTTTCCAAGCTGCTCCTCACCGTCCAGGTCCGTTCGCCCGAGGACGTGAGCGAAGTGGAACAGCCCGGGGTGGAAAACGTGCAATACCACCATGCCGACTACGACGAGGTGCTGGGTACCGCGGACGGCGAGGGCGAGGAAGCCGGCCAGCAGCCGGCCCAGGCCGGTCCCAAGGTGGGGCGCAACGATCCTTGCCCCTGCGGCAGCGGCAAGAAGTACAAGCACTGCCACGGCAAGCTCAACTGAAATAAAAACTGAACTGACGCAGAGGGGGCGACCTGCTACCCTCTGCGTTTTCTTTTATTCCCTGCGGTGAGAGATTCATGCCCGTCAATTACGCCACGCCTGCCCCCGAAGCCCTGTTCCCTGTTGCCGGTGTCCGCCTCGGCACTGCCGAAGCCGGTATCCGCAAGGCCAATCGGCGCGACCTGACCGTGATCGCCCTGGACCCCGGTTCCACCGTGGCCGGCGTGTTCACCCAGAACCGCTTCTGTGCAGCCCCGGTGCAGGTGTGCCGCAAGCATCTGGCCGGCGAGTCGGAAATCCGGGCCCTGGTGATCAACACCGGCATCGCCAATGCGGGTACCGGCGAGACCGGCCTGCAGGCGGCCATGCAGACCTGCGCCACCCTGGCCGGCCTGCTCGGGCTGGATGAGGATCGCCAGATCCTGCCGTTCTCCACCGGCGTCATTCTCGAGCCCCTGCCCGTCGATCGTCTGCAGGCCGGCTTGCCCGCCGCCATCGCCGACCTCAAGGCCGACAACTGGCATGCGGCAGCCCACGGCATCATGACCACGGACACCGTGGCCAAGGCCGCCTCCCGCAAGGTCGAGATCGGCGGCAAGAGCGTCACCATCACCGGCATCTCCAAGGGTGCCGGCATGATCAAGCCCAACATGGCCACCATGCTGGGCTTCCTCGCCACCGATGCGGGCATTCCCCAGCATCTGCTGGAGCAGGTGGCCAAGGAGGCGGCGGACCAGTCCTTCAACTGCATCACCGTGGATGGCGACACTTCCACCAACGATTCCTTCATCGTCATGGCCACCGGCCAGAGCGGCCTGCGCATCAAGGATGGCGCCGATCCCGCCTGGGCGCCCCTGAAGGCGGCCATCGTCGCCGTTTCCATCGAACTGGCCCAGGCCATCGTGCGCGATGGCGAAGGTGCCACCAAGTTCATCACCGTGGCGGTGGAAGGCGGCAAGGACCTGGAAGAGTGCCGCAAGGTGGGCTATGCCATCGGCCATTCGCCCCTGGTGAAAACCGCCTTCTTCGCCTCCGACCCCAACCTGGGCCGCATCCTGGCAGCCATCGGCTATGCCGGCATCGCCGACCTGGACGTGGGCCAGATCCGCGTCTGGCTGGCCAGCGGCAGCGATGCCGTGCTGGTGGCGGAAAAGGGCGGCCGGGCTGCCGCCTACAAGGAAGAGGACGGTTCCCGCATCATGAAGAATGCCGAGATCACCGTGCGGGTGGATCTGGCCCGGGGCACCGCCCAGGGCTGCATCTACTCCTGCGATTTCTCCTACGACTACGTCAAGATCAACGCCGATTACCGCAGCTGAACGCCAGCTGTAGCTGCGTCGAAGAAACCCGCCCTTCACGGCGGGTTTTTTTATGGGCCTGCGGAGGCTTCGGCAGTCAGCGACAGGCAACAAAAAACCCGCCGGGGCGGGTCGTTGGGGCGGGGCCGAGGGCTGGCCTGGGTCAGTGCATTTCCTCCAGCAGCCGTTCGCATTGCAGGGGCTGGGAGAGGCGCTCCATGAGCTGGGTGATGGTCATGCTGCTTTCCCGCTCGCCGCGCAGGATGCTCTCGATCAATTGTTCCAGTCGTTCCAGGTTGTCTGCCATGGCCTTGGTCTGTCGCCGTTGTCCTTATGTTTCTTTAACGGCCGCCGGGGCGCGGACTTGAGTCGTGCTGTCTGTGGTGGGCCGTCGTGCACCGGATGCCGGGCCTCTTTGCGTTAGGTCAACCAAAGCCCAGACGAGCCCGGTCCGGCATCCTTGGCTAGGTATAATGCGGCGACAAATCAATGGGTTATATAGGGTTTGTCTATTGCCGCCATAGCGGTTGCCTATAGTCCGGAACATACCGGGCAAGACCAACGTGCTGAGTTCTGGGAGGACAGCCATGACATTGACCGAATTGCGTTACATCGTCGCCCTGGCGCAGGAGGGCCGCTTTTCCCGGGCGGCGGAACGCTGCTCCGTGAGCCAGCCGACCTTGAGCGTTGCCATCCAGCGCCTGGAGGAAGACCTGGGCGTGATCCTGTTCGAGCGGGGCAAGGGCCAGGTGACCCTGACCGATGTGGGCGAGCAGGTGGTGGCCCAGGCGGCCCGGGCCCTGGAAGAGGCCGACCGGGTGCGCCAGATCGCCCACCGGGGACGCAACCAGCTGGAGGGCGGACTGAAGCTGGGCGTGATCCATACCATCGGCCCCTACCTCCTGCCCGAACTGATCGTCTCCCTGCGCCAGATTGCCCCGGACATGCCCCTGGCCATCGAGGAAAACATGACCGCCACCCTGGCCGACATGCTGCGCCACGGGGAAGTGGATGCGGCCATCCTGGCCCTGCCCTTCGAGCTGCCCGGCGTGGTGACGCGGCCCCTTTACGACGAGCCGTTCAAGGTGGTGGTGCCCCAGGGCCATCCCTGGCAGGACAAGCAGGAAATCGCCTCGGACGAGGTGGATGCGGAGGAGGTGCTGTTGCTCAAGGCCGGCAACTGCTTCCGCGACCAGGTGATGGACGCCTGTCCCCAGATCAGCGGTTCCGACACGGAAGTGCGGCAGGGCCATTCCATCGAGACCATCCGCTGCATGGTGGCCTCCGGCTTCGGCCTCTCCGTACTGCCGGCCGGTGCCCTCTGCAAGCCTTATTCCACGGACCTCATCAGTGTGGTGCCCTTCAAGGCCCCGGCCCCGTCGCGGCGGGTGGCCCTGGCCTGGCGGGTCGGCTTCACCCGGCCCAAGGCGGTGGAAGCCCTGTGTCAGGCCGTCAGCCTGATCGACAATCCCAGCTACCTGCACGTGCGCTAGGAGCGGCCGTCAGCGGCGGCGGAGGCGGATCAGGCGGAACCAGCCGGCCGCCAGGGCCGGCCTGTCGGACTCCAGCTGCAGGGCCGCCTCGCTTTCATGCACGGTCTCGAAAACCACGTCCAGATGGGTCGCCAGCCGGCTGACCAGGGGCGACAGCAGCCGGCGCAGGGGCGCCCGCTGCCCGGGTTGCAGGAACTTGTCGAAAATCAGGGCCGTGCCGCCGGGGCGCAGCACCCGGGCGGTTTCCTGCAGGCAGAGGCGGGGCTCCGGCACCACCGCCAGGATCAGGTGCAGCACCACGGCGTCAAAGGACGCGTCGGCAAAGGGCAGGCGGCGGGCGTCGCCGCGCACCGGCGCGAAGTCCAGACCGCCGCTGCGGCGGCAGGCCCGGGCCAGCATGGCCGGGGTCAGGTCCAGCCCGGTGTAGCGGTGCTGGCGGGGCAGGTGGGGAATATCCAGGCCGGTGCCGATGCCCAGCAGCAGCACGTCCGACGGGGGCTGGGGCAGGGCGCCCAGGCTTTGGCGACGGGCTCCCCGGGTTGCCGCCGCCAGGGCTGCATCGTAGAACGGGGCGATCAGGGCATAGCTGTGTTGCAGGCCCACCGGCGTCTCAGTGCAGTACCCGGGGAACGGCCAGGGCGAACTCGGCAATGTCCGCTTCGAACTGGGTGCCGTCCTCCGCCACCATCTGGTAGCTGCCGCGCATGGTGCCGACGGGCGTGCTGAGGGAGGCGCCGCTGGTGTACTCGAAGCTCTCGCCGGGCTGCAGCAGGGGCTGGTGCCCCACCACGCCGAGGCCCCGCACCTCCTGGACCTCCTCGTTGGCGTCGGTGATGAGCCAGTGGCGGGAGATCAGCTGGGCGGCCACGGTGCCGATGTTGCGGATGGTGATGGTGTAGGCGAACACGTAGCGCTCCGCGTCCGGGTCCGACTGCTCGGCCAGGTACTGGGGCACGGTGGTCACGGCGATTTCGTATTTTTTGCTTTCGGCCATGGTCTCGGGTCTGTGGGGTGGAAAGTCTCATTGCACATCACTGTGTGCACTCTGACAAGCCGGCCTCGGCGTGGGTTCACGATAAAATCACCTTTCTGTCACACCAACCCCCACAAGGCCGCCGCCATGCATCTCATCGCTCCCAGTATCCTTTCCGCCGATTTCGCCAAGCTGGGGGAGGAGGTCCGCTCGGTCATCGCCTCCGGGGCCGACTGGATCCACTTCGACGTCATGGACAACCATTACGTCCCCAACCTGACCATCGGCCCCCTGGTTTGCGAAGCCATCCGCCCCCACACCACGGCGCCCATCGACGTGCATCTGATGGTCAAGCCGGTGGACCGCATCATTCCCGATTTCGCCAAGGCCGGCGCCAACATCATCACCTTCCACCCGGAAGCCTCCGAGCACGTGGACCGCAGCCTGGGCCTGATCCGGGACAGCGGCTGCCAGGCCGGCCTGGTCTTCAACCCGGCCACGCCCCTGCACTACATGGACCACGTCATGGACAAGCTGGACGTGGTGCTGCTGATGAGCGTGAACCCGGGCTTCGGCGGCCAGAAGTTCATTCCCGAGACCCTCAACAAGCTGCGCCAAGCCCGGGCCAGGATCGATGCCTACACAGCCCGTAGCGGCCGCCAGATCCGCCTGGAAATCGACGGCGGCGTGAAGGTGGACAACATCGCCGAGATCGCCCGGGCCGGGGCCGATACCTTCGTCGCCGGCTCCGCCGTCTATGGCGCCGGTCAGGACAGCGATCCCAACCGCTACGACTCGGTCATCGCCGCCCTGCGCCAGCAGCTCGCCAGCGCCTAGGCTGAAAGCCAATAGGGACGCCAGTCTCCGGCATGGCATGCCTGGAGTTGCCGTCCCTGTTGCTTCTCCGGGGAAGTGACTATCAGACAACCTCACCCGCCCCATCCGTCTCCTTGCCGCCGCCTTGACCCGGAATTCGCCATGCCCCTTCGTTCCGCCACCTTCGACCTGGACGGCACCCTGGTCGACTCCATCCCCGACCTGGCGGCCGCCTGCCACGCCATGCTGGCCGAACTGGGCCAGCCGCCCCGCATGGATGACGACATCCATCGTTTCGTCGGCAAGGGCATGGCGGTGCTGGTAGAGCGCTGCCTGACCTGGGAAGCCGCCCCCGAAGCGTCCCTGCTGGAAGCCGGCATCGCGGCTTTCCGCCGGCACTACGCCGACATCAACGGCCGGGCCAGCACCGTCTATCCCGGCGTGGTGGACGGCCTGGAGGCCTTTCGCGCCCTCGGCCTGTCCCTGGGGGTGGTGACCAACAAACCGGCCGCCTTTACCGGGCCGCTGCTGGAGCGCATGGGCCTGGCCGCTTATTTCGAGGTGGTCATCTCCGGCGACACCCTGGCCTTCAAGAAGCCCCGGCCCGAGCCCCTGCTCCATGCCTGCGCTCTGCTGGCTACCGAGCCGGGCCTCAACCTGCACGTGGGCGATTCCCTCAACGACATCGAGTCGGCCCGGGCTGCCGGCTGTCCGGTGATTTGCGTGCCCTACGGCTACAACGAAGGCCGGCCCGTAGACAGCGCCGATTGCGATGCGCTAGTATCGGACCTCGTCGCAGCGGCCCGTTGGGCGGCCGGCGCTTAAATCGATACCGACTCCGAATCGACACTTCACCGTGACCCGCAAGTTCAATGCTTTCCTGATGGGTAACCGCGCCGCCTGGGGCTGGCGTGGCTGGTGGCGCTCGCCGCGCCATTATTGATATTACCCGTCCGGGCCCGGGCGGCGAGTTGAGACCAAACTCCCGGGCAAGCATTGAAATACAACCTGTCGTACTTGCGAGGTCCCCATGACCGAAACTGAATTCAACGCGCTTGCCGCGCAGGGGTACAACCGTATCCCCGTCACCCTCGAGACCTTTGCCGATCTCGATACTCCCCTTTCCATCTACCTGAAGCTGGCCAACGGCCCCTACACCTACCTGCTGGAATCGGTGCAGGGCGGTGAGCGCTTCGGCCGCTATTCCATCATCGGCCTGGCCAGCCCCACCCGCATCGCCGTCTATGGCCACCAGGTCATGGTGCTCACCGGCCAGCGCATTGCCGAGCGGGAAAACGACACCAATCCCCTGGAGTTCATCGAGAGCTACCAGAAACGCTTCCGCGTCGCCCCCTACGCCGGCCTGCCCCGCTTCTGCGGCGGCCTGGTGGGCTGCTTCGGCTACGACACGGTGCGCTATGTGGAAACCCGCCTGACCAAGAGCGCCAAACACGACGAACTGGGTACGCCGGATATCCTGCTGCTGCTCTCGGAAGAGATCGCCGTGGTGGACAACCTCTCCGGCAAGCTGACCCTGGTGGTCTATGCCGAGCCCGGCTTTCCCGGCGCCTTCCAGAAGGCCCGGGCACGCCTCAAGGAGCTGCTGGCCCAGCTGCGTACCCCGGCGCCCATCCCCGAGGAAAAGCCGGCCACTTCCCAGCCGGCGGTCTCCATCTTCGGCGAGGCGCCCTTCAAGCAGGCCGTGGCCAAGGCCAAGGAGTACATCACCGAAGGCGACATCATGCAGGTGGTGCTGTCCCAGCGCATGACCAAGCCCTTCTCCGCCAGCCCCCTGTCCCTGTACCGGGCCCTGCGCACCCTCAATCCTTCGCCCTACATGTATTACTTCGACTTCGAGGATTTCCATGTGGTGGGCGCTTCCCCCGAAATTCTCACCCGTCTGGAAGGCGATACCGTGACGGTGCGGCCCATCGCCGGCACCCGCAAGCGGGGGGCGACGCCGGAGGAGGATGCGGCCCTGGCCGAGGATCTGCTGGCGGACCAGAAGGAGATCGCCGAGCACGTGCAGCTGCTGGACCTGGGCCGCAACGACGTGGGCCGGGTGGCCCAGACCGGCTCGGTGAAGCTGACCGAGCGCATGACCATCGAGCGTTATTCCCACGTGATGCACATCGTCTCCAATGTGGAAGGCAAGCTCCAGGCCGGTCTCTCGGCCCTGGATGTGCTGAAGGCGGCCTTCCCTGCCGGTACCCTCTCCGGCGCGCCCAAGGTGCGGGCCATGGAAATCATCGATGAACTGGAGCCGGTGAAGCGCGGCATCTATGGCGGTGCCATCGGCTACCTGGGCTTCAACGGCGACATGGACCTGGCCATCGCCATCCGTACCGCCGTGATCAAGGACGGCCAGCTGCACGTGCAGGCCGGCGCCGGCATCGTTGCCGATTCGGACCCGACTTCCGAATGGCAGGAAACCCAGAACAAGGCCCGGGCCGTGCTGCGGGCCGCGGAAATGGCCGAGAACGGCCTCGATACCCGTTTCGAGTGAGGGCGCTGCCATGCTGCTGATGATCGACAACTACGACAGCTTCACCTACAACATCGTCCAGTACTTCGGCGAACTGGGCCAGGATGTGCGCGTCTATCGCAACGACGCCATCACCCTGGGTGAGATCGCCCGTCTCGATCCGGACTATCTGGTGATTTCCCCGGGGCCCTGTGCGCCCCAGCAGGCGGGGGTTTCCCTGGCCGCCATCCGCGAATTCGCCGGCAAGATTCCCCTGCTGGGCGTGTGTCTGGGTCACCAGTCCATCGGCGAGGCCTTCGGTGGGCGCATCGTGCATGCCAAGAAGCTGATGCACGGCAAGACTTCGCCCGTGCATCACAATGATCAGGGCGTTTTCAAGGGCTTGCCCAATCCGGTGACCTGCACACGCTACCACTCCCTGGCCATCGAGCGGGAAAGCCTGCCGGACTGCCTGGAGATCACTGCCTGGACCGACGACGGCGAAATCATGGGGGTGCGGCACAAGACCCTGGCGGTGGAAGGGGTCCAGTTCCACCCCGAGTCCATCCTCACCGAGCACGGCCACGACATGTTGCAGAACTTCCTCAAGGAGCACGCCAAATGAGCCCGCAAGAAGCCTTGACCCGCTGCATCGAGCACCGGGAAATCTTCCACGACGAAATGCTGGAGCTGATGCGCCAGATCATGTCCGGCGAAATGAGCCCGGTGATGATCGCCGCCATCACCACGGCCCTGCGGGTGAAAAAGGAAACCATCGGTGAAATCGCTGCCGCCGCCCAGGTGATGCGCGAGTTCGCCACCAAGGTGCCGGTGCGGGACCCGTCCGCCGTGGTGGACATCGTGGGCACCGGCGGTGACGGCGCCCATACCTTCAATGTCTCCACCTCCTCCATGTTCGTCTGTGCCGCCGCCGGGGCCAAGGTGGCCAAGCACGGCGGCCGTTCCGTCTCCTCCAAGAGCGGCTCGGCGGACGTGCTGGAAGCCCTGGGTGTGAACCTCAACCTGCCGCCGGAGCGCATCGCCGAATGTATCGATACGGTGGGTATCGGCTTCATGTTCGCTCCCAACCATCATGGCGCCATGAAGCATGCGGCCCCGGTGCGACGCGAACTGGGGGTGCGCACCATCTTCAACATCCTCGGGCCCCTGACCAACCCTGCCGGCGCCGAGCGCCAGGTGCTGGGGGTGTTCCATGCGGATCTGGTGGGTATCCTCATCCGGGTGCTGCAGCGCCTGGGTTCCCAGCGGGCCTTCACCGTCTTCGGCGTGGATGGTCTGGATGAGATTTCCAATTCCGGCCGCACCCTGATTGGCGAACTGAAGGATGGACGCATCCATGAGTACGAGATTCATCCGGAGGATTTCAACCTGCCGGTGCACGATCCCCGGGTGATCCGGGTGGGCAATGTGGAAGAGTCCAAGGCCATGGTGCTGGCGGCCCTGGAGGGGCGTCACGGTCCGGCCCGGGATATCGTGGCCCTGAACGCCGGAGCCAGCCTGTATGTGGCCGGCCTGGCCGACTCCATGACCCAGGGGGTGGAAAAGGCGCTGGATGCCATTACCTGCGGCGCCGCCCGGGCCAAGCTGGATGAATTCGTGCGCTTTACCGGGGTTGCCCCATGAGCGACATCCTCAACCAGATTCTCGCCACCAAGCGGGAAGAGGTGGCTGCCGCCCTGCCCGCCATGCCCCTGGCCGCCGTTCGCACCGCTGCCGAAGCCCGGGTCAAGGCCGACCCTGCCCGGGATTTCGTCGGGGCCATCCGCCGCAAGATTGCCGGCGGACAATCGGCGGTGATCGCGGAAATCAAGAAGGCCAGTCCTTCCAAGGGCGTCATCCGGGAGAACTTCGATCCGGCCGCCATTGCAGCAGATTACGAAGCACATGGTGCGGCCTGCCTGTCGGTCCTGACGGACCGGCAGTATTTCCAGGGCGCGCCCGAATACCTGCAGGCAGCCCGCGGCGCTTGCGCTTTGCCGGTGCTGCGCAAGGATTTTCTGGTGGCCCCCTATCAGGTCTATGAAGCCCGGGCCATGGGGGCGGATGCCATCCTGTTGATTGTGGCGGCCCTCAGCCTGCCGCAGATGCGGGAGATGGAAGACCTGGCCATGGAGTTGGGCATGGGGGTGCTGGTCGAGTCCCACGACGGCCAGGAGCTGGAGCGGGCCTTGCAACTGAAGACTCCGCTGATGGGTATCAACAATCGTAACCTGCGTTCCTTTGAGGTCAGTCTACAGACCACCCTCGGCCTCCTGCCGGAGATCGGTGACGGGCGGATCGTGGTGACGGAGAGCGGCATCCTGGGTGCAGCGGACGTGGCTCTCATGCGAGCCAACCAGGTCGAAGCCTTCCTGGTCGGCGAAGCCTTCATGCGCTGCCCGTCCCCCGGGGAAGCCCTGCAACAACTCTTCGCCAAGGGTTGAAGGGTTGGTCCTTATGGCTTTGGGCGTAGGTGAAGGCGCTGGTGTTGAGTGTTGTGTTGTAAAAACACAACAACTTTAAGGTGGGAATGTCGGCATCCTGCCGTTGTCGTTGCTCCCCCTGGGTGGGTTTGCCACAATCCGTTTCAACTTCTCGTAAGAGAGGTATTTAAAAGGGGTAGGCGAAGAACGCTACCTTTCCTAATTGCAAGAGGAGAAAACCTGATGCAAAAGAAATTCATCGCTCTGGCCGTTGCCGCTCTGGCTTCCGGCGCCGCTTTCGCTCAATCCAACGTGCAAGTTTACGGTGTTGCTGACTTCGGTCTGGCCGTGAACGGTTCCGCTCTGAACGGCACCACCACCGGCCAAAACACCCGTTTTGATTCCGGTATCGCTTCCGGCTCCCGTCTGGGCTTCAAGGGCACCGAAGATCTGGGCAACGGCCTGAAGGCTCTGTTCAACTTCGAAATGGGTCTGACCCTGGACGACGGCGCTTCCGCTCAAGGTCGCACCTTCGGCCGTCAGTCCTACGTTGGCCTGACCGGTGGTTTCGGTACCGTGATCGGTGGCCGTATCTACACCCCCCACTACTCCCTGATGGCTCAGATCGATCCGTTCGGCGTGGGTACCGCTGGTCGCGCTAACAACCTGTTCGCTTCCTCCCGTATTGCTGCTGGTCTGTACGATCCGATCCGCGTGAACAACACCGTTGCTTACGTGTCCCCCTCCTTCTCCGGCCTGTCCGTGACCGCTGCTTACGGCACCAACTCCCTGGACAACCAGGAGTCTGCTGCTAACACCTCCAACCAGAACCGTCTGTTCGCCATCGCTCCCACCTACACCAATGGTCCTCTGACCGTCGGTCTGAACTACCACCAGGTGAAGCTGGACGGCAACGCCCTGATCGGCGGCGCTGGCTCTGACGGCAAGCTGAGCAGCTACACCCTGGCTGGTAAGTACGACTTCGGCGTGCTGGCCCTGTCCGGTGCTTACGGCTCCAACAAGGTTGAAGCCAACGGCAACGACGCTGACAAGGTTCGCAACTGGCTGATCGGCGTGTCCGCCCCCATCGGTGCCAAGGTTGTCCTGAAGGCTTCCTACAACAACCTGAAGGACAAGCTGAACGACAACGCCGACGCCAAGCAGTTCGCTATCGGTGCTGACTACCTGCTGAGCAAGCGTACCAAGCTGTACACCGCTTTCTCCAAGATCAGCAACGACGACAACGCTGCTTACACCGTGGCTCACGCCTCCGGTGGTTCCGGCAACAACGAATCCCAGTTCAACCTGGGTATCAACCACTCCTTCTAATCGTCTCTCGACGACCTGAAGTAGTTGTTGTTAAAACGGGCACCTTCGGGTGCCCGTTTTGTTTCTGCTCATTCCAGGTGCCGCCGGGAGTGGACAATAAAAAAGGCGCCTTCCAGGGCGCCTTTTTTATTGTTGAGGTCGTGAACGCTATTTCTCGTGCAGGCAGACCATGTTGTCGCGATGGATGAGTTCCGGCTCTTCCATGTAGCCGAGGATATCCTCGATATCGCTGGACGAATGCTTGGCGATGAGGCGAACTTCGCTGCTGCCGTAATTGCAGAGGCCCCTGGCGATCTCCCTGCCGCTTTCGTCCAGGCAGGCTACGGCGGCTCCCCGCTCGAAGTCGCCGTGAACTTCCCGTACCCCTACAGGCAGCAGACTCTTTCCTTGGCGCAGGGCTTGGATGGCTCCCTGGTCGAGCGTCAGCTTTCCTGCCAGCTGCAAATGGTCTGCCAGCCACTGTTTGCGGGCGGTCATCGGCAGGGTGTCGGCGACCAGCAGAGTGCCGACGGATTCTCCGGTAGCAAGGCGGGTGAGAGGGCTTTTTTCCCTGCCACTGGCAATGACAGTGTCGGCGCCGCTGCGGGCGGCCCGCTTGGCGGCGAGGACCTTGGTAATCATGCCGCCGGTGCCGATCTGGGTGCCGGCACCGCCGGCCATTGCCTCCAGGGATGGGTCGCCGGCGCGGGCTGAGGTGATCAAGGTGGCGGAAGGGTCCTTGCGCGGGTCGGCGGTGAAGAGGCCGGGCTGGTCGGTCAAGATGATGAGGCAGTCTGCCTCCACCAGGTTGGCGACCAGGGCGCCCAGGGTGTCGTTGTCGCCGAATTTGATTTCGTCAGTAACGACCGTGTCGTTCTCATTGATGATGGGGACGACACCCAGTTCGAGCAGTGTGGTCAGCGTGGCCCGGGCATTCAGATAGCGCTTGCGGTCGGCCAGATCGTCGTGGGTCAACAGAATCTGGGCAGTGTGCAGGCCGTGGGCGCTAAAGGCTGATTCATAGACCTGGGCCAGGCCCATCTGGCCGACGGCGGCGGCGGCCTGGAGTTCGTGCACGGCCTTGGGGCGCTTCTGCCAGCCCAGTCGCTGCATGCCGCAGGCAATGGCGCCTGAGGAAACCAGGACCACCTGTTTCCCGTTGTGGCGGAGTTCGGCGATCTGGCGCGCCCATTCGTGAATGGCGGCTAGGTCGAGCCCGGCGCCATTGTTGGTGACAAGGGCCGAGCCGACCTTGACGACTAGGCGCCCGGCATTGGCCGTACGACTGGTGGTTGGGCTCATTCGTCTACGCTTGGTGAGGGGGGGAGGGGGCTTTCCCCGGACTCCTCCGTTGCCTCGTCCTGCTTCCTGATTTCCTCCAGGGCGGCCTGGATGGCGTAGACCACGGGGCGGCAGCCTTCGCCGCTGATGGCGGCAATGGGGAATACGGGGCCGTCGAAACCGGATCTTTCCCGGTAGGCGGACAAGAAGGCGTCCACGTGTTCCTGGCGCTCTTCCTCGGGGAGCAGGTCAAGCTTGTTGAGGATCAGCCAGCGCGGCTTGCTGGCGAGTTCGGGGCTGTACTTTTCCAGTTCGCCGACGATGGCGATGGCGTCGGCAACCGGATCGGCGTCTGGATCCATCGGGGCAATATCGACGATGTGCAGCAGCACGCGTGTGCGGGCCAGGTGCTTGAGGAAGCGGATTCCGAGGCCGGCGCCATCGGCTGCGCCTTCGATGAGGCCCGGGACGTCGGCAATGACGAAGCTCTTGTTGTCATCGACCCGCACCACGCCAAGATTGGGGTGCAGGGTGGTGAAGGGATAGTCTGCAACCTTGGGTCGGGCGGCGGATACGGCGCGGATGAAGGTGCTCTTGCCCGCATTGGGCAGGCCCAGCAGGCCTACGTCGGCGAGTACTTTCAGCTCCAGCTTCAGTTCTTTTTCTTCTCCGGGTTCGCCTTTGGTGCACTGACGGGGGGCGCGGTTGGTGGAGGACTTGAAGTGGATGTTGCCCAGGCCGCCCCGGCCGCCTTGGGCCAGCAGGACCTTCTTGCCGTCCTTGTCCAGGTCGGCCAGTACGTCACCGGTGACGGCATCGCTAATAACCGTACCAACCGGCATGTGCATGATGATGTCGTCGCCGCCTTTGCCGTAGCAATCGGCGCCCCGCCCGCTTTCGCCGTTCTGGGCGAGGAATTTTCGGGTGTAGCGGTAGTCGATGAGGGTGTTGATGTTGCGGTCGGCAATGACATAGATGCTGCCGCCGCGACCACCGTCGCCGCCATCCGGACCGCCCATGGGGATGTATTTTTCCCGGCGGAAGGAGGCAACGCCATTGCCGCCCTTGCCGGCGATGACCAGGATCTTGGCTTCGTCGATGAATTTCATAGGGTATAAACAGAAAAGCCCTACCGCGAGGATAGGGCTCTCCTTGGTTCCTTAAAGCGCGGGTTAGGCGGCGGGAACGATGCTCACGGTGCGGCGGCGCTTTTCACCCTTGATGGTGAATTGCACGCGACCTTCAACGAGGGCGAACAGGGTGTGGTCCTTGCCGATGCCGACGTTTTCGCCGGGATGGAATTCGGTGCCACGCTGACGAACCAGAATGTTACCGGCTGCCACCAGTTGGCCGCCGTAGCGCTTTACGCCAAGTCGCTTCGATTCCGAGTCGCGGCCGTTGCGGGAACTACCGCCAGCTTTTTTGTGTGCCATGGTGTATTAACTCCTCGATCAGGCAGAGATGCCGTCGATGCGGATCTCGGTGTAGTTCTGACGATGGCCCTGGTGCTTCTGGTAGTGCTTCCGACGGCGCATCTTGAAAATCTTGACCTTGTCGTGGCGGCCGTGGGAAACCACGGTAGCCTGGACAGAGGCGCCCTGAACCAGCGGGGCGCCAATTTTCACAGCCTCGCCTTCGCCTACCATGAGGATCTGGTCGAGAGTGATTTGTGCGCCGATGTCTGCCGGTATCTGTTCTACTTTAAGTTTTTCGCCAGCGACGACGCGATATTGCTTGCCGCCGGTTTTTATGACCGCGTACATAGGGACTCCGATAACAAAGGGTGTAACAAAGAACCGTGCATTATACGGATTTTAGACGTCGCGTCAAAGACTTCCGTTCTTTGGCTGCCGCGTCTGCCGGCCGGGCGGCTTGACCATCCTCGGGCACGCGCCTACCATGCAGCGGCTTGGCTGGGAGCCTGTGCTGAAGGCCTCTGCCGTTGCTTTTCCGGCTGTTGTGGCCGTCCTTTCCTTTACGCTCTCGAAACGTTCCCGTGGCTCTCGAAAAAATCAATGCTCTGATCGGTCCCGACATGAAGTCGGTGGATGCCGTCATTCGTCAGCGCCTGCATTCCGATGTGGTGCTCGTTCGTCAGGTGGCCGAGTACATCATCAGCAGCGGCGGCAAGCGCCTGCGTCCGGTGCTGGTGCTGCTGGCTGCCGGTGCCATGGGCTACAAGGGTGTCAATCACCATGAATTGGCGGCGGTGGTGGAGTTCATTCACACGGCCACCCTGTTGCACGACGATGTGGTGGACGAGTCGGAACTGCGCCGGGGCCGGGAGACGGCCAATAACCTGTTCGGCAATGCCGCCAGCGTGTTGGTCGGCGATTTTCTTTATTCCCGCGCCTTCCAGATGATGGTGTCCGTAGGCAACATGCGCATCATGCAGGTGCTGGCGGATGCCACCAACATCATCGCCGAGGGCGAGGTGCTGCAGTTGATGAACTGCCACGATGCGGACGTGGATGAAGAGCGCTACCTGCAGGTGATCCGCTACAAGACTGCCAAGCTGTTCCAGGCGGCGGCCCGGCTGGGGGCAATCCTGGGGGGGGCGACGCCGGAGGTCGAGGAAGGTTTGGCGGCTTACGGCATGCATCTGGGGACCGCGTTCCAGCTGGTGGACGATGTTCTGGACTATTCCGCCGACGAGGCCGAGACCGGCAAGCATCTGGGTGACGACCTGGCCGAAGGCAAGCCTACGCTGCCTCTCATTTATGTGATGCAGAACGGTTCCCCGGAGCAGGCTGCCTGTGTGCGTCGCGCCATTGAGGAAGGCGGGCGGGATGACTTCCCTGTCGTGCTGGAAGCCATTCGTGCCACCGGTGCTCTGGAGCACACCCTGAAGCAGGCCAAGCTCGAGTCGGAAGTGGCGGTGCGCGCACTGCAAGCGCTTCCGGCTTCTCAATACAAAGATTCGCTGGTAGAATTGTCAGTCTTCGCTGTGACGAGAAGTTTCTGACTTTTCCCGAAAGTTGCAGTGAGCGAGTCGGGGTGTAGCTCAGCCTGGTAGAGTACTGCGTTCGGGACGCAGGAGTCGGAGGTTCGAATCCTCTCACCCCGACCAGGATTTCCTTTTAAAAACCGCCGTCTAGGCGGTTTTTTTATTTCCGGTTGTTTCAAATATTTACAGCCTATGGGTGAATTTTTCATCCTTCTCTGTGCCATATTTGTGCCGCCCTCAATATCGTATAACCGGTTATACGATATTGATTTTAATGGAAAAATTTTGATTTTTTCAGGCGGTGTGGCATTCTTTTGACATGGGCAAGCACACTCACTCTTCGTTTGCATTAGCTCCAGCTTGGCGGTCGGCTTTCTGCTGGCTGGATTTGCTCTGGAGTTCCGTAGACCGGAGTGAGGACCAGAAAGAATCTTTCCTTGCGCTATTGCTGGTGTTTCTTCCTGTAGCGTGGCGCTACGGCAACACGACCCTCTCGGCACGAGTCCATAGGCCCCTCCTGGCATTGCCTATCCGTCCTCTTATGGGACGACTCCCTCATCCGGCTCTGTCCGATCGCCTTCTCCCTATTCCCCGCAATTCCCTCTAGCAGGGAGAGCCTTACGCCGCGCTAGGCAGGCCTTCTATGGCCATCTCTTCTGCTATCCCAGTTCGTTAAGGGCGGCGATTTCAGGGAATATGGCAATGAGTCAGATTCGGCAGGATCTAATCGAAAAGTACGGGGTCACGTTGACCGTCGTTCAGGTGGCTGAAGTCTTAAAATGTTCGACGTCTAAAATCTACAAGGGTGCGGGCCCCGCCCCGGTAAGGGGGAGAAGGAAGGGGGATACCCTTTTATGGACGGTGGATGTCGTCGTCGGGTGGTTGCTTGGTGATACGACACAAGGCATTCAGGTCGTTGAGAAAAGAGAGGATTCCTTCAATACGACATATCCATCTAGGCGTGGTGCTCCCACAAAAAAGGAACGGCTCGAAGCTAGGAAGTTTGGGATATCGGTAAAAGACCTTCGTGCGAAATCTGCAGAATCGTTGCCAAGAAAATCGCAACGACATGTTGGTCAGGGTGAGAAGGAGGGGGCATGAAGGCGAAATCGCTATTGCCGAGAAATTTTTTTCGGCAGCCTGAGGTGCGGAAGATGGTCCCTGACCTAAAACTCCTGGCTGTTGCATTAAGGGTTGGGTGTGAATCCCATGTTGGATGTTGGGTCCCCGGTGGGTTGGGTGAGGACACCGGTCTAACTCCAGAGGCACTCCAAGGTGGTTTGGCCGATCTGGAGCGGCGTAGCCATGTGCTCTCGGATAAGGAAACCGGGGAAATCTTTGTGGCCTCATTCTTTCGGGAAAACGTATTTCCAACGGAAGCTCGGCGACGGCAAGCTCAAAGCGATTTTTCCCAAGTTCGTAGCCAGAAGCTTCGAGGTGCGGTGATATTAGCGATCAAGAATTCACCGGAATGTGCTTTGCGGCCGGATATGTTTGTAGAGGATAGTAAACCCTCAATAAATCAGTGTCCTATAAGCCAAGAAGAAGGAGAAGAGAAAGTTAGAGGAAAAGGAAAGACAGCAGAGCACTCCGTTCGAAACCTTGTGGATAAGTGTAAGCAACTCGGTGTCGAGGTAAACAACCAGGAGGATGAGGAAAATTTGGCGCAGTTAGTTGTCGACCTAGAGGGGCGGCTTGACTTGATTCGCAATGCGATAGGTGTTGTCCGCGCTAGGCCGTCCCGACGACGCCTATATGTATCGTCGGTGGGGGCTGAGGCTCGCTCCCTACTGGCAACCGAGCGTTATCAGGATCGCCTCACGATGGCTTCCCTTGCTGTCACACGTGTTGCGAAGGCAAGTGGTTATTGAGAAGTAGACGGCCCTATGGCTAGTACTAGTGCCTCGCCCTTCGGGTAAGTGCCTTGAGCGTTGATCAAACTACTCGACGGGTGATCACGCCGACTGAGGGTGATTATTGCCCGCAGTTAGCTGGCTAGGTCCAAGTATTGATGTCGTATATGGAGCCGTCGTTGAATTGGCGGCTCCATGCTGAACCGCCTGTCTAGCCAACGCGAACAATTCGGCCAAGCCTGCCGTTCGACTACCTTCCAAATTCGGTCCGCAATGCTGCGGTCACCTGCCGTCCGGTCAGCGGAGGCGATGATCAGCAGCTTTTCGATCCGACGAAGTCACACTACGTGCCCATTGCTAACTCCGGCATGCCGGCGAACACCTAGGGCGTCTTGATGGTGCCGCTCCCGGCCAGACTGTTCAACTGGCGCTGACGCTCGGTAAATTTCGCATTTGGTAAATGCGGTCCTGCCAGCCGATGTAATCCCAGTAATTAACGTACAGCGCTAGTGCAACTAGTTTATCGGTGTCAAATCTTTGCGGCATATCGCGTAGCCAGGGTTCCGCCGGCCGGCAACTGCTGCAGCCTTCCGACGTATAGAGTTCGATCATGGGCACGGTATGCGCCGGACTTTGCCGGCGACAGGTGGCTACTTTAACTGGCAGCAGCACAGCCAAATCGGCGAATATTAGCAAGGTGCAGGGGATGCTTATTGATCGTCGTAAGCGCCAAGCCGGCCGAAAGCGCGACCACGCAATGCCAGCGCTGCAACTCTTGAAATTGACTGAACATGATGAGACTCATGGCGAAGCGTGAATGGGCCGGTCAGATGCGTTTTTTGACCGGCCAGCCGTCGCCTTACTTCTTCATTTCATCCTTGGTCATGCCATCCTTCTTCATCATCGCGTCTTTCTTCATGGCATCCTTTTTCATGCCATCCTTGGCCATACTGTCCTTCTTCATTTCATCTTTGGCCATGTCATCCTTCTTCATCATCACGTCTTTCTTCATGTCATCCTTCTTCATTTCGTCGGCGAAGGATGCGCCGACGGCGACCATAAGGCAGGAGGTGAGCATTACTGCGGCGAGCTTTTTCATGGTTTTTTCCTCAATGAGAGTGTTGCGTGGCGAAAATGCCGGGTGATCAGGGCAGCCGAAACGATCAACTGCCGCCGAACCAGTTGTACCCCTGGTCTTCCCAGTAGCCCCCGGGGTAGGAATTGGTGACGAAAAGCGCCTGGATGTATTTAGGGTTCTTGTAGCCGAGCTTGGTCGGCATGCGCAGCTTCATCGGGAAACCGTAGCGGGCCGGCAGCGTCTGTCCATCGTAGCTCAGGGTCAGCTGCGTCTGCGGGTGCAGCGCCGTCGCCATGTCGATGCTGGTGTAGTAGTCGTCGGCACATTTGAAACCGACGTATTTAGCATCGAGATCTGCGCCGACCAGGCGTAGGAAGGTCGTGAAGGGTACGCCGCTCCACTTGCCGATGGCGCTCCAGCCTTCGACGCAGATGTGGCGGGTGACCTGATCGACTTGCGGCAAGGCATGCAGTTCGTCGAGCGTCCACGCATGCTTGTCGGAGACCAGGCCGCTGACCTCCAGGCGGAAGCTGGCAGCATCGACCTCGCGTACCTCGTCATCGCCGTAATAGGCATTGAACGGGAACGGGCGGGTGATCATCGATTCCGGATAAATCGGCGCCAGTTGGTTCGGATCGAACAACCAGCCTTGAACGCAGTTATTGAAGCGCGACATCGCCAGCAGGGCGGACTCGACGCTCTCATCGTCGGTGATGGCGCACCCGGTCAGCAGCGATAGTCCACCCAGAGTCATCGAGCGTTGCAGGAAGGCGCGGCGGGCCGGCAGTTCGATGTATTTGCCGACGTCCTTGAAGGCATCCTTGAGCACGCGGTCACCGTTGGCAATCATCGGGCGGTTCTTTTTGGGGAACACGCTTGACTCCTTAATGGCCGCGAATCATCGCGATCAGCGTGCGCGGGACCAACGCGACCATGGCCACATGAACGCCGACAAAGGCGACCAGGGCGCTCATACCAATGAAGTGGACGCGGCGGGCGGCTTCATAGCCGCCGAGCAGCTCGCGCAAGATCGGAAACTGCACGGACTTCCACAGCACCAGGCCGGACAAGACAATCACGATGATGTCGGCGATCGCGAACAGGTAGGCCGCCCGCTGCAAGGCGTTGTAATGGCTGAGGTCGGCGTGCGATAGCTTGCCTTTCAGCGCGTCCAGCAGGTCGGCGACAATGGCCCGCAGCGACAGCGGGAAAAACTTGTGCCACAGGCGGCCGCTGAAGATATTGAAAAACAGGTAAATCAGACCGTTGACCGCCAGCAGCCACATCGCCGCGAAATGCCATTGAAGCGCCCCGCCCAGCCAGCCGCCGAGCGTGATTTCCTTGGGAATGAAGAAAGGAAAGAAGGGCGAGGCATCGTAGATCCGCCAGCCGCTCATCACCAAAATGACGACAGCGACAACATAGAGCCAATGCGTCACTCGCAACCATGGCGGATGAATGGCATAAATCTCTTTGCTCATGGCGTTCCTCTTAGTGTTTGCGTCGGTTGGGCGATAAACTACTTGGGGCTCATTGCTGCAGCGTTCTATACGAGGTAATTCGTCGCGAGTTGGCGAACGGTTACGGGTTCGGGCAAAATATTTTTTGATCTGCTGCCAATATTTGTCCGGCAGTTGTAACGAAAGGCGTCCATGCAACGAATAAACAGAGAAGAAAGCTTTCGCGCAAAGGAAGAGCGCCTGAAGGATTTGTTCGTGCGTGGCCTGTCCGGTAACAACGCGGCGTACCAGACGTTTCTCGGCGAGTTGAGTTCGTATCTGCGGGCTTTCCTGCGCAAACGACTGATCCGCCTGCCAGACGAAGTGGAGGATCTTGTGCAGGAAGCCCTGCTCGCGGTGCATAACCAGCGCCATACCTACGACCCCAGCCAGCCGCTGTCGGCCTGGGTGCAGGCGATTGCCCGCTACAAGCTGGTCGACCTGTTCCGACGGCGGGCTATTTACGAACAGCGCAATGATACGCTGGATGACGGCATGGATTTGTTCTCCTCTGCCGATGCTGAGGCCGCCGAAGCACGGCGCGATCTGAACAAACTTCTAGCCGATTTGCCCGATCATTTCCGCCTGCCGATCATGCACACCAAATTGGAAGGTTTGTCAGTCAGAGAAGCGGCTGATGTGAGCGGGATGTCGGAATCTGCCATCAAGGTTGGCGTCCACCGCGGCTTGAAGGCGCTCGCGGCGAAAATACGAGGTGCCCTATGAAAACTGAAGACTTGATCACCATGTTGGCCGCGGGAGCGGGTGCGGTCGAGGCTCCCTCCGCCGCACAGCGCTACGCGCTAGCCATTGGCTGGGGCGCGGCGGGTGCCACCCTACTGATGCTCGCCCTTTTGCAGGTTCGTCACGATCTCGGGCTTGCGCTCTTGCTGCCGATGTTCTGGGTCAAAGTCGGATTTGTCACCTGTCTTGCCGCAGGGAGCCTGTTTGCTGTGCTCCGCTTGTCGCGGCCTGGTGCGAAAACCAACTGGGTGCCGGCCGCGCTCGGCCTTCCTGTCTTGGGTATGTGGGCCATCGCTGCCTTTACGCTGATCGAGGCAGAACCGATGGAGCGCTCGAATCTTTTCTTTGGCGATACGTGGAAATCCTGCCCGTTACTAATCGCCATGCTCTCGGTACCGGTGTTTGCCGCCGTGTTGCGCTCGATGAAGGACCTCGCGCCGACCCGGCCGCGGTTAGCCGGTTTTGCCGCCGGTCTGCTTGCCGGGGCCGTTGCCGCCGTCGTTTATTGCCTGCACTGTCCCGAACTCGGCGCGCCATTTATTGGTTTCTGGTATCTGTTGGGAATGCTCATCCCTGCAGCGGTAGGAGTTTTGTTGGGGAATTCAATGCTGCGCTGGTAGCCTTTTCGAAGCAAGACTTCCGAATTAAATGTGCCATTTACATTCACGGCAATAAACACGCTCCAAAATTCGCTCTTTTTTAGGAATCTACCGTGCCACTAAAACGAATCTTCCAGTCTTCAGACTTTGTGCAGCCCACGATGGATGAAGAACCTAAGCGATCAGTCATTACCGAATCTGCTGATGCTGTTGTAGTTATGTGGCACCTGCTTCCGGGGCAACGCATTCGACCTCACATTCATCCTAACGGACAGGATACATGGATTGTCATGTCTGGTAGCGGTGACTATTCACCCTGCGCTGGTGAGATGACCACGCCAATATCGTGTGGACAAGTTGTTGTGGCACACGCGGGGCAGGTACACGGTGTCCTCAATAACACGAGTGAGGCGCTTCAAATTCTCTCGGTCGTTTCTCCTGCGAACGCAGGTTACTTTTTAGCCTGAGGTGCGACCACTACGAACTGCAACTTGTGAACTCCCAATACAAACTCCTGCTCGGCTCTGATTGAACACAGAAATAGAATATGAAAATAGATCGGACCGCTCTGCAAATTGCCGGACTGTATGCCTTGATTGGTATCAGTTGGACTATTTTTTCAGATCAAATTCTTCTCGGATTGACTCCAGATCTGTTTGTTTTCTCGTGGATAGGCACTTGGAAAGGTGTTGCTTTTATCTTTGCCTCTGCGTGCATCATTTATCTGATTTCAAAGCCACGAGTGCGAATTGAAAATCGAGCGTCATGGAATGGAATCAGTGAGCCGGGAGCAGGTTCTCTGGTTCTTGTTTTTGCGGTTTTGGCTGGAGTGATTTTGCTCGCTGGTTTTGTGCTGGTGGCTCAAATGACAGCCAAACAACGAGATCGCGAAATTGAACGTTTGCAAGCTATCGCCGATCTCAAGGTCAGTCAGATTTCGGCTTGGCTTGCAGAACGTGACGCAGATGCCAGAATGATTTTTAACGACGATTCTCTGGTCAATTTGTATCTTGAGTGGCGACAGTCGGAGTCAACGCTAGCCCGACGCCGCCTTGTGGAGCGACTGCAAGCCTATAAAAAATCTAAAGACTATATTGAGGTCGTTTTGCTTGGTATAGATGGTGATCAATTCTCGACTAATCCCAGTTCAATAAATTTGACCAAGCTCCCTGCTGTGCAAGGAGCAGTGAAAAAGGCCCACACAACGGGCCAGCTTATTAATACGGATCTCTATCGAGACGAAGAAGGAAAACTGGGGCGAGTGCATCTGGATTTCGTGGTGCCGTTACGCTCGGGGAGCATGAAACACGAAGTGACAGTTGTGATACGTACCGACCCCAATCGGTTTTTATTTCCATTTATCCAGTCCTGGCCTATACCAAGTGCGACTGCTGAAACGCTGTTATTTCGCCGCGAGGGTAGCAACGTTTTGTTTTTGAATGAGTTGCGGCACCGTTCTGATACATCTGTACGCTTGCGTGTTCCGGTGAATGAAAAAAACTTGCTGGCATCTCAAGTTCTTCGTGGAGATGCACTTCCCGATCAAGCAGTTGAGGGTGTGGATTACCGAGACATTGCTGTGTTAGGGGTTGTGAAAGCTATTCCCGGAACCCCATGGTTTCTCGTTGCGAAACTTGATAAAGGCGAACTCTATTCCGGGGCCAAGCGAGATGCCGGCTGGATTGCCTTGGCCGACATCCTAGCTTTGATCGTAGCCGCAGTAGCCACTATTTTTATACGTCAGCGTGACGAACTTCGACACGCAGCAATCCAGCGCCAGGATCAGGTGGAAAAACTTCAAGCACTGCAGTTGTTGGAAGCGATTGCCGAAGGCTCAAATGACGCGATATTTGCAAAAGATTCCAATGGGCGCTATCTCTTACTTAATCGTGAGCTTTGCCGTTTTCTGGGTAAGAGTCGCCAA
The DNA here is from genome assembly GCF_047901315.1 of Azospira sp. APE16. NCBI lineage: Bacteria > Pseudomonadati > Pseudomonadota > Betaproteobacteria > Rhodocyclales > Rhodocyclaceae > Azospira > Azospira sp. APE16. The sequence goes on from NZ_CP179682.1 coordinate 753,132, forward strand.
GAATTATTGGGGCGAGATGATTGCGAAGTATTCCCCGCCGAAGATGCTCAGAGGATCAGAAGCGATGATCAAAAAGCAATGCGAAGCGGCCTCATCGAGTGTGCAGAAGAATCATTGCCGACAACAGGAGGTCGGCGTACTTTTCTTACAACCCGAGGTCCATTGCGCGACCAGGATGGAAAGGTGATCGGTGTTTTTGGCATAGCGCGCGACGTCACAGAACGAAATTTCCAAGAGCGAGAAATTAGAGCAGGAGAGTCTCGTTTTCGGGCGATCTTCGATGGAGTGAACGATGGAATTGTTCTCCACGACATCGCCAATGGAGTGATTCTGGAGGGCAATGTTAGGGTTGCCGAAATGTTCGGCTATGGTCGCCAAGAAATTAGACAACTCACAATTGCCGATTTAAGTTCAGACACGACTCCATTTACGCGAGACGTGCTTTCCAAATGGCTTGAACGTGCAAATCAAGGTGAGTCACCCATTTTCGAATGGATGGCTAGGCACAAGGACGGACATCTCTTTAACGTTCAGATTAGTATGCGAATGGCTGAAGTATCAGGTAGATCATGCGTGATAGTGCTGATACGCAAACTGCGCGATCGGGACGAAATTAACCAAATTGACCTGCTCCCAGAGATTAGTCCGGCGGTGATATAGGTCTGCCTTGATTAACCGCAGACTCCAAGTCCATTCCGGGACTAAATTGCGGAGCAGATCAAAATATAATTGGGTCATTCAATACCCCATTCCGCACAAGATGTTGCATTTAGCTAAGTTCGCCGCTTTGTGGCGAGTCATCCGTCCCTTCTTGGGTTAGCGGGAGAACGACAACAACGGTCGTTCCGTGGCCTCGTTCCGAATCCAGATAGACCCGCCCTCGGTGTTGAGCGACGATACGCTGCACTATTGCCAGTCCCAACCCGGTTCCTCTGGCATTAGTAGTGAAGAAAGGATCAAATACCTTGTCAGCAATTTGGGGGGAAATACCAGGACCATCATCTTCAAAACGAATTTCTACGGACGGTTGTGATTCATGTAGGAGGCAGCGAGTCCGAATTGTTATCAGCCCCCACTCAGGTACGGCATAAATAGCGTTTCCGAGTACATTTTGAAACAACTGTAATAATTTATTTCGGTCAGCCATGATCGTGGGCAGCTTTTCCTCCCCTTCCATGCGGACTTCCACGGATTTTCCAGTTATTTCCGGCAAAAGTGATACCGACGCCGCCCTGAGCGTATCTCCCAGATCTACCCAGTCAAATTCTGCAGTACCTGGGCGCGCATAAGTCAGCATGTCATTCAGAATTGTCTCCATGTAACGAACCTGACGGAGGGCGATCTCGCAATTCTCTATTTGCATATCTCCTTCCTTTCGATGGTGTTCGTCGAGTATCTGAAGATTCATTTTGACCGATGACAGCGCGTTACGTAGATCATGAGCGATCATCGAGGCCATCTGTCCCATTGCGCTTTGCTCGGAGTTTTTTCCGGCTAGGTGCAATTTTTCGGCCATCCGCGTCATTGCCCGACTGAGAGTTCCGATTTCATCATTGTTGTTCGCCGGGATCACAATATTTTGGTCACCTGAGGCAATGCGGTTAGCCGCCTTGATTAAAACATCAATGGGCCTTAGGAGTCGGCTTGTTGACACAGACAGTGTCAACAGCATCAGGAGTCCAATGCTTGCAACTGCAATAGCAAGTTGCCTTTGAAGGGCAGCAGCTTTGATCTCCAATTCAACTAGGGATATCACCCCTCCTACCACCAATACATTCTCAATTTCATTCCCTTCACCAACATTCAAAGTCGCACGACGAATACCCAACATCGTTGCAATTGCGGGAAACTCCATAATTAATTGAGGTTTAGCCCCAGACAAAACTTGATCCCAAGTCTGAGCCAACTGGAAATCGCGGATTGCGTTGGCAGCCTTTTGAGTATGGCTACCTGACGTCTCCGGACGGGACTGGTAAAGGTATTGACCAGCACTATCAGCAATCCAGTAAGCAATGCCATCATGCGCTTTACCTAATGTTCTAAACACTTGATCGATAGCAACAACCACAGCGATTGCACCGATTACATTGCGGTCCTTGCCGCGAACTGGGATGCTGACGAAAAACACCCTTTCTCCACTTGTTTCATCGCTCAGGTTTCTGGTTTGCTCGTTGAAATTTCTGAGGCCCTGCTTTTCTGCCAACAATGACTCAAAATTCCAATTAGCAGTTGGCTGATCCACCATGGTGTGAACTACGTTATCGTTCCGCAAACTAACCAATACGCGATGAGATCCAGTGGCAGAGTCCAATAACATCTTCACCTGTCGATAGGCGTGCCTTTCCCGCATCATGATATCGAGTTGGTCCGCAACTTTTTGAAAGCCATCAACACTAGGCTCGGTGTTCTCCTCCATCATGTATCGCGCCCCTCCATCGGCGAGCATGGATAGATCGCTCTTAACCATGTCGATGGTGCTCTGGAGTATGCTTGCCTCCCGCTCCACGCTATCAATTACGCGCTTACCCTCTAATCCGTGAAGTGCATCAGTTGCTGCGCTCCAGGTTAGAACAATAGTAATAACCACAGAGAGTCCGGTGACTAGTAGCGTGATCAATAGAAGTTTTTTTGCAATACTCATGGCAAGGAAGGCCGTATCAGAAAATTGAGATTGATCAATCTAGCTCACGGAAAGTTAGTTCTACCCATCCAGCGGTTCGAGCAACGGTGCATCCCGAGAGGCGTTCGCTTAGGGATTCCGAGGATGTTCTTGAGCAAAAAATGGCGGGAGATCGTGAATTGATACACATACTTATTGTTGATGATGACATGGCGATATGCCAGACACTGAAATCTCATTTTCAAAAAAGCGCATTTCAAGTATCGCTGGTGAATACTGCGGAAGAAGGGATTAATGTCGCACTATCCAGCAATATTGATGCCATCATTTCTGACATTCGCCTGCCTGCAAAAGGAGGCCTTGATCTTTTGCGAGAGGTCAAAGCAGAAAAGCCCGAACTACCGATCATCATGATTACAGCGTTCCACGACATGGAGATGACCGTGGCGGCGATGCAATGCGGGGCTATGGACTATGTTCCAAAGCCCATCGACCTTCCTGAATTAGACGCAGCGGTTAGTCGAGCGCTCTTTGCTTCGAGTCGTTCGGAACATGTGACTGGTGACCCGCTGATCATTGGAGCGACAGATGTAACCCCAACACAAATTGTGGGTCAATCATTTGCGATGAAGGAGGTCTTCAAGACTATCGCTCTTGTGGCGCAGAGCAGGGTGACGGCTTTAATTCTCGGCGAGTCCGGGACAGGAAAAGAGTTGGTTGCCAGAGCAATACACAATGCAAGTGCCGAAAAAGATATGCCTTTTATTGCAGTAAACTGCGCAGCATTGGTTGACTCCCTCCTTGAGAGTGAACTGTTCGGCCATGAGCGAGGTGCTTTCACTGGCGCCGTCAATGCACATAAGGGAAAAGTTGAGCAAGTAGGAGAGGGGACTTTGTTCCTGGATGAGGTCGCCGAATTGACCCCCCTTATTCAAGGCAAGCTACTGCGTATCTTGGAAGCACGGGAATATAGTCCGGTAGGCAGTGCACAAGTTAAAAAAAGCAAAGCCAGATTCATAGCGGCAACAAACGTAGACTTGCAAGCAAGAGTTGCCTCAGGTGAGTTTCGCGAAGATCTTTTTTACCGCCTCAACGTTGCTTCCATCAATCTCCCACCGTTGCGAGAGCGACAAGGAGACATGCCAAGATTGATCGATTTCCTTCTTCGGAAGATCAATCGTGATCTACGAAAAAACATACGTAGGGTGTCTGGTGAAGCCATGGCTTGCCTCAACGCCTTCGCATGGCCGGGTAATGTTCGGCAACTTGAAAATGTGCTCATGAAAGCAGCGGTAATGGAACGCGGCGACATTCTCACCATTGACCGCCTTCCGCCGGAATTAAGGTGCTCACGAATGCCCATATCAGCATCGGGGATTGATGCTCCCATCCCGAAAAACCTTCTTTCTCTTAGGGAAATGGAAAAAAATCATATCGTTCACGTACTGGAAAAAACCGGTTGGCATAAAGGTCAAGCCTGTGAAATTCTCGACATTTCTCGACCTAAGCTTGAACGACGTATCCATGAATTTAATCTCAGCCCTCCTGATCGTACAAGTGGCAATTGAGTGGGTTGCATCTTCTGAAGATTTTCTGGTGTGTGAAAATCTTTAGGCTCGTCATGGTTCATGCCGAAAGAATCCGGATTTTTGAAATCGATTTCATGACATGCACGTAGATAGGCAACAGGACATCCGTAGATTTTGAGTTTGAGGTGGTCGGTACCAAGCCCCTTTGCCCGTCGCCACCTCTGCGCGATAGAGACGTCGCAGCCCTCTCGCCTGGCCGTCGTGATTGGATGGTCGGCATGGGCGCAAGTGCCTGAGCGGTACGACTGCAAAGGCTTCACGAATTTCGCCAAGCCGATGATTTTGGCGGCCGTTACCAGACCCAGTCATAAGGGTGGGCGACCGTGTCAGCGGAGGAGCATGTTGAACCCGCAGGTGCAGCAACTGCTCATTGAAGGGGTAGAGTGCCAGGAGCGACTGGTTCTGGATTAGCAACTGGTATAGCTCGGTTTGGTCTGGGCGCCTGTGCGTACTGCTATTGGCGGGCACCAGCCACAGATTCCTCCTCGAAGATCTGCTGACCGGTCAGATCGTAGCGATTTGTGCTTCCTAGAACTGCGCTCTCCGAGAATCGCGGATCACCATTGCTGAAGACCTTCATGGCCTGTAAGCGGTCGAGTCTGATGGCGGCTATTGCAAGCATCTCGACGGAATAGACACCAGTTGGATACTAGCTATCTAAATGTGCCGCCCTCAAATGACGAAGAGCACTTTTCCAAACTGTACTTAGCCAATAAAGAATTGAACGAAACGTTAAATCTCATTTCGTTCAATTTAACGAAATGAATGCCGTTGGTTTTTTGAAACTGATGCCCACTCAGAGGTTTTGTTGACTTAGGTCAATAAACCACAATTTAAGTGGGGATTCTGACCTGATTTTCAGGCCGCCAACCATTGGCATGCTCATTGCTGATCCCTTCGAAGTTGCTTACGACCGAATACCGAGTCTCAGGGGCTCTGAACAACGCGCAAGCGAAGTACGGTTCGGTGCTCGGTCAAACAGTAGATAAGGAGATGACAATGGTTCAAATGACTCGTAGAGGCTTCCTGCTAGCCTCTGGTGCTACGCTTTTGGGAAGTTCTCTAAGTTTAAGAACCTTAGCTGCGGCTACAGATCTTAGCGGAGCTTTCGAATATTCGGGATGGGAAAACTTCCATCGCACCCAATGGTCCTGGGATAAAAAGACGCGTGGCGCTCACCTCGTCAACTGCACTGGCGCCTGCCCGCATTTTGTCTATAGCAAGGATGGCGTGGTCATGCGTGAGGAGCAGTCAAAGGATATAGCTCCCATGCCCAACATTCCCGAGTACAACCCGCGTGGATGCAACAAGGGAGAGTGTGGTCACGACTACATGTATGGGCCGCATCGTATCAAGTACCCGTTGATCCGCGTCGGCGAACGCGGCGAAGGAAAGTGGCGGCGCGCTACCTGGGATGAGGCGCTCGACATGATTGCGGATAAGGTTGTCGACACCATCAAGAACCATGCACCGGATTGCATCAGTGTTTATTCGCCGGTGCCCGCAGTCTCGCCTGTGTCGTTCTCGGCAGGGCATAGATTCGCACACTACATCGGCGCTCATGCTCATACCTTTTACGATTGGTATGGCGATCACCCTACCGGCCAGACCCAGACCTGCGGGGTCCAAGGCGATACCTGCGAAACTGCCGACTGGTTCAATTCCAAATACATCATTCTCTGGGGGTCGAATCCTACACAGACGCGAATTCCGGACGCCCACTTCCTTTCTGAGGCGCAGCTAAACGGCGCCAAAATCGTCAGCATTTCACCGGATTACAACTCGTCGACAATTAAGGTCGACAAATGGATTCATCCGCAACCGGGAACTGATGGCGCTCTGGCGATGGCGATGGCGCACGTCATCATCAAGGAAAAACTTTATGACGCGCACAGCCTGAAAGAGCAGACCGATCTTTCCTATCTGGTGCGTAGTGACACCAAACGCTTCCTGCGTGAGGCAGATGTCGTAGCAGGGGGCTCAAAGGATAAGTTCTATTTCTGGAACGCGAAAACTGGCAAGCCGGTTATCCCGAAGGGTTCCTGGGGCGATCAACCGGAAAAGAAAGGTTCACCGGTTAGTTTCTTGGGGCGAAACACCTTTGCCTTTCCCAAAGGCTACATCGATTTAGGTGATCTTGATCCTGCGCTCGAAGGCAAGTTCAATATGCAGTTGCTGGACGGCAAGACTGTTGAAGTCCGGCCTGTTTTCGAGATTCTCAAGTCGCGCCTCATGGCTGACAACACGCCAGAAAAAGCTGCAAAAATCACAGGTGTGACAGCAAAAGCGATCACCGAACTGGCGCGTGAATTTGCCACAGCCAAACCCTCAATGATTATCTGTGGCGGTGGGACGCAACATTGGTATTACAGCGACGTGCTGTTGCGTGCCATGCATCTTCTGACCGCACTGACGGGTACCGAGGGCACGAACGGCGGAGGCATGAATCACTACATCGGCCAGTGGAAACCAGCCTTCGTGGCGGGGCTTGTGGCACTAGCTTTCCCTGAGGGGGTGAACAAGCAACGCTTCTGCCAGACCACCATCTGGACCTACATCCACGCCGAAGTCAACGACGAGATTATTAGCTCCGACATCGACACGGAAAAATACCTGCGCGACTCGATTACTACTGGCCAGATGCCCAATATGCCTGAGCAAGGCCGTGATCCAAAGGTCTTCTTTGTCTATCGAGGCAATTGGCTGAATCAGGCCAAAGGCCAGAAATACGTGCTGGAAAATCTCTGGCCGAAGCTGGAGTTGATTGTCGACATCAACATTCGCATGGATTCAACCGCGCTGTATTCAGACGTCGTGCTTCCGTCGGCCCATTGGTACGAGAAGCTGGACCTAAACGTAACTTCGGAACATTCCTACATCAACATGACCGAACCGGCCATCAAGCCGATGTGGGAATCGAAAACTGATTGGCAGATTTTCCTGGCTTTGGCCAAGCGAGTGGAGATGGCGGCCAAACGCAAGAAATACGAGAAGTTCAATGACGAGAAGTTCAAGTGGGTGCGCGATCTTTCCAATCTTTGGAACCAAATGACTATGGATGGAAAACTGGCCGAGGACGAAGCAGCAGCCCAGTACATCCTGGACAATGCGCCGCAATCTAAGGGCATTACGATACAGATGCTGCGTGAAAAACCACAGCGTTTCAAGTCGAACTGGACGTCACCTCTGAAAGAGGGCGTGCCTTACACGCCGTTTCAGTATTTCGTGGTCGACAAGAAGCCTTGGCCCACCTTGACCGGACGCCAGCAGTTCTACCTAGACCACGACACGTTCTTCGACATGGGCGTCGAGTTGCCAACCTACAAGGCACCGATAGATGCCGACAAGTACCCGTTCCGCTTCAATTCACCGCATAGCCGTCACTCGGTTCACTCGACGTTCAAAGACAATGTCTTGATGCTCCGATTGCAACGTGGCGGCCCCTCAATTGAAATGTCTCCTCTAGATGCAAAGCCGCTCGGTATAAAGGATAACGACTGGGTTGAGGCTTGGAATAATCACGGCAAGGTCATTTGCCGGGTCAAGATTCGCAATGGCGAGCAGCGTGGGCGGGTTTCCATGTGGCATTGCCCTGAACTGTATATGGACCTCCTCACAGGAGGGTCTCAGAGTGTCTGTCCTGTGCGCATTAACCCGACCAACCTCGTCGGCAATTATGGACATCTCTTTTTCCGACCCAACTATTACGGCCCCGCCGGATCTCAGCGGGACGTGCGTGTCAATGTAAAACGCTACATCGGCGCCACGCCCATCAGTTTCTAGTCAGATCCGCTGATCAACAGAACAGGATATTAATCATGGCTAATGTGATGAAAGCGCCCAGGCGCCAACTGACCTACGTAACCGATTTGAACAAATGCATCGGCTGCCAGACCTGCACCGTGGCGTGCAAGAAATTGTGGACGACGGGACCAGGTCAGGACTTCATGTACTGGCGAAATGTCGAAACCGCGCCGGGCTTGGGTTACCCCAGGAACTGGCAGACCAAGGGCGGTGGCTACAAGAACGGTGAGCTGCAAAAAGGAAAAATCCCACCGATGATCGACTACGGTATCCCGTTTGAATTCGACTATGCCGGTCGGTTGTTCGAGGGCAAGCCAGGACGGGTGCGACCCAGCCCTACGCCACGCTCTGCGCCCAATTGGGACGAGGATCAGGGCGCCGGGGAATACCCTAACAACTCGTTTTTCTACCTGCCGCGCATGTGCAACCACTGCACCAAACCGGCGTGCCTGGAGGCCTGCCCGAATGAGGCAATCTATAAACGAGAGCAGGACGGCATCGTCGTAATCCACCAGGACAAATGCAAGGGCGCGCAGGCTTGTGTCCAGTCTTGCCCCTACGCCAAGCCCTATTTCAATCCGCTGACCAATAAGGCCAACAAGTGTATCGGCTGCTTCCCGCGGATTGAACAAGGCGTGGCGCCGGCCTGCGTTGCTCAATGTGTGGGTCGTGCCATGCACGTCGGCTTTGTCGACGATGTCAACAGTTCTGTGTACAAGCTCATCAAGCAATACAAGGTAGCTTTGCCTCTGCATCCTGAGTTTGGCACCGAACCTAACGTCTTCTATGTGCCGCCTGTACTTGGGCCGCGCATTGAGATGGCGAATGGCGAACCGTCTACAGATCCTAAGATTCCATTGGCTCAACTGGAGGGGCTGTTTGGCAAACAGGTGCGTGACGTGTTGGCGATCCTTCAATCCGAGCGCGAGAAAAAAATGAAGGGGCTGGCTTCGGATTTGATGGATGTGCTGATCGGTCGTCGCAGCACCGACATGATGATTTCTCCTTTGACCTAATGTTGCAATGGAGCGGCCGCACGGGCCGCTTTTTCCTACCAGTCGATTCTTTCGAGATTGCCCGCCATGATAAAAACTCTTGCTCTCGCCACCTTGCTTTTTTCGGGTTTTCTTCCCGGAGTGACGGTGGCGCAACAAGCGGAATACCTTGGTTTTCGCGCATGCACTAAATGTCACGACTCCCAGGGTGATACGTGGCGCGCTTCGGCACATGCGAAAGCCTTCGATTCGCTGAAGCCGAACGCAAAATCCGAGGCGAAAACCAAAGCCAAACTTGATCCCAAAAAAGATTACACGCAGGACAAAAACTGCGTCGGCTGCCACGTAACAGGTTACGGCGAACCAGGTGGATTTGTCCTGGGGGCTTCTCCGGAGGATATGAAAACCGTGCTCGGGGTCACTTGCGAATCCTGCCATGGTGCAGGAGGAAAGTTTCGAAATCTACATGGTGAGGCTAGTGACAGATTGAAGAATCGGGGAGAAACCAGCGCGCGGAAGCCACTGGTAGATGCCGGCCAGAACTTCGATATGGAAAAAGCATGTGCGCGTTGCCATCTAAATTACGAAGGCTCATCGAAGTATGAAGCAAAGGCTCCATTTACACCATTCTCCCCGGCCGTCGATAGCAAGTACCAGTTCGATTATCTCAAGTCGGTAACTGCAACTGGGAAAAGCAATCCTGTACATACCCACTTCAAACTGCGTGGCGTATTCAAGGGCGATCCAGTGCCGGCTGTTCGCGCAACGCTTCAGGAAGATGCGCCTGAGCCCGAATAACGCTGAAAGTAACACCAGGGCGTTTTAACAACCTAGATCCTGTTTAGGAAATGAGGAATCAAATGAATAGCCTTGTCGACAAAGCTGTTGTTGCGAGAATCGACCGTTCATTAGAACGTAGCCGTGTATATGGCCTGCTTGCTATTGGATTAGGATTTCCTGATCTCGAAAGCCATGCCGGTTTTTCGGACGGTCGGCTAATTATTGAGATGCAACAGGCGCTAGAGGTCTGTATGCCCGATCTGGCTGATTATTTCAGCGAGCAGATTTCTCCTCGCCTTAAGTTGACGTGCTCTTTCGAGGATTTCGAAGCTTTGTTTCTTACTGCCTTCGAGATAAACACGCCGGTACCCAGCGCAGCCTTGTATGAGGGTGTACATGTTCAGCAGAGTAACCGTCCGGCGTTAATCCTCGAACTAAAAGGCTTTTATCGGAATTTCGGACTAATTATGGATGCCCGAGGAAATGAACTCGAAGACACGCTTACCGCTGAGCTTGAGTTTATGCATTTTCTTACGGCAAAACAGGCACAGGCAGAATTGGAAGGCCTGCCACCAAATGCATACCAACGGGCTCAGCGAGATTTTCTGGAGCGTCACTTGGTGGTTTGGCTACCTCTTGTGCGCGCAGAGGTAAACGCAAAGGTGACAACCCAGTTTTTTGTTGCTTTGACAGATCTGGCTGAAAAATTTGCAGAGGCTGATCTGCAAGAAATTCTGCGGGAAATTGATTCTTAGAGCCGACTCGCGAAGGAGTTTGTGTATGAAAACTCCAACACTTTTTTAGATTTCATTTATTCATTTCACACAAGGAGATATCCATGACAAACATATCAATTCGCAGTTTCAAATTGAGTCTCATTGCCACTACTATCGGAGCGGCCATAGCGATGGCTTCCTCACCTGTTGTAGCTCAGCAGGCAATGCAACCCATGCAACCTATGAAAATTGAGCGAGGAACTATCCTGACCCAGCCGGGGGTCTTCGGCGTTTTCACAATGTTCAAATTACGCCCGGATTGGAACAAGGTGCCAGCAATGGAACGTAAGGGTGCCGCAGAAGAAGTTAAGAAACTAATTGAGAAGCACAAGGATAACGTTCTGGTTGATCTCTACCTGACACGTGGCCTGGAAACCAATTCTGACTTTTTCTTCCGCATCAACGCCTACGACTTGGCAAAAGCCCAGACCTTCATGCGCGAATTCCGCTCGACTACTATCGGCAAGAATGCCGATGTTTTCGAGACCCTTGTCGGTGTTACAAAGCCCTTGAACTACATCAGCAAAGACAAGTCTCCTGGGCTGAATGCGGGGCTTAGTTCGGCTACCTATAGTGGGCCGGCTCCACGATATGTGATCGTAATTCCCGTCAAGAAAAACGCGGAATGGTGGAACATGTCGCCGGAAGAGCGTTTGAAGGAGATGGAAGTTCACACGACACCTACCTTAGCCTATCTCGTGAACGTCAAGCGCAAGTTGTACCACTCAACTGGCTTAGATGACACCGATTTTATTACCTACTTTGAGACTGATGATCTGACCGCATTCAACAATCTGATGCTCTCTCTGGCACAGGTTAAAGAGAATAAATTCCACGTTCGCTGGGGCAGTCCGACTACGCTCGGCACCATTCACTCTCCGGAAGATGTGATCAAGGCGCTAGCCGATTAACCGAATGGCTGTCCCTCTCAAGCTCAAGCGTGCCAGGAACAGCCTTGCCGCGAACCTTGGGCTCTTGCCCAAGGTTCGCTAGCCATACGCTGCAGCATTCGAGCACTTGAGTTACTGAAGCTCACCTTGCTTGTTTCAGATCGCGGAGTAACTGACTCGCAATTAAGTATGCCAATTTAATGAAAAACATTCTCAAATCGCTGCGCCAACCAAGCACTAAATATTCACTATTGGGTTTGCTCTCGGTTGGCTTTATCGCAGGCATTTTTTTTTGGGGGGGCTTTAATACAGTAATGGAAGCCACCAACACGCTTGAATTTTGTATTTCATGTCATGAAATGCGTGACAACGTATATCAGGAATACAAGGAAACCATTCACTTTGCCAATCGAACTGGCGTTCGCGCTGTTTGTTCGGACTGCCATGTACCCAAAGATTGGGGGCACAAAATGATGCGCAAGATCCAAGCGAGTGGCGAAGTCTACGGCAAACTTATGGGAACCATTGATACCAAGGAAAAGTTTGAGGCCAAGCGCCTCGAGTTAGCCGAGCACGAATGGGCGCGAATGAAAGCCAGCGATTCGCGCGAATGCCGCAACTGTCACAGTTTCGAAGGCATGAATACAGAAAAACAAAAACTTCGCGGCGCGAAAATGCACAAAATCGCCCAAGACGAAAAAAAGACCTGTATCGATTGCCACAAAGGTATTGCCCACCGCAAGCCGAAAGGTATGAAAGAGGATGATGACGAGTGATCGTCCTCGCATATCCCTGACACCAATTATCGACAAATCGTCTGGAGTATTTAAATGAAAAAAAGTGCTTTATCAGTAGCTATTTTGGGTACCGTATTTTCCCTTGGGTCTCAAATCGCAAATGCCGCGCCGGACTGGAGCAAAGTTCCGAAAAGAGATATTCAGGTGTTCCATCCTGGTGTAACTCCGATTGAATGGATTGCTAAGAAATCTGATCACAGTGGTCGGACCGGACTGATTAAAGGAGAAAGCTGCGTTGGATGCCACGAAGAAAAAGGCGGACTTAATTTTGATATGAAACGCTTGGCGGGAAAGGATCTGGAGCCGTTCGGTGCTCCAAAAACGATGAATTTCCCTGTCTCTATGCAGGTTGCGTACGACAAGGAGTACGCCTATATCCGCCTGACTTTCAAGGCCCCTGCTGGAGCAGCCAATACCGCCGACAAGGAGAATGAAGTCAAGGTTGCTGTTATGTTTGCCAATGACAAAGTTTCGGCTGCCTCCGGTGACAAAGCGATTCCGGGCGACCAAGTTGGTTGCTGGGCAACCTGTCACGCAGATGCGCGCACTATGCCCGGGGCCGACGACAAAAAGACGAAGTACGTAAAGGATGGTGCCTATGAACTGATGCAGTGGAAGAGTTCTAAGGGGGCGAAGGTTGTTGATGGATCTATTAGCGATAAGCGCAATATGGAAGGCGGCACGACCGGCGCGAAGGCTGAAGGGGTTAAGGCGGGGGATATGTACACCGTCACTTTTACACGCAAGTTTTCGGGTGCCTTAGCTGAGGGCAAAGCCGTGCCGTTTGGCATTGCGGTACATTCCGATCATTCAACCGGTCGCTTCCACCATGTTTCGCTTGGCTACAAACTTGGTTTTGGCGCTGATGGCGATATTAAAGCCATTAAGCAGTAAGTGTTTTACCGCGCCAGCATTCTTTGGGGACGAAATGCAGAGGGCGTTTTAGGACAAATGATGGGGACTCTTAGTCTTTGGCATTGGTTGCTCGTTCTGGCCATCATTCTCCTTATTTTTTGGACCAAAAAGCTGCCCAATATTGGTCGGGATTTAGGTGGCGCAGTTAGGGGTTTCAAGGAGGGCGTATATAAGGTGGACTCCCTCAATCGGGACAAAACCTAAGACGCGCGGTGCTTAAACGGCATTCCATGCGGAGTGACGTATAGCCAACCTATTGCGATTAGGAAGGCCGCCCATTTCAGACCAAAGTCTGTCAGTGTTTCTGTTGATAACACGATGCAACAATGTCTTATTGCATATTTTTAGTCGATGGCGCGCAAGAGTGTGCACCTACTTTGGTGAAGTCATGAGTCGATGTTAATTGATGGTTGTGGTCGTCGGATAGACTATCTCCGATTGTCGGTGACTGATCGTTGCGACTTGCGATGCGCGTATTGCATGCCGCCAGAGTTTGACAATTATGAAATTCCCGATAATTGGTTGACGCTCAGTGAGATTGTGCGGATATGCAAGATATTCATTGATCTTGGGGTTTCCAGGGTGCGTCTTACCGGTGGCGAACCCTTGGTAAGATCCAGAATCGGAAATCTAGTCCGAGATGTCGGGCAACTCCCGGGATTGAATGATCTTTCCCTTAGTACCAATGGCACACGATTGGCGCAATTTGCGTCTAACCTTCTGGCCTCCGGTGTTACGCGCCTGAATGTCAGCCTTGATACGTTGTCGCCAAGTCGATTCCTGACGTTGACTCGGCGCGATGCTTTGCACGATGTCCTCGCAGGACTCGAGGTCGCACGAGAGAGTGGATTTCGCCTGATTAAGATCAACATGGTTTGGTTACCCGAATTCAACGGTGACGAACTGGATGCAATGATCACGTACTGCATGGAACGCAATTTTGTGTTGCGCTTGATCGAGAACATGCCAATGGGAGATAGCGCACGTCAACTTGGTACCTCGTCCCTCCAGCCTCTAATCGGCCAACTTAGAGAGCGCTTCCAGTTGGTCGATCACATCGTTGCTGGTGGAGGCCCTGCTCGTTATCTTGCGACCCGGGATCGCTCATTCTCGGTCGGCTTTATTACGCCGATGTCCCAACACTTTTGCGAGGCATGTAACCGTGTCAGGGTTTCGGTAACTGGCACGTTGCATCTATGTCTTGGTCAGAATGACCGTCTCGACCTATTGCCAATGTTGCGTGGAGGATCGAACGATCAGGAAATCGCCGATCAAATTCGTGCAGTAGTTATGCTAAAGCCATTGAGACATGAATTCGAGACGAATCCCAAGAAGATCATTCGTATCATGGCCTCTACCGGCGGATAATTAGCGCTCTGGCGTCTGTAAATGTGCGGCTTCATGCGTGGGAATGAACATCGGTTTAAGGCTACCGTACTATAGTTTCCAACACGATTATCCGGTGTGGGTACCAAGTCTAAATTGAAGAATTCGATAACCGGCCGCTAGGTTTGATCAAGATTGGATGTTTTTCGCCAATTGGTTGAATGGCGGTAAAGCGAACTACTTCTGCCGCTAAACCAGTAGGTCGTGAATGGCCGTTCTGGCCGAATTACGGACGTTCAGCTGATGCTTTCCAAGCAGCTCAGGGTGCGAACTTATCATGGGATATTTGGGGTTGAGGACTGGGGCAATAGCTCCCAGTTCTCAACCAAGCACCAAGCACCAAGCACCAAGCACCAAGCACCAAGCACCAAGCACCAAGCACCAAGCACCAAGCACCAAGCACCAAGCACCATGCACCATGCACCAATCTCCGGGCCACCGGTTGAATCGCCCCGCCTTCAGTAGTCGATATTTACAGAGTAGAAGGGTAATTCCCTTTTCTGGTTGTTTGATCTTCTGGTCGGGGCGAGCCTAGCGTCTCGCGGCAAAAGCTTTAAAGACTCGGATCGAGTGGGATGTTGCTAAGGAAGTCAGAATTGTGGGAATGCGCTTGCCGAAATTGACCGTTCTCATGGAGGATGAAGCGGACACCTTGGGATATAAAGGAGGGCGTATCGTAGTGGTCTTTGGGAGCCCAATGTCCTCGGTTATTTTTTTCCCACACTGTCAAAGTGCTCCCTGGCGCCATTGCCGCACGGTAGCGGCGTTCTATAGCAGGGGCGTCGGTTACGATCACAAACTCCGCATAGAGCGGTCCCTTTTGGGGATCAAGCCCCTTTCCAACTGCCAGGACGAATTCGTCCAAGCGGCGCTCCCACTTTGCCGTTAGCTCCACCTCGACGGCTGTTCGGCGCCCATCCCAAGCAATCCACACCACATCCGGGCGTTTCTGGCCGGGTTTGTCGCCGTCCGGAGCCACGAAACGTTCCGTCAGGTAGTCGTGGATGTTCCCATTTTCGAGTTCTTGAACAGTGATCTGTTGGGCCAGGAGATTGTGGCGGATCAGCTGTTGGTTCACTCGGTAGGGATCCAATTCAGGATACGGCGCCAGCTTGTCAGCAAATCGCTCAGCCTCCTGGTAGCCAGATTTAGTCAAAGTGAAAATTGCTCTCGGTGTCCCAGATTCTGTTTTTGTGGCAACTAGGAGGCCACGCCTCTCTAGCTTTTTGGCATAGCCGCCAGCTGTCTGGTCTGCCACCTGCCGAATAATTTCAGCGCTCGAATATCCCCAGCGGTAGACCCACGTTAGGACGGCTTGGCGCTTCTGGATGCTCCTCTCGTGGGGAGATTGCCCGCCCATAAAGTCCATAGCGCGGGGTGGTTTTTTTTTGAGCTTTCCTTCGGACATTCCTTTGACCCTTGTATCGTTTTTACAGATACGAACCACCATAGCAGGTCGGATATGGTGATTTCAGCGAAACTCCTCCGTCCCTGCGGGACTCCGCGCCCTGGGTCGTCCCTGCGGGACTCCTTGCCGGGCTTGGGCTCTGGGCCGATGGCCCTTCGCGCCCTAGGTCGGGGCTGCGCCCCTCCTTGCCGGGCTTGACGGGGCCGCCGCGCAAAGCGCGGCTACCCCCCTTCGGGGGCTTCGCTGCGCGGCTGCGCCTCTTGCTCGGTCCCTACGGGACGCATACCCACCCCTTTTTTCGTCGCTTTGCTCTCGAAAAAGGGGACCCCTGGTATGCCCTTCCCTCGCCGTTGGCTCGGCCCGAACGGGGGTAGCCGCGCTTCGCTCGGCGGCCCGGGCTTCGCCCCCATCCGGATGCGGCGGGCCAACTCGGCTGCGCCTCGCAAATGGCCCCCCTTACCCGACGGCTCCCCCACCGGGGCGGCTGCCCCGGCCCCGGGGGAAACTGTGTTTCCCCCCATGTCCCCCCAACTCGGCTGGTTCCCAGCCTCGCAAATGGGGGCACATGGCTCCCCCGTGCCTGTCCGGCGCTCCTGCTGGCGCTGGGCTTGGCCAGGCTGGTGGGCTCGGAAACGCCGTCACATGCTTCTCATGTCTCCGGATGACAGGCGTCCTCGGGTGACGCTGTCGTGACGTGACAACAGATTGATTATATTGAATATTTATTGATTTTTTGGTGTCGTGTTGATAGGCTAAATCCATTGGCTCGGTGAGCCAAATGCCAATCGTCAGGGAGCCCAGAATGGTTACGCGAGTTTTTCAGGTGGTGATCGCGGTTTTAGTTTTCCCGTACTTCTTTGCCAAGAGCCTTTTTAGAGAACAGGAGTGGGATGTTGCTTTGGGGGGCGTGGCAGTGATGGGCATGTTCATTCTTTTGGCTTTATTTCTTCTCCCGTTTTCCGTACCAGCCATCGTCTCCAAGGCGGGAATTGCACTATTTGTCATCTGTGCCCTGATATGCACCGTGGTGTTCGATGATTGGGTCATGCTAAATAGGGAGCAGCGACGTACTAATCAGCTGTTGGAAGAAATAAAGAATCAGAGAGCGACCATTAAGGGAGATGAGAATAAATGAGTCTGTTCTGAGTCTTTTGTCTGCTGCTTTTATCTACTGCGGTACAGGCTGCCGAGGTGACCTATTCTTTGAGTGGAGATTTCTCTCCTTCCTGCCTGACGGGGAAATGGGTTTTTGTGGTCGCCACGGACTCTGTCGTGAAGGATAGGGTGGTGGGAACGTTAGTTAAAGCAGGTGTCAGCCTGGCAGAGCGCCCGGAGGATGGCGTCGTACTGTTGATTGAAGGCGCCCTACCTCTCTCTAAGACCGGGCGGCCAGGGCTGGCAAGCAGGGAGGCAACGTAGAGCGCCCCGCAAATGTGCTAACGATCTCTATGTCGGGCTTGGATTTGCTGGCCGAAAACAGCGATCAAACCCTTAAACGGCGACCAGAACAGATTCCAGCCATTCTGGAATCCTTCCGTGAAGCCGATTTTTATTTCTCTGAAATGACTCATGCCTTGCTCCAGGGTAGGGGCGTTATTGCAGTTCGCTAATCCAATTTAAGGGCTAAGTCTGACGCTTTGGGGTGATAGTAGCGTTTCAGCATTCGGATGTCTTTGTGTCCCGTGACCGCGGACAATTCCAAGATATTGTCCAGTTTCTCAGCAATTCTGCTGGTGGCTTCATGGCGAAGATCATGAAGCCGTAAGTCCAAGAGTCTATCGTCAGGGCGAGTGCCGTTCCTCTCACATTCTGCAACATAGTCAGCACGTGCCCGGTTTCGTGCCCGCTCAAACCCTTTTTTAACCGCATCAGCTGTGATGGGGAACACCAGGCCGCTGGGGTCATGCGGAAGTTGTCGTAGCGTAGCTGCTGCTAAAGATGACAAAGGAACCGTCCTTGCATCCCCGTTCTTTGTTTCCGGGAGATGGGCTGTTCGTTCTTCGAGACTTACGTCCTCCCACCTGAGAGAAAGCAGCTCTCCACGCCTCATTGCAGTATGTATAGCTAGCTGCACAAATGGTTTGATCCATGGGTTGCGGCTACCTTTGCGATATTGCTTGGAACCTTCATGATCGTCAGCATGGTCTTCCAGGGCTTGCATTAGTCGCGTCTCTTCGTCCCAGTTCAATCGACGCTCTCTTGCTTTAGCGGGGCGGGGGCGTTCAATTAGGGCGACGGGATTTTCTGGAAGGTGAATTCCCCAAGCTTTTCTTGCTTTCGTGACGGCAGAGCTAATGATGTCTATCTCTCGTCTTACAGTGGCCGAGGACACCAATTTTTGACGTCGCGCTATGAAGTCAGACAAGGCAGATCCGGACAGCGCACTCATCTTGTAGCTGGAGATACGATCCTTCAATAGCGCATTGATCCGGAACGTCTCGGCGTCTCGGCCTTTATGGGACGGCACAACTTCATCTCGGAAGCGGCAGAGAACCTGGGCCAGGGTATTCTTATCTGCCTCACGGCGATCTTGGAATAACCCCCTGTCCATCTCGCCTTCTATGTCTCTGGCCCACTTTTCCGCTTCCCCCTTCGTGTTGAACGTCCTAGTCTGGTTTGGGTAGCCTTTACGTCGCACTTGGCAGTGCCACTGGAAGTCGCCTTTCTTTCGGATTGTGGCCATGGGGCTTTCCGGGTGTTGTCTGTGCCAATATTGTGCCATTAAGTCTATAAAAATGGCTATAATCCGCAATATTACTTATATTTGGCTAGCGTTCGGGACGCAGGAGTCGGAGGTTCGAATCCTCTCACCCCGACCAATTTTCAGAAAAGCCACTCATCCGAGTGGCTTTTTTGTTTTCCGGGTATCGGTGGCCCTTGGAGTGCAGCTGTTCTTCGCCGGCCCCGGGCCTCGTGGCCGTGGTGGAGCCTCTGCTATGCTGTCGCTCTGATTGCTTGTGCAGCCGGAATGCCATGTCCAAGTTTCTGTTGTTCATTCTTTTTGTCGGCCTCGCCTGGTGGTGGTTCAGGGGGCGCGGCGTATCGCGTGGATTGGGCGGTGGGGCCCCCGTCAACCCGCCGGTGGAGCGGATGGTGGTGTGTCGTGGCTGTGGCGTCTATCTGCCGGAAAGCGATGCTCTGGTGGTTCGGGGGCATCCCTATTGCTGCGCCGAGCATGTTGTTCGTGACGATGGCTGAGGGCGTGCCTTGTCGTTCCTGAACGTTCCGCCTGTCGAGGTTTCCGAAGCGCACTGGAAGTCGCTGCGCTATTTCAATTTCTACCGCCTGGTTGCCGCCTTCCTCCTCTATGGGGCGGCCTATCTGCATCCGTCCAGCTTCGAGCTGGTGCCGGCCACCGATCAGTCCCTGTATACGTGGACGGCCTTCGTCTATTGCCTGGCCACTGCCTGCTCGGTGTTGTTGCTGGCCTTCTGGCGTCGTCATTTCAATCTGCAGTTGTCAGGCCAGGTGCTCCTGGATGTGGTGGCCCTGACGGTCCTGATGCATGCCAGCGGAGGGCTGCGTGGTGGCCTGGGGGCCATGCTCCTGGTCTCGCTGGCCGGGGCGGGGCTGGTCGGGCAGGGGCGGCTGGTGCTTTTCTATGCGGCCCTGGCAACCCTTTCCATGCTGTTCCAGCAGTTGCTGCTGGCCTTGAGCAGCGAATTCGACCCCTCCGCTTTTTTCCAGGTCGGCCTGCTGGGGGCGGGCTTTTTTACCTCGGCGATTTCGGCCCGTCTCCTGGCCCGTCGCGTGGTGGCCAACGAAGAGTTGGCGCGCAAGCGCGGCGAAGCGCTGGCCAACCAGGTCTGTGTCAGTCAGCGGGTGATCGAGGAAATGCAGGATGGCGTCCTGCTGGTCAGCCCTCTGGGCGAGGTGCACCTGCACAATCCCCGGGCTGAGGCGCTCCTGGGATTGACGGCGGGGGAGGCTGGCAACCTGGAGCGCTGTTCGCCGGCCCTGGAAGGGCACTTTCTCCGCTGGCGGCGGCGGGAAGGCAGCAAGGACGAGAGCGGCCTCGTCTTCCACGTTCCGCGCAACGGCAAGCAGCTGTTCGCCCGTTTTCTCGAGACCCCGAGCAGTGCCGGTGACACCCTGATTTTGCTGGAGGACATGGACCGCTTGCGCGAGGAGTCCCGCCAGATGAAGCTGGCGGCTCTGGGGCGGCTGACCGCCAATATCGCCCACGAAATCCGCAATCCCTTGTCCGCCATCAGCCATGCCGGTGAGCTGCTGCGGGAAGATGCGGACCCGAAGGGCGGGGATGCCCGACTGGTGCGCATCATCCTGGACAATACCCAGCGCCTGGAGCGCATCGTGCGCGACGTACTCGAGCTGGGACGGCGGGACCGCTGCCATCCGGAGTCCATCGACCTCAATGCTGCATTGGCAGCCTATCTGGACGAGTTGCAGTCCAAGGCGGAGGCGGCTCCCGGCGTACTGTGCCTGGAAGGGGTGGCCGGAGCCGAGCTGGAGTTTGATCGCACCCATCTGCACCAGGTGCTGTGGAATCTGCTCAGCAATGCCTTGCGGCACAGCCGGCAACAACCCGGTAGCGTGCAACTACGCGTTGCCTACGGCAATGGCGGCATGGTGGAGCTGCATGTGGAGGATGATGGGCCCGGCATTCCCGAAGCCATCCGGGAGCAGGTGTTCGAACCGTTCTTTACCACCCATGGCAAGGGGACCGGCCTGGGACTCCACATTGCGCGGGAACTGTGCGAAGCCAACGGCGCGCAGCTGGAGTTGTTGAGCGAGTCCAGGGCCGGTGGAGCCCATTTCAGAATAACGGGAAGGAGAGGGCATGGCTCAGGCCAAAAGTGAACGCCGCGCCAGGGGGGCGCTGGCCCGGGTGTTGGTGGTGGATGACGAAGCGGATATCCGGGAACTGGTGGACCTCACCCTGTCGCGCATGGGGCTGGCGGCGGATTGCGCCGGCACCGTGGCCGAGGCTCGGGAGTTCCTTGCCCGGGAGTCTTACCAGCTGTGCCTGACCGACATGCGTTTGCCCGATGGGGAAGGGCTGGAACTGGTGCGCCTCATCGGCGAGCAGTACAGCGAGACGCCGGTGGCCGTGATCACCGCCTTCGGCAGTGCCGAGAACGCGGTGGCGGCCCTCAAGGCCGGGGCCTTCGACTATCTGGCCAAGCCGGTGGCCCTGGATCAGCTGCGTACCCTGATCAAGTCGGCCATCGATCTGCCGGTGGCATCCGCGGCCGAGGGGGCGCCCCGCAGCGAGGCCCTGCAGCTGCTCGGCGATTCCCGGGCCATGAGCACGGTGCGGGAGATCATCGCCAAGCTGGCCCGCAGCCAGGCGCCGGTTTACATCTCCGGCGAATCCGGCTGCGGCAAGGAACTGGCGGCCCGCCTCATCCACGAGCAGAGCAACCGCAGCCAGGCGCCTTTCGTTCCGGTGAACTGCGGGGCCATCCCCGAGAACCTCATGGAAAGCGAGTTCTTCGGTTATCGCAAGGGCGCCTTCACCGGTGCCGAGCAGGATCGGGAAGGATTCTTCCAGGCGGCGGGGGGCGGCACCCTGTTTCTCGACGAGGTGGCCGACCTGCCCCTGTCCATGCAGGTCAAGCTGCTGCGGGCCATCCAGGAAAAGCGGGTGCGCAAGGTGGGCGCCACCGTGGAGGAGGCGGTGGATGTGCGCCTCATCTGTGCCACCCACCAGGACCTGAAGGCCTCCGTCGAGGCCGGCACCTTCCGCCAGGATTTGTACTACCGTCTCAACGTCATCGAGTTGCGCATGCCGCCGCTGCGGGAGCGGGCCGAGGACATTCCCCAGCTGGCTCGTGCCTGTCTCGGCCGTCTGGCCCATCAGGCGTCGGCGTTGCCGCTGACGTCCGCGGCCGAAGCGGCGCTGTGTCGCTACACCTTCCCCGGCAACGTCCGCGAACTGGAGAATATTCTGGAGCGGGCCACGGCGCTATGCAGTGGCAGCGAGATCGACGAAGGCGACCTGCAGCTTTCCCCTGCCGATGACGGTCATCCCGATGCCGGTTCCGAAGGGCGCGGCGGCGAGTCTCTCGATACCTATCTGGACCGTCTGGAACGCCAGGCGATTCAGGAGGCGGTGGTTCAGACCCAGGGCAATCGCACGGCGGCGGCACGCCTGCTCGGCATCACCTTCCGCTCCCTGCGCTATCGCATGGCCCGTCTGGGGATCGAGTGATGACGGAACGCTTCGATGCCGAGGGCTGGCTGGCCGGCGCAGTGCGGCGCGAGTCGCCCAATCAGGACGAGCGGCCCGAGGGAGAGCGGCCGAGCCTGGTCGTCATCCACGCCATCAGCCTGCCGCCCGACGACTTCGGCGGCCCCTGGATTTTCGATCTGTTCGACAACACCCTGGACCCGGCGGCCCATCCCTACTTCGCCTCCATTCACCATCTGCGTGTCTCTTCCCACTTCCTGATTCGTCGCGATGGCGAGCTGGTGCAGTTCGTTTCCTGCGACAAGCGTGCATGGCATGCAGGTGTCTCCGAGTGGCTGGGGCGGGAGCGCTGCAACGATTTTTCCATCGGCATCGAGCTCGAAGGATGCGATGCCATGCCCTTCGAGCCGGCCCAGTACGATGCCCTGAAAGCCTTGCTGCAAGCCATTCTCCGGCACTACCCCATCAGTGCGGTGGCCGGGCATTGCCACATCGCCCCTCAGCGCAAGACCGATCCCGGCCCCCATTTCGACTGGCAGCAATTGCGTTGCGAGTTCGCAACCGTGCGCTTTCCAGCCATGCAAAAGAGTTAAAAAACACTTGCATAGGAAATACCCCATTACTAGAATTAGGCCCAAATCACAATGGGCACACTAAATCTAGTGGTCACTTACGCAAGCACGCCAAAACAGCTGCAAAGCAAATCCCGGAACGCCAAGACTGGCGCGGGACTCGGCTTCTTCACCCCTCCGCGACCGTGAATCGCCAAGAGCCGAGAATGACGCCCCGCCTTTTCCATCCCATCGCGTTTGTCCCCGGTTCTTTCCGTTGCCGTCGACCTGCGGCAACGTCCAGCCTCCTCCCCGAATTATTCTGCCGACGCCTGCTGGCGTCGTTGCGTATTGCCGCTCACGCGTCTTCAGCTCGTTCGCGTGTTGCCGCTCCGTATTCAACCGGCGCTTCCTCCGGAAGGTCGATGAATGGTCCGTGCTTTTCCCGGGCGGATCTCGTTTTGTCCGTTGTGTCTTAAAGCCAATTTTCGATCCTGGAGAAGGAGGTTATTTATGGCAACCGCAAAGAAGACGAAGACCGAGGCCGCCAAGGACAAGAAGTCCCCGGCGAAGGCTGCTGCTAAACCCGCTGTGAAGAAGGCTGCTCCGGCCAAGGCTGCTGCCAAGCCCGCCGCGAAGAAGGCTGCTCCGGCCAAGGCTGCTGCCAAGCCCGCCGCGAAGAAGGCTGCTCCGGCCAAGGCTGCTGCCAAGCCCGCCGCAAAGAAGGCTGCTCCCGCTAAGGCTGCTGCCAAGCCCGCCGCGAAGAAGGCTGCTCCCGCTAAGGCCGCTGCCAAGCCCGCTGTGAAGAAGGCTGCTCCCGCTAAGGCTGCTGCCAAGCCCGCCGCGAAGAAGGCTGCTCCGGCCAAGGCTGCTGCCAAGCCCGCCGCGAAGAAGGCTGCTCCGGCCAAGGCTGCTGCCAAGCCCGCCGCGAAGAAGGCTGCTCCCGCTAAGGCCGCTGCCAAGCCCGCCGCGAAGAAGGCTGCTCCGGCTAAGGCTGCTGCCAAGCCCGCTGCGAAGAAGGCTGCTCCGGCTAAGGCTGCTGCCAAGCCCGCCGCGAAGAAGGCTGCTCCGGCTAAGGCTGCTGCCAAGCCCGCCGCGAAGAAGGCTGCTCCCGCTAAGGCTGCTGCCAAGCCCGCCGCGAAGAAGGCTGCTCCCGCTAAGGCTGCCGCCAAGCCCGCTGCGAAGAAGGCTGCTCCCGCTAAGGCTGCCGCCAAGCCCGCTGCGAAGAAGGCTGCTCCCGCTAAGGCTGCTGCCAAGCCCGCTGCGAAGAAGGCTGCTCCCGCTAAGGCCGTTGCCAAACCCGCCGCGAAGAAGGCTGCTCCCGCTAAGGCTGCTGCCAAGCCCGCTGTGAAGAAGGCTGCTCCCGCTAAGGCCGCTGCCAAGCCCGCTGCAAAGAAGGCTGCTCCGGCCAAACCCGCTGCGGCTCCCGCCAAGGTGGAAGAGAAGAAGCCCGAAGTCGCTGCCGCTCCGGCCGCTGCTCCGGCGCCTGCTCCGACCCCCTCCACCGCTGCCACTCCGGGTCTGAAGTCCGCCCTGAACCCGGCTGCCGCCTGGCCTTTTCCGACCGGCTCCCGCCCGAAATAAGCGGCGGAACAGGCACAACGGACAACAACCCCCTACCTAGGGGGTTGTTGTCCGTTTTCTTTTGGGGAATCCGTCGGGCAAGTCAGCAGGCGGATTGGGATGCATGGTGCTGGAGGCTGCGAGTGGGGCCCGGTGCTGGCGGGTGTCAGGCGAGTAGCTGGCGAATCCGTTCCACGCCTTCGGCCAGGCGTGCTTGTGCGTTGGTGTAGGCGAAGCGGACGTGGCTGCTGGCGCCGTGGTTGCCGAAGTCGATGCCGGGAGTGATGGCGACGCCGGCCTCTTCCAATAGGCGGCGGGCAAAGCCGAAGCTGTCGTCGGTCAGGGCGCTGCAGTCGGCGTAGAGATAGAAGGCGCCTTCGGGCTGGGCGGTGATGCGAAAGCCGATGGCTTCCAGGGCCGGTGCCAGATAGTCCCGACGGGCCTTGAATTCGGTGCGGCGCTGTTCCAGCAGGGCGATGGTCTCCGGCTGGAAGGCGGCCAGGGCGGCGTGCTGGGCCGGTGTGGAAGCTGAGATGAAGAGGTTCTGGGCCAGCTTTTCCACGTCCCGCACGAAGGGTTCGGGAATGACCAGCCAGCCCAGGCGCCAGCCTGTCATCTGGAAATACTTGGAGAAACTCTGGACGACGAAGATGTCGTCGCCGGCTGCCAGGGCCGTGGGGGCGTCGCCGTTGTAGGTGAGGCCGTGGTAGATCTCGTCGATGATCAGCTGTCCCTGGCGCTGGCGCACGAAGTCGGCGATGTCGGCCAGTTCGGCGGCGCCGAGCATGGTGCCGGTGGGATTGGCCGGCGAGGCGAAGAGGGCGCCGGCGGTCCGTTCGTTCCAGTGCTGCTCCAGGTCCTGGCGGGTCGGCTGGAAATTGCTGGCGGCGCCGACCGGGATGCTGACCGGGACGCCTTCGAAGGCGCGCACGAAATGGCGGTTGCAGGGATAGCCCGGGTCCGTCAGCAGCCACTCGCTGCCGGGGGCGGCGAGGCAGGCCAGGGCTAGGGTGAGGGCGCCGGAGGCTCCGGCGGTGATGGCGATGCGGCTGGCCGGCACGGCGATGCCGTAGCGCTGCCGATAGAAGCCGGAGATGGCTTCCCGCAACTCGGGCAGGCCCAGGGTCGGGGTGTAGAAGACGCGACCGTCCTGCAGGAATTCCCGGGCGGCGGCGAGGATGGGTTCCGGAGTGGGGAAGTCCGGTTCGCCCACTTCCATATGGATGATGTCCCGCCCCAGGGCTTCCAGCTCCCGGGCCCGGCCCAGTAGTTCCATGACGTGGAAGGGAGCGATGTCGGCGAGGCGGGGGGCGGAGACGGGCATGGCGGTTTTCCGTGGGGCGGTGGCTGTAGAGGGGAGGGGCTGCGGGCAAAAAGAAAGGCCGCCCTGGGGCGGCCTCTCAATCTTAGCGCAGGCGCTGGTGCTTAGGCGACGTCCTTGAACAGGCCCAGTTCGAACAGTTCGCGCTTCAGGGTCAGTTCCTTGGGCAGCTTTTCGCCCAGCTTGTCGAACCATTCCTTGTGCAGTTCCAGTTCCTTCTGCCAGGCATCGGCGTCCACGGTGGTGAGGGCGTCGAAGTCGGCCTTGTCGACGTCGGTGCCGGTCCAGTCGATGTCCTCGAAGCGGGGCATCCAGCCCAGCTTGGTTTCCTTGGCGGCGATGGTGCCCTTGCAGCGTTCCACGATCCACTTCAGCACGCGCATGTTGTCGCCGAAGCCGGGCCACATGAACTTGCCTTCTTCGTCCACGCGGAACCAGTTCACGCAGAAGATCTTCGGGGTGGCTTCCACGGTGTGACCCATCTTCAGCCAGTGGTTGAAGTAGTCACCCATGTGGTAACCGCAGAAGGGCAGCATGGCGAAGGGGTCGCGACGCACCACGCCCTGGGCGCCGAAGGCGGCAGCGGTGGTTTCGGAGCCCAGGGTGGCAGCCATGTACACACCGAAGTTCCAGTTGAATGCCTGGTACACCAGGGGCACGGTGGTGGCGCGGCGGCCGCCGAAGATGAAGGCGGAGATGGGCACGCCGGCGGGATCTTCCCAGGCCGGATCGATGGAGGGGCACTGGGCGGCCGGAGCGGTGAAGCGGGAGTTGGCGTGGGCAGCCTTGCGACCGGCCTTGCCGTCTTCCGGGGTCCAGTCCTTGCCCTGCCAGTCGATCAGGTGAGCCGGGGCTTCCTTGGTCAGGCCTTCCCACCACACGTCGCCGTCATCGGTCAGGGCCACGTTGGTGAAGATGATGTTTTCCTTGAGGGTGGCCAGGGCGTTGAAGTTGGTCTTCTCGCTGGTGCCGGGGGCCACGCCGAAGAAGCCGGCTTCCGGGTTGATGGCGTAGAAGCGGGTGACGCCGTCCTTGTCCACGCGGGGCTTGATCCAGGCGATGTCGTCGCCGATGGTGGTGATCTTCCAGCCGTTGAAGGACTTGGGCGGGATCAGCATGGCGAAGTTGGTCTTGCCGCAGGCGGAGGGGAAGGCGGCTGCCACGTAGGTCTTTTCGCCTTCGGGGGATTCCACACCCAGGATCAGCATGTGCTCGGCCAGCCAGCCCTGGTCGCGGGCCATGGTGGAGGCGATGCGCAGGGCGAAGCACTTCTTGCCGAGCAGGGCGTTGCCACCGTAGCCGGAGCCGTAGGACCAGATTTCACGGGTCTCGGGGTAGTGCACGATGTACTTGACGGTGGGGTTGCAGGGCCACTTGGAATCCTGCTGGCCCGGCTCCAGGGGGGCGCCCACGGAGTGCACGCAAGGCACGAACTCGCCATCGGTGCCCAGCAGTTCGCTGACGGCCTTGCCCATGCGGGTCATGGTGCGCATGTTCACAACCACGTAGGCGGAGTCGGTGATTTCAATGCCGATATGGGCGATGGGGGAACCCAGGGGACCCATGGAGAAGGGGATGACGTACATGGTGCGGCCCTTCATACAGCCCTTGAACAGGCCGTTGAGGGTCTCGCGCATCTTGGCGGGCTCTTCCCAGTTGTTGGTGGGGCCGGCGTCTTCCTTCTTCTCGGAGCAGATGTAGGTGCGGTCTTCGACGCGGGCCACATCGGAAGGATCGGAGAAGGCCAGGTAGGAATTGGGGCGCTTGGCTTCGTTGAGCTTGATCAGGGTGCCGGCGGCGACCATTTCGGCGCACAGGCGGTCGTATTCCTCCTGGGAACCGTCTGCCCAATAAACACGGTCAGGCTGGGTGAGGGCGGCGATTTCCGCCACCCATTTCTTGAGGCCCTCGTGTTTGACGTAATCGGGAGCGTTGATCGGGGCGACGGTGTTGGAAGTACTCATGGTCTCCAGGTCTCCAGGAAGAGGTAAAAAATCCGAAAAATGAAACTAAAGAGAAATCAGGACCGCCAAAACGAAAACGCCCGACCTCGGTGAGGGCGGGCGAGCTTTTCGTGGAGCGCGTTGTCCTGGTTTTCCTGAGTGCGGCTCTTCTTGGGGAGCGACCGTTTGCTCACTGTGGGGCACGCGCACAGACACACGGCGCGGAGGGCGTCGCTGTCGGAGATCGCAGGAGAGGAACTGGCCTGCCTGCGGAGGTTTGCCGTGAAAAGCATGCTCGGCTTGGTTGTGGCGCGGTGAGCCCTTGACTACAGTGAATGAATCGGCGGGATTCAGGAAAGCGCGGGATTATGCCACAGGATCAGTCCAATAGAAACTCGACTATGGGGGATTACCCTGATATATTCTTTCATATCGTGAAACGACTTTTTGCATAGTGGATAGAACCATGGACAACAAGCAGCTGCGCGAAGCCGCCCTCTACTACCATCGCCATCCCAAGCCGGGGAAGATCTCGGTCCAGCCCACCAAACAGCTGACCAACCAGTACGACCTTTCCATGGCCTACTCCCCCGGGGTGGCCGCCGCCTGCGAAGAGATCGTCGCCAATCCGGCCGAAGTCTCCACCGTCACCGCCCGGGCCAACCTGGTGGGCGTCATCACCAACGGCACTGCCGTGCTGGGCCTGGGCAACATCGGCCCCCTGGCCGCCAAGCCGGTGATGGAAGGCAAGGGCGTGCTGTTCAAGAAATTCGCCAACATCGACGTCTTCGACCTGGAAATCGAGCAGCGCGACCCGGACATGCTGATCGAGACCATCGCCTCCCTGGAGCCCACCTTCGGCGGCATCAACCTGGAAGACATCAAGGCCCCCGAGTGCTTCTATATTGAGAAGAAGCTGCGGGAACGGATGAAGATCCCCGTCTTCCACGACGACCAGCACGGCACCGCCATCGTGGTCGGCGCCGCCATCCTCAACGGCCTCACCTATCTGGGCAAGGACCTGAAGCAGATCAAGCTGGTTACCTCCGGTGCCGGCGCTGCCGCCCTGGCCTGTCTCGACCTGCTGGTGATGCTGGGGGTGCCGGTGGAGAACATCTGGGTCACCGACATCAAGGGCGTGGTCTATGAAGGCCGGGTCGAGGAGATGGACGAGATCAAGGCCCGCTATGCCAAGAAGACCGATGCCCGCACCCTGGGCGAGGTCATCGAGGGCGCCGACGTGTTCCTCGGCCTCTCCGCCGGCGGCGTGCTGAAGCAGGACATGGTGGCCAAGATGGCCAAGAATCCCCTGATCCTGGCCCTGGCCAACCCGACCCCGGAAATCCTGCCCGACCTGGTGAAGGAAGTGCGGGACGACGCCATCATCGCCACCGGCCGTTCCGACTATCCCAACCAGGTGAACAACGTCCTCTGCTTCCCCTTCATCTTCCGCGGCGCCCTGGACGTGGGCGCCACCACCATTACGGAAGAGATGAAGCTGGCGGCGGTGAAGGCCATCGCCGAACTGGCCCGGGCCGAGCAGAGCGAGATCGTCGCCGCCGCCTACGGCGAGAAGGTCTCCGGCTTCGGCCCCGAGTACCTGATTCCCAAGCCCTTCGATCCCCGCCTCATCGTCAAGATCGCCCCGGCCGTGGCCCGGGCCGCCATGGATTCGGGCGTTGCCACCCGGCCCATCACCGACTGGCCCGCTTACCTGCAGAGCCTCAACGAGTTCGTGTACCACTCCGGCCTCATCATGAAGCCGGTGTTCGCCCAGGCCAAGGCGGCGCCCAAGCGCATCATCTACGCCGAAGGCGAGGACGAGCGGGTGCTGCGGGCCGTGCAGGTGGTGGTGGAAGAGCGCATCGCCCGGCCCATCCTCATCGGCCGCCCGGCGGTGATCAATGCCAAGGTGGAAGCCGCCGGCCTGCGCATCCGCGAGAGCCTGGACTTCGACATCCTGGACCCGGACAACAACCCCCGCTACGACGAGTTCTGGCAGGAATACCACCGCCTGATGGAGCGCCGCGGCGTTTCCCTCGACTACGCCAAGCGCGAAGTGCGCCGCCGCCACACCCTGTGCGGCTCCCTGGCGGTGCGCCTGGGCATGGCCGACGGCCTCATCTGCGGCACCTTCGGCCGGCACCAGCTGCACCGCTTCTATGTGAAGCACGTCATCGGCACCAACGACCGCTCCAGCAGCTACTACACCCTCAACCTGCTGATGCTGCCGGGCCGCACCGTGTTCATCGGCGACACCTATGTGAACTACGATCCCAGCGCCGAGCAGCTGGCCGAGATGACCCTGCTGGCAGCGGACGAAATCCGCCGCTTCGGCATCACGCCCAAGGTGGCCCTGCTCTCCCATTCCACCTTCGGCACCGAGGACACTCCCACCTCCCTGAAGATGCGCAAGGTGCTGGAGCTGCTGGCCGAGCAGGCGCCGGAACTGGAGGCCGAAGGTGAAATGCACGGCGATGCCGCCCTGGACGAGCAGATCCGCCTGCAGGGTTTCCCCAACTCCCGCCTCAAGGGCCAGGCCAACCTGCTGGTGATGCCCACCCTGGATGCCGCCAATATCTCCTTCAACCTGTTGAAGACGGCTGCCGGCGACAACCTCACCGTGGGTCCCATCCTCATCGGCACCGCCCGGCCGGTGCATATCCTGACCCCCACCGCCACGGTGCGCCGCATTGTTAACATGACGGCCCTGACGGTGGTGGATGCGGGCACCGAGCGCTGATCCGGGCTTTGGCCCCGGCTGCCGGCCCCAAACGCCCCGACGCTCCGGCGCCGGGGCGTTTTTACGTCTGCCCGCCGGCCCAGGCGGGGCGCCATGCCTGGGCCGGCCATGGCGGCGAGGCCCGTCCCTGCTGCATTGCAACGTGATCCTGCCCGGGGCCCGCCTTACACTGGGATGATGGCTGACTCCCCTTCAAACTCCCCGTCCTCCCTGCCTCCCGGCAGTGCCGGTGCCACCGCCCTCGTCTTGTCCGGCGGCGGCGCCCGGGCCGCCTATCAGGCCGGGGTGCTGCGGGCCATCGCCGAACTGCTGCCCGATGCCCGGCGCAATCCCTTCCCCATCATCTGCGGCACTTCCGCCGGCGCCATCAATGCCGCCGGCCTGGCCTGCGGTGCGGAAAACTTCCGCGGCGCCGTGCAGCGCCTGGTGGGGGTGTGGGAGGCCATGGAGGTCAACCGGGTCTATCGCGGCGACGCCCTCGGCGTCGGCATCGCCGGTGCCCGCTGGCTCTCGGCCCTGGCCTTCGGCTGGCTGCTGCGGCGCAATCCCCGCTCCCTGCTCGACAACGGCCCCCTGCGCGAACTGCTGGCCGGGGAGCTGGATTTCCACGGCATCGACCGGGCGGTGGGCAGCGGTGCCCTGCAGGCCCTGTGCATCACCGCCTCCGGCTATAACTCGGGGCAGAGCGTCAGCTTCTACCAGGGCCTGGCCCATATCGACCCCTGGGAGCGGGCCCAGCGGGTCGGCGCCCGGGCCCGCCTGACGGTGGAACACCTGATGGCCTCCTGCGCTATTCCCTTCATCTTCCCGGCAGTGAAGCTCAACCGGGAATGGTTCGGCGACGGCTCCATGCGCCAGCTGGCTCCCATCGCCCCGGCCATCCACCTGGGGGCCGAACGCATTCTGGTAGTGGCCGCCGGCCGCCTGGGCCAGGAGCGCCAGGCCCGGGGCGGCGGCGAAGGCTACCCGTCCCTGGCCCAGGTGGCGGGCCACGCCCTGTCCTCCATTTTCCTCGACGGCCTGGCGGTGGATATCGAACGCCTGACCCGCATCAACCGCACCCTCTCGGTCATCCCGCCGGAAGTGCGGCAGGCCTCCGGTCTGGCCCTGCGGCCGATCCAGACCCTGGTGCTGTCGCCTTCGGAGCGGCTCGACCACCTGGCGGCGCGCCACGCCCGCAGCCTGCCCTGGCCGGTGAAGACCCTGCTTTCCGGCATCGGCGCCCTGCGCCGCAATGGCGGCGCCCTCACCAGCTACCTCCTGTTTCAGGCCGATTACACCCAGGCCCTGATGGATCTGGGCTACCGGGACACCCTGGCCCGGGGCGACGAGGTGCGGGCCTTCTTTGACCTGGGTTGAAACCTGTTGAATTGCTTAAGGAAACTACGCCATCTCATTATTTTTCTTGAAGTATTAAGAACTCTGATTAAACTGACGTAAAATCCCTGTAACCCGACACCTCGCAGGAGAAATAAATGCGGAAGACGTTCATTCCCGCATTGCTGCTGGGTCTGGCAGCTGTTGCCGTGGCCGTTCCGCCGGCCGCCGAAGCCTCCCAGTCCAAGGCACGCAAGACTTCAAAATCCGCCCCCGCCGCCAAGGCCGCCAAGCCGGTCAAGGCCTCGACGAGCAAGCCGGCCACCGCCAGCAAGCCCAAAGTGATTTCCCAGAACGTGCGCAATTCCAATGTGCGCCGTGCTTCCGCCGTTCCCGCCGACTTCGGCGAAGCCCAGCGCCTGGCCGTCCAGTCCAGCGCCGCCCTGGTTCTGGACCAGGGCAACGGCGAAGTGATCTACCAGAAGAACGCCTCCGCCGTGGTGCCCATCGCTTCCATCACCAAGCTGATGACCGCCATGGTGGTGCTGGATTCCCAGCCCAACCTGTCGGCTCCGGTGACCATCGGCGAAGAGGACATCGACACCCTCAAGGGCAGCCGCTCCCGCCTTTCCGTCGGCACCGTGCTGACCCGGGAACACGCCCTGCTGCTGGCCCTCATGTCTTC
This sequence comes from Azospira sp. APE16, assembly GCF_047901315.1. Taxonomy (NCBI): domain Bacteria; kingdom Pseudomonadati; phylum Pseudomonadota; class Betaproteobacteria; order Rhodocyclales; family Rhodocyclaceae; genus Azospira; species Azospira sp. APE16. The sequence continues at coordinate 785,369 of NZ_CP179682.1, forward strand.
CGAGAACCGGGCCGCCCACACCCTGGCGCGGCATTATCCCGGCGGCCTGCATGCCTTCGTCGAAGCCATGAACCGCAAGGCCCGCTCCCTGGGCATGATGGACACCCACTTCCAGGATCCCACCGGCCTCACCAGCAACAACGTGTCCACCGCCAACGATCTGGCCAAGATGGTGGCTGCGGCCCATACCTACCCCCTGATCCGGGAGTTCTCCACCACCTCCGGCGCCATGGTGGAAACCAATGGCCGCCTGCTGGAGTACCACAACACCAACGCCCTGGTGAAGAGCACCACCTGGGATATCGGCCTGTCCAAGACCGGCTACATTCAGGAAGCGGGCAAGTGTCTGGTGATGCAGGCCCGGGTGGCCGAGCGCCCGGTGGTCATCGTGCTGCTGGATTCCGCCGGCAAGATGACCCGCATCGGCGACGCCAACCGCATCAAGCGCTGGATGGAAAGCGCCTCCCTCGGTCGCCGCACCAGCCGCGCCTGAGTTTTCGGCACCCAGCAAAAAGGCCGCGCATTGCGCGGCCTTTTTCTTTTGCCGGGGCCGGGCGCTGTCGCCCGCCACCCGCCTATTTGCGCGGCTTGCTGTAGCCCAGGGCCTGGGAGATTTCGTCGGCGGTGCGCCGCACCTGGTCCACCCAGTCCGGATTGTGGCGGTCGGTGGGGGCGGAGACGGAGAGGCAGGCCACCAGGTGGCCCTCGTCGTCGTGGATGGGGGCGGCGACGCACTTCAGGCCGATTTCCGCTTCCTCGTTGTCGAAGGCGATGCCGTGGCGGCGGATCTTGTCCAGTTCCTTTTCCAGGGCGGCCATGGTGGTCAGGGAATGGGGTGTCTTGCCGGGCAGGCCGGTGCGCTTGGCGTATTCCTTCACCTCCTGGGCACCGGCCTCGGCCAGGAACAGCTTGCCGACGGAGGTCAGGTGCAGGGGGGCGCTGCCGCCCACCAGGTACACCACCCGCACCAGGGAGCGGCCGCTGGAGGTGCGTTCGATATAGACGATCTCGTCGTCCCGGCGCACGCCCAGGTTGATGGCCTCGCCGATGGTTTCGTGCAGGGTCTGCATGAAGGGCAGGGCCACTTCCCGCAGATTGATGCGGGACTTGACCAGGTTGCCCAGCTCCAGCAGGCGGATGCCGAGGCGGTAGGTGCCCTGGTCGTGGCGCTCGACGAAGCGGGCGTGGGTCATGGCCGCCAGGATGCGGTGGGCGGTGGAGGGATGGAGCTGGGTGGCCTGGGCCAGCTGCTTCAGGCTGGCCGGGTCCGGCTGGGCGGACAGGGCGTCGAGCAGGGACATCATGCGCTCGATCACCTGGATGGAACTGCGGCTTTCCGGCTTCTCGCCGGCCGTCTTGGCGGCAGCCCGGGGGCTGGCCTTGCCTGCACTGCTTGCACTCTCTGCCATGTTCTCTCGGTCGCTTTCTTTATCGCATCCCTGGGTTTGTTCCCGGGAGCACTATAATTCGGCTTTCGCAGCCGTGACGGGCAATTTTCGCATTATGGAATTGTGCGTCGCAATATATTTTTGACTTTTTTCTTGCCCTTCCCTGCATAAGGCTCTTCTCGTGGAAGTTAAGTCCCTCCAATTTCGCGCCCGGGCGGCTGAGCGCCTGGCCGATCCGGCCCTCCAGTCCAAGCTGGGCGGCGCCAAGCAACTCTTCGTCGGCGGCCGGGCCCGGGTGGTGGCCGAATTCGACAGCGTCGGCCAGGCCGGCGACTTCGAAACCCTGCGCGGCATCGGCGCCGAGATCCGGGATACGGCCCTGACGGACCTGGATGCCTGGCTCGAGGCCTTCGAGGCCAAAGCCACCGCCACCGGCGCCACCGTGCTGTGGGCCCGGGACGGCCGGGAGGCGCAGCAGCTGATCGTGGACATCGCCAAGCGCCACGGGGTGAAGAAGGTCATCAAGTCCAAGTCCATGCTGTCCGAGGAGGCCGGCCTCAACGAGGGCCTGGAGGCCGCCGGGGTGCAGTCGGTGGAAACGGACCTGGGCGAGTACATCCTGCAGCTGGCCAAGGAGCCGCCCTCCCACATCCTGGCGCCGGCCATCCACAAGAACAAGGAAGAGGTGGACGAACTGTTCGCCCGCTGCCACGGTCGCCCGGTGACGCCGGAAGGCCAGATCGACATCCCGGCCCTGACCCGGGAAGCCCGGGTGGCCCTGCGGGAACACTTCCTTTCCGCCGACATGGGTATCACCGGCGGCAATTTCCTGGTGGCCGAAACCGGTTCCGTGGCCTTGGTCACCAACGAGGGCAACGGCCGCATGGTGACGACCCTGCCCCGGGTCCATGTGGCGGTGGTGGGCATCGAAAAGGTCATTCCCACCCTGGAAGACCTCTCCGCCCTGCTGCGCCTGCTGACCCGCTCCGCCACCGGCCAGACCATCTCCAATTACGTTTCCCTGCTCACCGGCCCCCGGGCCGAGGGCGCGGTGGAAGGCCCCGAGCACATGTACTTCGTGCTCATGGACAACGGCCGCGCCGGCCTGGTGGGCGGCGATTTCCAGGAGATGCTGCGCTGCATCCGCTGCGGCGCCTGCATGAACCACTGTCCGGTGTACCAGAGCATCGGTGGCCACGCCTACGGCTGGGTCTATCCGGGCCCCATGGGCTCGGTCCTGACGCCCCTCTACACCGGCCTGGAACAGGCGCCGGACCTGCCCCAGGCGGCCACCCTGTGCGGCCAGTGCAGCATCGTCTGCCCGGTGAAGATTCCCCTGCCCGAACTGCTGCGCAAGCTGCGGGAAAAGCAGATGGAAACGGAACTGCGCCCCTGGCAGGAACGCTGGGCCCTGCGCACCTGGGGCTTCTTCGCCGCCCGGCCGCGCCTGTACGCCCTGGTCGCCGGCCTCGGCGCCCGGGCCCTGAAGCTGCTGGCCGGCGGCAAGGCCTCCATCCGCACCCTGCCCGGCGTGCCTGAATGGAGCCGGGGACGGGATTTCCCGGCGCCCCAGGGCAAGACCTTCCGCGAGCTGTACGCCGCCCGCCGCCCGCAGGATTGAGCCGAACACCCGGCGCCGGCCAGGATTGAAGCGGATCAAGGTATTGACCGCTGATCCCGCCTACGCTCCGGGGCCAGACGAATTTTCAAATTATTGAGGACAGCCACCATGATGCTCACCCCCAACGAAGCCCCGGCCCTGCCCCTGTGGATCGGCGGCCGCGCCTACCTGACCATGGCTCCCGTGTTCCGCGACATCCAGAACGCCGCCGGCGAAGTGCTGCGCAAGGTGCCCCTGTGCGGCGCCGACGAGGTGGCGACGGCGGTGGACAACGCCCGCCTGGCCCTGCCCACCTGGTCCGCCGCCGACGTGGAAACCCGCCGCGGCTGCCTCAAGAGCGTGGCCGACAGCCTGGACCGCTACGCCGGCCATTTCGCCAAGCTGCTGGTGGAAGAGACCGGCTGCGACCAGGGCGTGGCCCAGGCCGAAGTGGCCGCCACCATCGCCTGCCTGCGCCAGATGCCGGCGCCCCACGGCCAGCCCCGCCTGGTGGCCGGCCTCAGCGACAACGTGGCGCCCCTGCTGGCCCCCGCCGCCCTGGCCGCCTCGGCTCTGGCCGCCGGCGCCGTGGTGGTGCTCAAGCCCAGCCCCCTGGCCCCGTCCTGTGCCCTGGCCCTGGCCGAGCTGTTCACCCGGGCCGGCGTGCCCGATGGCGCCTGCAACCTGGTCCAGGGAGACGAAGCGGTGCTCAAGGCCCTGGCCGAGCATCCGGGCGTGGATCTGTTGGCCTTTGCCGGCGCCGCCGAACTGGCGGAAAAAATCCAGTCCCTGATCGGCACCCGCGCCCTGGTGGCCCTGGCTCCGGCCGCCGTCACCGGCACCCTGCAGGCCGCCCTGCAGGACTGAACCCATGCATCGCATCGTCTATCTGGAGCGGGAATCCATCCGCGCCGAGGTGCGGCGCCCCGCCTTCGCCCACGAGTGGACCGAGTACGCCCGCACCACGGCGGCGCAGCTGGAAGAGCGCCTGGCCGGGGCCAGCATCGCCATCGTCAACAAGCTGCCCATCAGCGGCGCCCTGATGGCCCGGCTGCCCCAGCTGAAAATGGTGGCGGTGGCCGCCACCGGCACCAACAACGTGGATCTGGAGGCGGCCCGGCGCCAGGGCATCGTCGTCAGCAACATCCAGGGCTATGCGGTGCACACCGTGCCCGAGCACGTCTTTTCCCTGCTCCTGGCCCTCTCCCGCAACCTCCTGGCCTACCGCCAGAGCGTGGCCGAGGGGCGCTGGCAGCGTGCCGAACAGTTCTGCTTTTTCGACCATCCCATCCGGGACCTGCACGGTGCCACCCTGGGGGTGGTCGGCGGTGGCAGCCTGGGCCAGGGCGTGGTGCGTCTGGCCCAGGCCTTCGGCATGAAGGTGCTGCAGGCCGAACGCAAGGGGGCTGCCGTGGTGCGTCCTGGTTACACCGCGTTCGCGACCGTGCTGGCCGAAGCCGACGCCCTCAGCCTGCACTGCCCGCTGACGGCCGAGACCCGCCACCTGATCGGGGCGGCGGAACTCCAGGCGATGAAGCCTTCGGCCCTGCTCATCAACACCGCCCGCGGCGGCCTGGTGGACGAGGCCGCCCTGGCCCGGGCCCTGCGGGAGGGCTGGATCGCCGGCGCCGGTTTCGACGTGCTCACCGCGGAACCGCCGACGGACGACCATCCCCTGCTGTCCCCGGACCTGCTGGCTGCCCCCAATTTCCTGCTGACGCCCCACGTGGCCTGGGCCAGTGCCCCGGCCATGCAGGCCCTGGCCGACCAGCTGATCGACAACCTTGAAGCCTTCGCCCGGGGAGCCATGACTCCCGGTGCGGCGAACCGCGTCGCCTAAGGAGTTTCCATGTCCGCCCGCAACGACATTCTCAACCGCGTGCGCCTGCGCCTCGGCGCCGACGAGGCCGCAGCCCGCAAGCAGCGGGTCGCCGCCGTCCTGGCCGCCCGCCCCGGCCAGCGCCAGGGCCCCCGGCCGACGGAGCGCGCCGATCTGCTGGGCGAGTTCCGCCGCCGCGCCGAAGCCCTGGCCAGCACGGTGGACGTGGTCTCCGGCTGGGCCGACGCCCCGGCTGCCCTGGCCCGCTACCTGGCGGCCCAGAATCTGCCGCGCCAGGGCGTGGCCTGGCCCGCCCTGGCCCATCTGGACTGGGCCGCAGCCGGCCTGGAGATCAGGATCGGCGCGGCCCGCGGCGACGACCGCCTGGGCCTCACCACCTGCTACTGCGCCATCGCCGAAACCGGCACCCTGATGCTGCTGGGCGAAGTGGACAACCATGGCGTCACCAGCCTGCTGCCGGAAACCCACGTCGCCCTGGTGCCTGCCTCCAGCCTGGTGTGGGGCATGGAGGAGGGCTGGGCCCGCCTGCGCGCCGAGCGGGGAGCGCCGCCCCGGGCCGTCAATTTCGTTTCCGGCCCATCCCGCACCGGCGACATCGAACAGACCCTGGTGCTGGGCGCCCACGGCCCCTACCGGGTGCACCTGATCCTGCTGCAGGACGCCTGAGCCCATGCGGGTGGTGCTGCAACGGGTGAGCCGGGCCGCGGTGCGGGTGGAGGGGCAGGTGGTGGGCCAGATAGGTTCCGGCCTGCTGCTGCTGGTGGGTATCGAGACGGCCGACGCGGCCGAGCCGGAGGCCACCGCCGCCGGCATGGAGTGGCTGGTGGGCAAGCTGTTGCGCCTGCGCATCTTTGCCGACGCCGAGGGCGTCATGAACCGCAGCCTGGAGGAGGTGGGCGGCGAGGTGCTGGCGGTGAGCCAGTTCACCCTGTTCGCCTCGACGCGCAAGGGCAACCGGCCCTCCTGGAGCCGGGCGGCGGCTCCCCAGGCGGCCGAGCCCCTCTTCGCCCGTTTCGTCGCCCTGCTGCAGGAGCGCCTGGGGCGGCCGGTGGCCACGGGCGTCTTCGGCGCCGACATGGCGGTGAGCCTGGATAACGACGGTCCTGTGACCCTGGTGCTGGACAGCCGCCAGCCGGAGTGAGCATGACAGGCGGGAATCGGCTCCGCTCTTGATGTTCATCAGAAAAGCCCCCTCCGGGGCCGGTGTTATAATCCGCTCCAGATTTTCTTCAGCCCCCTCCATGTCCCTGGCCCTTTTCACTCTCGGTATCAACCATCACTCGGCGCCCGTCTCCGTGCGCGAGCAGGTGGCGTTTCACGCCGAAACCCTGAGCGAGGCCCTGGCCGGGCTGGTGCGGGCCAAGCCGGTGAAGGAGGCGGCGATCCTCTCCACCTGCAACCGTACCGAGCTGTACTGCGCCACGGAGACGCCGGAAGCCGCCGCCGACTGGCTGGCCGAATACCATCGCCTGCCCCGCAGCACCATCCAGCCCTACCTGTACACCCTGCCCCAGCCCGAGGCCGTGCGCCATGCCTTCCGCGTCGCCTCCGGCCTGGACTCCATGGTCATCGGCGAACCCCAGATCCTGGGCCAGATGAAGGATGCGGTGCGGGTGGCGGAAGAGGCGGGCACCCTGGGCACCATGCTCAACAAGCTGTTCCAGCGCTCCTTCGCCGTGGCCAAGGAGGTGCGCAGCACCACCGCCATCGGCGCCAACATCGTCTCCATGGCCGCCGCCGGCGTGCATCTGGCCGAGCGCATCTTCGAATCCGTGGCCGACCAGCGCATTCTCTTCATCGGCGCCGGCGAAATGATCGAGCTGTGCGCCACCCACTTCGCGGCCCAGAAGCCCAAGCAGGTGACCATCGCCAACCGCACTGTGGAGCGGGGCCAGGCCCTGGCCGACCGGCTGGCGGCGGACGGCATCCCCACCACCGCCATCCGCCTCGACGCCCTGGCCGAGCATCTGCCCCAGTACGACATCGTCGTCTCTTGCACCGCCAGCCCCCTGCCCATCATCGGCCTGGGCATGATGGAGCGCACCGTCAAGGCGCGCCGCCACAAGCCCGTGTTCATGGTGGACCTGGCCGTGCCCCGGGACATCGAATCCGAGGTGGGGGAACTGGACGACGTCTTCCTGTACACCGTGGACGATCTGGCCCAGGTGGTGGAAGCGGGCCTGGAGTCCCGCCAGGCCGCCGTGGTGGAGGCCGAATCCATCATCACCACCCAGGTGGGCCAGTTCCTGCACTGGCTGGACACCCGGGACAGCGTGCCGGTGATCCGCGCCCTGCGCGACTCCGCCGAGCGCATGCGGCGCCACGAGATGGAACATGCCCTGAAGCTCCTGGCCAAGGGCGAGAATCCGGAAAAGGTGCTGGAAGCCCTGTCCCAGCGCCTCACCAACAAGTTCCTGCACGCCCCCACCCAGGTCCTCGGCCAGGCCGGGGAGGAGCGGGGCGAACTGCAGCACCTCATCACCCGTCTCTTCCACCTGCATCACGGCGAGTAGGGCCCGCGGGCGCCCGGCGCCCGTCCCCATGCCGTGGGTGGCTGTCGCCTACTGATTGCCCATGAAACCCAGCATCCGCGAAAAGCTCGACCAACTGACCCGCCGCCTCGAAGAGGTGGATGCCCTGCTCTCCAGCGAGGAAGCGGCCAAGGACATGGACCAGTTCCGCAAGCTGTCCAAGGAGCGGGCCGAGCTGGAGCCGGTGGTGAGCCTCTATGGTGCCTTCCGCCAGGCCGAGGCCGATCTGGCCGCGGCCCAGGAAATGCTGGCCGATCCGGACATGAAGGAACTGGCGGAAGAGGAAGTGGAAGCCGCCAAGGCCCGCCTGCCGGAACTGGAGCTGGACCTGCAGAAGCTGCTGCTGCCGCGGGACCCCAACGACGAGCGCAACATCTTCCTGGAAATCCGCGCCGGCACCGGCGGCGACGAATCGGCCCTGTTCGCCGCCGACCTCTTCCGCATGTACAGCCGCTACGCCGAGCGCCAGCGCTGGCAGGTGGAAGTGGTTTCCGCCAACGAGTCGGACCTGGGGGGCTACAAGGAAGTGATCGTGCGCATTGCCGGCAATAGCGCCGGCCTCGGCGCCTATTCCAAGCTCAAGTTCGAATCCGGCGGCCACCGGGTGCAGCGGGTGCCGGCCACCGAAACCCAGGGCCGCATCCATACCTCCGCCTGCACCGTGGCGGTGATGCCCGAGGTGGACGAGGTGGCCGACGTGGAGCTGAATCCGGCGGACCTGCGCATCGACACCTACCGGGCCTCCGGTGCCGGCGGCCAGCACATCAACAAGACCGACTCCGCCGTGCGCGTCACCCACCTGCCCACCGGCATCGTTGCCGAGTGCCAGGACGGCCGCTCCCAGCACGCCAACAAAGCCTCGGCCCTGAAGGTGCTGGCGGCCCGCATCAAGGACGTGCAGGTGCGCGAGCAGCAGGCCAAGGAGGCCGCCACGCGCAAGAGCCTGGTGGGCTCCGGTGACCGTTCCGAGCGCATCCGCACCTACAACTTCCCCCAGGGGCGCATCACCGACCACCGCATCAACCTGACCCTGTACAAGATCGACCAGATCATGGACGGGGACCTGGAAGAACTGACCGGCGCCCTCCTGGCCGAACATCAGGCCGAACAGCTGGCCGCCCTGGCCGAAGAACAGGGCTGAGATGGCGGCCGCGAGCGGCAGCGCCGGCCTCACCCGGCGCCAGGCGGTGGATCAGGTGCGGCGCCGCATCGCCCCCCTGGATGCGCGGTTGCTGCTGCAGCATTGCCTGGGCATCAGCCACGTGGAATTCCTCACCCGCCCCGACGAGCCCCTGGCTGCCGCCGATTCCGAGGCCTTCATGGCCCTGGTCATGCGCCGGGAGCGGGGCGAACCCCTGGCCTACCTCACCGGCGAGCGGGAGTTTTTCAGCCGCAGCTTCAAGGTGACGCCCGACGTGCTGATCCCACGGCCCGACACCGAACTGCTGGTGCTGCAGGCCTTGGAACGCCTCAAGCCCCTGGCCTGGCCCCGGGTGGCGGACCTGGGCACGGGCAGCGGTGCCATCGCCGTCAGCATTGCCTGCGAGTGGCCCGAGGCCAAGGTGACGGCGGTGGATGTGTCCCCCGCCGCCCTGGCAGTGGCCCGGGAGAATGCCGAGTGTCTCGGTGCCCGGGTCGAGTTCCGCCACAGCGACTGGTTCGCCGGCCTGGCGGGGGAACAGTTCGAACTGATCGTCTCCAACCCGCCCTATGTGGCGGCCCAGGACCCGCACCTCTCCCAGAACGGCCTGCCCTTCGAGCCCAACGGGGCCCTCACCGACGGCGGCGACGGACTTTCCTGTCTGCGCGCCATCATCGAGGGGGCGCCCGCCCACCTGGTGCCCGGTGGCTGGCTGCTGCTGGAACACGGCTACGACCAGGCGGAAAAAGTCCGCGAACTTCTCGGCGCCGGCGGGTTCAAAGAGGTCACTTCCTGGCGCGACCTGGCCGGCATCGAGCGGGTCAGCGGCGGCAGGCTGCCAGATTAACCAACCGATTCAACGACTGGAGTTTAGAAGCGTGGATGCACAACAAGTGATCAAGGAACAGGTGACCGGCAATCCGGTGGTGCTGTACATGAAGGGCACCCCCCAGTTCCCCCAGTGCGGCTTTTCCGCCACCGCCGTGCAGATTCTCAAGGCCTGCGGCGTGAACCAGTTCTACAGCGTGAACGTGCTGGAGAACCCGGAAATCCGCCAGGGCATCAAGGATTACGCCAACTGGCCGACCATCCCCCAGCTCTACATCAAGGGCGAATTCGTCGGCGGCTGCGACATCATGCGCGAGATGTTCCAGGCCGGCGAACTGCAGCAGATGCTGGAAGGCGTGGCCCAGGCCTGAGCCTGTTCCGCTCCGTTCCCCGCAACGCCGCGCTCCGCAAGGAGGGCGGCGTTTTCATTGGGGCCGCCTTTAGTGCCCGGAATTGATCTGGGTTATGTTTTTGTATTATTCCAAAGTGCTAAATGGGCCCTTCCAAAAATAGGAGGGGACAACATGGCACGCAAGCTGACGGTGGGTGGGCGGCTGGCTCTGGGCTTCGGGATCTTTTCCCTGATCCTGACGGCCGCGGTCCTGGTGGCGCTGCAGGCCCTGGCCCGGGTGAACGAGCAGGTGGAGAAGATGGCCGCCAAGGACTGGCAGAAGGTGGAGATGGCCAAGGACATTGCCTACGCTGCCAACGATGTGGCCCGCACCATGTTCTCCCTGTTCCACGACACCTCCCGCCTGGCCGAGCAGAAACAGAAAATCGTCGGCTACCGGGACATGGTGAACCAGCGCCTGGATATCCTGGAAAAGCTGCTCTACCGCCCCAAGGGCAAGCAGCTGGTGGCCGACCTGAAGACCAAGCGCCTGGCCTTTGCCGGCACCTATCCGAAGGTCCTGGAACTGCTGGAAGCCGGGCGGCGGGAAGAAGCCAGCCGCCTCTTCGCCAGCGAGGGCATGCCCCAGCTGGAAGCCTACGTGCAGGCCGTGGATGCCTTCGTCGCCTTCCAGGGCGAGCTGTTCGAGGAATCCGCCGTCACGGCCCGGGAGGTCTATGCCCAGGCCCGCAACCTGATGCTGGTCTTCCTGGCGGCCGCCATCGTCCTGGCTACGGCCCTGGCGTTGTGGATCATCCGCAGCGTCACCCGACCCCTGGGGGGCGAGCCGGAGGAGGCCAAGGCCCTGGTGCAGCGCCTGGCCGAGGGTGACCTCAGCGCCGACCTGCGCTTGCATCCCCAGGACCGGGGCGACAGCCTGATGGCCGCCCTGGCCACCATGCGCAACAGCCTGCGGGCCATGGTGGGCGAGATCCAGGGCAATGCGGGGGAGGTGTCCGAGGCGGCGCGGGACCTGTCGGTGAATTCGGTGCAGCTGGCCCAGAGCTCGGCGACCCAGAGCGAAGCCACGGCTGCTATGGCGGCGGCGGTGGAACAGGTGACGGTGAGCATCGCCCAGGTCAGCGACAGCGCCAGCCATACCCATGCCATTTCCGACAGCACCGGCCAGCTTTCCGGCGACGGCCACGACGTCATTCTGCGCACCGTGGCGGAGATGCAGGCCGTGGCGGTGGCGGTGGGCGGCGCGGCCCGCTCCATCGAGGCCATGGGCAGCCGCTCCGAGCAGATTTCTAGCGTGGTCCAGGTGATCCGCATGGTGGCCGAGCAGACCAATCTGCTGGCCCTCAATGCGGCCATCGAGGCAGCCCGGGCCGGGGAGGCAGGGCGGGGCTTCGCCGTGGTGGCGGACGAGGTGCGCAAGCTGGCGGAACGGACCGCCCTGGCCACCACGGAAATCAGCGACATGATCGCCGGTGTCCAGGATGCTGCCCGGGAGGCGGTGGACGCCATGGGCGGGGCCACGGCCCGGGTCGAGCAGGGCGTCGCCATGGCCGAGCAGGCCAGCGACTCCATGCAGGCCATCCGCAGCAGTTCCCAGGAAGTGGTGGCGGCGGTCAATACCATCGCCGACGCCCTGCGGGAGCAGAAGCATGCCGGCGGCGACATTTCCGCCAATGTGGAAAAGGTAGCCCAGATGGTGGAGGAAAACAGCGCCGCCACCCACGAAGCGGCCGATACGGCGCGGCGCCTGGAAGCCCTGGCCCAGGCCCTGCACCAGACCTTGCGGCGCTTCCGCCTGGAAGCGCACTCCGCCTAGGCCTGAGTGCCGCCCGAGGCGGCCGGAAGCGCCCCCGGAGGCTCAGGCGGCAGGTTGCAGCTTGGCCGTCAGTTCCTCGTAGGCCCGTACCGCCTCGGCGGCATACATCAGGGTGGGGCCGCCGCCCATGTAGGCACAGATGCCCAGGGTTTCCATCAGCTGTTCCTTGGTCACGCCGAGGCGGATCAGGGCCTTCACGTGGAAGCCGATACAGGCGTCGCAGCGGCTGGCGACGCCGATGGCCAGGGCGATCAGCTCCTTGTGCAGCTCGTCGATGGCCCCGCCCTGGAGGGCGCCCTTGGCCATGGCGTTGAAGCCCTGCATGGTGTCCGGGATTTCCTTGCGCAGGGTGGCGAGAGCCTTGGAAACGTCGCCGGTGATGGTGGTGAAGGACTTGCTCATGGCTGCTCCTGATATATGAGGTTTTTCTGATATTCCAAGTATGGGGAGGGCCGGGCGCCCTGTATGTGACCTGGGTCACCTTGCCCTGCCGGGCCGACTGGTTCATGCTTCGATTCATGCGTCCAATCCTCCTCATTCTTCTGCTGCCCCTGTTCCTGGCTGCCTGCGGCGGCCAGCCCCTGCGCCCCGGCGAGACCTCCCGCGATCAGGTGGTGGCCGCCTGGGGGGCGCCCACCGTGCGCTTCCCCGAGGCCGACGGCGGCGAGCGCCTGCTCTACGCCACCGCCCCCCTGGGTTTCGTCACCCGGGTGCTGGTCTTCGCTCCGGACGGCAAACTGCGCTCCCTGCACAATGCCCTGGTGGAGGAAGAGTTCGCCAAGGTGCGGGCCGGGGAGGACGGCAAGGAGGAAATCCTGCGCCGCTTCGGACCGCCGACCTGGGTGCAGTTCTTCGAGTGGCGCAATGAGCTGGTGTGGGAATGGCGCTACTGCGACGTGTGGGCCATGCCGGCCCGCTTCAACGTGCTGTTCGACGGCACGACCGGCATCGTGCGCAGTACCCTGACCGTGCGCGAGGACACCTGGCGCCTGCCCAGCTATTGCAGCCGCTGACGGCAGCCGGGGCGGCTATCCCGGTGCGCCCGCCTGCGGCGCCGCACCAGCCTTGGGCAGCCCCTGTCCCCGGGGTGATTCGAAGGTGGCCGGGTAAGTGTCTGATGCGACGCAATAAATTGTTTTGGCATGGCCGGGCGATTGAATTGGCATAAGGTTTGCAGGAGTGCATCCATTCGAAAAATTAAATGAATGGAGAGCACATGCGACCGCCCGCGTTTTCCCCCCTGTTGACCGTCCTGAGCAAGCTGCCGCCCCTGTTGCTGTTGCGCTGGCTCGTTTCCCTGTCCCTCTTCCTTTCCGTCGGCACGCCGGCCCTGGCCCAGTATTCGGATACCGTGGGCCTGGCGCCCGGGGCCATGATTGCCCAGGCCAGCGAAGTGGCGCCCGCCGAGCCGGCCCCCCCGGCACTGGCCGTGGTGGCGGAGAAGGTGCCCCTGCCGGTCCATGCCGACGGGGCCAACACGGCCTGGATGCTGACCTCCTCGACCCTGGTGCTGCTCATGACCCTGCCCGGGGTGGCCCTGTTCTATGCCGGCATGGTGCGCAAGAAGAACGTGCTGTCCACCATGACCCAGGTCTTTGCCGTGGCCGCCGTGGTCACCCTGACCTGGATGGCCCTCGGCTACACCCTGGCCCTGCGCCCCGGCAGCGCTTTCGTCGGCGGCATGGACCGGCTGCTGCTGCACGGCCTCAGCCTGGACGGCCTGGCCGGCGTCAGCGAGGCGCCCATCCCGGAAACCGTCTATTTCATGTTCCAGCTGACCTTCGCCATCATCACCACGGCCCTGGTGGTGGGGGCTTTTGCCGAGCGCATGCGCTTTTCCGCCCTGCTGCTGTTCGCCGCTCTGTGGTCCCTTGCCGTCTATGCCCCGGTGGCCCACTGGGTGTGGGAGCCGGATGGCTGGCTGGCCCGGATGGGGGTGCTGGATTACGCCGGCGGCACGGTGGTGCACGTCAATGCGGGGGTTGCCGGCCTGGTGGCAGCCATCCTCATCGGCAAGCGCCTGGGCTACGGCAGCGAACCCATGATGCCCCACAGCCTGGCCTTCTCCGTGGTAGGGGCGGCCCTGCTGTGGGTCGGCTGGTTCGGTTTCAACGCCGGTTCGGCCCTGGCGGCTGATTCCCGGGCCGGCATGGCCATGCTGGTGACCCAGGTGGCCTCGGCTGCCGCCGCCATGTCCTGGATGGTGGTGGAGTGGGTGGTGCGGGGCCGGCCCAGCGCCCTGGGCATCATTTCCGGCGCCGTCGGCGGCCTGGTGGCGGTGACCCCGGCTTCCGGTTTCGTCGAGCCCAGCGGCGCCTTCTTCATCGGCATTGCCGGCGGCCTCACCTGTTATGTGGGGGCCACGGCCCTGAAGCGGGTCTTCGGCTACGATGACTCCCTCGACGTGTTCGGCATCCACGCCGTGGGCGGCATCGTCGGCGCCCTGATGACCGGCGTCTTCGCCAGTCCGGCCATCGGCGGTGCCCACGGTTCGGTGCTGAAGCAGCTGCTGGGTGTCAGCGCCACCGCCCTCTTCAGCGCCGTGGCCACGGCCGCCGTGCTGGTGGTGGTGAGCCTGCTGGTGGGCCTGCGGGTGGAGGAAGACGAGGAGCGGGACGGCCTCGACATTTCCCAGCACGGCGAGCATCTGGAATGAGGACGCAACGGCCATGAGCAGCGACAGTGAAATATTCGCCCTGATCGGGCGCATCCACGTACTGATGCGGCGCAGCCTCAACCGCATCACCGATGTGGATTACATGAAGGAAAACAAGGAATACGCCCGGGCCATCGTGGCCCTGGCCGAAGGCTCGGGCCAGGAGGAACTGGCCCAACTGGCGGGCAAATTGCGCCAGGCCATGGCGCTGGACCCGGCCGAGCCTGTGGCTGCGGCCCCGGAGCCCAAGGCCAAGTACCTGTTCACCCTGCGCTAGGGCGGGGCGACCGGAAGGCGCCTAGAAGGCGGCGAGGCGGGCGTTGGCCAGGGCCAGGCGGCTGGCCAGCACTTCCAGGAAGGACTGGTAGAAGTGCATGCGGCAGGTTTCCGACGCCTTGTGCAGGGCTTCGCCCTTGACCGTGACGATCTTGGCCTGGGTCAGGGCCACCACGTCGGCGCCCCGGGTCTTGTGGCCGCCGGCGATGACCGCCATCTCGCCGAAGCAGTCGCCGGCGGTGAGCAGGTTGAGGATCTTGCCGCCCTTGGTCACCTTCAGTTCTCCTTCGGCCAGGAAGCAGAAGAAGTCGCCCTTTTCGCCATCGCGCATGATGACGTCTCCCGGCGTCACCTTGTCCCAGCGGGAGAAGCGCAGCACTTCCCAGATCTCCACGTCGGAGAAGCCGGCGAAGAAGGGCAGGGCGCGCAGGGTGTCGAATTTCTCCGTGTCGGCGAACTCGTCCTGCCGGGCCTGCAGCTGCTTGTTGCGCACCGCCTGGGCCAGGTCGTGGGCGAATTCCTCCCAGGTGGCGTAGCGGTCATCCAGGTCCTTGGCCATGGCCTTCTGCACGATGGCCTCCAGGGCCGGCGGCAGGTCGTGGCGCAACTGGCTGGGCGGCGTCGGCGCCAGATGGATGATCTGGTACACCATGTTGTAGTTGGTGCTGGCCTGGAAGGGCAGCTGGCCGGTGAGCATCTGGTACATCACCACGCCCAGGGAATAGATGTCGGTGCGGTGGTCCAGGGGCTGTTCCTTGACCTGCTGGGGCGACATGTAGGCCGGGGAGCCGATGCCCGAGACCTGGGTACGGTCGGTGCCGGCGGTGAGGGCGGCGCCGAAGTCGGAAATCTTGATGTCGCCGGAGAAGCCCCGGGCATCCGATTCGGCCAGGAGGATGTTGGCCGGCTTGATGTCCCGGTGGGTGATGCCGAGGCGGAAGGCGAAATCCAGGGCCCGGGTGCATTTGAAGATGATCTCCACCACCCGCTCCACCGGCAGCAGCTTGGCGGGGTCGCAGAAGTCCTCCAGGGTGCCGCCGGGCACGTACTCCATGACGATGTAGGCCAGGTTCTCCTCCACCACCGCGTCGTAGATCTGCACGATGTGGGGATGGTTGAGCTTGCCGGCGAGGGAGGCTTCGTTGAGGAAGAGGTGGGAGTAGAGCTTGCCCCGTTCCGGGTCCTTGAGGACTTCGGGAAAGGCCAGCTTGACCGCCACGTCGCGGTCAGCGAAGGAATCGTGGGCGAGGAACACGGTGCTGGTGGCACCGCGGCCCAGTTCCCGGATGACGTCGTACTTGCCGATCTTTTCCATGGGACGGTCAGGCTCCATGTTTGTTATTGCAGGCGGCGACAGCTGAAGCGGGATGAGGCAAGTGAGGCGGAATGCGGGCGGGGACTGCTTGCCCCGCTGCTCCGCCGGGGCGGCGGAGCAGCGCTGTGTTGCTATTGTCGCTAGCTTACACCCGGGCCTTGGCCCGGGCGATGGCGGCCTTGACCTGTTCGGGGGCGGTGCCGCCGATGTGGTTGCGGGCGGCCAGGGAGCCTTCGATGGTCAGACAGGTGGCCACGTCGCTCTGCACCAGGGGGGAGAAGGCCTGCAGCTCGGCCAGGGTGAGGTCGGCCAGGTCCTTGCCCTGGGTCTCGGCGGCCTTGACGGCGGCGCCGACGACTTCGTGGGCTTCGCGGAAGGGCAGACCCTTCTTCACCAGGTAGTCGGCCAGGTCGGTGGCGGTGGCGAAACCTTCGGCCAGGGCACCGCGCATGCGCTCGGGCCGGGCCTCGATGCCGCCCATCATGTCGGCGAAGATGCGCAGGGTGTCGATGACCGTATCGGCGGCGTCGAACAGGGGTTCCTTGTCTTCCTGGTTGTCCTTGTTGTAGGCCAGGGGCTGGCCCTTCATCAGGGTCAGCATGGAGATGAGGCTGCCGTTCACCCGGCCGGTCTTGCCCCGGGCCAGTTCCGGCACGTCCGGGTTCTTCTTCTGGGGCATGATGGAAGAGCCTGTGCAGAAGCGGTCGGCGATCTTGACGTAGCCGAAGCGGGGGTTCATCCACAGCACCAGTTCTTCCGAGAGGCGGGAGAAGTGGGTCATCAGCAGGGAGGCGGCGGCGCAGAATTCAATGCCGAAGTCCCGGTCGGAAACGGCATCCAGGGAGTTTTCGCAGACACCGTCGAAGCTCAGCTGGGCGGCGACGAATTCCCGGTCGATGGGGTAGGTGGTGCCGGCCAGGGCGGCGGCGCCCAGGGGCAAGCGGTTCACCCGCTTGCGGCAGTCGAGGAAGCGCTCCTTGTCCCGCTGGGTCATTTCGAAATAGGCCAGCAGGTGGTGGCCGAAGGTGACGGGCTGGGCCACCTGCAGGTGGGTGGAGCCGGGCATGGGGGTGGCGGCCTCCTTCTCGGCCAGGACCAGCAGCGCGGTCTGGAAAGCCTTGATCAGTTCAACGATGGAATCGATGGTGTCGCGCAGCCAGAGGCGGATGTCGGTGGCCACCTGGTCATTGCGGGAGCGGCCGGTGTGCAGGCGCTTGCCGGCGTCGCCCACCAGGGTGGTGAGGCGCTTTTCGATATTGAGGTGCACGTCCTCCAGGTCCAGGGACCATTCGAACTTGCCGGATTCGATCTCCTCCACGATCTGGGCCATGCCCTTCTCAATGTCGGCCAGGTCGGCGGCGGCGATGATGCCCTGCTTGGCCAGCATGCGGGCGTGGGCCAGGGAGCCGTTGATGTCCTGGCGCCACAGGCGCTGGTCGAAATCAACGGAGGCGGTGTAGCGCTTGACCAGGTCGGACATGGGCTCGGAGAAACGGCCGGCCCAGGTGTAGGAGGAGTTCTGTTGGGTCATGATATGTGGGAAACTTGGGACGAATTTGAGGCAAACCGGAGCAAAGTGGCGCAAAGCTGGAATTTCGCCGCCATTTGCCAGGAAAAGCCGCTGAAAACTGCACGGAAAGCGCAAATAAGTTGGCAAGTATAAAGCAAAACCCCGCTGCCCATCCCCTGCCGGACTGCCGCAATCTGGGCGTCATGCTGCGCATCCTGCTGGGGGCCAACCTGCTGGTGGCCGCCGCTGCCCTGCTGCTGGCGCCCCGTCTGGAGGACTGGCCCCAGCGCCTGGTGGAGCTGGCCACCTGGTGCGAGCCCCTGCTGCTGTCCACCCTGGGCCTGCTGGCCCTGGGCCGGGACTGGCTGTGGCGCCTCAAGCCCCGGGCCGGCCAGGCCCTGGTGCTGTTGCTGGTGATGGCCCAGGCCCTGCTGTTCTTCGATTTCTGGCGTTTCATGGGCCTTATCGAGGGCGGCTGGGGTGCTGCCCTGCGGGCGGCCCTGCTGGCGGCGGCGGCGACCCTGCTCCTGCTTCTCTATTTCAGCCTGCGGGCCCGGGCCTTCTCCCCCGCCGTGGCCGAGGCCCGCCTGCAGGCCCTGACCGCCCGCATCCGTCCCCACTTCCTCTTCAACAGCCTCAACGCCGTGCTCTCCCTCATCCGCCAGGACCCGCGGCGGGCCGAGACGGCCCTGGAGGAACTGGCCGACCTGTTCCGCGCCCTGATGCGGGATGCCCGCAATCTCTCGCCCCTGTCCGACGAAATCGCCCTCTGCCGCCAATACCTGGGGCTGGAAAAGCTGCGCCTGGGCGAGCGGCTCAAGGTGGAGTGGGACATCGTGGACGTGCCCGACGATGCCCTGGTGCCGCCCCTGATGCTGCAGCCCCTGCTGGAGAACGCCGTCTACCACGGCATCGAGCCCGGGGAGGGCAGCGGCACCATCCATATCGGCTTTTCCCGTCAGGGCGACGCCATGGTGGCGGAACTGACCAATCCCTGTCCCCCGGGCCAGGGTCACCATGCCGGCAACCGTATGGCCCTGGCCAACATTCGGGAGCGCCTGGACCTCTACTACGACCTGGAGGCGCGCCTGGAAAGCAGCGAACAGAACGGCACCTACCGGGTGCGCATCACCCTTCCCCTGCGGAGACCGTTGCCATGACCGAGCCCATGCCCGCCCCTCTCAGCATCGTCCTGGTGGACGACGAAGCGCCGGCCCGCCGGCGCATGGGCACCCTGCTGGAGGACCTGGCCCTGGAGCTGCCGACCCGGGTGGTGGGGGAGGCAGGCGACGGCGAAGCGGCCCTGGAACTGATCCAGCAGGTGCAGCCCGACGTGGTGCTGGTGGACATCCGCATGCCCAAGATGGACGGCCTGGAGCTGGCCCGCCACCTGGCCGGCCTGCCGCGGCCGCCGGCGGTGATCTTCGCCACCGCCTACGACACCCATGCCGTCCAGGCCTTCGACCTCAATGCGGTGGATTACCTGCTCAAGCCGGTGCGTCTGGCCCGCCTCCAGGCCGCCCTGGAAAAGGCCCGGCTGGTGGGTCCCCTTACCGCCGAACGTCTGGCCAAGGTGCGCCAGGAGTCCGGCCAGGGCGCCCGCCGCCACTTCTCCTGCCACGAACGGGGCCGCATCCTGCTGGTGCCGGTGCAGGACGTGCTCTATCTCAAGGCCGATCTCAAATACGTCACCGCCCGCACCCGGGAGCGGGAATACCTGCTGGACGAGGCCCTCACCCATCTGGAACAGGAGTTCGCCGAGCGCTTCATCCGCCTGCACCGCAGCGTGCTGGTGGCCAAGGACGCCCTGGCCGGCTTCGAGCGGGGCCAGGGGGACGGGGAGGAGGGCGGCGAACAGTGGCTGGCCCTGCTCAAGGAAGTGCCGGAAAAACTGCCGGTGAGCCGCCGCCAGTGGGCGACGGTGAAGCAGTACGCCAAGTAGGCGGTGTTTGGCGTGAGTCCTCGCTATACAGAGAGAGTGGGATGAAGAAATTTGTGCTGCTGCTTGCTGCCGTATTCCCTGCCTTGTCGGTCCAGGCCGCGTCCCCGTCGTCCGAGGTGGGGCTGAAGTTCGGTCCCATCGTTGGGACCTGGTCTTTCCGTTTGCCCAATGGCTGCACGGAGCGACACACCTACCGTGCGAACGGCTTTCTCTCCGGCACCAGCGGCGAGGAGTATGTGGAGGAACGCTACGAGCTGTCGGCGGTGCCGGACGTCAATGGGTTTTACACCCTGACCGGGCACAACCTGAAGGACAGCGGCGGCCCCGACTGTTCAGGCTCCAGCGAGGATTTTTCCGGCAGGGACTGGACCGTCTTCGTGCGCTTCTCGGCGGATTACGCCAAGTACGTTGCCTGCGTCGAACCCCGGCCGGATCGGTGCTGGGGCTCCTATCTCAAGGAAGCACCGTGACCGGCCCGGCGATCGCCGGTCCCGTCTGGCCATGAAGGCGGCCACTTCCGGCAGCGCCCGGCGGCGCACCGGGCTGGTGTTCGTCGCCCTGGTCGGCCTCTACGGCCTGTTGCTGTTGCCGGGGCTGTTCTTCCCCGCCTACCTGGATTCGCCCCTGGGGCTGCTGGCGGCGATTCCCTATCTTTCCATCTACCTGTTCCACGCCCTGGGCCTCCCCGGGCTGCTGCAGCACGACGGCGCCTGCGGCTGGGGCTGGTGTGCGCCGAGCCTGGCGGGCTGGGTCTTCCTGCTGCTGCTGTGGGGCGGCCTGGTCTGGCTGGCCGCCCGGGGGGTTTGCTCCTTGCTGCCGCCTAGAGACTGAGGGCCACGGCGCCGGCGCAGAAGACCACTACGGCCAGCAGCAGGACCTGGGTCAGTTTGTGGTGGATTTCCAGTTCCCGCAGGGTCATTTCGATTTCGGTTCCGTTCATGATTTTTCTCCGTAAAGGTCGATGGTGACGGACGCTCCCACTTTGCTTTCAGCAAAGGCCGTGCCCGATGCGCGGTCAGGCTCCAAGGCTTGCTGTCTGGCCTCCGGGATCGAGGCAGGACGCGGGTTTCCGGGCGGCGGGATGGTTGGCCGGCGCGTTCCCCCGGGGGCGCTTGCCATGCACCACGGTGGCGCCTTGTTTGCTAGCCATGCACTGCCGCCGGGCGTCAGTCCCGGCGTTCCCGTCGTCTGTCCCGCGCTGCAGCGGTCCCCCATTTTTGGCACACTGCCGTTTCCTTTTGATGAACGTCCGCCCATGCTCCGCCAGCAAGCCCTCGCCGCCCTGATGCTCGATACCGTGCCCGCCAAGGTGGCGGCGGTGTTGGCCCTCGATTCGGCAGGGCCGGTGGCGCCGGGCCAGCGGCTTGTGCCAACCGCGCCCCTGCCGGGGCGGCCACCGCGGCCCGCGCTGGTGCCGCCGGCCGAAGTGCCGCGCCGTTCCCTGCACACGGCGGAGGGACGGGCCGCCCTGCTGCATGCCATCGCCCATATCGAGTTCAACGCCATCGACCTGGCTCTGGACATCGTCTGGCGCTTCCCCGACCTGCCCGAGGATTTTTACCGGGACTGGCTGCGCATCGCCCGGGAGGAGGCCCAGCACTTCACCCTGGTGGACGACCACCTGCGCACCCTGGGCTACGCCTACGGCGACTTTGCGGCCCACCGGGGCCTGTGGGACATGGCGGAGAAGACGGCGGACGACGTGCTGGCCCGCCTGGCCCTGGTGCCCCGGGCCATGGAAGCCCGGGGGCTGGATGTGAACCGGGGCATCCGCGACAAGCTGGTGCAGGCCGGGGAGGTCGCCGCCGGCCCGATCCTGGATGTCATCCTGCGGGACGAGATCGGCCATGTGGCGGCGGGCAACCGCTGGTATCGCCACGTCTGCCGCGAGCGGGGCCTGGAGCCCCTGGCGGCGGAGGCGGAGCTGGCGGCCCGTTACGGCGCTCCCAAGGTGCGGGGGCCCTTCAACCTGGAGGCGCGGCGGGCGGCGGGCTTCGATGCGGCGGAACTGGCGGCCCTGGTCGCGCGCTGATCTGGCCTTGCTGAAGGCCGGGCCGGCCTGCCGCAGGCGATGGCCTGGAAGCCAGAAACGGCGGCCATCTCCGCCATGCCATGCCGGGGATGGCCGTCCTTCCTGCCTCCTGGCGGCATGCCTCGCCGCTGCCCTTGCCACTTCCTGCACCGGCTCCGCCCTGCCTTAGAATCCGGGAGTGGGTCCGGCGCGCGTCTGCCCCGATCGGCCCCGCCGGGTCCACGCCAGAAAACCAGAAGAGGAGACTTCCCCATGCAGCAGCATTCCCGTTTCTACATCGGCGGCCAGTGGGTCGCCCCCGACGGCAACGCCTTCATCGACGTGGAGAATCCGGCCACCGAGACGGTCATCGCCCGGGTGCCGGAAGGCACGGCCACCGACGCCGACCGGGCAGCCCGGGCCGCGGCGGCCGCCTTTCCCGCCTGGGCCGCCCTCTCCGGGGCGGAGCGGGGCGCCTTCCTGCAGAAGATCGCCGATGGCCTCAAGGCCCGCCAGGATGAGCTGGGCCGCCTCATCGCCAGCGAGGTGGGCATGCCGGTGAAACTGGCCACCCGGGTCCAGGCCGGCAATCCCATCTTCACCTTCGCCGCCTGCGCCCGCATCGCCGCCGAGGGTTTCGCCGAGGAGCGCATCGGTCAGTCCCTGGTGCTGAAGGTTCCCACCGGTCCGGTGGCCTGCATCACGCCCTGGAACTTCCCCCTGCACCAGATCGCCGCCAAGGTCGGCGCCGCCCTGGCCGCCGGCTGCACGGTGGTCTTGAAGCCCTCGGAAGTGGCGCCCCTCAACGCCTTTCTCCTGGCCGAGGTGATCGAGGCGGCGGGGCTGCCTGCCGGCGTCTTCAACCTGGTCACCGGCTACGGCCCGGTGGTGGGCGAGGCCCTGGCCGCCCATCCGGCCCTGGCGGCCGTCTCCTTCACCGGCAGCACCGCCGCCGGCAAACGGGTGGCGGCGGTGGCGGCGGCCACGGTGAAGCGGGTGTCCCTGGAGCTGGGCGGCAAGTCCGCCTCCGTGGTGCTGCCGGATGCGGATCTGGCGGCGGCGGTGAAAGGCACGGTGGCCGGCTGCTTCCTCAATTCCGGCCAGGCCTGCTCAGCCCTGACCCGGCTGCTGGTGCCGCAAGAGCGCTATGCCGAGGCTGCCGCCCTGGCGGTGCAGGCCGCGGCGGCCTACACCCTGGGCGATCCCCTGGCGGAGGGTAGCCGTCTCGGTCCCCTGGTTTCCGGCCAGCAGCGGCAGCGGGTGCGGGCCATGATCGACCAGGCCGTGGCCGAAGGCGCCGAGCTGCTGTGCGGCGGCAGCGCCGCGCCGGAAGGCCTGCCCACCGGCTACTACGTGCGGCCCACGGTGTTCGGCCGGGTGCGGCCCGATGCCGCCCTGGCCCGGGAGGAGGTGTTCGGCCCGGTGCTGGCCATCCTCACCTATCAGGACGAGGCGGAGGCCGAGGCCATCGCCAACGGCACCGACTACGGCCTGGCGGCTGCCGTGTGGTCCGCTGACGAGGCCTGGGCCCTGGCCTTCGCCCGCCGCCTGCGGGCCGGCCAGGTGGATATCAACGGCGCCTTCTTCAACCTGCTGGCGCCCTTCGGCGGCTTCAAGCAGTCCGGCTACGGCCGGGAGCTGGGGCGCCACGGGGTGGAGGACTTCCTGGAAACCCAGTCCATCCAGCTGCCCCAGCGGTAATAGGGCCTCTGTCGACGCGGCCGGCCAGGCGCGGGGCAGGTGCCCCGGCCCTGGCCGCCTCCGGCCTCAATACCAGTACTTGGGATAGCTGCCCCGCTGCCGGGCGTTGTTGACTGCCAGGGCGCAGGCGACGATGACCAGGGCACCCAGCAGTACCGGGCTGAAGAGAAAGCCCAGGGCCGGCTTGGTCGCCAGGACCAGCAGCGGATTGGCGCCAGCGGGGGCGTGCACCGTGCGCGTCCATTGCATCAGGCCCAGGGCCAGTCCCACTGCCAGGGCCGAGGCCAGCCAGCCGTCCCCCAGGGTATGCAGCACCGCCAGGCCGACGGCGGTGGCCAGAAGATGGCCGCCGACGATGTTGCGCGGCTGGGCCAGGGGGCTGTCGGGCAGGCCGAAGGCCAGCACGCAGGTGGCGCCGAAGGGCGCCATGAGCCAGGGAGTGCCGCTCCACAGGCTGAGTCCGGCGATGCTGCCGATGGCCACGGCGGCACCGAGCATGGAAATGGCGATATAGGCCAGGGGTGGCGCGGGCGGCGCCTTGGCGGCGGACAACGGGAGCATGGGCATTCCTCGGGAATTGATGTAGACAGGTCTGTATATTGCGCAAGACAGATCCGTCTGTCAATGTGGCGTCATTCCGTTTTTCAGCCGCCGCCTTCTGGAACCTCCCATGACCGACACACTGCTGGCCCCGCCCGACGATCCCAACCCGGAAGGGGCCCGGGCCCGCATCCTGGAAACCGCTTCCCGGCTCTTCTACCAGCACGGCCTGCGGGGCGTCGGCATCGACCGCATCATTGCCGAGTCCGGCGTGGCGAAGATGAGCTTCTACCGTCACTTCCCGGCCAAGGACGACCTCATCCGGGCTTACCTGGAAGGGCGCCACCGGCGCTGGCTGGCCGGCTTCCAGGCCCGTCTGGCGGCCCGGCCGCCGGAACTGGCCGCCGTTGTCGACATCCTGCTGGCCTGGGCGGCGGAGCCGGACTACCGGGGCTGCGCCTTCATCAACGCGGTGGCGGAAGTGGGGGAGGGCATCGCCGGCGTCGCCGCCATTGCCCGGGCCCACAAGGATGACCTGCAGCGCCTCCTGGCCGAGTGGCTGGCCCCCCGCCTGGGCGAGCGGGCCACCATGGCGGCCCGCTGCGCCATGGTGGTGGTGGAAGGGCTGATCGTGCGCAGCCAGATGGGCGAAGGCGAACTGCTGGTCGAAGACGGGCGCTGGCTGTTGCAGCGTGTTGAAGCGGAGTTTGGCGCCGAATAGTCCGTATATCGACGTAAGTGTTTGGCCGACTACCCCCGGCCGGGGGTTGGGCTAGACTGGCGCCATCATCTTTGTGCCCCATGTTGGTGCAGCTATCATGCCGTCAGCTTTTTTTGCCGCCATTTTCTTCCGGGGCGCCCGCCGTGGCGAGGCCCGGATGGCGGCTGCGCGGCAGCTGGCGGCGCAGTCCGGGTGGGGCGGCCGGCGTTTCCCGGCCTGTCTCCCGCCGGCCCGGTAGCGCTGCCGAGACGGTCGCTGCCGGGCGTGTTGCCGGTTTCACCCTGTACCCCATTCCCCAATTTTTACTGTTTGTTGCCGCGCCGACCCTCGAGTCGGACGGCCTGTCGTGAGGAGCTGCCATGCCCCAATCCCAAACCGCCCAGATTTTCCCCGCCCCGGGAGCCCTGATCATTTCCGCCCTGGACCAGGAGCGCCTGGTGGGGCTGATCGAACGCCTCTACCTGCGGGACCAGAGCATCCACGTTTCTGCCGGCACTGTGCTGCGCCGTCTGCGGGCCGCCAACCCGGTGCCGCCGGAAGCCATCCCGCCCAACCTGGTGACCATGAATTCCACCGTGGTGCTGAGCGATGCCGACAGCGGCCGCCGCCGGGAAGTGACCCTGGTCTATCCGGAAGACCACGATCCGGACGAAGGCTGCTGGTCGGTGCTGTGCCCCCTCGGTTCGGCCATTTTCGGCCTGCGCGTCGGCGATCCGGTGCGCCTGGAGATGGAAGGCTGGAGCGAAGGCCGCTGGATCATTGCCGACCTGCCCTTCCAGCCGGAAGCCCGGGGCTGGCTGACCATGTGAGGCCTGCGGCCCAGTCGTAGAAAAGGCGCCCGCGGGCGCCTTTTTTCATGCCGCCTGCACGGGCGGCGTCAGTTCCCGGACCTCCACCGCCCCCTGGGCGATGGCCTTGTTGATCAGGCGGTAGGTCTCCTGGTCGAAGGCGGCGGGGCGGCTGCCCTGCTGCTGCAGGATTTCCCACACCTGCTCTTCCCGCTGGGCGGTGCCCAGGTAGGCCCAATGGTCCACCACGTGCAGGTCGGTGGTGGAACTGAAGTCGTCCTTTTCCACCAGGCCGATGGGGCCGGCGTAGGGCCACTCCTTAATCTTGAGCTTGGCCAGGGCCGCCATCAGGCGGGCGCTGTGCTGGCTGAGGCTCTCCTTGCCGCAGCAGGCGCCCTTGCAGTTGTGCATCTGGTGGCCGAAACAGGGCTTGCCCGGGCGCTGCTTCTCCAGGCCCAGGAGGACGTGGCACAGGTGGTGGGCGTCGCCGATCTTCTTCAGGCTGTTGCGGGCTTCCTTGGCCGAGTTGAAGAGGCCGTAGAGGTCCGGGCTGCGGCCGAAGTCCAGTTCGTCGGCCAGCACCAGACGGGGACGGAAGTCGCCGGGCGCCTCCTGCACCAGCTGCCAGGCGCACAGCTCGCCGCCCTTCTTCTGGTGCCGGTTGAGGCTGGGGCGGTGGGCCTGCAGCAGCTTGGCCTCCAGCAGCATGGCGCCCAGTTCGCCGGCGGTCTCCCGCCATTCCACCCGGTATACCTGGGCGGCCATGGCCGTATCCCGGGCGTCCTTCTGGTCGCCGGAGAAGTGGGAGAAGACCCGCTGCCGCAGGTTGCTGCTCTTGCCGATGTAGAGGGGCTCGCCGTCCGCCTCCTGGCCGTACAGCAGATAGACGCCGGGCAGTTCCGGCAGGTCGTCCAGGGCTTCCGGCGGCAGGTGGGGTGGCAGCTTGGGGCGCTGGGTCAGGGTCTCCACGGCGGCCCAGATGGGTTCGGGGGCGTACTTGCCGTGCAGGCGGTCCCAGAACTGGTGGATCAGGCGGGCGTCGGAGAGGGCCCGGTGCCGGTGCTCGTCGTAGAGGCCGTGGCGTTCCACCAGGGCGTCCAGGCTGTGGCGGTGGTGCTGGGGCTCCAGCTTGCGCGACAGTTTGACGGTGCACAGCACGGTGGCGTGGAACTTGAGGCCCAGGCGGCGGAACTCGTTTTTGAGGAAGCCGTAGTCGAAGCGGGCGTTGTGGGCCACGAAAAGGCGTCCCTTGAGGCGCCCCAGCACCTCTTCGGCCAGGTCGGCGAAGGGCGGCGCGTCGGCCACCATCTCGTCGCTGATGTTGGTCAGGCCCTGGATGAAGGGCGGGATGGGGATACCCGGATTGACCAGGCTGCTCCACTGGGTCACGCCCGTGGCCGAGACCTCGACGATGCCGATTTCGGTGATGCGATCCCGTACCGGGTTGGCGCCGGTGGTCTCCAGGTCCACGAACACCAAAGGTTCGCGGAAAGGGGCTGGGGCGGGGGGAGAGACGAAGGGCTGGTCGGCCATGCAGGGCACCGGGGCTGAGCGGGGGGTGAAGTCTAGCCCTCTCGCCCGGGGGCGACAATACGTGCCGCCGCTGCGCCACCACCCGTTACAAGCCGTTACCCCGGGGCGGCGAAGGCCCCATGTTAGAATGGCCCTCACTTTTCCAACGCAACTGCCTCAAACCACTATGGATTTGATTTCCCGCATCAGCCAGCAATTCCAGGACAGCGCCCAGACCAAGCTGGACGCCGTCGAACTGCTGGCCGCCCCCATCGCCGAAGCGGTGGAAACCATGGTCAATTGCCTGGTGAACGACGGCAAGATCCTGGCCTGCGGCAACGGCGGTTCCGCCGCCGACGCCCAGCACTTCGCGGCCGAGCTGGTGGGGCGTTTCGAGGCCGAGCGCCAGGAACTGGCGGCCATCGCCCTGACCACGGACAGCTCCATTCTTACCGCCATCGCCAACGATTACGCCTACAACGTCATCTTCGCCAAGCAGGTGCGGGCCCTGGGCCGCTCCGGCGACGTGCTGCTGGCCATCTCCACCTCCGGCAATTCGGGCAACGTCATGGAAGCCATCCAGGCTGCCCACGATGCCGACATGCGGGTGGTGGCCCTGACCGGCAAGGGCGGCGGCAAGATCGGCGAAATGCTGCGGGAGGGCGATGTGCACCTGTGCGTGCCGGCCGACCGTACCGCCCGCATTCAGGAAGTCCATCTCCTGTCCATCCACTGCATCTGCGACGGCATCGACTGTCTCTTGCTGGGAGTTGAAGAATGATGAAGTCCCTGAAATCCCGTATCGCCCTGCCCCTGCTGCTGGCGGCCCTGGTGCCGACCCTGCAGGGTTGTTTCCCCGTGGTTGCCGGCGGCGTCACCGCCGGCGTGCTGATGGCCACCGACCGCCGTTCTTCCGGTACCTATGTGGAAGACGAGGGCATCGAGGTGAAGGCTGCCAGCCGTCTCTCCGACCAGCTGAAGGACAAGCTCCACGTCAATGTCACCAGCTACAATCGCAAGGTGCTGCTGACGGGCGAAGCGGTCAGCGAGGAGGCCAAGGCCCAGGCCGAGCAGATCGTCGCCGCCGTGCCCAATGTGGCCGGCGTCACCAACGACCTGCAGGTGGCGGGCATCAGTTCCCTGTCCGCCCGCAGCAACGATGCCTACATCACTTCCAAGGTGAAGGCCCGCTTCATCGACGCCCAGCGCTTCTCCGCCAACCACGTCAAGGTGGTGACGGAAGCCAGCGTGGTGTACCTGCTGGGCATGGTCACCGAGCGCGAGGCCAAGGCCGCCATCGAGGTGGCGCGCACCACTGCCGGCGTGCGCAAGGTGGTGAATGTGCTGGAGATCATCAGCGATGCCCAGGCCAAGGATCTGGACCTGCGCCAGCAGCAGGATCCCAAGCAGAGCACCTCACCCCGCGCCGGCGGCTGAGCCATGTCCTACATCCTGGCCCTGTTCCTGCCCTTCCTGGCGGTCATGCTGAAGGGCCGCGTCATGGTGGGCATCGTTCTCCTGGTGTTGCAGGTGACCCTGATCGGCTGGCTGCCGGCCACCATCGTCGCCTTCTTCATCATCCACCAGGAGAACACGAAGCAGGCCATCCGCGATGCCATGGGGCGGCCGGACTAGCGCCTGGCGGAGCATCGCCATTGAAAAAAGGGGCCATCGGCCCCTTTTTTGTTTGCTGCCTTTTGCCGCTATTTCCCGGCGGGCTCGTCTCAGTGCCGGGCGAAGACCCGGGTCTGGCCGTCGTTGCTCACCAGCAGGGTGTCGTAGGGTTGGGGACGGGCCGTTTCCATGCCCGGGGCTCCCTGGGGCATGCCCGGCACCGCCAGGCCCACGGCCTTGGGCTTTTCCTTGAGCAGGCGCTGGACGTCGGCGGCGGGCACATGGCCCTCGATGACGTAGTTGCCGATGCGGGCGGTGTGGCAGGAACCCAGGCTGTCCGGCATGCCCAGCTGCTTGCGGGCGGCGGGTACGTCGTCCACGTTGTGGCTGCGCACGGAGAACCCGGCGGCCTGCATGTGTTCCACCCACTGGCCGCAACAGCCGCAGTAGGGGCTCTTGTAAACATCCACCGCGGGCAGGGGCTGGGCGGCGTGGGCCAGTTGGGCGCCCAGGGCCAGCAGGGCGGCGGCGAGGAGGGGAGTCTTGGTCATGGCTTTCCTTCGGCAGGTCGGTGGCACATTGTCGCCGGACTAAGTTCGCCCGGCTTTGTCCTGGATCAGGATTGGGGAATTGGGCACCCCGGGCGCGAACCCGGGGCGGCTCCGGCTTCTCACATGGCAAGCAGGGCGTCGGCCGGCACCCCGACCCGCACGTTGCCCCAGTGGCGGCCGCCGACGTAGATGGGCATGGCGATGTCGCACAGCACTTCGCCGGTATCCCGCTGGTAGGTCTGCAGCAGCATGGGTTCCGTGTTGGCGGCGGAGCGCAGTTCCGAGGGGCGCTCGAACTTGCGGCAGACCCGGTTGCCCACCAGGTCGGTCTCGTAATCGCCGGTGAGGGGCTTGGAGTACTTCAGGTTATGGGCCGAGAGGTAACTGTCGCTGGTCATGCCCACGGCGAAGGCGCAGCCCGGGATGTCCTTGAGACAGCTTTCCAGCAGGCCCTGGCAGGTCTGGGCATAGGTGTCGCCCCAGCTGACCTTGTATTTCTGCGGGTTGGTGTCGGGAATGGGCTGGTAGCTGCGGTCGAAGATGTTGATGCCCCGCTTGGCCATGGCTTCCAGTTCGGCCTGCAGGTCGTCGCGGAAGCGGCGGGTGCGGTCCACCGCCTGGTCGAAGGCGCCGGCGCCGATCTTGAAGCGGGACACCAGCTCCTGCACTGCTTCTGTGGCCTGGGCCAGCTCCAGGGTGCGTTGTTCCGATTCCTCCATGTGCTGGGCGACGCTGCCGGAGAGGCGGTGGATGCCGTCCACATTCTCATGCACCTGCTCGTTGGTGGCGGACAGTTCCTCCATGGCGGCGGCGATCTGCAGCAGCTTTTCGCTGGTGCCTTCGAAATCCCCCACCATGCGCTGGAACTGCTCGGCGGAGCGGCTCACCACCTCCCGGGTCTGCAGCACGTCGGCGTTGATCTCGTCGTTTTCGCTACGGGTGTTTTCCACCAGGGTGATGACACCGTTGATGTTGCCGGCGATTTCGGCGGTGGCCTTGTTCACCCGCTCCGCCAGCTTGCGCACCTCGTCGGCCACCACGGCGAAGCCGCGGCCCGCCTCGCCGGCCCGGGCCGCCTCGATGGCGGCGTTCAAGGCCAGCAGATTGGTCTGGTCGGCCACGTCCCGGATCAGGGCGGCGATCTGCTTGACGCTCTCGGAGCGGTGGGAAAGGTCGTCCACCGTCTGGTTGAAACGGGTCACCTTGTCGCTGACGGCGTTGATCTTGCCGGCGATGTCCTGCATCTCGCCCAGGGATTGCCGGGCGATGTCCAGGTTGCCGTGGGTCGAGTCGGAAATGGCGTGGGTGCTGCCGGAAACGTCCTGGATGGCCCGGGTGCTTTCGCTGCT
Source organism: Azospira sp. APE16 (assembly GCF_047901315.1). Lineage (NCBI taxonomy): Bacteria > Pseudomonadati > Pseudomonadota > Betaproteobacteria > Rhodocyclales > Rhodocyclaceae > Azospira > Azospira sp. APE16. Next base: position 815,351 of record NZ_CP179682.1, read on the forward strand.
GGCGGTGAACACGGTCTCCGTCAGGCGTACCTGTTCCCGGGCGCTCTTTACCGTGTCCTCGACCCGGGCCTTCACCAGCACCGCCTCCCGGGCGATGCTGACGGACATCTTGCGCACTTCGCCGATGATCTGCCGCATCTTTTCGGCAAAGCGGTTGTAACCGGCGGAAAGCTCCCGCAATTCGTCCTGGGTGATGAGGGGCAGGTCCCGGGAGAAATCCCCTTCGCCCCGGGCGATCTCGTTGAAGATGCCGGTGATGACCTTCACCGGCCGCACGATGAGGTGGCGCAGGTAGAGGATCTGGCCGATGTTCATGGCCAGGGCCAGCAGGGTCAGCCCGCCCATGATGTAGAGGCCGCTATCCAGGCTGGCGCCGATGCGGGCGAGCAGTTCGGGGCTGGCATTGCCGCTATGCAGCAATTGCTGGATGGTGTTTTGCTGGTAGAAATAGACGCCCAGATAACCCAGGTCTACGCAGAAAAGCAGCAGAAAACTGGACAGTTTCTTCGAAAGTGAATTGAAGAAGGTTTTTTCTATATTTTCGTACAACTGCCAGAACGCACTCTTTTGCTGCGGTGCATTATTCATTCCGGGTCTCCTGTGCCAACTATTTCACGTTTTTCGCGGTGGGACCAATGGTAATACGCAAATCCGGTTGCCGAAACTAGGGGGGTTACCGGGTAATGCGATGCATTTTCAAAGCGACTGCAATGCATGCCTTTTTCATGGCCAGAAGTCATTGTTTTCAGGCATCTATCCCCTCCGTGTCGTTGACTTGTGTCAAGACGCCACCGTATGGAGCCTGTTAACATCCCCCGCTTTATCAACACCTGAAACAAAGCAGGGGGAGACAACATGGCCGCTATTGCGCCCGTGCCGGCCCAGAGCCGGTTGCTCATGTCCGGCAACGAAGCCGTTGCCCGCGCCGTCTGGGAGGCCGGCGTCAAGGTTGCCGCGGCCTATCCGGGCACGCCGGCGACGGAAATGCTGGAAGTCATTTCGACCTATCCGGACCTCTACGCAGAGTGGTCGGTGAATGAAAAAGTTTCCCTGGAAGTGGCGGTGGGCGCGGCCTACGCCGGTTCCCGCTCCTTCTGCTGCATGAAGCACGTGGGCATGAACGTGGCCTCCGACGCCCTCATGACCCTGACCCTGACCGGCGTCGCCGGCGGCCTGGTGATCGCCGTGGCCGACGACGTGGGCCTCTCCTCCTCCCAGAACGAGCAGGATTCCCGCTACTGGGGCCGCTTCGCCCACCTGCCGGTGCTGGAGCCCGCCGATTCCCAGGAAGCCTACGAGATGACCAAGCTCGGCTACGAGCTGTCCGAGCGCTTCCAGGTGCCGGTGATCCTGCGCCTCACCACCCGCATCTGCCACGTCAAGGCCCTGGTCACCGTGGGCGAACGTCAGGAGCATGTGGGTGCCGGTTTCAAGAAGGAGCCGGCCCGCTGGGTGATGACCCCCTCCGGCGCCGCCCGCCGCCTGCCCCTGATGTTCGAGCGGGAAGCCGCTCTCAAGGCCGAGGCCGAGGTTTCTCCCTTGAACGTGATCGAGGCCGGCAGCGACCGCCGCCTCGGCTTCATCACCTCTGGCCCCGCCTACATGCACGTCAAGGAAGCCTTCCCCGAGGCACCGGTGCTCAAGCTCGGCTTCTCCTGCCCGGCACCCATCGACAAGTGCCGCGAACTGGCGGCCCTGTGCGACGAAGTGGTGGTGGTGGAAGAGGTGGAGCCCCTGCTGGAAACCGAGCTGAAGGCCCAGGGCATCGCCCTGCACGGCAAGGACATCCTGCCCCGCATCGGCGAGCTGGCGCCGCCTGTGCTCAAGGCCGCCATCGCCAAGCTGCGCGGCGAACCGGTGCCGGCCGTCACCGCGGTGGCGCCGATGCAGGTGTTCCCGCGGCCGCCCACCATGTGCGTGGCCTGCCCCCACCTGGGCGTCTATTACACCCTGTCCCAGGTGCGCAACATCACCATCGCCGGCGACATCGGCTGCTATACCCTGGGGGCCGGCCACCCCTGGAACGCCCTGGATACGTGCATTTCCATGGGGGCATCCATGGGAGTGGCGCTGGGCCTGGACAAGGGCCGGGGCGAGTCGGACAAGGACAAGCGGATTCTGGCAGTGATCGGCGATTCCACCTTCCTGCACATGGGTATGCAGGGCCTGCTGGATATCGTCTACAACCAGGGCAACGTCACCGTGCTGCTGCTGGACAACCGGGCCGTGGGCATGACCGGCGGCCAGAACAACCCGGGCAACGGCCTGGACATTCACGGCAACGAAGCGCCGCGGGTGGATTTCGTCAAGCTGGTGCAGGCCCTGGGCGTGAAGCCGGAGCGGGTGCACAAGGTGAACCCCTACGAGCTGCCGGTGCTGTTCAAGGCCATCCGCGAGGAGGTCAAGGTAGCCGAGCCTTCCGTCATCATCACCGACCAGCCCTGCGTGCTGACCGAGGCCTACCACAAGCTCAAGCCCTTCACGGTGATGGACGACAAGTGCACCGGCTGCGGCAACTGCGTCGAAGTGGGCTGCCCGGCGATCCACGTCACCCGGCGGGAAAAGGCCATCAAGCCCAACGGCCGGGAAGTGGACCTCAACTTCGTGCGCATCGAGACTGCTGCCTGTACCGGCTGCGGCCTCTGCGTCCAGCCCTGCGCCCCCGATGCCATCGTCCATGCGGAGACGGTGGTGCCCATCAACATCCTCAAGAAGCACTGAGAGCGCGCCATGAGCATTGCAACGACCAATATTCTTGTTGTCGGCATCGGCGGCCAGGGGGTCATGACGGCCACGGAAATCCTGGCCGAGGCAGCCATCGCCCTGGGCCACGACGTGAAGAAGACCGAAGTGGCCGGCATGGCCCAGCGCGGCGGCGTGGTCTCTTCCCATCTGCGTTTCGGCCCCAAGGTACTGTCGCCCCAGATCACCCCGGGCACCGCCCATGTGCTGCTGGGTTTCGAGGCGGCCGAGGCCATGCGCTGGCGCCACATGCTGGTACCCGAGGGTATCGCCCTGATGAACACCGCCCAGCTGACCCCGCCGGTGGTGGACCTGGGGCTCTACGACTACCCCGCGGATCCTGTCGGTTCCATGAAGGATTCCGGCTGCCGCGTGGTGGCCTTCGACGCCATGGCCATCGCCAAGGATCTGGGGGACATCCGCCTTGGCAACACGGTGATGCTGGGGGCGGTGGCCGACCATCTGCCCTTCTCCGCCGACATCCTGCTTAACTGCATCCTGCAGCGCTTCGCCCGCAAGGGCGAGAAGGTGGTGGAGCAGAACCGCAAGGCCTTTGCCGCCGGTCGGGCCGCGGTGGCCGCCACCGCCGAAGCGGCTCTGGCCTGAGCCTCGGGCAGGCCGCGATCCGGGGGAGGGTCCATTCTCCCCGGGGTTCTGATAAAATTGCGGCAATTCAAAGGGAAAGGCATTCGCCTTTCCCCTTTTCTTTTTTGTTGGCAGAGAAATCCATGACGGCACAAATTCTCGACGGCAACGCGCTGGCCCAGGAGCTGCGCGAAAGCTTCCAGTCCCGCGTCGCAGCCCTGACGGCCAAGGGCCACCGCCCCGGCCTGGTGGTCATTCTGGTGGGCGAAGACCCCGCTTCCCAGGTGTACGTGCGCAACAAGGTCAATGCCTGCGAGAAGGTGGGCCTGTATTCCGAGAAGATCACCTACGACAAGGATGTGAATCCCCAGGTGGTGCTGGACAAGATTGCCGAACTGAACGCCGATCCCAAGGTGCACGGCATCCTGGTGCAACTGCCCCTGCCCAAGCACTTCGACGAAGAAGCCGTGCTCGAGGCCATTTCCGCCGAGAAGGATGTGGACGGCTTCCACGCCGAGAACGTGGGCGCCCTGGCCCAGGGCAATCCCCGCTTCATTCCCTGCACTCCCTACGGCGTCATGAAGATGTTCGAAAAGGGCGGCGTGGACCTGACCGGCAAGGAAGCCGTGGTGGTGGGCCGCTCCAACATCGTCGGCAAGCCCATGGGCCTGCTGCTGACCAATGCGGGCGCCACCGTCACCATCTGCCATTCCAAGACCAAGGATTTGCTGTTCCACACCTCCCGCGCCGACATCGTGGTGGCCGCCGTGGGCCGTCCGCGCATGATCACCGGCGACATGATCAAGCCCGGCGCCGTGGTCATCGACGTGGGCATCAACCGTCTGCCTGACGGCAAGCTGTGCGGCGACGTGGATTTCGATTCCTGTAAGGAAGTGGCTTCCCTCATCACTCCGGTGCCCGGCGGCGTCGGCCCCATGACCATCACCATGCTCCTGGCCAACACCATCGAGGCCGCCGAGCGAAAGGCAGCGCAATGAACCAGCCCAAGCACCCCGTGATCGGCATCGTCATGGGTTCCGATTCCGACTGGCCCGTGATGCAGGCGGCCGCCGTCATGCTCAAGGAATTCGGCGTGCCCTTCGAGGCCCGCGTCGTTTCCGCCCACCGCACGCCGGACCTGCTCTTCGACTACGCCGCCGTGGCTGCCGAGCGGGGCCTCAAGGCCATCATCGCCGGTGCCGGCGGTGCCGCCCACCTGCCGGGCATGCTGGCCTCCAAGACCATCGTGCCGGTGCTGGGCGTGCCCGTGCCCTCCAAGCACCTTTCCGGCCAGGATTCCCTCTATTCCATCGTGCAGATGCCCAAGGGCATTCCCGTCGCCACCTTCGCCATCGGCGAAGCCGGTGCCGCCAACGCCGCCCTCTTCGCCGTGGCCCAGCTGGCCACCCATGATGCGGAGCTGGCCGAGAAGCTGGCCAATTTCCGTCAGGCCCAGAGCGAGAAGGTTCTGGCCATGAAGCTGCCGGAAGTGTGAGCGGAGACCGGGAAACCATGGCCATGATCCTGCCTCCCGCCACCCTGGGCATGCTCGGCGGCGGCCAACTCGGCCGCTTCTTCGTTTCTGCCGCCCACGAAATGGGCTACAAGGTCTGGGTCCTGGACCCGGACCCCCACAGTCCCGCCGGCCAGATCGCCGAGCGCCATCTGGCGGCCGCCTACGACGACTATGCCGCCCTGGACGAATTGGCCCAGGGCTGTGCCGCCATCACCACCGAATTCGAGAACGTTCCTGCCGACACCCTGGACTACCTGGCCAAGTTCCTGCCGGTGCGTCCCGCTGCGGCGGCTGTTTCCGTCTGCCAGAACCGCATCGTCGAGAAGACCTTCCTCCAGGATAACGGCCTGCCCCACGGCCCCTTCGCCGCCATCCGCAGCGAGGCCGACCTGGAGGCGGCCAGTGCCGGCCTGTTCCCGGGCATCCTCAAGGTGGCCCGCTTCGGCTACGACGGCAAGGGTCAGGCCGTGGTGAACAGCCGGGAGGAGGCCCTGGCCGCCTTCCGCGGCTTCAAGGGCGAGGCTTGCGTGCTGGAGCAGAAGCTGCCCCTGGATTACGAAGTCTCCGTGGTCCTGGCCCGGGATGAAAACGGCAAGGTGGCCTGCTTCCCCGTGGGCGAGAACCAGCACCGCAAGGGCATCCTGGATGTCTCCATCGTCCCTGCCCGGGCCTCCGCCTGCACCGCCGACAGCGCCCAGGAAATCGCCGAGCGCATCGCCGAGAAGCTGGGCTACATCGGCACTCTGGGGGTGGAGTTCTTCATCTCCCGCGGCCGGCTGGTGGTCAATGAAATGGCGCCCCGGCCCCACAACAGCGGCCACTACACCCTGGATGCCTGCGTCACCGACCAGTTCGAACAGCAGGTGCGGGCTCTCTGCGGCCTGCCCCTGGGTGAAGCCCGGGCCCACAGCGCCGCCGTCATGGTGAATATCCTGGGCGACATCTGGTACGGAGAGAAGGATGGGGTCGAGCATTACCGGGAGCCGGACTGGTCCAAGCTTTATGCGGTACCCAATCTGAAGCTGCACCTCTACGGCAAGCACCACGCCCGCCCGGGCCGCAAGATGGGCCACTTCACCGTCATCGGCGAAGACCCGGTGCAGGTGCAGCAGGCCGCGATGGCGGCCCGCGCCGCCATCGGCATCCGGGACGAGTAAAAGGGGCGCCGGAATCCTGATGCAAGCCGCCGCCATTTCCGCCTGCCCGCCCAGCCCGGCCGACATCGATCGGGCGGTGCAACTGCTCCAGGCCGGCGAGCTGGTGGGCATTCCCACCGAGACGGTGTACGGTCTGGGGGCGGATGCCTCCAATGCGGAGGCGGTGGCCAAGATCTTCGCCGCCAAGGGGCGTCCGGCGGATCATCCCCTCATCGTCCATCTGCCCGGACACGACTGGATCGAACGCTGGGCCGCAGATATTCCCGATGCCGTCTGGGAACTGGCCGAGTCCTTCTGGCCCGGTCCTCTGACCCTGATTCTCAAGAAGCAGCCCTGGGTGCCCGATGCCGTGACCGGCGGCCAGGACACGGTGGGGCTGCGGGTGCCCGGCCATCCGGTGGCCCTGGCGCTGCTGCGGGCCTTTGCCCAGGCCGGCGGCAGCGGTGGTGTGGCTGCCCCTTCGGCCAACCGTTTCGGCCGTATCAGCCCCACCGCCGCCCAGCATGTGGCTGACGAGCTGGGCGAGCGGGTGCCCTTTATCCTGGACGGCGGAGCCTGCCCGGTGGGGATCGAATCCACCATCATCGATTTTTCTTCCGGTGTCCCCCGGCTGCTGCGGCCCGGCCACATCACCCCGGAGCAGATCGAGACCGTCATCGGTGTCCGGCCGGAAAAGCCCCTGGGCACCGTGCCCCGGGCTTCCGGCACCCTGGAGGCCCATTACGCCCCCCGCACCCGGCTCAAAGTGGTGGCCCGGGAGCGTCTTCTCGATTTTCTCAACGTGGTGCGCCACCGCGGCGGCTTCTGCGGCGTCATCTGCCACAGTCAGCCGCCCCATGCGGGCATGCCCCATGTGTGGAAGATGCTGCCGGCCGATCCGGCGGGCTACGCCCACGGCTTCTATGGGGCCCTGCGGGAGCTGGATGGCGCCGGTGCCGACACCATCGTGGTCGAGGCGTTGCCGGAAGGCCCAGCCTGGGCGGCGGTTGCCGACCGTCTGCGGCGGGCCGCCTTCGGTTCGGGCGAGTGATTCCTGGGGGCCGGCACTTGTTGGCCCCTTTTGCTTTTTCTGCCACCATGAAAAAAAGGCGCCGGAGCGCCGATGGTGGTTCAACGGTTCGTGTTGCGGCCCCCGCAGAGGGGCTTCTAGTCAGGGGGTCGAATGTTTAATTTCGAACGGATCAAGGTGCGTACGCGCCTGATGATTTTCTTCGCCGGAGTGGTGCTTGGCCTGCTCGCGGTCGGGATATTTTCCCTTTACGTCCTGCGGGACAACCTGATGGAAGACCGCCGCCTCAAGACCCGCAATGTGGTGGAGTCGGCGCTGGGGGTGGTGGACTATTTCCACAAGCAGCAGCAGGCCGGCAAGCTGAGCGAGGAAGAGGCCAAGCGCCAGGCCATGGATTCCCTGCGCAACGTCCGCTACGACGGCAAGGAATACTTCTGGGTACAGGACCGCAACCTGGTCATGCTCATGCATCCCATCAAGCCGGATATGGAAGGCAAGTCCCAGGCCGCCCTGAAGGACCCTAACGGCAAGCTGTTCTTCCAGGAAATGGAAAACGTGGTCAAGGCCAGCGGCAAGGGCTTTGTGGACTATCTGTGGCCAAAACCGGGGTTCGACCAGCCGGCGCCGAAAATATCCTACGTGGCCGAATTTCCGGCCTGGGGCTGGGTGGTTGGGTCGGGCATCTACGTCGATGACGTCAATGCCGTATTCCGCCAGCAGGCCCTGCTGTTCAGCATCATGGTGGTCATTACCCTGGCCATCCTTTCCGTCATCTCCTGGCTGATCAACAGCAGCATCCTGCGCCAGCTGGGAGGTGAGCCGGCCTACGCGGTGGAAGTGGTCCGCCACATCGCCGAAGGCGATCTGGTACGGCCGGTGGAGTACAGTTCCCCCGACAGTCTTCTGGCTGCCATGCAGACCATGCAACAGAAGCTGGCCAACATTTTCGGCGACATCAACGGCATGGCTTCCCGCCTCTCTTCCGGCGCCGAGCATGTGTCGGTGGCGGCCCGGGAAACCAGCGTCGCGGCCCATAACCAGGCTCAGTCCACCTCGGCCTCGGCCGCCTCCATCGAGCAGATGACGGTGAGCATCAGCGAAGTTTCCGAAATCGCCACCCAGACCGAAGCAAACTCCTCCCAGACTGCCGCCCTGGCGGAGGAGGGGGCCGGTCTGGTGAAGAACGCGGCCCAGGAAATCGAGCTCATTTCCCGCACCGTGGCCACTTCGTCGGAGCAGATCCAGTTGCTGCAGCAGCGCTCCCAGGAGATCGGCGGCATCGCCAATGTGATCAAGGAAATTGCCGACCAGACCAACCTGCTGGCGCTGAACGCCGCCATCGAGGCAGCCCGGGCCGGCGAACAGGGCCGGGGTTTCGCCGTCGTCGCCGATGAGGTGCGCAAGCTGGCAGAGCGGACCGCCAAGGCCACCACGGAAATTGCCCAGATGATCGACTCCATCCAGGAGGAGACCCAGACCGCCGTGCAGGCCATGGCGACGGCCGCTCCCCAGGTGGACAAGGGGCTGGAACTGGCGACCCAGGCCACCGCCATGCTCGACGAAATCCATCGTCAGGCCCTGGATTCCCTCGGCAAGGTGCGGGATGTGGCCCTGGCCACCACCGAGCAGGCCACTACCGCCACCGACATTGCCAAACACGTGGAGCACATTGCCTCCATGGCCGAGGAAACCAACGCCACCATGCAGAACAATGCCGCCGAGGCCGAGCAACTCGAAGGTTTGGCCGACCAGTTGCGCCAGACCGTCAGCTATTTCCGGGTGTCGTGAAGACGTTGTCTTTTTGACAGCTAATACCTTGTTGCTATAATTCTTTCCTCTTCGTGGGGGGGTAGCTCAGTTGGGAGAGCGTCGCGTTCGCAATGCGAAGGTCGGGAGTTCGATCCTCCTCCTCTCCACCACCATTTCTCCAGCCGTCTTTCACTCCATCTGCTAGGGTGATTGTCTCGGCCTGCGCAACTCCGGGTTGGGCTTGAGAGTGCGTAGGTGCCACTTTTGTTTGTCACATTTTTGTTTGTCACATTTCCTGTGCATGCGGAATGCGTCGTCCGGAAGGCGGGGATGCTGGGAAAACTACTGAATATAAAAGGCGTGAAATGAGGGTGTTGGTTACTGGTGCAGCAGGCTTTATTGGTTCCTCGCTAGTCATGCGTTTGCTGGAGCGCGGGGACGAAGTGGTCGGTCTGGATAACCACAACGATTACTACGATCCCTCACTCAAGGAGGCTCGCCTTGCTCGGTTCCTTGACCACCCGCGCTATACCCATCTGCGTTTGGATTTGGCGGATCGGGATGGGATCAACCGATGTTTTGCCGATTACCGACCCCAGCGGGTGGTAAATCTGGCGGCGCAAGCAGGCGTACGCTACTCCATCGACAATCCGCTAGCCTATATCGATAGCAACATTGTCGGGTTTGCCAATATTCTGGAAGGGTGCCGCCACTCCAAGGTGGAGCACCTGGTCTATGCCAGTAGCTCAAGCGTGTACGGTGCCAACACTGCTCTGCCATTTTCTGTGCACCAATCGGTGGATCATCCGCTAAGTCTCTACGCTGCCAGCAAGAAGGCTAATGAGTTGATGGCCCACTCGTACAGCCATCTCTATGGACTGCCAACGACGGGCTTGCGCTTCTTTACCGTCTATGGACCCTGGGGTCGTCCAGATATGGCCCTTTTCAAGTTCACCCGGGCCATTCTTGCCGGGGAACCTGTGCAGCTATTCAACTATGGAAAGCATCGCCGGGACTTCACCTATATTGACGATATCGTCGAAGGGGTGATCCGGGTGCTCGACCAGCCGGCAGCGCCCAATCCTGAGTGGTCCGGCGCCCAGCCAGACCCCGGCTCCAGCACTGCCCCGTGGCGGGTTTACAACATTGGTAACAACTGCCCGGTTGAGCTTTGTGATTACATCGCTGCTCTGGAAAAATTCCTGGGTAAAAAAGCCGAAATCCAGTTGCTTCCGATGCAGGCCGGTGATGTTCCGGATACCTGTGCCTGCGTCGATGAACTGGTCAAAAATTTTCAGTACAAGCCACAGACCACTGTGGAACAGGGGATCGAGCGCTTTGTTGACTGGTACCTCGATTACTATAAAAACTGAGCCGGAGATTACGGGATGACCCGGGATTTGACTGTTGCAGTTGTCGGTCTTGGCTATGTGGGTTTGCCCCTGGCCGTCGAGTTTGGCAAGAAGTTCCGCACAATCGGCTACGACTTGTCCGAGAGCAAGATTGCTGCCTATCGGCAATGCGTCGATCCGACTGGCGAGGTGTCCCGGGAGAGTCTGCAGTCCGCCTCCTATCTTGAATTGACCACCGATCCCGCTCTCTTGAGGGAAGCTGATGTGGTCATCGTGGCTGTTCCCACGCCGGTGGATCAGGCTCATATCCCGGATTTCAGTCCCTTGATTGGCGCTTCCCGTTGTGTTGGTGACAATCTTAAGCGAGGGGCTGTGGTCGTCTATGAATCCACGGTCTATCCGGGGGCGACGGAGGAAGTCTGTATTCCGATCCTCGAGGAGCGTTCCGGCCTGAAATGGAAGGAAGGATTCCATGTGGGCTACTCACCCGAACGGGTGAATCCGGGAGACAAGGAGCGGACGATCACCCGCATCGTCAAGGTGGTGTCCGGAGATGATGCTCCCACCCTGCAATTGCTAGGTGACCTTTACGAATCCATCATCACGGCTGGCGTTTATCGAGTGGCCTCCATCAAAGTGGCCGAAGCCGCCAAAGTCATTGAGAACACCCAGCGAGACCTCAACATTGCGCTCATGAATGAGCTCGCGATTATCTTTGATCGTGTGGGTATCGATACTACCGACGTTCTGGAGGCTGCTGGTACCAAGTGGAACTTTCTCAAGTTCCGGCCCGGGCTGGTCGGCGGACATTGTATCGGCGTGGACCCCTATTACCTGACCTACAAGGCCCAGATGCTGGGCTATCACCCTGAAGTGATTTTGGCTGGACGCCGCATCAATGATGGGATGGGTAAGTTCGTTGCCGAGAAGACTGTCAAACTGATGATCCAGCGGAACGTCAACATTCGGGATGCCCGGGTGCTGGTTCTTGGTCTGACCTTCAAGGAAGACTGTCCTGATTTGCGCAACAGCAAGGTGATAGACGTCATCCGGGAACTTCAGGACTACGGCTGCCAAGTCATGGTTCATGATCCCATCGCAGACCCTGAAGAGGCGGTGCACGAATATGGTGTCACGCTGCTGGAAGATACTGCCCTGCCAGAAACCGTGGATGCCGTGGTGGTCGCCGTCGCCCATCGTCAGTACCGGGACGGTGCCGACCGTATCCGTGCTTTGATCGGCCCGGGTGGGGTGCTGGTGGATGTGAAGGGCTGCCTGGATATCGCTACCGACGATTTGGCCTACTGGCGCCTGTAAAGCGGCTGGTAAGCGTAGATTTTCGACTCATAGGCCCAGATCTTGGACATTATCCGGAAGATTCTTGACCTTCTCTCGCCTCGGGAGCGGCGCAATGCCGCCCTGTTGCTGCTCATGATTCTGGTCATGGCTCTGCTGGATGTAGTCGGGGTGGCTTCGATCATGCCCTTCATCGCCGTTCTGGCGAATCCTGAGGTGATTCAGTCCAATCCGAAGATCGCCTTGGTCTATCAGTGGTTGGGGTTTTCCAGTCCCGATTACTTTTTGTTCTTTCTCGGTGTTGCTGTTTTCCTGCTGCTCCTGTTTTCCATCGCTTTCAAGGCGCTGACGACCTGGGCCATGCTGCGCTTTACACACATGCGAGAGTATTCCCTGGGGATGCGTCTGGTTTCCGGCTATCTTCGGCAGCCATATGAGTGGTTTCTCGGGCGGCATAGTGCTGATTTGGGCAAGGCAGTGCTCAGTGAGGTGCAGGAGGTGGTGAATGGCGCCCTTATTCCCATGATGCAGATGCTGGCCCAGGGGGCTGTGGTGCTGGCCCTGTTGCTGTTGCTGATTGTGGCGGACCCTGTGCTCGCCTTGGGGATTGGTGGAGTTCTGGGTCTCGGCTATGGGGCCCTTTATGCCTTGCTGCGCCGTCGCATCATGCGTATGGGGGTCGAAAGGGAAGTCGCTAATAATGACCGTTTCAAAACCCTGGCTGAAGCATTCGGCGGGGTCAAGGAGGTCAAAGTCGGGGGGTTGGAAGACATCCTTATCCGTCGCTATAACGGGCCGGCTAAGCGGGTCGCCAGAAGCATTACTGCTGCCCAGTTGGCCAAGCAAATGCCTCGTTTTGTACTGGAGGCGCTGGCTTTCGGCGGAATGCTGCTGGTCGTCCTTTACCTGATGCGTACGCACGGACGCCTTGATCAGGCCATGCCGATAATTGCCCTCTATGCTCTGGGAAGTTACAAGCTGCTGCCTGCCTTGCAGCAGGTTTACGTGCATCTCTCCACCCTGCGTTTTGCCCAGCCGGCCCTGGAAAAACTGCATGTCGATCTGACCTGCATGTCTTCCCAGGAGACGCCTCCTTTGTTGGCTACGGAGGCAATGACGGTGACGCGCGAGATTCGCCTTAAGGCAGTGAGCTACCGCTATCCGGGGAATGAACGTCTGGCCTTGGATGGCCTTGACCTGATTATTCCTGCCCACGCCACGGTGGGCCTGGTAGGCCCGACCGGATCGGGCAAGACGACCACGGTGGATATCCTGCTTGGTTTGCTGGCGCCGGTCGTCGGTACCCTGGAGGTGGATGGAAAGCCGATTCAGGGGGGCAATTGCCCTCACTGGCAGCAAGTCTTGGGCTACGTGCCCCAGCAGATATTTCTGATCGATGACAGTATCGCGGCCAATATTGCTTTTGGGGTGGCTCCCGAGGCTGTCGATCATGCCGCAGTGGAACAGGCGGCTCGAGTGGCCAATCTGCATGATTTCATCATCCACGAATTACCCGCGGGTTATGCCACTCAGGTTGGGGAGAGAGGGGTGCGTCTGTCGGGAGGGCAGCGCCAGCGTATCGGTATCGCCCGAGCCCTTTATCATGGTCCACGGGTTCTGGTGCTGGATGAGGCCACCAGCGCGCTGGATAATCTGACCGAGCAGGCAGTGATGGAGGCTGTGCACAATCTTGGTCACGAGATTACCATCATCATGATTGCCCATCGCCTTTCCACTGTGCGCGAGTGCGATTGCATCTATGTGCTGGACCGGGGGAAAGTCTCTGCCCGGGGTAGTTACGATGAACTGCTGGCGTCCAGCGCTCATTTTCGGCGCCTGGCAGAGGCCGGTGCGGGGGGCTGATCGGAGTATTCCGCCGCAATAGATACAGCTCCAGCAAAGGAGCATCTACCATCGTCCCAGGACGATACAGAAGGTGTTTAACGATGATTCCGTACGGCAGGCAGAGTATTTCTCAGGAAGATATTGACCAAGTGGTCCAGGTGCTCCAATCCGACTACCTGACCCAGGGTCCAGCAGTTCCTCGCTTTGAGGAGGCGGTTGCTGCCTATTGCGGTGCAGCCCATGCCTTGGCTACCAATAGTGCAACGGCAGCATTGCATGTCGCTTGCCTGGCCTTGGGGGTTGGACCGGGTGACCGGGTCTGGACCAGTCCGACCACTTTTGTGGCCAGCGCCAATTGCGCCATCTATTGTGGTGCGGAAGTCGATTTTGTTGACATCGACCCCCATACCTACAACATGAGTGTGGCCTGCCTTGCTGAAAAGCTTTGCCATGCCCGTCAGAACGGCACCCTGCCGAAAGTCGTGATTCCTGTTCATCTCTGCGGTCAGAGTTGCGACATGGAAGCAATCCACGCCTTGTCTCGGGAGTACGGCTTCCGCATCGTGGAAGATGCCTCCCATGCCATCGGTGGCCGCTATCAGGGACAGCCGGTGGGGAGTTGCCGTTTCAGTGACGTTACCGTATTCAGCTTTCACCCGGTGAAGATCATCACGACAGGTGAGGGCGGCATGGCGCTCACTAACGACTCGGTGCTGGCCAATCTCATGCGCCAGTATCGCAGTCATGGCATAACCAGCGATCGTACGGAGATGGCCCCTCGTGATGCTGGAGAAATATGGAACTACCAGCAGATTCGTCTGGGTTACAACTACCGCATGACGGACATCCAGGCAGCCCTGGGACTGAGCCAGATGGGGCGGTTGGACGAGTTTGTCCACGCCCGTCACCGGATTGCCGCAGTCTACGGTCAGGCCTTGTCGGGCCTGCCCATCACTCTGCCGTTTCAGCAAGCGTCTACGTTTTCGAGCTATCACCTCTATCCGATCCGGGTTGACCAAGAACGGTGTGGTAAGGATCAGCGTACGGTTTACCAGCAACTGCACCAGGCTGGCATTAAGGTCAACCTCCACTACATTCCCGTATATCGTCAGCCTTATTTTGAGCGGATGGGCTTCCCAACTGGTTACTGTCCGGAGGCGGAGCGTTACCATCGGGAGACCCTGAGTCTACCTATGTATGCCACATTGACGGTTGACCAACAGAACACTGTGATTGCTGTCTTGAAGGAGATAGTGAATTCATGAGTATCGCCATTATTCCTGCACGGGGCGGAAGCAAGCGCATTCCCCGCAAGAACATCAAGCTTTTTGCCGGAAAGCCGATGATTGCCTACGCGATCGAGGCTGCTCTCGGCTCTGGCCTGTTTGCCCATGTTGTAGTTTCCACCGACGACCCGGAAATCGGGATGATTGCGCGGGAATTGGGGGCCGAAACCCCATTTACCCGTCCCGTCGAGCTTGCGGATGACCATACGCCAACCGTCCCGGTGATCGCCCATGCCGCAAAGGCTTGCGAGGCATTGGGTTGGGCAGCAGAATTCGTCTGCTGCATCTATCCGGGCGTGCCCTTTATTCAGCAGGACGATCTCAAAGCTGCCTTGCAGCTCTTGCTGGAGATACCCGAGGCTGACTATAGCTTTCCGGTCACGGAATTCCCTTCTGCCATCCAGCGGGCGCTGCGGCGTAAGGTTGATGGGTGCATGGCTTCCTTTTCCCCGGAGCATGAACTTGTGCGTACCCAGGATCTGGAGCCGGCCTTCCATGATGCCGGCCAGTTCTACTGGGGGCGACGCTCCGCATGGGAGTGCAACCCTCGCATTCACAACAGTGGAGCTGGCCTGGTGATTCCCAACTGGCGGGTAGTGGATATTGACACTCCGGAAGATTGGGTGCGGGCCGAAACAATTTTCCGATCCTTGACGGCACCAGCTTCTTTAAATTGAAGATGATTTGATGAATGAACAGCAACAGTTTTGGGCCCAGGATTACGCGGAAGAGTACATCCGGAAGAACAGTCAGTTTGATCGCGCCTTGGGGGTTGAAGGATGGAGGAAGATGCTGGCGTCCAGCCAGGACATCCGCTCCGTACTGGAATGCGGCTGCAACATCGGCCGGAACATCGATTTCCTCACGGAAGCCCTTCCCGATGCGACCAAGTCGATCGTCGAAATCAGCAAGCCAGCCTTTGATTATGTGACCCGGAAGCATCATCTGTCCCAGGCTTTCAATGGCCCCATTGAGGCTTCTGCCTTCCCTGAAAAATTCGACCTTGTCTTCACTATCGGGGTGTTGATTCATATTCATCCCGATAATCTTCTGACGGTCATGAAGAAGATGTTCGATTACTCGAACAAGTACATTCTGATTGGGGAGTATTTCAACCGAACTCCGATGATGATCGAGTATCAGGGGCAGAAGGACAAGCTATTCAAGCGCGATTTTGGCAAGCTCTTCATCGAGAACTTTCCGGTGGAACTGGTGGATTATGGTTTCCTGTGGGGCCACCTTTATGACCAGGCAGGGTTCGACGACATTACTTGGTGGCTGTTTAAGAAAAATTAATTGAAGGTTTTCGAATTCAGGTGACACAAATGCATGTGGCTTTCCGGGTTGATGCGTCTCTTTCCATCGGCTCTGGACACGTCATGCGCTGTCTGACGTTGGCCGAGTCGCTGAGGACACATGGCGTTAGTTGTCTGTTTATTTGCAGAGATCATCCCGGAAACTTAGCGCCGTTGATCAGGGAACGGGGTTTTCTCCTTCGTCTTTTGCCATGTGAATCCCATACAGAGGTTGCTTTTTCCGATGCGGATTACTCGACTTGGCTGGGCGCCTCGATTGAAGCGGACGCAGATCAGACGATCCTAGCATTGGAGGGGAGGCGGGTTGGTTGGTTGGTAGTTGACCACTATGCTTTGGATGAGCAATGGGAGTCTCTGTTGAGGCCCTATTGTGACCGTTTGCTGGTCATTGATGACTTACAAGGGCGTCATCATGATTGTGACCTTTATCTCAATCAAAATTTACAACCGGCAACTGCTAAGCCGATAAAGGTACAGCGAGGATTTTCCTTGATTGGTCCGCGATATGCCCTTTTGCAGAGTGAGTACCGCAAATTACATCGACGCACACCTTACCGCTCTGGAAGGGTTCGCCGGGTACTTGTTTATTTTGGTGGGGCTGATTCGTCTAATCTGACCGGCAAGGCACTCTCTACCTTGCTCGAGCTTTGTCCCGCAGAAGTAATGATAGATGTTGTGGTCAATCCATATGGCACGCACTATCACTCAGTTTTGGATTTGGTTTCCTCCGCTCCAAATGTGGTGCTACATCAGTCGTTGCCATCATTGGCATATCTGATGGCAGAGGCTGATCTTGCTATTGGGGCAAGTGGTGCGACTTCGTGGGAGCGATGCTGTTTGGGGTTGCCCAGTGTTGTATTCACATTAGCTGACAATCAGATTCCTATTGCGAGCGAACTGTCCAACCAAGGTTACGTGTATTGGGTCGGCCCCATCGGTTCTATTGACAGTGAAAAATTCAGGGAGATCTTATCAGAACTGCTATATCAGCCGATTCCAGACTCCTGGTCCCGCAGGTGCTCTGAGTTGGTTGATGGAAATGGATGCGAAAGGGTAATTGCAGCTATGGGAATCCCTGTTCACCAGTCGGTGTCTCCTCGGCATGCTGGTCGAGATGATATTCCCGTCATCCGGCATCTAGTGAGTCATTCTGATTGGATCCCATTCAGATCGGATCCTGAAATTTTCCAGGAACTTACTGCCTCGGGCGAGGACTGGATCAATAATGCCTTGCGGTCAGTTGATTTTTGTCATTTTTTGATATTCGAGAATAGTTCTGCCGTTGAGCTTGGAGTTTCGCTTTTGATCAGGCTTCAAGGAAAATGGTACTTAGATGCCTATTTTGATTGCGCACTTGTCGATGAGAGGGCCCAGTCAGAGAGCCTTTCATTGGCACTTGCATTCCTACGAGCCGAAGAGAAGGGGGCGCTTGAGGTGGCATCTGTTTCCCTGGCCGGCTATCCAATTCGGGAAGAGACGGTGGGCGGAGGGGGGCTTGCCCTGAGTATATGTTCAGATTCCGGAAGCTGGATTAACACGAGTATCCCGCGCCTGATTCGGGACTGGATTTGCCGTGGTTATCAGGTTACATGGGTCCATGATGCTAAGGATTTGCCAGGAGGGGAACTGTGCTTCTTCTTGAGCTATAGCCGTATTGTTGGGCAAGAGATCCTCGCTAAATACGCTCATGGATTGGTCGTTCATGCTAGTGATTTACCGAAAGGGCGGGGCTGGTCGCCGACAACATGGCTCATCATCGAGGGGGCAGACAGGATTCCTGTAACGTTGCTGGAAGCAGTTGATTCTGTGGATGCCGGATCTGTATATGACCAGCGTTGGATTCAGCTTGATGGTACAGAACTAGTTGACCAATGGCGTTCCTCGTTGGCGGAAGCATCGGTTGCCCTTTGTGAAGATTTTGTTTCAAGTTATCCGGATTCCTTGTCTTTAGGAAGGTCTCAGCTTGGAGAGGCGACGTATTATCCGCGCCGTAGAGCAGACGATAGTGAGTTGAATATAGACAAGCCGTTAAGGGAGTCAATTAACTTACTGAGAGTAGTCGACAACAAAAGCTACCCGGCGTTTTTCCAGTTCAAAGGCAAACGGTTTTATCTAAGAGTATCTTCTGAATAATTGAGAATAGGAATGCCATGAGTTTTCCAATTGACGGAAGGATGATCGGAGTCGGACAGCCGCCGTACGTAATTGCTGAGCTATCTGCCAATCACAACGGGTCTCTTGAGCGGGCCTTGCAGACGATCGAGACTGCTTGGCGTTGCGGAGCTAGCGCCATCAAGCTGCAAACATACACAGCGGATACCTTGACCATAGACTGCGATGGGCCGGATTTCAGGATTCAGGGCGGGTTGTGGGAGGGCTACAAACTGTATGATCTCTACCAGTGGGCCCATACTCCCTATGAATGGCATCAGGCCATGTTCGACCATGCCAGAAAGCTGGGGATCACGGTCTTCTCCACACCATTTGATGAGACTGCTGTTGATCTCCTGGAAAGTCTGAATGCCCCGGCCTACAAAATTGCTTCCTTTGAGTTGGTGGACCTGCCTCTGATCCGTTATGTGGCCCGGACAGGGAAACCCATGATCATGTCCACCGGTATGGCATCGGAGGCAGAAATCGCGGAAGCAGTGAATGCGGCTCGAGAGTCGGGATGTCGGGATCTTGTTCTGTTGCATTGTATTAGCAGCTATCCCGCCCCCATGGAGCAGGCTAACTTGCGACGTATGCCCCTGCTGGCTCGCCAATTTGCAACCCTTCCCGGCTTGTCCGACCACACTATGGGTACAACGGCTGCCGTAGCCGCGGTGGCACTGGGAGCGTGCGTCATCGAGAAGCACTTCACCCTCAGTCGTAAGGATAAGGGGCCAGACAGCGAATTTTCACTGGAGCCCGAAGAGTTGCAACGTCTTTGTGATGAAAGCCGAGCGGTGTGGAGTGCACTTGGCAATGGGGAAATTGGTCAGCAAAAAGCAGAGGCCGGAAGTTTGGTGTTCAGGCGCTCGATTTATTTCGTCCGAGACCTGCCTGCGGGAAGCGTGGTTACTGAGGCTGACATTCGCAGGATTCGCCCTGGGATGGGATTGCCGCCCAAGCATTTTGAAAGCCTGCTGGGGCGCCGCCTTAAGGTAGCGGTTACCCGGGGGACGGCTACCCGCTGGGATCAGTTTGAGGACTAAGGAGTGGTCGATTCAGAGTGTTCGATGAAGCCGTTTTCAGCCATTGTGGTGGGGCTTGGCCAGATCGGTATGGGGTATGATCGCCACCTGCCTGAAGATACCCATGTCTTGAGCCATGTGCGAGCTCTTCGCCGTCACTCCGCGTTCCACTTGACGGCTGCGGTGGATCCAAATCCGGATCTTCGTCAGCAGTTCTCCGCTGATACCGGCTTGCCGGCGTACGATTGTCTGGAAGCTTTGCCGGGAGCGCTTCGGGCGGACGTGGTTGTGCTGGCCTGTCCGACTGTAGTTCACCCGAGCTCCCTGAATGCGGTGCTGGCCCGAATGTGCCCCCGGGCCGTCCTTTGCGAAAAACCCCTGGCCTTGTCCATCGCTGAAGGCGATGCCATGCGAAAGGCATGCGAACGCGCTGGCGTTGAGCTTTTTGTGAATTTCATTCGTCGTGCCGATCCCGCTGTGCGGGAGGTTCGGGCGAGAATCGAAGATGGTCGGATCGCGGGGCCCCTCAAGGCTGTGGTCTGGTACTCCAAGGGGATGTTGCACAACGGCTCTCATTTTGTGGATCTCATGAGCCATTGGCTCGGCCCCATTTCCGCCGGTCAGATCATTGCTCCTGGCCGACGGGTCGGAGACAATGACGCCGAAGCGGACTTTCTGTTGTCGCATGTGCGAGGAACTTCTCTGTTCTGCGCCGCCAGGGAAGAGTGTTTTTCCCACTACACCGTGGAAATCGTCGCCGCGAATGGTCGTTTGCGTTATGAGCGTGGTGGGGAAATCCTCTGGCAGGGCGTTGAGGCGGATGCGCAGGTTCCCGGATATCACCGCCTGGCACGGGCCGCTCAGCCGATTGCCAACGACATGGACCGCTATCAGCTGAATGTGATGACGGAACTTGCCCGAGCACTGGATGGCGAAAGTCACGGCCTGTGTTCCGGTGAGGAAGCCCTGGTATCCCAGGGGTGGCTGGACCGGCTCTATCGGGAAAGAGATTCAACAAAGGAATGACATGGATGAATTAGCCCTTTTCGGTGGCCCCCCGGCCATCCAGAAACCCTTTCGCAAATACAATCCGCTCGGCCCTGAAGAGGTCGAAGCGGCCAAGGCTGTGATCGAAAGCGGGGTGTTGTCTCAGTTCATTGGGGCTTGGCATGAAGACTTTCTCGGTGGTCCCAAGGTGCGGGAGTTTGAAAGGGCCGCTGCGACGTATTTCGGTGTGAAGCATGCCGTTACGGTCAACTCCTGGACCTCCGGCCTTGTGGCAGCCATAGGTGCCATCGGCATCGAGCCTGGAGACGAAGTCATTGTTACGCCCTGGACCATGAGTGCAACGGCAACAGCCATCTTGCATTGGAATGCCATTCCGGTTTTCGCGGATATCGACCCCGACACCTATAACCTTAGTCCCTCCGCTATTGAACGCTGTATTTCGCCCCATACCCGTGCCATTGTGGTGGCCGACATTTTTGGCCAGTCTGCTGACATGGACGAGATCATGGCGCTGGCAGCCCGACACGGACTGAAAGTGGTTTCTGACACGGCTCAGGCTCCCGGCGCTCTGTACAAAGGCCGTTATGCCGGGACCTGTGCTCATGTGGGGGGCTACAGCCTCAACTATCACAAGCACATCCATACCGGCGAGGGTGGCATCTTGGTAACAGACGATGATGATATCGCCGAGCGTCTGCAGTTGATCCGCAACCATGCGGAAGTGGTGGTTGCGGGAAAAGGGGTGAAAAACATTTCAAATATGATCGGATTTAATTTCCGACTAGGTGAAATTGAGTGTGCAATTGGTATTGAGCAACTAAAAAAACTGAAAGATCTTGTCGCTTCGAGGCAAAGGATTGCAGAAAATATCACGAAAATTTTAGGAGATCTTCCTGGATTAAAAACTCCGGTTGTAATGCCTGACCGGTCTCATGTTTATTACATATATCCGATTCAACTGGATATTGTAGCGTTGGGGGTTTCGCGGGATCGGATTTGTGATGCGTTAGAAGCGGAAGGGGTTTCTGTATACAGAAGGTATCAAAACATCCACCTGCTTCCGATGTACCAGAAAAAACTGGCTTATGGGAATGAAGGATTTCCTTGGAACCAACCGTTCTGCAAACGTGAAATAAGCTATAAAAAAGGTATTTGCCCGATTGCTGAAGCATACAATGACCTGACCTTTATGGGTTTGGGGCTATGTGTTCATGACCTCGGGGATGCCGATGTTGAGGCCATTGGTAAAGCTTTTGTGAAAGTATGGGCGCATATCGGGCGGTTGAGATGATCGGAGAGTACGATATAGACTTGGCCGCTAAAATGAGTGTTGGCTATTCAGACGCTTATTTTGATTACTTTATTCCTTATGGGGTAGTGAATAAGAGCTTCTCTCTTACGTTAGGCGATGGAAAATTACTATGCCCTGTTCTAGATCTGAATGGTGAAATTGGCGGGGGGCGTTTAAGTCTTCTCCCAGTGCCGGCTGTAGTAGGGGAGGTGGGGAAAAAAACGATCAGCAGGCTTTATGGCGATTACATTGATGTGGTGTCGTCTGAGGCCAAAGTTATAACTCTTCGAGTTGATCCGATAGTTGGAATTGACCCGGATTTGCTTTCTTGTTTTTTGAAAGATGGGTTTGATATTCAAAACCAATTCACAACAGTTATTGATCTGAATAATGATTTGGATGTTTTGTGGGGGCGGCTAAGAACTAGATTTAAGGGTCAAATTAATGGTTTTAACAAGTTGTGTGATATAAAAGTGTTGTGCAGGAGTGACCAGGGTTTTGAGGAATGGATAGCGTTATACTCTTTTTTGACATCGCGTGGTGGGGCCACTCCGCCTGACGCAGTGTTTGATAAAATACGTTCGAGCGTTTTGAGTGGAAAAGCAGCGCTTTTTCTTGCGTATCAGGCAGGAACGTTGGTGGCAGGAATTTACGTAATGTTCACTCGTGGAGCGGCGTACTACTTCTCCGGAGGGGTGAATCCGGATTATGAAAAAAAGGCGGCTTATACTCACGGGCTGTTTTGGGCTGCGTTTGGTTTTTTAAAATCGGTAGGTGTTCGATACTTTGAAGTGGGGCCAATTGATTTTCCGCAGTTGGGAAAGTCTGTGTCTGACAAAATTCTTGATATATCTGATTTTAAAATGGGTTTGGGTGGTCGCCTTGTGCCAAACTTAATACTCAAAAAGGAATTCTAGTTTGAATGTCGACCATTTTATGGTTTTTTTGCGTAACAAGCGTATCGCTATTGCTGCGAATGATGCGGGCGGTGCAAATCAGCTATATTGTTTATTAAAGAATAGTTCCGTTCCTGTTGCTAAATCCCTGTTGGATGGTCCTGCTCAGACGATTTTTAGGGATTTGATCCCGGCTGCTAAAACGTATAATCGTTTGGTGCCCTCTTTTTTTGATGGCATTGACTTACTTCTTTCTGCTACGAGCTGGTCATCAAATTTAGAACACCTCGCTCGAAGAGAGGCTAAAAGGAGTGGGGTTTTTTCTGTTTCCATTTTGGATCACTGGGTAAATTACCGGCAGAGATTTTCCTTTTCTGGGGAACAGGTTTTTCCAGATGAACTAATTGTTGTAGATGACTATGCAAAAAAAATAGCTGTTGGTGAATTTCCTGGTATGCCTGTTCACCAGGTTCCGGATTTTTATCTTCAAAGCATTCTCGATGGAGTGGGGAGGAGTAAAGACGGAGCTATATTGTATGTTTTAGAGCCTGCGAGGTCTGATTGGGGCTTGGGTATTCCAGGGGAGTTCCAGGCGCTGGAGTTCTTCCTTTCAAATTATCATTTACTCAGATTCACGGCTGGTGCTCGGGTCTTACTCAGGGCTCATCCATCGGATCCTCCGGGTAAGTATG
This sequence comes from Azospira sp. APE16, assembly GCF_047901315.1. Classification (NCBI taxonomy): domain Bacteria; kingdom Pseudomonadati; phylum Pseudomonadota; class Betaproteobacteria; order Rhodocyclales; family Rhodocyclaceae; genus Azospira; species Azospira sp. APE16. The sequence continues at coordinate 838,267 of NZ_CP179682.1, forward strand.
ATTTTATACGCATGAAGCATCCTGAAATAATCATCGAGCCGGATGTTGAAAGTATTCAGTCTTCCATGTCAAAAGCACAATGGGTGATTGGGTGTAATACTTATGCGATGGTAATTGGATGTGGGGCGGGCAGAAATGTATTGTGCTCCTTGCCGCCTTGGGCTCCTAGATGTGTGTTGCCTCATCAAGGAATACGGTATCTGTCAGATTTGATCGTTGGCAAGGAGGAATAATGAGTTCTGGGATTGTTGAAAAAATTAAACGTATTATTTTTGATTTGCAAGACTTTTTTTTTGAAAAATGGCATGGGCTCGAGTTTTCTGGGATTGTCACTCAGCAATCTTTAATTACCAAAGATGTTGAGTCTGTGAAACATGCTACTGCCTATCATGCGGTATGGTGCAGAAATCTTCGGTTTCTTCGCAAGAAGGTATGTGAGCTTGGATATTTTCCTAAGATTTTTGTTGATATCGGTTCGGGAAAAGGTAAGGCTTGTTTGTATTTTTTTTTAAAAGGTTTTTTTGTAAAGTATATTGGGGTTGAGTTTTCTCCTCCTCTCGTGCTTGTCGCTAACCGTAATAAAAAAATATTGAGGGCCGACGCTGTTTCGTTCGTAGAAGGGGACGCGTCGCGTTATTACTTGCCTGACGAAGATTGTTTTGTCTTTTTGTTCAATCCGTTTGGGCCGGTTATATTGCGAGAATTTGTTATGAATAACATCGCACATTTCAAGACTCGTCGTTCAATAATTGCGTATGCGAACGATTTGCATAATGATGTTTTGTTGGAGAGTGGGTTTTCCTTGCTGTTTCGTGACGAAACAAGAAAATTATCTGTATTTTCAATGAAATAAATGGCCGTGGACTCTTGATGTCAAAGCGTATTTTTTTGGTGAGTGCCAACCGAAGCGTCTCAATGCTTGATTCGATGCAGGCTTCGGTTTCAAAAGTATCGATTGCGGGTGCGTTAGTCTACGAGCCATGGGATTATCCAGAGTGGAAGCAAGAAAATACTTCCGTTGATACATGGGGTTGGATGCAGATTGCTACGGAGCGAATTGCTGCCATCTTTGATGTGAAAAATTATGAAAGAGCGCTTGAGCTAATTTTAAAGGACGAAAGAGTTTATTTTCTTTTTGAGCGCCATTTTGGCTGTGGTTGGGATAAAAGTTCTTTCAATAATGTCGGCCGTATTGAAAATGTTGTTTGGAATTCGCTTGCGATAATTGAATTTGCTAGACCGGATGTAATTTTCTTTTCTGCGCCTCCGCATAATCCAATCTCATGGATATTTGGTCGGGTTGCTGAGATAATGGATAAGGAGACGCTCATGCTTAGTGTTTCTCCTTTTTTTCATTTGAAATGGTTGGTGCGAGGGTTAGACCTACAGCAACCGGTTTATGTGAGGCGAAGCCAACAATCGAGTGTGCACAATTCCGTTCTATCTTTTTTTGAGAAAACTAGGAGCACTTACAGGCGTGGTGCGCCACTCTATAGCCGTGCTGCTCTGGGCAATATTTGGAACTGGCGACGAGAACTGATTTATCTTCTGAAGAGTCGTCCGTCAAATTATCAAATAAAGTTAAAACGTCTTTGCCTCAAGTATTCGTTATTCAAGCGATATGAGGCACTGGCAACCCCTTTCAAAATTGAAGGAAATTACTTTGTTTTTTTTATGCATTATCAACCAGAGGGTACGACGCTTCCTTACGGGTTGAGCTTTTGCCAGCAATGGTTGGCGGTCTCGAGGTTGCGGATATCCTTGCCGGAAAATGTCACGTTGGTTGTAAAAGAACATCCGGGAATTTATACGCGAGAACTATTTCGGCCCGCAGTCAGAGACTCCTATCTGTATGAGAATATTAATCGCCTTCCCAACACGGTATTGGCTCCCCTTGGGTATGATTCATTTGATCTAATTGATGGGGCAGTTGGCGTTGCAACAATAACCGGAACGGCGGGTTTTCAGTCTATTATCAGGGGTAAGCCTGCCATTGTTTTTGGATGTGCGCCCTATCGCGGTTTTCCAAATGTCTTCGCTGTCAAGTCCGTGTCAGATATTTGCTATGCCTATGAGTCGATTCGGTCCAATAATGTTGTTTGCGATAATGAAAAAATTGAAGTGGCAGCTGTATCTGTCCAGGAGATCTCCTATGGTGAGGATGATGCTTGTGAGACGGAATGGTTCTCGCCTCGCTACTATGAAAAATGCCTGAATTCCGCTATTCGTGACCTGAATGAAAATGACTGGATGTTCCAAGATTTCATTCTCCCCCTCTGATTGGTCTTAATTGGGTGTTTTTATTGGGTTTTCTATTGATTAGACGCAAAGATCGTCTATTTATTTCAATCCCTATTCTAATGGGCGAAAAATATGGCATCTAGTGTTTTGTCAGTAATGCGTCGTGGAGAGAATGTGGGGTCCGCAGTTTCGAAACTAGAGGTGATCAGGCGATGAAGTACTACGATCGGGAAGGTTCTCGATTACTGCAGGTCAAGCGCAAGGCGACTGCGGATTTCTGGGATCAGAAGTGGACATTGGATGAGGTTGGAACCTTTAATCCCCAGTCGGTCGCTCCGTTCCTGGACCTGACTCGCCGCTACCTCGCTCCAGGTAGTCTGGTTCTTGAAGGAGGGTGTGGTACCGGTGGCAAAGTTGCGGCTCTGGAGTCCGCCGGTTTTCGAACGATTGGAGTTGATTACGCAAAGGAGACCGTTGCCCGCTTAAACAACGCCTGTCCTCAACTCGACATTCGAGAGGGGGATGTGTTTTCCCTCGGCTTTGCTGATGGTCATTTCGATGGCTATTGGTCGTTTGGCGTCATCGAGCATTTCTGGGGCGGCTATCAGTCAATTTTTGACGAAGCCAGGAGAGTTTTGCGTGATAACGGGTACTTTTTTCTAACTGTCCCTTGTATGTCTCCTTTGCGAAGACTGAAAGCGACGCTGGGGTTGTATCCGAGTTGGGGTGGTGGGGAGCGGGAACCGGAAGGGTTTTATCAATTTATGCTACCCCTGGATGAGATTCATGCTGCTTTGGCGAATACCGGATTTCAGGTCTTGGAATCCTCAGTTATTCAGGCAGCGTCAGGAGCAAAACAGGAGTTTGCCGCCTTATGGAAGCTGGCGGAGATTCTTACTAAATTGATGGGGGGGGAAAATGTCCTGTACTCCCATTGGGCTGAAAATATGCTCGGAGGTGCTATTGGGCATATTGCGGTAATTGCTACGCAGTTGAAAAAAACTGATCAATGAGTGTTTCTAGAATGGCGGAAATGGATCCGGCTAAGCGTAATGCTCTGCGCTTGATGAATGAGGCTGGGGTGCCTTATGTGCTCCTTTCCGGATTTTATGGTGACAGTGGTGGGGACCTGGATATTCTCATTCCCATGGACGGGATTGCGGCGTTTTCCCGTTTCTGCCAACAGAAAGAGGTGCTTCAGCAGAGGCGGCCGGCCCAGTTTTCGAACCATTTTTTTTACTTCCTGCATGCACAAGGCCATCGGCCACTGCGCATTCATGTGAAATATGAATGTACGTTCTTCGATGCACGCAAGAATGCTTTCCGGAGTTTTACCGAAGCAAACGGGGTCATAGGGGCTCGGGAACGGTATGAGGATTGGTTTGTGCCTGTGGCTTGGCATCTGATTTTGCTTTATGCAGCGAAATGCGCATTTGTAGAAAAAACAAGCGTGTCTGCTTCTCAGTTGGCGAAACTGTCAGACTTTGTCCTGCGTAATCAAAATAGCCTAACCGATCCGGCTCAGTCGCGATTTATTGAGCAGTTGCTCAAAGCGACGGCCATCGAGGCGCCGAAAGCAGCTTCAGATGCTTTGGCGCACCTGCTTTTGCCTTATTTTCCTTTGGCTCACGCCTCTGCGGTTAGCCGTCCGCTTCGTCTGTGGGATAGGACAGGTTTTCCTGCCTATACCTTGCTGTTTGTGGGGTGTGACGGTTCCGGCAAAAGTTCGTTGCTGCATCTCCTGCGTCATGAACTCGAGTTGCCTGCGGAGCGCCTATATGGTGGTCTTGGGCCTGCAGAGTGGTTGTTCCCCTGGATTGACAGCTTTCGTCATCGGGTGGCGTTGGCCAGCCACGGCATCCGCGAACTTGGGTTTCTCCTGTGGATGCTGGTACTGTTCCCCCTCGAGCTAACTGGACGGGTAATGCGGCGAGCTGGTTTGGCTAAGCATGCGGTCTTGCTGGTAGATCGATTCCCTGAGTTCGCCTTTGTTGGGAAATGGGCTAGGCTGACGGCGAGAATCTACCGCGCGATCTTGCCCAAGCCTTCCATGGTTATTGAAGTGATTGCCCCTATTTCGGTGTTACTAGAGCGGCGGGGCGATGAGCTTGATATGGAAATGGCCGTTGTGAAGTCCAACGAGGCCCGTTTGTTGGCCGCCTATTTTCTGCAGCGCGGCGCCAGAGGTTTGAAGATCGATTCATCCATTCTGAGCTTAGAGGAATCGGTTGCAACCGTTCTACAGCACCTTTGGGCTGATCCTAGATTCGCTGCCCGCATGCTGAAACCAGCGACCTTCCCTCCCTATGCAGTCTCCTAAGTTTTGTACGCTAGTTGGGCGTGTGACCAAGGGGCGAGGCTTCGCTAAGGACATTTTTGCCTTGGAGCCGATACCAGGGGCCTTGTCGGATGGGGGGCGGTTTTATCCTGGGTCGCTAAATGTCGTTCTCGATGGGCCAGTTCGGCTTGATATCGGCAAGGCGATTCCCTTTGCAGGGGGCAAGCGTTATCTCTGGCACGTATCAATAAATGGAGTGGGAACTCCCGTGTTTGCCTATCGCTGGAAAGGGTGCCCTTTACACGTGTTGGAGATTGTTAGTCCCCAGCGGTTAAGAGATTGCTTGGCTTTGGACGACGGAGCCGCACTTGAAGTGGTGTTGTCTTGCGATCAGATTCGACGTGTCGGGTATATGGCGAACATTGCTTGGCATTTGCTTTGGTGGAGACGGGAGTCCTGGTACTACATCAGGGACCGTTATAAGCGTCTGGTTTACCTTTCTCGTTTGAATCGTTTTTGTTCCCAGTAGATGAACTTGTCGCCCAAGGCTGCTCCTTCCGTACTTTTTGTCCTACCTCATCTCGAGTCGGGGGATTTCGAGAAGCTACGCCGAGAGCGTATCAATCGTGAGCTGGCGTTGGTTCGGTGGACGAGGGAGCTGGGCGGAGAGTGTCAGCTTTGTTCTCTCTCTTTTGACTCAGAGCCGGCGTTGGAATGTGGGGGCCAGGAGACGCTTCGTTTTCCGGTAAGCAGTACAAGGAGGGGGCGCTTTTCTTATGTTTCCCCCCAGTTGCTGCATTATGTTCAGGAAAAGCGTCCGGACATCGTAGTTTTCAAGGGAATCGGCTATCGTCTAGCCCGATATTTACTAACGCAGTCCAAAACAACATTTCGCTTAGCGTTCATCGCAGCAGGAGGTATTCGAGACCCGCTTCTGCCTTACGCAGATTACGTTTTGGCGGAAACACCTGCGCAACTCGAATATCTCCGAAATTATCTTCCGCAAGATAGGCTTTCCATTCTGCCAAAGTTGAATCCCTCCTCAAGCGTTTTTGGGATTTGCGACAAGGTTTTTGATGTGGTGAACGTCGGTACCTTCAATCCAAACAAGAATCAGGCTGCGCTCCTGCCTTTGGCCGATCGTTACCGTCTGGCCCTTGTTGGGGATGGGGAATGCTGGGACGGAGTGCGTAGTCAGGCGGCTACTGCGGTCTGTCCGGTCTTCATGCCTGGCAATTTGCCTCGGGAGCAGGTTGGGGGGGTGATTGCCCAGAGCCGCCTGATGGTGCATTCCGCCAAATACGAAGGGCTGCCGCGGGTTGTGATGGAGGCCTTTGCTGCCGGGGTGCCCGTGGTGGCCTCCCGCCGGGCCATGCCAGGGGCTTTTGAACACGGCGTGCAAGGGCTGCTGGTGGAACCCGAGGACTTGTTGGAGGCCGCCCGCTCCCTGCTGGAGGACCCCCCTCGCTTGGCGGCAATGGGGCTGGCTGCAAGTGCCTACGCAGAGCGCTGCTGTTCTGAGCAGGCGGTTTTTACGGAGGTTTCCCGAATGTATGCCAAAGTGATGGAGCGGCCTCCCCTTTATACCGGGAGCTGGTGGCAAAAGGCACATATTCTTGTCCGCTCCGCCCGTATGGGGGGGCTTTCCCGGGCGCGGGAGCTGGCTGTTGCCCTCGGGTTCAAACGTGTTCTGATATGGCTTGGCATGCGAAAATAACCCCATGTCAGAAAAAAATGTAGTTTCCCTGAACGGCCTGCAATACCCCGATAGCAAGAATCCCTATACCCGCCTGTGGCGGGAGTCCTTGGGGCTCCAGGGGGTCGAGTTTTCCGTGGCCTCCCGCCCCCAGGATTTCCTATTGCGGGCCTTGTCCCCCGCTTCCCTGGATCTGGTGCATCTGCACTGGGTGCATCCGGTTAGTCGTAACTTTCTGCTGGGTCTGCTGAAGTTCCTGATGTTTCAGGTAGCACTCCTCTTTTTCTGGCTGCGGGGAGTGAAAATCTACTGGACGGTGCATAATCTGCTGCCTCATGAAAGGCAGCATCTATGGCTGGATCGCCTGAATAACTGGCTGGTGGCCCGCTTCGTTACCGGGGTCTTCGTCCATGGACAGAGCGCGATTCCTTTGGTTAGCCAAACCCTTGCCCTGCCGGAGTCGCGCATCCACTGTGCGATGCATGGCAACTATGCCGGCGTGATGCCCTCTGTCGCCGTGACTGAGGTTGATGTGGAGCCGATGCCGGGACGCCACTTCCTGTACTTCGGCCTGGTGCGCCCCTACAAGGGGGTCTTGGATCTCCTGGGACAGTATGCAGCTATCCCGCTACCCGGATCCCTGACTATTGCGGGTGATCCGCAGGGGGCTGCGATGCGCCAGGCTGTCGAGGCTGCTGCAGCCGGAGATTCCCGGATCGTGCTGCACCTGGGCTATCTGGAGGACGAAGATTTGGCGCACCTGATCCATTCGGCTGACGTCGTAGTCTTGCCGTTTCATGAAGTATTTACTTCCGGCAGTCTGGTCATGGCCCTTACTATGGGCAAGCCGGTGATACTGCCCCGGGTAGGGTTGCTGTCCGAGTATGTGGATGAGGACTGCGCCTTTTTCTACCAGCCCGGGGAAGTCGATGGCCTGGCCGCCGCACTGCAGCGTGCCGCCGCTTGCGACCGAACGGTACTGCACCGGATGGGGCTGGCTGCCGCCCAACGGGCCCAGGCCCTGGATTGGTTTCGGATTGCTGAGGGTATTGCCCGAGTCTACCGCTCGGGTTGATTACGGTTGTTTTAGGTTAAAAAAAGCACAGGGACGGGGACCTTGAAGGCCACCTGACCCGGCGAGGGGGTGAAGTGGAAAAAACGCGACTTCTTGATCGCGGGCGTTGGGTCGTCGCGCTGGTAGTGTTGTCAGGTTTTGGGCCCTATCTGCTTTCTGTGGGGCTACGCCTAGAGCATGTGGTCATTTATGGCCTCTCGGCCATCGCCCTGGCAAACATCTTGCGCTGTCGCACCAGCCCAGTCAGCGCACCAGTGGCGGCTGGCGTACTTTTGCCACTTGCAGTCGCAGCCTTATGGGGGGGGGCTCGTCGCCTGGTGGTCGTTGCCAGCAGAGAATCCGGTGCTGGTCATGGCGTCCCTGGATAACTACCTGCAGCCCATTGCCCTGTATTTGCTGCTCGTCTGGGGGGGCGCGCGGGCCTCTGTGCCTGAGATGCGGACCAGCCTGGTTTTTGGCTATCGCCTCATGTTGCTGGCGTTGGCGCTGAATGCGCTGTTGGCCTTGTCCCACATGTTTGTGGATACTTGGCCTCTGGTACGGTTTTTCGTCCAGGGAGAGTCCGAGCCAATGGGGACCGTCTGGCAACGAGCTGCCCGTTTAGGGCGTTATTGCGGAATTTTCAACCAACCGGTTGAGGCTGGTATTGCCTATGGCCTGGGGCTGTTTGCATGGGGGCAATTGTTTCTGGCCGAGCGGCGACTGAATCTTTCCTTGTTCTACCTGCTAGCCATGCTGCTACTTGGCGGACTACTTTCTGTTTCCAAGGTATTCCTGATGGTGGCAGTTCCGTTATTCGCCTGCTGGGTGCTGATTAATCGTCAGGAATTGCCCCTGAAATGCCTTCAGGCTACCCATGGTTGGTGGGCCATCGGTGTTGTGACGGTTTTCGTGGCGCTTATGGCTTGGCGCTGGCAGGGGGTGAACCGCCTCAAGAAGACCTTGGGACTGGCAGATCAAGTGGGTAGCCGCGGATTCTGGAGTCGGCTGACGGGAAAGCGTTTCGGCGAGGCCGACTCAAATGTCCTGACGGCATTCCGGGAGGTATGGGAAAATGCGCCTTTGCAGGGGTTCGGTTTCGGCCTGCGTCGGGGATTCGACAACGCCTATCTCGAGTTTTTCTACCAGGGGGGCAGCGTAGGCCTCATGCTATATCTGGCAGTCTTGGTCTGGCTGGGGCTCCTGGGGCGCCGAGTCCTTTCATGGAGCAGGTCCGAAGGCTCCATGCTCCTTCTGATCCTGATATTCGTGGTTGTGGCGGGGCTTGGGGCTCCCGTACTTACCATCAACCGCAGTTCTATTTTGCTTTGGCTGCTGTTGATCATGTTTTTGGAGCTTGATGCCCGACGATACCAGGTCGGGAATTCGTAATGACCCCTCCTCGCATCCTCGTTTTTGTCGATTACTTCCTACCTGGCTTTCGTGCCGGGGGGCCCATTCGTACGATCGCCAATATGATCGCCCATCTGGGGGATACTTTTGCCTTTCGGGTGGTGACGAGGGATCGTGATTTGGGGGACGAGGTCCCCTATTCCTCGGTGCAGGTGGATAGTTGGAATGCCGTAGGCAACTCCGAAGTGTTCTACGCGTCGCCGGCGAATGATCGGCTATCTGGGCTGATGCGTCTAATGCGACAGACTCCCCACGATCTTGTCTATCTGAACAGTTATTTTTCCTGGCGTAGCGCCGGTCTTCCCTTGCTGCTCCGTTGGCTGGGGATCGTTCCGTGTAGACCTGTGGTTCTGGCTCCGCGTGGTGAGTTTTCCCCCGGTGCCCTGGCCCTCAAGGCGGGCAAGAAGCGCTTGTACATTCGGCTGGCTGGTTGGCTTGGCCTGTACCGCCAGGTCTGCTGGCAAGCTTCCAGCGAACAGGAAGCGGAGGATATCCGCCGTGCCCTAGGGGACTCCGCATTACGGGTGATGGTGGCCCCCAATTTGCTGCCCCCCCTGGCGCCGGTCGAGGCAGGCTCGACAGCAAAAATACCGGAGATGGTTCTGCCATCCAGCTCAGCTTTGCGGTTAGTTTTCCTCTCCCGGATATCGCCGAAGAAAAATCTGGCCTTCCTGCTTCAGGTCCTGGCAGGGGTGGATTTCCCCATATCGCTGACGATCTACGGCCCGCAGGAGGATATTGCATACTGGCAGCAATGCGAGGCATTGATGGCGGCATTGCCGTCCCATGTGGCAGTGCGCCACGCCGGGGTTTTGTCGCCGGAGCAGGTGCCTGCAGCCCTGGCAGGACATGAACTGTTCGTATTTCCAACCCTGGGCGAGAATTTTGGCCACGTCATTTTTGAGGCGCTTAAAGCAGGCCTACCGGTCTTGCTGAGCGACCAGACGCCGTGGCAATCGACCCCCGACGGTGCAGTGCAGACGCTTCCCCTGGACGCGCTGGCGCCATGGCGTGAGGCCATCCAGGCCCAGGCGGGGTTATCGCCGTCCGAGCGTCAGGTCCGGCGCCAGGCGGCGGCAGCTCTGGCAGACACGATGATGCACAGTTCGGATCGGGTGGCGGCTAATCGCCAGCTTTTCCTAGAGGCGCTTGGTGGCTGACGCTGTCCTGCCTTTGCGTGTCCTGCTGGTCAGCCAGTATTTCTGGCCGGAGGGTTTCTATATCAATGCCGTGGCCCGTCATCTTGCTGCCCGTGGACATCTGGTTGAGGTCCTGACGGGCAAGCCGAACTATCCGGCCGGCCGTTTTTTTCCTGGATACCGGGGAGGCGGATGCCAGGAGGAGACCTACCATGGCGTTCGCGTACATCGCCTGCCCATGTTGGCGCGCGGTCACGGTGCCCTGCGTTTGGCGGCCAATTATCTGTCCTTTGTCTTTTCCGGCCTGCTGTTCGGGCCCTGGCGGCTACGCCGCAAGCCATGCGACGTCATTTTTGTATACGCGCCGTCCCCAATTTTGCAGGCCCTTCCCGCGATTTTCCTGGGATGGCTGAAGCGTCGTCCGGTGGTCCTTTGGGTGCAGGATCTCTGGCCGGAGAGCTTGTCCGCCACCGGCTACATCCGTAATCCTGTGGTACTTTCCCTGGTGGCCCGGGTGGTGCGCTTCATCTATCGCCATGTGGATTTGTTGCTGGTTCAATCCAAGGCCTTCCGCGATGCCGTGGGGCCGATGGCTTCCTCCACCCCGGTGCTTTATTACCCAAATTCGGTGGAGGATGTCTTCGATGGAGAGGCCGCTCAGGCGCCGTTGCCCGTGCCAGGGGTAATGGATGGGTTTTGTATCCTATTTGCCGGGAATATCGGCAGTGCCCAGGCGGTGGAGGTCATCCTGGAGGCGGCCGAGCGGCTGACTGATCTGCCGGAGGTGCGCTTCGTCGTAGTCGGGGATGGAAGTCGGCGCGATTGGATGTTGGCGGAGGTGGCCCGGCGGGGGCTCGGGAATGTGGTGCTGCCCGGACGCTTTCCGGTGGAAAATATGCCAGCCTTCATGGCACGGGCCGAGGCGTTGCTGGTTACACTCTCGGACCGGCCCATTTTCCGCCAAACCGTTCCTAGCAAGGTGCAATCCTATCTGGCGGCTGGTCGCCCCATCCTGGCCTCACTGAACGGTGAAGGCGCCGAACTGGTGGTTGAAGCTGGGGCCGGTCTGTGCTCTCCCGCCGAAGATGGCAGGGGGCTGGCGGAGAATGTACGGCGTCTGTACGCCATGTCACCCGAACAACGGGCGGCATTGGGTGCAAACGGTCGGCGCCATTACGAGCGCCATTTCGCCCTGGATGTATTGATGGATGAACTGGTCGGCCATCTCGGCACGGCAGGAGTATCAGGAAAAAAATGAAAGTATTGGTTCTCGGTGCCAGCGGAATGCTGGGAAACGCCATGGTCAGGGTGTTGGGGAAGCAGCCGGAATGGCAGGTTTTTGGCACGCTGCGTTCGGACGGCGGGCGCCGGTATTTCACCTCCACCGAAAACGATCGCCTGATTTCAGGTGTGGACGTTGAGCAGATCGACTCCCTGGTTAAGGTGTTCTCCCAGGTGCGCCCAGATGTCGTAGTCAACTGTATTGGTTTGGTCAAGCAGTTGGCAGATGCGAAGGATCCCCTCCTTGCCCTACCCATCAATGCCATGCTGCCGCACCGTCTTGAGCGCTTGTGTGAACTGGCAGGAGCCCGCCTGGTGCACATGAGCACCGATTGTGTTTTTTCAGGCCAACGGGGGCGATACGCCGAGACTGACCTGCCGGATGCCATCGACCTGTATGGGCGTTCCAAGTTGCTGGGCGAGGTTTCTGGGAATCGCTCGATTACCTTGCGTACGTCCATCATCGGCCATGAACTGCAGAGTCAGCATGCCCTGATAAACTGGTTCTTGGCTCAGGAGGGCCGCTGTTTCGGGCATCGCAAGGCTATTTTCTCCGGTTTTCCCACCGTGGTTCTGGCCGAAATCATCCGAGACGTCATAATTCCCCGGGATGACCTGGCGGGAGTTTTCCACGTCGCGGCCGAGCCGATTTCCAAATACGACCTGCTGAAAATGGTGGCGGAGACCTATGGAAAAGAGATTGAGATCATTCCGGACGATTCCGTCGTGATTGATCGTTCTTTGGATTCGAGCCGTTTCAACAAGATTACCGGTTTTGTCCCGCCGTCATGGCCTGCCATGATCGCCAAAATGCACGAAAGCAAATAGAGATAGCAATGTTCAAAGACAAGGTACTGATGATCACCGGGGGCACGGGCTCCTTCGGTAATACCGTGCTCAAGCGCTTCCTGACTACGGATGTGCGTGAAATACGCATTTTCAGCCGTGACGAGAAGAAGCAGGAAGAAATGCGTATTGCCATTAACAACCCCAAGCTGAAGTTCTACATCGGGGATGTTCGCGACTACAACAGCATTTACCAAGCCATGAAGGGCGTGGACTACGTTTTCCACGCTGCCGCGCTAAAGCAGGTCCCCTCGTGTGAGTTCTACCCGATGGAGGCGGTACGCACCAACGTTCTGGGCTCCGAGAATGTCATGAATGCGGCCATCGCCCGTGGGGTCTCCCGGGTGGTTATGCTGAGCACCGACAAGGCGGTGTATCCCATCAATGCAATGGGCATCTCCAAGGCCATGATGGAAAAGTTCATGGTGGCCAAGGCCCGCATGCAGGGTGAAGGCGAGACGGTATTATGCGCGACTCGTTACGGCAATGTGATGGCTTCCCGGGGATCGGTCATTCCCCTGTTTGTTTCCCAGTTGAAGGAAGGCAGTCCCCTGACCATCACCGATCCCAACATGACCCGTTTCCTCATGTCCCTGGAGGAGTCGGTGGACCTGGTGCTTTATGCCTTTGCCCACGGACAGCAGGGAGACATTTTTGTCCAGAAGGCACCAGCTTCCACCGTTGCCGATCTGGCCCAGGCCCTGAAGGAACTGTTCAAGATGGACAATCCGGTTCGCGTGATCGGTACCCGTCATGGCGAGAAGCTGTACGAGTCCCTGATTTCGCGGGAGGAAATGGCCAAGGCCGAGGATATGGGCGGTTACTACCGGATACCGGCCGATAATCGTGATTTGAACTATGCGCAGTACTTCAGCGAGGGGGAGGAGAAAATTTCCCACCTGGAGGACTATACCTCCCATAACACCCGTCGGCTTGATGTGGCCGAGGTGAAGGAAGTGCTGCTCAACCTTCAGTACATCAAGGATGAACTCGGTGCTTAAGGTCATGACCATCGTCGGCACCCGGCCGGAACTGATCAAAATGTCCCGGGTGATTGCCGAGTTCGACCGCCACTGCCAGCACGTTCTGGTGCATACCGGCCAGAACTACGATTACGAACTGAACCAGGTGTTTTTTGATGATCTGGGCATCCGCCGCCCAGATCATTTTTTGGAGGCGGTGGGGGAAAACGCCGCCCAGACCATTGCCCGGGTGATCGAAAAGGCCGATGCGGTAATGGCCAGTGAAGCGCCGGACGCGGTCCTGCTCTACGGTGATACCAATTCCTGCTTGTCCGTGATCTCAGCCAAGCGTCGAAAAATTCCCGTTTTCCACATGGAGGCGGGTAATCGCTGCTTCGACCAGCGGGTACCGGAGGAACTGAACCGCAAGGTGCTGGACCACCTCAGCGATATCAACCTGGTTTTGACCGAACACGCCCGTCGCTATCTGATTGCCGAAGGTGTCCGACCGGAAACCATCATCAAGACCGGTTCCCACATGAGGGAGGTGTTGGACCACTACCTGCCAGCGATTCGCTCTTCCGACATCCTTGATCGTCTTGGCCTGACTGGTGGGCGTTACTTCATCGTCAGCGCCCACCGGGAAGAGAATGTGGACAGCCCGGACAATCTGTGGGACATGGTGGACACGCTCAATGCCCTGGCGGCGACCTACGATGTACCGGTCATCGTTTCCACCCACCCCCGGACCCAAAAACGCCTCGATGCTCTGGACCTGGGGGCGCTTGATTCCCGAATCCGTTTCCTTAAGCCCTTTGGCTTCTGCGATTACGTGAAGTTGCAGTTGGAGTCCCTGTGCGTCATCTCGGACAGTGGCACCATCACCGAGGAAGCATCCCTGCTCAACCTACCTGCCATCACCATTCGCAATGCCCATGAGCGTCCGGAGGGCATGGATGTCGGCACCCTGATCATGGCGGGATTGAAGCGGGAGCGTGTACTCGATGCGGTTCGGGTGGTGCTGGCTCAGCATGACCGCTCCCGTCCCTGGGGGCTGTCGGTGTCTGATTACGAGATGCCGTCCGTTTCCAAGCAGGTGCTGCGGGTGGTGATGAGCTACGTGGACTACGTCAACCGCACTGTCTGGTCAAAGGCCAGCGTCTGAGCAGCGGAGGCTTCCCATGGCCAAAGTGCTGGTGACCGGAGCCGACGGATTCGTCGGTCAGGCCCTTTGCAAGCGCCTGTGGCAGGCCGGGTATGTTTGTGTCCGGGCTGTGCGACAGGGGCAGGGAGCGGATGTCGTGGCCGTTGGTGACATCGGTTCCCATACCGACTGGCAAGCGGCGCTGGCCGGTTGCGATACCGTGATTCACCTGGCTGCCCGGGTCCATGTCATGCAGGAAACCTGTGCCGACCCCCTGGCTGCGTTTCGCGAAGTCAACGTGCGGGGTAGTGCCGTGCTAGCCCAGGCGGCAGCACGGGCCGGAGTCCGTCGTTTCATCTATCTCAGTTCGATCAAGGTGCTGGGAGAGTCCACTGCGCCCGGGCAGCCGTTTTCGGCGGAGTCCCCCCCCTGTCCCCAGGATCCCTACGGCATTTCCAAGTGGGAGGCAGAGGAAGTTCTGGCGCAAATTGCAGCCAATAGCGGGATAGAACTGGTGATTATCCGCCCCCCCCTGGTCTATGGCCCAGGGGTGAAAGCCAATTTTCAGGCGCTCATCCGCCTGGTGGCCCGGGGGATTCCCTTGCCCTTCGGTCGGATCCGTGGCAACCGCCGCAGCTTGGTGTATCTCGGTAACCTGGTGGATCTCATCGTGCGCTGTGTTACTCATCCGGGAGCTCCGGGGCACCGTTTCCTGGTTAGTGATGGCGACGACCTTTCTACAGCCCGTTTGCTGGAGATTTTGGCACGGGCCCAGGGATGCCGCCTCCGGCTACTGCCCTTACCAGCTTTCTTCCTTTCTCTGGGCGCTCGCCTGCTGGGGCGGCCTGGTGTGGCAGAGCGACTGCTGGGCAATCTGCAGGTCGACATGGACTTGACCTGCCGCCAGCTGGACTGGTCTCCTCCCTACACAGTGGCTGATGGCATGGCGGCGACAGTGTCCACTTTGCCGGGGTCCTCTTGATATGCTTCTGTCAGTCCTGTTCTGCCGCGGTGAAAAACATGCATGAGCCCCTGATAACGCCGGTCATTCTTTGCGGTGGTTCCGGAACCCGCTTGTGGCCTCTGTCCCGCAAGAGCTTTCCGAAACAGTTCGTTCCCCTTCTGGGCCAGAAGAGCCTTCTGCAGCTCACCCTGGAACGGGTTGCTCATCTCGGTGACTCCGTTCTGGCCGTGGCCGCCGAGGAGCACCGTTTCATGGTCTGTGATGACATGGCCTCGGCCGAGGTGCCCGGTGTCTTGCTCCTGGAGCCGGTGGCTCGCAATACGGCAGCTGCCATGGCGCTGGCCGCATTACAGGTGGCCGGAGACGTGCTGCTGCTGTTCTGTCCTGCGGACCATCACATTCCCGATGTGGATGGCTTTACCCGGACCATCCGGAGCGGCCGTGCTGCAGCCTTGTCCGGGGCACTGGTAACCTTCGGTATCGTGCCTTCCTTCCCCAGCACGGCTTACGGGTATATCCAGCAGGGAGCGTCCCGGGGGGCAGATGGCAGTTTTCGCGCCAGCCGCTTCATCGAGAAGCCGGACGGTGAGTTGGCCAGGCAGTTGCTGCTGGCCGGCGACAATCTCTGGAATGCCGGCATTTTCCTTTGCCGTGCCGATGCCTTGTTGACCGCCTTGCAGCAGCATGCGCCGGATATCCTTGCCGTTTGTCGGGAGGCCATGAGGGCGGCAAAGTCTGAAGTGGCGCCGGGGGGCTACACTTTCATTCGGCCTGAAGCCGAGACATTCGCAGCCTGCCGCTCCCAGAGCATTGATTACGCTGTGATGGAGCGGCACAACGATGTTGCCGTGGTCCCGTTTGCCGGCCAGTGGAGCGACGTGGGCAGCTGGAATGCTGTAGCTGACCTGTTGCCGGCGGATGCGGAGGGTAACCGGGTCGGTGGCCAGGGGCTGGCTCATGCTTCTCACAACACCTTTATTCATGCTCCCCATCGTCCCGTGGTGGCGCTGGGAACGGAAAACCTGCTCATTGTGGATACACCGGATGCCGTCCTGGTGGCACACCGGGATCGGGCCGAACAGGTGCGGGAAGTGGTGGCTCGTCTCGAAGCCAGTCAATGTATCCAAGCCGTTACCCACCGCAAGGTGGCGCGCCCCTGGGGATGGTACGACAGCCTCGACGTTGGCGAGGGGTTCCAGGTCAAGCGTATCGGTGTCAAGGCCGGTGCCAGCCTGAGCTTGCAGAAACATCTCCACCGGGCGGAACACTGGGTGGTGGTGAAGGGCTCCGCCGAGGTCACCTGCGGCGAGCGGGTCTTTCTCCTGGAGGCCAACCAGTCAACCTACATTCCCATCGGCGAGGTCCATCGCTTGCACAATCCCGGTATGGAAGAACTGGAGATCATCGAGATCCAGTCCGGTAACTACCTGGGCGAGGACGACATCGTCCGGCTGCAGGATACCTACGGCCGGGTGAGTGCCTGAACCATGCCCGATACTTCCCGTTTTCCCCTTATCTACATCGCCGGCCATCGAGGCATGGTGGGTGGTGCCATCCTCAGGCATCTGCTGCAGGCCGGCCATCCCGCGGAACGTATACTTACCCGCAGTCATGCAGAACTGGACCTGACGGACCAGACCCAGGTACGTAACTTTTTTGCCCGCGAGCGTCCGGACCAGGTCTATCTGGCTGCGGCCAGGGTAGGGGGCATTCACGCCAACAACACCTATCCGGCTGACTTCATCTATGAAAACCTGATGATTGAGGCCAATGTCATTGATGCCGCCTTTCGCAGCGATGTCAGAAAGCTGCTGTTCCTCGGCTCAAGCTGCATTTACCCAAAATTTGCCGAACAGCCCATCACCGAGGCGGCCCTTTTGACCGGGCCGCTCGAACCTACCAATGAACCCTATGCCGTAGCCAAGATTGCCGGGATCAAGCTGTGTGAAAGCTACAACCGCCAGTACGGCGTAAGTCATGGTGTGGATTTCCGTAGTGTCATGCCGACGAATCTGTATGGCCCCGGGGATAATTACCATCCGGAAAACTCCCATGTCATTCCGGCCCTGATCCGGCGTTTCCATGAAGCCAAGGTTGCCGGGGCTGCCGTCGTTACCGTATGGGGAAGCGGTAGCCCACGACGGGAGTTCCTCTTTGTCGATGACATGGCGGCCGCCAGCGTCCACGTGATGAATCTGCCGCCGACAACCTATGCAGCCCATACCCAGGCCATGCTTAGCCACATCAACGTCGGCTACGGTGAGGATGTAACTATTGCCGAGTTGGCCCATGCCGTGGCGCAGGCAGTAGGTTATGGCGGTGGAGTGGCCTTCGATGCCAGCAAGCCGGATGGTGCCCCCCGAAAACTGATGGACAGTACCCGCCTGCTGACCCTGGGCTGGCAGCCCAGAGTTACGTTGAAAGCCGGTCTGGAACTGGCCTATCAGGATTTTCTGACAACCCAATCACTCCGTTCCTGAAGGAATTGCATACATGGTCGAAAAACAAAAGGTTGCCCTGATTACCGGCGTCACCGGCCAGGACGGCGCCTATCTGGCCGAGTTCCTGCTGAACAAGGGATACATCGTGCATGGCGTGAAACGTCGCACTTCCCTGTTCAATACGGACCGAATCGATCATCTCTACCAGGATCGACACGAGGCAGGGGTGTGCTTTTTTCTGCATCACGGTGATATGACGGATAGCTCCAGCCTGATCCGCATCATCCAACAAACCCAACCCGATGAAATCTACAACCTGGCGGCCCAGAGCCATGTGGCCGTCAGTTTCGAGGAGCCGGAGTACACGGCCAATTCTGACGCAATCGGGGTGCTGCGGCTTCTGGAGGCCATTCGTATCCTGGGGCTGGAAAAAAAGACCCGTTTTTATCAGGCCAGCACCTCCGAGCTCTATGGCTTGGTGCAGGAAATTCCGCAGAAGGAGAGCACGCCCTTCTATCCCCGCAGCCCCTACGCGGTGGCCAAGCTCTACGGCTACTGGATTGTGGTGAATTACCGGGAGGCCTATGGCATTTATGCCTGTAACGGCATCCTTTTCAATCACGAAAGTCCCAATCGGGGCGAAACCTTTGTTACCCGCAAAATTACGCGGGCATTGGCTCGCATCAAGCTGGGGCTGCAGGACTGCCTGTTCCTGGGCAACATGGATGCCAAGCGGGACTGGGGGCATGCCAAGGATTATGTGGAAATGCAGTGGCTGATGCTGCAGCAGGAGAAGCCGGAGGACTTCGTCATTGCCACTGGCGTGCAATACAGCGTACGGGACTTCGTCAATGCGGCTGCTCAGGAGCTGGGCATGCAGATCCGCTGGGAGGGCTGCGGGATTGAAGAGAAGGGCTACGACGTTCACGGCAAGTGCATCGTTGCCGTAGACCCCGCTTATTTCCGTCCGACGGAAGTGGAAACTCTGTTGGGAGATCCTACCAAGGCCAAGGAGAAACTTGGCTGGACGCCGAAGACCAGTTTCGCCGAACTGGTGGCCGAGATGGTGCGCGAAGACTTGAAGAGCGCCGAGCGCGACGAACTGGTCAAGAAGCACGGTTTCAAGGCTCTCAACCATCATGAGTGACGCCGTTCTGATGCTTCTTTCCTGTCGCATGGAATCCTGACGTGAAGCGCCTGTTCGATCTCCTGCTCGGGCTGCTGGCCCTGGCCGTGCTGTTGCTGCCCCTGCTGCTGGTGGCCCTGCTGGTGCGTTTCACCTCCCCCGGGCCGGTCCTTTACTGGAGCGACCGGGTGGGGCGGCATAACCGCATTTTCAAGATGCCCAAGTTCCGCAGCATGCGGGTGGGCACGCCGGCGGTGGCCACCCATCTGCTGACGGACCCCAAGGTCTACCTGACGCCGGTGGGCTCCTTCCTGCGCAAGTCCAGCCTGGACGAGCTGCCCCAGCTGTGGAGCATCCTCAAGGGCGACATGAGTTTCGTCGGTCCCCGGCCGGCCCTGTACAACCAGGACGACCTGATCGCCCTGCGCACCGAGGCCGGCGTGCATGAGCTGGTGCCCGGCCTTACCGGCTGGGCCCAGGTGAACGGGCGGGACGAGCTGCCCATTCCCCAGAAGGTGGCTCTGGATGCGGAATACCTGCGCCGGCGCTCCCTCGCCTTCGATTGCCGCATCATCTGGCTGACCTTCCTCAAGGTGGTGCAGCGGGACGGCGTTTCCCACTGAGGTTGCGGGCGATGCTCTCCCCGCACCAGCCGTTCGACGCCAGCCTGCTGGATGAGGCCGGCCTCAACCTGCAGGCCGTCTTCGACGTGGCGGCCCTGCCGGAGGAGGTTGCCGCCTCCCTGGAGCGGGCAGCCCCGGGCCACGGCCGGCGCCAGCTGATCCTGCTGGGCCACGGCGGCCGCCGCCTGTGGCAGGCGGTGCAGGCCGCCGGGCTGGATTCGGACCATCCCATCGACGACTTCACCATTGCCAGCGTGGGCCGCTGGTTTGCCGCCGTCTGTCCCGGCCGGGACTTCCTCCTGCTCTATCCCGGCGATGCGCCGGTGGGGCTGCAGCAGCTGGGGCGGCTGGCGGGCTGGCACCATCCCTCGCCCTTCATGGTCGGGGTGCGGCAGCAGTGGGGCTCCTGGTATGCCTACCGGGCGGCCCTGCTGGCGGACAGCGACTTCCCGCCGACGCCGCCCCTGCAGGAAACCTCGCCCTGTGCCAGCTGCGCGCCCCGGGTCTGCATTGAGGCCTGCCCGGCCGGCGCCCTGGCCGGCGGCCGTTTCGACCTGGCTGCCTGCGTCGCCTGGCGCCGGCAGCCCGCCTCGCCCTGCCGCCATACCTGCCTGGCCCGGCTGGCCTGCCCGGTGGGCCGGGAGCACCGCTACGAGCCGGCCCAGATCCGCCACACCTATGCCAAATCGCTGGCGGCCATCGAGGCCTACTACTGAAGCGCCCCGCCGCCGGGAAATGGCCTGGGGGCCAGCAACGGCGGGGAGGCTGCGCTAGAATGGCCGGATAGACCAACAACAGGAACCCGCCATGGCCCGCCATACCAAGATCGTCGCCACTCTCGGCCCCGCTTCCACCGATCCCGTCACCCTGGAACGCCTGATCCGCGCCGGCGTGGACGTGGTGCGCATGAACTTCTCCCACGGCACCGCCGAGGACCACATGGCCCGGGCCCGCACCGTGCGCGAGATTTCCGCCAAGGTGGGGCGGCCGGTGGGCATCCTGGGGGACCTGCAGGGACCGAAGATCCGCGTCGGCAAATTCGAGAACGGCAAGATCCAGCTGGAGAGGGGCGACAAGTTCATCCTCGACGCCAACTGTGCCCTGGGAAACCAGGAGCGGGTCGGCCTGGACTACAAGGACCTGCCCCGGGACGTGGAGCCCGGCGCCGTGCTGCTGCTGGACGATGGCCGCATCGTGCTCGACGTGGAGCGGGTGATCGGTGCCGAAATCCACACCGTGGTGCGCCACGCCGGCGAGCTGTCCAACAACAAGGGCATCAACCGCCAGGGCGGCGGCCTTTCCGCCCCGGCCCTGACCGCCAAGGACATGGACGACATCAAGACGGCGGCCCAGATCGGCGTCGATTACATCGCCGTCTCCTTCCCCAAGAGCGCCGCCGACATGTACATGGCGCGCCAGCTGATGCGGGCCGCCGGCAGCCGCGCCCTGACCATCGCCAAGATCGAGCGCACCGAGGCCGTGGCGGCCCTGGATGAAATCCTTGACGCCTCCGACGGCGTCATGGTGGCCCGGGGCGACCTGGCCGTGGAAGTGGGCGATGCCGCCGTGCCGGCCCTGCAGAAGAAGATGATTCGCCACGCCCGGGAGAAGAACAAGCTGGCCATCACCGCCACCCAGATGATGGAATCCATGATCCAGTCGCCGGTGCCGACCCGGGCCGAAGTGTCCGACGTGGCCAATGCGGTGCTGGACGGCACCGACGCGGTGATGCTTTCCGCCGAGACCGCCAGCGGCCGCTATCCGGTGGAAACCGTGGAATCCATGGCCCGGGTCTGCATCGAGGCCGAGCGTTCCGCCGAGGTGACCCTGGACCGGGAATTCCTCGACCGGGTGTTCACCCGCATCGACCAGTCCGTGGCCATGGCCGCCATCTGGACCGCCCACCACCTCAAGGTGAAGGCCATCGCCGCCCTGTCGCAATCCGGTTCCACCGCCCTGTGGATGAGCCGCCTCAACTGCGGCGTGCCGGTCTATGCCCTGACGCCGGATGCGGAGGCCCAGACCAAGATGTCCCTCTACCGGGAAGTGACGCCCCTGCTCATGAGCCAGCAGCATTCGGACCGGGACGTGCTGCTCTACGAAGCCGAGCAGCTGCTGATGCAGAACGGCGCCGTGGCCAAGGGCGACCTTATCGTGCTGACCATCGGCGAGCCCATCGGCACCCCGGGGGGCACCAACACCCTGAAGATCGTCCGCGTCGGCGAGCACCAGATGCCGCCCCTGCGGGCCTGATAGCGCCCTCGCGGGCCTCGGGCCTCGGGCCTGATTCCGCCGCCTCTGTTAAAATTCCCGTCGCCCCGGTCCGCCGGGGCGAATCGTCTCCGGGTGCCCGCAAGGGAGAATCGGGAACGCGGTGCGGCAGGCCTTGGGGCCGCCCATTCCGCGACGTGCCCAACGCTGTGAGGGGGACTGGGCCGGCAGATGCCACTGATCCGCGGATCGGGAAGGCGCCGGCGCAGAGTGATCCCGAGTCAGAAGACCGGCCAGGAGACCCTTTTCGGCACGCACGGCCAGGCGCGCCGCCACCGATCTTCAGAAGGGGACTCCATGAAGACCGACCCCACCGTCAACAAAGTCATCTCCCTCGCCGGCTACCAGAACGAACACGAGTTCTCCGACGCCGCCCGGGACGCCATCTACCACGCCATCTTCTCCCGCCGCGACGTGCGCGGCCAGTTCCTGCCCGACCCGGTGCCCCAGGAGGTGCTGGCCCGGGTCCTCACCGCCGCCCACTTCGCCCCTTCCGTCGGCTACATGCAGCCCTGGAGTTTCCTCCTGGTGCGTGAGGCGGAGACCAAGGCCCGCATCCACGCCGCCTTCCAGCAGGCCAACCAGGAGGCGGCGGAGAAATTCGAGGGCGAGCGCCAGGCCATCTACAAGGAACTGAAGCTGGAGGGCATCCGGGAAGCGCCCATCAACCTGCTCATCACCTGCGACCGGGACCGGGCCGGCCCGGTGGTCATCGGCCGTACCCACATCAAGGCCATGGACCTCTATTCCAGCGTCTGCGCCGTGCAGAACCTGTGGCTGGCGGCCCGCAGCGAAGGCCTGGGGGTGGGCTGGGTCTCCATCTTCCACCAGCAGGCCCTGCGCGACATCCTGGGCCTGCCGCCGCGCATCATCCCGGTGGCCTACCTGTGTCTGGGCTACGTCAGCCACTTCAAGGAAAAGCCGGAGCTGGAAAGCGCCGGCTGGCGCCAGCGCCTGCCCCTGGCCGACCTGGTGTACGACGGCCAGTGGGAAAAGCCGGTGGAGGAGGAACTGCGCCAGGTTCTCAGCGAGCACCAGGCCAGGGCCCAGGAAAAACGCCGCTTCTAGGCATGCCTGCCCGAAGAGGGCCGTGGTTGGGGCGTCTCCGGCGCCCTGGTTGCGGCCTTTGTCTTTCTTTTGCTGCCCGGCGGTCGCAGTACTCGCCCGGGGGGCAAAGCCACGATAAAATCACGGTCTTTCCCGAGCGCCACGACAGCGGGCGCCGATCACGCCAGAACAAACCGCATTGCCCATTGGAGGAACACCATGCCCATCGTATCCATGCGCCAGCTCCTGGACCACGCCGCCGAGAACGGCTACGGTCTGCCCGCCTTCAACGTGAACAACATGGAACAGGTCTGGGCCATCATGGAGGCCGCCAATGAGCTGAACGCCCCGGTGATCATGCAGGCCTCCGCCGGTGCCCGCAAATACGCCGGCGAAGCCTTCCTGCGCCACCAGATCCTTGCCGCCCTGGAAGCCTATCCCCACATTCCCGTGGTGATGCACCAGGACCACGGCCAGTCCCCCGCCGTCTGTATGGCGGCCATCAAGTCCGGCTTCTCCTCCGTGATGATGGACGGCTCCCTGCAGGAAGACGGCAAGAGCGTCGCCTCCTACGACTACAACGTGGCCGTGACCCAGGAAGTGGTGAAGTTCTCCCACGCCATCGGCGTCTCCGTTGAGGCCGAACTGGGCGTGCTCGGTTCCCTGGAAACCATGAAGGCCGACAAGGAAGACGGCCACGGCGCCGAAGGCCACATGACCCGGGAAGACCTGCTCACCGATCCGGACCAGGCCGCCGACTTCGTCGCCCGCACCAACTGCGACGCCCTGGCCATCGCCATCGGCACCAGTCACGGCGCCTACAAGTTCACCAAGAAGCCCACCGGCGACATCCTGGCCATCGACCGCATCAAGGAAATCCACGCCCGCATCCCCAACACCCACCTGGTGATGCACGGCTCCTCCTCCGTGCCCCAGGAACTGCTGGCCGAGATCCGGGAATTCGGCGGCGACATGAAGGAAACCTACGGCGTGCCCGTGGAAGAGATCGTGAACGGCATCAAGCACGGCGTGCGCAAGGTGAACATCGACACCGACATCCGCCTGGCCATGACCGGCGCCGTGCGTCGCTACCTGTTCGAGAACCCCTCCAAGTTCGATCCCCGCGACTTCCTCAAGCCCGCCCGGGAAGCCGCCAAGAAAATCTGCGTCGCCCGCTACCAGGCCTTCGGCTGCGAAGGCCGGGCCGGCCAGATCAAGCCCATCTCCCTGGAGAAGATGGCCGAGCGCTACAAGAAGGGCGAGCTGAACCAGATCGTCAAGTAAGGCGGTCCGCCTTCCCAACCGCTGCCAGGCGCCGGATACTTCTCCGGCGCCCTTTTCTTTTTATCCGCCATGACCCTGCCCCTCGCCGAACACCCGCTGCGCCAGCGCCTCAATGACGAGGTCCACGCCCGCCCGCCCATGGCCCTGGAAGGGCCGGAGTGGATCAGCTACCTGGCGGTGCTGCACGAAGGTACCGAGGCGGCGGCCGAAGAAGCCCATCTGCAGCGCCTCTGCGCCGCCCTGGGGGCCAATCTCTGCCCGGTGATCCAGGGCGACCACTGGGTCATGGACGCGGGCCGCCTGCGCCTCAAGTGGGAGCGGCACAACGAATTTTCCGGCTACACCTTCTTCCTCGCCCGGGAACCCGGCGACGCCCCCGACACCACCGCCATTTCCGCCCTGCCGGCGGACTGGCTGGCGGGCCTGCCCGGCTCGGTGATGGTGGCCACCCATGTGGAATTCCGCTCCGCCGCCGACCTGGACCCGGAAGAACTGCTGGCCGACCTGCACCGCTCCGGCGACTCCTGGGTCGCCACCACGGTGGCCGACGGTGCCGCCTGGGTCGCCTCCGATTTCCAGCTGCACGACGGCTGGAGCCGTTTCCTGGTGCTGGACGAGCGCCTGCGCCACCGCCAGGCCGGGCGCACGGTGCAGCGCCTGCTGGAGATCGAGACCTACCGCATGATGGCCCTGCTGGCCTTCCCCGTGGCCAAGGAGGTGAGCCGCCTGCTGGCCAGGGCCGAGGGCGAGGTGGCCGACCTCATGGACCGCATGGGCGAAGCCCGCGGCCCCGAGGACGAGCGCCTGCTGCTGGCCCGCCTGACCCGGCTGGCGGCGGAGATCGAACGCTCGGTGACCCGCACCGCCTTCCGCTTCGGCGCCGCCGAGGCCTACTACGCCCTGGTGCAGCAGCGGGTGCGGGAACTGCGGGAACACCGCCTCAACGGCTTTCCCCCCATTTCCGAATTCATGGACCGGCGCCTGGCCCCGGCCATCAACACCTGTCTTTCCGTGGCCCGGCGCCAGACCGACCTGTCCACCCGCATCGCGCGCAAGAGCGCCCTGCTGCGCACCCGGGTCGATATCGAACTGGAGCGCCAGAACCAGCAGCTGCTGGGGCAGATGAACCGCCGCGCCAAGCTGCAGCTGCGCCTGCAGGAAACGGTGGAAGGCCTGTCCGTGGTGGCCATCACCTACTACGCCTCCCAGCTGGTCAGCTACCTGGCCAAGGGCCTGTCCAAGACCGTGCTGCCCCACCTGTCGCCGGAAATCGCCTCCGCCGTTTCCATCCCCCTCATCGCCGCCGTCGTGGCCGTCAGCATCCGCCGCATGCGCCGCGCCCTGGCCGCCGAGGAGCTGGAGCAGGGCGAAGGCCACTGATCCTTTATAATCCGTTTTTTCCCCTCTTTTTCGGGACCCTGCCGTGACCGCTCCCCTTTTTGAATCCACCATCACCAGCCTGCCCCTCGTCGCCCGGGGCAAGGTGCGCGACATCTATTCCGTCGATGCCGACCACCTGCTGATCGTTACCACCGACCGGCTCTCCGCCTTCGACGTGATCCTGCCGGACCCCATCCCCGACAAGGGCAAGGTGCTGACCCAGGTGGCCAATTTCTGGTTCGAGAAGCTGGGCCACATCCTGCCCAGCCAGCTCTCCGGCATCGCCCCCGAATCCGTGGTCAAGCCCGAAGAGCGGTCCCAGGTGGAAGGCCGCGCCCTGGTGGTGAAGCGCTTGAAGCCCCTGCCCATCGAGGCCGTGGTGCGCGGTTACCTGATCGGTTCCGGCTGGAAGGACTACCAGGCCACCGGCGCCGTCTGCGGCATCCAGCTGCCCGCCGGCCTGCAGATGGCGGCCAAGCTGCCCGAGCCCATCTTCACCCCGGCCACCAAGGCCGACGTGGGCGACCACGACATCAACATCTCCTACGAGGAATCCAAGGTGCGCTGCGCCGAGCACCTGGCCGCCGACCTGGCGGGCACCGGCAAGACCGGCGCCCAGCTGGCCGAGGAAGCTAAGAACGCCGCCATCGCCCTGTACACCGAGGCTTCCGCCTATGCCCGCACCCGGGGCATCATCATCGCCGACACCAAGTTCGAGTTCGGCATCGACAAGGCCGGTACCCTGCACCTCATCGACGAGGCCCTGACCCCCGATTCCTCCCGCTTCTGGCCCGCCGACGGCTACGCCGAAGGCATCAGCCCCCCCAGCTTCGACAAGCAGTTCGTCCGCGACCACCTGGAAACCCTGACCTGGTGGGACAAGAAGGCTCCCGGTCCGCAGCTGCCGGCCGAGGTGATCGAAAAGACCGCCGCCAAGTATCGCGAAGCCTACGAGCGCCTCACCGGCCAGACCATGGCCTGATCGGGCCGGACTGCCGCGGGCCGCACCGCTTGTGCCGGTCGGCCTGGGCTTCCCCCAAAAGGGGCGGGAGATTCTCCCGCCCCTTTTGTTTTTGCCGGCCGGAAACCCGGACGGGCAGTTGCGGTCCAACCCATGTCCCCGCTCCAACCCTGAGAAGGAGATCATCATGGACATCCTGCACTCCCCCGTTCATCACGACCTGCCCCGGGTGCGCCACGTGGCCTGGTTCCGTCCCTTCCACTGGCTGGCCGGCGGCCTGCGGGACCTCTCCCGGCGGCCCGCCCTGAGCCTCTCCCTGGGCGCCCTGTTCGCCATCGGCGGCCTGTGCATCTTCGCCCTGGCCCAGGGCCGGCCCGAACTGCTGCTGGCGGCCGTCTCCGGCTTCCTCCTGGTAGGGCCTCTGCTGGCCGTGGGCTTCTACGAGATCAGCCGCCGCATCGCCGGCGGCGACCGGCTCGATGCCGCCGCCGTGGCCCATTCCCTGGCCGCCCGCTGGCGCCCCCTGGCCCTCTACGGCCTCTTTCTGGCCGCCATCTACTTCATCTGGGCCCAGCTGACCACGGCCCTGGTGGCCTATCTGCTGGGCAGCGAGTGGATCTGGGGCTTCGAGGAACTGGCCCGGGAAATCTTCCTCTCCGGCCGCCACCCCAACCTGGCCGCCATCTGGACCCTCAGCGGCGCCACCCTGGCCGCGGTGACCTTCCTGCTCTCGGTGGTGACGGCGCCCCTGCTGCTGGACCGGGAGGTGGAGGTGCACCACGCCATGGCCACCAGCATCAACGTGGTAGCGACCAATCTGCCGGCCATGCTGCTGTGGTCCTTCCTTATCGTCAGCCTGACCCTGTTCGGCTTCGTCACCCTGATGGCCGGTCTGGTGCTGATCATGCCACTGCTGGGCCACGCCACCTGGCATGCCTACGCGGACCTTGTAGAATAGGCGCCAGACCCCATCTGCAAGAACAGACGTCCAGTTTCAGCGCCAGCCCACGGGCGGCCCAGGCCGCCCGTTTTTGTTGCCCCTACCGATAACATCTCCAGAGAACAGCCCATGAGCGCCAATCCCCTTCTTGCCACCGTCGGCCAGCCCCGTGCCGTGCTGCCGCCCTTCGACCGCATCGAGCCGGCCCACGTGCGGCCCGCCATCGAGCAGCTGCTGGCCGACAGCCGGGCCCTGGTGGCGCGCCTCACCGCCGCCGCCGTGCCGGCCACCTGGGACGATTTCGCGGCGCCCCTCAACGACGGCATTGAGCACCTCTCCTGGGCCTGGGGCATCGTCGGCCACCTGCACGGCGTCAATGACGTGCCCGAATGGCGCGAGGCCTACAACGACCTGCTGCCGGAGGTGACCCGCTTCTTCAGCGAACTGGGCCAGAACCTGGCCCTTTTCGAGAAGTACAAGGCCCTGGCCGCCTCCCCCGAGTTCGCCGGCCTTTCCCCGGCCCGCAAGAGAATCCTGCACAACGAGATCCGCGACTTCCGCCTTTCCGGCGCCGAGCTGCCGGAAGCGCAGAAGCCCCGCTTCCAGGCCATCCAGGAAGAACTGGCCAGCCTCTCCGCCAAGTTCTCGGAAAACCTGCTGGACGCCACCAACGCCTTCGCCGAATTCGTGACCGACGAGGGCGAACTGGCAGGCCTGCCGGAGGACGTGCAGGCTGCCGCCCGGGCCGCCGCCGAGAGGGATGGAAAGAGCGGGGAGGGCAAGGCCGGCTGGAAATTCACCCTGCACGCCCCCTCCTACATGCCGGTGATGCAGTACGCCGAGAGCCGCCGCCTGCGCCAGGCCATGTACCGGGCCTACGCCACCCGGGCCGCCGAGTTTACCGACGGCAGCAGCAAGGCCGAGTGGGACAACACCCCCCTGATCCGCCGCATCCTGGAACTGCGGGCCGAAGAGGCCAAGATGCTGGGCTTCGACACCTTCGCCCAGGTTTCCCTGGTGCCCAAGATGGCCGACAGTCCGGAACAGGTGCTGGCCTTCCTCAACGACCTGGCGGTGAAGGCCAAGCCTTTTGCCGAGAAGGACCTGGCCGAGCTGAAGGCCTTCGCCAAGGCCGAACTGGGCATGGACGAACTGGAACCCTGGGACATCGGCTGGGCTTCGGAAAAGCTCAAGCAGGCCCGCTACTCCTTCTCCGACGAGGAGGTGAAGCAGTACTTCCCCGAACCCAAGGTGCTGGGCGGCCTGTTCAAGGTCATCGAGTCCCTCTTCAACGTCAAACTGAAGCCCGACGCGGCCCCCGTGTGGCATCCGGACGTGCGTTTCTTCCGCATCGAGACCGCCGCCGGCGAGCTGGTGGGCCAGTTCTACCTGGACCTCTACGCCCGGGAAACCAAGCGGGGCGGCGCCTGGATGGACGAAGCCATCACCCGCCGCGCCACCGCTGCCGGCATCCAGACCCCGGTGGCCTACCTCAACTGCAACTTCCCCGCTCCGGTGGGGAACAAGCCTGCCACCTTCAGCCACGACGACGTCATCACCCTGTTCCACGAGACCGGCCACGGCCTGCACCACCTGCTGACCCGGGTGGAGGAGCTGGGCGTTTCCGGCATCCACGGCGTCGAGTGGGATGCGGTGGAACTGCCCTCCCAGTTCATGGAGAACTACTGCTGGGAGTGGGAAGTGCTGCAGGGCATGACCGGCCACGTGGATTCCGGCGAGCCGTTGCCCCGGGCCCTCTACGACAAGATGCTGGCGGCCAAGAACTTCCACAGCGGCCTCATGACCGTGCGCCAGCTGGAATTCTCCCTCTTCGACCTGCGCATCCACCACGGCTTCGATCCCAAGGGCGAGCAGACCGTGCTGGACGTGCTGAACGAGGTGCGCCGGGAAGTGGCGGTGCTGATTCCCCCTGCCTGGCACCGCTTCCCCAACAGCTTCGGCCACATCTTCGCCGGCGGCTACGCGGCGGGCTACTTCAGCTACAAGTGGGCCGAGGTGCTGTCGGCCGATGCCTACGCCGCCTTCGAGGAGGCCGGCAATCCCTTCGACGGGGCCACCGGCAAGCGCTTCCTGGACGAGATCCTCTCCGTCGGCGGTTCCCGCCCGGCGATCGACTCCTTCAAGGCCTTCCGCGGCCGGGAACCCAGCGTGGATGCCCTGTTGCGGCACAATGGTATGATCCCCGCGTAATCCGGCCCAACACCGCTGTCGGGAGATTTTTGCCATGAAACTGCTGCTGTCCCTGCTCGTCGGCTGCCTGGCCTGGGGTGCCGCCCAGGCCCAGACCACCTACCGCTGGATCGACCCCCAGACCGGCCAGACGGTCTTTTCCGACAAGCCGCCCCCCGCCGGGGTCAAGCAGGTGAGCAAGAAGCAGCTGGGCGCTGCAGCCGAAGGGGAAGAGGGCAGCCTGCCCTACGCCACCCGCCGCGCCGTGGAGAATTTCCCGGTGGTGCTGTACACCAGCAGCGACTGCGTCGAGACCTGCCGCCTCGGGCGGGACCTGCTCAACGCCCGGGGCGTTCCCTTCCGCGAGAAGATGATCGCCACCCCGGAGGATTACGAAGAACTCAAGCGCGTGGCCGGCAGCGAGCCGGCCGTGCCCATTCTCATGGTCGGCAAGCAGACCACCCGGGGCGTGGACAGCGCCGCCTGGAACAATCTGCTGGACCTGGCCGGCTACCCCAAGACGGCCCCCTACGGTTTCAAGCCCCGGGGCGCCCTGGAGAAATAGTTGTCGATGAAGTTTGCCACCTGGAACGTCAATTCCCTCAAGGTCCGCCTGCCCCATCTGCTGGAGTGGCTGGCCAAGGAGGCCCCCGATGTGGTCTGCCTGCAGGAAACCAAGCTGGAGGACCACAACTTCCCCCAGGCCGAGATCGAGGCCGCCGGCTACCAGGTCGCCTTTTCCGGCCAGAAGACCTACAACGGCGTCGCCCTGCTCTCGCGCCAGCCCCTGGCCGAGGTGCAGCGGGGCAATCCCCATTACGACGATCCCCAGAAGCGCCTCATCGCCGCCACGGTGGCCGGCGTGCGGGTGATCTGCGCCTATTTCCCCAACGGCCAGGAAGTGGGCAGCGACAAGTACGCCTACAAGCTGGAATGGCTGGCGGCCCTGGAAAAGTGGCTGGCCGAGGAACTGGCTGCCCATCCCCGACTGGTGCTGGCCGGCGACTTTAATATCGCCCCGGCCGATGCGGACGTGCACGACCCCCAGGCCTGGGCAGGCAAGATACTCTGTTCCGAGCCGGAGCGGGCCGCTTGGCAGCGCCTGCTGGGCCTGGGCCTGAGCGACAGCTTCCGCCTCTTCGAGCAGCCGCCGGCCACCTTCTCCTGGTGGGATTACCGCATGGGCGGCTTCCGCCGCAACCTGGGCCTGCGCATCGACCACCTGCTGCTCTCCGCTCCCCTGGTGGCGGCCTGCAGCGCCGGGCGCATCGACAAGGAGCCCCGCACCTGGGAACGCCCGTCGGACCACGCCCCGGCCATCGCCGAAGTCGGCCCCGTCGCCTGATTCCCCAACCGGACCGCGCCCGACCATGGAACTGACCCCCGCCGGCCTGCTTGCCCTCTATCCCTCCCTGGCGGCCCTGCCGGCAGACCAGCTGGCCGCCCTGTGCCGGCCCGAGGCCCTGCTGCGGCTGCCCGCCGGCACCCAGCTGTTCGCCGAGCGCCAGCCCTGCCAGGGCTTCCCCCTGCTGCTGGAAGGCAGCATCAAGGTGGTGAAGACCGCCGCCAGCGGCCGGGAAATGCTGCTCTACCGGGTGGAGCCGGGAGAATCCTGCATCATCACCTCCAGCTGTCTCCTGGGCCATGCGCCCTATACCGCCCGGGGCGAGGCGGAAACGCCCATCACCCTGCTGATTCTGCCCAGCCCGGTGTTCGACCGGCTGGTGGCGGAGCAGGCCCGCTTCCGCGATTTCGTCTTCCACCTCTTTTCCGAGCGTCTGGCCGAACTGATGCAGCTGGTGGAGGAGGTGGCCTTCCACCGTCTCGACCAGCGCCTGGCCAAGCTGCTGCTGGCCAAGAACGGTGACACCCTGCATGCCACCCACCAGCAGCTGGCGGAAGAGCTGGGCAGCGTGCGGGAAATCGTCAGCCGGCTGCTGAAGGGCTTTGCTGCCCAGGGCCTGGTGGCCCTGGGGCGGGAACAGATCGGCATCCTGGACCGCAACGGTCTCAAGAGCCTGGCCGAGGCCGCCCGCTGAAGGCCGGCGGCCGCCTGGGCCGGCCGTGGCCTGGGCGCCTCCGGGCATCGCTCGTGGGTGTGTGACCCAGGTTACATACGCTTGCCCGGGACCCCGCTATGCTGGGAGGGTCAAAACTCACTGGAGGCAGCAAACATGAAAGCAAACGTTGGCGGTATCGACAAAATCCTGCGCATCGTCGTCGGCCTGGCCCTGATCGCCTGGGCCATCCTGGGCGGCCCGGTGTGGGCCTGGATCGGCGTGGTGCCCCTGGCCACCGGCTTCATGGGCTGGTGCCCGGCCTACACCCTGCTGGGCATCAAGACCTGCCCGATGAAGAAGGACTGAGGGAGCTTTTTCCCGCGGGAGTGGCCGAGGCGGAGCTTTTCTGCGCCGGGGCTCTCCCGGGTTCTCTCCCGTTTTCCCCGACAGGGCGCCGCTGGCGCCCTGTTTGTTTTTGTGGCGGCAGAAAATGGGGAAGGCGGGAGCAGGTGCCTAGAGCAGGCGCAGGGCCGAGTCGAAATCCAGATGGGGCGGCGCCACCTCGGCCCGTGGGATGGCGGCGGCGAAGGTGAGGCGCAGGGGGCGGCCGGGGCGGGCGATTTCCGTCAGGGCCACGGGGGCGGCATTGGCCGCCTGGGGTGCCGTCATCAGGTTCATGGGGTCGAGCCAGAGAACCGTGGGGCGGATGGGCAGGCTCTCCTCGGCCGCCGCCAGGTGGGCCTGCAACTGTTCCAGGGTGGCCTCCAGCCAGCCGCTGCCGCTATGGGCGGCGGCCAGGGCGGCTTCGTTGTCGGCCAGCTGTTGGCGCAGCTGGGCCACGTCCTGGTGGTGGGCGCCTTCTGCTTCCAGGCCGTTGAGGCCGGCCCGGCTCTGGGCCATGAGTGCCAGGCGGTGCCGCAGCAGGCCGTGCTCCGCCTCCAGGGCCCGGCCCCGGGCCTGGCTGGCGGTGATTTCGGCCAGGGCGTCCAGCACCAGGGCTTCCAGCACCATCTCCTGGGTGCGCTGCTGCAGGGCCTGGGGGCTGGCGGAAAAGCCTACCAGGCGGAAGTCCCCGAAGCTGATGCTGTGCCGCTCCACGTCCCGGCGCAGCAGGTCCCCTTCCAGGGCGGTGCCCAGGGTGGTGTGCTGTTGCGGTGTGGCGGCGACGATGCAGTAGATGGTGTCGCCGCAGCCGTCGCCGCCGCTGTCGAGGAATTCCCGCAGGTCCGGGCTGGCATTCACGGTGGCGGTGATGTCCTCGGGGCGGGCGAAGAGGGCCCGCAGCACTGGGCTGGCGGCCCAGCGGGAGGCTTGCAGGGGAAGGCAGTCGGCCTGGCGGGCGGCGATGCTGCGGGCGTAGTCGAGGGCGTGGGCGACGGCCGGGGCAAGGCGCTCCCGGGCGCCGTGCATGGCCTGCAGGCGCGGATCGACGCCGGCCATGACCTGGTGGATGGCCTGTTGCAGGCCGTCGTCCGCCAGGTCGTTGTGGCGGGGGCCGAGCAGCCAGTCGAAAAAGCCCATGGCGTGCGCGTGAGCGGGATGCCGGCGGGCGCGGCCGCTCAGGCGGCGGGCCGGCCCACCATGTCCAGGGCCACGGCTTCGGCCACCTTGATGCCGTCCACCCCGGCGGAGAGGATGCCTCCGGCGTAGCCGGCGCCTTCGCCGGCCGGGTACAGGCCCCGGGTGTTGAGGCTCTGCAGGTCGTCGCCGCGCTTGATGCGGATGGGGGAGGAGGTGCGGGTCTCGACCCCGGTCATGACCGCGTCGGCCATGGCAAAGCCGCGGATCTGCCTGTCGAAGGCCGGCAGGGCCTCGCGCAGGGCCTGCACCACGTAGGAGGGCAGGCACTGGGAGAGATCGGTCCAGTGCACCCCCGGCGTGTAGGAGGGCTCGACCCCGCCCGGGGCGGTGGAGGGGCGCCCGGCGAGGAAGTCGCCGACCCGCTGGGCGGGGGCGGCGTAGGTGCCGCCGCCGGCTTCGAAGGCCTTCGATTCCCAGTGGCGCTGGAAGTCGATGCCGGCCAGGGGATGGCCCGGGTAGTCCGTCTCCGGCGCGATGCCGACGACGATGCCGCTGTTGGCGTTGCGCTCGTTGCGCGAATACTGGCTCATGCCGTTGGTCACCACCCGGCCCGGCTCCGAGGTGGCGGCCACCACGGTGCCGCCGGGGCACATGCAGAAGCTGTAGGCGGAACGGCCGTTGCTGCAGTGGTGCACCAGCTTGTAGTCGGCGGCGCCGAGCAGGGGGTGGCCGGCGAAGGGACCGAAGCGGGCCTTGTCGATGAGGGCCTGGGGATGCTCGATGCGTACGCCGATGGAGAAGGGCTTGGCTTCGATGTAGACGCCCTTGGCGTAGAGCATGTGGAAGGTGTCCCGGGCGCTGTGGCCCACGGCCAGCACCACATGGTCGCTGGGGATGCGCTCGCCGTCGGCCAGCACCACGCCGCGCACCTGGCCGTTGCCGGCGGCATCCCGCTCGATCTCGATTTCCTCGACCCGGCAGCCGAAGCGCACTTCGCCGCCCAGTTCGATGATGTTGGCCCGCATTTTCTCCACCATGCCCACCAGGCGGAAGGTGCCGATGTGGGGCTTGCTGATGTAGAGGATTTCCTCCGGCGCCCCGGCCTTGACGAACTCTTCCAGCACCTTGCGCCCGTGGTGCTGGGGGTCCTTGATCTGGCTGTAGAGCTTGCCGTCGGAGAAGGTGCCGGCGCCGCCCTCGCCGAACTGCACGTTGGAATCCGGGTTCAGCTCGCCCTTGCGCCACAGGCCCCAGGTGTCCTTGGTGCGTTCCCGCACCGCCTTGCCCCGCTCCAGGATGATGGGCTTGAAACCCATCTGGGCCAGCAGCAGGCCGGCGAAGAGGCCGCAGGGGCCGGTGCCGATGACCACGGGCCGGGTCGCCAGCTGGGCCGGGGCCCGGGCGACGAAGCGGTAGGTGGTGTCGGGGGAGGGCATGACGTGCTTGTCGCCGGCCAGGCGCTTGAGCACGGCGGCCTCGTCGCGCACCTCGGCGTCGATGGCGTAGATGAAGACGATGGCGGACTTCTTGCGCGCATCGAAGCTGCGGCGATAGACCGAATAGCCCAGCAGGTCCCCGTCGGCGATGCCCAGGCGCTGGCAGACGGCGCTGCGCAGGTCAGCTTCGGGGTGGTCCAGGGGGAGCTTGATTTCGGTCAGTCGTAGCATGGGATGAATCCGTAACACCGGGGGTGAGCCAAGGCCGCCATTTTACCCGCTTGGCCGGCGGCCCGCCGCGGCGGCAAGGCGGGGAAGGGAGGTCTGGTCAGGGATATGGCCTGGGAGGCAGAAAGGACGGGCCTGCCGGCGATGCCATGCCCGGCAGCCGCATCCCGCCTGCCTCTCCGGGGTGCCTAGTTTTCGGGCTTGACCAGGCTGTTGGCCAGGGCCACGTAGTCGGCCACCGGCACGTCTTCGGCCCGGGCCGTGGGCTTGATGCCGTGGGCTTCGAGCCAGGCTTCGCCGCCCAGTTCCTTGAGGGTGTTGCGCAGCATCTTGCGCCGCTGGGAGAAGGCGGCCTGCACCACCTTTTCCAGCAGGGCCGGGTCCTTCGCCGTGAGTTCCTCCTGGGGCCGGGGAATCAGGCGCACCACGGCCGAATCCACCTTGGGCGCCGGGTCGAAGGATTCGGGCGGCACATCCAGCAGCCAGTCCATGTAGAAGCGGTACTGCAACATCACCGAGAGGCGGCTGTATTCGCTCTCGCCGGGCAGGGCCACCATGCGCTCCACCACTTCCTTCTGCAGCATGAAGTGCATGTCCCGCACCATGGGGGCGAAGCTGGCCAGGTGGAAGAGCAGGGGGGTGGAGATGTTGTAGGGCAGGTTGCCGACGATCTGCAGGTTGGGGCCCAGCTGGCCGAAGTCGAACTCCAGGGCGTCGCCCTCGTGGATGGTCAGCTTGTCCTTGGGGTACTGCTTTTTCAGGCGGGCGATCAGGTCCCGGTCGATTTCCACCACATGCAGGTGGTCCACCCGGGCCATCAGGGGCACGGTGAGGGCGCCCAGGCCGGGGCCGATTTCCACCACCTGGCCGTCCCGGGGCGGATTCACGGCGCCCACGATGTCGGCGACGATTTGCGGGTCCTGCAAAAAGTTCTGGCCGAAGCGCTTGCGGGCGATGTGTTTCATGGGGACTCGATGATTAAAGGGTGGGGAGCTGGGGTCGGTGCCGCCGGACTGCCACGCCGGCGGGCGGGCGACAGGCGAAGGGGGCGTATTTTACCCGCAGCTTCAGTCCGTTACCTTTATTTTTGCCGCCAGGGTCTGCAACTGCTCCAGGCCCGGCTCCTTGCGCGGCCACACCAGACCGACGCCGTCGCCGGCGTGGCGGGGCAGCACGTGCAGGTGCAGGTGGGGCACGGTCTGCCAGCCCTGGGGCCGGTTGGCCTGGAGGATGGTGATGCCTTCGGGGCCGAAGGCGTCCTGCACCGCCAGGGCGATCTTGCGGGCGGCGCGCATGAGGGCGGCGGCGGTTTCCTCGTCGGCGTCGAGCAGGGTCTCGAAGGGCTTCTTGCTCACCACCAGGACGTGGCCCGGATTGACCTGGCCCGCATCCATGAAGGCGAAGACGTGGCCGTCCTCGTACACCTTGGCGCAGGGCAGTTCGCCGTTGATGATGCGGCTGAAAACGGTCTGGTTCATGGCTTCTCCTCGTGACTGTGGCGGGCAGTATAGGCCAGGGGGCGGAGCGGGCATAATGGCGCCTTCCCTTACAGGTTCCGCCCCCATGTCCCCAGCCGCCTCCTGTCCTCCCAAGCCCCTGGCCGGCCTCAAGGTCGTCGAGCTGGGCACCCTCATCGCCGGGCCCTTCGCCTCCCGCCTGCTGGCCGAGTTCGGCGCCGAGGTGGTGAAGATCGAGTCGCCGGACGGCGGCGATCCCCTGCGCAAGTGGCGCAAGCTGTACGAAGGCACCTCCCTGTGGTGGTTCGTCCAGTCCCGCAACAAGCAGTCGGTGACGGTGAACCTGAAGCATCCCCAGGGGCGGGACATCGTGTGCAAGCTGGTAGCGGAGGCGGACATCGTGGTGGAGAACTTCCGCCCCGGGGTCATGGAAAAACTGGGCCTCTCCTGGGAGGAACTTTCCGCCCTCAACCCGGGCCTGGTCATGCTGCGCCTCTCCGGCTTCGGCCAGACCGGGCCTTACAAAGACCAGCCGGGCTTCGGCGCCGTCGGCGAGAGCATGGGCGGCCTGCGCTACATCACCGGCTTTGCCGACCGGCCGCCGGTGCGCACCGGCATTTCCATCGGCGATTCCATTGCCGCCCTGTGGGGCGTCTTCGGCACCCTCATGGCCCTGCGCCACAAGGAGGTGCAAGGGGGCAACGGGCAGGTGGTGGACGTGGCCCTGTACGAGGCCATTTTCGCCATGATGGAATCCCTGGTGCCCGAGTTCGACGTCTTCGGCTTCGTGCGGGAGCGCACCGGCAACATCATGCCCGGCATCACCCCCTCCAACACCCACAAGACCCGGGACGGCAAGTTCGTCACCATCGGCGCCAACGGCGATGCCATCTTCCAGCGCCTGATGCGGGCCCTGGGGCGGGAGGATCTGGCGACCGACCCGGGCCTGGCCGACAACGCCGGCCGGGATGGGCGCCGGGACGAGGTATACGCCCTGATCGACGCCTGGGTGGCGGGCCTGGACGAGGCCGAGCTGCTGGCCAAGCTGGAAGCGGCGGAGGTGCCCGCCTCCCGGGTCTATTCGGTGGCCGACATGTTTGCCGACCCCCAGTTCCTGGCCCGGGAGATGATCCAGTCCGCCCGCCTGCCGGACGGCAAGGACTTCAAGGTGCCGGGCATCGTGCCCAAGCTTTCCGCCACCCCGGGCGGCACCGAATGGCTGGGGCCGGGGCTGGGGGAACATACCGAGGCGGTGCTGACCCGGCTCGGCTACGACGCCGAGGCCATCGCCGCCCTGCGCGAGGCCGGGGCAATCTGAGAGAATAGGGGCCTTGGCTTGCGGCCGTTGCCGCTGCCGCCAGGTACTCCGGCGGCGGTTCCGGCCTGAGCCGGAGGGCGGCCGTTTCAGTCCAGCTTGAAGCGCACCGGCAGGATCGCCTCCCGGGGCGCCCCTTCCGGCAGGGCCTTGAGCTGGCGGGCGGCGCCGACGGCGGCCTGGTCCAGCAGGGGCTGGCCGCTGCTGCGCTCCACCCGGGCCGCCTGCACATTGCCGTTGGCGTCGAGGAACAGCAGCAGCAACACCTCGCCCTGCAGGCCCCGGGCAATGGCCTCGGGCGGATACAGGGGCTGCCGCGCCAGCTGGCTGAAGGCGCTGCGGGCGGCGTTCCCTGCCAGGACCGGGTAACCGTTGAAACTGGCCGGCGGCTCCTTGAAACGGGCCGGCGCCGGTTTGGCCGGGGCCTTTTTCTCGGGCTTGGGCTTGGCGGTCGCAG
Organism: Azospira sp. APE16; assembly: GCF_047901315.1. Classification (NCBI taxonomy): domain Bacteria; kingdom Pseudomonadati; phylum Pseudomonadota; class Betaproteobacteria; order Rhodocyclales; family Rhodocyclaceae; genus Azospira; species Azospira sp. APE16. Next base: position 875,962 of record NZ_CP179682.1, read on the forward strand.
GTTTCTCCGGTGGCGGCGGCGCTGCTTCTTCCCGGGGCGGTGGCGGCAGCGGTTCCTGGGCGGCAGGCGTTACCGGCGGCGGCCGCAGGTGTGCCTGCAACGGCACGGCGGCCCGGGCCGGCGCCGCCGGAGGCGGCAGCAGCAGGAGCGCGGCGGCATGGAGCGCGAGAGAACAGAGAAGGGCGGCGTGAAACCGGTGGAACCGCATCGGCAGTCGCAGAAGGATCGCAAGGGGCCCGTTGCGGGCCGTGAGCAAAAGCGTCTTTAGACCACAAGCCGGGGGGGCGATGCAAGCGCCTTCGGCGGCACAACGGAAGCGAATGATGAAATTTTCCCCCACCCTTCCCACCTGCAGCCCCCTGGCGACGCCGGTCCGGCGCCTCCTCGCCGCCCTGGCCCTCGGCCTGTGTCTCGGCACGGGTCCGGCCCTGGCCCAGCAGGCGGCAGGCTTCCAGCCGCCCAGCCCGATCAGCTTCGGCGTCGCCCTGGAAATGGGCAACCTGGACCAGGCCCGGGAGTGGCTGGATGCGGGCCTGCCGCCGGACTACCAGGCGGACCGGGTCGGCACCGGCCTGATGATCGGCGCCTGGGAGGGCAATGTGGCCCTGATGGAGCTGTTCCACGCCCGGGGCGCCGACCTCAACGCGGTGAACGACAAGGGCGAGCAGGCCCTGCTGCTGGCGGCCTGGAAGGGCCACCTGAAGGCGGTGCAGTGGCTGCTGGAGCACGGCGCCCAGGTGAACCGGGAGGGGTACGCCTGGTCCGCCCTGCACTACGCCGTCTTCGCCGGCCACGCCGAGGTGGCCGAATATCTGCTGAAGCGGGGTGCCGACGTCAATGCCCAGGCCCCCAACGGCTCCTCGGTGCTGATGATGGCCGCCTACGAAGGCAAGGACGCCCTGGCCGTGCGTCTCATGGAATGGGGCGCCGACCCCAGGCTGCGCAACGAGAACGGCCAGACCGCCCTGGATTGGGCCATGAAATACGACCATCTGAAGGTGGCCCGGGTCATCACCAATCCGGAAGAATTCATCGACGCCGCCAACCGGCCCAAGGCCGATTGGGGCGTGGCCCGCAAGTCGGAAAAGGTGCCGGCGGAAATCCAGCGCCTCTTGGAAGTGCGGCGGGCCATGGAGGCCAAGGGCTACGACCTGTCCCGCATCGACCAGCGCATCTCCGCAGCCCGGGCCCGCTACGCCCGCCTGCCCCCCGGCGCCCGGGACCTGCCGCCGGCCATCGGCCTGGAAATCTCCGCCAGCCGCGCCAATCCCCAGGTGCAGAAGGCCCGCCTGGTGGGCAAATCGGCGGCCCCTGCCGCCGCGAAGAAGCCGGCAGCGGCACGGGGCAAGGCCACCCCGGCGAAGAAGCGCTGATGCGCCGTTCCGCCATGGCAGCCCGCTAAGGGCTGTCTGGCGGACGTCTGCGGGGAGGGGGCTCTGTTCTCTCCTGGTGGCGGCGTTTCCGCTGTCGGCGCTTGTCGCCGCGGCCAGTTCGGCTGTCGACTACCGATGGCGCCTGGCGCCTGGATGATTCGATAGCGCTCCGTCCGCTTCACCCGTCCGTTGCCATGAACGACAAAGGCCGCCCGTGGGCGGCCTTTGTCGTTGGGGCATAAGCCCGGAGCCAGCCCGCTCCCGGTCTCAACTGCTGAACAGGGAGGTCACCGTGGCCGGATTGCTCAGGCCGCCGATCAGCCCCAGGCCGCTCAGGTTGTTGCTGCTGCTGCCGAGCAGGCTGCTCAGCAGGGAGTCGGTGCTGCCGAGGGAGGCGGTCAGGCTGCCCAGGCCGCTGTACTGGCTGAGCCAGTTCTGCTGCTGGTTGAACATGGCGTTGAGCAGATTGCTCTGCAGGTTGGCCGTGCTGAGACCGGCGGTGGTCAGGCTGGGAGCGGCGGACTTGAGCAGGTTGTCCACCGCCAGGGCGCCGTCTTCGCTGACCTGGGCCAGGATGCGATCGGCCACCCCTTCGCCCTTGTCGGTGGAAAAGAGGCTGGCCACCGCGTCCGCATTGCTGCTCAGGGCCGAGCGCAGCTTTTCCGTATCGACGCTGAGGCTGCCGTTGGCATTGCTGCTGATGCCGATGTCCGCGAGCTTCTGGATGTTGCCCGAGCCCGCGGCGGCTCCCGGCGTCAGGGCCTGGCTCAATGTGTTGCGCAGATAGGGGGCCGTCAGGTTGAAGCCGGCGTATTCCCGGGACAGGCTGTTGAGGCCGCTCTGCACGGCGTTGTAGGCCTTGACGAAGTCGGTCACCGCCGACGCCTGATCCGCATTGCCGCCGACCGTGAGATTGGTGGTGCCGGTGGCGTTGAGCTTGAGAGTCAGCCCTTCCACCGAGGTGGTGGCCGTGTTGGTGCCGGAGGTGAAGGCGCTGCCGTTCACCGAGCCCTTGGCGTCCTGGGCCTGCTGGGTCAGCAAAAGGCCGTTGCCGCCCGGCGGGCTGCTGAAAAAGTCGGAAAGGGTGCTGTCGCCGCTGGCGCTGACGGTGAAGGCATTGCCCGCCCCGCTTTCGCCGGAAAGCTGCAACTGGTAGCCGGTGGGGCCGCTGACCACGCTGGCGGAAACCCCGATGTCGGCCCGGTTGATGGCGGCTGCCAGCCCCTTGACGGTGTTGTCGCCACCATCGATATCCACCGACGCGCTACGCCCGTTGGCGAACTGGAAATTGACCGTGGTGTCGGCGCCGCTGCCGATGGCGGTGTATTGGGTGGCCTGGGCGGCGGAGGTGAGCACCTGCTGCTGGGCCAGCTGATCCACCCGCACCGTATAGGCCCCCTGGGCCGTGCCTTCCGCGGCGCTACCCCGGGCCACGGTGGGGGCGGAGGAGGCGACGGAAAGGGAGGAGAAGGCGCCGGGCTTGGTCAGCTTCTCGGCTGCCGTCTGCAGATTGCTGACGGCGCTCAAGGTCTGGCCCAGGCTGGAAACCGTGGTCCAGCTGCTGCCGCTGCCGATGCCGGATACGGAAGAACTCCCCTGGCTGCGGTTGGCAGCTGCGACAGCGCCGAGGGAGGACATACCGCCCAGACCGTATAGGCCATAGGGGTTGTAGTAGGCGTAGATGGAGGTGAGACCGCTGCTGTCCATGGCGTACTCCCGGTAAAAGGCAGGGGGACGCTTTCTTTATAGCACCGGCATGGGGCAATTTCCGTGAAATACGAGACATTTGCCGCAAAATGCCTACTTTTTCTCCGTGGATTTACGGGCGTTCTCGTACAGGGGCATGACCTGGGGCAGGTGGCGGCGGATGTCGCCGATGCGGTCCTTGCCGGCCGGATGGGTGGAGAACCAGGCCAGGTTGCCGCCGCCCCCGGAGGCCTGGCCCATCTTCTGCCACAGGCTGATGCCGGCCCGCGGGTCGTAGCCGGCCCGGGCCGCCAGGTCCAGGCCCACCAGGTCGGCCTCGCTCTCGTCGTCCCGGGAAAATTTCAGGCTCAGCATGTTGCCGCCGAACTGGAACAGGTCGGCATACTGGCCCCGGCCGACGAACTGGCCGAGGAGGCTGGCGCCCAGCTGGGTCAGGCCGCTCTTGGCCGTCTGCTCCCGGGCATGTTCGCGCAGGGCGTGGGCCATTTCGTGGCCCATGACCACGGCGATCTCGTCGTCCGTCAGCTTCAGGCCTTCCACCAGGCCGGTGAAAAAGGCGATCTTGCCGCCGGGCATGCAGAAGGCGTTGATGTCCCGGGAGCCGATCAGGTTCACTTCCCAGCGCCATTGTCCGGCCCGGGGGTTGAAGCGGTCGGCGAAGGGGATCAGGCGCCGGGCGATGGCCTGCAGGCGCCGCGCCTGGGGATGGTCCGCCGGCGCCAGGGCCCGCTGCCGGGCGGCCTGCTGCTTCAGCTGCTCGTATTCCTGGCCGGCCTGGCGCTCGATCTGCTCCGCCGGCACCAGCCGGCGCAGGGCCGAAGGCTTGCCCACGTCGATGCCTTCCTGGGCGGCCAGGGGCGCGGCGTTCAGGGCAGCGAGGAGGAGCAGGGCGAGGCAACGGTGGCGGCTGGGCATGGCGATGGCAGGGAGCAATGACGGCATGGAGTTGGGGGCGGCGGCGCCGGCTTCAAGCCCGGGGTGGCGATGGAGATGCATCAACGGCGGTCAATCGAGAAAGCCGGCGGCCCGCAGTTCCCGGGCCATGGCCTGGAGACCGACGTGGGCGCCCAGGGGCAGGCTGACGCCGCGGTCGGTGCACACCTCCGCTTCGCCGGGATTGATGCGGATCAGGGGGGCGCCGCGCATTTCGCCGAACCAGCGCACCGTGGGGATGGCGGTGCCGGCCCCCAGCTCGATCACCACCGGGCGTTGCACCGTGGCCAGCCAGTTTTCCAGGCGCTGGCGTTGTACTTCGGTGCGGCCGGACTGCCAGTTCCAGTCGCCGAACATGAGCACGTTGGGCCGGGCCAGGGCGCCGCAGTCGGGGCAGCGGGGCAGGGGCGAGCGCAGGCGGCAGCGGGCCTCGTCCACCTCCGGCGCGAAATCCGCCGCCGGCCAGATGTGGCCCCGGCAGTCGTGGAAGCACTGCAGGTGGTGCAGGCTGCCGTGGCATTCGGCCACCTGCAGTTCGTCGAAGCCGGCCTTCTGGAACTGGCCGTCCACGTTGCTGGTGAAGACGAAGGCGCCCCGCTCCAGGCGCTCGGCCATGGCCCGCAGCAGGGCGAAGCCGGCGTGGGGCGTGGTGCGGCGGTAGAGGTTGAGGCGATGGGCGTAGAAGCCCCAGGCCTGCTCCGGGTCCCGCACGAAGGCGTCGGGGCAGGCGATTTCCTCGAACATCAGGCGCTGCAGCCCCAGGGCCGGGTAGGCCCGCCAGAAGCCTTCCGGGCCGCGGAAGTCCGGCAGGCCCGAATCGATGCCCATGCCGGCGCCGGCCGTGATGAGCAGGCCGTCGGCTTCGAGCACGTACTGGGCGGCAGTGGTGATGGGGTCCTGCATGGGCGGACGTACGGGCGTGGCGGAACGTCCAGTGTAATGCCGGCGGCGGCCGCCGCACAGGGGCCGCCGCCGGCCCGGTCCTGCTGCCGCCTCAGCCGGTGGCCAGCTTCATGCCGACCACGCCGGCGATGACCACCGCCATGGCGCCCATCTGGCCGCCGTTGAGCTGGTCGCCGAAGAAGAGGGCGCCGCAGATGGCGACGCCGACGGCACCGAGGCCGGTCCACACCGCGTAGGCGACGCCGGCGGGAATGCCCCGCATGGCCAGGGAGAGCAGGGCCATGTTCACCAGGGTCAGGCCGAGGGAGGCGGCCACGGGCCAGGGGCCGGGATGCTGCTGGATGTATTTGAGGCTCAGGGCCCAGAGGATTTCCGTGACCACCGCCACGGCGAGAATCAGCCAATAGCCGACCATAGCTTGCTCCTGTGCAAGAAGATCGGGCTCAGGGAACGGGACGGGGCGTCTGGAAACCCGGGAGAAGGCGCCGCCGTCCGGGCGCCGCGGCGCCGGGAGGGGCGCGATTATGCCATGGCCGGCGCCGCTTCAGCGATGCAGCAGGTCCAGCAGGTGGAGGAACAGGTTGATGATGTCCAGGTACAGACTGATGGCCAGGTCCAGGGCCTTTTCCCAGTCGTTGCGGGGGCTGCGGGTGAGGCGGTTGAAGTCGAACACCAGGTAGCCGACGAAGACGGCGCAGCCGAACAGGGCCAGCAGGCGTCGCCAGCCGTCGGAGATGGAAAACAGCAGGCGGTAGAGGCCCCCCAGGAGCACCAGGGTGAGGCCGGCGAAGAGGGTGCTGCCGAGAAAGGAAAAGTCGATGCCGGCATAGGCGCCCACCAGGAAGGCGGCGAAAGTGAGCATGGCGGTGAGGGCCAGGACCTTGCCCCCCAGGTTCTCGTCCACCGACACCAGGGCCAGGGCCAGCTCGATGCCCGTCAGCAGCGACCACAGGCAGAAGAGGGGCAGGCCGATGGCCAGGTTGTGCTGGCCGACGAAGAGCAGCAGGAGAAAGACCGCCACATCCACCCCCAGCAGCAGCCAGAACCAGGGGGCGACGGCCTGCCAGTCCAGCTCCAGGTCCAGCTCGCCGGACAGCAGCTGGTTGCCGCCGACCCAGGCCGCCCGGGCGTAGTAGCGCTGGCGCAGCCAGAGGATGAAGAGGAAGGTGCTGGCCCAGGTCAGGGCCAGCTGGATGGTGAGAATGAGGAAGGTCTTGCCGTAGAGGGTGTCGAGCATGGCGGGCGCGCTACGGAGAAAATGCAATTATGCCATTGGCGTTGCGCAATGGCTGCCCAGGCATTCGGCCAGGGGCCGGAGGAGGGCCCAGCCCCACGGCTCCGCTATCATGGCGGCTTCCCATTCCTTGCCCCTGCCGCCATGAGCCAACTGGAAGAACTGCGAGCCGTCGTCCGCCAATTCGTCAGCGAGCGGGGCTGGGATCAACACCACAACCCGAAGAACCTGGCCATCGCCATGACCCTGGAGGCCGGCGAGGTGCTGGAGCATTTCCAGTGGCTGTCCGAGGCCGACAGCTTCAAGCTGACCCCGGAACAGCGGCGGGAAGTGGGGCACGAACTGTCGGACGTACTGATGGGCGTGATCCGGGTCGCCGACCTGCTGGAAATCGACCTGGCCGCGGCCTTCGCCGAAAAGATGGAACTCAACCGCCAGAAATACCCGCCGGAAAAGGTGCAGGGGCGGGCGGTGAAATACACGGAGCTTTAGGAGGGAGGCTCCGGCAGCCAGCAGGGACGGGCATGCCCGCCGTGCCATGGCCGGCAGCCGCATCCCTTCTGGTCCTCAGGGCATCAGGCCAGCCAGCTCTTCACCCACGGCAGCACCACGGGCAGCAGCAGGGCGGTGAGGGCGCCGTTGAGGCCCATGGCCAGGGCGGCGAAGGCGCCGCACTGTTCGCTCACCTGGAAGGCCCGGGCGGTGCCGATGCCGTGGGAGGCGATGCCGATGGCGAAGCCGCGCACGGCGTGATCCTTGATGTTGAGGGCGTCGAACAGGTAGCGGGCGCCCACGGCGCCGAGGATGCCGGTGGTGATGACCAGCACCGCGGTGAGGGACGGCAGGCCGCCGGTGCGTTCGGCAATGCCCATGGCAATGGGCGTGGTCACCGACTTGGGCGCCAGGGACAGCAGGGTGGCCAGGCTGGCGCCGAAGAGCTTGCCCACCGCCATGGCCGAGAGGGCGGCGGTGAGGCAGCCCGCCACCAGGGCGATGAGGATGGGCCAGAACATGGCCTTGACCCGCTTGATCTGGGCGTAGAGGGGAATGGCCAGGGCCACGGTGGCCGGACCGAGGAGGAAGTGCACGAACTGGGCGCCGTCGAAATAGGTCTGGTAGGGCGTGCCGGTGATGGCCAGCAGGGCCACCAGGAAAGCCACCGCCAGCAGCACCGGATTGGCCGCCGGGTGAAACTTTGCCTTGCGGTAGAGGGCGAAGGCGCCCTGGTAGGCCAGCAGGGTGACGGTGAGGCCCAGCAGGGGCGAGGCGGAGAGATAGACCCAGATCTGGGCCAGGGGCGCGCCGAGGGCGGTGGCGAGAGGCGCGCTCATGGCCGGGTCTCCCCGCCGGGGGCGGCGCGACGTGTCAGGGCCTTGAGCAGGAGGCCGGTGAGGGCCAGGGTGACGGCGGTGCTCAGCAGCAGGGAGAGCAGGATGGGCAGCCACTCGTCCTGCAGGCGGTGCAGATGCAGCATGACCCCGGTGCCGGCGGGCACGAACAACAGGGAGAGGTGGGCGAGCAGGTTCTGGGAGGTGTGCTGCAGGTCGTGGCCGGGCCCCTGGCGCAGCACCAGGAAGGCGAACAGCAGCACCATGCCGATGACGGGGCCGGGCACGGCGAGGCCCAGACCGTGGGCGATGACTTCGCCGGCCAGCTGGAACAGCAGGAGTTGGGTGAGGGCGGCAAGCATGGCACCTCCGGGAAATGGGGAAAGGTCGCCAGTGTATTCCTGCCTGTAAATATCTTTAAGACCTTAAAAGTTCTTGGATACGATACTTTTATGTAGGGAATGGTGCTCCGCCAGGCCCGGGCGCCGATGCCGGGCCGGGGTAGAATGACGCTGTTGTGCCCGTCTCCGGCGGCCAACCGGCCCCCAGCAAGGATTGCGGGCACCTGGAGGCATCATGGATATCTGGATTCTGGTTTTTCTCGTATTGAGCAGCGGCCTGCTGTCCCTGGCTGAAATGGCCGTGGGCGCCAGCCGCAATTCCCACCTGGCCATGCTGGCCGAAGAAGGCTCCCTGGGGGCCGGCACGGTGCTGCGCTTCCGCCAGCATCCCAGCCGCCTGCTGGCCACCACCCAGCTGGGCATCACCGCCCTGGCCATGCTTTCCGGCGTCTTCGGCGAATCCCTGTGGGTGCCCCGGGCCGAGGAATGGCTGCGGCAGAGCCTGGGCCTGGGCGACAGCCTGGCCTACGGCCTGGCCCTGGGCGGCGTGGTGACGGTGATCACCTTCTTCACCCTGGTCTTCGGCGAGGTGGTGCCCAAGCGCCTGGCCCTGGCCAAGCCCGAGGCCACGGCGGTGGCCCTGGCCGGTACGGTGGTGTGGCTGCTGCGCCTGTCCCGGCCCCTGGTGTGGATCGTCTCCTGGGTTTCCGACCGCATCCTCGACCTCTTTCCCAGCAAGGGCTCGGCCGAGGCCTCGGCGGCGGACGAGATCCGCTTCCTCATCGAATCCGGGCGCAAGGAAGGGGTGCTGGACCAGACCGAGAGCGAAATCCTGGGCAACGTCTTCCGCCTCGACAACCGCCGGGTCGGCGCCATCATGACCCCGGCCACCGGCATCGCCTACCTGGACCTGACCCTGCCCCGGGAGTCCAACATGAAGGTGCTGCAGGAGCGGGCCGTGTCCCGCTTCCTGGTGTGCAAGGGCGGCCTGGGCAATCCCCTGGGCTTCGTCGAGGGCCGGGAACTGTTGCAGGCCCTGCTGCGGGACGGCAGCCTGGATTTCGGCAAGCTGTCCCCCAACGCGCCCTTCTACGTGCCCAACAGCCTCTCCCTGATCGGCCTGCTGGAATTCTTCAAGGCCAACCAGACCCAGATCGCCCTGGTGGTGAATGAATTTGGCGGCACCGAGGGCCTGGTGACCCTCTCCGATCTCATGGGCACCGTGGTGGGCGACGTCCTCTCCGGCGCCGTCGAGGCGCCCATGGCCCTGCAGCGCAGCGACGGCAGCTGGCTGCTGGACGGCCTGCTGCCCATCGACGAGCTGAAGGAACTGCTGGGCCTGGCCGAGCTGCCGGAAGAGGAGCTGGGCAACTACCACACCGTCGGCGGCTTCGTGGTGTACCAGCTGGGGCGCATCCCCAAGAAGACCGAATCCTTCGAGTGGGCCGGCTGGCGCTTCGAGGTCATGGACATGGAAAAGAACCGGGTGGACGAAGTCCTGGCCAAGCGCCTGGAGCCTTGAACCCGGGCCGGCAAGGCGAACCCGGCGGCAGACGCCGCCGGGGTTTGCAATTGCTTACACCTGCTTACCCATGCCCCATCGGCGGCCCCTTATCCTGACGGCATCTTCCTTCTTCCCCGGTGCCGCGCCATGACCTTCCGCCCCCGCCACCTCCTGTTCCTGCCCTGCTGGCTGGCCGCGGCCGCCGGCGCCTGGGCGGCCCATGCGGACAGCCGCCGCGCCGCCGTGGAGCAGACCCTGGACCGCTCGCCCCTGTGCCGGGGCCTGGGCAGTTTCTACTGGGAAATCGGCGACCGCCGCGGCCCCCTGGCCCGGGGCAGCCGCGGCCGCCCGGGGGGACGTCAGATCGGCGCCGACACGGTGATGCCCATCGCCTCCGCCTCCAAATGGGTGTTCGGCGCCTATGCGGCGGAGCGTTACGACGGCCGCCTGCCGCCCCAGGCGGTGCAGGCCCTGCAGATGCAGGCCGGCGACGACCGCCTGCAGCACCGCTCCTGCGTGCGCAGCAAGACAGTGGCCGAATGCCTCGCCCAGGGCGACAACGGGGGGCGGGACCCGGCCCACGTCGGCCATTTCAGCTACGGCGGCGGCCACGCCCAGAAACTGGCAGTGGCCCTGGGCCTGGGCGAGCTGGACCTGGCCGCCCTCAACCGGGACCTGCACCGGGTGCTGCCGACGGCGGCCGGCATCGACTATCGCAGTCCCCAGCCCGCCGGCGGCATGGCCGCCTCCGCCAACGGCTATGCCGCCTTCCTGCGGGGACTCATGGGCGGCGACCTGCAACTGGGCCGCCTGCTCGGCGCCAAGGCGGTGTGCACCCAGCCGGGCAGCTGTTCCGGGGCGGTGCGCAGCCCGGTGCCCCGGCCCTGGCATTACAGCCTGCACCACTGGGTGGAGGACGGCCCGGGAGACGACGGCGCCTTTTCCAGCGCCGGCGCCTTCGGCTTCTATCCCTGGATCAGCGCCGACCGGCAGCTCTACGGCATCCTGGCCCGGCAGGCCCTGGAACGGGCCGCCGGGGTGGCCAGCGCCCGCTGCGGCGCCGCCCTGCGCCGGGCCTGGGTCAGCGGCGAAGTGCAGGACGGCCCGGCCTCCCAGGCAGACGGGACGCCGCTCGCGGCCGGGCCTGCCGTGGAGGCGGCACCGGGCAACGGCCGCAGCCGCCCCCTGTTGGAGGCCTGGCGCCGGCGCCGCAGTGGCGAATGAGTCTCTGAAGAATGGCTCCCTGCCTGGATGGCAGGGCAGGCAATGGCGGTAACGATAGCCGTGTCGCAGGAACAGCGGCAGCGCCGTCAGGCGCGGGGAAAGGAGTAGCGTTCGCCCTGGCCTCAGGCAGCGGCGAATGCAGCGTCGGGCACTGGGCTAAGCCAGAAAAATGCGGAGCGAAGCGGGTTTTTGGGAGCCCCGCGGAAGCAAGCGGGCCGGTTTCCACCGGCCCCCGGGCATCACTTCTTGAAGGTTTTGTGGCAGCTGCGGCAGGCGTCGTGCACCGCCTCGTAGGCCGGGCGCACCTTGGCTTCGTCCTTGCTGCGGGCTGCTTCCAGCAGCTTGCCGGTGGCGGCGAGGAAGCCCTGGCGTTCCGTTTCGAACTGGGCCGCCTCGCTCCACACCTTGTCCGTGGCCTTGGTCGGCGGGTAGTTGCTGTCGGCGGTGAAATGGCGCCACGGCCCTTCCTTGGCCGCCTCCAGCTTTTCCGCCGATTGCAGGAAGGCGTCGGCGTCGTAGCGCTTGTCCCGCAGCATCATGCCCATGGGCTCGAAGGCCTTGAGGATGGTGTTGAAGGCTGCCCGGCGCTGGGTCACGGGCTTGTCCGGATGGGTGTCGGCCGGCTCGCCGCAGGCGGTGAGCAGCAGGGGCAGGGCCAGGGAGAGAAGCAGGATTTTTTTGCGCATCGGTGTTCCGGGCGTTGGGCTGGGGTTGGGCAGGCGCCGCGGTGCGGCACGGGATGGGACGGCTCAGGGCGGCATTATGCCGGGGACGGGCGGGCCTGCCTGTAACAGAGTTGGTCCGGCCGCTTGGGGCGGCCGGACAGGGCTTGGGCCGCCTCAGGCCCGCAGCAGTTCCTCCAGCCAGGCCAGCATCTGGTCGATCTCCTCCCGGCTCACCGTCAGGGACGGCATGAAGCGCAGCAGGTGGGGCCGCGGCGCGTTGAGCAGCAGACCCTCGGGGCCCCGCTCCCGGGCCGCCTCGACGATGGCCGGGCCCCGCTCGTCGGCCAGCAGCAGGGCCCGCAGCAGGCCCTCGCCCCGTTCGCCCCGGAGACCGAGCCGGTCGGAGAGACGCTGCAATCCGGCGCCCAGGTACTCGCCCTTGGCCGCCACCTCATCGAGGAAGCCGGGGGCCGTCAGCACTTCCAGCACGGCGACGCCGACGGCGGTCATCAGCGGATTGCCGTTGTAGGTGCCACCCTGGTCGCCGGCCTCGAAGCAGCAGACCGATTCCTTGGCCAGCAGGGCCGAGAGGGGCACGCCGCCGCCGATGCCCTTGCCCAGGGTCATGATGTCCGGCTCGATGCCGGCGTGCTGGTGGGCGAAGAGCTTGCCGGTGCGGCCCATGCCGGTCTGCACCTCGTCCACGATCAGCAGCAGGCCCCGGTCGTCGCAGATCTGCCGCAACAGTTGCAGGAATTCCACACTGGCCGGCACCACCCCGCCTTCGCCCTGGATCGGCTCCAGCATGATGGCCACGGTGCGCTCGTTGATGAGGGCAGCCACCGAATCCAGGTCGTTCAGCTGGGCCTTGGGAAAGCCCGGCACCTGGGGCGCGAACAGGGTGTCCCAGCCCGGCTTGCCGGAGGCCGACATGGTGGCCAGGGTGCGGCCGTGGAAGCCGCCGGCGAAGGTGATGATCTCGTGGGCGCCGCCCTTGTGCTTCTGCCCCCACTTGCGCGCCAGCTTGATGGCGCCCTCGTTGGCCTCGGCCCCGGTGCTGGCGAAGAAGACCCGGTCGAAACAGGAGTGGGCGGCCAGGCCGGCAGCCAGCTTCAGGCTGGGCTTGTTGTAGAAGGCCGGGCTGGGGTTGATCAGCTTGCGGGCCTGGCTCGCCAGGGCCTCGACGATGGCCGGATGGCCGTGGCCCAGGCAGTTCACCGCCCAGCCCTGGACGAAGTCCAGATAGCGCTTGCCCTGCTGGTCCACCAGCCAGGAGCCGCGCCCTTCGGCGAAGACCAGCTGGGGGCGCTGGGTGATCCACATCAGGGCGTTGGCGGCAGGGGCGGCGGCGAAGGGTGTTTCCATTGCTTCTTTCTCCTTGCGGGATGGTGAAAAAACAAAAAGGCCACGGGGTTGCCGTGGCCTTTGGGTAGGGAAGTCGGAGGACTTCGGGGATGCTGCCTTACCTGGGGACGAGCGACGGCGACCGGGCGAAATGCCGGCTGCGTCGGGAGGCGGAACAGGTGTGGGTCAGGAGGTCCATGGCGCAACTTTGCCACAGCCGGCGCGGGCCCGGCGTGAATTTTTCGTAACAGTGTGTCATTGGGGCCCTAGGCGGCCAGGATGTGGCCCAGGGTGCGTACGCCGATGCCGACGCAGGCGCCCAGGGCTGCCGGCTTCCATACGGCGGCGACGCGGCGGCCGGCGGAGATGATCACCGCCACCCCGGGCACGTCGAAGGGATGGATCAGCCAGCCGGCGCTGGCGTTGAGCAGTTCGGCGCTGACCTGGCCGCTGCGCCGCATGTCGTCCATCACCCCCATCATGGCGGTGCCGCCGGCCAGGATCTTGGTCAGGCTGGGCAGGATCAGCACCGGGTCGATGGCCGCCAGGGCCAGCAGCGGGGTCAGCCACTGGGTCAGCAGGTCGATGGCGCCGAAGCGCTTCAGGGCGGTGACCGCCACCAGGGACAGCACCAGCATGGGAATGGCGCCCACGGCGATCTTGAAGGCCTCGGCCCCGGCTCGGTTGATGACGTCGAGCACGCCCTTGGCGTCTTCCGCCACCGGGTGGTGCAGGGTTTCGTCCAGCCGCGCCTCCTCCGCCGAGAGGCCGCGGCCGAAGAGGTAGTAGGTGGCCGCCGCGGCCACCAGGCCGCCGAGGAGGGAAAAGGTCAGGGTGGTGCCGAAGTTGAGGCCCATGGTCATCATGGGAAAGGCGGCATTGGCCTGGGACATGGCGAAGACCATGGCCAGGGTGGCGGCGATGTGGCGGTTGGAGACGCCCCGCTGCTCCATCATGGAAAGGGTGGCCATGGGGGCGGCGAAGCTGACGAAGTTGATCTGCAGGGCGGCGAACACCCCCAGGCCGGTGAGGCCGAAGGGTTTCAGGGCCGGGGCCAGCCAGGCCACCACCTTGTCCACCACGCCCCGGGCCTCCAGCAGGCGCATCAGGGAGAGCATCACCACCATCACCGGCAGCAGGACGAAAAGGGACAGTTCGACGGCGGAGCGGCCGGCCTTGAGGATGATGTCGACGAGGATTTCCATGGGGATTTTTGGTCCCGGCTCGGCCGCGGGTGAACTTCGCCGCCGTCCGGGGTTCTATAGTTGTAGGTGCAGCCGCTAGCTTCTCGTCATTACCAACTGGAGGTCAAGCATGGACTTCCCTACCCCGACCATGAGCAATCTCTTCGCCCAGCTCGGCCTGCCGGCCGACGGGCTCTCCATCAACCGCTTCATCGAGCAGCACGGCCCCCTGCCGGAAAATGTGCTGCTGGCCGACGCGCCCTTCTGGACGCCCTCCCAGGCCGCCTTCCTGCGGGAGGAAATCCTGGAGGACGCGGACTGGGCCGAGGTGGTGGACGAACTCAATGCCCGCTTCCATGGCTGAGCCCGATCCCGTACCGTCGGCTCCGCCCCTGCCGCAAAAGCCCCGGGCCGTGCTGATTGACCTGGCCGGAGTGCTGCACGTGGGCGACCGCCCCGTGCCCGGCGCTGCCGCCGCTTTGCAGCGCCTGCGGGCCAGTGGCCTGCCCCTGCGCTTTCTCACCAATACCACCCGGTCGCCGCGCCAGGCCCTGGTGCAGTTGCTGCACTCCATGGGCCTGTCCGTGGCGCCGGATGAAATCCAGACGGCGGTGCGGGCCACGGCCCAGCTGGTGCGCCAGCGGGGGCTGCATCCCCACTACCTGGTGCATCCGGCCATTGCCGACGAGGTGGGTCCCAGCCACCCCGAGCCGGACGCAGTGGTGCTGGGGGATGCGGGAGAACATTTCACCTTCGATGCCCTCAACCGGGCCTTCCGCCTGCTGCAGGTCGGTTGCCCCCTGATCGCCATGGCCCGCAACCGCTATTTCCAGGAACCGGACGGCCTGACCCTGGACCTGGGGGCCTTCGTCGCCGCCCTGGAATACGGGGCCGGGGTGCGGGCCGAAGTGGTGGGCAAGCCGGCGGCGCCCTTCTTCCTCGGCGCCCTGGCCGAACTGGGCGTGGCTCCCGGCGAGGCGGTGCTGATCGGCGACGACCTGAGGGACGACATCGGTGGCGCCCAGGCCGTGGGTATTCCTGGGGTGCTGGTGCGCACCGGCAAGTTCCGCCCGGCGGATGAAAGCGCCGGCGACATCCGGGCCGCCCGGGTGGTGGACGATTTTGCCGCGGCGGTGGCGCTGTTGCTGGGACATTAGGCGGGGGCGACTTCGGCACATGACCAATTTAGGTAGCGCACGCCTGCCCCCAGTCTGAAAAAAAAGCCCCGGTTTCCCGGGGCTTTTTGTGGCGGGTAGCCGACCTGGCTTAGGCCATGGCTTCGTACAGCGGCAGGGTGAGGAACTCCGGATAGTCCGGGGTCAGACTCATCTTGTCGAAGATCACGGCGGCCTGGTCGTAGGTGGCGGTGTCTTCGCCCTGGGCTGCAACGGTGGCCTTCACCTTGGCCAGTTCCTCGGCGATCATGGGGCGCACCATTTCCACGGTGACCTTGCGGCCGTCGTCCAGGATGCCCTTGGGAGAGACCACCCACTGCCACACCTGGGAGCGGGAGATTTCGGCGGTGGCCGCATCTTCCATCAGGTTGTGGATGGGCACGCAGCCGTTGCCGGCCAGCCAGGAACCCAGGTAGTGGATACCGACGTTGATGTTGTTGCGCAGGCCGGCTTCGGTGATGGGCTGCTCGGGCTGGAAGTTGAGCCAGTCCTTGGGGCCGAAGGAGCCTTCCACCTGCTTTTCCCACTGGTTGGGCTTGTCGCCCAGGACCTTGACGAACTCTTCGTGGGCGATGGAAACCAGACCGGGGTGGGCCACCCAGCCGCCGTCGAAGCCGTCCTTGGCATCGCGGGCCTTGTCGTGGCGGATGCCGGCCAGGGCCTTCTCATTGGCCACCGGGTCGTTCTTGATGGGGATCAGGGCGCTCATGCCGCCCATGGCGGGGGCGCCGCGCTTGTGGCAGGCCTGCACCAGGGCCAGGGCGTAGGAGCGCATGAAGGGCACTTCCATGGTGATGACGCCGCGCTGGGCCAGGCAGAAGTCCTTGTTCTTCTTGAATTTCTTGATGCAGGAGAAGATGTAGTCCCAACGGCCGGCGTTGAGGCCGGCAGAGTGGTTGCGCAGTTCGTAGAGGATCTCTTCCATCTCGAAGGTGGCGAGGATGGTTTCCACCAGCACGGTGGCCTTGATGGTGCCTTGGGGCAGGCCGATGTGGTCCTGGGCCATGACGAAGATGTCGTTCCACAGGCGGGCTTCCAGATGGGATTCCATCTTCGGCAGGTAGTAGAAGGGGCCGGCGCCGCGGGCGATCTGTTCCTTGGCGTTGTGGAAGAAGACCAGGGCGAAGTCGAAGATGCCGCCGGCGACGCGCTGGCCGTCCACCAGGACGTGCTTTTCATCCAGGTGCCAGCCCCGGGGACGGATCTGCAGGGTGGCGATCTGGTCGTTGAGCTTGTATTCCTTGCCGGCTTCGTTCTTGAAGGAGAGCTGGCGGCGGATGGCCTGGTAGAGGTTGACCTGACCCTGGATCTGGTTGTCCCAGTTGGGGGAGTTGGAATCCTCGAAGTCGGTCATGTAGGAATCAGCGCCGGAGTTGAAGGCGTTGATGATCATCTTGGCTTCGACGGGGCCGGTGATTTCGGTGCGGCGACGCTCCAGGGCGGCGGGCAGGGGGGCGACCTTCCAGTCGCCTTCGCGAATGTGCTTGGTCTCGGGCAGGAAGTCGGGCATCTCGCCGGCATCGATGCGGGCCTGGCGCTCGACGCGGGCCTTCAGCAGTTCCTGGCGGCGGCCTTCGAAGGCGCGGTGCAGCTTGGCGACGAACTCCAGGGCCTCCAGGGTGAGGATGCTTTCGTACTGGGGCTGGATGGGAGCGGTGATTTGCATACCGGCGGGCAGGTTCAGGCTCATGGTCTCTCCTAGTTTGAATCGTTGAAAACGCGTAATCGGGAAAAGGGAAATTTCAGAAATAGGTTTTGACGAAGTAGATGATGGTCAGCACGGTGCCCACGGCCACCACCAGGCGGCGCAGCCACAGGGCCGGCAGGCGCCGGGCCAGGGCGGCGCCGGCGTAGCCGCCGGCCATGGCGGTCACCAGCATCAGCAGCGTGTGGGGCCAGCTGATGGCTCCGGCGATGATGAAGGTGAGGCCCGACACCGTGTAGTTGATTGCCGACAGCCAGTTCTTGATGGCGTTGAGCTCCTGCATGTCCTCCAGGCCCTGGATCGACAGGGCCGCGAGCATGAGGATGCCCTGGCCGGCACCGAAAAAGCCGCCGTAGATCGATACGGCGAGCTGAAAGAGGGTTCCACCGACGCTCCTGCGCCCGGCATCGGGATCGGCCTGGAGGCCCAGGCGGGTCTTGCTCCAGGCCACCAGCTTCGCGACCTGGCCGGAAAAGGCGAAAAGGGCCGTGGCGGTGAGCAGCAGCCAGGGGATGAGCTTGGCGAAGGCGGCGTTGGAGGTGGCCAGCAGCAGCAGGCCGCCGGCGAGGCCGCCGATCAGGGCCACCACCGTGAGCAGGATGACCCAGGACTTGTGCCGCAGCAGCTCCCGCCGGTAGGCCCAGGCGGAAGACAGGCTGGCGGGCCACAGGGCCACGGTGTTGCTGGCGTTGGCGGTGACCGGGGGCACCCCGGCGGCGAGCAGGGCGGGGAAGGAGAAGAAGGTGCCGCCGCCGGCCATGGCGTTCATGCCGCCGGCGAGAAAGGCGCCGCCGCCCACCAGGGCAATGGTGAGGAGTTCCATCACTGGTTCTCCCGCACGAAGGTCACCACGTCGGAGAGACGATGGCCGCTGGCCGTGGGGCTGACGTTGAGCTGCTCCGGCGGCTGGCCGGTACGGTTGATCCAGAAGGTGGTGTAGCCGAACCAGGTGGCGGCACAGGCATCCCAGCTGTTGGCCGAGACGAAGAGGATTTCCCGGGCCGGCAGGTCGAAGGCGTCGGGTCCCAGCTGGTACACCTCGGGGTCCGTCTTGAATTTCTGCACCATCTCGACGGACAGGATGTGGTCGAAGATGCCGCCCATGCCGCTGCTCTTGACGGCGATGTCGAGCATGGCCCGGGTGCCGTTGGAGAGGATGGCCAGGGGCAGGCCCAGGGTCTTCAGTTCCTTGAGGGCCGGCAGGTTTTCCGGGAAGGCGGAGAGGCAGGCGTATTGGCTCATCAGCCGGCCCCGTTCCGTTTCGCCCATGGTCACGCCGATGGCGGCGCCGGCATAGATGAGGGCGTCCTGGGTGACTTCCCAGAAGGGCTTGTAGCGGCCGCTCATGCTGCGGATGCGGCTGTATTCGATCTGCTTGTCGCGCCACAGGGCGGCGAGCGCCACCCCCTTGCCCGGGAAAAGCTGCTCGGCCAGGGCGCCGACGGAATAGACGTCGAACAGCGTTCCGTAGGCGTCGAAGGCGATGGCTTTGATCGGGCAGGGGGCGGTCATTTTTTCTCTGTCGGACTTGGGGTTTGCGGGTCGATCCGGAGATTATGGATCAGCCTACGCATCGCAGTTTATTGTTGCTCGAGGTAAAAGATAAGCTAGGATTGCGGCGAATGATCTTTTACTTTAAGTATGTAATCGTATGGATGCCTTCAAGCAAATCAACGCCTTCGTGAACGTGGCCGCCAAGGGCAGCCTCTCCGCTGCCGCGGCCCAGGAAGGGGTGACGCCGGCCATCATCGGCCGCCGCCTGGACGCCCTGGAGGCCCGCCTGGGGGTGAAGCTGATGGTGCGCACCACGCGCAAGCTGTCCCTCACCTTCGAGGGCAGCGCTTTCCTGGAGGACTGCCAGCGCATCCTCAACGACCTGGCCAATGCCGAAGCCTCGGTCAGCCTGGGCGGGGTCAAGGCCAGCGGCCACCTCAAGGTCTCGGCCCCGGCCGGCTTCGGGCGCAAGCACGTGGCACCCCTGGTGGCCGACTTCCTTTCCGGCAATCCGGAAGTGACGGTGAACCTGGACCTGACGGACCGCCTGGTGGATCTGGTGAACGAGGCCATCGACCTCTCGGTGCGCATCGGCGAACTGAGCGATTCCAGCCTGGTGAGCCTGAAGCTGGGGGACATGCGGCGGGTGGTGGTGGCCAGCCCCGCCTACCTGGCGCGGCACGGCACGCCCCGGGCCCTGGAGGACCTGGTAGGGCACAACTGCCTGTCCCTCGGCCAGCAGCGGGGCTGGACCTTCCGCCATCCGGAGAAGGCAGGGGAGAGCCTGGTGCTGAAGGTGGCGGGCACCCTGGAGTGCAACGACGGCGCCGTGCTGCACGAATGGGCCCTGGCCGGCTACGGCCTGGCCTGGCGTTCGGTGTGGGAGGTGGGGGAGGATCTGGCGGCGGGCCGGCTGGTGTCCCTGCTGGACGAATGGGCGGCGCCGCCGGTGGGCATCTATGCCGTCTTTCCCCAGCGCCGCCATCTGCCGTTGCGGGTGCGGCTGTTCATCGACTTCCTCAAGAACACCTACGGCAACCCGGGCTACTGGCAGACGCCGGCCTGAGGCGTCGGCACCTGCCTGGTAGTCCGGGGCCGGCGGGGCCTACAGGGCGGTGGCGATCTTTTCCAGGGATTCCAGGTCCCGCTCGAAATCGCAGATTTCCGCCCCCAGGGCGTCCCGCACCGAGACCATGCCCAGGGGGCGCCCCGCCTGCACCACCGGCATGTGGCGGTAGCCGCCGATGTGCATCAGGTGCAGGGCGTAGGAGAGGGGCTTTTCCGGCGGCACGGCGCGGGGATTGGCGGTCATCACCTCGGACAGCAGGGTGTGCTCCGGGTCCAGCCCCGGGGCCAGGACCCGGTTGAGGGCGTCCCGCTCGGTGAAGATGCCGGTGAGAAAGCCGTGTTCCACCACCAGCAGGGCGCCGACCCTGGCGGCGGCCATGCGCTGGCAGGCCTCCCGCACGGTAAGGTCGGCGGTTGCGGTGACCGGGGTCTGCTGGCTGATGATGTGGGCAATGCTGCGGTGGGGCATGGTGGGTCTCCTCATCGTTGTTGTGGTGGGTCAAGCCCGGCGATGAGGGATGGACCCGGCGGCCCGGGGCCGGTTTCCGGCCATCAAAAGAATCGATCGGCGAGCCCCGGGGATTTCCCGGGGCCGCGCCGGCATCAGTCCCAGCGCTGGCGGTAGGAGAAGGTCGGCAGCTTCCAGCCGCGCCAGATGGCGCAGAGGCGCAGGGCCAGGCCCAGGCCGAAGCTGATCAGGGTGTTGGCCTCCGTGCCCAGGCCCAGGTCCCGCAGCACCAGGTAGAGGCTGCACACGGCCAGGGAGACGCTGGCGTACAGCTCCTGGCGGAACACCACCGGCACCTGGTTGCACAGCACGTCCCGCAGGATGCCGCCGAAGATGCCGGTGATCATGCCGGCCATGATCACCACCACCGGGGCGTAGCCCATGCCCAGGGCCACTTCGCAGCCGATCAGGGAAAAGGCGATGAGGCCAAGGGCGTCCAGCACCAGGAAGACGGTCTTCAGGTGGTGCATGAAGCGGGCGAAGAGGGTGGTCACCAGGCCGGCGGAAATGACCAGGTAGATGTAGGGCGGATGCTGGGTCCAGCCGATGGGGAAGTGGCCCAGCACCATGTCGCGGATGGTGCCGCCGCCCAGGGCGGTGACGAAGGCGATGAAGGCGACGCCGAAGATGTCCATGTTGCGCCGGCCGGCGGCCAGGGCGCCGGACATGGCCTCGGCGGTGATGGCGATGAGGTAGATGGTGATCAGCACGGCACACCTCCCCGCAGAGGCAGGCAGGATGCGACAAAGCAAAGGGAATAGGCCGGCAGGTGCGCCGGTATTGGGGCGTGGCAGGGCATGACGGAAGCGCCTTTACAGATAAGGTCCGGCGGCAGGCCATGCTGAAGACCCTTGCCGGATGCGCCTCTCCCCCTGTCCTTGTACCTGAGAGTTTCGGCCTGCGCCCCACGGCGCCGGCTTAGCCCCTTCGGTGGGCCGCGCCGCGTTGCGGCCGGCCGCTCTCCAGACGGCAAATACGAAACCCGCAGTTCCTGGTGCCTGAGCGATTATGGGAGCTTGCGCCTTCGGCGGAGGCCTGGCGCCGGTTGCGGCATGGGCCCCTCTCTCCTGCGGGAGGGCGGATTATCCGCGCCCGGGGCCGCCTTGGCAATGCCGGGCGGCAGGGCCTGCTATCCGTGATCCGGCGCCCGGTTCCCCACCTTTTCCCGCGCCACCCATTCCCCCGGGCGGCGGGATTGGCGCACAATGGCCGCCTTCCCCGCCCACTTCGCGGCCGCTGCGGCGGCCTCTGCCGCCATGTCCCAGTCCCCCGCTTCCCTGTTGCGCTTTGCCGACCTGCAATGGCCCGACGCTGCCGATGGGGCGCCGGCAGCGCCGGTGGTGCTGGTGCTCTGCGCTGCCTGGTGCGGCGTCTGCCGGGGCTTCGAGGCCGCCACGGCGGCCGCCGCGGCGGGCCATGAGGGCGCCTGGGCCTGGATCGACATCGAGGATGCGGCGGACGCCCTGCCCAGCCTGGACGTGGAAACCTTTCCCACCCTGGCGGTGATCCGGGGCGGCGAACTGCGCTTCTTCGGTCCCATTCTGCCGGACGGCACCATCCTGGGGCGTTCCGTCGCCGCCGCCCTGGCTGGTGACGGCCGGCCGGCCCTGCCGGAGGGTTTTTCCGCCGACGAAGGCGATGAAATCCTGGCCCTGGCCGGCGCCGTGGCGCGCCGCGCTAGCCGCTGATCTAGGCCGGGCGGGCCAGCCGCGGCCACTTCAGCAGGCCGTTGGCCAGGGCCGTGCCCAGCAGCACCAGGCTGCCGCCCAGTAGCAGGTGGGCGCCCAGCTTTTCTCCCAGCAGCAACACCCCCCACAACACGCCGAACACCGGAATGAGGAAGGTCACCGAGAGGGCGCCCAAGGGGCCCACTTCGTGCACCAGCCGGAAATAGAGCTGGTAGGCCCAGGCCGTGCACAACACCGCCAGGCCCAGCAGGGCGCCCCAGGCGGTGGGAGTGGCCGCCGCCGGCAGGCCCTGGGGCGCGGCCAGGGGCAGCACCAGCAGGGCGGCGCAGATCATGCTGCCCTGGGTGGTGGCCAGGGGCGTGATGCCCTGGCCGTGGTGTCGGCTGTACACGCTGGCGAAGGCGTAGGCGGAAGGCGCCAGGGCGGCGGCCAGCATGGGCAGCCAGGCATCGGGACTGCCGCTGCTCTGCAGCCCGTCCCAGGCCAGCACGGCCACGCCCCCCAGGCCCAGCAGTAGGCCGGCCACGGTTACGGC
Source organism: Azospira sp. APE16 (assembly GCF_047901315.1). NCBI lineage: Bacteria > Pseudomonadati > Pseudomonadota > Betaproteobacteria > Rhodocyclales > Rhodocyclaceae > Azospira > Azospira sp. APE16. The sequence goes on from NZ_CP179682.1 coordinate 897,875, forward strand.
GCGGATGGGCTGGCGCAGCCACAGGGCGCCGATGATGACGGCGAAGAGGGGCGAGGTGGAGTTGAGGATGGAGAGCAGGCCGGCTCCCAGGCTCTGGGCGGCATAGGCGAAGAGCAGGAAGGGCAGGGCCGAGTTGCACAGGCCGATGATCAGGTACTGGCGCCAGTGCCGGCGCCACTGCAGGGCCTCGCCGCTCCACCAGGCGAACAGGGTGAGGCTGGCGGCGGCCAGGATTACCCGCACTTCCACCGCCCACACGGTGCCGAAGGCTGGCACGGTGAGGCGCAGGAAGAGGAAGGAGGCGCCCCAGATGGCGGCGAGCAGGAGCAGTCGGGCGAGGCTGGCGGCGTTCATGGCCTGGGGGCGAAGGCGGAAGGAGCCGCCATTCTTGCCTGCAGGCCCGCTTCTGTCATGGGCCTTTTTGTGACAGCACATAAAAAAAGCCGACACCTTGTGGGTGTCGGCCTGTTCCCCAAGCAAGAGGATAAGGGATGATGCAATTCGGATTCCTGATGGCAGCAGAATGAGCTGCTGCCGGGCATCCCGACCCTGGCCGGGATGCCCGCGGGTGCTGCTTAGTGGAACTGTTCTTCTTCGGTGGAACCGGTCAGGGCCTTGACGGAGGAGGAGCCGCCCTGGATCACGGTGGTCACGTCGTCGAAGTAGCCGGTGCCCACTTCCTGCTGGTGGGAAACGAAGGTGTAGCCGTCTTCGCGGGCGGCGAATTCGGGCTCCTGCACCATTTCCACGTAGTGCTTCATGCCTTCGCCGCCGGCGTAGGCCTTGGCGAACTTGAAGGTGTTGTACCAATTGACGTGGATGCCGGCCAGGGTGATGAACTGGTACTTGTAGCCCAGGGCGGACAGTTCTTCCTGGAAGGAAGCGATCTGGCTGTCGTTGAGGTTCTTCTTCCAGTTGAAGGACGGGGAGCAGTTGTAGGACAGCAGCTTGCCGGGGCAGGCAGCATGCACGGCCTGGGCGAATTCACGGGCGAAGCCGATGTCGGGCACGCCGGTTTCGCACCACACCAGATCGGCGTAGGGAGCGTAGGCAACGCCGCGGGAGATGGACTGTTCCAGACCGTTCTTGACGCGGAAGAAGCCTTCCTGGGTACGTTCGCCGGTGAGGAAGGGCTTGTCGTTGGCGTCGTAGTCGGAGGTGATCAGGTTGGCAGCTTCGGCATCGGTACGGGCCAGGATCAGGGTCGGCACGCCCATGACGTCAGCGGCGAAACGGGCGGAGATCAGCTTTTCCACGGCTTCGCGGGTCGGCACCAGCACCTTGCCACCCATGTGGCCACACTTCTTGGCGGCAGCCAGTTGGTCTTCGAAGTGCACACCGGCGGCGCCGGCGGCGATCATGTTCTTCATCAGTTCGAAGGCGTTCAGCACGCCGCCGAAGCCGGCTTCAGCGTCAGCCACGATGGGCAGGAAGTAGTCGATGAATTCCTTGTCGCCGGGGTTGATGCCGCGGGACCACTGGATTTCGTCAGCACGCTTGAAGGTGTTGTTGATGCGGCGAACCATGGTGGGGACGGAGTCGTAGGCATACAGGGACTGGTCCGGGTACATGGTTTCGGAGGTGTTGCCGTCGGCAGCAACCTGCCAGCCGGACAGATACACGGCTTCCAGGCCAGCCTTGGCCTGTTGCATGGCTTGACCGGCGGTGATGGCGCCGAAAGCATTCACGTAGCCCTTCTTGGCGCCGCCGTTGACCTTTTCCCAGAGGACCTTGGCACCGCGCTGGGCGAAGGTGTACTCGGGCTGCAGGGAGCCGCGCAGACGAACCACGTCAGCAGCGGAATAACCACGCTTGACGCCCTTCCAACGGGGGTTCTCAGCCCAGTCTTTTTCCAGGGCGGCGATTTGCTGTTCGCGAGTGCTCATGTTCGGTTCCTCTATAAATAGCGTTGGCGGAAGATTCGGAGGCCAGTGTCGGGGTGACGTTTCCTGTGCTCCGATGGGAAAAAAGTATAGCGCCGATTTTGCACAGCAACACATGTCTTATATAAGACACAAGACAATATTTTTCCTTTTAATTTTATGATGTTGCAAATAGCGTCCCGCTATATGAAACGATATTCGCGGCAGTGAAATGAAATGGGTGGGCAGTGCGGGATGCCCCCGGTTTTCCTGTTCAATGGAATAGGGGAAAACCCGTGGGCATTGTCTGGTCGTGGGAATGGCCGGCCGCCGCCGGGAAAACGGCGGGTGCCCGCGGGCCGCGCAGGCGGGATGGAAGAGGGCGAGGGGACGAGGGCGGGCGGGGCCGTCCCGGCGGACGGCCCCGGCAGGGCGGTGTCGCTTACAGCAGGGGCGTGGCGGAGACGATGACGCCGTCTTCATCCACGTAGATCCATTCCTCCGGCTTGAAGGTGACGCCGCCGAAGGTGACGTCGATGTTCTGGTCGCCGACGCCCTTCTTGATGCTTTTCTGGGGGTGGGTGTCCAGGGCGCGCACCCCCAGGTCGGTACGGTTGATCTCGGCCGAATCCCGGATGCAGCCATACACGACGATGCCTTCCCAGCCGTTCTTCTGGGCCAGCACGGCCAGCTGGTCGCCCACCAGGGCGCAGCGCAGGGAGCCGCCGCCATCCACCACCAGCACCTTGCCCTGGCCGGGCTGGCCCAGGGCTTCGCGCACCAGGGAGTTGTCCTCGAAAATCTTCAGGGTGTGGATGCGGCCGCAAAAGCGGGCACGGCCGCCGTAGGCCTTGAACATGGGGGCGACGACGCGCAGGGTGTGGCCGATGGCGGCTTCGTTGGCATCGCACAGGTCCGGGGTGGTGAAGCTCATGGGGTCTCCTGATTTTCTGGTGGTGGTTGGCGGTTCCGGATTCTAGGCAAAAAAAAGGCTGCGCCGGAAGAGGCGCAGCCTTTTGGGTCGGGTTGCCGTTCTCAGGCTCAGGCTACCGCTTCCGCCTCCTTGGCGAATTCGAGCTTCACCTTGCCCTCCTTGTCCACATCCACGGTGACCTTGCCGCCGTGGGCCAGGCGGCCGAACAGCAGTTCGTCGGCCAGGGCGGCGCGGATGGTGTCCTGGATCAGGCGGGCCATGGGCCGGGCCCCCATGAGCGGGTCGAAGCCCCGCTCCGCCAGCATATCCTTGAGGGCGTCGGTGAATACGGCTTCCACCTTCTTTTCGTGCAACTGCTCTTCCAGCTGCATGAGGAACTTGTCCACCACCCGCAGGATGATGTCGTGGTCCAGGGGCTTGAAGGAAATGGTGGCGTCCAGCCGGTTGCGGAACTCCGGCGTGAACAGGCGCTTGATCTCCACCATTTCGTCGCCCACTTCCTTGCTGGAAGTGAAGCCCACCGACGGTTTCTGCAACTCGGCGGCGCCGGCGTTGGTGGTCATGATGATGACCACGTTGCGGAAATCGGCCTTGCGCCCGTTGTTGTCGGTCAGGGTGCCGTGGTCCATCACCTGCAGCAGGATGTTGTAGATGTCCGGATGGGCCTTCTCGATTTCGTCCAGCAGCAGCACGCAGTAGGGCTTCTTGGTGACGGCTTCGGTCAGCAGGCCGCCCTGGTCGAAACCCACATAGCCGGGAGGCGCGCCGATGAGGCGGGAGACGGCATGCCGTTCCATGTACTCGGACATGTCGAAGCGGGTCAGGTCCACGCCGAGGAAGTAGGCGAGCTGCTTGGCCACTTCGGTCTTGCCGACGCCGGTGGGGCCGGAGAAGAGGAAGGCGCCGATGGGCTTGCCCGGGGCGCCGAGGCCGGAACGGGCCATCTTGATGGCCTTGGCCAGGGCGTCAATGGCCGCATCCTGGCCGAAAACGGTGGCCTTCAGGTCCCGCTCCAGGTTCTTCAGGGTCGCCTTGTCGTCGTTGGAAACGTGGCTGGAGGGGATGCGGGCGATCTTGGCAACGATCTCCTCGATCTCCGGCTTGCCGATGATCTTCTTCTGCCGCGACTTGGGCAGGATGCGCTGGGCGGCACCGGCCTCGTCGATGACGTCGATGGCCTTGTCCGGCAGGTGGCGGTCGGTGATGAAACGGGCCGCCAACTCCACTGCCGAGTTGATGGCGGCGCTGGAATACTTGATGCCGTGGTGGGATTCGAAACGGGTCTTCAGTCCCTTGAGGATTTCCACGGTCTCGGCCACGGAGGGCTCATTCACGTCGATCTTCTGGAAGCGGCGGGAAAGGGCGTGGTCCTTCTCGAAAATACCCCGGTACTCGGTGTAGGTGGTGGCCCCGATGCACTTTAGCTGGCCGCCGGAGAGGGCCGGCTTGAGCAGGTTGGAGGCATCCAGGGTGCCGCCGGAAGCGGCGCCGGCGCCGATCAGGGTGTGGATCTCGTCGATGAAGAGGATGGCGTCCGGATTGTCCTGCAGGGCCTTGAGCACGCCCTTGAGGCGTTGCTCGAAGTCGCCCCGGTACTTGGTGCCGGCCAGCAGGGCGCCCATGTCCAAGGCGTAGACGTGGGCCTTGGCCAGGATTTCCGGTACTTCCCCTTCCACCACGCGACGGGCCAGGCCCTCGGCGATGGCGGTCTTGCCCACCCCGGCCTCGCCCACCAGCAGCGGGTTGTTCTTGCGCCGGCGGCAGAGGGTCTGGATGACCCGCTCTAGTTCCTTGTCCCGGCCGATGAGGGGGTCGATCTTGCCCTGCAGCGCCTGGGCGTTGAGATTGATGGTGTAGCTCTCCAGGGGGCCGGCTTCGGGGCGGCCGTCGCCGTCCGTCTCCTGTTCCGTTTCCGCCTTGGCCGGCTGGGGCGACTTGCTGATGCCGTGGGAAATGAAGTTCACCACGTCGAGCCGGGTGACCCCCTGCTTCTGCAGGAAGAACACGGCGTGGGAGTCCTTTTCGCCGAAGATGGCCACCAGCACGTTGGCACCGGTCACTTCCTTCTTGCCGGACGACTGCACGTGCAGGATGGCGCGCTGGATCACGCGTTGGAAGCCCAGGGTCGGCTGGGTGTCGATCTCGTCCTCGCCGCTCACCGTGGGGGTGTGCTCGTCGATGAAGGTCTGCAGGTCCCGCCGCAGTTGTTCCACGTTGGCGGAGCAGGCGCGCAGGGCTTCGGCGGCGGAAGGATTGTCCACCAGCGCCAGCAGCAGATGCTCGACGGTGATGAATTCGTGGCGCTTTTGCCGAGCCTCGACGAAGGCCATGTGCAAGCTGACTTCAAGTTCCTGCGCGATCATTCAGTTTTCCTCCATAACGCACACCAGGGGGTGCTGATGCTGGCGTGCAAATGCAACAACCTGATCCACCTTGGTGGCGGCGATGTCCCGGGGGTAAACCCCGCACAATCCCCGCCCCTCGTTATGGACTTTGAGCATGATTCGCGTCGCTTGTTCTCGATCTTTGGCAAAAAACTTTTGCAACACCAGAATGACGAAGTCCATGGGGGTGAAATCGTCGTTCAAAAGCAGCACCTTATACATCGGTGGCGGCTTGACCTTGGAGCTCTTCTTTTCCAGGGCCACGCTGCCCTGATTGTTTTCATGCTGTATCGCCATGGACCGATTCTAATCGGCTTTGGGCATTCTGCAACACTCTTGGCCAAGGCCCGTATTTACTGGCCCGGAGCCCCGTCTATCAAGGACTTTCGCCGGGTCCGGGGCAAATGGGCGGCGGGGGGCGCAAAATAGCTTGACGTATGCAAACAACTTAGCGTACAACGTCGGCTGTGTTTGGCTTCAAGTAATTGCCGGATTCTTTAAACACTCTGGCACGGCGCACGCACGGTCTTGAAAACCAAACATGCCAGTCGGGGAGTCAACGCACAGTAGTTCCCGTTTTAAGATTTATTCAAGAAGGAAGTAGCACATATGGCAACTGGTACCGTCAAATGGTTTAACGACGCCAAGGGTTTTGGTTTCATTACCCCCGATGATGGCAGCGAAGATCTGTTCGCTCATTTCTCCGCCATCAACATGAATGGCTTTAAGACCCTGAAGGAAGGCGAGAAGGTCAGCTTCGACGTCACCCAAGGTCCTAAGGGCAAGCAAGCGTCCAACATCCAGAAGGCTTAAGCCCCACAGGATTTGCACCAAGAAAAAGCCCGCCTGGCATCCAGGCGGGCTTTTTTGTTTTGTAGGGCCGGATGCTGGTCCGGAGTCAGGCGCCGACGACAGCCTCGTCGCTGCGGCTGTCGCCCTTGTTGTCATGCCATTGGGCCTGCAGCCGGTCGCCCGCCTTGACGCCCTGGAGGCGGAAGGTCAGCACCGGGTTTTTCGCCACCGAGGTGTTGAGCTGGGCCTGGACCATGGGCTTGCCGTTCACCGCCAGGCTGAAGGTCTGGATGAAGTGGGGCGGCAGATTGTTGCCGGTTTTCGGGTCCCGGCGCTGGCCGGTTTCCATGGGGTGCTGCAAGAGCACCTTCACTTCGGTGAATTCGCCCTGGTGGGTGGCGCGGATTTTCATGGGTTCTGCCATTTTCTTCTCCTAGCCGCCGCAGCCGCCGATGGTGACGCCGATTTCCCGGGTGGCCACATAGGTCTTGCCGCCGGCCTTGACCACGGCCTTGACCCGGGTGGATTCGGCCAGCTTGAGGGGCACCTTGAGGTAGGGCAGGACGCCCGGCGCCAGATCGATGCTGGCGGCCAGGGGGAAGGGATTCTTTTCGACGAAGAGGGCGATGCTCTGCACTGCGGGCAGCTTGACCAGTACTTCCACCGGCACATTGCCGCCGTTCTCAGCCACGTCGGCGGCGACGATTTGCACTTCCCTGCTGTCGGGCACCGGCGAGGTGCCGTAGGCCTTGAGGGCGTCGCCCAGGGTGGTGGCGGCAAAGGCCGGCTGGTTCCAGTCGGCGGCGAGCACCCGGGTCGGGCGCAGCAGGCCGGCCCCCAGGAGGGCGACGGCGAGGCCGCCCCGGGCGGCGCTTTGCAGGAGATGACGGCGGATGGCGTCCATGGGGTCTCTTGGGTAAGGAATCTGTCGGAGGAGGGTCACTCGGCCTGCCACAGGCCCGATTTGCCGCCGGCCTTTTCCAGCAGGCGGATGCCTTCGATGTGCATGCCGCGATCGACGGCCTTGCACATGTCGTAGATGGTGAGCAGGCCGGCGCTGACGGCGGTGAGGGCTTCCATCTCGACCCCGGTGCGGCCGGTGCACTGGGTGGTGGCGGTGCATTCCACCGCATTGGCAGCGGCATCGATGTTGAAGTCCACGGCCACCCGGGTGAGGGCGATGGGGTGGCACAGGGGAATCAGGTCGGCGGTGCGCTTGGCGCCCTGGATGGCGGCGATGCGGGCGATGCCGATGACGTCGCCCTTCTTCGCGTTGCCGTCCCGGATCAGGGCCAGGGTAGCTGGCTCCATCAGGATGCGGCCGGTGGCGATGGCACGGCGCTGGGTTTCGGCCTTGTCGCCCACGTCCACCATGTGGGCCTGGCCGCCGGCGTCGAAATGGGTAAATTGTGTAAAGGTTGTTTCGGCGGCCATGGCGTCAGGGAACGGGCAAGGGAAGCGCGGTATCATAGCACCATGAATTTTGCCCCGCGAACCCAGCCTTCCCGCCCCCGGCGTGTCCGGCGCGGCGCCATCGCCACCATGCTGGTGGCCGCTCTCCTCGGTGCCATGCCGCCGGTCCTGGCGGACGGTCTGCCGGACCTGGGGGACTCCTCCCAGAGCGACATTCCGCCCCAACTGGAGAAGAAAGTCGGGGAGAGCATCCTCAACGAAATCCGCATGCGCGATCCCCAATACCTGGACGATCCGGAAATCGCCGCCTACGTGGACCAGCTGGGCCAGCGTCTGGCGGCGGCCAGTCCCGATCCGGGCTTCGGCTTCACCTTCTTCGTCATGAAGGACCCCACCATCAACGCCTTCGCCACCTTCGGCGGCTACGTGGGGGTGAATACGGGCCTGATCACCTCGGCCCAGAGCGAATCGGAACTGGCGGGGGTGCTGGCCCACGAAATCTCCCACGTCACCCAGCATCACCTGGCCCGGGGCATCGCCAAGGAAAAGCAGAACTCCATCGTCGCCATGGCCGCCATGGCCCTGGCCCTGCTGGCCGCCAGCAAGAACCCGGATGCGGCCTCCGCCGCCATCGTCGGCTCCCAGGCGGCCATGGTGCAGTCCCAGCTCGGTTTCTCCCGGGACTTCGAGCGGGAGGCGGACCGCATCGGCTTCCAGACCCTGGAGAAGGCCGGCTTCGACGTGCGCGGCATGGGAGATTTCTTCCAGCGCCTGCAGCAGGCTTCCCGCCTCTACGAGAACAATGCCCCGTCCTACATGCGCACCCACCCCCTGACGGTGGAGCGGATCGCCGACATGCAGAACCGGGCCCAGAAGACGCCCTACAAGCAGGTGCCGGACAGCCTGGATTTCCACCTAGTGCGCGGCAAGCTGCGGGCCCAGCTGGGCACGCCCAGGGAGGCGGTGGTGGACCTGGAGCACCTGCTCAAGGAACGCAAGTTTGCCAATGAAGCCGGCATCCGCTTCGGCCTGGCCCATGCCCAGCTGCGGGCCAGGAACTACGCCGCGGTGGAACAGGAAATCCAGAATCTGCGCCGGCTCAAGGTCACTTCGCCGATGCTGGACAATCTGGCGGCGGAGAGCCGCAGCGCCCAGGGTGACGTGGCCGGCGCCATCGCCATCTACAAGAGCGCCCTGCGCAATGCCCCCTTCGCCAAGTCCCTCATGTACGGCTACAGCGAGGCCCTGCTGGCGGATAAGCGCCCGGCCGAGGCCCTGGCCTATCTGGAAGGCCAGTTGCAGCTGTACACCGGCGACTACAAGCTGTGGAGCCTGAAGGCCAAGACCGCCTCGGCCCTGGGCCGGCGGCTGCAGCAGCACCAGGCCCTGGCCGAGGCCTATGCCCTGCAGGGGCAGCTGCTGCCGGCCATCGACCAGCTGCAGATGGCCCAGCGCTCCGGCGACGGCAATTTCTACGAGCAGTCCGTGGTGGATGCCCGCCTGCGGGAGCTACGCACCCGTCAGGAAGAGGAAGCCCGGCAGAAGCGCTAGGCCGGCCTTCCCGGCGGCTTGGCAAGGCCCCGGGGGGCCGCTACCATGGCGGCCTGCCTTTCTCCTGAATCCCGCCTGCCATGACCCCCGATCGCGAACTCGACGTCAAGGGCCTCAACTGCCCCCTGCCCATCCTGCGTACCAAGAAAGCCCTGGCGGAAATGCAGAGCGGCCAGCTGCTGCGCGTCCTGGCGACGGACCCGGGGGCGGTGAAGGACTTCCAGGCCTTCGCCAAGCAGACCGGCAACGAACTGCTGGCCTCCGGCGAAGAGGAGCGGGTGTTCACCTTCCTCTTCAAGCGCAAGTAGGCCCTGCCGTCCGGTGCGGCGGCCTCCTTGCCGTGCCGTTCCTGCCGCTTTCTTTTCCCCTTCCCCGTTGTCCCTGACCCCGCCGTCCCCGGGCCCCGTCGAGGCCGCCGCCTTCGCCTTCCTCGAAGAGGAGGGCGGCGCCCGGCTGTGCACTGACCTGCGACAGACCCATGCCCTGCACACCTTACAGGACCTGGAGCGTGGGCTGGCCGCCGCCAAGGATGGCGCCGCCCGGGGCTGGTGGGCCGTGCTGGCCCTGGATTACGAACTGGGGCGCCTGCTGCAGCCGGGCAAGGCGGGATGCCCGCATCTCCTGCCCGACAGCCCAGCGCCCCGGGGCCACCTGTGGCTTTTCGCCGCGGCGCAACGACTTGACGCCGATGCCGCCCGGAACTGGCTGGCGGACCAGGTGGCGGCCCTGCCGGCAGAGCAGACCGCCTGCGGTATCGCCGAGTTGGTGCCGGGGCTGGACCAAGCCGCCCATGCCGCGGCGGTGCAGCGCATCCGGGACTACATCGCCGCTGGCGACTGCTACCAGGTCAATTTCACCTTTCCCCTGCATTTCCAGGCCTACGGCCATCCCCTGGCCCTCTACGCCCGCCTGCGGCAACGCCAGCCGACGCCCCTGGGCGGCCTGGTGCTGACGGCGGAGCGACGGATCCTCTCCCTGTCCCCCGAACTGTTCGTCGCGCGCCGCGGCGACACCCTGCGCACCCGCCCCATGAAGGGCACCGCGCCGCGGGGGGCGGACGAGGCCGGCGATGCCGCCAACCGGGCCGCCCTGGCGGCCTCGGCCAAGGACCGGGCGGAAAACCTGATGATCGTGGACCTGCTGCGCAACGACCTGGGGCGCCTGGCCCAGACCGGCTCGGTGCGGGTGGAAGAGCTGTTCGCCATCGAGACCTACCCCAGCGTCTTCCAGATGACCTCCACGGTCAGCGCCCGGGCCCCGGGCGTCGGCCCGGGCGAGACCCTGGCGGCCCTCTTTCCCTGCGGTTCCATCACCGGCGCGCCCAAGCTGCGGGCCATGGAAATCATCGAGGAACTGGAAGTCGGGCCCCGGGGCCTGTACACCGGCAGCCTGGGGCTGCTGGCGCCGGACGGGGATTTCTGCCTGAACGTGGCCATCCGCAGCCTGGAACTGGCAGCCGACGGGCGCGGCGTCATGGGTGTGGGCAGCGGCATCGTCACCGACTCCGAGCCCGCCGCCGAGTACCGGGAATGCCTGCTCAAGGCCCGCTTCCTCACCGACCTGGACCCGGGCCTGGAGCTGATCGAGACCCTGCGCCTGGATGACGGCGTCTTCCCCGACGGCGAACTGCATCGTCAGCGCCTGGCCGCCTCGGCCCAGGCCCTGGGCTTTACCCACGACGACGCCAGCGTGGCCCAGGCCCTGGCCGCCCTGGCCACGGCCCATCCCCGGGGGTGCTTCCGTGTGCGCCTGAGCCTCAACAAGGCCGGCACCCTGCAGCGGCAGGTCGTGCCCCTGGAGTCCGCTCCGGGGCCGTGGCAGGTTCATCTCTCGCCCCACCGTCTCGATTCCCGCCGCTACCTGCTGCGCCACAAGACCACCGCCCGGGCCCTCTACGATGGGGAATTGCAGCGGGTCATGGCCCTGCCCGGCGGCTTCGATGCCCTTTTCCTCAACGAGCGGGACGAAGTCTGCGAGGGTGCCCGCAGCAACGTCTTCGCCCGCCTCGACGGCGTGCTCTACACCCCGCCCCTGGCCTGCGGCCTGCTGCCGGGCATCCTGCGCCGGCGCCTGCTGGAATCCGGCGAGGCCCGGGAACGGGTGTTGACCCTGGCCGACCTGGCCCGGGCCGAAGCGCTGTACATGGGCAACGCCCTGCGGGGGCTGGTGCCGGTGACGCTGTCGTCCCAGGGCTGAAAGGCCACCTGCCCTGGGGGCAAGCAAGGACGGCATTCGCCAGCGATGTCCTGCCAGAAATGGCGTGCCTATTGCCTCGCAGGCCGAGTGCCTGCAATGTCTCTAGGGCTTCAGCTTCCCCAACCCTGAAAACAAAAACGCCCCGGCTCAACCGGGGCGTTTTTCTGGGGGGGCGGGCCGGCTCAGGCCTTGTTCAGCTTTTCCAGCTGGGGCTTGAGCTTGTCCACGGTGGCGCTGAAGTTGGCCAGGCGTTCCTTCTCCTGGGCCACCACGGCTTCCGGGGCCCGGGCGACGAAGCTCTCGTTGGAGAGCTTGGCATTGGCCTTGGCAATCTCCCCTTCGAGGCGGGCGATTTCCTTGCTCAGGCGCTCCTTCTCGGCGGCCACGTCGATCTCCACCTTGAGCATCAGGCGGAAGTTGCCGACCACGGCCACGGGGGCCGGCTCGTCGCTGGCAATGTCGTCCACGATCTGCACTTCGGAGAGCTTGGCCAGGGCCGCCAGGTAGGGGGCGAAGCGGGCCAGGGCTTCCTTGTCGCCGACGGCGAGCAGGGGCACCTTGGTGGCGGGGGACATGTTCATTTCGCCGCGCAGGTTGCGGCAGGCGCCTACCAGTTCCTTGAGCAGGGCCACCTGGGCTTCCGAGGCTTCGTCCAGCTTGGCCGGGTTGGCTTCCGGGTAGCGGGTGAGCATGATGGACTCGGCGTCCTTGCGGCCGGCGATGGGGGCCACGGCCTGCCACAGTTCCTCGGTGATGAAGGGGATCAGCGGGTGGGCCAGGCGCAGGATGGTCTCCAGCACCCGCACCAGGGTGCGGCGGGTGGCCTTGGCTTCTTCCGGAGTGCCGCCGTTCATCTGCACCTTGGCGATTTCCAGATACCAGTCGCAGAACTCGTCCCAGATGAAGCGGTAGAGGGTCTGGGCCAGCAGGTCGAAGCGGTATTCCTCGAAGTGCTTGGCCATTTCCTGCTCCACCTTCTGCAGGTGGCTGACGATCCAGCGGTCGGCAAAGCTGAACTTCAGCGGCGCATCAGCGCTGCAGGCGCCGCCGGCGGCCTGCTGGTGCTCCAGGGCCAGGTCGTGGCCTTCCACGTTCATCAGCACGAAGCGGGTGGCATTCCACAGCTTGTTGCAGAAGTTGCGGTAGCCGTCGCAGCGGTTCAGGTCGAACTTGATGTCGCGGCCGGGGGATGCCAGGCTGGCGAAGGTGAAGCGCAGGGCGTCGGTGCCGAAGGCGGGAATGCCTTCGGGGAACTCCTTCTTGGTCTTCTTGGCGATGCTCTCGGCCTGCTTGGGATTCATCAGGCCGGTGGTGCGCTTCTGCACCAGGGCGTCGATGTCGATGCCGTCGATGAGGTCGATGGGGTCCAGCACGTTGCCCTTGGACTTGGACATCTTCTGGCCTTCACCGTCCCGGATCAGGCCGTGCACGTAGACGTGCTTGAAGGGGATCTTGCCGGTGATGTGCTTGGTCATCATGACCATGCGCGCCACCCAGAAGAAGATGATGTCAAAGCCCGTGACCAGCACGGAGGAGGGCAGGTAGAGATCCAGGGCCGGGTTGGACTTGGCCGGGTATTCCGGGGTCCAGTCCAGGGTGGAGAAGGGCCACAGGGCGGAGGAGTACCAGGTGTCGAGCACGTCCGCATCCCGGGTCAGCTGGCCGGCGTAACCGGCGGCGTCGGCCTGGGCCCGGGCTTCTTCTTCGTTGTGGGCGACGAAGACTTCGCCGTTCACGCCGTACCAGGCGGGAATCTGGTGGCCCCACCACAGCTGGCGGGAGATGCACCAGTCCTGGATGTTGTTGAGCCACTGGTTGTAGGTGTTCACCCAGTTTTCCGGGTAGAACTTGATCTCGCCGGACTGCACCACGTCCAGGGCCTTCTCGGTGATGGACTTGCCGTCCTCGCCGGGCTTGCTCATGGCGACGAACCACTGGTCGGTGAGCATGGGCTCGATGACCACGCCGGTACGGTCGCCGCGGGGCACCTTGAGCTTGTGCTTGTCGGTCTTTTCCAGGATGCCCAGGGCTTCCAGGTCGGCCACCACGGCCTTGCGCGCGTCGAACCGGTCCAGGCCCCGGTACTTCTCGGGGGCGTGCTCGTTGATCTTGGCATCCAGGGTCAGGATGCTGATGATCGGCAGGTTGTGGCGCTGGCCCACGGCATAGTCGTTGAAGTCGTGGGCCGGGGTGACTTTCACCACGCCGGTGCCGAATTCCATGTCCACATAGGCGTCGGCGATGACCGGGATTTCCCGGTCGGTCAGGGGCAGCTTCACCATCTTGCCGATGAGGTGCTTGTAGCGCTCATCCTCCGGGTGGACCATGACGGCGGTGTCGCCCAGCATGGTCTCAGGCCGGGTGGTGGCCACGGTCAGGGTGGCGCTGCCGTCCGCCAGGGGGTAGCGGATGTGCCACATGAAACCGTCTTCCTCCTCCTGCACCACTTCCAGGTCGGAGACGGCGGTGTGCAGCTTCGGGTCCCAGTTCACCAGGCGCTTGCCGCGGTAGATGAGACCTTCCTTGTAGAGGCGGACGAAGGATTCGGTGACGATCTTGTTGAGGCCGGCATCCATGGTGAAGCGTTCCCGCTTCCAGTCGGGGCTGGTGCCCATGCGGCGCATCTGGCGGGTGATGGTGCCGCCGGAGTATTCCTTCCACTCCCACACCTTCTCCAGGAACTTCTCCCGGCCCAGGTCGTGGCGGGAGATGCCCTGGGCGTCCAGCTGGCGCTCCACCACGATCTGGGTGGCGATGCCGGCGTGGTCGGTGCCCGGCTGCCACAGGGTGTTGTGGCCCTTCATCCGGTAGTAGCGGGTGAGGGCATCCATGATGGTCTGGTTGAAGCCGTGGCCCATGTGCAGGGTGCCGGTGACGTTGGGCGGCGGCAGCAGGATGCAGAAGGACTGGTCGGCGGGCTTGCTGGTGTCCAGGCCGGCGGCGAAGTAGCCGCGTTCTTCCCAGAGCGGGTACCAGTGGCGTTCGACGGCTGCCGGCTCAAAACTTTTGGCGAGTTCCATAGGAATCAGGGGATTGGGGCGAAAGGAAAGGGCGCAATTATACCGGAAGCGGCGGGCGCTCCCGGTCTGCTTGTCCGGAGATTTGGGCCGGTCGGCCCGTTCAGTTGCCCGGGGCGGGCGGGTCGAAGGGCAGCTGCAGCTGTTGCCGACGGGCGATGAAGTCCTTCAGGGCGGCTTCGGTGGCGGCGATGATGCCGGCCTTGAGGTCGTCCTGCAGGCCGGCCAGGGTGGCTTCCACCAGGCTGGGTAGCTCGGAGGCCAGGCGTTGCTCTATGGAATGGGCCAGTTCGGCCGCCAGGGCGTCGGCCAGGGTTTCCCGCAGGGCCTCCAGGTCGGGGCCGGCGTCCTTCTCGTCGGGGGCGTCGGCGCTGACCGAGGCCAGATCCACCACTTCGGTGAGCACCGGAATGTCGTCATCGCCTTCCGGCACCAGGTCGGAGAGGTCCAGATCCAGGGGGCCGGCCGGCGCCGGGGGCGGCGGTGGAGGCGGGGCGGCGACGAAGCTGCGGCGGCGCGGGGGGAAGGGGATGACGCTGGAGTTGCCCGTCGGCGGGGTCGGGGTGCCGTCGTTGCCGTTCATGAAGTCGCTCATTTGGCGGAAAGGTCGTGGCGGTTGATCTCGTAGCCCCGATCCTTGTAGAACTTGAAGCGGGCCCGGCCGGGCGTCTTGTCTTCCTCTTCGCGGCCGACGATCTCGATGAGGCGCTTGAAGCGGGCAAAGCCGGGCGGTACCTCGTCGTCCAGGTTGATCAGCAGCTCGTCCTGGGGCAGGCGTTCCAGGGCGGCCGGCGTCTCGGCGATGAGCACCGGCGTTTCCGTCGCCAGGGGCGCGTCGGCCCGGCAGTGGGGGAGGAAGCCCAGGGCCGGCTGGGTCCACAGCAGGCGGTCGATCTGCTCCGCCACGGGGGGCTGGGAGGTGTAGATGGCCAGGGGCAGGCGCTGGGAAAATGCCTTGTGGGCGAGCTTGACGGCGATGGCCAGCTTGTTCGGCACGTCGTAGTAGAAGTCCACCCGGGTCATGGTCGTGGGCCTGCCTTAATCCAGCTTGCCGGCCCGCTTCAGCAGGTAATGGGTGAGCAGGGGCACGGGGCGGCCGGTGGCGCCCTTGTCGGCGCCGGATTTCCAGGCGGTGCCGGCGATGTCCAGGTGGGCCCACTCGAATTTCTTGGTGAAACGGGCGAGGAAGCAGGCGGCGGTGATGGCCCCGGCGTAACGGCCGCCGATGTTGGCCATGTCGGCGAAATTGCTCTTCAGCAGCTCCTGGTAGTCCTCCCACAGGGGCATGTGCCAGGCCCGGTCGAAGGCCTCGTCGCCGCAGTGGGCCAGTTCCCGGGCCAGACTGTCGTTGTTGCTGAAGAGGCCGGTGGCCACGGCGCCCAGGGCGACGACGCAGGCGCCGGTGAGGGTGGCCACGTCGATCACCGTTTCCGGCTCGAAGCGTTCGGCGTAGGTGAGGGCGTCGCACAGCACCAGGCGGCCTTCGGCGTCGGTGTTGAGGACTTCGATGGTCTGGCCGGAGAGGGAAGTGACCACGTCGCCGGGCTTGGTGGCGCTGCCGCCGGGCATGTTCTCCGTAGCCGGCACGATCACCGTCAGGTTCACCGGCAGCTTCATCAGGGCGGCGGCCTTGATGGTGCCGAGGACGCTGGCGGCGCCGCACATGTCGTACTTCATCTCGTCCATTTCGGCGGCCGGCTTCAGGGAAATGCCGCCGGTGTCGAAGGTGATGCCTTTGCCCACCAGCACCAGGGGCTTCTCTTCCTTCTTGCCGCCCTTGTACTGCAGGACGATGAACTTGGGCGGCTGGTGGGAGCCGCGGGCGACGGAGAGCAGGCTGAACATGCCCAGGGCTTCCATCTCGCCCTTTTCCAGGATCTGGCATTCCAGGCCGTGTTCCTGGGCCATGGCGGTCGCCTGCTCGGCCAGGTAGGTGGGGGTGCACAGGTTGCCCGGCAGGTTGCCCAGGTTCTTCGCCAGGGCCATGCCCTCGGCGATGGCCAGGCCCTGGTTGAGGGCTTCTTCGGCCGGCGTCAGTTCGTTGCGCCGTTCGACGGCGAAGGTGAGCTTGCGCAGGGGGCGGCGGACTTCGTCCTTCTTGCTCTTCAGCTGGTCGAAGCGGTAAACCGTTTCCTGGGCGACGATGGCGGCCTGGCGCACACGCCAGCTGACGGTGCGCTTTTTGACCGGAATTTCGGTGAGGAAGACGACGCCGTCGAAGGAGCCGGTTTCATTGAGGGTTTTCACCGCCGTGCGCACGGCCTGGCAGTATTCCTTTTCCCGGAATTCCTTCTCTTTGCCCAGGCCCACCAGCAGGACCCGGTCGCACAGGGTGCCGGGCACGTTGTGCAGGAGCAGGGTGGAGCCCAGCTTGCCTTCCATGTCGCCGCGGCGAATGATGTCGGAAATATAGCTGCGGGCAGCGTTGTCCAGCAGTTCCGCCGGCAGGGTCAGCTTGCGCGGTTCGTGAACTCCGACCACCACACAGGCGCTGCGCTGCTTTTCCGGACTACCGCTTTTTATGCTAAATTCCACCGTCCGCTCCTATCCGTAACTTTGTGATAAATCGGCAAAAAAGTAGCTAAACCGCAAATTCAGCGTCGATTATCACCGTTTCCTTTCGGCAAAGTCAAAGCATGATTTTCCAGCGCGCCGTGCGGCGTGAATTTACCCAGGCGGCCCTGGGCGTGTTTATCGCCCTCTTTGCCATTCTCCTGACCACCCAGCTGATCCGCCTGCTGGGCCAGGCCGCTGCCGGCCAGGTCGCATCTGAGGCCGTGGTGGCCCTGCTCGGCTTCGCCGCCCTCAATTCCCTGCCGGTGCTGCTGTCCCTGACCCTGTTCATGGCCATCCTGCTGACCCTGTCCCGCAGCTACCGGGATTCGGAAATGGTGGTGTGGTTCGCTTCGGGCCAGTCCCTCACCGCCTGGGTGCGGCCGGTGCTGACCTTCACCCTGCCGGTGGTGGTGAGCATCGCCCTGCTGTCCCTGCTGATTTCGCCCTGGGCCCTGAAAATGAGCGCCGAGTACCGGCAGAAGCTGACCGGCCAGAACCGGGACGACACGGCCCAGGTTTCCCCGGGTGCCTTCAAGGAAGCCAGTTCCTCCCAGCGCGTGGTGTTCGTCGAGGCGGTGGCGGACGATTCGACCCAGGTGCGCAACATTTTCGTCAGTTCCATGCAGCACCAGAAACTGGGGGTCATGATGGCCGCCACCGGCCGTTCCGAACAGATGGAAAACGGCGACCGTTTCATGGTCATGGAGCATGGCCGTCGTTATGAAGTGACGCCCGGCATTCCCGAGTTCCGGGTACTGGAGTTCGTGCGCTATGCCCTGCGGGTCGACACCAAGGAAAGCCAGGGCATCGAAAAGACGCCGAAAAACACATCCACCAGGGAATTGCTGAAAAACGGCAGTCCCGGCTACATGGCCGAATTCCTGTGGCGGGTGGGGGTGCCCTTGTCCGCCCTGGTGCTGGCCCTGCTGGCCATTCCCATGAGCTTCGTCAATCCCCGGGCCGGCCGTTCCGCCAACATGATCCTGGCCCTGCTTACCTTCACCATCTACAGCAACCTGCTTTCCGTCAGCCAGGCCTGGGTGGCCCAGGGGCGCCTTTCCTTCTCCACCGGCTGGTGGCTGGTGCACGTGCTGATGGCGGCCCTGTTGCCCCTGCTGTTCTTCCGCCGCATCGCGGTGTTCTCTTTCCTGCGGCTGCGTAAATGAAGCTTCCTCTCGGCAAGACCTATCAGCGCTACCTCTTCCGTGAGGTGTTTTTTGCCACTTTGCTGGTGCTGGCGGCATTTCTCGCTCTCTTCGGCTTTTTCGACCTGATCAACGAGCTGGGGGATATCGGCAAGGGGGCCTACCGTATCCAGCACGCCATCATTTTTGTGACCCTGACCCTGCCCGGCCGCATTTATGAACTGATGCCCATCGCCGTGCTGATCGGCTCCCTCTTCGCCCTGTCCACCCTGGCCCGGCATTCGGAAATCACGGTCTTGCGGGCTTCCGGCCTGTCGACCCGGGAGCTGCTGATGACCCTGTTCCGGGTGGCAGCCCTGTTTGCCTTCCTCACCTTCATCATCGGTGAGTTCCTGGCGCCGCCGTCGGAGAAGCTGGGCCAGCGCATCCGCCTGCAGGCCCAGGGCACGGCCCTTTCCGCCGATTTCCGCACCGGCCTGTGGGTCAAGGACGAAAACCGCTTCATCAACGTGCGCACGGTGACGCCGGAAGCCAAGCTGCTGGGAATCCGCATCTACGAGTTCGACGACCAGCAGCGGCTGCAGATGGTCAGTGAGGCCAAGGAAGGCGAATACCTGCCCACCAGCGAATGGCGCCTCAACAGCGTGGAACAGACCATCCTGGAGCACGACGCCAAGGGGCAGCCGGTGCGGGGCCGGGTGGCCCACCAGGACGAGGTGATGTGGCAGTCGGCCCTGAATCCGGACATTCTCTCGGTGCTGCTGGTGGTCCCGGAGCGCATGTCGGTGTGGAACTTGATGTCCTACATCAAGCACCTCTCCGACAACCGGCAGAAGACCCAGCGTTACGAAATCGCCCTGTGGAAGAAGGTGGTCTATCCCCTGGCGGCCCTGGTGATGGTGGCCCTGGCCCTGCCTTTCGGCTACAGCCACAACCGGGTGGGCGGCGTCAGCCTGAAAATTTTCTCCGGTGTCATGCTGGGGGTGTTCTTCCACATGCTCAACGGCCTTTTTTCCAACCTGGGCATCATCAACAGCTGGCCACCCTTCTCCAGCGCGGTGGCGCCGTCCGCCATGTTCCTCCTGGCGGCGATGGGCATGATGTGGTGGGTCGAACGGCGTTAAGCGCAGGCGGCAGGAGATTCCTGCGTATGGATAAAAAGAAACCGGGCCCTGAGCCCGGTTTCTTTTTATCCGCTGGCAGCCTGTCTGCTGCCGTGGTTCAGGCGTGGTTGCTATTGACCAGGCGGGTTCCCGCCAGCCGGTCATGCAGGAACTGGCCGTCCCGGTCAAACAGGGCCCACACCAGGCCGGCGCCGAAAAAGCCCAGGCTGGGCCAGGCCAGCAGGTAGCGCAACAGGGCCTGCAGGGGCTGGATGCCGCCGCCGTTGGCGTTCACCAGGCGGATGCGCCAGGTCTTCATGGCCAGGGTCTGGCCGCCATGGAGCCAGAGCCAGCCAAAGTAAAGCAGCAGGACCAGGAAGAAGTGACCCCACAGCAGGGCGGGGTGTGCCATGACCTTGCCGACCAGCCCCAGCAGGATGTGGGGCAGGAGCCAGGCGAGGAAAAGTACGGCCAGGGCCAGCAGGGTGTCGTAAAGCATGCTGGCCAGGCGGCGGAACAGGCTGGCCGGGCTGCGCTGGTCGGGGGCGGCAGGCTTGCCCTGGCCGCTGGCCAGGGTG
The DNA here is from genome assembly GCF_047901315.1 of Azospira sp. APE16. NCBI lineage: Bacteria > Pseudomonadati > Pseudomonadota > Betaproteobacteria > Rhodocyclales > Rhodocyclaceae > Azospira > Azospira sp. APE16. The sequence goes on from NZ_CP179682.1 coordinate 917,406, forward strand.
GAGTCGGGGCGGGAAGTCATCAGGGCTTGCGGCTGGGTGCCGGCGCCCGCTTCGGCATGGGCGGCAGCAGGGAGGGAATCTGTCCGTCGCCCGGAATGCGCAGGATCTGGGGCGGATGGGGCAATTGGGGGATGCCGCCCTTGCCCAGCACCTTCTTCCCGTTAGGCAGGGCGGGGGGCGTTGGTCTGGGATGGGGGGTGGTCGGGGCCGGTCGCAGCGACAGGGGGGCGAGGGTGCGCAGGGGCAGGGTGGTAAAGGCCTTGCCGATGCCCTGGGGTGTCGCCTGGCGCGGCCGGGCGGCGCCTGCTTCCTTGAGCTGCAGGCGCTGCTCTTCCGACAGGTTGGCGTACTCTTCCCACTTCTGCTTCACCGCGTTCTTGCGTTCCGGCGGCAACTGTTTGATGTTTTTGTACTTTTCCCGGACTTCCTTGCGCTGCTCGGGGGTCATGTTGGCCCATTCCCGCATGCGCCGCTGGACCCGCTCCTGTTCCTGCTCGGCCATGCGCGGATAGCGGGCGGCAATGCCGAGCCACTTCTTGCGCCGGTAGTTCTCCATCCGGTTCCAGTCCTCCGCCAGGGGGGCAAGGATCTGCTGCTGGGTCTGGTCCAGCTCCTGCCAAGCCGGCTGGGGCGGGGTGGCGACGACGGCGGTGGTGCCGGGGGTCTGGGCGCCGGCGGGCGCAACCAAGCCTGCCAGCAGGGCCAGCAAGAGTAGGAAGGGGAAGGAGGCCGGCTTACCGGTCATTCGTCAGGGTTCTGGTCCAGCCAGGCGGCAAATCCCTGGTCCGTGTAGGCGTCCAGGGGCAGATCGTCGGCCAGCAGGGCGCTATCCACGTCTTCCAGTTCGTTCATCTGTTCGTCGGCCTGCCACAGCATGCCGGAGGAAAGGCCGACGACCAGGGCCAGGGCGGCCAGCATGTGCTTGGGGCGGAAGCCGTCCAGGTGCAGGTGGAAACCCAGGCCGGCCAGGATGGGGGCGTGGGCGGCCACCCGCTGGTGGGCGAGCGCCTGGCTACGGGCTGCCGCCAGGCGATCCGTGATGCTCGGGCTGAGCGCCATGGTCTCCTGGTTCAGATGCCGCCGTATCTGGTAGGCAAAGTGCTGTTCGTTCATAGGGTTATTCCTTTTGCTTTCAATGCGGCGGCCAGGGTGTGGGTGGCCCGGGAGCAATGGGTCTTGACGCTCCCTTCGGAGCATCCCATGGCTGCCGCCGTCTCTGCGACGTCCATATCTTCCCAATAACGCATGAGGAAGGCCTCCCGTTGACGTCCGGGTAGGCGGGAAATCTCTGCTTCAATGACGGCCAGGACCTGGGACTGTTCCAGGGAGCCCTCCGGGCTGTCGCCGGCCTTGCCTTCCACCTCCAGGGTGTCCAGCGGGTCGCTGTCCTCGTCGTCCCCCGGGGTCAGGGAGGAGAGCAGGGTGGTCCACATGGAGCGGACCTTGCTGCGGCGGTAATAGTCCCGGATGGCATTTTGCAGGATGCGTTGGAACAGCATCGGCAATTCTTCTGCCGGCCGGTCGCCGTATTTCTCGGCCAGGCGCATCATGGCATCCTGGACCAGGTCCAGGGCAGCTTCTTCGTCACGCACGGCGAACAGGGCCTGTTTGAAGGCCCGGCGTTCGACGCCGGCGAGAAAATCCGACAGTTCGCGTGGTGTAGCCAGAATGAATCCTAGTCGGGGAGATAATTGCCCGCTGTGCGGGGCTTGTTTTTCCGGCCTGCGCCCGGCCTGGATGCGGGCCTCGGGGTGCGGCTGAATGGCGGGCTTTTACTGGCCTTGGGCGGGTATTTTACCTTGACCAATCCGGGGCGAGCCATTAACGTAGCAGGTTTTTCGAGCGACTTACGTAAGGCCATAAAAATGACGCTTACCGGTGCGGAGATTGTAATCAGGTGCCTTCAGGAAGAAAAGGTCGACTATGTGTTCGGCTATCCTGGCGGTTCGGTGCTGCATATTTACGACGAACTGTTCAAGCAGGACGACATCAAGCATATCCTGGTACGCCATGAACAGGCTGCCGTCCATGCTGCCGATGCCTATTCCCGCTCCTCCGAACGGGTCGGCGTGGCCCTGGTGACCTCCGGTCCCGGCGTCACCAATGCCGTCACCGGCATTGCCACGGCCTATATGGACTCCATCCCGATGGTGGTGCTGTGCGGCCAGGTGCCGACCTACTACATCGGCCAGGATGCTTTCCAAGAATGCGACACCGTGGGCATCACCCGCCCCTGCGTCAAGCACAACTTCCTGGTGAAGGACGTCAAGGATCTGGCCTCCACCATGAAGAAGGCCTTCCACATCGCCAAGACCGGCCGTCCCGGCCCGGTGGTGGTGGATATCCCCAAGGACATCACCGCCAACAAGTGCGAGTTCGAATATCCGGCCTCCGTGCAGATGCGCTCCTACAACCCGGTGGTCAAGGGCCACCTGGGGCAGATCAAGAAGGCCGTGCAGATGCTGCTGGAAGCCAAGCAGCCCATCATCTACACCGGCGGCGGCGTGGTCCTCTCCGACGCCTCCGAGAAGCTGGTGAAGCTGGCCAAGCGTCTCAACTTCCCGGTCACCAACACCCTCATGGGCCTGGGCGGCTACCCGGCCACCGACAAGCAGTTCGTCGGTATGCTGGGCATGCACGGCACCTACGAAGCCAACATGACCATGCAGCACGCCGATGTGGTGCTGGCCATCGGTGCCCGCTTCGACGACCGGGTGATCGGCAATCCCGAGCATTTTGGCGGCGTGCCGCGCAAGATCATCCATGTGGATATCGATCCTTCCTCCATTTCCAAGCGGGTCAAGGTGGATGTGCCCATCGTCGGCAACGTGCCCGATGTGCTGGACGAGCTGCTCAAGCTGCTGGACGACGGCGCCAAGCCGGCTCCCGACGTCTCCGACTGGTGGCAGCAGATCGACGGCTGGCGCGCCAAGAACAGCCTGGGCTACAAGCAGGGCGACCTGATCGAGCCCCAGTACGTGGTAGAGAAGCTCTACGAGGTGACCCAGGGCGAAGCCTTCATCACCTCCGACGTGGGCCAGCACCAGATGTTCGCCGCCCAGTACTACAAGTTCGACAAGCCCCGCCGCTGGATCAACTCCGGCGGTCTGGGCACCATGGGCGTGGGCCTGCCCTACGCCATGGGCGTGCTTTTCGCCAATCCGGGCGCCCAGGTGGCCTGTATCACCGGCGAAGGCTCCATCCAGATGTGCATCCAGGAGCTGTCCACCTGCAAGCAGTTCGAACTGCCGGTGAAGATCATCAACCTCAACAACGGCATGCTGGGCATGGTGCGGCAGTGGCAGGAGATGTTCTACTCCAAGCGCTACTCCCAGTCCTACGTCACTTCTCTGCCCGATTTCGTCAAGCTGGCCGAATCCTACGGCCACGTCGGCATGCGCATCGAGAAGCCCGAGGACGTGGTGCCGGCCCTGAAGAAGGCCTTCACCGAATACAAGGACCGCCTGGTGTTTATGGACTTCATCATCGACCCCGAAGCTAACGTCTACCCCATGGTGGCGGCCGGCAAGGGCCTGTCCGAAATGATCCTGTCCGAAGACCTGTGAGCCCGGAGTAGAGAACCATGCGACACATCATTTCCATCCTGCTGGAAAACGAAGCCGGCGCCCTGTCCCGGGTGGCGGGCCTGTTCTCCGCCCGCGGCTACAATATCGAATCCCTCACCGTGGCTCCTACCGAGGATGCCTCCCTGTCCCGCATGACCATCGTTACCACGGGGTCAGAAGATGTGCTGGAACAGATCACCAAACAGCTCAACAAGCTGGTGGACGTGGTCAAGGTGGTGGATCTTTCCGAAGCCGCTCATTCCGAGCGGGAACTCATGCTCATCAAGGTCCGCGCCACCGGCAAGGACCGCGAAGAGATGAAGCGTATGGCCGATATCTTCCGCGGCCGTATCATTGACGTGACCGATTCGACCTACGTCATCGAGCTGACCGGCACCGGCGCCAAGCTGGACTCCTTCATTGCCGCCCTCGATGCCGGTCTGATCCTCGAAACCGTGCGTACCGGCGTCTGCGGCATCGGCCGCGGCGACCGCATTCTCAAAGTTTGAAGCAAGCCCTTGAACCCGAAAGGAAAAAAATGAAAGTTTATTACGACAAGGACGCCGACCTCTCCCTCATCAAGGGCAAGAAAGTCACCATCGTCGGCTACGGCTCCCAGGGCCACGCCCACGCCCAGAACCTGAAGGATTCCGGCTGCAAGGTCACCGTCGGCCTGCGCAAGGGCGGTGCCTCCTGGGCCAAGGCCGAAAAGGCCGGTCTGAAGGTGGAAGAGATCGCCAAGGCCGTCAAGGGCGCCGACGTGGTCATGATCCTGCTGCCCGACGAGAACATCCCCGCCGTGTACTACGCCGACGTGGAACCCAACCTGAAGAAGGGCGCCGCCCTGGCCTTCGCCCACGGTTTCAACGTGCATTACAACCAGGTGGTGCCCCGCGAAGACGTGGACGTCATCATGGTCGCCCCCAAGGGCCCTGGCCACACCGTGCGCTCCGAGTACCTGAAGGGCGGCGGCGTGCCTTCCCTGATCGCCGTGTACCAGGACAAGACCGGCAAGGCCAAGGACATCGCCCTGTCCTACGCCGCTGCCAACGGCGGCACCAAGGGTGGCGTCATCGAAACCAACTTCCGTGAAGAGACCGAAACCGACCTCTTCGGCGAACAGGCCGTGCTCTGTGGCGGCGCCGTGGAACTGGTGAAGATGGGCTTCGAGACCCTGGTGGAAGCCGGCTACGCTCCCGAAATGGCCTACTTCGAGTGCCTGCACGAGCTGAAGCTGATCGTGGACCTGATGTACGAAGGCGGCATCGCCAACATGAACTACTCCATCTCCAACAACGCGGAGTATGGCGAGTACGTGACCGGCCCCGAAGTCATCAACGAAGAATCCCGCTACGCCATGCGCAACGCCCTGAAGCGCATCCAGACCGGCGAATACGCCAAGATGTTCATCCTGGAAGGCAAGACCGGCTACCCCAGCATGACCGCCCGCCGCCGCCTGACCGCCGATCATCCCATCGAGCAGGTCGGTTCCAAGCTGCGCGACATGATGCCCTGGATCAAGAAGAACAAGCTGGTGGACCAGTCCAAGAACTAAGACTGGCGCGGGGCGGAGCTAACCGGAGGCGCAGGCTGCACGCGCTTTCCGGGGCTCCGCCCCGGTTTCGTTGCAACTCCCGTCTTCACGCTGCGGCCCCGGCCGGAGCGTCCGCAAAACAGCCCTGAGAGCGCGTCCTTGAACAACTATCCCCATCCCATCATCGCCCGCGAAGGCTGGCCCTTCCTGACCATCGCCGTGGTGGCGGCCCTTGCCGGCAGCGCCTTTGCCCCGGTTTACGTGGCCGTGCCCCTGTGGATCATCGCCCTCTTCGTGCTGCAGTTTTTCCGCGACCCGGCGCGCAAGATCGCCGGCGGCGCCAAGACCATCGTGGCCCCTGCCGACGGCCGCATCGTCGCCGTGGAAAAGGCCCTGGACCCCTACCTCAACCGTGAGGCGGTGAAGGTCAGCGTCTTCATGAACGTCTTCAACGTGCACTCCAACCGCAGCCCGGTGGACGGCACCGTGCAACAGAAGTGGTACAACCCGGGCGCCTTCGTCAATGCCGCCCTGGACAAGGCCTCCGTCGAGAACGAGCGCTGCGCCCTGTGGATCAAGACCGCCGACGGCCAGGACGTGACCTCCGTGCAGGTGGCCGGCCTGGTGGCCCGGCGCATCCTCAACTACGTGGATGGCGGCGTGCAGCTGGCCCGGGGGCAGCGCTACGGCTTCATCCGCTTCGGTTCCCGCGTGGACGTGTACCTGCCCCTGGATGCCCGCATCAAGGCCAGCATCGGGGAGAAGGTGTATGCTTCCTCCACCGTTCTTGCCGAGTTGGCGTAATTCACAGAAAAAATGTCCGAACTGAAACCCCGCAAGGTCCTCTTCAACCCGGAATTGAAACGCCGGGGCATCTACGTCCTCCCCAACCTGTTCACCACCGCCGCCCTGTTCGCCGGCTTCTTCGCCATCGTCCAGGCCATGAACGGGTTCTATGAACAGTCCGCCGTGGCTATTTTCGTGGCCATGGTGCTGGACGGGCTGGACGGCCGGGTGGCGCGCCTGACCCACACCCAGAGCGCCTTCGGTGCCGAATACGATTCCCTGTCCGACATGGTTTCCTTCGGCGCCGCGCCCTCCCTGGTGATCTACGAGTGGGCCCTGCGCGGCATGGGCAAGCTGGGCTGGATCGCCGCCTTCATCTACTGCGCCGGCGCCGCCCTGCGCCTGGCCCGCTTCAACACCACCCTGGAAGTGATCGACAAGCGCTTCTTCCAGGGCCTGCCCAGCCCGGCTGCGGCCGCCCTGGTGGCGGGCTTCGTCTGGCTGATGCTGGACAACGACATCGTCGGCAGCGACGTGCGGGTCATCGCCTGCATCCTGACCATCTTTGCCGGCGTCTCCATGGTCACCAACTGCCGCTTCTACAGCTTCAAGGACATCAACCTGCGCAAGAGCGTGCCCTTCATCTTCGTCGGTGCCATCGTCCTCGCCTTCGCCCTGGTCTTCATGTATCCCCCGGGCGTGCTGTTCGGCCTGTTCGTGGTCTATGCCCTCTCCGGCTACGCCCTCTCCGGCCTGCGCCTGCTGCGGCGCAAGCCCGCTTCCACTCCCCTCTGATTCACCTTCCGGGTGGCGGCGGGAAGCTCACTTCCAGCCGCGCACCTCCCAGCACCGGGGCCTCGTCCAGCCAGACGTCGGCCCCGTGTTGTTTGGCGATCTCCCTGACGATGGCCAGGCCCAGGCCGCAGCCTTCCGGATTCTGCTCCCCGTTGATGCGGTGGAAGCGCTCGAACACCTTTTCCCGCTGCTCCGGCGCAATGCCCGGGCCGGTGTCGTCCACCTGCAGCACGGCCGCCCCGTCCCGGGCGAAGGTGCGCACCGTGACGCTGCCGCCGGCGGGCGTGTAATGGATGGCGTTGTCGATGAGGTTGCTCAGCAGCTCCTCCAGCAGCCGCGGGTGGCCGAGGAGGGGGGCCGGCGCCAGGTCGAAACCCAGGTCGATATTGCGTTCCAGGGCCCGGGGGTGCCAGGTCTCGGCGCACTGGTGCACCACTTCCACCAGGTCCAGGGGCTTCATCGCCTGCTCGCCGCCCGGTTCGGCCCGGGCCAGGGCCAGCAGCTGGTGGGCCAGGTGGGTGAGGCGCCGGGTGGCGGCCAGGATGCGTTCCAGCTCGGCCCGCAGTTCCCCGGTCTGGGCCGGGGCCGGGCCATTGAGGCGGCGCAGGGCCAGTTCCGCCTGGGCCTGCAGGGCGGCCAGGGGCGTGCGCAGCTGGTGGGCGGCGTCGGAGACGAAGTTGCGCTGGGCCGAGAGGGAGCCGTCGAGGCGGGACAGCAGATGATTCAGTTCTTCCACCAGGGGGCCGATTTCCCGGGGCACCCGGTCTGAGGAGACGGCGCTGAGATCGTGGTGGGAGCGCTGGGAGAGCTGCTCCCGCAGGTCCTCCACCGGCTTCAGGCCGTGGCGGATGCCGAGCCAGCCCAGGCCCAGGGTGGCCGCCACCAGCAGCAGTTCCGGCAGCAGCATGGAGGTGAGGATTTCCTGCACCAGGTTGTCCCGCTTGGTCTGGGTCTCGGCCGCCAGGATCAGCAGGGGAATGCCTTCGCGCAGGACGAAGAGGGCGGCGACCCGCACTTCCCGGTCGTGGAACCAGCCGTCGTAGTAGATGCGGCCGTCTTCGGGCAGCTGCTGGGGCGGGCGCGGAATGCCCCGGTGGCCGGCGACGGATTCGCCCTGGGGGCCGATAACCTCGTAGAAGACGTTGTCGTAGCGGTCGGTGAGGAGGATTTCCTGGGCCTGGGACGGCAGGTTGAGCACCGGGTGGCCGCTGACGATGTGGATCTGGCCGGAGAGGGCCAGGGAGGTGTCGAGCAGGGCCCGGTCGTAGGCCCAGGTGGCGGAACGCAGGGCGATGCCGTAGGCCATCAGGCCGCCGGCCGCCACCAGGGCCAGCATGGCCGGCAGCAGCCAGATCAGCAGCAGGCGCCGCAGGCTAGGCTGGCGGATCATCGCTGGCCGCGTCCGCGCCGTCCTCGTCCTTCGGCTTTTCCAGGTAGTAGCCCAGGCCGCGCACGGTGCGGATGGAAATGCCCCCGGTCTCCAGCTTGACCCGCAGGCGGGATATGAACTTCTCGATGGCGTTGGGGGTGATGTCCTCGTCCCAGCTGTAGAGGGACTGCATGATCTGTTCCTTGCTGACGATGCGGTTGGCCCGGCTGACCAGGAACTCCAGGGCCGCCCACTCCCGGGCGGTCAGGTCCAGGGGCTCCTCCCCCAGCCAGGCCCGCTTGCCCACCGTGTCCAGACGCAGCTTGCCCAGGCGCAGCTCCGGGTCCGGCTGGGTGCGGCCGCGGCGGATCAGGGCCCGGGCCCTGGCTTCCAGTTCGGACAGGGCGACCGGCTTGACCAGGTAGTCGTCGGCGCCCAGGTCCAGCAGGCGCACCCGCTCCTCCAGGGCCTCCCGGGCCGAGAGGATCAGCACCGGCGTCGCCAGCTTGCGTCCGCGCAGCCGTTGCAGCACCTCGCTGCCTTCCATTCCCGGCAGGCCCAGGTCCAGGATGGCCAGGTCATAGTTCTGGTCCGTCAGCCAGCTGTCTGCCTGCTTGCCGTCCCGGGTCCAGTCCGTGACGTAGCCCGATTGCCGCAAAGCCTTCACCAGCCCGTCGGCCAGCAACTCGTCGTCTTCCACCAGGAGAATGCGCATGGGGCGTCAGTAGTTGGTCAGTAAGGGGCAATACGATACCAGCCTCCTAGGTATCGAGAAACTGCAGGCCGCTTCGATGTCACGTTCCCTCCTCATCTGTCTGGCCCTGCTGGCGACCGGCCCCGCCTCACTGCATGCCGCCGAGCCCCTGCAGGAGCTGGGCCTGGCCCAGGCCGAGGCCCTGTGGCTGGCCCACAACCGGGAAGTGCGGCTGGCCCGGGAGGGCGTGCAGGCGGCCCAGGCGGACAGCCTCACCGCGGCCCAGGCGCCCAATCCCCAGTTCAGCCTGTCCACCTCCTCCATCAACCCCCGCAGCGGCATCGGTGCCGGCAGCCTGGGGCAGAAGCGGGTGGATTCGGTGCTGCGACTGGATCAGGTGATCGAGCGTGGCGACAAGCGGGAGCTGCGCCAGCAGGTGGCCGGCGCCGCCCTCGAAGCCGCCGGCCAGGGCCTGGCGGAGGTGCAGCGGCAGAGCCGCTTCCAGCTGCGGGTGGCCTACTGGGACCTGCGTCTGGCCCAGGAGCGCCGCCAGGTGGCCGAAGAAAGCGGCGAACTCTACCGGCGCAGCGTCAAGGCGGCGGAGATGCGCCTCAAGGTGGGCGATGTGGCCGGCGCCGACGTTTCCCGCCTGCGCATCGAGGCCGGCCGCGCCGAGAACGAGGCCCGGGCCGCCCGGGCCGACCTGGAGCGGGCCCGCCAGAACCTGGCCTACCTGATCGGCAAGGAATCCGAGGCCGCCAGCCTGCGGGCGACGGAGCCCTGGCCCCGCAGCGAAGGCGAGGCGGTCACCGCCCGTCGTCCCGAGCTGGAGAACCGGGCCGACGTTCTCGCCGCCCGGGCCCGGGTCAAGGCTGCCGAAGCTGCCCGGGAGCTGGCGCGGGCCGCCCGCAGCCGGGACGTGACGGTGGGCGTGCAGTTCGAACACTTTCCGCCGGGCGATGCATCGCCCAACAACACCTACGGGGTCAGCCTGAGCGTGCCCCTGTTCCTGCGCCATGCCTACGAGGGCGAGATCGCCCGGGCCGAGGCCGAACTGCTGGCCGCCCGCACCCGGGAGGAGCAGGTGCGGGCCCTGGCCCTGGGCGAGGTGGCCCAGGCCGAATCCCTGCTGGGCGCCGCCCGGGAGCGCCGTCAGCGGCTCGAGGACGGCCTGCTGGCCGAGGCCGAGCGGGTCGCCAGCGCCAGCGAATATGCCTACGGCCGCGGCGCCCTGGGCCTGCTCGACCTGCTCGACGCCCGCCGCACCCTGCGCGCCGTGCGCCTTGATGCCGCCATTCTCCGGGCCGAATACGCCAAAGCCCTGGCCGCCTGGCAGGCGGTCCTGGGCCAATAGAACAAAAGGAACGCCCATGAAGCCCCTGAAGCACTCCCCCCTGCTGCAGAAGAAAGTCCTGCTCCCCCTGGGTATTGTGGCGGCCCTGGCCGTGGCGGCCGTGCTGGTCCTGCGTCCGGCTGTGCCGCCGGCCGGGCCGGCGCCCCTGGCCAAGCCGGCCCTCAACACCAATCACAGCATCAGCTTCCCGCCGGGGGCGCCCCAGCTGGCCTACCTGCGCATCGAAGCCGCGCCCGAGCTGCCGGTGCCCCTGCTGGAACCCCTGGCTGGACGGGTCAGTTACGACGAAAACCGTACCGCCCGCATTTTCGCCCCCACCAGCGGCCGGGTGCTGAAGGTGCTGGCCCAGGCCGGCGACACGGTCAAGGCCGGCGCCCCCCTGCTGACCCTGGACGTGCCGGACTACGCCGACCTGCGCAAGGCCGAGTCGGATCGGGAGACCAAGCGCTCCGCCCTGGAACGGAGCAAAGCCCTCTACGAACTGGAAGTGGTGGCGCGCAAGGATCTGGAGGCCAGCCAGAACGATTACCGGGCGGCCGAGGCCGAAGTGGAGCGCAGCCGCGCCCGCCTGCGCAATCTCTCGCCCCTGGCCGGGGAGAGCGGTTTCGCCCTGCGCACGCCCCTGGCCGGCATTGTCACCGAGCGCCAGGCCAGTCCCGGCGTCGAGGTCCGCCCCGACGGCGCCGCACCCCTGTTCGTGGTCAGCGATCCCCGTTCTCTGTGGGTCATGGCCGAACTGACGGAAAAGGACCTGGGCAAGCTGAAGGTGGGCCAGGCCGTTTCCATCGCCGTGGACGCCTATCCGGAACAGCGCTTCCCCGGCACGGTGGAGGCCATCGGCGACGTGCTCGATCCCCAGTCCCGCCGGGTGCCGGTGCGCTGTGCCGTGGCCAACCCGGAGCGCCGCCTGAAGCCGGAAATGTTCGCCCGCATCGTGCCGGAGAATCCGGACCGGCGCCTGCCCAAGGTGCCCAACACGGCCCTGGTGACCGAAGGCCTGCACACCTATCTCTTCGTCGAATCCGAGCCGGGGGTGGTGGCCCGGCGCGAAGTGGTGCTGGCCTTCCGCGGCCACGACAGCAGCTTCGTCGAAAGCGGGCTGAAGGCCGGGGAGCGGGTGGTCACCGCCGGCGCCCTGCTGCTCAACGCCGAACTGGCCGGGAACTGAGGCCATGCTGGAACGCCTGGTTACCTTCGCCCTGGCCCAGCGCCTGTTCGTCATCGTCGGCGTCCTGGTGCTGATCGCCGTGGGCGGCTACGCCGTGGTCAATCTGCCCATCGAGGCCTTCCCCGACGTGCAGGACGTGCAGGTCAATATCGTCACCCAGGCCCCGGGCCTGGCGCCGGAGGAAGTGGAACGGAGCATTTCCCTGCCCATCGAGCGGGAGATGAACGGGGTGCCGCGCATGACCCAGCTGCGCTCCGTTTCCATCACCGGCCTGTCCATCGTCACCCTGACCTTCGCCGACAACACGGACGACTACTTCGCCCGCCAGCAGGTGACGGAAAAGCTGCAGAACGTGCTGTTGCCGCCCGGTGCTCAGCCCGGGCTGGCACCCCTGACCACGGCGGTGGGGGAAATCTACCGCTACGTCTTCGAGGCTCCGGCGGACATGCCCCTGCACGAGGTGCGGGCCCTGCAGGACTGGGTGGTGCGGCCGGCCCTGCGCCGGGTCACCGGGGTGGCCGACGTGGTCAGCTTCGGCGGCGCGGTGAAGGAATACCAGGTGCGCATCGACCCGGCCCGCCTGCGCAAGTTCGCGGTCAGCATCGACCAGGTCTCCCAGGCCCTGGCCAGCAACAACGCCAACGCCGGCGGCGGCATCATGCGCCGCGGCGACGAGGCCCTGGTGGTGCGTTCCATCGGCCTGCTGTCCAAGGTGGACGACATCGCCCGGGTCACCGTGGCAGTGCGGGAGGGCAAGCCCATCCTGGTGGGCGACGTGGCCCGGGTGGAGATCGGCCCCCGCACCCGTTCCGGCATCGTCTCCTTCAACGAGCGGGACGACGTGGTGCAGGGCATCGTGCAGATGAGCAAGGGCCAGAACGCCATCAAGGTTTCCGCCGCCCTCAAGGAGGAAATGGCCCGGGTCGGCGAGCGCCTGCCCGCCGGCGTGCGCCTGGTGCCCATCTACGACCGCATCGAACTGGTCAAGCACACCGTGCACACCGTCAGCGAAAACCTGCTGGTGGGGGCGGTGCTGGTGGTGGGCATCCTGATCCTGTTCCTGCGCTCCTGGTTCGCCGCCGCCGTGGTGGCGGTGGTCATTCCCCTGTCCCTGCTCACCGCCTTCGTCATGATGCATACCAAGGGCGTGGCGGCCAATCTCATTTCCCTGGGGGCGGTGGACTTCGGCATCATCATCGACGGCGCCGTGGTGCTGGTGGAGGCCCTCATGGTGCGCCTGGCCATGGGCGAGCCGGAGAAGAACCCCCTGCACGGCACCCTGCAGTGGCGCATGCTGACCCTGAAGCACACCGCCATCGAGATGGGGCACCCGATCATCTTCTCCAAGGCCATCATCATCCTGGCCTTCCTGCCCATCTTCACTTTCGAGCGGGTGGAGGGGAAGATTTTCGCCCCCATGGCCTACACCCTATCCTTCGCCATCATCGGCGCCATCCTGCTGACCCTGACCCTGACGCCGGCCCTGACCTCCTTCTACCTGAAGCAGCACAATCTGGCGGAAAAGCACCTGGACTGGATGCACCGCCTGCAGGAGCGTTACCGGGAGCTGATGCAGTGGGCCGACGGCCGGCGGCGGCAGATCGTGGTCGGCTCCGGCCTCATCCTGGCCCTCTCCCTTGCCCTGGTGCCCCATCTGGGCAGCGAGTTCCTGCCCAAGCTGGACGAGGGCAACATCTGGCTCACCGTGACCCTGCCGCCGGCCACCAATCTGGCCAAGACCAAGGAGGTGGAGCAGGAGGTGCGGCGCATCCTGCTTTCCTATCCGGAGGTGAGCAAGGTCATCGCCCACGTCGGCCGGCCCGACGACGGCACCGACCCCAAGGGGCCCAACAACATGGAAATCCTGGCGGACTTAAAGCCCCACAACGAGTGGCGCTTCCCCAGCAAGGAAGCCCTCATCGCCGACATGAGCGGGAAAATCCGGGCCATTCCCGGGGTGCCCACCAACTTCTCCCAGGTCATCGAGGACAACGTGCAGGAATCCATTTCCGGGGTGAAGGGGGAGATCGCGGTGAAAATCTTCGGCCCCGACCTGGACATCCTGGAGGACAAGGCGGAGCAGGTGGTGGGCGTGCTCGGCGCCATCCACGGCGCCGCCGACGTGGCCGCCATCAAGGTCAGCGGCCAGACCGAGCTGGACATCACCCTGGACCGGGAACGCATGGCCCGCTACGGCATCAGCGCCCAGGACGTCAATGCCACGGTGCAGACGGCCCTGGCCGGCAGCGCCGTGGCGGTCTTCTACGACGGCGACCGCCGCTTCGACATCGTGGTGCGCCTGGAGAAGGAGTACCGGGACGCGGTGGACGACGTGGCGGACCTGCCCATCGCCCTGCCCCACAGCGACCATCCCTCCCTGGCCGACCCCGGCACCATACCCCTGGCCGCCATCGCCAGTGTGGAAGTGCGCCAGGGCCCGGCCCGCATCGCCCGGGAGGCCGGCGGCCGCTATGTGGCGGTGAAGGCCAACCTGCTGGGTCGGGACCAGGGCAGCTTCGTCGCCGAGGCCATGGCCAAGGTCAAGGAGCAGGTGCATCTACCCAACGGCTACAGCATGACTTGGGGCGGCCAATTCGAGAACCAGCAGCGGGCCACCAAGCGTCTGGCGGTGATCGTGCCCCTCTCGGTGCTGGGCATTTTCGTGCTGCTGTTCTGGGCCTTCCGCTCCATGCCCTTCGCCCTGCTGGTGCTGGGCATGGTGCCCTTCACCTGGGTCGGCGGCATCCTCGGCCTGGCCGCCGCCGGTCTGCACATGTCCGTCTCCGCCGCCGTCGGCTTCATCGCCGTGGCCGGCATCTCGGTGCAGAACGGGGTGATCATGGTGGAGCAGTTCCTCGAGGGCGTACGCAACGGCCAGAGCGTCGCCGAATCGGTGCGGGAAGGCGCTGTCGGCCGCCTGCGCCCGATCCTCATGACGGCCCTGATGGCCGGCCTGGGCCTGCTGCCGGCGGCCCTCTCCCACGGCATCGGCTCCGAGACCCAGCGGCCCTTCGCCGTGGTCATCGTCGGCGGCATCGTCTCCGCCACCATCTTCACCCTGATCCTGCTGCCCCTGCTGTTCCCGGCCCTGTGCCGGACGGAGGAAAACTGAGGCGGCACTCCCCCGAGAGGCAGGAGGGACGGCCATCTCCGGGCATCCATGCCCGATAGTGGCGTCCCTTCTGCCTCGCAGGGCATCCCGCTTTGGCGGCGCGGTGCGCTAGAATCCTTTCCCCTGCGCAAATAATTCCAGCGGCGGCAGATTCCGGAGAGAGACCATGAAACAGCAGCTGATCATTTTCGACACCACCCTGCGCGACGGCGAACAGAGCCCCGGCGCTTCCATGACCAAGGAAGAGAAGCTGCGGGTGGCCCGCCAGCTCGAGCGGATGCGGGTGGACGTGATCGAGGCCGGCTTCGCCGCCGCCTCTCCCGGCGACTTCGACGCCATCCACGCCATCGCCGAGGCGATCAAGGATTCCACCGTCTGTTCCCTGGCCCGGGCCAACGAGAACGACATCCGCCGCGCCGGCGAGGCCATCAAGCCAGCCGCCCGGGGCCGCATCCACACCTTCATCGCCACCAGCCCGATCCACATGGAGAAGAAGCTGCGCATGACTCCGGATCAGGTGGTCGAGCAGGCGGTCAAGGCCATCGGCTGGGCCCGGGAATACACCAACGACGTGGAATTTTCCGCCGAGGATGCGGGCCGCTCCGAGATCGACTTCCTGTGCCGCATTTTCGAGGCCGTGATCAAGGCCGGCGCCACCACCATCAACGTGCCCGACACCGTGGGCTACAACCTGCCCAGCCAGTTCGCCGAGACCATCCGCCAGCTGATCGAGCGGGTGCCCGGTGCCGACAAGGTGGTGTGGTCCGTGCACTGCCACAACGACCTGGGCCTGGCCGTGGCCAATTCCCTGGCCGCCGTGCTGGCCGGCGCCCGCCAGGTGGAATGCACCATCAACGGCCTGGGCGAACGGGCCGGCAATGCCTCCCTGGAAGAGGTGGTGATGGCGACCCGCACCCGGGCCGACATCTTCCCGGTGGAAACCCGGGTCGATACCACCCAGATCGTGCCCGCCTCCAAGCTGGTGTCCCAGATCACCGGCTACCCGGTGCAGCCGAACAAGGCCATCGTCGGCGCCAATGCCTTCGCTCATGAGTCCGGCATCCACCAGGACGGCGTGCTCAAGCACCGGGAAACCTACGAGATCATGCGGGCCGAAGACGTGGGCTGGTCCCAGAACAAGCTGGTGCTGGGCAAGCACTCCGGCCGCAACGCCTTCAAGACCCGTCTGGCCGAACTGGGCATCGACCTGCCCAGCGAGGAGGCCCTCAATGCCGCCTTCGCCCGCTTCAAGGAACTGGCCGACAAGAAGCACGAGATTTTCGACGAGGACCTGCAGGCCCTGGTTTCCGACGAGACCGTGACGCCGGAGCAGGAGCACTACAAGCTGGTCTATTCCCAGGTCTGCTCCGAGACCGGGGAGATTCCCGAATCCGCCGTCACCCTTGCCGTCGGCGGCGCCGAGCACAAGGCGGCTTCCTCGGGCAGCGGTCCGGTGGATGCCACCTTCAAGGCCATCGAGAAAATCGCCGCCAGCGGCGCCGAGCAGCTGCTCTATTCGGTCAATGCCATCACCACCGGCACCGATGCCCAGGGCGAAGTGACCGTGCGCCTGGCCAAGGGCGGGCGCATCGTGAACGGCCAGGGGGCCGATACGGATATCGTCATCGCCTCGGCCAAGGCCTATCTCAACGCCCTCAACAAGCTCCACTCCTCCCTGGAAAAGCTCAATCCCCAGGGCGATATCTGAATGGGCTGAACTGGCCGCGTCGGCCAAGCGCAGCAGCGCCCGGCCCGGGCCCTCACCCTGCGGTGGGGGCCTTTTGCTTGGATGGGCGGGTGAGGCGGGCGTAGGCCACGACGCAGGCGAAGAAGGCCAGGCTGAGCAGGGTTTCGATGCCCGCCAGCCACTGGGTCAGGCCCTGGTCGGAGGTGACCCGCACGGACCCTTCGGCCAGGTAGAAGAGAATGAAGAGGGAGCTCCACTGGTAGGTGTAGCGGCGCCCCTTGAGGATGCCGAACAGGGGCGGCAGCAGGAACACCGCCTTCAGCGCCAGCCAGGAGCCACCCGGCTTGAGCGGCGCCAGCCATAGCTCCCAGGCCAGGCAGAGAAAGATCAGGGCGATCAGCAGGGTGCTGGCGATGAGGACGAGGCGTTTTTCCATGACGGGGCTTCCAGGCGGGGTCGGCTATTATAGCGGCGGTGTCGGGGCGGCCTGTCCCGGGTTTTTTCCTATTTGATGGTGGCGATGGCCAGACGACGTTACTCCCAGCGGGAAGGCATGCTGCCGGAAATGTTCAGACGTTTCCGGGAGGAGCGCTTCACCCAGACCGCCGCCAGCCTGGCGTACACCACCCTGCTGTCCCTGGTGCCCCTGGTGGGCCTGGTGGTGGCCGTGCTCTCGGACCTGCCCTTCTTCCCGGTGATCCTGGACCAGGTGAACACCTTCCTGGTGGCCAACCTGCTGCCGGACAAGGCCGGCGTGGTGATCGCCAAGTACACCCTGATCTTTTCCCAGAAGGTCAATCGCCTGACCTGGCTCGGCGTCATGGTGCTGGCCGGCACGGCCCTGGTGCTGATGCTGACCATCGAGCGGGCCCTCAACCACGTGTGGCAGGTCGGCGTCTCCCGTTCCCCGGGGCGGCGGCTGAAACTCTATCTGGTGATCGCCCTGCTCGGGCCCCTGGTGCTCGGCGCCGTCTTCGGCGTCACCTCCTACGTGGTGACGGCCTCCCTGGGCTTCTTCAACGAGGCCCTCTGGGTGCGCAACGCCCTGCTCAAGGCCCTTTCGGCGGTGCTGCTGGGGGGCTTCTTCGCCTTCCTCTACTTCGCCGTGCCCAATGTGCCGGTGCGCCTGCGCCATGCCATCTGGGGCGGGGCCTTCGCCTCCCTGGCCATCACCCTGATGCAGCGCGGCTTCGAGTTCTACCTGGCCAAGGTGCCGTCCTATACCCTGATCTACGGCGCCTTCGCCGCCGTGCCCATCTTCCTGGTGTGGCTGTACCTGTCCTGGCTGGTGGTGCTGCTGGGCGCCCTGCTGGCCGCCACCCTGCACCGCCGCAATCCGCCGGGAGGCTAGTCCGGCTGTTCCTCGACGGCGATGGAGAAAATCTCCACCCGGGCCGTCTGTTCGTCCAGGCTGGTGGTGCGCACTTCCTTGATTTCCAGGTTGTCCCGTTCCACCAGCAGCACGAAGCGACCCTGGTCCGCCGGCAGCAGCCCGGCCGGCGTCACCAGGGAGTCGTTGGGCCGCAGGCCCGGAACGGCGGGCAGGACCAGGACATGGGGGTGGGCGCTGGCATTCTCGCCGGGCAGGGCGATGGTGGCGGGCAGGGCCTTGGGGGCCAGGATCTGCAGGCCGATCTCCAGGTGCTCCGGATTTTCCGAGAGGGCCCAGCGTACGATGCAGGCCTGCCAGCCGCCGCGGCCCGGCGGATGGTTTTCCGGCTTGAGGGCCACCACGTCGCCCACTTCCAGCTTTTCCGAGGTGCCGGCAAGGTGCATCAGGGCGTAGCCGTCCGGGCTTTCGTTGGTGATCATCCAGGAGGAGCCTTCGCCTTCTTCCAGGGAAGGGCCGCGCAGCAGGCCGGCCAGGGGTTCCAGGCCGGCGTGCAGGGTCACCCGGTAGCTTTGGCGCCGGCGCGGGAAGCGCCGCCGGGCCGGGTTGCCCCAGAAGCGGATGAGGCGGCGCAGGACGCTGCGCCCGCTCAAGGTGGCGGCGAATTCGGGCAGTTCGCTGGCGCCTGTCCGCTGGCTGCCGGATTCCAGGGTGTGCAGCTGCCGCTCGAGGAAATGGGCCAGCTGGTCGCAGGAGAACCACAGCACCGGCGTTTCCGGCGGCGGCAGGCGGCGGGCCAGGGCCACGGCCGGGCTGTCCCGGTTGGGGTCGATCCAGAACAGGCCCCGGTGGCGCTCGTCGGTGATGCTGAGGAATTCCAGCCGGTGTCCGTGCCGTTGGGCGATGTCGGCAATGAATTCCAGTTCCCGGGCGCTGAAGGAGGCAGGCTGGGCGCAGGCCAGGAGCAGGGTGCTGGCGTATTCGTTCTCGATGCTAGAGGCGGTGCCTTCGGGCGGTTGCCCCTGCAGGCCCCGTTCCCGGGCCAGGGCGTAGGTGCGGTGGGCGGCTTCCCAGATGCCGACGGCGGCGGGGGAGGCTACCAGGGCGCTGATCAGCAGGTGCTGCTTGAGCAGGTGCTGGGCGCGCCAGAGAATCACGTCCTGGGGCTGGCGCAGGCCCTTCACCAGGTGTTCGTCCACCTGGTCCTGCAGGATGGCAAGGAAGTTGCGGGCCAGCAGTTCCAGCAGTTCCTGGGCGGACTTGACCAGGGCACGCAGCTTGCGCGGCAGGGGCAGGCCGGCCTCGTCCAGGCTGGGGGTCAGCCGGGCCACCGCGGCAACGCTGCGGGCGTGGATCAGGTCCAGGACCCGGTGGCGCTGCTGGGCGCTGGCCGCCGTGTCCTCCATGGCCAGCAGGTGGCCCTTGAGGGTCGTCAGCTCCTGCCCCAGGTCGCCGGACGGCGGCAGTCCCAGCCATTCGATGATGGCGGTGATGCCCAGGGGGGGCGGCGCGGTTTCCGGGGGAACGGAGGACGGTTCGCTCATGGCGTGGTCGGCTAGGGGCGGCGGCGCCGGCTCAAGGGCGCCCGCGGGAGTTTAAAGGTGCGTGGATTATAGCGTGCCGTGTCGCCATCTCCAGGGATTTGCCCGACAGGCGGGCGTTTCCGGGGAGTTCCCGGCCGCCAGGCGGCGGGGGCGGGGCGGATTTGTTTCCCGTTTCCGCCGGGGCAAAGTAGGGGCTTGTTTTATTGCTTGTTTTGCCGCGGTTTATTGTTATAATCTTGCCCTTTTTCTGATTTCGGAAGAGAACAACGATGGTTGTCATTCGCCTTGCCCGTGGCGGCGCCAAGAAGCGCCCCTTCTACAACATGGTGGTTACCGATTCCCGTAACCGTCGCGACGGCCGTTTCGTCGAGCGCGTGGGTTTCTACAACCCCGTGGCCTCCGGTAATGCCGAAGGCCTGGTGATCAAGATGGATCGCCTGACCTACTGGACCGACAACGGCGCCCAGCTGTCCCCGACCGTGGCCCGCCTGGTCAAGCAGTTCGCTGCCAAGGCTGCCTGATAAAGCGTGACGGCAACTGATACCAACCCGGTCATCGTCCTGGGGAAGATCACCGTCCCCTACGGTATCCAGGGCTGGGTCAGAATCCACCCCTTCGCCGACGATCCCCTCGCCTGGGCCAAAATGCCCGAGTGGTGGGTGGCAACGGAGAAGGGGGACGGGGCGGCCGAAGTGCCTTTGGCACAATGGCGCTCCTGCAAGTTGAAGCAATGCCGCTGGCACGGAGACGGGCTGGTTGCAAGGCTTGAAGGCGTTGACGACCGGAATGCCGCCGAGGCCCTGCAAGGGTTTCTGGTGGGCGCTCCCCGGGAAGCGATGCCGGCTACGTCGGAAAACGAGTTTTACTGGACCGATCTGATCGGTCTGGACGTGGTCAATACCCGCGACGAGAAGCTGGGCCAGGTGGTCGGGCTGATCGAAACCGGGGCTAGCGACGTGTTGCGCGTCGCCGCCGAAGACGGGGAGGAGCGTCTGCTGCCCTTCGTTGCCGCGGTGGTGCTGGCGGTGGAGCAGGCTGACCACCGCATTCGCGTCGAGTGGGAAAAGGATTGGTGAAAGTCCGCCCGGCTTCGCCTCCGAGGATCGGTTGAGCGTGCGTTTCGACGTCGTCACCCTCTTTCCGGAGATGTTTGCCGCCCTGGCCAACTTCGGCATCAGCCGTCGGGCCCTGGAGGACGGGCGCTGGGTGTTGAACACCTGGAACCCGCGGGATTTCACCGACAACAATTACCGGACCGTGGACGATCGCCCCTATGGCGGCGGCCCGGGCATGGTGATGCTGCCTGAGCCTCTGGAAAAAGCCATTGCGGCGGCCAAGGAGTCCCAGCGGCAGAATGGGGTGGCTCAGCCCCGGGTGATCTATCTGTCACCCCAGGGGCGCCCCCTGACTCACGCCAGCGTCATGCGGCTGAAGGAAGAGGCGGGTCTGATCCTGCTTTGCGGCCGCTACGAGGGAGTGGACGAGCGTCTGATCGAACGCTGCGTTGACGAGGAAGTGTCGATCGGGGATTTCGTCCTCTCGGGCGGCGAGATTCCGGCCATGGCCCTGATGGATGCCGTGGTGCGGCAATTGCCGGGGGTGCTCAACGATGCCACCTCGGCCGAGCAGGACTCCTTCGTGGACGGACTGCTGGATTGCCCCCATTACACCCGCCCCGAGGTGTATGAAGAAATGCCGGTGCCGCCGGTGCTGTTGTCCGGCCACCACAAGGACATTCGCCGCTGGCGACTGAAACAGTCGCTGGCGCGGACCCGGGAGCGTCGCCCGGAGCTGTACGCCAAATGGCTGACGCAACAGACCGAGGGAGGCAAAAAGCTTTCCAAGGAAATTACGCAACTCCTCGGCGAACTCGAAAGAGAAGCGCAAGCGGAGCAATGCGGTGAGATGAAAAGCAGTTCTTAACTTAGGAAGTACTCACATGAACCTGATTGCACAACTGGAACAAGAAGAAATCGCCCGCCTGACCGCCGGCAAGACCATCCCCGAATTCGCCCCCGGCGACACCGTGGTGGTTGGCGTGAACGTGGTGGAAGGTACCCGCAAGCGGGTCCAGGCCTACGAAGGCGTGGTCATCGCCAAGCGCAACCGCGGCCTCAACTCCGCTTTCACCGTGCGCAAGATTTCCTCCGGCGAAGGCGTGGAACGGACTTTCCAGACCTACTCCCCCCTGATCGCTTCCATCGAAGTGAAGCGTCGCGGCGACGTGCGTCGTGCCAAGCTGTACTACCTGCGCGACCGTTCCGGCAAGTCCGCCCGCATCAAGGAAAAGCTGGTCCTCAAGCGCGGCTAAGCTGTTTGGCCGTTGCCATGAAAAGGGCGCCGCAAGGCGCCCTTTTTTTATGCCTGAATTCCTCCGGCGCTACTTCTTCTTGCGCCAGGGACATTTCTTGCAACCCTTCTTGCAGCACTTGCCTGACATTGCGGCTCCTCGGCTTGGTGTCCCGCCCCGGGGACTCGCCGGGTTAGTCAGGTGTTATCAAGAATGGTTCGCAATGTTTTGCGCTATCAGGCGCGCTTGTCCTTCTCGATCAGGGCGTAGGCGGAGTGGTTGTGGATGGACTCGAAGTTTTCCGATTCCACCACGTAGTGGTCGATGCGGGGATCTTCGTTGAGGCGGGCGGCCACGTCCCGCACCATGTCCTCGACGAATTTGGGATTGTCGTAGGCCCGCTCGGTGACCCACTTCTCGTCCGGACGCTTGAGCAGTCCGAACAGTTCGCAGGAGGCCTGGGCTTCCACCATCTGCACCAGGTCCTCTATCCAGAGGAAGGCGTTGAGACGGGCGGTGACGGTGACGTGGGAGCGCTGGTTGTGGGCGCCGTAGTTGGAGATTTCCTTGGAGCAGGGGCACAGGCTGGTCACCGGCACCACCACCCGCACCGTGGAGGTGATGCGGCCGTCGGCGATTTCGCCGATCAGGGTGACGTCGTAGTCGAGCAGGCTCGGCACGCCGGAGACCGGGGCGGTCTTGGCGATGAAGTAGGGGAAGCTCATCTCGATGTGGCCGCTACGGGCCTCCAGGCGGGCGGCCATGGCCTGCAGCATGGTGGGGAAGGATTCCACCGAGATTTCCCTTTCGTGGCTGTTGAGAATCTCCACGAAGCGGGACATGTGGGTGCCCTTGAAGTTGTGCGGCAGGCCCACGTACATGTTGAAGCTGGCCACGGTGTGGCGCACGTCGCCGCCCTTGTCGCGGATTTTCACCGGATGGCGGATGGCCCGGATGCCCACCTTGTTGATGGCAATGCGGCGGGTGTCTTCGCTGTTCTGGACGTCGGGAATGGGAGTCTGGGAAGTAGTCATGGCGGGCTTATCTGCAGTGGGCCGGGCGGAGAGGCAATCGGGATGCGCCTTCCAGCCGGGCGGTGAGCCAATGGGGGCGCGCTTTCCCGGCCTTCAGGCGGGCAGCCGTTGCTGCACCTGGCGGACGATGCCGTCCACGTCCAGGCCTAGCTCGGCCAGCAGCAGGTTCTGGTCGCCGTGGTCGATGAAATGGTCGGGCAGGCCCAGGCGCAGCAGGGGCACGGTCAGGCCCATCTCTTCCAGGGCCCGGGCCACTTCGCTGCCGGCGCCGCCGATCAGGGCATTCTCTTCGACGCTGACCAGCAGCTCGTGGTTCCGCGCCAGCTCGGCCAGCAGCTCCCGATCCAGGGGTTTGACGAAGCGCATGTTGGCGACGCTGGCATCCAGGGCGTCGCCGGCCCCCAGGGCTGCCTGCACCATGCTGCCGAAGGCCAGCAGGGCCACGCCCTTGCCCTGGCGCCGGATCTCGCCCTTGCCCACGGGCAGGGCGGTGAGGGCCGTTTCCGGCGTCACGCCGCTGCCGCCGCCGCGGGGATAGCGCACGGCGCTGGGGCCGTCGATGCCCATGGCGGTGGTCAGCATCTTGCGGCATTCGTCTTCGTCCGCCGGGGCCATGATCACCAGGTTGGGGATGCAGGTCATGAAGGAAAGGTCGAAGGCGCCGTGGTGGGTGGCACCGTCGGCGCCCACCAGGCCGCCCCGGTCGATGGCGAAGACCACCGGCAGATTCTGCAGGGCCACGTCGTGCACCAGCTGGTCGTAGCCTCGCTGCAGGAAGGTGGAGTAGATCGCCACCACCGGCTTCAGGCCTTCGCAGGCCAGGCCGGCGGCGAAGGTGACGGCATGTTGCTCGGCGATGCCGACGTCGAAATAGCGTTCCGGGTACAGCTCGGCAAAGCGCACCAGACCGGAGCCTTCGCCCATGGCCGGGGTGATGCCCACCAGGCGCGGCTCGGCCGCCGCCATGTCGCACAGCCAGTCGGAGAAGACCTGGGTGTAGGTCAGCTTGCCGCCGCCCTTGCCGCTCTGGATGCCCACTTCCGGCTGGAACTTGGAAACCCCGTGGTAGAGCACCGGGTTGGCCTCGGCCAGCTTGTAGCCCTGGCCTTTCTTGGTGATGACGTGGAGGAACTGGGGCCCCTTGAGACCCTTCAGATTCTGCAGGGTGGGCACCAGGGCGTCCAGGTCGTGGCCGTCGATGGGGCCGATGTAGTTGAAGCCCAGCTCCTCGAACAGGGTGCCCGGGGTGAGCATGCCCTTGACGTGCTCCTCGGCCCGCTTGGCCAGTTCCAGCAGGGGCGGGGCCACGCCCAGCACCTTTTCGCCGGCGCGGCGGGCGGCGGAGTAGAGACCGCCGGAGAGCAGGCGGGCCAGGTACTTGTTCAGCGCGCCCACCGGGGGCGAGATGGACATGTCGTTGTCGTTGAGGATGACGAGCATGTTGGCGTCGGCGACACCGGCGTTGTTGAGGGCCTCGAAGGCCATGCCGGCGGACATGGCGCCGTCGCCGATGATGGCCACCGCCTTGCGGTTCTCCCCCTTCTGCTTGGCCGCCAGGGCCATGCCAAGTGCGGCGGAGATGGAGGTGGAGGAGTGGCCGACGCCGAAGGTGTCGTAGGCCGATTCGCAGCGCTTGGGAAAACCGGAGAGGCCGCCGTGCATGCGCAGCTTGGCCATGCCGGCGCGGCGGCCGGTGAGGATCTTGTGGGGGTAGGTCTGATGGCCCACGTCCCACACCAGCCGGTCTTCCGGGGTGTCGAAGACGTAGTGCAGGGCGATGGTCAGTTCCACCGTGCCCAGGTTGGAGGAGAGATGGCCGCCGGTACGGGATACCGACTCGACGATGAAGGTGCGCAGTTCCTCGGCCAGCTGGGGCAGCTGGCGCTTGTCCAGGCGGCGCAGCTGGGCCGGGCTGTCGATGGTGTCTAGCAGGGGGGTGGCGGTCATCATGGTGCGGCGCTCGAATTCGGTGGATGCGCGAAGGCCCGCTCTAGAACTTGCGGGTCGTGATGTAGTGGGCCAGTTCGATCAGGCGCTGGGCCCAGGGGCCGAAGCCTTCCAGGGCGCCGAGAGCGTCGCGGCGCAGGTCGTCGGCCAGCTGGCGGGCTGTTTCCAGGCCCAGCAGGCGGACGTAGGTGGGCTTGTCGGCCGCCTCGTCCTTGCCGGCGGTCTTGCCCAGGGTGGCGGTGCTGGCGGTGCAGTCCAGAATGTCGTCCACCACCTGGAAGAGCAGGCCGGCGCGCTTGGCGAAGGCGTCCAGGCGCTCCAGTTCGGCGGCGGCCAGGGGCGTGCCGCAGTGGGCGCCCATGAGCACGGCGGCCCGGATCAGGGCGCCGGTCTTCAGGGCGTGCATCAGTTCCAGCTGGGGCTGGTCGAGGCTCTTGCCGACGGAGGCCAGGTCGATAGCCTGGCCCCCGGCCATGCCGCAGGAGCCGCTGCCGTGGGCCAGCAGGCGCACCAGTTCCAGGCCCTGGGCCGGGCTCGGCCAGGGCTGGGCGGCGAGGATCTCGAAGGCGCGGGATTGCAGCGCATCCCCCACCAGCAGGGCGGTGGGTTCATCGTATTGCACGTGGCAGGTGGGGCGGCCCCGGCGCAGCACGTCGTCGTCCATGCAGGGCAGGTCGTCGTGCACCAGGGAATAAACGTGGATCATCTCCACCGCACAGGCGACGCAGTCCAGGGCTTCCGGTGTGGCGCCGCACAGTTCGCCGGCGGCGAAGGCCAGCAGGGGACGGACCCGCTTGCCGCCGCCCAGGGCGCTGTAGCGCATGGCGTCGTGCAGGTTTTGGGGAATGGTCTCGGCGGAGGGCAGGAAGCGGCCCAGGGCGGCCTCGGTGCGGGCCTGGGTGTGGGCCATCCAGTCGGGGAAGGGCAGGGCGGAAGCGTCGGAAGATGCCATGGGAAAACCTGGAGAAGAGGTGCGAAGGCGCAGGTCGGGCCGTGCCTTCAGGCCTCGGGGCTGTTCAAGTCCTTCAGTGTACCGCTTTCCAGGACCTGCACCCGCTGTTCCGCATCGGCCAGCTGGCCCTGGCACAGTTTCAGCAGTTCGACGCCGCGCTTGTAGGCGGACAGGGATTCTTCCAGGGACAGGTTGCCGCCTTCCATGGCCTGGGCGATACGCTCCAGGTCGGCGAGGGCTTCTTCGAAGGAGGGGGAGGAGGGAGAGCCGGGAGGGGTTCCGGTCTGGCCGCCGGCGCTGGTGGAAGCGGGCATGGGCGATTGATCCATATCAATAACCGGTGGAAACGCAAAAAATACCGTATCGCGGGGCTTTTGGTCAAATTTGCGCCGGGGTAGAATCCCGCCTTCGTTGATTTTGCTTCATTTTTCACCCATTGCCTTTTTCCGGAGGTGTGGACATGTCCGACATCGCATCCAGCACCAAACTGGCTCCTGCCGTTAGCCAATTCCCCGTCGAATGGTATTTCGACGAAAAAATGTTCGAATTGGAGATGAAACTCTTCTTCGAGCAGGGGGCGGGGTACGTCGGCCACGAGCTGATGGTGCCCAATGTGCACGACTACCGCACCATGGAATGGCGCGACCACGGCCGCATGCTGGTGCGCCAGCCGGACGGGGTTTATGACATGTCCAACATCTGCCGCCACCGCCAGGCCATCATGCTGCAGGGCAGCGGCAACGCGGAGCACATCGTCTGCCCGATCCACCGCTGGACCTACGACAGCGAAGGCAGCCTCAAGGGCGCGCCCCACTTCCCCGCCAATCCCTGCCTCAACCTCAACAAGCGCAAGCTGGATTCCTGGAACGGCCTGCTCTTCAAGGGGCCGCGCAACGCCCAGGCCGACCTGGCCGGCATGAACGTGGCCGGCGAGTTCGACTTCACCGGCTACAAGCTGGACCGGGTCGAGATGCACGAGTGCAACTACAACTGGAAGACCTTCATCGAGGTGTACCTGGAGGACTACCACGTGGTGCCCTTCCACCCCGGTCTGGGCAACTTCGTCACCTGTGACGACCTGACCTGGCAGTTCGGCGAGTGGTATTCCGTGCAGAAGGTGGGCATCACCAACCTGGACAAGGTCGGCTCCGCCCCCTATGGCCGCTGGCAGAAGGCGGTCAAGGACTTCTACGGCGCCCGGGGCGAGCAGCCCAAGCAGGGCGCCGTGTGGCTGACCTACTACCCGAATGTGATGGTGGAGTGGTATCCCCACGTGCTGGTGGTGTCCACCCTCATCCCCCAGTCGGTGAACAAGACCATGAACGTGGTGGAGTTCTACTACCCCGAGGAAATCGTCGAGTTCGAGCGGGAATTCATCGAGGCCGAGCAGGCCGCCTACATGGAAACCGCCATCGAGGACGACGACATCGGCGAGCGCATGGACCGGGGCCGCTGGCAGCTGCTCAAGGAAGGGCGCAACGAAGTGGGCCCCTACCAGTCCCCCACCGAGGACGGCATGCAGCACTTCCACGAGTTCTACCGCCGCATCGTCGAGCCCCACCTGAAGTAGAATTCTCCCAGCCCAAGCATCGGGGCGCCTGCGGGCGCCCCTTTTGTTTCCCCCGCGCCGTTTTCTGCGGCGTTGTTTTTCCGGCTTCATCGCCGAAGGATTTCCTGCCCATGCAATCCCTGTGGATGGTCGCCGCCGCATTCCTGTTCGCCTGCATGGGCGTGTGCGTCAAGCTGGCGGCCGAGGCGGGCTATTCCCCGGCGGAAATCGTCTTCTACCGCAACGCCATCGCCCTGGCCCTGATGAGCGCCTCCATGCTCTGGGGACGCCTCGATCCGCGCACTCCCCACTGGAAATTCCAGATCTACCGGGGCGTCTCCGGCTTCATCTCCCTCATGCTGTACTTCTACGCCATCGCCTGGCTGCCCCTGGCGACGGCGGTGACCCTCAACTACACCTCGCCCCTGTTCCTGGCCCTGTTCCTCGCCGGCCTCTCCGGCGCCCGCCTGCCCGCCAGCCTGGTGGGCGCCCTGGTGGCCGGCTTTGCCGGGGTGGTGTTGCTGCTGCAGCCTACCTTCCATGCGGACCAGCTGGCCGGCGGTCTCATGGGCCTGGCTTCCGGCGTCCTCGCCGGCCTGGCCTATTACAACGTGCGCGAGCTGGGGCAGAAGGGGGAGCCGGAGTGGCGCACGGTGTTCTACTTCTCCCTGCTGTCCACCCTCGGCGCCGGCTTGTGGATGCTCTTCTTCCGCTTCCATCCCCTGACCCTGCGCGGCGCCGGCCTGCTGCTGGGGGTCGGCATCTTCGCCACCCTGGCCCAGCTGGCCATGACCCGGGCCTACAGCCGGGGCCGCACCCTGGTGGCGGCCAGCCTGGCCTACACGGCGGTGGTCTTCGCCAGCCTGTTCGGCATGCTCTTCTGGGGCGAGGTGCTTTCCCTCGCCGCCTGGCTGGCCATCGCCATCATCGTCCTCTCCGGCATGGCCGCCACCCGCTTCTCCCGGGCCAATCCGGCGGAGCAGGACTAGGCCGGCACCCGGCGCCGCCGGGCCCGCCCATGGCTGCGCCGGCCGCCCCATTCCAAGTTAAACTCATATCCACATAACAACACGGAGCAAGCCATGATCGTTACCGACCACCAGGACAACCTGGTTTCCGTCGCCGTTTTCGGTGAATTCACCCTGGCCGATTACAAGGAGTTCGAGGAGCTGGTGAATTTCAAGGTGAAGTTCGAAGGCCCGGTGAATCTCTTTTTCGATCTGCGCCAGATGGCCGACGTGACCCTGGACACGGCCCTGGAGGAAATCCGCTTCTCCAAGGCCCACGCCAACGATTTCGAGCGCATCGCCGTCATCACCGAGAGCCAGTGGGTGACCTGGAGCGCCTGGCTCTCCCGTGCCTTCGTCGATGCCAGCATCCGCGTCTTCTCCGACGAAGCCGAAGCCAAGGCCTGGCTGGCCGAACAGGACGTCATCTGATGCCTGCGGCCATCCACACCACCCTGGTGGATGGGGCCACCCTGGCCGCCCGCCTGGGCGATCCGGCCTGGGTGGTGGTGGATTGCCGCCATGATCTGGCCGACCCGGCCGCCGGGGAGACCGCCTACGCCCGGGGGCACATTCCCGGAGCCGTCTTCCTGCATCTGGACCGGGATCTTTCCTCTGCGAAAAACGGCCGCAACGGCCGCCATCCCCTGCCTGATATCGCCACCCTGGCCGCCGCCCTGGGCCGGGCCGGCATCGGCCCCGGGGTCCAGGTGGTGGCCTACGACGACTGCGGGGGCATGATGGCCGGGCGCCTGTGGTGGCTGCTGCGCTGGCTCGGCCACGAGGCCGTGGCCCTGCTGGACGGCGGCCTGCCTGCGTGGACTGCCGCCGGCGGCGCCCTGAGCGCCGAGATGCCCGAGCCTGCCGCCCGCACCTTCACGCCCGCGCCCCGGGACTGGGTGCTGGGCGCCGACCAGGTGCTGGCCGGCCTGGGCCGGACGGACCGGATCATCGTCGATGCCCGGGCGCCGGACCGTTTCCGCGGCGAAAACGAAAGCATCGACCCGGTGGGCGGCCATATCCCCGGCGCCCGCAACCGCTTCTTCCGCGACAACCTGGGGCCCGACGGCCGCTTCAAGCCGGCCGATCAGCTGCGCCAGGAGTGGACAGAGGCCCTGGCCGGCTTTGCTCCTGAACAGGTGGTGCACCAGTGCGGCTCCGGCGTTTCCGCCTGCCACAACCTGCTGGCCATGGAAATCGCCGGCCTGCCCGGTGCCCGGCTCTACGCCGGCTCCTGGAGCGAGTGGTGCGCCGATCCGGCACGGCCGGTGGAGCGCTGAAAGGGCAGGGCGGTGCTGGCCTTCGAACTGCTGGCGGAACAGCGCATCAACGAGGCCCTGGCCAAGGGCGAGCTGTCGGACCTGCCCGGCAGCGGCCAGCCCCTGGAGCTGGGCGACGACCTGCTGGTGCCGGAAGACCAGCGCCTGGCCCAGCGCATCCTCAAGAATGCCGGCTACACCCCCCCGGAAGTGGGGCTGCGGCGGGAGATCGCCCAACTGCGTGCCGAACTGGAACTGCTCGACGAGGTGGAGCGCGGTCCCGCCTGGCAGCGCCTCTGCCTGCTGATGAGCCAGCTGAGCCTGGCCCGTGGCGCCGCCATCAATCTGTCCCTGGAAGACCGTTACTGGGAGCGCCTCAAGGCGCGCTTCGCCGGAAGTGTGGGGGATGGGGAGAAGAGGGGCGAAGGGGACGGCGGAGGCCGCGGGCCCGCCGCCTGAAGAGGCTTCAGACGCCGCCCGTGGGCGGCGTTTTCTTTTCCAGCTGCCGTTCGGCCCAGGCCACGTGCTCCCGCACCACGGCGGAGTCGTCCTCCCGGCGGGCGGCCAGGGCCGTCCTGGCTTCCTCCGTCGCCGGGCCGTTGCCCAGGGCCACGGCGATGTTGCGCCGCCAGCGTTCAATGCCGATGCGGCGGATGGGGCTGCCGGCCATGCGTTCGAGGAAATCCGCCTCGCTCCAGGCCATCAGGGCCGAGAGCCGCGCCGCATCCAGGCCCTGGCGGGGCGTGAATTCCGGGTCCCCCACTTGGCCGAAGCGGTTCCACGGGCAGCACAGCTGGCAGTCGTCGCAGCCGTAGATGCGGTTGCCCAGCAGGGGCCGAAGTTCCTCCGGCATGGCGCCGTCCAGCTCGATGGTCAGGTAGGAGATGCAGCGGCGGGCGTCCACCTGGTACGGAGCGACGATGGCCCGGGTCGGGCAGACGTCGATGCAGCGCGTGCAGGCACCGCAGTGATCGCTCACCTCGGCATCCGCCGGCAGGGGCAGGTCGGTGTAGATTTCGCCGAGGAAATGCCAGGAGCCCTCCCGCGTCAGCAGCAGGGTGTGCTTGCCGCGCCAGCCCAGGCCGGACTTGCGCGCAAATTCCACCTCCATCACCGGGGCCGAGTCGGAAAAGACCCGGTAGCCGAAGTCGCCGATTTCGGCCTGCAGCCGGTCCGCCAGCTTCTGCAGGCGGTTGCGGATGACCTTGTGGTAGTCCCGTCCCAGGGCGTAGCGGGAAACATAGCCCAGGGCCGGATCGGCCAGCACCTGCTCGGGCTCGGCGCCCCGGGGCAGGTAGGGCAGGCGCACCGAAATGACGGTCTGCACACCGGGCACCAGCTGGCCCGGATCGAGCCGCAGGGGGGCGTGTTTGGCCATATAATCCATGCTCCCGTGGCGCCCCTGGTCGAGCCAGGCCAGCAGCCGCTGCCCGGCCTCGCCGATCTCGGCCCGGCCGACGGCCACCTCGGCAAAGCCCAGTTCCCGGCCCCAGGCCTTGAGGCGGGCGGCCAGTCCGGGCCAGTCCGGGGCCGCTCCTCCCGCCGCCGGGCGGGCGGGTGTGCCGGCTCCCGTTTGCTGCATTTCTTCCGTTGGTTCCATATGCCCGATCATAGCGAATCTGCTGCCCAATCCCTTAATCCAGGCCAAAGTCTGCTGCTGGCGAACGAAGCAGCGACCCAGGCCCTGGGTGCCGCCCTGGCCCAGGCCGCCGGGCCGGGCCTGGTGATCTACCTGGAAGGAGACCTGGGGGCGGGCAAGACCACCCTGGTGCGGGCCCTGCTGCGGGCCCTGGGCCACACCGGTCCGGTGAAGAGCCCGACCTACGCCTTGGTTGAAGTTTACAAACTTTCGAGCTTATACTTGTATCACTTTGATTTTTATCGTTTCGAGTCGCCGGAAGAGTTTGTCGATGCTGGGTTGGATGATTATTTCCGCCAAGGGGCCCTGTGCCTCGTGGAATGGCCGGACAAAGCCGCGGGCTTTGTGCCGCCGCCCGATCTCGTCCTGGCTTTCCGCTTCCGCGACGATGACGGCCGTGATCTCCTGCTGCAACCCCATTCTCCGGGAGGTGAGCAATGCGTAAACGCTCTCATGTCCCGCCTGTCGAGCGACGCCGGGCCCTGCTGAAGGCCGGCGGGGCCGCCCTGGTCCTGCTCGTCACGCCCCTGGCCCGGGCCGCCGCCGGCAAGTCGCCCTCCATCCTCTCGGTGCGGGTGTGGCCCGCCGCCGATTACACCCGGGTCACCCTGGAGCATGACGCCCCGGGCGGCGCTCCCCTGAAGTTCACCCAGTTCTCGGTGAAGAATCCCGAGCGTCTTGTGGTGGATATCGAGGGCATCGAATTCAACAGCGTGCTCGACGGCCTCTCCAACAAGGTGGCGCCGGACGATCCCTACATCAAGCTGCTGCGGGCCGGCCGCTTCAAGCCCGGCGTGGTGCGCCTGGTCATGGAGCTGAAGACCGAGGTGCAGCCCCAGGTCTTTTCCCTGAAGCCGGTGGGCGAGTACGGCAGCCGGCTGGTGCTGGACGTCTACCCGGCCAATCCGCCCGATCCCCTGCTGTCCCTGCTGGACAAGAAGGACGGCGACGGGTTGGATGCCATCGCCGAGGCCGGCCGGCGCGAACCGGTGGCCGAGGCGCCGTCCCAGACCCAGCAGGCCCCGGGCCGCGCCCAGGAAGCCCGGCCGGCGGAACCGGCCAAGCGCAACACCAAGCCGGTGGTGGATCGTCTCGTTACCATCACCCTGGACCCGGGCCACGGCGGCGAAGATCCGGGGGCCGTGGGCAAGGGCGGCAGCCACGAGAAGGATGTGGTGCTGTCCATCGCCAAGCGCCTGAAGGCCAAGATCGACGCCGAGCCCAATATGCGGGCCGTGCTGACCCGGGATTCGGACTTCTTCGTGCCCCTGCACATGCGGGTGCAGAAGGCCCGCCGGGTCCAGGCCGACCTCTTCGTTTCCATCCATGCCGACGCCTGGATCAAGCCCGATGCCCGGGGTTCCTCCGTATTCGTGCTGTCCGAGCGCGGCGCCTCCAGTTCCCAGGCCCGCTGGCTGGCCCAGAAGGAAAACGAGGCCGACCTCATCGGCGGCGTGAACATCGGCGTCAAGGATCCCTTCCTCGCCCGCACCCTGCTGGACCTTTCCCAGACTGCCACCATCAACGACAGCCTCAAGCTGGGCAAGGCCGTGCTGGGGGAGCTGGGCGGCATCAACGCCCTGCACAAGGCCAGCGTGGAGCAGGCCGGCTTTGCCGTGCTGAAGGCGCCGGACATTCCCTCGATCCTGGTGGAGACGGCCTTCATCAGCAATCCGGAAGAGGAAAAGCGCCTCAACGACGACGCCTACCAGGATCGCATGGCCGAGGCCATGCTCAAGGGCATCCGCCAGTACTTCGCCAAGAATCCGCCCCTGGCCAAATCCAGGCTGGCCCGGCTCGACTGAGCCCAAGTCCCCACCGTCTCTGATGCCTGCCCGGAGAGGCAGGCGGGACGGCCTTTGCAGGCAGGCCATGCCGTCCAGGACCGTCCCTTCTGCTCTGGCGGGCAGCCCCCTGTGGCGGTTCTCTCCCGGAGCGGGCGGCGGTGCCGCAGGACGGGGGTAAAACCGTTATAATTCAGCCTTTTTTCGCGCCCCGCCCGGGGCATAAGAAGGATTCCGGCTTCCACCATGCTCGTCCTGCGCGGCGTTAAAACCTCGGCCCCCAGTGCCACGGTGCTGACCATCGGCAATTTCGATGGCGTGCATCTTGGCCACCAGGCCCTGCTTGCCCGCGTCGGCCAGGCCGCCCGGGCCTGCGGCCTGCCGGCGGCGGTGCTGACCTTCGAGCCCCATCCCCGTGAGTTCTTCGACCCGGCCTCGGCCCCGGCCCGGCTCACCACCCTGCGCGAGAAGCTGGAACTGCTGCAGAACTACGGCGCCGACCTCACCTGCGTCAGCCCCTTCAACACCGTCTTCGCGGCCCTGACGGCGGACGAGTTCATCGAGCAGGTGCTGGTGCGCTGTCTCAGGGTGCGCCATCTCATCATCGGCGACGACTTCCGCTTCGGCGCCCGCCGGGCCGGCGATTTCGCCCTGCTGCAGGCCGCCGGTGCCTCCTTCGGCTTCCAGGTGGAGGCCATGGAGAGCGTGGTGCAGGGCGGCGAGCGGGCTTCCAGCTCCGGCGTGCGCGAGGCGCTGGCGGCCGGCGACATGGCCCGGGCCGCCCGTCTCCTGGGTCGTCCCTACAGCATCGACGGTCGCGTGGTGCATGGCCAGAAGCTGGGGCGCCAGCTGGGCTTTGCCACCGCCAACATCCGCATCAAGCACAATCCCCTGCCGCTAACCGGCGTCTTCGCCGTGAGCGTCACCGGCGCTGCCGGCCGGCCCCTCAACGGGGTGGCCAACCTGGGGGTGCGTCCCACCGTGGGCGGTCAGCTGCAGCCCCTGCTGGAAGTGCACCTCTTCGATTTCGACGGCGACATCTACGGCGCCCACCTTTCCGTTTCCTTCCTGCACAAGCTGCGGGACGAGATGAAATTCCCCGACTTCAACGCGCTCGTGGCCCAGATCGGCCAGGACGCGGAAGCCGCCCGCGCATTTTTCCAGCGTTAAGAAAACCTTAGGTATTTGAGGCTGTTATGGCTGACTACAAGAACTCCCTGAATCTTCCCGACACTCCCTTCCCCATGCGTGGCGACCTGCCCAAGCGGGAGCCCCAGTGGGTGCAGCAATGGCAGGAAAAGAAGCTGTACCAGAAGATTCGCGAGATCTGCGCCGGCCGGCCCAAGTTCATCCTGCACGACGGCCCTCCCTACGCCAACGGCAACCTGCACCTGGGCCACGCCCTGAACAAGATCCTCAAGGACATCATCGTCCGCTCCAAGACCCTGGCCGGTTTTGATGCGCCCTACGTGCCGGGCTGGGACTGCCACGGCCTGCCCATCGAGCACAAGATCGAAGTCACCCACGGCAAGAACCTGCCCGCCGACAAGGTGCGGGAACTGTGCCGCAGCTACGCCGCCGAGCAGGTGGAAGTGCAGAAGAAGGAATTCATCCGCCTCGGCGTGCTGGGCGACTGGGACAACCCCTACCTGACCATGAACTTCGCCAACGAGGCCGGCGAGATCCGCGCCCTGGCCGAAATGGTCAAGCAGGGCTACGTCTTCAAGGGCCTGAAGCCCGTCAATTGGTGCTTCGACTGCGGCTCCGCCCTGGCCGAGGCCGAGGTTGAATACGCCGACAAGAAGTCCCCCACCATCGACGTGGCCTTCCCCGTCAGCCAGGCCGATGCCCCCAAGCTGGCTGCGGCCTTCGGCCTCAATGCCCTGCCCAAGCCCGCCTATGCCGTGATCTGGACCACCACCCCGTGGACCATTCCCGCCAACCAGGCCCTCAATATCCACCCCGAACACGAATACGCCCTGGTGGACGCGGGTGACCGCCTGCTGGT
The DNA here is from genome assembly GCF_047901315.1 of Azospira sp. APE16. Classification (NCBI taxonomy): domain Bacteria; kingdom Pseudomonadati; phylum Pseudomonadota; class Betaproteobacteria; order Rhodocyclales; family Rhodocyclaceae; genus Azospira; species Azospira sp. APE16. The sequence continues at coordinate 951,814 of NZ_CP179682.1, forward strand.
GCTGGCCAAGGAGCTGGTGGCCGACTGCCTGAAGCGCTACGGCTGCGAAGGCACGGTGCTGGCGACCGTCAAGGGCAAGGCCCTGGAGCGCCTGGAATTCCGCCATCCTTTCTACGACCGGGTTTCCGTCGTCTACCTGGCCGACTACGTGGGCCTGGATGCGGGCACCGGCATCGTCCATTGCGCCCCCGCCCACGGCGTGGACGACTTCAACGCCTGGCGCCATTACGGCCGCGGCAACGACGAGATCATTTCCATCGTCAAGGGCGACGGTGTCTATGTGGACGAGCTGCCCTTCTTCGGCGGCCTCTCCATCTGGAAGGCCAACCAGGCCATCTGCGACAAGCTGTCCGAAGTGGGCTGCCTGCTTTCCCACGGCAATGTCAGCCACAGCTACATGCACTGCTGGCGCCACAAGACCCCGGTCATCTACCGGGCTACCGCCCAGTGGTTCGTCGGCATGGACCGCCTGCCCACGGACGGCAAGTCCCTGCGCGAAAAGGCCTTGGCCGGGGTCGAGGCCACCGCCTTCTATCCGGCCTGGGGCAAGCCCCGCCTGCAATCCATGATCGCCAACCGGCCCGACTGGTGCATCTCCCGCCAGCGCAACTGGGGCGTGCCCATTCCCTTCTTCCTGCACAAGGAAACGGGGGAACTGCATCCGCGCACCGTGGAGCTGATGGAGGAAGTGGCCCAGCGCGTGGAGAAGGAAGGCATCGAAGCATGGTTCAAGCTGGATGCGGCCGAACTGCTGGGGGCCGAAGCCGCCCAGTACGAAAAGATCAGCGACACCCTGGACGTCTGGTTCGACTCCGGCACCACCCACTGGCACGTGCTGCGGGGCTCCCATAACGATGGCCACGCCACCGGCCCCCGGGCCGACCTCTACCTGGAAGGCTCGGACCAGCACCGGGGCTGGTTCCATTCCTCCCTGCTCACCGGCGCCGCCATCGACGGCCACCCGCCCTACAAGGCCCTGCTCACCCACGGTTTCACGGTGGACCAGCAGGGGCGCAAGATGAGCAAGTCCCTGGGCAACACCATCCTGCCCCAGGAAGTCTCGGACAAGATGGGCGCCGACATCCTGCGCCTGTGGGTGGCCGCCACGGACTACTCCGGCGAGCTGGCCATGTCCAAGGAAATCCTGGCCCGGGTGGTGGAAGCCTACCGCCGCATCCGCAACACCCTGCGTTTCCTGCTGGCCAACATCGCCGACTTCGATGCGGCCAAGGACATGCTGCCGGTGGCCGAGTGGTTCGAGATCGACCGCTACGCCCTGGCTCTGACCCGCCAGCTGCAGACCCAGGCCCAGGCCGATTACGACCGCTACGAGTTCCACCGCGTGGTGCAGGCCCTGCAGACCTTCTGCTCCGAGGACCTGGGCGGCTTCTGGCTGGATATCCTGAAGGACCGCCTGTACACCACGGCACCGGCCTCCAAGGCCCGCCGCTCGGCCCAGAGCGCCCTGTGGCACGTGACCCAGAGCTTCATCCGCCTGATGGCGCCGATCCTCTCCTTCACCGCCGAGGAAGTGTGGCAGATCCTCTCCGGCGATGCGGACCAGTCCATCATGTTCCACACCTGGCACGACCTGCCGGCCCAGGCCGGCGAAGGCGAGCTGCTGGCCAAGTGGACCCTGATCCGGGAGGCGCGCGGCGAAGTGACCAAGGCCCTGGAGGCCCTGCGCGAGGAAGGCAAGATCGGCTCCTCCCTCCAGGCCGAAGTGCGGATCAGCGCCGAAGGCGACAAGTACGCGGCCCTGGCCAGCCTGGGCGACGACCTGCGCTTCGTCCTCATCTGCTCCAAGGTGAGCGTGGCCCAGGGCGCCGATGCCATCGCCGCCGAGGCCTCCACCCAGAAGAAGTGCGAGCGCTGCTGGCACTACCGGGAGGACGTGGGTAGCAACCCGGAACACCCCGAACTGTGCGGCCGTTGCGACAGCAACCTGCACGGCGAGGGCGAGGTACGCGAACGTGCCTAAGTCCTCCCTGGGCCGCTGGTACGGGCTGGCGGCCCTGGTCATCGTTCTCGACCAGCTCTCCAAATGGGCGGTGCTGGCGAGCCTGAACTACGGCGACACGGTCACCGTGACGCCCTTTTTCGACTGGGTCTTCGTCTTCAACCGGGGCGCCGCCTTCAGCTTCCTCGCCGACCAGCCCGGCTGGCAGCGCTGGTTCTTCACCCTGCTGGCCCTGGGAGTGTCCGGCTGGATCGCCTGGATGCTACGCCAGCACCTGGCCGAGCGCCTGCTGTGCTTCTCCCTGACCCTGATCATGGGCGGTGCCCTGGGCAACGTCATCGACCGGGTGCGTTTCGGCGCCGTGGTGGATTTCCTGCAGTTCCACGTGGCCGGCTGGTACTACCCGGCCTTCAACGTGGCCGACTGCGCCATCACCGTGGGGGCAATTTTGCTGGCCTGGGAGCAAATCCGGCGTAAACCTGTCCAAGGGAATCCGGATTCTTCCGCTTCCTAACGTCAGGGCCCGTTCATGAGCGACCACCGCATTCCTCCCGGCCAGCGCCACGTCACCGATTTTCCGGTGCTGGACCTGGGCATCCATCCCGACATCCACCATGAAAACTGGCAGTTGCGCCTGTTCGGCCTGGTGGCCCAGGAAGTGGTGCTGGACTGGGAACACTTGCTGGCCATGCCCCAGGTGCAGCGGACCAGCGATTTCCACTGCGTCACCACCTGGACCCGGCTGGACGTGCCCTGGGAGGGCGTGCTGGCCCGGGAAGTGGTGAATCTGGCCGGCCCCCTGGCGGAAGCCCGCCACGTCACCCTGCACAGCTACGACGGCTATACCACCAACGTGCCCCTGGCGGCGCTGCTGGACGACGACGTGCTGGTGGCCCACACGGTGGACGACGCCCCCCTGTCCGTCGAACACGGCGGCCCGGTGCGCCTGGTGCTGCCCAAACGCTACGCCTGGAAGAGCGCCAAATGGCTCTCCGGCATCGAATTCCACGCCGAAGACCGTCCCGGTTACTGGGAAGTGCGCGGCTACCACAACGAAGCAGATCCCTGGAAAGAAGAGCGGTATTCCTGATGAGCCAAGTCGATCAAGCAACGGTCCAGCCGGACAGCTTTCTCACCCTGCACTACCGCGTCACCACCGGCGACGGCAGCGAGATTCTCAACACCTTCGACATGAAGCCCGCCACCCTGCAGATGGGCAGCGGGCAACTGGCGGAGAACCTGGAGAAGTGCCTGCTCGGCCAGGTGGCCGGACAGCGCCACGTCTTCCTGCTGGAACCGGCCCAGGCCTTCGGCGAACACAATCCCCGGCTGGTGGAGCGCATCGCCCGGGAAGCCCTGCCGCCGGGCATGGAACTGAAGGAAAACTCCGTGGTGGAGTTCAACGACGGCGAGGGTGCCGAGTTCGCCGGCTTCCTGCGGGAACTGACGGAAAGCCACGCCCTCTTCGATTTCAACCACCCCCTGGCCGGCAAATCCGTGCGCTTCGAGGTGGAGATCATCGGCATCCTCTAAAGGCTTGCCCCGGAGCCTTGGCCCCGCCGCGTCCAACCCCCGGTGCCGGGAGCTGTGGCTCCCGACCCAACTGAGAGTCATCCATGGAAGTCATCCTCGCCAATCCCCGCGGTTTCTGTGCCGGCGTCGAACGGGCCATCGCCATCGTCGAACGGGCCCTGGAGCGTTTCGGCGCGCCCATCTATGTGCGTCATGAAGTGGTGCACAACAAGTTCGTGGTGGACGGCCTGCGCGCCAAGGGCGCCGTCTTCGTCGAGGAACTGGACGAAGTGCCCGCCGGTGCCACGGTCATCTTCAGCGCCCACGGCGTCGCCAAGGCCGTGCGCGAGGAAGCCGACCGGCGCGGCCTCAAGGTGTTCGACGCCACCTGTCCCCTGGTCACCAAGGTGCATAACGAGGTGGCCAAGATGCGGGAACAGGGGCGGGAAGTCATCATGATCGGCCACAAGGGCCATCCCGAAGTCGAGGGCACCATGGGGCAGAGCGTCAATGGCGGCATGCACCTAGTGGAAACCCGGGAGGATGTGGACCAGCTGATGGTGCGGTTCCCCGAGCAGCTGGGCTTCGTCACCCAGACCACCCTGTCGGTGGACGACGCCGCCAACGTCATCCAGGCCATTCGCGGGCGTTTCCCCGATGCCGCAGGACCGCGCAAGGACGACATCTGCTATGCCACCCAGAACCGCCAGGATGCGGTGAAGTATCTGGCCGAATCCTGCGACCTGGTGATCGTGGTGGGCTCCCGCAACAGCTCCAATTCCAACCGCCTGCTCGAAGTGGCCAAGCTGCGCGGTGTGCGGGGCTATCTGGTGGATGGGGCCGAGCAGATTGAGGCCGAATGGCTGCAGGGAGTGAACGCCATTGGCGTCACCGCCGGCGCCTCCGCACCGGAGACCCTGGTACAGGGGGTCATCTCCCGCCTGCAGGCGCTGGGCGCCGGTAATGTGCGCCAGTTGGGGGATGGGGAGCCGGAGGTGAACTTTCCCCTGCCCAAGGAACTGCTGGGCAACTGATTCAGGGGGCCGCCGTGGTTTGAGGCGGCCTGGGGCGAATCGTCACTTCAATGCGCAGCCGGCTCTTCACCGGCTGTCCGTCCTTTTCTGCCGGCAGGAATCGGGCCGATCCGAACTGCTGGGCGACCAGGGCATTCAGTCGCTCACTGAGATGGGTGGATTCCGTTTCCACCTTGTCCACTTTGCCCTGCTCGTTAATGTAGAGCACCAGAATGGCTTTGCCAGACCCCTCTTCGTCATCCACCATGCTGGTATCGATCGGGCTGGCAACGTGCGGACGTTGGGTCACTTCCGCCGGGGGATAGTAGTACGGTACCGGAATGCCGATGTCCGGTTTCCCGCCCTCGGATGAACTGGTGCCGTCGGAACCGCCTCCCTGTGCATTTTTCTCAACGACTTCTGGGGCGGTTGTCAGTTGTGGCGCCGCGGCTGGCGGCGCCTGCAAGCGTAGTCTGTCCTCTAATGCCCGTATGGGTGGGAGCGGGGCAGTCAACCCCAGCCGGACTTGCAGTGGTGTGTATGCATTGCCAAGTTTGGCTTCCAATCCAAGCGCAAGGCGAGGACTGCCACCGAGTGTTCCCGGCGGGAGGCTCAGCAGCAAGACATGCAGGCAGCAGGAAAGAAGTAGGGCCGAAGCCAGCGGTTGTCGATGCATCAGGGGAATAAGCATTACGCCCCTTGCGGGGCGTAATGTGGTTGGTTCCGGAGAATTGCTGCGGAAGGTCAGTTGGCCAACTCCCGCCACATCATGCGATTGCCACTGAGATTGCCGCCGCCGTTGCCGGTGCTGATGGGAAGGGTCATTGCCCCGCCCTTGAGATTGCCGTCGGCAGTGATGGTGAATACTTTGGGTGTTCCCCCCGGCAGTTTGATCACAGTCAGGCCGACGATGGGCGAGGTGAAGGTGTAGATGGCTCGGCCGCCGTCTACGCCGCCGCCGCTCTTGTAGTCCAGGAAATAAAGCTGGCTGGAGCCCCCCGGCTGGCAGGCACTGGCTTCGGGAACGATGCTGGAGAACATGACGGTACCGAAGAAGAGCTGGGCATTGAGATAGACCCGTTCTTTGCCCATCGGCAAATCCAGGTACCAGCCGCCATGGATGTTCCAATTGACCTCCGGTCCGCCAACCTCAGTGCCGTTGGCTACCTTGGCAACCATGGAGCCCCGGCTGATGGTGCTTGTGCCATCGTCTTTTACTGCATAAAAGGACTGGGAGGCCGGGTTGTCCAGGTCATCCTGTCCCAGATAGCGGCCGGTACCGAAGAAAAGAACCGTTTTGCCGTCAATTTCACCAATCTCGGGTGCGGCGGTGATGGCTTGGGACGAGCCGAGGGTCATGATCGGGGAGACTGTGCCTGCTGACAGGTCGAAGCGCCACATGTTGCCGAAGAGGTCGCCGCCATAGGCAGCCACCGCGGTATTGTCCTTGGCAAAATCGTCGGCCTTGACGTTGATGCGACCGAGGCCACTGGGATTGCCGGAGCTACCCGTGTTGGTCGAGAGGGTCTTGATCAGGGCACCGGTACCTGCATCCACCATGAAGATATAGCCCTTGCCATCAGCGGTCGGATAATTGGAACCTTCGGGAATGTTGTTATAGCCGGAGGGCAACAAGGCCACCCAGCGCCCATCTACCTTGGATACCAAGGGGGAGCCGTAGCTGTAGCCCATATTGGGGTTGTCATCTGCCGAGAAGGTCCACAGTACTTTGGGTGCGCTCGGAGTGGTGATGTCGAGCGCGTAGTAGCCGCGCCCACCCTTGCCCAGGCCGCCAATCAGTATGGTTTTCCAACTGCCGGTGACGAATGCATCGGTAACGATGATGGGGCCATCCACGAAGTAGCGGTGGTTGGTGGCGTAGTCCTTGTCCGCCAGGCGCCACAGGTCTTTGATGATCATGGGCGGTACATAGGCCCAGCTCTCGGCACCGGTGGCAGCGTCGAACGCATGCAGCATGCCGTCGTTGGCGCCGACATAGACCATGCCGGTCCGGCCTGCCTGGGCGGCCTTGAACTCGGCATAGCCCGCATCCAGGAACTCCAGGGAAGGAGTCTGTACGTAGACCGGCTGGCCGTGAACGATATCGCCGAGGACGGTGGAGCGATCCCGGTAGAGGCGGTTGTAGCTGCCAAAAGCCACGTCCCGTTCCTGGTCCTCGTAGCGGTTGTGTCCGCGGACATAATTCAGCATCAGTTCGCCGGTCGCCGTACTTTTGTCGGCAGCACTCCAGTCCAGGTATTGGCTGAGCTTGGTGTTATCAAAATATGCTTTTTGCGCCGCAGTCAGATTGGCCCATTCCAGCGCCTTGAGGGTGCTGCCACTGGAGGTATAAATAGCCCGGGTGTCGGTGTTGCCCACGGCGGGAATTTTGCTGTTGAGCTGGGGGGATGCCTTCCAGGTGGCATTGGCGGATATGTTGCCGGTGCTGAGGTCAATGGTGTAGGCAGATAACTCGCCTTCCCAGGCAACGGTGCGGTAATTGGCAACATAGATGTAATTGTCCCCAGCCGTCGGTTCCAGGGCTGACGTTGCTGCTGCGGCGCCGGAGCCGCTGCTGGCCTCCATGGCCCCTAGCGCGCTGGCCAGGCCGTTGACCAGAGCTTCCGGGTTGCGGGCGCTGAAGTAGGTGCCGCGGCCATTGACGGCTGCATGCCAGAGATCGTCAATACGGTCTTCATCCGAGGCATCCAATGGGTCCGGCCAGTTCTTGGTGCCTTGTTTGATGTCGTAGTAGGCGCCGGAGGTGGCCGTCTTGTAGCCATCCTGATATGTCAGGTTGCCATCCACACCGAGACCGATGGTGAAGGTGGTCATGTGCTGATGCGTGGCAACATCATCCTCCTCCAGTTTGGTACCAGCCGGCGGAACATTGTTCGGCATGTCGGAACGCAGGTCGGTGTGATAGTAGTAGTAGGCTACGTCGGCAAGGGTGCTGCTTTTCTTCAGCGCGTCGAAGGAAGGCCGTGTCGCAGTAGCGACTCCATCCTGATCGCCGACCACTGTTTTTCCGTCTTCCTTGGTTGGCCCATAGGTAGACGTTTCATCGTTGGTATTCCAGTAGCCGTCGGTCGAAAGAATCGTGAAGTTACGTTGGCAGGAATACTGGATGGGGTCCGCTCCCAGCTTGCCAGCATAAATTCGACCTGCTTTGGCCAGGGCACCCCGGAGCGGTGTACTGACGGTAGGGTCTCCCTTGTACAAACGGGTAAACCAGGTGTTTTTCTGGGTGGTGTCAAAATTATTGATGGCCAGGAAAGTATTGCTATCGGTGGCCCCCTTGTCGCTGATGGTGGAAAAGCCGACCCGTGCGTGGAAATAATTCTTGTCGAGGGGGTCGCTGGCATTGGGGGTGCCGCGGATATCGGCAAATGCCTGGCCAACGGCGGTCTTGGTCATCTGCATCCGGGTCCGGTACCAGGCATGCCAGTTGGCAAAATTGGTCATCTCCTGGGCGTAGGTGCGTGTCGTTCCGTTGGGGCCGGGATAGCTGGTGGTGCTGGGAACGATACTTACCCGTTTCCAGTTGCTGTAACGGACATATCGGTAGGTCGAGGATTTCTGAGCTTGGCAGGTGCCGGCCTTGCCGAATCTCGGGCCACTGCTTTCCTGGGCAGAACACCATTCGACGGTGGCCGTGTAGTAGAACGGGCCGCCGTAGCGGGTCTTGATGTTGCTATAGGTGCCGTTGGGATAGCTATAGGCATTGGCGCCATCGATCTGGGATACGCAGTTGCTGCCGTTGACGTCATCCCATCCATTTTTACAGGCGACTCGTTCCGGATAGTTGGTAACCAGGTTGATCGAACTGCCGCTCTGGATCCCGTAACCGTCATAAGGGACATTGGTCCAGGTGGTGTAATTGGTCTTGTCGCTATTGTCGGAGTTTTTCGGCGGAGTGTAGTTCACCATCGGGTTGTAATAGACCCGATTGAACGCGCTTAGATAATAAGGAGCATCGCCGTTAGTACAACTGGTCAGACTGGTTCCCGTACTGCGGCAATAGCTGCCATTGACGTAATCGGGCATGTAATCCCAGTCCATACTGCCCGAGTTATCCAGGATGAAATAGATATTCGGCAGAATGTTCTCGGTAGTGGCATTGGCCAGGGGAATATCGGCCAATGGCGTTTCTGCAGCACCGATGCCAATGGGAGTTGCGATCAGGGTGTAGCCCAGGGCGAGTGCAAGCAGACGGACCGAGGGGGATAAAACGGGAGATTTTTTCATGTTCGACTCCTTGGAGTGCGTCGACCGAATGCCACTCAAATGACGATAAAGGCTTGCAGGTAGCTGATATTGTTTCGCGCCCCGGAAACCCGGATGGTGACGCGGTATACGCCCATTGAGGCAATTTCCGGGTCCCAGGAGGGGGGTTGGTAGTTCGAAAGGCCTCCGACCACCCCCTTGCTACTATCTGTGCGAATGTACTGCCGCGTGGAACAGGTGGATGAGTCCAACGGACCAGTGGTGTCGCATAGGCGGTGGATGACATAACAGACAGTGTTGCCAACGCTGTCCTTGGCTTGGCAAGTGGGAGTGGTGGGGCCTCCCTGGCCGTCCCAATTGACGTTGTCACTGGTGTCGCCGGGAGTCACGTTGCCGGTCAGGTCCAGCATGTCCTGGCTGGTGGCGTAATAGCCATTGCCAGGTCGGTCCCCAGTGAGGGAGCTGGAGTTGTTCAATAGCCACGTGCGGGCCGTTTCAATGCCTTGGTCGCCGCTCAGGGTGGCGCTCTGCTGAAATGCCAGATTGCGGGCAATCAACGTGCCTGTATCCACCGAACGGATCAGGGCAACGCCGGCGATCGACATGGCAACTAGCACAATGAGGGCGACAAACAGGGCCAGGCCTTCCTGGCTTCTTGGTGAAGGCGGAATATGGTTGGGCATGGTCATGTCCTCACACGTTGCCCCAAATGACGTTACGTAGCGGCACCACCGTTTCGAACACCTTGTAACGGTAGCACTGCCAATCAGCCGGGAATGTGGTGATGTCAAATTTGGCCCAGGAAGACCAGGCAGCCACAGCTTCTTCTGTCGTTGTTTTGCAGGTTCCGTCGGAACCTGGCTTCTCATACTCTGCGCTGCGCGCCACGACGGCGACGCGCAACGCCTTGATCCGCTTTGAGTTGGCATTGCTCAGGGGGGCCGCCCAGGCTCCTCCTGCATCTACCCAGTCGGTGATTTTCTGGGGGCACGGAGTGCCGGCACAGACGTCCGTGATGCCGTACTGGGCTTGCAGGCTGAGGATGTCGGGAGCGATCTGGAAGGTCTGGAGAACCCCGTTTGCGTCCGGTTCCTGCAATTCGAGTTGCCCATTGGTAATGCGGTAGGTCTTCTGGCTGAGTTGCGGGAAACACTGCAAGTCCGCGCCCTTGTCGTATGCCGGCCAAGCATTGGCAAGCTTATAGGCTCCCGGTGGATTGTAGGAAGGAGCGCCCAGGCCGCTTTCCGTCCAGATGGTCAGCGTAGGCTTTTCTACCTTGGTGATTTGCACCAAGGTGCAGGTGCCGCTCTGCTGAATGAGGGCTAGCGGTTTTGGTACCGCAACTGTCGGTGTGCAGCCGTATAGACTGCGGACTCGCATGGATTCCGAGCCTGCCGCTGGCTTGGTGGTCAGCGCAGTCAGTGCAAACTTGTAGTTCGCATTGGCAGGGTTGTCGAAGTAACGGATGCTTATCTGATCCGGCCCGGTTCCACCTTCAGAAATGACGGCCGGCGTGAGCAAATTCGGGACTGCCCCGGGCGCGGATACCCCGTCATCGATATAACTGAAGACGCGGTCGCAGTCTGAGAACGTGTGTGCGTCGAGGCCCCAACCAGCTGCTTTGACGTCACTTTCCACCATGCTCAAGGACAGGGCGCCGTTGGTTTGGGCGTCGGCTGCACCTGTGGTTCCCCGCTTCTGGCGCTCGGCGGAGGCAAATACCTGGAACACCACGATGGAGGCAATCATGCTGATGACCATGCCCACCATGATCTCAACTAGGCCGAAACCCCTGCTTTTGTTATGCCGACTCATGTGACTCTCCTACGCCGCTCAAATCGGTGGATTGCCAACGATTTGGGCAACGGTGGAATACGTGTTTGACGATGCATCGCCCGGCATCTTCCATTCCACGGTTACCGTAACGGTCGTGCCGTTGATTTCTGTGGTGCGCTTTCCGTTAGGCAGGGCATCGATCTCTTTTTTGCTTTCGGCATACGCACCCAAATTGTCCCGGTCTCCCCACAACTCACCAATGCGTTGATTGGCAACGAATGCTGCGTCGACCCGGCTCTTTGCCTGGGTGACAGCTTTCGTTGAGGCTGCTTGCAGGCCGACGATCGCCAGGATGCCAAAAGAGAAAATCAGTACCGCAATCAGTCCTTCCAGTAGAACCGAGCCGCGTTGTTGGTGGGGAGTGAGGGTCAGCATGATCTGGGATCTCCCGTAGCACTGATGTGGGGGTCGCAGAGGCGGATTTGTCCTCCGGTGCTGATGGTGATGCGCATGTCGTTGGATTTGTCTGCTGCCAGTACCGATTCCGGTACGTCGACATTTATTCTGGTGATGATCGAAGATCCATCAAGGTTCAACATCGCAACCGGCAGGCGGCCAAGGCTGTTGAAGGTGATTGTCGTGGCGTCTCCTGGCGTTGGCGTCAGGATGGCATTGCGCGATCCTTCTCCCGCTGTGGTCTGCTGGATGATGGTGCCGCTGGCGGCTTCTCTTACTGTCCAGCCTGTTCCGCCCTGTGCCCCGGGATTGCCCAAGACGAATTCAACCGCTGTATTGCGCTTGACTGCTTCATTCCTGGCCAATTGAATGCCGGTCATCACCGTTTCGCTTGCTGTTCTGATCTGGGCGTTCTGAATCCATTCGGAAAAGCTTGGCATGCCGAACGTCAGCAAGATCGCCAAGATGACCAGTGCAACAGCCAACTCAATCAGTGTCGCACCTGCCTCAAAAGGCAGATGGCGGGGGGCTCTGCCTAACACGATCCGTCCTTCTTGGTGACCCAGCAGTTGTTGTTCGCTGACCACCCGGAGCCTGCGCTAGGAGTGGAGCGGTTGTTGTCCTGATCAATCCGCAAAGTAAAGCCGGACATGGTGCTCTTCCCAGTCGCTTCAAGGCGATAGGTGTTAGCTGCCACATTGGCACAGGAGAAGGTGAAACTCTTGCTGCTGGTGGCATCGTCGGCACAACCGGGAGCGTTAACGTAGGTCCGGTTGTTGTCATAGAACTGCTCGACTTGGACCCGCTTGGCAGCGAGAAGGGAGGTCGCCTCGGTCAAGCGGCTGCGGACGATGTAGTCCTGATAACCCGGGATGGCAATGGCTGCCAGAATGGCAATGATGGCCACCACGACCATGAGTTCGATAAGAGAAAATCCTGCTTGCCGGGAACTTCCAGTATTGGTGGGCGGCAGGTAGGAAAGCGGGGCATTGGGCATGGGAAGCTCCTACGGGTCGTTTAGCATTAATTTGGAATATGGCGGGGATTAATACAATTCCTGCCGACTATCGGCAAGTTTACCTTGATGAGTGGTTTCCCCTGCCAGTCCCGGCCCCGGTCACCCGTTAGCCCGATGGCTGGTTGGCCAGGCCGTATTTCCGGATTTTGTCGTGTAGCGTGGTCTTGGCGATTCTCAGATCTTCCGCGGTCCGCGCCAAACTGCCCTGGTTTCTTTCAAGGGCGTCGGTGATGAGGGCCCGTTCGAAACTGTCCACGGTTTCGGCCAGGGAGCGCTTTTGAGCGGGCGACTCCACGGTGAACGGTGCCACCCCCGCCTCGATCCCCAGCACGCAACGATCCGCCACGTTCCTCAGTTCCCGCACATTCCCCGGCCAGTCATAGGCCAGCAGGGGCCCCATGCGCGCCGGATCGGCGGCGGGCACCGGCCGTTCGTGACGGGCGGCGGCTTGTAGCAGAAAGTGTTCGAACAGCAGGGGAATGTCCTCCCGCCGCTCCCGCAAGGGCGGCAGGGGCAGGGTGGCGACGTTCAGCCGATAGTAGAGGTCGGCGCGGAAGCGGCCCTGGTCCGAGAGTTCCTTGAGATCCGCCTTGGTGGCGGCAATCACCCGGCAATCCACGGGAATGGGCGTGTTGGAGCCCAGGCGTTCCAGGCTGCGTTCCTGCAACACCCGCAGCAGCTTGATCTGCATGGCCATGGGCATGGACTCGATTTCGTCCAGGAACAGGGTGCCGCCGCTGGCGTGCTCGATCTTGCCGATGCGCTTCTTGGCGGCGCCGGTGTAGGCGCCGGCCTCGTGACCGAAGATTTCGCTCTCGAACAGGGTCTCGGGCAGGCCGCCGCAGTTGATGGCGACGAAGTTGCCGTTCCGCCGCGGGCCGGCCTCGTGCAGGCAGCGGGCCGCCAGTTCCTTGCCGGTGCCGGTCTCGCCAAAGATGAGGATGTCGGCGGCGCTGTTGCCCAGGTCCGCCACCAGCTGGCGCACCTTGACCATGGCCGGGGAGCGGCCGATGAGGCGGGCTTCCAGGGTATCCCGGCTTTCCAGGCGGGCCCTGAGTTGCCGTACCTCCAGGGTCAGGCGGCGCTTGTCCAGGGCGCGGCGCACCACTTCCACCAGATAGTCGGGGGAAAAGGGCTTTTCGATGAAGTCGTGGGCGCCGCCCTTCATGGCCTGCACCGCCAGGGAAACGTCGCCGTGGCCGGTGATGAGCACCACCGGCAGCTCCGGGTCGATGGCCTGCAGCTCCTTGAGCAGGGCCATGCCGTCCATACCCGGCAGGCGGATGTCGCTGACGACGATGCCGGGAAAGTCCCGGGTCAGACGGCGGCGGGCCTTCTCGGCGCTATCGACGCTGCTCACCGGAATATCTTCCAGTTGCAGGGCCTGTTCGCAGCCCAGACGCACGTCCGGATCGTCTTCCACCAGCAGCACTTGCAGGGACTCTTGTTGGCTCATGAGAGGGCTCCAGGGGCGGCGGGAGCGGCCGGCAGGTCCAGGGTGAACACAGCGCCGCCATCGGGGTGGTTGTCCCCCGTCAGGTTGCCGCCGAAATCGGCGACGATACCGGCGGAAATGGCCAGGCCCAGGCCCAGGCCGCTGCCGGCTTCCTTAGTGGTGAAGAAGGGCTCGAACAGGTGATTGCGGGCTTCCTCGTCCAGGCCCGGGCCCTGATCCCGCACCTTCACCTCGATGCGCTCACCCTGGCGCCGGGCGCTGATGTCCAGGGCCTGCTGGGGACGGCCGGCCATGGCGTCGAGGGAATTGGCGGCCAGATTGACCAGCACCTGTTCCAGCCGGTTGGGGTCGCACCAGGCCAGCAGCTCTTCCTCGGGCAGGTCGATGCAGGCCACCACGCCGGCCCGTTGTAGGCGTTGTTCCAGCAGGAACAGGGCGTTATCCAGCGCCCGCCGGATGGGCACGGCCTGGGGCTTGCCGGTGGATTTGCGGGCGAAGGACTTCAACTGGCCGGTGAGGCGGCCCATGCGGTCCACCAGTTCGCCGATACGCTCCAGGTTGCTGCCGGCGGTTTCCTGGTCGCCCCGGGCGAGGAATTTGCGGGCGTTGCCGGAAAGGGTGCGCAGGGCCGCCAGGGGCTGGTTCAGTTCGTGGGCGACGCCGGCGGAGAGCTGGCCGAGCACCGCCAGCTTGCCGGCCTGCACCAGTTCGTCCTGGGCGGCGCGCAGGGTGCGCTCGGCCCGGGTGCGCTCTGCCACTTCTTCCTGCAGGCGGGTGTTGGCGGCGGAGAGGTCGGCCGTGCGCTCCTCCACCTTGCGTTCCAGCTCGTCGTGGGCCTTCTGCAGGGCTTCCCGGGCGGCCAGACGGTCCCGCACATGGCGGCGGCGTTCGTTGAACATGAGGGCCAGGATGCACAGGAAGGCGGCGCCGATGCCGGCCAGGGCGGCCCGGTTGGCAGCGATTTCGCGCACCTGCTCCTGGTGGGAGAAAACGGTGATGGTCCAGGGGGTGCCCGGCAGGGGCTGGGTCTGGGCCAGGAACTTGCCGGCCACCGGGAACATGGAAACCATCTCCGGCCCGGCCTTGGGCAGGCGCACCAGACGGGCGCCGTGGTCCAGTTCAGCCAGCTCCACCACCCCCAGGGGGTTGAGGGCGCGGCGGTTGTACTGCTGGGTCTGGTCGAAGGCACGGCGGGTGGCATCGTCCAGGGGCTTCAGGGTGGTGAATTTCCAGTCCGGCACCGAGGCCAGGATGACCACGCCGTTCTCGTCCGCCACCAGGGCCGGAGCCTCCACGGTGGACCAGGTCTTTTCCAGCTGTTGCAGGCCCACCTTGAGCACCGCCACGCCCACCGTGCCCTGGGCGTTGGTCAGGGCCGAGGTCAGGTAGTAACCCGGCTCGCCTCGGGTGGTGCCGATGCCGAAGAAGCGGCCGCTGCCCGTATCCATGGCCTGGCGGAAATAGGGGCGGAAGGAGAGGTCTTCCCCCAGGTAGCTATCCGGGCGGCGCCAGTTGCTGGTGGCCATGACCCGGCCATTGACGTTGAGGACGTAGATGGAAAGGGTGCCGGCCCGCTCGTTGAGCTGCTCGAGGTATAGATTGAGCTGTTCGATCTGGGCCGGCGTGGGCTTCGGGGTGGTGAGCAGGTGCAGCACGTCCTTTTCCAGCCCCAGGGTGGTGGGGAAGTAGGCGTACTTGTCGATTTCCCGCTCCAGGCTGGTGGCGTAGAGGTCCAGCCGGTGCCGGCCCGTGGCTTGCAGTTCGGCCAGGCCCATGGCCAGGCTGAAGCGGAAGGCCAGCAGGCTGGTGCCGCCCACCAGGGCGGCGAAGCCCAGGAGCAGGATGGCGAGGCGGAAGAGGCGCTGGCTGGGTGGCATGGAGCGTGGCGGTGGTGGAGGGAAGCCCCGTTCGGATTTCCGGATTATGCCGGTCCCGGGCCCTTTGCGGGGGCTCAGGCGGCCGGGGCGAACATGTCCCAGGCCAGCTTGACGATGAGCACGGCCACCACGACGAGGAAGGCTTGGCGCACGAAGCCGGCGCCCCGCTTGAGGGCCAGCAGGGTGCCGACCTGGGCCCCGGCCAGGTTGCAGGCGGCCATGATCAGGCCCACGGTCCACAGGATGGGGCCGTGGCTGGCGAAGAAGGCGATAGCGGAAAGGTTGGTGGCGGCGTTGATGACCTTGGCGCTGGCCGAGGCCTTGAGGAAGTCCATGCCGAACAGGCGGACGAAACCGAAGATGAGGAAACTGCCGGTGCCGGGGCCGAAAAAGCCGTCGTAGAAGCCGATGGTCAGGCCCAGGAGGGCGCCGCGCCAGCGGTCGGCGGGCACCAGCTCGCGGCTGGCGCTATGGCCGAAGTCCTTGCGGCGGAAGGTGTAGATGGCCACCGCCAGCATCAGCACCAGCACCAGGGGGCGCATGGCCTCCCGGGGCAGCCAGGCGACCACGGCGGCGCCGAGCCAGGCGCCCACCAGGGCGGCCAGGGTGGCCGGCAGGACCACGGCCCAGGGAATGGGGACGGCCCGGGCGTAGCGCCAGAGGGAGGCGCCGGTGCCGGCGATGGACGACACCTTGTTGGTGCCGAAGAGGGTGGGGATGGCCGTCTGGGAAAACTGGGAAAGCAGTACGGGAATCTGGATCAGTCCGCCGCCACCCACCACGGCATCGACCATGCCGGCGAAAAAGGCTGCGGGAGTGAGGAGGAACCAGTTGATATCCATGGCGATAAAGGAAAAAAGTGCCCGGCATTGTATGCCGGGCCTAAAGCGGAGGGATAAAACACCGTTTGGCGGGCGGCCCCCGGTTAGTTCCGGGCGCCTCCCGCGACATGCTTCAGTTCCCTTGCGGGAACAGGCGGCTCCAGGCCAGGAGCAGCAGGCCGGCGCTGCCCAGCCAGGCTGCGGTGGCGCTGGCGAGGGTCAGGCCCAGGCTGCAGCGCAGGCTGAGCCAGGCCACCACCAGCAGATAGACCCCGTAGGGCAGCAGGGACCACAGACCGAAGATGGCGGTGGTGCGCAGGGCCGCCCCGCCCCGCTCACTGCCGACGATGGCGTGGGCAATGAGGGCAAAGGTGGGGAACAGGGGCACCAGGCCGGCGATGAAAAAGCTCTTGCTGCGGGACAGCAGGGCAATGAGCAGGACGGCCAGGGCCCCCAGCAGGCTCTTCAGGAACAGGGCGAACATGGGGGCTCCGGCCGGACGGATCAGGCAGCGGCCTTGGCGGTGACCAGGGAATCGTCTTCCGGCACCGGCAGGGATTCCTCGGCCTCGGCCAGCTCCTCGCTCACCGGGTCGATGGCCCCTTCCCACTTGGCCACCACGGCGGTGGCGATGGAGTTGCCCAGCACGTTGGTGACGGTGCGGCCCATGTCGAGGAAGTGGTCGATGCCCAGCACCAGCAGCAGGCCGGCTTCCGGCAGGTTGAACATGGGCAGCACGGCGGCCACCACCACCAGGGAGGCCCGCGGCACACCGGCGATACCCTTGGAGGAGACCATCAGCACCAGCAGCATGGTGATCTGGGCGGTCAGGCTCATGGGGATGTCGTAGGCCTGGGCGATGAACAGGGCCAGGAAGGTGGTGTACATCATGGAGCCGTCCAGGTTGAAGGAATAACCCAGGGGCAGGACGAAACCGGTGACGCGGGTCTTGATGCCGAACTTTTCCAGCTGTTCCATCAGCTTGGGATAGACGGACTCGCTGGAGGCGGTGGAGAAGCCCACCAGCAGCGGGCCGCGCACCAGCTTGATGAGACGGAACACGTCCTTGCCCAGGACGATGAAGCCGGCCAGGATCAGGAGGGCCCACAGGGCGGCCAGGGCGACGTAGAAGCTGAGCATGAACTTGCCGAACACCAGCAGCATGCCCAGGCCGTTGGTGGTGATGGCACCGGCCACGGCGCCGAAGACGCCGAAGGGAGCGAAGCGCATGACGTAGTCGGTGACCTTCAGCATCACGTGCACCACTTCGTCCATGGTGTTCACCAGGGAGCGGGCGGCCTGGTTGTGCAGGTGGCCCAGGGCCAGGCCGAAGAACACGGCGAAGACCAGGATCTGCAGCACTTCATTGCCGGCCATGGCTTCCATGATGCTCTTGGGGAAGACGTGGGTGATGAAGTCCTTCAGGTTGAGGGCCGAGGTTTTCAGGTTGAGGCCGGCGGCGGACTCGGGCAGGGGCACGCTCAAGGCGTGGCCCGGCTGCAGCACATTGGCGAAGAGCAGGCCGATGAAGAGGGAACAGAAGGAGGCGCAGATGAACCAGCCCAGGGCGCGGCCGCCGACGCGGCCGACAGCCTTGGCGTCGCCCATGTTGGCCAGGCCCGCCACCAGGGTGGCGAAGATGAGGGGGGCAATGATCATCTTGATCAGGCGCAGGAAAATGTCGGTGAGGATGCTGAAATAGCCGGCGATTTCCTTGGCGCTGGCGGCGTCGGGGGCCATGGTGTTGCAGGCATAGCCGACGCCGACCCCGGCCAGCATGGCCAGGACGATCCAGGTGGTGAGCTTGTTCATTTTCATCGAAGGGCTCCGTTGCCGCGGGGGCGGCGGTCAAGATCAGTAAAAATCAGAATAAAAACGGGGCCGGCCGCGGGCTGCCGGCGCAAACGGTTTCAGCCCTGGCGGTGGGGCAGGGCGCGGGGTTGGGTCAGCACTTCGGGGCGCAGCACATCGTCCAGCTCGGCCCGGCTCATCAGGCCCCGGGCCAGCACGATCTCGGCCACGCCCTTGCCCGATTCCAGGGCTTCGGCAGCCACCGAGGTGGCGGCGGCGTAGCCGATGTAGGGGTTCAGCGCGGTGACGATGCCGATGGAGTTCTCCACCCGGGTCCGCAGGGCATCCCGGTTGGCGGTGATGCCGTCTACGCAGCGGTCGGCCAGGGTCAGGCAGCCCTGACGCAGGTGATTGACGCTCTTGAACAGGCTGTGGGCGATGATGGGCTCGAAGGCGTTGAGCTGGAGCTGGCCCGCCTCGGCGGCGAAGGTGACGGTCTGGTCGTTGCCGATGACCTCGAAGGCGATCTGGTTCACCACTTCCGGGATCACCGGATTGACCTTGCCCGGCATGATGGAGGAGCCGGCCTGGCGCGGCGGCAGGTTGATCTCGCCGAAGCCGGCGCGGGGGCCGGAGGAGAGCAGGCGCAGGTCGTTGCAGGTCTTGGACAGCTTCACCGCCACCCGCTTCAGGACGCCGGAGAGCTGCACGAAGGAACCGCAGTCCTGGGTCGCTTCCACCAGGTTGGGGGCGGTGATGACCGGCACGCCGCTGGTTTCGGCCAGCAGGCGGCAGACCAGGGGAGCGTAGTCCGGGTGGGCATTGATGCCGGTGCCGATGGCGGTGGCCCCCAAGTTGATTTCCCGGATCAGGAGGGCGGCTTCCTTCAGCCGCTCCTCGTCTTCGCCCAGCATCACGGCGTAGGTGGAGAATTCCTGGCCCAGGGTCATGGGCACCGCGTCCTGCAGCTGGGTGCGGCCCATTTTCAGCACGTCCTTGAACTCCTCGGCCTTGCGCTCGAAGGTGCGGCGCAGGTAGGCCAGGGCGTCCACCAGACGGAAGATGCCGACGTAGGTGGCCAGCTTCAGCGCCGACGGGTACACGTCGTTGGTGGACTGGCTCATGTTCACGTGCTGGTTGGGGTGCAGGTGCTGGTACTCGCCCTTGGCATGGCCCATGATTTCCAGGGCCCGGTTGGCGATGACCTCGTTGGCGTTCATGTTGGTGGAGGTGCCGGCGCCGCCCTGGATGACGTCCACCACGAACTGTTCGTGCAGCTTGCCGGCGATCACCTCCTGGCAGGCGGCGACAATGGCCTGGGCCAGGGGGGCTTCCAGCAGGCCCAGCTGCTGGTTGGCCTTGGCGGCGGCGAGCTTGATCTGGGCCAGGGCCCGGATCAGGTCCGGGTAGATGGAGATGGGGGTGCCGGTGATGGGGAAGTTTTCCACCGCCCGCAGGGTATGGACGCCGTAATAGGCCTCGGCCGGGACCTTGCGGTCGCCCAGCAGGTCGTGTTCGACGCGGTGTGGCTGGTTCATGGTGTCTCCTCTGTTCTGATGTGCCCGCTCGGAGGCGGTCCCTGTTCTTCAGCACGGGCCGTGCCATCGGGAGGGGGCTGGGTCTGGTTTTTAGTTGCTTGTTTTTTATGGGGTTTTGACCGTCGTTTTGGGGGTGTTGTTCGGCTTTCCGGACAAGGGCCGGGTATGGCGTTCGGAAATCCGAATGGATAGGCCGGCGGCGGCTCCGTGGGGCTGCGGCGCTTTTCGTGGCGCCGGGCAAACCTGCTAAGATTCGCCCCTGCTTCTTCCCCCCATCCCTACCTGCTCCCTGTGTCCGCCAAGCCCCTGACCGCTGCCGCTCCCGCCGGCGATGCCATGACCCCCGACGAACGCCGCGCCGGCGCCAGCCTGGCCTCCATCTTTGCCCTGCGCATGCTGGGCCTGTTCCTCATCCTGCCGGTCTTCGCCGTCTACGCCCACACCCTGCCCAGTGGCGACAATGGCCTGCTGGTGGGCCTGGCCATCGGCATCTACGGGGCCACCCAGGCCCTGTTCCAGATTCCCTACGGCATCGCCTCGGACCGTTTCGGGCGCAAGCCGGTGATCGTCTTCGGTCTGCTGCTGTTCGCCCTGGGCAGCTTCATCGCGGCCGCCGCCGACGACCTGCCCATGATCATCGCCGGCCGGGTGCTGCAGGGGGCCGGCGCCATTTCCGCCGCCGTCACCGCCCTGGCCGCCGACCTAACCCGGGAGCAGCACCGCACCAAGGTGATGGCCATGATCGGCTCCTCCATCGGCCTGGTCTTCGCCCTCTCCCTGGTGGCGGCCCCCCTGCTCTACGCCGCCATCGGCATGGCCGGCATCTTCGCTCTCACCGGGGGGCTGGCCCTGCTGGCCATCGTCGCCCTGTACAAGGTGGTGCCGCCGGCGCCCAAGGTGCTGGTGGATGGCGGCCGCACCCGCTTTGCCGACGTGCTGTTCCATCCCCAGCTGCTGCGTCTCAACTTCGGCGTTTTCGTCCTGCACCTGACCCAGACCGCCATGTGGGTGCTGATCCCCGCCGCCCTGGTCAAGACCGGCGACCTGCCCCTGGCCGAGCACTGGAAGGTGTATCTGCCTGCCGTGCTGGTTTCCTTCGCCTTCATGGTGCCGGCAGTGATCGCGGCGGAGAAGTACGGCCGCATGAAAATGGTCTTTAACGGCGCCGTGGTCCTGTTGCTCCTGGTGCAGGCCGGTTTCGGCCTCTTCGGCCAGGGCCTGTGGCCCCTGGCCCTGCTGTTGACCGCCTTTTTCGTCGCCTTCAATATCCTGGAAGCGACCCAGCCTTCCCTGATTTCCCGTATCGCACCGGCGGAAGCCAAGGGAGCGGCACTTGGCATTTATAATACGACCCAGTCTCTCGGGTTGTTCCTTGGCGGCGCCGTCGGCGGTATGCTGGCGCAACGTCTGGGGGGCGATGCGGTGTGGTGGTGTACCGGAATCCTGAGTCTCGTCTGGCTGGCCCTGGGGCTGACCATGAAACCGCCGGTGCGCGCCCAGCAGCGCCCGGCCTGAATTCAAAATTTTTTACTATTGGGGAAACATCGATGGCTGCAGTCAATAAAGTGATTCTTTTGGGCAATCTGGGGGCCGATCCGGAAACCCGTTACATGCCCAACGGTGACGCTGTGGCCACTGTCCGCCTGGCTACCACCGAAACCTGGAAAGACCGCAATTCCGGCGAGAAGCGTGAAGCCACCGAATGGCACCGGGTGGTGTTCTTCCGCAAGCTGGCCGAGATCGTCGGCCAGTACCTGAAGAAGGGCTCTTCCGTCTATATCGAAGGCCGCATCCGCACCCGCAAGTGGCAGGACAAGGACGGCCAGGAACGCTACACCACCGAAATCGAAGCCACCGAAATGCAGATGCTCGGCGGCCGTGGCGGCCAGGGCGGCCAAGGTGGCGGCAGCGGTGCCTCCTACGGCGGCGGCGACGACTTCGGTGGCGGCGATTTCAGCCCCCGTTCCTCCGCCCCCGCTGCCTCTGCGCCGAAGAAGAAGGCCCCGTCTTTCGACGACATGGACGACGACATTCCGTTTTAAGAGCCGTCCAGTCTCTTGCGCTAAAGAAAAGCCCGGAATCCGCAACGGATTCCGGGCTTTTTCATTGCAACCGGCACGCCGGTGTGGGAACGGTGCCCGTCCAGGTCAGGGCACGCCGAGGGATTCCCAGTTGCTCCAGTTGTCCTTCTGGCCACCACCCTGCCAGATGTGCCACAGGGCCCGGTCCGAACCCAGGGCGAAGGCTTCCAGGGGACCGCTGGTGCCGGCGTTCTCGGCCACCAGCAGTTGGCCGATGGCAATGCCGCCCGGCGGTTGTCCCAGAGACGACCAGCCATTCCACCCGCCCGGGCCACTGGGGGATTGCCAGTTGTGCCAGAGGGCGCCATCGGTGGCGATGGAAAAGGCTTCCAGGGTGCCCTTGCCGGCATTTTCCACCACTTCCACCGAGGTGATCAGGGCTTTGGGGCCGGGGGAGCCGAGGGATTCCCAGTTGCTCCAGTTGTCCTTCTGGCCGCCGCCCTGCCGGATATGCCAGAGGGCCCCGTCGGAGCCTGCGGCGAAGGCTTCCAGGGGGCCGCTGTCCCTGGCGTTGCCGATCACTTCCAGCTGGCTGATGAAGACGTCGGCTGGGCGGCCCAGGCTGGACCAGCCGCTCCAGCCGCCGGGGCCGGTGGGCGACTGCCACGAATGCCAGAGTTCGGCATTGGGGCCGATGGTGAATGCTTCCAGCGGGCCGTTGTTGGGATTGTTCCTGATGATGTAGTTGGTCTTGCTCATGCTTGCCTCCTTGGTGATCTTGCACAGGCCGGAGGCTGGGGGTGCCATGATGAAGGCAATCCAGGGAAGTCCGGCGACCCGCCGTCTGAGCGGTTGAGAAGCGGGCAGACGGCAGTTGGAAAACAATAGTCTGTCGCCGGATTATTGCAATATGACTTTGGTATGTTTTGGCGTTGACTTGCTTTCATCCCCACTGATTACGAGGCGATTCGCTTGCATTCAAGTTGCACCAACGGCCTGGGTTGATCATTCGGCTGCTTTCGCCTGAGGAATGTTGTTTTGAAGTGGCAGGCATAGGGTGAAGCGGCTGCCCAGGCCCGGGCTGCTTTCCACCTCGATGTTGCCGCCGTGGAGACGGGCGACGGTGTCGGCGACGGAGAGTCCCATGCCTTCGCCGGAACCCACCGGCCGGGTGGTGAAGAAGGGATTGAAGATGCTTTCCAGATGCTGCGGCGCGATGCCGCAGCCGTTGTCCTCCACCGTCAGGCAGATCTGGCGGCTGTCGGGGCAGCTGCCGTGCAGGCGCACCATGCCCTCGGCCGGGATGGCCAGCAGGGCATTGTCGATGAGGTTTTCCAGGGCCTGCTGCAGCCGTTCCGGCAGGCAGTGCAGCGGCGGCAGGGCGTCGTAGCGCTGTTCCAGGCGGAAGTTGTGGCGCTTCTGGCAGGCCCGTTCCGCCGCCGTGCGGCAGATGGCTTCCAGGTCGGCCTGGCGCCATTCGCCGCTGGCGCAGGTGCTGGAGAACTCCAGGAGATGGCGTACCACCGTGCTCACCCGGGAAATTCCCTGGCGGGTTTCGGCCAGCACCTGGGGGGCGTCCTGGCGCAGGAAGTCCAGGTCGATGCGCTCCCGGCCGGGCGGTTGCTGGCCGGCGGCGGCGCTCTCGTAGGCGTCCACCAGGGTCAGCAGGTCCTCCAGGTGCCGAGCCATGGCGCCCAGGTTGCTCTGGATGTAGCCGAGGGGCGTGTTGATCTCGTGGGCCACGCCGGCGGCCAGCTGGCCGATGGCGGCCAGCTTTTCGGCATGGAGCAGCTGGTCGTGGGTCTGGGTCAGGCGGCGATTGGTCTGTTCCAGGGAGGTCAGGGTGTCCTGCAGGGCCCGTTCGGCCCGTTCCCGCTCGCTGATGTCGTTGAACATGAGGACGGCGCCGACCGTCTGGTCCTCCTCCAGGATCAGGGCCTGGTTGCACTCGACGACGATGCTGGAACCGTCCCGCTGCAGGAACACCTGGCGGCGGTGCTGGAACTCCGCCTCCCCCGCCAGGGGATTGGGCTTGTCCCCATAGAGCACGGCGGCCACCGGCCGGGTCAGCATGTCCTCCACCGGCCAGCCCAGCAGGCGCGAGGCAGCCGGGTTGGCGAAGGTGATGCAGCCGTTGGTATCCAGGCTGAAGATGCCTTCACTGGCCGAGTGCAGGATCAGTTCGTAGGTGCGGCTCCAGCGGGCGAAGGCGGCCAGCACCTGTTGCTGCTGCGAATCCCCGGCGGGGTTGTGGTCCGGTTCCATGGAGTTCCTCCCTGCTCAGGCCGCGGCGCATTCGCTGTCCTGGACCAGCGCGTGAAAATCGTCCTCGGCCAGCACGTGGTTGAGATCCAGGACCAGGATGAAACCCTTGTCCATCTTGGCCATGCCCCGGATGAAATCGGTGCGCAGGTGGGTGCCGAAGGCCGGCGGCGGTTCGATCTGGGTGTCCGGGATGTCCAGGACCTCGTTCACCGCATCCACCATGATGCCCACCACCTGGGTTTCCTCGGCGGTGGGGGTCTCGACGATGACGATGCAGGTGCGCCGTCCGACCACGGTCGGTGCGTGGCCGAAGCGGCGGCGCAGGTCGATCACCGGGACCACGGCGCCGCGGAGGTTGATCACGCCGCGGACCGAGTCGGGCATCATCGGCACCACCGTCAGGTGGCCGTACTCGATGATTTCCCGGACGTTGAGGATGCCCACGGCGAACAGTTCATTGCCCAGCTGGAAGGTGAGGCACTGGGTGCGGGCCTCCGTCTCCCTCTCGGGAGTGGCGGTGACTGGTGCGTTCATGGCCATTCTCCTTAGAACTGGACGAAGTCGCCGCCAGCTTCCACTTCGGCAGAAGCGCTGTCCCAGCTTTCCTGCCGGGATGCCTGGCGCGGTGCCTGGCCGGACTTCTTGGTGCCACGTACCTGCACGTTGCGCTGGGTGGTGCCGTGGCCGGTGTTGAAGAAGCTCATCAGCTGTTGCAACTGCTCGGCCTGGCCGGTCATTTCCTCGGCCGTCGCCGCCAGTTCCTCGGAGGCGGAGGCGTTCTGCTGGGTGGCCTGGTTCAGCTGGTTCATGGCCTGGTTGATCTGGGCGATGCCGCCGGACTGCTCGGCGGAGGCGGAGGCGATTTCCTGCACCAGGTCGGAGGTTTTCTTGATGGAGGGGACGATCTCGTCCAGCAGCTTGCCGGCGTGTTCCGCCAGGGAGACGCTGTTGCCCGCCACCTGGCCGATCTCCTGGGCCGCCACCTGGGAGCGTTCGGCCAGCTTGCGCACTTCCGCGGCCACCACGGCGAAGCCCTTGCCGTGCTCGCCGGCCCGGGCGGCCTCAATGGCGGCGTTGAGGGCCAGCAGGTTGGTCTGGTAGGCGATGTCATCGATGATGCCGATCTTGCCGGCGATCTGCTTCATGGCCACCACCGTGTCCTTCACCGCCGTGCCGCCTTCGTTGGCTTCATTGGCGGCCTTGGCGGCCATGTTGTCGGTGACCTTGGCGTTCTCGGTGTTCTGGTTGATGGAGGCGGTGGATTCTTCCAGGGTGGAGGTGATTTCTTCCACGGAAGCGGCCTGCTCGCTGGAGGACTGGGAGAGGGACTGGGCTGTGGCGGACACCTGCTCGGAGGCGGAGGAGAGGTTGTCGGCAGCGCCCCGCACTTCGCCGATGATCTGGGCCAGCTTGGCCACCATGGCCTGCATGGCGGCGAGCAGCTGGCCGGTTTCATCCTTGCTGGAGGCGTCGATGCGCACGGTCAGGTCGCCTTCGGAGAGCTTGTTGGCGACGCCCACGGCCTGGTTCAGCGGGGTGGTGATGCTGCGGGTGATGAAGACGCCGAGGACGATGGCCAGCAGGCCGGCAATGATGCCCACGGTGATGATCTGGTTGCGGGTGGC
The DNA here is from genome assembly GCF_047901315.1 of Azospira sp. APE16. NCBI lineage: Bacteria > Pseudomonadati > Pseudomonadota > Betaproteobacteria > Rhodocyclales > Rhodocyclaceae > Azospira > Azospira sp. APE16. The sequence continues at coordinate 977,170 of NZ_CP179682.1, forward strand.
CACCACCAGTTCGTCGGCGGACTTGCCGGTAGCCTCCATGGACTTGGTTTCCAGCTCGATCAGCTTTTCCAGGGTCTTGATGTAGTCGTTGAAGGACTTGCGCATGTCGCCCAGCAGGAGGGCGGTGCCTTCTTCCCGGGCGCCGTCATTGGCCAGCTTGATGACCTTGACCAGGTGGTCCCGGTAGGGGCCGCGGGCGGCGTTGATTTCTGCCAGGACGGCCTTTTCCTCGTCATTCATGGGCATCTTGGAGATGGCGTCGAGCTCTTCGCTCATGCGCTTGCTCATGTCGGGCAGGCGGTCGGCCTCGCGCTTGATGTCATCGGCCTTGGTCAGCAACAGCATGTTGCGCACCACGCGGGCGTTGGCATTGAGGATGTCGATGATCACGTTGGCCTTGACCACCTTTGGGAAGCGGTCCTTGACGATGACGTTGAGCTCGTCGTTGATGGCGTTGGCCTTGGTGACGGAGAGCACGGCCACCCCGGTGAGGAGCAGGACGAGGATGGCAAAGGCAATACCGAGACGGGTGCCGATACGCAAGTTGGCGATCATCTGATTCTCCTGAAATTATTAAACTTGGCTGATGCGGGGTGTATTGACGGACGACGGGGCGGCCAGGCTGCGCTCTTCCCTGCCGATGGCGATCTGGGCCAGGGCCTGGACGTCCAGGATCAGGGCCACCTCGCCGGTGCCGAGGATGGTGGAACCGGAGAAACCGCGCAGATGGCGGAAAATCTGGCCGAGGGGCTTGATCACGGTCTGGAACTCGCCCAGCAGGCGGTCCACCACCAGGCCGGCCCGGCGGTTGCCGTACTGCACGATGACCACGTTCTCCCGCTGGCTGCTTTCCCCTTCCAGGTTGAGCAGGTTGCGCAGGCGCAGGCAGGGCAGGGCCTCGCCGCGCAGGTCCAGGTAGTGGCTGCTCTGTCCCCGGCTCTGCAGGCGCTCCCCATCGGGCAGTTCCATGCATTCCTGCACCAGGTCCAGGGGCAGGACGAAGGCGCTGTCCGCCACCTGGATGAGGAAGCCGTCGATGATGGCCAGGGTCAGGGGCAGGCGGATGCGCATGGTGGTGCCCACGCCCTCCTGGCTCTCGATGTCGATGCTGCCGCGCAGGGCGCTGATGTTGCGGCGGACCACGTCCATGCCGACGCCGCGGCCGGAGAGGTTGGTGACCTGCTCGGCGGTGGAAAAGCCGGGTTCGAAAATGAGGTTGAAGACGTCCCGGTCGGTGAGGGCCTGGCCCGGCGCCACCAGGCCCCGGTCCATGGCCTTGGCCAGGATCTTGTCCCGCTTCAGGCCGCCGCCGTCGTCGGCCACCTCGATGACGATGCTGCCGGACTCGTGGTAGGCGTGGAGGCTGAGGCGGCCCTGGGCCGGCTTGCCCCGGGCCAGGCGCTCTTCGATGGATTCGATGCCGTGGTCCATGGAGTTGCGCACCAGATGCATGAGGGGGTCGCCGATTTTCTCCACCACGGTCTTGTCCAGCTCGGTCTCGGCGCCGGTGATGACCAGTTCGATGTCCTTGCCCAGTTCCCGGGAAACGTCCCGCACCACCCGGGGGAAGCGGTTGAAGGATTCGCCGATCTCCACCATGCGCAGGGACAGGGCCCGGTCCCGGATCTCCTCCACATGGCGTCCCACCTGGGCCATGGCCTCGATCAGGGCGGCGTCGCCGTTGCGCTGGGAAAGCAGGGTGGCGGAGGCGCCGGCAATGACCAGTTCCCCCACCTGGTTGATCAGCTCCTCCAGCTTTTCCGCATCGACGCGGATGAAGCGGGTGGCAGCGGAGCGGTTCTCCCGGCCTTTCGCCTGCTTTTCCAGGGCGGCCTGGACCACGGGGGCGGGAATGCCTTCTTCCTGGATCAGCATTTCTCCCAGGGCCGGCGGGGCGGCCTGACCCTGCCGTTCCAGGGCCCGTTCCAGCTCGGCCTGGCTGAGGGCGCCGCTGGCTACCAGAATCTCGCCCAGGCGCTCCAGCCCTTCCGGCGCCTCGGCGATGAGCTTGAGGTAGTCGTCGATGGAACTGCGGGGCGGCAGGAGGGTGATGCGGCAGTCGTCCCGGACGAAGTCGAAGGTGCTGTCGATGGCTTCCCGGCTGGCCTCGCTGCGGAAATCCAGCTCGAAGCCCAGGTAGCAGCTTTCCGCGTCCATGGCTTCCGGCGCCGGCATGTGCTGCCACAGGGTGGTGATGTGAGCGATTTCCCCCAGGGTGCCGAGATAGCGCAGGAAGGAGGCCGGGTCCATGCCGTTCTTCAGGACTTCGGGGCCGAAGCGCAGGGAGATGTGCCAGGCATCGTTATGCACCGGGTCCGCCACCTCGCCGGCGGCCGGCACTGCGCTCGGCGGGGCCTGCCGGGGGCTCTCGGCCTGGGAGGCAGAAGGGGCGCCGCTGCTGGCGATGCATGCCTGGAGACGGGCCAGCAGGGCGGGCCTGCGGGCTTCCTGGGCGGCGGCGTCGGCCACCTCCTCGCCGGCGATCTGGTTGATGAGGAAGCCCAGGTAGTCGCTGCACTCCAGGAGCAGGGCGATGAGGTCCCCGTCCACCGCGACGCGGCCGTCCCGCACCAGGTCGAGCAGGGTTTCCGCCACGTGGGCGAAGGCCACCAGCTGGTCCAGGCTGAACAGCCCGGCCGAGCCCTTGATGGTGTGGATGGCGCGGAAGGTGGCGGAGATGGCCTCTCCGTCCCGCGGGTCCCGTTCCAGGGCCAGCAGGGAATCCTCCATGCCCAGCAGCAGTTCCCGGGCTTCGGCGACGAAGGTCTGCAGGACGTCATCGGTACTCACGACGGCAGCTCCCCGTTGTTGTCGAGACCGAAGGTCTGGTGCAGGTCGTATAGCTCGAACATGGTGTTGACGGCCGGGTGCAGGGCCACCAGGCGCAGGCTGCGCTGCTGCATCTGGGCCTGGCGCAGGACCAGCAGCAGGAGCTGGACGCCGACGCTGTCGATCTCATTGACCTGGCTCAGGTCGATCTCCACCCGGGGGCCGGCGCACAGGGCCAGCAGCTCGTCCTTGATGCCGGCGTCGTAGATAGTGAATTCGCCCTGCAGGGCAAGGTGCATGACGCCGTCGGCGGAATGGGTCTTCATCTCCATGGCGCGCTCCTCAGGGCATGACCAGCTTGGTCACGGCGGTGAGCATCTGGGCCGGCTGGAAGGGCTTCACCACCCAGGCCTTGGCGCCCGCCGCCTGGCCCCGCTGCTTCATGCTGTCGCCGGCTTCGGTGGTGAGCATGATGACCGGGGTGAAGCGGTGCTCCGGCAGCTTCTTCACCTCGGTGACGAAGGTGATGCCGTCCATCACCGGCATGTTCACGTCGCTGATGATGAGGTGCACCTTCTGGCCCTTGAGCTTGTTCAGGCCGTCCTGGCCGTCGCAGGCTTCCAGGGTTTCGTAGCCGGCGCCCTTGAGGGCAATGCTGACGACCTGGCGCAGGGAGGCGGAGTCGTCGACGATGAGAATTGTCTTTGCCATGGGGGCGGTCCTAAAAGAAGGTGATGTCGGAGTCGGCCGGTGCCTGACTGCTCTTGCCGCCATGCACGGCGTGCTGCTCGGCCGTGGTGTAGGTGCTGGCCAGGTTGTCCAGCCAATCCTGGGCGTCCAGGTGTTCCGGCCCGGTGGTCAGGTGCCGCTCCAGCCTTTCCATGTCCTGGCGGACGTGGCCCAGCATCTGGCCGATGCGGTCCTGGAACTGGAGGGAGACCAGGGATTCGGCCACTTCCTGCTGGATGCCCTGGTGCTGCCGGCGCAGGGTGTTGGCGGTGTCCGCCAGGTCGCCGGTGACGCGCTTGAAGCCTTCGAGGATTCCCGCCACCGAGTGCTGGGCCTGGCCCAGGGCCTGCTCGTCGGCCAGGGCGCCCTGGTCCGCCGCCTGCAGGGCACCGTGGATGGCCTCATTGACCAGCTGCACCTTGTCGGCGATGCGCCGGCCGGTGCCGGCCGATTCGTTGGAAAGCTCCCGCACCGCGTCGGCGACCACGGCGAAGCCGCGCCCCGCATCGCCGGCCCGGGCCGCCTCGATGGCGGCGTTGAGGGCCAGCAGGTTGGTCTGGCCGGCGATGCGGCCGACCCCCTGGGCCATGGCATCCAGTTCGTCGGTGAAGGCGGCGAGGCGGCCGATCTCTTCCAGCATGCGGCGCTTGTTGGCCAGCAGCCCGGCCAGGGTGGCGAGCAGGGCGTCCAGTTCCCGGCGGCTGTGCTCCAGGGTCTGCAGCAGGTTGCCGCCCACCGATGCGTCGGAGGCCCGGGCGCTGGCCTCCAGGCCGTCCACGATGCCGGCGAAGCGGGAGGAGAGGGCGGCGATGGCCGTTTCCGTCTGCTCGCCGACCAGGGTCAGCTGCTTGCGCCAGATGGGCAGGATGTGGCCTTCGATGCTGTGCACCTGGGCGGTCAGTCCCGCCTGGCGCTGGCGCTCCTCCGCCTCGCCCCGGGCACCGGCCGCCAGGGCTGCGGCCAGCCGTTCCTGCAGCAGGCGGCTGTGCTGCCGGCCGTACCAGGCGCCGGCTGCCCCGGCGAGCGCCAGCAGCAGGGCGCCGCCGATGCCGCCGGCCGTGCTGCCGCCCTGGCCCAGGGACCAGGCGGCGCCGGCCAGTCCCAGGCCGAGCGGGGTCCAGGTGGTGGGGGCGCTCATTGCCGGGCCTCCGCCAGGTGGCGCACCGTACTGGCCAGGGGTTCGAAGTCGGAGGACTTGTCGAAAAAGAAATCGGCGCCGGCCGCGGCGCAGCGGCGGCGGAAGCCGGGGTGGTTGGTGAAGATGGCGACGATGGTGGCCGGCGCTTCCAGCTTCACCTTGCCCAGCAGGGACATGCCGCTGCCGTCGGCCACCTCGATGTCCAGGATCAGCAGTTCGGGGCGGAACAGGCGGAAATGGCGCAGGCCGATGTCGATGCGATCGGTGACCACCGTTTCCACCCGAGGCAGGTCGGCGAATGCCAGGCGCAGCCGTTCGCTGACCAGCTTCGAGTCTTCGACGATGAGGATTTTCATGGCGCTTGTCCGTGGCGTGCTGCGATGGGTGTATTTCACGCCAGACGCCAAAGCGCCGCCGTCGGCAACGGCGGAATGTGACTTAGGGCAAGCCTGATTCGGGGGTCAGGTAAACCCTACAAGGGGGAGTGCCCGCCGCTGCATGTCGGGGCGGCAGCGGGCCGGCCATGCCGGGGATGGGAGGGGGAAGCGGGGAGGAAGGCTTGAAACGGGCAGCGCAACGACAGGGCGGAGGCGGGGCCTAGGGCCGGCCCAGGCCGTGGCGCAGGGCGTAGCGCACCAGTTCGGCATTGTTGTCGATGCCGAGTTTCTGCATGAGCCGGGTCTTGTGGGTGCTGACGGTCTTGGCGCTGACGTGCAGCCGTTCGCCCACGGCGGCCAGGGCCAGGCCCTGGCTGAGCAGTTGCAGCACTTCGAATTCCCGGTCGGAGAGGGCCTCGTGGGGCGGCGCCTCTTCCGGGGCGCCGAAGACCATGGCGTCCACCAGGGCCGGGTCGATGAAGCGGCCGCCCCTGGCCACCTTGCGGATGGCCGCTAGGAGAATGGCCGGGTCGCTGTCCTTGGTCACGTAGCCGCTGGCGCCGGCGCGCAGGGCTCGGGATACCAGCTGGCTCTCGTTGTGCATGCTGAGGACGACGACGGGGACCTCCGGCGCTTCCGTATGGGCGCGGCGGATCAGGTCCAGGCCGCTGATGCCGGGCATGGACATGTCCATCAGCAGCAGGTCGATGCCGCCCTGGCGCAGCCGGGTCAGGACCTCGCTGCCCTGGCTGGCCTCGCCGGCCACGGTGAGGTCGGCTTCCGTGGCCAGGAGCTGCTTGAGGCCGCTGCGTACGATGCTGTGGTCGTCGGCCAGCAGGATGCGGATCATGGCAGCTCCTCCGCCAGGGGAATGGTGATGTGCAGGCGGGTGCCCCGGCCCGGGGCGCTGTCGATGCGCAGCTTGCCGCCCAGGGCCTCCAGGCGCTCGCCCATGCCCAGCAGGCCGAAGGAGTTGCCGCCCACTTGGCTGGGGTCGAAGCCCTTGCCGTTGTCGGCGATCTCCAGGCGGATGTGCTCCACCTCCAGGCTCAGGCCGATGTCCACCTGGCTGGCCTCGGCATGGCGGGTGACGTTGGTGAGGGATTCCTGGACGATGCGGAAGAGGGTGGTGGCCCGGCTGTCGTCCAGGGGAATGTCGTCCCCGGCCAGCAGGTGGCAGGCGATGCCGGTGCGCTGGCGGAATTCCTCGGTGAGCCATTCCAGGGCCGGCAGGATGCCCAGGTTGAGCACCGCCGGACGCAGCTGGGAGGCCACCTGGCGCATCACCCGCACCGCCTCCTCCACCAGGTGCTGCATGGTGTCCAGGCGCTGGCCGATGGCCGGCGGGACGTCGCCCAGCTCCCGTCGCAGCAGGGTCAGGTCCATTTTCAGGGCCGTCAGCAGGGAGCCCTGCTCGTCGTGGATCTCCCGGGCGATGCGCTTGCGCTCCTGCTCCATGGCGGCTTCGCCGTGGGCGGCCAGGTCCCGCAGCTGCTGCCGGGATTCGAGCAGTTCCTGGGCCATGCGGCGGCGTTCGGTGATCTCCTCGCTGAGGTGCCGGTTGGCCACTTCCAGTTCCGCCGTGCGCTCCTGCACCCGCAGTTCCAGGGTGCGGCGCAGGGCCCGCAGGGTCAGGTGGGTGGTGACCCGGGCCTGCACTTCCTCGCTCTTGATGGGTTTGCCGATGTAGTCCACGCCGCCGCTGGAAAAGCCCTGGATGCGGTCCTCCACGGCGCTGGCGGCACTGATGAAAATCACCGGGATGTCCCGGGTGGCCGGATCGGCCTTGAGCTTGGCGCACAGCTCCAGCCCGCTCATGTCGGGCATGCAGATGTCCAGCAGCACCAGGTCCGGCTGCAGGCTGTCGAGGGCGGCCAGGGCCTGGGCCCCGTCGGCCACGGCGTGCACCGTGTGGCCGTAGCGCTGCAGCAGCTGGGTGAACAGATGGCGGTCCAGGGCGGAATCGTCCGCCAGCAGGATGGTGCCGGTGATGCCGTTGTCGAATCGCGCAGGCATGGGAGCCTCCCGGTTTGCGGCCCTGGGGGGCCGCTTCTTGTGCCGCCCATTTTGACGGCATCGGACCGGGCCCGGCAAGGGGCTCGACGGCGGCTTCAGCGGCGGAAGGTGTCGGCGGCGATCTGCAGGCGGGCCAGCTTGTCGTAGAGGGTCTTCTTCGGCAGCTGCAGGCGCTCGGCCGCCAGGGCCACATTGCCGTGGCAGGCCGCCAGGGCGGCCTCGATGAAGCCCTGTTCCGCCAGCTCCAGGCGCCGGGCCAGGGGCAGCTCGGCCCCCGGGGCGCTGCCCGCCGGGGATGCCGCCTGGGGCTGGTCCAGGCCCAGGCAGAAGCGCTCCGCCGCGTTCTTCAGCTCCCGCACGTTGCCCGGCCAAGGCTGGGCCTGCCAGCGGGCCAGTTCGGCCGGGCCCCAGGCCGGCATTTCCCGGCCGAAGCGCTTGGCCGCCTGCTGCAGGAAGTGGCCCATGAGCAGGGGAATGTCTTCCTGGCGCCGGCGCAGGGGCGGCAGGTCGATGCTGACCACGTTGAGCCGGTAGTAGAGGTCGGCGCGGAACTGGCCGGCCTCGGAGAGGGCCTTGAGGTCGGCCTTGGAGGCGGCCACCACCCGGCAATCCACCGCCACCGGGGCGTTGCCGCCGAGGCGCTCGATGCTGCGCTCCTGCAGGGCCCGCAGCAGCTTGACCTGGAGATTGAGGGGCATGGACTCGATTTCGTCGAGGAACAGGGTGCCGCCGTGGGCGTATTCGATCTTGCCGATGCGCCGCTTGCCGGCGCCGGTGAAGGCTCCCGCCTCGTGGCCGAACATCTCGCTCTCGAAGACGCTCTCGGGCAGGGCGGCGCAGTTGATGGCGACGAAGGGGCCGCGCCGGCCGGAGGCGCTGTGGATGGCCCGGGCCACCACTTCCTTGCCGCTGCCGGTCTCGCCGTTGATGAGGATGTCCACGTCGGTGGGGGCCAGGGCCGCCACCAGGCGGCGCACCTCCTGCATGGCCGGGGTCTGGCCGATCACCGGCAGGCCGTCCTGGGTCGGCAGGGCTTCCTTGAGGCGCCGGTTTTCCAGCAGCAGGGCCCGCTTCTCCAGGGCCTGGCGGGTGACCCGCACCAGATGTTCGGAAGTAAAGGGCTTTTCGATGAAGTCGTGGGCGCCGTCGCGCATGGCCTGCACCGCCATGGCCACGTCGCCGTGGCCGGTGACCAGGATCACCGGCAGCTCCCGGTCCAGCTGGCGCAGCTCCCCCAGCAGGGCGATGCCGTCCCTGCCCGGCAGGCGCACGTCGCTGACCACGGCTCCGGGCAGTTCGGCGGCCAGGGCCGCCAGGGCTCCTTCGGCGTCGGCGAAGCTGCGCACCTCCAGGCCGGCCAGGGTCAGGGCCTGGGCGCTGCCCATGCGCACCGCCGGATCGTCCTCGACGAGAAAGACCGGCAGGGCGGCGGCCTCAGACACGGCGGCTCTCCTTGGCATAGCTGGCCCGGTCGATCTCGAACAGCTCCACGCACAGCTGCAGTTCGGTGCCCGGCGCCGCCTGCACCAGGGGCGAGAGGGCGGCCAGCAGGCTGTCCGCCAGCTGCTTCCTGGTGTCGATGCTGCGCCCCGGCATGAGGCTCAGCTTGGCATGGGCGAAGGCCCGGGGCGTGGCGGCGGTGCCGACGCAGAATACCTCCAGGGCCAGGGCCCGGCTCTTGATGTCCGCTTCCTCGAAGAGGCCGGAGTCGGCCAGGCAGCGGTTGAGGGCGGCGAGGCTGGCGGCCGGGTCCAGGGAGAGGTTGCTGCTGTATTCCAGGGTCAGGTGGGGCATGGCGTGGTTCCGGGGCGGGTCAGGCGGGGGTGGGTTTTGACTGGGTGCCGCTGGCGGCTTCCAGGATGATAGCGAATTCGGCGCCGCCTTCCGGCCGGTTGCTGCCCTCCAGGCGGCCGCCGAAGCCTTCGACGATGGCCAGGGAAATGGCCAGGCCCAGGCCCAGGCCTTCGCCCACGGGCTTGGTGGTGTAGAAGGGTTCGAACAGGTGGGCCAGGACCTCCGGCGGCAGCCCCGGGCCCTCGTCGCGGATGGCGATGCGCACCTGGGAGTCCCGCCGTTCGGCCTGCAGGTGCAGGCGCGGCGCCGGCCGCTCCTGCATGGCGTCGAGGCCGTTGCGCAGCAGGTTTACCAGCACCTGCTCCAGGCGGGTGGTGTCGGCCAGCACCGCCAGTTCTGGGGCGATGGGATCCACCTGGATTGCGGCCTGCAGCTCCCGCCGCCGCGGTTCCAGGATCAGCAGGGCGTTGTCCACGGCCCGGGCCACGGGGACCGGGCTCTTTTCCGCCGGGCCCTTGCGCGAGAAGGATTTGAGCTGGGTGACGATGCGTCCCAGGCGGGCGGTGAGCTGGCGGATCATGGCCAGGTTCTCCCGCACTTCCTCCAGGCGGCCCAGGTCCATGAGGGCCACGGCGTTGTCGGAGAAGGTCTGCAGGGCGGCCAGGGGCTGGTTCAGTTCGTGGCTCATGCCGGCGGACATCTGGCCCAGCACCGCCAGCTTGCCGGCCTGCACCGCCGTGTCCCGGGTCTGGTGCAGGATCGCCTCGGCCTGCTTGAGGGCTTCCACCTTGCGGGTCAGGTCGGCGGTGCGTTCGGCGATGGCCGCCTCCAGGGCGGCATGGGCCTGGTGCAGTTCGGCCCGGCGCTTGCGGCGCAGGTTCTGGTGGGCCGCCAGGGCCAGCACGAAGGCCAGGGCGAAGGCGGCGGTGAAGCCGGCGCCGAGGGCGCTACGGCGGGCTTCCGCCGGGTCGGTGAGGAGCACCACGCGCCAGCCCTGGTGGCCCACCGCCTGGCTTTCCATGAGCAGGTCCCGGGGGCGCCGGTCGGTCACCGCCAGGCGCACGCTGCCGTCTTCCAGGGCCCGGTCGCTGATGAGGGGTTCCAGGGGGCTGTCGCCGTACTTGCGGCTGGCCGCCAGCCGTTCCCGGGCCAGGGGGGAGAGGGGGGCCAGGGTGCGGTAGCGCCACTCGGCCTTGGGGGCGAGGAAAATGACGCCCTCGTCGTCGGCCAGCAGCACGGTGTCGCCGCTCCTGGCCAGGGCGGATTCGAAGGGGGCCAGGTTCACCTTGATGGTGACCACGCCCTCGATGGGGCCGTGGCTGCCGTCCCGTACCGGGGCGGCGAGGAAGTAGCCCGGCTCGCCGGTGGTGGCGCCGACGCCGTAGAAACGGCCCAGGCTGCCCTTGATGGCTTCCCGGAAATAGGGACGGAAGGCGTAGTTGTGGCCGACGAAGCTGCCCGCCTTGTCCCAGTTGCTGGCGGCCAGGGTGTGGCCGCGGCGGTCGATGAGGTAGGCGGCGCTGATCTCGGCGCCGCTCTGGGCGGTCTTCAGATAGGCGTTGGCGGCCTTGGCCTGGGCGCTGCCGGCGGGCTGGGCCAGCAGTTCGTGCAGCTTGTGCTCCAGGGCTAGCAGGCCGGGCAGGGCCTCGTAGCGGGCCAGGGTGGCTTCCAGGGAAAGGGCGTAGAACTCCAGACGGCGGGCGGCGTTCTGCCGTTCGCCATCGAGGAAGATGGTCAGGGCCACCCGGTAGGCGAGCCAGCCGAAGACCAGGCAGGCGGCGAGCAGGGCGGTGCCCAGCAGCAGCCGGCGGCGGCTGGAGGTGGCGGGGGCGGGCAGGGGCGGCAGGGACACGGTGGGAGGGGGCGCGGTCAGGGTTGGGAGACAGCCGCCTATGCTAATGCCCGGACCCGGCGGCGGCCAGACGCAAAGGAAGGGAGACGGGAAAAGCGGGAAAAAAAGCGGGGGACGGCAGCCGCCGCCCCCGCGGCGGTGCCTAGTCCACCGCCGCCAGCTTCAGCTCGTCGGCAGCGTGGCGCTGCTGCTCCTCCATCACCAGGCGGCCCAGCTCCCGCTTCAGCTCGTTGAACTCGTGGCTGGAGGGGTCCCGGGGCCGGGGCATGGTGACGTACTGGTCCCGCTTGATGGTGCCGGGGCGGTAGGTCATGACCACGATGCGGTCCGCCAGGTAGATGGACTCCTCGATGGAGTGGGTGACGAAGAGGATGGTCTTGTTCAGCTTCTCCCAGATGCGCAGCAGCTCGTCCTGCAGGTTGCGCCGGGTGAGGGCGTCGAGGGCGCCGAAGGGCTCGTCCATGAGCATGATGGGCGAATCCAGGGCCAGCACCCGGGCGATGGCCACCCGCTGGCGCATGCCGCCGGAGAGGTCCTTGGGGAAGCGGTCGCGGAAGTCCTTCAGGTGCAGCAGGTCCAACAGCTGGTTCACCGTCAGGTCGATCTCGGCCTTCTCCTTCTTCTGGATCTGCAGGCCGAAGGCGATGTTCTGGGCCACGGTCATCCAGGGGAAGAGGGCGTATTCCTGGAACACCATGCCCCGGTCCGGGCCCGGGGTGAGGATCTTCTTGCCCTCGATGACGATCTCGCCGGCCGAGGGCGGCTGGAAGCCGGCCACGGCGTTGAGCAGGGTGGATTTGCCGCAGCCGGAGGGGCCCAGCAGACAGACGAATTCGCCCTGCTTGACGGTGAGGTTGATGTCCTTGAGGGCGGTGACGTCGCCGCCGGGGGTCTTGAAGACCTTCTGCACGTTGTTGATGAGGATGTCGCTCATGCTGCCTCCGCAGGGCCGCCCCAAGGAGGCAGCCGTCGTTGATCTGGATGTCCGGCGCCCGGGCGGGCGGCGGGCTGAACTGCTGTCACCCCCTGCCGTGGGCAGGGGGGCGGGGGGATGGTCCTGGCCAACTTAGTGCTCCAGGCCGCGGTGCCAGCGCAGCAGGTGGTTGTTGAGGCGGCTGACGGCGGTGTCGATGGCCAGGCCCAGCAGGCCGATGGTGATCATGCCGGCGATGATCTTGTCCGACCACATGAACTCCCGGGCTTCCAGGATGCGGAAGCCGAGGCCGTCGTTCACCGCGATCATCTCGGAGACGATCACCACGATGAAGGCGGTGCCGATGCCGATGCGCACCCCGGCCAGGATGTAGGGGGTGGAGGCGGGCAGGATCACCCGGGTGAACATGGTCCAGTAATTGACCCCCAGGTTGCGGGCGGCCCGCAGGTAGATGCCGTCCACGTGGCGCACCCCGGCGATGGTGTTCATCAGCACCGGGAAGAAGGCGCCGATGGCGATGAGGAAGAAGGACGGCGGGTTGCCCAGGCCGAACCACAGGATCGCCAGCGGGATGTAGGCGATGGGGGGGATCGGCCGCAGGATCTGCACCAGGGGGTTGAACAGGTCGTAGATGCGGTGGTTGGCGCCCATCACCAGGCCCAGGGGCAGGGCCAGGCCGGCGCCGATGATGAAGCCGACGATGACCCGGTAGAGGCTGGAATAGGCGTCGTGCAGCAGCTCGCCGGAAATGAGCCAGGTGAAGTAGCTGCCGCTGCCCGGGACGTAGTCCTGGGTCGGCAGCAGGTAGGCCCACCATTTCACCGCCACGGCGCTGGGGGAGGGCAGCAGCACCTCGGAGAAGAGACCGGCCCGGGAGCCGGCCTCCCACAGGATCAGCACCAGCACCGGCACCAGGGCGCCGTGGGCGAAGGCTTGCAGTTTCTTCAGCATGGCCTTACTTCACCTTCAGTTCGGTCTTGGCCTTCTGCAGCAGGTCCAGCTTGACCCACTCGGCGGCCTTGGGCGGCTTGGCCATGCGGCCGACGCCGTACTTCTGCATGAAGGAGGTGGTGATGTCGATGTGCTCGGGGGAAACGTCGTAGGTGTAGTCAGCGTTGTCCATGGCGTCCTTGAAGTCCTGGGAACTGATCTGGCCCTTGAACATCTGTTCGCGCACGTACTTCTCCGCCAGGGCCATGTCCTTGTTGAACAGGGCGGTGGCTTCGACGAAGCACTTCATGACCCGCTGGGCCACGTCCTTCTTCTCGTTGTAGAGCTTCTCGGTCATCACCAGGAGGCGCACCGGCTCGCCCATGGCGGTGTTGTAGGGCTTCATGATCTCCACCCCGAACTTCTTGTTGAGGGCCTGGGAGGACTGGGGCTCGGACTGGCACATGGCGTCGATCTGCTTGGCGGCCAGGGCCTGGTTGAGGTCGGCGAAGGCGAGGAAGACGATCTGCACGTCCTTGCCCGGCTTGTCGGACCAGGTCAGGCCGGCCTTTTCCAGCTCGGCGTAGAGCAGCAGCTCGTGGGCGCCGCCCCGGGTGACGCCCACTTTTTTGCCCTTGAGGCCCTGGATATCCTTGATGCCGGTGTCGGCGCCGGCCACCAGGCGGGCGCCGCCCTTGGCGAAGCCGGCCACGGTATAGATGGGCACTCCGTTGGCGCGGCCGGAGATGGCGCCGTCGGAGGCCAGGGCGGCGATGTCCACCTCACCGGCGACGATGGCCGGCATGATGTCCGGGCCCTTGGGGAACATGCGTTCCTCCACCTTCAGGTCGTACTTGGCGCACAGCTCCTTCATGTAGGACACGGCGCCGTAGTGGGCGAACTTCAGGTTGCCCAGGCGCACCACGTCCTCGGCCCGGGCCGGCGCGGCGGCCAGCAGGGCGGAAGCACAGAGGGCGGTGACGGCCGCAGCCAGAACTTTGCGTTGTTGCATGGAAGTCTCCTCACAGGGTGGATGTCCCCGGCGGCAGTGCCGGGTTGTGAGGTTCCTGTTTGCAGGGACCGTGCCATCCGCCGGAAAGGTTTGCAGGCGATTGTTTTTTCAGGGATTTGGCTCGGCGTCGGGGTGCCGCGCCTCCCCGGGCTTTCCGGAAAACCGCACGCCCGGGAGGCGGTCGTTCCGGGATTCCGCACAGGGCAGACCGTCGTCTTAACCCGGATTTACCCGGGGCTTAACCCGTATTTACATCCCCCGGGCCAAGAATGCCCCGGTGGCGTCCCGGCGCAGCCGGCGGCGCCGGTCATGGCAAGTACGGGGAGCCGGCAACGCATGTCGCACATCGACGGACTGGAACAGATCATCGCCCTGGTGGGGCGCAGCGCCAGCCTGCGCCAGGAAGGCCGTACCGAGGCCGCCCTGGGCTGCCTGCAGCAGGCCCTGGCGGTTAATCCCCGGCTCTATCCCCTGCACCTCAACTGCGCCCGCCTGATGGCCGAACTGGGCTGTTACGAGGAAGCCATCGCCGCCTACGGCCGCTACCTGCGCGATGCCCCGGACGACGGCGAGGCGGCGGCCCAGTGCCGCCAGCTGCAACTGGAGGCGGAGGAGCACTACGGCACCCTGCTGGAGATCGACCGGGACAATGTGGATTTCCATGTGCTGCGGGGCAACATCCGCCTCGGCGCCGGCCGGGCGGCAGCCGCCCTGGCCGACTTCGACCAGGCCCGCCGGCTCGATCCCCGCTGCTGGGGTCTGGAGGCCCGCCGGGGTGCGGCCCTGGCCGCCCTGTACCGCCACGAGGAGGCCCTGGCGGCCCTGGACCGGGCCCTGGAGCGGGAACCGGGCAATCTCCAGGTGCGCCTGCAGCGGGGCCGGGTGCTGCAGGCCCTGGGCCGCTGGGAGGCCGCCTTCGCCAGCTACGAGCAGTTACTGTGCTTCCATCTCGACCACCCGGAAGCCCTGGTGGAGCAGGCCCACTGCTGCTTCGCCCTGGGGCGCTGGCGCGCAGGCTGGCAGCGCTACGAATGGCGCTGGGAAACCCGGCAGATGGCCGACGCCTGGCTGCCCAGCAATGCTCCCCTGTGGCTGGGCCGCCATTCCCCCGAGGGGCGGACCGTGCTGCTGTGGGCCGAGCAGGGCCTGGGCGACACCCTCCAGTTCCTGCGCTACGTGCCCCGGGTGGCGGCCCTCGGCGCCCGGGTGCTGTTGCTGCTGCCGCCGTCCCTGACCGCCCTGGCCGCCAGCCTGGGGCCGGGAATCGAGGTGCTGCCGGCGCCGGCCGAGCTGCCGCCCCACGACCTGCACTGTCCCCTGCTCAGCCTGCCCCTGGCCCTGGGCCTGTGCCGTCCCGAAGAAGGGCCTGGGACGCCCTATCTACGGGCATCCCCGGAGCGTGCCGCCAGGATGCCCGTCCTGCCTGCCTTCCAGGGCAGGCGCATCGGCCTGGTCTGGTCGGCCAAGGCCGACGGCGATGCCGGCCGCAACCTTGCCCTGACGCAGCTGCAGCCCCTGCTGGGGCCGGGGCGCCGCTTCTATTGCCTGCAGCAGATGATCCCGGCCGCCGACCAGGAAACCCTGGCCGGCCTGCCCCAGCTGCAGCGGGTGGATGAATGGCTGGAGGACTGGGCCGACACCGCCGCCCTGGTGCAGCAGCTGGACCTGGTCATCAGCGTGGACACGGCGGTGGCCCACCTGGCCGGCGCCCTCGGTCGCCCCTGCTGGCTGCTGCTGCAGCATGGCGGCGAATGGCACTGGGGCCGGCAGGGGGCGGCGACCCCCTGGTACGCCAGCCTGCGCCTCTTCCGCCAGCCGGCCTGGGGCGACTGGGACGGCGCCGTGGCCCAAGCGGCGGCCGCCCTGGCGGACTGGCGCGGGGGCTGAGCGCGGCTGCCGGCTTCGGGCCAGGCCTGCCCTGGGGAAGGCCCTAGCTTGCCTATCCGGGGGCCTTTCGCCACACTTGCGCGCCATGCGCAAACTCACCCACCTCGCCCTGCTGCTGCCCAGCGCCGCCGCCTGGGCCATCGACCTCCAGCCGGGGGACCTGCAGGTGCCGCCCTCCGGCACCAGGATGATCCAGCTGGCCTACCAGGACAGTGACCGGGGCGACATGTACGTCCGCGGCCGCAAGATGCCCGGCGAGCCCAAGGTGACCCTGTCCCAGACCCAGCTGCGCCTGGGCGCCACCTTCGACCTGGGCGGCATGCCCGCCTTCTCCTATCTGCAGCAGCCCGTCGGCAGCCTGCATCCGGGCGGCACCCTGTCCAGCCTGCCGGGGGCTTCGGGCTTCGGCGACACCACCATGCTGTTGGCCGTGTGGCCCTACGCCAACCATGCCGGCCAGACCTATTTCGCCGTGGGCGGCTACCTGACCCTGCCCACCGGGGATTACCAGGCGGGGCGCGTCCTCAACATGGGCAGCAACCGGGTCAGCACGGCCCTGCAGGTCGGTCTGCAGACCGCCGTACTGCGCAATCTGCACTGGATGGGCGCGGTGGACGGCATGCGCTCCGGCACCAACAAGGAATTCGGCCCTCTGCGCCGGGAGCAGGACCAGGAGGTGCTGTACACCGCCCAGACCGGCCTGCGCTACGACATCAATGCCACCTTTGCCCTGGCCGCCACCTATTTCTACACCTGGGGCGGCGAGACCCGGGTGGCGGGCGTGGCCCAGAACGACCGCACCCAGCTGGAGCGTTACCAGCTCACGGCCACCGCCAACTCGCCCGTCGGCAAGCTGTCCCTGCAATACGGCGGGGATTTCCGCACGGAAAACGGCCTCCTGGAAGACCGGCGCTGGGTGGTCCGCCTGACCCGCTTCTTCTGAGGCGGGGCCGCCCCTGCCGCCAGGGGCGGGGCCAAACGCAGGACAAAGAAAAAGCCGGGGCATGCCCCGGCTTTCTGCTTGGCGGCGGACCGGCTCAGCGGGCCTGGCCCACTTCCGGCAGGACGATGTTCACTTCCAGCACTTCGAAGTTGTTCTTCTTCTCCAGGGAGACCTTGATGTCGTCCTGGTTCACCTTGACGTACTTGGAGATGACGGCGATCAGCTCCTGCTGCAGTTGAGGCAGGAAATCCGGCGAGCTCTGCTCGCCGCTGCGTTCCCGGGCGATGATGAGCTGCAGGCGCTCCTTGGCGACCGAAGCGGTCTTTTGTTTCTGGCCAAAAAGAAGGTCGAGCAGGGACATGTCACTTGCCTCCGAACAGGCGCTTCAGGATGCCCGGCTTTTCGTAGTCCACGAAGCGCAGGGGCACTTCCTCGCCGAGGAAACGGGCCACCATGTCCTGGTAGGCGTCGGCCACGTCGCTGCCGTTCATGTGGATGGCGGGCGTGCCCTGGTTGGAGGCCTGCAGCACAACTTCGGATTCGGGAATGACGCCGAGCAGGGGAATGCGCAGCAGTTCGTGCACGTCCTTGTAGGAGAGCATCTCGCCGTCCTCCACGCGCTTGGGCGAATAGCGGGTCACCAGCAGGTGTTCCTTGACCGCCTCGTTGCCTTCCTTGGCGCGGCGGGACTTGGACTGGACGATGCCCAGGATGCGGTCCGAGTCGCGCACGGAGGAGACTTCCGGATTGGAGACGACGATGGCCTCGTCGGCGAAGGTGAGGGCCATGACGGCGCCCCGCTCGATGCCGGCGGGGGAGTCGCAGACCACGTAGTCGAAGCCCATGTGCTCCAGTTCCTTGAGCACCTTCTCCACGCCTTCTTCGGTCAGGGCGTCCTTGTCCCGGGTCTGGGAGGCGGGCAGCACGAAGAGGTTCTCGGCGTGCTTGTCCTTGATCAGGGCCTGGGTCAGGTTGGCTTCGCCGTTGATGACGTTCACCAGGTCGTAGACCACCCGGCGTTCGCAGCCCATGATCAGGTCCAGGTTGCGCAGGCCGACGTCGAAGTCGATGACCGCGGTCTTGAAGCCGCGCAGGGCCAGGCCGGAGGCGAAGGCTGCGCTGGTGGTGGTCTTGCCCACACCACCCTTGCCGGAAGTGACGACGATGATTCTCATGGGACCTCTGGATTGGTAAGAGTAAGAGTTGTCGGAAATTTTGGGTTCAGCTGGTCTTGAGGGCTTCGAGCACGAGCTTTTCGCCTTCCAGACGGATTTGTACGGGCTTGCCGGTGAGGCTCTTCTCCGAACCCGGTTCGAAGGTGCGGTACACCCCGGCGACGGAGGTCAGCTCGGCTTCGAAACAGGTGGTGAAGATGCGGGCATTGGCGTCGCCCCGGGCGCCGGCCAGGGCGCGGCCGCGCAGGGGGGCATAGATGTGGATGTTGCCGTCGGCGATGACCTCGGCACCCGGGCTGACCATGGCCAGCACCACCAGGTCGCCGCCTCGGGCATAGACCTGCTGGCCGCTGCGCAGGGGCTTGTCCAGCACCAGGGTGCCTCTGGGGGCCGCTTCTGCTGCCGGGGCGGGGGCCGGGGCGGCAGCGGGCGCTTCATTGGCCGGGGCGTTGGCGGGGGCGATGTCCAGCTCGGCCTGGGCCGGCGCGGCGGCGGCTGCCGTCGGGGCTGCGGGGGCGGCCGGAGTCTCGGCTTCGGCCCGGCGCGGGCTGTGGCGCACCTGGGTTTCCGCCTCTTCGACCACGATCAGGCCGACGTTGCGGGCCGCTTCGGCCTGGGCCGGGGAGGCGTTGCGCACGCCGATGGGGGCCACCTGGTAGCGGCGCAGCAGGGGCAGCAGGCCGGCCCAGTCCAGCTCGATGTCGGCGGGCAGTTCGCCCAGGTCGATGACGGTGGGCTCGAAACTGAAGAAATCCGAACTGGGGCCATACTGGTCGGTCAGGCTGTCGGCCAGGGAGGGCAGGTCCGCCGAACGGAGGGCGGCCTGCAGCACCGTCATGGCCAGGGTGGTGCCTTTGATTTCGAGCAGGGGGACGGACTTGGGGGCTGACTTCATGGGGGCCCGGGGGCATGGACGTGAGAAAACGCGAGTTTACCAGACAGTTGGGGCCTTTCCGCCACCATCGGCGGCAACATTCAGGACGCGGTCATTTGCCGCCCTGCCGGGGCCGTACGGAGGGGAATGTTGCGTCGCAATAAATGGGTGTAGACTGGCGCACCCCGGTTGCCTCCATGCTGTAGCGGAAGGTTGGCCGGATGTCGGTATGCCCCTGGGCAAGGGGCGCCGGCCCGTCTTCCAAACCGCGGCAAAAGCGGGGAAGACCCAGCGCTGTCATTACTTTCGACACCCCTGCGGGAGTTCGCATGCACGATTCCGTTCAGACCACCAAGGCGCGGCTGGCAGCTCTGGCCCTGGCCGCCCTCGGCGTGGTCTATGGCGACATCGGGACCAGTCCCCTGTACGCCATGAAAGAAGTTTTCGCCGGCAACCATCCTATCCCCCTGACCGAGACCAACGTCCTGGGCAGCCTGTCCCTGTTCTTCTGGGCGCTGATCATCGTCGTTTCCCTGAAGTACGTGGTCTTCATCATGCGGGCCGACAACCGGGGCGAAGGCGGCATCATGGCCCTCATCGCCCTGGCCCTGCACGAGGCCCAGGACCGCAAGCGGCGCCAGCAGATCATCATGATCATCGGCATCCTCGGTGCCGCCATGTTCTACGGTGACGGCATGGTGACCCCGGCCATTTCCGTGCTCTCCGCGGTGGAGGGCCTGGAGATCGTCACCCCGGCCTTCAAGCCCTTCGTCATCCCCATCACCCTGGTGGTGCTGTTCGGCCTCTTCTTCATCCAGCGCCGCGGCACCGCCACGGTGGGCGTCATGTTCGGGCCGGTGATGATGCTGTGGTTCTCCACCCTGGCCCTGCTGGGCCTGTGGAACATCATGGCCAACCCCCACGTGCTGCTGGCCGCCAACCCGGTCTACGGCTTCGAATTCCTCCTCGCCAACAAGGCCATGGCCCTGGTGGCCATGGGCAACGTGGTGCTGGCGGTGACCGGGGCCGAGGCCCTCTACGCCGACATGGGCCACTTCGGCCGCAAGCCGATCCAGCTGGCCTGGTTCAGCTTCGTGCTGCCGGCCCTGATGCTCAACTATTTCGGCCAGGGCGCCCTGATCCTGGCCGACCCCGCCGCCGCCACCAATCCCTTCTTCAACCTGGCTCCTGAATGGGCGGTCATGCCCCTGGTCTGCCTGGCCACCCTGGCCACGGTGATCGCCTGTCAGGCGGTCATTTCCGGCGCCTTCTCGGTGACCCGCCAGGCCATGCAGCTGGGCTTCGTGCCGCGCATGGAAGTGCAGCACACCTCGGAGAAGGAGCAGGGCCAGATCTACCTGCCGGGCGTGAACTGGGGCCTCTTCGGCGCCGTGGCGGTGCTGGTGCTGGGCTTCAAGTCCTCCAACAACCTGGCGGCGGCCTACGGCATCGCTGTCACCGGCGACATGGTCATCACCTCCCTGCTCGCCACCGTGGTGGCGGCCAAGGTCTGGCGCTGGGGCTGGAGCCGGGCGGTGCTGCTGTTCACCGGCTTCCTGGTGGTGGAACTGACCTTCCTCACCGCCAACATCCTGAAGATTCCCGACGGCGGCTGGTTCCCCCTGGTGGTCGGCGTCTTCGTCTTCGTCCTCATGACCACCTGGAAGCGGGGCCGCCAGCTCCTGGCCGACCGCCTCAAGGGCGAGGCCCTGCAGCTGCTGCCCTTCATCGACAGCATCGCCGTCTCGCCGCCGACCCGGGTGCCCGGCACCGCCGTCTTCCTCAATGCGGACCCCAACGGCGTGCCCCATTCCCTGCTGCACAACCTGATGCACAACAAGGTGCTGCACGAGCGGGTGATCATGGTCTCGGTGCAGATCTTCGACGTGCCCTACGTGCCGGAGATCGACCGGGTGGAGGTGCACAAGCTGAAGGAAAACTTCTTCCGCGTCATCGTCCAGTACGGCTTCAAGGACGATCCGGACATTCCCCAGGCCCTTTCCCTCTGCGCCGACTACGGCCTCTCCTTCGAGATGCTGGAGACCTCCTTCTTCCTCGGCCGGGAGACCCTGATCCCCCGCCTCGGCTCGGAAATGGCCTTCTGGCGCGAGAAGCTGTTCATCGCCCTGTTCCGCAACGCCGGCAGCGCCACCAGCTTCTTCAAGATTCCCTCCAACCGGGTGGTGGAGCTGGGCACCCAGGTGGTGCTGTAAGCCCTTTGCCCCGGCCTTCCGGCCAAAGAAAAAGCCGCCCGCGGGCGGCTTTTTTCATGGTCCGGGACCTGGCCTCAGACGTATTCCTGGTCGCCGTGCTTGCCGCTCACCAGCTTGCCGGCGGAGAGGGACATCATCAGCAGGGCGATGGACTCGTGCATGATCAGGGTGTGGGTGTTGCCGCTGTCCACCATGTGCTTGCGCAGGGCTTCGCGCACCTTGGGGGCGCCGGTGACGTCGATGATGATGTCGACTTCGTTGCCCAGGGCGGCCAGCTCCATGAAGTTGTTGGTGACCTTGACGCCGTGCTCCTTGGCCAGGGCGATGCCGGGCATGGACAGGTCCAGGTCGGCGACGCCGAGGACGGTGACGAAGGGGGCGGTCAGCAGCTGCTTGAGCAGGGGGGTGCCGGTTTCGCCGGCGCCGACGACGGCAATGCGGAATCCTTGCATGGTGGAAATACTCCGGGATCGGGAAAAGCGCCAGTCTGCCGCCAGAATCGATCGCCAGGCTTGACCTAAATCAACGCCGGCGCCCCCGTCCCCGGCCACTTCGTGACGGATGTGGCGTTTCCCCCCGGCGTCCCGGTGTTAGCCTGTGACCATGTCGCGGCCCCGACGGGCCTCAGCGGAGAATGGTCATGGCACTTCAGGCAGCAGTCTTTCCCAGGGGCCAGCGGGGCCGCCTCTATCCCCTGCACATCCACATCGCCTACCTGTTCACCCTGCTCATTTTCGTTGCCTGCTCGGTGATCGGCTGGTTCAATTTCCACCAGTCACGCCGCATCGTCCTGACCGCCGCCAGCGACGTCTTCGAGCGCACCGCCCGCCAAGACCGGGGATGACCTGCAGCGCCTCTACGGCCCCCTGGAAACCCTGGTCGAACTGCTGGTGCACCATCCCCTGGCCGCGGCTCCCAGCCTGGATTCCCGGCTGCAGGCCCTGCCCATGCTGCGGGAGGCCCTGGAAAAGAACGCCCATCTCTCCGCCGTCTATGTGGGCTACGGCAACGGGGACTTTTTCCTTATCCGCTCCCTGGCCAGCCGGGCCGTGGCCCTGGCAGTGCAGGCGCCGGCCGGCGCCCGTTTCCTGGTGCAGAGCATGGAGCGCCAGGGCAGGGCGGCGCGCCCCACCTTCATCTTTTTCGACGAGTGGCTGCAGGAACTGGAGCGGCGCCATCCGGCCGCCTACGATTTCGATCCCCGGGGCCGTCCCTGGTTCATCCGGGCCCAGACCGCCACCGCCCTGGTGCGCACCGAGCCCTACGTCTTCTTCACCACCCGGGAGGTGGGCAAGACCTTCGCCCGCCTCGCCGGCAGCGGCGCCGTGGTGGCGGCGGACCTGACTCTGGAAGAGATTTCCGCCTCCCTCGCCGGTGCCGGCATCACCCCCGGTTCCCAGCTGGCCCTGGTAGATGCCCGGGGCCGGGTTCTGGCGGAGCGGGACCGGGAACGGCTGCACCGGGCCAATGCCCGGGCCGGCGGCCAGCTGCCGACCCTGGACCAGCTGGGAGTGCCGGTGCTGGGGGCCCTGGCCGCGGCTGGCGCCGGGAATTCCCGGGTGATCGAGGCTGCCGGCCAGGTCTGGCACGGGCGGGCGGTGGCGGTCCCCGAGGCCGGGGACGAGCCCAACTACCTGCTGGTGGCGGCGCCGGAAAACGAATTGCTGGCCGAGGCGGTGCGCATCCGCACCTGGACCCTGTGGGTCACCCTGGCCCTCATCGCCCTGGCCATTCCCGGCACCTGGTGGCTGGCCCGGCGCATCTCCGGCGAGCTGAAGGACCTGATCCGGGAGTCGGCGGAAATCCGCCGCTTCCGCTTCGACGGCACCCCGGCCAAGGGCTCCCCCATCTGGGAGATCGACGAGCTGTCCCACTCCATGAACCAGATGAAGGGCACCATCCGCAAGTTCCTCGACATCAGCGCCACCCTCACCGCCGAGCGCAATTTCGACCGGCTGCTGGAACGGGTGCTGCAGGAGACCCTGGCCAGCGCCGAGGCCAGCGGCGGCATCGTCTACCTGATGGCGGAGAACGGCCGCGGCCTGCTGCCGGCGGCCCTGCGCTGGGAGGTGGGGACCACCGCGGAAGAACAAGGGGCGCCGGCCAGCGGCGAGGTGGCGGGGCTGCCGGGCCTGGTCTTCCTGCCGACGGCCCGGGAGACCCATCCCCTGCTGCTGGCGGTCCTGGAGGCACGCACCCAGGTGCTGGATGTGCCGCCCCAGCGTCCCCCCGGCATGGAATTCCTCGATGCCCCGGGCAGCCCCCTGGTGGGCCTGCCGGTGCTGCTGGTGGCCCTGCCCCTGAAAAACCGGGCCCAGGAGGTGGTGGGGGTGCTGGCCCTGTTTCTGCCGGGCAGCGCCGAGGCGCCGTCGCCGGAGCGCATTTCCTTCATCGAGGCCCTCTCCGGGGCTTCCGCCGTGGCCATCGACAACCAGCGCCTGATCCAGGCCCAGAAGGCCCTGCTGGAAAGCCTGATCCAGCTGGTGGCCGGTGCCATCGACGCCAAGAGCCCCTACACGGGCGGCCACTGCCAGCGGGTGCCGGAGCTGACCAAGATGCTGGCCCGGGCCGCCTGCGACGCCACCGCCGGCCCCTACGCCGACTTCACCCTCAGCGACGAGGAATGGGAAGCCCTGCACATTGCCGGCTGGCTGCACGACTGCGGCAAGGTGACCACGCCCGAGTACGTGGTGGACAAGGCGACCAAGCTGGAAACCCTGTATGACCGCATCCACGAGGTGCGCATGCGCTTCGAGGTGCTCAAGCGGGACGCGGAGATCGAGTTCTGGCAGCAGGTGGCCGCCGGCGGCGACGGTGCGGCCCTGCGCCAGGCCCTGGAAGCCCAGTGGCAGGTGCTGGACGAGGAGTTCGCCTTCGTCGCCAGCTGCAATCAGGGCGGCGAATTCATGGCGCCGGAGAAGCTGGAGCGCCTGCAGCGCATCGCCGGCCGCACCTGGCGGCGCACCCTGGACGACCGTCTGGGTCTGTCCTGGGAAGAGGGGCGGCGCAAGGCCCAGCTGCCGCCGGTGCCCCTGCCGGCTCCCGAGCCCCTGCTGGCGGACAAGCCGGAGCATCTCCTGGAGCGGGGCCCGCGGGACCTGATGCCGGCCGACAATCCCTGGGGCTTCAAGCTGCAGGTGCCGGCCTGGAAGTTCAACCGGGGCGAACTGCACAACCTGGCCGTGGCCCGGGGCACCCTGTCCGAGGAGGACCGCTACATCATCAACGACCACATCGTGCAGACCATCATCATGCTTACCGCCCTGCCGTTCCCGCGGCATCTGCAGAACGTTCCCGAGCTGGCCGGCGGCCACCACGAGAAAATGGACGGCAGCGGCTACCCGAGGCGCCTGCGGCGGGAGGAAATGAGCGCGCCGGCCCGCATGATGGCCATCGCCGACATCTTCGAGGCCCTCACCGCCGTGGACCGGCCCTACAAGAAGGGCAAGACCCTCTCCGAAGCCGTCCGCATCATGGTGGCCATGAAGCGGGAAGGGCACATCGATCCGGAACTGTTCGACCTCTTCCTCACCTCGAGCGTGTACCGGGAATACGGCGAACGCTACCTGCGCCCGGAGCAGATCGATTCGGTGGATGTGGGGAGTTGTATCGGCTGAGGCTTTTGTCACGTCACCGAAGCTGCCGGTGTCATAAACTGGCGCCGCTGTTTCTTCTTTCTTCTTTGGAGCCTTGCATGCCGTCCCTGCGCACCCTTCTCGCCGTCTCCGCCTTGCTCGTCAGCCCCCTGGCCCTGGCCCAGTCGTCCCTCAGTGTGAACTGGGAGTGGCTGAAAAAGCACCGCTGCGACAACACCTCCCCTGCCCTGGAGATTTCCGGCATTCCCGAAGGGACTGCCTCCCTGGCGGTGGTGATGAACGACCTGGATTTCCAGAACAAGGACCATGGCGGTGGCACGGTGCCCCATGCCGGCGGCGCCACTGCGAGCCTGCCCGAGGGCGCCCTGGGGCGTTATCTGGGTCCCTGTCCCAACAACTTCGGCACCTTCGGCCACGATTACAGCATCACGGTGCGGGCCCTGGCCGCCGACGGGCAGACGGAACTGGGCCGGGGCAGCGCGACCAGGAATTTTTCCGCCAGCAAGGCCAAGTAGGAACGCTATCCCGGGAGAGCATCCGGCTTTCCCGGCGTGAAAAAGGCCCCGCCAGCGGGGCCTTTCGCTTTCCTGCGGGCGGCTTTCAGGCCGGGCGGTGCAGCGGTTCGATGGGGCCCGTTTCGGGCTGCAGGGTGACGTGGCGGATGTGCCAGCGCTGCTGCAGTACCTGGCGCAGCCCGGCCAGGGTCTGGGGCCAGGCGGCCAGGTCGGCCACCTGCAGATGGGCCGAGAGCATCACCTCGCCGTCGCCCACCGTCCACACATGCAGGTCGTGGACCCCGAGCACACCGTCCACCTGTTCCATGGCGGCGCTGACCTCGGCGGCGGAGATGTGGGGCGGCGTGCCTTCCATCAGGGCGTGTAGCGCCTCCCGCAGCAGACGCAGGCTGGAGACGGAGATGAGCAGGGCGATGCCGGCGGCCAGCAGTGGGTCGGCCTGTTTCCAGCCGGTGAAATAGACGATGGCGCCGGAGGCGATGGCGGCCACGGAGCCGAGCATGTCGCCCAGCACGTGCAGCAGGGCGGCCCGGGTGTTGAGGGAGCTTTCGCCGCGGCTGAGCATCCAGGCCACCAGGGCGTTCATCAGCAGCCCCACCACGGCCACCGCCATCACCGCCGGGCCGGCCACCGGGGCGGGGTCCTGGAAGCGTTGCACCGCCTCCACCAGGATCGCCACCACCAGGGCCAGCATGGCCAGGCCGTTGAGCAGGGCGGCTAGCACTTCGGCCCGGCCCCAGCCGTAGGTGTGGCGATGGCTCGGCGGGCGCCGGGCAACCCAGGCGGCGGCTGCAGCCAGGGCCAGGGCAACGCCGTCGTTCACCATGTGGCCCGCATCGCCGATGAGGGCCAGGGAACCGCTCCAGGCGCCGGCCACGGCCTCCACCCCGGCAAAACCCAGGGTCAGCAGGGTGGCCAGCAGCAGGCCCTTGCCGCCGTGGTGGTGGCTGTGGGCGTGCCCGTGGCCGCAGTCGTGGTGGTGGGCGTGAGCCATGGCGTGCCTTTAGAGGGCGCGGATCTTGGTCAGCAGGGCGGTGGTGGATTTTTCGTGGAGGAAGGGGATGGAGTGGACGCTGCCGCCCCAGCCCAGGACCTCGCTGGCACCGACGATGCGTTCCGGCGCCCAGTCGCCGCCCTTCACCAGGACTTCGGGGCGGGCCTCGAGGACGCGCTGCAGGGGCGTGTCCTCGTCGAACCAGGTGACCAGGTCCACACAGCCGAGGGCGGCCATCACCGCCAGCCGGTCTTCCAGCCGGTTTACCGGCCGGTCGTCGCCCTTGCCCAGGCGCTTGACCGAGGCGTCGGTGTTGAGGGCCACCACCATGGCGGCGCCCAGGGCCCGGGCCTGGGCCAGATAGGTGACGTGGCCCCGGTGCAGGATGTCGAAACAGCCGTTGGTGAATACCAGGGGGCGGGCCAGGCGGGCGGCGCGCTCGGCCAGTTGGTCGGGGGGGCAGATCTTGGCTTCGAAATCGGGCAGGGCGTAGGTGGTCATGGCGGCGGCAATGGGATTGGGTGCGGCAGGGCGCTCAGGGGGCCAAGGATAGCACGGCAGGGGCCGCCCTTTCTGGGCCCCGGACCGACCGCGGGCATTCCCCAATGGCGTGACATACGGTTGCGTATGCTACGATGCCGTTCCCCCAAAGGAGACAAGAGGAGAGGCATAAATGCCCCCACATCAAAGCGGCGGTTCTTCCGCCCGCACGGCCCGTGCCGTGACCCTGGCGGTGGTCATCGCCGCCTACATGCTGTCCTTCTTCCACCGCTTCGCCCCGGCGGGCATCGCCCACGACCTGACCCTGGCCTTCCAGACCACGGCGGCGTCCCTCGGCGCCCTGGCGGCCACCTATTTCTACGTCTACACCATCATGCAGGTGCCCACCGGTATTCTGGTGGATACCCTGGGGCCGCGGCGCATCCTCTTCCTCGGCGGCCTGGTGGCGGCGGCGGGCAGCGTTCTCTTCGGCCTCGCCGACACCCTCAACGAGGCCCTGGTGGGGCGCACCCTGGTGGGTCTGGGGGTGTCGGTGACCTTCATTGCCATGCTCAAGATCATCGCCGTCAACTTCGACGAGCGGCGCTTTGCCACCCTGGTGGGGGCTTCCATGCTGGTGGGCAACCTGGGCTCGGTGCTGGCCGGTGCCCCCCTTTCCCTGCTGGCCCAGAGCATTTCCTGGCGCGGCATTTTCGTCGGCGCCGGCGCCCTCTCGGCCCTCCTGGGCGTGGCCTGCTGGTTCTTCGTCAAGGACGGCGGCGGCGAGCGGCCCCGCTTCGACCGCACGGTGATCTTCGGCGGCCTGGCTTCGGTGCTGAAGAACCGCTCCACCTGGCCGGCGGTGGTGGTCAATTTCGGCCTGGCCGGCAGCTTCTTCTCCTTCGCCGGCCTGTGGGCCACGCCCTACCTGATGCGGGTGCATGAGCTGACCCGGGCCCAGGCCTCCTCCCATCTTTCCCTCTATTTCGCCGGCTTCGCCCTGGGCTGCTTTTTCATCGGCACCCTCTCGGACCGGCTCGGCAAGCGCAAGCCGGTGGTCATCGCCGGGGCCTTCCTCTACTGCCTGCTGTGGCTGTTCTGGCTGACCAACATCCGCCTGCCCCTGGCGGCCACCTACTGCCTGTTCGGCCTCATGGGCCTGACCACGGCCAGCTTCGCCCTCACCTGGGCCTGCGCCAAGGAGGTCAATCCGCCCATGCTGTCCGGCATGTCCACCAGCGTCACCAACATGGGCGGCTTCCTCGCCGGCGCCCTGCTGCAGCCCCTGGCCGGCTGGGCCATGGACCAGGTGTGGGACGGCACCCTGGCCAACGGCGTGCGCGTCTATGGGCCGGACACCTTCCGCGTCGGCATGGCCTGCATGGCCGCCGCCGCCTGCATCGGCTTCGTCGCCAGCTTCTGGGTCAAGGAGACGGGCTGCCGCAACATCTGGCAGGCGCCCCGGCCGGGGCCATGAAAAAGGGCGCGGTGGTGACCGCGCCCTGTCGCTCCAGCGAGTCCCGCCAGCCTGCGCTGCCGGGGCTTTCGTTTTAGAGCAGGTTCATCTTTTTAGCCGCTTCCCGCAGTTCATTGCGGAAGTTGGGGTGGGCGATGCCGATCAGGGCTTCCACCCGCTGCTTGGCGCTCTTGCCGCGCAGCTGGGCGACGCCGTACTCGGTGACCACGTAGTTGATGTCGTTCTTGCTGGTGGTGACGTGGGTGCCCGGAGTCAGGGTGGGGACGATGCGGGAGATGGTGTCGTCCTTGGCGGTGGAGGGCACCACGATGAAGGCCTTGCCGTCCTTGGAACGGTTGGCGGCGCGCACGAAGTCGGCCTGGCCGCCGGTGCCGGAGTAGGGGGAGAAGCCCAGGCTCTCGGAGCCGCACTGGCCCAGCAGGTCCACCTGCATGGTGGCGTTGATGGCGATCAGCTTGTCGTTGCGGGCGGCGATGTAGGGATCGTTGGTGAATTCCACCGGATGCATTTCCAGGGCCGGATTGCGGTGCATGAACTTGTACAGCTTGTTCGATCCCAGGGCGAAGGTGGCCACGGACTTGCCGGGCATGAAGGTCTTCTTCTTGTTGGTGACGGCACCGGACTCGATCAGGGAAAGGATGCCGTCGCCGATCATCTCGGTGTGGATGCCCAGGTCGTGCTTGTGCTGGAGCTGCATCACCACGGCGTCGGGAATGCCGCCGTAGCCGATCTGCAGGGTGGAGCCGTCCTCGATCAGGTCGGCCACGTATTTGCCGATGGCTTCCTGCACCGGACCGATGGTGGGCAGGCCCACTTCCAGCACCGGGTCGCTGCTTTCCACCAGGGCGGCGACCTTGGAGATGTGCACGTAACAGTCGCCGTAGGCGAAGGGCACGTTGGGGTTCACTTCGAGGACGATGGCCCGGGCCTTCTTCACGGCGGCCATGGTGTAGTCGGCGGCCAGGGAGAGGGCGAAGTAGCCGTGCTCGTCCATGGGCGAGGCCATGGTGAAGACCACGTCGGCGGGCGACAGGCCGCGCTCGATCAGCTGGGGCAGCTCGGCGAAATAGTTGGGGATGAAATCGACCCAGCCGGCCTGGCCGCCGGGGCGGGTGGCGCCGCCGAAGAAGTAGGCGGTGTGGCGCACGTGGTCCCGGGTTTCCGGGTCGATGTAGCCGTATTTGCGCAGGGCCAGGATCTGGGAGACGGTGACGTCCCGGTAGTTGCGCCGGGCATCGGAGAGAGCGGTGAGCAGGGCGGGCGGTTCGCCGACCCCGGTGGGAACGACGATGGTGTCGCCATTCCTGACGCAGGCGATGGCGTCGGCGGGAGTTACGAGTTTTTCCTGGTACAGGGCCTGCAGGTCCATGCTGTCTCCTTTTTTAGATCGCGGGGAATCTTTGTCGCGCAACATTATACGTACACTCCATACGATTGCGTATGGAGTCTTGCCGACGCGCGAAAATCCGCCGGACGGCCGTACGGGATCTACCGGGAGGGAGCGGGGTTCAGGCCGGGGACGAGGTGCTGGCGGCGGCCGGGGCGTGGCCCAGCATGGCCGCCACTTCCACGGCGCCGATGGCCTTGGAGAAGAAGTGGCCCTGGATTTCGGCGCAGGCCCGGGCCTTGAAGAAGCCGGCCTGGTCGGCCGTTTCCACGCCCTCGGCCACCACCTTGAGGTTCATGGACTGGGCCATGGAAATGATGGCGTCCACGATCACCGCGTCGTCCTCGTTACGGGTCACGTCGGTGACCAGGGAGCGGTCGATTTTCAGGGTATCCACCGGCAGGCGGCGCAGGACGTTGAGGTTGGAATACCCGACGCCGAAGTCGTCCAGGGTGATGCCGACCCCCAGACGCTTCAGGGCCGAGAGCACCCGCAGGTTGCGCTCGGTGTCGTGCATGAGGGCGCCTTCGGTGAATTCCAGCTCGATCCAGCGCCCTTCCACCCCTTCCTCGCTCAGGATGCGGCCCAGGGCCTCGGCGAAATCGGGCTGGCGCAGCTGGGCTTCGCACAGGTTGATGGCCACCGGCACCAGGGTCAGGTTCTGCCGCCGCCAGTCGGCCAGCTGTCGTGCCACCCGGCGCAGTACCCAGAGGGAAATAGGCAGCACCAGGCCGCTTTCCTCGGCCAGGGGGATGAACTGGCTGGGCAGGAGCAGGCCCCGCTCCGGGTGCTGCCAGCGGATCAGGGCTTCCAGGCTGAGCAGGCGGCCCGAGGGGTTGTCCACCTGGGGCAGGTAATGCAGTTCGAACTCGTCCCGGTCCAGGGCCCGGCGCATGGCGTTTTCCAGGGTCAGGCGGGTGAGGGCGCCCTGTTCCAGCTCGGGGCTGAAGAACTGGTAGTTGTTGCGGCCCACGCTCTTGGCCCGGTACATGGCCAGGTCGGCGTTCTTCATCAGGGTGTCCGGGTCGGCGCCGTCGCTGGGGTAGCAGGCGATGCCGATGGAGCAGGTGACGCTCAGTTCGTGGCCCTCGAAGTACATGGGCTCGGCCAGGGCCTCGAGGATCTTGTCGGAGACCACGGCGGCGTCGGCGGACATGTCCAGGTTGGCCAGCAGCACCACGAACTCGTCGCCGCCCTGGCGCGATACCGTGTCCTCCTCGCGCACGCAGCGGCGCAGGCGCTCGGCCACCTGCTTCAGCAGCTCGTCGCCGACCCGGTGGCCCAGGGTGTCGTTGACCACCTTGAAGCGGTCCAGGTCCACGAACATCAGGGCCACGCTCTGGTCGTAGCGGCGGGCGTGGATCAGGGCCTGGGTGAAGCGGTCGTTGAACAGCACCCGGTTGGGCAGGTCGGTGAGGGCGTCGTAGTGGGCCAGGTAGTGGATGCGGGCCTCCGCCTCCTTGCGTTCGGAGATGTCCGACCACATGGCGACGTAGTTGAGCACGGCGCCTTCGGGGGAGAGCACCCGGTCCACCGCCAGCCATTCCGGATACAGCTCGCCGTTGCGCCGCCGGTTCCAGATTTCGCCCCGCCAGTGGCCGTACTGGTTGATGGCCGCCCACATCTCCCGGTAGAAGTGCTCGCTCTGGATGCCGGACTGGAGGATGCGGGGATTGCGGCCCAGCACCTCGCCCCGGGAGAAGCCGGTGATGCGGGTGAAGGCGGGATTGACGTCCACGATGCGGTTTTCCGCATCGGTGATCATGATGGCTTCGCTGGAGGCGTGGAAAACGGTGGTGGCCAGGCGGTGTTCCGACTCCAGGCGGGCGGCCCGGGCGCAGGTGGCCATGGCTTCGAGCAGGGCGCTGGCCTTGAGGGGCTTGAGCACGTAGCGGTCGATGCCGATCTCGATGGCGTCGAGCAGGGCGCCGCTGTCGCTGTGGGAGGTGATGATGACGATCGGCGTCGCCGGGCTCTGGGCCTTGATCTCCCGGGCCAGGGAGAGACCGTCCCGGTGGGGCATGACGATGTCGGAAATGACCAGGTCCGGCTGGTGCCGGCGGAACAGCTGCAGGCCCTCGTCGCCGTCGGCCGCTTCCCACAGGGTGCCCACGTGGCGGCTGAGGATGCCGGCGGCGGCGCAGCGCGCCACCGGGTCGTCCTCCACCAGCAGCACCCGCAGGCCGCGCAAAAGCTCGCGTTCTGGATCGTCCTGCCGGGCAGCGTTGTCCATCCTGGGGGTCATGACGGCATCGGGGGGGCCATGAAAAGCGGTTATTCTAGCGCCTAATTCTCCGTAGTCATTTCGTTTTTTTCAAATAGCATAAAGCCATGCGAATCCTCATCGTCGAGGACGATTCCCTGCTGGGAGACGGGCTCCAGGTCGGTCTGGGCCAGGCCGGCTTCACCGTGGACTGGCTGCGCGACGGCCAGGAAGCCGCCACCGTCCTTGCCAGCCCCGAGGCCCACTGCTTTGCCGCCGTGGTGCTGGACCTCAACCTGCCCCAGCTGTCGGGCCAGGAGGTGCTGGCCCGCTGCCGCGCTGCCGGCAACCCGGTGCCGGTGCTGGTGCTGACCGCCCGGGACGGGGTGCCCGACAAGCTTTCGGCCCTGGACGGCGGCGCCGACGACTACCTGGTCAAGCCTTTCGATCTGGACGAGGTGGCGGCCCGCCTGCGCGCCCTGATCCGCCGCAGTGCCGGCCGGGCGGCGCCGCTGCTGGTGCACGGGGCCATCCGCCTCGACCCGGCGGCCCGCCGGGTGGAGCTGGCGGGGCAGCCGGTGGAGCTGTCGCCCCGGGAGTTCGCCCTGCTCGAAGCCCTGCTCGCCGCCGCCGGCCGGGTGCTGACCCGGCACCAGCTGGAGGAGGCCGCCTACGGCTGGAACGAGACGGTGGACAGCAATGCGGTGGAGGTGCACATCCACCACCTGCGACGCAAGTTCGGCAGCGACCTGATCCGCACCGTGCGCGGCGTCGGCTACACCGTGGCCCGGGAGGCGTCCGCCGCGCCCGCGGCGCCGGAGTCCTGATGGCTGCCGTGCAACGCCCGACGCCGGCCTATTCCCTGCGCCGCCGCCTGCTCCTGCTGCTGCTGGCCGTGTCGGCCCTGATCTGGCTGGCCACCATCGCCGCCGCCTTCCTGCGGGCCCACGACCTGGCCGACGACATTTTCGACGCCCACCTGCAGCAGACCGCCCGCCTGCTGCTGGCCACCGAGCCCGCCAGCGGCCATGTGGAAGTGCGGCCCACTCCCGGCGCCGCCGGCGGCGAAGTGCTGTTCCAGATCTGGCGTCGCACCCCCCAGGGGCCGATGCTGGCCCTCCATTCCGCCGGGGCCGGGCAGACGCCCCTGACGGCGGTGGAGGGCTTTGCCGAGACCCGCTGGAACGGCGGCGAATGGCGCTTCTACAGCGAATGGAGCCGGGACGGGCTGCGCCAGGTGCAGGTGGGCCAGAGCCACGACATCCGCTATGCCCTGGCCCAGGAGGCCGCCATGCGCCTGCTGGCGCCCCTGATCCTGGGCCTGCCCCTGCTGGCGGCAGCCCTGTGGGTGGCCGTCGGCCGCGGCCTGGTGCCCCTGGCCCGCATCGCCGAACAGCTGGACCGGCGTCCCCCCGATTCGCCCCAGCCCCTGGGCAGCGGCCCGGTGCCGGCGGAAGTGGCGCCCCTGGTGCAGGCCCTGGACGGCCTCTTCGCCCGCATCGCCCGTCTGCTGGACAACGAGCGCCAGTTCACCGCCAACGCCGCCCACGAACTGCGCACGCCCCTGGCTGCCCTCAAGACCCAGGCCCAGGTGGCCCTGCGGGCCGGGGAGGGGGAGGTGCGGCAGCGGGCCCTGCTCAATGTGCTGGAAGGCACCGAACGCCTGGCCCGGCTGGTGGAACAGCTGCTCACCCTGGCCCGCCTGGACCCGGGCGCCAACGCCAGCCTGCAGCCCCTGGACCCCCGGCCCCTGGCGCGGGAGGTGTGCGCCGTGCTGGCCCCGGCGGCCCAGTCCCGGCAGGTGGACCTGGCCCTGGACCTGGCCGGCAGCGACGGCGACGGCAGCCTGACCCTGGCCGGCAATGGGGACCTGCTGCGCATCCTGCTGCGCAACCTGGTGGACAACGCCATCCGCTACACCCGGGAGGGCGGCCATGTGTGGGTGTCCCTGGCCCGGGACGGAGAGCGGGTGGTGCTGGCGGTGGCCGACGACGGTCCGGGCATCCCGGCCGAGGCCCGGGAGCGGGCCCTGGGGCGCTTCACCCGGCTGGCGCCGGCCCGGGCGGAAGGTTCCGGCCTGGGGCTGTCCATCGTGCAGCGGGTGGCGGAGCTGCATGGCGCCGCCCTCAGCCTGGGCGTGGGGCCGGAAGGCAACGGCCTGCGGGTGCTGGTGGTGTTTCCGCCCCTGGCGGCATAGGCGGCTTGTGATGCCTCCCCTGGGAGGCAACAGGGACGGTGCTTTTGGGGGGGCGTGGCTGACAGGGCCGCCCCTATTGGCTCCTGGCGATGGTGCCGACGAGATTCCGCGTCATGCCGCCAGCGGCGGTGTCGGCGAGGGGCGGAGCAGGTCCCTCGGTAAGGTCCTTCAGCCGGCCGGTTGCGTAGGCCGGTTTCCGCTGACCTGGGTCGGCGGAAACCGGCTGGCTCAGATCACCAGCAGGACGGTGGCGAACCAGCCGACGAAGGCGGCGATGAGATGGGGGTCGGCCAGCAGGTCCGCTGCCGGGTCGCCGCCGCCGCCGCGCCGGTGCAGGCGGAACAGGTAGCGGCAGATGCCATAGACGACGAAGGGCACGGTGGCGATGAGCCACTGGCTGCCATGCATGGCCACCGTCTCCGGGGCCACGGTGTACAGGCTGTAGGTGACCACGGTGCCGGCGGCGCAGAGGGTGATGAACTGGTCCAGCAGCACCGGATCGTAGTCGTCCAGCACCTTGCGGTGACTGCCCGCATCCTCCTCCAGGGCCTTCAGTTCGGCGCGGCGCTTGGCGAAACCGAGGAACAGGGTCAGCAGCAGGCCGCACACCAGCAGCCAGTGGGAGGGGGCGATGCCCACCCCCAGGGTGCCGGCCAGGATGCGCAGCATGAAGCCGGCGGCGATGATGAAGACGTCGAGCACGGCCACGTGCTTGAGGCCCATGGAGTAGGCCACGTTGAGGCCGGCGTAGAGGGCCACCACCAGCAGCACGGTGAGGGAGACGCTGTAGGCCAGCATGAGGGCGCCGAACAGGCAGGCCCCGGCCAGCAGCAGGGCGGCGGTGACATTGACGGTGCCGGCGGCCAGGGGGCGGTGCCGCTTGACCGGATGCAGGCGGTCCTTTTCCCGGTCCGCCAGGTCGTTCACCACATAGATGCTGGAGGCGGCCAGGGAAAAGGCCAGGGCCGCCAGGACCACGGACTGCAGCAGGGCCAGGTCGGCGAAGGCCTCGCCGAAAATGAGGCCGACGAAAACGAAGCCGTTCTTCACCCACTGGTGCGGGCGCAGCAGTTTTACGTAGGGCCAGAGGCCGCCGCGGGGCGTGCTGTCGCCGGCCTTTTGGGGACGGCGGGCCATCAGCGGCATTCCTCGTCAGGGAAATAGCGTTCGCAGAAGTAGCAGCCGTTCATGGGCAAAAAGCCGGGGATGCGGTAGTAGCGCTGTTTCACTTCCCGCAGCACCCGTTCCCGGTAGGTGTGGAAGTCGAAGCCGTGGCCCAGCACCTGGTAGAAGGTGACGCCCTCCACCTGGAAGGCCAGCTGCTGCACGTCCCGGAAATAGGGCGCGTATTCCCCCGGATTGGGCTCGCTCTTCCGCAGGATGAGGATGTTCTTGCCGTCCAGCTCGCGGAAGTCGGTGAGGATGTCGTCGTGGCGGGCATGGGAGGAGGCCAGGCCGAAGACCATGAAATAGCGCCGGGCGTTGTAGCCCAGGGTGACGGCGTTGGAATAGCCGTCGGAAGCGAAGGCGTAGTCGTTGGCGTAGGGCTCCAGCCGCTGCAGCAGCTCCTGGCTGCGGAAGGTGAGCACCAGGCCCCGGTGGAAGTCCGCCTTCTCCCAGGTGGACAGGGGCAGCTGGCTGACCACCAGCAACAGCACCACGTGCAGGGCGGCGAAAGCGCCGAGCCAGGCCGCCAGGCGACGCAGGGCGGTCATGGGCAGGCTGCTGGCGGCCAGGATGCAGAGCAGGGTGATGAAGGAGAGCAGCCAGTGCAGGCCGATCTTCTTGGCCAGGGCCAGGGCGGCGAACAGGCCCAGGGGCACGGCCGCCAGCCAGAAGGCGGTGCGGGCCAGGCCCGGCTGGGCGATGGCGTTCTTCACCTCGTCGCGGAACTTCCACAGGGCCGCCAGGAGGAAGGGGGTGGCGACATAGCCCAGGGTCAGCACATAGAGGAAGGGATTGGCCCAGGACTTGCCCCAACCGGAACTCTCGTGCCGGTTGTAAAGGTTGAACATGATGTTGGCCCAGCAGTGGCTGCAGTTCCACCAGATGTTGAGGGCCGGCCCCAGCAGGGCCACGGCGACGAACAGGGCGAACTCGGCGAAGCGCCTCCAGCCCTCCTCGCGGCGGGCGATGATGACATGCACCAGGAAGGCGACGCCCAGCAGCACCGAGAAATACTTGGAGAGGAAGGCCAGGCCCAGCATCAGGCCGGCCAGGGCGTGCAGGGCCCAGCGCTGCCAGCCCTGGCGCTCCAGGGCCACGACGTAGGCGGCCACCGAGAGCAGAGAGAAGAAGACCAGGGGCGTGTCGGTGGTGATGAAGACGTTCCACACCGAGGTGGGCAGCAGCAGCACCAGCAGGGCCGTCAGCCAGCCCCGCTCCTCGGCGAAGGCAATGCCGGAGCGGCGCACCAGCCAGCCGGAGAGTCCGGCCAGGACGAAGGGCAGCAGCAGGGCCGGCAGGCGCACCACCCATTCGTCCCAGGAGAGGGCCATGAGGGGCGCCAGCCACCAGCCCACCATGGGCGGGTGGTCGTAGAAGCCCCAGTCCGGCTGCCAGCCCCAGAAGGCGAAATAGGCTTCGTCGCCGGTGATGGGGGTGACCGCCGCCAGCCAGATGCGGAACAGCAGCAGCACTGCCGCCACTCCCAGCACCAGGCGGTGC
The DNA here is from genome assembly GCF_047901315.1 of Azospira sp. APE16. Lineage (NCBI taxonomy): Bacteria > Pseudomonadati > Pseudomonadota > Betaproteobacteria > Rhodocyclales > Rhodocyclaceae > Azospira > Azospira sp. APE16. The sequence goes on from NZ_CP179682.1 coordinate 1,013,329, forward strand.
ATGGGCAGGCGGGCGAGGGAGTGGCCGGGGCCGAGCAGGGCGCGGGTGGAAGTGTCCGTGCCGGCCTCGGTCGGCGTCGGCGTCTCGGTCGGGGCTGGGGAGTCGTGTTCCGCCAAAGCGGGGGCCCTTATTCCGTGGCTTCCACCAGGCGGCGCTCGCGCACCGCCCGGGCCAGGATGTCCAGCACCCGCACCGAGTCTTCCCAGCCGATGCAGGCGTCGGTGACGCTCTTGCCGTATTCCAGGGGCTTGTCCGGGGTGATGTCCTGGCGGCCTTCCACCAGGTGGGATTCGACCATGACGCCGATGATGCGCTCGTCGCCGGCGGCAAGCTGGGTGGCCACGTCCTTGGCCACGTCCACCTGGCGCTCGAACTTCTTGCTGCTGTTGGCGTGGGAGAAATCCACCATCAGGCGGGCTGCCAGGCCGGCCGCGGCGATGTCCTTGCAGGCCGCATCCACGCTGGCCGCATCGTAGTTGGGGCCCTTGCCGCCGCGCAGGATGACGTGGCAGTCCTCGTTACCGGCGGTGGAGACGATGGCCGAGTGGCCGCCCTTGGTCACCGAGAGGAAATGGTGGGGGGCGGAGGCGGAACGGATGGCGTCCACGGCGATGCGCACGTTGCCATCGGTGCCGTTCTTGAAGCCCACGGGGCAGGAGAGGCCGGAAGCCAGCTCCCGGTGCACCTGGGATTCGGTGGTGCGGGCGCCGATGGCGCCCCAGGCGATCAGGTCCGCCGTGTACTGGGGGCTGATGGTGTCGAGGAATTCGGTGGCGCAGGAGAGGCCCAGCTCGTTGATGTCGAGCAGGATCTTGCGCGCCAGGCGCAGGCCTTCGTTGATGCGGAAGGAGCCGTCCATGCGCGGGTCGTTGATGAGGCCCTTCCAGCCCACGGTGGTGCGGGGCTTCTCGAAATAGACGCGCATCACCACCAGCAGGTCGTCCTTGAGGCGCTCGGCTTCCTTCTGCAGGCGCTGGGCGTACTCCATGGCGGCCTCGTAGTCGTGGATGGAACAGGGGCCGATCACCACCAGCAGCCGGTCGTCGGCGCCGTGCAGGATGCGATGGATGCCCTGGCGGGCGCCGTAGGTGGTCTGGGCCGCCCGGTTGCTCACCGGATATTCGCGGAAGACGTGGGCCGGCGGCACCAGTTCCTTGATCTCGCGAATGCGCACATCGTCGGTGACGGGTTTGGTGGCGTGGGAGGCGGCTTTCAGGGACGTCATGGTACAGACCTCGGAACAGCAGCGCCCACAAGGGCGCCAGGCAATGGGAAAGCGCCCGATTCTACGCCAAAGCCCGCCTGGGGCGAAGGGCGGGGCTGTTTTGGCGGGGGTGACGAGGGCCCGCCGCCTACCTTTTGCGCTGTCGCTTTTTCCCGGCCAGCCGGAAACGGCCATGACCGGTACTGCTGCCTGGCGATGCGCCATTCGTCATCACGCTTCATGCGCGTCCCCGCGGCGGAACCGGCATGGCGGACGGAACGTTCCCCCGAATGAGCCGAAAGCAATGCCCCGCTTGTCGATTCTCGAACATAAGTATATTCTTATATACATGAATACCTCATCCCTCTTCCTCCGTCGCTGCCTGAGCCTGGCCCTGTCGCTGGCGGTCGGGTCCGTCGTGGCTGCCGAAACGTCCCCGAGCGAGTTGCCGACCCGGGTGGTGCAGCCCCGGGAAGTGGCACTGACATTGCCGGCGGAAGGGGTGGTGGAAGCCCTATCCCAGGCCGTGGTGGCGGCCCAGGTGGCCGGCCGGGTGACCGAGATGCGGGTCGATGCCGGGCAGGCGGTGAAGAAGGGCGAAGTCATGCTGCGCCTGGACGTGCGCGAGGCGGCCGAGACTGCCGCCGGGGCCCAGGCGGCCCTGGTCAATGCCCGGGCCCAGTACGAGCGCAGCCGCAGCCTGCGACAGCAGAATTTCATCAGCCAGTCGGCCCTGGACAAGGCCAAGGCCGACCTGGACCTGGCCATGGCCAATGCCGGAGCCTCCGGCGCCAGCCAGAGCCACGGCACCATCACGGCGCCCATCAGCGGCCTGGTGGCGCGGCGCCACATCGAGCTGGGGGAAATGGCGGCCCAGGGCCGGTCCCTGGTGACCCTCTACGACCCGGCGGGCTTGCGCGTGACGGTGGAAATTCCCCAGTACCGGCTGAAGGAACTGAAGGGCGGCAAGGATCTGCAGGGCCGCATCGAATTCCCGGAGCTGCAGCGCCAGGTGGCGGCGGCCAAGGTGACCGTGCTGCCGGCGGCGGATGCCGCCACCCATACGGTCCAGGTGCGCCTCAACCTGCCCGGCGATGCCGCTTCCCTGCAGGATGTGCTGCCGGGCATGGCGGCCCGGGTCCATTTCGTCCTCGGCCGGGCGGTCAAGCTGACGGTGCCGGCCAGCGCCGTGGTGCGTCGCGGCGAGGTGGCCGGTCTCTATGTGCGCGACGGCCAGGGCCGTCTGTCCCTGCGCCAGCTGCGCCTGGGCCAGGCCGTCGGCGACGGCGAGGTGGAAGTGCTGGCGGGGCTGTCCGCCGGCGAGACCATCGTCCTCGATCCGGTCCGGGGCGGCATCGCCCTGAAGCAGGACGCAGCCCGCTAGGCCTCGGCAGCACCCGGCCCCAGTTTCCCCAGAAGCGGCAGAAGACCGCTCATCCACGCACCACGCCAACGGAGGAGACACCATGGCGCACATCATCATCATCGGCGCGGGCCTGGGCGGCATGCCCATGGCCTACGAAATGCGCGAACTGCTGCGCAACGGCGACAGGCTCACCGTCGTCTCCAACCAGTCCCGCTTCCATTTCGTGCCGTCCAACCCCTGGGTGGCGGTGGACTGGCGCCAGCGCCAGGACATCGAGCTGGAACTGGCGCCCCTGCTGAGCCGCAAGGGCATCGCCCTGGTCCAGTGCGGTGCCCGCCGGGTGCATCCGGAGCGTAACCAGGTGGAGCTGGAGGACGGCAGCAGCCTGGACTACGACTTCCTCATCATCGCCACCGGCCCCCGTTTGGCCTTTGACGAGATCGAGGGCCTGGGGCCCCAGGGCCATACCCAGTCCATCTGCCACGTGGATCACGCCCAGCAGGCGGCCGAGAGCTGGAAGAGCTTCGTCGCCGCACCCGGCCCGGTGGTGGTGGGGGCGGTGCAGGGCGCCTCCTGTTTCGGCCCGGCCTACGAATACGCCTTCATCATGGAAACGGACCTGCGCAAGCGCAAGATCCGGGACCGGGTGCCCATGACCTTCGTCACCTCCGAGCCCTACATCGGCCACCTGGGCCTGGGCGGCGTCGGCGACTCCAAGGGCATGATCGAGTCCATGTTCCGCCAGCGCCACATCAAGTGGATCTGCAACGCCACGGTGAGCAGGGTGGAGGCCGGCAGGATGTTCGTTACCGAGCACGACGAGGAGGGCCAGCCGAAGAAGGAGCACGAGCTGCCCTTCAGCTACTCCATGATGCTGCCGGCCTTCAAGGGCGTGGAGGCGGTGTTCGGCATCGAGGGCCTGACCAATCCCCGGGGCTTCGTCCTCATCGACGAGCACCAGCGCAACCCGCGCTATCCCAACATCTTCTCCGTCGGCGTCTGCGTCGCCATCCCCCCGGTGGAGGCGACGCCGGTGCCCACGGGCACGCCCAAGACCGGCTATATGATCGAGTCCATGGTCACCGCCACGGCCAAGAACATCCGCGCCGTGCTGGACGGGCGCGAGCCCACCGAGAAGGCCACCTGGAATGCGGTCTGCCTGGCCGATTTCGGCGACTCCGGCGCCGCCTTCGTGGCCCTGCCCCAGATTCCGCCGCGCAACGTCAGCTGGTTCTCCGAGGGCAAGTGGGTGCATCTGGCCAAGGTGGCCTTCGAGAAGTATTTCCTGCGCAAGATGAAAACGGGGGCCACCGAGCCGGTCTATGAAAAGATCGTCATGGAGGCCCTGGGCATCATCAAACTGAAAGGCAAATAGCCCGGTTCGTCCGGGTCGACACAGACATGGGAATTTCCGGCCGTATCGCCCACACCTTCCAGGCGTCTCCCATGACGCCCCTGCTGGCCCTGGTGCTGCTGCTCCTCGGGTTGTTCGCCGTCATGGTGACGCCCCGGGAGGAGGAGCCCCAGATCGACGTCACCATGGCCAACGTGGTGGTGCCCTTCCCCGGGGCCTCGAGCAAGGATGTGGAAAACCTGGTGGCCACCCCGGGGGAGCAGGTGCTCTCGCGCATGACCGGGGTGGACCATGTCTTTTCCGTTTCCCGCCCGGGCATGGCAGTGATCACGGTGCAGTTCGAGGTGGGGGTGAAGAACCAGGATGCCCTGGTGCGTCTCTATGACACGGTCCATTCCAACCGGGACTGGCTGCCGGCCAACCTGGGCGTCGGCGAACCCATCGTCAAGCCCAAGGGCATCGACGACGTGCCCATCGTCTCCCTCACCTTCTGGACCCGGGACAGCCGCCGCTCCGCCTTCGAACTGCAGCAGATCGCCCGCTCCGCCGAGGTGGAATTCAAGCACCTGGCCGGCACCCGGGACGTCACCACCCTGGGCGGGCCGGACCACGTCATCCGGGTCGCCATGGACGCCGAGCGCATGAATGCCTACGGCGTCACCGCCCAGGACCTGCGCGACGCCCTGCAGATCGCCAACAACGAGCAGCCTTCCGGCCGCCTGGTGGAGGGCGGGCGGGAAATGCTGGTGCACACCGGCACCCTGATCGAATCGGCCCAGGACGTGAAGAACCTGGTGGTGGCCGTGCGCAGCGAAGGCAGCATCCGCAAGCCCGTGTTCCTGGCCGACGTGGCCACGGTGGAGGACGGTCCGGACCAGCCCAAGCGCTACGTCTGGTTCGGCGCCGGCCCGGCGGCAGCCCAGCGGGGCATCGCCGCGGGGGGCGAGGATGCTTCCCCCGACGGCACCTATCCGGCCGTCACCCTGGCCATCTCCAAGAAGCCCGGGGTCAATGCGGCGGACGTGGCCGACGCCGTCATCGCCCGGGCCGAGAGCCTCAAGGGCAGCCTCATCCCCGAGGGCGTGGAAGTCACCGTCACCCGCAACTACGGCGCCACCGCCACGGAGAAGGCCCAGAAGCTGATCGGCAAGCTGCTCTTCGCCACCGCCTTTGTCGTGCTGCTGGTGTTCTTCGCCCTGGGGCGGCGGGAGGCCCTCATCGTCGGCATCGCCGTCTCCCTGACCCTGGCCGCCACCCTGTTCGCCTCCTGGGCCTGGGGCTTCACCCTGAACCGGGTCAGCCTGTTCGCCCTTATCTTCTCCATTGGCATCCTGGTGGACGACGCCATCGTGGTGGTGGAGAACATCCACCGCTGGAAGCTGCTGCATCCCGAGAAGACCCTGCTGGAGCTGATCCCCGGGGCGGTGGACGAGGTCGGCGGACCCACCATCCTGGCCACCCTGACGGTGATCGCGGCCCTCCTGCCCATGGCCTTCGTCACCGGCCTGATGGGGCCCTACATGAGCCCCATCCCCATCAATTCCTCCCTCGGCATGGCCATCTCCCTGGCCGTGGCCTTCATCGTCACCCCCTGGCTGGCGGCCAAGTTGCTAGCCCACGGCGGCGGCCACGGGGCCGACGACGGTAAGGTGGCGGGCAAGCTGGACCGGCTCTTCCACAAGGTGCTGCCGCCCTTCCTTGACGAGCGCAGCGGCGCCGCCGCCCGCAAGAAGCTCTTTCTCGGGGTGCTGGCGGCCATCTTCCTTTCCGTCTCCCTGGCGGTGGTGAAGCTGGTGGTGCTGAAAATGCTGCCCTTCGACAACAAGAGCGAATTCCAGGTGGTGCTGGACATGCCCGTGGGCACGCCCCTGGAAGAGACGGCCCGGGTACTGAAGGACATCGGCGCCGTGCTGCAGCAGGTGCCGGAGGTGACCGACTACCAGGCCTACGCCGGCACCGCCAGCCCCATCAACTTCAACGGTCTGGTGCGCCAGTACTACCTGCGCAGCGAGCCGGAGATGGGCGACATCCAGGTCAATCTGGTGGACAAGCACCACCGCTCCCGCCAGTCCCACGAGATCGCCGTGGCGGTGCGGGCCGAGATCGAGGCGGTGGCCCGCCGCGCCGGCGGCAACGCCAAGGTGGTGGAAGTGCCGCCGGGGCCGCCGGTGATGAGCCCCATCGTGGCCGAGATCTACGGGCCGGAAGAGGCCGGGCGCATCGCCGTGGCCAAGCAGGTGCGCGGCGTGTTCGAGAAAGCTCCGGATTTCACCAGCGTGGACGACTCGGTCCAGGCCGATGCGGAAAAGACCGTGCTGCGGGTGAACCAGACCAAGGCGGCCCAGCTCGGCGTGGCCCAGAAGGACATCGTCGAGGTGGTGCGCATGGGTCTGGCCGGCGAGGACGTGACCCCGGCCCACAACCAGGATTCCAAGTACGAGATTCCGGTGCGCATCACCCTCCCGGCCGAGGTGCAGAGCAGTCTGGACGCCCTGCTGCGGCTCAAGGTGCGGGCCCGTTCCGGCGCCCTGGTGCCGGTCTCCGAGGTGGTGGAAGTGCGCCGCCTGGCCCGGGAAAAGGCCATCTACCACAAGGACCTGCTGCCCGTGGTGTACGTCTATGGCGACATGGGCGGCGACCTGGATTCGCCCCTCTACGGCATGTTCGCCGCCCGGGGCGACATCGTCGGCATGAACCTGGACGGCCTCAAGGGCGCCGGCGGCACCCTGGCCGACACCTTCATCCGCCAGCCGGCGGACCCCTATGCCGGCTTCTCCCTCAAGTGGGACGGGGAATGGCAGATCACCTACGAGACCTTCCGCGACATGGGCGCCGCCTACGGCGTCGGCCTGATCCTCATCTACCTGCTGGTGGTGGCCCACTTCAAGAGCTATGTGACGCCGCTGATCATCATGGCGCCGATTCCCCTCACCATCATCGGCGTCATGCCCGGCCACGCCCTGCTGCGCTCCCAGTTCACCGCCACCTCCATGATCGGCATGATCGCCCTGGCCGGCATCATCGTGCGCAACTCCATCCTGCTGGTGGATTTCATCAAGGAGGAAACGGCCAAGGGCATGCCCTTCAAGGAGGCCATCGTCACCGCCGCCGCCGTGCGCGCCAAGCCGATCGCCCTGACCGCCCTGGCGGCGATGCTGGGCGCCTTGTTCATCCTCGACGACCCCATTTTCAACGGGCTGGCCATCAGCCTCATCTTCGGCATCCTGGTTTCCACCCTGCTGACCCTGGTGGTGATCCCGGTGCTCTACTACGCCACTTTCAAGGAGCAACAACCATGACCTCGGAACGTCTCATCCGCATCTTCGCCGGCAGCTTCGTGCTGCTGTCCCTGGCCCTGGGGGTGGAAGCCAGCCCCCTGTTCGTCAATGCCAATTTCCTCTGGTTCACCGCCTTCGTCGGCGCCAACCTGCTGCAGAGCGGTTTCACCCGTTTCTGCCCCCTGGAAATGATGCTGCTGAAGGCCGGTGTGAAGCGTGGCGGCTGACCTAGGGTAACTCCCAGGTTGCTGATTAATATCCGGTTTTTCGTTATTTTTCGGAACCTCCCGGCCGTATGATGGTCCTTCGCTCAGGCCGGATCATTCGGTCCTGACAACGATTCGGGGGGATTCCATGAAAAATGCCAGCATCCGCTGGAAGCTTCTGCTTCTAGCCGCCGTTGCCGTACTCACCCTGGTGGTCATGGGCGGATTTTCCGCCCTGCAGAGCAGCCACCTGAACCGCCAGATGGTCGGGGCCCTCGACCGCCAGCAGACCTACCTGGAGGCGGTCAATACCGCCCGGGGCGTCCAGGTTGCCTTCAAGATCCAGGTGCAGGAATGGAAGAACATCCTGCTGCGGGGCAAGGACGCCCAGGCCTTCGACAAGCACCTGGCCGGCTTCGACAAGGAGGAGGCCCAGGTCATCGCCGGCCTGGAGAAGCTGGACGGCCTGGCCCGTCGCCTGGGCATCGCCGACCGGCTCAAGGTGGCCGAGGCGGGCAGCACCTTCGCCAAGCTGGGGCCGGCCTACCGGGCGGCGCTGAAATCCTACGAACGCACCGCTGGCGATCCGGCGGCGACGGTGGACAAGCTGGTGCGGGGCATCGACCGGGAGCCGACCCAGATGATCGACGGACTGGTGGCCCAGATCCAGTCGGCGGCCGCCGAGAACGGCGCCGCCGAGCAGGCCGCCGCCGCTGCCACCTACCGCACCATGCTGCTCTGGCTGGGGGCCTTCCTGGCCCTGGCGCTGGCGCTGCTGGCCGCTCTTTCCTTCTATCTGATCCGGGCCATCACCGGGCCGGTGCAACTGCTGGAAGGCACCATCACCCGCATCGCCGCCACCGGCGACCTGACCCAGCGGGTGGGCATCGACCAGCGCGACGAAATCGGCCGCATGGCGGCGGCCTTCAACGACATGATGGGCAAGATGCACTCCCTGGTGGGGCAGGTGGCGGCCTCGGTCCAGACCGTGGACCACACCGCCGACGAACTGGCCCACACTTCCGGGCTGCTCAACGACGCCTCCCATGCCCAGTCCGAGTCCGTGGCCAGCAACGCCGCCGCCATCGAGGAATTGACGGTGGCCATCGCCACCGTGGCCGAAGTGGCCGGCGACGTCCATGGCCAGTCCCAGGAAAGCGTCAGCTCCACCAACGCCGGCAGCCAGCAGGTGAGCGAGCTGGTGGCCGAGATTCACCGCATCCGCGACACGGTGGATGACGTGGCCCGGGTTGTGGAGGACTTCGTGCACAGCACCAGCGCCATCACCCACACGACCCAGGAAGTGCGGGAGATCGCCGACCAGACCAACCTGCTGGCCCTGAATGCCGCCATCGAGGCGGCCCGGGCCGGGGAGGCGGGCCGGGGCTTCGCCGTGGTGGCCGACGAGGTGCGCAAGCTGGCGGAAAAATCCGGCGGCTCCGCCTCCGAGATCGCCCGCCTGGCCAGCGCCATCGTCAGTCAGACCGACCAGGTGCGGGCGGCGGTGGGGGCCGGGCTGCAATCCATCGAAGCCAGCGCCGGCCTGGCCGGCGGTGTCGAGGGCACCCTGGAGCAGGCCCGGGGCAAGGTGGAGCAGGCCAGCCGCGGGGTCGATGAAATCGTCCTCTCGGTACGGGAACAGCAGGTGGCCAGCACGGAAATCGCCCAGAACATGGAGCGTATTTCCTCCTCGGCGGAAGAGGCCAGCGAAGTGGCCGGGCAGATGAGCCAGTCCGCCGTGCAACTGCGTTCCGCCGCCGGCGGTTTGAGTACGGCCATCGCCGGCTTCCGCGTCTAACCCCCGTCGCGCAGGAAATATGCAAAAGCGCCCGCCCGGGCGCTTTTTTTCATGCCGCGAGGGGGTTAAACTAACTATGACTTTAGTATGAAGAGGCCGCCCGGCAGAGGCGGCCGGAACGACATCAATCACCAGAGGAAACAGTATGGAAATCGGATTCATCGGTCTTGGCATCATGGGCCGCCCCATGGCTCTCAACCTGCTCAAGGGCGGCCACGGCGTCCATGTCTGGGCGCGCCGGCCCGAATCCATGGCGCCCCTGCTGGAGGCCGGCGCCGTCGGCTGCAGCAGCCCGGCGGCCGTAGCCGGCCAGGTCGAGGTGGTCATTTCCATGGTGGCCGATGCCCCCGACGTGGCGCAGGTGATGCTGGGCCCCGACGGCGTTGCCGCCGGCGCCGAGGGGGCCGGCAAGCACGGTCTGGTGGCGGTGGACATGAGCACCATCGCTCCCGCCGCGGCCCGCGACCTGGCCGCCAGGCTGCAGGCCCGGGGCGTGGACTTCGTCGATGCCCCGGTCTCCGGCGGCGAGGTGGGGGCCATTGCCGGCAGCCTTTCCATCATGGCCGGCGGTTCCGCCGAAGCCTTTGCCAAGGCCCTGCCGGCCTTCCTCTGCCTGGGCCAGAACGTGGTCCACGTGGGCGCCGCCGGCGCCGGCCAGGTGGCCAAGGCCTGCAACCAGATCGTCACCGGCATGGGCGTGCTGGCGGTGGCCGAAGCCTTCAACTTCGCCCGCCAGGCCGGGGTGGACCCTGCCAAGGTGCGCGAGGCCCTGCTCGGCGGCTTCGCCTACAGCCGCATCCTGGAGAACCACGGCCAGCGCATGCTGGAGCGCAACTTCAAGCCCGGCTTCAAATCCTGGATGCACCAGAAGGACCTCAACATCGTCATGCAGAGCGCCCATGAACTGGGCCTGTGCCTGCCCGGCGCCGCTGCCACGGCCCAGATGTTCAACGCCATGGTCGGCTCCGGCCTGGGGGAGGAGGATTCGGTGGCGGTGCTGAAACTGCTGGAGCGCCTTTCCGGCCGGACCGACGGGGCCGACTGAGAACCCGCCGGCCATGCCCAAACTCTTGTTCCCGGGGCGCCGCTGGCCCGTCGCGCTGCTGCTCATGGTGGCGGCGGCCCTGGCCCTGATCTGGACCTTCCTGCTGCGGGAAAACCGCCTCTTCGCCGAGGAGCGGCAGCAGCGCTTCGAGGCGGAGCGCCGGGTGGTGGCCGACCTGGTGGCGGAAAACCTGCTGCGCCAGCTGCAGCGCCTGGACGACGTGCTCCTGCTCCTGCGCAGCGAATACGTGGCCGAGCGCAAGTCAGTCGACACCACCATCGCCCTGCTGCGCCAGGGCTCCCTGCAGGAGCTGGGGGCCCGGGTCACCGTCATCGACCGGGACGGCTACGTCGCCACCTCCGATGCCCCCCGCCGTCCCGGCGAGCGGGTCTATCTGGGGGACCGGGACAACTACATCCATTTCTCCAGCGGCGGCCGCGACAGCCTCTACATCAGCGGGCCGGTCCAGGGGCGCATGACCGGGGCGCCCGGGGTGCAGCTGTCCCGCCCCATCTTCGATGCCCGGGGCCAGTTTGCCGGGGTCGTCGCCTTCTTCATGGAGCCGCGCCAGCTCACCGCCTTCGTCCAGCACCAGGACCTGGGTCCGGACGGGGTGCTGACTCTGTATTCCGCCGCCGGCAAGGTCCTGGGCCGCTCCCGGGAAATGGAAAAGCACCTGGGCAAGCAGCTCAGCGACGAGTTGTTCGGCCCCTTCAAGAAAAGCTCCCACGGCCTGGTCACCCGGGTTTCGGCCCTGGACGGCATCACCCGCACCGTCGCCTACCGCTGGCTGGACCGCTATCCCATGCTGGTGATGGTGGCCGTGTCGCCCCGGGGCCTGGAGGAGGAACTGCTGGCCCAGCGCAACGCCAACCTGCGCAAGGGCATGCTGCTGTCCCTGCTGGTGCTGCTGTGCGGCGGCGCCGTCGCCTTCTACCAGCTGCGCCGGGACCGGCTCGAAACCATGCTGGCCCGGGAGCGGGGCCATTTCATCGAAGCCCAGCGGGTGGCCAACCTGGGCAGCTGGGAGCGGGACATTCCGGGCAACCAGGTGTGGTGGTCCGACGAGACCTACCGCATCCTGGGCTATCTGCCGGAGAGCCAGAAGCCCTCCCTGCAGGCCTTCCTGGCCCGGGTCAATCCCCGGGACCGCAAGCGCATCGAGGTTAACTTCGCCCAGGTGCGGGAGCAGGGCGGTTCCCTCGATATCGCCTGCCGCCTGTTGCTGCCGGGCAATGTGGAGCGCTACGTGCACCTGGGCGGTCGCGCCGAGCGGGACGGCAGCGGCCGTCCCAGCCGCCTCACCGGCACCCTGCAGGACGTCACCGACTACATGAACATGCAGCAGGCCCTGGCCGATGCGGAGGAGCGCTGGAAATTCGCCCTGGACGGGGCCGACGCCGGGGTCTGGGACTGGTTCGTGGCGGACAACCGGGCCTATTTCTCGCCGCGCTGGAAGGCCATCCTGGGCTACCGGGACGAGGAACTGCCGAGCCGCCACGAGGAGTGGCTGGAGCGCCTGCATCCGGACGACCGGGAACGGGCCATGGCTGCCGTCACCGACCATTTCGCCGGGCGCACGCCGGTGTACGAGATGGAATTCCGCCTGCGCCACAAGGACGGCAACTACCGCTGGGTGCTGAGCCGGGGCAAGGTCTGCGCCCGGGACCCGGAGGGCCGGCCCCTGCGCATGCTCGGCATCATCTCCGACATCTCGGCGCGCAAGCAGGCCGAGCTGGACCTGGCCCGCAGCGAAGCCATGCAGCGTTCCCTGGTCTCGGCCATGGCCGAGGGCGTGGTGGTGCAGGACCAGGCAGGCAAGATCATTTCCGCCAACGCCTCGGCCCGGCGCATCCTGCGCATCGGCGAGAACCTGGTGGGCCTGGATTCCACCGACCCGGAATGGCAGGCGGTGCGGGAGGACGGCAGCCCCTTCCCCGGCTGCGACCATCCGGCCATGGTCACCCTGCGCACCGGCGTCTCCTGCGACAACATCATCATGGGCCTGCACCGGCCCGACGCCGGCCTCATCTGGCTCAGCGTGAACAGCCGGCCCCTCAACTTCGCCGACGAGCGGCAGCCCTTCGCCGTCGTCACCTCCTTCGCCGACATCACCGAGATCAAGGCGGCGGAACTCTCCAGCCGCATCTACCGGGACGTGCTGGAACGGGCCGGCCGGGCCATCCTCATCACCGACGGCGACGGCACCATCAACAACGTGAACTCCGCCTTCGTCAGCCTCCTCGGTTACAGCCGGGAGGAGTGCCTGGGCCGGCGCACCGGCTTCTTCCGCTCCAACCGCCACAGCCCGGAATTCTTCTCCCGCATGTGGCAGGCCCTGAAGACCCGGGGCGAGTGGCGCGGCGAAATCTGGAACCGGCGCAAGACCGGCGAAGCCATCCTGGTGGAGCTGGACGTCCGCTCCGTCACCGACGCCCAGGGCGGGGTGCGCCAGTTCGTCGCCGTGTACCAGGACGTCACCGAACTGCGCCGCAGCCAGGAGGAAATGTGGCGCCTGGCCCACCATGACCCCCTTACCGGCCTGCCCAACCGCTCCCTCTTCCTCGAGCGCCTGGATCAGGCCCTGGCCCACGCCCGGCGCCAGGGCGAGCGGCTGGGCCTGCTCTACATGGACCTGGACGGCTTCAAGAGCGTCAATGACACCTACGGCCACCAGGCCGGCGACACGGTGCTGCAGGAGGTGGGGCGCCGCCTGCAGAATGCCGTGCGCACCAGCGACACGGTGGCCCGCCTGGCCGGCGACGAATTCGCCGTACTCCTCGCCCACCTCTCCGTCGAGGACGATCTGGAGCGGGTGATGGGCGAGATCGAAAACGCCGTCGCCCGCCCGGTGATGTGGCAGGGCCAGGAACTGCGGGTCGGCGTTTCCATCGGCAGCGCCGTCTTCCCCGACCAGGCCGACGTGGCCGAATCCCTCATCGGCGCCGCCGACCAGGCCATGTACCTGGCCAAGCAGCAGCACCGCCAGGCCGCCGGCCCCGGCGGCGCCCCATCCCCATCCCTTCAGTCACTGCATTCCACATGACCGCCAGCTCTTCCGCCAAACCCGCCGTCGGCTTCATCGGCCTCGGCGTCATGGGCCGCCCCATGGCCGGCCACCTGCTCGACGCCGGCTATCCCCTCACCGTGTGGGGCCGCCGCCCGGCCAGCACCGCGCCCCTGGCCGAAATGGGCGCCGCCGTCGCCGCCACCCCGGCCGAGGTCGGGCGCCGGGCCGAGATCGTGTTCACCGTGGTCACCAGCGGCAGCGACGTCAAAAGCGTGGTCCTCGGCGAAGCCGGCCTCATCGAAGGCCTGGCCCCCGGCAGCGTGGTGGTGGACATGAGCACCATCGCCCCCGGCGATGCCCGGGAGATCGCCGCCGCCCTGGCCGCCCGGGGCATCCACTTCCTCGACGCCCCCGTTTCCGGCGGCGAGCAGGGCGCCATCCACGCCACCCTGGCCATCATGGCCGGCGGCGACGCCGCCGTGCTGGAGCGGGTGCGGCCCCTGCTGCTGCGCCTGGGAAAGACCGTGGTGCACATCGGCGACAACGGCGCCGGCCAGGTGGCCAAGGCCTGCAACCAGATGATCATGGTGGCCGCCATCCAGGCCTGCGCCGAAGCCATGCACCTGGCCGCCGCCAGCGGCGTGGACACCTCCCGCCTGCGCGAAGCCCTGCTCGGCGGCTCCGCCGGCAGCCGGGTGCTGGAGGTGATGGGCGAGCGCATGGCGGAGCGGGACTTCGCCGCCGGCATCGAGGCCCGGCTGCACCACAAGGATTTCGGCATCCTCCTGGCCGAGGCCCACGCCCTGGGCGCGCCCCTGCCGGTGGCGGCCCAGGTGGGCCAGCAACTCAACGCCCTGATGGGGCAGGGCATGGGCAAGGACGACACTTCCTCCCTGCTGCGGGTGCTGGAGGGGAAGGGGTAGTCTCGACGGTGTTGATCTGATCCGGGCATTGGCCCGGGAGGCAATGGGGACGGGCGTTTTCACCGGGGTATGGTGGGGATGGCCGTCTTTTTTGTTTGGTGGCGGGGTGGGGGTTTGGCTTTGTTACTGGGGGATTGGTTGGGCTTGGTTTGCTGATTTTGCGGCTGTGTTCCGCGCTTGACGCGCGGGTTACTTATTCTTGTCTCGCCAAGAATAAGTAACCAACAAGAAGGCGACCCTCACCCCCGGCCCTGCGGGCTCCCCTGCGCTGCTCAGTCGGACGGGGCGGCTGCGGAACTCGGTCCCTGCGGGACCTCAGACAGTCCTCGCCGAAAGCCCCCCGCCCGCCTTGCGCTGCTCGGCGGGGGTGGAAGGGGATGGAAAGCCGGTGGCGTAGCGAAGGTGGTCGCGCCGGTTGGGGCTGGGGGGTAGTTCTTTGGGATATGCGATTTGCAACTTTTGGTTGCGGTGTGGGTGTGCCGACGGTAACTTTGAGGCTGTCCGGTTTCACGGATTTTTAGTGAGGCCAGTAAACGGAAGGTTTGCTGAATCCGATGCGGGACAATCGATTTGGCTGTCCGGTGTTCCAAGATATTGGACAGTCCCATTTTTATTGGACGTTTTTGTCGTCTACTACTAGTTATGTACCTTAGAACTAAGGCGCGGCTCGTTACCGCAATCCTCTACTTGGTGGCCGCACTTTTCTTTGCAGCCATCGTTTTCATTCTTGCCGCTATCGGTGGTAAAGAAGGTTTTAGTGCATTGTTCGCCGCAGACAGTCCAGCTCGTGCGGCTGTTACTTACCTGTTTGTGGCCGGAGCCTTTTCCCTCGTCGTTTCTGTACTGCTCTTTTCTCCTGCATCGCTGTCCCATCTTCAACGCCTCGGCCTGCTCGTCCTCGGTGCAGTTCAAATGCTCGCGGGCATCTTCTTCGCGTCGAGCTCCGCGGTTGTGACGGTTGTTCCTCTATGGTTTCTCTTCAAGTTCTATCGTGAGGCAAGTACATAACATGCCGCTCAACGTTGCTCCCTCTGGTCGCTGGACACTGCGCGATAAGGCCACGCAGCGCCCGTTAGCTCAACGTTAGCAGTCTTATGCCACGACTATTCACCTACACGATTCCCGTCGATGACGGAGCAGCCCCGAATCCATTTCAAGGCATGTGCTCCCTCGCCATTTGCAAACCCGGTATTCGTCGAGTGGCGAAACCCGATGATTGGGTTGCGGGCCTTGGTTCCAAGAACGCGCCAAGCGGAGACCTGAGAGGGCACTTGGTATATGCGATGCGTGTCGAGGAAGTTATGTCTTTGCGGGACTACGACATTTACGCCAGTACCCGCTGGCCGCATCGCATTCCGAATGTTCAAAGTTCTGCGCTCCAAGATCGACTTGGCGATTGCATTTACGATTTTTCCAGCGGTACCGCCGTCCAAAGGGCGGGCGTTCACGGGCCCGGAAACGTTGCTACCGACCTCAGCGGCGAAAATGTTTTGGTATCGAAAGACTTCTACTACTTCGGCAGTCGAGCCAGAAGACTGCCTGACTATTTACTCCCTATTTGCCACCAAACGCAGGGGCATCGAAGCAACTCGAACGCGCCATTCTTCGATCAATTTGTTTCGTGGGTTCGCTCCCTTGTCTCGGCTCCTGGGCAACTCTACGGTTGGCCCGATCACGTTGTCGAATGGGGTTCAGTTTCTGCATGTGGGGGCTGCACACCCAGAAAGCTCGACGATGAATTCGACCCAGACTGCTAACCCTGTGGTCAACACGGACCTCGCGCGAAAAGCCGCGCGAGGCCGGTTACCTTCACGTTAGGGCCAAGCCATGCGCAGATGCTATGCCATAACCATTGCCATTCTCTTAGCGCTCACGGCTGCAGCGGTTCGAGCCGACGACGATCATATCAATCGAGATTGCGACAACGGCTTGCCAATGCTCGAAATTAACCAATGCGCCAGCTTTAAATTCGCCGAAGTCGATGGCCAAATGAACGAGTTGTACAAAGAGAAACTTACAGCGACAAAATCAGAGGCCAGCAAGAAACGTCTTCGTGACGCACAGCGCACATGGATCGCATTTAGAGATAAAGCGTGCCTTTATGAGGCCGGCCCTGAAAAAGAGTCAGGTTCTATATGGCCATTCCATCAATTTGGCTGCATGGAGTTTTATACAAAGAGGCGTATCCAAGATATTCAACTTTATCTTAAGTGCACAACGGATGATTGTCCCTAACATTCCGTTCCAGCGGACCTGCCGAACAGCCGCCTTGGTTTCCTCAATCTCTTCAGCTCGGCAGTCCGCTGAAGTCCGCCGTTAGGGTGCTGACTCTTGTCCTCTCTCACTACAAAACAGATACTTGCTTCGGCGCTTTCTCTGTACAAGAGAGCCTTGCCCTCGCTGGCTAAGACAACGCTTCCGCTCCTCGCGCTGGGCGAGGTCATCAATCTTTTCGCCGACTCAAGTTCAGAGCCAACCTCATTTTTTGCTACCGCCGCCTCCGGGTTGGCTGGTTTACTCGCAAGTGCGCGGGCCCTTTCTCTGTTCTTCCGCACTGAGTTTTCCGGTACCTCCGCTACCGTTACCCCCGCATCTTTCCTGTTGTTTCTTCTCGCCGGAGCGTACGTTTCTGTAGCTGTTGGTCTGGGTATGCTCTTACTTGTCCTTCCGGGTCTCGTAATCCTGTCCGCCACCTTTCTGGCTCCGGCACTTGCGCTTGCCTACCGTCAGGGACCCATTAGCGCTGTCGCCTCCAGTTCTGAATATACCAAGGGCAATGTTCTCCCAATCTGCTTGGCCATCTTGGTTTTTTGCACTGCTACTGCCGTTCCCTCGCTGCTAGTCGACCTCCTGCCGCAACCAGTTTTCTTCGTTGCCAACTTGGCGCTTGCGTTTGCAGGGCTCTATCTGAACGCCATGGTCGTGGTGGTGTTTGAGCGGCTTCACCCTAACACTGTAGTCGAGCGTAACGAGTACACGCCTTAGCCGAACTGGTCGTTCAACAGGGATGTCAATGCTGCGCAGTGCCGCCCGTTAACCTAAGCGTTTGTGTCCCTGAGGAATTTGCAATGGTGGCCAAGTGTTCAGTGTTTATCGCCACAAGTTTTGACGGCTTTATCGCCCGCAGCGATGGGAGCATTGATTGGCTGAACGAGGCAAACAAGTCCATAACACCTGGAGAAGATTGTGGCTGCGCAAGCCATTCAACTCCGCGTTGAGTATCCGCTTTCCAGAGTTGGTAGTTGCTGCCTGGTGTCGATAGCAGAATCCAGAGAGCGTCAGTTCTCACCCTGCGCAGCATCCGGTTACCTTATTCGCTAGCCCGTTCAAATAGGAGGAGCAATGTTGCGTCTCATCGTCGTCATGTTGTTTGTAGCTGTAACCACCCAAGGTTACGCTCAAGACAAATACCGTCATGCTGTGGAAGTGGCGCCGAAGGGGTATCCAAGCGCCACACAATCAAACCCTCCGTCACCATCCCCGCGCAACTCTTCCGTTGCAGGCCAGTACAAATGCGACGGCCGCACTTACTGCTCGCAGATGACGTCCTGCGCCGAGGCGACCTACTTTCTTAGGAATTGTCCTGGTGTGAAGATGGATGGAAACAACGATGGAATACCTTGCGAGATGCAATGGTGTAAACCCTGAAGGACAGCAGTATCTGATCATGGGGCCCGTCGGCCTTGGTGCGATCTCATGTGGGGCAGCTTTTTGATGACGCATTCTCTCTGCGCCGAGTAGGCGTTGCCAGCGGCTCATCGATGCCGCAGTGTCTAATCGGTTGGTCGACCTCGCTCAATTCGGTAGCTGGATGCTGTGTGATCCATCCGCGCAGTTCCGGTCCTCTCCTCGTTCGGTTGTAAACATGAGTACGTTGCGTTGGCTATTCGTCCTGCCTGGATTTGCATTTGGTCTGCTTGTCGCATTTGTATTGTCTGGACTGTTAGTGATGAGTGTGGATTCCATGTGCTTATCCCGAGAGGATATACAAACCACACTTGTGCCTTGGTGGTGTTCCGTTTTCAACCACGCGGCAGTCTCAGTCGGGTGTTTCGTCGGCTCGTCTGTTGCCATTCTTCTCCCGGTCGCATTGGCCCCAAGGTATAAAAACGAAACCGCCAATTTGGCATTTTTATTTGGCGCGATTTCCTTCGGCTTCCTGCTTGCTCAATTCGAAGCGATGTTCCCAGCCTATATTGCAGCGCTCTTATCAGCCTTTTTCAGTGTCGTGCTGGTCAGGTGGCGGTTTCCCAATGCAATCTAATCCAGCCCTTAACCTCGTGCTGTGGTCCCCGGGGCGCTGCCCGTAAGACCGTGACGCGCCCGCTACTTTTGCGTTAGAAAGCTATTCAATGGACTGCCCAAACTGCCAGCAGAGAATTCCCTTTTTCTCAAAAGCTATCCACTCGTGGGGAAAGATCAAAACCTGCCCCCATTGCACTTCTCCAATGCGTCAGGATTTTGCCTATGGAAAATTCTTTACTTTGGCATTTGTCATCGGCTTACCGATTAAGCTGCTTGGGGTATTTATCCCTGTCTTGGCTTTCTTGAAAAGCTCATTGGCCACGGGGCTGATCTTGGGGGTTTTTATGATGCTCTGCATGCGTTTCAAACAAGTCGAGCCATAAGCTCCCTTTGCATTCGCTTCCTGACATCCCTCTCCTGGTGACCATCAAAAAACTACGCTTTTTGCCTTCAACCTTGGCCTCTGAGTGGCTGGGTCAATAGCAAAATTCTGAGAGCGCCTATCCCTCCCTGTGCGGCGCCGAGCAACTGGGCTTTTGGCGGGAAAAGGGCGCGCACTGTTTGAGGCCCGCAGGGCCGAGTTGCGCAGCCCCCGCCGGAGGCGAGTAGCGCAGGGGACCCCGCAGGGGCGCCAAACCGGGCTCGCCTTTTCTTTGGTTACTCTTCTTTTGGCGAAGCAAAAGAAAGTAACCCGCGCGTCAGGCGCGGAACACAGCGGTCACTAAACTCACTACGCCCGAAGACTCAGACCGGCAACCACGCGCCCGCAGTCCTAGAAACAACAGCGCCACGATCCAATAACGACGCCACTCTCCGCCATGCCATGGCTGGGAGGCCCGTCCCTCCTGCCTTGCAGGCCGGGTGCCAGGCGTCCGGCGGCGCCCTGCCCAGCACCGCCCCGATTGCCCCGCCCCGAGGGGAGCGCTATCATTCGCGCCTGCCCGGCAAACGGGCAAGCCCATTCCATTTGAGTTAGGTCTGTATGTTGGAGATTGCCGCAATCCGATAACTCCGTCTGGCCCCGCCGGCCGCGAGTTATCGATATGCCCATAGCGTCGATGGCGCCTCTCGGAGGCTGCCGTCGTGTGTGCATTTGATTGCGGAACAATCCAACATGAATCTTTCCAAGCCCGAGCAGCGGACGTTGCACGTCCTCGCCAAAGGCGGCCATATCGAACATCACCGCGATGCTTCCGGCCGCATTACCCACGTCGATTGCTATACCCGCGAAGGTTTCGTCCTCAGCGACTGCACCTTGCAGGTGTTCAAGAAGCTGAAGGCCAAGCGCCTCATCGCCTCCCTGGACGGCCGGCCTTACCGGATCAACCGGGCCGGCCTGGGGGCCGTGCGCGGCCAGCTCGACAACCAGTAAATCATCCCGCGCCACCGCTCGGCCCGGGCCCCTACTGGCGGCCGGGCGGCACGGCGCCTGCGTTGCAAAAAGGAATTCATCACATGACCATCACCATTCGTCCCGAACAGCCGGCCGACAGCGCCGCCATTTTCGACCTGACCCGCCTGGCCTTTGCCACGACGGCCCACAGCGCGGGCACCGAGCAGTTCATCGTCGGCGCCCTGCGAGATAGCGGCAGGCTCAGCCTTTCCCTGGTGGCGGAGGAGGGCGGGCGCCTTCTCGGCCACGTGGCCTTTTCGCCGGTGACCCTGAGCCCGGCCGCTCCCGGCTGGTTCGGGGTCGGCCCGGTCTCGGTGCTGCCAGAGCATCAGGGCTGCGGCATCGGCAGCCGGCTGATGCGGCACGGCCTGGAGGAACTGCGCCGGCGCGGCGCCGCCGGCTGCGTGCTGGTGGGGGAGCCGGCCTTCTACGGCCGCTTCGGCTTCGTCCAGGCGGCGCCGCTGCTGCTGCCGGAGGTGCCGCCCCAGTACTTCCAGGCCCTGGCCTTCCAGGGCCCGCTGCCGGCTGCCAGCGTCGCCTTCGATCCAGCCTTCTTCGCCACCGCCTAGCCGTAGCGGTCCGCTGCCTGGCAGCGGCACCATCGCCACCAACAAGAAGGGACGGGCTTTCTCACCGTTGCACGGTGGGGAGGCCCGTCCCTTCTGCCTTCCAGGGCGGTGCTTCGTGACGGCCTTATTTCTCCGTGTGCTCCCCGTCCACCGGCCACAGGCCGTGGCCGTCCAGGTACACCCGGTAGCGGCTTTCCAGGGCGTCGAGGCGGCTCTGGTTGGCGGCGAGGCGGGCTTCGTTGGCCTGGCGCTGGGCGGTGAGCAGTTCGGTGATGCCGGCTTCGCCCAGCTGGTAGGCCCGGGCCATGAGGGCGGCGGCCTGCTCGATGCGCTGGGCGGCATCCTCGGCCCGGCGCCAGGATTCGTAGGCAGCCCGGGCGTTGGCCAGGAGGGCGGCCACTTCGGCGTTGATGCGGGCCAGGGTGGCGGCTTCCCGGCTGGCGGCGGCGCTGGCGTAGGCGGCGTCGCGGCGGGCGGTGGCGCTGCGCAGGCTGCCGGAGAAGGGGATGGAGATGCTGACCCCGGCGATGCGTTCCTCGCCGCCCTTGTCGGATCCCACGTGTACTCCCAGGGTGGGGTCGGGCATCCGCTCGGCGTCGGCCCGGTTGGCCACCAGCCGGGCCTGTTCGCTCTCGGCCCGGGCCAGCATCAGCTCGTGGTTGTGTTCCAGCAGGTGCTCGCGCCACTCGGCCTCTTCCAGGGGCAGGGGTTCGCTGGGGGACACCTGCCTGGGCTGGGGCAGGCCGGGGAAGCGGGCCGCCAGGTCGGCCTCGGCCACCTGGCGGCGCAGGCGGGCCTGTTCCAGGGCGGCCTGGGCCTGGGCGGCGGCGGCTTCGGCCTGCATCAGTTCCAGGCGCGGCGCATCCCCCAGCTGCACGCGGCGGGCGGTGACCTGGCGCTGGCGGGCCAGGGATTCGCTCTGGCGCTGCCACTGGGCGGCGCCTTCGTTTTCCCGCAGCCAGATGAACCAGTAGCGTAGCAGGCTGCGGGAGGTTTCGTGCAGGGTGTCGCCCAGGGCCACCTTGGCCATGGCTTCGCCGTTGGCGCCGAGCTGCTCGTCGAGGGCGGCCTTGCTGGGCAGGCGGATGCCCCGCTCGATGCCGCCGCTCCATTCCCGGTAGCGTTCGTTGGCGGCACCATTGACGCCGTTGACGTTGCGCCGCTGGCTGCCGACCCGGGCGGTCCATTCATAGGGGCCGGCTTCCAGGCGCTTGCGGTTTTCGCCCTCGGCTTCCAGCATGGCTTCGGCGGCCTTGGCCTGGGGCGCCAGGCGGATGGCGTTGACCGCCGCTTCCCGCGGCGGCAGGTCGGTGGGGTAGGCCAGGGGCGGCGGTTCGGCGGCCTGGAGGGCTGCGCTGCAGAGCAGGGCGGCCAGGGGCATCAGTTTCAGCATGGGGCCCATTACAGCCTCCCGGATTGCTGGACCGGAGCGGTCCAGTAGTAGATGTCGGCGCCGGTGAATTGCTGGCGCAGGTCCCGCAGCAGGTCGTGCACGTGGGTGCCGGCCATGAGGGCCTGGATGCGGAAGCGGCGGGCCCGGCCGCGCACCCGTTCGGCGGCGGTTTCGTAGGCGATGTCGCCGCCGTGGGCATCCACCGGGCGGGAGGTGAAATGGCCCACGGTCTCGGCCCGGTCGAGGAGGAAGTCCACCACCGCATCTTCCAGATTGGGGTGGATCACCAGGGTCAGGCAGGTATCCACGGGGCGATTGTTTGCGCTCATGGCCGTTCTCCCGGAGTGTTGTCGAAGCCGAAGCGGCGGTAGAGGATGGGCAGCAGCAGCAGGGTCAGCAGGGTGGAGCTGAGCAGGCCGCCGATGACGACGATGGCCAGGGGCTTCTGGATCTCGGAACCGGGGCCGCTGGCGAAGAGCAGGGGCACCAGGCCGAAGGCGGCGATGGAGGCCGTCATCAGCACCGGGCGCAGGCGCCGCCTGGCCCCTTCCCGCACCACCTGCTCCAGGGGCAGGCCCTGGGTGCGCAGCTGGTTGAAGTAGGTGAGCATCACCACGCCGTTGAGCACGGCAATGCCGAGCAGGGCGATGAAGCCGACCGAGGCGGGCACCGACAGGTACTGGCCCGAAAGCAGCAGGGCGAAGACGCCGCCCACTAGTGCGAAGGGGATCATGGCCAGGACCAGGCCGGCCTGGCGCAGGGAACCGAAGGTGGAAAAGAGCAGCATGAAGATCAGGCCCAATGCCACGGGCACCACCAGCATCAGGCGCTGGGCGGCCCGCTGCTGGTTCTCGAACTGGCCGCCCCAGACGATGCGGTAGCCCTGGGGCAGCTTCAGCTGCTGGGCCACCTTGGCCTGGGCTTCCTCGACGAAGCCCACCAGGTCCCGGTCCCGCACGTTGGACTGGATCACCACGTAGCGCTGGGCGTTTTCCCGGTCCACCTTGACCGGGCCTTCCACCCGCTCGATCTTGGCCACCTGGGACAGGGGCACGGTGCGGACATTGGCGCCTTCGCCGGGCAGGGACAGGCGCAGGTCGGCGAAGCGCTCGACGCTGGTCTTGTAGTCGGGGCCGCCCCGCAGCAGCACCGGGGTGCGCCGCCCCGGCTCCACCACCAGGCCGGCGGGCAGGCCTTCCACCAGGGTCTTGAGGGCGTTCTGCACGTCTTCAATGGGCAGGCCCAGGCGGCCGGCGGCGAGGCGGTCGATATCCACCTTGAGGTACTGCACCCCTTCGTTCTTCAGGGTGAACACGTCCTCCGCGCCCTTGATGCCCTTGAGCAGGGTGACAATGCCGTCGGCGGCGTGGTTGAGCTGGTCCAGATCGGTGCCGAAGACCTTCACGGCGATGTCGCCCCGGACGCCGGTGAGCATTTCCGAGATGCGCATGTCGATGGGCTGGGTGAAGGTGTAGGCGATGCCGGGGAAGTCTTCCATCACCTGGCGCAGCTGGTCGGTGAGCCAGTCCTTGTCCGGCTGGCGCCATTCGTTGATGGGCTTGAGCACGAGGAAGGTGTCGGTCTGGTTGAGGCCCATGGGGTCCAGGCCCAGTTCGTCGGAGCCGACCCGGGCGATGATGTTCTTCACCTCCGGCACCCGCTCCAGGATGGCCCGCTGCACCCGCTGATCCGTTTCCACCGTTTCCTCCAGGCTGATGGAGGGCAGCTTTTCCAGCTGGATGATGAGGTCGCCCTCGTCCATGGTGGGCAGGAAGGTCTTGCCCAGCAGGGTGTAGGCGCCGATGGCCAGCACCAGCAGGGCCAGGGCGGCGACCACCACCTGCCGGGTGTGGGCCAGGGCCCAGTCCAGGGCCGGGGCGTAGGCGGCGTTGAGTTTCTTCACCAGCCAGGCCTCGTGGTGGCCGCCCCGCTGCATGAGCATGGAGGCCAGGGCCGGGATGACGGTGAGGGCCAGCAGCAGGGAGGAGACCAGGGCGAAGACGATGGTCAGGGCCACCGGGATGAAGAGCTTGCCTTCCAGCCCCTCCAGGGTCAGCAGGGGCACGAAGACGATGACGATGATGGCGATGCCGGAGGCCACCGGCACCGTCACCTCCCGCACCGAGCGGTAGATGACGTGCAGCAGGGGCAGGCGGGCGGAGGTATGGGGGCTGGAGAGGTGGCTCTCCACGTTTTCCACGATCACCACCGCCGCATCCACCAGCATGCCGATGGCGATGGCCAGGCCGCCCAGGCTCATCAGGTTGGCGGAGAGGCCGAAGTACTGCATGAGGATGAAGGTGAGCAGGGCCGAGAGGGGCAGGATCACCGACACCACCAAGGCCGCCCGCAGGTTGCCGAGGAAGGCCAGGAGCAGGATCACCACCAGCACGATGGCCTCGCCCAGGGCCTTGGAGACAGTGCCCACGGCCCGCTCCACCAGATGGCCCCGGTCATAGAAGGGCACGATGCTGACGCCTTCGGGCAGGGTGGCCTGGATCTCGGCCAGCTTGGCCTTCACCTGGTCCACCACCTGCTGGGCGTTGGCGCCGCGCAGGCCCAGCACCAGGCCTTCCACCGCCTCGCCCTGGCCGTCCTTGGTCACCGCGCCGTAGCGGGTGAGGGCGCCGAAGCGCACCTCGGCCACATCGCCCACTCGCACCGGATTGCCGCCGCGCTGGGCGATGACGATGGCGCGCAGGTCGTCCAGGCTGTGCACGGCCCCTTCGACCCGCACCAGCAGGGTTTCCTCGCCCTCGGTGAGGCGGCCGGCGCCGTCGTTGCGGTTGTTGCCTTCCACCGCCTGGCGCAGTTCGTTGAGGCTGACGCCGCGGGCGTTGAGGGCCGCCGCGTCGGGCACCACCTCGAAGGCCTTGGCGTGGCCGCCCAGGCTGTTCACGTCGGCGACGCCGCGCAGGGTGCGCAGCTGGGGGCGGATGGTCCAGTCCAGGATGGTCCGCTTCTCCTCCAGGGAGAGGGGGCCTTCCACGGTGAACATGAACATTTCCGAGAGGGGCGTGGTGATGGGGGCCAGGCCGCCGCTGGCGCCGGGGGGCAGCTCGACGCCGCCGAGGCGCTCGGCCACCTGCTGGCGGGCCCAGTAGATGTCGGTGCCGTCCTCGAAGTCGATGGTGACGTCGGCGATGGCGTATTTGGAGGTGGTGCGCAGGATGCGCTGCTTGGGGATGCCCAGCATTTCCTGCTCGATGGGCACCACGATGCGGGCCTCCACCTCTTCCGGGGTCATGCCCGGCGCCTTCATGATGATTTTCACCTGGGTGGTGGAAACGTCGGGGAAGGCGTCGATGGGCAGGTTGTGGAAGGCCATGATGCCGGCGCCCACCAGCAGGGCCGTCAGCACCAGCATCAGGAGGCGCTGGGCCAGGGAGAATTCGACCAGGCGGGAGAGCATTATTGGGCGCTCCCGGCATCGCCCGCGGCAGTGCTCCAGGCGGACTTGAGGGCGCTGACGCCCTTCACCGCCACCGCCGCGTTGGCCGCCAGGGCGCTGCCGCTCACCAGCACATCGGCGCCGGCGTTACCGGCCACGCTCACCGGGGTGGCCTGGAAGCCGGGTCTGGCGCCGGCCGTCTGCACGAAGACCCAGGCCTGGCCGGCCTGGCGCACCACGGCGGCCTGGGGGATGCGGTAGGTGGCGCTCTTGCCGGCAGTGGCGCCGGCCTGGGGCGCCGCGGCCACCGTGGCTTCCACCATCTGGCCCGGGTGCAGTGAGTCGAGACCCGCGTCCATCCTTGCCCGCAGGGTCACGGTCTGGCTGCCGGGGCTGATCTGGCGGCCCACGTTGATGAGCTTGCCGCTGGCCTCGCTGCCGGCGATGCGCACCGCCGCCCCTTCCTTCAGGTTGCCGGCCAGGGCGGCGGGGGCCTGGATTTCCAGCCACAGGGGATTCAGTTGGGCCACGGTGAACAGGGCGGTGGCCGCCTCCACCCGGCTGCCCACGGCGGCGCTGGCTTCCAGCACCACGCCGTCCAGGGGCGCGCTGACCGCCACTTCCGGGGTCAGGCTGCCGCCGCCGGCGGTGGCGCCGGCAATGCGCAGTTCGGCCTGCAGTTCCCGCGCCGCCACCGCCGCCTGGGCCTGGCTGGCGCGGCTGGCCTGGAGCCGGGCTTCGGCGATGATGCCTTCCTTGAACAGCTGTTCGTCCCGGGCCAGGCTGCGCTGGGCCAGGTCGGCCTGCTGTTTGGCCTGCAGGTAGTCCCGCTGCACCTGCAAGAGGCCCGGGCTGGCCAGGCGGGCCAGCATCTGGCCTTTCTTCACCGTCTGCCCGGCCACGGCGCCCACCTGGGTCAGCAGGCCGGCCAGGGGCGCCGCCACCACCCGCATCTGCTCCACCGGCACCACCACCTTGGCCGGCAGGCCGGCGGCGCTGCCCGTGTCGGCGGCGGCCAGGGGCCGGGTTTCCACCCCCAGGGCCTTGGCCTGGGCGGGGGCCAGGGCAATGAAGTCGGCCGGATTGGCGGCCTGGGCCGGGAAGGCCAGGGCGCAGAGCAGGGTGACGGTGGCGAGGCTGAAGCGGGGGGAAGGATGGCGACGGTTCATGGCGGCACTCTGAGTCAGTTTGTGCGCCACCTTAACCGGCGAATCTTAAGGCGGTCTTAAGGCGCAGGGATGGGGCTTGCCGCCCTGCCTGCCCGGCGGGGCAGGAAGGACGCGGATTTCCGCCATGCCATGCCGGAGATGCAGGCGGGGCAAGGAATTCCGGGCATGGGTGCCGTGGTGGACTGAGTAGCGGGCGGTGTTGCAGGCATGGCGGCGCCCTCAGGCCCCGTCCCGGGCACCGAAGGATTGCCGCCACTGGCTGGGGGAAACCCCCAGGCTGCGGCGGAAGTGCAGACGCAGGGCTTCCGGGGAGCCGAAGCCGGCCAGCTGGGCGATGTGCTCGATGCCGTGGTCCGTGCTCTCCAGCAGGCGCTGGGCCAGGCCCAGCCGTTCCCCCAGCAGCCACTGGCCGACCGTGGCGCCGGTGAGCTGGCGGAAGTGGCGGGTGAAGGTGCGCCGGCTCATCAGGGCCTGGGCCGCCAGGCTGTTGAGGTCGTGGGGTTGTTCCAGGCTGGCCCGCACCCGGTCCAGCAATGCTGCCAGGCGGGAATCGCCGGCGCTGGCGGGCAGGGGCTGGGGGATGTACTGGGCCTGGCCGCCCTGGCGGTGGGGCGGCGTCACCAGGCGGCGGGCCACCCGGTTGGCGGCAGTGGCGCCGCAGCGCTGGCGCAGCAGGTGCAGGCAGGCGTCGATGCCCGCCGCCGTGCCGGCGGAGGTGAGGAGGTTGCCTTCGTCCACGTAGAGCACCCCCGGGTCCAGGGTCACGGCCGGGTAGCGGCGGGCGAAGTCCGCGGCGAACTCCCAGTGGGTGGTGGCGCGGCGGCCGTCCAGCAGGCCTGCCTCGGCCAGCACGTAGGCCCCCAGGCACAGGCCCACCACCTGGGCGCCGCGCCGGTGGGCGGCCACCAGGGCGTCGAGCACTGCCTGGGGTGGTCGTTCCGCCGGGTCGCGCCAGCTCGGCACGATCACCACCCGGGCCGTGGCCAGGGCCTCCAGGCCCTGTTCCACGTTGAGGCTGAAGCCGGCGCTGGTGGCGAGGGGGCCGTCCTCCCAGGCGCACACCCGCAGTTCGAAGGCCGGGGCGCCCAGGTGGCGCTCGCCGAAGACGACGCAGGGCACGGAGAGGTGGAAGGGGCTGATGCGCTGGTAGGCCAGCACGGCAACGGGGAGCCGGTTCATGGCAGTTCCCGGGATATGGTGTGGCCCGATATTAACGGAAATTGTCATTCGGGCCACTGCCGGTGGTGCCGGGGCTGGCCAATAATCGGCCCATCGCACCCCACTCAAGGAGATTCCCATGAGCAACAGCAAACCCGCCCTGGTCGTCATCGACCTGCAGAACGACTATTTCCCCGGCGGCGCCTTCCCCCTGTGGCAGCCGGAGGCAGTGCTGGAGCGCACCCTGGCGGCGGTGGCCGCGGCCCGGGCCCGGGGCGTGCCGGTGATCCTGGTGCAGCACGTGGCCGACCCGGCCAAGGGGCCGGCACCTTTCTTCAACCAGGGGACGCCGGGCGTGGACATCCACCCCCGTCTCCTGGCCGCCGCGCCGGAGGCGCCGGTGGTGCTGAAGCGCTTCGCCGACAGCTTCCACCAGACCGATCTGGAAGCCGTGCTGGCGCAGCAGGGCATCACCGAGCTGTGGCTGTGCGGCATGATGACCCACAACTGCGTCACCCATACCGCCCTCTCCAAGGCGGCGGAGAAGTACCCGGTCTCGGTGCTGAAGGACTGCTGCACCACGGTCAGCGAGATGATCCACCGCATCGCCCTCAGCGCCCTGACCACCCGGGTGGCGGTGGTGGATACGGCGGCGCTGCTGTAGGCCGGCCCGCTTGGGGCGGTCGGCACCGGCGATTTGCCGGCGCTGCGGCGGCTGCTGTGGAAAGTGCCGTCTGGTGGGCCGCCAATCGCGGCGAGGGCGCCGGCAGGCCGTGGCGCGGGTCGGCTCCCGGCCCGGCGTCAGGAAATGCCGGCGATCAGTTTGGCTGCCCAGTCGATGAAGGCCCGCAGCCGGGCATTGTTGCGCCGGCTAGGGGGGAAGGCGGCATGCAGGGGCATGGGGTCCAGTTGCCAGTCCGGGAATAACCGGATCAGGGAGCCCTCGGCCACGTGGGGCCGGGCCATGTAGTCGGGCAGCCAGACGATCCCCAGCCCGGCCAGGGCCGCCGCCAGGTAGGCATTGCCGTCGTCCACGGCCAGGGCGTAGTGGCCGCGGATACCGAGGGCCTCCTGCTGCCGTCGCATCAGATAGGGCGCCTGCTGGTTCCGGTGGGCCCACAGATAGCCGACGATGCGATGCCCGGGCCCTTCCAGTTCCCGGGGGTGCTGCGGCGAACCCAGGCGTTGCAGATAGTCGGGTGCCGCATAGGTCTGCAGGCGCAGGTCGCCCAGGCGTCTGGCAATCAGGGTCGGGTCCGCCATGGGGCCGCCCCGGATGACGCCGTCGATGTTTTCGTCCAGCAGGTCCGAAGTACGGTCGCTGACCCGCATGTCGATCTGGATGTCGGGATGGCGTGCGAAAAAAGCGGGCAGGGCCGGCAGCAGCACCAGGCGCGCCAGGGGGCTGGGCACGTCGATGCGCAGGCGGCCGCCCAGGGTCTCCTGGCTCGCGGTGACGCTGTTTTCCGCATCGTCCAGATCGGCCAGCAGGCGCACCGCCCGCTCGTAAAAGGCGCTGCCGGCGCCGGTCACCCCCACCTTGCGCGTGGTCCTGTCCAGCAGCCGGACCTGCAGCCGCTTCTCCAGCTGCTGCACCAGCTGGGTCGCCGTGGCCCGGCTGATGTGCAGGGTCTCCGCCGCCTTGGTGAAGCTGCCGGTGTCGACGACGCAGGTGAAGGCGCGCATGGCATCGAAGCGGTCCATGTTTGTTTTGATTTTCCGGTGATGATTGTTTGCATTCTACAAACACTGTTGCCCGGCCGCCGCCATTTATCGGCCCCGGCCCCGGCGCTACAGTGGGCGCTCCGCTGCAGCGTGCCCCGCCTCCGGGGGGCGCTCCCCTTACCACCATGTCCGGCTATCGCCGCCGGCCAAGAAAGAGAGCCCTTGCCATGACATCACCCCGCGATGCGGTATTTCCGCCGGGGCGCCAAGCCCTGTATGAACGCAACCGCTACTCCCCCGCCGTGCGCTCGAACGGCTTCCTCTTCGTCTCCGGCCAGGTCGGCAGCCGCGACGACGGTTCGCCGGAGCCGGAGCTGGAGCCCCAGATCCGCCGCGCCTTCGGCAACCTGAACGGGGTGCTGGAGGCCGCCGGCTGCACCTTTGCCGACGTGGTGGAGGTGACCGTGTTCCTGGTCGATCCCGAGGCCGTGCTGGAGACCTTCTGGCGGGTGTTGCCGGATTACTGGGGCGAGGCTCCCTATCCCGCCCTGACCGGGGTGGGGGTGACCTGGCTCTATGGTTTCCAGTTCGAGATCAAGGTCATCGCCCGCCTGCCGGGGGCGTGAGCCCGATACGCCCAGCACCCTGGCGCCAGGCCATGAATAAAGGCACCTGTCGGTGCCTTTTCCCTTTGCAGCGTCCTGCCGTTCAAGCCTTCTTCGGCTTGGCCTTGCGCTCGTGCTTCCACAGCACGTCGCCGCAGCCGGCGGCGTGATTGAGGGCCCGGCCGAGGACGAAGAGCAGGTCGGAGAGGCGGTTGAGGTACTGGCGCGGGCCGTCGGCCACGCTCTCGGCGTGGGCCAGGCGCACCACGGCGCGCTCGGCGCGGCGGCAGATGGTGCGGGCCAGGTGGGCGTGGGCGGCGGCCCGGGTGCCGCCGGGGAGGATGAATTCCTTGAGGGGCGCCAGGGGCTCGTTGAAGTCGGCCACCCACTGCTCCAGGCGCAGCACCTGTTCTTCCTTGACCATTTCCATGCCGGGGATGCACAGCTCGCCCCCCAGGTCGAAGAGGTCGTGCTGGACCTGGATCAGGGCTTCCCGCGCGGCGGCGTCGATGGCCTCGGGGAAGCTCTCGGCCAGCAGCAGGCCGAGGGAGGAGTTGAGCTCGTCCACCTCGCCGATGGCGTCGATGCGCAGGCTGTCCTTGCCGGTGCGGGAACCGTCGCCGAGGCCGGTTTCACCCTGGTCGCCGGTGCGGGTGACGATCTTGGAAAGGCGGTTGCCCATGGCGGTCTCCTCTGTCTTATAGATAACTTGGTGGGCCGATTATACTGAGGCTTTCCCCTTCGCCGCCCTTGCGTTTCCCGCCCTTATGTTGAAATTTGCCGCCAATCTGAGCTTTCTCTTTGCCGAGCATCCCTTCCTCGATCGCTTCGCCCGGGCCGCCGCCGCCGGCTTCCGGGGCGTCGAGTACATGTTTCCCTACGCCCACGCCAAGGAGGAAATCGCCGAGCGCCTGCGGGCCCACGGCCTGGAGCAGGTGCTGTTCAACCTGCCGGCGGGGGACTGGGAGGCGGGCGAGCGGGGCCTCGGCTGCCTGCCCGGGCGGGAGGCGGAATTCCGCCAGGGCGTTGAGCTGGCGCTGGAGTACGCGCTCACCCTGGGCTGTCGCCGGCTGAACTGCCTGGCCGGTCTGGCCCCGGCCGGGGCGGTGGAGGCGGCGGAAGTGGAAGCCGAATTGCGCGCCACCTTCATCGCCAACCTGCGCTGGGCCCACGCCAAGCTGGCGCCCCACGGCATCGAGCTGCTGGCCGAGCCCATCAACAGCCGGGTGGACATGCCCGGCTTCTGGCTCAACCGCCCGGCCAAGGGCCTGGAGGTGCTGGCGGAGGCGGGCGTGGGGCGGCTGCAGTACGACCTCTACCACGCCCAGATCATGGAGGGCGACCTGGCCCGTTTCCTGGAGCGCCATCTGGCGTCCATCGGCCACCTGCAGATCGCCGACAACCCGGGGCGCCACGAGCCGGGCAGCGGCGAAATCCATTACCCCTATCTCTTCCGCCGCCTGGCGGAACTGGGCTACGACGGCTGGATCGGCTGCGAATACAAGCCCGCCGCCGGCACCGAGGCCGGCTTGGGCTGGCTGGCGGCGGCGCGGGGCATCTGAAAGGGGAGTGACCTGGGGCCCAGGCAGGACGGCCATCTCAGCCATGGGTAATCGGAGAGTGGCGTCGTTACTGCCTCAGCGGGCAGGTGCTGTACGGCGGTCGCGCCGGGCTCCCCTCGGCGGGCGTTGTCGCTTACGGGGCAGGCGGGCCGATTTTCCCGGCGGCAGTCCCCCTATAAGCGGCAAGCCGCGGGGGCGGCAGCATCGCCCCGGGGCGCCACGGCCGCGGCAAAAAGAAACGGCAGCCTCGCTGCCGTTGTCCTGCACTGCCGGCCTCAAGCGGCCAGGCTTACCAGAAGCGCCACCAGGCCTTTTTCGAGTTCATGGCCGCCTCCACCTCCGGCGACCAGTCGGCGGCCAGGGGCACGCCGAGGAAGTGGCTGCCGAAGCGCTTGTCGGTTTCGCTGATGTGCTTGGTCAGCCACACCTTGAGGAAGTGCAGCAGCTCGAAGCTGATGGCGGCCTTGCCCGTGTCCAGCTTCTCCTGCAGCTCCCGGATCTGGCGGATCAGCTCCTCGTGCTGGGCCTTGTGGCCGGGGAAATCCGGGTAGTTGGTGACCCGCATGAGGCTCTCTTCCACGGTGAAATGGGTGCGGGTATAGTCGGCCAGCCGGTCCAGGATCTCCCGGGAGGTGGCGCTGCCTTGGTGGTCGCGGATGGCCTCGTGGAGCTGGTTGAGCAGGCCCACCAGGACCTTGTGCTGTTCGTCGATTTCCTGGATGCCGACGGAAAAATCGTCGCTCCAGGTGAAAAGTTCGGTGCTCATGGGCGTGCGCTATGGTCAGAAAGGCAGAAGGCGGTAAAAAGGCGGCAACGGGGCAACGGCCCCATGTCCTCCCCGGCCGGCCCGAGGCCGGTGCAGACCGGGCCCTTGGCCGCAGGGAGCCCGGAGGCTGGGCGGTCAGCCTAACCCCTGGACGCCGGCGACCGTTGATCCAGGTCAAGAAAGTATGCATTAGGTAATAGCGAGGTAATAGCGCGCTGCCGGGCGACCTGCCCAGCGCACGGCCGGCCCGGGCAGCACCGGCGCGGGCCATCGGCCCCGCTTCTGCCGCCAGCCGCCGCCAGCCGCCGACGCTGGCGGCGAGTGCCGTCCGGCCAGTCCCGACTTTTCCCGGAGTCCCCATGTCCACTGCCTCCCAGAAGCAACTCGCCCCCGACGCCCTGCTGCACAACCTGCTGCAGGCCGCCCTCGCCGCCGCCGATCCGGCCCGGCTGGTGCCGCCCCATCTGCCGGACCCGGCCAGCCTGCCCGAGGGCGGGCGCCTGGTGGTGGTGGGCGCCGGCAAGGCGGCAGGGGCCATGGCCCGGGCGGTGGAGGAACACTGGCCCGGCCCTCTCTCCGGCCTGGTGGTGACCCGCTACGGCCACGGCCTGCCCTGCCGCCGCATCGAAGTGGTGGAGGCGGCCCATCCGGTGCCGGACGCCGCCGGCGAGGCCGCTGCCGCCCGCATCCTGGAACAGGTGCGGGGCCTGACGGAAAAGGACCGGGTGCTGGCCCTCATTTCCGGTGGCGGTTCCGCCCTCATGGCGGCCCCGGCCCCCGGCGTCAGCCTGGCCCAGAAGCGGGCCCTGACCCGGGCCCTGCTGCTCAGCGGCGCCGACATCGGCGAGATCAACTGCGTGCGCAAGCACCTCTCGGCGGTCAAGGGCGGGCGCCTGGCCGCCGCGGCCTGGCCGGCCCCGGTGCTGACCCTGGCCATTTCCGACGTGGCCGGCGACGACCCCTCGGTCATCGCCTCCGGCCCCACCGTGGCCGATCCTACTACCTGCGCCGACGCCCTGGCGGTACTGGCCCGCCATGGCATCGAGGTGCCGCCGGAAGTGGCCGCCCTGCTGCAGTCCGGCGCCCTGGAGACGCCCAAGCCCGGCGATCCCCGGCTCGGCCGCAGCGACTACCGGCTCATCGGCCGGCCCCAGCAGTCCCTCCTGGCCGCCGCCGAGGCCGCCCGGGCCGCCGGCATTACGCCCCTGGTGCTGGGGGACCGGGTGGAAGGGGAGGCGAAGGAGGTGGCCAAGGTCATGGCCGGCCTGGCCCTGGCCTGTCAGGACCACGGCACGCCCCTGGCGCCGCCCTGCGTGCTGCTCTCCGGCGGCGAGACCACCGTCAGCGTGGCGCCGGGCGCGCCCCTGGGCCGGGGCGGGCGCAACAGCGAATTCCTCCTGGCCCTGGCGCTGGCCCTCGGCGGCCGGCCCGGCATCCACGCCCTGGCGGCGGACACGGACGGCATCGACGGCTCCGAGGACAACGCCGGCGCCCGCATCGATCCGGCGACCCTGGCCCGGGCCGCCGCTGCCGGCCTGGACGCCCGGGCCCATCTGGCCGGCCACGACGCCTACGGCTTCTTCGCCGGCCTGGGGGACCTGCTGCTGACCGGCCCCACCCGCACCAACGTCAACGACTTCCGCGCCGTGCTGGTGTTGCCGGCACCGCGCGGCGGCTGAGGCCGGCCCCAGCTCAGGCAATCGGGCGGCGCGGCACCACCAGCTTGGCGGTCAGCACCTGCACCGTCTCGCCGTGCTGGTTGAGGGTTTCGCTGCGCACCGTGACCATTCCCTGGTGGGGCTTGGAGCGGGAGGGCACGATGGACTGCACTTCGCTTTCCACCCGCAGGGTGTCGCCGGGCCGGGTCGGCCGGGGCCAGGCGATTTCGCCGCCGGGCCTTGGCCCTGATGGCCTCCCCGGCGGGCGGTCTGGTGCTGGCCCGGACGGTGGAGGATGAAACGATTTCCGCCGCAGTCCTCGCCGCGGTGCGGGAGGAACTGGCGGACGGGTCGCCGGGCAGGGGCGGCGAATGAGGCGCCGGGGGCCGGGTGTGGCGCCTTAGATGGCCGGCGGCGAGGCTTGCCGCAGATGCTCCACCAGCTGCCGGGCATAGGGCGGCAGCGCCTCCAGCCGGCGGCAGCAGAGCCGCAACTGGCGGCTGGCCCAGGCATCGGCCAGGGGCACTACCGCCAGGTCCATGCTGCGGGCGTAGCGGCGGGCTGCCGTCACCGGGACGATGCCGACGCCGACGCCCGCTTCCACCATGCGGCAGAGGGCGTCGAAATTGCCGAGCCGCACCCGGTAGCGGGGCTGGCGGCCGATGCGGGCGCCGTGGGCGGCGAGAAAGTCGGGCAGGGCGCTGCCCGGGGTGAGGCCGACCCATTCCCAGTCCAGGGTGTCGGCGAAATTGACCGTCTCGCGCCCGGCGAGCCCATGACGGCGGCTGCATACCAGCACCAGGCGGTCTTCCCGGAACGGCAGGGTTTCCAGCTCCCCCGGGTCCACCGAGTCGGCAATGATGCCCACATCGCCCAGGCCGGCGGCGATGGCCTCGACGATGTGGTGGCTGAGCCGTTCCTCCACGTCCACATCGACCTGGGGATGGGCGGCGAGAAAGGCAGCCAGGGCCTCCGGCAGGAACTCGCTGAGGGCGGCGGTGTTGCCCAGCAGCCGGATGTGGCCTTTGAGGCCCTGGGCATACTGGCCCAGGTCGCCGCGCAGATGCTGCACCTGGGCCGCGATGGTCTGGGCGTGGTGCAGCAGGGCCCGGCCGGCAGGTGTCGGCGTGACACCGCGCCGGCCCCGTTGCAACAGGGGCGTGCCCAGGGTTTCCTCCATGCCGCGGATACGGGCGCTGGCCGAGGCCAGGGACAGATGGCAGCGCTCGGCGCCGGCCGTGATGCTGCCGCTGTTGGCGACCTGGATGAAGAGATTGAGGTCCGTGAGATCGAAACGCATGGCGCGGCTCCCTGCTCAGCCTATGGATTACCCGAAGTGTGCCTGAGAAAAATGCCGATTTTCAGGGGGTGCTCCATGTTTCAGACTGAGGCTCATGGAAAACTCACTCATGCTTCTCGCCGTCGGCACCCTGGCCGGCGCCATGAATGCCCTGGCGGGCGGCGGCTCCTTCGTCACCCTGCCGGCCCTGATCCTGGCCGGGGTGCCGTCCACCGTCGCCAATGCCACCAGCACCGTGGCCCTGTTCCCCGGCGCCCTGGCCAGCGCCTGGACCCTGCGGCGGGACTTTGCCCCCTTTCCCGGGGTGGCCACCTCCCGCCTGCTGGCGGTCAGCCTGGCCGGCGGGCTGATCGGCGCCATTCTGCTGCTGCTGACACCCTCCCGCCATTTCGACCTGCTGGTGCCCTGGCTGCTCCTGCTGGGGGCCGTGGCCTTCGCCTGGGGCGGCGCGGCGGGCCGCCTGCTGCGACGGCAGCGCCATCCGGGGCCGGGCGTCATGCTGGCCGGCCAGGGCCTGCTGGCCGTCTACGGCGGCTATTTCGGCGGCGCCGTGGGCATCATGATGATGGCCCTGTGGGGCATCTGGGGCCATACCGAACTGCGGGCGGTGAACGGCGCCAAGAGCCTGTTCGTCGGCACCACCAATGCGGTGGCCGTCCTCTGCTTCATTGTCGCCGGTCAGGTGCGCTGGGGGCCGGGCCTGGCCCTGGCGGCCGGCGCCGTTGCCGGGGGCTGGCTGGGGGCGCGGCTCAGTCAGCGCCTGGAACCCCGGCGTCTGCGGCGGGGGGTGGTGCTGCTCAACTTCCTCATGGCCGGCGCCTTCTTCTGGCGCACCTATGGCTGAAGTCCTGCCGTCCTTGCCCGGGTGCCGGCAGCTGTGTCTGTACGAGAGGCCGGGGGAAGGGCTGGTCAATGGCCGGGGGGAGCCCCTGGCCGGCTGCGGGGCGGCCCGGGTGGTGTTCCTGTTCCGTCACGGCCGCTGCCGTCGGCTGCTGCTGTCGCCAACTGCCGCGAGGCTTGGTGCTGGCGGCCCGGCCGGGTTGCGCGCCTATGGGGCCGCCTATTTCCATCTGGCCCGCGACTTTAGCGGGGTCGCGCTGCCCGCTGACCCCATTGCCGGCTGGCTGGCCGGGTTCATGCTGGAAGTGCCGAGGGAGATGCCGCCGGGGCTGTTGCATTTCCTCTCCGCCCGGAGTGGGGAGCATGCTGGGGGCGGGGAGGGTTTCCCCTAGGTTGACCGGTGGCGGGGCGGGTTTTAGTCTTGGCAAAAATTTGTCAGACAACTTTCATGGCCGCTTCCCCATCCCTTGCCAGCACTGCCGCCCCGGGTTCCGCCCGGGGCCGTGGCGTGGGCCCTTCGGCCGGGCTTTCCGCCGACATCGGGGCGGCCCTGGAGCAGCGCATTCGCAGCGGCGCCTATGCGCCGGGGGCGCGCCTGCCGACGGAAATGGCCCTGGCCGCCGAGTTCGGCGTTTCCCGCGCCGTGGTGCGGGAGGCGGTGGCCCGCCTCAAGGCCGACGGTCTGGTGGCCTCGCGCCAGGGTTCGGGCATGAGCGTGGCCGCCCGGCCCGACAGCGGCAGCTTCAAGCTGGCCCCGGGGACCCCGGCGGGGGAAGCCCTCAGCCATATCTTCGAGCTGCGGGCCCTGGTGGAGACCGGGGCGGCGGAACTGGCGGCGCGGCGCCGCACCCCGGCCGACCTGGCGGCCATGTACGCGGCCCTGCAGGCCATGGGCGAGGCGGTGCGCCAGGGCGACGACGGCGCCGAGGACGACGACGTCTTCCACCAGGCCATTGCCGCCGCCACCCACAACCCGGAAATCCGCCGCTTCGTCAGCTTCCTTTCCGCCCAGTTTTCCGAAAGCCGCCGTCCCACCTGGGACGCAGCCGGCCATGCCACGGGCCGGGCCGCGGCGGCCCAGGCCGAACACGAACGGCTCTACGCCGCCATCGCCGCCGGCGATGCAGCGGCGGCGCGCCAGGCGGCGGCCGGCCATCTCTATCAGGCGGCGGCCCGGGTGGGCGCGGCGCCGCAAGCAACCTGTCTTGAAGCCAAGCTGGCCGTGGGTCCAGCGCACGAGGAGAACGACCATGGGTGACCGTCTGCCGGACAGTCCGGATTTCGCCGTGGACCAGGCGGCCCTGCTGGCCGCCCTGGGGCGCATCCTGCCCCCGGGCCGGGTCTACGGGGAGCCGGAGGACCTGCGCCCCTACGAATGCGACGGCCTCACGGCCTACCGCAACCTGCCCCTGGCGGTGGCCCTGCCGGAGACGGAGGCGGAGGTGCAGGCCATCCTGCAGCTGTGCCACCGGCTCCAGGTGCCGGTGGTGCCCCGGGGCGCCGCCACGGGCCTTTCCGGCGGCGCCATGCCGCACCACCAGGGCCTGCTGCTGTCCCTGGCCAAGTTCAAGAAAATCCTCAAGGTGGACCCGGTGGCCCGCACCGCCCTGGTCCAGCCCGGGGTGCGCAACCTGGCCGTATCCGAGGCCGCCGCGCCCTACAACCTCTACTACGCGCCGGACCCTTCTTCCCAGATCGCCTGCACCATCGGCGGCAACGTCTCGGAGAACTCGGGCGGCGTGCATTGCCTCAAGTACGGCCTCACCGTGCATAACGTGCTGCAGGTGCGGGGCTACACCATGGCCGGCGAGGCGGTGACCTTCGGCAGCGCGGCCCTGGATGCCCCCGGCTTCGACCTGCTGGCCCTGCTCAACGGCTCCGAAGGCATGCTGGCGGTGATCACCGAGGTGCTGGTGAAGCTGACGCCCAAGCCCCAGGTGGCCAAGGTGGTGCTGGCCTACTTCGATTCCGTCACCAAGGCCGGCAACGCGGTGGCCGAGGTCATCGCCGCCGGCATCATTCCCGCCGGCCTGGAGATGATGGACAAGCCCGCCACCCACGCCGTTGAGCCCTACGTCAAGGCGGGCTACGATCTCGACGCCGAGGCCGTGCTGCTGTGCGAATCCGACGGCACGCCGGAGGAGGTGGAGGAGGAAATCGCCGCCATGCGCGCCGTGCTGGAAAAGAGCGGCGCCACCTCCCTGCGGGTCTCCGCCAACGAGGCCGAGCGCCTGCGCTTCTGGGCCGGGCGCAAGGCCGCCTTTCCCGCCGTGGGCCGCATCACCCCGGACTACCTGTGCATGGACGGCACCATTCCGCGCAAGCGGGTGGCGGAGATGCTCACCGCCATCGCCGCCATGGAGAAGAAATACGGCCTGCGCTGCGCCAACGTCTTCCACGCCGGCGACGGCAACCTGCACCCCCTGATCAT
Organism: Azospira sp. APE16; assembly: GCF_047901315.1. Taxonomy (NCBI): domain Bacteria; kingdom Pseudomonadati; phylum Pseudomonadota; class Betaproteobacteria; order Rhodocyclales; family Rhodocyclaceae; genus Azospira; species Azospira sp. APE16. The sequence goes on from NZ_CP179682.1 coordinate 1,051,658, forward strand.
GTACGACGCCAACCAGCCCGGCGAACTGGAGCGGGCCACCGCCTTCGGCGCCGAGATCCTGGAGCTGTCCGTGGCCCTGGGGGGCTCCATCACCGGCGAGCACGGCGTCGGGGTGGAGAAGATCACCCAGATGTGCGCCCAGTTCACGCCGGAGGAGCTGGCCCGCTTCGAGGGCGTCAAGCAGTCCTTCGACCCGGCCGGCCTGCTCAACCCGGGCAAGGCCATCCCCACCCCGGCCCGCTGCCGGGAGTATCGCCAGACCCGTGGAGAAAAGGCATGAGCCAGGTTTTCGAACAACAGTGCCGGGAGCGCATCCTGGCCGCATCCGCCGGCGCCCCCCTGCTGCTCCGGGGTGGCGGCAGCAAGGACTTCTATGGCCGCCCGGTGCAGGGCGACATTTTCGACACCCGCAGCCATCGCGGCGTGGTGGCCTACGAGCCCACCGAACTGGTGGTCACGGTGAAGGCCGGCACGCCCCTGGCCGAACTGGAGGCGGTGCTGGCGGAAAAGGGCCAGTACCTGGCCTGCGAGCCGCCCCATTTCGGCCCTGATGCCACCGTCGGCGGCATGGTCGCCGCCGGCCTCTCCGGCCCCCGCCGGGCCCAGGCCGGGGCCGTGCGGGACTTCGTCCTCGGCGTGCGCCTGATGGACGGCCAGGGCCAGGTGCTCGACTTCGGCGGCCAGGTGATGAAGAACGTGGCCGGCTACGACGTGCCCCGGCTCCTGGCCGGCAGCCTGGGGCAGCTGGGTCTGCTGCTGGAAGTGTCCCTCAAGGTGCTGCCCCGGCCCGTGGCCGAGGCCACCATCCGCCTGGAAACCTCCCAGGCCAAGGCCCTGGCCCTGATGAACCAGTGGGGCGGCAAGCCCCTGCCCATTTCCGCCACAGTGTGGAGCGACGCCGGGCACCCGGACGGAGAGGCAATCACGGTGCGCCTTTCCGGCGCCCGTGCCGCCGTCGCCGCAGCCCAGGCCGCGCTTGGCGGCACCCTGGTGGAGGCCGGCGTCGCGTCTGCCTTCTGGGCCGGGGTGCGGGAACAGACCCATCCCTTCTTCGCTGGCGCCGGCGGTGCCAACGAGCCTGCCCTGTGGCGCCTCGCCGTGCCTTCCACGGCGCCCCAGCTGGACCTGCCGGGGCGCACCCTGGTGGAGTGGGGCGGCGCCCAGCGCTGGCTGGTGTCCGACGCCGAGGCCCGCCACGTGCGGGCGGTGGCGGAAAAGGCCGGCGGCCACGCCACCCTGTTCCGCGGCCCGGCGGCGGCCCGGGACCAGGCCTTCCACCCCCTGGCCTCGCCCCTGCTGGACATCCATCGCCGCCTGAAAGCCACTTTTGACCCCCGCGGCGTCTTCGCCGCCGGGCGCCTCTACGAGGGCCTCTGAGATGCAGACCCAACTCGCCGATTTCATCAAGGACACGCCGGCCGGCAAGGAGGCGGACGCCATCCTGCGCACCTGCGTGCACTGTGGCTTCTGTACCGCCACCTGTCCCACCTATCAGCTGCTGGGGGACGAGCTGGACGGCCCCCGGGGCCGCATCTACCTGATCAAGCAGGTGCTGGAGGGCGGCCCGGTGACCGAGCGCACCCGCCTGCACCTGGACCGCTGCCTCACCTGCCGTTCCTGCGAGACCACCTGCCCCTCCGGCGTGAAGTACCACCGCCTGCTGGACATCGGCCGCCAGGTAGTGGAGGAACGGGTGCCCCGGGGCGGTCTGGAAGCCTTGACCCGCCTGGCCCTCAAGGAGGTGCTGCCGCGGCCCTGGCTGTTCAACCCGGCGGTGGCCGTGGGCAAGGTGTTGAAGCCCTTCCTGCCCTCCGTCCTCGGCGACAAGATTCCCGCGGCCGCCGGCGGGCCGGCCAAGCCCCGGCCCACGGCGGTGCGCCAGCGCAAGGTGCTGGCCCTGGCCGGCTGCGTGCAGCCCGGCCTGGCGCCCAACATCAACGCCGCTGCGGCCCGGGTGCTGGACCGCCTGGGCATCCAGATGATCGAGGAGCAAAAGGCCGGCTGCTGCGGCGCCCTGCGCTTCCACCTCAATGCCCAGGAGGCGGCCCTGGACGACATGCGGCGCAACATCGACGCCTGGTGGCCCCATGTTGAGGCCGGCGCCGAGGCCATCCTCATGACCGCCTCCGGCTGCGGCGCCCACGTCAAGGAATACGGCCACCTGCTGCAGGACGATCCGGCCTACGCCGCCAAGGCGGCCCGCATCGCCGAGCTGACCAAGGACGCGGCCGAACTGGTGCTGGCCCAGAAGGAAGCCCTGCTGCCCCTGCTGGCCCACCAGCCGGCGGCCGGGCGCAAGGTGGCCTTCCACTCGCCCTGCACCCTGCAGCACGGCCAGGGCATCCGCGGCGTGGTGGAGGAGCTGCTGGCCGCCGCCGGCTTCACCCTCACCCCGGTGGCCGACAGCCACCTCTGCTGCGGCTCGGCGGGCACCTACTCGATCCTGCAGCCGGAACTGTCCAAGCAGCTGCGGGACAACAAGCTCTCGGCCCTCGGTGCCGGCCTGCCGGAAGTGATCGCCACCGCCAACATCGGCTGTCTCACCCACCTGCAGAGCGGCGGCGCACCTAGGGGGACTCCTAGTGCCGTGCCGGTGCGGCACTGGGTAGAATTGCTGGAAGAGCAATTACCCCAGACTTAAGGCCCCATGACCTCCTCTGCCTCCGCCGCCGCAACGGTCGAATCCGTCCCTGAAAGCCGTCTGCAAAAGGACGAGAAGACGCTGCAGCGGCTGCTGTCCCAGGGCGTCAAGCTGCCGCCCCAGCCCAAGGTGGTGGAGGAACTGGAGCGGTTGCTGCGCAGCGACGAGGCGGACCTGCGGGCCCTGGCCAGGGTCATTTCCCAGGATGCGGGCATCACCGCCATGCTCTTCAAGGCGGTGCAGTCCTCCGCCTACCGCCAGCACCAGCCCTTCGACAACCTGGAGAAAATCCTCCAGGCCATCGGCCTCAAGCAGACCCTCAACCTGGTGCAGGCCATCGCCCTCATGGGCGCCAACAAGGTTTCCAAGCACCGCAAGGCCTACGAGCGCTTCTGGAGCCGCTCCCAGACCATCGCCCAGCTGGCCATGCTGATCGCCGACGAGCGGGTCATGGTGTGCAACGTCTTCCCCGACCAGGCCTACCTGGCCGGCATCTTCCACGACTGCGGCGTGCCCCTGCTGATGGAGCGTTTCCCCTCCTACTGCCGGGCCATGCACCTGGAGGAGAACGACACCTGGATCGACCTGCTGGAAGAGGACAAGAAATACCAGGCGGACCACTGCGTCGTCGGCTATTTCGTGGCCCGCCACTGGCACCTGCCCGAGTTCATCTGCGAGGCCATCCGCTTCCACCACGACCTGCCCCAGCTGGTGCCGGGCGACTCCCGCAGCCTGGCGGCCATCATCCAGCTGGCCATCCACGCCTACCACCAGTATCTGCACCTGGACGACCCGGACTGGGGCCGGGTGGTGGAGGACGTGCAGGAGGAACTGGGCATCCATGCCGACGACCTGCCCGAATACCTGGACGTGCTGCTGGAGCGCTTTCAGCACCAATCCTGACTCGGGGCCGGCCCCGGCGCTATAATCGTCCGGAAAAACCATCCCTTGAAGGACAGCACCCTTGAATACGGCCACCTTTATCGACGCCAACGGTCAGGAACGCCCCGACCGCCGCGGCAACAGCAAACTGCGCAATGTATTCGACGCGGTGTATGTGCAGATCGAACCCTTCTTCGACCCCAAGAACACCTGGGGCGGCCACTCCCTGGAACACCTGGCCTTCCGCGTGGTGCGTGACAGCCACCCGGAACTGACCCAGCAGGAAGTGCATCAGGTCATCGTCGCCGCCACCCGGGTCTTCCACAGCCGCAATCCCCACATGGCGGGCAAGGTGCCCAGCGCCGAGGAAATCAAGGACAAGCTGCTCGGCTAGGCACGGCCCCGGGAGCCTCTCATGGCGCTGACCCTGGATGCCTGCGTCGCCCAGCATCAGGGCGACCGCAAGGAACAGCAGGACCGGGTGGGGCTGATGGCCCATCCCTGGCTCAAGGGCACGGTGCTGGCCGTGCTGGCCGACGGCATGGGCGGCCACACCGGCGGCGCTCTGGCGGCCGAGCAGGTGGTGCATACCGCCCAGAACAACTTCTCCAGCTACGCCCCCAAGGATGAGGCCGCCGGCGACCTGCTGCGCACCGCCATCCACGAGGCCCACCTGCTGATCCGCACCAGCCGCTTCCTCAACGAGAAGGACCCCCACAGCACCGCCGTCATGCTGGTGCTGGAGCCCGGCGGCGCCACCTGGGCCCACTGCGGCGACTCCCGCCTCTACCACTACCGGGGCGACCGGCTGCTGCAGCACAGCGCCGACCATTCCTACGTCGAGCATCTGGTGCGGGCCGGCAAGATCACGCCGGAGCAGGCCCTGATCCACCCCAACCGCAATGTCCTGCTCACCTCCCTGGGCGACAAGGACGATCCCAAGATCGACGTGGGCCAGGCCGAAGTCCAGCCCGGCGACAACTTCCTGCTCTGCTCCGACGGCCTCTGGGCCTATTTCTCCGACGCGGAGATCGGCGGCGTGCTGGCCGCCTTCCCGGCCCGGGAAGCGGCGGAAATCCTCATCAACCGGGCCCGCCAGCGCTGCCAGGGGGAGGGCGACAACTGCTCCCTGGCCATCCTCCGCCTGCTGCCCTGAGCCGTCCGCCGCCAGCCCTCTGGCATGGAAATCGCAAATGCATGGCCGTCATCCCCCCGGAGCCGGTCATGAACATCGCTTCCCTCAACAGACTCTACGCGACCTACAGCACCGCCTCGGCCACGCCGGTAAAGGCCGCCGCCACTGACGGCAGCAGCACTGCCACCCAGACGGCGGCCGCCAGCAACCTGCCCAAGGAGTTGCCGCCCCTGGAGTGCCCCACGCCCGCATCGGTGGCTGCCGCCAAGGAAAAGTTTGCCGCCAATGCGGCAGAGAAGTTCCGCCAGGCCGGCATCCAAGTGCCGCCCGAGCCCGTGCTGACGCCGGATCGCATGGGCTACGCCAGCGTCGCCAACGATCACCCGGACAAGGCCAGGATCGAGCAGTTGTTCCATGAAGACACGGAGCTGCGGGACCAGTTCGCCGAGGTGGCTTCCGGCGAAGAGATGCTTCATGCCGTTCAGGGTTACGAGGAATACGCCGCCCGCTATGCCGCGCTGCAGGGCAATCCCACGGCCCAGGCCGCCCTGGTGGAAGCCCGCATCGCCTACAACAACCAGAGTTTCTACATCACCCTCAAGGGCGACGGCGGTACCGAGACCTTCTTCGGCGGCCTGCAGGGCGTAACGGCCTGAGCTTTGGTCAGCCCGGGGATTCGAGGTTTATCAGCGTTTCTTGATATTGATTCTGGCGTTACGGGGTTGGACGGCCTAGATTGAGCACAGGAACAGCCGTGTCATGCCAACCTAACCGTGGAAGGATTCGATCATGAAAACTCCGACTCTCTGTGCCGTTTCCGCCCTCCTGGGCGCCCTGCTGCTGCCCGGCCTGGCCCAGGCCGCCGATACCGCTAAACAGGCGGCGCCGGCCAAGCAGGAGCAGATTTACGGCAGCCAGCTGATGACGCCCCAGGAGCGCCGGGAACACCGGGCCAAGATGCGCAGCGCCAAGACCGCCGAGGAGCGGGAAAAGGTGCGCCTGGAACACCACGAGGCCATGCAGGCCCGGGCCAAGGAAAAAGGCGTGACCCTGCCCGAGGTGCCGCCGGCCCGGGGCGGCGGCATGGGCCCGGGAGGTGGCATGGGTCCCGGTGGCGGTGGCATGGGTCCCGGCGGTGGCGGCATGGGTCCGGGCGGGGGCGGTATGGGCCCCGGCGGCATGCGCAACGCCAATCCCTGAAACAGTCTCCCCTCAAGGCAAGGGCCGCGTCACGATGCGGCCCTTTTGCGTTGACCGGCCCGGGGCGGGCCCTGCTGCCGGCGCTAAGCGGCCCGCAGGCGCCACAGGGAGGTGACTTCGGCGGCCCGGGCGGCGTGCAGGGGATCGTCGGCATCCCGGGTCTTGCCGTGGCTGGGGCGGATGTCGTGGCGGGCCGCCACTTCCAGGCCGGCGGCGGCGATCCAGTCGAGCAGCTGCTGGCGGGAGCGCAGGCCCAGGTGCTCGGCCAGGTCGGAGATGATCAGCCAGCCTTCGCCGCCGGGCGCCAGATGGTCCTTGAGGCCGGCCAGGAAGCCGCGCAGCATGCGGCTGTCCGGGTCGAAGACGGCGTATTCGATGGGGGAGCTGGGCTTGGCCGGCACCCAGGGCGGGTTGCACACCACCAGGGGCGCCCGCCCCTCGGGAAAGAGGTCCCGCTGCTGCAGTTCCACCCGGGCGGAGAGGCCCAGGCGTTCCAGGTTTTCCCGGGCGCAGGCCAGGGCCCGCGGGTCCAGATCCGTCGCCACCACCCTGGCCAGGCCCCGCTTGGCCAGCAGGGCGGCGATGACGCCGGTGCCGGTGCCGATGTCGAAGGCCAGGTCCGAGGCAGGAAGGGGGGCCTGGGCCAGCAGTTCCAGGTATTCGCCGCGCAGGGGCGAGAAGACGCCGTAATGGGGGTGGATGGTGGCGCCCAGGGCCGGGATGGAGACGCCCTTGCGGCGCCATTCGTGGGCGCCCACCAGGGCCTGCAGTTCCCGCAGGCTGACGACGAAGGGCTCACCGGCCGGGCCGTAGGCCTCAGTGCAGGCGGCGCTGAAATCCGGCGCCCGGCGCAGGTTCACCCGGTAGTCGGCGTCCACGGCGATGAGCAGCATGGCCAGGATACGGGCCCGCTGGCCCTGGGCCTGGCGGTGCAGATGGAAGGCCTGGGTCAGGGAGGCCGGCGCGGCGTCCTTGCTGGCCTTGCCTTTGCCCTTGGGCTGCTTGCGCTCGATGCGCCGGGCCAGGGCCTGCAGCAGCTGGCGGCCGTTGTGGAAGTCGCCGCGCCAGAGCAGGGCCGTGCCCTCGCAGGCCAGGCGGTAGGCCTGGTCGGCGTTGAGGGTGTCGTCGGCCACCAGCACCCGCTTCGGCGGCGGCAGCCCGGCCTCGGAGCGCCACAGGGCGGTGTGGTCGGTGCCGTCTTCGCTCCAGCGGATCATCGGTGCGTCGCTCATGCTTGCTTTCTTGGCCGGCCCCGTGGGCGGCCCGCTCGGTTGATTCGGATGCCGGGAGTAAAAAAGGCCACCGGGAGGTGGCCTTTTTGCTGCCCGCAGGCTTGCCTTACTTGCGCCCCAGGCCGCCCAGGAGGGCCGCCACCATGGGCTTCTTCGGCTTGTGGGGATCGGGCTTGCCGACCGGGGTGTGGGCCGCTTCCTCCTTGCTCGGCACCGTGGCCGGGGCGGCCTTGGGCTCGTAGGGCTTGGAGAAGTCGAAGCCGTCCTTGGCGATCATGTTGTTGCGCTTCACCGGGGGCTTGCTGCGGCCGGCCACGGGCTGGGACGGGGCGTGGGTCTCGTGGGCCCGGCGCTTCTTGCCGCTGCCGGGGGGATATTCGTAATCCATCTCCGGCTCGAAGCCGGCCACGGCCACCTGCTCGATCTGCATCTTGATCAGCTTTTCGATATCCGCCAGATAGCCGACCTCGTGGGCGCAGACCAGGGAAATGGCGTTGCCCTGGCGGCCGGCGCGGCCGGTGCGGCCGATGCGGTGCACGTAGTCTTCCGGCGTGTGGGGCAGCTCGAAGTTGATGACGTAGGGCAGGTGGTCAATGTCCAGGCCGCGGGCCGCCACGTCGGTGGCCACCAGCACCTTGCAGCCGCCGTTCTTGAAGGCGTCCAGGGCCTTGATGCGCTCGTTCTGGGACTTGTCGCCGTGGATGGAGTCGGCGGCGATGCCGGCCCGCTCCAGTTCCCGGGCCAGACGGCCGCAGCCCTGCTTGGTGCGCATGAAGACCAGGGTCTGGGTGATCTCGCCGGAGCGCAGCAGCTTGATCAGCAGGTCCTTCTTGCGCGTCTCGGCCACCGGGTGCACCCGGTGGGTGATGGTGTCGTTCACCTGGTTGCGCCGGGCCACTTCCACCAGGATCGGCGACTGCAGCATGGTGTCGGCCAGGCGCTGGATCTCGTTGGAGAAGGTGGCGGAGAAGAGCAGGCTCTGCCGGGTCTTCGGCAGCATGTTGAGGATGCGCTGGATGTCGGGGATGAAGCCCATGTCCAGCATGCGGTCAGCTTCATCCAGCACCAGGGCCTGGACCTGGTTGAAGGAGACGCTCTTCTGTTCCACGTGGTCCAGCAGGCGGCCCGGAGTGGCGACGACGAACTCCACGCCCTTCTTCATCTCGGCGATCTGGGGCTTGATATCCACGCCGCCGAAGAGGCAGATGGAGCGGAAGTGGGTGTACTTGGTGTAGGACTTCACCGACTCATACACCTGCAGCGCCAGTTCCCGGGTGGGGGCCAGCATCAGGGCGCGCACCGGGTGCTTGGCCGGCGACGGGCTGGCCGTATCGAGGTGCAGCAGGCGCTGGATCAGGGGCAGGGTGAAGGCGGCGGTCTTGCCGGTACCGGTCTGGGCGCAGGCCTTGAGGTCCTTGCCCTGCAGGACCAGGGGAATGGCCTGCTGCTGAATCGGGGTTGCTTCGGCGTAACCCATCTCGGTCACGGCCTTAAGAATTTCGGGCGCCAGGCCCAGTTCGTCAAAACGCAAAGGGGGCGTCTCCGCAGAAAAGTAAATGTGGCATCAAGGACATAGGGCCGGGATTATACACCCATGCGAGCCGGAGGCCGGAATGGGGGAAATGGGTCGTTTGCGGAGGCCGGCCTGGGAGGCAGGCGGGATGGGCTTCTCCGGCATGGCGTGGCTGGGAGGGGCGTGGGGATTGGGTTGTGGGGCAGGGGTCTGGGGCGATTCTGGCATGGCCGGTGGCCGACCTGGTGCCCAGGTTCTCAGTGGGCTGGAAGTGCAGCGTTTGGGTCTAGTCACTCGACATAAATCGAGCGGCTGATTATGCTCTCGGCCTGATGTTTTCTGGCCGCTGCCATGCTATTTTCCACCGTTTGTTATCAGTCAGGAATTATGAGTTATCTAGTCAGATGCCTTATCGGAAGCAGGATTCTGTCGTCTAGTCGGGGGCGTTCAGGATTTTCTTTTCCGGCTTATACGTCAGATATGCCGTCTACTTCACGTTAGACATATGAATCCCAAATACGCCCATCTCTACGACAAAGACATTCCGGCTGAAATATCCGTCGGTTTGGCATTGCACCTTGATCCGGACACCCTAGAAAAGGAGGGCGGCACATACACTTGCACCGCTCATCTTCGGGTTACAGATCAGCATTTTTTTGTTTGCATTAGCGTCAACGGCGATCTGTCACGCTGGCTTCCGCTATACACGGAGGACGGGCTTGGCCGAACGAAAATAACTCCAGCAGAGAAACAAGGTCACCCCAAATGGGCGGCCGGTAGTAGCTACTGGCACAAGGACCAAATTTGGGAGGTCTGCTCAAATGCGGTCTACCTAGCCGCTGGCAGGGCACATGATAAATCGCGTAAAGGCAGTCGCAATACAGTCGCGGCAGCCAGTGTGCCAAATGTCTAATATTCCGCTCCAGCGGGATGCTCCGCCGGCAAGCCGGCTACGCGCCCCTGAGTTTGCACGTTATGTTTCATCGGAGCCCGTCGCCCATGACTATCAATCAAGCTGAACGAGCCTATCGAGCATGGCCCATTCTTACAAAACGGGCGGCTGATGGAAGGACCATCACCTACGGTGAGTTGGGCACCCTTCTTGGCGTCCATCATCGAGCATTACGGTATGTACTTGGCTTGATCCAAGATTACTGCCTTGAGGAAAAGCTTCCTCCGCTGACCATTCTCATAGTCAACCAAAGCGGGAAGCCTGGCACAGGGTTCATTGCATATGATGTAGACAAATTTGAGGAAGGAGAAGCACTTGTTCGTTCCTACAACTGGAACGCTATCCCGAATCCATTCGCCTTCGCGTCTGACGGAACGACGTATGAGGAGATTGTTACCGAACTAGCTGGCAATCCCAGTAGCGCGGCCGATATCATGCGGATGGTTAAGACGCGAGGCATCGCACAGTCCCTGTTTAGAGACGCACTGCTCATGGCTTATCAATATCGCTGTGCCTTCACTGACATCTCGTTCCCGTCCGTACTCGAAGCCTGCCACATCGTCCCTTGGGCCACTTGTAAGCCCGAAGAAAGACTAGACGTCCGAAATGGATTGCTGCTGAACAGCGTACACCACAAGCTGTTTGACGAAGGACTTGTTACTGTGACGAAGGACTACCGAGTTTGGTATTTCGATCCTGAGTTGAAAGATGGCCCATACACTGAGTATGACCTTCTTCTGTCAGCAAAACTCCACGGGAAGGTGATGAAGATGCCCGTTCCAAGCTCCATGCGCCCCGCCCACGCGTACCTCGATCGAAGCCACCAGCTGCATGAATGGCAATCGCATCTACCCAAATGAAACATAACCCTGCGGTTCACTGGACGCTGCGCGATAAAGTCGCGTAGCGTTGGTGACCTCCACGTTAGCACTCAATGGAAGACGCCCGCTCGTACATGGTTAGCACAGCTCCAGCGGCGGAGGGGCTCTTCGGCCTGCTTAACAATTACGGTTGGCGCAAGATGCGGGCACTTGTAGACATAACTAAGTCACGGTCGCGTGAAGAACTCGACACGCACAAGGAGCATTTCTCTAGCACTGACGTAGCGCGCGAAGTCATCGCGGGTTCGATTCTTCAGATCGCGTACATTGCCATAGAACGCTATGCAGTCCCTAAGGGAAAATCCGAGAACGCTCGTCACTTCGAATCTGAAATTAATCGACTAATACGCGAAAGTTCCAAGGCTCGCCTAAAAGGTACCTTTTCGCTTCCGGAACAGTTCTGTGTTGGCAGAGACATTGGTCACCTACCAATGGGCATGATCGTGTATGCCGGACGAAACCAGTACAACCATTTCGCCGAAGACAGGCTGAGAGTCTTGAACGAAGTTGTCTTTAACCACCTGCACAATATCTGGCCTACCCCGAGAAACGGTCTTTCGTTCAACCTTTACGACGGCAAACACTTTCATTCGTACTCAGTTCTTGCAGCCCTCGGGTGGACCGATAGCGCAAAAGAGCTGGGGTACCTTGCATATAAGCGAGACCTATCAGATGTGCTTCAGATTGAGTGCTAACCCTTCGCTCCAGCGGACCGTCAAAAGGCGGTACCTTTTTGCCGTCAGCTGAGTTTCCACGTTAGCACTCCCCCAAAAAGCCGCCGGATTCCCGGCGGCTTTTTCATTTCAGGCCCGCGGCATCCGCCGCCCCTAGCCCTTACCCCTTGAACACTTCCTCCCACAACGCCCGTACCGCGGCGATGCGCTCGGCTACCGACTCCCTTGCCACCCGGCTCTTGGGGCTGCCGTTGAGGCGTTTGGCGTGTTGCAGGCGGCGGTAGTCGCGGTAGGCGTTTTGCACCGGCTCGGCCAGGGCGGTGGGGATCAGGCCGAGGCGGGCGGCGATGCCGAGGAGGGCGATGTTGCCCAGGTTGCCGGTGAGTTCCGGGTGCTCGTGGGCGTGGCCCAGCACCAGGTACTGGATGATGAATTCCACGTCGATGATGCCGCCCGGGTCCTGCTTGATGTCGAATTCGCCCCGGGCCACGGTTTCGGCATCCGAGGCGTTGGCGTCGATCATCTTCTGGCGCATGGCCAGCACTTCTTCCTTGAGCTTGGCCCGGTCCCGGGGCTGGCGCAGGATTTCCTCCCGGATGGCGTCGAAGCCCCGGCCCACGTCCGTATCGCCGGCGACGAAGCGGGCCCGGGTGAGGGCCTGGTGTTCCCACACCCAGGCGCTGTGCAGCTGGTATTCGCGGAAGGAGGCGAGGGAGGAGACCATGAGGCCGGAATCGCCGTTGGGGCGCAGGCGCAGGTCGGTCTCGAAGAGCAGGCCGGCGGGGGTCTGGGAGGAGAGCCAGGTGTTCACCCGCTGGGCCAGACGGGCGTAGACCTCTTCGGCCTCCTGGGCGGTGTCCTTCTTTTCGTCGAAGAGGAAGATGATGTCCAGGTCCGAGGCGTAGCCCAGCTCCTTGCCCCCCAGCTTGCCGTAGCCGATGACGGCGAAGACGGGCTCCTCCCGATGCCGGGTCTTCAGCTTGCCCCAGCACAGGCGCACCGTCTCGGCCACCATGATGTCGGCCAGCTCGGTCAGGTGGTCGGAGATTTTCTCGATGCTGTGCAGGCCGGCCAGGTCCTGGGCCAGCAGGCGGAAGACCTGGGCGTGGTGCATTTCCCGCAGCAGGTCCATTTCCCGTTCCGTGTCGCCGGCGCATTCGTCCAGGGCCCGGCGCAGTTCGCGGCGGAAGCGCTGCCAGTCGGTGGCTACTTCCAGCAGGCGCGGGTCCAGCAGTTCATCCAGCAGGATGGGGTGGCGGGTCAGGTATTCGGCGGCCCAGCTGGAGCCGCCGATGAGTTCGGCCACCTTCTTCAGGGCCTGGGGATACTGCTGCAGCAGGGCCAGATAGGCGCCGCGGCGGCCGATGGCCTCGAGGAAGGCGAGGCAGCGGGAGAGGGTCAGGTCTGGCGTCGGCGTCGCCGCGGCGGCTTCGATCAGGCGCGGGCCCAGGGCGTCCATGCGTTCCCGGTTGCTGGCGGGCAGCTGCTGGTAGCGGGCGCCGTCACGGAAGGCCTGCAGCCGTTCCAGGGAGTCCTGCACGTCGGCAAAGCCGAGGCCGGCGAATTTTTCCTGGGCGCCGTCGCATTCCAGGGCGCCCTGCCACAGGGCGGTGAGGGTTTCGCTCTGGGAGCTGGGTGCCTCCGGTTCGGCAAAGACGGCCTCGAAGTGCAGGGAGACCCGCTGGCGATGGCCGTCGAGCACGGCCAGCAGGGCAGGGTAGTCGGCAAAGCCCATGGAACGGGCGATGCGGGCCTGGCCCTCCGCATCTTCGGGCAGGCTGTGGGTCTGCTGGTCGGCCACGTATTGCAGGCGGTGTTCCAGGCGGCGCAGGAAGTCGTAGGCAGTGCTCAGCTCGTCCACCGCCTCCTGGGCCATCAGGCCCCGCTCCGGCAGCAGGGCCAGGACCTGCAGGGTGGGGCGGATCTGCAGGGCGGTGTCGCGGCCGCCGCGGATCAGTTGGAAGACCTGGGCGATGAATTCGATTTCCCGGATGCCGCCGGGGCCCAGCTTGACGTGGTTGGCCATGTCCTTGCGCGCCACCTCGCGGCGGATCTGGGCGTGCAGGTCGCGCATGGCGTTGATGGCGCCGAAGTCCAGGTACTTGCGGAAGACGAAGGGGCGGCCGGTCTGGCTCAGCACCGGGCCCCAGTTGTTCACGTCGTTGGCGCCGGCGTTCATCACCCGGGCCTTGATCCAGGCGTAGCGTTCCCACTCCCGGCCCTGGGTGATGAAGTAGTTTTCCAGGGCGTCCAGGCTGCACACCAGGGGGCCGGAATCGCCGTTGGGGCGCAGGCGCATGTCCACGCGGAAGACCTGGCCGTCGGCGGTGAGGTCCCCCAGGGCGATGATGAGGCGCTTGCCCAGGCGGTGGAAGAAGTCGTAGTTGTCCACCTGGCCGCCGCCGTCGGCGCGGCCGGCGGTCTGGCCTTCTTCCGGATAGACGAAGATGTAGTCCACATCGGAGGAGACGTTCAGCTCCCGTCCGCCCAGCTTGCCCATGCCCACCACCAGCAGGCGCTGGGGCCGGCCCTGGCTGTCCAGGGGTTCGCCGTACTGCTGCACCAGGCTGCGGTGCACGAAGTCCAGGGCGAAGTTGGTGGTGATGTCGGCCAGCAGGGTCATGGTTTCCACCACCTCCTGCAGGGGCGCGGCGGCGGCCAGGTCGCGGATGATGAGATGGGCCATGACCCGCTGGCGCAGGCGCCGCAGCACCGGTTTCAGGGCTTCCTCGTCGGCCGGGGCGGCCTGGGCGATCCACTCCTCCAGGTCGGCGGCGGTGAGGGGGCGCTGCCAGGATTCAGCCAGGATCGGCACCAGTTCGCCGCGGCAGGAGAGCAGCTGGCGCAGGTAGGCACTGTGGTCCAGGGCGGGTTGCCAGGCGGCGGGAAAAGTCGTGTCGGCGGCGGGGGCGGGAGCGGCGTTATTGTTGGAATCGTTATTCATCAGGGAATCATCCGGTTATATCCGGGGTTTCCGGGGGTGGCTGGGTTAAAATCCACCCCTTCGCCCAGAACTTGCCATTGTAGTGACCCGCCCAATACCTTTGCAAAGCGCCGCCGCCATCGTTGCCGCCGCCTCCGCCCTGTTGCCGGCCGAGGCCCATGACTGATTCCGTCCTGCGGTCGGCCCTTTACCACCGCCTGCACGCCCTCCTGCCCTTCCTCGTCAGCCCCCGGGCGCGCCAGTTCTGGCGCCGCGCCGGCCGCCTGGCCCTGGTGGCGGGGGTGGTGGTCTATTTCGTCTTCGCCTTCCTGGTGCTGGCCCTGCGCTACTGGGTGCTGCCCAACGTGGGCAACTACCGGGCCGACATCGAACAGGCAGTGAGCCAGGCCGTCGGCCTGCCGGTCACCATCGGCCACATCGACGCCGGCTGGCGCGGCCTGCGCCCCGAGCTGACCCTGGCCGACGTGCGGGTGGCCGACAAACAGGGCTATCCGGCCCTGGCCTTCGAACGGGTGGAGAGCGTGCTCTCCTGGTGGAGCGTGCCCCACCTGTCGCCCCGCCTGCACCTGCTGGAAATCAACGAGCCGACCCTGCTGGTGCGGCGCCTTACCGACGGCCGCTTCGAGGTGGCTGGAATTCCCCTGGAAGACGGCAAGAGCGACGGCAGCGCCCTGCACTGGGTGCTGAGCCAGGAGCGCATCCACATCAAGGATGCCACCATCGTCTGGGAAGACCTGCAGCGGGGCGCCCCGCCCCTGACCCTGGAGGCGGTGAATTTCCTCCTGGAAAACCGGGGCCGCCACCACCGCTTCGGCCTCTCTGCCCTGCCGCCGGCGGAGCTGGCTTCCCGCCTCGACCTGCGGGGCGACCTGCGGGGCTCCGATCCGCAGCGGCTGGAGGACTGGAGCGGCGAGCTGTACACCGAATTCGTGCACACCGACCTGGCGGCCTGGCAGGCCTGGGTCGATTACCCCGTTTCCCTGCCCCAGGGCAGCGGCGCCCTGCGCCTGTGGCTGGAGGTGGAAAAGGGCCAGCCGGTGGCGGCCACCGCCGACGTGGGCCTGCAGGACCTGCGCCTGAAGCTGGCCAAGGACCTGCCGGAACTGGACCTGCTGCGCCTGGCGGGCCGCATCAGCGGCGAGCGGCGCAACGGCGACACCCGCTTCTCCGGCAAGCGGGTCGGCCTTGCCACCCGGGACGGCACCCGCCTGGAACCCACGGATTTCGCCTTCTCCTGGCAGGAGGGCGGCCTTTTCTCCGACCGCCGCCGCGGCAGCGCCGCCGCCACCACCCTGGACCTGGGCGCCCTGGCGGCCCTGGCCGAGCACCTGCCCCTGGGCGCCGAGGTGCGCCAGTGGCTGAATGACTACGCCCCCCGGGGCCTGGTGCGGGACCTCAAGGCCAGCTGGACGGAAAACGAGGGCAAGCCCCAGGACTACAACCTCAAGGCCCGTTTCGACGGCCTCGGCATCAAGGCCAGCAGCCGCTTCCCGGGCTTTGCCGGCATGAGCGGCACGGTGGACGCCGGGGACCGGGGCGGCAGCCTCACCCTGCGCTCGGCCAAGGCCCAGCTGGAACTGCCCCAGGTCTTCCCCGATCCGCGCCTGGCGGTGGATGCCCTCAACAGCCAGGTCAGCTGGAAGATCGACGGCAGCCGCCTCGACGTCAGCCTGGACAGCCTCACCTTCAACGGCCCCGACGCCACCGGCTCGGCCCAGGGCACCTACCGCCTTAGCGGCGACGGCCCCGGCAGCATCGACCTCACCGCCGGCATCAGCAAGGCCGACGGCACTGCCGTCTGGCGCTACATGCCCAAGGTGGTGTCCCAGGATGCCCGGGACTGGCTGAAGAGCTCCATCACCGGCGGCACCGCCTCCGAGGCCAAGCTGGTGCTCAAGGGCGACCTGGCCCGCTTCCCCTTCCTCGACCCCAAGGACGGCCAGTTCCTGGTCACCGCCCGCATCAACGGCGCCACCCTGGAATACGCCTCCGGCTGGCCCCGCATCGACGACATCCAGGGCTCCCTGCGTTTCGAGGGTGCCCGCATGCTGATCGAAGCCAAGAGCGCCAAGCTGCTGGGGGCCCGCCTCTCCGGCGTCAAGGCCGAGATCGCCGACCTGGAGGCGCCGGAGGAGCTGCTCAGCATCACCGGCAAGGCCGAAGGCCCCACCGGTGAATTCCTCAAGTTCATCGACCAGAGCCCGGTGGGGGACAAGATCGACAACTTCACCGACGGCATGAAGGCTCAGGGCGAAGGCCGCCTCAACCTGCAGCTGGAACTGTTCCTGCGCCGCATGGCCGACAGCCGCATCAAGGGCGACTACGAATTCCTCAACAACCAGGTGACGGTGGAGCCGGGCCTGCCGCCCATCACCCAGGCCAACGGCCGCCTGCACTTCACCGACGCCGGCATCAGCGTCAAGGAAATCACCGGCCAGTTCCTCGGCGGCCCCATGAAGCTCTCCGCCAGCAACGAGGGCGACAAGGTGTTGGTCAATGCCTCCGGCAGCCTCACCGCTGCTGCCCTGCGCCGCCAGCTGGACCTGCCCCTGTTCGACAACGTCTCCGGCAGCGCCGCCTGGAAGGGCGAGGTGCGGGTGCGCAAGAAGACGGCGGAGCTGGTGGTGGATTCCGACCTCAAGGGCCTGGCCTCCAGCCTGCCCGAGCCCTTCAACAAGAGCGCCGCCGCCGCCCTGCCCCTGCACCTGGAGCGGGGCGCCCTGGCCGAAACCGCCCCCCGCAAGGGCGCGCCGGCGTCGGTGGCGAGGGAACAGGTGAAATTCACCCTGGGCAAACTGGCCAGCGCCCACATCATCCGCCGCCGGGAAGCCGCCGGCCCGGTCACCGAGCGCGGCGCCATCGCCATCGGCGAAGGCCTCAGCCTGCCCGAGCGGGGCCTCGCCCTGACGGTGAACCTGCCCAGCGTGGATGCGGATTTCTGGCGCAAGGCCCTGACCCCGGTCAACGGCAACGGCACTAGCGCCAGTAGTGGCGGCAGCGCCGCCGCCGGCGAGTCGGCGGCGCCCCTCTCCCTGGCGGTGCTGAAGACGCCCCTGCTGGACATCTCCGGGCGGCGCCTGCACGACGTCACCCTGAAGGCGGCGCCCGCCGGCAACAGCTGGCAGGTGGAGGTCAACGCCAAGGAAGCCGCCGGCCAGATCAACTGGGACGGCGCCGGCCAGGGCAGGGTCAAGGCCCGCCTCAAATACCTGACCCTGCCGGAAAGCACGCCCCAGCAGGAAGCCATGCAGCGCCTGGGCGAGGCCGAGAGCCAGGACGAACTGCCGGGCCTGGACATCGTTGCCGACAGCTTCACCCTGGGCAGCCGCCGCTTCGGCAAGCTCGAACTGCTGGCCCGCAACGAAGGCCGGGTATGGCGCCTGGACAAGGTGCTGCTCTCCAGCCCGGACGGTTCCATCAACGGCAAGGGCCTGTGGCGCACCGATCCCCGGGGCGCCCACCGCACCGACGTGGAATTCAAGCTGGAAGCGGGGGATGCCGGCAAGTACCTGGACCGCCTGGGCTTCCCCGGCACCCTCAAGCGGGGCAGCGCCACCCTGGCGGGCAAGCTGGCCTGGAACAACACGCCCACCACCCTGGACATTCCCAGCCTCTCCGGCGAGGTCAAGCTGACGGCGGAAAAGGGCCAGTTCGCCAAGGTGGAGCCGGGCATCGGCAAGCTCATCGGCCTGCTTTCCCTGCAGTCCCTGCCCCGGCGCATCACCCTGGATTTCCGCGATGTCTTCTCCGAAGGTTTCGCCTTCGACAACGTGGAGGGCACCTTCAAGGTGCAGAATGGTCTGATGAAGACCTCGGACCTCAGCATCGACGGTCCGGCGGCCAAGGTGGGCATCAAGGGCGACATCAACCTGGACAACGAAACCCAGAACCTGCGGGTGCGGGTGCAGCCGGCCCTGGGCAGCTCCGTGGCCCTGGGCACGGCGGCCCTGGTCAATCCGGTGGCCGGCGTGGCCGCCCTCATCGCCCAGAAAGTGCTGCAGAATCCGGTGGACCAGATTTTTGCTTTCGAATACGCCGTCACCGGCAGCTGGGAAGACCCCAAGGTGGAAAAAGTATCCGCCGCCAAAGCCGATAAATCCGAGAAGGCCAAGACCGATGAATCCGCCAAGCCCTGAGCGCCAGAAGACCGAAAATGCCCTGATCGCCGCCGTGCAGCTGGTGTCCGGCCCCCGGGTCGCCGACAACCTGGCGGCCGCCGCCCACGGTGTCGCCGAAGCGGCGGCCCAGGGCGCCCGCATCGTCGCCCTGCCCGAGTACTTCCCCATCATGGGCATGGCCGAGGGCGACAAGGTCAAGGTGCGGGAAGCCGACGGCCACGGCCCGATCCAGGAATTCCTCGCCGCCACGGCAAAGCAGCACGGCATCTGGCTCATCGGCGGCTCCATTCCCCTGGAGGCGAAGGACGCGGCCAAGGTGATGAATTCCACCGTGGTCTACGACCCGGCCGGCCAGCGCGTGGCCCGCTACGACAAGATCCACCTGTTCGGCTTCCAGAAGGGCCTGGAGCGTTACGACGAGGCCGCCTCCATCGAGGCCGGCAGCGAGCCGGTGGCCTTCGACACGCCCTATGGCCGCATCGGTCTTTCCATCTGCTACGACCTGCGCTTCCCCGAGCTGTACCGCCGCCTGGCGCCGGTGGACCTGATCGTGGTGCCCGCCGCCTTCACCGAGACCACCGGCCGCGCCCACTGGGAAATCCTGCTGCGGGCCCGGGCCATCGAGAACCAGTGCTACGTGCTGGCCGTGGGCCAGGGCGGCAAGCACGAGAACGGCCGGGAGACCCACGGCAACAGCATGATCGTGGACCCCTGGGGCACCATCGTGGACCGCAAGCTGAAAGGTCCCGGCGTGGTCCTGGGGCTGCTCGACCACGGCTGCATCGCCGAGACCCGGGCCAACCTGCCGGCCCTCAAGCACCGGGTGCTGTGACCCTTCCGTTATCCACGCAGAGCCAGGACTCGACCGCTAAAAACTCTGTGAACTCTGTGCCCTCTGTGGCAAAAGTTTTTTAAGGCTTTAGGTTTCCCCATGAGCAAGATCATCAAGCAAGCCGAATCCCTGTTGCTGACCCCCTACGGCCTGGACGACAAGCGCCTGTCCGAGGTCTTCGGCCAGATCATGAAGAACGACGTGGATTACGCCGACCTCTACTTCCAGTACAGCCGGGCCGAGGCCTGGAGCCTGGAGGAGGGCATCGTCAAATCCGGCAGCTTCAACATCGACCAGGGCGTCGGCGTGCGCGCCATCTCCGGCGAGAAGACCGCCTTCGCCTACTCCGACGACATCAGCCGCAACGCCCTCGGCGACGCTGCCGCCGCCGTGCGCGCCATCGGCGCCGCCGGCCAGTCGGGCACGGCGCCCAAGCTGAAGGGTCGCAAGGGCCACGGCCTCTATCCGGCCCAGGACCCCATTCCCTCCCTGCAGGCCGCCGACAAGGTGAAGCTGCTGGAACGCCTGGAAGGCTACGCCCGGGCCATCGATTCCCGCGTCACCCAGGTCATGGCCTCCCTCGCCAGCGAATACGACGTGGTGCTGGTGGCCGGCAGCGACGGCCGCCTGGCCGCCGACGTGCGGCCCCTGGTGCGGGTCTCCGTCACCGTCATCGTGGACGGTGGCAAGGGCAAGCGGGAACAGGGCTCCGCCGGCGGCGGCGGCCGCTACGACTACGGCTACTTCAGCGAGGAAGTGCTCAAGCGCTACGCCGCCGAAGCCGTGCATCAGGCCGTCACCAACCTGGACGCCCGGCCCGCGCCGGCCGGCACCATGACCGTGGTGCTTGGCCCCGGCTGGCCCGGCATCCTGCTGCACGAAGCCATCGGCCACGGCCTCGAGGGCGACTTCAACCGCAAGGGCTCCTCCGCCTTCTCCGGCCGCATCGGCGAGCGGGTCGCCGCCAAGGGCGTCACCGTGGTGGACGACGGCACCCTGCCGGACCGTCGCGGCTCCCTCAACATCGACGACGAGGGCAACCCCACCCGCCGCACCGTGCTGATCGAGGACGGCATCCTCAAAGGCTACATGCAGGATTCCCTCAACGCCCGCCTCATGGGCGTCGAGCCCACCGGCAACGGCCGCCGCGAATCCTTCGCCCACCTGCCCCTGCCGCGCATGACCAACACCATCATGCTGGCCGGCGACAAGTCGCCGGAGGAAATCCTCAAGTCGGTGAAGAAGGGCATCTACGCCGTCAATTTCGGCGGCGGCCAGGTGGACATCACCAGCGGCAAGTTCGTCTTCTCCATGTCCGAAGCCTACATGGTGGAAAACGGCAAGATTCTCTACCCGGTGAAGGGCGCCACCCTCATCGGCAACGGCCCGGACGCCCTGACCCGGGTGAAGATGATCGGCAACGACCTGGGCCTGGACCCGGGCGTCGGCACCTGCGGCAAGGACGGCCAGTCCGTGCCCGTGGGCGTGGGCCAGCCCACCCTGCGCATCGACGGCCTCACCGTCGGCGGCACCGCCTGAGCGTCAGGCCCGGGGTCGCGGGCGTTGTTGTGTCGCCTTGCCTTAGTTGCGTACTGTAGGCGGCAACACGCCTGGCCCGCGGCCCCGGGCCTGACGCTCAGGCTGCGTCCCCGGGGTTCCGCCGCCTGGTGTTCGCCGGGCCGCTTCCGGAACCAGGGGGCCGGCCGTGGGGTCTCTCCCTGATCCGGCCCCGTAATGGAGGAGAAAGCATCATGACCGTGCATCGCCGCCTATTCCCGCTCCTGCTGCCCCTGGCCCTGCTGGCCGGCTGCGCCAGCGCCCCTCCCGACGGCACCGCCACCCCCAAGCTGGCCCGCCTCACCCCCGAACAGATGCAGCGCCTGGCGCCCGACACGCCCAAGCTGGGCTTCCCCGAACTGGTGGCCATGGCCAAATCCGGCATGAAGGCCGACGCCATCATCGCCCGCCTCAAGGAAACCCAGACCCGCCTCGACCCCACCCCCAGCCAGGTACTGGACCTGACCCGCCAGGGCTTGCCGGTGGCGGTGCTCGACTACCTGCACGAATACCGGGAGAAGGCGCTGCGGGCCGATCTGGCCACCACCCTGACGGAAAAGGAACAGCAGAACGCCCGGGAGGTGGAGGCCGTGCGGCAGCAGGAGCGGCTGCGGGCCATGCCCTATTACGACCCCTTCTGGGGCCCGCGCTGGGGGCCCTACTACCGCCGGGGCGGGGGCGTCTATTACGGCTGGTGAGCCGGATTAACGGGGTTTGAATTGGCTGGCGCACCGGGTGCGCCAGGAGGCAGGAAGGACGGGCATTTCCGCCGGGGCATGGTGGAGATGGCTGTCCTTTTTGTTTGGTGGCGGGGTGGTTTTGGGGCTTTGTTTCTGGGGATTGGCGGGGCGTGGTTTGTCGATTTTGCGGCCGGGTTCCGCGCCGCCGCGCGTGTTCCTTTTCTTGCTTCCCCAAGAAAAGGAACCAAAAGAAGGGGAACCCTCACCCCCGGCCCTGCGGGCTCCCCTGCGCTGCTCAGTCGAGCGGGCGGCTGCGGAACTCGGCCCTTCGGGCCTCAAACAGTCCTCGCCGAAAGCCCCCCGCCCGCCTTGCGCTGCTCGGCGGGGGTGGAAGGGGATGGGGAACCGGTGGCGTAGCGAAGGTGGTCGCGCCGGTTGGGAGGGGGGGTGATTGGAATATGCAATTCGCAACTTCTGGTTGCGATTCTGGTGTCCTGTCGGTAAGTTTGAGGCTGTCCGGTTTCACGGATTTTTAGTGAGGCCAGTAAACGGAAGGTTTGCTGAATCCGTTGCGGGACAATCGATTCGGCTGTTCAGTGTTCCAGGATATTGGACAGCCCCATTTTATTGGACGTTTTTGTCGTCTACTAGCTAGACCGCATGAACCTTTATTCCGAGCTACATGACCGTCTGCGCATTACTGAAGAAGACGTTGCCCTCTTCAAAGATGACAATGTCGGTCTCTGTCGAGTGGACTGCGCCCGCCTCAGCAATCTCTTACTGGCGCAGCTAACCTCGGTTAGTAAGCACAGAACTTTCAACTACTTTTCTGTGACTGACGTTATCCAGAATTTGGAAGGAGTTGGGCGCGGGGGAAGTTGCGTAAGAGGTGAAGAGCCTTTCAAGCATCCACCGTTGAAAGGCTTCTGGAAGGCTCATTTTTTTGATGCTAGATTTTTAATGCAAAACCTCATAAATCATTGGGGTCTTGCTTATGAAAACAGCCCAAAGTTTGGCGAGTTGTATTCGCACGTAGCCCAAGCGGAAGCGCAAGAACCAACAGTTCATGGCTGGCAAGGCCGCATAGCTCATGAATTCACTATTGGCGGGTATGAGCAGAAAGCAAAAAACAAGAACCTGACAGGGGAGTGGCTGATCTTCGCCAAGCATGAAAACCTCAACTACTATCTGTGCGTCACACAACACTCCAGTACGAAGGACGGTGACGAGGCAATTTATGCTTTGCTCAAGGAGTATTGTGAAAGTGAGTACCCATTTCTGTTCGCCAATGCGGTCTAACAATTCCGTCGAGAGGGACGCCCAGCAAGCTGGGTTCCCTCCGCTGCGCACCAGCATCCCTCACGCCAAACGTTGGGCATCATCATGAGCGTGAATCCACAGGTCTCATTCCAAACTGAGTTCTTCAAGCCCGTGCACGGTGAGGAGGAAGAAACAAACTCTGGGCGCTATGGCAAAGCACTGGCTCAGTGGTTGGCCGAAAATCTCAAAGAGCGCGGTGTCGCCGTCGAGGGAGTGATTCCCGAAGACTTTGGCTGGGTGGTCATGTTGTCGCGCAAACCATTCATGCTTTGGCTCGGCTGCGGAAACACCGATGGCAGCACTACCGAATGGAACGTGTTTCCGGTCGCTGAACTTTCGACCGTCCAGCGCCTTTTCAAACGCATAAATCCCGCGCCCGAGATCGAGAAACTGAGGGCACATCTTATCGAGTTGGTGCCGTCAATTCCCGGCGTAATAAACATCACGTGGGAGTAAATGCTGCCCAACCCATCCATCAACACGGGCACTGCGCGATGAAGCCGCGCAGCACCGGTTATGTCAGACATTGAACATCTGCTTTCCCCGAGGCAATTACCGGTTGGGGTCGATAGCTGAATTCGGCAAGCGCCAATCCCGCCCTGTGCGGCGCCGAGCAACGGAGCTTTTGGCGGGAAAAGGGCGAGCACTGTTTGAGGGCCTTTAGGCCCGAGTTGCGCAGCCCCCGGCGGAAGCGAGTAGCGCAGGGGACCCCGCGTAGCGGGGCGCCAAACCGGGCTCGCCTTCTTGTTGGTTACTTATTCTTGGCGAGACAAGAACAAGTAACCCGCGCGTCAGGCGCGGAACACAGCGGTTACTGAACTCACCACGCCTGAAGATTCAGACCGGCAACCATGCGTCCGCAGTCCCAGAAACAACAGCGCCATCACCCAATAACGACGCCCCTCTCCGCCATGTCATGGCCGAAAGGTCCGTCCCTCCTACCTCCCAGACCGGATGCCCTGAGCGTCCCGCCGCTCACTCCAACGCCTGCTGCACCAGCCCAAGAAAGGCGAGGGCGGCCGGGGTGGGGTGGCGACCCCAGGCGAAGTAGACCCGGCGGCGGGGCGCGGCCTGGACCGGGATGGTGACCAGCCCCGGGTAGTGGGCGGCCGTCGCCAGGGGCACCAGGGCGATGCCGACGTTTTGCCGCACCAGGGCCTCCAGCCATTCCACGTGATTGACCTCCACCGTCACCCGGCGCTCGATGGCGGCGGCCTGGAAGGCGGCGTCGGTCTGTTGCCGGGGGCCGGTGCCGGCCTGGTAGTCCACCAGGGTTTGCCGGGCCAGTTCGGCCAGGCTGAGGCGCTTGCGCCCGGCCAGGGCATGGTCCGGGTGCAGCAGGGCCACCAGGGGCTCTTCGCTGAGGAGGCGGGCGTCCACCCCGGCCACCGGCTCGCCGGGCCAGACGCCGATGAAGGCGGCGTCGGTTTCCTGCTGCCGCAGTTCTTCCAGCAGGCGGTCGCTCATGCCGGTGTGCAGGCGGATATCCACCTGGGGGTGGCGGCGGTGGAATTCGGCGAGGAGGGCGGGCAGGTTCACCACGGTGAGGGTGGAAATGGTGCCCAGGGTCAGGGTGCCCCGGATCTCGCCGGTGGCGGCGGCCATTTCGTCTCCCAGGCGGCGGGCGGCTTCCTGCACCTGGCGGGCGTGGGTGAGAAAGGTGCGGCCGGCTGGGGTCAGGGCCACCCGACGGGAGGTGCGCTCGAAGAGGCGGGCTCCCAGCTGCTCCTCCAGGCGGGAGATCTGGTGGCTGAGGGCGGATTGCACCGTGTGGCAGCGCTCGGCGGCCCGGGTGAAGCTGCCGGTTTCGGCCACTGCCACGGCATAGTCGATCTGGCGCAGGTTCATGGCGATCAATCTGAAAAATGGATTGGTTGGATGATAACAATGCATTGGCGTCATTGATCGGCCATTCCCATACTGGCGCCACATAACGCCGCTCCGGCCGGGACCGGGGCGCCCACCTTCCCCTGGAGATTGCCGTGTCCTCTGCTGCCGCCGTTCCTGCCACCCCGGGCCTGACGCCCGGCCTGGTGCCCATCATGTCCGTCGCCACCGGCCTGGCCGTGGCCGGCAACTACTACGCCCAGCCCCTGTTGCCGGCCATCGCCCGGGAGATGGGGCTGTCCGCCGCCGGGGCCGGGGCCATCGTCACCACCGCCCAGCTGGGCTACGCCCTGGGCCTGCTGCTGATCGTGCCCCTGGGCGACCTGCTGGAACGGCGCCGCCTGATCGTGGTGATGACCCTGCTGGCGGCGGCGGGCCTGCTGGTCACCGCCCTGTCGCCCTCCATGGCCGGCGTCTTCGTCGGCACCGCCCTGGCCGGCCTGTTCTCCGTGGTGGCCCAGGTGCTGGTGCCCCTGGCGGCGACCCTGGCGGCGCCGGCCCAGCGCGGCAAGGTGGTGGGCACGGTGATGAGCGGCCTGCTGCTGGGCATCCTGCTGGCCCGTACCGTGGCCGGGGCCCTGGCCACCCTGGGCGGCTGGCGCACGGTCTATTGGGTCGGCGCCGCGGCCATGGCCCTGGCGGCCCTGGTGCTGGCCCGGCGCCTGCCCCGCTACCAGCACAGCGTCGGCCTCAGCTATCCGCGGCTGCTGCTGTCGGTGCTCGGCCTCTTCCGGGAGGAGCCGAGCCTGCGCCTGCGGGCCTTCCTCGGCGCCGCCGCCTTCGCCGCCTTCAGCGTGTTGTGGACTTCCATGGCCTTCCTCCTGGCCGGCCCCGCCTACGGCTTTTCCGAAGTGACCATCGGCCTCTTCGGCCTGGCCGGCGCCGCCGGCGCCCTGGCTGCCTCCGCCGTCGGCCATCTGGCGGACCGGGGCCACGGCGACCGGGCCACCACCCTGGGCTGGTGGCTGCTGCTGCTCTCCTGGGGCGCCCTCTATTTCGCGCCCCTGTCCCTGGTGGCCCTGATCCTCGGCGTGCTGGCCCTGGACCTGGCGGTGCAGGGCGTGCACGTGAGCAACCAGGGCGCCATCTACCGCATCCGGCCCGAGGCCCGCAACCGGCTGACGGCGGCCTACATGACCTGCTATTTCATCGGCGGCGCCGCCGGCTCCCTGGTCTCCGCCGCCGCCTACGGCGCTGCCGGCTGGAGCGGCGTCTGCCTCTGCGGCGGCATCGTCAGCCTGGCCGGGCTGGCCGCCTGGCTCGGCGGCAGCCGTTTGCACAAGGCCGTGTCGGGAGCCTGACGTACTCCACCGGAAAGGGGAAAGGGCGGACAATAAGGCTGTCGTCATTGCCTTCTCGCCCACCATGCCCCGTCCCGATGCTTCCTCCCCCGTCTGGCACCACCTCTCCGGCGACGCCGTTGCCGAGCACTGGCAGACCTCCTGCGCCGAAGGGCTGTCGGAGGCCGAGGTGGAATGCCGCCGCCAGACCCACGGCGAGAACCGGCTGACGCCCAAGCCGGGCAAGGGCCCTCTGCTGCGCTTCGCCCTGCAGTTCGCCCAGCCCCTGGTGCTGGTGCTGCTGCTGGCCGGGGCCGTCACCGCCTTTCTCGGCGAGTGGGTGGATTCGGGGGTCATCTTCGGCGTCACCCTGATCAACGCCGTCATCGGCTTCATTCAGGAAGGCAAGGCAGAGAGCGCCCTGGCGGCCCTGGCCCGTTCCGTCGCCAGCGAGGTGACGGTGCTGCGGGAAGGGGAGAAGAAGCGCCTGCCCTCCCGCGCCCTGGTGCCCGGCGACGTGGTGCTGCTGGCCGCCGGCGACAAGGTGCCGGCAGACCTGCGCCTGTTCCGGGCCAAGGAGATGAAGGCCATGGAGGCGGCCCTCACCGGCGAATCCACGGCCAGCGACAAGCACGCCGAGACCCTGCCGCCGGAAACCCTGCTGGCGGACCGGGGCAATATGGCCTACGCCGGCACCATGGTGGTGAGTGGTCAGGGAGCCGGCATCACCATCGCCACCGGCGACGCCACCGAGACCGGACGCATCTCCAAGCTGATGGGCGAGACGCCGGACCTGATGACGCCCCTCACCCGCAAGATGGCGGCCTTTTCCAACTGGCTGCTGATGGCCATCGGTGCCCTGGCCCTGTTCACCTTTGCCGTCGGCCTGTGGCGCGGCGAATCCCCCTTCGAGATGTTCATGGCGGCGGTGGCCCTGGCCGTGGGCGCCATTCCCGAAGGCCTGCCGGCGGCCATGACCATCACCCTGGCCATCGGCGTCTCGCGCATGGCCAAGCGCCGCGCCATCATCCGCAAGCTGCCGGCGGTGGAAACCCTGGGCAGCACCACGGTGATCTGCTCCGACAAGACCGGCACCCTCACCGAGAACCAGATGACGGTGCGGGAAGTGGTGGCCGGCGGCATCGCCTACCCGGTGAGCGGCAACGGCTACGCCCCGGAAGGGGAGATCGGCGGCCGCCGCCTGGGCAACGAGGCGCCGCCGGAGCCGGCCCTGCGGGAAACCCTGCTGGCCGCCGCCCTGTGCAATGACGCCGGCCTCTTCAAGGAGGGGCGCCACTGGCAGATCAGCGGCGACCCGACGGAGGCCGCCCTGCTGGTGGCGGCGCGCAAGGCCGGGCTGGACGAGCACACCCTGCTTTCCCTCTATCCGCGCCAGGATGAACTGCCCTTCGACTCGGCCCGCCAGTACATGGCCACCCTGCACCGGGGCGACGGCGGCCTGGTGGTCTATGCCAAGGGCGCCCTGGAAAAGCTGCTGCCCCACTGCCGCCGCCGCTGCAATGCGGAAGGCCTGCCGGTGCCCCTGACTGCGGCCGACGCCGCCGCCATCGAGCGCCAGGCCCGGGAGATGGCGGCCCGGGGCCTGCGGGTGCTGGCCGTGGCCCGCCGCGGCTGGGCGGCCGAGGCCGTGCTGGAGGCCGACTCCCTGATCGCCGGCGAGGGCCTGGACTACCTGGGCCTGATCGGCATGATGGACCCGCCCCGGGCCCAGGCCGTGGCTGCGGTGAAGGCCTGCCGCAACGCCGGCATCCGGGTCAAGATGATCACCGGCGACCATGCCGTCACCGCCCTGGCCATCGCCCGCCAGATCGGCATCGCCGCCGAAGGCGAGCAGGCCCTCTCCGGCGGCGAACTGGCGGCCCTGGACGATGCCGGGCTGCAGGCGGCGGTGCTGCAGATCAACGTCTTCGCCCGGGTCGAGCCGGAACAGAAGCTGCGCCTGGTGCGGGCCCTGCAGGCCCAGGGCCAGGTGGTGGCCATGACCGGCGACGGGGTGAACGACGCCCCGGCCCTG
Source organism: Azospira sp. APE16 (assembly GCF_047901315.1). Classification (NCBI taxonomy): domain Bacteria; kingdom Pseudomonadati; phylum Pseudomonadota; class Betaproteobacteria; order Rhodocyclales; family Rhodocyclaceae; genus Azospira; species Azospira sp. APE16. Next base: position 1,079,421 of record NZ_CP179682.1, read on the forward strand.
AAGCAGGCCAACATCGGCATCGCCATGGGCATCACCGGCACCGAGGTGGCCAAGGAGGCTGCCGCCATGGTCCTCACCGACGACAACTTCGCCGCCATCGAGGCGGCGGTGGAGGAGGGCAGGGGCGTCTTCGACAACCTGGTGAAGTTCATCACCTGGACCCTGCCCACCAATTTCGGCGAGGGCCTGGTCATCGTCGCCGCCATCGTTGCCGGCGCCACCCTGCCCATCACGCCCCTGCAGATCCTGTGGATCAACATGACCACGGCCGTGTTCCTCGGCCTCATGCTGGCCTTCGAACCCATCGAGAAGGGCGTCATGGCCCGCCCGCCCCGGGCGCCCCAGACGCCGGTGCTGGACGCCCCCCTGGTGGGGCGCATCCTGCTGGTGAGCCTGCTGCTGCTGCTCGGCGCCTTCGGCCTCTTCCTGAGGGAGTTGGACCAGGGCCACACCCTGGCCGAGGCCCGCACCGTGGCGGTCAATGTGTTCGTGCTGGTGGAAACGGTCTATCTCTTCAACTGCCGCTCCCTCACCCATTCCTTCTGGAGCATCGGCCTGTTCACCAACCGCTGGTTCTGGGGCGGCATCGGCACCATGGCGGCCCTGCAGCTGCTGTTCACCTACGCGCCGATCATGAACCGGCTCTTCGCCACGGCCCCCATCGGCCTCACGGAATGGCTGGAAATCGGCGCCTTCGCCCTCTTCTGCGGCCTGGTCATCGGTACCGAGAAGCGTCTGCGCCTTGGCTTTGCGCGCCGTCAGGCCGTACGGAACTTGCCGGGGTCCGGCCGACTCTGACCTGAAGTAACCTACGGCCTCCACCGTCCCCGCCCCCGGGGATGATCCCGGGGCGCCATGCCGGCGCCCGTCTTTCAATAACAAAAACAGGCTGTGCGCTGACCGCTCCTGCCCCATCGGGCAGGCCGCCCGGGCGCCGCATTGTTGAGACATTGCTGAACAGCCGTCCCATGGGAGCACCGCGCTATGGACGGAAACATCTCTTTCGCTTTTCTGCCGGCCCTGCCGCCGGCCCTGGGCCCCGCCGCCCTGTTCGGCAGCCTGCTGCTGGCCGGGCTGTTCGGCGGCGAGCTGGCCCGCCGCCTGAAACTGCCGCGCCTGCTGGGCTGGTTCCTGGCCGGCCTGCTGCTGGGCCAGGCCGGCCCCTGGCTGCCGCCGGGCTGGTCCCTGCACCCCCTGCTGGGGGAAACCCGGCTCTTCTTCGACGTGGCCGTGGGCCTGATCCTCTTCGACCTGGGCCGGCGCCTGGACCTGACCTGGTTCAAGCGGGACCGCTCCCTGCTGGCCGCGGCCCTGCTCGAATCGGCCCTGGCCTTCGCCGCCATGGCCGGGGTGCTGTGCCTGTTCGGCTTCACCCGGGTGGAGGCGGGCCTGGCGGCGGCCATCGGCCTGTCCACCTCGCCTGCCGTGGTGCTGCTGGTGGCCCGGGAATTCCGGGCCGAAGGCCAGGTGACGGAGCGCACCCTGGCCCTGGTGGCCATCAACACCCTGCTCGCCTTCCTCACCGCCACCACCCTGCTCTCGGTGGCCCATGCGGAAAATGCGGCGCCCTGGCACAAGACCCTGCTGCATCCCCTCTACCTGCTGCTGGGTTCGGTGCTGCTGGGCAGCCTGGCCGCCCGCCTGGTGCTGTGGGGCGCCCGCCTGCTGGGCAAGGGGCCTGAATCCAAGTTCTCCCAGTTCATCCTCCTGGCCGGCATGCTGCTGGCGGCGGTGGGCCTGGCCCACGCCTTCCAGCTGTCGGTGTTCCTGGCCCTGCTGGTGTTCGGCCTGGCCTGCCGCCAGTGGGACAGCCGCTACGCCCTGCTCAGCGTGGACCTGGGGGGCGCCGCCCAGCTCTTCTACATCGTCCTTTTCGTCCTCACCGGGGCCAGCCTGCCCCTGACGGCGGTGCTGGCCGCCGGCCTGCCGGTGCTGGCCTATCTGGCGGCCCGCAGCCTGGGCAAGGCGGCCGGGGTCATGCTCACCGCGCCTTTCTCCCGCATCACCTGGCGCCAGCATGCCTGGCTGAGCCTGGCTTTGCTGCCCATGTCCGGGGTGGCCATCGCCCTGGTGCACGACCTCACCAGCCTCTATCCCCAGTTCGGCGAACGGTTGGGCAACCTGGTGCTGGCGGCGGTGGTGCTGCTGGAATTCCTCGGCCCCCTGGCAGTGCAGGCGGCCTTCAAGGGCGCCGGCGAGAGCCGGCCGGAAGGAGACGAACATGCTTGAGTTCAAGTCCGTCAGTCCCTACACCCTGGGGGTGGAGCTGGAACTGCAGGTGATCAACCCCCATACCCAGGACCTGACCCGGGGCGGCCCGGACCTGCTGCGGGCCCTGGAGAAGGTGGCCCACCCGGGGGAGATCAAGCCCGAGATCACCGAGAGCATGATCGAGCTCAACAGCAGCCCCCACGCCCGCCACGACAGCCTGCTGGAGGAGCTGCACGCCATGCGCGACGCGGTGGTGCATACCGCCGGCAGTCTCAACCTGGCCATCGCCGGCGGCGGCACCCACCCTTTCCACCGCTGGCACGAGCGGCGCATCTTCCCCACGGAGCGCTTCCAGCAGCTGTCCAGCCTCTACGGCTACCTGGCCAAGCAGTTCACCGTCTTCGGCCAGCATATCCACGTGGCCTGCGAGTCGGGGGACGACGCGGTGTATCTGACGCACCAGCTGTCCCGCTACATTCCCCACTTCATCGCCCTCTCGGCGGCCTCGCCCTTTTCCCAGGGGCAGGACACCTCCTTCGAGACCTCGCGCCTGCACGCTGTTTCCGCTTTTCCCCTCTCCGGCCACATGCCGCCGGTGAGCACCTGGGCCGGCTTCGAGGAGTTTTTTGCCAAGATGCTGGGCTACGGCATCATCGGCAGCATCAAGGACTTCTACTGGGACATCCGCCCCAAGCCCGAATTCGGCACCGTGGAGGTGCGCATCTGCGACACCCCCCTGGAGGTGGATACGGCCGCCGCCCTGGCCGCCTTCGTCCAGGCCCTGGCCTTCTGGCTGCTGGTGGAGCGCCCCTATCCGGCGGACCGGGTGGAGGAGGGGCTGTACCTGGTCTACGGTTACAACCGCTTCCAGGCCACCCGCTTCGGTTTCGACGCCACCCTGGTGGACCCGCGCAGCCAGCAGAGCCTGGTGCTGCGGGACGACCTGCTGGCCACCCTGGAGCGCCTGCAGCCCTTCGCCGACATCCTCGGCAGCCGCGCGCCCCTGGCCCGGCTGGCCGCCATGGCCGGCAGCGGCGCCAACGGCAGCGCCTGGCTGCGGGCCCGGCACGAGGAAAGCGGCGCCCTGGAAGACGTGGTGCGCCACTCGGCCCGTTGCTGGGCGGGGGGCGTGTAGCGGGTGTATTGAAAATGCTATTGCCACAGAGGGCACAGCGTTCACCGAGACAGTGTCGGGGGCGTTCCCCGGTGCTTTTCCGTTCTGTCCTTGCTGCGGCAAGGCCCTGAAACCCGGATCGAAAGGAGCCAGACATGGCCAAGCGCACCGTCAAGATCGGCATTTCCGCCCGCCTTTACCATCCCCAGCCCGAGAGCGTCGGCCTGCTGGGCAAGACCCTGCAGTACCTGGAGCAGTCCGTGGCCCACTGGGTCATGTCCCGGGACGTGCTGGTGTTCATGGTGCCCTCCATCGTCCAGGACAGCCCCATGCAGCGCAGCAACATGCGCCTGGCCGACTACGTGGGCGCCCTCGACGGGCTGGTGCTGCAGGGCGGCACCGACCTCTCGCCCCTCAGCTACGGCGAGGAACCCCTCAAGCCCGAATGGGCCGGCGACCGGGTGCGGGACGCCTACGAGATGGAACTGCTGCACGAGTTCATGGAGGCGGGCAAGCCGGTGCTGGGCATCTGCCGCGGCCTGCAACTGATCAACGTGGCCCTGGGGGGCAGCCTGCACCAGGACATCCCCAGCCTGGTGGAAGACGCCATCGCCCACGAGGCTCCCGAATACGACCGTCACACCCACCCGGTGCAGTTCGCCGAGGGCGGCCTGCTGGCCAGGCTCTACCCGGAGCAGACGGGCGGCCAGGTGGTTTCCATCCACCACCAGGCAGTCAAGGTGTTGGGCAAGGACCTGACGGTGGAAGCCACCGCCGCCGACGGCCTGGTGGAAGCCGTGCGCTGGACCGGCCGCGGCTTCGTGGTGGGCCTGCAATGGCACCCGGAATTCCACACCCCGGGTAAGGGCGAACTGCTGGACGGGGAGCCGCTGCTGCAGGCGTTTCTGGACGAAGCAAGAAAGCGGCGGTGGTAGGGGGTTGATTCCGGCCTTGGCGGTTCTACTGAAGGCTTACCTGAGTTTCAAGGCGTAATAGATGCCGACGCCTGCAAGCAATGCCCAGAAATAGATGTTCTTCGATAGCAGAAGGGGCCAGTAGAAAGTGACCCATAGGCCTGTGAGCAATGTTCTTTCTACCCCCGCCGGCAGTTGGCGCGTCTTGGCCAACCACTCATGTTCCATTTCGAACCGGCAGAAAACTGGGTGGCTCCAGAAAACGATGAGGACGCCCCACCAAGTGCCCAGGAGGAGCAGGGCCGCCAGACCAATCCCCAGTCCGAGTTGCAACGAGACTGTCAAAGCAATAAAGAGAACAACCGCGGCGAACCCGTAGACAATGCAGGCATGCAGCGTCTGATATTTCTGACGTTCCACTTCGGGGGGCGGAGACTGCCTGGGATTGGTTTCCATTGGATCAGGCGATATGGATCGGGCGCTGGGGCACTAACGCTTGATGGCCGTACACAACTCCACCAGGGTCCCCTCCGGGCAGCGGACGAAGGAGACGGTCTGGCCCCAGGGCGTGGTGCGCGGTGGCGTCAGGCCGGTGGCGCCTTGGGCCAGGGCCTGGGTGTAGGCGGCCGGCACGTCTTCCGTGAAGAGGCCGATCTCGAAAGCGTGATGCTGGGGCGATGGCGGCTCCGTCACGCATTCCGGGGGCAGCAGGTCCGCCATCAGGCCGTGGCTGGCGAAGGCGATGCAGGTGGCGCCGGCCTCCAGCTCCCCGTAGACGCCCGTTGCGTCGATGAAGCGCCGTTGCAGGCCGAAGGCCCTTTCCCAGAAGGCCATGGAGGCCGGTACGTCGGCGACGTAGATGATGGTGTAACCGAATTTCACGCTTTGTCTCCCCTTCGCGGCCCGATTGCCGGAAGCCTAATCCTACCTACTGCCCCCGATAAATCGGCTTGCGCTTCTGCTTGAAGGCGTGGATGCCTTCGGCGTAGTCGGCGCTGTTGTAGACCACCCGGCGCAGGCCCTGGATGCGTTCGAAATCCTGGGGGGAGAGGGCGTGGGCGCCGGCCAGGATGCGCAGCTGTTCCTTGATCACGGAGATGGAGAGGGGGGCGTTGTGGGCCATGCCCTTGGCCAGCTCGTGCACGAAGGCGTCGATCTCGGCGGCGGGCACCAGGTGGTTGATGACGCCCTGGCGTTCCAGGCGGGCGGCGCCCATGGGGCTGCCGGTGAACAGCAGTTCCTTGGCCAGGTGCAGGGGCAGGGCGTTGAGGAAGGTGAGCAGGCCGGTGGCGTTGTAGGGCACGCCGAGCTTGGCCGGGGTGGCGGCGAAGGTGGCTTCGGGGGTGGCGACGATGAGATCGCAGGCGAACACCAGTTCGCAGGCGCCGCCCCAGACGCTGCCGCCCACCTGGGCGATGACCGGGCCGGGGAAGGCTTCGATCTCCCGGATCACCATGCGCAGCGAGTCCTTCCAGCCCAGGGGGTCGTGGCCGCCGGTGGGGAGCTCGTCCACGCTGTGGCCGGCGGACCACACCTTGGCTCCCGGCTGGCCCCGGATCACCGCGACCCGGGCCCCTTCCTGGGTGAACAGGGCGAGGGCGGCGGCGATTTCGCCGGTCATGGCTTCGGACAGGGCGTTGCGCTTGAAGTCGTAGTTGAAGGTGATGCTGCCGATGCCTTCGGCGAGGTGGGCGTTGATGAGGGACATGGGGCGGGCGGTGGAAGACGATGTCCTATTGTGCGCCACAATGCGGCGTTGCAGCATGGGGATAAGTGTTTTCCCCTAAGGGGGAGGCCGCGGGGCGAATGTTAGAATCCGGCCCACAAAAATCTGGAGGATTCCATGCTGTCGACCCTGTCCCGCCCGGGAGCGCGCTCCCTCGGCCTGCTGGCCCTGTGCCTGGCTTTTCCCCTCTCTGCCTGGGCCGACGGCCCGGTGCTGGTGGCCGGCATTCCCCTGGACTTCATCCTGTTCGGCCTGACCCTGCTGGGCGTGGCCCTGTTCCACAACTACACCCTCTACGTCGGCCTCACCGGCGTTACCGTGATCAGCCTGTACAAGATCTTCGTCACCGGCTTCAAGACCGGGGTCGGCTTTGCCGGCTTCGCTGCCCACCTGGGCCACGAGTTCGTCACCCTCTCCAACCTGCTGTGCCTGCTCATGGGCTTCGCCCTGCTTTCGCGCCACTTCGAGAAGAGCCACGTGCCGGTGATTCTGCCCAAGTACCTGCCGGGCGAGTGGAAGGGCGGTTTCGTGCTGCTGGTGATGGTCTTCGTGCTGTCCTCCTTCCTCGACAACATCGCCGCGGCCCTCATCGGCGGCGCCATGGCCCACCAGCTGTTCCGCGGCAAGGTCCACGTGGGCTACCTGGCCGGCATCGTCGCCGCCTCCAATGCCGGCGGCTCCGGCTCCGTGGTGGGGGATACCACCACCACCATGATGTGGATCGACGGCGTGCCGCCCCACATCGTGCTCGACGCCTACGTGGCGGCCATCGTCGCCCTGCTCATCGTCGCCTTCGTCGCCTCCAGACAGCAGCATGCCTACTCCCCCATCATCAAGGGCGGCCACCAGCACACCAAGATCGACTGGGCCCGGGTCGGCATCGTCGGCATGATCCTGGCCTTCGCCATCGGCGCCAACGTGCTGGTGAATATCAACTTCCCCGAAGAGGCGGACCACTTCCCCTTCATCGGCGTCGCCGTGTGGCTGGCCATCCTCATTTCCACCTCCATCCGCCGGCCCGACTGGGAAGTGCTGCCGGAAACCTTCAAGGGCTCCATCTTCCTGCTCTCCCTGGTCACCTGCGCTTCCATGATGCCGGTGGAAGAGCTGCCCGGCGCCTCCTGGCAGACCGCCCTCGGCCTGGGCTTCGTTTCCGCCGTCTTCGACAACATCCCGCTGACCGCCCTGGCCCTGAAGCAGGGCGGCTACGACTGGGGCTTCCTGGCCTATGCCGTGGGCTTTGGCGGTTCCATGGTGTGGTTTGGCTCCTCCGCCGGCGTGGCCCTCTCCAACATGTTCCCCGAGGCCAAGTCCGTGGGTAACTGGCTGCGCCACGGCTGGCACGTGGCCCTGGCCTACGTGGTCGGCTTCTTCGTCCTGCTCACCGTGCTCGGCTGGCATCCGGACGCGGACCACAAGGCGCCCGCCGCCGTCGAAGCGGCAGCCGCTGCCGCCGTTCCGGCCGAGGCTGCCGCCAAGCCCTAACTTCTGATTCAGGGCCGGTCCGGGACCAAGGTCCCGCGGCCCTCTCCGGACACCCATGCCCGACAGCGCCGTCCCGTGCGCTGCTCGGGCATGGTGCTTTTACGGGTGCGTACTGCGCCGCACGGGGGATGCGTCCGGCATTTCCGCTGGCGGTGTGTCGTGACAAATCCGTACGTACCCCGGCAGACCCAGTCCTGGCCTGTTTTCAGGCATGATCCGGGTATGACTTTTGCCCGCTTTTTCCACCTGCCCGTTCCCCCTGCGCTGAACCCGAGTCGGGTTGCGGCCGTAGGGTGCGTCTACGTGCTGCTTTACCTCCTGCTGGACTGGGTCAGCTTCATCCATCCCCTGCCGGCCTTCGAGGTGACGCCCTGGAATCCGCCCCCCGGACTGACCCTGGCCCTGCTGCTGGCCTTCGGCCTGCGTTTCTGGCCCCTGGCCTTTGCCACCGTGTGGTGCGGCAATGTGCTGGTGCACGGCATGGCCGCCCTATCCGTGGAAACCCTGCTGCTCACCGGCATCACCGCCGGCGGCTACGGCCTCATGGCGGCCCTGCTGCACCGGGTCGGCGCCGCCGACATCCGGGACCGGGGCGCGCTGCCCCGTTTTCTCGCCGTCCTCGCCGGCACTGCCCTGCTCCTGGGCGGGCTCTATCTGCTGGTGGTCAGCGCCTTCCTGCCCGACAGCCAGCGGGGCTTCCTCTACGCCCTGGTGCGCTTCTGGGTGGGGGATGCCATCGGTGTCCTGGTCAGCGCCCCCCTGATCCTGGTGCTGCTGCGCCCGGGGGACTGGAAATTCCTGGAGACCCGGGAATTCACCCTGCAGTGCCTGGCGGTGATGCTCTCCCTGTGGGTGGTGTTCGGCGTGCCGTGGACCGACGAATTCAAGTATTTCTACCTGCTGTTCCTGCCCCTCACCTGGATTTCCCTGCGCCACGGCCTGGAGGGGGCCTGCCTGACCCTGGCCATGATCCAGGTGGGCCTCATCGTCAGCGCCCAGTGGCTCGGCTACAAGGGTGGCACGGTGCAGGAGATGCAGTTCCTCATGGCCTCCCTGGCCATTACCGGCCTCACCCTGGGGGTCACCTCCAGCGCCCGCAAGGTGGCCGAGAGCGAACTGAAGCGGGCCCTGCGCCTGGCGGCGGCCGGCGAGATGGCGGCGGCCCTGGCCCACGAACTGAACCAGCCCCTCACCGCCGTGGCCAACTACGCCCGGGCCGGCCAGCTGATGCTGGAGGCGGGGCGGGGTGGCGAGCTGTCCGATGTGCTGGACAAGGTGGCGGCCGAGGCCCGCCGCGCCGGCGCCGTGGTGCGCCGCCTGCGGGACTTCTTCAAGACCGGCCACACCCGGCGCGATCCGGTGCCGATCCTGCCCCTGGTGGTGGAAACCATCGGCGAGGTGGAGGAGCGGGCCAAGCGCCAGGCCTGCCGCCTCGAATACGCCATCCCGGCCGATCTGCCGCCGGCCCGGGGCGACGGGGTGCAGCTCCAGGTGGTGCTGCGCAACCTGCTCATCAACGCCCTCGACGCCGTGTCGCCGGAAAGCTTCGGCCGCAGCACCGACGAGCCGGTGGTGAGCCTGGCCGCCCACCGGGAAGGCAACGAACTGCAACTGGTGGTGCAGGACAACGGGCCGGGCATCCTGCCCCAGTTCCGCGAACGCCTGTTCGAGCCCTTCGCCACCAGCAAGCCCACCGGCATGGGCCTAGGCCTGGCCATCAGCCGGGCCATCGTCGAGGCCCACGGCGGCCGCCTGTGGGCCGAATCGCCCAGCGCCGGCGGCAGCCGTTTCATCATCGCCCTGCCGCTGCACCATTCCGTTTATTCCGTAAAACCGCTGCCTGTGAAAGGAGCCCCATGAATCTGAGCATTCCTCCCAACGCCCCCACCGTCTATGTGGTGGACGACGACGCGGCCATCCGGGATTCCCTGGGTCTGCTGCTCAACCTCAAGGGTTACCGGGTCCAGGCCTTCGGCTCCGCCGAGGACTACCTGGCGGCCGTCGATCCCGACGCCCCCGGCTGTCTCATCGCCGACGTGCGCCTGCCCGGCATGGACGGCCTCTCCCTGCAGGCCACCCTGGCGGAGAAGGGCATCCAGCTACCGGTGATCGTCATTTCCGCCCACGGCGACGCCTCCACCGCCCGCACCGCCTTCAAGGCCCAGGCCGTGGATTTCCTGGAAAAGCCCATCGACGACAACCAGCTGTTCAACGCCGTCGCCACCGCCCTGGCCCTGGACACGGCCCGCCGCAAGGAGGCCGCCACCGGCGCCGAGATGCGCGACCGCCTGGAGCGCCTCTCCCGGCGCGAGCGGGAGGTGATGCGTCTGGCCGCCGCCGGCAAGCCCAACCGGGAAATCGGCGAGGTGCTCGGCATCAGCCCGCGCACGGTGGAGGTGTACAAGGCCCGCATGATGGAAAAGCTGCAGGCCCGCAACCTCTCCGAGCTGGTGCGCATCGTCGTCCAGTTCGACAACGAGGTGCCGCCCCCGGCGCCGGACGAAGAGGCCGCCTGATGGCCCGGCGTGTCCTAAGGGTTGGCCGCGTCGTTGGTCGGCCGTACGCTGAACGGCGAATTACCGCCGGGGGCGGTCGCGCCTATGATGCCCAGGCTGGATTCAGCAACAATCCTGTTGGACACCCACTCGTGTCGCCCGCTGCGTCGTCATCCGCAGCGGGCGTTTCTTTTGCCCCGCGCCCGGACCTGCCCTGATGTCGGCCCTCGCCCCCACGCCCGTTGAAATCGCCGCCACGCTGCTCTTTGCCGTGGCCATCCTGCATACCTTTTCCACCAAGTATTTCGAGCACCTGGCCCACACCCAGCCGGCCCATGCCGGGCTGTGGCATCTGCTGGGCGAGGTGGAGGTGGTGTTCGGTTTCTGGGCCATGGTGCTGGTACTGGTCATGGTCGGCCTGCAGGGCACCGGCGAGGCAGTGGCCTACCTGGAATCGTGCAACTACACGGAGGCCCTGTTCGTCTTCGTCATCATGGTCATCGCCGCCAGCCGGCCCATCCTGGCCCTGGCCGGCCATAGCGTCCGCGCTGCGGCGCGCCTGCTGCCCCTGCCGGACAGCGTCGCCACCTTCTTCGTCATCCTCTTCCTGGTGCCCCTGCTCGGCTCCTTCATCACCGAGCCCGCCGCCATGACCCTGGGGGCCCTGCTGCTGCGGGACCGCTATTTCGCCCGGCCCGTTTCCAGCCGCCTCAAGTACGCCACCCTGGCGGTGCTGTTCGTGAACATTTCCATCGGCGGCACCCTGACCCCCTTCGCCGCGCCGCCGGTGCTGATGGTGGCCGGCAAGTGGGGCTGGGACCTGGCCTTCATGGCCAGCACCTTCGGCTGGAAGGCTGCCATCGCCGTCGGCATCAACGCCCTGGTGGTGACCTTCGTCTATCGCCGGGAGCTGGTCAGCCTGTGCGGCGCCGTGGAAGGCGAGGCCGCCCCCGCCGTGCCGGCCGGCATGGTGCTGGTGCACCTGGCCTTCCTGGTCGGGGTGGTGGTGTTCGCCCACCATCCGGCCGTGTTCCTCGGCCTGTTCCTCTTCTTCCTCGGCTTCTGCGAGGCCTACAAGCACCACCAGGACCGCCTCATCCTGCGGGAAGGCCTGCTGGTGGCCTTCTTCCTGGCCGGCCTGGTGACCCTGGGCGGCCTGCAGAAGTGGTGGCTGCAGGACGTGCTGGCGGGCATGGCGCCCACCGTGCTGTTCTTCGGCGCCACCGCCCTCACGGCCCTCACCGACAATGCGGCCCTGACCTACCTGGGCTCCCTGGTGGAGGGCGTCACCCCGGCCTTCCAGTACGCCCTGGTGGCGGGGGCCGTCACCGGCGGCGGTCTCACGGTGATCGCCAACGCCCCCAACCCGGCGGGCTTCTCCATCCTCAAAGGCACCTTCCACGAGCAGGCCATCAGCCCCATCGGCCTGCTGCTGTGCGCGTTGCCGCCTACGTTGGTGTCCGTCCTGGCCTTCCAGCTTCTATAATCCGCCCCAACCCATTATTCGGAGCCGGAGTCCGCCGTGACCGACTCACTGTTCAGCGTCGTCCTCCTGCTCTCCCTGGCGGTGTTGTTCGTCGTCGTCGCCAAGCAGCTGCGTCTGCCCTCCCTGCTGGCCTACCTGGCCATCGGCCTCATCGTCGGCCCCTACGGCTTCGGCCTCCTGGCGGAGAGTGAGGAGGCCAGCCACTTCGCCGAGTTCGGCGTGGTCTTCCTGATGTTCTCCATCGGCCTGGAGTTCAGCCTGGCCCGGCTCAAGGCCATGCACCGCCTGGTATTCGGCCTGGGGGGCGCCCAGGTGGGGGTGACCCTGGTGGGCACCACCCTGGTCACCATCCTCTACTACGGCCAGGACTGGCGCATCGGCCTGGCCGTCGGCGCCGCCTGCGCCATGTCCTCCACCGCCATCGTCAGCAAGCTGCTCTCCGAGCGCCTGGAGCTGCATTCCCAGCCCGGGCGCCAGACCATGGCCGTGCTGCTGTTCCAGGATCTGGCGGTGGTGCCCCTGCTGATCATCATTCCCGCCCTGGCCGCCGACGCCAAGGGCATGGCCGGCGCCATTTCCATGGCCCTGGGCCAGGCCGCCCTGGCCCTGGTGGCCATGATCCTGGTGGGGCAGCGCCTGATGCGCCGCTGGTTCGATGCCGTGGCCCGGCAGAAGTCCCCCGAGCTGTTCATGCTCAGCGTACTGTGGATCGTGATCGGCCTCTCCGCCCTGACCGCCTGGGCCGGCCTCTCCCTGGCCCTGGGCGCCTTCATCGGAGGCATGCTCATTTCCGAGACCCTCTACCGGCACCAGGTGGAGGCCGATATCCGGCCCTTCCGCGATGTGCTGCTGGGCCTCTTCTTCGTCACCATCGGCATGCTGCTGGACCTGCAGTTCGTCCTGCAGAACCTGCCGGCGGTGCTGCTGGCCCTGGCCCTGCTGGTGCTGGCCAAGGGCGGCATCGTCTTCCTCATCACCCTCCTGATGCGCAATTCGCCGGAAGTGGGGGCCCGCACCGCCATCCAACTGGCTCAGGCCGGCGAGTTCGGCTTCGTGCTGCTGGAACTGGCCCGGGACAACAAGCTGCTGCCCACCGACGTGTTCCAGGTGACCATGGCGGCCATGCTGCTCTCCATGTTCATCGCCCCCCTCTTGATCGGCCAGGCCGGCCGCTGGAGCAAGCACCTGTCGCGGCAGGAATGGAGCGACCGCACCCGCATGATCCACGAGGTGGCGGTGCACGCCATGGGCATCGAGCAGCACGTGATCCTCTGCGGCTTCGGCCGTACCGGCCAGAGCGTGGCCCGCTTCCTCGACCTGGAGAGCATTCCCTTCATCGCCCTGGATGTGGACGAGGCCCGCATCCGCCAGGCGGTGGAGGCGGGGGAGAACGTGGTGTACGGCAACGCCGACCGCCGCGAGATTCTCAAGGCGGCGGGCCTGGACCGGGCCCGGGCCCTGGTGGTAACCTACGCCGACCTGCCGGCGACGGAGAAGGTGCTGCATCTGGTGCGGGAGTTGCGGCCGGACATGCCCATCATCGTCCGCGCCCAGGACGACCTGCACCTGGAACATCTGAAGAGTCTGGGGGCCACCGAAGTCATTCCCGAAGTGCTGGAAGGCAGCCTGATGCTGGCGGCCCAGACCCTGACCCAGCTCGGCGTGCCGGTGGAGCGGGCCCTGGAACAGGTGCGGGAAGTGCGGGCCCACCGCTACACCGCCCTGCGGGCCTTCTACCGGGGCGAGAGCGACCGCCTGCAGCGCATCTCCCAGGAGAAGCTGGCCTGCGTCATCGAGCAGCAGGCCTACGCCGTCGGCCGCAGCCTGGCCGAGCTGGACCTGGGCCGCTTCGGCGTCGAGCTGGAAGCCCTGCGCCGGCACCGGGTGCGGGACGAGGCGCCCCTGCCGGAGACCGTGGTGCAGCCCGAGGATGTGTTGATTCTGGTGGGAACCAGCGAGGCCCTGTCGGCCGCCATGCACTTCATTCTCGACGGCAAGTAGCCGTCGTCCCCGCCGCCGTCCCTAGGACTTGCGGCAACCCTCGCACAGGGCGCCCTCGAAGCGGCTCAGATCGCCGATCTGCAGGCCGCCATGGGTGCGCTGCACCACTCCGCTCTGCAACAGCCGCCGCGCCGCCCGGGACAGGTGGCCGGCGCTGCAGCCCAGACGCCGGGCCAGCACCTGCATGGGCAGGGGGCCGTGGCCGGGATGACGCTCGGCGCTTTCGGACTGGCAGCTCTCGCCGCAGATGAGATAGCACAACAGCCGCTCGGACACCGGGCGCGAGAGGGTGTGCTCCCGTTCCTGTTCCAGGTGGCAGATGCCCGAGGCCAGGCGGTTGGCCAGGGCGCGGCGGAAATCGGGGCAGGAGAGGATCCAGCGGTCCACCAGTTCCGGATTGACGGCGATCACCGCCGAGCGGGTCAGGGCCCGCACCTGGTAGCCGCCCGGGGCCTGGGGCAGCAGGCATTCCAGGCCGAAGATGTCGCCGGCGCCCATCAGGCGCAGGGAGCGTTCGCCGCCGTTGGCGTCCCGCACCATCAGTTCCAGGCGGCCGTGCTGGACGCAGTAGAGGCCGCCGTTGTGGCCCTGGCTGTCGAGGCCGATGGCGCCCGGCTCCCACATCTGCACGCGCACGTGACGCTCCGCCGTTTCCCTCTCCGTCTGGGCCAGTGCGGCCCCGAACAGCTCGTCGTCGATGACGGGCCGGTGGTTCTGGTGCATGGGATTCCCCTCCCTTTGCTTGTTTGACAGTCGCTATGACGGAAAGCTAGCACACCAACCATGCCAAATATATTGCGGAACGTGACGTACGTCACACTTTCATGGGTGCCTGGGGAAGCCCAAGGGACGGGCCTCTCCACCGGGGGTATCCCGAATGCCGCTATTTTGGTCGCTTCCCCGGCAGCGGGGCCGGGGAACATTCATTGTAGCCATTCCCGGGCCGATGCCAAGGACTGATCGAGCCTTGCCCCACTTTCTTGCCGGCGCCGGTTCGGGGCCGCCCCGGCTGGGGGCCTGCCGGACTGTGCAAAGGCCCGCCCGCCGCTAGAATTTTGCCGTCGGCATGTCCCCTGGGGGCTGCCTCCCTTCGCTCCGGAAACCCGCCCATGAACGCTCCCGTCAACGCCCTGCGCCACCTGCTCATCGCCACCGACTTTTCCGCCGCCGCCGACCGGGCCCTGGCCCGGGCCGCCCAGCTGGCGCGGCAGCGGGGTGCCCGCCTGACGGTGCTGCACGTCATTCCCCAGGGGCCCCTGGACCTGGCCCGGCGCTTCGCCATGCAGGCGCCGGAGGCGGCCGAGGCCGAGGCCCGCCGCGGCGCCCGTCAGGAGCTGGAGGAGCGCCTCTCCCGCCTGCCCGAGCTGCCGCCCCATCAGGTGGAACTGCGGGTCGGCCGGCCGGGGGCGGAAATCGCCAAGGCCGCCGGCGAACTGGGGGCCGACCTGATCGTCCTCGGCGCCCACGGCGAACGCTTCCTCAAGGAAGTACTGCTCGGCTCCACGGTGCACAAGGCCCTGCGCCTGGCCCCCTGCCCGGTGCTGGTGGTGAAGCAGGCCGCCGCCGGCCCCTACCGGCGGGTGCTGCTGCCCACCGACTTCTCCGCCAATGCCCGCACCGCCGCCGCCATCGCCCGGGCCTTCGCCCCCGAGGCGGACCGGGAATTCCTGCACGTCTATGAAGCCCCCTTCGAGCGCCAGATGTACTTCGCCGGCGCCCGGGACAGCACCCTGGATTTCTACCGCCACAAGGCCGAGAGCGACGCCCGGGAAGCCATGGGCCGCTTCGTCGCCGAGCTGGGCTGGCAGGACGGCCCGGCCCCGGGCACCCGCCTGCGCCACGGCTACGCCCCGGCGGAAATCGAGCGGGTGGTGCAGGACTTCAGCTTCGACCTGATCGCCCTGGCGACCCAGGACAATTCCGAACTCACCGCCGCCCTCCTGGGCAGCGTCAGCCTCCACGTCATCGAGGAAATCCAGTGCGACCTGCTGGTGGTGCGGGGCATGGGCGCTCCGGACTGAATCCCGTCCTGGCTTCTGTCGCGGTGGCGGGATGAGGGCGGCGCCGCGGGCGCCTTCGGCGTTTGCGGCGGGCACGGCGCCGCAGGCCGGCCGCTGCCGTTGCCGCGATGGCCGGCGACGGGCGCCTGTTCCGTAGCTTCCTCCCAGCCGCGGCGCTCCGCTGCCCGGCTGTCGCTGCAGCGTTCACGCTCTCGTCAGGGGCGCGCGGAGGGCCTATAGTGGCGCCTGGCGCCGCTGCCGGGTGGTTCGCGGTTCTGCCGCCGGCGAGCTTTGCCGGCGGCGTGCCCGGCCCTTACCCGGCCCGCACTCGGTCCGCATTCGGTCAATCCTGGCTGATGCCCGGCCCGCGAATTTTCCCGTTTCCCTTTTTTCCGCCCAGCTTCCACCTGAGCCCGCCCCATGAGCCTGCCCTTCAAGCCCTCCACCGCCGCTTCCCGCCGTGCCCGGGAAACTGCCGAGGCGGCACCGGCCAAGGGACCGAGCCCGGCCCTGCGCATCGCGCTCTTTCTCGGGGTTTTCTATCTCTTCGTCTGGCCGGCCCTGGCCCTCTATCTGCTCACCCTGGCGGTAAGCGGGGTCTGCCTGTTGCCGGGGGTGACGGGCTGCGAGGCTTTCCTGGCCCTGGATTCGGCCCTGCCGGCCTGGGCGGCGCGCAGCCTGGGGGGACTGCTGTTGCTGGCCCTGGCCCTGTCCTTCCTGGTGCCGGCGCCCCGGGGCAGCTGGCGCCGGCCGGCCCTGTGGTCCTTCCGCATGGTCTGCGGCCTGGCGCCGGCGGTCATCGGCGTGGCCGACATGAGCGTGCCGGTGCCGTTCCCCGTGGCCTGGCTGGTGGGCATGTTCCAGCCCGGGAGTCTGGCCCTGTCCCTGCGCCTGTGGGCGGCGAGTCTGCTGCTGGTGGGGGTGGTGCTGGCGGGCTGGCTGCTGCTGGCACGGTTGCGGCGTTCAGAACGACGCCCTGCCAGGGGCCGTTCCTAGCAAGCCTCTTCAGGCAGGGGGTCCCGAGATTGGCGTCCCTGCTGCCTTCCAGGCGATCCCGTTGTTGAGTTCCGACCCTTCAGGCCTGCTTGCCGTAGGTGGCGAATCTGGCCAGGGCCTCGGCCATCTGTTCCGTGTCGAGCAGCACCGGCGAGCCCAGCTGGCTGGCGCGCCAGAACTGCTCGCTGAGGCTTTCCAGTTCCACCCCCAGGGCCAGGGCCTCGCCCAGATCCTTGCCGCAGACGATCATGCCGTGGTTGGCCAGGAGGCAGCCCTTGCGTCCTTCCAGGGCGGTCAGGGCGGTGTCGGAGAGGGCCTGGGTGCCGAAGGTGGCGTAATCCGAGCAGCGCACCGTGTCGCCGCCGAAGCGGGCGATCATGTAGTGGAAGGGGGGAATGTCCCGGCGCAGGCAGGCCAGGGACGTGGCGAAGGGGGAATGGGCGTGCAGCACCGCGCCCGTCTCCGGCCGGGCGGCGTAGATGTCCCGGTGGAAGCGCCATTCGGAGGAGGGCAGGCGGCGCCCCACGTGGCTGCCGTCCGCCAGCTTGACGAAGGGGATGTCCTCCGCCTGCAGGCTGTCGTAGTTCATGCCGGTGGGGGTGACGTAGAAGCCGTCCACCCCGTCCAGCTTGGCCCGCAGGCTCAGGTTGCCGGCGGTGCCCCGGTTGAGGCCCTCCGCCGCCATGCGGTGGGCGGCGGTGATGAGGCTCTGGCGCGGGTCAGCGGGCATGGTCCTGTTCCTCCGGGTAGAGGCCGAAGATGCCGTCGGCGCTGGCCGGGCAGGCGCCGCGCTCGGTGATGAGGGCGGCCACCAGGCCCGCCGGGGTGACGTCGAAGGCCGGGTTGGCGACGGCCTCGGCGGCGGCGATCTGGCGGATGGAGCCGGGGCTGCCGGCGCCATCCAGGCCGTGCACCAGGCGCAGCTCGTCGCCTTCCCGCTCCTCGATGGGAATGGCGGCGCCGCCGGGGCAGGCGAAATCCAGGGTGGAACGGGGCGCCGCGACATAGAAGGGCACGCCCGCCTCCCGGGCCGCCAGGGCCTTGAGATAGGTGCCCACCTTGTTGGCCACGTCGCCGTTGGCGGCGATGCGGTCGGCGCCGACGATCACCGCATCCACCTCGCCCCGGGTCAGCAGCAGGCCGGCGGCGTTGTCGGCGATGAGGGTGTGGGGCACGCCCTTCTGGGCCAGTTCCCAGGCCGTCAGCAGGCCCTGGTTGCGGGGCCGGGTCTCGGAGACCCAGACATGCACCGGCAGGCCGGCGGCGTGGGCGGCATAGACCGGGGCGAGAGCGGTGCCGTGTTCCACAGTGGCCAGCCAGCCGGCGTTGCAGTGGGTCATGATCTGCAGCCGTCCCCGCTTTTCCGCCAGGGGCCGCAGCAGTTCCAGGCCGTGCTGGCCGATGCGGCGGTTCTGTTCCGCGTCCTCGTCGGCGATGGCGGCGGCTTCGGTCCATGCCGCTTCGGCCCGGTCTTCCTGGGGCAGCAGGCGCAGCAGGGCCTGCATGCGGTTGAGGGCCCAGTGCAGGTTGATCGCCGTCGGCCGGGTGGCGCCCAGGGTGGCCACAGCCTGGCTCAGGGCCGCGTCGGAGGCATCCCGCTGCAGGGCCAGGGCGACGCCGTAGGCGGCGGTGGCGCCGATCAGGGGCGCGCCCCGCACCTGCATGGCGCGGATGGCGTGGGCCGCCTCTTCCAGGGTGAACAGGCGCAGGGTGCGGAAATGATGGGGCAGGGCCGTCTGGTCGATGATGTCCACGGCGCAGGTGCCGGGCACGGGCCAGAGGGTGCGGGAGGGGAGGGTGGTTGGGCTCATGGGGCGATTCTAGGCCAAGGCGGCGGGCGGCCCAAGCACGGCGACGCCACGGCCCGGCCAGAGGCCCGCGGCAAGATTGGGTAAAGGCAGTTGCAACAATTCGTAAGGCCCGGGGCAACGGGTCGGCGGTGCCTGCCGCTGCCGCGTTAAAGCCGGCAACAGCGCTTTTTTTCCAACGCCCCATGAGGCAGGCACCATGAAACGCAAACTCTGGCTTTCCCTTCTCTTCGCCGCCGTGGCCGGCCTGGCCGGCTGTGCCGTCGAGCCCGTCAGCCGTCCCTACTACGGCGAACCGGTGCGCATGGCGCCGCCGCCGCTGCGGGTGGAAGTGATGGGAGCGCCGCCGGTGGTGGGCTATGTCTGGATCGGCGGCTACTGGAACTGGATCGGCGTGCGCTACGTCTGGGTCCCGGGCCGCTGGGAGGCGCCCCGCCCCGGCTATCGCTGGGTGCCGCGCCAGTGGGAGCGGGACGGCGACCGCTGGCAGCCCCGGGGCGGCCAGTGGGAACGGCATGATGAACCCATGCGCGATTCCCCCCGGGAGCATCGCTGGGAATCCCCCGCCCAGCCCCGGCCCCAGGCCGTGCCCCAGCCTGCCCGCCCCGGTTACGGCTACGGCGGCACCGACGTCTCGCCCCGGCGCGACCGGGATGGCGCCGGCGGCTGGGACGGCCGGCAGGACCGGGACCGGGACGGCATCCCCGACGGCGTCCAGGGGCGCGACCGCGATGGGCGCCGCGGCAACCAGGATGGCGGCTGGGGTGACCGCAACGACCGGGGTGACGACAGCCGCCGCGGCACCCCGGGCAACGGCGTCGCCCCCCAGGAGCGCAACCGGCCCGCTACCGACAGCAGCGTCGAGCAGCGCCGTCTGACGCCCCTGGACCGGGACAGCGGCTTCCGTCGCGAAGAGATCCGCAGCGCTCCGCTCCAGCCCCGGGGCCAGTCCGGCCAGCCGGGCGGGGAGCGCAGCATGGGCCGGGACGGCGGCGGCCGCAGCGCCGACGGCGGCAGCTCCGGCGAAAGCCGGGCGGCCCCGCCCCGGGGTGGCGATGGCGGTGAGCAGCGCCAAGGCAACTCCTGGGGCGGCGGTCGGCGCAATGATCGGCCGGGCGGTGACGGCGACCGCTGAGCCCTGGCCGCAGCCATCCGGGCGTCCCCAGGGGCGCCCTTTTTTATGCCGTGTAAAACTCTGTTGTTGCGAGTCATTCGCGTTTACATGGGGCGGCGACTGTACTAGGATGACGCCATGGCGCCTCGCCGGGCGCCCCCGCCGCCGCCGTTTGGCGGGCAGCCCAGGGCTGCCGGCGGGGGCGCAAAACGGGCTGGCGAAAGCCGCCCCGCGCCACCTTCATCCACCTTTCCTGGGAGCCGACCATGGCCCATCTGCCTGCCGACCTTCCGCCCCTGCCCGGCGCTACTGCCGACGCCGACGCCGCCATTTTTCCGGCCGGCCCCGGCCGTTCTGCCCAACCCTGCGAGCGCAGCATCCTGCTGCGCTACCTGGGCCAGGTGCAGCAGCGGGTGGGGCGGCAGTTCGAGGAGCTGCGTGCCGAAGTGCACAGCGAACTCCAGGCTGAACTGCAGGCGGAGCACGACGCCGAGCGCCGGGCCCTGGCGGCCGTGCTGGCAGCGCGGGACGACCAGCTGCTGGCCCTGCGCGGCCAGCTCATGGTGCGTGACACGGCCCTGGAACTGCTGCGGGAGGAACTGGCGGAACTGCGCCGCCAGGTGCCGGGCCTGGCCGGGCGGCAGGAGTTGGTGCGCCTGCTGGACATCCAGGCCGAGCGTATCGTCGCCCTGGAGCGGGAGCGCAACGCCGCCCTGTGGCGGGCCGAGCGGGAAAGCCTGCGGGCCAGGGAAGCGGCCGCCGGGCCGGGCACCGTGGCCATCCTCTCCGCCGACCTGGTGGCGGCCTTGCCCGACGAGGCCCAACTGACCGAGGCCCTGGCGGCGGCCGACCTGGTGCTGTGCCAGACCGGCTGCCTCAGCCACGACGACTACTGGCGGGTGCAGGACTACTGCGCCCGCAGCGGCAAGCGCTGCCTGCTGCTGGCCAAGGAGGATGCGGCGGCCCCCGCGCCGGCCCGGGCCGTGGCGGACTGAGGCGTACCGGGGCTGCCCGGCCCCAATAAGGGCGCCCGCCGCGAACCGGGAAGACGGGCCGGGTACCGCCCAAACCTCCGGCAGGCCCGCCGTCGCCTTCCCTCCGCAACCGGGGATGGCCCCAGGTGCCTATTCCGGCGAAAGGGCCTAAACTTCCGCTTCCCCAAGCCTCAAGTCCCGATTTCCATGCCCCAATCTCCCGTCGCCATCGACTCCAAGCTGCCTTGGGTCGGCACCACCATTTTCACCGTGATGAGCAAGCTGGCCGCCGAATGCGGCGCCATCAACCTGTCCCAGGGCTTCCCCGACTTCCAGGCCGACCGCAGCCTGTTCGACGCCGTGCATCAGGCCATGCTCGACGGGCGCAACCAGTACGCCCCCATGACCGGCCTGCCGGAACTGCGCCAGGCCATCGCCGCCAAGGTCCAGGCCCTCTACGGCACCGCCTACGATGCCGAGAGCGAGATTACCGTTACCGCCGGCGCCACCCAGGCCCTGTTCACCGCCATCGCCGCCTTCGCCGGCCCGGGGGACGAGGTCATCGTCTTCGCCCCGGTGTACGACTCCTACGTGCCCGCCATCGAGACCGTGGGCGCCAAGGCCGTCTACGCCAACCTCCGCTACCCGGACTACAAGCCCGACTGGAACGAGGTGCGCGCCCTGATCACGCCCCGCACCCGCATGATCATCGTCAACACCCCCCACAACCCCACCGGCAGCCTGCTCGACGCCGCCGACCTGGAGGCCCTGGCGGAACTGACCCGCAACACCAATATCGTGGTGCTGGGGGACGAGGTGTACGAACACATCTGCTTCGAAGGCGAGCACCAGTCCCTGGCCCGCCACCCGGAGCTGGCCGCCCGCAGCCTGATCGTCTCCAGCTTCGGCAAGACCTACCACATCACCGGCTGGAAGATCGGCTACTGCTACGGCGCCGCCGCCCTCATGGCCGAGTTCCGCAAGGTGCACCAGTTCAACGTGTTCACCGTGCATGCCCCCTCCCAGGTGGGCCTGGCCGCCTTCATGGCCGACCACTCCCGGCACCTGCAGCTGGCCGAGTTCTACCGGCAGAAGCGGGACTTCTTCCGCCAGCAGCTGGCCGGCACCAAGTTCGAACTGCTGCCCAGCCGCGGCACCTACTTCCAGCTGGCCCGCTACGACGCCATCTCCGATCTGCCCGACACCGAGTTCGCCCAGTGGCTGACCCGGGAAGTGGGGGTGGCGGTGATCCCCGTCTCCGTCTTCTACCCGGACGGCCGGGACGACAAGGTGGTGCGCTTCTGCTTCGCCAAGCAGGAATCCACCCTGGCCGCCGCCGGCGAAAAGCTGCGCGGCATCTGAGCCGGGCGCGGCCCGGAGCGCCATCGGCGGGCCCGCGGCAACTCCCGGCGCCAAAGAAAAAGCGCGGCAATCGCCGCGCTTTTTTCATGGCCGGGGAATTTTCCGCCGCCCCGGCGGTCTTTGCAGCGGGCCGGCGCCACAGCCGGCGTTTCGATCAACCGCAACATCAGGAGCATCCCCATGCGGGTACAGGAAAATCCGGCCGACATCGGCCGCTGCGGCTGCGGCCGCCGCGAATACTGCGACGGCAGCCATGGGCTGAGCGAAGCCCAATGGCAGGAACTGCGGGCCAGGGAACTGGCCGAAGAAGCCGCATGGAAGCGGGCCGCCGGCCAGCCGGAAGACGCCGGTAAGTGATTCCGTAATCCGCCTGTCCTGGGAGCCAGGCGGGACGCCATTCGTCGGGTGGTGTGCCTGGAGAATGGTGTGGATTGGACGTTTCCGGTGAGGCAAAGAAAAAGGGCACGGTGACGTGCCCTTTTTCTTTGAGGCCAATAAGAGTTACCAAGCCCCAACAATAGCTAGTTTTGTTAGCTGAATATTTGTTTTCTCACCCAAGTCATTCATTATGACTAATGAATTAGGAATGCTTTTAGGGGGACGCTTAAACCATTCCAAGCAGACTCTAGCTAAGTCACCTACCGCTGGAGATTGCTGGGCCTTCTTCAGGGAAACAGCGGAAAGGTGTCTATTCGGTACTACGAAATAATCACCTGAACGCCTAAGTTCTTGTTGCGAGGGGCTCATCTCTAGTTTCTGCTTCTGGAACATCTTTCTAGGAATATCGACTTTCACTCCCGCTTTTTCCAAATACTCTCTGTAAACCGGGGCAGTGAAGTCGATGATGTGATTTTCAGTTTCGATCCAACAATGGAAGTGTTCTTCTGTCCCTTCACATGTCCCGTCATCATTTATTTTTGCAAAGGATAGGCCTGTTCCAAGGTAGTCATCTAAACGGAAAAATGCGGCCCCAACAACTGGAAGGGCTCGAATACCCAAAGACTCTTCCAATAACAATGCGCCAACTGTGTTGTAGAAAAGGCAGGATGCGCCCGGCCTGTCATCAAGGCTACGCGATACCGAGTGAATGATTCGAAATGCCCGTTCGTATTCCGGTAGGGTGATTGCATGTCTTTTCTTCATTTTTAACCTTTCGCCCTTTCCTGCTTCATCAGAAATAAGCAGCAGTACCAAACTAGTGTTTAGTTTTGACTCAGCAACTGATTCGTCGCCCGCAGCCGGTGGGCCATGATGCGCATGACTTCGGTGGCGAAGTGGGGGGTCTGGGCGATGAGGATGTGGAAGCGCTTTTCGTCGATGGCGGCGAAGGTGCAGTCGCTCACGGCGAGGACGCTGGCGGAGTGGGGCAGCCGTTCCACCAGGGACATTTCGCCGAGGATGGCGCCGGCTTCCACTTCGTCCACCGCCCGCTCTCCCACCAGCACCCGGGCGTGGCCTTCGAGGAGGACGTAGAGGGCGTCGCCCGGGTCGCCGGCGCGGAAGAGGAAGTCGCCGGCGGCGATGCGGCGCTGGTTGGGTTCGTGGCGGAACAGGTCGTGGAACAGCATGGGGTTTCTCCTTGGATTGTTCAGTCTTCCGACTCGCTGTCCAGGGCCGGTTCCTTCAGCTCGGGCAGGGAGGCGAAGCGCTGGCTGGCCTTGAAGCCCTGGGCCACGGCGCGGCGCAGGTCGCTGAGGCAGGCCAGCCAGTCGTACATGGCATTGACGTCGGTGCCGCCGGCCCCGGCCTGGAGCAGGGCGGCCTTGCTGCGCTGGTAGGTGTCCTCGAAGCTGTCCCGGGCCTCTTCGGCGCGCAGGGCAATGTTCTCCGGGGCCTCGCCGCAGTCCGGGTCGGCGGCGCCGAAGAAGGCCTGGGCCGAGACCAGCACGGGGGCGACGGCGGCCAGCAGGTCGGTCTGTTCGTCCCGGTTGGGGCTGGTGAGGACCCGGGGGCCGGCCTGGCCGCTGAGAGCCACGTGGTACATGACCCGGGCCAGGGTGTCGTAGTAGTTGGCGATGCGCAGCAGCTCGGGCAGCTGTTCGGCCTGGTCCCGGTGCACCTGGCGGCGGCTGACTTCGCCGACGAAGCGGCCGATCTCGGCCTGGAGCTTTTCGATCACTTCCAGGCGGCGGGTGAATTGCACCGCGTCGGCCGGCGCCTGCTGCTGCAGGTGGCGGCAGGCCAGGTCCCCCAGTTCCAGGGCCAGGTGGGCGACCCGGGCCAGTTCCCGGCGCAGGGCCTGCAGCGCCAGCTGGGGCACGGTGGCGACGTTGCGGTCCAGGTAGCGGGGATGGGCGGCGTTGTCTTCGGTGGAGGCGAAGCGGGACAGCAGGAAGGGCACCAGCCAGCGGGAGAGCAGGCCCATCAGCACCACGCCGAGGGCGTTGAAGAGGGTGTGGAAAATCACCAGCTGGGTCACCGGGTCGTCGCCGTCGCCCAGCCCCAGGTCGATGGCCTTTGACAGCCACAGCAGGGGCACCAGCAGGGCGGCGGCCACCACCGCGGTGGCGACGTTGAAGAAGACGTGGGCGGCGGCCAGACGCTTGGCGTTGGCGGTGGCGCCGATGGCGGCGACGATGCCGGTGAGGGTGGTGCCCACGTTGGCGCCGATGACCAGGGCGGCGGCGGTGAGGGGCAGCATGCCGCCGGCCACCGCCGTCAGGGCCAGAGTCAGGGTGGCGGCGGAGGCCTGCAGGATGACGGTGAGGGCGATGCCGATGAGGATGGCCAGGGCCAGGGCGCCCGGGTCGCTGCCCAGGCGCGGCAGGGCGTCCGGCCCCAGGCCGGCGAAGCCGTCCTTGAGCAGCTCGATGCCGAGGAAGAGCAGGCCGAAGCCGGCCAGGCTCATGCCCAGGCCGCTGCGCCGGGTGCCTTCGCCGGTGAGCTTGAGGGCCATGCCGATGCCGATGAAGGGCAGGGCGAAGGCGTCGATGGAAATCTTGAAGCCGATCCAGGCCACCAGCCAGCCGGTCACCGAGGAGCCCAGGTTGGAGCCGAAGACCACCCACAGGGCGGCGGCGAAGCTGAGCAGGCCCGCATTGACGAAGCCGATGGCGGCCACGGTCATGGCGGTGGAGGACTGCACCAGGGCGGTGACGCAGATGCCGGTGATGAGGCCGTGCAGGCGGGTCCGCGTCCACGCCGCCAGGATGCGCTCCAGGGCCCGCCCGGCGGCCAGCTTGAGGCCGTCGGTGAGCATGGTCATGCCCAGCAGGAAGAGGCCGATGCCGCCCAACAGGGCGGTCAGCAGGCCGAGGAGGGAGGTGCCTGCCGTCACGGGCGGCCCGCGCCCATCAGACGTGGCCCCGCAGCACCACCCAGGCGAAGACGGCCAGCAGCACCAGGAAGGTCAGGGCCCAGGGCCACACCCGGCGCTTGTCGGCGTAGGGGTCGGTGAGGGCCCGCTCGGCGCCCTCCGGCAGCTTGGCCAGCTGGGTCAGGGCGGTGCCGAAGGGAATGTTGATGCGGGCCCGGGCATTCACCGCCCAGCCGTTGGCGTCCAGCAGAGGCCCCAGGGTGCGGCTCCTGAGCTTGAACCAGGCCAGCAGCATGGAGGGGCCGGAAACCATGAGCATGAGGCCGGCCACGGCGATGGGCATCTGCCACCAGGAGAGGCCGAGGAAGCCGGTGACCACCGAGGCGATGGCGGTGCCGATGGCGCCCACGGCCAGGCCCAGGGCGGCGAAGATGCCGGCGAACTTGCCCACGTCGAAGGGCGTCGGCGCCGGCTTGGCCGGTGCCGGGGCAGCGGGCGCGGCTTCCACCTTCTTGGCGCCGTCGGCCACCAGGGTGGCGGACTGCTGCTCCACGGCGGCGGCCTTGGCGGCGGCGAATTTCTGGAACTGCTCGCCGATCATGCGCGCCACCTTGCGGTAGGGCGACCAGAAGGCCTGGCGGATGCTGATGGGGTGGTCCACGATTTTGCTGATGGTGGCGTTCCAGTCCCGGCCCTGGCGGTCGTAGAAGACGCCGTTGCGGCCCACCAGCAGCTGGTCCGAATCGCCGGCGGTGAAGGCGGCGGCGATGGAGAGCTTTTCGCTGCCGCGCTGGCAGTCGCAATAGACCAGGCAGATGCGGGAGAGGCCGGCCAGGGCGGCGTGCTTGGCGGCGTCGTTCACCGGGATCACCAGTTCGCAGCTGCGGCCGTCCAGGTACAGGGTGCCGGCCTGGAACATGGCCTTGCCGCGGCGGGTGTAGAAGTCGCGGAAGGAGACGAAGTTGTTGGCCAGCAGGGCCAGGTCGCGCACGTAATGCACCAGCCGGTCGGCGCTGCTGATGGCCTCGAATTCGGGGGCCACGGCGGCGTCCTCGGCAATGAGGGCGAGCAGGCGCGCCGGCAGGTCGCCGGCCAGGATGGCCTGCAGCCGCTCCAGGCCCAGCTCGGCCACCGGGGTTTCGACCCGGGCGGCGAGCCAGTCCTCATGGGCCTGCAGCCTGACCAGCAGGGCCTGCCAGTCGGCCTCCGTCAGTGCTTGCCGCTGGCCCAGCAGGGGCGCCACGGCGGCGCTGGCCAGGGTGGCCACGGCGGCGCTCCAGGCCGGGTTGAGGCCGCCTTCCAGGGGCAGGGGGCGGCCGGCTTCGATACGGGCCAGGGGCAGGGCGGCGATGGCCGCATCCCCCGCTTCCAGGTTGCGCGTCGCCAGGGCCTTGAGGTCGTCCTCGGCGCCGTTCATGAGGCCGCCGGCCCGGGGGTCGAAGGCGGCCAGGCGGCAGCGGGTGAAATAGTCCTCCACCTTGGCCCGCACCGCGGCCACGGCGTCCCGGGCGGCGGCGGTGGCCTCGCCCAGGGGCAGCACGGCGCCATCCTGCCGGGCGGCGGCCTGCCATTCGCACCAGGCCTTAGCCTCGGCCAGGAAGCGCTCGGCCTGGGCCTGGGATACGCCGGGCTCGCCGCTGCGGTCGGTGTCGCTGCCGATGCGCTCCATGATGTCCTGCACCAGGGCGGCCAGGGCCTCGTCCTGGCAGTTGGCCGGGGTGACGATGCCGTCGCCGTTGAAGCGGGCGGCGGCGAAAATGGCGGCGATGTCGGAGGTGTCGGCCGGGGTGATGCTGGCGGCCTCGCCCTTGCCCAGGCTCTGCAGGATGCGCCGGGCGGCGGCCAGCACCTGGCGGCCTTCCTCGCTGCTGTCGTCGATGGCGTCCAGGGGCAGGGTGGCGGCGCCGGCGCCGAGCAGGGCCTTGTCCTTGAGCAGGGCGCCGGTCCAGTGCAGGGCGGCGATCAGTTCCGGGGCGCGGATGTGGCCGTCCCGGTCGGTGTCGATCAGCTCCAGGGTGCGGCGGTCGAACTCCAGGCCCTGGATGGGGCAGGAGAGGGCGACCCACAGCTTCTGGTCCAGCTGGTCCAGGTGCAGCAGGTCCTCGGCCCGGTCCAGGCGCACCTGGTCGAAGCCCCCGGCGCGGAAGAAGCGCCAGCGGTGGGTGTTCTGGGGAGTGGTCATGGAATGGCGGTCCTCGGTCGGTGGGCGGGAAGGCAGCGCCGGCCCTTCGTTGGCGGGGCCGTGCCTGGATATGCGCCGAGTATAGGAAACCCGACCCGCTCTGAATAGTGGGGGCGAGCCGCTAGAATGGCGTACCCCCTCTACGGAGCACAGCATGGAATATCGCGCATTGGGCCGCAGCGAACTCAAGGTTTCCGCCGTCTGCCTCGGCACCATGACCTTCGGCCAGCAGAACAGCGAGGCTGAAGGCCACGCCCAGCTGGACCGGGCCGTCGCCGCCGGCATCAATTTTATCGACACCGCCGAGATGTATCCGGTGCCCGCCCGGGCCGAGACCTACGGCGCCACGGAGCGCATCGTCGGCTCCTGGCTCAAGCGCCAGGCCCGGGACCAGGTGGTGATCGCCACCAAGGCCGCCGGCCCCGCCCGCAGGATGGAGTGGATCCGCGGCGGCCCCCTGGCTTTCGATCTGGCCAATCTGCGCCGCGCCCTGGAGGATTCCCTCCAGCGCCTGCATACCGACTACGTGGATCTCTACCAGCTGCACTGGCCGGCCCGCAACCAGCCCATGTTCGGCCAGTGGCAGTTCGAGCCGGAACAGGAGCGGGAGTCCACGCCCCTGCGGGAAACCCTGGAGGCCCTGGCGGTGCTGGTGCAGGAAGGCAAGATCCGCCAGGTGGGCGTCTCCAACGAGCATCCCTGGGGCATCATGGAATTCCTGCGCCTGGCCCGGGAGCACGGCCTGCCGGCCATCGCCTCCACCCAGAACGCCTACAACCTGATCAACCGCCTCTACGACACCGGCGGCCTGTCCGAAGTCTGCTTCCGGGAGCGGGTGTCCCTGCTGGCCTATTCGCCCCTGGCCTTCGGCCATCTCTCCGGCAAGTACCTGGCCGATGCCAAGGCGGCCGGGCGCATCACCGCCTTCCCCGGTTTCGGCCAGCGTTACGAGAAGGTCAATGTGCCGCCGGCCCTGGCCGCCTACCGGGAGCTGGCCGCCCGCCACGGCCTTTCCATGACCGGGCTGGCCCTGGCCTTCTGCTACAACCGGCCCGGCGTCACCAGCACCATCATCGGCGCCACCTCCCCGGCCCAGCTGGAGGAAAACCTGGAGGCCTGGGAACGGCGGCCCGGGGCCGAGCAGTGGCGCGCCATCCAGGCCGACATCGACGCCGTGCACCAGCGCTATCCCAATCCGGCCCTGTAGGACGGAGACCGGCTGTTCCGCCATGGCACAAGGGCGCCCCGGTGGCGCCCTTGTCGTTGCTGCGGTCACCATGGAAGGCCGGTGGCGCTGGCGGCTGCCCTCGCGCTGCCCGGAATCAGCATTGCGGCACCGGCTCGGCGGGCAGCAAAAAGCCCGTTGCGGACAGGGCCGGAACGGGCTTCTCTGGGGAGCGGCAGACGGCGCTCAGTGCTTGGCCGCCTCGCCTTCCTTGGCGGCTTCCTTGGCCCCTTCCTTCGGCGCTTCGGCGGCGCTCTCGGCCGGTGCGGCTTCGGCGTCGGCCTTTTTCTTGGTCTTCTTCTTTTTCGGGTCTTCCGGCGGCGGCGCCGGGGGCAGGGTGGGGGCGATGGTCTGGATCTGGTTTTCCCGCATGTACACGTCCATCTCGCGCCAGCCGCCGTACACCGCGTCCTTGGGCAGCCAGTAATAGACGCTGTAGCAATCCTCGATGGCGCGGCCGGACTGGCGGCAGGCGCCGCCCACGGCCTTGCCTTCGGCCTCCAGCTTGGCGGCCTTGGCCGCCTGGTCCTCGATGCCCAGCTTGCTCTGGACCTGGTCGCAGCCGCCCAGCAGCAGGGGGGCGGCAAGAATGGTGATGGCGATGGCGCTTCTTTTCATGGTCGGCCTTTGATTTGGTCCCTGGATTCTATCTCAGCTGGCGCTTCTGTCAGTTGGCGAAGGCGGCGATGCCGGTCTGGGCCCGGCCCAGGATCAGGGCGTGGATGTCGTGGGTGCCTTCGTAGGTATTCACCACTTCCAGGTTCAACATGTGGCGCACCACGTGGAATTCGTCGCTGATACCGTTGCCGCCGTGCATGTCCCGGGCCGTCCGGGCGATCTCCAGGGCCTTGCCGCAGGAGTTGCGCTTCAAGAGGGAGGTCATCTCCGGTGCATCCTGGCCCGCGTCCTTCAGGCGGCCCAGGCGCAGGCAGCCCTGCAGGCCCAGGGCGATCTCGGTCTGCATGTCCGCCAGCTTCTTCTGCACCAGCTGGTTGGCGGCCAGGGGACGGCCGAACTGGGGCCGGTCCAGGGTGTATTGGCGGGCCGCGTGCCAGCAGGCTTCGGCGGCGCCGAGGGCACCCCAGGCGATGCCGTAGCGGGCCTGGTTGAGGCAGGCGAAGGGGCCCTTGAGGCCCTTCACCTTGGGCAGCAGGTTCTCTTCGGGCACGAAAACCTTGTCCATGACGATCTCGCCGGTGACCGAGGCCCGCAGGCCCATCTTGCCCTGGATGACCGGGGCGGACAGGCCCTTCATGCCCTTCTCCAGCACGAAGCCGCGGATTTCGCCGCTGTCCTCACCCTGGCCGTCCTTGGCCCAGACCACGAAGACGTCGGCGATGGGGGAATTGGTGATCCACATCTTGGTCCCCGTCAGCTCCCAGCCGCCCGGCACGGCCTTGGCGCGGCTCTCCATGGAGCCAGGGTCGGAGCCGTGGTTGGGTTCGGTGAGACCGAAGCAGCCGATCAGTTCACCGGTCGCCATCTTCGGCAATAGCCGCTCCTTCAGGGCCTCGCTGCCGAAGGCGTGGATGGGGTACATGGCCAGGGAGGATTGCACCGAGACCATGGAGCGGTAGCCCGAATCGACCCGCTCGATCTCCCGGGCCAGAAGGCCGTAGGAAACATAGCTGGCGCCGGCGCAGCCGTAGCCGTCGAGAGTGGCGCCGAGCAGGCCCAGCTCCCCCAGTTCGCGGAAGATGGCCGGATCGGTCTGTTCGTGGCGGAAGGCCTGGACGATGCGGGGCAGCAACCGGTCCTGGCTGTATTGACGGGCGGTGTCGCGGATCTGGCGCTCTTCGGCGCTGAGCTGGTCATCCAGCTGCAGGGGGTCTTCCCAGTTGAAGCGGCTCATGGGCTCCTCTTCCTTTATTCCTCCTTGATGGAGCGGGGATTTTAACCGCATTCCCCGGCGCCGCAGGCGGCCGCCGGGCTCACTCGGTCTCCTGGCGCCGGTCGCCCTGGCGGCGTTCGGGTCCTGCGTGGGTCTGTTCCGCCTGGCGCCGGTCGTCGCCCCGGCCCAGGGTCGGGCGGGCCTTGTGGGCCAGCACCTTCTGCCGCATCTCCTCGCCCAGGGCCTGCAGGGCCTCGTCGTCCAGGGATTCGGCCAGTTCGATGATCTTGCGTCGGGTGGCGTCTTCGTTGCGTTGCACGACGTTGAAGAGCAGCCACAGGGCCAGGGCGTTGATCACCACCAGCACCACCTCCAGATAGAGCAGGGGGGTGAAGATGGGGCGCTGGGAACGGTCGCCGAGGATGAAGTAGAAGCTGTCGAAGCCCGAGGTCGCCGCCTGGCGCAGCAGGGAGGGATAGGGCTCGAAGGGCGGGAAAAGGCAGATCAGCGCCAGGTTCACCAGGGTGAACAGGCCGATGGCCCGGCTGTAGCGGAAGCGGGGAATCTCGTGGGCCTCCCGCTGTTGCAGCAGCAGCCAGGCGCTGAGGGCGTTGGCGGCGACGAACATGAGCTGCAGGGTCAGCAGCTCCTGGTGGATGGGCTTGTGCCCCAGCTGGGTCAGCAGGGGATAGAAGCCGTCGAAGGAATTGAGGGCGCCCCGGGCCAGGGGGATGTTGTTGAAGGGGGGGAACAGCACCATCAGCAGCAGGTCCAGCAGGGCGACGATGCACACCAGTCTCTGATATTTGTTCATGGCTCTCGCTCTCGGTGGCGCCGGGCATGGATGCCCATGCACGAGTCATTATGGTGGCTGGGCCGGGGGCTGACAAGCAGGCCGGCGGCCCCCGGGGCCGGGTCTGGCGTTGTCCTCCGGCGGTCATCTTTCCGGCGCTATAATTGTCGTTTTAGCACTGCTTGAGGATTGGCGATGTTGATTTCCGCCCGACGCACTTCTTTGCTTGCCCTTTCCCTGGCCGCCGCCTTCGCCCTGGCCGGCCCCGCCCAGGCCGCCAAGCCGGCCAAGGCCCCTGCCGCCCCGGCCAAGGCTGCCGCTCCCCAGGAACCGGTGGAACTGACCCTGTCCCACCAGCTGGAAGAATCCCGCACCTCCCGCCTGCAGGAAGTGGTGGACCGCTTCAACGGCCAGCAGAAGGCCTACAAGG
Organism: Azospira sp. APE16; assembly: GCF_047901315.1. Classification (NCBI taxonomy): domain Bacteria; kingdom Pseudomonadati; phylum Pseudomonadota; class Betaproteobacteria; order Rhodocyclales; family Rhodocyclaceae; genus Azospira; species Azospira sp. APE16. Next base: position 1,110,824 of record NZ_CP179682.1, read on the forward strand.
TGGTGCTGGTGCACCGCCAGGGCGGCGCCGGCAACTACCACATGAACCTGGCCCTGCGCGACGAGCTGAGCCACTTCGTCAGCGGCAAGGAACCCTACCGGGCCCTGCACCAGGTCATCAGCGAGAGCAAGGAAAAGATCGACACCGCCCGCCTGGCGCCCGAACTGCGCAGCGGCGTCACCGACGGCAAGGGCCGTCTGCTGGGCCTGCCCATGGCCTACTCGACCCCCGTGCTGTTCTACAGCAAGAGCGCCTTCCGCCGCGCCGGCCTGGATCCCGAGGCCCCGCCCAAGACCTGGTGGGAACTGCAGGCCGTGGCCGGCAAGCTGTTCGACGCCGGCATCAAGTGCCCCTACACCACCTCCCGCCCGGCCTGGGTGCACATCGACAACCTGGCCGCCCGCAACAACGTGGAAACCGTGGGCGAGAAGGGCGAGATGGCCTTCAACGGCATGATGCAGGTGAAGCACGTGGCCCTGCTCAACTCCTGGTACAAGGCCCGCTACTTCCATACCTTCGGCGGCCAGAACGAGGCCGACGCCCACTTCGCCAGCGGCGAGTGCGGCATGATCACCACCGCCTCCGACCGCTTCGTCACCTTCCGCGAGAACAAGGACCTGGACGTGGGCGTGGCGCCCCTGCCCTATTACGACGACGCCTACGGCGCTCCCCGCCAGGCCCTGGCCGACGGCGCCTCCCTGTGGGTCGGCCCCGGCCACAAGGCCGCCGAGTACAAGGGCGTGGCCAAGTTTGTCGGCTTCCTCATGGCTCCCGACATGCAGGTGGAAATCGCCCGCTCCGGCGGTTACCTGCCCCTCACCGCCGCCGCCCAGGCCGCGGCCAAGGGCAAGCTGCTCAAGGACGACATGCGCAACATCGACGTGGCTCAGGCCCAGCTCGGCCCGGTGCTGCCCCGCACCTCGGTGAGCAAGGCTGCCGCCCTGACCCCGGTGGTCTCCGCCATCAACCCGGTGCGCCTGATCATCGACGAGGAGCTGGAGCAGGTGTGGTCCAACAAGAAGCCGGCCAAGCTGGCCCTGGACAACGCCGTCAGCCGCGCCAACGCGGTTCTGCGCTCCGGCGCCGCCGCCCGCCTGGCCGAAGCGCCGGCGGCCTCCAAGGTGCGCTGATCCGCGTCGTGGGCCAGCAAGTGCCGCCACAAGAAACGCCGGTCCCTGGGGCCGGCGTTTTTGCATCCGCCCCCGCCTATCCCCGGCTTATCGCCCACCGGGGCGGCGGCAGCAGCGCGCCGGAAAACACCCTGGCCGCCATCCGCGCCGGCCACCGTGCCGGTTTCGCCGGGGTGGAATTCGACGCCATGCTCAGTGCCGACGGCACCCCTTTCCTGATCCACGACGAAACCCTGGAGCGCACCAGCAACGGCTGCGGCGCCGTGGCGGCCAGCAGCGACGCGCTCCTGGCCGGCCTGGATGCGGGCAGCTGGCATTCCCCCGCCTTCCGCGGCGAACCCCTGCCGACCCTGGCAGCGGCCCTGGACCTGTGCCGCAGCCTGGGCCTGTGGGTCAATCTGGAAATCAAGCCGAGTCGCGGCCGGGAGGCTGAAACCGGCGCCGCCGTGGCCGAGGTGGCGGCCCGGGCGGTGACTGCCGGCCTGCCGGCGTCCGCCCTGGTGCTCTCCTCCTTTGCCGAAGAGGCCCTGGCAGCCGCGCGGCAGACAGCCCCCGGCCTGGCCAGGGCCCTCCTGGTGACGGCCGTGCCGGCCGACTGGGAAGCCCGTCTGGCGCGCCTGGGGGCGGTGGCCCTGCATTGCGCCGCCGCCGGGCTGGATGAGCATACGGTGCGGCAGCTGGCCGCCGGGCTGGCCGCCCGGGGCGGGGCCCTGGCCTGCTACACGGTCAATGACGCCGCCCGTATTTCCGCCCTGCTGCAGTGGGGCGTCGCCGGGGTGTTCACCGATCGCCTGGATCTGGCCGGCCCGGCCTGACCTGGCATCTCGGATACATCCGCTTACACACGCTTACTTCCTGCTTGTCGTCGGCCGCCGGGCCATGACGTTAAAGTGGCCATGGGAATCGCCCATGACATTCAAATCAGGAGACCTGCCATGAAGACCTTCAAGCCCGTTGCCGCCGCCGCCTTCTTCCTCGCCCTGTCCGGCCCCCTGCTGGCCCAGACCGTCACGCCCAAGGTGGACCAGCGCCAGGCCAACCAGGAGCAGCGCATCGACCAGGGCGCCCAGAGCGGCACCCTCACCGGCAAGGAAGCGGCCCGGCTGGAGAAGGGCCAGACCCACGTGGAAAACGTGGAGACCCGGACCCAGGCCGACGGCAAGGTGACGGCCCGGGAGCGGGCCCGCCTGGACCACGCCCAGGACGTGCAGAGCCGCCGCATCGCCCGGGAAAAGCGGGACGGCCAGCACGATTTCAACCACGACGGTCGCAGCGACCGGGCCGAGCGTCGGGCTGCCCGCCGCGCCGCGCATCAGTAAGCCGCTGCCGGCCGCGGCCCTGCCGTCGCCGTCGTCATTTGCGACCACCCGGCCAGGAGCCCCGTCCCGCGGGCCTCGGCGCTTTGTCCATGGCCGCCATGCTCCTGCTGAACGCGGGCACTGCGGCAAGCCGGTCCCGGCCCGGTTCAATGATAAAATGCGCGTTTTTCCAATTCAGCCGCCCCTGCCGCAGGCCGGGGCCAAGGATGCAACGACGATGAAAAGCGCCGAAATCCGCCAGAAGTTCCTCGACTTCTTCGCCTCCAAGGGCCACCAGATTGTCTCTTCCAGCTCCCTGGTGCCCCACGAAGACCCCACCCTGCTGTTCACCAACGCCGGCATGAACCAGTTCAAGGACGTCTTCCTCGGTTTCGACAAGCGTCCCTACACCCGGGCCACCACTTCCCAGAAGTGCGTGCGCGCCGGCGGCAAGCACAACGACCTGGAGAACGTGGGCTACACCGCCCGCCACCACACCTTCTTCGAGATGCTGGGCAACTTCAGCTTCGGCGACTACTTCAAACGTGACGCCATCAGCTACGCCTGGGAGCTGCTCACCGTCGTCTTCAAGCTGCCCAAGGATAAGCTCACCGTCACCGTCTATGCGGAGGACGACGAGGCCTACGACATCTGGACCAAGGAAATCGGCGTGCCCGTGGAGCGGGTCATCCGCATCGGCGACAACAAGGGTTCCCGCTACGCTTCCGACAATTTCTGGATGATGGGCGACACTGGTCCCTGCGGTCCCTGCACCGAGATTTTCTACGACCACGGCGAGCACATCTGGGGCGGCCCTCCCGGATCCCCCGAGGAAGACGGCGACCGCTTCATCGAAATCTGGAACAACGTGTTCATGCAGTTCAACCGGGACGAAGCCGGGGTCATGCATCCGCTGCCCAAGCCCAGCGTGGACACCGGCATGGGCCTGGAGCGCATCGCCGCCGTGCTGCAGGGCGTGCACGCCAACTACGAGATCGACCTGTTCCAGCGCCTGATCGCCGCCGCCGCCCGGGAAACCTCCGGCGCCGACATGGACAGCCCGTCGCTGAAGGTGCTGGCCGACCACATCCGCGCCTGTTCCTTCCTCATCGCCGACGGCGTCATCCCGGGCAATGAAGGCCGGGGCTACGTCCTGCGCCGCATCATCCGCCGCGCCATCCGCCACGGCTACAAGCTGGGCGCCCGCGCCGCCTTCTTCCACAAGATGGTGCCGGACCTGGTGGCCGAGATGGGCGCCGCCTATCCCGAGCTGGCCTCCGGCGAAAAGCGCGTCATGGACGTGCTGAAGCAGGAAGAGGAACGCTTCTTCGCCACCATCGAACACGGCATGGCCATCCTCGAAGCCGAACTGGCTGGTATGGTGGAAGCCGGTACCACCGTCTTCAACGGCGAGACCGCCTTCAAGCTGCACGACACCTACGGCTTCCCCCTGGACCTCACCGCCGACATCTGCCGCGAGCGCAACTTCACCGTGGATGCTCCGGCTTTCGACGCCGCCATGGCCCGCCAGAAGGAACAGGCCCGCGCCGCCGGCAAGTTCAAGATGGCCGCCAACCTGGAATACGACGGCCCCGCCACCACCTTCCACGGCTACGACACCCTGGAGTTCAAGGGCAACGTGCTGGCCCTGTACAAGGACGGCGTCGCGGTCAATGAACTGCACGAAGGCGACATGGGCGTGGTGGTGCTGGACAACACCCCCTTCTACGCCGAATCCGGCGGCCAGGTGGGCGACCGGGGCGCGCTGCAGAGCGTGCACGGCATCTTTGCCGTGGAAGACACCCAGAAGATCCAGGCCACCGTCTTCGGCCACCACGGCGTGGTCAAGACCGGCACCCTGACGGTGGGCAACAACGTCACCGCCAAGGTGGACATCCAGGCCCGGGCCCGCACCGTACGCAACCACTCCGCCACCCACCTGATGCACAAGGCCCTGCGCGAAGTGCTGGGCGGCCACGTGCAGCAGAAGGGCTCCCAGGTGGACCCGGACAAGACCCGCTTCGACTTCGCCCACAACGCCCCCATGAGCGATGAGGAAATCCGCAAGGTGGAAGCCATCGTCAATGCGGAAGTGCTGGCCAACGCAGCCACCGAAGCCCAGGTCATGGGCATCGACGACGCCCAGAAGAGCGGCGCCATGATGCTCTTCGGCGAGAAGTACGGCGACGAGGTGCGGGTGCTTTCCATCGGTTCCTCCAAGGAACTGTGCGGCGGCACCCACGTCACCCGCACCGGCGACATCGGCCTCTTCAAGATCGTCGCCGAATCCGGCGTCGCTGCCGGCGTGCGCCGCGTCGAGGCCGTCACCGGCGACAATGCCCTGGCCCTGGTGCAGCAGCAGCAGGCCGTGCTGGCCCAGGCCGCCGCCGCCTTCAAGGCCCCGGTGGCCGAACTGCCGGCCAAGATCGCCCAGACCCAGGAGGCCGTGAAGGCCCTGGAAAAGGAACTGGCCAAGCTGAAGTCCAAGCTGGCTTCCAGCCAGGGCGACGACCTGGTGAACCAGGCCGTGGAAGTGAAGGGCGCCAAGGTCCTCGCCGCCACCCTGGAAGGGGCCGACGTCACCGCCCTGCGGGAGACCATGGACAAGCTGAAGGACAAGCTCAAGTCCGCCGCCATCGTCCTGGCCTCCAGCGCCGAAGGCAAGGTCACCCTGATCGCCGGCGTCACCGCCGACCTCACTGCCAAGGTCAAGGCCGGCGAGCTGGTCAATCAGGTGGCCCAGCAGGTGGGCGGCAAGGGCGGCGGCCGTCCCGACATGGCCCAGGCCGGCGGCACCCAGCCGGAAAACCTGCCGGCAGCCCTGGATTCCGTGGCTGCCTGGGTGGCAGGCAAGCTCTAAGCTGCCGCTTTCCCTCGGCAAAAAGCCCTCCCCCTGCGGGAGGGCTTTTTTTATGGCCGTTCCCCGTCTTGGCTCAGGGGCTGGCGATGAGGGCGGCCAGGCGCTGGGCGTCGCGGATGCGGATCAGGCCCCGGCCGGTGGCCACCAGGCCGTCGGCCGCCAGTTCCCCCAGCAGGCGGGCCACCACCTCCCGGGTGGTGCCCAGGTGGTCGGCCAGCTGCTGCTGGGTCTGGCGCAGCTCTCCGGCGGCCGAGGCCTGCAGCAAGAGGAGGTTGGCCAGGCGCTGGTTGAGCTTGTAGGCATGCACCTGCTCCAGTTCCTGCATCAGGCGGAACACCAGGGTGGCCAGGGTGTGCACCGTCAGGTCCCGGATGGCGTCTTCCCGGGCGAACAGGGTGCGGTACAGGGGGCCGGGCACCAGGGCCACGGTGGTGGGCTGTTCGGCCTGGACCCAGGCCGGGTAGCGCAGGTCGTTGAAGAGGCTGTTGAGGGCGAAGACGCAGGTCTCCCCCGGATCGATGCAGTAGAGGGTGGCTTCGTTGCCGTTGGGGGCCAGGGAATAGACCCGCAGCCTCCCCCGCAGGACGAAATAGGCGCCGGAGATGGCCTGGCCCTTGTAGAGGACCGGCGAGCCCGGCTGGCACTCGGCGGTGACCACGCCCTGGCGCAGCAGTTGCAGGCTGTCCGGGCTGAGCTGGCGAAAGAGGGGAAGGGTGTCGAAGTCCTGCACGGGGCGGTCTCCCGGGGGGCGGCATGGGGCCATTCTAGCCCGCCGGCATGGCGCCGGCATGCTTGCCGGCGGCGGCCCGCTGCCGGGCCAGCAGGCTGTCGCTGCTGAGGGCGTTGAGGAAGGCGACGATGTCCGCCACCTCCCGCGGGCTCAGGGGCGAGCGCTCGATGCGGTGCAGGGCCCGGTCCTGGCCGCGCCAGGCCGTCAGGCGGCCGGAACGGCCCAGCTGGGCGCTGGCCATGATGCGCACCACTTCCTCCAGTCGGTCCACCGAGCCGTTGTGCAGCCAGGGGCCGGTGAGGGCTACGTTGCGCAGGGAGGGCACGCGCCAGACGCCCCGGCGGCCGCCCTCCAGCAGCAGGGGGTATTGGTCCTCGTAGGCCGTGGGGTTGGCCGGGAAATGGCGTCGCGGGGCCTGGCCGCCGAGCAGGCTGGCGTCGCTGAAGGCCGCCCCCTTGTGGCAGAGGACGCAGCCGACGGACTCGAACAGGGCCATGCCCCGCAGCTGGGCCTGGCTGAGGGCGGTGGCGTCGCCGCGGACGAAGCGGTCATAGGCGCTGTCCGGGGTGATCAGGGTGCGCTCGAAGGCGGCCAGGGCCTGGGCGATGCGGTTGAAGGTGACCTCCCCGTCGCCGAAGGCCCGGGCGAAGTCCCGGCGGTAGCCGGGGTCGGCGGCGAGGCGCCGTTCCGCCTCGCCGGGGCTGTCCAGGTTCATTTCCACGGGGTTGAGGATGGGACCCTTGGCCTGCTCCTCCAGGGAAGGGGCGCGGCCGTCCCAGAACAGCACCGACTGGAAGGCCGCGTTCCATACCGTCGGCGTGTTGCGCGGGCCGCTCTGCCCCGCTTCCCCCAGGGCGGTGGGGCGCCGGTCGCCGCCGGCCTTGGCGTAGAGATCGTGGCAGGAACTGCAGGACTGGGTGCCCTGGCCCGAGAGGCGGGTTTCGTGGAAGAGACGTTCCCCCAGGGCAATCTTGGCGGCGTTGCCCGGGTTGTCGGCCGGCTCCGGCGCCTGTAGCGGCAGGGCTTCCCAGACGTAGGCCGGGGCCGCCTGGGGCACCGCCGGCTGGGCGACCGGCGGGGCGGCTGCCTCCTCTTCCGCCGGGGGCGGGCGGTAGGCGGCGGCGATGAGGGGAGCCACCGTGCCGCCGGGGGCCTGGACCAGTACCGCCGCCACCGCCATTTTCAGGCTGAAGGCCAGCAGCCCGGTGCCCAGGGCGCCGGTGAGCAGCCAGCGCCCCTCCCGGGTGAGGCCGGCGCGGGGGGCCAGGTCCTGCCGCACCATCAGGGCCAGCAGGGTGAAGAGGCCGATGACGGCGACCAGACCGATCGCCAGTAAGTCAAACAGATCGCTGTCCATGATGTTCTCCCTTGGGTGGCGGGAGCCCCCTGGCCCCGGGGGCTCCCTGGGCTCAGGCCCGGACGGGGCGGCGGAAGAAGGTGTCGGCCGGGGTGGCGGTGGACACTTCGCAGATGCTGTCGAAGGGCAGGCCCACCCGTTCGTGGGCCCGCCGCACCGCTTCCGCGTCGGGCGCCATGTTGAGGCAGAAGGCGCGGCCGTCGGCGTAGCTGAGATGGGTGCGCAGGGGGATGACGCCTTCGGCGTAGCAGGCGGCTTCGTACTGGGCGTAGAAGCCCTCGAAGTCGGCGGCGCTGAGGCCGGCGGGGAAAGTGCCGTGCTGCTGGTCGTGGGTGTCGATGAAAAAACGCAGGGCTTGCATGGTCGGCTCCTTGGCGGTGACTACGGGATGTAGTGGGGCGGAGCTTAGGCCGTTGCCGGCGGCACCTCTGTAGCAAAAGCTACACAAGCTTTCCGGGCCGGCCAGGCCGGAGAGGCGCACCGTTCCTGCCTTCCGGGGTGCCCCTGCGGCAGGCCGGCCGCCGGTCCCGGCCGTGGGCCGGCGGCGCCAGCAGTGCTATCCTGCGGTTTTCCCTTTTCCCTTTTCCGTTTGCCGACATCATGCGCATCCTGCTGCTCTCTTCCCTCCTGGCCCTGTCTTCCCTGGCCCCGGCCCTGGCCGCCGATAACCTGGACCGCACGCCGGTGGAGGCCACCACTGCCGCCGGCGACAAGGTGCGCCTCTACCCCACGGGCAAGTGGGAATTCGTGGACGGGGCCAAGGCCGCCGAGGCCAGGAAGCGGGCCGAGCAGTACCCGGAAAACCAGGTTCGCCCCATTGAGGCCCAGGGTGGCTGGGTGCCGGGCAGCAAGATGCTGATGCCCGGCGACAAGGACTACAACCGGGGCTCCCTCAACCCCAAGGCCCGCTGATGTCGGAGCTGTCTTCCCCCTACCGTTTCTGTCCCTGCTGCGCCGGCACCCTGAGCTGGCGCGAGATCGGCGGCGCGCCGCGCCAGGTCTGCGACGACGCGAGCTGCGGCCACGTCTTCTGGGGCAATCCGGTACCGGTGGTGGCGGCCCTGGTGGAGTGGCAGGGCAGCGTCATCCTGGCCCGCAACGCGGCCTGGGCCGAAGGCCAGTTCGGCCTGGTGACGGGCTTCCTGGAGCGGGACGAGGCGCCGGCCGAGGCCGCCTGCCGGGAGGTGGGGGAGGAACTGGGGCTGGTGGCGGTGGGTGCCCAGCTCATCGGCACCTACCCCTTTGCCCGCAAGAACGAGGTGATCATGGCCTTCCACGTGCCGGCCCAAGGGGAAATCTGCCTCAACGAGGAGCTGGCGGAAGTCCGCCTGATCGCGCCGGAAAAGCTGAAACCCTGGGATTACGGCACCGGTCTGGCGGTGGCCGACTGGCTGCGCCGGCGCAGCGCCGGCTGAAGGGATTCCTGCGTCGCCGCTTGGGGCGCACGGCCCGGGGGGCAAGCCCCCGTCTCAGAGATTGGGCAGGCGTTCGTCGCCGTTCTGCTGGTCCAGGATTTCCCGGGCCAGACGGGTGGCGATGACCACGTATTCCCGGCACTGGGCGTGCAGGTGGTTTTCCCGGTACACCTGGCGTCCTTCCTGGGTCTGCAGGTCGCAGCCGAGGAGTTCGCTGCAATGGCCGCCGCCGCAGGTGGCGCGGAATTCGTCGGTGAAGCGCTGGATGGCGTCGTAGTTGGCGGTCACCGGTTCCCGCGGGTCGCTGCGGCCCAGGGCCAGATTGAGGGCCAGCACGCCGCCCGAGTAGGCGCCGCAGGTGCCCCAGGTACGGGAGAGGCCGCTGCAGAAGCCGGTGGCGATGCCGGGAATGAGGGGGGAGTCCAGGCCCATGTGCCGGGCCAGGGCCAGCAGCACGCTCTCGGCGCAGTAGAAACCGGAATCGAAGAAGTCGCCGGCCTGGCTGGTGGGATCCACGCCGTGGTAGCTGTGGGGGGTGCTGGGCACGCTGCGGGCATGGGCCAGGGAACGGCGCATGAGGGCCGTCTGGTCCGGGTCCGGATCGTCCCGCAGCAGGGCCTGGCGCAGGGACTCGGGGGCCGTGTCGCGGTGGGCCGGGGTGAAGCCCAAGGTCTCGAAATAGGTGCGGCTGGAGGCGGTCAGGGTGTACAGCTCCCGAACCCCCATGCCGTAGGCGTGGTCCAGGACGTGCTGGTAGAGCTGGCGGGCGATGCGCTGCTTGCGGAAGCCGGGACGGACGATGAGGGAATGGAGCAGGGCCACGTCGCCGCAGGGGGCGAGGCCTCCGGCTCCGACCAGGCCCACGTCCGAGTCGGCGACGTACACCACGTCTTCCACCTGGCGGCAGTGACTGGGTTCGTCCGGGTGGGCCAGGGACAGCAGGGCATGGATGGCGTCGTGATCGGCGCCGGCAGCTTGGCGAATCTGGAACATTGCTTGCCTCCTCCTCGTCCGCCGGGGGCGGCGGATGGTCAGTGTGCAGCGGGGATTCCGGATGGACGGAGGCTGCCGTGAGGCGACCTTTGAGCCTGGTTTTTCAACGTTTTATATGAAGCCGGCAAGGGGTGCAATTTGCAGTGCACCATCAGCTTTCTTTATTTCGCCGCCAGCCCAGCAGGGAGGCGGCATTGCCCCGGCATGCCGGGGCAAAATCAGTTCTGCTGTTCCTGGCCGATGGCCCGGGTCCAGGCCAGCGCCTGGGCCTGGGCCAGGTTGACCCGCTCCGGCGAGAGCCCCGGCAGCTGCGCCACCAGGGCCGGAACTTGGCTCAGGTCCTCGCTTTCCAGGGCCTCGATGAGGCGCAGCAGCAGCCCCAGGGAGCCCTGGTGGCGCAACAGGGCCTGCTTCACGTCCGTGGCCAGGGTGGAAATCTGGCTGAGGATTTCGTCGATGGGCGTGGCGAAGAGGGCCGGGGTGAGGGAAAGGATGCCGGTCATGAAGGCCCGGTCGGCGAAATCCCGGTCTGCCGCCATGTGGCTTTCCGCCAGCAGTTCCAGCAGCCGGGCCCGGGTCGCCGCCAGTTGCAGCAGGGGCGGGAAGCCGGTGTTGCCGGCCGGGTCGGTATAAAGCAGCAGTTGCAGCCAGCGCTGCAGCTGGCGCCGGCCCAGCAGGGTGATGGCGTGGCGCAGGGAGGTGATGCGGGTGCGGGCGCCGACGGCCGCGGAGTTGGCCATGCGCAGCAGGTTGATGGAAAGCCCGGGCTCGTGCTTGAAGGTCTGCTCCAGCTGGGGCGTGTCCGAATCGTCCAGGACCTGGGACAGCAGCTTTAGCAGGGAGAGGCGGGACTGGCCCAGCTTGCGCCCGGAGAGGATGGTGGGGTGGGCGAAGTAGTAGCCCTGGAAGAGATGGAAGCCGAGGTTGCGGCAGTGTTCCATCTGTTCCCGGCTTTCCACCTGCTCCGCCAGCAGTTCCAGGGGGCGCCGGGCCAGGGCCTGCACCAGGCCGGGCAGGGCCTCCTCGGACACGGCGGAGATGCACACCTTGGCGATGTCCATCAGGTCCAGCAGGGGCTCCATGGCCGGGGTGACGGCGACGATGTCGTCCAGGGCCAGGGTGAAGCCCTTGGCCTTCAGCTCCCGGCAGCGCTTGAGGAGTTCCGGCGTCACCTCCACCGTCTCCAGGATTTCCAGCACCACCTTGTCCTTCGGCAGCAGCTCCACCGCCTCGCTGAGGAGGAAGTCGCCGTCCACGTTGATGAAGGCTTTCTGTTCCCCCAATGCGTCGGCCAGGCCCAGTTCGGTGAAGGCGTGGGTGATGACCGTGGCGGTGGCCACCATGTGGTTGGCGACGATGGCCCGGTTGGGCGCCGGCCCGGAGCGGAACAGCAGCTCGTAGCCGTAGAGGCTCTGCCGGGCATCCAGGATCGGCTGGCGGCCCAGGTAGATGGGCGTGGTGTGGGTGGTGTCGGGGGCCATGGCGGTCAGCTGTCGCGGGCCAGCATGTTGGCCCAGGCCATGGCCTGGGCCAGGCATTCGGTGAGGAGGGCGCCCCGCAGGCCGGGCATCTCGGCGATGAGGCCGTTGAAGGTGGCGTCGCCGTCGGCTTTCTCCAGCTGCTCGGCCAGGGCCAGCAGGCGGCCCAGGTCGCCCTTGTATTCGATCAGGGCCTGCTTCACGTCCGGCGGCAGGGGCAGGGGCGTGATGATGTCGGCGATGGGCTGGCCGATGACGGCGGGCAGCAGGGAGAGAATGCCGACCATGAAGGCCCGGTCCGGCAGGTCTTTCTGCCGGGGCAGGAATTTCTGGGTCACCAGTTCCAGGAAGCGGCCCCGGGTGGCGGCCAGCTGCAGCAGGGGGCCCACCTCGCCGCCTTCCGGATCGGCGTAGAGCAGCAGTTGCAGCCAGCGTTGCAGCTGGTTGCGGCCGAGGATGGTGATGGCGTGGCGCACCGAGGCGATGCGCACCGCCAGGCCGCTGGCGCAGGAGTTGGTGAGGCGCAACAGGTTCAGGGTGAGGCCCGGCTCGCCCTTGAAGGAACGCTCCAGGGCGGCGGTGTCCGCGTCCTTGAGGATCAGGTCGAGCAGGCGCATCACCGTCATGGCCGAATGGGTCAGCTTCTTGCCGGAGATGAGGGTGGGGCGGGCGAAGTAGTAGCCCTGGAAATATTCGAAGCCCAGGTCGAAGCAATGCTCCATCTGGCTCTGGTTTTCGATCTTTTCCGCCAGCAGCTTCTTCTGCAGGGGGCGCAGCTTGCAGGCCAGGAGGAACAGCTGGTGGTTGTCCAGCAGTTGGTGGTCCACCTTGAGGATTTCCGCTTCCGGCAGCAGGGGCAGGTTGATTTCCGCGAACTCGGCGACGCCGCCCAGGGCGAAGGTGAAGCCCTGCTGCTTCAACTCGCAGCAGCGGGCCAGCAGGGCCTCGTCCGCCGGCGTGTCGGCGGGCAGTTCCAGGACCACGCTGGCGCCGGGCAGGATTTCCACCTCGGGGCCGAGGACGAAGTCCGGGGTGGCGTTGATGTAGGCCTTGTAGGGCCCCAGCACGTCCCCCAGGGACATTTCGCCGAAAGCATTGGCCACCACCCGGGCCGTGGCCAGGCGGCCGTCGGCCACGGCGGCCCGGTCCACGCCGCTGCTGCGGAACAGCAGTTCGTAGGCGACGAGCTTCTGCTCCCGGTCCAGGATGGGCTGGCGGGCCAGGAAGATGTCGGCGTCCAGGGGCAGGATCATGGTGGTCGGGTCAGAAGGGCAGGGTCAGGCCGGGCCAGGCGGCGGCCAGTTCGCGGCGGAAGTCGGCCTGGATGCGGGCCAGGGCCTCGGCGTTGTCGGCCTCGAAGCGCAGCACCACCACCGGGGTGGTGTTGGAGGGACGGGCCAGGCCGAAGCCGTCGGCGTACTCCACCCGCAGGCCGTCGATGGTGATGATTTCCCGGGCGGCCTCGAACTTGGCGCCGGCCTTGAGCTTGTCCAGCAGGGCAAAGGGTTCGCCTTCGGCCATCTTGATGTTCAGCTCCGGGGTGGAAGTGGCGTTGGGCAGGTCCTTCAGCACCGGGTTGGCGTCGGCGGCCCGGGCCAGGATTTCCAGCAGGCGGGCGCCGGTGTAGAGGCCGTCGTCGAAGCCGAACCAGCGCTCCTTGAAGAAGACGTGGCCGCTCATCTCGCCGGCCAGGGGGGCGCCGGATTCCTTCAGCTTTTTCTTGATCAGGGCGTGGCCGGTCTGCCACATCACCGGCTTGCCGCCGTGTTCGCGAATCCAGGGGGCCAGCAGGCGGGTGCATTTGACGTCGTAGACGATCTCGCCGCCGGGGACGCGGGACAGCACGTCGGCGGCGAACAGCATCAGCTGGCGGTCGGGGAAGATCACTTCGCCGTCCTTGGTCACCACTCCCAGACGGTCGCCGTCGCCGTCGAAGGCGATGCCGATCTCGGCGTCGGTCTCCTTCAGGGCGCGGATGACGTCGGCCAGGTTTTCCGGCTTGGAGGGGTCCGGGTGGTGATTGGGGAAGTTGCCGTCCACCTCGCAGAAGAGGGGCACGATGTCACAGCCGAGTTTCTTGAACAGTTCGGGCGCCACGGCGCCGGCGACGCCGTTGCCGCAATCCATGACTATCTTCATGGGGCGGGCCAGCTTGACGTCGGCCAGGATGCGTTCCACGTAGGCGGCCTTGACGTCGGCCTGGGTCAGCTTGCCTTCGCCCCGGGCCAGGTCGCCGGCTTCGATGCGGCGCTTTAAGGCCTGGATCGCCTCGCCGGCCAGGGTCTCGCCGCCGATGACCATTTTCAGGCCGTTGTAGTCCGGCGGATTGTGGCTGCCGGTGACGGAGACGCAGGAGTGGCAGCCCAGCTGGTGGGCGGCGAAATAGGTGACCGGGGTGGGCACGCAGCCGATGTCGATCACGTCCACCCCGGTAGCGCGGATGCCGTCGGCCAGGGCGCCGGCCAGCTCCGGGCCGGAGAGGCGGCCGTCGCGGCCGATGGCGATGGCCGTCTGCTGCCGCTCCCGGGCCAGGCTGCCGAGGCCGTGGCCGATGGCGCGCACCACGTCGGCGGTGAGGCTTTTGCCGACGATGCCGCGGATGTCGTAGGCCTTGAAGATTTCGGGGGGCAGGGCGGGAATCTGGACGGAGGCGTTCATGAATCGGACTCGTGTTTTTATGTTCGGGCGAATGTTCGGGTGGCAGCGCCTGGTGGCGGCGTCAGCAGTGTTGCCGGAAAAAGTGCAGCAGGCGCCGGGGCAGCCAGTCCAGGCGGCCCGGCGGGCCGCCCCGGACGAAGCCCACGTGACCGCCGTGGGCCGGTTGCTCCAGCCGGACCTGCAATGATACCTGAGTAGGGGTGGGCAGGGCATGGGCCGGCAGGAAGGGGTCGTTGCGCGGATTGAGCACCAGGGCGGGCACCCGGATGCCCTGCAGCAGGGGCTTGCTGGAAGCCCGCCGCCAGTAGTCATCCACCCCGGCGAAGCCGTGCAGGGGCGCCGTCACCGCATCGTCGAAGGCCCGCAGGCTGCGGGCCCGGCGCATGGGGCGCGGGTCGAAGAGGTCGGGGAAGCGCCGCAGGCGGGCCTCCGCCCCCCGTTTCAGGGTGCCGAGGAAATGGGCGCTGTAGACCCGGTTGAAGCCCCGGCCCAGGGCGTCGCCGCAGACGGTCAGGTCCAGGGGCGGGCACACCGCGGCGGCGGCCTCCACCACCCGGGTGGCCTGGAATTCCTGTTCCCCCAGCCACTTGAGCAGGGCGTTGCCGCCGAGGGAAACGCCGGCAGCGAACAGGGGCCGTTCGGGGAAGCGCTGCCGGAGGCGGTGCAGGATCCAGTCGATTTCGGCGGAGTCGCCGGAATGGTAGGCCCGGGGCAGACGGTTCAGTTCGCCGGAGCAGCCGCGGAAGTGGGGCACCACACCGCCCCAGCCGGCCTCGGCGGCGGCGGCCATGAGGGCGGTGGCGTAGTGGCTGCGGGAACTGCCCTCCAGGCCGTGGAACAGCACCAGCAGGGGCCGCCGGCAGGGCGGATGGGCCAGGGGCGGGGCCTCCCGGTCCGGGTCCAGCCAGTCCAGGTCGATGAAGTCGCCATCCGGCGTTTCCCAGCGCTCCCGCACGTAGGCCGGAGGCGCCGGCCGGATCAGCAGGGGGTAGATGGTCTGCAGGTGGCCGCCGGGCAGCCACCCCGGCGGGGTGTAGGCCGGCGGATGGGCCATCAGTGCAGGACCCGGGGCTGGGCGTCCCCGTCGCTGTCGCCGTTGCCTTCTTCGGCGCCGGGGGAGGCGTGGTGGGAGAGCAGGCGCCAGCCGTCGCTGCCGCGGATGAAGACGTTGGTCACCAGCACCGGGCCCCGGGGTTCCGGGTCCCCTTCGGCGAAAAAGGTTTCCTGCAGGCTGTGCACCGCCAGCATGCCGCCGAGCCAGGCGACCCGCTCGCCGATGCGCACGGTGAGCCGGGGAGCGCTGGCGAAGAGGCTCTGCCAGCCGTGGCGGATCTGGGCGTGGCCGCACAGGCGCTGGCCGTCGGGATGGATGCAGACGACATCCTCGTCGTCGGCCCAGATGGCCATCATGGCCTCCAGATCGCCCTTCTCCAGGGCCTCGTAGAAGGCGTTTTCGGCATCTTCAGGGCGGGGGAAGGGCGGTGTCGGCATGGGGGACTCCGGCGGTCAGCGGGGGAGGGTGTCCAGGACCCGGAGAGGTTCCAGGTCCTGCAGGCATTTGAAGTGCCCCAGGGGGCACTCCCGTTTGAAACAGGGGCTGCATTCCAGGCCCAGCTGCAGCACCGTGGCCCGCTCGCTGAGGGGCGGCGTGAAGCCGGGGGAGGAGGAACCGTAGAGGGCGGTGAGGCCGCGCCCCAGGGCGGCGGCCACGTGCATCAGGCCGGAATCGTTGCAGACCACGTGGTCGGCCAGGGCCAGCAGGTCGATGGCCTGGTCCAGGCTGGTGGCGCCGCACAGGTTGCGGGCGCAGCCGTCGGCGGCCTGGGCGATGCTTTCGCCCACCGGCCCATCCTTGTGGGAGCCCAGCAGCCAGACGGTCCAGCCCTGGGCGGCGGCGGCCCGGGCCAGGCTGGCGTAGTGGGCCTCGGGCCAGCGTTTGGCGGGGCCGTACTCGGCACCGGGACAGCAGACAAGCAGGCGGGACGGGCGTTCCAGGCCCAGGGCCGCCAGGGTCCGCATCTGGTCTGCCTCCCGGGAGTGCAGGCGGGGCGGGGCAATGGGCCGGGGCGGCAGCCGGCCGGGGGCTTCCGCCAGCTGGGCGAAGCGTTCCACCATCAGGGGCGTGGCGCTTTTGTCCAGGGTGTGGCGGCAGTTGAGCAGGCCGTAGCGGGCCTCGCCGGTGAAGCCGACACGCAGCGGAATGCCGGCGAAGGCGGTGACCAGGGCGGATTTGAGGGAATTGGGCAGGACCCAGGCGGCGTCGTAGCCCCGGGCCGCCAGCTGGCGGCCGAGGGCCCAGCGGGCCTTGAGATTGAGTTCGCCGTGGGCGAAGGGGTTGTCCAGGACTTCCCCGATCTCGTCCATGCGGGAGAGCACCGGCGCCACCCAGCGGGGCGCCAGGGCATCGAGCACCAGCCCCGGGTGGCGTTCCTGCAGGCGCTGGAACAGGGGCTGGGCGAGGACGGCGTCGCCGATCCAGGAGGGGGCGACGATGAGCCCGCGACGCAAGGTCATCGCCTCTCCTCCATGAAACGGCATGGGGTCAGTGGTGACCCTTGGGCGCTTCGCCCTTGAAGACGTAGCGGGTGCTGCAGTAGGGACAGGTCACTTCGCCGGTCTTCAGCACGTCCAGGAACACCCGGGGATGCTGGCTCCACAGGGGAGCCTTGGGGGTGGGGCAGTGCAGGGGCAGGTCGTCGGCGGTGACTTCGACGGTCAGATTGTCGGCCATGGTCGGTCTCGGAACGGGCGAAAGGATTAAACGAAGGCCAGCCAGTCGGCGTGGGCGGCGGAACGGCCATTGACCACGTCGAAGTACTTTTCCTGCAGGGCCTTGGTGACGGGGCCGCGGTGGCCGACGCCGATCTGGCGGTTGTCCAGTTCGCGGATGGGGGTCACTTCGGCGGCGGTGCCGGTGAAGAAGGCTTCGTCGGCGCAATAGACTTCGTCGCGGGTGATGCGCTTTTCCACCACCTCGATGCCCATTTCGCCGGCCAGCTGGATCACGGTGGCGCGGGTGATGCCTTCCAGGCAGGAGGTCAGGTCCGGGGTGTACAGCTTGCCGTTCTTGACGATGAAGATGTTCTCGCCGGCGCCTTCACAGACGTAGCCTTCCGGGTCCAGCAGCATGGCTTCGTCGTAGCCGTCGGTGAGGGCTTCGTTGTTGGCCAGGATGGAGTTCATGTAGTTGCCGGAGGCCTTGGCCCGCACCATGGTGATGTTCACGTGGTGGCGGGTGAAGGAGGAGGTCTTGATGCGGATGCCGCGCTGCATGCCTTCCTCGCCCAGGTAGGCGCCCCAGGGCCAGGCGGCGATGATGACGTGCACCTTGGCGCCCTTGGGGGAAACGCCCATCTTCTCGGAGCCGTAGAAGGCCAGGGGGCGGATGTAGCCGGATTCCAGGTTGTTGGCGCGGATCACTTCCTTCTGGGCTTCGTTCAGCTCTTCCTGGCTGTAGGGCAGGGCCATCTGGAAGATGTGGGCGGAACGGGCCAGGCGCTGGGTGTGGTCCTGCAGACGGAAGATGGCGGTACCCTTGTCGGTCTGGTAAGCCCGGACGCCCTCGAACACGGCCATGCCGTAGTGCAGGGAGTGGGTGAGGGCATGGGTGGTGGCTTCGCGCCAGGGCACCAGTTTGCCGTCTTGCCAAATGAAACCGTCGCGGTCCGACATAGACATGTTGAATCTCCGTTCGCTGCGTGTTCGATAAAGTCCGAAATTCTAGCCCAAATCCGCACCGCCTGCATTGGTGCGGCGCGGCATGACGGCTGGCCCCGGCCTTGGGCCTGGGGGTAAAATGCGGCCTTTGCGCAATCCGGAATTCCCATGGCACCCGTCTGGAAACCCAATGTCACCGTGGCCGCCGTCGTCGAGCGGGACGGCCGTTTTCTCCTGGTGGAAGAAGAGACCGACGACGGTCTGCGTTTCAACCAGCCTGCCGGCCATCTGGACGAGGGAGAGTCCCTGGTGCATGCCTGTGCCCGGGAGTGCCTGGAGGAAACCGCCTACCGTTTCCGTCCCACCGCCCTGGTCGGCATCTACCAGTGGCCCCGGCCGGCCGGCGACATCACCTACCTGCGCTTCGCCTTCACCGGCGAGATCGAAGGTTTCGAGGAAGGGCGGGCCCTGGATACGGGCATCATCGGCGCCCGCTGGCTGACCCTGGAGGAAGTGCGGGCCACGGCGGAACGCCACCGCAGCCCCCTGATCCTGCGCTGCATCGAGGACTACGTGGCCGGCAAGCGCCATCCCCTGGACCTCATCACCCACTATTCATGAAAGTCCTCGTCGCCGCACTGCTGGCTCTGGGGCTGCCTCTGGGGGCCGCCGCGGAGCCGGTGGGACTCTGCTACAACTACGGCTGCACGGTGCAGACGGAAGTGGAGGTGAGTCGGGCCCAGCTGGACGCCATCGGGCGGGACATGCTCAAGGCCCGGGACGCCGAGTCCGAGCGCCGCTTCCTGGCCGAGGCGGTGGCCCGCCTGTACCGCATCGCCGGCACCCAGACGCCCATCTGGCGCGACAAGGGCGGCAATTCCGAGGACGACGCGGTGGAGGGGCGCATGGACTGCATCGACCACTCCACCAACACCACCCATTTCATCGAGTTGCTGGCCGGCCGCGGCTGGCTGCGCTACCACACCCTGCTGCCCCGCCAGATGCGGCGCCGCGGCCTGATCTTCGATCACTGGACCGCCGCCATCGAGGACGGCAACGGTGAGAAATTTGCGGTGGATAGCTGGTTTTTTGACTATGGGGAGACGCCGGCCGTCATCCCCTTCGAGGATTGGCTGGACGGCCGGGACCCGGAAGTGCGGCACCGGGTGGCCGAGGCGGTCCAGGAACAGATGGAAAGACAGGTGAAGCAATGAGCGCAGCACAGGAAAAAGGTACGGTCGTGGTCGGTCTTTCCGGCGGGGTGGATTCCTCCGTCGCAGCCCTGCTGCTGAAGCGCCAGGGCTGGAAGGTGGTGGGCCTCTTCATGAAAAACTGGGAGGACGACGACAACGAGGAATACTGCTCCTCCCGCCAGGACCTCATCGACGTCATGAGCGTGGCCGACACCATCGGCATCGACGTGGAGGTGGTGAATTTCGCCAAGGAGTACAAGGAGCGGGTCTTCGCCGAGTTCCTCAAGGAATACCAGGCCGGCCGCACCCCCAATCCGGACATCCTGTGCAACTCGGAAATCAAGTTCAAGGCCTTCCTTGACCACGCCATGCAGCTGGGAGCCGACAAGATCGCCACCGGCCACTATGCCGGGGTGCGGGAAGTGCCCCATCCGGCTGGCGTCGGCGTCGAGTACCAGCTGCTCAAGGCCGAGGACGGCACCAAGGACCAGAGCTACTTCCTGCACCGCCTCAACCAGGCCCAGCTGTCCAAGACCCTCTTTCCCCTGGCCGACTGGTACAAGCGGGACGTGCGCAAGCTGGCCCTGGAGGAAGGTCTGCACGTGGCGGCGAAGAAGGACTCCACCGGCATCTGCTTCATTGGCGAGCGGCCCTTCAAGGATTTCCTGATGCGCTACCTGCCGCCGCAGAAGGGTGAGATCCGGGATCTGGACAGCGGCAAGGTGCTGGGGGAACACGACGGCATGACCTACCACACCATTGGCCAGCGCAAGGGCCTGCACATCGGTGGCCTGGCCGGCGGCCAGAAGGCCAACGGCGAGCACGATGCCTGGTTCGTGGCGAAGAAGGACGTGGCGGCCAACGTGCTCTACGTGGTCCAGGGCCACGACCATCCGGCCCTGCTCTCGGGCCGCCTGGAAGCCCATGACCTGTCCTGGGTCTCGGGCCGGGCGCCGCGGCCCCACTGGGTCTATTGCGCCAAGACCCGCTACCGGCAGGAGGACGCGCCCTGCGAGGTGGAGCGGGTGGATGGGGAATCCTGCCTGATCGATTTCGCCGAACCCCAATGGGCCGTGACCCCGGGGCAGTCGGTGGTGCTGTACGAGTCCCGGGTCTGCCTGGGCGGCGGCGTCATCCGCTAGAGGGCGGGTAAAACCGGCTGTGGCCGGGCCGGCGCGGGGCCGGCCCCGGTGCTACACGGCGCCGGCCTGCTGCACGATCTCGGCCAGTTGCCGGTTTTCCAGGAGCATGCGGCGCTGGGCCAGGGCCTGGGCGATGCTGGTCTTCAGTTCGAAATCGCTCCAGGGCTTCTGGATGAAGGCGAAAATGTTGGCGCCGCCGATGGCCTGGATCAGGTCGCCTTCGCAGATTTCGTTGCTGATGAGGATGCGGAAGCAGTCGGGCTGCAGGTCGGCAAAGCGCTGCAGCAACTCCACCCCGTCCATTTCCGGCATCTTGCGGTCGGCGATGATGCAGGAGAAGGTGTTGTTCTTCACCAGCTCCAGGGCGTGGCGGGCCGAGGGCGTGACCTGCACGCTGATCTTGCCTTCCTGCAGCACCGGCGTGGTGGCGTGGGCCACTTCGGCACGGATCGCCAGGTAAAGGTCGTCCACCTCGGAGTGGTGGGTGAGCACCCGGGAGAGGGAGCCGAGTACGCCCGGGTCGTGATCCACGATCAGGATCTGCTCCATGTTGCCTTCGGGCAGGGGCGGCACGCTGATCTGCCGCTGCCGCACCACAGCCGCCAGTTCCCGGTGCTGGCGCAGGGTCTGGTGATAGCCGATGGCCTGGGCCAGGGAGCTTTTCAGGTAGTAGTCGTGCCAGGGCTTGGGAATGAAGCGGTAGATGTGGGTCTCGTTGACCATGCGGATCAGGGTGGCCATGTCGGTCTGGCCGCTCAGCACCAGGCGGGCGCATTCGGGCTGCAACAGGGTCAGTTCCTTGAGGAACTCCAGGCCGTCCATGTCGGGCATGCGGTAGTCGCTGATGACCGCGTCGAAACTCTGTTCCCGGGCCTTGGCCAGGGCCTGCAGCGGGTCGGTGCAGCCGGTTACCTGGTAGCGGTAGCGGCCATGGGGCGGCGAGGCCAGCTCCCGCTGCACGGCGCTGACAATGTTGGGCTCGTCGTCCACAACGAGGATGTGGCGGATGTTGTTTTGGTCCACGATCTGCATTCCTGAATGAGGGAGTGGCCGCACGCTGGGGCGGCGGGACATGTCAAAAGGGTAGCACAGGCACGGCCGGCTTTCCCAGCCGGCCTCAGTGCTCCGGCGCGGCGCCGTCGGCTGGCGGCGGCTTGCGCATTTCGTACTGGCGGAAGGCGTCCCGGATGGTTTCCAGCAGTTCGCCGTCGTCCCAGGGCTTGGTCAGGAACTTGAACAGTTCGCCCCGGTTCACCGCACTGGTGACGGCCTTCAGGTCGGTGTAGCCGGAAAGGATGATGCGCATGGTGTCCGGGTACATGGCCCGCACCTTGCCCAGGAATTCGGCACCGTCCATCTCCGGCATGCGGGCGTCGGAAATGATGACCCCGACGTCGTGGCCGGCCAGGATGTCCAGGCCCTCCTTGCCGCTGTTGGCGGTGAGGATGACGTAGCCTTCGCGGCGGAAGAGGCGTTTCAGGGCCGAAAGAATCCCCGGTTCGTCGTCCACCAGCAGCAGGGTGCGCCCGGGCACCTTGGACTCGGGCTGGAACTCCAGCTTGCGGCCCTGGCGCAGCATGGCCTCGAATTCGTCGGCGGGCAGGGCCGGGCTGAAGAAGTAGCCCTGCATTTCGTCGCAATTGCGGGCCCGCAGGAAATTGAGCTGGGCCTCCGTCTCCACCCCTTCGGCAATGGCCAGCAGCTTCAGGCTGTGGGCCAGGGAAATGATGGCCAGGGCGATGGAGGCGCTGTCGGGATCGTGGGTGATGTCGCGGACGAAGGTCTGGTCGATTTTCAGCCGGTCGATGGCGAAGCGCTTGAGGTAGCTGAGGGAGGAGAAGCCGGTGCCGAAGTCGTCGATGGAGAGGGCGATGGAGAGGCCCTTGAGCTTTTCCGTGGCGCGGATGAAGGCCTCGGCGTCGGCCATGACGGCGCTCTCCGTCAGCTCCAGTTCCAGGTAGTTGGGGGCCAGCCCGGTGTCGTGCAGGATGCGGGCGGCCAGCTCCACCACATCCTGGGCGGCGAACTGGCGGGCGGAAAGATTCACCGCCACGGGAATCTTGGGCAGGCCCGCGTCCTGCCAGGCCTTGTTCTGGCTGCAGGCGGTGCGCAGCACCCATTCGCCGAGGGGCACGATGAGGCCGGTTTCCTCCGCCAGGGCGATGAAGGAGCCGGGCATGACCAGGCCCTTCTCCGGGTCCTGCCAGCGCACCAGGGCTTCGGCGCCGATGATGGCGCCGTTGCGCAGGTTCACCTGGGGCTGGTAGTACACCACCAGCTCGCCCTGGTCGATGGCCCGGCGCAGGCCGTTTTCCAGGTCCAGGCGCTCCAGGGAGCGCTGGTTCATTTCCGCCGTGTAGAACTGGAAGCGGTTGCCGCCCTTGGTCTTGGCCTTGTACATGGCGGCATCCGCGTTGCGCAGCAGTTCCTCGCCGTTGTCGCCATCCTTGGGAAAGGTGGCGATGCCGATGCTGCCGGACAGGAAAAACTCCCGCTCCGCCACGTGGAAGGGATTGGCCAGGGCCTTCAGGATGGGCTGGGCGAAGGCGCTGGACTGCTCGGCCGTGGCCACCTCCACCACCAGCACGAACTCGTCCCCTTCGAGGCGGGCCAGGGTATCCATCTTGCGCACCTGGCGCCCCAGGCGCTGGGCCACTTCCCGCAGCACCTGGTCGCCGGCGGCCCGGCCCAGGGTGTCGTTGATGCTCTTGAAGCGGTCCAGGTTGAGGGTGAGGACGGCGATGTTCATGCCGCTGCGGCGGCACACCTCGATATTGTGGTTGAGGCGGTCGTAGAGCAGGTTGCGGTTGGGCAGGTCCGTCAGTTCGTCGTAGTTGGAGTGGCGCTCCAGCTGTTCCAGGTAGCGTTTGCGGTCCCGGATGTCGCGCAGGGTGGTGACGGCGCCGATGATCCTGCCGTCCTCGACGATGGGGGTGTGGGAGCACTCCAGGGGCAGGGGTGTGCCGTCCCGGTGCCAGAGGGTGCTTTCCCGGTCCCGGATGGTGATGCCGGAGTGCAGGCACAGGTGCATGGGGCAGTCTTCGACGGCGTAGTGGCTGCCGTCGATGTGGGAGTGGTGCAGCATGCGGTGGGAGTCCTGGCCGAGCAGTTCCTCCTCGGTGTAGCCCAGCAGGGCCGTGGCGGCCGGGTTGATGAAATTGATGCGCCCCTCCACGTCCACGCCGAAGATGCCTTCGCTGGCGGAGGAAAGGATCAGCTGCCGCATGCGGTTGAGACGGGCCTCGTTGCGCTGCCCCTGTTCCTGGATGGCCAGGTTTTCCGCCACCCGGCGCTGCACTTCCGCCTCCAGGGAGGCGTTCTGCCGGCGCAGCTGGTCCTGGGCCAGCTTCAGGTCCAGCTGGGTGCGGATGCGTCCCAGCAGGATGGCCGGGCGGATGGGTTTGGCGATGTAATCCACGGCCCCCAGGGCCAGGCCCCGCTCCTCGTCCTCGTCCGCATCCAGGGCCGTGACGAAGATCACCGGAATGTGCCGGGTGGCCGGATTGGCCCGCAGCTCGGCCAGGGTTTCGTAGCCATCCATCTCCGGCATCATGATGTCGAGCAGGATCAGGTCCGGCACCGGGGTGCTGTTGGCCACCTTCAGGGCCCGCTGGCCGCTGTTGGCGATGCGCACGTTGTAGTGGGGATTGAGCAGCTCGCCGATGACGGTGAGGTTTTCCTTGGTGTCGTCCACCACCAGGACGGTTTCCTGGTGCAGGGGGGCGTCCCCCGCCTCGGGCAGGTCGTTTTCAATCATCCTGGGAAGACTCCGGAAGCCGCCGGCTCCGCCTCCGGCCGCATGAACGCCGCCAGCCAGCGGTTTTCCAGCTGCAGGCGGTGCTGGGCCAGGGCGAGGGCGATGTTGGCCTTCAGTTCGAAGTCGCTCCAGGGCTTTTCGACGAAGGCGAAGATGTGGGCCTGCTGGATGGCCTGGGCCAGTTCGGCCTCGCCGATCTGGCCGCTGATGAGGATGCGGCTGCAGTCCGGCTGGCGGGCGGCAAAGCGCTGTAGCAGTTCGATCCCGTTCATCTCCGGCATGCGGTAGTCGGCGATGATGCAGGAAAAGACGACCCGCTCGGCCATCTGCAGGGCGTAGGCGGGGGAGGGGGTGATCTGGACGCTGATGTGGTCCTCCGCCAGGGTCCGGCGGCGGGGCTGGCCGTGCTGTTCGGCCAGGATGGCGGCGAAGAGGCCGTCGGACTTGCTGTGATGGGTGAGCACCCGGGCCAGGCTGTTGAGCACGCCCATGTCGTCGTCCACGATCAGCAACTGTTCCACCGCCGCCGGTTCCGGCAGCAGTTCCGACAGCTGGCGTTGGCGGGCCGCTTCGGCCAGGCGCCGGTTTTCGGCCAGGGTCTCGGCGTAGTCGATGGCCTGGGCGAGGGCGGCCTGCAGCATGTAGGCGGGCCAGGGCTTGGCGATGAACCGGTAGATGTGGGTTTCATTGACCATGCGCACCAGGCTGTCCATGTCGGTCTGGCCGCTAAGGACCAGGCGGGGACAGTCCGGCTGGATGGCCGCCAGGGCCTTGAGGAATTCCAGGCCGTCCATGCCCGGCATACGGAAGTCGCTGATGACGGCGTCGAAGGTTTGCCGCTCGGCCGCCACCAGGGCCTGGCGCGGGTCGGTGAAACCGGCCACGGTGAAGGCATAGCGGCCCAGGCGGCGGCCCTTGAGCTCCCGCTCCACGGCATGGAGGATGCTCAGTTCGTCGTCCACCACCAGAATGTGGCGGGTGGGATGATCGTGCCCATATTCCATGCCAGCCTCCTGCCTCTGCCTGCATTGACCCCGGTGTCCCGGCGATAGTCCCTACTCTACCGAAAAACCGTCCCCTTTCGCCCTAGGAAAATGCCGGGGGCAAGAAAAAAGGCTGCCCGCGGGCAGCCTTTTCGGGGAGGCGCAATGGCCGCCGAGCCCTGGCGTTCAGTCGTGGGGCAGGGTGTCGCTGAAGGCGGGGCGCTGCATCAGCTTCTCGTGGATGCGGGCCAGGCCCGGATAGGCCGGCCGCCATTCGATGTCGGCAAAGCGGAAGTCCAGGTAGCCCAGGGCGACGCCCACGGCGATGTCCGCCAGGGAGAAGTGGGTGCCCATACACCAGGGGTTTTCGCCCAGTTCCTTGGCCATGTAGTCCAGGGTGCGCTGGATCTTTTCCCGTTGCCGGGCGATGGTGGCTCCATCCTGCTTCTGCTTCGGCCGTTTGCCTTCGAGGAAGGTGGCCACCGCCGCTTCCAGCAGGCCGTCGGCCAGGGCCTCCCAGCGCTTCACTTCCATGCGTTCCCGGTTGGGGGCGGGCATCAGCTTGTTGTTGGGGGTGACGTTGTCCAGGTATTCGACGATGACCCGGGAATCGAACAGGGGCGTGCCGTCGTCCAGCAGCAGGACGGGAATCTTGCCCAGGGGGTTGTGCTCCGGAACGCGGCTTTCCGGCGTCCACGGCGACTCGATTTCGAACTCGGCCTCGATCTTCTTTTCCGCCAGGACCACCCGTACCTTGCGCACGAAGGGGCTGGTGTAGGAACCGATCAGTTTCATGAGCTTCTCGTTGTCTGTATGCGTGTTTTCGACCGGGCAGGCCCGGCCGGATGGGGAGGCAAAGTATAACACCCCGGACCACCGTCCCCTGCCAAGCAAGTCACGTACGCCATGCCGCGCTGGTCCGGGGACGGCAATTCCGGTTTGCCCAGACCTTTGCCCGGCGGGTAAAATTCCGCTCTTGGCTCAACAGGATACCCATTCCATGTCTCTTCACGCTCTCACCGCCCTTTCCCCCCTGGACGGCCGCTATGCCGGCAAGGTGGATGCCCTGCGTCCCCAGTTCTCCGAGTACGGCCTGATCCGCCGCCGCCTCCAGGTGGAAATCGAATGGCTCAAGGCCCTGGCGGCTGAACCCCATTTCGCCGAAATCCCCGCTTTCTCCGCCGCCACCGTGGCCGAGCTGGATGCCCTGGTGGCCGGTTTCGGCCCCGAGCAGGCCGCCGAGGTGAAGGCCATCGAGGCCACCACCAACCACGACGTGAAGGCCCTGGAATACTGGATCAAGGACAAGACCAAGGCCAACGCCGAAGTCACCGAGGTCACCGAATTCATCCACTTCGCCTGCACCTCCGAAGACATCAACAACCTCTCCCACGCCCTCATGCTCAAGGCCGCCCGGGACGAGGTGATGCTGCCCTCCCTGGACAAGGTCATTGGCCGCCTGCGCGACCTGGCCCATGAACTGGCCGAGGTGCCCATGATGAGCCGCACCCACGGCCAGCCGGCGACGCCCTCCACCATGGGCAAGGAACTGGCCAACGCCGTCTATCGCCTCAACCGGGCCCGCGTCCGCATCGCCGAGGTCGGCCTGCTGGGCAAAATCAACGGCGCCGTCGGCAACTACAACGCCCACCTGGCCGCCTACCCCGGCTTCGACTGGGAAGGCTTCGCCAAGCGCTTCGTCGAGAGCCTGGGCCTGGAATTCAACCCCTACACCATCCAGATCGAGCCCCATGACGCCATGGCCGAACTGTATGACGCCTTCGCCCGCACCAACACCATCCTCATCGACCTGGACCGGGACGTCTGGGGCTACATCTCCCTGGGCTTCTTCAAGCAGAAGGTGAAGGCCGGCGAAGTGGGTTCCTCCACCATGCCGCACAAGGTCAATCCCATCGACTTCGAGAACTCCGAAGGCAACCTGGGCCTGGCCAACGCCGTGCTCAAGCACCTCTCCGAGAAGCTGCCCATCTCCCGCTGGCAGCGCGACCTGACCGACTCCACCGTGCTGCGCAACATGGGTGTCGGCCTCGGCTACGCCCTGCTCGGCTACGATTCCCTGCTGCGCGGCCTGAACAAGCTGGAAGTGAATGCCCAGGCCATGCACGACGACCTCAACGCCAACTGGGAACTGCTGGCCGAGCCGATCCAGACCGTCATGCGCCGCTACGCCGTGCCCCAGGCCTACGAGAAGCTCAAGGAACTGACCCGGGGCACCCGCGTCACCCGCGAAGGCATGCAGACCTTCGTGCAGTCCCTGGAAATCCCGGAAGCCGCCAAGGCCGAACTGCTCAAGCTGACGCCCTGGGACTACACCGGCAAGGCTGCCGAACTGGCCAAGCGCATCTAAGCCCATGCGCTGCCCCCGCTGCGATCAGCCCATGGAGGACCGTCGGAGCGACCTCTGCCCCGACTGTCTTGAAGCCCGGCAGAAGGCCATGGTCCGGGGCGCCCGCCAGGGCGGCCTGGCCGGCCTGTTGCTGGGCCTGCTGCTGGCCGGCCTGCTGCTCGGCGTCTACGGGCCCGAGCGGGGCATCAAGGCCATCGCCTTCGGCATCGCCTCGGCCTGCGCCATCACCGGCGTGCTGTTTGGCATGCTGCGCCGGCGCTGATTTTTTTCTCCCAAGAACTACAACCAGAGTTTCCCCATGAGCTTTGCTGAAAACCTGAAGAAGCTGCCGGGCATTTCCCACCTGGCCGCCATCAACCTGCTCGATGCCGAAGGCAATACCGTCGCCACTATCGAGAACAAGCCGGGCAGCGCCGGTTCCGTCGCCGTCTACAACCACCTGGCCCAGACCTACGGCGCCATCACGCCCCAGGCCGCGCTGAAGGGCATCGAGATCTATGCCGAGCACAGCGAGGATGCCAAGCTGCATCCGGGCAAGCATCCCAATATCGACCGCCTGATCCAGCTGGCGGCCGAGGGCAAGACCCTGCGCGCCAAGCACGTCTTTGCCGTGTAAAAGTTGTAAAAATCCGGTGGAAAAGGGCGGCTGCGGCCGCCTTTTTTCTTGCTCCCAGCCCGGCTGGCAGCCGCATCTGCGGCCGTTTCCAGGCTGTTGCTCCGGTCTTGTCCGGTGGGGGCCGTACATTAATGCCGGCTGATATGCCATTGCCTTGAGTCGTATAATTGCCCGTCGTTGCGCCGCGCCTTGCGGTGCCACCGTCAGCCTTTCCATTCAAACCACAACACGAGAGAAATGCCATGAAGAAACTGCCCAAGCTCCTGCTCGCCCTTTCCGCCCTGGCCGTGGCCGCCGGCGCTTCCGCCCAGGTCAAGCCCGAAGACGCCATCAAGTACCGCAAGGCCGGCTACTCCTACATGTCCTGGAACATGGGCAAGATCAAGGAGCAGACCATCGACAACCCGGCTGCCTACAACAAGGACCAGGTCCTGGCCGCTGCCCGCACCATCGCCGCCATCGCCAACTCCGGCATGGGCGCCCTCTACGTGCCCGGCTCCGACAAGGACGCCGGCGGCCAGAAGACCCGGGTCAAGCCCGAGTTCTTCCAGCAGCAGGAGGAAGTGGGCAAGATCGCCCGCGCCTTCAATGCCGAAGCCAACAAGCTGGCCGAAGTGGCCGCCGGCGGCGACGTGAACGCCATCAAGGCCCAGTTCGGCAAGACCGGCGAGACCTGCAAGTCCTGCCACGACAAGTTCCGCATGAAGGACTGAGGTCCTTGCGCCCGGCAGGCGGCCCTGGCGTCGCCCTGTCCGGAGCGTGCAGGCAAAGAAAAGGCCGCCCGTGGGCGGCCTTTTCTTTGGGGGACTCGACGCTTACCAGCTGGGCGTGGCCGGTGCCGATGCCGGCGGCGGGGGCGGCGGTGCGATCCAGACGCCGGAAGCGCCCCAGACGGCCAGGACCGCCAGGGCCAGGGCGACGATGAAGGCCACCAGGCCGCCGCCCTGGGCATGGGCGGTGGCGGGCACGGCGGGCTGTGCTGCCGGCAGTTCCTTCCAGCCGGTGAGCATGGGCTTGACCAGGTTGTCCTTCTTTACCCGGGCGTAGAAGACGATGGCGCCCACGTGCACCAGCACCAGGGCCAGGATCAGGGGAAAGGCGCCCTTGTGCAGGCCGGAGAGGGTGTCGGAGAGGTCCTTGCCCACCAGGTCCATGAGGGGGCCGCGGAAGGCGATGTCGTCGTTGGCGAAGAGGCCGGATACCACCTGGAACAGCAGCAGGGCCAGCAGGGCCAGCACGGAGAGGGCGCCCAGGGGATTGTGGCCCAGGCCCTGCCAGCGCCCCTGCAGATAGGCCTTGATGGCGCCGGGGCCGGGCACGAACTGGCTGAAGCGGGCGTAGGTGGAACCGGCCACGCCCCACACCAGGCGGAACACCAGCAGGCCGACGATGGCCAGGCCCAGCTTGCCGTGAACGAAGATGGCGTTGCCGCCGACCTGGCCGGTGACCACGGCGCCCAGCACCAGGGCGGCCAGCAGCCAGTGGAAGAGGCGGGTGGGCAGGTCCCACACCTTGATTTTCTGCGTGCTCACGAGTGTTTCTCCCTCATGCAAGTAAAACGGGCCGCCCGCGGTGGCAGGCGACCCGTCGAATTGTAGCCCCTGCCGCAGGGGCGGGGCTGTGGCCGAATGTAACCGGCCGTTGCTGATCCAGACTCAGACGCAGGCGCCGTCGTCGCTGACGTTGGGGTCCTTGGCCTTGGGGGCCTTGATGAACTGCTCCCGGGACACCCCCAGCCACATCACCAGGGGGCTGGCCACCAGCACCGAGGAGTAGATGCCGAAGAGGATGCCGATGGTCAGGGCCATGGCGAAGTAGTGCAGGGTCTCGCCGCCGAACACCAGCATGGACAGCACCATCATCTGGGTGGAGCCGTGGGTGATGATGGTGCGGGAGATGGTGCTGGTGATGGCGTGGTCCAGCACCTGGGGCGTGGTCATGCCGCGGGCCTTGCGGAAGGTTTCCCGCACCCGGTCGAAGACCACCACGGATTCGTTCACCGAGTAGCCCAGCACCGCTAGCACCGCCGCCAGCACCGAGAGGGAGAATTCCCACTGGAAGAAGGCGAAGAAGCCCAGGATGATGATGACGTCGTGCAGGTTGGCGATGATGGCCGACACCGAGAAGCGCCATTCGAAGCGGAAGGCCAGGTAGATGACGATGCCGATGATCACCACCAGCAGGGCCATGGCGCCGTTCTCGGCCAGTTCCTTGCCCACCTGGGGGCCGACGAACTCGACCCGGCGCAGGGAGGCGGAAGCATCCTCGGCGGAGAGGGCGGCCATGACGGACTCGCCCAGCTTGGCCGTGTTCTGCTCGGACTTCAGGGGCAGGCGGATCAGCACGTCCTGGGAGGAGCCGAAGTTCTGCACCGAGTAGTCGGAGAAGCCGGACTTGCCCAGGGCGCCGCGGATTTTCTCCAGGTCGGCGGCCTGGCTGTAGCTGACCTCGATCAGGGTGCCGCCGGTGAATTCCACCGACAGGTGCAGGCCCCGGGTGGCGAGGAAGAACACGGCCAGGAGGAAGGTGACCAACGAAATGACGTTGAACACCAGCGCATGGCGCATGAAGGGGATGTCCTTGCGGATCTTGAAAAATTCCATGTTAAGTATCCCTTGCTAGGCGCTTACTTGGCGCTGTCCAGGCCGGGCTTCCAGACCTGGCCGATGGAGACCTTGTCCAGCTTCTTGCGGCGACCGTAGATGAGGTTGACCAGGGCCCGGGAGACCACCACGGAACTGAACATGGAGGTCAGGATGCCCAGGCAGTGCACCACGGCGAAGCCCCGGATGGGGCCGGAGCCGAAGGCCAGCAGGGCAACGCCGGCGATCAGGGTGGTGACGTTGGAGTCCAGGATGGTGCCGAAGGCCCGCTCGTAACCGGCAGAGATGGCCGCCTGGGGGCTGGCGCCGTTGCGCAGTTCTTCCCGCACCCGTTCGTTGATCAGCACGTTGGAGTCGATGGCCATGCCCAGGGTCAGGGCGATGGCGGCGATGCCCGGCAGGGTCAGGGTGGCCTGCATGAGGGACAGCAGGGCCACCAGGAACATCAGGTTGGCCGCCAGGGCCAGGGTGGAGATGAGGCCGAACATGAGGTAGTAGCACATCATGAAGGCGGCAATGGCGAGGAAGCCCCACAGGGTGGAGTGGAAGCCCTTGCTGATGTTGTCGGCGCCGAGGGAGGGGCCGATGGTGCGCTCTTCGACGATGTCCATGGGCGCCGCCAGGGAACCGGCCCGCAGCAGCAGGGCGGTGTCGTTGGCTTCCATGGTGCTCATCTTGCCGCTGATCTGGACCCGGCCACCGCCGATTTCGGTGCGGATCACCGGGGCGGTGACCACTTCGCCCTTGCCCTTTTCAATGAGCAGGATGGCCATGCGCTTGCCCACGTTCTCCCGGGTGATGTCCTTGAAGATGCGGGCGCCGGCGGAATCCAGGGTCAGGTGCACCGCCGGTTCGTGGGTCTGGCCGTCGAAGCCGGGCTGGGCGTCGGTGAGGCGGTCGCCGGTCAGCACCACCTGCTTCTTCACCAGCAGGGGCGAGCCGCCCCGTTCGCTGTAAAGCTCGGTGCCGAAGGGTGCCTGGCCGGCCATGGCCGCTTCCAGGGCGCCCGGGGTGTCGTCCACCATGCGGATTTCCAGGGTGGCGGTGCGGCCCAGGATGTCCTTGGCCTTGGCCGTGTCCTGCACGCCGGGCAGCTGCACCACGATGCGGTCGGCGCCCTGCTGCTGGATCACCGGCTCGGCCACGCCCAGCTCGTTGATCCGGTTGTGCAGGGTGGTGATGTTCTGCTTCAGGGCGAAGTCCTGGATGCGCTTGACCGCCGTGGGCTTCAAGCTGGCGGTGAGCTTCAGGTCGGAGCCGTCCTGGCCGTCCACGAAGGTCAGGTCGGGCTGGTTGTCTTCCAGCACGATGCGGGCCTTGGTGCGGGTGTCGGCGTCGCGGAACTTGACCACCACCGCATTGCCTTCCCGGTTGATGCCGGCGTGGCGCAGGTTCTTGTCCCGCAGCAGGGTGCGCAGGTCGGCCGACATGGAGTCCAGGCGCTTGGTCAGCGCGCCGGCCATGTCCACCTGCAGCAGGAAGTGCACGCCGCCCCGCAGGTCCAGGCCCAGGTACATGGGCAGGGCGCCCAGGTTGGAGAGCCACTTGGGGGAGGAGGAGAGCAGGTTCAGGGCGACCACGTACTGGGCGTCCTGGGGATTCGGGTTGAAGGTCTTTTCCAGCAGGTCCTTGACCTTGAGCTGGGTGTCGGTGTCCTTGAAGCGGGTCTTGACGCCGTTGCTGTCGAGGAAGATGCCGTCGTGGCTGATGCCGGCGCCCTGCAGGGCGGCTTCGACGCGGGACAGCAGCTGGGCATCGGTCTTCAGGGTGGCGCGGGCCGGGGAAAGCTGGACGGCCGGGGCTTCACCGAAGAAATTGGGCAGGGTGTAGAGGAAACCGATCACCAGTGCGACGATGACGGTGATGTATTTCCAGAGCGGATAGCGGTTCATGGGCGGTTCCTGGGGGACCGAAAAAGGCAAGGGGCCGGACGAATCCGGCCCCGGGGATGACTTACAGGGACTTCAGGGTTCCCTTGGGCAGCAGCACCCCGATGGCGGGTTTCTGCACCACGACTTCGGTGTTGGGGGCGATTTCCAGATGGACGTAAGCGTCGCCGATCTTGGAGACGCGGCCCACCATGCCGCCCTGGGTGACCACTTCGTCACCCTTTTGCAGGGCGTCCACCATGGCCTTGTGTTCCTTGGCCTTCTTCATCTGGGGGCGGATCATGAGGAACCACAACACCACGAACATCAGGATGATGGGCAGGAATTGCATCAGGCCCCCGGTGGGGTCGGCAGCCTGGCCTGCGGCCTGGGCGTGAGCGGCGCTAATCAGCACGGTTTTACTCCTTGATTGCTTCGAAATTTGAACGGGGCATTGTACCACCGAGCCATGGTGCGGATGCCCGGTGGCGGACCTACGGTGCGGCTTTAGCCGGCCGCCGGGCTGGCACCCCGGGAACGGTCCCGATGGAAGTTCTCCATATGGGGCTGCAGGCGCCCTTCTTCAATAGCGGCGCGCAATTCGGCCATCAGCACCTGGTAGTAGTGCAGGTTGTGGATGGTGTTGAGCATGGAGCCGAGGATTTCCCCGGCGCGGAAGAGGTGGTGCAGGTAGGCCCGGCTGAAGTTGCGGCAGGTGTAGCAGTCGCAGGAAGGGTCCAGGGGGCCGGTGTCCTGGCGGTGGATAGCGTTCTTGATCTTGAGGTCGCCGTAGCGGGTGAAAAGGTGGCCGTTGCGGGCGTTGCGGGTGGGCATGACGCAGTCGAACATGTCGATGCCCTGGCTTACCGCATGCACCAGGTCTTCCGGCGTGCCCACGCCCATCAGGTAGCGGGGCTTGTGGGCGGGCAGTTTCGGTGCGGTGTGGGCCAGGATGCGGGCCATGTCTTCCTTGGGCTCGCCCACGGACAGGCCGCCGATGGCCATGCCGTCGAAGCCCATTTCATCCAGGCCGGCCAGGGATTCGTCGCGCAGGGTCTCGTACATGCCGCCCTGGACGATGCCGAAGAGGGCGTTGCCGTTGCCCAGGCGACGGTGCTCGTCGATGGAGCGCTGGGCCCAGCGCAGGGACAGGCGCATGGACTTGGCCGCTTCGTCCACGGTGGCCGGGTAGGGCGTGCATTCGTCGAAGATCATGACGATGTCCGAGTTCAGCGTGTGCTGGATACGCATGGACTCTTCCGGCGTCAGGAACAGCTTGGCGCCGTCGATGGGGGAGGAGAACTTCACCCCTTCCTCGGTGATCTTGCGCAGGGCCCCCAGGGAGAAGACCTGGAAGCCGCCCGAATCGGTGAGGATGGGCTTGTTCCAGCCCATGAAGTCGTGCAGGCCGCCGTGGGCCTTGATTACTTCCAGGCCCGGGCGCAGCCACAGGTGGAAGGTGTTGCCGAGGCAGATCTGGGCGCCGATGTCGTGCAGGGACTGGGGCGTCATGGCCTTGACCGTGCCGTAGGTGCCCACCGGCATGAACACCGGGGTCTGCACCGTGCCGTGGGCCAGGGTCAGGGTGCCGCGACGGGCCTGGCCGTCGGTCTTGAGAAGTTCGAACTGCATGGACGTATTCCTAAATTCCTGAAAACCATTTTTGCCACAGAGGGCACAGAGAACACAGAGAGAAGTTGACCGTAGGTCTTGCCCCGGTGGATGAAGGGGGCGTTGGTTTTACTCTGTGATCTCTGTGTCCTCTGTGGCTATGACTTGTCTTCCCGCTCCAGCAGCATGGCGTCGCCGTAGCTGAAGAAGCGGTATTTTTCTGCCACCGCGTGGGCGTAGGCGGCGCGGATGGGGTCCAGGCCGGCGAAGGCGGAGACCAGCATGAGCAGGGTGGAGCGGGGCAGGTGGAAATTGGTGATGAGCCGGTCCACCACCTGGAAGCGGTAGCCCGGGGTGATGAAAATGTCCGTCTCGCCGCTGCCGGCCCGTACCAGGCCGTTGCCGCAGGCGGCCGATTCCAGGGTGCGCAGGGAGGTGGTGCCCACCGCCACCACCCTGCCGCCCCGTTCCCGGGTTGCAGCGATGGCCGCAGCGGTTTCTTCCGGCACGTGGAAGCGCTCGCTGTGCATCTTGTGCTCGTCAATCTTTTCCACGCGCACCGGCTGGAAGGTGCCTGCCCCCACATGCAGCGTCAGCGCGGCTCGGCGGACACCCTGCTCGGAGAGCCGCTCCAGCATTGCCTCATCGAAGTGCAGCCCGGCGGTGGGCGCTGCCACGGCGCCCGGGTGGCGGGCATAGACGGTCTGGTAGCGGGCCTCATCCTCCGCCTCCACCCCGTGCTCGATATAGGGCGGCAGGGGCAGGCGGCCGTACTGTTCGGCCAGGTCCCACAGATTGCCTTCGCCCTCCAGTTCGAGGGCGAAGAACTCACCCTGGCGGCCGCTGCACACCAGGCTGAAGGCGTTTTCCAGGGTGATGCGGGTGCCGGCCTTGGGCGACTTGCTGGCCCGCACCTGGGCCAGGGCATGGCGCTCGTCCACGATGCGCTCCAGCAGCACTTCCACCTGGCCGCCGGAGTCCTTCTGGCCGAAGAAGCGGGCCTTGATCACCCGGGTATCGTTGAACACCAGCAGGTCGCCGGGGGCCAGCAGGCCGGGCAGGTCAGTGAAGCGCAGGTCGCCCAGGTGGGGGCCGTCCACGTGCAGCAGGCGGCTGGCGCTGCGTTCCCTGGCCGGATGCTGGGCGATCAGTTCGGGCGGCAGGGGAAAGTCGAAAAGGTCGACGGAAAGGCTCATGGTCTTGCGGCTTTGGCGGTGGTGCCCGGAGCAGGCGGCGGGTGTCCTCGTCCGGCTTGTGGGGGCGTCGTGAATCGGTGATAATGCGCCCCTCGCGCAGTAGTGCCCGCCAGCTCTGGCCGGGCGTCCCGGGCCGGGATGGCGGAATCGGTAGACGCAGCGGATTCAAAATCCGCCGCTGGTAACAGTGTGAGGGTTCGAGTCCCTCTCCCGGCACCAAATACACCCACCCCGTGGGGCGGTTTTTGCAAAGGCCGCATTCTCTCACAGTCTTCGTTCCGGGATAAATTCGGCACCTTTTGATCTGGCCATGCGCCGTTTTGCCGCGCTGTGGTTAGACTGTGGCCTGTTTTTCCCTTACGCCCGTTACCCATGAACGCTTCCACACTCGCCAGCCTCTCCCGTCCCACACCCGGGCAGGCCTGGTGGCTCGCCCTGCGGCCCCGCACCCTGCCGGTGGCGGCGGCCCCCGTGCTGTCCACCTGCGCCCTGGCCTGGTCGGAAACGGGCCAGCTGCGCTGGCTGGTGGCCCTGGTGACCCTGGCGGCGGCCCTGCTGATCCAGATCGGCACCAACCTGCTCAACGACGTGGGCGACTTCGAGCGCGGCACGGACACGCCGGACCGCCTGGGCCCGCCCCGGGCCACGGCCATGGGCTGGCTCAGCGCCGCCCAGGTCAAGCGGGGCGGCTTCCTGGCCCTGGGCGGCGCCTTCCTGCTGGGCATCTATCTGGTGGGGCAGGGCGGCTGGCCCATCGTCTTGCTCGGCCTGGCTTCCCTGTTCTGCGGCTGGGCCTACACCGGCGGCCCCAAACCCATTGCCTACGGGCCTTTCGGCGAGGTCTTCGTGTGGCTGTTCTTCGGTCTGGGGGCGGTGCTCGGCACCTACTACCTGCAGACCGGCGGCCTCAGCCGGGCCGCCCTGGCCCTGGCCAACATGTCCGGCCTGTTCGCGGCGGCGGTGATCGTGGTGAACAACACCCGGGATAGGGCCGGGGATGCCCGGGCCGGCAAGCGGACCCTGGCGGTGCGCCTGGGCCTGACGGGATGTCGGGTGGAATACGGGCTGTTGATGCTGGCGCCCTTCGTTTTGCTGGGCTGGCTGGCCGCCTCCGGCCACCATCTGGCCGCCGGCCTGCCCCTGCTGGCGCTGCCGCCGGCCCTGCTGCTGGTGGTGCGCTTCGCCCGGGCGACGCCGGGTACCGGCCACAACCTGCTGCTCGGCCGCACCGCCCAGTTGCAGCTGCTGTTCTCTTTCCTGCTGCTCCTGGGCTGTCTCTTTCGACCCGGCTGATCCGGCTTAGACCGTCTCGGCTGCAGCCTGGGGTTCGAACCAGCTGAGCTGGGGCTGCAGCTGCAGCACGCCGCCGACGAAAATCAGGGCCGGCGTGGTGATGCCCGCTTCCTGCACCTTCGCTTCCAGAGTGGCTAGATCGGCCACCACCACCCGCTGCTGGCGGGTGGTGCCCTGTTGCACCACGCCGGCCGGCGTTTGCGGCGGCAGGCCGTGGGCGATCATCTGCCGGCTGATTTCTCCCAGGCCTGCAATTCCCATGTAGAAAACCACGGTCTGCTTGGGCCGGGCCAGGGCCTGCCAGTCCAGATTGACCGTGCCGTCCTTCAGGTGGCCGGTGGCGAACACCAGCACCTGGGCGTGGTCCCGGTGGGTCAGGGGGAAGCCGGCGTAGGCGGCGCAGCCGGCCGCCGCGGTGACGCCGGGCACCACCTGGAAGGGCACGCCGTGGCGGACGAGGATCTCCAGCTCCTCGCCGCCGCGGCCGAAAATGAAGGGGTCGCCGCCCTTGAGGCGGACCACGCAGCGGTATTTCTGGGCCAGCTGTACCAGCAGGTGGTTGATGTCGTCCTGGGGCAGGGTGTGTTTCGAGGCTTCCTTGCCGGCGTAGATGATCTCGGCGTCGGGCCGGGCCAAGTCCAGAATGCCGTCGCCGATGAGGTGGTCGTAGACCAGCACGTCGGCCTGGGCAATCAGGCGGGCGGCGCGTACCGTCAGCAGGTCGGGGTCGCCGGGGCCGCCGCCGACGAGATAGACGGTGCCGGGCAGGGCAGGGTGGGTGCGGTTCGGATCGGGCATGAGCATTATTTTTTCTCGTTTGGCAAAAGGCAGCATAGCCGGGCTGGCCGTCGGCCTTCAATCCCTTTTGGGGGTGTTTCGGCCTAGGCACCACTCTAGTGAATATCCCTACTTTTTGAAGTTGATTCGCATCAAGGATTTGGACAAGTCACCGGGCGCAATCTTTCGCCATCCCCGGATGCTGTGTCGGGGGTAACGGTTTGCTGATAATTCCTATTGAGGAGAGGAAAGCATGAAAAAGGGAGTTAGTGCCTTTATCTTTACGGCCCTCGCGGCCGCCATGGGCTCCGCATTCGCTGCACCCGCAGCCAACGCGCCGAGCCTGACCAAGGAAGCCAAAGAGGCTTCCGCCAAGATCTACTTCGAGCGTTGCGCCGGCTGCCACGGCATGCTGCGCAAGGGCGCCACCGGCAAGAACCTGGAGCCGGCGAACACCCAGAAGCTCGGCCAGGGCCGTCTGGAAAAGATCCTGACCTACGGTACCGAAGGCGGCATGCCCAACTTCGACGACATCCTGTCCAAGGATGAAATCAAGAACATGGCCACCTACATCCAGCAGCAGCCGGATGTGCCGCCCGAGTGGGGCATGAAGGAAATGAAGGCCAACTGGAAGGTGCACGTGCCCGTGGCCGAGCGCCCCACCAAGCAGATGAACAACATCAATCTGCAGAACGTCTTCTCCACCACCCTGCGTGACTCCGGCGAAGTGGCCCTGATCGACGGCGACACCAAGAAGATCTGGGGCATCGTCAAGACCGGCTACGCCGTGCACATTTCCCGTACTTCCGCTTCCGGTCGCTACGTCTATGTGATCGGCCGCGACGGCCGTCTGGACCTGATCGACATGTGGTTCGAGAAGCCCACCATCGTCGCCACCCTGAAGGCCGGCCTGGAAGCCCGTTCCGTCGATACCTCCAAGTTCAAGGGCTGGGAAGACAAGTACGCCATCGTCGGTTCCTACTGGCCGCCCCAGTACACCATCCTGGACGGCATGACCCTGGAGCCCCTGAAGAACGTCTCCACCCGCGGCATCACCGTGGATGGCGAGTATCACCAGGAGCCCCGCGTCGCCTCCATCGTTTCCTCCCTGATCAAGCCCGAGTGGGTGGTGACGGTGAAGGAATCCGGCCTGGTCAAGCTGGTGGACTACTCCGACGTGAAGAACCTGAAGGAAACCACCATCGAAACCGCCAAGTTCCTGCATGACGGCGGTTGGGATGCCACCAAGCGTTACTTCCTGGTGGCCGCCAACGCCTCCAACAAGGTGGTGGTCGTCGATACCAAGGAAGGCAAGCTGGCCGCCCTGGTGGATACCAAGCCCAAGCCCCACCCCGGCCGTGGCGCCAACTTCGTGCATCCGAAGTTCGGTCCCGTGTGGTCCACTTCCCACCTGGGTTCCGACGTCATCAGCCTGATCGGTACCGATCCGGAGAAGCATCCCCAGTACGCCTGGAAGGTCGTGGCCGAGCTGAAGAACCACGGTTCCGGTTCCCTGTTCGTCAAGACCCATCCCAAGTCCAACAACCTGTGGGCCGATGCCCCGCTGATGCCGGAGAAGGATGCTGCCGAATCCGTCACCGTGTACAGCATCGACCAGCTGGGCAACCCGGATGCCAAGCCTGAGGTGATCAACGTCGCCAAGATGGCCGGCCTGCCGGAAACCAAGGGCGTGAAGCGGGTGGTGCATGCCGAGTACAACGAGAAGGGTGACGAAGTCTGGTTCTCCGTTTGGACGGGCAACAAGACCGAGCCTTCCGCCATCGTGGTGCTGGACGACAAGACCCGCAAGTTCAAGACCGTGATCAAGGATCCGAAGCTGGTCACGCCCACCGGCAAGTTCAACATCCACAACACCCAGCACGACGTGTACTAAGCGTTATTGCCGGAATCGTTGTCTAATGACCGGGGGCTGCGGCCCCCGGTTTTTTCATGGTGCACGCCTTTTTGTCGAAGGAGATGAGGATGTCGCTGACGACCCGAACCCTGCTCTGCGCCGCCCTGTTCGGCGTGGTTGCCGTACCGGCCCAGGCCGCGGACAAGAAGCGGGATGCCGCCATGCTCGAACTGGCCGAGCGGCACCGCTGCCTCAATTGCCACGAGGTGGACGTCAAGGTGCGGGGCCCGGCCTGGCGCGAGGTGGGGCGCCGCTACTGGGACGACCCGGAAGCCGAGGCCCGCCTGCTGGTGAAGGTGAGGGAAGGCGGCAGCGGCGTCTGGGGCGACGATTTCATGTCGCCCAACAAGCGGGTCAGCGATGCCGACCTGCAGGCCCTGGTGCGCTGGATACTCTCCCTGCGCTAAGACTGGCGCCCTTTTCCGGCCGCCCCTGCGACCTTTGGTCGCATCCCCTTGGCGGCCGTTGAACCCTAGAATTACGGGGTTCGCCACCCTCTCGCCCAAGCCGGCATGGCCGCCCTGGCGACGGCGTTTCCGGCAGTCCCGCGAGCCCTCGTCGGGATGCCGCTGCGGGGCCCCTCGCGGCCCGAAAAGGATCGTTTTCTGTCTGCTTCATTGCCCAGTCCATGGCCCTCCCTCTCCCGGGGGCGCCGGGGCTCGATCTTCCTGCTGGTGCTGGCCCTCCATGGGGGCGGTCTGGCCTACGCCCTGCATTCCGGTAGTGCCGTGGTCAGCGCCATGGTGCCCCAGCCGATGAGCGTACGCCTTATCGACGCCGCGCCTGCGGCCAGGCCCCAGCCCGAGGTGGCGCCGCCCCAGCCGATGCCGCCCAAGGTCGAGCGGCCGCGGCAGCCCAAGGCCCCGGCCCCGGTGCCGCTGGCAAAGACGCCTGCGCCGATCCTGGCGGCAACGCCGACGGCGGCCGCCAGCAGTGATTTCGTCGCCCCCGAGGCTCCCCCCAGCCGCGCTCCCAGCACGACCACCGCGGCGGCGCCTGCCCTGGTGCCGGCCCGTTTCGATGCGGACTACCTGCACAACCCGAAACCTGTTTACCCCCCCATGTCCCGTCGTTTCGGCGAGGAAGGCAAGGTCCTGCTCAAGGTGCGGGTGACGCCCCAGGGCACGGCGGAGCAGGTGGATATCCAGACCGGCAGCGGCTATTCCCGCCTCGACAGCGCTGCCCGGGAGGCCGTCCAGCGCTGGCGTTTCGTCCCCGCCCGGCGCGGTGACGAGGCCGTGGCAGCTTCGGTCATCGTTCCCATCACTTTCGCTCTCGACAGCTAACCCATTGCAGGAGTCCCCATGAACACCCAACTCGGTCTTTCCCATTTATGGGCCCAGGGAGATGGGGTTTCCCATTCCGTCGCCCTGATCCTGCTGCTGCTGTCGGTGGCCAGCTGGTGCGTCATCGTCGGCAAGTTCATCGCCCACTGGCGCGCCTCCCGCACCCAGAGCCGGGCCCTGGCCGCCTTCTGGCAGGCCGATTCCCTGCCCGAAGCCCTGGAAGCCATCCGCCGCGAGGACGCCAGCGGCATCCTGGCCGGCCTGGCCCTCTCCGGCGCCCACGCCGCCCAGGCCCATGAGCAGCATGCGGCCCGGGGCATCGGCGCCGGCGTCAATGCCAGTGAATTCGTCACCCGCTGCCTGCGCCAGAGCATCGTCACCGCCCAGGCCCGCATCGAGCAGGGCCTCACCTTCCTCGCTTCGGTGGGCTCGACGGCGCCCTTCATCGGCCTGTTCGGCACGGTGTGGGGCATCTACCACGCTTTGGTGGGCCTCTCCGGCTCTTCCCAGGTGGTGCTGGACAAGGTGGCCGGTCCCGTCGGCGAGGCCCTGATCATGACCGCCGCCGGCCTCTTCGTCGCCATTCCCGCCGTGCTGGCCTACAACGCCTTTACCCGGGCCAACCGCCTGGTGCTGGCCCAGATGGACGGCTTTGCCCACGACCTCCACGCCTATCTCACCACCGGCGTGCGTCTCTCCAGCACCGTGCCCCAGGGCGGCCTGGTGCGGGTTGCCTGAGGCCGCCGGCATGGCTTTCGGATCCTTCAACGAGGGCGGCAGCGCCCAGCCCATGGCGGAAATCAACACCACGCCCCTGGTGGACGTGATGCTGGTGCTTTTGGTGATCTTCATCATCACCGCGCCCCTGCTCAATCAGGCCGTGCCGGTGGATCTGCCCAAGGTCAGCGCCACCCAGGTGGAGCAGAAGCCCCAGGTGGTGCAGCTGGCCCTGGACGGCAACAGCCAGGTCTTCATCAACGGCGAGGTCGTGGCCGGCGAAGCCCTGGCCACCCGCCTGCAGGGCCTGGCCGGGCCGGAAACGGAACTGCATCTGCGGGCCGACCGCGGCACCCGCTACGAGAAGGTGGCGCAAGTGATGGCCACCGCCCAGCGGGTGGGCATCGCCAAGATCGCCTTCGTCACCGAGGAACCCGGCCGTCCCTGAGGTCGGGATTGTTCCGCCGGGGGCGGGAAAATCCCTCCTTGCGCTTGCCCCGCTTTTTTTCCACTATGAAACAGGTGGGCATCTGGGCATGGGCGAAAGGAGGCGGGCATGGATATGGATGGCCTGGTCAAGGCGCTGGAACTGCGTTTTGCCTGCACCTGCTGCGCCGACGGTTGCTGCCTGCGTTCCTACAGGGGGCACAGCCTGCTCTGCCTGACCTACGATACGCCCTGGGTGCCCCACACCTGGGAGGATTTCGTCCGCTTTGACGACGGCACCCGCCGCAACATGCTGGAATTCCTGCGCCTGGAACTGGGCATTTCGGAAAGCGTGGAGATTTCCATCGAACATGCGGCCCGGGCCCTGCGCCTGCGCTGGATGCCCGTCGGCACCTGCGGCGTTATGCAGGTGCCAGACCCGCCCCTGTATTTCGAGCGCACCCAGCAACTGGACAAATACCGCACCGACGAACACGTCATGGGGCGCAACTTCAGCCAGTTCTGAAGCGCCGGCCAGCAAAAAGGGACTCCCGCGGGAGTCCCTTTGTTTTGTTGCGTCCGGACAGGCTCAGTGCTTCATGGCGCCGTGGTTGTGCTGGCCCATGTCTTCCGGCTTGGCGGCGGGCACCTGGATCTTGCGTACCGGGGCTTCGATCTTGGTGGAGGAGCCGTCGTCCAGCTTCAGGGTGATGGGCACCACGTCGCCTTCCTTCAGGTCCTGCTTGAGGCCGATCAGCATGACGTGCAGGCTGCCGGGCTGCAGTACGGCCTCGCCCTTGGCCTTGACCTCGATGTCGGCCACCGGGCGCATGCGCATGACGCCGTTGTCGTTGATGTGGTTGTGCAGTTCCACCACCTTGGAGACGGGGCTCTCGGCCTTCAGCACCTTGCGGTCGACGTTGCCGCTGTTCTTGATGACCATGAAGGCGCCGGTGTTGGGGGTACCGGTGGGAACCAGGCGCACATAGGGGTCTTCCACCTTGATCGGGCTGTCGGCCAGGGCCGGCAGGGCGAACAGGGCGGAACAGGCCAGGGCGGCGGAAATGAGGCGGCGGTGCAGTTGCATGGGGAACTCCTGTGGGTGAAGTCGGTTACTTGGGTTGGGGCAGCAGGCGCCGCATGGCGGCGGCCATGTCTTCCGGCGTCGTGCCGTGGGGCAGGGAGGCGGCCAGGCGGCCGTCGGGAGCCAGCAGGTAGACGAAAGAGGAGTGGTCCACCACATAGCCGCCTTCCGATTTGACCTCCTGCCGGCTGTAGCTGGCGCCGTAGGCGTGGGCAATGGCGGCGATTTCCGCCGGGGTGCCGGTCAGGCCCTTGAGCTTGGGGTGGAAAAAGACGGCGTAGTCCTTGAGGCGGGCCACGCTGTCCCGCTCCGGGTCTACGGAGATGAACAGGGGCTGGACCTGGGCCAGCTCCGCCGGCGTCAGCTTTTCCAGGGCGCTGCCGAGGGCCGCCAGGGAGGTGGGGCAGACGTCCGGGCAGTAGGTGTAGCCGAAATAGAGGGCGACCACCTGGCCGCGGAAGTTCTGGGTGGCAATACGGCCGTCGGCGCTGTCCAGGCTGAAATCGCCGCCGCTGGGCGGGGCGGCCAGGGTCAGGCCGCCGGGGGCTGGCGGGGTGTCGCGGGAACAGCCGGGCAGGCCCGGGATGGCCAGGACCAGGATGGTGAGCAGGGCAATGAGGCGCATGGTGTCTTTCAGTGGCCTTCCGGGGCGGCCGACTCGAAGCGGAAGGGGACGGCGATATTCTTGCCGCCGCTGCCGACCAGCACGGTGGCCTGCCAGATCATGGTGCCGGTGATGCAGACGGGCAGGTTGCCCTGCCCGACAAAGGTGCCGGTTTCCTTGGCGGCGGCCAGCAGGGGGCGGTTATAGCCCATCTTCATGTCCACCCCGGCAAAATCCACCTCCACCTGGCTGGCCGGGATGCCGCTGACCCGGGCGCTCAGGGTCAGGGGCTTGAGGGCCGGGACCGGGCGGGGGCTGATGCTGAATTCCACTTCGCCACCTCCGGGCAGGGCCGCCCGGCAGGGACCCCGGTTCAGGTCGCAGTCCGAGAGGGGGGCTGCCAGGTCGGTCTTGGGGGTGAGCAGGGGGGCCAGGGTGTAGCCGAGGCCGCCGAGGGCGATGACGGCGCCGAGGATGGCCAGGTCATAAATAATTTTTTTGGACATTCGTTGCTTCGGGGCTGGGGCAGGTAATGGGTACCGGTGTTGCGGAGGGCCGGCGGACCGCGGTAGGGCTTGGTGGACCGGGTGGCGGTGCCGCGAAGGCGCGTAATTCCTTGGCTATCCTGACACGATGACGCCAAAGCCGCTACTGGCTTGGCGATGGGCTCGATTCTCAACCCCGAGCCATTTCCCCAATTTAACCTGCATCAAAGTTTAGAAGTGTGGCGGCGCCGATGATGTGCGACATATTGCCGCATAGTAGGTGCGCACCCTATGGTGCCTAGGGCAATAGCAGAGAAATTTCCTTTATTTATCAACGGGAGAGTCAAAATGAAGACTCGTATGAAGCAGACCGTCGCCGCGCTGGTTGCAGCCGGTATCGGTTTCGCGGCAGCGGGGGCTGCCACGGCAGCAGAGTCCCTGCAGGACGTGATGAAACGTCGCAGCCTGTCCCAGCAGGACCTGCTGGCAGCGGCCAAGACCTACGTTCCCACCGGTAAGCGTGATGAATTCGTCGCCTTCTCCTCCGGCGGTCAGTCCGGCCAGGTGATCGTGTATGGCATTCCGTCCATGCGCATCCTCAAGTACATCGGCGTGTTCACCCCCGAACCCTGGCAGGGCTACGGCTACGACGAGAACTCCAAGGCCGTGCTGAACCAGGGCATGATCGACGGCAAGCAGATCACCTGGGGCGACACCCACCACCCGGCCATCTCCGAAACCGACGGCAAGTACGACGGCCAGTTCCTCTTCATCAACGACAA
The DNA here is from genome assembly GCF_047901315.1 of Azospira sp. APE16. Lineage (NCBI taxonomy): Bacteria > Pseudomonadati > Pseudomonadota > Betaproteobacteria > Rhodocyclales > Rhodocyclaceae > Azospira > Azospira sp. APE16. The sequence goes on from NZ_CP179682.1 coordinate 1,155,106, forward strand.
GGCCAATCCCCGTCTGGCAGTGATCGACCTGCGCGACTTCGAGACCAAGCAGATCGTGGTCAACCCGATCTTCAAGTCCGAACACGGCGGCGCCTTCGTCACCCCGAACACCGACTACGTCATCGAGGCTGCCCAGTACGCTTCCCCGCTGGAAAACAAGAAGTTCTACCCCCTCGAAGAGTTCAACGAGAAGTACCGCGGCGGCGTCACCTACTGGAAGTTTGACCGCAAGGAAGGCCGCATCGATCCGAAGCAGTCCTTCTCCCTCGAACTGCCCCCCTACAGCCAGGATTTGTCCGACGCTGGCAAGGGTCCGTCCGACGGCTGGTCCTTCACCAACTCCTTCTGCTCCGAGCGCTATGTGGGCGGTATCGAGAAGGGTCGTCCTCCCTATGAAGCCGGCTGTTCCGCCAAGGACACCGACTATCTGCACGTGATCAACTGGAAGAAGGCTGCCGAACTGGTCGCCAAGGGCATGGCCAAGAAGATCAACGGCCACAACGTCCTGGCAATCGAAACTGCCGTCAAGGAAGGCGTGCTGTTCCTGATTCCGGAACCCAAGTCTCCCCACGGCGTCGACGTGACCCCGGACGGCAAGTTCATCACCGTTGCCGGCAAGCTCGACACCCACGTGTCCGTGTATTCCTTCGACAAGATCCAGGCCGCCATCAAGGCCGGCAAGTTCGAGTCCAAGGACGCCTACGGCATCCCCGTGATCGCCATGAAGGACGCACTGCACACCCAGGTGCAACTGGGCCTCGGCCCCCTGCATACCCAGTACGACTCCAAGCAGTGTCTGGCCTACACCTCCCTGTACGTTGATTCCCAGGTGGTGAAGTGGAACTTCTGTGAAGGCAAGGTTCTCGACAAAATCAGCGTGCACTACAACATCGGTCACCTGATGACCATGGAAGGTGACTCCGCCGATCCCAAGGGCCGTTACCTGGTGGCGCTGAACAAGCTGTCCATCGACCGCTTCGTGCCCGTCGGTCCCCTGCACCCGCAGAACCACCAGCTGATCGACATCAGCAACGACAAGATGCAGCTCCTGTACGACATGCCCCTGCCGCTGGGCGAGCCGCACTACGTTGTCGCCATCGATGCCGCCAAGCTGAAGCCCGGCGTCCGTTACAAGGTGGGTACCGACTCCCGCACCGACAAGCCGCACCCCGGCGCCGTCCGTGCCGGCGAGGAAGTCACCACCAAGAAGGGCAACAAGATCGAGGTCAAGGGTACCCTGATCCGTTCCCACATCACCCCGGAAACCATCGAGGCTGAAGTGGGCGACGAAGTCACCATCCACCTGACCAACCTCGAGCGTGCCCAGGACGAGACCCACGGCTTCACCGTCTCCACCTACAACGTCCATGCTTCCGTCGAGCCGGGCAAGACCGTCACGGTCAAGTTCAAGGCCGACAAGGAAGGCGTCTATCCCTACTACTGCACCGAGTTCTGCTCCGCGCTGCACCTGGAAATGCAGGGCTACCTCCTGGTCAAGCCGAAGGGCTGGAAGGCGACCAAGACCGCCGGTGCCGAGAAGGCGATCTACAGCGAAGACGACTACAAGAAGCAGCTGAAGAAGGTGGCCGATACCCAGGCCGTCATCGATCAGGTGGTCGGCTACATCACCTCCGTGAATTACAAGGACTTCCCGGATGTGGTGAACATGATGGACGACGCCGTCGATCAGCTGAACAAGATCAAGGACGCCAAGGCCAAGCATGAAGACGCTGCCAAGAAGAAGGACTGGAACCAGGCCACCCTGTGGGCCGAGCAAGTCTGGCAGTACCAGGTGAAGGCAGCCGACCTCGGCCTGCGCGCCAAGACCTATCTGGAACAGAACGGCGCCAAGAAGGTGAAGTAATCCGCCGGATTTGATTCAGGTAATAGTTGTTGAACGCGGGGAGCATCACCATGCTCCCCGTTTTCTTATGAAAGGGAATACCCATGAAAAAACTGGTGCTTTTCACCGCCCTGGCCGCCGCTGTGGCCGCCCCCGCCTTTGCTGCCGACGGCGCCAAGCTGTTTGCCGAGAAGACCTGCAATGCCTGTCACGGTGCCGAAGGCAAGAAGCCCCTGATGCCCAACTACCCGAAGCTGGCCGGCCAGAACGCCGCCTACGCCGAGCAGCAGATGAAGGACATCAAGAGCGGCGCCCGCAACAACGGCCAGACTGCCGCCATGAAGGGCGTCATGCACCTGGTCAATGACGAAGAAATCAAGGCGCTGGCCGACTACCTGTCCAAGGTCAAGCCCTGATCCGAATCCCCGGAGGACGGCGGTGCGGCTAGCTTGCCGACCGGCGTCTTTTTTTCGGATTGACCCGCATCAAATACAGGCCCCGCCGGGCCCGACTAACATTAGTACATAGCAATTTTCTCTCTGTAAGGGGATTCAAATGAAAAAGCTGATCATCGCCGCCTCCCTTTCCCTCATCGCCCTGGGGGTGGCCCACGCCGGTCCGCCGGCTCCCCATCAAGGTGGTATCGAGTCGAAGGACTACAAGTGGAATGCCCAGGAGGGCGAGAAGATCGAAGCCCTGAAGCTCAAGGGCGACAAGAAGCGCGGCCAGGAAGCCTACGAGGTCTGCGGCGCCTGTCACCTGCCTTCCGGTGCCGGCCGTCCCGATGGCACCTTCCCCCAGCTCGCCGGCCAGCACACCACCGTGCTGATCAAGCAGATGGCCGACATCCGTGCCGGTCTGCGCGACAACCCCACCATGTATCCCTTCGCTGCCACCCTGACCGATCCCCAGGAACTGGCTGATGTGGCCTCCTACATTGAAGGTCTGTGCATCCCCACCGACCACGGCAAGTATGAGGGCGTCGACGCCTCCATGCAGATCGCCAAGGGCAAGGAGCTGTACGAGAAGGAATGTCTGGAGTGCCACGGCAAGAACGGCGAAGGCGTCAAGGACAAGTTCTACCCCGTGATCGCCGGCCAGCACTACAAGTACCTGCTGCGCCAGATGACCGAGATCCGCGACGGCCACCGCCGTAACGCCAACCCGGACATGGTGAAGATCATCAAGAAGTACAACAACGAACAGCTGGTGGCCATCTCAGCCTACCAGTCCAGCATGACCATGCCTGGCTCCATGTGTGCAGCCAAGCCGGGCAAGAAGAAGTAAGCTTGCAACACTCTGGGCCTCCCCGCAGGGAGGCCCCGGATGAGGGGGAGGCCCGATCCTCCCTCCATCCACCCCTCTCCCGGGGAGAGGGCCTCCGGCGGTTCAGGGAAGGCCGGTCAAAAATAACTAGCACTACCATCCTGCGGCCGTCGCCGGTAAGCGGGGCTGCTTTTCGAGAGACAGCAGAACATGGATACCCAAACCAAACAGACTCGCCTGGTCCAGGGACTGACCCTGATCGCCCTGGTGGCCATGGTGGCCGCCTATTTCGCCCCCATCTGGTGGGTCTCCCTGACGGCGCCGAACTACCCCAAGGACGCCTTTCCTGACGGCATCCGCATCCACTTCCATTTCGATGGCGTCTACAACGGCTGCAAGGCGGCCGGGGTCGGCACCCGCATGGCCAACGAAATCATCCAGCAGGACCTGGATGAAAACACCGAACGCTACAACCCCATCCTGGATGCCAAGAAGGACGTGAACAAGGGGGCCCAGGGCCTGGACTGCGTCCACGAGATGAACACCATCAACCACTACGTGGGCATGTTCCCCATCGCCACCGGTGCCCCGGTGGAGAAGCCCCTGGCCAAGTTCTTCTTCGGCTTCTTCGCCGTCATGCTGGCCGGCTTCATGGTGACCAAGCGCAAGACCCGCATCCTGGTCCTGTCCGCCGGCTTTGCCGCCGTTGCCGCCTGGATGCTGGTGGACCAGTACGTGCTCGGCCATCTGGCCAGCCACGTCGAAGCCTACGTCCAGGAGGCCGGCACCTTCTTCAAGGAACCGGAGAAGATCAAGGCCTGGGGCGATAACGTCACCCTCATCAGCCACATCGTCATCGTCGGCCTGATCCTGGTCATGGGCATCGTCGTCGCCGGCGTTGCCAAGGTGCGCAATTTCAGCCTGCTGCTGGCCCTGGTGCCGGCCCTGCTGCCCCTCTTCTTCGTCGTCACCTACGCCGCCTGGCTGTGGTTCTTCGGCCACAACCTGCACCCCTGGGGCGCCTTCACGGTGAAGCCCTTCATGCCCACCGTCTTCGGCGAAGGCAAGGTGGCCCAGTTCTCCACCTACTCCTATCCCTACTGGGGTTACGGCCTGCTGGTGCTGATGTTCCTCAGCCTCATGCCGGCCCTGCTGATCCGGCGCAAGCAGGTGCGCGAGGGGGCTGCCGAGTGAGACGCCTGCTTGCAGTCGCCGCCTCGCCGTTGCTGGTGTGGGCGGCGGTAAGCGTTGCCGTGGGAGACCCGGATTACGCCCTGCGGGCCCTCGGCGCCGCCACCGATACGCCGGCAGCCGCATCCAGTGCGGATGACGGCATGGGCAAGCCTGCCGGCAGCGCCTGGGGTGCCTCCGGCGAGAAGGTGCCCCTGCCCACGGCGCCGGCGGTGGCCGGCATTCCCTGGTTCCAGGACCTGGTAAATCAGGCTCCCGAAGGCTCGGTGCTGAAGGTGCCGGCCGGCAGCTATTCCGGTCCGGTGGTGGTGAACAAGCCCCTGACCATCGAGGCCCAGGGCCAGGTCATCATCGACGGCGGCGGCAAGGGCACGGTGTTCGTCCTGGATACCAGCGGTGCCGTGCTGCGCGGCGTGCATCTGACCAATTCCGGCGGTTCCCACGACAGCGACGATGCCTGTCTCAATGTGCGCGGCGACCACAACGTGGTCGACCAGGTACGCATCACCAACTGTCTTTTCGGCATCGACCTGAAGCAGTCCAACGACAACAAGCTGACCCGCAATTACATCCGCTCCAAGCCCTTCGACCTGGGCCTGCGGGGCGACGGCGTGCGCCTCTGGTACAGCAAGAACAACCTGCTGGAAGGCAATGAAATCGAGGATTCCCGGGACATGGTGGCCTGGTATTCCGACCATAACGTCTTCCGCAACAACGTCAGCCGGCGCAGCCGCTATTCCATCCACTTCATGTTCGCCCACGAGAACACGGTGGAGGGCAACCGCTTCTACGACAACGCCGTCGGTGTGTATCTCATGTACACCAACGGCGCCTACATCCGCAACAACACCATCTCCCATGCCACCGGCGCCACCGGCATGGCCGTGGGCCTGAAGGAGGCCAGCAACACGGTCATCGAGGGCAACGAAATCCTCTACTGCTCCACCGGCATCGGCACCGACCTGTCGCCCTTCGAGCCCGGCTCCAAGACCGAGGTGCGCAAGAACCGCTTCGCCTTCAACGGCATTGCCGTCAGCTTCGTCTCCGACCGGGAGGGCAGCGTCTTCGAGAGCAATGTCTTCGAGGGCAACCTGGCTGACGTGGCCGTGGCCGGGGGCGGCGGTGCCGCCCATAACCGCTGGCACGGGAACTACTGGGACGGCTACCAGGGCTTCGACCGCAACAACGACGGTGTCGGCGACACGCCCTACGAGGATTACGCCTACGCCGACCGCCTGTGGATGGAAGTGCCCTTCGCCCTCTTTTTCAAGAGCGCCCCCATGATGGAATCACTGGATTTCCTCGAGCGCCTGGCTCCCTTTTCCGACCCCGTGCTGATGGTGCGGGACGAAGCCCCGGTGTTCAAGAATCCCCGGAGGAAAGCACCATGAGTGACAACAACCCGGAATCCGATACGCCTGCCGGCAATGCTGCCAAGCCCGCCGGCTCCGCCAAGCAGCGCACTGCCCGCCGCCGCTTCATCCGCAGTTCCCTCCTGACCGGCGGCATCGTCGGCCTGGCCCTGCTGGGCTATCTGCCCGTGGCCCGGGCCAGCCGCACCCGCCTGCGTCCTCCCGGCGCCCTGGATGAAAAGGACTTCCTCGCCTCCTGCATCAAGTGCGGCCAGTGCGTCCAGGTCTGCCCGGTGCAGGCCATCAAGCTGGGCGATCTCACGGACGGCTACGGCATCGGCGTGCCCCACATCGACGCCCGGGAGCAGGCCTGCGACTTTTCCTGCGATGCCGGCCAGTGCATCCTGGCCTGTCCCACCGGCGCCCTCACCTACGACAAGCCCGGTTTCCTGGCGGTACGGCCCGGCGCCCACCTGGCCCGCCTGCCCATCCTCAAGGCCAAGGAAAAGGACCCGGAGCCCACCCTCAACTTGAAGGAACGCATGGGCCTGGCCCGCCTGGCCCAGCCCCAGATCTGTCTGGCGGCCCAGGGCAAGGGCTTCAAGGGGCAAGCCCGGGGCGCCGGCTTCAAGGGCACCATGCGCTACATGGATGTGGACCGTTGGAAACCCATTCCGGTGGCGGACCATCCCTACGAGCGGGAACTGTGCGACCTGTGCGTCACCGAATGCCCGATCAAGGACGCCATCCGCCTCAAGTTCGTGGACAACGGCGACGGCGTCAAACGGGCGGTGCCGGAGGTCCTGGAACAATGCGTCGGCTGCGGCGTCTGCGAAATGATCTGCCCCGTGGAAGCGGGCGGCATGGCCGCCATCGTGGTGGACGAACGCAAGACCTGGGAGGCCTGAAATGAAAAGCTTCAAGGAAAAGCTCCTGGTCATGCTCGGCCGGGAGCCGCAAAAGCCCGCCGCCTACAGTCCGGAGGCGGAACAGATCCACAAGCTGAAGCGCCTCAACAAGGCCGACTTCGAGGCCATGAAGCAGCACACCCGGGAGCACCAGCTGCTGCAGCACAAGTGGCGCAACCGCCGCTGGGCCGTGCTCATCGCCGTGAACCTGCTCTTCGTCGTCTCCTTCTGGCTGGACATCCAGATGCTGGAGGGGGCCCTCACCGCCTCCCGCTTCGTCGGCTTCCACCTGATCGACCTCAACTCCGCCCTGCAGGTGATGCTGGCCCACAAGCACATCATCGTGAACCTGCTGATCGGCACCGCCACCGTGTTCTTCCTCTGGGTGTTGCTGGGGGGGCGTACCTTCTGCTCCTGGGTCTGTCCCTACCACCTGGTGGCGGAATGGTTCGAGGCCCTGCACCTGAAGCTGGTGGAAAAGAAGTGGGTCACCGACCATGAGTTCCACCGGGGCACCCGCACCGTGTTCTGGGTGTTGTTCTCCCTGCTGGCCATCGTCACCGGCTACACCGTGTTCGAGACCCTGTCGCCCACCGGCATCCTGTCCCGGGCCCTGATCTACGGCCCCAGCCTGGCCCTGGCCTGGGTCTTCCTGCTGCTCCTGTTCGAAGTTTTCTACTCGCGCCGGGCCTGGTGCCGATATGTTTGTCCCATCGGCCTGACCTACGGTATGGTGGGCACCGTGTCGCCCCTGCGCATCGTCTACCGCCTGGACAAGTGCTTCCATGAAGGCGATTGCCGCAAGGTCTGCCTGGTGCCCCACGTTCTCGACGTGGTCATCAAGGGCCGGGCCGAGGAGGCGGTGATGTCCATCGGCCCCGACTGCACCCGTTGCGGCCTGTGCGTGGACACCTGCCCCAGCGGCGCCCTGACCTACGGGGTCAAGGGTCTGGACAAACTGCTTTAGGAAAAATGGAGCCGAAGGAGATAAATATCAAAGCGCCGCAGCCCGGGCTTTGGCATCCTGCGGCCTTGGCCCTGTAACGCTTTGCGAGAAATCTCCTTTCCCATGATCCGTTTCGACAACGTCAGCAAGATTTTCAAGAAGGCCCAGGTGCTGGCCGGAGTCAGCCTGGACATCCAGCTGGGCGAGCGCATTGCCCTGATCGGCTCCAACGGTGCCGGCAAGACCACCCTGATCCGCTGCCTGCTGGGGGAGTACACCTACGGCGGCGAGGTCAGCATTGACGGCAAGGCGCCCCGGACCCATCGGGCCGACGTGCTGGGCAAGGTGGGCTTCGTGCCCCAGCTGCCGCCGCCCCTGAAAATGCCCGTGGGCCAGCTGGTGACTTTCGCCGCTGCCGTGTGCAAGTCCGATCCCCGGCGCATCCACGCCATCGCCGACCGCCTCGGCCTGGACGTGGACGCCATCGCCGCCCGTCCCTTCAACCGCCTTTCCGGCGGCATGAAGCAGAAGCTGCTGATCGCCATCGCCCTGGGGCGCGACACCCAGGTGCTGGTGATGGACGAACCGGCCGCCAACCTGGACCCGGAAGCCCGCCACATCTTCTTCCAGCTCCTGGCCGAGCGCCAGGACAACTGCACCATGATCATTTCCAGCCACCGTCTCGACGAGGTGGCGGCCCTGGTGAACCGGGTGATCGAGATGGACATGGGCAAGGTGGTGCTGGACGACCGGGTGGCCGACGATTCCGGCATGGATACCCTGCTCGACTGCCATGTGGACCTGCGCCGGGCCGACCCGGCCATCGCCAAGGCCCTGGAAGGCTGGGGCTTCGCCGCCCGCAACGAGGGCCTCTCCTGGCACGGCCAGGTGGCCGGCCCGGACCGCCTGCGCTTCCTCGGCATGGTGTCGCGCTACGTCGGCCTGCTGACCCGCATCGACATGCAGGAGGTCACGGGAGTGACCCTGCAATGAAGCGCCGCACCTTCCTCTTCTCGGTGCCGGCCGGCGTTTTCGTCTCCCTCGCCGGCTGCGGCGGCCAGCCCAGCAGCGGCCCGGTGGAAATCAAGTGGGACCGGGACGGCTGCACCCGCTGCGGCATGGCCATCAGCGACAAGGCCTACGCGGCCCAGATCCGCGATCCCCACAGCAAGAAGGTCTACAAGTTCGACGATTTCGGCTGCGCCATTTTCTGGAGCGAGCACCAGCCCTGGTCGTCGGACCCGCGCATGGAATTCTGGATCGCCGATTCCCGCGACGGCCGCTGGCTCGACGCACGCAAGGCCTATTACGTGGGCGGCAAGCGCACTCCCATGGCCTACGGCTTCGGGGCCGTGGCCGACAAGGTGGAGGGCAGCATCGGCTTCGACGAAGCGAAGAAGCAGGTCCTCGCCAAAGGCAAATAAAAACACTCAGGGAATAGGACAGCAATGAAAACCCTCTGGCTCACCGCCAAACTCGACATCGTGGAATCCCTGCGGGCCCGCTGGTTCCTCATCTACAGCCTGGTCTTCGGCGGCATCGTGGCCCTGCTGTTCGCCTTCGGCCTGACCGAATCCCGGGTCCTGGGCTTCATCGGCCTGTCCCGCCTGCTGGTGACCTACATCCAGCTGGCCATGGCCATCCTGCCCATCTTTGTCCTCGTCACCACTGTGCGCTCCGTCGCCGGCGACCGGGAGGCGGGGGTCTTCGAATACCTGCTGTCCCTGCCCGTGGGCCTGGCGGCCTGGTTCTGGGGCAAGTTCCTGGGCCGCTACGTCACCATCTTCCTGCCGGTCTTCGTCGCCATGCTGGGCGCCGTGCTGTGGGCCCTGATCAAGGGCATCGAAGTGCCCTGGGGCATGTTCGTCTATTACACCGCCCTGCTGGCCGCCATGGCCTGGTGCTTCCTCGGCATCGGCATGCTCATTTCCACCCTGGCCCGCAGCACCGACGTGGCCCAGGGCACGGCCTTCATGGTCTGGCTGCTGATGCTGGTGTTCCTCGACCTGATCCTCCTCGGCGTCCTGATCCAGGGCCAGGTCAGTCCGGAAACGGTGATCGGCATCGCCCTGGCCAACCCCTTGCAGGTGTTCCGCACCGCGGCCCTGGCCCTCTTCGATCCCCAGTTGATCGTCCTCGGGCCCTCCGCGTACGTGATCCTGGATACCTTTGGCGTTCTCGGTTACAAGGTTTATGCTTTGGCCTATCCGGTCCTCCTGGGCAGCGCTGCGGCCCTGGCCGGCTTCCTGACTTTCCGCAAAACCGACCTGCCCTGATGCCCATGCTGCCCTTGCGTTCCTCCCTCGCCGCCCTGGCCTCCGCCCTGCTGTTTTCCGCTCCCCTGGCGGCTGTCGCCGAAGAGCAGGCCTCCGCGGCGCCGCTCTTCGCCGCCAGCTTTCCCGATACCGCCGGCGAGAAGGTGAATCTGGAGCGCTATCGGGGCAAGCCCCTGGTGGTGAATTTCTGGGCCCGCTGGTGCGGCCCCTGCCGCAAGGAAATTCCTGATCTGGTGAGCATCCAGAACAAGTACAAGGCCAAGGGCCTGACCATCGTCGGCGTGGCGGTGGAAGAGGGCAAGGAGGCGGTCAAGGAATTTGCTTCGGCCTACGAGGTGAATTACCCGGTGCTGGTCTCCGGCCTGCAGCCGGGGCTGGATCTGATGCGCCAGCTGGGCAACGACAAGGCCGGCCTGCCCTACACGGTGATCCTGGACCGCCAGGGCCATATCGTCGCCCGCAAGCTTGGCGGCATGAAGCTGGAAGACCTGGACAAGGCCCTGGCGCCCCTGTTCTGAGCGGCGGGCCTCGCCCCGCTTTTTTCCCCCTGATTTTTCCTGACCGCACCGGGGCCCCGGTGCGATGCCTGTCGTCCGTTTGTCCGTCGTTTCCCTGATCCAGCTACTGCGCCCTTCATGGGACAATGGGCTTCGCCGGGCGAAAGGTCAGCGCGTGTCGGCCCGATCCCGGCGGATGTCGAGGGGAGGGGAGTGCGTGGCCGCCTGTTTGGCGCTAGTCTGCTAACACTCCCCGCAAGGACCGCAACATGCCCCACGACATCAGCCTCATCACCACCGTGGCCGCCGGCTTCGGCCTGGCCATGATCCTGGGCTTCATTGCTGCCCGCCTGAAGATTCCCCCCCTGGTCGGCTACCTCATTGCCGGCATCATCATGGGCCCGGCCACCCCGGGCTTCGTCGCCGACGTGGAGCTGGCCGGCCAGCTGGCCGAGATCGGTGTCATGCTGCTGATGTTCGGCGTCGGCCTGCACTTCTCCCTGGAAGACCTGATGAATGTGCGCCGCATCGCCGTTCCCGGCGCCGTGGTGCAGATCACCGTTGCCACTGCCCTGGGCACCGTGCTGGCCATGTACTGGGGCTGGTCCTTCGGCGGCGGCCTGGTCTTCGGCCTGGCCCTCTCCTGCGCCTCCACCGTGGTGCTGCTGCGGGCCCTGGAGACCCGGGGCATCCTGGATTCGGTGAATGGCCGCATCGCCGTCGGCTGGCTGGTGGTGGAGGACCTGGTGTGCGTCCTGGTGCTGGTGCTGATGCCGCCCCTGGCCGAGCTGCTGGGCGGCAGCGCTGCCGATGCCCATGGCGCCGGCGGCAGCCTGTGGGGCACCCTGGCGGTGACCCTGGCCAAGGTGGGAGCCTTCATCGCCCTTATGCTGGTGGTGGGGCGGCGGGTCTTCCCGCGCATCCTGTGGGCCGTGGCCCGCACCGGCTCCCGGGAGCTGTTCACCCTCTGCGTCATTGCCGCCGCCGTCGGCGTGGCCTACGGCTCGGCCAAGCTCTTCGGCGTTTCCTTCGCTCTGGGCGCCTTCTTCGCCGGCATGATGATGCGCGAATCCGATTTCGCCCACCGGGCGGCGGAGGAATCCCTGCCCCTGCGGGACGCCTTCTCGGTGCTGTTCTTCGTCTCCGTCGGCATGCTCTTCGATCCCCAGGTGCTGCTGCAGGAACCGGGCAAGGTGCTGGCGGTGGCCGCCGTCGTCATCGTCGGCAAGACGGTGGCCGCCATCCTGCTGGTGCTGGCCTTCCGCTATCCCCTCAACACCGCCCTCACGGTCGGCGCCAGCCTGGCCCAGATCGGCGAGTTCTCCTTCATCCTGGCCGGCCTGGGCGTTGCCCTGGACCTGCTGCCCAAGGCCGGGCAGAGCCTGATCCTGGCCGGGGCCCTGATTTCCATCGCCTTCAACTCCGTCGTCTTTGCCGCCATCGGTCCGGCCCGCAAATGGGCCCTGGCCCATTCCGCCCTGGCGCGGCGCCTGGAGATGCGGGAAGACCCGACGGCCGCCCTGCCGACCACGGTGGAAGAGCATTTCCTCTCCGGCCAGGTGGTGCTGGTGGGCTACGGCCGGGTCGGCCGGCGCATCGCCGAGGCCCTGGATGCCCAGAAGATTCCCTATGTGGTGGCCGAGCAGCACCGCCAGGTGGTGGAGAAGCTGCGGGAGCGGGGAGTGCCTGCCGTCTCCGGCGATGCCTCGGACCCGGCGGTGCTGATCCAGGCCCATATCGCCCGGGCCGGCATGCTGGTCATCGCCACGCCCGACACCCTGGACGTGCGCAAGATCGTGGACATGGCCCGCACCCTCAATCCGGCCATCGAAGTGGTGCTGCGCACCCACTCCGAGGAGGAGGCCGGCCTGCTGCGCCAGGAGAGCCTGGGCACGGTCTTCATGGGCGAGGACGAACTGGCCAAGGGCATGGCCCGCCACGTGCTGGCGCGGATGGGCAAGGGCGCCTGAGGGGCGGCCGGCGCCGGCCCCGAGTCGAGAGGTTGGCCGGCCGGGAATTCCCGGCCTTTGCTTCAGCCCCGGGCGGCGGTATGCTCCCGGGCAAATTTCTTCCCCTATCCTCAGGAGCTTCCATGAACATCGCCCAGGTCGCCGCACGGCGCTACACCACCAAGGCCTTCGATCCCAGCCGCAAGATTGCCGCCGCCGATCTGGCGGCCCTGCGCACCCTGCTGCGCAACGCCCCGTCCTCCGTCAATTCCCAGCCCTGGCATTTCGTCATCGCCGGCAGCGACGCTGCCAAGGGCCGCATCGCCGCCACCCTCACCGCCGATTTCCCCTACAACGAGCCCAAGGTGCGCAATGCTTCCCAGGTGGTGGTGCTGTGCGCCCGGGAGAGCCTGGATGAAGGCCATCTGGCGGCCATCCTGGCGCAGGAGGAGGCCGACGGCCGCTTTGCCAACGCCGAGGCCAAGGCCGCCCAGGCCAAGGGCCGGGCCTTCTACGTGGGCCTGCACCAGCAGCAGCTGCAGGACGAGGCCGCCTGGATGGACCGCCAGGTCTATCTGGCCCTGGGTACCCTGCTGCTGGGGGCCGGCGCCCTGGGCATCGATGCCTGCCCCATCGAGGGTTTCAGCCCCGAGGCCGTGGACGAGGCCCTGGGCCTCACGGCCAAGGGGCTGCGCAGCCGGGTCATGGTGGCCCTGGGCTACCGCAGCGAGGACGACTTCAATGCCCGCCTGCCCAAGTCCCGCCTGCCCGAGAGCGCCGTCATCAGCGAGATCTGACGCGCTTCTCCAGCCGGTCCCGGCTGGCAGGCAGAAAGAAAAAGCCCCGCATGGCGGGGCTTTTTTTGTGGCCGCAGCGGCGGCTTACATGCGGGCGATCATGGCCTCGCCGAACTCGGAGCAGGACACTTCCGTCGCCCCTTCCATGAGCCGGGCGAAGTCGTAGGTCACCACCTTGTCGCCGATGGCCGCTTCCATGGACTTGATGATGAGGTCCGCCGCCTCCTTCCAGCCCAGGTGGCGCAGCATCATCTCGGCGGAGAGGATCAGGGAACCGGGGTTCACCTTGTCCTTGCCGGCATACTTGGGCGCCGTGCCGTGGGTGGCCTCGAAACAGGCGTACTGGTCGGAGATGTTGGCGCCGGGAGCGATGCCGATGCCGCCCACCTGGGCCGCCAGGGCATCGGAGATGTAGTCGCCGTTGAGGTTGGTGGTGGCGATCACGTCGTACTCGGCCGGGCGCAGCAGGATCTGTTGCAGGAAGGCGTCGGCGATGGCGTCCTTGATGACGATGCCGTTGGGCAGTTTCTGCCACGGACCGCCGTCGATGTCGACGCCGCCGAACTCGCGCTTGGCCAGGGCATAGGCCGTGTCGCGGAAGTTGCCTTCCGTGAACTTCATGATGTTGCCCTTGTGCACGATGGTCACCGACTTGCGGCCGTTGTCGATGGCGTACTTGATGGCGGCGCGCACCAGGCGCTCGGTGCCTTCGACGGAGATGGGCTTGATGCCGATGCCGGAGGATTCGGGGAAGCGGATCTTCTTCACCCCCATCTCCTCCTGCAGGAACTTGATCACCTTCTTGCAGGCCTCGGAGCCGTGGGCCCACTCGATGCCGGCGTAGATGTCCTCCGTGTTCTCGCGGAAGATCACCATGTTGCACAGCTCGGGCTGCTTCAGGGGGGAGGGCACGCCCTTGAAGTACTGCACCGGGCGCACGCACTGGTAGAGGTCCAGCTCCTGGCGCAGGGCCACGTTGAGGGAGCGGATGCCGCCGCCCACCGGGGTGGTCATGGGGCCCTTGATGGAGACCGAGTATTCCTTGAGGGCGTCGAAGGTTTCCTTGGGCAGCCACTCGTCGGCGCCGTAGATCCGGGTGGATTTCTCGCCGGCGTAAACCTCCATCCAGTGGATTTTCTTCTGGCCGCCGTAGGCCTTTTGCATGGCTGCATCCACCACCTTGATCATCACCGGGGTGATGTCCACGCCGATGCCGTCACCTTCGATGAAGGGGATGATGGGGTGGTTCGGGGTCGGCTGGCCGGGGATGATTTTCTGGCCACCCTGAGGGACTTTGATGTGTGAACTCATTTCCTTAGCTCCATGAGAGATGAGAGTTGTTATGTGAGCGCAGGGTTTTGCGTTGAAACCCCGTCGTGATCATGCCGGGCGAGGGCCGTGGGCCAGGAGAAACTCAGGCCGGCACCGGGGCATTATGTATGAAAAACGGGGAGGGGGGACAGACGCCCATCCAGGGCCGGGACAGGGGGCTGGCAACGGCGGCAATCGGGTGTTGTCCACCGGGAAGCTGGCGGGGAGAGGAGCAGAGAAGGGGGCGGAAGAGGGGCGGAACGGGAGGGAGCGTCCGGCAGGTGGCAAGGCCGGTGCCGACACAAGAAAAACGGCCCGGCCACCCCCGGGGACGGGGGCTGGACCGGGCCGTGGGCCGGGCGGGTGCCGATCAGGCGGCGCTGGCGGCCTGCAGCAGGCTGTTGAGGGTGGCGCTGGGACGCATCACGGCGGTCACCTTGGCCTGGTCGGCCAGGTAGTAGCCGCCGATATCCACGGGCTTGCCCTGGACCGCCTTCAGCTCGTCCACGATCTTCTGCTCGTTTTCGGCCAGGGACTTGGCCAGGGGAGCGAACTTGGCGGCCAGGTCCTTGTCCTCGGACTGGGCGGCCAGGGCCTGGGCCCAGTACAGGGCCAGATAGAACTGGCTGCCCCGGTTGTCCAGCTCGCCGGTACGGCGGGAGGGGGACTTGTTCTCGTCCAGCAGCTTGCCGGTGGCCTCATCCAGGGTCTTGGCCAGCAGCTTGGCCTTGGCGTTGCCGGTCTTGATGCCCAGCTCTTCCAGGGACACGGCCAGGGCCAGGAACTCGCCCAGGGAATCCCAGCGCAGGTGGTTTTCTTCCACCAGCTGCTGCACGTGCTTGGGCGCGGAGCCGCCGGCACCGGTTTCGTACATGCCGCCACCAGCCATCAGGGGAACGATGGAGAGCATCTTGGCAGAGGTACCCAGTTCCATGATGGGGAACAGGTCGGTCAGGTAGTCGCGCAGGATGTTGCCGGTGACGGAGATGGTATCCAGGCCGCGGGCGACCCGTTCCAGGGTGAAGCGCATGGCGCGCACCTGGGACATGATGTGGATTTCCAGGCCGCTGGTGTCGTGATCCTTGAGGTACTTCTCCACCTTCTTGATCAGCTCGGCCTCGTGGGGACGGTAGGGGTCCAGCCAGAAGACGGCGGGCATGCCGGAGTTGCGGGCGCGGGTGACGGCCAGCTTGACCCAGTCGCGGATCGGCTCGTCCTTCACCTGGCACATGCGCCAGATGTCGCCTTCTTCCACGTTCTGGGACAGCAGCACTTCGCCGGTGGCCAGGTCCACAATGTTGGCGATGCCGGCTTCGGCGATTTCGAAGGTCTTGTCGTGGGAGCCGTATTCCTCGGCCTTCTGGGCCATCAGGCCGACGTTCGGCACGGTGCCCATGGTCTTGGGATCGAAGTTGCCGTGCCACTTACAGAAGTTGATCATCTCCTGGTAGATGCGGGCGAAGGTGGATTCGGGCATCACGGCCTTGCAGTCGTAAGGCTTGCCGTCGGCACCCCACATCTTGCCGCCGCCGCGGATCATGGCGGGCATGGAAGCGTCCACGATGATGTCGTTGGGGGAGTGGAAGTTGGTGATGCCCTTGGCGGAGTCCACCATGGCCAGACGGGGACGGTGCTCCTGGCAGGCGTGCAGGTCGCGGATGATCTCGTCGCGCTTGGATTCGGGCAGGGTGTCGATCTTCTCGTAGAGGGTGGCCATGCCGTTGTTGACGTTGATACCCAGCTCGTCAAACAGCTTGCCGTGCTTCTCGAAGGCTTCCTTGTAGTAGATCTTGACGCAGTGGCCAAAGACGATGGGGTGGGACACCTTCATCATGGTGGCCTTCACGTGCAGGGAGAAGAGGATGCCGGCCTGGCGGCAGTCTTCCAGTTCCTTCTCGTAGAAGTCGCACAGGGCCTTCTTGCTCATGAACATGGAGTCGATGATCTCGCCGTCCTTGAGGGCCACCTTGGGCTTCAGTACGATGGTCTTGCCGCTCTTGGTGACCAGCTCCATCTTCACGTCCCGGGCCTTGTCCAGGGTCAGGGACTTTTCGCCGTGGTAGAAGTCGCCGTGGTCCATGTGGGCCACGTGGGTCTGGGACCAGGGCTTCCATTCACCCATGGAGTGGGGGTGCTTCTTGGCGTAGTTCTTGACGGCGGCCGGGGCGCGGCGGTCGGAGTTGCCTTCGCGCAGCACCGGATTCACGGCGGAGCCCAGGCACTTGCCGTAGCGGGTCTTGAGGGCCTTTTCCTCGTCCGTGGTGGGGTTTTCCGGGTAGTCGGGGATGGCGTAGCCCTTGGCCTGCAGTTCCTTGACGCAAGCCACCAGCTGGGCCACGGAGGCGCTGATGTTGGGCAGCTTGATGATGTTGGTGTCGGGGTCCTGGGTCAGGCGGCCCAGTTCGGCCAAGTTGTCCGGAACCTTCTGGTCGTCGCGCAGGTAGTCGGAGAATTCGGCCAGGACACGGGCGGCCACGGAAATGTCGCTTTCGGCGATTTCAACGCCGGCCGGACCGGTGAAGGTGCGGATGATCGGCAGAAAAGCACAGGTCGCCAGCAGGGGCGCCTCATCAGTGAGCGTGTAAATGATCTTCGACTTACCAGCAGACATGCTAATCCCTCACATAGTTCGTAGTTAAAGGTGCGGACAACTCTTATATATATTATATCACCCGGTGCAATCTTATTGCGTACCGTGCAATGAATGCCGTGGGGATGGATGCCCGCCTTTCCCTCCCCAGGGCCCCTCATGGGGCCTATCCGGGCCCCATTTCCGCGGGGGGCGGGGCTGGCCGGTGCTAAGATTTCCGCTTTCTTCCGCGTCCCGCCCGTGCCGATGGACATTTCGACCGCCGCCACCGCCAACCGCATCGCCATCGCCCTCATCGACGGCTTCAACAAGCATTACCGGCTGTTCCGCCAGACCAGCCGGGAGGCCAAGTTCCGTTTCGAGTCCGGCGACTGGCTGGCGGTGCACAAGGCGGTGAAGGATCGCATCCGTTTCTACGACGACCGGGTGGAGGAGTGCGTCGAGCGCCTGCGCGACGAATTCCGGGCCGAGGCCCTGGACGACGCCACCTGGCAGCAGGTGAAGCTGCTCTACATCGGCCTCCTGCTCAATCACAAGCAGCCGGAGCTGGCGGAGACCTTCTTCAACTCCGTGTGCTGCAAGATCCTGCACCGCACCTATTTCCACAACGACTTCATCTTCGTGCGGCCGGCCATCTCCACGGAGAACATCGAATCCAATCCGCCCACCTACTCCAGCTACTACCCGGGGGAGGGCGGCCTCGGCCAGACCATGCGCCAGATCATCCTGGACTTCGACTGGCAGCGGGATTTCGAGGACCTGGAGCGGGACGTGGACTACCTCTACCGCACCATCCGGACCCATCTCGGAGGCGAACTGCCGGCCCGGGAGGCCAACTGCCAGATCCAGGTGCTGTACTCCGCCTTCTACCGCAACAAGGGCGCCTACATCATCGGCAAGGCCATCAACGGCAACCAGGAATACCCCTTCGCCATCCCGGTGCTGCACACCCCGGGTGGCAAGCTCTATCTGGATACGATCCTGCTCGACGCCTGGCGCATCTCCATCCTCTTTTCCCTGTCCCGGGCCTATTTCATGGTGGATATGGAAGTGCCCTCCGGCTACGTCCAGTTCCTGCGCTCCATCATGCCCGGCAAGCCCCGCTCCGAGCTGTACACCATGCTGGGGCTGGGCAAGCAGGGCAAGACCATGTTCTTCCGCGACCTCATCTACCACCTGCGCCATTCGGAGGACAAATTCATCGTCGCCCCCGGCATCCGGGGCCTGGTGATGCTGGTGTTCACCCTGCCCTCCTTCCCCTACGTCTTCAAGATCATCAAGGACGTCTTCGGCAGCTCCAAGGAAGTGGACCACGCCACGGTCAAATACAAGTACCAGCTGGTGAAGCAGGTGGACCGGGTGGGGCGCATGGCCGACACCCTGGAGTTCTCCTATGCGGCCCTGCCCCGTTCCCGCTTCGATCCGGCCCTGCTGGAGGAACTGCGGCAGCAGGTGCCCTCCCTTCTGGAGGAGGACGGGGAAGACCTGATCATCAAGCACCTCTACATCGAGCGGCGCATGACGCCCCTCAACATCTATCTGGACAACGCCCCGGAAGAGAAGGTGGAAGCGGCGGTGAAGGACTACGGCAACGCCATTCGGGAACTGGCCATCGCCAACATCTTCCCCGGCGACATGCTGTGGAAGAACTTCGGCGTCACCCGCTACAACCGCATCGTCTTCTACGACTACGACGAAATCGAACACATGACCGACATGAATTTCCGGGCCATCCCGGAAGCCCCCTATCCAGAACTGGAAATGTCCGGCGAGCCCTGGTATTCCGTGGCCCGCAACGACGTCTTCCCGGAAGAGTTCGCCACCTTCCTGCTCGGCTCCCGGCCGGTGCGCCAGGCCTTCCTCAAGCACCACCGGGACCTGCTGCAGCCCGAATTCTGGCAGGCGGCCCAGGAGCAGATCCGCCAGGGGCGGGTGGAGGACTTCTTCCCCTATCCGGAAGAACTGCGCTTTAGCCGCCTCTATGCCGCCGGCGGGGAAAACGCCTGAGATGGCCCGCATCCTCCTTTTCAACAAGCCCTACGGCGTCCTCTCCCAATTCACCCCCGAAGGCCGCTGGCAGGGCCTCAAGGACTACCTGGAAATGCCCGGCGTCTATCCCGCCGGCCGCCTCGATGCGGACAGCGAAGGCCTGCTCCTGCTCACCGACGACGGCGTCCTGCAGGCCCGCATCGCCGATCCCCGCTACAAGCTGGAAAAGACCTACTGGGTGCAGGTGGAGGGCGTGCCGACGGAAGCCGCGCTGCAAGCCCTTCGCCAGGGGGTTGCCCTGAAGGATGGCGTCACCCGGCCGGCCCAGGCCAGGCTCATGGAAGAACCGCATGGATTGTGGCTGCGGGAGCCGCCCATCCGCTACCGGGCCGCCATCCCCACCAGCTGGATCGAACTGAAAATCCGTGAGGGCAAGAACCGCCAGGTCAGGCGGATGACAGCCAGCGTGGGCTACCCTACGCTCCGGCTCATCCGGGCCGCCATCGGCCGGGCTTCCGTGGAAGGCCTGGCCCCGGGAGAGTGGCGTCTGCTGCAGGGCGGTTTTGCCGACCTGGCGCCGGACGGCGCTCCCGGCCGAACCCCATCCCCTGACGGAGTTGCAAATGAAAAAAGCCCTACTGCTCGCCCTGACCCTGGCCTTCGCCCTCGGCACCGGCGTCGCTGAAGCCGCCACCCACGGCCACCATGCCAAGAAGGCGAGCCATGCCAAGCACGTCAAGCCTGCCAAGGCCGCCAAGCACCACGCCAAGCTCCACCACTAAGCCGCCGCGGCCGGTCCGGCAGGCTTGCGGCCTGCCCGGCCCGGCGCTGCGCAAAATAGGGCAGCCGCTGCCGGCTGGCCTATAATTCCGCCCCATGCATACCACCACCCTTTCCCGCTCCCTGGGCGCCGCCCTGGCCCTGGCAGCCGCTGCCTGGTGCGGCAGCGCCCTGGCCGAGATGGGCCGCCTGGAACTGACCGCCGGCTTCCACCGCATCGAGGCCGAAGTGGCCTACACCGATCCGGACCGCCAGCAGGGCCTGATGAACCGCCGCAGCATGGCGGCCAACCAGGGCATGCTGTTCGTCTTCCCCTTCCCGGCCCGCCACTGCATGTGGATGAAGAACACCCTGCTGCCCCTTTCCGTCGCCTTCCTCGATGAACAGGGCCGCATCATCAACATCCGCGACATGCAGCCCCAGACCGAGAACAGCCACTGCGCCGACAAGGACGCCCGCTTCGCCCTGGAGATGAACCAGGGCTGGTTCGCCCAGCGGGGCCTCAAGGCCGGCCTGACCCTGGGCGGCATCGAGCGCGCTCCCGCGCCGCGATGATCCCGGCCCGCGCCGCCTGGCGCCCGGCCCTGCTGCAACGCGGCCGGGCCCCGGCCCCGGCCCTGCGTCCCTGGCTGGAGGAACGGGGTTCCCTCACCGCCCGCATCCGCGCCCGCTGCGACCGTTTCCGCGTGCAATGCCTGCGCCAGTGCCTGGCCCCCATCGGCAGCGAAGAGGCGGCCTGCCTCGGCTTGCCCGCCGGCACCCGGGTCTGGATGCGGGAAGTGCTGCTGCTGGCGGACGAGGTGCCGGTGGTCTTTGCCCACACCGTCATGCCCTTGGCGCCGCGCCATCCCTTCGATCAGCGTTTTTTTGCCCTGGGCCAGCGTTCTCTGGGCAGCCTGCTCTTCTCCGACCCGCGCATCGCCCGGGGCCGCCTCGAATTCCGCGCCCTGGACCGGCGCCACCGCCTCTACCGCAGCGCCGAGGCCGCCCTCGGCCCCCAGCCCGGCTGGCTGTGGGCCCGCCGCTCCCGCTTCGGCCGCGGCGCCAAGGGGCTCCTGGTGAACGAGGTCTTCCTCCCCGCCGTGCTCTCCCTCTGAACATTCTTTTACACGGCCCGGTCAGACCCGGGTCAGGGCCCGGCGCAAGAATGGGCCATGGATTCCTGCCGCCGCCTCCTTCTGTGTGCCCTCTTCCTGCTGCCGCTGGCCCCCGGCCTGGTCCTCGCCGGCGCCAATGCCCCCGCCCGCATCGACGAAGATGAGATTCAGGTGCGCCGCCAGGGCGAGACGTGGACGGTGGAGGCGCAGTTCGTCGTGCCGGTGCCGCCGTCCGTCGCCTGGGAAGTGTTGACGGACTTCGACAACATGACCGCCATCCTCACCAATCTCAGCAGCAGCCGGGTGCTTTCCCGCCAGGGCCAGGTACTGCAGGTGGAGCAGAAGGGGAGGGCCCGCTTCGGTATTTTCTCCTTCGCCTTCGAGTCCCTGCGGGAGATCACCCTGACGCCCCGGCGGCGCATCCAGGCACGCGGCCTGGCCGGTAATACCAGGCAATTCGAGAGCGACATGGTGCTGGCGCCCCTGGACGGCGGCACCCGTTTTTCCTACCGGGTGGCGATGGTTCCCGACTTCTGGCTGCCCTCCCTGCTGGGGCCGTCCCTGCTGCAGCACGAGCTGGCCGAGCAGTTCAACGCCATGGCGGCGGAGATGGAAAAGCGGTTTGCCGTACGTTGATGGCAGGGGCTTGACGGGCGCCTGCCGGCGGTAGCCTAATGATCCTCCGGCCCGCGCCATATAACGCTGAGAGACATTTCCAGGGAGGCACTGGGTCGGGTGAGTGGCTCAATCTTGCCCGGAGGCCGGCCCCGCCTGCCTCCCGGGAGTTTCAGAGGGATAAGAAATGGACAACCAAGCTGAAATCCGCCAGCAGGATGGCGAGTGTTCCCTGGTCCTGGAGGGCCGCCTGGATTACTCCAACACCGTCAATTTCCACAGCCGCTGCAACAGCCTGATCGCCATGCCGGAAGCCAGCCGGGTCATCCTCGACTGCGGCAAGCTGACCTACATCGACAGTTCGGGCATCGGCGCCCTCATGGTCATCAACGACCGCGTCACCCGGGAAGGCAAGTCCCTGGAGCTGCATAACTGCAGCAGCGACGTCAAGAAAGTCCTCAAGCTGGTCAATCTGCACAAGGTGCTCAAGCTGGTCTGACGCCGCCATGGCGGGCTCCGGCCCGCCGGCGACCGTTCCGATCCGGAGTGGCTGGAGGGCTTCCGTGTCCCATGCGTCCGACCAGGGCAGCCCCGGGCTGCCCGCCGGCAGCGGGTGTCCGTGGCGGACGCCCCGGCGCCCCATCGTCCTCATCGTGGACGACGCCCGGGAAAACGTCGAAGTGCTGGCCGACTGCCTGCAGTTCGAATACGACCTGCGCTTCGCCTACAACGGTCCGGAAGCCCTGGCCTGCGCCGTGGACGAGCCGCCGCCGGACCTGATCCTGCTCGACGTCATGATGCCGGGCATGGACGGCTACGAGGTGCTGGACCGGCTCAAGTCCGATCCGGCCACCGCCGCCATTCCCGTGGTCTTCGTCACCGCCATGACCGCCATCCGCGACGAGGTCCGGGGCCTGGCCCTGGGGGCCGTGGATTTCATCGGCCGCCCGGTCAGCCCCTCCATCGTGCGCGCCCGCATCCGCAGCCATGTGGCCCTGGCCGAGGCACGGCGCCAGCTGGCGGAGCAGAACCAGTGGCTGATGCACGAGCGCTGCCTGGCCGAGGACATCCTCACCCGGCTGCGGGAGACCGAGACCTTCGATCCCCACAAGCTGCGCTACGTCCTTTCCTCGGTGGACCGCAGCAACGGCGACATGCTGCTCTCCGCCATGACCCCGGACCGGCGCCAGTGGGTGCTGGTGGGCGACATCTCCGGCCACGGCCCCGCCTCCGCCGTGGTGGCGCCCCTGCTGGGCCACGTCTTCTATTCCCAGGCGGCGGAGAACGGCGATGCCGAGGCCCTGCTGATCGAACTCAACCGGGTCATGTTTCAGCGCCTGCCGCTGCAGATGTTCATGGCCTTCGCCCTGGTGGAGGTGAATGCCGCCCGGGACCGGCTGCGGGTGTGGAACGGCGGCATGCCCGGCTGCTTCAACCGCAGCGGCCGGGGCAAGCTGACCCTGGTGGGCTCGGCCTACTATCCCCTCGGCCTGCAGCCCAACCTGGGGGAGACGGAAGCGCCGACGGAACTGGTGTTCCATCCCCGGGACCGCTTCTACCTGTTCACCGATGGCTTTTGCGAGTGCGAGGACGAGAACGGCAAGGCCTTCGGCGAGGAGGCCATCTTCGCCCTCCTGGCGGAGCCGGGGCCGCGCCGCTCGGTGCAGGGCATCTGGCTGGCGGCGGCCCGCTACCACGGCAGCGACCAGTTCCGCGACGACCTGACCCTGGTGGAACTGCGTCCCTGAGGGCCGGGCGGGGCGCCGGCGGGGCTTATAATTGGCCCTTTCCGCGCCCATTCCCTTCTTCGCCATGGCCTTCATTCCCGAAACCCCCGGGTCCGAATCCCCCGATCCCGCCGACCGCCCCGCCGAACCGACGGTGCTGGTGGTGGACGACGAGGAGGGCATGCGCAGCTTCCTCTCCCGCACCCTGGCCCTGCGCGGTTGGCAGGTGGAGGCGGCGGCCAGCGCCGAGGAGGGGGCGGCCCAGCTGGCCGGGCGCCACTTCGACCTGATCATCCTGGACATCGCCCTGCCCGGAAAATCCGGCCTGGAATGGCTGAAGGACCTGAAGGCCGCCGGTTTCGCCGGCGACGTCATCCTCATCACTGCCTTCGCCGACATGGAAACGGCCATCGACGCCCTGCGCGCCGGCGCCTCCGACTTCGTCCTCAAGCCTTTCCGCGTGGACCAGATCGTCAATTCCATCAACCGCTGCTTCGAGCGGGCCCGCCTGGCCCGGGAGAACTTCGTCCTGCGCCGCCAGCTGGAAGAGCGGGGCGGCGCCCGGGACGAGATCGTCGGCCACTCCGACAGCATCGCCCGCCTGCGGGCCCTGGTGCGGCGGGTGGCGCCGACCCCCTCGACGGTGCTGATCCAGGGCGAATCCGGCGTCGGCAAGGAACTGGTGGCCCGGGCCCTGCACCAGCTCTCGCCCCGGGCCTCCCGGCCCTTCGTCGCGGTGAACTGCGCCGCCATTTCCGCCGACCTCATCGAATCCGAACTCTTCGGCCACGTGAAGGGCGCCTTCACCGGCGCCAAGGAGGCCCGCAACGGCCTCTTCTACTACGCCCACGGCGGCACCCTGTTCCTCGACGAAATCGGCGAGTTCCCCCTGGCCCTGCAGTCCAAGCTGCTGCGGGTGCTGGAGGAACGCAAGATCCGCCCCGTCGGTACCGAGCACGAGGTGCCGGTGGATGTGCGGGTGGTGGCCGCCACCAACCGGGACCTGAAGCAGGAGGTGGCCCAGTGCCGCTTCCGCCAGGACCTTTTCTACCGCCTGGAAGTGATGACCCTCACAGTACCGCCCCTGCGCCAGCGCGCCGAGGACGTGCCCGAGCTGGCGGCCCTGTTCATGGACAACCTGTGCGTCCAGCTCGGCGTGGCGCCCCTGCTCATCACCCCCGAGGTGGCCCACGCCCTCTCGGCCTACGCCTGGCCCGGCAACGTGCGGGAGTTGCGCAACTTCGTCGAGCGCTCCCTGCTCTTCGGTGAATTCCCCCTGGACTCCCTGGGTAGCGACGGCGCCGCCATGGAGCCGGCGGCAGCGCCCCCCTCCCTGCTTCTGGCCGAGGTGGAAAAGCGCCACATCCTGGCGGTGCTGGCCCAGAGCAACGGCAGCAAGGCCCGGGCGGCGGACCTCCTGGGCGTCTCCCGCAAGACCCTGGACCGCAAGTGCGCCGAGTGGGGGGTATGAGCGGCCGCCTGGGCGCCTGGCTGCGCCATCCCGGCCGGCGCCTGGAAGAATTGCAGGCCTCCTTCGCCGGCTCGGTGCGGCTCAAGCTGCTGGCCCTGGTGCTGGCGCCCCTGCTGCTGGGGGTGCCGGTGCTGCTGCTCATCGTCTGGATATGGGGCACCCAGGGCTACAACCAGCTGCTGGTGAACAAGGTCAGCTCCGACCTGGTCACCGCCCGCCAGTTCTTCGACCGGGTGCAGAGCGGCGTCAGCCTCAACCTGGAAGGCTTCTCCTCCTCCCACCGCCTGCTGCAGGCCCTGCAGCGGGGCGCTCCCGACGACATGGACCTGCTGCTGCAGGAAGCGGCCCTGGCCCAGGGCCTGGACTATCTGGTGCTGCTCGATTCCCGCGGCCGGGTGCGGGCCGGCGGCCGCGGCCCGGTGGACCGCAGCGCCTGGGACGTGGTCCAGTCCGCCCTGCAGGGGCGGGGCCAGCACGGCCTGGAAGTGTTCGCCCCGGAGCAGCTCGACGAACTGGCGCCCGCCCTGCGCCAGCGGGCCCACCTGGACCTGCTGCCCACCCGCAATGCCTCCCCCGACCCGCGCCGGGCCGAAGACCGGGGCCTGGTGATCCAGGCCGCGGTGCCGGTGCTGGGCAGCGAGGGCCAGATGCTGGGGGTGCTGGAAGGGGGCGTCCTGCTCAACGGCAACCTGGGCATCGTGGACCGCATCAACACCATCGTCTATCAGCAGGCCTCCCTGCCCCTGGGCAGCCAGGGCACCGCCACCCTGTTCCTCGGCGACACCCGCATCGCCACCAACGTGCGCCTCTTCGAAGGCCGGCGCGCCCTCGGCACCCGGGTCTCCCAGGCCGTACGCGACAAGGTGCTGGGCCGGGGCGAAGTGTGGCTCGGCTCCGCCTTCGTGGTGGACGACACCTACGTCTCCGGCTACGAGCCCCTGCTCAACCTGCGCGGCGAGCGGGTCGGCATGCTCTACGTGGGCTTTCTCGAAGCCCCCCTGCAGACCGCCCTGCACGGCGCCCTGGCCGGTCTCTTCCTGCTCTTCCTGCTGGTTTCCGGCCTGGGCACCCTGGCCGCCCTGCGCTGGGCCCAGACCATCTTCCGCCCCATCGAGCGCATGAACCGGGTCATGGCCCGCATCGAAGCCGGCGAAGAGACCGCCCGGGTCGGCCCCAGCGCCAGCAAGGACGAACTGGGCCGCCTCTCCCGGGCCTTCGACCACCTGCTCGATTCCCTCTCCGCCCGCCGCCTGGAACTGCAGCGTTCCGCCGACGAACTGGACCGCAAGGTGGCCGAGCGCACCGCCGCCCTGGAAGAGGCCAACGCCACCCTGCGCCGGGCCCAGCAGCAGCTGGTGATGAACGAAAAGCTCACCGCCATCGGCGAACTCACCGCCGGCGTCGCCCATGAGATCAACAACCCGGTGGCCGTGATCCAGGGCAACCTGGAACTGCTGCGGGACGTGCTGGGGGAGCAGGCCGAGCCGGTGCGGGGCGAGATCCGCCTGATCGACGAACAGACCCAGCGCATCCGCGCCATCGTCACCCGCCTGCTGCAATTCGCCCGCCCCGGTGACTTCGCCGGCTATGCCGAAGCCACGGACGTGAACGGCGTGGTGGCCGACTGCCTGGTGCTGACCCGGCACAATCTGAACAAGGCCGGGGTCAAGGTGGAGACCCGGCTCGAGGCCGGCTGCAATGTGGAAATGAACCGGGGCGAACTGCAGCAGGTGCTGATCAACCTGATGATGAACGCCATGCAGGCCATGCCCCAGGGCGGCACCCTGAGCGTGGAAAGCCGGGACATCGGCCCCGACGACGCCATCCCCGGCGAAGCCTCCTTCCCCGGCGCCCTGCTGCGGGTGCGGGACACGGGCCACGGCATCGCCCCGGCCGACCTGGACCGCATCTTCGATCCTTTCTTCACCACCAAGAAGCAGGAGGGCACGGGGCTGGGGCTGTCCATCTCCTACGCCATCATCCAGCGCTACGGCGGGCGCATCTCGGTGGAGAGCGCACCGGGGGAGCACACCACTTTCACCCTGTGGCTACGCCGGGAGGCGCAATACACGGAACAGCCGTCGGCGCCGGTGTTTGCGGCGCGGTTTATGAAGGCGGGGGAGTAAGGTTAAAGGGCGGTTGCAACCGCCCTTTGTTTTTGGTTGCTGTGCTGGGGTGGTGCTTCGGGCGTGGGTTGTTGATTTTGCGGCTGTGTTCCGCGCCTGACGCGCGGGTTACTTATTCTTGTCTCGCCAAGAATAAGTAACCAACAAGAAGGCGACCCTCAACCCCGGCCCTGCGGGCTTCCCTGCGCTGCTCAGTCGGTCGGGGCGGCTGCGGAACTCGCCCCCTGCGGGGGCTCAGACAGTCCTCGCCGACCCCCCCCGCCCGCCTTGCGCTGCTCGGCGGGGGTGGAAGGGGATGAAAACCCGGCGGCATGGCGAAGGTGATCGCACCGGTTTGGAGGGGGTGACTCAGTTGCTTGGGATATGCTATTGGCAACTTTTGGTTGCGGTGTGGGTGTGCCGACGGTAACTTTGAGGCTGTCCGGTTTCACGGATTTTTAGTGGGGCCAGTAAACGGAAGGTTTGCTGAATCCCTTGCAGGACAATCGATTCGGCTGTCCGGTGTTCCAGGATGTTGGGCAGTCCCGTTTTTATTGGACACTTTTGTCGTCTACTACTAGTTAGCGATCCAATCATGATGCTCGACTTCTTGAACGGTTACCAAAAATCCGTGAGCTTGGATGACGAAAAATTCCGGGCTTTCTTTACAGCCGGGGTCAAGAAATCAGATTTTTTATTGTTTGAAGATTCGACCGTATGCGAATTTAAAGAGATAGAGAATTTCGATGTTGTTAATAGAGTCGAAAAGATTGCCAACAAAGGCATAGCATCTGGACCGAATTCCGAACGAGATTTTTACAGAAGGATAAATTCAGTTCTTAGCAAGGCTAACCAGCAGATTAAGGAAACGAAGAATGCATTGGGAAAACCTGACGCTCTAGGCTTGGTTATGATCGAAAATCTAATACCAACCAATTTGTCTGTGTTAGCGCTTATTGGCGCGGCTGACAGAAAGATGGCGAACGGACTTGAATTCGTTGACGCGGTGCTGTGCCTAGATTTTGCGAACACGTTCACTGATGAAAACGGCTCGCAAATTCAGCCCGCACAACTCGTTACTCGAGCCACAGATAGATCTGAAAAACTCTACCGCTTGGTTGGCGAACTGTTGGATGAGTTTTCCAAAACTAGAAACACGACTCTTCACCGTGATTTCGACATTTCAAACGCCGATCAAAATTGGGTCGTCGACTCCAGTGGGCGTTACAAGAATTTTAAAGCAACTCTTAACAAGAGATAGCGATGAATTTTGATGCCACCCAGATCGCTAACCCGGCAGTCGAGAGGGACGGCCACAAGCTGCGCTTGTGGTTCCCTCCGCTTCGCTCCGGCCGCCCCTCACTTCTACGTTAGCCGTCCAAATCTCCATGGCACTCACTCCCGTTATCAAAGAGGTTGCGCTCAAGAAGCAGTACCCGTTCATGTACGAGCACTTTGTGCTTGCTACACAAACCGACCTCTACCTGTTCTTGGAGAAGAACGGCCCGACGGTTGAAGCGATTCGCTTCGGCTTTGCCGTTGCCAAGTATGGACATCCAAACGATGAAGTCCGTGGCGGCCATCCCCTGTTCAAGCACGGCCTTGGCTTTTACGGCCTCTACGAAGTCACGAATTCCCCTTGGATCGACGAAGTAAAAATCTCCAACAGAGTCCATCCGCAGCATAGCGATTCGCTGTTCGACCGCGATAGGCATTTCATCGCCTGCTTCAAAGATGTCACGCTAGAAGTAATTTGCACTGAAATGGAAGAAGTTCAGCTCGCCGAGATAGAAATATTGGCAATTGTCACTACGGAGCTTCAATATCTTGAGGCATAGGCTCTGTTGCCGGCCGCAGACGGCTAACCTGCCGGTCGAGAGGGACCGCCGAGAAGCTACGCTTCTCTGTTCCCTACACGGCTTCGCCGCTCCGGCGGCCCCTCATGTCAATCGTTGAACATCTGCTTGCCCCTGGCGATTTCCGCTTTGGGTCGATGGCTGAACTCGGAGAGCGCCAATCTCCGCCCTGTGCGGCGCCGAGCAACGGAGGTTCCGGCGGGAAAAGGGCGAGCACTGTTTGAGGGCCTTTAGGCCCGAGTTGCGCAGCCCCCGCCGGAAGCGAGTAGCGCAGGGGACCCCGCGTAGAGGGGCGCCAAACCGGGCTCGCTTTCTTGTTGGTTACTTATTCTTGGCGAGACAAGAATAAGTAACCCGCGCGTCAGGCGCGGAACACAGCGGTAACTAAACCCACCACGCCTGAAGACTCAGACACCCCTTGCGCCTGAAGACTCAGCTCAGACATCCCGCCTCCGAGGAATCACACCCGGCTGCGCCTCGAGGAACAGTCCGCCATACCCAGGCGAACAATCACAACTACCCACCTCGCTACACCCCAATAAAGACGGCCCTCCCGGCAATGGCATCGCCGGGAGGGCCGTCTTTATTGCTTCTCCGGCATGTGCCGGAGCGGGGGCTTATTCGCCCAGCAGCAGGAAGGGGTTGATGCCGATGCGCTGGTAGCCTTCCTCGCTCACCAGGATGTCCAGGGCCAGGGTGGCCATGTCGTCGGCGATGGGGTCCAGGCCGGGGGCCTTCTCTGCCAGCAGCAGCTTCAGATAGTTGTGGCAGGTGTCGCAGGCTTCGGCCCGGGCGCCGTCTTCCCGTTCGTCGAGGGCGCGGTAGCTGACTTCCTTGCCTTCGCCGCAGGCGACGCAGGTGGCGCGGACGTGGTGCCAGGCGGTGTGACAGAGGCCGCAGTGCAGGTAGCGCAGGCCGCCGGATTCGTTGCCGACGTGGATGACGCCGGCCACCGGGGCGCTGCCGCAGACGGGGCAGCTGTGGGCGGTGGCGGGGACGGCGACGCTGGCGGCGTCCAGGCCGGCGGCGTGGCGGGTCCAGGCCACTTGCAGGGCGGCCATGACGAAGGGGGCGAGGATCATGTCGTCTGCTTCCATGGTGCCGCCGACGATGCGCTCGGCCAGGGCGCTGAGGCTGGCGGCATCGGCCTGCTGCAGGGCGGCCAGGGTGGGGCGGGCCGGTTCGGGCACCTGGTCCTGGAGCAGGGCCAGCAGGGCCTGCAGGTCGCCCTGCCATTGCTGTTCCGGCGAGGCGCCGGGGGTGAGGCCGGGGGCGGCGTCGATGCGTTGTTGCTGGGCGTCGCTGAGGGTGGCGACGAAGCCGAGCCAGTCGCCCAGGCTGTGGCCTTCGGCCAGCTGGCGCAGGCGGGCAGCCCGGGTCTTGAAGACGCTGGCGGCGGGCAGGCGCACGGGGGAGGGGGACTGGCCGGGCACCAGGCCGGCGGCGGCCATGGCGGCGGCGGTGTCGTCGTGGGCGGAGAGGGTCATGTGGGTGGGTCTCTTCAGTGGGCGGTGAGGGCCGGATTGGGCCCGGGCTGGCGGGCCATCGGCGCAGGGTTGCAAGAATTGTGCACGGGATTGTGCCCGGAAGCGGCGCCGGGCGCGAATGGCGGGGCGGCGGAACGGCGCGGCGCCAGGGCCGTGGCGGGGTCCGGCGCCGATGGCGGCGGCCGATTTTCGGCCCTGCTGCGGGGGCGGGGCAGGGCCTTTCTGCTGCGCTGCAGCGGGACATTCTGTCCGGTCGGCGAGGGACAGAATGTCCCGTTTTCGATTGCGGCGAAGCACAAAACCCTTGTGGCGAAGCGGTTTTGGCGGGTGGCACGGAAAGTGCGAAATGTTCCCCGAGCCGTGGGCGGCGATGGTCCGGCGGAAGGTCAGGCGACTTCTGCACGGGCGGCCCGGAGCACGGCAATTCCGCTTTCAAGGGAGGATTCATGCAAGTCACACGACGGCAGTTCTTCAAGGTTTCGGCGGCGGGTCTTTCCGCCTCCAGCCTGGTGGCCCTGGGCTTCTCGCCCGCCACCGCCCTGGCCGAGGTACGTCAGTACAAGCTGACCCGGGCCAAGGAAATCCGCAACACCTGTACCTACTGTTCGGTGGGCTGCGGCCTGCTCATGTACAGCCTGGGCGACGGCGCCAAGAACGCCAAGCAGGAGATCATCCACATCGAGGGTGACCCGGATCACCCGGTCAGCCGCGGCTCCCTGTGTCCCAAGGGCGCGGGCCTGCTGGACTTCATCCACAGCCCCAACCGCCTCAAGTACCCGGAAGTGCGGGAAGCGGGCAGCAAGGAATGGAAGCGCATCTCCTGGCACGAGGCCGTGGAGCGCATCGCCAAGCACATGAAGGCCGACCGGGACGCCAACTTCGTCGCCAAGAACGCCGACGGCGTGACGGTGAACCGCTGGCTGTCCACCGCCATGCTGACCGCCTCCGCCTCCTCCAACGAAACCGGCATCCTGACCCAGAAGTTCATGCGCTCCCTGGGCATCGTCGGTACCGACGCCCAGGCCCGGGTCTGCCACGGCCCCACGGTGGCCGCCCTGGCCGCCACCTTCGGCCGCGGCGCCATGACCAACACCTGGGTGGACATCAAGAACGCCGACTTCATCCTGATCATGGGCGGCAACCCGGCCGAGGCCCACCCGGTGGGCTTCAAGTGGGCCATCGAGGCGAAGAAGAAGGGCGCCAAGCTGATCGTGGTGGACCCGCGCTTCAACCGCTCCGCCGCCGTCGCCGACGAATTCGTGCCGATCCGCGCCGGTTCCGACATCGCCTTCCTGGGCGGCATCATCAACTGGCTGGTGAGCAACGACAAGATCCAGTGGGACTACGTCAAGTCCTTCACCAACGCCAGCTTCATCGTCAATGAAGGCTTCACCTTCGACGAGGGCCTCTTCTCCGGCTACGACGAGGCCAAGGGCAAGTACGACCGGGGCTCCTGGAGCTACGAGCTGGACGCCAAGGGCCAGGCCAAGACCGACCCGACCCTGCAGCACCCGCGCTGCGTGTGGAACCTGATGAAGGCCCACTACGCCCGCTACACGCCGGAAGTGGTCTCCGACCTCACCGGCAGCCCCAAGGAAGGCTTCCTCTCCGTCTGCAAGCATCTGGGCGAGACCTGCGTGCCGACCAAGGTCGGCACCATCCTCTACGCCCTGGGCTGGACCCAGCACACCGTGGGCGCCCAGAACATCCGCACCATGGCCATGATCCAGCTGCTGCTGGGCAACATCGGCATGCCCGGCGGCGGCGTGAACGCCTTGCGCGGCCACTCCAACATCCAGGGCCTGTCCGACCTGGGTCTGCTGTCCACCAGCCTGCCCGGCTACCTGACCCTGCCCAGCGAGAAGGCCCATCCGACCTTCGCCGACTACCTGGAGAAGACCACGCCCAAGGCCCTGCAGCCGGGCCAGCTGAACTACTGGGGCAACACCCCCAAGTTCTTCGTCAGCCTGATGAAGTGGTTCTGGGGCGACAAGGCCACCAAGGACAACAACTGGGGCTACGACTGGCTGCCCAAGTGGGACAAGATGTACGACGTGCTGCAGGTGATGGACCTGATGCACCAGGGCAAGATCAACGGCTTCATCGTGCAGGGCTTCAACCCCCTGACCTCCTTCCCGGACGCGAAAAAGACCGCCGCCGACTTCGCCAAGCTGAAGTACATGGTGATCATCGACCCCATCGCCACCGAGACCTCCACCTTCTGGCAGAACCAGGGCGAGCTGAACGACGTGGACCCGGCCAGCATCCAGACCGAGGTGTTCCGCCTGCCCTCCACCTGCTTCGCGGAAGAGGACGGCGCCATCGTCAATTCCTCCCGCTGGCTGCAGTGGCACTGGAAGGGCGCCGACGCCCCGGGCGAGGCCAAGACCGACCAGGAGATCATCGCCGAGCTGTTCATGGCCCTGAAGAAGCTGTACCAGGAGCAGGGCGGCGCCGTGCCCGAGCCCATCCTCAATCTCTCCTGGCCCTACAAGAACCCCTACGATCCGACTCCGGAAGAGCTGGCCAAGGAACTCAACGGCCGCGCCCTGGCGGACATTCCCGATCCGAAGAACCCGGGCCAGTTCCTGGTGAAGAAGGGCGAGCAGATTCCCGGCTTCGCCGTGCTGCAGGACGACGGCTCCACCATGTCCGCCTGCTGGATCTTCGCCGGCTGCTGGACCCAGGCCGGCAACCAGATGGCCCGCCGCGACAACACCGACACGGGCCTGGGCAACACCCCGGGCTGGGCCTGGGCCTGGCCGGCCAACCGCCGCATCATCTACAACCGGGCCTCCTGCGACGCCGCCGGCAAGCCCTGGGACCCGAAGCGCAAGCTGATCGCCTGGAACGGAGAGAAGTGGGCCGGCGCCGACGTGCCCGACTTCAAGGTGGATGCGGCCCCGGATTCGGGCATGAACCCCTTCATCATGAATCCGGAAGGCGTGGGCCGCCTGTTCGCCACCGACAAGCTGGTGGACGGCCCCTTCCCCGAGCACTACGAACCCATGGAAAGCCCCCTCGGCACCAATCCCCTGCATCCCAAGGTGGTGACCAGCCCGGCGGTGCGCATTTTCAAGGCGGACAAGGAGCGCCTCGGCACCCACAAGGAATTCCCCTACGTGGGCACCACCTACCGCCTCACCGAGCACTTCCAGTTCTGGACCAAGAGCGTGCGCCTCAGCGCCATCGCCCAGCCGGAGCAGTTCGTCGAGGTGGGCGAGGCCCTGGCCGCCGAGAAGGGCATCAAGGCCGGGGACTGGGTCAAGGTCAGTTCCAAGCGCGGCTACATCAAGGCCAAGGCCGTGGTGACCAAGCGCATCAAGGCCCTGACGGTGAACAAGCAGACCGTGCACCAGGTCGGCATTCCCCTGCACTGGGGTTGGGAGACGGTGGCCAAGAAGGGCTTCCTCTCCAACACCCTGCCCCCCGCCGTGGGCGACTGCAACACGCAGACGCCGGAATACAAGGCCTTCCTTGTGAACATTGAAAAGGCTTGAGGAGCAAGAACACATGGCTCTGCAATCTCTCGACATCCTGCGCCGCTCGGCCAGTCCGACGGCGGCCCCCCAGGCCCGCAATCCCCTGGAAGTGGCCAAACTCATCGACGTTTCCGTCTGCATCGGCTGCAAGGCCTGCCAGGTGGCCTGTTCCGAATGGAACGAGCTGCGTGACGACGTGGGCAGCTGCGTCGGCGTCTACGACAACCCCACCGACCTCTCGGCCCAGGCCTGGACGGTGATGCGCTTCAACGAGGTGGAGCAGCCCGACGTCAGCGGCGGCAAGCTGGAATGGCTGATCCGCAAGGACGGCTGCATGCACTGCGCCGACCCGGGCTGCCTCAAGGCCTGCCCCTCCCCCGGCGCCATCATCCAGTACAAGAACGGCATCGTCGATTTCCACCAGGAAAACTGCATCGGCTGCGGCTACTGCGTTTCCGGCTGCCCCTTCAACGTGCCCCGCATCAACCCAAAGGACAACAAGGCCTACAAGTGCAACCTGTGTTCCGACCGGGTGGCCGTGGGGCAGGAGCCGGCCTGCGTCAAGACCTGCCCCACCGGCGCCATCCAGTTCGGCTCCAAGGAGGACATGCAGGAAGTGGCGGCCAAGCGCGTCACCGACCTCAAGTCCCGGGGCTACGACAACGCCGGCCTCTACGATCCGCAAGGGGTGGGCGGCACCCACGTGATGTACGTGCTGCACCACGCCGACAAGCCCGAGCTGTACAACAACCTGCCCAAGGACCCGGCCATCAGCACCACGGTCAGCCTGTGGAAGGGGCTGCTCAAGCCCGTCGCCACCCTGGGCATCGCCGCCGCCGGCCTGTTCGGCTTCTTCCACTACATCACCGTGGGCCCCAACCGGGCCGAGGACGAACACGAGGCTGAAGAAGAGGTGACCAAATGAAAGAGCAACTGATCCAGCGTTACAACGCCGCCGAGCGCATCAACCACTGGGTGGTGGCGGTGTGCTTCATCCTGCTGGCCATCTCCGGTCTGGCCTTCTTCTACCCGGCCTTCTTCTGGCTCACCGGCGTTTTCGGCACGCCCCAGCTGGCCCGCATCGTGCACCCCTTCGTCGGGGTGGTGATGTTCCTCGCCTTCGCCCGCCAGTTCTTCCGCTACTGGCACCACAACCTCGTCACCAGCGAGGACGTGAAGTGGATGAAGTCGGTGAAGGAGGTGATGAAGGGCAACGAGGTGGGCGACATCGGCCGCTACAACGGCGGCCAGAAGGGCATGTTCTGGGTGATGGTGGGCTGCATGGCCCTGCTGCTCATCTCCGGCGTCATCGCCTGGCGTCCCTACTTCGCCCTGTACTTCCCCATTCCCCTGATCCGGGTGGCCCTGCTGGTGCATGCTGCCAGCGCCCTGGTGCTGATCGCCAGCATCATCGTGCACGTCTATGCCGCCCTCTGGGTGCAGGGCACCATCCGCGCCATGGTGGAAGGGGTGGTCACCCACGCCTGGGCGCGCAAGCACCATCCCAAGTGGTTCCGGGAAATGACCGGCAAGGAATCCTGATCCCCTGATTCCCTGACGTTGCGGCCGGGGGCGGCGCTTGCAGCCTCCGGCCCTTGCAGCCTCATCTTTGCAGTACAGGACACACGACCATGGCCAGCGAATCCCTGCACCTTCTCCACGGCACCCAGTTCGACGACGAGCTGGAAGGCCCCGAACACGCCACCGTCTGCCGCACCACGGTGCTGCGCCTCAATGGCGGCGAGGCCGAGACCTGCGACGACCACGTGGTGGAAGAGGTGCCCGTGGCCCTGGTCTTCAACGGCATCTCCCACGCGGTGATGCTGGCCACGCCGGACAACCTGGAAGACATGGCCCTGGGCTTCGCCCTCACTGAAGGCATCCTGGAGTCGCCGTCCGAGCTGTACGGCGTCGAGGTGGTCTCCGGCTGCCAGGGTCTGGAAGTGCATCTGGAAATTTCCTCCCGCCGCTTCGTCGCCCTGAAGGAGCGCCGCCGCAACCTGGCCGGCCGCACCGGCTGCGGCCTCTGCGGCGTCGAGAGCCTGGACGCCGTGGCCCGGCCCTACAAGCCCCTGCAGCGGGGCCTGCTGCTGCCCGTGGCCGCCGTGGCCCGGGCCCTGGACCAGCTGCCCGACTGGCAGCAGCTGCACCGCATCACCGGCGCCGTCCATGGCGCCGCCTGGGTGGACAACCTGGGCAACATCCGCACCCTGCGCGAGGACGTGGGCCGCCACAACGCCCTCGACAAGCTGGTGGGCTGGCTGGCCAAGAGCCGCATCGACCCCGCCGCCGGCTTCGTCCTCACCTCCAGCCGGGCCAGCTACGAGATGGTGCAGAAATGCGCCGCCGCCGGCATCGGCTGCCTCGTCGCCATCTCCGCCCCCACCGGCCTGGCGGTGCGCCTGGCCGAAGAAAGCGGCATCACCCTGGCCGGTTTCGCCCGGGGTTCCCGCCTGGTCATCTACAGCCATCCGGAATACCTGGCCGCCGAAGGCGTGGCTGCGACCCGCCCCCTGGGCCAATCCCAGGGCAGTGCCAGCCAGGAGCCGCTGCCGCCGCGCTCCGGCGGCCGCACCCTGATGTAAGGCCCGCCCGGCAATGATTTCAGAGCAGGCGCCTCCTAGCGCCCCGCTGCACCTGCCCCCTGGCGGCCTGGTGGACCGCTTCGGCCGCCGCATCACCTACCTGCGCCTCTCCATCACCGACCGCTGCGACTTCCGCTGCACCTACTGCATGGCGGAAGAGATGACCTTCCTGCCCCACGGCGCCGTCTTGAGCCTGGAAGAAGCCCTGCGCCTGGTGCGCATCTTCGTCTCCCTCGGCGTGACCAAGGTGCGCATCACCGGCGGCGAGCCCCTGGTGCGGCGCAACGCCCTCTGGCTGCTGCAGGAAATCGGCAGGCTGCCAGGCCTGAAGGAACTGGTGCTCACCACCAACGGTTCCCAGCTCGCCCGCCACGCCGCAGACCTGCGCCGGGCCGGCGTCAGCCGCCTCAACATCAGCCTGGACACCCTGCGCCCCGAGCGCTTCCGCGCCATCACCCGCATCGGCGACCTGACCAAGGTGCTGGACGGGGTGGAAGCGGCCCTGGCCGCCGGCTTCTCCCGCATCCGCCTCAATGCCGTGATGCAGCAGGGCGTGAACGACGACGAACTGGGCGACCTGCTGGCCTACGCCGTGGCCCGCAACATCGACCTGGCCCTGATTGAGGAAATGCCCCTCGGCGACACCGGCCACGACCGCAGCGCCACCTATCTTTCCAGCGATGCCGCCCGGGCCCGCCTGGCCGAGCGCTTCGAGCTGATCCCCACCCTGGAGAACAGCGGCGGCCCTGCCCGCTACTGGCGGGTCGGCGGCAGCGACAGCCGGGTCGGCTTCATCTCCCCCCATTCCCACAACTTCTGCGACACCTGCAACCGGGTGCGCATCAGCGCCCAGGGCACCCTCTACCCCTGCCTCGGCGACGACGGCGCCATTCCCCTCCTGCCCCTCCTGCGCGCCCATCCCCAGGACGACGCCCCCCTCGGCGCCGCCATCGCCACCGGCATGGGCCTCAAAGCCCAGGGCCACGACTTCACCGCCGCCATGGCCACCCCGAAGATCGTGCGCTTCATGTCGAGTACGGGCGGCTGAAGGGTTCCATTAGGTTGTTCTGCGGGTGATGGCTGGGGTAACCATGAGCGGACGGAGCTAAGTCGTTAGTTAGATACGAATGTATAATGCCATTGGCACGTTTTGAGGGGCTTCAGGGCTTGGCTAGATACTATGTATCAGACACCAACTTCTCGTATCCGGAGACCCAAATGAAAGCTATTGGTTAATTGATGTCCGCTTGACGTTAGACCGCGAAATTCGCTTGGTAGCTATATGACGCCCTCCGCAAAATTCAATGCATTACTCGCAAGTGTTACGGTGACGATTATGTTTGTTCTGGTCGCCTACGTCGCACCAGAAGCAACTTCTCTGAGTGGTGTCATTCCATTTGCTCTTTCTTTTGCGGCGCTAATTAGCTCTGCCGGTCTCTATCGACTACTGTCCATTGCAATCCGTTGGCTTATGGAGCGATGGGACTGGCTTCACGGGGTGATTCTGGGACCGCACTACGTACATGGCACATGGATCGGTTGGTTCGACGGTCATTCAAACGAACGCCGCTACATGGTTGAGCATTTTGTTCAAAACTTGGACGGATTTGTTATCACCGGCCGTTCCTACACCGGGAAGAAAAAGGAGCATGGCTACTGGGAGAGTGAATCAACAATGCTCGACGTAAGGAAAGGAAGATTGGTTTTTACATACAAGTTTGACGTTCTCACCCAGACAAGTTCTCTTACCGGGATTCACTCATCACTATTTGAACGGCTGTCAGCTCGTCACGCCCCTACCGGGTACTCTGGTCTGGCACACGATCTAAACGATCATGTCCGAATTGCAGTGCACTCCCAGAAAATGTCCAGCAAATTGGTTCCTTGGGCTGAGGCACTTATAGAGGCAGAAAAGCGCTTTGGAGCAAGTTCGGTCTAACACATCGCGCAACAGGCTCTCCATCGCATCCTTGCCTACAGGCCTCTATTCGTACTGGTCGTTCGGTGTCATGCGTCTCGGACGGGTTTGCTTCAACGTTAGGGCTTGTTCGAACATTCGGAGCTATTCGCCATGATTGATCTCGGCACAACTGACTTCTTTATTGGCGTACCGAGCATGCCTCGAAACCAATTCAGAAAGTATTCCACTCGTCTATTCGACGAATGGGAAGAGCACGTCAGCCGAAATCTTGAACTCCCGGATTACTCTCTTGCACTTGAGGTTGAAGAGGGCTCCGTTAAAGGAGTTGGAAGAATAGTGGCTGCTCTCGGCGCGCTCTATTTGGGTATCGGGAACTATGGGGACTTTATTCAAGGCATTCAAACCATCCGCAGCCAAGTCAGTTCCGTTGGAGACTACTTGGCAGAGCAAGCCGGCGGTCCATTTAAGGCTAGTGGTTGTGAAACAAAGATTCGAAAACGTAGCGGCTCTTTAGGCCAGTTGCAAAGCTTGTTCGCGAAGGTTCAGCGGAGAGAAATGACAACTGAAGAGGCCATGCTACAGGCTGAGGCTCTTTTCGGTGATGAAGCTGCTGACGCTCCGGGATTTATGTCTGATCTACAGCGCTCCATTGAGCGGACACCGTTGTTCCATCAGCAGTTACCATTGTTGCCGTCCGCTATGGAACAAGGCATGGGATTCAGCACCCTAGAAAAGAAGCGAAAGTCCCGATCGCCACCGTCCCTGCCAGTTGTACCTCCGCCACAGCATCTTCGTGTTGAGGTGTGGCGTGATTCGAAGCACGGGCAAAGGAAGGTTCGTGTTATTCAGCTCTAGCCACTAGAGCCCTAACCCTACGGTTGAGGTTGCTTACACGCAAATTTTCGCGAATTCCTCAACTCCCTGCTCGTGACCGTCACTGTTTCTATTGGCTGCTTTGGCTTTGGGTCAATAGAAAAAACGGAAAAAGCACCCAACAGTATCAGTGTCTTTTCTGTTTCTGAACGCGAGCCTTTGAGGGAGCCGCTGACCGAAGCTGGTTATCGGTGCTTCGTTATAATCACGGTTCTCTCTTCCTCCCGCCTTCCCATGCAAGTCGTCATCGTCGGTACCGGCAAGCTCGCCAGTGAGCTCCTCGCTTCCCATCAGTTGGGCCATCCCTTTCAGGTCGTGCCTTGGGGCCGGCAGGCCGGGGGCGAACCGGTCATCGTCGTCCATGCCGGTTCGGGGCGGGAGCTGGAGGCGGTGGCGGCTTTCTGCTGCGCCACGGCGTCGCCCCTGATTGAGCTTTCCACCGGCTCCGCCCTGGAGCGGGAGGCGCCGGAGTTCCCGGTGCTGCTGTGCCCCAACACCAATATCCTGATGCTCAAGTTCATGGCCATGCTGGAGGCCAGCGGCCATTTCTTCCGCGGCTACGAGATGGAACTGGTGGAGTCCCACCAGGCGAGCAAAAGCTCGGTGCCGGGGACGGCGGTGAATCTGGCGGCCTCCGTCGGCCTGGGGCCGGAGGCGATCCGCTCGGTGCGGGACCCCCGGGTGCAGCGGGAGGAACTGGGCATTCCCGAGGCTGACCTGCCGCGCCATGCCTTCCACCGCCTCAGCATCAGCGACGGGGCCTGCAGCCTGCGCCTGGAAACCCGGGTCCAGGGGGAGGCGCCCTACGCCGCCGGGGTGTCGCGCATCGTCGAGGCGGTGCATGGCAAGGCCCTGGAAAAGCGCCTCTACCCGATCATGGAATTCATCACCCGGGGCTGGCTGTAGTGCCAGCCACCCGGGCGGGGCGGCGGAGCCGACTGGCCTGAACTCCCCGTCGGGCGGCGCGGTCGAAGCGCCGCCGTTATCGCTGCCGCCAACATTGCCGGAGGCGTCGGGCCCGGCGCCGGCAGGCGCTCCGCCGACGGGCCGGGCAGCGGGCCTGCGGCCCCTGCCTTGTTCCTCCGGCGGCATGGGGGATAATGGCGGCGGTCCCACATTCCCTCAGTTCATGGGTGCTTCCAAGTGCAAAAGATCATTGATGGTTTTCTCAAGTTCCAGAAAGAGGTCTTCCCGGCCCGTTCGGAACTGTTCCGCCATCTGGCCGACGGCCAGAGTCCCAAGGTGCTCTTCGTCACCTGCTCCGACAGCCGGGTGGTGCCCGAGCTGCTGACCCAGCAGGAACCGGGCGATCTTTTCGTCATCCGCAACGCGGGCAACATCGTGCCCTCCTACGGGCCCGAGCCCGGCGGCGTTTCCGCCACCGTGGAATACGCCGTCTCCGTGCTCAAGGTGACCGACGTGGTCATCTGCGGCCACTCCAACTGTGGCGCCATGGCGGCCATCTCCAGCTGCCAGTGCCTCGACCACCTGCCGGCCGTGGCCCACTGGCTGCGCTATGCGGATGCGGCCAAGGCCATCATCTCCGCCCGGGAATACGCCACGCCCCGGGAGCGGGCCGACGACCTGGTGCGGGAGAACGTCATTGCCCAGCTGGCCAACATCCGCACCCATCCGGCGGTGGCCCTGGCCCTGGCCCAGCGCAAGTTGAACCTGCACGGGTGGATCTACGACATCGAGAACGGTGCCATCGACGCCCTCGACGGCCGCACCATGTCCTTCGTCTCCCTCTCCGACAATCCCGAGGTCAATGCCACCTGAGACCGGCCCTCGGCAGGGAGCGAAAAAGGCGCCCGCGGGCGCCTTTTTTCTTGGTGGTGGCGGTCTGCCGGCCCGGCACCGTCAGCGCAGGCTGGCCCCCGCCAGCTTCACTCCGAAGCCGATGAAGAGGCCGCCGACGGCGCCGGTGGCCCCGGCGGAGAGACGGCGGCGCCGGCGGAAGGCATCGGCCAGATAGCTGCCGCCGAAGATCAGGGCGGAGAGGTAGAGGGCGCTGCAGAACTGGACGATGGCGCCGAGGATGAGGAAGGACAGGGCCGGGTGGGGGTAGTCCGGGGAGACGAACTGGATGAAGAAGGAGACGAAGAAGAGGATGGCCTTGGGGTTCATCAGGCTGATGACGAGGGCGGTGCGGAAGGGCTGGCGGGCGTCGCCTTCGCTCAGGCGGCTGGCGGGCGCCTCGATGCCGCGCCAGCGCTGCACCGCGGCCCGCAGCAGGCCGATGCCGAGCCACACCAGGTAGGCGCCGCCGGCGTACTTGAGCACCATGAACAGGGCCGGCACCGCCACCAGCAGGGAGGCGACGCCGGAGGCGGCCAGGATCATCAGGATCAGGTCGCCGAGGAAGATGCCGCAGGCGCCCCGGTAGCCGGCGGCGATGCCCCAGCGGGAGGCCACCAGGGTGACGTACATGGAATTGGGCCCGGGCAGCAGGACGATGAAGATGGTGCCGAGGATGAAGGTGGCCAGGTCGGTGATGCCGTAGGTCATGGTGGAGCCTTTGCGCTTACTTGTAGTAGCTGGGGTCTTCGAAGAGGGACTTGATGACCACCTTCTTCACTTCCTTGTGGTCGGGCACGGCGTAGAGCACCGGGGTCAGCAGTTCCTCGAAGATGCCCCGCAGGCTGCGGGCGCCGGTCTTGTACTCGAAGGCGATTTCGGCGATCTGCTGGAACACCGCCGGCTCGATCTGCAGTTCCACCCCCTCGCTTTGCAGCAGCAGGCGGAATTGGTTGTAGAGGGAGTTCTTCGGCTCGGTCATGACCCGCACCAGCATGGCCTTGGAGAGGTCCTGGAAGCGGGCCACCACCGGCAGGCGGCCGGTGAATTCGGGGATCAGGCCGAATTCGAAGAGGTCGGTGGGCTTCACCCGGCTGTTGAGGCGGTCCAGGATGTTCTGGTTGTCGTCCTCGCCGGTGCCGATGTAGCCGAAGCTGTGGCTCTTCTCCATGATCTGCTCCAGGCCGACGAAGGCGCCGCCGCAGATGAAGAGGATGCCCGAGGTGTCGATGCTGCGGTTGTCCGGCAGCCGCACCGGATAGCCTTCCATGATCTTCAGCAGGGCGTGCTGCACGCTCTCGCCGGAAGTGGCCTGGATCCGGGCCGCTTCCCCGGGGCGGGCCTTGAGCTTGTCGATCTCGTCGATGAAGACGATGCCGCACCCGGCCCGCTCCGTGTCGCCGCCGGCCTTTTCCAGCAGGCGCAGCAGGATGGCCTCGATCTCCTCGCCGACGTACTTGGTCTGGGCCAGGGAGGTGGCGTCGGTGGTGACGAAGGGCACCTGCAGGAAGCGGGAGAGAGTCTCGCACAGCAGGGTCTTGCCGGTGCCGGTGGGGCCGATGATGAGGACGTTGCTCTTGTCCAGGCGCACCGTCTCGCCGGCGGCGGTGAGCTTGCGGTAGTGGGCGTAGACCGCCACCGCCAGCACGCGCTTGGCCTCTTCCTGGCCGATGACGTACTGGTTGAGGTATTTGACGATGGCGCTGGGGGTGGCGTTCTCGGGCAGCACGGCGGTATCCGGGGCAATGACGTTGCCGTGACTGTAATCCAGCCGGGCGCCGGCGACTACCCGGCGGCGGTTAAAGCTGGGTA
This sequence comes from Azospira sp. APE16, assembly GCF_047901315.1. Classification (NCBI taxonomy): domain Bacteria; kingdom Pseudomonadati; phylum Pseudomonadota; class Betaproteobacteria; order Rhodocyclales; family Rhodocyclaceae; genus Azospira; species Azospira sp. APE16. Next base: position 1,197,629 of record NZ_CP179682.1, read on the forward strand.
AAGAGCCCGGCCAGGGCTTGCGCTTCCGCTTCCAGGTGCCGCTGCTGCAGGTCGAAGCGGGCCACGGTGTGCAGGGGGCCGCCGATGGTGTCGGCGGCGTAGGTCATCAGGTCCAGGTGGCGCACCGGCAGCACCAGGCCCGGTCCCGGGGCGAGGCCCTGCAGCCGCGCCTGCACGGGCGCCAGGGGATAGGTGTCGCCGTAGAGGCCCAGGGTCAGGTGGGGGGTGTAGGGGAAGTCGTCCCGTTCCGGATGGGAGTCGAGCAGGGCCTGGCGCAGTTGCAGCAGGCTGGGGCCGTCGCCGCCCACCGCCAGGTAGGGCGCCGAGGCAAAGGTGGCGCAGGGGCCCAGTTCCAGGCTGAAGGGCGGTGGTGCTGCCCGCTCCAGGGCCGCCACCTGGGCGGCGAGGCAGGCGGGGCTGTAGTCGTCGGCCCGTTGCCGCGCCGGGGCGGGAAAACCGCCCAGGGCCACCGTGATGTGGGGCTGGCGCCGGTAGCCGGGCAGCAGCCAGGGGGCCAGCTGCGCCTTGAGGCTGTCCACGGCGGCCGTCAGCACCGGGGTGTCGGCGGTAATGGCCCACACGGCGTAGCGGTGCCGGCCCTGGTGCCAGTCGCTGAAATCGTCGTGGCGGCAGGCCAGGGTGAAGGCGTCGGTGGCTTGCAGCATGATGGCTAGAAAAATCCGGGCATAAAAAAACGGGACTGTTGCCAGTCCCGTTTTGCGGCCAGATCAGGTGATCAGGCGAAGTTCTGGGCAGCGAAGTCCCAGTTGGCCAGGGAGGCCAGGAAGGTCTCGACGAACTTGGGGCGGGCGTTGCGGTAGTCGATGTAGTAGGCGTGTTCCCACACGTCGATGGTCAGCAGGGGCTTGCCTTCGCCGGTCTTCAGGGGGTTGCCGGCGGCGCCGGTGTTGACGATGTCCACGGAGCCGTCGTCCTTCTTCACCAGCCAGGTCCAGCCGGAACCGAAGTTGCCCACGGCGGAGGCGGTGAAGGCCTTCTTGAACTCGTCGAAGGAACCCCACTTCTTGTTGATGGCGTCAGCCAGGGCGCCGGTGGGAGCGCCGCCGCCAGCGGGCTTCATGGAGCTCCAGAAGAAGGTGTGGTTCCACACCTGGGCGGCGTTGTTGTAGATGCCGCCGGCGGGGGCCTTCTTGAAGATTTCTTCCAGACCCAGGTTCTCGTACTCGGTGCCCTTGATCAGGTTATTCAGGTTGGTCACGTAGGCCTGGTGGTGCTTGCCGTAGTGGTAGTCGAAGGTTTCTTCGGAAATGTGGGGAGCCAGGGCGTTCTTGGCGTAGGGCAGGGCGGGCAGTTGATGTTCCATCTTATTCTCCGTTTAGTAGGCGGGTTGGTTGGGGTAACCGTCAATTCTAGACAGTCGCAGCACCACAGACAACGCAAGTCGGCGGCGGTTCCCCGGGATCGATCAGTTCGCTCCGGGGGCGGTGTCGGATTCGCCCCGCACTTCCACCTGGCGTTCGCCCCGGTGCAGGCGCAGGGTCAGGCGCTGACCCGCTGCCAGTGCCCCGGCATCGTGGACCGCCTGGCCCTGCTGGTCGAAGGCGATGGCATAGCCCCGAGACAGCACGGCCTCCGGATTGAGGTGGGTGAGGCCGGCGGCGAGGCGCTCCAACTGGCCGCGGCGGGTCTGCAGGGTGCGCTGCAGGGCGTTGGCCAGGCGGGTCTGCAGGGCTTCCAGGCGGGCGGCCTGGGCCCCCGGCTGGGGCCGGGCCAGGCGCAGGCGCTGGCGGGTCCGCTCTAGATCGAAGCCGGCCCGTTCCAGGCGGCGGCCCAGGGCGTGTTGCAGGCGCTGGCCCAGGGCGTGGAGATTCTGCTGCTGCAGGGCCAGGCGTTCGGCCGGGTGCTTGAGGCGGCGGGCGGTCCAGTCCAGGCGCTGCTGGGCTTCCTCCAGGCGGCGGTGCATGCGGCGGGAGAATTGGCCGGCGAGGCGTTGCAGGTGGTCGCGCAGCGCATCCCGGTCCGGGCTGGCCAGTTCGGCGGCGGCCGTGGGAGTGGGGGCGCGCAGGTCGGCGGCGAAGTCGGCGATGGTGAAGTCGGTCTCGTGGCCGACGCCGCTGACCACGGGCATGGGGCAGGCGGCGATGGCCCGGGCCACGCCTTCGTCGTTGAAGGCCCACAGGTCCTCGATGCTGCCGCCGCCGCGCACCACCAGCAGCACCTGGCATTCCCGGCGGCTGGCGGCGGTCTCGATGGCGGCGGCGATCTGGCGCGGTGCTTCCTCGCCCTGGACCAGGGTGGGGTACAGCACCACCTTCACATGGGGCGCCCGCCGCGCCAGGGTGGTCAGCACATCGCGCAGGGCGGCGGCCTGGGGGCTGGTGACGATGCCCAGGGTGCGCGGATGGGCGGGCAGGGGACGCTTGCGCTCGGCGGCGAAGAGGCCTTCCGCCTCCAGCTTGGCCTTGAGCCGCAGGAAGCGTTCGTAGAGGTCGCCCTGGCCGGCCCGGCGCATGCCTTCCACATTGAGCTGGAAGTCGCCCCGGGGCTCGTAGAGGGAGACCAGCACCCGGGCCTCCACCTGGAGGCCGTTCTCCAGGCGGAAGCCCAGGGTCTGGGCCTTGTTGCGGAACATGACGCAACGCACCTGGGCCTGGGGATCCTTGAGGGAGAAATAGGCGTGGCCGGAGGCGGCCACGGTCAGGTTGGAGATTTCGCCGCTGACCCAGCACAGGGGAAAGGCGGATTCCAGCCGCTGCCGGGCCAGGCGGTTGAGGCTGCTGACGCTGATCACTTCCCGGCCGCCGTCGGCGGCAAAGGGCTCCTGGCGGGCGGGGGAATAGGCGGGACGGGCAGGGTAGTCGGGCATGGGCGCCATTTTACGTCAGCCGGCCCGCCGCCGAGCCGGGGGGAACGGCGGAAAAATATCCCTTGCCTGTTGTGGATTTATCTTATCTATATGTTTTTAAATGAATTGTTGTGGAGTGCCCCTTTTTGCGGCAGAGCAAGAAAAACCCTTGTCCCAGCCCGACTTAGACAATTTGATGACAGGCTATCCACAAAGTTATCCACAGGTTTTGTGGATAAGCCGGGATAAGCCCGCCCCGGGCCTGCCATGCCGGTGGAAAATTCCTCCGGGATGCCGGCCCCGGGGCGGGCCGGGCAAAGGGACGGTCCGGCCGGGCTGCCGCCGGGCGGGCGGGACTTGCCCGAAGCATGAGGGGCAGGCTAAAGTTGCGGGCTTAAAAAGACCCTTGGGAGGTTCCGTGTTCGCCATCATCCAGGCTGCTGGCTGGCCCATCTGGCCCCTGCTGTTCGCATCCATCATCGCCCTTGCCCTCATCATCGAACGTCTGGTGGCCCTGCGCCGCAGCAAGGTGGCTCCCGAAGGATTGCTGGCCCGGGTCGTCGGCGAAGTGCGCCAGGGAACCGTCAATGAAGCCGCCATCAATGCCCTGGAGCAGGGTTCGCCCCTGGGCCGGGTGCTGGCCGCCGGCCTGCGCAACGTCAAGAGCAGCCGCGAAGTGATGAAGGAATCCATCGAGGAAGCCGGCCGCGGCGTCACCCACGAGCTGGAGCGCTACCTCACCACCCTCGGCACCATCGCCTCCATCAGCCCCCTGATGGGCCTCTTCGGCACCGTCGTCGGCATGATCGAGATCTTCGGCTCCCAGGCGCCCACCGGTGCCAACCCCATGCAGCTGGCCCACGGCATTTCCATCGCCCTCTACAACACCGGCTTCGGCCTGGTGATCGCCATTCCCGCCATGATCTTCTGGCGCCACTTCCGCGCCCTGGTGGACAGCTTCGTCATCGAGATGGAGCAGCAGGCGGTGAAGCTGGTGGAAGTGGTCCACGGCGAACGTAACTGAGCGGGCGCCCGATCATGCAATTCCGTCAAGGCCGCCACCGGGAGGAGCCAGAGATCAACCTGATTCCGTTGATCGACGTGCTCCTGGTGATCATCATCTTCCTCATGCTCACCACCACCTACGCCAAGTTCTCCGGCCTGGAAATCAATCTGCCCACCGCCGATTCCTCCCAGAATCCGGAGCAGCCCCAGGAAGTCAGCGTGGCCGTCACCGCCAGCGGCCAGGTGCTGGTCAACAAGTCGCCCCTGAGTACGCCCGACGTGCCGGTCATCGCCGAGGCCCTGCGCCGGGCCGCCGGTAGCCAGAAGGACCCGGTCATCGTCATCAATGCGGACGCCAAGGCCACCCATCAGAGCGTGGTGGACGTGATGCAGGCGGCCCAGAGCGCCGGCTATCCCCGCATCTCCTTCGCCACCCAGGCGCCCCAGAAATAAGGCATGGCCCTAGGCCCGCGACTGCAGAAGTTCTGGTTTCGCGGCGCCTTGCCGCGCCGGGGTGATGGCGCCCCGGCCTGGTTCGACACCCTGCTGTTCAACCTGCTGACCCCCATCTCCTGGCTGTTCCGGGGCCTGACGACCCTGCGCCGCCTGGCGTTCCGCCACGGCTGGCTGGGGTCGGCGCGCCTGCCGGTGCCCGTGGTGGTGGTGGGCAACATCATCGTCGGCGGTGCCGGCAAAACTCCCCTGACCCTCTATCTGGCCCGGCAGCTGCGGGCTGCCGGCCTGCGTCCGGGCATCGTCAGCCGCGGCTACGGTAGCGCCCAGGAAGGCGTGGCGGCCGTCAGCCCCGAGGCGACGCCCGCACAGGTGGGCGACGAGCCCCTGCTGCTGGCCCGGGAAAGCGGCTGTCCGGTATGGATCGGCCGGGACCGGGCGGCGGCGGCCCGGGCCCTGTTGGCGGCATCCCCCGATTGCAACCTGATCCTCTGCGACGACGGCCTGCAGCACTACCGTCTGGCCCGGGACGTGGAAATCGCCGTGTGCGACGTGCGCGGCCTGGGCAACGGCCGCCTGCTGCCGGTGGGCCCCCTGCGGGAGCCGCGGCAGCGCCTGGCCCAGGTGGATGCGGTGGTGGGCAACGGCATGGCCGCCGAACTGCTCTTCTCCGCCAAGGCGGCGACGCCGCCCCTGTTCCGCATGGACCTGCGGCCCGCATCGTTCCATGGCCTGCAGGACCCGTCCCGGCAATGCAGCGCCGCCGACCTGGCCGGCAAGCGGCTCTACGCCGTGGCCGGCATCGGCCATCCCCAGCGCTTTTTTCGCACCCTTGCCGAACTGGGTCTGACGGTGGAGGCCCGGGCCTTTCCCGATCACCACGCCTACACCGCCGCCGACCTGGCCTTCGCCCGGGACGGCGTGCTCCTTACCACCGCCAAGGATGGGGTAAAATGCGCGGCCATCTACGGGGGCGAAGCCTGGGTGTTGCCGGTGGACGCCCAGCTGACCCCCGACCTATCCGCTTTTGTTCTGGAGAAAATCAATGGACGCACGGTTGCTGGACATCCTGGTCTGCCCGGTGTGCAAGAGTAGTCTGAAGTACCGCAAGGAGCAGAAGGAACTGGTCTGCAAACCCTGCAAGCTGGCCTTCCCGGTGCGGGACGACATTCCCATCATGCTCGAGGAAGAAGCCCGCACCCTGGGCCAGGACGAAAACTGAGCCCTGCCCGGAATCCCGCCATGCAACGCTTCAAGGTCGTCATTCCCGCCCGCTACGCTTCCTCCCGCCTGCCGGCCAAGCCCCTGCTGGACCTGGGCGGCAAGCCCATGGTGGTGCGGGTGGCAGAACGGGCGGCCCTTTCCGGCGCCGAGGAAATCTGGGTGGCGACCGACCACCGGGAGGTGGAGGCAGCCTGCCGGGCCCACGGCCTCAATGTGCTGCTGACCCGGGACGACCATCCCACCGGCACCGACCGGCTGGCCGAAGTGGTGGCCCTGCGGGGCTGGAGCGACGACACCCTGGTGGTCAATGTGCAGGGCGACGAGCCCCTCATCGAGCCGGAACTGATTTCCGCCACGGCGAACCGCCTGGCCGAGAGCGGGGCCGACATCGCCACCGTGGGCCACGGCCTGTCCGAGGCCGCCGAGTTCTTCAATCCCAATATCGTCAAGCTGGTGTGCAAGGCCGACGGCGATGCCCTGTATTTCTCCCGGGCGCCCATCCCCTACGCCCGGGACCATTTCGCCCGGGAAGGCGGCGGTGAAACCCTGCCGGCGGACTTCCCCGCCTACCGCCACATCGGCCTCTACGCCTACCGGGCCGCCTTCCTCAAGGCCTACTCCGGCCTGGCCGTCTCGCCCCTGGAGCAGTTCGAATGCCTGGAGCAGCTGCGGGCCCTGTGGCACGGCTACCGCATCAGCGTGGCCATTTCCGACAGCCTGCCGGCCCCCGGCGTGGATACCCCGGAAGATGCGGTGCGCATGCGCAAATGGTTTGACCGAGAAGGAATTTCCGAGTAATTTTCGCTCCTTAAAAAGAGGGGTGAACACAACCCCAGCGGCTTCCCCAAGGCCGCCGCCAGAACAGCGCCAGACCTGTACAAAAACATAAATTCAATCAACGCACTTCTGACTGACATCACGTCATCGCACACATTCCGAGGACTCCATGCGACTGATTCTCCTCGGCGCTCCCGGCGCCGGTAAGGGCACCCAGGCCCAATTCATCCGCGAAAAATTCGGCATCCCCCAGATTTCCACCGGCGACATGCTGCGTGCCGCCGTCAAGGCCGGCACCCCCCTGGGCATCGAAGCCAAGAAGGTGATGGACGCCGGCGGCCTGGTTTCCGACGACATCATCATCGGTCTGGTGAAGGACCGCCTGCAGCAGGACGACTGCAAGGCCGGCTACCTGTTCGACGGTTTCCCTCGCACCATTCCCCAGGCCGAAGCCATGAAGGCTGCCGGCGTGGCCATCGACTTCGTGCTGGAAATCGACGTGCCCGACAGCGACATCATCTCCCGCATGAGCGGCCGTCGCGTGCATGTGGCCTCCGGCCGCACCTACCACGTCACCTTCAACCCGCCCAAGGTGGCCGGCAAGGACGACGAGACCGGTGAAGACCTGATCCAGCGCGACGACGACAAGGAAGAAACCGTCAAGAAGCGCCTGGACGTGTATCACTCCCAGACCAAGCCCCTGGTGGATTACTACGGCAAGTGGGCCGCCACCGGCGACGCCAACGCCCCCAAGTACCGCAAGATCGCCGGCGTCGGTTCCGTGGAAGACATCAAGAACGCGGCTTTCGCAGCGCTGAAGTAAGGGGAGGCGGATCACCATGGCGGTGAAAAACGCCTTCTACGCCCAGTCCGGCGGGCCCACCGCCGTGATCAACGCCTCCGCCTGCGCCGTCATCGAGACGGCGCGGGCCCATCCGGACAAAATCGGCAAGGTCTTCGCCGGGCGCAACGGCATCGTCGGCGCCCTCACCGAAGACCTGATCGACACCAGCCTGGAGTCCCCCGCGGACATCGCCCGGCTGCGCACCACCCCGGGAGCCGCCTTCGGCTCCTGCCGCTACAAGCTCAAGTCCATCGAAGAGCATCGGGCCCAGTACGAGCGCCTGATCGAAGTCTGTCGTGCCCATGACATCGGCTACTTCTTCTACAACGGCGGCAATGATTCCATGGATACCGCCTGGAAGGTTTCCCAGCTGTCCGAGAAGATGGGCCACCCGCTGATCTGCGTCGGCGTACCGAAGACGGTGGACAACGACCTCCCTCTCACCGACTGCTGCCCGGGCTTCGGCTCCGTGGCCAAGTACGTCGCCACCTCCATCCGCGAAGCGGGGCTGGACGTGGCCTCCATGGCCCGCACTTCCACCAAGATTTTCGTCCTCGAAGTCATGGGCCGCCATGCCGGCTGGATCACCGCCGCCTGCGGCCTGGCTTCCGGTGCCGGGGTCGAGACCGGCCAGCCGCCCCACATCCTGCTGTTCCCCGAAGTGCCCTTCGACGAGGCCGCCTTCCTGGCCCGGGTGCAGCAGTGCGTGGACCGCTACGACTACTGCACCATCGCCGTCTCCGAAGGCCTGAAGACGGCCGACGGCAAGTTCGTTTCCGAGCAGGGCGGCAAGGATGCCTTCGGCCATTCCCAACTGGGTGGCGCCGGCCAGTGGATCGCCCAGCTGATCAAGGACAAGCTGGGCCACAAGTACCACTGGGCCCTGGCCGACTACCTGCAGCGGGCCGCCCGCCACATCGCCTCCAAGACCGATGCCGACCAGGCCTATGCCCTGGGCAAGGCGGCGGTGGAGCTGGCCGTGGCCGGCCGCAATGCGGTGATGCCCACCGTGGTACGCCTCGCCGATGCGCCCTACCGCTGGGAAGTGGGCGTGGCCGAACTGAAGGACGTGGCCAATGTGGAGCGCAAGATGCCGGCGGATTTCATCAGCGCCGACGGCTTCCACATCACCGACAAGTGCCGTGCCTACCTGGCGCCCCTGATCGAAGGGGAGGACTATCCGCCCTACCGGCACGGCCTGCCCGATTACGTCAGTCTGAAGAATATTGCCGTGCCCCGGCAGCTGGGAGAGTTCAAGGTGTAAGACCCAGCATCGCCCCGGCGCGGCAGGAAAGGTTTGTTTCTCTGTAGCAAACCGGACCGTAAGGACGGACCATCGCCCGAACGGCCTGAGCTTTACCACTATCTAGGAGGGAGTTCATGTCATCAGGTCTGTTGTTAGCGCTAGTGTGTGCGGTGCTGGCGGTGCTTTACGGCGCCATCTCCAGCAAGTGGATCCTCGGCCTGCCCGCCGGTAACGAGCGGATGCAGGAAATCGCCAAGGCCATCCAGCAGGGGGCATCCGCCTATCTCAACCGGCAATACACCACCATCGGCATCGTCGGTGCGGTGCTGTTCGTCGTCATCGGCATTTTCCTCGCCTGGAGCACCGCCATCGGCTTCCTCATCGGTGCTGTGCTCTCCGGCGCCACCGGCTTCATCGGCATGAACGTCTCGGTGCGGGCCAACGTGCGCACCGCCGAGGCAGCCCGGGGCGGCATCGCCCCGGCCCTGGACGTGGCCTTCAAGGGCGGCGCCATCACCGGCATGCTGGTGGTGGGCCTGGCGCTCCTGGGGGTGGCCGGCTACTACGCCATCCTCAAGGCCGGCGCCGCGCCTGGCACCGACATCTACCACATCGTTGAACCCCTGGTGGGCCTGGCCTTCGGCGGCTCCCTCATTTCCATCTTCGCCCGTCTCGGTGGCGGCATCTTCACCAAGGGCGCCGACGTGGGCGCCGACCTGGTGGGCAAGGTGGAAGCCGGGATTCCCGAAGATGACCCGCGCAACCCCGCCGTGATCGCCGACAACGTGGGCGACAACGTGGGCGACTGCGCCGGCATGGCGGCCGACCTGTTCGAGACCTACGCCGTGACCGTGGTGGCCACCATGGTGCTGAGCGCCCTCATGCTCAAGGGCGTGCCGGCGGCCAACGACAACCTGGTGGTGTATCCCCTGGCCCTGGGCGGTGTCTCCATCATCGCTTCCATCATCGGCTGCTTCTTCGTCAAGACCACGGAAGGCGGCAAGATCATGGCCGCCCTCTACCGCGGCCTGGCGGTGGCCGGCGTGCTGGCCCTGATCGCCTTCTATCCCATCACCACCTGGATGCTGCCGGAGGGCGTGCCCCTGGCGGACGGCAAGGTCATCGGCGTCAATGCCATCTTCGGCGCCTCCGTCGTCGGCCTGGTGCTGACCGCCGTGCTGGTGTGGATCACCGAGTACTACACGGGCACCGACTATGCGCCGGTGAAGCACGTGGCCTCGGCCTCCCAGACTGGCCATGCAACCAACATCATTGCCGGCCTGGGCGTCTCCATGAAGTCCACCGCCTGGCCGGTGCTGGCCGTGTGTCTGGCCATCCTGGTGGCCCACCATCTGGCCGGGCTCTACGGCATCGCCATTGCCGCCACCTCCATGCTCTCCATGACCGGCATCGTCGTCGCCCTGGACGCCTACGGCCCCATCACGGACAACGCCGGCGGCATCGCCGAAATGGCCGAGCTGCCCGACTCCGTGCGCGGCGTCACCGATCCCCTGGATGCGGTGGGCAACACCACCAAGGCCGTGACCAAGGGCTACGCCATCGGTTCCGCCGGCCTGGCCGCCCTGGTGCTGTTCGCCGACTACACCCACGCCCTGGAGTCGGCCGGCCAGTCCCTCAAGTTCGACCTCTCCGACCCCCTGGTGATCGTCGGCCTCTTCATCGGGGGCCTGATCCCCTACCTCTTCGCCGCCATGGCCATGGAGGCCGTGGGCCGGGCTGCCGGCTCGGTGGTGGAGGAAGTGCGGCGCCAGTTCCGCGAGGTCAAGGGCATCATGGAAGGCACGGCCAAGCCCGATTACTCCCGGGCGGTGGACATGCTGACCAAGTCCGCCATCAAGGAAATGATCCTGCCTTCCATCCTGCCGGTGCTGGTGCCGGTGCTGGTGGGGCTGTTCCTCGGGCCCAAGGCCCTGGGCGGGGTGCTCATGGGCACCATCGTCACCGGTCTCTTCGTCGCCATCTCCATGACCACCGGCGGCGGCGCCTGGGACAATGCCAAGAAGTACATCGAGGACGGCCACTTCGGCGGCAAGGGTTCCGACGCCCACAAGGCGGCGGTGACCGGCGACACCGTGGGCGACCCCTACAAGGACACCGCCGGCCCGGCGGTGAATCCCCTGATCAAGATCATCAACATCGTGGCCCTGCTGATCGTGCCCCTGGTGGTGAAACTGATGGCCTGAGGCTTTCCTCCGGCAAGCAAAAGGCGGCTGCGGCCGCCTTTTTTCATGGCCGTACCGGCGGCGGGCTAGCGGCCGCCGGCCACGTCCAGGATGGCGCCGGTGGTGTAGGAGGCTTCCTCCGATAGCAGCCAGAGAATGGCCTTGGCCACTTCCTCCGGTGTGCCGCCCCGCTGCATGGGAATGCCCGTTCGCAGCCGTTCCACCCGGCCCGGCTCGCCGCCGCTGGCATGGATGTCGGTGTCGATGAGGCCGGGAGCCACCGCATTGACGCGGATGCCTTCCGCCGCCACCTCCCGGGCCAGGCCCAGGGTGAGGGTGTCGATGGCAGCCTTGGAGGCGGCGTAGTCCACGTATTCCCCGGCCGCGCCCAGGTGGGCGGCGCGGGAGGAAAGATTGACGATGGCGCCGCCGTGGCCGCCATGGCGGGTGGACAGGCGGCGCACCGCTTCCCGGCAGCAGAGGAAGGTGCCGATGACGTTGGTGGCGAAGATGCGCTGCAGGCGCTCCCCGTCCATGTCCTCGACCCGGGTCTGGTGCTCCAGGATGCCGGCGTTGTTGACCAGGGCCGAGAGGGGGCCGAAACGCTGTTCCGCCGCGGCGAAGAGGGCCCGGATTTCCTCTTCACGGCTGATGTCGGCCTGGAAAGCCAATATCGGCGAGCCTTCCCGGCCACTATCCCGGCCGCTCTCCCGGGCCACTTCCGCCACCAGCTGTTGCGCCGCCGCGGCATCCTGGCGGTAGCTGAAGCACACCGCGTAGCCGGCCCGGGCGGCCAGGCGCACGGTGGCGGCGCCGATGCCGCGGGAGCCGCCGGTGATGAGGAGGGTCTTGTGCATGGGCGTGATCCTTGTGTCGTGGGGCGGCCGTCGCCCCGCCGGCCCAGCTTAGCGGGCCGGACCGGCGGCGTCCATGGGCGTTTCCCCGGGGGGCGGGTCTGTGGCAGCATGCTTCCTCCGCCACGCCCGACTGCCGCCATGAGCCCTGTCTTTCATACCGCCCGCGCCGACATTCCCGCCTACCGCACCAAGGACGGCTCGGAAATCCGCGAGCTGATGCATCCCGACGTCCACGGCAACCGCCTGCAGAGCCTGGCCGAGGCCACGGTGCCGCCGGGAACGCGCACCCTGCTGCACCGGCACCGCCTGAGCGAGGAGCTGTACCACGTCACCGCCGGCCACGGCGTCATGACCCTGGGGGAGCGGCGTTTCCTCATCGCCGTCGGCGATACCGTGCATATCGCCCCGGGCACCGCCCATGCCCTGGAGAACAGCGGCGACCAGCCCCTGGTGGTGCTGTGTGCCTGCAGCCCGGCCTACCGCCACGACGATACGGAACTGCTGGAAGCGGAAGCGGGGAGCGGCGTCTGACCATGGCCTTCGATTTCGATACCCCGGTGGAGCGCCGGGGCAGCGACAGCTTCAAGTGGGGCCGCTACGCCGGCCGGGACGTGCTGCCCCTGTGGGTGGCCGACATGGATTTCGCGGCACCGCCGGCGGTGCTGGAAGCCCTGCGGCAGCGGGTGGATCACGGCGTCTTCGGTTACGGCGGGGCCACGCCCGAGGTGACCGGGAGCGTGTTGCAGGCCCTGGACCGGGATTACGGCTGGCAGGTGCAGGCCGAGTGGCTGGTGTGGCTGCCCGGCCTGGTCACCGGTCTCAACGTGGCCTGCCGGGGTCTGGCGGAGCCGGGGGAGACGGTGCTCTCGGCAGTGCCCGTCTATCCGCCCTTCCTCTCCGCTCCGGCCCTGTCGGAGCGGCGCCTGGCCACGGTGCCGCTGCACTGCCAGGAGGGGCGCTGGTGCTGGGACTTCGCTGCCCTGGAAGCGGCGCTGCAGGCCGATCCCCGGCCATCCCTGCTGCTCCTCTGCCATCCCCACAATCCGGTGGGCCGGGCCTGGAGCCGGAGCGAACTGGAGACGGTGGCAGAGCTGTGCGGGCGTTACGACGTGCTGGTCTGCTCCGACGAAATCCACGCCGACCTGCAACTGGAACCCTGCGCCCGCCACCTGCCTTTCGCCTGCCTCGACGCCGAAGCCGCCCGGCGCAGCGTCACCCTCATGGCGCCCTCCAAGACCTACAACATCCCGGGGCTGTCCTGCGCCTTCGCGGTGATTTCCGACAGCACCATCCGTCGCCGCTTCACCCGGGCCATGGCGGGCATCGTGCCCCACGTCAATGTGCTGGGACTGGCCGCCTGCGGTGCCGCCTATGCCCACGGCGAGCCGTGGCGCGAGGCCCTGCTGGCCTATCTGCGGCAGAACCGGGAGCGGGTGGTGCAGGCGGTGGCCGGCTGGCCGGGGCTGGAGATGGTGGCGCCGGAAGCCACCTATCTGGCCTGGATCGACGCGCGGCAGAGCGGCCTGGAGGAGCCGGCCCGGGCCTTCGAGGCCGCCGGCGTGGGGCTGTCGGACGGCCGGGAGTTTGGCGCCCCCGGTTTTGTCCGTCTCAATTTCGGCTGCCCCGGGACCACCCTGGAGGCAGCCCTGGAGCGCATGGGGCGGCTGCTCAGGCCTTGAGGGCAGGGTTGAGGCTGTAGGTGCCGGTCAGCTGGGCCTGGGCCAGGATGTGGCCCTCCATGGCCTGGCGCAGGTCGGCGCCGCTGAAGCGGCCCGTCACCGGCAGCTGTTCCACGTCCAGGGCGTAGATGGTGAATACGTAGCGGTGCCGCAGGGCATCGTTCCAGGGCGGGCAGGGGCCGTCGTAGCCGTAGTAGTCGCCGCTCATGTCGCCGTCGCCTGCGAACCAGCCGGTGTAGTCGTTGATGCCGTGGCGGCTGCCTTCCAGGCTGGCGGGGCCGGGCTTGCCCCGGGGTGTCACTTCGCTGCAGAACTCGCCGGCCCGGATTTCCCGGCGCATGGCGGAGATGTCCGTCAGCACCCAATGGAAGAAATCCACCCGGGGCAGGTCGGCCGGCACGCTGCGGCCTTCCTGGTTCACGTCGTCGCCTGAGGACGGCACGTCGGGGTCGTGGCAAATGAGGGCGAAGGAGCGGGTACCGATGGGCACGTCGCTCCAGCGGAGGTGGGGGTTGTGGTTACCCCCGAGGCAAACGTGGTGCTGGGCGTGGGGGATACAGAAGGCGAATTCCCCGGGAATCGGCTGGCCGTCGCTGAAGCTCTTGCTTTCCAGTTTCACGTTGCACTCCTCCTTGAAAAGTGCCGGTCGTCGGACTATTCCGCGGCCCGGCGTTTGAAGTCCCTCATTCTAAAGCCAAGTGCATAAAGGGTGGCGAAGTAGGCGAAGATGCCGCCGGCCACCAGGGCTCCCAGATGCAACAGGCGTTGCAGGGTGGAATAGAGCAGCCAGTCTGCCTCCCGGCCCATGCCCAGCCACAGGGCGGCGCCGAGCACCGCCAGGGCCGCCAGCAGCTTCAGCAGGAACGGCAGCCAGCCCGCCTGGGGCCGGTAGATGTCGTGCCGGCGCAGGCCCTGATAAAGCAGGAAGGCGTTGAGGCAGGCGGCCAGACCGATGGAAAGGGCCAGGCCGGCATGACCCAGGTCGAGGAGGACGACGAAGAGCAGGTTCATGGCCTGGGTGGCGCAGAGGGAGGCCAGGGCGATCTTCACCGGGGTGCGGATGTTCTGCCGGGCGTAGAAGCCGGGCGCCAGGACCTTGACCAGGATCAGGCCGGTGAGGCCCACGGCGTAGGCCGCCAGGGCGTCCCGGGTGTGGAACACGTCGGCGCCGGTGAAGGCGCCGTGGTGGAAGAGGGTGGCGATCAGGGGCACGCCCAGGATGGCCAGGGCCAGGGCCGCCGGCAGGGTCAGCAGCAGGCACAGACGCAGGCCCCAGTCGAGCAGGCGGGCATAGTCCTCACCCTTGCCGTCGGCGTGGTACTTGGCCAGGGAGGGCAGGAGGATGGTGCCCAGGGCGGCGCCCAGCAGGCCGGAGGGGAATTCCATGAGCCGGTCGGCGTAGTAGAGCCAGGAGACGGAGCCGCTCTGCAGGAAGGAGGCGAACACGGTGTTGATGAGCAGGCTCACCTGGCTGACCGAGACGCCCAGCACCGCCGGGGCCATCAGGCGCAGGATGCGGCGCACCCCCTCGTCCTTCCAGTCGAAGCGGAAGCGGGGCAGCATGCCGATGCGGCGCAGGGCCGGCAGTTGCAGCCCCAGTTGCAGCACGCCGCCGACAAAGACGGCCCAGCCCAGCACCAGGGCCGGCTGGTCGAACCAGGGCGTGGCGAAGAGGGCCAGGGCGATGAAGCTGACATTGAGCAGCACCGGCGTGAAGGCCGGCAGGGCAAAGCGGCTCCAGGTGTTGAGGATGCCCCCCGACAGGGCCACCAGGGACATGAACAATATGTAGGGGAAGGTGATGCGGGTCAGGGTTACCGTCAGTTCGAACTTTTCCGCCTCGGCGGCAAAGCCGGGGGCGGAGATGTAGACCAGGATGGGGGCGCCGGCAACGCCGAGGGCGGTAACCAGGGTCAGGATCAGGAAGAGCAGGGTGGCGACCCGGTCTACCAGGTGGCGGGCCTCTTCCTCGCCGCGCCGATTCTTGTATTCCCCCAGGATGGGGACGAAGGCCTGGGAGAAGGCCCCCTCGGCAAAGAGGCGGCGCAGCAGGTTGGGCAGCTTGAAGGCGACGAAGAAGGCGTCGGTGGCCAGGCCGGCGCCGAAGGCCCGGGCGATGACGAAGTCCCGGACGAAGCCGAGCAGGCGGGAGAGCAGGGTCATGCCGCTGACGGTGACCAGGGCGCGAAGCAGATTCATAGACGGGAAGCGTGGGGCCGGGGTACCGGCGGCGTGGCGAAGGCGCTATATTAGCCCGTCCCCGGGCCGCGGGCGGGGCGAAAAGGTCAATTGCATGTAGTGCTTGCCTTTTTCCTGGCGAACCGGTAAACTCGCGCCCTTTCGATTAACCCCCGTTTTCAGGAAGAATTCATGGCCAACAGCGCTCAAGCCCGCAAACGCGCGCGCCAGTCCGAGAAGCAACGCGCTCACAATGCCAGCCTGCGCTCCACGCTGCGTACGGCTATCAAGCGCGTCCAGAAGGCCGTTCTGGCCGGCGACAAGGCTGCCGCACAAACCGTATTCCAGCAATCCGTCGCCGTTCTGGACCGTATTGCCGACAAGAAAATCATCCACAAGAACAAGGCCTCCCGTCACAAGAGCCGCCTGTCTGCTGCGATCAAGGCCCTGGCTGCCTGATCTCCCGGTCTCCGGATGAAAAAAACGGCACCTGCGGGTGCCGTTTTTGTTTTCTGGCTCCCGGGGAGCCGGTATTCGTGGTCTTGCTGGTGTCGGGTGTGGTGTAAGCGTGCTTCGGCGGCGGGATGCCGTCCGATATCGGCGCGTCAGTTGTGGGGGCGTTCCGCGCCTTCGACGACCTGCAGTTCGTTGTCGTTGGCAAAGTTGAGCATGAACTTGTAGGCCATGGGTTCGAGGCGGCCCAGTTGGGCGTCCACGAACACGGCTTTTTCGCCCTGGAAGGTACAGGGGCCGACGAAGGGGGAGTATTTCATCTTCTTTTCGGCGCCAAAGGCAGACATGACGCCGCACAGGCGTTCAGCCCAGTCGCTGGGGCGAAATTTTCGCCCCTCCCGGGTCAGGCCGACAATGATGAAGTTGGGGGCTGCGTCTGTTGTCATGTCTCCACGTATTCTTATCGACTCGCCGGTGCCTTGTGGGTGCCGGTCGGGGTGGTGTGGATGTCGGGATGATGTCCGACTGCATCGGCGGGGAGGCTCCTCCGTGCGCCGCGAAGCATTCTAGCAGAAATGCCGCATTCGTCGTCGCTGGCGGCGGGCGGATTTTCCCGGGAATGGGTATCGGCAGGTTTTGCTTTCGAGAATGTTCAATGAAATTATGGTGGTGCGTTGCATAGTTAAATGTCTGTGCATATACTGCATCCCATCCCATTGAATTAAAGGGGGTCGTCGTGACGCCCGTCTTTTTCACCAAGTTCAGTTTCCGCATCCGCACCCGTACCGGTGCGGTGGTGGATCATCTGACCATTCAGGGACGCGATGAGGGTGAAGCCCAGCGCAAGCTGCGCCAGATGTACCGGGACTGCGAGGTGCTGGAGGCCCGCCGTCTGGCGGTGACCGGCCGGGCCGGGGCCAGCTTCGAGGAGGTGGTGGATTTGCTGTCCGGTTGAGCGGACGGTATTCCGGTAACGAGGGGCGCTGCGGCGCCCTTTTGCATTTCAGAGGAAGTCGCTGCCCCGCAGTTCGTCATGCAGGGCCAGGTAGTCCTGGGCGCCGTTGCTGGCAAAGGAGTGGGTGAACACGTCCTGGTTGAGGGAGGGGCTTTCGGCGACCGCCACGTTCTCGGAGATGGCGGTGCGGCAGACCTCGTCGCCGAAGGCGGCGCAGAGGCGCTGACGGATGTCCTCGCTCATGCGCCGGCGCCTGTCGAAACGGGTGAGTACGTAGCGCCGCGCCACGCGCCGCTTCAGCACCGGCTCCAGGATGTCCAGGGTGCGGGCCATGTGGAAGGCGGCCTGGAGCGAGAGAAAGTCGGTGGAGACGGGAATCAGCACCCGTTCCACGGCAAAGATGGCGTTGAGGGCCAGGACGCCCACGTAGGGGCAGCAGTCGATCAGGGTGACCCGTTCGCCCTTGCTCTCTTCCAGGTGGTTGAGTCCCAGGCGCAGCTTGTTGAGGATGGTGGGGCCCTTGCCGTAGATGGAGTCCACCTTGATCAGCTGCTGGTGCGAGGGGATCAGGGTGCCGATCTCCGGCCAGGGCAGTTCCAGGTCGCCCAGGGGGCGGTTGTCCTGGTAGAAGGAATAGAGGGTGTGCTCCACCTGGTTGGGGGCGCCGCCGTGGATGCTGGAGAGGTGTCCCTGGGGGTCCAGGTCCAGGAGCAGGGGCGGGCGGTTGTGGCGGATGCTGGCGGCGGCAAGGTTGAGGGTGGTGGTCGTCTTGCCGACGCCGCCTTTCTGGTTGAAGATCGCCAGCCGGGGCATGTTGGAGTCCTGTTCGGTCTAGGTTTTACGGCACTCTCGGGCCGGGTGTCGCCTATACAAGGCGGCGTTTTTCGCTTAGTATTCAACCTTTAGCAACCCCGTATTTCTGGGCTTTTCACTACAGCACAGCACCGGGTACGGGGGCGCCACGGCGGCGGCACTGGCCGCCGTTTGTCATTCTCGCGCCCCTCGCCCGTCACTTCAAGGCAAGGTCATGCCCCACCTGATGAATACCTACGCCCGCCTGCCGGTGGCTTTCAGCCATGGCGAGGGGAACCGGATCTACGATACCGACGGCAAGTGTTATCTGGACGCCCTGTCCGGCATCGCCGTCAATACCCTGGGTCACAACCATCCCAAGCTGGTCAATGCCATCGCCAGCCAGGCGGCTCGGGTGCTGCACACCTCCAATCTATACCGGATTCCCCTGCAGGAGGAGCTTGCCGATCGTCTGGCCGGGCTTTCCCGCATGGAAGAGGTCTTTTTCTGCAACTCCGGTTGCGAGGCCAACGAGGCCGCCATCAAGCTGGCCCGCTTCTTCGGCCATCAGAAGGGCGTCGATGCGCCGGTTATCATCGTCATGGAAAAAGCCTTTCACGGCCGCACCCTGGCGACCCTGTCGGCCACCGGCAACCGCAAGGCCCAGGCCGGCTTCGAGCCCCTGGTCTCCGGTTTCGTGCGGGTGCCATACAACGATCTGGACGCCATCCGCGCCGCCGCCGAGCTGAATCCCAATGTGGTGGCCGTGCTGCTGGAAATGGTGCAGGGCGAAGGCGGCATCCATGTGGCTGACCCCGAATTCCAGCGTGGCCTGCGCAGTCTGTGCGACGAGAAGGACTGGCTCCTGATGTGCGACGAAGTGCAGTGCGGCATGGGCCGTACCGGCACCTGGTTCGGCTTCCAGCACGCCGGCATCCTGCCCGACGTGGCCACCCTGGCCAAAGGCCTGGGCTCCGGTGTGCCCATCGGCGCCTGCATGACCGCCGGCAAGGCTGCCGGTCTGTTCAAGCCGGGCAACCACGGCTCCACCTTCGGCGGCAATCCGCTGGCCTGTGCCGCGGCCCTGACCACCATCGCCTGCATCGAGGAAGAAAAGCTGCGGGAAAACGCCGTGGCCCAGGGTGAGGCCATCCGTCGCGGGCTCAGCGAAGCCCTGGCCGGTGTCAGCGGCCTGGTGGAGATTCGCGGCAAGGGCCTGATGCTGGGCATCGAGCTGGACCGCCCCTGCGGCGAACTGGTGGCCAAGGGCCTGGAGGCCGGCCTGCTGATCAACGTCACCGCCGAGAAGGTGGTGCGCCTGTTGCCTGCATTGACTTTCAGCGCGGCGGATACCCAGGAGCTGGTGCAGCGCCTGGCCGCCCTGATCAAGGAGTTCCTGACGGCCTGAGGCAGTCGGGGAGGGGAGACCACTATGTCGTCAATCAAGCATTTTCTGCAGTTCAAGGATTTCACCCGGGAAGAGTTCGACTACCTGTTCGCGCGCACCCGCTGGATCAAGGACCAGTTCAAGAACTACAAGCAGTACTGGCCCCTGACCGACCGCACCCTGGTGATGATTTTCGAGAAGGCCAGCACCCGTACCCGCCTCTCCTTCGAGGCCGGCATGCAGCAGCTGGGCGGTTCCGCCATCTACCTCAACACCCGCGATTCCCAGCTGGGCCGCGGCGAGCCGGTGGAAGATGCGGCCCAGGTCATCTCCCGCATGAGCGACATCGTCATGATCCGCACCTTCGAGCAGGAGATCATCGAGCGCTTCGCTGCCAACTCCCGGGTGCCGGTGATCAACGGCCTGACCAACGAATACCACCCGTGCCAGATCATGGCCGACATCTTCACCTACATCGAGCACCGGGGCCCCATCCAGGGCAAGACCGTGGCCTGGATCGGTGATTCCAACAACGTCTGCAACACCTGGCTGCAGGCGGCCGAAGTGCTGGATTTCAACGTCCACGTCTCCACGCCCCCGGGCTACGAGGTGGAAGCGGAGCGGGCGGGCCTCTACGGCACCGCCAATTTCGAGCAATTTAGCGATCCCATGGAAGCGGCCAAGGGGGCCGACATCGTCACCACCGACGTGTGGACCTCCATGGGCTTCGAAGCTGAAAACGAGGAACGCCTGAAGGACTTCGCCGACTGGCAGGTCGATGGCGACATGATGCGTATCGCCAAGTCCGACGCCATTTTCCTCCATTGCCTGCCGGCCCACCGTGGCGAGGAAGTGACCGCCGAAGTGATCGACGGTCCCCAGTCCGCAGTCTGGGATGAGGCGGAGAACCGGCTGCACACCCAGAAGGCCCTGATGGAGTATCTGCTCCTGGGCCGCGTCAATTCTTAATCTTTGCAGGGAAGCATCATGAGCGACATCAAGAAAGTGGTTCTCGCCTACTCCGGCGGCCTCGACACCTCCGTCATCCTCAAGTGGCTGCAGGATACCTACCAGTGCGAAGTGGTGACCTTCACCGCCGACCTGGGCCAGGGCGAGGAACTGGAACCGGCCCGCACCAAGGCCCTGAAGTTCGGCATCAAGCCCGAGAACATCTTCATCGACGACCTGCGCGAAGAGTTCGTGCGTGACTTCGTCTTCCCCATGTTCCGCGCCAACACCGTCTATGAAGGCGAGTACCTGCTGGGCACCTCCATCGCCCGCCCCCTGATCGCCAAGCGCCTGATCGAGATCACCAACCTGACCGGTGCCGATGCCATCTCCCACGGCGCCACCGGCAAGGGCAACGACCAGGTGCGCTTCGAGCTGGGCGCCTACGCCCTCAAGCCCGGCGTCAAGGTCATCGCCCCCTGGCGCGAATGGGATCTGCTGTCCCGCGAGAAGCTGCTGGCCTATGCCGAGCAGCACGGCATCCCCGTCGAGATGAAGCACAAGCAGGGCGGTTCTCCCTACTCCATGGACGCCAACCTGCTGCACATCTCCTACGAAGGCCGTCACCTGGAGAACCCCGCCGCCGAGGCCGAGGAAGACATGTGGCGCTGGACCGTCTCCCCGGAGAACGCTCCCGATGCCGCCGAATACCTGGATCTGGAATTCGTCCAGGGCGACCTGGTGGCCATCAACGGCCAGAAGATGAAGGCCCACGAACTGCTGGCCAAGCTCAACGAGCTGGGTGGCAAGCACGGCATCGGCCGCCTGGACCTGGTGGAAAACCGCTACGTCGGCATGAAGTCCCGCGGCTGCTATGAAACCCCGGGGGGCACCATCCTGCTGCGCGCCCACCGCGCCATCGAATCCATCACCCTGGACCGGGAAGTCGCCCACCTCAAGGACGACCTCATGCCCCGCTACGCCAGCCTGGTGTACAACGGCTACTGGTGGGCGCCCGAGCGCAAGGCCCTGCAGACCCTGATCGACCACACCCAGCAGACCGTGAACGGTACCGTTCGCCTCAAGCTGTACAAGGGCAACGTCATCGTCGTGGGCCGCGATTCCAAGACCGACTCCCTGTTCGACCCGACCATCGCCACCTTCGAGGACGATGCTGGCGCCTACGACCAGAAGGATGCGGGCGGCTTCATCAAGCTCAACGCCCTGCGCATGCGCATCGCCGCCAACCTCAAGGCACGCAAGGGTTAAGCGGAGGGTTTGGTGGAAAGCACCCTCTTCGGCTTTACGGAAGCCCAGATCTCCGAATTCGGCGTCACTTTCGGGATCGGGGCTTTCATCCTCTACATGCTGTTCATCATCGGCGAGCTGGCCTACAAGTCCAAGGCCGGCAAGGTCGGTACCTTCGTCCTGTTTTTCGTGCTGTCTCTGGGGATGCTCGGCTTCATCTCCAAGACCTTCATCCAGAAATTGTGGGGAATCTGATGTCTCAATTCGATAATGTTTCCGTGGTCAAGGCTGCCAACGTCTACTTCGACGGCAAGTGCGTCAGCCACACCGTGATTTTCGCCGACGGCTCCAAGAAGACCGTGGGCGTGATCCTGCCCGCCAGCCTGACCTTCAACACCGGCGCTCCCGAAGTCATGGAAACCGTGGCCGGTGCCTGCCGCTATCGCCTCAAGGGCGAGACAGAATGGAAGACTTCCGGTGCCGGTGAGTCCTTCAACGTGCCGGGCAATTCCAGCTTCGACATCGAAGTGACCGGCGAGCCCTACCACTACGTCTGCTACTTCGGTTAAGCGAGGATCGTCATGCCGTCTTTCGATTTTTCCTCTGAAGTGGACATGGTGGCGCTGAAGAACGCCGTCGATGCCACCGGCAAGAAGATCGTCGGCCGCCACGACTTCAAGGGCACCACCGCCAAGGTGGAGCTCAACGAGAAGGACAAGGTCATCACGGTCTACGGCGACTCCGACTTCCAGCTCGACCAGATCAAGACCATTCTCTTTCCCGAAATGGAAAAGAAGGAGCCGGACTGCGTCAAGCGCCTGGACCAGCAGGCCGTGCAGAAGGTCTCCGGCGACAAGGTGAAGCAGGACCTGAAGATCAAGATCGGCATCGAGAGCGAGCTGGCGAAGAAGATCGTCAAGCTGGTGAAGGACTCCAAGCTCAAGGTGCAGGCCGCCATCCAGGGCGACACGGTGCGCGTCACCGGCGCCAAGCGCGATGTGCTGCAGGAAACCATTGCCCTGGTGAAGAAGTCCATTACCGACTTCCCCATCAAGTACGGCAATTTCCGCGACTGAACCGGCGTTCTCCGCCTGCATGAAAAACGGCGCCCGCGGGCGCCGTTTTCTTTTGCCGTAGTCCTGTCAGCGGCGCAGGTTGGCGATCCAGGCCCCGTACAGACGGTCGGCCAGCTGCCGCATGGCGGGCAGGCGCCATTCGATTTCGGCCACCATCTGCTCGGGCGTCTGGCCGGCAGGATGCCGGGCGGCGGCCCGGGCTTCGTCCGCCCAGTCGCTGCTCCAGGTGGCGATCAGCTCCGGCGTCATTTCCACATGGCACTGCATGGCCAGGTGGGGCCCCAGGGCGAACATCTGGTTGGCGCAGAAATCGTTGGTGAGCAGGCGCACGGCCTGGGGCGGCAGGGAGAAGGTTTCGCCGTGCCACTGGAAAACGGTGACTTCGCCCCCCAGGCCGTTGAACCAGTGGCCGGGAATTTCACCCTCCTCGATGCGGGCCGTGCCCCAGCCGATTTCCTTGATTGGATTAGGCGTCACCTGGCCGCCCAGGGCTTTGGCCATGAGCTGGCCGCCGAGGCAGTGCCCAAGTACCGGGATGCCGGCAGCGACGGCGCTGCGGATCAGGGCACAGGTATGGTCGATCCACGGCAGGGGGTCGTTCACGCTCATGGGGCCACCCATGAAACAGAGGCCGGCATAGGCCTCCGGTGAGGCCGGCACGGGGGCGCCGGCGTCCACGGGGATCAGCTCCCAGGCGATGCCGTGGCCTTCCAGGAATGTGGCAAAATAGCCCGGACCTTCTGTCGGAGTATGGCGAAAAATGGCAACGGGACGCATGGCAGGGAAATGGGGCGGAAGGATGGCGACGGGGCATTCTAGTCTGGGCTGGCTGTCATGCCTATGTCTTTTGCTGGCATCGCCCCTGCAGGCTGTCGAAGTCGGCATTGCCGGCGTCTTCCCCAACAAGGCCCTGCTGGTCATCGACGGCGCCCCGCCCAAGGGCGTGGCCGTGGGCCAGAAGACGGAGCAGGGCGTGAAGCTGGTGGCGGTGGAGGACGGTGCCGCCATCATCGAGGTGGACGGCAAGCGGCGCACCCTGCGGGTGGGCCAGAGCGTCGTCTCCCAGCAATCTTCCGACCGCACCCCCACCCTGACCCTGTCTTCCGATGCCAGCGGCCATTTCTACGCCACCGGCAACATCAACGGCGGCACCATCCGCTTCCTGGTGGACACGGGTGCTACCATGGTTTCCATCGGCGCGTCCGATGCCCGCCGTCTGGGCCTCGACCTGCGCAATGCCCAGGTCGGTTATACCCAGACAGCCAATGGCACGGCGCGGGTGTATAAGGTACTTCTGTCCACCGTGCGCATCGGTGACGTCACCCTGACCGATGTGGATGGCCTGGTGCACGAGAGTGACATGCCCATCGCCCTGCTCGGCATGAGTTTTCTCAACCGCATGGAAATGCAGCGGGACGGGCAGCGCATGATTCTAAAAAAACGTTATTGATTCCCCCTGGAGGAACCCCCAATGCCCCAACGTGATCAGGAAATCGCCCTGCTGCGCGAAGAACTGGAACTGCTCATGGGCGAGCGTCACTTGCTGCTGCAGATCGTCGGTGCCGCCGCCAGCCTCATCGCCGGCCTGGACAGCAAGCGCCTGCCGGTCGGCGCCGTGGAGGCCGCCGATCTGGTGGCGACCCACATCAACCGCCTGCCGGAAGAAACCCTGCAGGACGCCCTGCAGGCCGTCAGTGCCGAGATCGAGGAAAGCGGTGCTGAAACCCATTGACGGTCCGGCCGGCGTGGTGGACCTGGAGCGCCTCCGTGCCAGCCTTTCCGCCGAACCCCTGGCGGCCCCGCCGATCCTGGAAGACGGCATCGGCAACGAAACCCTGACGCCGGCTGCCGTCCTCTTTCCCATTGTGCTGCGGGAGAGCCATCCCACGGTGCTGCTGACCCAGCGCACCTCCCACCTGCGTGACCATGGCGGCCAGGTCAGCTTTCCCGGCGGCCGGGTGGAGGAGGTGGACCAGTCCCCCATCCACACCGCCCTGCGGGAGACCGAGGAAGAGATCGGCATGTCCCCGGAGCTGGTGGAAGTGCTCGGCTACCTGCCGGAGTACCGTACCAGCACTGGCTTTCGCGTCACCCCGGTGGTGGGCCTGGTGCGCCCGCCCTTCACCCTGCGGCCCGACCCCTTCGAGGTGGCCGAAGTTTTCGAAGTACCCCTGGCCTTCCTCCTGGACCCGGCCAATCGCCAGCGCCACTCCCGGGAGTGGCGGGGGCGGCTGCGCCACTATTTCGCCATGCCCTATGGCGACTACTTCATCTGGGGCGCCACCGCCGGCATGATCGTCTCCCTGGCCGACCGTCTCGGCTACCCGGCGACACCGCTGTAGGATGCCCGCCGCTCCCGGCTGTCATCTGCAGGCCGGGGCGAAATGTGTTATCTTGGACCTTCTCCGACAGGGGCGCTGGCAAAGCATTTGGCGGTTGCGTGGTTTCCGCGCCGAGCCACCTGCCAGGCGGCTCCCTGCTTCCGATCAACATCGCGCCTCAAGTTCGGGATGAGCCTTTTTTCCCTGATCGCGGCCCTGTTCCTCGAACAGTTCCGGCCGCTACCCAATCGCCTTTTGCTGGAACCGGTGGGTCGCTATGCCGACTTCCTGGAGTCGCGCCTCAACGCCGGCGACTCGCGGCATGGCCTGATCGCCTGGCTGGCCGCCGTGCTGCCGCCCGTGCTGCTGGCGGCCGGCATCTATTACCTGCTCTGCGCCGTGACACCGTTGCTGGGGTGGGCCTGGAACGTCCTGGTGCTGTATCTGACCATGGGCTTCCGCCAGTTCAGCCACCATTTCACCGACATTCACCTGGCCCTGCGCATGGGCGACGTGCCCCGGGCCCGACAGCTTCTGGCCGAATGGCGGGGCCGTTCCGCCGAAGGGCTGTCGTCCAGCGAGGTGGCCCGCCTGGCCATCGAGGAGGCCCTGGCCGCTTCCCATCGCCATGTTTTTGCGGTGATCCTCTGTTTCGTCCTGCTTCCCGGTCCCTGCGGTGCGGTGCTGTACCGCCTCGCCGGCATTCTGGCCGAGCGCTGGGGCCAGCGGCAGGATGAAGAATTCGGTGACTTTGGCAAATTTTCGCAACAAATCTTTGCCATCATCGACTGGCTGCCCCTGCGGGCCACCGCTGCCGCCTTCGCCGTGGTCGGCGATTTCGAGGATGCGGTCTATTGCTGGCGCACCCAGGCCGGCCAGTGGGCCGACCACGAGTTGGGCATCGTGCTGTCCAGCGGTGCCGGTGCCCTCGGCGTGCGTCTCGGCCAGCCCCTGGTGGAAGGCGGCGAGGTCACCGACCGGGCCGAACTGGGGGTCGGCGAAGAAGCCGATGTGGATTTCATGCAGAGCACGGTGGGCCTGGTTTGGCGGGCCCTGGTGCTGTGGCTGTTGCTGTTGCTGTTGATCGGGCTCGCCACTTGGGTGGGTTGATAAGTCAGTTATAACAAGGAGATGCTCATGAGCAAGGAAATCGTAGTTCTGTCCGCCGTTCGTTCCGCTGTGGGTGGTTTTGGCGGTTCCCTGGCTGGCATGGAGCCCGCCGAGCTGGGTGGTCTGGTCGTCAAGGAAGCCATTGCCCGTGCCGGTGTGGACCCCAAGGCCGTGACCTTTGCCACCGTCGGCAACTGTATCCCCACCGAAACCCGCTACGCCTACGTCGCCCGCCTGGCCACCATCCAGGGCGGCATGTCCATGGATTCCGTGGCCTTCGCCGTGAACCGCCTGTGCGGTTCCGCCATGCAGGCCATCGTCTCCTCCGCCCAGGCCATCATGCTGGGTGACGCCGACTACGCCATCGGCGGCGGCGTCGAAGTCATGTCCCGCGGCGCTTACCTGCTGCCGGCCCTGCGCTCCGGCGCCCGCATGGGTGACACCAAGGCCATCGACGCCATGGTTTCCGTCCTCACCGACCCCTTCGGCGTCGGCCATATGGGCATCACTGCCGAAAACCTGGTGACCAAGTGGGGCCTGACCCGGGAAGAGCAGGACGCCTTCGCCCTGGAATCCCAGAACCGCGCCGCCAAGGCCATCGCCGAAGGCCGTTTCAAGAGCCAGATCGTGCCCATCACCTTCCAGACCAAGAAGGGCGACGTGGTCTTCGATACCGACGAGCACCCCCGCGCCACCACCATGGAGGCCCTGGCCAAGATGAAGGCCGCCTTCAAGAAGGACGGTTCCGTCACCGCCGGCAACGCTTCCGGCATCAATGACGCCGCTGCCTTCCTGGTGCTGGCCGATGCCGCCAAGGCCGCCGCTGCAGGTCACAAGCCCATCGCCCGCCTGGTGTCCTACGCCATCGCCGGCGTGCCCAACGAAATCATGGGCGAAGGTCCGATCCCGTCCTCCAAGCTGGCCCTGCAGAAGGCCGGCCTGACCCTGGACCAGATCGACCTGGTCGAGTCCAACGAAGCCTTTGCCGCCCAGTCCCTGGCTGTGGCCAAGGGCCTGGGCCTGGACCCCGCCAAGACCAACGTCAATGGCGGCGCCATTGCCCTGGGGCACCCGGTTGGTGCAACCGGCGGCGTCATTGTCACCAAGTTGTTGCATGAAATGCAGCGTACCGGTGCCCGTTACGGCATGGCCACCATGTGCATCGGCGGCGGCCAGGGCATCACCACCATCTACGAACGCATCTAAAACAACGGCTTAGGCTGAAAAGCCCGACGGGAGCCATCCCGTCGGGCTTTTTTTCGTCTACCGGGCACGATCTGTGATTCATGCTAAGGGCAAATGTAATGAAGTTGAGATAACATCGCGAGGCCATCCAAATGAGAGTGGCTCTCAGGGAGTATCAGGGAAACATGAAAAACAATCTTCCCGTCACACAAGTTGAAGTGCCCTTCATCAAGGGCAAGTACATCGTTTCGAAAACCGATCTGAAAGGGATCATCACCTACGCCAACGACACCTTCGTCGAGCTGAGCGGCTTCACCCGGGATGAACTGATCGGCAAGAACCACAATCTGGTGCGCCACCCGGACATGCCGCCGGCCGCCTTTGCCGACCTGTGGATCTCGGTGAAGGAAGGCCGCCCCTGGCGCGGCATCGTCAAGAACCGCTGCAAGAACGGCGACCATTACTGGGTCGATGCCCTGGTGGTGCCGGTGCGGCAGAAGGGTCAGACCATCGGCTACATGTCGGTGCGCACCGAGCCCTCCCGGGCCCAGGTGCAGTCTGCCGAGGCTCTTTACGCCAAGCTGGGCAAGGGGGGCGGCGCCATTCCCCGGCCGGGCGGCTGGCGCAAGGTCAGCCTGCGCAAGAAGATGGCCGGCCTCACCCTGTTCGTCATGGCGGCCCAGTTGCTGACCGGCATCGGCGTCTGGTTCGGCAGCGGCATCGGCTTTTCCGCCGACAGCATCGTCGCCCTGGTGCAGATACTGAGTCTCACCGGCCTGGTTGCCGGCGCGGTGCAGATCGGCCTGCAGCAGGGTATCTTCCGCGCCATCGATGCCACCAACAGCAGCCTGGACCGGGTGGCCCAGGGCGATCTGTCGGAAGACCTGTGGCACGACCGTCTGGACGAGGTGGGCAAGCTGCAGGATTCCCTGCTCACCACCCAGGCTCACCTCAAGGTCATGCTGGCGGAAATTGCCGAAGCGGCGAACCGGGTCAGCGGCAACACCACCCAGCTCAACCTGGAGATGTCCAGCGTCTCCTCCCAGTCCGAGTCCCAGTCCGACTCGGTGAGCCGCATCGCCGCCTCCATGGAGGAGATGAGCGCCACGGTGGAACAGGTCTCGGCCGATGCCCAGGAGACGGCCAGCGCCGTTGGCACCACCCGGGAGCGCATCGCCGGGGTGGAGCAGCGCATGATCCAGGGCCGGGAGGCCTCCCGGGCCGTGGTCTCGGCGGTGGATACCGCCTCCAACACCATGGCCACCCTGTTCCAGTCCCTCAACCGTATCGGGGTGGTGACCCAGGGCATCCAGGAGATCGCCGACCAGACCAACCTCATCGCCCTCAACGCCGCCATCGAGGCGGCCCGGGCCGGTGAGGCGGGGCGCGGTTTCGCCGTGGTGGCCGACGAGGTGCGCAAGCTGGCCGAGCGCACCCGCCTGCAGACCGCCGAAATCGCCGAAATGGTGACGGAGATCCAGAAGATCACCGAAAGCGCCGTCGGCAGCATCGAATCCGCCGGCGCCCAGGTGGGGCACAACGATGAGGCCATGGGCGAGACCGGGGTCAGCCTGGCCGAAGTGGTCCAGGACGGGCAGCACATCGACGAGATGGCGCGTCACATCGCCCAGGCCACGGTGCAGCAGTCCCAGGCCAGCCAGGACGTGGCCATGAGCGTCTCCGAGATCGCCGCCCTGATCGAGGAAAACGCCGCCGCCATCGGCGAGGCGGAGCGCAATGTGCAGCAGCTGCTGGCCACCGCCGGCGAACTGCGCAACCTCATCGCCTACTTCCAGTTCCAGCCCGGGCGCTAAGCCGGTCGACGAGGTACACAAAAAAAAAGCCCGGGGCCGAAGCTCCGGGCTTTTTTCATTGGGCGTTGCCGGCCTCAGGTCTGGAAGCGGTTCACCAGGCCCTTCAGGTTGTGGGCCACCCGTTCCAGGTCCTGGGCAGAGGTCATGGTGTTGTTCATGGTGGTGCTGGTTTCTTCCACCGTCTGAGCAATGGCTTCGACGCGCTGGGCGATGGAGGTGCTGGCGGCGCTCTGTTCGCGGATGGCATTGGCCACTTCCTGGATGTGCTCCAGGGTGCGCAGGGCGCCGGCCTCGATATTGGCCAGGGATTCGGCCGCCGCCTGGGCCAGGCTGACCCCCTGTTCCACCTGGGGCAGGGCGTCGTCCATGGACTGCACCGCATTGTTGGTCTCGCTCTGGATGCTGGCGATCATCTGCTCGATTTCGATGGTGGCGGAGGACGTCCGCTCCGCCAGTTTGCGCACCTCGTCGGCCACCACGGCGAAACCGCGGCCCGCCTCGCCGGCCCGGGCCGCCTCGATGGCGGCGTTGAGGGCCAGCAGATTGGTTTGCCCGGCGATGTCCTTGATCACGCCGGCAATGGAGGAAATCTGGTTGGCCTGCTGATCCAGGGTGCGGATGCGGGTGGAGCCTTCGGATACCGTGGCGGCGATGCGCTGCATGGCCTCGGCGGCCTGCTCTGCCCGTTCCCGGCCCTGTTTGGAGAGATCCACGGCTTTGTGGGAATCCCCCTGGGTCTCCTCGGCGCTGTCGGAAATGTGGCTGGAACTGACCGTCAGCTGTTCAATGGCGGCGGCCATGGAGGAGGTGGCATCGGCCTGGGCACCGGTGGTGTCGGCCAGCTGGCTGGAGGCGGAGCTGATCGCCTGGGAGTTGCTGGCCAGGGTTTCCGCGTCCTGGCGGATTTCGGTGAGCATCTGGCGCAGGGAGAGCACCATCTGGCTCAGGGCATGGAGCAGGCTGCCGGGCTGGGTCTGGCCGATGGCCGCATGCAGGTTGCCGCCGGCCACCTGCTGCATGATGGCCGTGGCGGCGGCAGGTTCGCCGCCGATCTGCTTGAGCACGCTGCGGGTCACCAGGTAGCAGATGCTGCCGATCAGGGCCAGCACCACCAGGGCCAGCAGGCCCTGGTAGATCAGGGTTTGCTGGAACTCCCGGTCCACTTCGTCGATATAGACGCCGGTGCCGATGATCCAGTCCCAGGCCGGGAATTTCTGGGCGTAGAGCACCTTGGGATACATGGTGGGATCGCCCGCCTTCTTGACGAACTGGGTGTCCATGTAGGTGGTGGCCTGGTTCTGCAGCAGGCTTGCCAGTTCCCGGATGATCAGCTTGCCGCTGCCGTCCTTCACCTGGTCGCCCATGGGCTTGCCTTCCCATTCCGGCTTCAGGGCATGCATGACGCTGATGCCGTCGGGGGTCCAGATGTAGAAATAGTCGCTCTTGCCGTCGGGGCCGTTGAAGCGGATCTGCCGCACGGCCGCCTTGGCGTGGGCCTGGGCCTCGTCGCGGCTGAGGTTGCCGGCGGCTTCCTGGCTTTGATAGTAGGCGACCACGTTGTAGGCGCCCTGGGTAATGGCGCGAATCTGGCCTTTTCTCTCATCCAGCATGAGGGAGCGGGTATTGAAGGCGGCGATGGCCGCCAGTGCCAGGACCCCCAGGAGCGCCACCAGCACCACCGCCAGGAGTCGGGTACGCAGGGAAAGTTGATCAAGCATGGGATTGTCCAAACTATATGAAACATGAAGTGCGCATTATATTTCCGCCACCAGCCATGCTGTGAAGGAAATCACACTTTTCTGCTTCAAATTGGTGCGCCCGCTTCTGCCCATGGTGCATGGTGGCACCGTTTTCTGGCGCCGCTTCCGCCAATTCCCCGGAAGTCCTTTAAGGATCAAGCGATTATGATCCTGGCACAACCCCTGCTATTTGATTGTCGCCCTTCCTCATGGCGCGACCATCATGAACAAGCCCAGCTTCTTCGACGAAATGAACGGTGCCGACGGCGCCGTCCGCTCCCACTACCAGACCTACCGGCGCTGGCTTTCCGAAACCCCTGACGAACGCATCGCCCGCAAGCGGGCCGAGGCCGACATCGCCTTCCGCCGCGTCGGCATCACCTTCGCCGTCTATGGCGAGGAGGCCGGCACCGAGCGGCTGATCCCCTTCGACATCATTCCCCGGGTCATCCCGGCAGATGAGTGGAAGGCCCTCAAGGCCGGCCTCAAGCAGCGGGTCAAGGCTCTCAACCTGTTCCTCCACGACATCTACCACGACCAGGAAATCCTCAAGGCTGGGCGTATTCCCCGGGAGCAGGTGGAGGGCAACGCCCAGTTCCGTCCCATCATGCGCGGGGTGGACGTGCCGGCCGGCATCTATGCCCACATCGCCGGCGTGGACCTGGTGCGGGCCGGGGCCGGCGAGTTCTACGTGCTGGAAGACAACCTGCGGGTCCCCTCCGGCGTCTCCTACATGCTGGAAGACCGCAAGATGATGATGCGGCTCTTCCCCGAGCTGTTCTCCAAGCACAAGGTGGCCCCGGTGGAGCATTACCCGGACCTACTGCTGGAGACCCTGCGGGCCTCCGCTCCCAACGGCGTCTCCGATCCCACCGTGGTGGTGCTGACCCCGGGGGCCTACAACAGCGCCTACTTCGAGCACACCTTCCTGGCCCAGCAGATGGGGGTGGAACTGGTGGAGGGGCGGGACCTTTTCGTCGATAACGACACGGTCTACATGCGCACCACCCAGGGCCCCCAGCGGGTGGACGTGATCTACCGCCGCATCGACGACGACTTCATCGACCCCCAGGTCTTCCGTGCCGATTCCATGCTCGGCGTGCCCGGCATCCTGCAGGCCTACCGGGCCGGCAAGGTGACCCTGGCCAATGCGGTGGGCACCGGGGTGGCCGACGACAAGTCCATCTACCCCTATGTGCCGGAGATGGTGCGCTTCTACCTGGGGGAGGAGCCTATCCTCAACAACGTGCCCACCTACATGTGCCGCAAGCCCGACGACCTGGCCTACACCCTGGCCCACCTGCCGGAACTGGTGGTGAAGGAAGTCCATGGCGCCGGCGGCTACGGCATGCTGGTGGGGCCGGCCTCCACCCAGGCCGAGATCGAGGACTTCCGCCGGCGTCTTGTCGCCAACCCGGAAAAGTACATCGCCCAGCCCACCCTGGCCCTCTCCACCTGCCCCACCTTCGTTGAATCGGGCGTGGCGCCACGCCACATCGACCTGCGCCCCTTCGTCCTCTCCGGCAAGGAAGTGACCATGGTCCCCGGTGGCCTCACCCGGGTGGCCCTGCAGGAAGGCTCCCTGGTGGTGAACTCCTCCCAGGGCGGCGGCACCAAGGACACCTGGGTGCTGGAATGAAAAGCTTTGCCACAGAGGGCACAGAGAACACAGAGAAAATGCGATTGCATGACCAAGCCAATTTTTCTAGGCAAGGCCTATCTGCTGCGAGCTTGTCCCTCTGTGTCCTCTGTGGCTAATAAATAAGGAGCCGCATATGCTCAGTCGTACCGCCGATCACCTCTACTGGATGGCCCGCTACATCGAGCGGGCCGAGAACCTGGCCCGCCTGCTGGACGTCACCTACCAGATGTCCCTGGTGCCCCAGTCGCCGGAAGCGGCGAACCAGAACTGGAACGCCATCATCGTCCTCAACAGCCTGGAAGAGCCCTTCGCCAAGGCCTACGGCGAGCCCAGTGCGGAAAACGTGCTGCGCTTCATGGTGCGGGACGAAAGCAACTTCTCCTCCATCTACAGCTGCCTGCGGGCGGCCCGGGAAAACGCCCACGCCGTGCGCGGCACCCTTACCACGGAAATGTGGGAGACCATCAACGCCGCCTGGATCGACCTGCGGGCCCAGAGCTTCGAGCAGATCATGGCCGGCGGCATCACCGAGTTCTTCGAATGGGTCAAGCTGCGCTCGGCCCTGACCCGGGGCGTCACCTTTGGCACCCTGCTGCAGGACGAGGCGGCCCACTTCATCCGCATGGGCGGCCTCCTGGAGCGGGCCGACAACACGGCCCGCATCCTGGACGTGAAATACCACTTCCTGCAGCCCAACGGTGAAGGGGAGGAGGGCGGCGTCACCGACTTCTACCAGTGGGGCGCCCTGCTGCGCTCCCTTTCCGCCTTCGAGGTGTACCGCAAGGTGTACCGGGACGTCATCACCCCGGCCCGGGTGGCGGAGCTGCTGATCCTGCGCATGGACATGCCCCGTTCCCTGCACCACTGCCTGGACAAGGTGAATCACCTGCTGGGCCTGGTGGGCAACCGCCAGTCCAGCGAGACCCTGCGCCGGGCCGGCCTGCTGCATTCGCGCCTGCACTACGGCCGCATCGACGACGTGCTGGAGGATGGCCTGCACGAGTACCTGACCGAGTTCATGGACGACATCTACGACCTGGGCAACCGCATCTCCCAGGACTTCCTGGTGCCGGCCTGAGGCGCACCAGTCGGGGAGGCGCCGGCGGCAGCTGCCGCCGGCCTTTTTTCACCATCATAAAAACAGCGACGACAACATGACTTACTGCGTGGCAATGCGGCTCGATGCCGGCCTGGTCTTCCTTTCCGATTCCCGCACCAACGCCGGGGTGGACCACATCAACACCTTCCGCAAGATGACCGTGTGGGAGCGCCCGGGGGAGCGCATGCTGGTGCTGATGACCTCGGGCAATCTCTCCATCAGCCAGTCCGTGGTCAATGTGCTGAACGAGCACCTGGCGGCCACTGACAAGCCCAATCTCTACAACGCCCCCAACCTGTTCGAGGCGGCGCGCCTGGTGGGCGACGCCCTGCGCGAAGTGCACCAGCGGGATGCTGCGGCCCTCAAGGAATTCGGCGTCGATTTCGCCGCCGCCTTCATCCTCGGCGGCCACATCCACGGCGAGGAGCCGCGCCTGTTCCAGATCTACGCCGCCGGCAACTTCATCGAGGCGACCCACGATACGCCCTATTTCCAGATCGGCGAATCCAAGTACGGCAAGCCCATCATCGACCGGGTGGTGAAAAAGGCCACCAGCCTGGAGGAGGCCTCCAAATGCGCCCTCATCTCCATGGATTCCACCATCCGCTCCAACCTCTCCGTGGGCCTGCCTCTGGACCTGCTGGTCTACGAGAGGGGGGACTTCAAGGTCACCCACCAGATCAAGATCGGCGCCGACGATCCCTACTTCAACCAGATTCGCACCCAATGGGGCGAACGCCTGCGCCAGGTCTTCGCCGAACTGCCCGACCCGGCCTGGGATTAAGGCCGGGAGCGGCTCGGCAGGCAACAAAAAAGGCGCCCGCGGGCGCCTTTTGCTTGGGCCGGGAAACGGCTCAGGGCTTGTTCACTTCCACCGCCGGATAGACGTAGGAGAACTTCTCGTTGCCCTTGAACAGTTCCAGGACGAAGGGCTGGGCCAGCTGGTAGAGGTCCAGGCGGGTGTAGTCCTGGCCCGGCACGGCGCCGCCGTTGAGCAGGGAGGTCTCGATGTTGTAGGCGATGGCGTAGAACTCGTCGGCCAGGTCCAGGGCGCCCATCAGGTCGGCGGCACCCAGCAGGCGCTGGGGCGCGGCGCTCTTGGTCGCCGGCTTGGCGGCAGCAACGGGCTTGGTGGCGGGCTTGGTGCTGGCGGCCGGCTTGGCGACGACCGGCTTCGCTGCCGGCTTGGCCACGGGCTTGGCGGCAACTTTGGCCACGGGTTTGGCTGCGGGCTTCGCTGCCGGTTTTACGGCGGCTTTGGCGACGGGCTTGCTGGCGGGCTTGGCGGCGGTGGCGGCTTTGACGGGGGCTTTGGTGGCCATGGCGGTTTTCCTGTTTATTTGCGGCCGAATTTTTCGGCCAGGGCGGTGAGCTTGGCGGCGCGCTGGGCTTCCGCCTTCTTGGCATCTTCTTCGGCCTTCTTGGCGGCGGCTTCGGCGCGGCGTTGTTCGGCCTGTTTCTTGAAGCGTTCCTTCAGCACTTCGGCGGCGTGCTGGCGGTGTTCCTCGGCCACCTCGCCGGCGGCGTTGCCCTGCAGGTCGTGGCGCTGGGTGGCCTTCTCCATGTTCTTCAGGTAGCGGACCGAGTTGGTGTGGCGGAACAGGCTCACCTTCAGCAGCTTGGGGTCGATTTCCGGATACAGGGCGGCCAGTTGCTGGTTGATGCCGATGGCCAGGGGCAGGTGGTCGCGGAAAACCTGGAATTTTTCGCTCAGTTCGGCGAGGAATTCGCGGGGCGTGCTGAAGGCGGGAGAGGTCATCTGGGTGTTGGGTTGAAATGCGGAAGGGTGGGAGGTTATCACGCAGGGAAAATGCTGCAACTGGGCTGTAACAGGGGGCTGGGGCTCCCGTTCCTGGTGCGCCCGGGGCGGGCGTGCTCCGGGATGGTGCGGATGATGGCTGGCGGCCGGCCCGGGGCCCAGTATCCATGCGCCTCTCCAGGGGGTGACCCGTCCTGGGGCATGGCCCGTCTCTTGCTAAATCCGGCTATCGCCCATCGCCCGGAGCCGCCCCGTGTCCATCCACGTCGCGCTGAACCACGTCACCCATTACCGCTACGACCGGCCCATCGCCCTGGGGCCCCAGGTGATCCGGCTGCGTCCGGCGCCCCACAGCCGCACCCCCATCCTCTCCTATTCCCTCAAGGTGATGCCGGGGGAACACTTCATCAACTGGCAGCAGGATCCCCAGGCCAACTGGCTGGCCCGCCTGGTGTTCCCGGAGAAGACCCGGGAGTTCCGGGTGGAGGTGGATCTGGTGGCCCAGATGTCGGTCATCAATCCCTTCGACTTCTTCCTCGAACCCTATGCGGAGGAGGTGCCCTTCGCCTACGAGGCCTGGCAGCGGCACGAGCTGGCGCCCTATCTGTACACCCTGCCGGCGACGCCGAAATTCCAGGCGTATCTGGCTTCCATCTCCCGGGAGAAGTGCCGCAGCGTGGATTTCCTGGTGGCCCTCAACGCCCGCCTGGCCCGGGACATTTCCTACCTGATCCGCCTCGAGCCCGGGGTGCAGACGCCGGAAGAGACCCTGGCCAAGGGCTCCGGCTCCTGCCGCGACTCGGCCTGGCTGCTCTGCCAGCTGCTGCGCCACCTGGGCCTGGCGGCCCGCTTCGTTTCCGGCTACCTGATCCAGCTCACCGCCGACGTCAAATCCCTGGACGGTCCCTCCGGTCCCGCAGCCGATTTCACCGACCTGCACGCCTGGTGCGAGGTGTACCTGCCCGGCGCCGGCTGGATCGGCCTGGACCCCACCTCCGGCCTCTTCGCCGGCGAGGGCCATATTCCCCTGGCCGCCTCCCCCGAGCCTTCCTCGGCGGCGCCCATCAGCGGCGCCCTGGAGCCGTGCGAATGCGAGTTCGGCCACACCATGGGCGTTACCCGCATCTGGGAAGCGCCCCGGGTGACCAAGCCCTACAGCGAGGAACAGTGGTCCCGCATCGAAGCCCTGGGGCAGACGGTGGACAGCGACCTGGCGGCCCGGGACGTGCGCCTGACCATGGGCGGCGAACCCACCTTCGTCTCCATGGACGACCCGGACGGGGCCGAGTGGAACACCGAGGCCCTGGGGCCGAAAAAGCGCCTGCTGGCGGCCGACCTGTTCCACCGCCTGCGGCAGAAGTACGCCCCCCGGGGCTTCATGCATTTCGGCCAGGGCAAGTGGTATCCGGGGGAACAGCTGCCCCGCTGGTCCCTCAACTGCTACTGGCGCCAGGACGGCGAGCCCCTGTGGCAGCGGCCCGAGCTGTACGCCGACGAGTCCCGGGACTACGGCGTCGATGCCGCCCGGGCCGGCGCCTTCCTCGGCGAAGTGGCGCGGCGCCTGGGGTTGGAGGAAAAGCACGTGTTCCCCGCCTACGAGGACGCCTTCTACTACCTGTGGCGGGAGCGGCGCCTGCCGGCCAACGTGGATCCCTTCGACACCCGCCTCGACGATCCCCTGGAGCGGGCGCGCCTGGCCAAGGTGTTCACCCGGGGCCTGGAGCAGGCCGTGGGCCAGGTGCTGCCCCTGGGCAAGACGGCCGCCGGCCGCTGGCAGAGCGGCTCCTGGTTCCTGCGCAGCGAGCGCTGCTACCTGATCCCCGGCGACTCCCCGGTGGGCTACCGCCTGCCCCTGGATTCCCAGCCCTGGGTCAGCCAGTCCGACTACCCCTACCTCAATCCGCCGGACCCGGCGGCGCCCCGGGCGCCCCTGGCCCGCCACGCCGAACTGCGGCGGCAGATGCCGGGCATCCCCACGGAGGCCATGCCTGGCAGGCAGGCAGCAAGCGCATCTCCGGGTGGCCTGCCTGGAGAAGCAAGTGGGGAGCGGGTCCCGGGGCATCACCAATCCGCCGCCTGGATCACCCGCACCGCCATGTGCGCCGAGCCCCGTAACGGCGTGCTCTACATTTTCATGCCCCCCGTGGGCTGCCTAGAGGACTACCTGGAAGTGCTGGCGGCGGTGGAAGCCACCGCCGAGGCCCAGGGCCTGCCGGTCATGTTCGAAGGCTACGAGCCGCCCCGGGACCCGCGCCTGGAAGTGTTCCGGGTGACGCCGGACCCGGGGGTGATCGAGGTGAACATCCACCCGGCCAAATCCTGGGACGAACTGGTGGAGCGCACCAGCCACCTCTACGAGGCGGCCCGGGAAACCCGCCTGTCCACCGAGAAGTTCATGCTCGACGGCCGCCACACCGGCACCGGCGGCGGCAACCACTTCGTCCTCGGCGGCGCCACGCCGGCCGATTCCCCCTTCCTGCGCCGGCCCGACCTGCTGCGCAGCCTCATCTCCTACTGGCACAACCACCCCAGCCTGTCCTACCTCTTCTCCGGCCTCTTCGTCGGCCCCACCTCCCAGGCACCGCGGGTGGACGAGGCCCGCAACGACAGCCTCTACGAGCTGGAGACCGCCTTCCGCCAGTTCCCGCCGCCGGGGGAGGGAGGCGCCCCCTGGCTCACCGACCGGCTGCTGCGCAACCTGCTCATCGATGTCACCGGCAACACCCACCGGGCCGAGTTCTGCATCGACAAGCTGTTCTCCCCCGACGGCCCCACGGGGCGCCTGGGCCTCCTGGAACTGCGGGCCTTCGAGATGCCGCCCCACGCCCGCATGAGCCTGACCCAGCAACTGCTGCTGCGGGCCCTGGTGGCCCGCTTCTGGGCCCGTCCCTACGCCCCGGAGCGGCTGGCCCGCTGGGGCACGGAGCTGCACGACCGCTTCATGCTGCCCCACTTCATCGCCCAGGATTTCGCCGACGTGGTGACGGAAATGCAGACGGCGGGCTACGCCTTCGACCCGGCCTGGTTCGCGCCCCACCTGGAATTCCGCTTCCCCCGCATCGGCGACTTCGCCGTACGCGGCGTCGCCGTGGAGCTGCGCCACGCCCTGGAGCCCTGGCACGTCATGGGCGAGGAGGGCGCCGCCGGCGGCACCGTGCGCTATGTGGATTCCTCCGTGGAGCGGCTCCAGGTCAAGGTCACGGGCCTGCCGCCGGACCGCTACCGCCTCACCTGCAACGGCCATGCCGTGCCCCTGCAGCCCACCGGCACCGTCGGCGAGTTCGTCGCCGGGGTGCGCTACCGGGCCTGGCAGCCGGCCGCCTGCCTGCATCCCACCATCGGCGTTCATGCGCCCCTGACCTTCGACCTGGTGGATACCTGGATGGACCGCTCCCTGGGCGGCTGCCAGTACCACGTGGCCCATCCGGGCGGGCGCAATTTCGAGGCTTTTCCGGTCAATGCCTTCGAGGCCGAGAGCCGGCGCCTGGCCCGCTTCTTCCCCATGGGCCACACTCCGGGTCCCCTGGCGGGCCGGGGCCAGGCGGCGGCGCCGCAGAACCCGGAATTCCCGTTTACGCTAGACTTGCGCCGCCAGGGCCGGCCCTAGTCCCTCCCTGGAAAAAACCACCAGCGCGGCGCCCCTTTTCCCCGCCGCGCTTTTTTGCGGAACGCCATGGCGCGCACCCTTCTCTCCATCTATCCCGATTCCGCCGGCCGCTACGACGAAATGCTCGCCGCCGGCGGCGCGGTGCGTCCCCACTGGCAAGCCTTCTTTTCCCACCTGGACGCCGCCTCGCCGGAGCAGATGCGGGCCCGCCTGGCCTTCGTGCAGCGGCGCATCCAGGAAAACGGCGTCACCTACAACGTCTATGCCGACCCCAAGGGCACCGACCGGCCCTGGGAACTGGACCCCCTGCCGCTGATCATCCCCGCCGACGAGTGGCGCCAGCTCGCCGCCGCCGTGGCCCAGCGCGCCACCCTGCTCAACGCCGTCCTGGCCGACCTCTACGGCCCCCAGGACCTGCTGGCCTCGGGCCTGCTGCCGCCGGCCCTGGTGTACGGCCACGGCGGCTTCCTCTGGCCCTGCCGCCAGGTGCGCCAGCCCGGCGACACCTTCCTCCATTTCTACGCCGTGGACCTGGCCCGCTCGCCGGACGGCCGCTGGTGGGCCATCGCCGACCGCACCCAGGCCCCCTCCGGCGCCGGCTATTCCCTGGAAAACCGGCTGATCGTCTCCCGGGTCTTCCCCGACCTCTTCCGCGACCTGAAAGTGGAGCACCTGGCCGGCTTCTTCCGCAGCGTCCAGGAGAGCCTGGCCCACTACGCCCCGGACAGCGGCGAGGGCGGCGAGCCACCCCTGATCGTGCTGCTCACGCCCGGGCCCTACAACGAAACCTACTTCGAGCACGCTTACCTGGCCCGCTACCTGGGCTTCCCCCTGGTGGAAGGGCCGGACCTGACGGTGCGGGGCGAGACCGTCTTCCTCAAGACCCTCACCGGCCTGAAGCGGGTGCACGCCATCCTGCGCCGCCAGGACGACGACTTCTGCGACCCCCTGGAGCTGCGCGGCGATTCCGCCCTCGGCGTGCCCGGCCTGCTGCAGGCGGTGCGGGCCGGCCGGGTGCTGGTGGCCAATGCCCTGGGTAGCGGCGTGGTGGAGTCGGGGGCGTTGCCGGGCTTCCTCCCGGCCATCTGCGAGCGCCTCCTGGGGGAACCCCTGCAGATGCCCTCGGTGGCCACCTGGTGGTGCGGCGAGGCGCCGGCCCTCAAGTACACCAGCGAACACCTGGACCAGCTGGTGATCAAGGCGGCCTTCCCCGGCCGCCGCTTCGACCCCATTTTTGGTGCCGACCTGAAGGGTGCCCAGCGGGAGCAGCTGCTGGCCCGCCTGCAGGCCGAGCCCCAGGCCTACGTGGCCCAGGAACTGGTGCAGCTGTCCCAGGCCCCCACCTGGAGCCGTAGCCACGAGCGGCGCCTGCTGGCCCGGCCGGCGGGGCTGCGGGTCTATGCCGTGGCCACGCCCCAGGGCTACCGGGTGATGCCCGGCGGCCTGGCCCGGGTGGCCGGCGGCGCCGGTGCCCGGGTCATTTCCATGCAGCGGGGCGGCGCCTCCAAGGACGCCTGGGTGCTGTCCGACGAGCCGGTGTCCACCTTCAGCCTGCTCAAACCCTCCATCGGCGCCCGGGACGTGGTGCGGGGCGGTCGCAGCCTCTCTTCCCGGGTGGTGGAAAACCTCTTCTGGCTGGGCCGCTATTCGGAACGCTGCGACCACACCAGCCGCTTCCTGCGGGTGGCCCTGACCCGGCTCATCGACGCCGGCGGCGAGCCGGGGCCGGAGCTGTTCGCGGCCCTGGCGGTGGGCGAGGCCATGGGCCTGCTGCCGCCCCGGGACGAGGCCGGGGAACAGGCGGCGGCCCGGCCGCCGGCCCCGCCCCCGACCCTGGCCGAACGGCTGACCCGGGCGGTCTTCGACGACGCCTGGGATACCGGCCTGGCGGCGGGCCTGAAGCGCCTGCAATGGTCAGCCACCCAGGTGCGGGAGCGCCTCTCCATGGACCACTGGCACGCCATCAACCGCCTCAATCACGACATGCAGGCCAGCAAGGAAAGCCGGCCCGAGCCCGGCGAGACCCTGGCCTGCCTCGACCAGGCCCTGCTCTCCTGCGCCTCCCTGGCCGGCTTCACCATGGACAACATGACCCGGGACGACGGCTGGCGCTTCCACGTGGTGGGCCGCCGCCTGGAGCGGCTGCACTTCCTGGCCTCGGCCATCGCCGGCTTCCTCGCCCTGGAGGGCAAGGACCGCTCCCAGGGCCAGGGCGGCCTGGAGTGGCTGCTGGAGCTGGCCGACAGCACCATCACCTACCGCTCCCGCTACCTTTCCCAGCCCGAGCTGCTGCCGGTGATCGACCTTCTGGTGCTGGACGAGGACAACCCCCATTCGGTGGCCTTCCAGGCCCAGGTGGTGGGGCGCTACCTGGGCCGCCTGCAACAGTCCCTGGGCGGCGGGGCCGGGGAGGCCGGCGCCCCCTTCACCGACGACCTGGAACTGCTGCTGGCCCGCCTGCGCAGCGTGGACCTCTCCCGCTTCCAGGGCGACGTCTGCGGCGACTGCATCGGCTGCAATGCCTGCGAGGACCTGGCGGCCGTGCTGTGGGCCCTGGCGACGGCGGTGCGGGAGCTTTCCGACCGCCTGGCCATGCGCTACTTCACCCACGTGGGCGACGTCAGCCATCAGACGGTGGCGGCCTGAGCATGCCCTTGCACGATCCTATTCCGGCCCTGGAGGCGCCCCTGGCGGCGGCCTACCGCATCACCCACGCCACCGAATACCGCTACGGCGCC
Organism: Azospira sp. APE16; assembly: GCF_047901315.1. Lineage (NCBI taxonomy): Bacteria > Pseudomonadati > Pseudomonadota > Betaproteobacteria > Rhodocyclales > Rhodocyclaceae > Azospira > Azospira sp. APE16. Next base: position 1,238,754 of record NZ_CP179682.1, read on the forward strand.
CCGGTGGCCCTCTCCCAGCAGCTGCTGCACCTGACGCCCCGGCCCCTGCCCTGGCAGACGGTACGGGAACACCGGCTGGAGGTGGAGCCCCTGCCATCCCTGCGCCTGGAGCGCTGGGACGCCTTCGGCAATCCGGTCACCCAGCTGGCCTTCGACGGTCCCCACGACAGCCTCACGGTGCGGGCCGAGACCGAGATCGAGGTGCTGCCCCGCTTTGCCGGCGAACTGCCCCCGGGCCAGCCCTGGGAAGGCTGGCGCCAGGCCCTGGTGTACCGGGGCGCCCTGCCGCCGCCGGCGGAACTGCTGGAGGCGGTGCAGTTCGCCTTTCCCTCTCCCTTCGTCAGCCTGGGGCCCGCCTTCGCCGCCTATGCGGCGCCGTCCTTCACCCCCGGCCGGGGCCTGCTGGCGGCGGCCCGGGACCTCATGGGGCGCATCCACGCCGAGTTCGAATTCGACCCCCAGGCCACCAGCGTCGCCACCCCGGTGGCCGAGGTGCTGGCCAGGAAGCGGGGCGTCTGCCAGGACTTCGCCCACCTCATGCTGGCCTGCCTGCGCTCCCTCGGCCTGCCGGCCCGTTACGTCAGCGGCTACCTGCTCACCGAGCCGCCCCCGGGCAGCCCCCGGCTGATCGGGGCCGACGCCTCCCACGCCTGGGTTTCCCTGTTCTGTCCCGGCCTGGGCTGGGTGGATCTGGACCCCACCAACGACCTCATTCCCGACAGCCGCCACATCACCCTGGCCTGGGGCCGGGACTTCGGCGACGTTTCCCCCATGCGCGGCGTTATCCTGGGCGGCGGCGCCCATGAGCTGGAGGTGGCGGTGACGGTGCTGCCCCTGGCTGCGCCGGCCTAGCCGCCGCAGCCATTGATAAAAAAAGAAGGGGCCCTCGGGCCCCTTCTTTTTTGCCCCGGGCGGGGCTAGGGCTTCAGGGGGCCACGGCCAGGGTGTTGCGGTCGATGACCCGGCGCAGGACGAAGCTGGTATGGACGCCGGTGACCCCGGCGATGCGGTTGATGCGGTTGAGCAGCAGCTCCTGGTAGGCGTCCATGTCCTGCACCGCCACCTTCAACTGGTAGTCGGACTGCTGGCCGGTGATGAGCAGGCATTCCAGGACCTCGGGCACCTGGGCGATGGCCGCCTCGAAATTGGTGAAGCGCTCCGGCGTGTGCTGGTCCATGGAAATGCCGATCAGGGCCATCAGGGACAGGCCCAGCTTTTTCGCGTCCAGCTGGGCCCGGTAGCCGGTGATGAGGCCCGCCTCCTCCAGGGCCCGCACCCGGCGCAGGCAGGGGGAGGGGGAGAGGCCGATGCGGTCGGCCAGGTCCTGGTTGCTGATGCGTCCGTCCTCCTGCAGCAGCTGCAAGATCTGGCGGTCGTAGCGGTCGATTTCCATAAAATTCCCGGGGTTTGTGAATGCGTGAAATTATTATTGTGCAATAGGTGATTAAGCGCAATTAAATTGCGGTAAATGTCATTTTCTGGCTGAAGAACGCAAGCACCTGCGGGGCCGAATTCTCTAACATTGCTCCATCGTTTGATTCATTCAGGAGCCCGCCATGTTGTCCAACCCGTCCAGCAAATATCGGCCTTTCGCCCCGGTGCAGCTCGCCGACCGCCAGTGGCCCAGCCGGGTCATCACTACCCCGCCGATGTGGATGAGCACGGACCTGCGGGACGGCAACCAGTCCCTCTTCGAACCGATGAATGTCGAGAAGAAGATGCGCATGTTCAAGACCCTCTGCCAGGTGGGCTTCAAGGAAATCGAGGTGGCTTTCCCCTCCGCTTCCCAGACCGACTTCAATTTCGTGCGCAGCCTCATCGAAGACGGCCACATCCCCCAGGACGTGACCATCGAGGTCCTCACCCAGGCCCGGGAACACCTCATCCGCCGCACCATGGAGTCCATCAAGGGCGCCCCCCGGGCCATCGTCCATGTCTATAACGCCACCTCCCAGCCCTTCCGCGACTTCGTCTTCGGCATGAGCAAGGCCGAGGTGGTGGCCATGGCGGTGGAAGCCGTCACCCTGATCAAGCAGTTGGCCGCCGAGATGCCGGAGACCGAGGTGGTGCTCGAGTACAGCCCGGAAACCTTCACCGCCACCGAACTCGATTTCGCCCTGGAAGTTTGCGACGCCGTCACCGCCGCCTGGGGCGCCACCCCGGACAACAAGGTGATCCTCAACCTGCCGACCACGGTGGAAATGGCCACGCCCAACATCTATGCCGACCAGATTGAGTGGATGCACCGCCACCTGGCCCGCCGCGATAGCGTCATCCTCAGCCTGCACCCCCACAACGACCGGGGCACCGCCGTGGCCGCCGCCGAGCTGGGCCTCATGGCCGGCGCCGACCGGGTCGAGGGCTGCCTCTTCGGCAACGGCGAGCGCACCGGCAATGTGGATATCGTCACCGTGGCCCTCAACATGTACACCCAGGGCGTCCATCCCGGCCTCGACTTTTCCGACATCAACGCCGTCGCCCGCACCGTCGAACACTGCAACCAGTTGCCCATTCACCCGCGCCATCCCTATGTGGGTGATCTCGTCTTCACGGCCTTCTCCGGCTCCCACCAGGACGCCATCAAGAAGGGTTTTTCCGCTCAAAAGGCGGATGCGCCGTGGAACGTTCCCTACCTCCCCATCGATCCCGCCGACGTGGGCCGCAGCTATGATTCCGTGATCCGGGTGAATAGCCAGTCGGGCAAGGGCGGCATCGCCTACCTGCTGGAGACGGAGTACGGCGTGGTCATGCCGCGCCGCCTGCAGGTGGAGTTTTCCGGGGTGGTCCAGCAGCATGCCGACAGCCACGGCAGCGAACTCACCGCCGCCGACATCTGGCAGCTCTTCTGCCGTACCTACCTGGAACCGGTGGCGCCGGTGCATTACCGGGAGCACCACCTGTTCGAGCACGGCAGCGCCCAGGGCATCCGCCTCTCGGTGGACATCGACGGCACCGCCCACCTGCTCAGCGGCGAAGGCAACGGCCCCATCGATGCCGCCATCCATGCCCTGCGCGGCGCCGGCCTGCAGGTCCAGGTGCGCAGCTACGAGGAGCGCTCCATGGCGCCGAGCCAGGACGGCGGCGAGGCCCGGGCCTGCGCTTTCGTCGAGATGGCCTGCGACGGCCGGGAGTTCTACGGCGTCGGCATCGACGGCAACATCGTCACCGCCTCCCTCAAGGCCATCGTCAGCGGCCTCAACCGCAGCGGCCAGCAGTTCCGCACCCACCAGGCGGCCTGAGACCGGCGGCCGTCGCCGCATGCAAAACGGGGCCCGCGGGCCCCGTTCTTTTTTGTGCTGCCGGCTTAGCCCCAGCGGGCCAGCATCCACTTCTGCCGCTCGGCCCGGCCGACGAAGCTCCACACCGCCAGGCGGCTCTGCTTCTGCCCCTGGCTCATGGCAATGATGCGGCTGGCGGTGGGCTTGACCTTGGCCAGGGCCGCTTCCACATGGCGCAGGTTTTCCGCCTTGGAGATGAGGGCGGAGAACCACAGGGCCCGCTTGGGGATGCCGGCGCTCTGCTCGATCAGGCGGGTGAGGAAGGCCCGTTCGCCGCCGGGATACCACAGCTCGTTGTCCTGGCCGCCGAAGTTGGAGCCGCCCTTGCCCGGCGTCTGGCCCAGGTTCTTCTGCTTGCGCTCGCCCGCGAAGCGGGCGTCGGCGGCGGAGGCGTGGAAGGGCGGGTTGCACAGGGTCAGGTCGAACTTCTCGCCGGAGCGCAGCACGCCGACGAAGATGTTGTCCGGCACCGGCTGGTGGCGCAGCTCGATGGCGCCGGCCAGGTGCTCGTTGGCGGCGAGGATGCGGGCCACGTTGTCCAGGGACTTCTGCTCCGTATCGACGCCGACGAAACGCCAGTCGTACTCGGCGTGGCCGATGAGGGGATAGACGCCGTTGGCGCCGACGCCGATGTCCAGCACCCGCACCCGCTCCCCGGTGGGGATGCGGCCCTCGTTGCCTTCCGCCAGCATGTCGGCCAGGTGGTGCAGCAGGTCGGCCCGGCCCGGGATGGGCGGACACAGATAGCCGGGGGGAATGTCCCAGCCGGTGACGCCGTAGTCCGCTTTCAGCAGGGCCTTGTTGAGGGCCTTGACCGCCTTCGGGTTGGCGAAGTCGATGCTGGGGCTGCCGGCGGGCGTGGTGACGATGAAGCGGGCCAGCTCGGGCGTGATGGCCGCCAGGGTGGCGAAGTCGTAGCCGTGGGCGTGGCGGTTGCGCGGATGCAGGCCGGGCTTGGGGCTGGCGGGGGCGGCGGGATTGGTCATGGGCGATGGGCGGTGAGAGAGGGGGCGAGTATCCCACGGATCGGCGACGGCGCCGGGGAAAGGGTGGGGAAGGGCATGAATGGCCGTTGGGCTGGCGGCGGCAAGGCCGGCGGGTGGGGCAGCAAGGGAGGCGAGCGGTTTGCAGCGGCGTTTCCGGCCGGGGCGGCGGTTCGGCGGCGGGCCCGGATTCTACCGATACCACCGCCAGGACGAGCGTCCCGCCTGCCTCTCCGTCATGGCATGCCCGGGATGGCCGTCCTGCCTGGCCCCTGGCCTGCCTAGCTGCTGGCGCCCTGGTACAGGGTGCGGAACACGGCCCAGCGGCGCGGGTCGATCTGGCCTGCTTCGAGGGCGCTGCGCAGGGCGCAGTCCGGCTCCCGGTCGTGGCGGCAGTCGCGGAAGCGGCACTGGCCCAGGTGGGGTGCCAGTTCGGCGAAGGCGTGCTCGATGTCGCTGCGGGACAGGTGCTGCAGGCCGAAATCCTGCAGGCCGGGGGAGTCGATCAGGTCGCCGGCTTCGGGCTTGGCCGGGTCCAGGTGATAGAGGCGGGCGTGGGTGGTGGTGTGCTTGCCCGAATCCAGGGCTTCGGAAATTTCCCGGGTGGCGGCGCGCGCTTCGGGAATGAGGGCGTTCACCAGGGTCGATTTGCCCATGCCGGACTGGCCCACCAGCAGGCTGGTGTGGCCGGCCAGGAGCGGGCGCAGGGCCTCGGCCCCGTGCAGGGCGGAAAGCTCCAGCACCGGCACGCCGAGGGCGACGAAGGGGGCCAGGGCCTGGCGGGCCGGGGCGATCTTGTCCGCCAGGTCGCACTTGTTGAGGATGATGCGGGCGGCCACGCCCTGGTCCTGGGTGGCCACCAGGGTGCGGCAGACCAGCTCGAAGCTGAAGCCCGGCTCGGTGGCCACCACGATCAGCACCTGGCTGACGTTGGCGGCGATGAGCTTCTGCCGGTATTCGTTGGAGCGGTAGAGTAGGGAACTACGCGGCGTGATGGCCTCGATGGCGCCCTGGTCCTTGGCCGGACGGCTGATCTCGACCCGGTCGCCGCAGGCGATGTCGCTCTTCTTGCCCCGGGGGAAGCACAGCAGGGTTTCCCCGCCGGCCAGTTCCACCATGTACTGGCGGCCGTGGGCGGCCACCACCTGACCTGGGATGCGCTCGCTCATAGGGCCGCCAGCGCTTCGATCTTGGCGGCGCAGATGAAGTCGTTGCGGGAGAGGCCGCCCACGTCGTGGGTGCCGTAGGTGACGCGCACGGTGTTGTAGTTCACTTGCAGTTCCGGGTGATGGTTTTGCCGTTGGGCCAGCCAGGCGACGCCGTTGGCGAAGAGCATGGCCGCCTCATAGCCGGTGAAATGGAAAGTCTTGGCGATATGGCCGTCCTCCCGGCTCCAGCCGGGCAGCAGGGGCAGCAGCATGGCCACCGTGGCGTCGTCCAGCCGGTGCTGGGGGCCGGAGAGGTGACGGCAGGTGTCGCGGGCCAGATCGTCCAGAAGCATGGCGCTTTCCTTCAGGCGGTTGCCCCGGCGCCGGTCCGGCGCTGGCTCAGGCGGGTGATGTGAGCGATGCGCAGGGCGGCGGGCGGGTGGGAATCGTAGAACAGGGAATGGAGCGGGTCCGGGGTCAGGGTGCTGGCGTTGTCCTCGTACAGCTTGACCAGGGCGGCCACCAGTTGCTCGCCGTCGGCGTGCTCCACCGCGTAGGCATCGGCCTCGTATTCGTGGCGGCGGGAGAGCAGGCTGGAAAGGGGCGTCAGCAGGAAGGTGAACACCGGCGCCACCATGAAGAAGAGGATCAGGGCCAGGGCCGTGTTCCGGGCCGAGACGCCGAGACCGGCATAGAACCAGGGCGCTTCCATGAGCTGGCCGAGGAGCCAGAGGAAGCCCAGGGACATGGCAAAGAGCAGGGCGATGCGCTTGACGATGTGGCGCCGCTTGAAATGGCCCAGCTCATGGGCCAGCACCGCTTCGGCCTCCACCGGGGAGAGGCGGGAGAGCAGGGTGTCGAAGAAGACGATGCGCTTGTTTTTGCCGAAGCCGGTGAAATAGGCGTTGCCGTGGACGCTGCGTTTGGAGCCGTCCATGACGAAGAGGCCGGAGGCGGCGAAGCCGCAGTGGGCCAGCAGGGCCTCGATGCGGGATTTCAGTTCGCCCGCTTCCAGGGGCGCGAACTTGTTGAAGAGGGGGGCGATCCAGGTCGGGTAGATGAACAGCAGCAAAAGATTGAAGCCGGACCAGAAGAGCCAGACGTAGAGCCACCAGTTCTCGCCCATGGAGCCCATCAGCCACAGCACCGCCAGCACTACCGGGGCGCCGATGGCGGCGCCCAGCAGGGTGCTTTTGAGCAGGTCGGTGAGGAACAGGGCCGGGGTCATGCGGTTGAAGCCGAAGCGCTCCTCCAGCACGAACTGGCGGTACCAGGCGAAGGGCAGGTCGATGGCGCCGGAAATGAGGGTGACGCTGCCGATCAGGCCCAGGCCGTAGCCCAAGGGGCTGTCCGGCAGCCAGCCCTGCCACAGGCCGTGCAGGGCCTGGATGCCGCCGCCCAGGGTGAAGCCGAGCAGGACCAGGGCTTCCAGGAGGGTGGCGGCCATGCCGAAGCGGTTGCGGGCCACGGTGTAGTCGGCGGCCTTCTGGTGGGCCTCCAGGGAGACGCGGGCGGAGAATTCGGCCGGCACCGCCCCGCGGTGGGCCTGGACGTGGGCGATCTGGCGCCGGGCCAGACCCAGGCGCAGGGCCAGGCTGAGGAGGAGGGCGGCGAGGAATACGAGGGTGAAGGTCACGGCAGGAAAGTCGTCTCGACAGGGAAAAAGCGGATTCGGGGCTGGTCCGGGGCAGGTTCGGCAGGCCGATGATGCAGGAAGGCAGTCAGCCGGCATGAAGCTGTGACAAAATAGAGGCTTCGCAAGTTTCTCCTCGGATTATGGCACAGGACGCAAACCACCTCGTCTGGCTGGACATGGAAATGACCGGCCTCAACCCGGACCAGGATCGCATCATCGAAATGGCCATGGTGGTCACCGACGTCAATCTCAACGTCCTGGCCGAGTCCCCCGTGTGGGCCGTGCACCAGGCCGAAGCGGTGCTGGACGGCATGGACGACTGGAACAAGAACACCCACGGCAAGTCCGGCCTGATCGACCGGGTGCGCGCTTCCGCCACCGACGAGGCCAAGGTCGAGGCCGAGGCCCTGGCCTTTATGGCCCAGTGGGTGCCTCGCCGTGCCACGCCCATGTGCGGCAATTCCATCGGCCAGGACCGCCGTTTCATGGCCCGCTACATGCCGACCCTGGAAGACTATTTCCATTACCGGAATCTGGATGTGAGCACCCTCAAGGAACTGTGCCGGCGCTGGGCGCCCGAGGTGGCCCAGGGCTTCGCCAAGAAGGGCCTGCACACGGCCCTTTCCGACATCCACGAATCCATCGAAGAATTGCGGTACTACCGCGAAAAATTCCTGCGGGTCTGAGAATCCGCGGAAAAAACATTTACCACGTTGGGAGGAACAATGAGAAAAATTCTGGGAATGGCATTTCCCCTGCCCCTTGCCCTGAGCCTGTCCCTGGGGCTGCTGGCGGCGCCCGCGCACGCCGCGCCGCCCAAGAAGGAAGCCGCCCCGGCCCCCGCCGCCGCGCCGGCCCCGACCACGCCGGAAGAAAAGCTGGCGGCCATGAAGATCAACATCGCCGCCGCCGTCGCCGCCGGCAAGAAGGCCTCCTTCTTCTGCGCCAACTGCCACGGCGAGGACGGCAACAGCAAGTACCCGGAAGTGCCCAACCTGGCGGGCCAGAACCCGGCCTACCTGCTGGAGCAGATCCGCAAGTTCGGCTCCGGCCAGCGCAAGGATGAATTCATGCAGGGCCTGATCAAGGTGCTGTCCGACGACGAGCGGGTGCAGATTTCCCTGTTCTATTCCGAGTCCAAGGTGGTGCCGGGCAATGCGGACGCCGCCCTGGTGCGCCGCGGCCAGGATACCTTCGCCAAGCTGTGCGTGCGCTGCCACGGCGAGGATGCCCGCGGCAACGAGAAAATCGCCCGCCTGGCCGGCCAGCAGAAGGAATACCTGATCCGCTCCATCACCCGTTACCGGGACAAGACCGGCGAGCGCATCGATCCCCTGATGCAGATCGCCACCGCGCCCCTGACCAATGACGACATCAAGGCCGTGGCCGCCTACCTGACCACCAAGCGCTGAGCTGCTTCAGCCCGCGTCTGGCGCCGTCAAAAAGCCCGGGCCCCTCTCCTTTGCAGGAGCAGGGGCCCGGGCTTTTTCTTGTCCGGAAAAAGGCGATCCTTGCGGCAGCCTCAGCCGGCGCGGCGCTGGTACAGACGCAGCCTTTCCGTCTTGTCGCCGGGACGGGCGCCTTCCCAGACCCGTTCCCAGCCGGTGCCGGCGGTGCCGCTGCTCTTCACCGGCACCAGGGCCAGCATCCAGTCGCAGCGCTTGCCGTCGCTGCTGGTCAGGGGCAGGGGGCGCAGGTCGCCGAAGATGTCGAGGGAAGCCTTCAGGGCCGGCGACAGTTCGCCCCGCACCGCGACGCAGCCGTGTTTGGCCGGCAGGGCCTGGGTCAGGCCGGCCACCACCGGGCGGTAGCTCTTGCCGTAGTCCACCCAGGGGAACCACAGGGCGGCCACCAGCCCCCACAGCAGGGTGACGCCGGCGGTCCAGTGGGTCAGGCCCCGGTAGGGCGAACGGGGCGAGGAGAAAATGAGCCAGAACCAGGCGGCGCTGAGGGCCAGGGCAAAGAGCACGGGGAACAGGGCGAAGCTGCCTTCGAAGCCCGGCGCCAGCTTGACGAAATTGCGGGCGATCTTGGGCGGCAGGCCGAAGACCATGGCGCTCCAGCCCAGCCAGATGAGGGCGGCGGCCACGGTGAAGGTCATCATGCCGAACCAGTCGAAAAGATTGGTGGCGCCCCGGCGCAGGGTCTTGATGCCGCCGGCGCCGAGCAGGGCCAGGGGTGCCAGCAGGGGCAGGGCGGCTACGCTCTTGGCATCCACGGTGCTGACCACGGTGAGGAAACTGGCGAGAAAGGCTGCCAGGGGCAGCAGCAGGGCCGGGGCGGGCGTCGCGGTCAGCCATTCCCGGCGCCGGGCCCACAGGGTCCACAGGGCCAGGGGCAGGGCCGGCCAGGCGTACCAGGGCAGCATGTTGAGCAGGACCAGGGCGTTGCGCCAGCCGGCTTCCAGGCTGCGCAGCTGGGCCAGTTCCCCGTTCCACCAGACGCCGGCCTGGGCCGGGGTCAGCAGCACGGACCATAGCAGGGGGCCGATGGCGGCCAGGGCCAGGGACAGCAGCAACAGGGGGGCGACCAGGGTTTTGCGCGGCGCCAGCCAGGGCAGCAGCACCAGGGGCAGCAGCAGGCCGGGCAGGGCGGCCAGGCCGGCGGCGAGGAAGGCTGTCAGGGCGCCGCCGCCGAAGACCAGGGCGCCGCTCCAGGGGTGGCGCCGCAGCAGGGTCAGGCCGGCCAGGGTGGCGGCCTGGGCGGCGAGGAAGGCGATGGCCGGCTGGGCTTCGTGGCTATGCACCAGCAGGCCGATGCAGCCGGCCAGCAGCAGGGGGGCGGAGGCGCTTTCGTCGCGGCCATGCAGCTCCCGGCTGGCCAGGGCGAGGAAACCCAGGCTCAGGGCGGCATAGAGGGCGGTGGCCAGGCGCGCGCCGTCGAACCAGGGCAGCAGCCAGGCGAAGGCCTTGGCGGCCAGGGCAGCGGTCCAGTAGTAGAGCGGCATGGCGTCGGGCCAGGCATCCCGCCCCAGTTGCAGGACCAGGCCGCCGTCGCCCTGCAGCAGGCGCCAGACGATGCCCAGGTGGGTGGCGTCCTCGGCCTTCCACGGATCGTGGCCCACCAGTCCCGGCAGCAGGAACAGGGCGAGCAGCAGGAGCAGGGGCAGTCCCCGGAAAGGGACGGGGTAGCGCGTGGCGGGGCCGGGGAAGTGGCGGTCGATCATGGCCGATAGGTGACTGGAGGTAAGGGCGGTCAAAGCAAAAAAGGCAGCCCGTGGCTGCCTTTTTCATTGCGCGGCGCCAGGCGCCGGATCGTCCGCAGAAGCTTAGGCGGACTTGCGCAGGTTGCCGAACTTCTGGTTGAACTTTTCAACGCGGCCGGCGGTGTCCATGATCTTCTGCTTGCCGGTGTAGAACGGGTGGCAGGAGGAGCACACTTCCACGTTCAGGGGCTTGCCCATGGTGGACTTGGTGGTGAAGGTGGCGCCGCAGGAGCAGGTGACCTGGATGTCGTTGTATTCGGGGTGGATACCGGGCTTCATGGTGTGTCCTTTCGAGTCTCTTGGCCGGCGGTTGTGACCGGCCCCTGGAAAACGCGGGATTATCCCTGAACTTTCCAGTAGTTGCAAATGTTTTGTCGGGGCGCCGCCGGGCCTCAGCGGCCGCTGCGCATGGCGTCGAAGAACTCGGCGTTGGCCTTGGTGGCCTTGACCTTGTCCAGCAGGAATTCCATCGCTTCCAGGTCGTCCATGTTGTACAGCAGCTTGCGCAGCACCCACATCTTCTGCAGCACGTCGGGCTTCAGCAGCAGTTCCTCGCGACGGGTGCCGGAGCGGTTCACGTTGATGGCCGGGTAGATGCGCTTCTCGGCCATGCGGCGATCCAGGTGGATTTCCATGTTGCCGGTGCCCTTGAACTCTTCGTAGATCACGTCGTCCATGCGGGAGCCGGTTTCCACCAGGGCGGTGGCGATGATGGTGAGGGAGCCGCCTTCCTCGATGTTGCGGGCAGCGCCGAAGAAGCGCTTGGGCTTCTGCAGGGCGTTGGCGTCCACACCGCCGGTCAGCACCTTGCCGGAGGCAGGCTGCACGGTGTTGTAGGCGCGGGCCAGGCGGGTGATGGAGTCGAGCAGGATGACCACATCCTTCTTGTGTTCCACCAGGCGCTTGGCCTTCTCGATGACCATTTCGGCGACGATGACGTGGCGGGTGGCCGGTTCGTCGAAGGTGGAGGCCACCACTTCGCCGCGCACGGTGCGCTGCATTTCCGTCACTTCTTCGGGACGCTCGTCGATGAGCAGGACGATCAGCTGCACGTCCGGATGGTTGGCGGTGATGGCGTGGGCGATGTGCTGCAGCATCACGGTCTTGCCGGACTTGGGCGGGGCCACCAGCAGGCCGCGCTGGCCCTTGCCGATGGGGGCGATCATGTCGATGACGCGGGAGGTGGTGTTCTCCTCGGCGCGGATCGGCCGTTCCAGGTGCAGGTGGGAGGAGGGGTGCAGGGGCGTCAGGTTCTCGAAGAGAATCTTGCTCTTGCACGCTTCCGGGGACTCGTAGTTGATCTTGTCCACCTTGACCAGGGCGAAGTAGCGTTCTCCGTCCTTGGGGGTGCGGATCTCGCCCTCGATGGTGTCGCCGGTATGCAGGTTGAACCGGCGGATCTGGGAGGGGGAGACGTAGATGTCGTCGGTACTGGCCAGGTAGGAGGTTTCCGGGGAACGCAGGAAACCGAAGCCGTCGGGCAACACTTCCAGAACGCCGTCGCCGAAGATGCTCTCGCCCTTCTTCGCATGCTTCTTGAGCAGGGCGAAGATCAACTCCTGCTTGCGCAGCCGGTTGGCGCCCTCGATTTCGTTGGTCGTCGCCATTTCCAGCAATTGGCTGACGTGGAGGTTTTTCAGTTCGGATAGATGCATGGCGTAGGGGGAGTGTCGAGTTTCAGGAAGGGCGGACGGAAGCCGCGTTGAAACGACAGGCAGTGGAAGGCAGACAGAGAAAGTGTCGGGAATCGAAGGTGCGGCGTGCGGGCCGGACCCGGTCAGGGCTGAAACGAAAACGGTCAGGGCGGGGGAGAGCGACGGTGCTTCTTGGCCCGGAGAACCCGGTGTGTTGCAGCCTGAAAGTCCAACCCTTAATCGCGCAGGTTTTTAGTGTTCGTATGCGCTAGGCGCCCTGGTGCGGCGCGGCCGGAACTTTCAGGCAGGCAGCCTAAAGACTTTACAGGTTGCTGTCAATAAAGGCGGTGAGCTGGGACTTGGAGAGGGCGCCGACCTTGGTGGCCTCGACGTTGCCGCCCTTGAACAGCATCAGGGTGGGGATGCCGCGGATGCCGTACTTGGCCGGGGTCTTCTGGTTGTCGTCGATGTTCAGCTTGGCCACCTTGAGCTTGCCGGCGTATTCGGTGGACACCTCGTCCAGGATCGGGGCGATCATCTTGCAGGGACCGCACCATTCGGCCCAGTAGTCCACCAGCACGGGTTGCTCGGACTGAAGAACTTCGGCCTCGAAGCTGTCGTCGGTGACGTAATGGATGTGTTCGCTCATGGAAAAAGCCTCGTTGGGAATCTAAGTCTTTGGAGATTGGGGGAAATGTGTCCGGCGCCGGAAGGGGCGGACAGGTTGGAACGGGCCTATCCTAACGAAAAACCACGGGCATGGGAAGTTGCCGTAAACTTCGTCTCCCGGGAATCCGGCGCCACGGCCCGACTTCAGGCGAAGGCCGGTTGCGTCTGGCAATTCCCGATTCCGCATGCCGATATTATTTCGAGATTCCCATGGCCTACGTCGTCACTGAAAACTGCATCCGCTGCAAGTACACCGATTGCGTCGATGTCTGCCCCGTAGACTGCTTCCGCGAGGGGCCCAACTTCCTCGCCATCGACCCCCAGGAATGCATCGACTGCTCCCTGTGCGTGGCCGAGTGCCCGGCGGAGGCCATCTTCGCCGAGGACGACGTGCCCGTGGCACAGCGGCACATGATCGAACTCAACGCCGAGCTGGCCCGCCAGTGGCCGGCCATCACCCAGCGCCAGCCGGCGCCGGCGGATGCGGACGAGTGGAACGGCAAGCCGGACAAGCTCAAGCTGCTGCAACGCTGAGCCGGGTCCGCTTCGATGTCCGCCCTGCAAATCCTGCCCCTGCCCGCCGGCCCCGGTTTTCTGCCGGCCGTGGCCCATGGCATCCTGGCCCTGGGGGCCGAGCGCGGCCTGGGCCTCAACCTGGCGTCCCTGCACGTCTGCGTCCCAGGCCTGCCCCTGGCCTCCCTGCTGCGCCGGGAACTGGGCAGGGTGGCTGCCCAGCCCCTGCTGCTGCCGGTGTGCGACACCCTGGCCCGCTGGGCCGGGACCCAGGTGCTGCAGCCGGCCCCCCTGCCGGAGAGCGAGCGCCTGCTGCTGCTGCGGGCCGCCCTGGCCGAGCGCCGCTGGTTCGAGGAAGGCGCCCTGTGGGGCGTGGCCGGGGAGATGGCGGCCCTCTTCGACGAACTCACCGAGAATGCCCTGGCCCTGCCGGCGGACGAAGCCGCCTTCGTCGCCGAGCTGGAGGCGGCCTACGCCATTCGCCACAGCGTGCCCCTGGCCTTCGAGGCCCGGGTGGTGCATGAACTGTGGCGGGTCCTGGCCGGCCTGGGGCGGCCCGACGCCCCCGGCGCCTACGCCCTGCAACTGGCCCGCCTCGCCGAGGCTGCCGCGGCGCCCCTGGTGGCGGTGCTGGACGGTCCGCCGGAAACGGCCCTGAAGCCGGCGGAAAAGGCCTTCTACCAGCGCTACGCCGAGCGTCAGCCGGTGTTCCTCTACTACCCCATGCCGCGGCAGCAGGATGAAGCGCCCCTGATGCGCACCCTGGCCGCCGCCTGGCCCCTGCCCGATCCGGCTCAGGAGATGGTGCCCCTGCTGGAACGGGCCCAGGCCCTGCCGGCCCGGGTGCCCGCCAGCCCCCTGGCCGAGCGCCTGCAGATACTCGCCGCCCGGGGCCGGGAACAGGAGGCCCGGGGCGCTGCCGCCCTGGTGCTGCAATGGCTGCAGGAGGGCAAGCGGCGCATCGCCCTGATCGCCCAGGACCGCCTGGTGGCGCGCCGGGTGCGGGCCCTGCTGGAGCGGCGCGAGGTGCTGGTGGCGGATGAGACCGGCTGGAAACTGTCCACCTCCCGGGCCGGCGCCGTCCTCGACGGCCTCCTGGAGACCGTGGCCGGCGCCGCCTATTACAAGGACGTGCTGGACCTCTTGAAGTCCCCCTTCCTCTGCGACGACCTGCGGGACAACGCCCGCAAGGGCGCCGTCTTCGCCCTGGAGCAGGCGGTGCGCCGGGGCGGCGTCAAGGCCGGCCTGGCCGGCATGCGCCGGGTGCTGCAGGCCGTGGATCAGCCCACCGCCGCCCAGGAGCGGGCCCTGGCCCTGCTCGATCGTCTGGAGGCGGCCCTCAAGCTGCTGGCCAGCCGCGATGCCACCCTGCCCGACTGGATCGCCCGCCTGGAAAAGGCGGTGGACGCCCTGGGCGCCCGCCAGCGCCTGCTCAAGGACGCCGCCGGGGCGGTGATCCTGGACCTGCTGGCCCAGCGCCGGGAGGAACTGGCGGAGAGCCGGGACCGCTTCCCCTTCCACGTTTTCCGCGACTGGCTCAACCGGGAACTGGAAAGCGAAGTCTTCCGCGACCTCTCCATCGACAGTCCGGTGCTCATGACCCACCTGGCCGCCACCCGCCTGCGGCCCTTCGAGGCCGCCGTGTTGCTGGGCGGCGATGCAGGGCGCCTCAAGCCCGCCGAGCCGGCTGCCGCCTTCTTCAACCAGAGCGTGCGCCAGGAACTGGGCCTGCCCACCCGGGCCGCGGCCCAGGAGCGCCTGCGTGCCGACCTGGCCCTGCTCCTGGCCAGCGTGCCCCAGGTGGCGGTGACCTGGCAGGAGGAACGGGACGGGGAACCCCAGCTGCTGGCGCCGGAGCTGGACCGCCTCGCCGCCCTGCACCGCTTCGCCTGGGGTAGTAGTCTGCAGGGCGCCGTGGCCGCCCTGGCCGATCCGCCGGAAGGCGACGCGGCGCGCCCCGGCCCCACCCGGCGGCCGGCGCCGGTGCTGGCGCCGGAGGCGGTGCCCCTCAAGTATTCGGTCAGCGCCTACACCGCCCTGGTGGGCTGCCCCTACCGCTTCTTCGCCCGCCACGTGCTGCGCCTCAACGAGCTGGACGAGGTCAGCGAGGAAATGGAAAAGCGGGACTACGGCCTGCTGGTGCACGAAGTGCTGGAACGTTTCCATAAACAATACCCGGTGCTGACCCCGGTGCCCGAGGCCGAAGCCCTGGCGGCCCTGCAGGCGCTCACCCGGGAGGTCTTCGCCCGGGCCCTGGCGGACAACTACCTGGCCCTGGGCTGGCGCCTGCGCTGGGAAAAGCGCCTCGCCGCCTATCTCGCCTGGCAGCGCCAGCGGGAGGCCGAGGGCTGGTACTGGCACGACGCCGAGACCAAGCAGAGCCGCCTCTTCCCCCTGGCTGACGGCGTCCAGGTGGAACTGCATGGCCGCATCGACCGCACCGACACCGGCCCCGACGGCTATTCCCTGCTCGACTACAAGACCCGCAGCCGCCAGGCCATCAAGTCCGGCCTGGAAGAGGACCTGCAACTGGCCGCCTACGCCGCCCTGGTGGGCGAGGATGCGGAGGAGGCCGCCTACGTGGTGCTGGACGACGACAAGGTGGAAGCCCTCTCCGCCAGCGAAGACCTGCAGGCCGACGCCCAGGCCCAGGCCGCGCGCCTGGTGCGGACGGTGCAGGCCATGCGGGCCGGCGCCTCCCTGCCGGCCCACGGCGTCGCCGCCCTGTGTACCTATTGCGAAATGTCCGGCCTGTGCCGCTACGAACACGTGGATGAAATGAACGACGGCGTGAATGCCAGTGCCCCGGGGGAGCCCCACCATGACTGATCCCCGCCAACTGGTGCTGGACGCCCTGGACCCGCGCCGCTCGGTGGTGGTGGAGGCCTGCGCCGGCAGCGGCAAGACCTGGCTGCTGGCTTCCCGCATCGTGCGTCTGCTGCTGGAGGGCGCCGCCCCCGGCGACATCCTGGCCATCACCTTCACCCGCAAGGCGGCCCGGGAAATCGAGGAACGGGTCATGGGCTGGCTGCGGGACCTGGCGGCCATGCCCGATGCCGAGGCCACTGTTTTCCTCGCCGAGCGCGGCATGACGGCGGACGCCGGCCTGCTGCGCCGGGCCCGGGGCCTCTACGAGCGGGTGGCGGATGCCCAGCCGCCCCTTTCCGTGCATACCTTCCACGGCTGGTTCCTCCAGCTCATCGCCGCCGCGCCCCTGGTCTCCGGCCTGGCCGGCAGCAGCCTGGTGGAATCCACGGGCCGCCTGCTGGAAGAGCTGTGGCAGAACTTCGCCGCCGAACTGCAGACCGATCCTGAAGGCGAACTGGCCGGCCACTTCACCGCCCTGCTGCAGACCGCCGGCCTGGACAGTACCCGCAGCCTGCTCATGCGCCTGGTGGCCCGCCGCGCCGAATGGCTGGCCTACACCGGCGGCCAGGAAGACGGCGTCGCCCATGCCCTGGAGCGGCTGCAACAGCTGCTCGGCGTCGGCGAACCGGGGGAAGGCCTGGAGGCCTTCTTCACCCCGGGTTGGGAGGCCGACTACCACGCCTACCTGGGCTTTCTCGAACAGAGCGAGACCAAGACCGACCAGGGCCTGGCCGCCACCCTGCGCGGGGCCCTGCAGCCGGGGCTGGCGGCGGAGGCCGCCTTCGATATTCTCGGCAGCGTGCTGCTGACCCAGAGCGGTACCCTGCGCTCGCGCAAGCCTTCCGGCGCCCTCGACAAGCGCTTCGGCAGCGACGGCGCCGCCCGCTTTCTCGATCTGCACCAGCGTCTCGGTCAGTCTCTCCTGGCCACCAGGGAAGTACTGCGGGCCGAGCAGATTCTCGAGTTCAACCGCCACGGCCTCAGCCTGGGGGCCGCCTTCCTCGAGCGCCTGGAAAAGCACAAGCAGGCCCGCCGCCTGATCGACTTCGTCGATGCGGAATGGCAGGTGCTGCAACTGCTGCAGGACGAGGGCCACGCCGCCTTCCTGCAGGCCCGCCTGGACGCCCGCTACAAGCACATCCTGCTGGACGAGTTCCAGGACACCAACCCCCTGCAATGGCAGATCCTCCTGGCCTGGCTCGATGCCTACACCCATGGCGACGGTGGCGAGGCCCCCTGCCTGTTCCTGGTGGGGGACCCCAAACAGTCCATCTACCGTTTCCGCCAGGCCGAGCCCCGGCTTTTCGCCACGGCGGCGGATTTCCTCGAACACAACTTCGGCGCCCGCCGCCTGGCCCAGGACGCCACCCGGCGCAACGCCCGGTCGGTGGTGGAGGTGGTCAATGCCCTCTTCAGCGTCGAGCCCGCCTTCACCGGCTTCCGCCCCCAGAGTTCCCTGGCCGGTGAGTTGCCGGGCCGGGTGGAGCTGCTGCCCCTGGTGAGCCTGGCGGAAGAGGAGGAGCAAGGCGCCGGCGCTGCCCTGCGCGATCCCCTCACCACCCCGGCGACGGAAGCCAGGGACCCGCGGCGGGACGAGGAGGCGGCCCGCCTGGCGGCCCGCCTGCAGCAGTTGATGGCCACGCTGCGGGTCAAGGAAGGGGAGGGCGAACGCCCGGCCCGCTGGGGCGACGTCATGCTGCTGGTGCGCAAGCGCACCCAGCTGGCCGCCTACGAGCGGGCCCTCAAGGCCGCCGGCATCCCCTATCTGGCGGCCTCCCGGGGCGGCCTGCTGCAGACCCTGGAAGCCCGGGACATCGCCGCCCTGTTTGAATTCCTGGTACTGCCCTCCGCCGACTTGGCCCTGGCCCAGGTGCTGCGCACGCCCCTCTTCGCCGTGGGCGACGACGACCTGCTGCAACTGGCCGCCGCCGGCCCCGGCCCCTGGTGGGAACGCCTCATGGGCCTGTGCAACCGGGGCGAGGCGCGGCCGCGCCTGGCCCGGGCCTTCGCCCTGCTGGACGGCTGGCTGAAGGCTGCCGACGTGCTGCCGGCCCACGACCTGCTGGACCGGGTCTTCCACCAAGGCGAGCTGCTGGCCCGCTACCGGGAAGCCGTGCCGGCGGCCCTCTGGCCCGGGGTGGAAGCCAATCTGCTGGCCCTGCTGCAACTGGCCCTGGACCTGGACGGCGGCCGCTACCCCAGCCTGCCCCGCTTCATCGACGAGCTGTCCCGCCTGCGCGATGCGGATGCGGACGAGGCACCGGACGAGGGCATCGTCGAAGGTGACAGCAACGACGGCCAGGGCCGGGTGCGCATCCTCACCATCCACGCCGCCAAGGGCCTGGAAGCGCCCATCGTCTGGCTGCTCGACGCCAATGCCGAGGGCGGCGGTCCCGCCGACGCCTGGAGCCTGCTGGTGGATTGGCCGCCGCAAGCGCCCCGGCCCGAGCATCTTTCCCTCTACGGCATCAAGGCCGACCGGGGGGCGGCCCGGGAGCCCCTGTTCGAGGGCGAGGCGAAGCTGGCGGAGCGGGAGGAACTGAACCTGCTCTACGTCGCCGTCACCCGGGCCAAGCAGGTGTTCGTCGCCAGCGGCAGCGCACCGAAAAAGGGCGACTCTCCCGAGAACAGTCCCTACCAGCGCCTGGCCCGGGCCCTGGCTGCCCTGGGGGCGACGGCGGACGAGGCCGGCACCCTGGCCTACGGCGATCTTTGTCTGGATGCCATGACTGGGAGCCAGGCGGGAAGCCAGGCGGGAAGCCAGGCGGGAAGCCAGTCTTCGCCTGGTATGCCTGAAGAATGGCATCCTGCGCCGTTCCTGGCGGTGGAGCCCGTGGGAGAGCGGCGCCTGGGGCCGGGGGAGGACGCCCTCTTCGGCATCCTCCTCCACGGCTGCCTCGAGCGCCTCACCGCCGGCCTTGCCCTGGAGCCGGACTGGTGGCGCAAGGTGGGCGGCGCCACGGCCAGCGAAGCCGGCGGCCAGGAAGCCGAGGCTGCCGCCCGGCGTCTGATGGCCCGGCCCGAGCTGGCCTTCCTGCTCGACCCGTCCCTGGTGGCCCGCAACGAGGCCGAGATCAGCAACGCCGAAGGCCAGGTGAAGCGGGTCGATCGTCTGGTGGAAACGCCGGAGGCGGTGTGGGTGGTGGATTACAAGAGCTCCCGCGCCGACACCAAGCGCCTGGCCGAGTACCGCCGCCAGGTGGCGGAGTACCGGGAACTGCTGACGCCCCTCTATTGGCAGAAGCCCGTACGCGCCGCCCTGGTGTTCGGCGACGGCACCCTGCTGGAGGTGCAAGAAATGCTGTCCGATTTGGGGTAAACGCCACTTTCCCTATTGCAGGGGATGAACTAACATCCGATCACTAATCCGGGTCCGGCCCTCCCCAGGTGCCGGAGACAATGAGACAGCGACGACAGCGAACATAAGCGACAAGGGGAACAGACATGCATGTGCGGGATATTCTGGCGATCAAGGGAACGGTGCTGTTCACGGCCATGCCCCAGCAGACCCTGGACAACGCCGTGGCCGCCATGGCCGAAAACGACGTGGGCTCCCTGGTGGTCATGGGCGGCGGCAAGATGGTCGGCATGCTGACCTTCCGCGAAGTGCTGAAGGCGGTGCACCGGCACAAGGGCAACCTGGCCAGCGTCAAGGTCGAGGACGTGATGCTCTCCGCGCCCATCACGGCCAGCCCCGATATGGAAACCAACGAGCTGCGCCACCTGCTCATCGAAAACCACCAGCGCTACGTGCCGGTGATGGACGGCACCACCCTGATGGGCGTGCTCTCCTTCCTCGACGTGGCCAAGTCCGTGCTCGAGGAACAGAACTTCGAGAACAAGATGCTGAAGAACTACATCAAGAACTGGCCGGACGAGGAAGGCTCCGCCTGATCCGCCGCCGTAGCCTCCCATGCCAAGCTGCCCGCCGCGCCTTCCAGGTCCGGCGGGCAGCGGCGTTTACAGCCCGGGAAAAGCCCGGGAGGTGTTCCGGGGCGCAGCCCGAGGAGCCTTTGCCGGGGCTGGCGGCAGGGCCTTGGCGATGGCCGCCGGGGGCCGGGTGAGGCGATGAATCGGCAGGGCCTAGGGGATTTCCCCCGGGCCCCGGCTGTCCCACTACCAAGGGGGTGAAACTCGGGTTACAATGATTTCAAACGGTCGTTTGAACCGTCAATAAGAAAACCCACAAGACCCTTGGCCACTGCCATAGGAGGAGACCAAACCATGGAAAAGATCTGGCTGCGGAGTTACCCGCAAGGCGTGCCGGAGTTTATCGACGTCAACGAATTCAAGTCCCTGGGCCAGCTTTTCGAGCAGAGCTGTGCCCAGTACCGGGACCGGGTGGCCTACATCAATATGGGCGTGGGCATCACCTACGGCGAGCTGGACCGGCTCTCCCGGGACTTCGCCGCCTATCTGCAGGACGTGCTGAAGCTGCCCCAGGGCGCCCGCGTCGCCCTGATGATGCCCAATCTGCTGCAGTATCCGGTGTGCATGTTCGGCGCCCTGCGGGCCGGCTACGTGGTGGTGAACTGCAACCCCCTCTATACCCACCGGGAACTGGAACACCAGCTGAAGGATTCTGGCGCCGAAGCCATCGTCATCGTCGAGAACTTCGCCCACACCCTGGAGCAGGCCCTGCCCCTGGTGCCGGGCCTGAAGCACGTCATCGTCACCTCCCTCGGCGACATGCTCGGCGCGCTCAAGGGCACCGTGGTCAATCTGGTGGTGCGCCACGTGAAGAAGATGGTGCCGGCCTGGAAGCTGCCGCGCCACGTCAAGTTCAAGGCCGCCATGGCCCGGGGCAAGGGTGCCACCCTGCGTCCGGTGCAGGTGGGCCACGAGGACATCGCCTATCTGCAATACACCGGCGGCACCACCGGCGTGGCCAAGGGCGCCATGCTGCTCCACCGCAACATCATCGCCAACCTGCAGCAGGCCCACGCCTGGATCGAGCCTTTCCTGCACAAGGACCAGCAGCTGATCATCACCGCCCTGCCGCTGTACCACATCTTCTCCCTGACGGCGAACTGCCTGACCTTCCTCAAGATCGGCGCCACCAATGTGCTGATCACCAATCCCCGGGATATTCCGGGCTTCGTCAAGGAACTGGCCCAGTACAAGTTCACCGTCATCACCGGGGTGAACACCCTGTTCAACGCCCTGCTCAACAACCCGGACTTCGCCAAGCTGGATTTCTCGGCCCTGCGCGCGGCCCTGGGGGGCGGCATGGCGGTGCAGAAGTCCGTGGCTCAGAAGTGGCGCCAGGTCACCGGCAAGCCCCTGATCGAAGCCTACGGCCTGACCGAGACCTCGCCGGCGGCCACCATCAATCCCCTGGACCTGGGCGAATTCAACGGCGCCATCGGCCTGCCCATCTCCTCCACCGAGATCGTCATCCGGGACGACCTGGGCAACGATCTGCCGGTGGGCCAGGCCGGCGAAATCTGCATCCGCGGCCCCCAGGTGATGAAGGGTTACTGGCTGCGCCCGGATGAAACCGCCACGGTGTTCTACGCCGACGGCTTCCTGCGCACCGGCGACGTGGGCGTCATGGACGAGAAGGGCTTCGTGCGCATCGTGGACCGCAAGAAGGACATGATCCTGGTGTCTGGCTTCAATGTGTATCCCAACGAGGTGGAGGCCGTGGTGGCCATGCATCCGGCGGTCATGGAAGTGGCCGCGGTGGGGGTGCCGAGCGAGCATTCGGGCGAGGCGGTGAAGATATTCGTGGTGCTCAAGGACAAGTCGGTGACCAAGGAGCAGCTCATCGCCCACTGCAAGGAGAACCTCACCGGCTACAAGGTGCCCCATCTGGTGGAGTTCCGCGACGACCTGCCCAAGACCAACGTGGGCAAGATCCTGCGCCGGGCCCTGAAGGAAGCGGCCTGATCCGCCGCGCCAGGTCCCATGAAAAAGGCCCCGCATGCGGGGCCTTTTGCTTTGGCGATGGCGCCGGGATCAGACCACGCCCTGGGCCAGCATGGCGTCGGCCACCTTGACGAAGCCGGCGATGTTGGCGCCGGCCACGTAGTTGATGCTGCCCCGCTGGCCCCGGCCGCTGCCGTGGCCGACGCAGGCGGCGTGGATGGAGAGCATGATCTGCTTCAGGCGCTGGTCCACCTCGTCCCGGGTCCAGGACAGGCGCAGGGCGTTCTGGCTCATTTCCAGGCCGGAGACGGCGACCCCGCCTGCATTGGAGGCCTTGCCCGGGGCGTAGAGGATGCCGGCCTCGAGGAAGGCATGGACCGCTTCCAGGGTGGAGGGCATGTTGGCGCCCTCGGCGACGCAGCGCACGCCGTTCTGCAGCAGGGTGCGGGCGTCGTTGCCGTCCAGCTCGTTCTGGGTGGCGCAGGGCAGGGCCACGTCGCAGGGAATGGACCAGGGCCGCTGGCCCGGGAGGAAGGTGAGGCCGAACTGGCGGGCGTAGTCCTCGACCCGGCCCCGCTGCACTTCCTTGATGTGGTGCAGGGCCGACCACTTCTCTTCGGTCATGCCGTCCGGGTCGTGCACGGTGCCGCCGGAGTCGGAAACGCTGATGACTTTGGCCCCCAGGCGCATGGCCTTCTGGGCGGCGAACTGGGCCACGTTGCCGGAGCCGGAGACGGTGACGCGCAGGCCTTCCAGGCCCATGTTGCGGGTGGCCAGCATGTTCTCGACGAAGTAGATGGTGCCGTAGCCGGTGGCTTCGGGGCGGATCAGGCTGCCGCCGTAGTCCAGGCCCTTGCCGGTGAGGACGGAGGAAAACTCCCCTTCCAGCTTCTTGTACATGCCGAACATGTAGCCCACCTCCCGGCCGCCGACCCCGATGTCGCCGGCCGGTACGTCGATGTCGGCGCCGATGTGCTTGTGCAGTTCGGCCATGAAGGCCTGGCAGAAGCGCATCACCTCCAGGTCGCTCTTGCCCTTGGGGTCGAAGTCGGCGCCGCCCTTGCCGCCGCCCATGGGCAGGGTGGTGAGGGAGTTCTTGAACACCTGCTCAAAGGCCAGGAACTTGAGGATGGAGAGATTGACCGAGGGGTGAAAGCGGATGCCGCCCTTGTAGGGGCCGATGGCCGAACTCATCTGGATGCGGTAGCCCCGATTGACCTGGACCTGGCCGGTATCGTCCACCCAGGGCACGCGGAACATGATGGCCCGTTCCGGCTCGACGATGCGTTCCAGCAGGCCCAGGCGGCGGTAGCGGGGATTTTCCTGAAGGAAGGGCCACAGGGTTTCCAGGACCTCCTTCACGGCCTGGAGAAACTCCGGCTGTTGCGGGTCCCGGAGCTGCAGGCGGGCAAGAAAGGAATCCAGGGTGTCGTTCATGGCGTGCTTTCGGAAGATGAAAAAACGCCGGGGATTATGCACCAATTTGGTGCGCGTAGACGCCAAAAGCTTGGAATGCCCCTGGCCAGCAGGGCTCCGGGGTTTCCCTGTCGGGGCAAGGCAGCCGCCGTTTCCTCCCAGTGCTGCGACCATCCGCCGCCGCCTCGTTTTAAGACGGATCATGTTATTTCCCCGGCCGGATGGGGAGCATAGGGGCCCCTAGAGAAACCGGAGTGACAACATGAACAAGAAACCCCTCGTGACCGCCCTTTGCCTGCTGGCCCTGGCGGCGCCCCTGTCATCCAGCCTGGCGGCGGACCACAGCCATCACCACCACGGCGCCGCCACGCCGACCCTGCAGCTCAACCAGGGCCAGAAGTGGGCCACCGATGCGCCCCTGCGGGACGGCATGAGCCGCATCCAGGCTGCCATGGAGCCCCGTCTGGCGGAAATCCACGGCAACCGCTTGAACCGGGCCGGCTACGCCAAGCTGGCGGCGGGTCTGGAGCGGGAGGTGGGCGGCATCGTTGCCGCCTGCAAGCTGGCACCGGAAGCCGACGCCATGCTGCATCTGGTGCTGGCCGACCTGGGCGCCGGCATCGAGGCCATGGCCGGCAAGAGCAAGGGCGGCGATCCCCGTCGCGGCGCCGCCAAGGTGCTTGGCGCCCTGGAGGATTACGGCCGCTACTTCGATCACCCGGGCTGGAAGCCCATGGCCCATTGAGACGGGCGCTTCAGGCCTCGAGGCTGCGCAACAGTTCCCGGCCCCAGGGCCAGTCGCCGAGGCCGCTGTCGGCATTGATGTGGCCGCAATAGCCTGCGTCCACGAAGCGGCTGCCCCACAGGGCGGCGCACTGGGCGGCGAAGATGAGGTGGCCGTAGGGATCGTCCCGGCTGGCCACCACCAGGCTGGGAAAGGGCAGGGCGCTGCGGGCCAGGGGCGAGAAGCCCCTAGCCTCGGCCGGAAAGGCCGGCCCCTGGGGGTCGGGGGGCGCCACCAGCAGGGCGCCTTGTACCGGCAGGCGGCTTTCTTCCGCCCAGCGGCTCACCAGCAGGCAGCCCAGGCTGTGGGCCACCAGGATGGGCGGGCTGGGTGCCGCCGCCACGGCCGCTTCCAGGGCGTGGCGCCAGTCTGTGTAATGGGGCGCCTCCCAGGATTGCTGCTCGACCCGGCGGAAATGGGGCTCGGCAGCTTGCCAGCGGCTCTGCCAATGGTCGGGCCCGGAGTTGCCGAAGCCGGGCACGATGAGGACGGGATGGGCGTTGCTCATGGGCGCTTCCTGCCGTGCCCGGACAGCCGAACGCCCCGGCGGGCCGGGGCGTTCGGGAGCATCCGGGGTCAGACTTCCAGGTGCTGGTAGAGGGCGGTGGACAGGTAGCGTTCGCCGAAGGAGGGGATCACCACCACGGTCAGCTTGCCCTTGTTTTCCGGTTTCCTGGCGATTTCCAGGGCGGCCCACACCGCGGCGCCGGAGGAAATGCCCACCAGCAGGCCTTCTTCCGTGGCCAGGCGGCGGGCGGTGGCGAAGGCGTCGTCGTTCTTGACCCGCACCACGCCGTCGTAAACCTGGGTGTTGAGCACGGCGGGCACGAAGCCGGCGCCGATGCCCTGGATGGGGTGGGGGCCCTTGGCGCCGCCGGAGAGCACCGGGGAGGCATCGGGCTCCACGGCGAAGACCTGGACGCCGGGTTTGCGGGCCTTCAGCACTTCGCCGACGCCGGTGACGGTGCCACCGGTGCTGACGCCGGCGACGAAAATGTCCACCTGGCCGTCGGTGTCGGCCCAGATTTCCTCAGCGGTGGTGTTGCGATGCACTTCCGGGTTGGCCGGGTTCTCGAACTGCTGGGGAATGAAATAGCGGGAGTCGCTCTCGGCCAGCTCCTGGGCCTTCTTGATGGCACCGCCCATGCCTTCGGGGCCGGGGGTGAGGATCAGCTCGGCGCCGTAGGCCTTGAGCAGCAGCTTGCGCTCCCGGCTCATGGTTTCGGGCATGACGAAGGCGGCCTTGATGCCGCGGGCGGCACAGACCATGGCCAGGCCGATGCCGGTGTTGCCGGAGGTGGGTTCCAGGACGATGGTGTCGGGCTTGATCTTGCCGGCGGCCTGGGCCGCGTCGATCATGGCCACGGCGATCCGGTCCTTGACGCTGTGGGCCGGGTTGAAATATTCCAGCTTCAGGGCCACGGTGCCCTCGATGCCGGCAGCGACGCGGTTGAGTTGGACCAGGGGGGTCTTGCCCACCAGCTGGGTCACATCCTTGGCGATTTTCATGGAATTTCCTTTGGGCGGTATGCGGAGAATGGCGCCAATCTAAACCATGGCGCCCGGCGAACAAAGATCAGGTGGGACTAAAGAGATAACGTCTGGTTATTTCGACCGCCCCGGCGCCTCCGGGTTTTGATGCAGGTGAAAGACAAGCCGCGAGGGGGTGGTAGATGCTACGCTGCATCCAACGAAATTCCCGGACCCCGCTCAAACCATGCGCCCACGCCAGTTCCCCGCTTTTCCCTCCTGCGTCGCCGGAGACCGTGCCATGCCCTATGCCCTCCGCTCCCTGATCGGCCTTTGCATCGGCGTCGTCTTCAGCCTGTTCCTTTCCGTCTTCCTGGCGCCCCATGCCCACGCCCAGAGCCTGTCGCCGGACCAGCCGGTGCACGACGTGGCCCGCCTGGGCACGGCCGCCGAGATGCAGGCCCTGCTCAAGCGCCAGCCTAGCCTCAAGGACGCCCGCACCGACATGGGCTCCACCCCCCTGCACCTGGCCGCCACCAATCCGGACAGCGGCGTGGTCAAAGCCCTGCTGGCCGCCGGCGCCGACGTCAATGCCCGGGACGGGGAGGGCGCCACGCCCCTGCACCTGGCGGCCTACGCCGACAAGTCGGCCAACGCCACCCTGCTGCTGCAGGCCGGCGCCGACGTCAATGCGGTGACCAGCAACGGCCGCACGGTCACCAGCATGGGCCGCAAGACCATGGCCAACGAGGCGGTGGGCATCATTTCCCTGTGGATGCTCAAGGGCTGCAAGCCGGGGAAAGCCGGATGCTGAACCGCCGCCTGCTGCTGTGCCTGGCCCTGCTGGCCCCGGCCCTGCCCCTGCATGCCCAGGAGGGAGGGGCGCCGGTGATCGAGATTTTCCACGAATCCGCCTGCCGTCCCTGCGGTGAATGGGAAGCCCAGTTGCGCGCCAACGGCTTTACCGTGCGCCGCAACGAAGTGGTGAGCGTGGCCTCCACCCGCCGCTGGCTGGCGGTGCCGGAGAATTTCGCCTCCTTCGTCACTGCCCGCACCGGCGGCTACATCATCGAGGGGCCGGTGCCGCCGGCCCTGATCCGCCAGCTGCTCAAGGAAAAGCCCGTGGCCCTGGGTCTGGCCCGGGCCGGCACGCCGGCGCCCGCCGGCCAGGCCGAGCTGATGTTCTGGGGCGGCCGTTCCGCCCCCTTCCCGGCGGCGCCCTGAGCCGCCGTTCCCGGGCCGGCGGTGGCCGGGCGGCGCCTTCTTGAGGTAGGCTGCGCCTTTTTTGCGACCTGGCAGCTTCCGTGATTTCCTATCAGCCTCCCCCCGATGCAGGCCTCGACCTGCTCTACGAAGACGGCGCCCTGGTGGTGGTCAACAAGCCGGCCGGCCTGCTTTCCGTGCCCGGCCGCGGCGAGGACAAGGCGGACTGCCTGGTGTCCCGGGTGCAGGCGGTCTTTGCCGACGCCATGATCGCCCACCGGCTGGACATGGACACTTCCGGCCTGCTGGTGCTGGCCCGGGGGCCGGCCATGCAGAAGAAGCTGTTCGAGATGTTCCGCGAGCGCAAGGTGAGCAAGCGCTACCAGGCGGTGGTGGCCGGCGTGCTGCAGGAAAAGGAGGGGGAGGTGGATCTGCCCCTGATCGTGGACTGGCCCAACCGGCCCCGGCAGAAAGTGGATTTCCAGGAGGGCAAGCCTTCCCTGACCCGTTTCCGCCGCCTGGCCGCCGATGCCGCCGGGGACTGTTCCCGGGTGGAACTGGAGCCGGTGACCGGCCGCACCCACCAGCTGCGGGTGCACATGGCGGCCATCGGCCATCCCATCCTGGGGGACGAGCTCTATGCCGGGCCGGCCCAGGCGCGGGCCGAACGTCTGCTGCTGCACGCCTCCCGCCTCGAATTCCGCCATCCCATCACCGACGAGGCCCTCCGCTTCGAGTCGCCGCCGCCCTTCTGAAATCGGCCTGTTTACGCCTCGGCCGTCCTGGCCGGGGAGGGCGCCGGGCGGGCCTGTGATAAACTCCGAAACCTTTCCAGCACAAGGTTTCTGCGCCCATGTCCGGCAATACTTTCGGCACCCTGTTCACGGTCACTTCCTTCGGCGAATCCCACGGCCCGGCCATCGGCTGCGTCGTCGATGGCTGCCCTCCCGGGCTGGAACTGACTGAGGCCGACATCCAGGCCGAACTGGACCGGCGCAAGCCCGGCACCTCCCGCCACGTCACCCAGCGGCGGGAGCCGGATACGGTGGAGATTCTTTCCGGCGTCTTCGAGGGCAAGACCACCGGCACGCCCATCGGCCTCCTGATCCGTAACCAGGACCAGCGCAGCAAGGACTACGGCAATATCGCCAGCACCTTCCGTCCCGGCCATGCCGATTACGGCTACACCCAGAAGTACGGCTTCCGCGACTACCGCGGCGGCGGTCGTTCCTCCGCCCGGGAAACCGCGGTGCGCGTGGCCGCTGGCGCCATCGCCCGCAAGTGGCTGCAGCAGCGCTACGGCATCAGCATCCAGGGCTGGATGAGCCAGTTGGGCCCCATCGAGATTCCCTTCGTGGACGCCGCCGCCATCGACGGCAATGCCTTCTTCGCCCCCAACGCCGCCATCGTGCCGGAGCTGGAGGCCTACATGGACGCCCTGCGCAAGTCCCTGGATTCGGTCGGCGCCAAGATCACCGTCACCGCCACCGGTGTGCCGCCGGGCTGGGGCGAGCCGGTCTATGACCGCCTGGATGCGGAAATCGCCTACGCCATGATGGGCATCAACGCCGTCAAGGGTGTGGAGATCGGCGCCGGTTTTGCCAGCATCGCCCAGAAGGGCAGCGAGCACGGCGACGAGATGACTCCGGCGGGTTTCCTCTCCAACCACGCCGGCGGCGTCCTCGGCGGCATTTCCACGGGCCAGGACATCGTGGTGAACATGGCCATCAAGCCCACCTCTTCCATCGCCCAGCCGCGCCGTTCGGTGGATGTGCAGGGCAATGCGGTGGAAGTGGCCACCGAAGGCCGCCACGACCCCTGCGTCGGCATCCGCGCCACACCCATCGCCGAGGCCATGCTGGCCCTGGTACTGATGGACCATGCCCTGCGCCACCGCGCCCAGTGCGGCGATGTGGTCTGCGCCACGCCCCGCCTGCCGGCCGCTCCCGGCCGCGGCTGATCGGTCCCTTGTCAGGCCCCGCGGCGAAGGCATGAGCCCGGGGCCGTGCATCCGGTAAAATCGCCGGATGCACCCATCCCTGCCGTACTGGCGCCTCTCCGGCTACTACTTCTTCCATTTCGCCTTCGTCGGCGTCTTCCAGCCCTATTTCGGGCTATATCTCCAGTCCTTGAGCCTTTCCTCCTGGGAAATCGGCCTGATCCTGAGCCAGATGGCCCTCATGCGCCTGTGCTCCCCTGCCGTCTGGGGCTGGCTGGCGGACCACCTGCACGTGCGCATTCCCCTGGTGCGGCTGGCGGCCGGGGTCAGCGTGGTGGTCTTCAACCTGTTCTTCTTCGCCCAGACCCTGGTGCCCCTGCTCGGCGCCATGGCCCTGCTGGCCTTCTTCTGGTCGGCGGCCCTGCCCCTCATGGAAACCGTGGTCTTCGACCATCTCCACGCCGAACCGGCCCGCTACAGCCGGGTGCGCATCTGGGGCTCCATCGGCTACATCGTCACCGTGCTGGCCACCGGCGCCCTGCTCGATTACCTGCCGCCGGCCAGTGTGTTGTGGATGTCCTTCGCCCTCATGGGCGGCATCCTGGCCTTCGCCCTGCTGGTGCCGGAGAGCCCGACGCCGCCCCAGCACGTGGCGACGCCGCCCGTGTCCACCATCCTGGCCCAGCCCCGGGTGCGGGCCCTGCTGGGGGCCTGTTTCCTCATGTCGGCGGCCCATGGCGCCCTCTACCTGTTCTATTCCATCTACCTGGCCGACCACGGCTACAGCAAGACCCTGGTGGGTAGCCTGTGGTTTCTCGGTGTGATCGCCGAGATCGGCGTCTTCTTTTTCATGGCCCGCCTGCTGCGCCGCTTCTCCCTGCGCCAGGTGCTGCTGGCCAGCTTTGCCGCCGCCGTGCTGCGTTTCCTGCTCATCGGCTGGGGCGTGGATTCCCTGCCGGTCCTGCTCGGCGCCCAGCTGTTGCACGGCCTCACCTTCGGCGCCTACCATGCGGCGGCCATCGCCGCCATCAACCGCTGGTTTCCGGGGCGCTGCCAGGCCCGGGGGCAGGCCCTCTATTCCAGTCTCTCCTTCGGTGCCGGCGGCCTCCTCGGCGGCCTGGTCAGCGGCTGGACCTGGGATGGCCTGGGCAATGCCGCCACCTTCGGCATCGGCGCCCTGTTTGCCGTCTGCGGCCTGGTCCTGGTGGCCGGCTGGGTGCGGGACGAGTCAGCCCCGGCGGCCCCGGTGCGTTGAGTATTCACTTTCTTCCGGATTGATTGCGCCATGAACCTGCGTCCCTGGCTTCTTGCCTCCGCCGTCCTCCTCTTTACCGCCTGCCAGACGGTGCCCCTGACCGGGCGCAGCCAGCTGCTGTTGCTCGGCGAAGGGGAGGAGGTGCGGATGGGGTTGCGTTCCTACGAGGACATTCTGAAAAAGGAAAAGATTTCCGACGATCCGGCCCTCAATGCCCAGTTGCAGCGGGTGGGCAAGCGCATTGCCGCCGCCACGGGCAAGAACTACCAGTGGGAATTCAAGGTGGTGGAGAACGATAAGGCCATCAATGCCTTCTGCCTGCCCGGCGGCAAGGTGGCTGTCTATACGGGCATCCTGCCCCTGACCCGGGACGATGCGGGCCTGGCGGCGGTGGTCGGCCACGAGGTGGCCCACGCCATTGCCCGCCATGGTGGCGAGCGTATGAGCCAGCAGATGCTGGTGGCCGGGCTGACGGCTGCGGTGGTGGTTTCCGCCAGCGACTCGCGCAAGGCCAATATGTACGCCGGCCTGCTCGGCGCCGGGGCGGCGGTGGGCTACCTGCTGCCCTATTCGCGCTTGCAGGAATCGGAGGCGGACCGCATGGGCCTGATCTACATGGCCAAGGCCGGCTACGACCCCCATGCGGCCCTGGCCCTGTGGCAGCGCATGGCCGAGGAGAGCAAGCGGGAAGGCAAACCGCCGGAGTTCCTTTCCACCCACCCGGCGGACAGCACCCGCATCCGCCAGATCCAGCAGTGGCTGCCCGAGGCCATGGGCTACTACGTGCCCCGCAGCGAAGCGGCCCCGGAGGCCGCGTCCGGAGCGGAGCGGGAAAAGGCGGGAGAGCCGGCGAAGGATGCCGCCAAGGAAGGCGCCGAGAAACCGGCAAAACGACGGAAATGAGACAGGGGTTTCCAGTCCCCCAGGCCCCGGGTGGCCCTGAAAACGCCTTTTTGCGATAAAATTTCCACCCTTTTCCCAAGGCCGGAACAAAAATGCCGCAAACCCTCTACGACAAGCTCTGGCAGAACCATGTGGTACATGAAGAAGCCGATGGCACTGCGCTGATTTACATTGACCGCCACCTGGTCCATGAAGTGACCAGCCCCCAGGCTTTCGAGGGTCTGAAGCTGGCCGGCCGCAAGCCCTGGCGCGTCTCCTCCATCGTCGCCACCGCCGACCACAACACCCCCACGGACCACTGGGAAGAGGGCATCAAGGACCCCATTTCCCGCCAGCAGGTGGAAACCCTGGACGCCAACATCCGTGAAGTGGGCGCACTCGCCTACTGGCCCTTCAAGGACATGCGGCAGGGCATCGTGCATGTGGTGGGCCCGGAAAACGGCGCCACCCTGCCCGGCATGACCGTGGTCTGCGGCGACTCCCACACCTCCACCCACGGCGCCTTCGCCTGCATGGCCCACGGCATAGGCACCTCCGAGGTGGAGCACGTGATGGCGACCCAGTGCCTGATCCAGAAGAAGTCCAAGTCCATGCTGATCCGCGTCGAGGGCAAGCTGGGCAAGGGCGTCACCGGCAAGGACGTGGCCCTGGCCATCATCGGCAAGATCGGCACCGCCGGCGGTACCGGCTATGCCATCGAATTCGGCGGCTCCGCCATCCGCGGCCTCTCCATGGAAGGCCGCATGACCCTGTGCAACATGGCCATCGAGGCCGGCGCCCGCATGGGTTTCGTGGCGGTGGACGACACCACCATCAATTACCTGAAGGACCGCCCCTTCTCGCCCAAGGGCGAGACCTGGGACAAGGCGGTGGCCTACTGGCGCACCCTGAAGTCCGACGAAGGCGCCTGCTTCGACTGCACCGTCGATCTGAAGGCCGAGGAAATCCAGCCCCAGGTGACCTGGGGCACCTCCCCCGAAATGGTGGTGCCCATCGGCGCCACCGTGCCGGACCCGGCCAAGGAAGCCGATCCGGTGAAGCGCGAAGGCATGGAGCGGGCCCTGCAGTACATGGGCCTGACGCCCAATCTGGAAATCAAGAAGATCACCATCGACAAGGTCTTCATCGGTTCCTGTACCAATTCCCGCATCGAGGACCTGCGCGAAGCCGCCGCCGTGGTGCGGGGCCGGCAGAAGGCTGCCAACGTCAAGCTGGCCCTGGTGGTGCCGGGCTCCGGTCTGGTCAAGCGCCAGGCCGAGGCCGAAGGCCTGGACAAGATTTTCGTTGCCGCCGGCTTCGAGTGGCGCGAGCCGGGCTGCTCCATGTGCCTGGCCATGAATGCCGACCGGCTGGAGCCGGGCGAGCGCTGCGCCTCCACCTCCAACCGCAATTTCGAAGGCCGTCAGGGCCCCGGTGGCCGTACCCACCTGGTGAGTCCGGCCATGGCCGCGGCCGCCGGCATCGCCGGTCATTTCGCCGACGTGCGTGACATTCTCTGAAGACCGAGGAGATTAGAGCCATGAAGAAACTGACCCTGATTCTCGCAGCCCTGGCTTTCCTGTCCGCCGGCTGCAACACCGTGCGCGGTATCGGCCAGGACATCGAAAAGGGTGGCGAGGCCATCCAGAAGGCGACCAAATAATGCAGGCATTCACCAAACTCGACGGCCTGGTGGCCCCCCTCGACCGTAACAACGTCGATACCGATGCCATCATCCCCAAGCAGTTCCTCAAGTCCATCAAGCGTTCCGGCTTCGGTCCCAACGCCTTCGACGAGTGGCGCTACATGGATCATGGCGAGCCGGGCATGGACAATTCCAAGCGGCCCCTGAATCCGAACTTCGTGCTCAACCAGCAACGCTACCAGGGCGCCTCCGTGCTGCTGACCCGCAGCAACTTCGGCTGCGGCTCCTCCCGCGAGCACGCCCCCTGGGCCCTGCTGGACTACGGCTTCCGCGTGGTCATCGCCGAATCCTTCGCCGACATCTTCTTCAACAACTGCTTCAAGAACGGCATCCTGCCCATCGTCCTGCCCAAGGCCGAGATCGATGCCCTGTTCGGCCTCACCGAATACACCCCGGGCTTCAAGCTGGTGGTGGATCTGGAGCAGCAGAAGGTGGTGCGCCCCGACGGTCACGCCATTCCCTTCGAAGTGGATGCCTTCCGTCGCGAATGCCTGCTCAACGGCTGGGACGACATCGGCCTGACCCTGCGCCATGCCGACAAGATCAAGGCCTTCGAGGAGCGCCGCCGGGCCGAACAGCCCTGGCTGTTTTCCTGATCTAATTTTTGCCACAGAGGACACAGAGTTCACAGAGAAAGGCAGCGGATTTGGCCTGTTAACGCAGGTGTCCGTGGCACCGCGAGGTTTCAACCTCTGTGTTCTCTGTGCCCTCTGTGGCCAAGTCCTTTAAGGTTCTCAAAATGAAAATTTGCGTTCTCCCCGGTGACGGCATCGGTCCCGAAATCATGGCGGAAGCCGTGCGTGTGCTGGAAGCCCTGAACCTGGGCTTCGAGATGGAAACCGCCCTGCTCGGCGGCTGCGCCGTGGACGCCACCGGCAACCCTTATCCGGAAGCCACCCAGAAACTGGCCCAGGCCGCCGATGCCGTGCTGCTGGGCGCCGTGGGTGGTCCCCAGTGGGACACCCTGCCCCGGGAACAGCGCCCCGAGCGCGGCCTGCTGGGCATCCGCAAGCAACTCAACCTGTTTGCCAACCTGCGCCCCGCCATCCTCTACCCGGAACTGGCCAATGCCTCCACCCTGAAGCCCGAGGTGGTGGCCGGCCTGGACATCCTCATCGTGCGCGAACTGACCGGCGACATCTACTTCGGCCAGCCCCGCGGCATCGAGGAGCGCGAGATCGACGGCCAGAAGCAGCGCTTCGGCTTCAACACCATGCACTACAGCGAATCCGAAATCCGCCGCATCCTGCGCGTGGCCTTCGAGGCCGCCCGCAAGCGCAACAAGAAGCTGTGCTCGGTGGACAAGATGAACGTGCTGGAAACCACCCAGCTGTGGCGCGACATCGCCAACGAACTGGCCCCCGAATACCCGGACGTGGAACTGTCCCACATGCTGGTGGATAACGCCGCCATGCAGCTGGTGCGCAATCCCAAGCAGTTCGACGTGATGGTCACCGGCAACATGTTCGGCGACATCCTCTCCGACGAAGCCTCCATGCTTACCGGCTCCATCGGCATGCTGCCCTCCGCCTCCCTGGACGCCAACAACAAGGGCCTCTACGAGCCCTCCCACGGTTCCGCCCCGGACATCGCCGGCAAGGGCGTGGCCAATCCCCTGGCCACCATCCTCTCCGCTGCCATGATGCTGCGCTACACCTTCAATATGGAAGAAGCTGCCGTGAAGGTGGAAAACGCCGTGAAGAAGGTGCTGGCCCAGGGCTACCGCACCGGCGACATCTACGAGCCGGGCACCACCAAGGTGGGCACCAGGCAGATGGGCGACGCCGTCCTGGCAGCCCTGTAATCCCAGGCAAAACCTTGACGGCGGCGGGGTGGTAAACCTCGCCGCCTGTGATACCGTTACATATTCATTAAGTTCTTACCCAAGGAAGCAGTGATGAAGCGAGTTGGTCTGGTTGGTTGGCGCGGTATGGTCGGTTCCGTCCTCATGCAGCGCATGGTGGAAGAGGGTGATTTCGCCCATATCGAACCGGTGTATTTCTCCACTTCCAACGCCGGCGGCAAGGCCCCGGTGTTCGGCGGCAAGGAAGCTGCGGCTCCCCTGCAGGACGCCATGTCCGTGGATGCCCTGAAGACCTGCGACATCATCATCACCTGCCAGGGTGGCGACTACACCAAGGAAGTCTTCCCCAAGCTGCGCGCTGCCGGCTGGAACGGCCACTGGATCGACGCCGCCTCCGCCCTGCGCATGGCCGACGACGCCGTGATCATCCTCGACCCGGTGAACAAGAACGTCATCCAGGACTCCCTGGCCAAGGGCGGCAAGAACTGGATCGGCGGCAACTGTACCGTCTCCCTGATGCTGATGGGGCTGGGCGGCCTGTTCCAGAACGACCTGATCGAGTGGGCCACCTCCATGACCTACCAGGCCGCGTCCGGCGCCGGCGCCCAGAACATGCGCGAGCTGATCGCCCAGATGGGGACCATCCACGCTTCCGTGGCCGACCTGCTGGCCGACCCGTCTTCCGCCATCCTGGAAATCGACCGCAAGGTGGCCGAAACCATCCGTTCCGACGCCTTCCCCAAGAAGAACTTCCGCAACACCCCCCTGGCCGGCAGCCTGATCCCCTGGATCGACGTGCCCGTGGAAAACGGCCAGTCCAAGGAAGAGTGGAAGGGCGGCGCCGAATGCAACAAGATCCTGGGCAAGCCCGCTTTCCGTAGCCAGGGCTCCATTCCCATCGATGGCCTCTGCGTGCGTATCGGCGCCATGCGCTGCCACTCCCAGGCCCTCACCATCAAGCTGAAGAAGGACGTGCCCCTGGACGAGATCAGCGACATGCTGGCCAAGGCCAACCAGTGGGCCAAGGTGGTGCCCAACGAGCGCGAGATTTCCGAGCGTGAGCTGACCCCCGCCGCCGTCACCGGCACCCTGACCGTGCCCGTCGGCCGTCTGCACAAGATGGCCATGGGTCCCGAGTACCTGGCCGCCTTCACCTGCGGCGACCAGTTGCTGTGGGGCGCTGCCGAACCCCTGCGCCGCATGCTGCGCATTCTGCTCGAAGCCTGATTCGGCCGGGAGCCAATACCAGAACCGGGGCCGAGAGCCCCGGTTTTGTTATACAAAAGGGATAACTACATTAGAATAAAGATTAGCTTGCATGGCTAACTTGCTGATGTTATTTTATTTCTTCCAAAATCGACGCTCAGGGTGGCGCCGTGGCCAAAACTAAAGATACCAATATGAAAATTCGTGCCTCGCTCCTGGCAACCGCGCTTGCGTGTATGCCTTTCGCGGCGGATGCGGCAGGGTTGGGAAAGATCACCGTTTATTCCGGTCTGGGGCAGCCCTTGCGCGCCGAAGTGGAGGTCTCCGCCACCAAGGCGGAACTGTCCAACATGACGGCCCGCCTGGCCTCCCAGGATGCCTTTGCCCAGGCCGGCATCGAATACGCTTCCACCCTGCTCGGCATCAGATTTTCCCTGGACCAGAAGGGCGCCCAGCCGGTCATCCGCATCAGTTCGGATAAGCCCATCAACGACCCCTTCGTGGACATGTTGCTGGAGTTGAGCTGGCCCTCCGGCCGCTTGGTGCGCGAATACACCTTCCTTCTCGATCCGCCGGAAATGGCCATCAAGGGCGGTGCCCAGGTGTCCACGGTCGAGGCCAAGCAGCCTCCCCGTCTTGAAACCCGTCCCCTGGCGCCCGTGGAAGAGAAGCCGGCCGCCCGGGCCGTGGAAGAGAAACCTGCCAAGGTGACTGCCAGCCGCAAACCCAAGGTGGCGGCGGAAGAAAAGCCGGTGGCAGAGGCACGGCCCGCCGCCGAGAAAAAGACCGCTGAGCAGCCCGCTGCTGCCGTGGGCAGCGTCGAGGTGAAGAAGGGCGACACCCTGCGCAAGATTGCCGGCGAGACCGTGCACGAGGGCGTCTCCCTGGAGCAGATGCTGGTGGGCCTGTACCGGGCCAACAAGGAGGCTTTTGACGGCGGCAACATGAACCGCCTCAAGGCCGGCAAGATTCTGGCGGTGCCGGACAAGGAGTCCGTCGCTGCTGTCTCCGAGAGCGAGGCGCGCAAGATCGTCTTCGCTCAGTCCTCGGATTGGAATGCCTACCGCCGCAAGCTGGCCGGGGCTGTGGCCCAGGAGGCGCCCAAGGACGACGGCGCCACCCAGGCCGTTGCCGGCCGCGTCACCGCCAAGGTGGAAGACAAGGCCGCGCCGGCCGCTGCGCCCAAGGACCAGGTGAAGGTCGCCAAGACCGAAGGGCCGGCCACGGGCAAGGCTGGTGCCGGCAAGGCCAGCGAAGAGGACCTGATTGCCAAGGACAAGGCCCTCAAGGACGCCAATGAACGCATGGCGGCCCTGGAGAAGAACGTCAGCGAACTGCAGAAGCTGCTGGAACTGAAGAACCAGAACCTGGCCGATCTGCAGAAGCAGGCCGCGGCCAAGCCGGCCGCAGCGGCCCCGCTGCCCGCCGCCGCACCTGCCAAGCCTGCCGAAACGGCGCCGGTGGAACCGCCCAAGCCCGAGGTCAAGCCCGAACCGCCCAAGGCCGAGGAGGCCAAGCCCGCCGAGGCCGCCAAGCCGGAGGACAAACCGGCCGAAGCTGCTGCACCGGAAACCAAGCCTGAGCCCACGCCGGCACCGAAGCCGCCGGTGGTGGTGCCGCCGCCGGCCCCGGTGGAAGAGCCCAGCCTGGTGGATGAATTGCTGGACAACCTGCCCCTCCTGGGCGGCGGCCTGGTCGCCATCGCCGGCCTCGGCGCCCTGGCCGTGGTCCGTCGTCGTCGCCAGGCTCCCGCCGGCGAGGCCACCCTGCCGCCCACCAGCTCCCTGTCCCAGCCGAGTCTGGGCGCCAATTCCGTGTTCAAGAGCACCGGCGGCCAGAGTGTGGATACCTCCAACACCCCGGCCACCGATTTCAGCCAGGCCGGCCCCGGCACCATCGATACCGACGAAGTGGATCCGGTGGCCGAAGCCGATGTGTACATGGCCTATGGCCGGGATGCCCAGGCCGAGGAAATCCTTCTCGAAGCCATGCAGAAGGATCCCAAGCGCTTTGCCATCCACGTCAAGCTGCTGGAAATCTACGCCAACCGCAAGGCCGTCAAGCAGTTCGAAACCCTGGCTAGCGAGCTTTACGCCCAGACCGGCGGCGTTGGCGCCGAGTGGGAAAAGGCTGCCGCCATGGGCGCCAAGCTGGACCCGGCCAACCCGCTCTACGGCGGCAACCCGGCGCCCGCGGCTGCTGCTGCCGATTTCGATCCCGATGCCACCATGATCGTCGGCGCCGAGCAGCTGAAGGACACGGTGACCATGCCCGGCACCCTGTCCCAGCTGGCTGAAGCCGCTGCCGAAGCGGAGCCCCTGCCGGTGGTGGAAGCGCCCCAGGAAGCGGCGGCCGAGCCGGTGCCCGATCTGGTCAGTCTGGACTTCGACCTGGGTCTCGAGGCTCCTGCCGCTCCCCAGGCCGATGCCGCTGCCGACGTCGCTGCTGAACCTGAAGCCGCCCTGCCCGGCGCCATGGACTTCGACCTGGACCTGGGCGCTGCCGAGCCCGCCCCGGCCGCCGCTGCCGAGCCCGAAGTGCTGGACTTCCAGTTGCCGGAAGCGGCCCCTGAGGCAGCCCCGGCGGCTCCTGCCGACAACATCATCGACTTCGATCTCGATCTGGGGGCTGGGGCCGAAGAGCCTGTTTCCATCACCGCGGAAGCCTCCGGCGGCGACCTGGACATCCAGCTGGATGACGAGGCCCTGCCGGTAGAAGAGGCGCCCCGCGCCTTCGATCTTTCCAGCATCAACCTGGACCTGGATGCGGCGCCCGCGCCGGCTGCCGAGCCGGCCGCCAGTGCCGCCGACGACACCGTGGTGCTGCCGGAAGTTGCCGATGAAGCCCTCAGCCTGGATGACCTGGCTGCAGCCGCGGCCGAGACCACCCTGACGCCGGCGGCGGATGAAACCGTGGTCATGCCCGAGCTGGCGATGGAGGAGGTGACTGCTGCACCGGCTCCGTCTTTCGACTCCGCCGAAACCGTGGTCAATCCGGAACTGGGCGCCCAGCTGGAGGCTCAGCTGGAAGCCGAGCAGGCCGCCGATGCCGAGGGCGACGATGCCCGCTGGCAGGAAGTGGCGACCAAGCTGGATCTGGCCAAGGCCTATGAAGAAATGGGCGATCTGGAAGGGGCCCGGGAACTGCTGCAGGAAGTGCTCGGCGAAGGCAATGCCGAACAGCAGGACGTGGCCCGCACCCTGATGGAGCGCGTCGGCAGCTGAGCGCCGTCGTCGTTCCGCCCCCTCCATGCCGCAGCCCGGGTATCCCGGCTGCGGCATTTGTTTTACAGTGCGGGCTTCGCACCCCCTGGTCCTCTTCTTGAACCGTTCCGCCCCGCCCCTGCCCGCTGCCATGCCGGCGCCGCCCTCCGCCCGTCATCCGGCCGTACGCCTGCTGCTGTGCCTGCTCCTGGCCCTGGCAGCCCAGGCCCTGCCGGCGCTCCTGGCGGCCGCCCTGGTCCTGCCTTTGCTGCGGGCCGACGGCGTGGCCGGGCGTTGCCGCACCCTGCTGCGGCGCACGCGCTGGCTGCTGCTTTCCCTCTTTCTCGTCTTCGCCCTGGGCACCCCGGGCACGCCCCTCTACGACCACGCCTGGAGCCCTTCCCGGGAAGGGGTGTTCCTCGGCCTGGAACAGTGCCTGCGCCTGGCGACGGTGCTGCTGGCCGTCTCCTGGCTGTTGCATCGCACCCGGCCGGCGGCCCTGGCCCAGGGCCTGCTGACCCTGTTGCAGCCCCTGCGCTACCTGGGGCTGGCGCCGGAGCGGGGCATTGCCCGCCTGCTGCTGGTGATGCGGCACGTGGATTCCGCCGAAGCCTGGCCCCGGGGCCAGGACTGGCGCCGTTTCCTGGAGATGCCGGCCCAGGAGCAGGAAAGCGTCCTGGAGGTGGAACTGCATCCCCTGCCTGGCCCTGACCGCCTGCTTCTCGCCGGCATGGGTCTCGGCATCCTCGTCCTGCTTGCCTCTCCGCTGTGGTTGCCATGAGCGAATCCACTATTCTTTCCGCCACCACCCCGGGCCGCATCGCCCTGGGCCTGGAGTACGACGGCAATGCCTTCCACGGCTGGCAGACCCAGCCCGGCGGTCGCACCGTGCAGGATGCCCTGGAGGCCGCCCTGGGCGCCATTGCCGGGGTGCCGGTGGCCACCACCTGCGCCGGCCGCACCGATACGGGCGTCCATGCCACTTCCCAGGTGGTGCATTTCGACGCGCCCGTGTCCCGGCCCGAATCGGCCTGGGTGCGGGGCGTCAATTCCCATCTGCCCGACGGCGTCGCCGTGCGCTGGGCCCAGGCCGTGCCTGCCGATTTCCATGCCCGCTTCTCCGCCCGGGGGCGGCGCTACCGCTACCTGCTGCTCAACCGCCCGGTGCGGCCGGGCCTGGCCGCCGGCCGGGTGGGCTGGTTCCATCTGCCCCTGGATGTGGCGAAAATGCAGGAGGCGGCCGACCTGCTCCTGGGAGAACACGATTTCTCCACCTTCCGCGCCGCCGAATGCCAGGCCAAGACGCCGGTGAAGGAACTGCGGCAGGCCCGGGTCAGCCGCCAGGGCGAGCTGGTGGTGTTCGACTTCGAGGCCACCGCCTTTCTGCACCACATGATCCGCAACCTGGTGGGCACCCTGGTCTATGTGGGCAAGGGCAAGCACGAGCCGGCCTGGATCGGCGAACTGCTGGCGGCCCGGGACCGGCGCCTGGCGGCCCCCACCTTCAGTCCCTCCGGCCTCTACCTGGCCGGTGTCAGCTACGAACCCCACTGGGGCCTGCCGGAGACCACGGTGCTGCCCCAAATCTGGAGCCTGGAACCATGACGAGCGCCACCCATGCCCGTACCAAGACCCGCATCAAGATCTGCGGCCTGACCCGGGAGGCGGACGTGGATGCCGCCGTGGCTGCCGGCGCCGACGCCATCGGCTTCGTCTTCTACCCGCCCAGCCCGCGCTACGTCACGCCCGAACGGGCGGCGGAACTGGCCCGGCGGCTGCCGCCCTTCGTCGCGGCGGTGGGGCTGTTCGTGAATCCGGAACCGGCCCAGGTGGAGGCCGTGCTGGCCAAAGTGCCCCTGGAGGTCCTGCAATTCCACGGTGACGAGACGGAAAGCCAGTGCCGGCGCTACCTGCGGCCCTACCTCAAGGCGGCCCGCGTAAGGCCCGATCTGGATTTGGTACAATACGCGGCTGCTTACCCTTCGGCCCGGGCCATCCTGCTGGATGCCTTCGTCGATGGTTACGGCGGCGGCGGCAAGACCTTCGACTGGTCCCTCATCCCGGCCGGCCTGGCCCAGAGCATCGTGCTTTCCGGCG
Source organism: Azospira sp. APE16 (assembly GCF_047901315.1). Lineage (NCBI taxonomy): Bacteria > Pseudomonadati > Pseudomonadota > Betaproteobacteria > Rhodocyclales > Rhodocyclaceae > Azospira > Azospira sp. APE16. Next base: position 1,279,523 of record NZ_CP179682.1, read on the forward strand.
GCCTGGACGGGGACAATGTGGCGGAGGCGGTACGGCGGGTGCGCCCGGCGGCGGTGGATGTGTCCTCCGGCGTCGAAGCGGCCAAAGGCATCAAGGATGCCGCCAAGATCCGGGCCTTCATCGCCGCCGTTCGCAGTGCCGACAACGATTGATTTGACGAACTGATTTATGCGCAAGAAACCGGGCGGACATACTCGCACTCACTGGCGCCACCACCTGGCGGACCACACCTGAGAGACGGCGGCTGACTAAGCAGTCCCCGTCCTTCTCAACGTTCGTCTTCTGGAGTCCACCATGTCCTACAACCTGCCCGACGCCTCCGGCCACTTCGGCCCCTACGGCGGCATCTTCGTCTCCGAAACCCTCATCGCCGCCCTCGAAGAACTGAAGGCGGCCTATGCCCACGCCTGCACCGATCCCGCCTTCCAGGCCGAGTTCGACTACGAGCTGAAGCACTACGTGGGCCGTCCCAGCCCCATTTACCACGCCAAGCGCTGGTCCGAGCTGCTGGGCGGCGCCCAGATCTACCTGAAGCGGGAAGACCTGAACCACACCGGCGCCCACAAGGTGAACAACTGTATCGGCCAGGCCCTGCTGGCCAAGCGCATGGGCAAGCCCCGGGTCATCGCCGAGACCGGCGCCGGCCAGCACGGCGTCGCCACCGCCACCGTGGCCGCCCGCTACGGCTTCGAGTGCGTGGTGTACATGGGCTCCGAGGACGTCAAGCGCCAGGCCGCCAACGTCTATCGCATGAAGCTCCTGGGCGCCACCGTGGTGCCCGTGGAGTCCGGCTCCAAGACCCTCAAGGACGCGCTCAATGAAGCCATGCGCGACTGGGTCACCAACATCGAGAACACCTTCTACATCATCGGCACCGTGGCCGGTCCCCATCCCTATCCCATGATGGTGCGGGACTTCCAGACCGTCATCGGCAAGGAAGCCCTGGTGCAGATGCCGGAGATGGCCGGGCGCCAGCCCGACGCGGTGATCGCCGCCGTCGGCGGCGGTTCCAACGCCATGGGCATCTTCCATCCCTACATTCCCCATGAGAGCGTCAAGCTGATCGGCGTCGAGGCCGCGGGGGAGGGCATGGATACCAACCGCCATTCCGCCAGCCTGCAGAAGGGTCGCCCCGGCGTGCTGCACGGCAACCGCACCTACCTGCTGCAGGACGAGAACGGCCAGATCACCGAGACCCACTCCATCTCCGCCGGCCTCGATTACCCCGGCGTCGGCCCCGAGCACGCCTGGCTGAAGGATTCGGGCCGGGCCGAATACGTGGGCATTTCCGACAGCGAAGCCCTGCAGGCCTTCCATGACCTGTGCCGCTTCGAGGGCATCATTCCCGCCCTGGAGTCTTCCCACGCCCTGGCCTATGCCGCCAAGCTGGCCCCCTCCCTGGCCAAGGACAAGATCCTGCTGGTCAATCTTTCCGGCCGCGGCGACAAGGACATGCACACCGTCGCCGAAAAGTCCGGCATCCAATTCTGAGAGCCCGCCCCATGTCCCGCATCCAACAGACTTTCGACGCGCTCAAGGCCCAGGGCAAGAAGGCCCTGATTCCCTTCATCACCGCCGGCGATCCCCATCCGGCCCTCACCGTCACCCTGCTGCACACCCTGGTGGAAGCCGGCGCCGACGTGATCGAGCTGGGCGTGCCCTTCTCCGATCCCATGGCCGATGGCCCCACCATCCAGCGCGCCTCCGAGCGGGCCCTGGCCAAGGGCGTCAGCCTGCGCCAGGTGCTGGCCATGGTCAGCGAGTTCCGCGAGAAGGACGGCGAGACCCCCATCGTCCTCATGGGCTACGCCAACCCCATCGAGTCCATGGGCATGGAGACCTTCGTCGCCGCCGCCGCCGAGGCCGGTGTGGACGGCGTGCTGGTGGTGGACTACACCCCGGAGGAAAGCGCCGCCTTCTGCGCCGCCATGAACGCCCGGGACCTGGACACCATCTTCCTCCTCGCTCCCACCTCCACCGACGCCCGCATCAATCAGGTGGGCCAGCTGGCCCGGGGTTACGTCTATTACGTTTCCCTCAAGGGGGTGACCGGCAGCGGCGCCCTCAACTTCGACGAAGTGGCCGAACGCATTCCCAAGATCCGCGAAGCCACCGGCCTGCCCGTGGGCGTCGGCTTCGGCATTCGCGATGCGGAAACGGCCAAGCGCATCGCCGGCATGGCCGACGCCGTGGTGGTGGGCAGCCGCATCATCGAGGAAATGGAAAAGTACCCGGATGACGCCGTGGCCCGCGTCAAGGGCCTGGTGGCCGACATCCGCCGCGGTGTGGATGCCGCCAGCAAGTAATTTTTTAGCCACAGAGGGCACCGAGGACACAGAGAGTAAAACCGACAGGACAGTCATGCCGCGATGGCTTTTGATCAGGCCCTGTCGCGTTGTCCAGGAATTGTTTTAACTCTGTGATCTCTGTGCCCTCTGCGGCCAACCCGAATTTAAAAAAGTACCGGAGAACGCCATGAGCTGGTTGCAGAAACTGCTGCCCCCGAAGATCAAGCGTGAAGGCGCGCCGCGCAAGTCCAACCTGCCGGAAGGCCTGTGGCGCAAGTGCCCGTCCTGCGAGGCGGTGCTCTACGCCACCGACCTGGAAGGCAACCTGCACGTCTGCCCCAAGTGCGGCCACCACAACCGCCTCAATTCCCGGGAACGCCTGGACCTGCTGTTGGACCCGGAAGGCCGTTTCGAGATCGGCGCCGAAGTGCTGCCGGTGGATAGCCTCAAGTTCAAGGACAGCCGCCGTTATCCGGAGCGCCTCAACGACGCCACCGAAGACACCGGCGAGACCGATTCCCTGGTGGTGATGCAGGGCGCCATCAAGACCCTGCCCGTGGTCGTGGCCTGCTTCGAATTCAACTTCATGGGCGGCTCCATGGGCTCCGTGCTGGGCGAGCGCTTCATCCGCGGCGTCCAGGTGGCCTTGGAGCAGAACGTGCCCTTCATCTGCATCACCGCCTCCGGCGGCGCCCGCATGCAGGAAGGCCTGTTCTCCCTGATGCAGATGGCCAAGACCACCGCTTCCCTGACCAAGCTGTCGGAAGCCGGCCTGCCCTTCATCTCCGTGCTCACCGATCCCACCATGGGCGGTGTCTCCGCCTCCTTCGCCTTCCTCGGCGACGTGGTCATCGCCGAACCCAATGCCCTGATCGGCTTTGCCGGTCCCCGGGTGATCGAGCAGACGGTGCGCGAGAAACTGCCGGAAGGCTTCCAGCGCTCCGAGTTCCTGCTGGAAAAGGGCGCCATCGACCTGATCGTGGACCGCCGCGAAATGCGCGACAAGATCGCCCAGCTGCTGGCCCTGCTGCAGAAGCTGCCTGCGGCAGCCTGAAAATCTTTTTTGCCACAGAGGGCACAGAGAACACAGAGCGTTTCCGCGCCGTGCGTAAGGGCGGAGGAAACTGTGTGGGCCTGTGCCCCGGGAGGCAACAGGGACGCCATTCTTCAGCCTGCCATGGCCGAGGTCCGCGTCCCTGGTGCCTTCCCGGGTAGGTGCTTTTGACTTTCCTCTGTGATCTCTGTGCCCTCTGTGGCTAGTCTTTCTATGTCATCCCCCACCACCCTGTCCGACTGGCTCACCCATCTCGAATCCCTCCATCCCAAGGGCCAGGCCGGCATCGAGCTGGGGCTGGAGCGGGTGGCCCGGGTCAAGGCAGCCCTGGGGCAGACGGAGTTCTGCCCGGTCGTCACCGTCGGCGGCACCAACGGCAAGGGCTCGGTCTGCGCCTATTTGGAGAACATCCTGGACCGGGCCGGTTGCAAGGTGGGCTCCTACAGTTCCCCCCATCTGCTGCGCTACAACGAGCGGGTGCGCCTCAACGGCCAGCCGGTGGAGGATGAGGCCCTGTGCGCCGCCTTCGCCAGGGTGGAAGCAGCCCGGGGCGATGAGGCCCTGACCTATTTCGAATTCGGCACCCTGGCCGCCTGGGAAGTCTTCGCCGCCGCCGGGGTGGAGGCCATCGTCCTGGAAGTGGGCCTGGGCGGCCGCCTCGACGCGGTGAACATCTACGAGCCGGACGTGGCCGTGGTCACCGGCATCGCCCTGGACCACACCGACTGGCTGGGCCCCACCCGGGAAGACATCGGCCGGGAAAAGGCGGGCATCTTCCGCCCCGGCAAGCCCGCCATCTGCGCCGACGCCAAGCCGCCCCAGTCCCTGCTGGACCACGCCGCCGCCATCGGTGCCGAGCTGAAACTCATCGGCCGCGACTTCGGCTTCGAGAAAAGCGCCGAGGACCGCCTGCAATGGCGCTACTGGCTGCGCCAGGGCGAGGCCCTGCAGCGCCGCGCCCTGGCCTTCCCCGGCCTGCGCGGCACGGCCCAGCTGGCCAACGCCAGCGCCACCCTGACCGCCCTGGAATATCTCAAGGACCGCCTGCCCGTCTCCATGGGCGCCATTCGCGCCGGCCTCATCGAGACCGAGCTGCCCGGCCGCTTCCAGGTCCTGCCTGGGCAGCCGGCGGTGGTCCTGGACGTGGCCCACAATCCCCAGTCGGCCCAGGTACTGGCCGACAACCTGGGCAATATGGGCTTCTACAACCGTACCCACGCGGTAGTGGGCATGCTCGGAGACAAGGACATCGCCACCACCCTGGCCGCCCTCAAGGGCAAGGTGGATACCTGGCTGCTGGCGGACCTGGCGGTGCCCCGGGGCGCCTCTGCGGTGCAGCTGGCGGAGGCCGTGGCCGGCCTCGGCGGCGAGGTGCACTGCCACGATTCCCCCTACGCCGCATGGCAGGCAGCCCTGAAGCAGGCTGCCGAGAATGATAGAATCCTGGTTTTCGGATCCTTCCATACGGTGGCCGGTGTGCTGCCCCATGTGGGCCAGCGACATCGCCAACCGGGTCAAACCCCCAGCTAAAGGTGCTTCGGGCATGCAAGTGACGGACAGTGACGCACAACTGCAACTGAAAAAACGTGCCCGGCGCCGCCTGGTGGGGGCCGTGGCCTTCGTCACGTTCGCCGCCATCGTGCTGCCCATGGTCATGGACCAGGCACCGCCGCCGCCCACCCCCGACGTGCAGATCCGCATCCCCGGCCAGGACCAGACTGCCTTCAATCCCCAGGCCCTGACGCCGCCGGCGCCGGCCAAGCCCGCCGCCCCGGCCAGAACCGAACTGGCGCCGCCACCCGTGGTCGCCGTGGCTCCGGCCGCCGAGGCCCCTGCCAAGCCGGCAGAAAAGCCCCCCGTCGCCACGCCCGCCCCGGTAGAAAAGCCTGCCGCCAAGCCCGCGGACAGGACTGCGGAAAAGCAGGCGGCGGAGAAGGCTGCCGCCGACAAGGCCGCCGCTGCCGAGAAGGCCAAGGCCGAGGCCGAAGCCAAGCGCGCCGCCGCCCTGCTCGGTGCCGGCAAGCCCGAAGCCGCCAAGCCGGCGGCCGCGGCCGGCCAGCACGTCATCCTCATCGGTGCCTTTGCCAACCCCGGCAACGTCAAGGTGCTGCAGACCAAGCTCAACGAAATCGGCGTCAAGTCCTACACCGAGAACCTGGATTCCCCCCAGGGCGCCAAGACCCGCGTGCGGGCCGGCCCCTTCCCGAGCAAGGAAGCGGCGGAAAAGGCCCTGGATAAAATGAAGAAAATCGGTGTCAACGGCATCGTCTCCGCGAAATAAGCACGACCGGCAATGACCGCACTGGACTTTGCCATCATCGGCATCATCCTGGCCTCCCTGCTGCTGGGCGCCTGGCGCGGCGTGGTGGGCGAGATCATCGCCCTGGTGGCCTGGATCCTCGGCTTCCTCGCTGCCCGGGCCTTCGGTCCGGAAGCCGCCCAGGTGTTCCTCTCCGGCCTCATCGCCGATCCGGTGTGGCGCCTGGTGGCCGGCTACATCCTGGTCTTCGTCGGCGTCCTGCTGCTGCTGGCCCTGCTGCGGCTGGCGGTGCGGGGCCTGATCCGGGCCCTCGGCCTGGGCCTGGCGGACCGGCTCCTGGGCGTGGTCTTCGGCGTGGCCCGGGGCGCCCTGATCGTGTTGTTGCTGTTTGCCGCCGGGGGCATGACTTCCCTGCCCAAGGCGAGCTGGTGGGCCCAGGCCCAGTTGGCGCCGCCCTTCGAGACGGCGGTGCTGCTGGCCAGGCCCTGGCTGCCCGACGAGGTGGCGAAAAGGATCAAGTACCGGTAGCCTCCGGCTTCCGGCCCAAGTTTTGTAACAGACAGGTGGTGTTCTATGTGCGGTATTCTCGGGGTCGTCGCGACCACGCCGGTTAACCAGCTCCTTTACGATGGCCTCATGGTGCTCCAGCACCGGGGCCAGGACGCCGCGGGCATCGCCACGGCGGAAGGCAATACCTTCCACATGCACAAGGGGCCGGGGCTGGTGCGGGACGTGTTCCGTACCCGCAACATGCGGGCCCTCCCGGGCAACTGGGGTATCGGCCATTGCCGTTATCCCACGGCAGGTTCCGCCTGGAACTTCGCCGAGGCCCAACCCTTCTACGTCAATTCCCCCTTCGGCCTGACCCTGGCCCACAACGGCAACCTGACCAATGCCGAAGTGCTGAAGGAGGAAATGTTCGTGCAGGACCTGCGCCACGTGAACACCAACTCGGATTCCGAGGTGCTGCTCAACGTCCTGGCCCATGAACTGCAGGCCGCCGCCAAGGGCGCCCGCCTCGATCCGGACATCATCTTCCGCGCCGTCGCCGGCGTGCATCGCCGGGTCCGCGGCGCCTACGCCGTGGTGGCCATGATCGCCGGCTACGGCCTGCTGGCCTTCCGCGATCCCTTCGGCATCCGTCCTCTGGTGATGGGCCGCAATCCGGTGGAAGAGGGCTACGAGTACCTGATCTCCTCCGAGTCCGTGACCCTGGATACCCTGGGCTTCGAGGTGATGCGCGACATCGCCCCGGGCGAGGCCGTCTTCATCGACCTGCAGCGCAACCTCTCCAGCCGCCAGTGCGCCGACAAGCCGGTGTACGCCCCCTGCATCTTCGAATACGTCTATCTGGCCCGCCCCGACTCCCTCATGGACGGTGTCTCCGTCTATGAAACCCGTCTGCGCATGGGCGAGTTCCTGGCCGAGAAGGTCAAGCAGGTGCTCAACCCGGCCGACATCGACGTGGTCATTCCCATTCCCGACTCCTCCCGGCCCTCCGCCATGCAGCTGGCCCAGGCCCTGAATATTCCCTACCGGGAAGGTTTCGTGAAGAACCGCTACATCGGCCGCACCTTCATCATGCCGGGCCAATCCACCCGCAAGAAGAGCGTGCGCCAGAAGCTCAACACCGTCTCCCACGAGTTCAAGGGCAAGCGGGTGCTGCTGGTGGACGACTCCATCGTGCGCGGCACCACCAGCCGGGAAATCGTCGAGATGGCCCGGGCCGCCGGCGCCCTCAAGGTGTACTTCGCCTCCGCCGCGCCGCCCGTGCGCTACCCCAATGTGTACGGCATCGACATGCCGACCCGGGGCGAACTCATCGCCACCGGCCGCACCGATGACGAGATCGCCAAGGAAATCGGTGCCGACGCCCTGGTGTACCAGGAGCTGGACGCCCTCAAGGCCGCCGTGCGCGCCCTCAATCCGGAGCTGACCTGTTTCGACACCTCCTGTTTCGACGGCACCTACGTCACCGGCGACATCACGCCGGCCTACCTGGACAAGGTGGAGAACGGCCGTGGCGGCAAGGGCAAGTCCAGCAACGAGGATGACAGCAATGCCACCCAGCAGCTGGACCTGAACCTGATGGGCAACAACGCCGAACACTGAGCGCCCACCGGAGCAGAGAAAAAACCACCAGGCCCGTTCCGGATTTCCCGAACGGGCTTGGTCATTAAGGAACCCCCATGAGCATCGACAGCAACAATGACTGGCAGCTGGAAACCCAGGCGGTGCGCGCCGGCCAGGAGCGCAGCCAGTTCAACGAGCATTCCGAGGCGCTGTACCTGACCTCCAGCTTCGTCTTCGAGAACGCGGCCCAGGCCGCCGCCCGCTTCTCCGGCGAGGAGGAGGGCAATGTCTATTCCCGCTTCTCGAACCCCACCCTGAGCCTGTTCCAGGACCGCCTGGCAGCCCTGGAAGGGGCCGAGAGCGCCATCTGCACCGCCAGCGGCATGTCCGCCATCATGTCCCTGGTCATGGCCCATCTGAAGGCCGGCGACCACGTGGTGGCCTCCGCCGGCCTCTTCGGCGCCACCATCCAGCTTTTCAACAACATCCTGGCCCGCTTCGGCATCAGCACCACCTACGCCAGCCAGACCCGGCCGGAAGAGTGGGCCGCCGCCATCCGTCCCGAAACCAAGCTGTTCTTCCTGGAGACGCCCTCCAACCCCCTGACGGAAGTGGCCGACATCGCCGCCCTGGCCGAGATCGCCCACGCCAAGGGCATCCTGGTGGCGGTGGACAACTGCTTCTGCACCCCCGCCCTGCAACGGCCCCTGGAACTGGGCGCCGACCTGGTGGTGCATTCGGCCACCAAGTACCTGGACGGTCAGGGCCGGGTCCTGGGGGGCGCCGTGGTGGGCTCGAAGAAACTCACCGAAGAGGTCTTCAAGTTCCTGCGCACTGCCGGGCCGACCCTCTCCGCCTTCAACGCCTGGGTCCTGGCCAAGGGCCTGGAAACCCTGAAGATCCGCATGGCCGCCCAGTCCGCCAATGCCCTGGAGCTGGCCACCTGGCTCGAAGCCCACCCCAAGGTGGCCCGGGTCTTCTACCCCGGCCTGGCCTCCCATCCCCAGCACGCCCTGGCCATGCGCCAGCAGAAGAGCGGCGGCGCCATCGTCTCCTTCGAGGTCAAGGGCGGCAAGCCGGAGGCCTGGAAGGTGGTGGACAACTGCCGTCTGCTCTCCATCACCGCCAACCTGGGCGACGTGAAGACCACCATCACCCACCCGGCCACCACCACCCACGGCCGCATCAGCGCCGAGGCCCGGACCACCGCCGGCATCGGCGACGGCCTGCTGCGCATCGCCGTCGGCCTGGAAGCGGTGCAGGACCTGCAGGCCGATCTGGAGCGGGGCCTGGCCCAGCTCTGAGGCCGTCGGGACGGCCTTGCCGGCCGCGCGTCGCAGATGAGAAAGCCCCCGCTTGCCGGGGGCTTTTTCTTTGGCAACCACGCATTTGATCTGCCATCCCGGAGAGAGCAAAGCGCCCTCCCCAAAGGGAATGGGTTCGCGCTGCCGGCGGCCGAAAACGGCATTGCCACAGGAGGCAATGGGGACGGGCATGTCAGTCGTGCCATGCCGGAGAAGGCCGTCATTATTGCCTCTCAGCCATGGTGGCTTTTACCACCGAAACAGGCGCGGACTACCGGCAAATGCCCGGGGCAAGTTAAGCATGTAAATCCCCTTTCTTTGGTAATGGCGGGGACCGACCTAGCGGTGGTGATGGCCCCGGGGCGGCGGGCCGCCGTGCCAGTTCCCCGGCCCCGGGCCGTAGCCGGGGCCCGGATGGTGGTGGTGTGGCTGCCAGGCGCCCTCGTTGAAATACCAATGTTGGTGGCGCTGCTCCCAGCGGCCCGGCACGTAAATGTAGCCCGGGCGCTGGCGCAGCCAGCGGCCTTCCAGCCAGACGTAGTTGTAGCCGTCCCAGGCCCAGTAGCCCGGGGCCCACAGATAGCCGCCCCGGGGTGGTGGCATGACTTCGTAGCGGGGCGGCGGGGGCGGGGTGCCGATCTCGATGCCGATGGCCAGGCCGGCGGGCATGGCCCGCACCGACCATTGATCGGCCCGGGCCGGCGCCGTCGCCAGCAGGGTGGCGGCCAGGGCCAGCAGCAGGCGGGCGAGGCGGGGAGGGATGAAACGGGGGGTAGGCATGGCAGTCTCCGCAGCGGGAGACAGGAGGTCTCCCTTGGCGGAAATAACGCCGGGCCCCGGCGCCCCGTTGAGCCCGGACACAATTTGTTGCCATTGGGCCGGCGGCAGGCGCCGGCCTCGCCTTAGCCCTACGGCCTGTCCGCCATGCCGGGCTGGAGATCGAGTACTGCGGCGCTCCTCAGCCCTGTTCCAGGCGGCCGCCGCCGAGGGCCTTGTAGAGGCCGATGGCGTTGCGGATGTCGTCCCGCCGCAGTTCCAGCAGACCCAGTTGGGAGGCATAGGCCTGGCGCTGGGCGTCGAGCAGTTCCAGGCGGCTGTCCAGGCCGGCCCGGTAGCGCAGGGTGGACAGCTCCCGGCGCCGCTCGGCGCTGGCCACGGCCCGCTCCTGGGCCTGGATCTGGCGGCCGAAGGTGGCGCTGCCGGCGAGGCCGTCGCGCACTTCGCGAAAGGCGGTCTGGATGGCCTTCTCGTACTCGACCACGGCGGCCGAGCGGCGCAGTTCGGCCAGCCGCAGTTCGGCCCGCAGGCGCCCGCCCTGGAAGATGGGCTGGCTGATCTGGGGAGTGAAGGCCCAGGTCTGGTGGGCGCCGGCAAAGAGGCTGCCGAAGGAGGGGCTGATGGCGCCCACGGACAAGGTCAGCAGCAGGCGCGGGAAGAAGGCGGCGCGGGCGGCGCCGATGTCCGCGTTGGCGGCGATGAGGGCCTGTTCCGCCTGCTGGATGTCGGGCCGGTGGGCCAGCAGGTCCGACGGCAGTCCCGGCGGCAGCTGGGTCAGCACCGGTTGTTGGGCCAGGGGCGTGGGCGGCGGCAGGTCCGCCGGCGGCTCCGTGCCGAGCAGCAGGGCCAGGCCGTTGCGGGCCTGGGCCAGGGCCCGCTGGCGGCTTTCCAGATCGGCTTCGGCGGTGGCGACCTGGCCTTCGGCCTGGGCGATGTCCAGGCCGCTGCTCTGCTGGGCCAGCTTTAGCTTGCGCGCCAGGTCCAGGGACTGGCGCCAGTCCGCCAGGGTCAGTTCGGTCAGGCGCAGTTGCTCGTCGGCCAGGCGCTCGGCGAAATAGGCCTCGGCCACGGCGCCGATGAGACTGAGGCGGGCCGCCCGCAGGCCGTGTTCGCTGGCCAGGTAGCGGGCGAAGGCGGCTTCCGAGAGGGAGCCGACGCGGCCAAAGAGGTCCACCTCGAAGGCGCTGACGCCCAGGCTGGCGGAACGGGTCTCCTGGATGGCGGTGCTGTTGCCGCCGTCGCTGGAGCTGCGCTGGCGCGAGCCTTCCAGCCCGGCATCGACGCCGGGCACCCGGTAGCTGCGCTGGATGTCGTACTGGGCCTGCACCTGGGAGACGTTGAGCACGGCCAGGCGCAGGTCCCGGTTGTGTTCCAGGGCCACTTCGATGAGGCGCTGCAGGCGCGGGTCGCCGAACATGCGGCGCCAGCCGATGGCGGCGGCGGAGGTGTTTGCCGATTTTTCCGCTGCCTCGCCTGCCGGGGCGGCGCCGTAGGTATCGGGCACGGGCAGGGCCGGCTTTGGCAGCGCCGGCGCCAGGGAACAGCCGCCGAGAGCCAGGAGGAGGGAAAGGCAGAGGGGAGATAAACGCATGGTCAATCCTTGTTCCAGCGCTGGCGCAGGCGTTGCAGGGTGGCGGAGGCGGCCAGCCGTTCGCTGAGGCTGAGGACGAAGACGAAATACACCGGCACCAGGAACACGGCCAGCACGGTGGCGGTGATCATGCCGCCGAAAACGCCGGTGCCGATGGCGTGCTGGGTCTCGGCGCTGGCGCCGCTGGCCAGCATCAGGGGCACCACGCCCAGGGCGAAGGCCAGGGAGGTCATGAGGATGGGCCGCAGGCGCAGGCGGGCGGCCGCGGCGGCGGCCTCGATCAGGCCCATGCCCTGCTCGTGCAGCTGCTTGGCGAATTCGATGATGAGGATGGCGTTCTTGGCCGAGAGGCCGATCACCGTGATCATGCCCACCTTGAAGAAGACGTCGTTGGGCATGCCCCGGGCGTACACCGCGAAGACGGCGCCGATCAGGCCCAGGGGCACCACCAGCATCACCGCCAGGGGAATGGTCCAGCTCTCGTATAGGGCCGCCAGCACCAGGAACACCACCAGCATGGAGAGGGCCATCAGCAGCGGCGCCTGGGCCGCCGACTGGCGCTCCTGCAGGGACTGGCCGGTCCACTCCACGGCGAAGCCGGGCGGCAGCTTCGCCGCCAGGCGCTCCATCTCGGCCATGGCCTCGCCGCTGGAAGCGCCCGGGGCGGCGCTGCCGGCAATGCGCACGGCCGGATAGCCCAGGTAGCGCACCAGCTGCAGCGGCGCATCGCTCCATTGAGGCGTCACCACCTCGCTCAGGGCCACCATGCCGCCGGCGTTGTTGCGCACGTGCAGGCGCAGGATGTCCTCCACCTGCATGCGGGAACGGGCCTCGGCCTGGATGATGACCTGCTGCATGCGTCCCGCATTGGGGAAGTCATTGACGTAGAGGGAGCCCATGGCGGTGGACAGGGTGTCGCTGATGTTGGCGAAGGAGACGCCCAGGGCCTCGGCCTTCTGCCGGTCGATGTCGAGGCGGACGCTGCTGCCCGGCGGCAGCCCTTCCGGATAGACGCCGGTCACCAGCTTGCTTTCCGCGGCCATGGCCAGCAGCTGCTGCTGGGCCGCCATGAGGGCGGCGTAGCCCTGGTTGGCCCGGTCCTGCAGGCGCATGGAAAAGCCGGACGAGATGCCCAGCTCCTCGATGGCCGGCGGCATCAGGTTGATGACCATGCCTTCCCGGGCCACGCCCATGGCTTCCTGGGCGGCCATCACCTCGGCGGGGGCGGTGGCGCCCTGGCGTTCGTGCCATTCCTTGAGGGTGGTGAAGATGATGGCGGCGTTGGGGCCGGAGCCGGAGAAACCCCAGCCGAGCACGGCCTGCACCGCCTCGATGCCGGGACGGCCGACGGCATGGGCCTCGAAGGCCTTGACCACGTCCAGGGTGCGCTCCGTGGTGGCATCGGAGGGCAGCTGGATGGAGGTGATGAAGTAGCCCTGGTCCTCCTCCGGCAGGAAGGCCGACGGCAGCTGCCAGAAGCCCAGGGCCAGCACCCCGGTGATGGCCAGGAATACGGCCATGGCCCGGCCGCTGCGCCGCACCATGGCGACCACCCGGGTTTCGTAGCGGCCGGTCATGCGCTCGAACATGCGGTTGAACCAGCCGAAGAAGCCGCCCTTCTCGTGGTGGGCGCCGTCCACCGGCTTGAGCAGGGTGGCGCAGAGGGCCGGCGTCAGGGTCAGGGCGAGGAAGGCGGAGAAGAGGATGGAGACCGCCATGGACAGGGTGAACTGGCGGTAGATGACGCCCACGGAGCCGCCGGCCAGGGCCATGGGAATGAACACGGCGATCAGCACCAGGGTGATGCCCACCACGGCACCGGAGATTTCCTTCATGGCCTTGAGGGTTGCCTCCCTGGGCGACAGCCCCTCGCTGGCCATGAGGCGCTCCACGTTCTCCACCACCACGATGGCGTCGTCCACGATGATGCCGATGGCCAGCACCATGCCGAACATGGTCAGCACATTGACCGAGAAGCCGGTGGCCAGCATCACGGTGAAGGTGCCGAGCAGGGCGATGGGGGCGACGATGGCGGGAATGAAGGTGTAGCGCACGTTCTGCAGGAACAGGTACATCACCAGGAACACCAGCAGCATGGCTTCGAGCAGGGTCTGGGCCACCTTCTCGATGGAAATCTGCACGAAGGGGGCCGTGTCGAAGGGCACCGAATAGCTCATGCCCGGCGGCATGGTCTTGGCCAGCTCGGCCAGGCGCGCCTTGACCGCGGCCGAGGTGCGCACCGCATTGGCGCCGGGGGACATCTGCACCCCCAGGGCGGCGGCGAGCTTGCCGTTCTCCCGGTTCGACTCGCCGTAGCTCTGGGCGCCCAGGGCGACCCGGGCGACGTCGCCCAGCACCACCTTGGAACCATCCGGATTGGCCCGCAGAACGATGGCGGCGAACTGCTCCGGGGTCGTCAGCTGGCCCTGCACCGAGACCGGAAAGGTGACCCGCTGGCCTTCCACCGTGGGCGCGCCGCCGACCCGGCCCGGGGCGATCTGGGTGTTCTGCCGCATCACCGCGTCGCTCAGGTCGCTCATGGAAAGCTTGTAGGCCACCAGCTTGGCCGGGTCCACCCAGATGCGCATGGCGGCTTCGGAGCCGAACAGCTGCACCCGGCCGACCCCGTCCACCCGCCGCAGTTCCTCCACCATGTTGCGCGCCATGTAGTCGTTGAGGGCCACTTCGCTGTGGCGGCCGTCATCGGACTTGAGGCTGATGAACATGAGGAAGGAGGAGGCCGCCGATTCGAACTTGAGGCCGTTCTGCCGCACCACGGCCGGCAGGCGCGGCTCCACCGTCTTGATGCGGTTCTGCACGTCCACCTGGGCCAGCTCCGGGTTGGTGCCCGGCTTGAAGGTGGCGGTGATCTGGGCGAAACCGGAGGTGTCGGTGGAGGACTCGAAGTAGAGCAGGTTCTTGACGCTGGACAGCTCCCGCTCGATCAGCCCCACCACCGCGTCGTTCATGGTCTGGGGCGTGGCGCCGGGATACACGGCGTAGATGCTGACCATGGGCGGCGCCACCGTGGGATAGCGGGCGATGGGCAGCTGGGGAATGGCGATGAGGCCCAGCAGGATGATGAAGAGGGCGATCACCCAGGCGAAGATGGGGCGCCGGACGAAGAAGGCAGGCAGTCTCATGGCGTCACCGTCTTGCCGTCGGCGGCCAGGGCCCAGGGCTGGGCCGAGACGGGCATGCCCGGCTGCAGCCGGTCCTGGCCTTCGACGATGACCCGCTCGCCGGCGGCGAGGCCGCTGCGCACCAGGTACTGGCGTTCCACCAGCTTGCCCAGTTCCACATTCTTGGGCCCCGCCTTGCCGTCCTGGCCCACCACCCAGATCTGGGCCTGGCCGGTGGAGGAGCGGGACACGGCCTGCTGCGGCACCAGCAGCCCCTGGATGTCGCCGCCCTGGGGCACTTTGGCCCGCACGAACATGCCCGGCAGCAGGTGCCGCTCCGGATTGTTCACTCGGATGCGGATGACCACGTCGCCGGTGCCCGCATCCACATTGATGCCGGAAAAGAGGATGTGGCCGGAGACCGGATAGGGATTGCCCTGGGCGTCGAGGATTTTCACGTTGCCGTCCTTGCCGCCGTCGCTGGCGGCGCTCTGGCCGGCGGACTTGCGGATGGCTTCCAGCATGGAGGCCGGCTGCCGCACATCCACATAGACCTGGTCGATCTGCTGCACCCGGGCCATGGGGTTGGCGTCGCTCTGGCCCACCAGGGCGCCCTCGGTCACCAGCTCCTCGCCGATGCGGCCGGCGATGGGGGAGCGGATGGTGGCGAAGTCCAGGTCCAGTTGCCGGCGCGCCAGGGCGGCCTTGGCCTGGGCCACGTCGGCCGAGCTCTGGTTGTACTGGGAGAGGGCGTCGTCGAAGAGCTGCTGGCTCACTGCATCCGCATCCACCAGGGGCTTTAAGCGGTCCACCTGCAGCTTGGCCCGCTCCATGGCGGCGCCGGCCCGCTTCAGGGCCGAGGCGGCACTGTCCACTTCGGCCTTGAACGGTGCCGGGTTGATCTGGAACAGGGGCTGGCCGGCCTGCACTTCGGCACCCTGCTCGAACAGCCGGCGCAGCACGATGCCGCCCACCTGGGGCCGGATTTCCGCCGTGCGCAGGGCGCTGACCCGGCCGGGCAACTCGTCTTCGAGATGGACCGGGCGCGTTTCCACGACGATGGTGGATACAATGGGCGGCGGCATTTCCTGGGGTGCCTCCCCGCCGCCGCAGGCGGCCAGGGTGAGGGCGAACAGGGAAACAAGGAACGGCCGCAGTTGCGGTAAGCTTTTTTTCATGGCTTGGGGCTGGGTCCTGCGAAGGGCAGGGACGGCATAGTGATGACCGGGCCAGTGTAGGCGGATGAAATTGACTATCCGTGGCGGAAATGTGGAGAAATGATGGAGAAGCGCCCAGGAAGGAAAGGGACATTGCCGGAAGTACCGGCACCCCGGCTGTGCCCGGAAAATGGGAGGCGGCGGTGAATTCCCCGGCGGCCCTGGTCCTCGTTGCCGAGGACGAACCGGAAATTGCCGACATCCTGCGGGCCTATCTGGCGCGGGAGGGGCTGCGCAGCGCCCACGCCGCCAACGGCCGGGAGGCTCTGGAACTGCACCTCTCCCTGCGGCCCGACCTGCTCCTGCTGGACGTGCGCATGCCCCTCCTGGATGGCTGGCAGGTGCTGGCCGAGGTGCGCCGCCGCGGCAGCACGCCCATCATCATGATCACCGCCCATGACCAGGATGTGGACAAGCTCTCGGCCCTGCGCATGGGCGCCGACGACTACGTGGTCAAGCCCTTCAATCCGGCCGAGGTGGCAGCCCGGGCCCGGGCCGTGCTGCGCCGCACCCTGGGCGGCGGGGAGGGGAATGGGGGAGCCGGCGTCCTGCGCACCGGTCCCCTGGAAATCGACCTGGACGCCTTCCGCGTCAGCGTCCGCGGTGATCAGGGTGAGCAACTCCTGGCCCTGACCCTGACCGAGTTCCGCCTGCTCGCCCATCTGGCCCGCATGCCGCGCCGGGTCTTTTCCCGCAGCGAGCTGCTGCACGCCTGCCTGCCGGAGAGCGACGCCCTGGAACGGACCGTGGACAGCCACCTGAGCAAGCTGCGGCGCAAGCTGGAGGAGGCCGGGGTCGGCGGCCTGCCGGTGAGCGTGCGCGGCGTCGGCTACTGCCTGGAAGGGAATGCCTGATGTTTCCCGGCGGTCTCAGCCGGCAGCTGGTCATCTCCATGTCGGCGGTGGCCCTGGGGGTGACCCTGTTCATCCACGTCAGCTTCTACATCTTCTACGCCGTGGCCATGGAGGTGAATCCGGCCATGGTCTCCTCCACTCCCGATGCCTGGCCCCCCACCGGGCCCGAATGGGGCTGGATGATCGGGGTCACCCTGGTGGGGCTGCTGGGGGCCGTGTATACCGCCTCCCGCCTGGCCCGGCGCATCCTGCAGCCCCTCAATTCGGTGGCCGACAGCGTGCGTCGCCTGGCCCACGGCGACCTGGATGCCCGGGCCGAGGCCGGTGCCAACGCCCTGGGCGAAACCGCCGTCCTGGTGCGGGACTTCAATGCCATGGCCGAGCGCCTGCAGCGCATGAGCAGCGAGTTTTCCACCTGGAACGCGGCCATCGCCCACGAGCTGCGCACGCCGGTGACCATCCTGCGCGGGCGTCTGCAGGGGCTGGCGGAGGGCGTCTTCGAACCGGACCCGGTGCAGTTCCACAGCCTGCTGACCCAGGTGGAAGGCCTGTCGCGGCTGATCGAGGACCTGCGGGTGCTGAGCCTGGCCGACAGCGGCCACCTCAACCTGCACCTGGAGCGCAGCGACCTGGCGGCGGAAATCCTGCGCATCGCCAGCCTGCTGGAGCCGGAACTGGTGGCCGCCGGCTTCCGCCTGCGCCTGCGGCTGGAGGCGGCGCCGGTGCTGTGCGACGTCACCCGCATCCGGCAGATCGTCATGGCCCTGCTCGACAATGTGCGGCGCTACGCCCAGCCCGGGGAGATCACCATTTCCTGCCGCCTGGGGGAGGGCGCTTTTGTCTTCCAGATCGAGGACGACGGACCCGGGGTGCCGGAAGAACTGCTGCCCCATCTGTTCGACGCCTTCCAGCGCGGCGACGATTCCCGCAGCCGGGCCAGTGGCGGCAGCGGCCTGGGCCTGGCGGTGGTGCGGGCGGTGGTGGAAGCCCACGGCGGCCGCATCCGCTGCCTGCGGGGCAGCCGGGGCGGCGCCCTGTTCGAGGTGGTGCTGCCCCAGGCCTAGGCCCGGGGCGGGGGCCTCATTCGTGGCGCAGGGCCTCGATGGGGTCCAGGCCGGCGGCGCGGCGGGCCGGGACGTAGCCGAAGATGACGCCGATGGCGGCGGAGAAGCCGAAGGCCAGCAGGTTGATGCCCGGATTGAAGAGGAAGGGCATGCCCATCAGGGCCGAGAGGCCGAGGCAGGCAAGCAGGGCCAGAATGATGCCGACCAGGCCGCCGAAGGCGGAGAGGGCCACGGCCTCGATGAGGAACTGCAGCAGCACCTCGTTCTCCAGGGCGCCGATGGCCAGGCGGATGCCGATCTCCCGGGTGCGTTCGGTGACCGACACCAGCATGATGTTCATGATGCCGATGCCGCCCACCAGCAGGCTCACCGCGGCGACGGCACCGAGCAGGGTGGTCATGGTGCCGATGGTGCCGGAGAGGGCTTCGGCGATCTGCTTGGTGTCCATCAGGTTGAAGTTGTCGTCGTCGTTCTCCGCCAGCTTGCGCCGTTCCCGCATCAGCTGCCGGATCTGCTCCATGACCCGGGGGGAGCTGGCGCCGTCCTTGAGGGACAGCATCAGGGTGGAGACGTCCTGGGTCTTGCCGGTGAGGCGGCGCTGGGCCGTCACCAGGGGCATCAGCACCACGTCGTCCTGGTCCATGCCCATGGCACCCTGGCCCTTGCTGGCCAGGATGCCGACGATCTCGCAGGAGAAGTTCTTCACCCGCACCGCGTTGCCCAGGGGGCTCTGGCCGGCGAAGAGCTTCTGCTTGACCGTGTTGCCGATGACGCACACCGCCTTGCCGGCGCGCATTTCCTCGTCGCTGAACTGGCGGCCGGCGGCCAGCTTCCAGTTGCCGGCGACGAAGTAGGCGTTGGTGCTGCCGGTGACGCTGGAAGACCAGTTCTCGGCGCCGGCCACCAGGGTCACGGTGCTGCTCACCACCGGCGCCACGGCCTTGAGGGAGGGCACCTGGGTGAGCAGGGCCTCCACGTCGGCGGCGCGGAAATTGGGGGCGCCGGCGCTGTCCCGCCCGGGGCCGAGGCGCTGGCCGGGGCGCAGGATGAGCAGGTTGCTGCCGAGGCTGGAAATCTGCTCGGCCACCATGCGGGTGGCGCCGTTGCCCAGGGTCACCATGGTGATGACGGCGGCGACGCCGATGACGATGCCCAGCACCGTCAGGAAGGAGCGCATCAGGTTGCGGCGGATCTCCCGCAGGGCCAGGAGGATGGCGTTCAGGAACATGGGGCGGGCTCCACGGTGCGTTCGTCGCTGGCCACCCGGCCGTCCACGAAATGGACGATGCGGCTGGCGTAGGCCGCCATGTCGGGCTCGTGGGTGACCATGGCGATGGTGATGCCCTGTTCCCGGTTCAGCCTCACCAGCAGCTCCATGATTTCGTGGCTGCGCTGGCTGTCCAGGTTGCCGGTGGGCTCGTCGGCGAGGAGCACCAGGGGATTGGTGACGATGGCCCGGGCGATGGCCACCCGCTGCTGCTGGCCGCCGGAAAGCTCGGCCGGGGTGTGGTGCTCCCAACCGTTGAGGCCGACCCGGGCCAGGGCTTCGCGGGAAGCCCGGTGCCGCGCTTCCGGCGACTCGCCGCGGTAGAGCAGGGGCAGTTCCACGTTCTCCTGGGCCGAGGTGCGGGCCAGCAGGTTGAAGCCCTGGAAGACGAAGCCCAGGTAGTGGCGGCGCAGCAGGGCCCGCTGGTTGCGGGAGAGGTCCTGCACCGGCACGCCCTGGAACAGGTAGTCGCCGCTGCTGGGGCTGTCCAGGCAGCCGAGGATGTTCATCACCGTGGATTTGCCCGAGCCGCTGGGGCCCATGACGGCGACGAAGTCCCCTTCGGCAATTTCCAGGTCGACGCCGCGCAGGGCCTGGAACTCGGCCTGGCCCTGGCCGTAGGTCTTGGTGATGCGGCGGAACTGGATCAGGGGCGGCGCCGCGCCGTTGCCGGAGCTCACGGGCGCATCTCCTGGTATTCGGTGATGACGGCCATGCCCGGCTGCAGGTCGCCGCCCAGGATCTCCGTATAGCGGCCGTTGCTGACCCCCGGGGTGACGGCCACGGCCACCGGCTGGCCCTCCTGCAGCACCCACACCTGGGTGGCGGCGGCGCCGTTGTCCTTGCGCTTCTTCTGCGGCTCCCGGGGCGGCCCGGGCATGAGGCGGGAGAGGAAGCTGCGCTGGTCGCCGCCGGCCGCCTGGGGCGGGGTGAAGCGCAGGGCGGCGTTGGGCACCAGCAGGGCCTTGTCCCGGCTGGCGGTGACGATCTCGGCGGTGGCGGTCATGCCCGGGCGCAGGGCCAGGTCGTTGTTGGCCACCTTGAGCACGGTCTTGTAGGTGACCACGTTGTCGGTGGTGGTGGAACCGATGCCGACCCGCTGGATCTGGGCCGGGAACTTGCGCCCGCTCCAGGCGGAGACGGTGAAGCTGGCCTGCTGCCCCACCTGCACGCTGCCCACGTCGGCCTCGTCCACCTTCACCTGCAGTTCCATCTGGGTCAGGTCCTCGGCCAGGGAAAAGAGCACCGGGGTGGTCATGGCGGCGACCACGGTCTGGCCCGGTTCCACCTTGCGCGTCAGCACCACCCCGTCCACCGGGGAACGGATGGTGGCCTTGGCGATATTGGTCTCGTCCGACTTCAGGGTGGCCCGGGCCTGGGTCACCGTCGCCCGCGCGCTGGCCTCGTTGGCCTGGGCCCGCAGCAGGGTCGCTTCCGCCGTTTCCAGTTCGGTCTTGGCCGGCACCTTGCCGCCGGACAGTTCCGCCACCTGACGCATGCGCGACAGGCTGGCCCGGGCCTCGGCCACGGTGGCCACGGCCTGGGCCACGCTGGCTTCGGCGGCGGCCACGGCGGCCTGGGACTTGACCACCTGGTCCTTGAGTTTGGAGATGTCCAGCTGGGCCAGCAGCTGGCCCTTCTTCACCTGCTCGTTCTCCTGTACCAGCACCGACTCCAGGGTGCCGGAAAGCTCGCTGCCCACGTCCACCGACTTGGTCGGCGCCAGGGTGCCGCTGGCGGAGACGGTGACCACCAGGGGGCCGCTGTCCACGGTTTCCGTGAGGAACTGGCCCTGGCTCTTCTTGCCGCCGGAAAGAAGCAGGGCGAGGGCCAGCACGGCGATGGCGCCCCCCGCCAGGAAGCGCTTGGGATAACGCTGCCAGAGGGGCTGGGCGCCGCTGCCGGCAGCCTTCTTGAGGAGGTCCTGGAGGGCGCCGGTGGGGTTGTCCTGGGGCGAGGTCATGGGGCGTTCTTTTCCTGTGTCGAAAGGGGTGTGGCAGCGGTGGCTGCGATGGCGTCCGCCGGCGCCTCGGGGGCGCTCCAGCCGCCGCCGAGGGCCTTGTAGAGCTGGATCACGGCGCTGAGCACGGCCAGCCGCGCCGTGGCCAGGCTGTCCTCGGCGCTGAGGCGGGTGCGTTCGGTATCCAGCACCTTCTGGAAGTCCGTCAGGCCGGCCTGGTACATCTGCCGCGCCAGCTGGGCCGCGTTGCGGGCCGCCTCGGCGGCGCGGCGGCGGGTGGCCTCCTGCTCCCGGCCGGCGGCGTAGGCGGCCAGGGCGTTTTCCGTATCTTCCAGGGCCGTCAGGATTTTCTGCTCATAGGCGATCAGGGCCTGTTCCTGGGCGGCGTCCTGCACCGCGATGCGGCTCTTCAGGCGGCCGCCGTCGAACAGGGTGGCGGCCAGGGTGCCCGCCAGGGAGCGGGCCACGGTGCCGCTGCCGCCCAGGGCGCCGGAGGTGAGGGCCTGCCAGCCGAAGCTGCCGCTGAGGGTGAAGCTGGGATAGCGTTCCGCCACCCGGGCATGGACCCGGGCCGTTTCCGCCGCCAGGGTGCGCTCGGCGGCGCGCACGTCGGGGCGGCGGCGCAGGGCGTCGGCGGGAATGCCGACGGCAATCTCCCGGGGCGCCGCCGGCAGGGGGCGGGCGCTGCCAAGCCGCTCCTGCAGGCTGCCCGGGGTCTGGCCCAGGAGCACGGCCAGGCGGTTCTGGGAGGCGCTGACGTTGCTCACCAGGGCGGGAATGGTGGCCCTGGTCTGTTCCAGGCTGGTGCGGGCCTGTTCCACGTCCAGTTCGGTGGCCAGGCCGGCCTGCTGCCGCCACTGGGTGATCTCCAGGGTGTCGGCCTGGCTGGTGGCGTTGTCCCGGGCGATCTGCAGGCGTTCCTGGTAGGTGCGCAGCTCCACGTAGTTGCGCGCCACCTCGCCCACCAGGGTGACCCGGGCGTATTCCAGGGTGGCGGCCTGGGCGGCCACGTCCGCATCGGCGGCACTGACGTCCTGGCGCACCACGCCGAAGATGTCCGGCTCCCAGCTGGCGTCGAAGCCGGCGTCGTAGATGGTGGTGCGCCGGCTGCTGCCGCCGCTGACGGCGGGGCTGGCCTTGCTGCCGGTAGCGCCGGTGGAGGCGCTGAGGCCCGGGTAGTAGTCGGCGGCGGCCAGGTCCCGGCTGGCCCGGGCGCTGCGCAGCTTGGCCTGGGCGCTGCGCAGGTCCGGCGAGGCGGAGAGGCCCTGGGCGATCAGCTGGTCGAGCAGCGGGTCGTTGAAGCGGGTCCACCACTGGGCCAGCACGGCGGCCTCATCGGCTTCGGTGGTGGCCTCCGCGGTTGTCTCGGCCCGTGCCGGGGCCGGGCCCTGCCATTGCTCCGGCACGCTCACCTGCAGGCGGCGCTGCTCCAGGTCCGGCGCCGGGGTGAACAGGGTGCAGCCCCCCAGGCTGCCGGCCAGGGCCAGCAGGAGCAGGGTGCGGCCGGCGGGGCGGCGGAGGAAGGGGGGCGGGGAGAGCGGCATAGGATTCCGGTGGGGGCGATGGTGGGCCAGGACAGTGGTGGAGAAGAGCGGAACGGCGGGTGCCGACGGGACGCTGCGGCGGCCCGGATTGGCCGCGGGCAAGCCGCTGGCAGGCAGTTCGCCTGGGGGCCGCAAGCGGCTCGGATGCGGCCCGGTGATTGAATCTTAACAATTATCCCCGGGCCTGCCGGGTGGCCGGCGGCCGTTTTTGCAGACATTTACATCCGTGTAAGCGAAGGTTTCCGGCAACCCGGGGGCGAATGGCGGCCCGGGGGGCGGGGGACCGTGCTACACTGCGCGCCTCGCGTCGCCGTAATCAGTCACGGCGGGCGTCGTGATTTCGTTGAAATCCCTCCGGCCGGGCCCTCTGCCCGCCGCGTGAATTACCCCATCCCCGTAGTTCGCCTCGACTGGTTCGTGCCGCAGCGCACGCAGGGCCCAAGGGCTACCCACCAGGAGCATCCATGCTGTTTACCGATCTCGGCCTCAAGGCCGAAATCCTGCGCGCCATTGCCGAGCAGGGTTACACCGAACCCACCCCCATTCAACAACAGGCCATTCCCGCCGTCCTCGCCGGCCGCGACCTGATGGCCTGCGCCCAGACCGGCACCGGCAAGACCGCCGGCTTCACCCTGCCCATCCTGCAGCTGCTGTCCCAGGCCCAGGCCGGCGAAAGCCCCCTCAACCGCCTGGCGCGCAAGCCCCGGGTGCTGATCCTGGCGCCGACCCGGGAACTGGCCCTGCAGGTGGAAGAAAGCGTCCGTACCTACGGCCAGCATCTGCCCCTGAAGTCCATGTCCATGTTCGGCGGTGTCGGCATGAATCCCCAGATCGCCGCCCTGAAGCGCGGCGTGGACATCCTGGTGGCCTGCCCGGGCCGCCTGCTGGACCACATCAACCAGCGCACCCTGGACCTTTCCGGCATCGAAATCCTGGTCCTGGACGAAGCCGACCGCATGCTGGACATGGGCTTCATCCGCGACATCCGCAAGATCCTGGCCCTGCTGCCGCCCAACGGCAAGCGCCAGAACCTGCTCTTCTCCGCCACCTTCTCCGACGAGATCAAGGAACTGGCCAGGAGCTTCCTGCACGATCCCCAGTCCATCGAAGTGGCCCGCCGCAACACCACCGTGGAAACCGTCAGCCAGAAGGTCATTCACGTGGACCGGGAAAAGAAGAAGGACGTGCTGCTGCACCTCTTCGAGAACCGGGGCTGGAACCAGGTGCTGATCTTCACCCGCACCAAGCACGGCGCCGATGCCCTTTCCCGCCGCCTGGACAAGGAAGGCATCCGCTCCGCCGCCCTGCACGGCAACAAGACCCAGGGCGCCCGGGTGCGGGCCCTGACCGAGTTCAAGGAAGGCAAGCTGGTGGCCCTGGTGGCCACCGATATCGCCGCCCGGGGCATCGACATCGACCAGCTGCCCTATGTGGTGAACTACGAGCTGCCCAACGTGGCCGAGGACTATGTGCACCGCATCGGCCGTACCGGCCGCGCCGGCGCCGAAGGGGAGGCCATCTCCCTGGTCTGCCATGATGAGCGGGACAACCTGCGCAGCATCGAACGCCTGATCAAGAAGGACCTGGAGAAGGAAGTGCTGCCCGGCTTCGAGCCCAGCGCCAACCCGACCACGGCACCGCCCCAGAACCGTGGCGGCCAGCGCCAGGGCCAGGGACAACGCCAAGGTCAGCGCCAGGGGCAGGGCCAGCCGGGCCGCAGCTTCGGCAACAACGGCGGCGGCAACCGCAGCGGCGGTAACGGCGGCAGTGGCGGCCGTGGCCAGGGTGGCGAAGGCCGCAGTCGCAGCGGCGGCGGTGCCGCCAGCGGCAACGGTGGCACGCCCCGCAGCGGCGGCAACCACCGCAACGGCACCCGGCACCACTAAGCCAGGGCGATCCCCATGAAAAAGGCCGGCGCAGTAATGCGCCGGCCTTTTTTTCGTCTGGCGCCGGGGCGGCACCTTGGTCGCCCCGGCCGTTCAGGAGAGGTCGGGCAGATCGAGTCCCCGATCCCACGGCGCCGGATCGCCGGCAAAGCGCTCGGCGAGAAAGTCCACCAGCAGGCGCAGGGCCAGGGGCTGGTGCTGGCGGGAGAGGTAGATGGCGTGGATGCCCAGCACTTCCGGTTCATGGTCCGGCAGCAGGGGCACCAGGCGACCGGCGCCCAGGTCGTCCCCCAGGTAGTAGGTGGGCAGCATGCCGATGCCGGCGCCGCACAGCACGGCCCGCCGCAGCACCGCCGTCTCGTTGGTGTGGAAGCTCCAGTTCACCGGCACCGCAAGGTCGGCGCCGTTGCGCGTGAACCGGTACTGCTTGCCGATGCCGAAGGCGTGGGCGATGCAGCGGTGCCGCTGCAGGTCCTCGGCCGTTTCGGGCTTGCCATATCGTTCCAGGTAGGCGGGCGCGGCACACAGCAGGGAACGGCAGCGGGCCAGGGGCCGCGCGATCATGGCCGGGTCCAGGGTGTTGGTGATGCGTACCGCCAGATCGACCCGTTCCGCCACCAGGTCGGTGGGCTTGTCCCCCACCGAGAGGACGATTTCCACCTGCTCATGCTGCCGCTGGAAGTCCGCCAGGGCCGCCGTCAGCTGGGCATCGGCAAAGGAGCCGGCGGTGGTGACGCGCAGCACCCCGGCCGGCTCCCGGTTGCGGGCCGCGGCCAGGTGCCGGGCCTCGGTGGCGATCTCCAGCAGTTGCCGGCAGGGGGGCAGGGCGGCGAGGCCGGCGTCGGTGAGGCTGACCTTGCGCGTGGTCCGGTGCAGCAGGCGGGCGTCGAACCAGTCCTCCACCGCCGCCAGGTAGCGGCTGACCATGGCCGCCGACATGTCCAGGTGCTCGGCGGCCTGGGTCAGGCTGCCCCGGTCGGACACTTCAACGAAGACGCGTACGGAGGTCAGGCGGTCCATTTGATCGATTCGTGCAATAAATAATCAACTGTATCGAACTTTATCAACCATTTTGCAATAGATAAAGTTCGCCCTGTCATCACAACCCATCCATGCACGGAGACCGCCATGTTTTCCCTCAAGCGCATTGCCCGCTTCGCCATTCCCGCCCTGACCCTCTGCATCGTCGCTCCCGGCCATGCCCAAAGCCAGGGTGCCGCCCAGACTCCGGCGCCGCTGCAGGTACAGGTGTACAACGCCGATGGCCACAGCTTCCACGTCAATGCGGTGGTGGTGAGCGGCAAGAGCGAAGCCGTGGTCATCGACACCGGCTTCACCCGGGCCGATGCCCTGCGGGTGGCGGCCAATGTACTGGACAGCGGCAAGACCCTGACGACCATTTTCATCAGCAATGCGGACCCGGATTTCTATTTCGGCGCCGAGGTGCTCAAAGCCCATTTCCCCCAGGCCCGGGTGCTGACCACGCCGGCGGTGCGGGAAAAGATCCAGGCCAGGATGGCCGCCAAGGTGGCCTTCTGGGGGCCGAAGATGGGCGCCAACGGGCCCCGTCAGCCGATCGTGCCGGAACTGCTGCAGGGCACCCGCCTCAGCGTCGACGGCGAGACCGTCGAAGTGCGCGGCACCAGCGGCGAGCTGGCCCACCGCCCCTATGTGTGGATTCCGTCGCTGCGGGCCGTGGTCGGCAATATCGCCATCTTCGGCAACCTGCACGTGTGGACCGCCGATACCCGGACGGCGAGCCAGCGCCAGGCCTGGTTTGCCCAGCTGGACGAGATCGAGGCGCTGCAGCCCGCCCTGGTGGTGCCGGGCCACATGGCCCCCGGCACGGCCCTGGGCGCCAGCGCCATCGCCTACACCCGTACCTACCTGCAACGCTTCGACGCGGAAGCTGCCAAAGCCTCCAATGCCGCCGAGCTGATCGCCGCCATGCAGCGGGCCTACCCCCGGGCCGGTCTGGGCGTGGCCCTGGAGATCGGCGCCAAGGTCAACAAGGGCGAGATGCACTGGTAAGCCCTCAAACCCTGCGCCAGCACCGTGCCGCTGCCATCCGGGCGGCGGCACAGGCCTGATTTATCGCCTCCATCCAAGGAATTCCCGAACCATGACTGCCCCGATCCTGCATTACCTCTACGACCCGCTGTGCGGCTGGTGCTATGGCGCCGCCCCCTTGCTGTGGGCAGCCCGCGATGTCCTGCCGGTGCGGCCCCGCAGCGGCGGCATGATGGCCGGCGCCCGGCGCCAGGCGGTGACGCCCCAGCTGCGCGCCTATGTCCAACCCCATGACCAGCGGATCGCCCAGTTGAGCGGCCAGCCCTTCGGCCCTGCCTACACCGACGGCCTGCTCCGGGACAACGGCGCGGTCTTCGACTCCGAGCCGCCCACCGCCGCCATGCTGGCCGCCGAGCAGCTGGCCGGCCGCGGGCTGGACATGCTGGCCCGGTTGCAGGTGGCCCACTATGAAGAAGGCCGCCGCATCGCCGAGCCATCGGTGCTGGTGGAGTTGGCCGCATCCCTCGGGCTCGATGCCGCCGCCTTTGCCGCGACTCTGACGCAACTGTCGGGCGAGGCGGTGCAGGCCCATTTCCGAGAGACCCGGGAATTCATGGCCCGGGTCGGCGCCCAGGGCTTTCCCACTTTCGTCCTCGAAACGGCGGAGGGCCTGCAGAGCATCGACGTCTCCGCCTACCTGGGGCGTCCCCAGGCCTTCCAGGAGCGTCTGCGCCAGCGTGCAGGGCTGCCCGCTGGGAGCGC
Organism: Azospira sp. APE16; assembly: GCF_047901315.1. Classification (NCBI taxonomy): domain Bacteria; kingdom Pseudomonadati; phylum Pseudomonadota; class Betaproteobacteria; order Rhodocyclales; family Rhodocyclaceae; genus Azospira; species Azospira sp. APE16. The sequence continues at coordinate 1,306,556 of NZ_CP179682.1, forward strand.
CGCCCAGGCCCCGGGCTGCGGCGTCGACGGTTGTGCCCTGTAAGCTGGGCGTCTGGTCATGAAAAGCAATCTGCAGATCGTTGCCGAGCATTACGCCGCATCGGCCCGGGGGGACCTGGCCGGCATGCTGGCGGACCTGTCGCCGCAGGCGGCCTGGACCGAGATGGCGGGCTTTCCCTGCGCCGGCACCTGGATCGGTGCCGCCGAGGTGGGCACCCATGTCTTCGCTGTTCTCGGCCGCGACTGGGAGGACTACACCTTTGTCCTGGAACGGTTGATCGACGGCGGCGAGGAAGTGGTGGGTATCGGCAGCTACAGCGGCACTTACCGTAAAACCGGCAAGTCGATGCGGGCCCGGGCGACCCATGTGTGGCAGCTTGCCGGCGGCCGGATCGTCGCTTTCGAGCAGTTCACCGACACCCTGCTGGTGGCCCGGGCCATGCAGGCCTGATGGGGACGGCCTGGCTTGGCCGCGGCTGCCCGGAGTTTCAGGTCGCCGCGTCCTGTTCCAGCAGCTTCTGGTAGACGAAGGCGGTGAGAGTGATGCGGTCCTGGGCTTCGCCGCCGACGAATTCCAGGCCGTAGCCGATCATGCCGGGGCCCAGGTCTTCGCCGCCCGGATTGACGGCGCGGATGACCGCATCCAGGGTCACCAGGGAAATGATGTCGGCCAGGGCGATCTTGAAGGAGAGGCGGATGCTGTCGCCCTGGAGCCCCAGGGGATGGGGCGAGGCCAGCATGGCGCCGGAGATGCTGACGTTGCGGATGCTGGCGGCGCAGGCGTCCGGACTTTCCTGGCCCTGGGCGTCGAGGCGGCGGGCGCTGGCGATGAGATTGACCTTGGCCCGGGCGCCGCGGCGCACCACCAGGGCGCGCACGTCCTTGGGATAGGACAGGTGCAGGTAGGGGTAGGGCACGGCCACGGAACGCACCACCGTGGTGGAGAAGGCGTAGGCGTTCTTGCCGGAGAAGGCCCGCACCACGTAGTTCTGGCCGTCCCGCACGAAAATGTAGGCGCCGTCCACCTTGGGCGTGCTGACCAGGACGCTGGCGCCCTTGGTGAAGCCGATCAGCTTGACGTAGTGGCGGGCGGCGTTGGCGTCGCCGTTGGGTTGCAGCTGCAGGGCGTCGCCTATCTGCAGGCGGGCTTCGTCCAGGTTGACCCGGTTCTCGGCGGGGATTTCCGGGGCGATGTCCTTGGCGGGGGCGGGATCGGGCATGGTCGGGGCGCTATGGTTATACGGGGCCCTGGGGCCTGTGTTGTGGCCCTGAGTGTAGCACCCCCATGTTGCCGTCGTAAGGCCGTCCCCGGACCGGCTCTGGCCCCGCCTAGTGCCGGTTGAAGATGCGGGTCTGGCCCTTGAGATCCACCAGCAGGGTGTCGTACAGCTCCCGCCGCACTTCCCGCTGCTCCGGCGTCGAATCGAGCACCGTGCAGCCCCGCTCGCAGCTGGGGTTGGAAGCTTCCCGTCCCGGCGCCCCGGCGGGCAGGCCGGGCACGGCCAGGCCCCGGGCCTTGGGCTTTTCCTTGAGCAGTTCCTTGATGTCCTCGGCCGGCACATGGCCTTCGATGAAGTAACCGGCAACCCGGGCCGTATGCACCGACTCCACCGCGGCGGGGACTTTCAGGCGCTTTTTCAGGGCCGCCATGTCCGCCGTTTCCTTCATGGTGACGCTGAAGCCGTTTTGCCGCAGGTGCTCGGCCCAGTCGATGCAGGCCAGGCAGGGCACCGGGGCGAACACTTCCACCGGCGGCAGGTTTTCCGCCGCACTGAGGGGCGCGGCAGGCAGGAGGGCGGCCAGCAGGGCCGTTGCCAGCAATCGTTGCATATGAGTTTTCCCTGAGAATGTGGGACTGCGGAAAAGCCGCGCCCTGTTTTGGGTGATTCTCGCCCGGGGCGTCGGTGCGAACAACCCTTTTGCCGCCAGGGCTTTGGGGCTGCGGCCGGTGGTAGCAGCCTGCAGCCAGTCAGCAGCGGCGGCGATGGCCGTTCTCCCGCGCCGCCGGCCTTTCCCGGGCAATGGGGAGTATCCGGGGGGTTTGGGGTAGAATACGCGCCTGCCAAAATTTCCCTATCTCGATGAAAACCACTTTCCTCGACTTCGAACAGCCCATCGCCGAGCTTGAAACCAAGATCGAAGAACTGCGCTTCATGCAGGACGATTCCGCGGTGGACATCTCGGAAGAAATCGCCCGCCTGGAAAAGAAGAGCCAGGGGCTGACCAAAGACATCTACGCCAAGCTGACGCCCTGGCAGACCGCCATGGTGGCGCGTCATCCCCAGCGTCCCTACACCCTGGACTACGTCTCCCGCCTGTTCACCGACTTCGAGGAACTGCACGGGGACCGCAGCTTTGCCGACGACAAGGCCATCGTTGGCGGCCTGGCCCGCTTCAACGGCCAGCCCTGCGTCGTCATCGGCCACCAGAAGGGCCGGGACACCAAGGAAAAGATCTACCGCAACTTCGGCATGCCGCGCCCCGAGGGCTACCGCAAGGCCGAGCGCCTGATGAAGCTGGCCGAGAAGTTCCAGATTCCCGTGTTCACCTTCGTGGACACCCCGGGCGCCTATCCCGGCATCGACGCCGAGGAGCGGGGCCAGTCCGAGGCCATCGGCCGCAACCTTTACGTCATGGCCGAGCTGAAGACCCCCATCATCGTCACCATCATCGGTGAAGGCGGTTCCGGCGGCGCCCTGGCCATTGCCGTCGGCGACACGGTGCAGATGCTGCAGTACTCCACCTATTCCGTGATCTCCCCCGAAGGCTGCGCCTCCATCCTCTGGAAGAGCGCCGAGAAGGCCAACGAGGCTGCGGAAACCATGGGCATCACCGCTTCCCGCCTGAAGACCCTGGGCCTCATCGACAAGATCGTCAATGAACCCGTGGGCGGCGCCCACCGGGATCACGCCGCCATGGCCCAGAACCTGAAGAAGGCCCTGCAGGACGCGCTCAAGGGCGTTTCCGGCCTGTCTACCCAAGAACTGCTGGCGGCCCGCTACGAGCGGCTCATGTCCTATGGCCGCTTCAAGGAACAGCCGGTCTCCTGACCTGCCCCGGCGGATCGCCGACCGCCTGGCCTGGTTGCTGGCGGCGGCCGATCCCCATTCCGTTCTTCCCGCTTCCCCCCTTTCCACTACGCCCGTCCTCGCCGTCGGCCTTTCCGGCGGCCGGGATTCCGTCGCCCTGCTGGCGGCCCTGGCGGCCCAGGCGCCGGCGCGGGGCTGGCGTCTGCAGGCGGTGCATGTGCACCACGGCCTGTCGCCCCATGCCGATGCCTGGGCCGCCTTTTGCGGCGACCTCTGCGCTCGCTTCGGCGTGCCCCTGCAGGTGCACCGGGTCAGTCTGCCCGAGGCGCGCCCGGCGGGTCTGGAGGCAACCGCCCGGGCCGCCCGCTACCAGGTCTTCGCCGGCCTTACGGCCGATGCCCTGATCCTGGCCCACCACCGGGACGACCAGGCCGAAACCCTGCTCTTCAACCTGCTGCGGGGCAGCGGCCTGCGGGGCCTGGCGGCCATGCCGGGGCGGCGCCTGCTGTCGCGTCCGGGCCATGGGCCCCTGCCCTTGCTGCGTCCCCTGCTGGAAACCTCCCGGGCCGAACTGGAAGCCTGGCTGGCGGCCGAGGGCCTGGGCTGGATCGAGGACGAGAGCAACGGCGACCGGGCCTACGCCCGCAATTTCCTGCGGCATGAGGCCCTGCCCCTGCTGCAGTCCCGCTTTCCCGCCGCCGTCAGCCTCGGCCGGGCGGCGGCGCTGGCGGGGGAGGCGGAGGACCTGCTGGAGGAACTGGCGGCCCAGGATCTGGCCAAGGCCGCCGTCGGCTCCCGCCTGCAGCAGGCGGCCCTGGCCGGCCTCTCCAGTGCCCGGGGGCGCAACCTGCTGCGCTGCTGGCTGCGCCGTCATGGCGCCCCCATGCCCGAGGCCCGGGCCCTGGCGGAACTGTGGCAGCAGCTGGCCTGCCCCCGGCCTGACGGCCAGGTGGAATGGCGCTGTAGCGAGTGGGTGGTCCGCTTGTGGCGCGGAACGGTGTTCCTGGACCATGAGCCCCTGCAACCCCCGTCTTCCCTGGCGGAGCCGGCAGGCCCCTTCGTCATGCCCGTCCCCTGGGCCTTCGGCAGCATCGGCGGGCGGGAGGTGATTGGCCAGGGCGTGGCCCTCGCTCTGTGCGGCGAGGCTGCCCGCTTCCGCCTGCGTCAGGGAGGCGAAACCATGCAGCTGCCGGGCCGGCCCCGGCGTCCCCTGAAAAAGCTGCTGCAGGAAGCGGACATTCCGCCCTGGCAGCGGCAGCGCCTGCCCCTGCTGTGGGTCGGCCAGACCCTGGCCTGGGTGCCCGGCATCGGCATCGCCGCCGACTGCCTGGCCCGGGCCGACGCACCCGGCTGGCTGCCCGAATGGCGGCCGGCCGAGAGCGCCAGCCTGTCACTGTCACCCTTGCCCTGCGACGATCCCGATGCCCCATATTGACCTGCGCACCGTCATCCTCCTGGCCGGTTTCATGACCGCCCTCATGGCCGTGGTGCTGTTCTTCGTCACCCGCAGTTTCCCCCAGCGCATCCGGGGCATCGGCCACTGGGCCGGCGGCACCCTGGTGGGCGTCTTCTCCGGCCTGCTGTTCGGCCTGCGCGGGCTGATCCCCGATGCGCTTTCCGTGCTCCTGGCCAGCCTGCTGCTGTACACCGCCCTTTCCCTCTGGCTCAGCGGCACCGAGCTGTTCTACCAGCGCCAGCCTTCCTGGCGCTTCCAGGCCCTGGTCAGCGGCGTCGGGCTGGGGCTGCTCACCTGGTTCCTGCTGGTGCAGCCGGATACCAATGCCCGCCTGGCAGTGGCCGGCCTCAGCCTGCCCCTGTTCTACGGGCGGCAGCTGCTGGTGGTGTTCCGCTACGGGCGCCCCGGCTTCATCAGCCGTTTTTTCTGCCTGGTGCTGCTGGCCCAGATCGGCGTGTTGCTGCTGCGCGGCAGCAGCGCCCTGGTGCCCGGCCTGGGCAGCGATTTCCTGGAGCAGACGCCGATCCAGGTGGTCTATCTCACCGCCTACCCCATCTGCACCCTGATGATCACCGTGGGTTACGTGCTGCTGGCGACGGACCGCCTGCGGGGCGAGCTGGAATATCTCTCCAGCCACGACTCCCTGACCCAGATTCTCAACCGCAGGGCCTTCGTCGAAGTGTGCGAGTGGGAGATGGCCCGGGCCCGGCGCCACGGCCGTGCCCTTTGCCTGCTCATGCTGGACCTGGATTTCTTCAAGAAGATCAACGACACCTACGGCCACCAGGCCGGCGACCTGGTGCTGCAGGGCTTCGTCCAGCGGGTTGGCGCCGTGCTGCGCCGGGGCGAGCATTTCGGCCGCTACGGCGGCGAGGAATTCGTGGTGCTGCTGCCCGATGCGGACCTGGAACAGGCCCGCCAGGTGGCCGAGCGCATCCGTCTGACCACCGCCGAAGGCCCGGCCCAGCTGCCGCCGGTGACGGTGAGCATCGGCGTCGCCGCCCTGGAAGCAGCCGACACCAACCTGGACTGTCTCCTGTCCCGGGCCGACAACGCCATGTACCTGGCCAAGGCCAACGGCCGCAACCGCATCGAGGTGGCTGCCGCCGGGACCCGTGAAGAGGGGGCCGGGGTTTCGCCGGCTGCTCCGGCGCCGTAAGACGGGGGCGCCGGAGAAGAGGGTCAGAAGTAGGACAGCCAGCCGCCGGGATGCCGGCGTTTGTAGTCGGCAAAACGCCGGCACAGGGGATACAGGGCCGGGACCGACAGCAGGGCCAGGCCCCAGATCTGCCAGACCTGCCCGAAGCCGTAACGCTCGCCCTGGGTGGGCCCCCACAGCGCCAGGCAGAGCAGATTGAGCAGATGCAGGGCGTAGAGATGGACGACGTAGAAGAACATCGGCACCCGCCCCAGCACCGCCAGGAAATTCCAGGAGTGTCGTTCCAGGACGGCCAGCCCGAGCAGTCCGCTCCCCAGGGTCAGCAGCAGGAACAGCAGGGAGGGCGGATATTTGGTCAGGTTCAGCCAGTCCATGAGGGTGGCCAGGCCCGTTCCGGCGCCGGCCAGGGGATGGTCCCCGTAGCCATCCAGCCACCGCAGCAGGACAAACAGGGCGAGGGCGCCCAGGCCCGCCAGGGCAAGGCGGCGCCGGCGCTGCTCCGGCGCACTGCCCTGGGCAAACCAGGGCCCCAGCCCGTAACCCAGCAGGATGACGCCGATCCAGGGCAGGACCGGGTAGGAGGTGCGGGCCGCCAGTCCGGGGGCCAGCTCGATGATGGCGCGGTCGTGCAGGACGGCCCACACGGCATGGGCTGCCGTGCCCGGAGGGAAGTGCAGGCCGTCGAGCAGGTTGTGGCCGACGATGATGAGGAGCCCCAGGGCCAGTTGTCCCGCCCGGGGCAGCCACAGCAGGGCAGCCAGGGCCAGCATGGACAGGCCGATGGCCCAGATCACCTGCAGATAGAGCATCCTGGGGGGGAAGGCGAAGGTCCAGGCAAAGTTGATCAGGCTCAGCTCCAGCAGCACCAGGAAGAGGCCGCGCTTGGCCAGGAAGGCGCTGGCGGCGCGCCGGGGATCGCCGCCGGCGCCAAGGTGCCGTTGCCCGTAGCACCAGGCGCCAAGCCCGGTGAGAAAAACGAAGACCGGGGCGCAGAAGTGGCTGGCGAAGCGGGTGAAGAAGAGCCCGGGCGAGGTGGTGTGCAGGTCCATCGGGTCGGCGACCTGCTGGTGCAGGAAAAAGAACTCCCGCACGTGGTCCACCACCATCAGCGCCATGACCAGGCCCCGCAGGGCGTCGATGGCGTTGATGCGCTGATTCCCGCCGAGCATCAGAACTTGGCCTGCATGCCCAGGGTCACGGTGCGGGGCGCGCCCGGCGTCACCCAGTACACGTCGTAGGAACTGGCGTAGTAGGTCTTGTCGAACAGGTTGTCGATATCCAGGGAGAAGCGCAGGGTCTTGCTCGGCTTCCAGTAGGCCATGGCCCGCATGGTGGTGTAGCTGGGCAGTTCGAAGCTGTCGATGGAATTGCCGGCCCGCTTGCCCACATAGGTGGCGCCGGCGCCAAGGCCGTAGCGGCCGCCGGCCAGGCCGTCTTCATACATGGCCAGCACGCTGCCGCTGTTCTTCGGCACGTTGATCAGCCGGGCGCCGACCAGGGCGGCGTTGCTGTCCTTGGTGATCTCGGCATCGATATGGGCGTAGTTGGCCAGCACCCGCACCTTGCTGGTCAGTTGTCCGGAGAAATCGAATTCCAGGCCGCGGCTGCGGGCCTCGCCGGCGGCGATGGCGTAACCCGCATTGGCCGGGTCGTTGGTCAGCACGTTCTTCTTGTCGATCTCGAACAGGGCCAGGGTGCCGCCGTAGCGCTTGTCGGGCGATTCGTATTTGAGGCCGGCTTCCCTGGACTCGCCCCGTTCCGGCGCAAAGGACTGGCTGGCCGCATCGACGCCGTTGTTGGCGCGGAAGGATTCACTGGCCAGGACATAGGCGGACAGGGTGGGGGTGGCCAGCCAGGTCAGGCCGACGCGGGGGGTGGTGACGCTGTGTTCCTGGGAGGTGCTGATACCCGTGTTCCGGTTGAGGATTTCCTGCCGGAAGCGGTCGTGGCGCAGGCCCAGCAGCAGGCGCCAGCGTTCCGCCAGGCTCATCTGGTCCTGCAGGAAGAAGCCGGTGGCGTGCTGGGTTTCCAGGGTGTTGGTGGGCGTGGCGGTCAGGGCCAGCGGCGTCTGTCCATAGACGGGGTTGAGCACATCCAGGCCGTAGGTGGTGGTGGAGCGGCCCCGCCGCATCAGCTGGTCCAGTTCGAAACGGTAGCTGTCCACGCCGGTCAGCACTTCATGCTGGAGCCAGCCGGTGCTGAATTTGCCGAGGATTTCGCCCTGGAACGACAGGTCGTTGGAACTGTAGTCCCGGTAGCGCCGCTCCCGCTCGATGACGGGAGCGCCGGCGCTGGTCCAGCGGATGCTGCCAGCAGTGCGGGGGCTGGCCTCGGTGGAATAGCCTTCCAGGCTGGTGGTGCGGTAGGCCAGACCAAACTTGGCTTTCCAGGCATCGGCCAGTTCATGTTCCACCGTCAGATGGTGGGTCTTGTTGTCGATGGTGATGTCACCGTCCCCCGGCTCTCCCAGGAAGCGCTCCCGGGGAATGCTGCCCACCTTGCCATTGACCGCGATCACCCCCCGGTCCATGGGCGCTTTCTGGCGCAGCAGTTCCAGGTCGTAATTGACGATGGTGCCGGCGCCCAGGAGCCAGGTGAAGGAGGGCGCCACCAGGTAGCGCTGGCTGTCCACCTGCTCGCGGAAACTGCCTTTGTCCTCATAGGCCAGGTTAAGCCGGTAGGCCAGGGCGTCGCTGATGGGGCCGGTGGAATCGAGGGTCGTCCGGTAGGTGTCGTAGCTGCCGACATACATTTCCAGGGCGTGGCCGGATTTGAACTGGGGCTTCTTGGTGACGATGTTGAGGATGCCCCCGGGTTCGCTGCCGCCGTACAGGGCCGATGCGGGGCCCTTGATCACTTCCAGCCGTTCCACGTTGGCCATGTCCCGGGGAGCGTTGTAGCCCCGGTTCCCGGCAAAGCCGTTGCGCAGGAAATTGGCTCCCGTGTCCGGGTTGCCGGCAAAGCCGCGGATGGAGAAGTTGTCCCACAGGCCGCCAAAGCTGTTCTGGCGATTGACGCCGCTGACATAGTCGTAGGCTTCCTCGAGGCGTACCGCCCCGATGTCGTCGATGGCCTGGCGGGGAACGACCCGCACCGACTGGGGGACTTCCCGCAGGGGCGTCTCGGAACGGGCCACGCCGGCCTCGTCGCTGTAGTAGTCCTGCCCTTCGCTGCGTCCCACCACATTGATTTCAGACAGGGTCAGGGAAGGTTCCTCGGCCAGGGCGCAGTGACTTGTGCCGAGTAGCAGTACGGCCGCAGCGAGCGGCTTCAGTTTCAGGCTGACAGACATGATTTTCTTGTATGTGATTGGGAGTGGGGTTGCGAATCGAAAATGGGGAGCCGCGCCATAGCCGATGAGGCGCGCGGTACGGCGGCGGCCTCCGGCGGGCTCCGAAGCGGAGGCGCAAGAACGGCCGCTAATATACTTTGGATGGGAATTATTCTCAAATAGAAGTGGCGCAATCGTTGGCGACATTTCGTCGCAGCGCGATTCTTCGGCTTCAGAACACCAAGGCGCCTGTCGGGTGGCCGACCGGGGCCGCCAGGACGCGGCGCGGTGCGGTGGGGGCTTGGAGGCCGGGGCGGCCCCGCAAGGTGTTCAGCGGTGGCCCAGGAGGGCCTGGAAGTCGGCGGCGGGCATGGGGCGGCCGAAGAGGAAGCCCTGCACCTCGTCGCAGTCGAAGCGGCGCAGCATGGTGGCCTGCTCGGCGTTTTCCACCCCTTCGGCGACGGTGCGCAGGCGCAGCTGGCGGGCCATGGTGATGACGGCGCTGACGATGGCTTCGTCGTCCGGATTGCTGCACAGCTCACGGATGAAGCTCTGGTCGATCTTCAGCTTGTCCACGTTGAAGCGCTTCAGGTAGGCCAGGCTGGAATAGCCGGTGCCGAAATCGTCGATGGACAGCTTCACCCCCAGGCCCTTGAGGGCGGTGAGGGTTTCCAGGATGGCCGCGTCCTCCCGGATCAGCAGGGACTCGGTCAGCTCGAATTCCAGGCACTCGGCCGGCAGGCGGTTTTCCTGCAGGGCCCGGGCGGCGATTTCCACCAGGCGGCTGCGGCGGAACTGCACCGGCGACAGGTTGACCGCCATGGTCAGGTCCGTGGCCCCGGCCTCGTGCCAGCGCCGCAGCTCGCGGCAGGCTTCGCCGATGACCCATTCGCCGATGGGGCCGATGAGGCCCGTGTCCTCGGCCACCGGAATGAATTCCCCGGGGGGCACCAGGCCCCGCTCCGGGTCCCGCCAGCGCAGCAGGGCCTCGGCGCCGAGGATGCGGCCGCTGGCCAGGTCGAACTGGGGCTGGTAGTACAGCACCAGTTCCTCCTTCTCCAGGGCCCGCTGCAGGCGGTTCTGCAGCTTGAGGCGGGCAGCGGCTTCGACGTTCATGGCGGCGGTGAAGAAGCGCAGGGTGTTGCGCCCCGCCTCCTTGGCCGAGTACATGGCCGTGTCGGCCTTCTTCATCAGGGTGTCGAAATCCTCGCCGTCGTCTGGGTAGAGGGCGATGCCCAGGGAAAAGGTGACGTTGAGGCGGTGGCCGTTCACCCGCACCGGCTCGTGCATCTGCTCCATCAGCTTGCCGGCGATGCTGCCGGCGCTTTCCGGGTCCGCCAGTTCGGGCAGGACGATGACGAACTCGTCGCCGCCCTGGCGGCTGATGGTGTCCGTCTCCCGTACGCCGCGGCGCAGGCGCTCGGCCACGGCCTGCAGCAGGCGGTCGCCGATGGGGTGGCCCAGGGTGTCGTTCACCAGCTTGAAGTGGTCCAGGTCGAGGAACAGGATGGCCACCCGGTTGGCGCTGCGGGCCGCCTGGCCCTGGGCCTGGAGGAAGCGGTCGCGCAGCAGCACCCGGTTGGGCAGGTCGGTGAGGGGATCGTGGTGGGCCAGGTATTCGATCTGTTCCTCGGCGCTCTTGCGTGCCGTGATGTCCCAGAAAATGCCCTGGATGCCGTTGATGCTGCCGTCGGGGGCGTAGGTGGGCGTCTTGACGATCTCGATGTAGCGCTTGCGCTGCTCGCTATCGAGGGAAACCATTTCCTCGATCAGGTTGAGGGTCTCGCCCTGCAGCACCCGCAGGTCGTCCTGGCGGTACTTGGCCGCCAGATCCGCCGGATACACCTCCCGCGGCGAATGGCCCAGGATGGCTTCCCGGGGCTTGCCCAGGTGGCGTTCCAGGGCCCGGTTGGCGAAGGTGATGCGGCTTTCCCGGTCCATGCGGTAGAGACATTGGGGCATGACCTGGACCAGGGATTCGTAGAGGGCCTCGCTTTCCGCCAGGGCCCGGTAGGAGCCCTGGAGCCGGGACAGGGAACGGCGCACGAGAAAGAAGAGGAGGGTGCAGGTGATGGCGACGAAGGCCCAGCCCTTGTAGTTCTGGATCAGGGTCAGCTGGGCCGTGTCGCCCGCCACCAGGGCCGCCAGCCGGTCCGAGAGGGCGATCCAGAGGGCTGCCAGAAGGCCGTAGAGCCCGGCCACCAGGCCGGCCTGTCCATTGGGGGAGGGGGCGGCGGGGGCGGGCGGTTTCATGACGGGATACCTCAGGGCTTGAGCAGTTGGGCCAGTTCCACGGCGGTGCGCACGCCCATCTTCTCAAACAGGTGGGCCCGGTGCACTTCCACCGTGCGCATGCTGATCTGCAGTTCGTCGGCGATGACCTTATTGAACTTGCCCACCAGGATCAGTTCCATGATCTGCCGCTCCCGGGTGGTGAGGGTGTCCAGGCGGGACTGGACGGAGGCGCTGATGGCCTGCTTTTCCTGGTTGCGGGCGTCCGCATCCATGGCCTCGATGACCCGGTTCACCAGTTCGTTGTCGTTGAAGGGCTTTTCGACGAAATCGAAGGCGCCCTTCTTCAGGGAGGAGACGGCCATGGGTACGTCGCCGTGGCCGGTGAGGAAGATCACTGGCAGCTTGAGGCCCTTGCCCTGCAGGTGCTCGAACAGTTCCAGGCCGCTCATGCCGTCCATGCGGATGTCCAGCAGCAGGCAGCCCTGCAGGCTTTCGCCGGAGGCGTTCCAGGCCTCCAGGAAGGCTTCGGCGCTGGGCCAGGTGGCGCTGGCGACGCCGCGGGACTGCAGCAGCCAGGAAAGGGCGTCACGGATGGCTTCGTCGTCGTCGATGATGTGGGCTTTGGGGCTCACGGCTTACTCCCAGTCGAGGGGCAGGGTGAAGATGAATACGGTGCCGCCTTCGGCCCCTGGTTCGAACCAGAGGCGGCCGCCGTGGAATTCTATGACGGAACGGCAGATGTTGAGGCCCATGCCCATGCCTTCCGTCTTGGTGGTGAAGAAGGGGGAAAAGAGCTTTTCCGCCACTTCCGGGGGAATGCCGCAGCCCCGGTCGGCGATGCACACTTCCACCTGGTCGCCCAGCAGCTGGGCCTCGACGATGAGCTGGCGCCGCTCCGGCGGGGTGGCGGCCATGGCGTCGATGCCGTTGCGCATCAGGTTGATCAGCACCTGGCCCAGCAGCACCGGGTCGGCCAGCAGCTTGGGCAGATGGGCCGGCACCAGGCGCAGCATGTGCACCTGCTGCTTGCGCGCCAGGGGCTCGATGAAGGCGATGCTGTCCTCGATCACCTCTTCCAGGTGGCAGATGACCCGCTGGGGCTCCCGCCGCCGCACGAAGTCGTGCACCCGGCGGATGATGCGGCCGGCCCGCTGCGCCTGCAGGGCCAGCTTGTTGAGGGCGCCGGAGATTTCCTCCCGGGTGTAGTCCCCCGCCTCCAGGCGGTTGAGGCAGCCGGTGGTGTAGCTGGCGATGGCGGAGAGGGGCTGGTTCAGTTCGTGGGCCAGGGTGGAGGCCATTTCGCCCATGGTCACCAGGCGCGCCGTCTGTTCCAGTTTTTCCTGCTGCTGCCGCTGCAGGGCCTGGGCCTTCTTCCGTTCCGAGATGTCCACCACCGAACTGATCCAGCCGGTCTGCTTGCCGTGGGCGTCGATCAGGGGCGTGGCGTACACCATGGTGTGCACGATGTGGCCGTCCCGGTGGCGGATGCTGGCCTCGAAGCCTTCGTTGGGGGCGTGGCCGGTGAGCACCAGGGCGTTCTGCTCCTCGTGGGTGTCCAGGCTGTCCGGGTTCCAGTAGGGCAGGGGCGGGCTGTGGCCCACCAGTTCGTCGGCCCGGTAGCCGCTCATGCGGCAGAAGGCCGGGTTCACGTAGGTGATGCGGCCGTCCATGTCCCGGGCCCGCATGCCGATGATCATGGAATCCTCCATGGCCTGGCGGAAGGCATGCTCGTCGCGTAGGGCCTGTTCCGCCGCTAGGCGCTTCTTGATCAGGCCGCGGATGGCGAAAAGGCTCCAGAAGACGCCGATGGCCAGGACCACAATGGCGCCGGCCAGGACCAGTTGGGCCGGGTTGCCGGCGTTGCGGTAGGCGATGCCCTGCAGCATGAGGCCGTGGCCCGGCGGGTCGAAGGGCAGTTCGTAGGCCAGCCCGGGCTCGCCCTGGATGTTGGACTTGCTGGCCAGCACCGCACCGCCGTCGTCCAGGATGCGCAGCTGGTATTTCTCGGCAAACCACCAGGGCACCAGGTGGTTGAGCATGGACTTGAGGGAATAGGCCATCACCAGCATGCCGGCGAAGTCGCCCTGGCGGTAGATGGGCACGAACAGGTCGATCTGGCTGTTGCCGCCGGCGGCCCGGTAGGGGTCGGTGTAGGTGGCCTTGCCCAGCTTGCGGGCGAAGTCGAAGGCGTCCCGGGTGATGGGGCCGCCGAAGATGTCCAGCTCCTGCCGGTCGGGGATGCGGTTGGGGTAGGCCTGGACCAGGTTGCCGCCGGCGTCGAGCCAGATCACCTGTTCCACTTCCGGGTTGTTCTTGACGATGTGCTGGGCCTGTACCTGGAACACCGTCGCCGGCGTGCCGCCCTTGGCGGCGCTGCCCATGTCGAGGCCGGTGCGGTTGAGCTGGTCCTCGTTGCCCGACATGTGGAAGCGGAAATTCTGTTCCAGCCAGAGGATGTCGGCGATGAGGGTGGCCCGTTGCTCCTCCACCTCGTTGCGGTGCAGGAGCCACAGCAGGCTGACCAGGGAAATGACCAGCAGCCCCACCGCCAGCTTGGGCATCAGCAGGGTCCAGCGGGGCCATTGCAGGACGCTGCCCGAGGAAGGAACGGAAAGTCGTTTCATAAAGCGCAATAGTACCCCAGGAGGTGCGTCCCGTTTGCCTCTCCGCGGCTTCATGCTGCGCTGCAGCTAACGGATAACCACAATGGCGACCCCGGCTTCAGGGGCAGAGAATGCGCCCCCATAACTACATCGGGGTCCGTACGGAAACCCCGGGAGCCATCTCAATCAGCAGGAGTGACCATGTCTCACAAGCCTTTCTACAAGCGCCTGTATGTGCAGGTGCTGTTCGCCATTGCCCTGGGGGTTGCCCTCGGCGCCTTCTTCCCGGAAACGGGCGCCACCATGAAGCCCCTGGGCGACGCCTTCATCAAGCTGATCAAGATGATGATCGCCCCGATCATCTTCGCCACCGTGGTGGTCGGCATCGCCAAGATGGGCGACATGAAGGAAGTGGGCCGGGTCGGCCTGAAGGCCCTGATCTACTTTGAAGTGGTGTCCACCGTGGCCCTGGCCATCGGCCTGATCGTGGTGAACATCCTGCAGCCGGGCGCCGGCATGAACGTGGATCCGGCCACCCTGGATACCAAGGCCATCGCCAACTACGCCGCGGCGGCCCACAACCAGAGCACCACCGATTTCCTCATGAACATCATCCCCAACAGCGTGGTGGATGCCTTCGCCAAGGGTGAAATCCTGCAGGTGCTGCTGTTCTCCGTGCTCTTCGGCCTGGCCCTGTCCCGCCTGGGCGACAAGGCCAAGCCCCTGGTGAAGATTCTCGACGAGTTCTCCCACGGCCTCTTCGGCGTCATCGGCATGATCATGCACTTCGCCCCCATCGGCGCCTTCGGTGCCATGGCCTTCACCATCGGCAAGTACGGCATCGGCTCCCTGAAGCAGCTGGGCTTCCTCATGGCCAACGTGTACATCACCTGCGCCCTGTTCGTCTTCGTGGTGCTGGGTCTGATCGCCAAGTTCACCGGCTTCTCCCTGCTGAAGTTCCTGGCCTACATCAAGGAAGAGCTGCTCATCGTGCTCGGCACCTCCTCCTCCGAGTCCGCCCTGCCGCGCATGATGACCAAGCTGGAAAACCTGGGCTGCCACAAGCCCGTGGTCGGCATGGTCATTCCCACCGGCTACTCCTTCAACCTGGACGGCACCTCCATCTACCTGACCATGGCGGCCATCTTCATCGCCCAGGCCCTCAACGTGCCCCTGACCCTGACCGAGCAGCTGACCATCCTCGGCGTGCTGCTGCTGACCTCCAAGGGCGCGGCGGCCGTGACCGGCGGCGGCTTCATCACCCTGGCGGCCACCCTGGCCACCCTGGGCGGCAAGCTGCCGGTGGAAGGCCTGGCCCTGCTGCTGGGGGTGGACCGCTTCATGTCCGAAGCCCGCGCCATCACCAACCTGATCGGCAACGGCGTCGCCACCATCGTCGTCTCCAAGTGGGAAAACGCCCTCAACACCGACCGCATGACCCGGGTGCTGAACGGCGAAACGGTGGAAGAGGCCGACGAGCCCGAAGCCGTGTCCGACGCCGTGCTGCATCCGGCCGATCTGGTCCGCCCGGTGGGCAAGGCCGCCTGACCCTCCAGGTAGCCGCCAATCAAAAAGCCGCCCGAGGGCGGCTTTTTCTTTTTCCGCCCTTCCTGCAGAGGGCCTGGATCAGCGGTTCTCCAGCCGGTTGTAGTCCAGCCAGCCGGCCTCGACGGGGGCCTGGCGCCGGTATTCCCCATTGACGTAGTCGCTCAGGGCCCAGAAGGCCGGGCTGCTGCGGCGCAGGCCGTAGGCGTCCATGAAGCGGGTGTAGTCCCGTTCCGAGGCCAGGGCCGCCAGGTCCCGGGCGAAGGCGCCCAGGCTGGCGCGGGGCACCCGGTAGAAAGCGTTGGGATAGGCGGTGGCGATGCCGGGCAGCACGTCCAGGCTGTGTTCTTCCGGGGCGATGGCCAGCTTTTCGATGAGCACGTAGGTGACGTTGCGGTGGCCCGTGTTGCGCAGCAGGGTGAAGATCCGGGGCGGGCGTCCCGCTTCCTCCACCAGCAGCAGGCTGCTTTCCGGCAGCCAGGCCAGGGCCTTGCCGGCGACCCGGGCCAGATCCTGCAGATTGGTCTGCAGGGCCGCATCGGGCAGGGTGTCGAGAAGGTGCTGCCGCGGCAGCACCGGCTGCAAGCGCTGTTGCAGACGTTGCAGCAGTTCGCGCTCGGGCTGCTCCCGCTCCTGGTAGGCGATGCCGCTTTCCTGGTCGAAGCGGGCGATGCTGCCGTAGACCCGTTCCCGGGTGTCGCCATTGACGTCCCGGTACCAGTGGTCCCGCACCCGGATGCGGGCCTCCCGGGGCAGCAGCATGAGGAACTGGGATTCCCCCTCCATGCGCAGGAAATCCATGTACAGCCGCGTCGTCAGCTGGTGGCCGATATTGCCGAAGACGTCGTAGCCCGCCACCAGCAGGTAGTGGATGAGCTCCAGCAGGGGGTAGCTGAGGACCCAGGCGGTCTTGGGCTTTTCGCCCACCAGCCCCTTCAGCACCGTGGCGCTGTCGAAGTGGCGGTAGATGGTGAGGGCGGCATTGTCGTTGCGGCCGCCGCCGTCCCAGATCAGGTTGAGATTGACCTTGGCCGGGCTGTCGAAGCGCTGCTCGTAGTAGCGGGACTTGGCCTGGAGGTAGCGGGTCTCCTGGGCGCTGTAGCGCATCCAGGGGGTGAGGATCGGCGTCTCGCTGCCCTTTTCCGCCGGCAGGCTGAGGTTGCGGCTTTCCCGCAGGAGAAAGGCTTCGTCGGATTCGGAGACGCTGTCCGGGTTCTGGAAGAAGACCCAGAAATGGTCGTCGATGACGTTGAGGGCCGTCTGGCCCCGGCACACCGGGCCCTTGATGAAGCCCATCACGGTGAACTGGGCCTCGTCCAGGAGGAACTGGTAGCGGGCGCGGACCGGGATGTCGCGGAAGGCGAGGAAGGGATTGGCCGCCACTTCCGGCGCGTAGCCCGGCAGGCGCTCCACCCGGTAGGCGGGCTGCAGGAACAGTTCGCGCCAGCGGGCCATGCGCCCCGGGCCGAGGGCGTAGGGCATGTGGTTCTTGGCGACGATGGTCTCTTCCACCGGGCGCAGGCGGTAGTGGAAGTGTTCCACCTCCGGATCGTCGAAGGGGCGCCGGGTGGCGATTTCCTGCACTGCCTCCCCCGGGCCGCTGCGGGAGCGCACCAGGCGGAAGTAGCGGGGGCCGTCGCTACCTTCGGCGGCGCCCTCGAAGTAGAGGTTGGCCAGGAACAGGTGCTCGTAGAGATAGCGGGCCATGAGGCGGGTCTTGAGGTCGGCGCCGTTGAGGAAGCGCTCCCAGGCATCCACCTGGGCCTGGAGGGCTGGCGTCAGGGGCTGGGGGCCTTCGGCGGGGGCGCCCTGCTGCAGCCATTTTTTCAGCAGGGCCACTTCCGCCGGCGCCAGGGCCGGCAGGCCGAAGGGCATGCCCCAGCCCGGATTGCGCCGTTCCAGGGCGTCGTACTCCTCGATGGCCGGGCAGGACTGCTGGCGCGCCAGTGAAAAGTCGATGTCCCCGCCCACCGGCTGGTCGGGCACCAGGGGATGGGCCGCCTTGAGGTCCAGGGCCCGGGCCAGGAGACTGGCCTGGAGGGCGGCGGCAGGAGTGTCGCCCCGCT
The DNA here is from genome assembly GCF_047901315.1 of Azospira sp. APE16. Lineage (NCBI taxonomy): Bacteria > Pseudomonadati > Pseudomonadota > Betaproteobacteria > Rhodocyclales > Rhodocyclaceae > Azospira > Azospira sp. APE16. Next base: position 1,323,920 of record NZ_CP179682.1, read on the forward strand.
CGTTGAGGATCGGGTGGAAGCCCTTGTCGCGCCACTGGGAGGCTTTCTCGGCATCGATGAAGAGGCGGGTCGGCGACTCCTCCCGCAGGCGGGTGCCGTTATAGACCTCGATCTTGCTGCCGCCCCGGGCCACGCCTTCCCAGGAGCCCAGCTTGATCTGGCAGGGGGCGTCGTAGCAGGAGTGGCAGACGACGCAGCGGCTGTCCAGGATGGGCCGCACCTGCTGCTGGAAGGAGATGGCGCCGGGCCGGGGCGCGTCGTAGCGGCCCCCATCGGCGGGGCCGAAGCGTTGATCCAGGTCGTGGCGCACCAGGGCGGTACAGCCGGCGAGGAACAGCAGCAGGACGGAGGCGAATCGCAGTTGCATACCGGGGCACCAGGTGAGGGGAGGGCACGGGTCTGAACGGCGCATGGGGCGGGCATGGGGAGCCGGCATTGCCGGCGGTCGGCCCTGGATGCGCTTGGGCGAGGGGTGCCCCTGGAAATGGGCGCCCCTGGCTGCACGCCATTCTAGCGGAGCCCCGGCCGGCGTGCTGCCCGGGTCCTGGCGATGCCTAGCGGGCCCAGGCCAGGCCGACCTGGACCAGCATGAGGACGGCCATCAGCAGCAGGGTGTGGTTGAGCCAGCGCCGGTAGGTGGAGGCGTCCATGCGGGACTGGATGCGCATGCCGGGAATGAGACAGGCCACGGCCAGCACGGTGAGACCGGCGCTTTGCCACAGGATGGCGGCGGTGAATTCGCCGTGGGCGGCCAGGGTCCCGGCCTGGGTCAGCTTGCCGACGATGAAGCAGAGGTTGAACAGCTGCACCGTGGCCACGGGGGAAAGGTCCAGGCCGATGAAGTAGATGGCCAGGGGCGGCACCGAGACATTGACGGTGCCCGAGAGAATGCCGCCGATGAGGCCGAAGGCCGCTTCCGAGGTGCGGCGGTGGCGGCGCAGGAAGGACCAGTCCAGCTTCTTCAGGCGGTTGAGGTTGATGGAGACCAGCATCATCAGGGCCAGGGCCAGCTTCAGGGGCTCGGCCGGCAGGCCGATCAGCAGCTGGGTGCCCACCAGGCTGCCCAGCAGCACGTAGGCGGCCAGGCGCCAGTGCTTGAGCAGGCTGTCCCGCCAGTTGCCGCCGCGCAGGATGGAGAGGATGTTGAGCAGGATGTTGGGCAGCACCGTGATCAGCACCGCCGTCTTGAGGTCGGTGAGGAGGGCGATGCAGGGCGTGGTAATGAGGGGGAAACCTACGCCGATGACCCCGTGGGCGAAGGCGGCGATACCGACGATGAGGGCGATGCAGGCCAGCAGCAGCGGCGGGGAGAGCAGATCGTGGGGCATGGGGGGCGGTCAGCGGGCTGCAACGTAAGGAGGCGAAGCATGCAGAATGACGGAAACCCGCGTGGATTGTGGATATCCACAGTAGTGGGCGGTGTATAACGTTTGTGATACTGCGCCAAGCTGGCCTGAGGGCTAGTCTACATAAACCAAATCAACTGTTTGTCGGAGGAGAAAATATGAAGATGTCCCATCTCATGTTCGGCCTGTTGGCCGGAGTCCTGTCCTGCGGGGCCATGGCCCAGCAGCCCATCGTCATCAAGTTCAGCCACGTGGTGGCCGTGGATACGCCCAAGGGCATGGCCGCCGACTTCTTCGCCAAGAAGGCTGCCGAACTGACCAAGGGTAAAGTGAAGGTCGAGGTCTACCCCAACAGCCAGCTGTACAAGGACAAGGAAGAAATGGAAGCCCTGCAGCTGGGCGCCGTGCAGATGCTGGCACCTTCCCTGGCCAAGTTCGGTCCCCTGGGCGTGCGTGAGTTCGAAGCCTTCGACCTGCCCTACATCTTCGACAACTACGAAGAGCTGCACAAGGTCACTACCGGCCCCGTCGGTGCCGCCCTGCTGGCCAAGCTGGAACCCAAGGGCATCAAGGGTCTGGCTTACTGGGACAACGGCTTCAAGTCCTTCTCCGCCAACACCCCGATCAAGACCCCGGCTGACCTGAAGGGCAAGAAGATGCGCATCCAGTCCTCCAAGGTGCTGGAAGAGGAAATGCGCTCCCTGGGCGCCCTGCCCCAGGTGATGGCCTTCTCCGAGGTGTACCAGGCCCTGCAGACCGGCGTGGTGGATGGTACCGAGAACCCCATCTCCAACCTCTACACTCAGAAGATGCATGAAGTGCAGAAGCATCTGACCCTGACCGACCACGGCTACCTGGGTTACGCCGTCATCGTGAACAAGAAGTTCTGGGACGGCCTGCCTGCCGATGTGCGCGGCCAGCTCGAAACCGCGATGAAGGATGCCACCACCTACGCCAACAAGATCGCCAAGGAACAGAACGACAAGGATCTGGAATCCGTGAAGAAGAGCGGCAAGACCCAGGTCTACGTGCCCACCAAGGAAGAGCGCGAAGCCTTCAAGAAGGCACTGACCCCGGTGCACGCCAAGATGGCTGACCGGATCGGCAAGGATCTGATCCAGTCCATCTACAAGGAAACCGGTTTCACCGCCCAGTAAAACATTCTGCCCGCGAGGACGCCCGCCTCAGACTGGGGCGGGCGTTTTTGTGAGGGCAGGGGGAGTTCTGTCATGAATAAGCTGCTCAATCACCTGGAAGAAGCCATCATCACCTTCCTGATGGGTGCGGCCACGGTCATCATTTTCCTGTCCGTGGTGCATCGCTATCTTTCCGGTTACGACATTCCTGGCCTGCAGGACTGGCTGCTCAGCCTCAACTTCAGCTGGGCCCAGGAACTGTGCATCATCATGTTCGTGTGGATGGCCAAGTTCGGCGCCGCCTATGGCGTGCGCACCGGCATCCACGTCGGCGTCGATGTGGTCATCAACCGCCTGAAGACTGCCAACCGCGCCAAGTTCGTGCTGTTCGGCCTGCTCGCCGGCGCCACCTTCACCGGCATCGTCGGCACCCTGGGTGCCACCTTCGTCTGGGAAAACGGCGCCCACTACCAGTTCTTCCACTGGTTCGGCATCGAAGCGCCGGACCTCTTCGAAGGCCCCATCACGCCGGACCTGGAATGGCCGACCTGGATCGTCTATTCCGCCGTGCCCCTGGGCTCCTACCTGATGTGCTTCCGCTTCCTGCAGGTGGCCGTCTCCTTCCTCAAGACCGGCGAACTGCCCCACCACGACCACGGCCATGTGGAAGGCCTGGAAGAGGAACTGGCCCAGGAAGAGAAGACCTACTCCATCGGCGAGGCCATCCAGGCCGCCGAGGAACTGGAACACGTGGACGCCGGCCGCAAGGAAGTGCCCATGGAGCCGGACACGCCCCACGGTGTGAAGCGCAGCGACAAGAACGGAGGCCAATAACATGAACGCCGCAATCATTTTCGGCCTCCTCCTGGCGCTGATGCTGACGGGGATGCCCATTTCCATTTCCCTGGGTCTGACCGTACTGACCTTCCTCTTCACCATGACCCAGGTGCCCATCGAATCGGTGGCCCTGAAGCTGTTCACCGGCATCGAGAAGTTCGAGATCATGGCGATCCCGTTCTTCATCCTGGCAGGCAACTTCCTCACCCACGGTGGGGTGGCGCGGCGCATGATCAACTTCGCCAGCGCCATGGTGGGCCACTTCTACGGCGGCCTCGGCCTTGCCGGCGTGCTGGCCTGCGCCCTGTTCGCCGCCGTCTCCGGCTCCTCCCCGGCGACCGTGGTGGCCATCGGCTCCATCCTGCTGCCGGCCATGGTCAGGGCAGGCTTCCCCAACCGTTTCGGTGCGGGCGTCATCACCACCTCCGGCGCCCTGGGCATCCTGATCCCGCCCTCCATCGTCATGGTGATGTACTCCGTGGCCACCAACACCTCCGTGGGCGCCCTGTTCATGGCCGGTGTGATTCCCGGTCTGCTGCTGGCTTTCACCCTGGGCATGGTCACCTGGTACCGGGCCAAGAAGTTCGACTATCCGCGCATGCCCAAGGCTTCCTGGGGCGAGCGCTGGGTCGCCTTCCGCAAGTCCGTATGGGGCCTGATGCTGATCGTCATCGTCATGGGCGGCATCTACACCGGCATGTTCACCCCCACCGAGGCGGCGGCCATGTCCGCGGTGTACGCCTTCATCGTGGCGGTGTTCGTGTACAAGGACATGGGCCTCAAGCAGATCCCCAAGGTGCTGCTGGATTCGGCCAACATGTCCGCCATGCTGCTGTACATCATCACCAACGCGGTGCTGTTCTCCTTCCTCATGACCAACGAGAACATCCCCCAGCTGCTGGCTGAATGGCTGCTGGACAAGGGCCTGGGCCCCATCGCCTTCCTCCTGGCGGTGAACGTGCTGCTGCTGGTGGCCGGCAACTTCATGGAGCCTTCCTCCATCGTCCTGATCATGGCGCCGATCCTGTTCCCGGTAGCCGTCAAGCTGGGCATCGACCCGGTGCACTTCGGCATCCTGATCGTGGTGAACATGGAAGTGGGCATGTGCCACCCGCCGGTGGGCCTCAACCTCTATGTGGCTTCGGGCATCACCAAGATGGGGATTACGGAGCTGACCATCGCCGTCTGGCCGTGGCTGCTCTCCATGCTCTGCTTCCTGGCCCTGGTCACCTACTGGCCCAGCCTGTCCCTGTGGCTGCCCCGCACCCTGGGCATGCTGTAGCAAAGAATCACCCTTGCGTTGAGTTGGCGCGCGTGCGGGAAACCGCCGCGCGCTTTTTTTCGCCCATTTTTTACAGTGCTTTTATACGGCTCGGGCTAGCATGGTGCCCATGATTCCGGCTTCTTCCTGCTGATTCGGCTATGGGGCACCTCCTGCAGCGCTTCTCCGGCTACCTGATGGGCATGCTCTTCGTCCTCCTGGGGACGGCGCTGGCGGCCCCGTTCCGGGCTGAGATCGACCTCTCCAACCTGGCCCTGCTCTACGTCCTGGCGGTGGTGGCCGTGGGCGGCCACTTCGGCCGCGGCCCCGCCGTGGCCTGCGCCCTGGCCGGCAGCCTGGCCTTCGCCTACGTCTTCGTACCGCCCCATTTCTCCCTGGCCATCACGGAAATCCAGTACGTCATGGCAGCGGTGATCATGGTGGTGGTGGCCCTGGTGGTGGGCCATCTCACCGCCGCCCTGCGCACCCAGGTGGAACTGGCCCGCGACCGGGCCCGGCGGGCCCGGGCCCTCTACGAACTGGCCAAGCACCTGGCCGGCAGCCAGACCGCCGAGGAGGTGACCCAGACCTGCCGCCGCTTCCTCGCCGACGCCCTCGGTGCCCGCCGCATCCGCCTGCTGGAGCCGGCCACCTGGGACCAGCCGCCGCCTTTCATCACCAAGGCCCTGGTACGGGCCTGTCTGGAGCGGCGCCAGCTGGTGGCCATTCCCAGCCCGGCGCCGGGCATTTCCCGGGCCCTCCTGCCCCTGGCCGGCACCCGGGACCTGCAGGGCCTGCTCGGCTTCGAGGTGGACAGCGGCACCCTGGACGACGGCGAATATCGGGAGGCCCTGGACACCATGGCCTCCGTGGTGGCCGTGGCCCTGGAGCGGACCCAGTACGCCGCCGCCGTGCGCGAGAGCGAATTGCGGGTGGCGGCAGAAACCCTGCGCGGCACCATCCTTGCCAGCCTCTCCCACGACCTGCGCACGCCCCTCACGGCCCTGGTGGGCATGGCCGACGGCCTGGCCCTGGGCAAGGTGGCCGGTGCCGACAAGCAGAAATCCATGCTGCTGCGCCTGCGGGACCAGGCCCTGGCCATCAACCAGCTGCTCGGCAACCTGCTGGAAATGGCCCGGCTGCGCTCCGGCAATGTGGAGTTGCAGAAGGAATGGCAGCCCATCGAGGAGGTCATCGGCGCCACCATGGGACTGCTGGAGCCCCACGCCGGGGGGCGGGAGATCGTCATCAACATCGCCCCGGACCTGCCGCCGGTGCATATCGACGGGGTGCTGATCGAACGGGTGCTGTGGAATCTCCTGGAGAACGCCCTCAAGTATTCCCCGGCGGAACAAAGCATCGAGCTGCGCGTGGCCCAGTCCGAAGGCTGGCTGGAACTGTCCGTCTGCGACCGGGGCGAAGGCCTGGCGCCGGGCCAGGAGGAGGATCTGTTCGGCCTCTTCCGCCGCGGCCGCAGCGAGTCCAACGTGCCCGGGGCCGGGCTCGGGCTGGCCATTGCCCGCACCATTGCCGAGGCCCACGGCGGCAGCGTCAGCGCCGCCAACCGCAGCGGCGGCGGCGCCTGCTTCTGCCTGCGCCTGCCCCTGGAAACCCCGCCCGACCTGGCGGATCTGGCAGACCTGGAAAGCGAAACGCCATGAGCGCCAGCGAAACCATCCTGGTGGTGGAGGACGATGGGTCCATCCGGGAATTCGTCGTCTCCGTGCTGGAGAGCGAAGGCTACGCCGTCAGCGAGGCCGGTTCGGCCCGCCACGGCATGGTCCAGGCCGGCGCCCTGAAGCCCTCCCTGCTTATCCTGGACCTGGGCCTGCCGGACCTGGACGGCCTGGATTTCCTGCGGGACTTCCGCGCCTGGTCGGCGGCGCCGGTGCTGGTGCTGTCCGCCCGCACCCAGGAGAGCCAGAAGGTGGCGGCCCTGGACGCGGGCGCCGACGACTACCTGACCAAGCCCTTCGGCGTGCCCGAGCTGCTGGCCCGGGTGCGCGCCCTGCTGCGCCGGGGGCCGGCGGCCACGGGGGAGGGCAGTCCCCTCATCGAATTCGGCGAGGTGCGCATCGACTGCGCCGGGCGCCGGGTGGAGAAGGGCGGCGAACTGTTGCACCTGTCCCAGATCGAGTACCGTCTGCTGTTGGCCCTGGCCGGCAACCCGGGCCGGGTGCTGACCCACCGCCAGCTGCTGACCCAGGTGTGGGGCGGCAAGGCGGCGGAGAACAATCAGTACCTGCGGGTCTATGTGGGCCACCTGCGGCAGAAGATCGAGGCCGACCCGGCCAAACCGCGCCATATCCTGACGGAAATCGGCGTCGGCTACCGTTTCCTACCCTGATTTCAACTTTAGACGGATCGTCATCATGCACATCGTCGTTTGTATCAAGCAGGTGCCGGACAGTGCCCAGATTCGGGTCCATCCGGTGACCAACACCATCATGCGCCAGGGGGTGCCGGCCATCATCAACCCCTACGACCTCTTCGCTATCGAGGCGGCCCTGGCCCTCAAGGACCAGCTGGGGGGCAAGGTCACGGTGCTGACCATGGGCCCGCCCCAGGCCGAGCCGGCCCTGCGCAAGGCCCTCTCCTACGGCTGCGACGAGGCCGTGCTGGTGACCGACAAGCTCTTCGCCGGGGCCGACACCCTGGCCACCTCCTACGTGCTGGCCTCGGCCATCAAAACTTTGCACCAGGAGAGCCCGGTGGACCTGGTGTTCACCGGCAAGCAGACCATCGACGGCGACACGGCCCAGGTGGGTCCGGGCATCGCCAAGCGGCTGGAGCTGGAACTGCTGACCTACGTCTCCCGCATCGTCAGCGTGGATCAGGCCGCCAACAGCATCCGCGTCGAGCGCCGCGCCGAGGGCGGGGTGCAGGTGCTGGAAACCCGCCTGCCGGCCCTCATCACCATGCTCGAAGGCAGCAACGAGATCCGCTTCGGCAGCGCCCCCGACATGTTCCGCGCCGCCCGGGCCGAAGTCCGTGTCTGGGACCGCAACGCCGCCGGCATCGAGGACATCAAGAAGGTGGGCCTGAAGGGCAGCCCCACCATCGTCAGCCGGGTCTTCGTGCCCAGCCCCCGGGCCCAGAAGGCCCAGCAGATCGAGTTCGACGCCGCCAACCCGGAAGCCGCCACCCAGGCCCTGCTGGACAAGGTGCTGGCGGAGATTCCCAAGGTGAAAAAAGAACTGGATAACAAGCGTACGGCCGCAGGAGAGCGCCATGAGTGAAGCCAAGACCGACAAGCCCATCAAGAAGCGCAAGATCAAGCTGGATGAAGAACTGCTGGCCTACAAGGGGGTCTGGGTCTTCGTCGAGAGCGAGCGGGGCCATGTGCATCCCGTCTCCTGGGAGCTGATGGGCCAGGGCCGCCGTCTGGCGGACCAGCTGGGGGTGGAGCTGTGCGGCGTGGTCATGGGCGCCCCGGGGCCGGACCTGGAAGCCCAGTGCCAGGCCGCCTTCGCCTACGGCGCCGACCGCTGCTACCGTATTGCCAGCCCGGTGCTGGCCGAGTACCGCAATGTGCCCTTCACCCGGGCCCTGACCGACCTGGTCAATGCCCACAAGCCAGAAATCCTCCTGCTCGGCGCCACCACCCTGGGCCGGGACCTGGCCGGATCGGTGGCCACCACCCTGAAGACCGGCCTCACCGCCGACTGCACCGAGCTGGCCATCGATCCGGAAGACCGCTGTCTGCTCTCCACCCGCCCCACCTTCGGCGGCAGCCTGCTGTGCACCATCGTCACCCTCAACTACCGGCCCCAGATGGCCACGGTGCGCCACCGGGTGATGCCCATGCCCGACCCGCAACCGGAACGGACCGGCCTGATCGTGGACTTCGAGGCCGGCCTGATCGAGACCGACATCGTCACCAAGGTGCTGGAATTCATCCCCGACGAGCAGCGCGACAAGCCCCAGCTGCCCTACGCCGAAATCGTCGTCTCCGGCGGCAAGGGCCTGGGCAAGGCGGAGAACTTCAAGCATGTGTGGGATCTGGCCAAGGTCCTGGGCGGCGAAGTGGGGGCCTCCCGGGCCGCCATCCACGCCGGCTGGATCTCCGCCGACCGCCAGGTGGGCCAGACCGGCAAGACCGTGCGTCCGGCCCTTTACATCGCCGCCGGCATTTCCGGCGCCATCCAGCACCGGGTGGGCATGGAAGGGGCGGACTGCATCATCGCCATCAACAACGACCCCAACGCCCCCATTTTCGACTTCGCCCACTACGCCATCGTCGGCGACTGCAACCAGGTGCTGCCGGCCCTGGGCCGCACTTTCGCCGGCTACCTGGCGCAGTAAAGGAATTTTCATGACCCAGAACATCGAAAAATTCGACGTCATCGTCGTCGGCGCCGGCCCCGCCGGCAATGCCGCTGCCTACACCCTGGCCAAGGCCGGCAAGAAGGTGCTGCAGCTGGAGCGGGGCGAGTATCCCGGCTCCAAGAACGTGCAGGGCGCCATCCTCTACGCCGACGCCCTGGAAAAGATCATCCCCGACTTCCGCGACTCCGCCCCCCTGGAGCGTACCGTCATCGAGCAGCGCATGTGGGTGATGGAGGACGAGTCCTACGTCGGCACTACCTTCCGTTCCGACCGCTTCAACCAGATGCCGGGCAACCGCTACACCATCATCCGGGCCCGTTTCGACAAGTGGTTCTCCGAGCAGGTGCAGAAGGCCGGCGCCCTGGTGATCTGCGAAATGACGGTGATCGCCCTGCTGCGGGATGCCGCCGGCAAGGTCATCGGCGTCGAAGTGGACCGGGAGGACGGCAAAATCTACGCCGACACCGTGATCCTGGCGGACGGGGTCAATTCCCTGGTGGCGAGCCGGGCCGGCCTGCGGGAGGACATCAAGCCCGCCGCCGTGGCCCTGGCGGTGAAGGAAACCATCTTCCTGCCCAAGGAAACCGTGGAGGCCCGCTTCAACCTGAAGGGCAGCGAGGGTGTGGTGATCGAGATGCTGGGCAGCATAAGCCAGGGCATGGCCGGTACTGCCTTCCTCTACACCAACAAGGACTCCATTTCCCTTGGCATCGGCTGCATGCTTTCCGACATGAAGGCGCAGAACACCACCCCGGCGGAACTGCTGGAAAAGCTGAAGCAGCACCCTTCCGTGGCACCCCTGATCGCCGGCGGCGAGACCCGGGAATACGCCGCCCACCTAATTCCCGAAGGCGGCTACCACGCCCTGCCCGAGCTGTACGGCGAAGGCTGGCTGCTGGTGGGGGATTCCGCCGGTTTCGTGAATGCCGTGCACCGGGAAGGCTCCAATCTGGCCATGACCAGCGGCCGCCTCGCCGCCGAGACCCTGCTGGAACTGGGGGAGAAGGGCCTGCCTTCCACCGCCGCCAACCTGGCCCGCTACAAGGCCAGGCTGGAGGACAGCATCGTGCTGAAGGACCTGAAAAAGTACCGCAACATCCCGGATACCCTGCACAGCCAGCGCCAGTTCCTCTCCGATTACCCGGCCCTGCTCAACGGCGCCGCCCACGAGTTCTTCACCGTGGATGGACAGGACAAGGCGACCAAGGAAAAGGCCATCTTCAACGCCTTCCGCGAACGCCGCAGCCTGCTGGGGCTGCTGGGTGATGCTTACCGCCTGTGGCGCGCCACCCGCTGAGGAAGGGCCAACAAAATTCCTGGCCGTGCCGCCTTGCCGTACTAGCTGTACTGCCTGCGGCGGCACGCCTAGCCAGGATCGCTGCGCTCCACGCTGTTTCCCTTGGGCGCAGCGCTTCAAAAGGACATAGATCATGATGAAAGTCGAAGAAAAGCTGTTCCAGAACCGCTACCGGGTCGATGCGGATCGGCCCCATATCCGCATCAAGAACGAATCCGTCTGCAACGACGGCTGCGTCAGCCGGGCCTGCGTCGTTTGCTGTCCGGCCGGCTGCTGGTCCTTCGAGGAGGGCAAGATCGGCCTGATCACCGACGGCTGCCTGGAATGTGGCACCTGCCGGGTGGTCTGCGACACCCACGGCAACGTGGACTGGAACTATCCCCGGGCCGGTTTCGGCATCCTCTTCAAGTTCGGTTGAGTTCCGGCGGCCGCCTTCCCGCCAGGGGAGGGCGGCCGGTTTCCCGTCCCGGCCCCGGGGCGGGGATGGCGGCTGCCGTGGTGCTGCCAAGGTGCGGAAATGGCGTCCGGGCTGGGGTTCTCCCCTAAGGTCTGGTAAAATATAAAGTTATTTCCAAACCCAGCTATTCACGGAGTGACCATGGCTATCGAACGCACCCTTTCCATCATCAAACCCGACGCCGTCGCCAAGAACGTCATCGGCAAGATCTACTCCCGTTTCGAAACCAACGGTCTGAAGATCGTTGCTTCCAAGATGGCCTGGCTGTCTGCCGAAGAAGCCGGCAAGTTCTACGCCGTGCACAAGGAACGCCCCTTCTTCAAGGATCTGGTGTCCTTCATGATCTCCGGCCCCGTCATGATCCAGGTGCTGGAAGGCGAAAACGCCATCGCCAAGAACCGCGACCTGATGGGCGCCACCGACCCCAAGAAGGCCGAGCCGGGCACCATCCGCGCCGACTTCGCTGAATCCATCGACGCCAACGCCGTGCACGGTTCCGACGCCGCCGAAACCGCTGCCAACGAAATCGCCTTCTTCTTCCCGGCGATGAACGTCTACTCCGGTCGCTAATCGGAGTCGGGTGAGCGGGGTCTGACGGTCCCGCTTTTTCGTTGTTCCCCCTCACCCAATCAGAGTCCCAGATGCAAAACCTGCTCGATTTCGATGCCGAAGGCCTGACGGCCTGGTTCGCCGCCCGTGGCGAGAAGCCCTTCCGGGCGCGCCAGGTGCTGCGCTGGATGCATCACTTCGGCCAGGCCGATTTCGATGCCATGACCGACATCGCCAAGAGCCTGCGTGAAATGCTCAAGGCCAATGCGGTCGTGCTGCCCCCGGCCATCGTCAGCGACAAGCTGTCCGACGACGGCACGCGCAAGTTCCTCTTCGACGTGGGCAACGGCAATGCGGTGGAAACGGTGTTCATCCCGGAAGACGACCGGGGCACCCTGTGCATTTCCACCCAGGCCGGCTGCGCCCTGGACTGCGCCTTCTGCTCCACCGGCAAACAAGGATTCAACCGCAACCTGGCCGTGTCCGAGATCATCGGCCAGCTGTGGCAGGCCAACCGGGCCCTGGGGGTCGATCCCCGCCACCCGGACAAGGCCGAGCGCATCATCAGCAATGTGGTGCTGATGGGCATGGGCGAGCCCCTGGCCAATTTCGAGGCCGCCGTGGCCGCCCTCAAACTGATGCTGGACGACAACGCCTACGGTCTTTCCCGCCGCCGCGTCACCGTCTCCACGTCCGGTCTGGTGCCGGCCATGGACCGCCTGCGGGATGAATGCCCGGTGGCCCTGGCCGTCTCCCTGCACGCCCCCAACGACAAGCTGCGGGACGAGCTGGTGCCGATCAACCAGAAATACCCCATCGCGGAACTGATGGCTGCCTGCCAGCGTTACCTGGAAAAGGCGCCGCGGGATTTCGTGACCTTCGAATACGTGATGCTCGACGGGGTGAACGACAGCGATGCCCATGCCCGGGAACTGCTGGCCATCACCCGCGACGTGCCCTGCAAGTTCAACCTGATTCCCTTCAATCCCTTCCCGGGATCGCCCTTCCGCCGCTCCAAGGCGGAGCGCATCCGCCGTTTTGCCGACATCCTCATCCAGGCCGGCGTCGTCACCACCACCCGCAAGACCCGGGGCGACGACATCGATGCGGCCTGCGGCCAGCTGGCCGGTCAGGTGCAGGACAAGACCCGGCGCAACGAACGGCGGACCATCCCGATTCAGGAGATGCGACCATGAGCAAGACCCCCTTCCGGCTGCCCACGCTCCCGCTTCTGATGTGCTGCCTGGCGGCCCTGGTGACGGCCTGCAACAGCAATCCCAGTGTCCCCTCCAGCCAGCCCCTGGCCGAAGGTCCCCAGTCCCAGATGACGGTCACCGGCAATGCCCGCAATTCGGCCAAGATCCATACCGAGCTGGGGGCCCTGTACTTCCAGGACGGCCAGCTGGCCACGGCCCTGGAGGAGCTGCGCATTGCCATCGCCGCCGATTCCAGCTATGCCCCGGCCCACAACGTGCTGGGCCTGGTGCACATGGACCTGCGGGAAAACGAGGCGGCGGAGCAGAGCTTCCGTCGCGCCCTGTCCCTTGCCGGCAACGACCCCGAAATCAACAACAACTTCGGCTGGTTCCTCTGCCAGGTCGGGCGGGAGAAGGAATCCATCGCCTACTTCAACAACGCCATCAAGAACCCGCTCTACCCGACGCCGGAGCGTGCCTATCTGAATGCGGGCCGGTGCTCGGAGAAAATCGGCGACCTGAAAGGCGCGGAAAACTATTATTTCCGGGCACTGCGCCTCGCCCGCAACGATTTTCAGGCCACCTTGGCCATGGCCGGCCTCAAGTACCGCCAGGATGACCTGGACGAGTCCTACCGGCTGGTGCGCGAATTCCACAAGGCCAGCGATCCCACTCCCGAATCCCTGTGGCTGGGCCTGCGCCTGGCCCGCAAGCTCGGGGACCGGGTCGAAGAGGCCAGTTACAACGCCCAGTTGCGCCGCCGTTTCCCGGGTTCCCGGGAAACCCAGGCCCTCTTGAAAGGCAATTTCGAATGAGCGAACTCGTTCAAGAAACCCTGGCCGAGGAATCTCCCGCCGCGGAGTCCCGGCCCGAGGTCAGTGTTGGCCTCGTCCTGCGCCAGGCGCGGGAATCCCGTCAGATGTCCGTGGCCGATGTGGCCCAGTTGCTGAAAATCAGCTATCGCCAGGTCGATGCCCTGGAGAGCGACAACTGGGACGCCTTGCCGGGCCAGACCTTCGTCCTCGGCTTCATCCGCAATTACGCCCGGCTGCTGCATCTGGACGCCACGCCCCTGCTGCAGCAGATCAAGGCGGCCCAGACCCCGGACAATCCCAACATCGTGCTGCCCGAAGCCTCCGCCGCCTCCCTGCCCCAGCCGGGCCAGGGCAAGCGCCGCGATCTGGCCGCCGTGGCCGGCGCCGCCCTCATGGTGGGGGTCGCCGTGGCCGCCTATTTCCTGGTGCCGGCCGATTTCTGGCAGTCCGCGCCGGAGCCCGAGCCCGTCGCTGAAACCGCCGCCGAAGCGGAGCCCGAGCAGGCCTTCCCGCCTGCCGCTCCGGCCGAGGGCAACAGCAGCGAAGCTGCCGCCACCGGGGTCCCGGAGCAGGCGCCAGCTGCCGCTGTGCCGCCTGCTGCGGCCGCGGTCGCGGCACCGGCTCCTGCGGCAGCAGCAGCTCCCGCTGCCGTGGCCGCCCCCGCGCCCGCCCCGGTCACGGTTTCTCCCCCGGCCCCCAGCGGCGCCGTGGCCGCCGGCCAGGCCCGCTTCAAGTTCCGCTTCGAGCAGCCCTCCTGGGTCGAAGTGAAGGACAAGAGCGGCCAGATCGTCTTTTCCCAACTCAACCCCGCCGGCAGCGAACGGGAAGTGGAAGGTGTGCCTCCCTTCTCCCTGGTGGTGGGCAATGCTTCCCACGTCAAGCTGACCTACAAGGGCCGGGATGTGCCTCTGGAACCTCGCAGCAAGGACGACGTGGCCCGCGTCAGCCTCGATTGATCCATGTCTGATCCCTATTCCATTCCCCGTCGCCCGACTCTGGGCGTGAAGGTGGGCGGCGTCACCATCGGCGGCGATGCCCCGGTGGTGGTCCAGTCCATGACCAACACGGACACCGAGGACTACCTCGCCACCGCCCTGCAGACGGCCGAACTGGCCCGGGCCGGCTCCGAGCTGGTGCGCATCACCGTGAACACGCCGGAAGCGGCTACGGCCGTGCCGAAGATCCGCGAGCACCTGGATCGCCTCGGCCTCTCCGTGCCCCTCATCGGCGACTTCCACTACAACGGCCACCGCCTGCTCACCGACCATCCGGAGTGTGCCCAGGCCCTGGCCAAGTACCGCATCAACCCGGGCAATGTGGGCCATGGCAAGAAGCGGGACGAGCAGTTCGCCCAGATGATCGAGCTGGCCTGCAAGTACGACAAGCCGGTGCGCATCGGCGTGAACTGGGGCAGCCTGGACCAGGACCTGCTGGCCCGCATCATGGACGAGAACGCCAAGCGGCCCGAACCCAAGGACGCGGTGCAAATCATGCGCGAGGCCATGGTCACCTCGGCCCTGGAGTCGGCGGAGAAGGCCGTGGAGATTGGCCTGCCGGCCGACCACATAGTCCTCTCCTGCAAGGTTTCCGGAGTGCAGGACCTGATCGCCATCTACCGGGAGCTGTCGGCCCGTTCCCGTTTCGCCCTGCACCTGGGGCTGACCGAAGCCGGCATGGGCAGCAAGGGTATCGTCGCTTCCACTGCCGCCATGGGCGTGCTGCTGCAGGAAGGCATCGGCGACACCATCCGCGTCTCCCTGACCCCCGAGCCCGGCGGCAAGCGCACCGGTGAAGTCATCGTCGCCCAGGAAATGCTGCAGACCATGGGCCTGCGCGCCTTCACCCCCATGGTGGCGGCCTGTCCCGGTTGCGGTCGCACCACCAGCACCTTCTTCCAGGAACTGGCTTCCACCATCCAGGAGTACGTGCGGGCCCAGATGCCCCAGTGGCGCACCGAGTACGACGGCGTGGAGAACATGACCCTGGCGGTCATGGGCTGCGTGGTCAACGGCCCGGGCGAGAGCAAGCACGCCAACATCGGCATTTCCCTGCCCGGCACCGGCGAAGTGCCGGCGGCCCCGGTGTTTGAGGACGGGGAAAAGACGGTTACCCTGCGGGGCGACAATATCGCCGAAGAATTCAAGGCCATCGTGGATCGCTACGTGGCCCGTACCTACCAACGCAAACTGCATCCGTGATTGCCAGGGACCGGGGCCGGCGCCGCCTGTGGGCGGTGTCCGGCCCTTCCCGATAATGAAACCAGGTTTATGAGTCAGAAAACACTACAAGCCGTCCGCGGCATGAACGACATCCTCCCCGACGAAGCCGAGCTGTGGGAGCGCTTCGAGGAGGTAGTCCGTTCCTGGCTGCACAGCTACGGCTACCGCCCCATCCGCATGCCCGTCGTGGAGCCCACCGGCCTCTTCAAGCGGGCCATCGGCGAGGTCACGGACATCGTCGAGAAGGAAATGTATTCCTTCGAGGACGCCCTTAACGGTGAAAACCTCACCTTGCGCCCGGAAGGCACCGCCGGCTGCGTCCGTGCCGTGATTCAGCACAGCCTGGCCGCCCAGCATCCGCGCCGCCTCTACTACATGGGCCAGATGTTCCGCCACGAGCGGCCCCAGCGTGGCCGCTACCGCCAGTTCCACCAGGTGGGCGTGGAGTCCTTCGGCTTTGCCGGTCCCGATGTGGATGCGGAACAGATTCTCATGGGCGCCCGCCTGTGGGACGACCTGGGTCTGGAAGGCATCACCCTGCAGATCAACAGCCTGGGCCAGCCCGAAGAGCGGGCCCGGCACCGGGCTGAGCTGATCGCCTATTTCCAGGCCAATGCCGACCGGCTGGACGAGGATTCCCAGCGCCGCCTGCACACCAATCCCCTGCGCATCCTGGATACCAAGAATCCGGACATGCAGGAGCTGTGCGCCAACGCCCCCAAGCTGATCGACTTCCTCGGCGCCGAATCCCTGGCCCACTTTGAAGGCGTGCAGCAGGTGCTGCGGGACGCCGGCCAGCCCTATACGGTGAATCCGCGCCTGGTGCGGGGGCTGGACTACTACAACCTGACCGTGTTCGAATGGGTCACCGACCGTCTCGGCGCCCAGGGTACGGTCTGCGCCGGCGGCCGCTACGACGGCCTGGTGGAGCAGCTGGGCGGCAAGCCCACGCCCGCCTGCGGCTTTGCCATGGGGGTGGAACGCCTCATCGCCCTGATCCAGGACCAGGATCTGGCTGGCAATCCGGAGCCGGTGGATGTGTACGTGGTGCACCAGGGCGAGGCCGCCAGCCGGCTCGCCTTCCGCGTCGCCGAAGGGCTGCGGGACAACGGCCTGACCGTGCTCCTCAATTGCGGCGGCGGCAGTTTCAAGAGCCAGATGAAAAAGGCCGACGGCAGCGGTGCTGCCTTCGCCGTGATCATCGGCGACGACGAGGCGGCGGCAGGGGAGGTGAGCCTCAAGTCCCTGCGCAGCGCCGACGGCGAGAAGGGCGAACAACAGCGGGTGAAGGTGGATGATCTGCCTGCCACCCTGATGGATTCAATCATTGATTGGGAAGAGGAATAATGGCCGTCTACGACTTGCAGGAGCAGGAACAGCTCGACGAAATCAAGACCTGGTGGAAGCAGCACGGCAACCTGGTGACCAGCATCCTGCTCGCCGCCGCCATCGGTGTTGCCGGCTGGCAGGGCTGGAACTGGTACCAGGGCCGCCAGTCGGCCCAGGCCGCCGTGGTTTTCGGTGTGCTGCAGAAGGCCGCCCTGGAAGGTGATGCCCAGCGCCTCAAGGCGGCTGCCGGCGAACTGCTGGAAAACTACAAGGGCTCCACCTACGCCGCCCTCGGCGCCCTGACCGCGGCCAAGGTGGCCTTCGACGGCGGCGACCTGAAGACCGCCAAGGTGCAGCTGGCCTGGGTGGCCGAGAACGGCAAGGACGAGCTGCGCGACCTGGGCCGTCTGCGCCTGGCCGCCGTGCTGCTCGACGAGAAGTCCTACGACGAGGCCCTGAAGCAGCTGGAAGCCAAGCCGGCACCCGCCTTCGCGGCCCGCTATGCCGAAGTGCGTGGCGATATTTTCCTGGCCCAGGACAAGAAGGACGAAGCCCGCAAGGCCTTCGCCGACGCCCTGGCCGCCATCGATGCCGCCGCCAAGGCCGGCAGCGGTGCCCAGGATGCCCAGGCAGCCGCCGCCTACCGCCAGGTGCTGCAACAGAAGGCCGATGCCCTGGGAGAGGCCAAGTGAAATTCCGCCCCGCCCTCCTGAGCCTGCTGCTGGCAGCCGCCCTGGGCGGCTGTTCTTCCCTGGACAAGATCAATCCCTTCGCCAGTTCCTCCAAGGTCAAGATGGCCGAACTGGACACCATCAAGCCCAGCGTCAATGTGGTGAGCCTGTGGCAGGGCCGGGCCGGCAAGGCCGAGGACTACGTCTTCACGCCGGCGGTGGTGGATTCCAGCGTCTATGTGGCCGCCAACAACGGCAGCGTCACCCGTTTCGACGACGGCAAGCAGGCCTGGCAGGTTTCCTCCGGCCAGCCCCTCTCCGGCGGTGTCGGCAGCGACGGCCGTCTGGTGGTGGTGGGCACGCCCAAGGGCGAAATCATCGCCTTCGACGCCAAGGACGGCAAGCAGCTGTGGAAGGCCCGGGCCAGTTCCGACATCCTGGCGGCGGCAGCCGTGAGCGCCGACATCGTCGTCGTGCGCACCGGCGACAACCGCCTCTACGGCTTCGATCCGGCCGACGGCAAGCGCAAGTGGGTCTATCAGCGCAACAACCCGGCCCTCTCCCTGCGCAATGCGGCGCCGCCGGTGATTTCCGAACGCTACGTCTTTGCCGGGTTCCCCGGCGGCAAGCTGGTGGCGGTGTCCCTGCAGAACGGCGCCGCCGTCTGGGAAGGCACCGTGGCCCTGCCCAAGGGCACCACCGAGCTGGACCGGGTGGCCGACATCACCAGCCCCCCCGTGTTCGACGGTCCCCAGGTGTGCGCCGTGGCCTACCAGGGCCGCGTCGCCTGCTTCGACCTGACCAACGGCAACCTGATCTGGGCCCGGGACATGTCCTCCGCCTCCGGTCTGGCCATGGACAGCCGCAATATCTACGTCGCCGACGACAAGGGCGCCGTGCATGCCCTGGACCGTTTCCGCGGCACCTCCCTGTGGAAGCAGGACAAGCTCTTCCTGCGCCAGCTCTCCATGCCCCGGGTGGCCCACGGCCTGGTGGCGGTGGGTGACGTCAAGGGCGTGATCCACTTCCTCAACCGGGATGACGGCTCCTTCAGCGCCCGCTTCACCACCGACGGCACTGCCGTGGTGGCGGCGCCCCAGAGCTACGGCAGCGGCTGGCTGTTCCAGACCCAGGGCGGCGGCGTGTTCGCCCTCGACGTTCAATAATCCAAGCAGAAAGCATTACTCGTGAAACCCACCCTGGTACTGGTCGGCCGGCCCAATGTAGGCAAGTCCACCCTGTTCAATCGCCTGACCAAGACCCGTGACGCCATCGTCGCCGACCTGCCCGGGCTGACCCGGGACCGCCACTATGGCCACGGCAAGGTGGGCAGCAAGCCCTATCTGGTGGTGGACACCGGCGGCTTCGAGCCCCTGGCCAAGGACGGCATTTTCCACGAGATGGCGCGCCAGACCGAGCAGGCCATCGCCGAAGCGGACGCCGTGGTCTTCGTGGTGGATGGCCGTGTCGGCATTACCGCCCAGGACAAGGAAATCGCCAACAAGCTGCGCAAGCTGGAGCGCCCGGTGCTGGTGGCAGTGAACAAGGCCGAGGGCATGAAGCACACGGTGGTGGCCGCCGACTTTTACGAACTGGGCCTGGGTGAGCCGTTCCCCGTTTCCGCCACCCACGGCGACGGCGTGCGGGATCTGGTGGAAATGGCCCTGGCCGATTTCCCCGAGCCGGACGAGGATGACGCCAAGGACGAAACGCCCCGGGTGGCCATCGTCGGCCGTCCCAACGTGGGCAAGAGCACCCTCATCAACGCCCTCATGGGCGAAGAGCGGGTCATCGCCTTCGACATGCCCGGCACCACCCGGGATGCCATTTTCGTGGACTTCGAGCGCAACGGCCGCAAGTACACCCTGATCGACACCGCCGGCCTGCGCCGCCGCGGCAAGGTCTTCGAAGCCGTGGAGAAGTTCTCCGTGGTGAAGACCCTGCAGTCCATCGAGGACGCCAACGTGGTGGTGCTGGTGCTGGATGCGGACCAGGACATCTCGGACCAGGACGCCCACATCGCCGGTTTCGTTGTCGAATCCGGCCGCTCCCTGGTGGTGGCGGTGAACAAGTGGGACAGCCTGGACGCCTACCGGCGCGAGCGCATCAAGGTGGATCTGGAACACAAGCTGAAATTCCTCAGCTTCGCCACCTTCCACTACATTTCCGCCCTCAAGGGCCTGGGCCTGGAAAAGCTGTTCACCTCCGTGGACCGGGCCTACGCCGCCGCCATGGCCAAGCTGCCCACGCCCAAGCTGACCCGGGTGCTGCTGGACGCCGTGGCCCGCCAGGCGCCGCCCCGTCACGGTGGCATCTTCCGCCCCAAGCTGCGCTATGCCCACCAGGGCGGCTCCAACCCGCCCCTGATCGTCATCCACGGCAATGCCCTGGATTCCCTGCCGGAAAGCTATCGCCGCTACCTGGAACATACCTTCCGCGAAGTGTTCAAACTGCAGGGCACGCCCCTGCGGGTCCAGTTCAACACCAGCCACAATCCTTTCGCCACCAAGGAAGTGCGCAAGATTGGCAATCCGCGGGACACCTTTTACAAAAACCGCGAGAAAAAGTCCTGAATCTACGGGTTTGCCCGGTGGCTTTCCCCCGGAAAATCCATTAAAGTGCTTTTTCCATAACAACGAACCATGGAGTTTCAGCCATGAGCAATAAAGGGCAACTTTTACAAGACCCGTTTCTCAACACGCTCCGCCGCGAACATGTGCCGGTTTCCATTTACCTGGTGAACGGCATCAAGCTCCAGGGCCAGATCGAGTCCTTCGACCAGTACGTCGTGCTGCTCAAGAACACGGTGACCCAGATGGTCTACAAGCATGCCATTTCCACCGTGGTGCCGGCCCGCCCCGTCAATATCCAGCAGGATAACGGCGCCGAGTCGTGATCATTCCCCACATACGCATTTCCGGCCCGCTGGCATCACCGGCGGGCCGCGTCGTTTTCGGCCGGTTGCGGCCAGTCTGCTCCTAATCCATGTTTGATCGTCCCTCCGCCGGTGACCCCAGGGTCCCCGGTTCCGAGCGCGCCCTCCTGATCCAGGTGGATTTCGGCCAGCCCGACATCGAGGATTCCCAGGAAGAACTGCGCCTGCTGGCCAGCTCGGCTGGTGCCGAAGTGGTGGATGTGCTGGTGGCCAAGCGGGGTGCGCCCGATGCGGCCACCTATGTGGGCAAGGGCAAGGTGCAGGAAATCGGTGCCGTCGCCGCCGCCCATGATGCCACCCTGGTGATTTTCAACCACGAGCTGTCGCCGGCCCAGGAACGCAACCTGGAGCGGGCCCTGCAGTGCCGGGTGATCGACCGCACCAGCCTGATCCTGGACATCTTCGCCCTGCGCGCCAGCAGTTCCGAAGGCAAGCTGCAGGTGGAACTGGCCCAGCTGGAGCATCTGGCCACCCGCCTGGTGCGGGGCTGGACCCACCTGGAGCGGCAGCGGGGCGGCATCGGTATGCGCGGTCCCGGCGAAAAGCAGCTGGAAACGGACCGCCGTCTGCTTGGCGTCCGGGTCAAGAGCCTCAAGGAGCGCCTGGCCAAGCTGTCGCGCCAGCGCAATGTGCAGCGGCGGGCCCGTTCCCGGCGCGATGTGCTCAACGTGTCCCTGGTCGGCTATACCAACGCCGGTAAATCCACCCTGTTCAACGCCATGACCAAGGCCGGCGTCTATGCGGCGGACCAGCTTTTCGCCACCCTGGACACCACCTCCCGCAAGCTGTGGCTGCCGGAAGTGGGCTCCGTGGTGATGTCGGACACGGTGGGTTTCATCCGTGACCTGCCCCACGCCCTGGTGGAGGCTTTCAAGGCCACCCTGGAAGCCACGGCCCAGGCCGATCTGCTGTTGCATGTGGTGGATTCCGCCTCCCATGCCCGGGAGGAGCAGATTGCCGAAGTCAACAAGGTGCTGCACGAGATCGGTGCCGACCAGGTACCCCAGATTCTGGTGTGGAACAAGGCCGACCTTACGGGCTTGCCCGCCGCTGTGGAGCGGGACGAGTATGGTAAACTTCACCGCGTCCGATTGAGTGCCAGGACCGGCGAAGGCCTGGATTTGTTGCGCCAGGCACTGACGGAGTTTGCCAGGGATAATTCACTCAGCATGACGACAGCGGCCTCTGCGGACGATGCCGCGGCAGCCAGTGCGAATGACGCAGTGCAAGACGTTTAGACCGGATCACCGGCCCCTCATACCGCCCTCAATAAGAGTTCCCCGACATGATCTCTAGCATTGGACTTCTGATGTCGCTCAACGACCCCCAGTGGGGCAATCGTGGCAATGGCGACGGCCGCCGTCCCAACCAGGGACCTCCCGATCTGGAAGACCTGTGGCGCGATTTCAACCGCCGCCTGTCCGGCATGTTCGGCAAGAAGGGCGACGGCAAATTTGGCGGCGGCGATTCCGGCGGCCCCTCCGATTTCAATCCCAAGCTCTTCGGCGGCGGCATCGGCCTCCTGGCGGCCCTGGTGGCCGTGGTCTGGCTGGCCTCCGGCTTCTACATCGTCGACGCCTCCCAGCGCGGTGTGGTGCTGCAGTTCGGCAAGTTCAAGGAAACCACGGAACCGGGCCTGCGCTGGCGCCTGCCGTTCCCCATCGAATCCCACGAACTGGTGAATCTCACCGGCGTGCGCACCATCGAGGTGGGCTACCGGGGCAGCGAGAAGAACAAGGTGCTGAAAGAGGCGCTGATGCTGACCGATGATGAAAACATCATCAACATCCAGTTCGCCGTGCAGTACTACCTGAAGGACCCGGTCGAATACCTGTTCAACAACCGCCACGCCGACGAGGCCGTGATGCAGGCTTCGGAAACGGCCATCCGGGAAATCGTCGGCAAGAGCAAGATGGACTTCGTCCTCTACGAAGGCCGGGAGCAGGTGGCGGCCCAGGCGGCCAAGCTGATGCAGGACATCCTGGATCGCTACAACACCGGCATCCTCATTTCCAAGGTCACCATGCAGAATGCCCAGCCGCCGGAGCAGGTCCAGGCAGCCTTCGACGATGCGGTGAAGGCGGGCCAGGACCGGGAGCGGCAGAAGAACGAAGGCCAGGCCTACGCCAACGACGTCATTCCCCGGGCCAAGGGCACCTCTGCCCGCCTGTTGCAGGAAGCCGACGGCTACAAGCAGCGCATGATCGCCACCGCCGAGGGCGATGCCAGCCGCTTCAAGCAGATCCTCGTGGAATACGCCAAGGCACCCGAGGTGACGCGCCAGCGCCTCTATCTGGAAACCATGCAGCAGATCTACGCCAACACCTCCAAGATCATGGTGGATGCCAAGGGCGGCAACAACCTGCTCTACCTGCCCCTGGACAAGCTGATGGAAACCGTGGCGGCGCCCGGCCATGCCGGCGTCCCGGCCGCCCAGGCCGTTGAAAGCACCGTGAACCGGGGTGTGTCGATTTCCAACGACGTTCCGCCCCAGCTGGAAAAGAACGATGTACGTTCCCGTGACGCTTCCCTGCGTTCCCGGGATCGGGACGGCCGCTAAGGAGCCCCAGAGATGAAACAGAGCTTCGGTCTTATCGGCGGCCTGGTGGCCGCCATCGTGGTGGTGCTGGCCCTCAGCCTGTTCACCGTGGATCAGCGCCAGTACGCCGTGGTGCAGCAGCTGGGCGAGGTCAAGTCGGTCATCACCGAACCCGGCCTCAACTTCAAGTGGCCCCTGATCCAGAACGTCCGCTTCTTCGATCGCCGCATCCTGACCATGGATTCCCCGGAACCCGAGCGTTTCATCACCTCGGAAAAGAAGAACGTGCTGGTGGATTCCTACGTCAAGTGGCGCATCGTCGATCCCAAGCTGTACTACATCTCCGTCGGCGGCGACGAATCCCGGGCCCGTACCCGTCTCTCCCAGACCGTCAACGCGGGTCTGCGGGAAGAGTTCGGCAAGCGCACGGTGCATGACGTGGTCTCCGGCGAGCGGGACAAGATCATGGACGACATGCGGGAAAAGGCCGACCAGGATGCCCGCAAGATCGGTGTGCAGATCGTGGACGTGCGCCTGAAGCGCGTCGAGCTGCCCCAGGAAGTGAGCGAGTCCGTCTATCGCCGCATGGAGGCCGAGCGCAAGCGGGTGGCCAACGAACTGCGTTCCCAGGGCGCTGCCGAGGCCGAAAAGATCCGCGCCGACGCCGACCGCCAGCGCGAAGTGCTGGTGGCCGAAGCCTACCGGGATGCCCAGAAGATCAAGGGTGAGGGCGATGCCAAGGCTGCCGCCATCTACGGCCAGGCCTTCGGCCAGAATCCCGAGTTCTTCGCCTTCTACCGCAGCATGGAAGCCTATCGCTCCACCTTCAAGAGCAAGAGCGATGTCATGGTGCTGGAACCCAATTCCGATTTCTTCAAGTACATGAAGAACGTCGGCCGCAGCGGCAAGTAAAGTCGGCCGTCGTTCTGCCTATGGGCGATAATCTCCTCCTCGCCTTCGCGCTCATGCTGGTGCTCGAAGGCGTCGTTCCCTTTCTCGCGCCCCAGGCCTGGCGCGAGACGTTTCGCCGCCTCATCGCCATGAGCGACGGCCAGATCCGCTTCATCGGCCTCACCGCCATGATCGCGGGCCTCATACTGTTGATGATTTTCAAATGAACTGGTTGCTACCCGAATACTTGGCCGATGCCCTGCCGGCAGAGGCCGCCAAGATCGAGCGCCTGCGGCGCCAGACCCTGGACCTGTTCCGCTGCCATGGCTACGAACTGGTCATGCCGCCCCTGCTCGAGTACCTGGAATCCCTGCTCACCGGGTCCGGCCAGGATCTGCGCCTGAAGACCTTCAAGCTGGTGGACCAGCTGTCCGGCCGCACCATGGGCGTGCGTGCCGATATCACGCCCCAGGTGGCCCGCATCGACGCCCACCTGCTCAACCGCCAGGGCGTGGTCCGTCTCTGCTATTGCGACAGCGTGCTGCATACCCTGCCGGCGGCCACCGCCGGCACCCGGGAGCCGATCCAGATCGGCGCCGAGATTTATGGTCATGCCGGCGTCGAGGCCGACCTGGAGATCATTCGTCTGATGGCTGCTGCCCTGGAAGGGGCTGGCCTCTCCGCCGCCCGCCTTGATCTGAGCCATGTCGGCATCTTCCGCGCCATCGCCCAGGCCGCCGGCCTGCCGGCAGCGGCTGACGAGGAAGTGTTCGCCCTGCTGCAGGTCAAGGACATCCCCGGCCTGCAGGCCGCCTGTGCCGGCCTGCCCGAGCCCTACCGTTCCGCCCTGCTGCGCCTGCCCGACCTCTATGGCGATGCTTCCGTGCTGGCCAAGGCCCGGCAGCAGCTGCCCGACCTGCCGGCGGTGCACGCCGGCCTGGACCTGCTCTCGGCCCTGGCCGCCAAGGCCGGCGACCTGCCCATCAGTTTCGATCTGTCGGACCTGCGCGGCTATCATTACCACAACGGCGTCGTTTTCGCCGCCTACAGCCCCGGCTACGCCACCGCCCTGGCCCTGGGCGGCCGCTACGACGGCGCCGGCGAAGCCTTCGGCCGGGCCCGTCCCGCCACGGGGTTCTCCATGGATTTGCGCGAGGTGGCCCGCCTGGCCCCCGCCATCCAGGTTTCAAAAGCCATCCTGGCGCCCTACGGCGGCGAGGATGCCCAGCTGGCCGCCGCCATCGCCCGTCTGCGGGCCGAAGGCGAGGCCGTGGTGGAACTCCTGCCCGGCCAGGCCGGCAGCGAAGGTCTGCCCTGCGACCGCCGGCTGGTGCAGCAGGACGGCAAATGGATTATTGCAGCAATCAATAAGGACTAAGCAGTATGGCTAAGAACGTCGTGGTCGTCGGCACCCAGTGGGGCGACGAGGGGAAGGGAAAGATCGTCGATTGGCTGACGGACAACGCCCAGGGCGTGGTGCGTTTCCAGGGCGGGCACAATGCCGGCCACACCCTGGTGGTGGGCGAGCGCGAATACAAGCTGAACCTGGTGCCCTCCGGCATCGTGCGCGACGGCGTGCAGTGCTACATCGGCAACGGCGTAGTGCTGGACATCCAGCATCTGCTGGCCGAAATCAAGATCCTGGAAGAGGGCGGCCTGGACGTGCGTTCCCGCCTCAAGGTCAGCCCCGGCTGTCCCCTGATCCTGCCCTACCACTCCGCCATCGACAAGGCGCGGGAAGCCGCCAAGTGCGCCGACCAGAAGATCGGCACCACCGGCAAGGGCATCGGTCCGGCCTATGAAGACAAGGTGGCCCGCCGCGGCCTGCGGGTGTACGACCTGTTCAACCCGGAGCGCTTCGCCGCCAAGCTGAAGGAAGTGATGGAGTACCACAACTTCATCCTGACCAAGATGCTGGGTGCCGAGCCCGTTTCCTACGAAGCCGTGCTGGAACAGGCCCTGGCCAATGCGGAACAGATCAAGCCCCTGGTGGCCGACGTCTCCGCTGCCATCTACGAATCCAACAAGGCCGGCCAGAACCTGCTGTTCGAAGGCGCCCAGGGCACCCTGCTGGACATCGACCACGGCACCTATCCCTTCGTCACCTCCAGCAACTGCGTTGCCGGCCAGGCGGCAGCGGGCGCCGGCGTCGGCCCCGGCATGCTGCATTACGTGCTGGGCATCACCAAGGCCTACTGCACCCGCGTCGGCGGCGGTCCGTTCCCCTCCGAGCTGGATATCGAAACCGCCGGCTGTCCCGGCCACCAGATGTCCACCAAGGGCAAGGAATTCGGCACCGTCACCGGTCGCAAGCGCCGCTGTGGCTGGTTCGATGCCGCCGCCCTGCGCCGCTCCGCCCGCATCAACGGCGTCACCGGCCTGTGCATCACCAAGCTGGACGTGCTCGACGGCCTGGAAGAGCTGCACATCTGCACCGGCTACAAGCTGGACGGCAAGGTGCTGGACCTGCTGCCCATCGGTGCCGACGAAGTGGCCCGCTGCGAGCCCATCTACGAAACCATGCCCGGCTGGAAGGAAACCACCTTCGGCGCCAAGCGCTGGGAAGACCTGCCGGCCACGGCCCAGGCCTACCTGGACCGCATTCAGACCCTGTGCGAGATTCCCATCGACATCGTCTCCACCGGTCCGGAGCGGGACGAAACCATCCTCAAGCGGCATCCCTTCGCCGCCTGAGCGAAAAAGCCGGCGTCAGAGCGCCGGCTTTTTTCTTTAACCTGAGTGTCGTCCTGATTGTCGTCAACTCCCCTTAAGCTTGCCGGCAGCCAGTATCGCCGGGTGCATTCGTGCCCTGCGACTGCGGGAGGTGCGTACTCTGCCGCCGCGAATGGGGACGGTGGTGCGGGGAGGGGGGAGTGCCGGACCGGCAGCCGTTGCGGAAGCGGGGCCGGAAAAGCAAAAAGCCGAAAATCCTTGAAGAATTTTCGGCTTTGCCTGAACCTTGGTGCCCAGGAGAGGACTCGAACCTCCACAGTGTTGCCACCGCCAGGACCTGAACCTGGTGCGTCTACCAATTCCGCCACCTGGGCAGGTGTCGAAAAGAGCCCGCATTATAATGAAGCCTGCGGTACTACCGCAAGAGGAAAAATGATTAATTTTTTACCGTCGCTGCAGAACCCGATTTTTGCCATGGCTGTCGCCCCCATGTCGTCCTTGCGGATGGCAGGGCAGGGTGCGTCCCGGCTGGCGGGAATTGTGGCGGCTGGGGAAACCCGTGCAAACGGGAAGCAGAAAAACAAAAAGCCGGCAAAAGCCGGCTTGATGTCTGAAACCTGGTGCCCAGGAGAGGACTCGAACCTCCACAGTGTTGCCACCGCCAGGACCTGAACCTGGTGCGTCTACCAATTCCGCCACCTGGGCAGGTGTCGAAGAAGGCGCGATTATAAGGTAAATAAAGACCATGTCAACTAGAAAACTATCCAAAACCAGAAAAAACGATCCCTTCTTTGAAAGGGAGTGCCAAAAGTACGAGATTCCCCTGCCGTCCCGGGAATACACCATGCAGCTGCTGCAGGACCAGGGACGCCCCGTTTCCTTCGACCAGCTGGTGGCCCTGCTGGACATCAGCCGGGATGAGGAGGACCTCTTCCAGCGCCGTCTCAACGCCATGGAGCGGGACGGCCAGCTGCTGCGCAACCGCAAGAACTCCTACATCCTGCCGGAGAAGGCGGACCTGATTCCGGGCAAGGTGGAAGGCCATCCGGACGGCTTCGGCTTCGTCAAACCGGATGATGGCAGCGACGACCTGTTCCTCGAGCCCAAGCAGATGGACAAGGTGCTGCACGGCGACCGGGTGCTGGTGCGCTGCATCGGCCTGGACCGCCGCGGCCGCCGCGAGGCCACCATCGTCGAAGTGCTGGAGCGGGCCAACACCCGCCTGGTGGGCCGGCTCATGGAAGAGCACGGCATTCAGTTCGTGGTGGCCGAGAACAAGCGCATCAGCCAGGACATCCTGATTCCCCCCGCCGCCATGACCGACAAGCGGGCCAAGCTCAAGGCCCGGCCCGGCAATGTGGTGATGGTGGAAATCCTGGAGCAGCCCTCCCGCTATTCCCAGCCCATCGGCCGCATTGTCGAGATTCTCGGCAACTATGCCGACCCGGGCATGGAAATCGAAATCGCCCTGCGCAAGCACGACCTGCCCTTCGAGTTTTCCAAGGAAGCCCAGGCTGAAAACAAGGCGGTGCCGGACAAGGTCAAGAAGAGCGACTTCAAGGGCCGCGAAGACCTGCGTGAGCTGCCCCTGGTGACCATCGACGGCGAGACCGCCCGGGACTTCGACGATGCGGTCTTCTGCGAGAAGGTGGGCCGGGGCTGGCGCCTGGTGGTGGCCATCGCCGACGTCTCCCATTACGTGCGCCCGGGCATGGCCCTGGACCAGGAGGCCTACGACCGGGGCAACTCGGTGTATTTCCCGCGGCGGGTCATTCCCATGCTGCCGGAGAAGCTTTCCAACGGCATCTGCTCCCTCAATCCGGACGTGGAACGGCTGGCCATGGTGTGCGACATGAACATCAGCGCCACCGGCAGCATTGGCAAGTACCGCTTCTACCCGGCCGTGTTCCGCTCCCATGCCCGCCTCACCTACAACCAGGTGTGGGGCTGGCTGTCCGGCGAAAGCCAGCCGGAGAACGAGGTGCATCAGGCCCTGCAGCCCCACCTGCAGAACCTCTACAAGCTCTTCCAGGTGCTGCTCAAGGCGCGCAAGAAGCGGGGTGCCATCGACTTCGAGACGGTGGAAACCCAGATGCTGTTCAACGCCCAGGGCAAGATCGAGAACATCGTGCCCGTGGTGCGCAACGACGCCCACCGCCTGATCGAGGAATGCATGCTGGCGGCCAACGTCTGCGCCTCCGGCTTCCTGCATGAGCACAAGCAGGCCTGCCTGTACCGGGTGCACCAGGGACCGACGCCGGAAAAGCTGGAGAACCTGCGGGCCTTCCTCGGCGAATTCGGCTTCTCCCTGGCCGGCGGCGACGAGCCCAAGGCCAAGGATTACGCCGAGCTGCTGGAAAAGATCCAGGGCCGTCCCGACACCCAGCTGCTGCAGACGGTGATGCTGCGCTCCCTGCGCCAGGCCCAGTACGCCCCGGAAAACCTGGGCCACTTCGGCCTGGCCTACGAGGCCTACACCCACTTCACCTCGCCCATCCGTCGCTATCCCGACCTGCTGGTGCATCGTGCCATCAAGGCCGTGCTGGCCGGCGAGACCTACAACCCGGGCAAGTGGGAAGACATCGGCCTGCATTGCTCCGGCACCGAGCGCCGGGCCGACGAGGCCACCCGGGACGTGGACAACTGGCTGAAGTGCTTCTACATGAAGGAGCGCATCGGGGAGGAATTCGAGGGCACCATCGCTGGCGTCGCCGCCTTCGGCATCTTTGTCGCCCTGGACGAGGTCTTCGTCGAAGGCATGGTGCACGTTTCCGAACTGGGCGAGGACTACTTCCACTTCGAGCCGGCCAAGCACCAGATGCTGGGCGAACGCAGCGGCAAGCGCTTCCGCCTCGGCGACCGCCTGCGGGTGAAGCTGGTACGGGCCGACCTGGAGTCCGGCCGCATCGACTTCATCCTGGCCCAGGAAAAGAAGGATGGTCCGGCCGGCGACGACGAGGTGGTGACCTGGCGCAAGAACACCACGGGCAAGCCAGCCCTGGGGGCAGCTGCTCCGCAAGGCAAGCCCCGTGCGGGTTCCGGCGGTGGCAAGCCCGGCAAGTCCGCCCCTGGCGGCAAAGCGGGCGGTCCGGGTCAGGGCGGTCATCGCGGCAAGAGTCCGGCCGCTGCCAAGACGGGCGCTCCCAAGCGGAGCGGCAAGGGCGGGGCGAAGGGCGGCAGCAAGTCCGCCAGCAGGGGCGGCGCCAACAACGGCGGCCGCAAGGGGCGCTAGGCCCCGTTGCCGTGTCTCAGGTCTGGCCGGCGAGTCCCGCCGGCAGGGCCTGGGCCCAGCCCAGCTCGGCCACCAGCCGGGCGAAATCGCCCTCCAGGGGCGCTTCCAGCAGCAGGGGGGCGCCGCTGGCCGGGTGTCTCACTTCCAGACGCAGGCAGGCCAGCAGCAGGCGCGGGCAGGCGAAGTGCTGGGCGAAGAAGCGGTTGTGCTTGCCCTTGCCGTAGGTGGCGTCGCCGATGATGGGATGGGCGATGTGCTTGAGATGGCGCCGCAGCTGGTGCTGCCGGCCGGTGGCCGGCTCCAGTTCAAGCAGGGCGTAGCGGCTGCTGGGATAGCGGTCCACCGCCAGCGGCAGTTCCACCGTGGCCAGGCGCCGGTAGCGGGTGAGGGCGGCCTGGGGCTCCCGGTTCATGCGCTCCCCCTGCCATTCCCCGTCGTCGAACTGGCGGCTGAGGGCATGGTCGATGACGCCGGCTTCCTCCGGATGGCCGCGCACCACCGCCACATAGGTCTTGTGCACCGTCTGGGCCTCGAACTGGCGCCCCAGTTCCCGGGCCATGTCGCTGCTGAGGGCGAACAGCAGCACGCCGGAAGTGCCCCGGTCCAGGCGATGGGCCGGGTAGACCCACTGGCCGATCTGGTCCCGCAGCAGCTGCACGGCGAAGCGGGTCTCGTGCCGGTCCACCAGGGAGCGGTGCACCAGCAGGCCGGGGGGCTTGTGGATGGCGATCAGGTGCTCGTCGCGGTAGATAATCGGCAGCATCCGCTCGGTTTTCCTCGGTAACGGTGGTGGCAAAGGGGAGGGGCATCCTAGCAGGAATTGCTGCCCGAGGGCTTCCCGCCGGCCTCTCCGTATCCGCCGAAGGCCGCCCTGGCGCCCATCCCGCAGCTGTCTTGATGCGTATCAACGACGCCCCATTTCTTCCCGCGTTCAATGGCAGCCACGATCTCCAGGGAAGAAAAAATGTTCCGCATCTCCCAATTCATGGACGAGCTGGTGACCCCCAGCACCGTCGGCCCCCGCCGCAATCCGCCCGGGCCGGTGGTGATCTGGAACCTGGTGCGCCGCTGCAACCTCACCTGCAAGCACTGCTACTCCATCTCCGCCGACAAGGATTTTCCCGGCGAACTGAACACCGAGCAGGTGTTCACCGTGATGGACGACCTCAAGGCCTTCCGCGTGCCGGTGCTGATCCTCTCCGGCGGCGAGCCCCTGCTGCGGCCCGACATCTTCGACATCGCCCGCCGCGCCAAGGGCATGGGCTTCTACGTCGGCCTTTCCTCCAACGGCACCCTCATCAACGAAGCCAATATCGACGCCATCGCCGACATCGGCTTCGACTACGTGGGCGTCAGCCTGGACGGCATCAAGGAGACCCACGACAGGTTCCGCCGCCTGGAAGGGGCTTTCGACGCCTCCCTGGCCGGCATCCGCCTGTGCAAGGAACAGGGCATCAAGGTGGGCGTGCGCTACACCATGACCCAGGACAACGCCCACGACCTGCCCGGCCTGCTCAAGCTGATCGAGGCCGAGGGCATCGACAAGTTCTACTTCTCCCACCTCAACTACGCCGGCCGGGGCAACAAGAACCGGGCCACCGACACCCATCACCTGGCCACCCGCCAGGCCATGGACCTGCTTCTGGACACCTGCTGGGAATACAGCCAAATGAGCCGGCAGGGTGGCCCGCACAAGGAATTCGTCACCGGCAACAACGACGCCGACGGCGTGTACCTGCTGCGCTGGGTGGCCCGCCGCTTCCCGGACAAGGTCTCCCACATCCGCGCCAAGCTGGAGCAGTGGGGCGGCAACGCCAGCGGCGTCAATGTGGCCAACATCGACAACCTGGGCAATGTGCATCCGGACACCATGTGGTGGCACCACACCCTGGGCAACGTCAAGGAGCGGCCCTTCTCCACCTTGTGGAACGATCTCTCCGACCCCCTCATGGCCGGCCTCAAGCAGCACCCGC
The DNA here is from genome assembly GCF_047901315.1 of Azospira sp. APE16. Classification (NCBI taxonomy): domain Bacteria; kingdom Pseudomonadati; phylum Pseudomonadota; class Betaproteobacteria; order Rhodocyclales; family Rhodocyclaceae; genus Azospira; species Azospira sp. APE16. Next base: position 1,355,605 of record NZ_CP179682.1, read on the forward strand.
GGCCCGTGGAGGGGCGCTGCGGCGCCTGCGCCTACCTCAACATCTGCAACGGCAACACCCGGGTGCGGGCCCAGCAGCTGACCGGCAATCCCTGGGCCGAAGACCCGGCCTGCTATCTCAGCGACGAAGAAATCGGCGTCAAAAAGGTAACCGAGGTATCCCTATGAAAACCTGCGTCCAGGCCGCCAGGCGGCCATCCTCCCTGGCCTTCTGGCTGTTTTCCGTGCCCCTGGGCCTGGGGGCGTTGTGGCTGGCCAGCCGGCCGGCCCACGCCGCCGATGCCAACGCCCCGGCCCTGTTCCAGCAGCACTGCGCCGCCTGCCACGGTGCCGACCGCCTGGGGGGCATGGGCCCGGCCCTGCTGCCGGAAAACCTGGAACGGCTGAGAAAGGCCGAAGCCCTCAAGACCATCAGGGAAGGCCGGGCCGCCACCCAGATGCCGGCCTTCAAGGACCAGCTGAGCGAGGCCGACATCGCCGCCCTGGCCGACTACGCCTACGCCCCGGTGAACCCCAAGCCCACCTGGACGGAGAAGGACATCCGCGCCTCCCGCATCCAGCATGTGGACGAGAAGACCCTCTCGCCCAAGCCGGTGTTCAAGGCCGACCCCATGAACCTCTTCGTGGTGGTGGAAGGGGGCGACCATCACGTCTCCATCCTCGACGGCGACAAGCTGGAGCCCATCCACCGCTTCCAGTCCCGCTACGCCCTCCACGGCGGGCCCAAGTTCTCCCCCGACGGCCGCTTCGTGTATTTCGCCTCCCGGGACGGCTGGCTGACCAAGTTCGACCTGTGGAACCTGAAAGTGGTGGCCGAGGTGCGGGCCGGCATCAACACCCGCAACGCCGCCGTCTCCGGCGACGGCAAGTACGTCATGGCCGCCAACTACCTGCCCCAGGATCTGGTGCTGTTCGACGCCGACCTCAACCTGATCAAGGTGATGGAGGCGAAGAGCGCCGACGGCAAGGAAAGCTCCCGGGTCTCCGCGGTGTACGACGCCGCCCCGCGCAAGAGCTTCGTCGCCGCCATGAAGGACATGCCCGAGGTCTGGGAAATCAGCTACGACCCGGAAGCCCATCCCATCTACGACGGCCTGGTGCACGACTACCAGTACAAGGAAGGGGTCTCGGTGCCCGGCTTCCTCAACCCCCGCCGCACCCGCCTCACCGATTCCCTGGACGATTTCTTCTTCGACCAGAGCTATTCCGAGGTGATGGGCACCAGCCGGGAAGGCAAGGGCCAGGTGGTGAACCTGGATGCCCGGCGCAAGGTCTCCGAACTGCAGCTCTCCGGCATGCCCCACCTGGGCTCCGGCATCACCTGGAACTGGCAGGGGCGCACCGTGATGGCCTCCACCAACCTCAAGGAAGGCAAGGTGACGGTGATCGACATGAAGGACTGGAAACCGGTGAAGGACATCGTCACCCGGGGAGCCGGCTTCTTCCTGCGCAGCCACGAGAACAGCCGCTACGCCTTCGTCGATTCCATGATGAGCCCGGCCAAGGACACCCTGCAGGTGATCGACAAGGACAAGCTGGAGATCGTCAAGGAACTCAAGCCCGTCCCCGGCAAGACCCTGGCCCACATCGAGTTCACCAAGGACGGCCGTTATGCCCTGGCCAGCCTGTGGGAGATGGATGGCGCCCTGATCATCTACGACGCCAGGACCCTGGAAGAGGTGAAGCGCCTGCCCATGAAGAAGCCCGTGGGCAAGTACAACGTGTGGAACAAGATCACCCGTTCCGAAGGCACCAGCCACTAGGCTGGGCTCGGCAGTCCGGGCTCCGTCGCTCGGGGTCCGCTGCGGGCCCTCCGCTTGCCGCTACGGCGGTGGGGATGGCCTGAGTAAGGGGTGATGGGAAGGGGGGCTGCCCGGCCGGGCAGCAGCGCCCTGGATGTGACCAGGGGAGGCAGGGGCCCGGTAACCCGGGAGCTGTTCCGTCAGAGCCGCTGCAACAGCTTTTCCAGGGCCCGGTGCACCGTTTCCGCCTTGAAGGGCTTGACGATGTAGCCCTGGATGCCGGTCTGGATCAGTTCCCGCACCCGGTTCTGGTCCGCTTCCACGGTGACCATGATCACCGGCATCTGGTGGCCCGCCGCCCGCAGGGCGCGGACGAACTGGCCGCCATCCATGACCGGCATGTTCCAGTCGCTGACGATGGCGTCGATGCCGCCGGCCTGCACCATCTCCAGGCCGGCCTGGCCGTGGGAAGCCTGCTTGACGGCAAAGCCCACCTCCTGGGCGATGGCGGTGAGGATGCCGCGCATGGACTCCACGTCGTCCACCACCAGGAGGGTCTTGGCTGCCATGGCCGGAGCTGACGCCGCCTAGAGGGCGGCGTTCTGGCTTTCGATGTAGGCGAACAGCTCGTCGTACATTTCCACCAGGGCATCCCGCTCGGCGCTGCCTTCGGTCCACTTGCGGGTGGCGGCCAGTTCCAGGGCCGCCCGTTCGGTGGCGGAGCGGCTCGCGATTTCCACCTGCTCGCCGTTGATGATGGCATTGACGTCGGCCCGGGCCTTCTGGGCCAGGGACACCATGCGCATGGAGGTTTCCATCCTGCCGGCACCCTGGCCGATGGTGCCCGCCAGTTCCTCCACCACGGAGGCGGAGCTGGCGGAGCCGGCCAGTTCCTGGCTGAAGGTGTCGGCGGTGCCGCGGGCGTCGGAGACGGCGCCCCCCAGTTCTTCCATGCGCCGGGAGACGTCTTCCATGGCGCCGGAAACGTCGCCGATGGCCTGGGTGATCTCCACCGCGGCCTTCTGGGACTGGTCGGCCAGCTTGCGCACCTCGTCGGCCACCACGGCAAAGCCGCGGCCCGTCTCGCCGGCCCGGGCCGCCTCGATGGCGGCGTTGAGGGCCAGCAGGTTGGTCTGCTTGGCGATGGCGTCGATGTGGCCGGTCAGCTGGCGGATGGCGTTGGTCTTGCCGTCCAGCTCGTGCAGGGCTTCGGCGCTGTGCTGGGCCGAGGTCTGGGCCTGACCGAGGGCGGCGGACATGGATTCGGCGGCGCCGGACATGGCGCCGGCGGATTCGGCGAAGGCCCGGGCCAGGGATTCGGCCTGGGCCGATTCCTGGGCCACGGTTTCCAGGGCCTCGCTGACCCGGCCGATGGCGGTGGACAGGCCCCGTTCCGAACGCAGGAAGATTTTCGACAGCAGGGCCTCCCGGGCCACGGATTCCCGGGCCTCGTCGAGGCGGTCGAGCATGCCCTGCATCTGTTCCAGCACGTCGCGGAAGGTGCCGTGCAGGCCCGCGGTGTGCAGGCGGCGCCAGGGGCGGCCCTGGGTCGAGGCAGCCATGGCGCCGAGCATTTCGCGGAAGGCGGTTTCGGTCTGGTCCAGGGCCGAGTTGATGCTGATGCGGATGGCGTCGAGCTGGGGATCGTCGATGCTGCGGGGCATACGCTCCACCAGCAGGCCGTTCTGCACCTTGTCCATCAGGGCGTTCAGCTCTTTCAGGCGCTCCTGGCGGGAGGCGGCGGGCAGGACCAGCAGCAGGGCCGCCAGCAGCAGGGCCGGCAGGGCGTAGAGCGGGTCGAGGAAGGCCAGGCCGGCACCGGCCAGCACCAGGATCAGGAGCGGCCAGCGCCGCTTGTCAAAGTGAGAGAACCAGCTGTTCATAGCTCATTCCGGAAGATTGCAGGAGGTCGGTCAGCACCTTGGTGCCGGCGGCGATGGCGTCTTTGCTGCCGGCGGCCTTTTCGGCCGCCAGCATCTGCTGGTACACCGGCACGATCTTGTCGATGGCGCTGCGCCTGGGGCAGCGGCGCACCGAGTAGTAGCCGACGATGTCGCCCTTGGGGCCGAAGTCCGGGGTGATGTGGGCGAAGACCCAGTAGAAGCTGCCGTCCTTGGACATGTTCTTCACGTAGGCGAAGATTTCCCGGCCCGACTTGAGGGTGTCCCACACCAGGTTGAAGGCGGCCCGGGGCATGTCCGGGTGGCGGATGATGTTGTGCTGGGTGCCCAGCAGCTCGGCTTCGCTGTAGCCGGAAAACTCGATGAAAATCTCGTTGCCGTAGGTGATGCGGCCGCTCAGGTCGGTCTTGCTGACGATGAAATCGTTGTCGCGCATGACCCGTTCCCGGTTGGTGGGAACGATGGATTTATCCTTCATTTTTGTCTCGCTCCTCGTCTGGAAGAAGCTATACCTCCCGGGGCCGTAATCTACCTTGTGGCACGGGGATTGGAAAGCTTGCGGGGCCGATATTTGCCTTTTGCCGGGGCCCTGTCGGCAAATGTCCGGGGCAGGCTCTCCGCTTTGCCCCACAATAGCTTTCCAGGCGGTGCCCGCCCCCTTCGGCGGGAGCCTTTTTTGGCCTGGGGACGAAAGGTGCCAGGATCATGATCGAATCCATTTTGTTGACGGCAGTACGGGTATGCACTTTCGGCGCCGGCCGGGCCCTGACTAATGCCAGCGGCTTTTTCTTCGCCCCGGACGAGAGTCGCCTGTTTCTCGTCACCAGCCGCCATGTGCTGTGCGATGCCGCCAGCGGCCACCATCCGGAGCGCATCGAGATCGAGCTGCATACCGATCCGGCCAACCTGGCCGCCGCCACCGGCTTTTCCATTCCCCTCTACCGGGACGGCCGCAGCCTGTGGCGCCAGGGCGAGGACGGGGCCGGGGAGATCGACGTGGCGGCGATCGAGATCGAGCGGGCGGCCCTGCCGCCGACCACGCTCCATGCCGCCTTCACGCCGGCCCACCTGGCTGGCCGCCGGGACCGGGTGGAGGTGGGCAGTTCCCTGCTCATCGTCGGCTTCCCCCTGGGCTTCCACGACCAGCTGCACCACATGCCGGTGGCGCGCCAGGCGGTGGTGGCCTCGTCCTTCGGCCTGCGCTTCCAGGGCCAGGGCTATTTCCTCACCGATGCCCGCACCCACCGCGGCACCAGTGGTGCGCCGGTGGTGATGCGTCTGCCCGACGGCGACGGGAGTCGGGGCGAGTTGCCCTGGCTGCTGCTCGGCGTGCATTCGGCCCGGCTCGATGCGGGCGGACGGGATGCGGAGGTGGATGAGGCCCTGGGCCTCAACTGCGCCTGGTATGCGGACATCCTCCTGACCCTGACCCGGGACTGAGTCGGGCGCGGCCTAGGGCGACGCCAGACGCAGGGCCTCCACGTCGGGAATGTGGATGGTGCGGCCGTCCACCACCACCAGGCCGCGGCCGGCCAGGTCGTGCAGGATGCGGGAGAAGTGTTCCTGGGTCAGGTTGAGGCGGGAGGCGATGTTGCCCTTGCTGCTGGGCAGGCGCACCACGGCCTGACGCGGACAGTTGCCGCTGCCGGCCTCCGGCGCCTCGGCGCCGCGCAGCAGGAAGCCGACGATGCGCTCCCAGCCGGACTGCAGGGAATAGGCTTCCACATCCACCACCCGGTGGTGCAGGCGGCGGGAGAGGCTGCTGATCATTTTGCGGCACAGCAGGGGGTCCTGGTCCATTTCGTGGAACAGCACCAGCTTGGAAATGTGCAGCAGGCGGGAGCGGGTCAGGGCCTGGGCGAAGAGGGCGTAGGGCTTTTCCATGAACATCACCGCCTCGCCGAAGGTCTGGCCCGGGTGGATCAGTTCCACCACCTTTTCGTTGCCCTGGTTGGAATTGAAGGCCAGCTTCACCTGCCCCGCCAGCAGCAGGTGGAAGCCGCGGCAGGGATCGCCCTTGTGGAAGAGGATGTCGCCGCGGCCGGCCTCGACCTCGCGCACGCCCCGGGCCAGGCGCTCCAGGTCGGGCTCCTCCAGTTCGGCGAAGAGGCTGGTTTCCCGCAGCAGGGCGATGATGCGGGGATCGGGCGGGGTGCCCGAATCCGGGGGCAGGAGGCAGGTGCTGTTGTTCATGGGCTTACCTTCGTTTCCTGGGAGGCGGTGGGTCAGCGCGTCAGTTGGGCGTAAAGCAGGGGCAGGCGGCGGGGCAGTTCCTCCGGCTTGCGGATCACCGCGTAGCCGGCGGGGCCGAACAGGTGGGGCAGGTAGGAGGCCCCTTCCCGGTCGATGGTGACGCAGAAGGGCTGCAGGCCCAGCTTGCGCGCCTCGATGATGGCCATGCGGGTGTCCTCGATGCCGTAGCGGCCGTCGTAGATATCCAGGTCGTTGGGCTTGCCGTCGGAGAGGATCAGCAGCACCCGGCGGCTGGCCGGCTGCCGCGCCAGCTGGCTGGAGGCATGGCGGATGGCGGCGCCGAGGCGGGTGTAGTAGCCGGGCTTGAGGGCCAGGATGCGGCCCCGGGCGGCGGCGTCGAACTTCTGGCCGAAATCCTTGAGGCGGGAGAAGCGCACCTGGCTGCGCTTCAAGGAGGAGAAACCGCACAGGGCGAAGGCGTCGCCGGTGGCGCCCATGGCGGTGCCGAACAGCAGCAGGGCGTCCTTGACCACGTCGATGACCCGGGCCTCGTCGCTGACCCAGGTGTCGGTGGACAGGGAGAGGTCGGCCAGCACCAGGCAGGCCAGGTCCCGCTCCCGCTTTTCCAGGGAGAGGTAGAGGTTGTCCGTGGGGTGGCCGCCGGTGGCCCGGTCGGCGTGGGCGCGCACTGCCGCATCCACGTCCAGTTCCTGGCCGTCGGGCTGGCCCTTGAGCCAGCGCCGGGCCGGCAGCAGGGCGGCGAACTGCTGGTGCAGGCGGCGGGCGGTGCGGGCGAGGCGGTGCGGCAGGGCGCTGTCGCTGGCGGCCTGGGGCGTCACTTCCAGCAGGCGCACATGCTCCTCCAGCAGCTGGCCCTTGCGGTAGTCCCATTCGGGCAGGGGAATGCCGTCGCCCAGGATCACGTCGTCCTCGGCGGCAGAGGGCAGGTCCAGGTCGAAGCGCACCTTGGAGGCCACCTTCTCGCTGTCGTCGGCCAGGGCCAGCTGGTCCAGGTCGTTGGCGGCGGCCACCGCATCCTCGTTGGGGTCGTCGTCGGTGGGGCGGTTCACCTTCACGTATTCGCCCCAGCTGAAAATGCTCTCGGCCCGGAACATCATCAGCATGCCGTTCTTCTCCGTCGGCATTTCCACCCGCTCGGTCTGGTGGGCGCGCCGTTCCTCCTCTTCCTTCAGCTGCTGGCTGCCGGCCTGGTCCTCGGTGGGCGCCTCGCGGCTGGGCTGGGTGGCGCCGTGCGGCTCGGTGCCGAAGTCGCCCAGCCACAGCATCACCGGGCGGGAGGGCACCGGGGAGCGGGGCAGGGCCTCGACGCTGCCCGGCTCCAGCAGGGCGCGGCGGATGGCCTCTTCCCGCGGCCGCTCGGCGGCGGGCAGGCTGTCGGGGTTGAGGCGCTGGGCCAGGTGGGCCTGCACCAGGCGCCGGTAGCGGGGCGCCAGGCCGGGCCAGCGGGCCAGGGCGCGTTGGGTGGCGGCCTGGTTGCGCCGGCAGGGATCGGCCTCGGCGGCGGCCCCGGGCTGCTGGCCGGCGGCGGCCAGGGCGGCCAGCCACAGGTAGAGGTCCCGGTTGAGGGCGGCGTCGGGGAAGGCGGCGATTTCCGGCGGCAGGCGCAGGGTGGCCAGATCCAGGGTGGCGGGAGTGGCCTTTTCGTCGCTGCCGGCAACCCGGGACAGCCAGCGGCGGCGGGCGCCATGGCGCACTTCGACGGCGGCGGCGACGCGCAGGCCGGGGTCGCCGCCGAAGGCGCGGAAGAGGATGCCGGCGGTGCGTTCCACTTCCTTCAGCTTGACTGCCGCCTTGGGGTAGTGGCCGCCCGCGGCCTGGGTGATCCAGCGGTGCCAGAGTTTGCCGACGAATTCTTCCATGGCCGTTCCTTAATGGGCCGCCAGGGGCGCCGCGAGGGCCTGAGCGCCGGCCTGGGGCCCTTTATCCATGCGGTTCTTGGGGCGGTGCCGGATCATGGCCGGTCCACCGCGGAAAATCCGGCCTCGTTCTGCCGCGCCGCCTCCGCCTCCACCCACTGCAGCAGGGGCGGCTGGCCCTGGCGGCCCTGGCTCTGGGCGCAGGCGTCCAGGCACTGGCCGCACTGGGTGCAGGCGAACATCATGCGTTTCAGGGTGCGGGGCTTGAGGCGCATGGGGCAGACGGCGTCGCAGGCCGATTGCCGGTCCGGCAGGCAGTCGGCGCATTCGGCCGTGCGCTGCCGGTTGAAGCCCACCACCAGGGCGTCCTTGTTGCCCATCCAGGCCAGGCTCTGGAACAGGCCGACGGCGCAGGCATAGCGGCAGAAGAGGTGGCGGGCGAAAAGGAATTCCAGGGAAATGACCGTAGTGGCGGCCGCGATGAAAATGAGCTGGTTGCGCGTCAGTTCCCCGTTGAAGAGGTTGGCGTAAACCTCCATGGGCGGCAGCAGGTAGGTGAGGAAGACCACCGCCCAGACGAAGGCGAAGGCCACCGCCAGGGGCAGCACCGCCAGCCACCAGATCGGGCCCCGGGGCGCCGGGGTGCCGTCGGGGCGCCAGGGGGAGATGGGCTTCTTGTCCCACAGGCTGTGCTTGCCCGAGGCCCGGATCATCACCCGGTTGATGGTCTCCACCACGGAGAAGTGGGGGCACAGCCAGCCGCAGTAGAGGCGGCCCCATTTCCAGGCGGCCCAGAGGAAGACGGCGGCGCCGGCGAGAATGGGCAGGAACAGCCGGGTGAGGACGTTGAAGGCGGCTTCGCCGGCGCCGATGCGGCCGGCCAGGAACTGGTCCAGGCCCAGGCGCCATTCGAAGGTGAGGAAGAGGGCGTGGCCGCGGGCCAGGTCGTAGCGGAACAGGTCGAACACCGGCGCCAGGGCGAAGAGGACGAAGAAGCCCATCTGGGCCGCCAGCCGTTGCCGCTGCACGCGCTGGTTGCCGGCCACGGCCTGGGCCGCCGGAATGATGGGAATGACGCGCTGGTTCATGGAAATGGAAAGGGCAGGGCCTTCTCAGGCCCGGGGCAGGCGCGGGCCGATCAGGGGGAAGCGCCAGGGCTGTCCGGCCATGGCGCTGGCCAGGCCGACGATGCCGCCCACCACCAGGGCCGAATGGACGCAGGTGAAATAGAGGATGACGGCGACCCAGGTCCATTCCCAGTTGAGGCCGCCCAGGGCGATGAAGCCGGCGGACAGGGTGACGATGAGCAGGCCGCCCCAGGCGCTGACCCAGAAGGTCTGCTGCAGGTGCTGGCGGGCCAGCAGGGGCGCCGTGCCGCCGTGGCGCCACCACAGCCAGGCCAGGGCGGCGAAGGCCAGGCCCGGCAGGGCCAGGAGATTGACCAGGAACAGGGCCTCGGCGGCGATGGCCAGGCCGGTGCCTTCCGGGTTGTCTGCAGGGGCGCTGGGGCTGGCCATGGCGGCGGCTCAGCGGCCGAAGGTGGCGTTGACGATTTCCATCAGGGCGCCGGCGGTTTCCACGTCGTCGGTGAGGCTTTCCACCATGGCGGCGCGGCAGGCGGTGACCGGGTCCATGCCGGCCTTCACCAGGGTGGCGGCGTAGACCAGCAGGCGGGTGCTGGCGGCTTCCTCCAGGTCCTGGTCCTTGAGGGTGCGCAGGGCCTGGGCAATGGCCACCAGGCGCTTGGCCAGGTCCTCGTCGCAGCCGGTTTCGCCGCGCAGGATGGCGATCTCCCGGGCGCTGCCGGGGAAGTCGAAGCGCAGGGAGACGAAGCGCTGTCGGGTGGAAGGCTTCATGCCCTTCATCAGGTTCTGGTAGCCCGGGTTGTAGGACACCACCAGCATGAAGGAATCCGGCGCCTCCAGCACCTCGCCGGTGCGGTCGATGGGCAGGATGCGGCGGTCGTCGGCCAGGGGGTGCAGCACCACGGTGGTGTCCTTGCGCGCTTCCACCACCTCGTCCAGGTAGCAGATGCCGCCTTCGCGCACAGCCCGGGTGAGGGGGCCGTCGCACCACAGGGTCTTGCCTTCGCCGATGAGGTGGCGGCCCACCAGGTCGGCGGCGGTGAGGTCGTCGTGGCAGGCCACGGTGAACAGGGGCAGGCCCAGCTTGGCCGCCATGTGGGCGACGAAGCGGGTCTTGCCGCAGCCCGTGGGGCCCTTGATCAGGAGGGGCAGCCGGTTCTTCCAGGCGTGCTCGAAAATTTCCACTTCATCGGCGGCAGCGTCGTAGAAGGGCAGGGTGGCGGCCATGTCCATCAGGGCATTCCTTTCCAGTAGGCGATAGCAATGAGGCCGCAGACCAGGACCACCCAGCCGAGGGTGATGCCCTTCCACAGCAGGGGGGCGTGGCGCAGGCCCATGAAGTCGAGGATCACCGCCCGGCTCTTCAAGGCGGCGATGAGCAGCAGGCTGGCGACGGCGGCGGGGCCGCTGATGCCTTCCTCGCCGACGGTCCAGGTGGCCAGGGTGGCGGCGATGAGCAGCAGCCAGACGACGGTGCTGCGGCGGGTGCTGTAGGGGGCGGCGACGTGGGTCAGGTTGTCCATGGTTCCGTTCTCAGCGCAGTACATAGACCAGGGGGAAGAGGATGATCCACACCAGGTCCACCATGTGCCAGTAGGAGGCGCCGCTGTGCAGGTTGTTCATGGCGGTGCCGTTGTCCGGGCCGTAGTTGCCGCGGCGGGCCTGGAACCAGAGGACGGCCAGGATCACCAGCCCCAGCAGCACGTGCATGAAGTGGAAGAAGGTGAGGGAGAGGTAGAACATGTAGAAGGGGCTGGTGGACAGGGTGATGCCGGCCCCCAGCTTGTCGGCGTACTCCACCAGCTTGACGGCGACGAAGCCGCTGCCGCAGAGGAAGCCGGCGGCCAGCCAGGGCGCCACCTTGTCCCTGAGGCCCGCTTCGGCGGCCTGCACGGCGCGCACCACGAAGTAGCTGGCGGTGAGCAGGAGGATGGTGTTGAGGGCGCCGGCGTTGCGGTCCAGGGCCAGCTGTTCAGCGTTGAACAGTTCCACGTGCTTGGCCCGGGTGAAGGCGTAGGCGGCGAAGAAGACGCAGAAGGCCAGCAGTTCGGCGCAGATGAAGAACCAGATGGCCAGGTCGCCTGGCAGGCGGCGCTCGCTGGCGGGGGACTCAATGGCAAGGGCTTGGGTATCCATGGGCCCCAGTATAGGAAGGGGGCCCGGGGGCGACTTTGATACCTGCTAAGAACTCCGGCAAAAGGTGGCCGACACCGCCGCGGGCCGCGGCAGGCCCTAGCCGGGGGGGGCGGAAGCCGCCTGCAGCAGGGCCTCGAGACGCTCGGCGACGGTGGAAAAGTCGCCGGCGGGCACCGGGCGGGAGAAGTGGTAGCCCTGGCCGTAGCGGGTGCCCATGCCGCGCAGCAGGGCCAGCTGGGCCTCGTTCTCGACCCCTTCGGCCACCACCTCCAGGCCCAGGCTGCGGGTCATGGCGACGATGGCCTCCACCAGGGCCCGGTCGCTGCTGTCCTGGCCCATGTCGCGGACGAAGGACTTGTCCACCTTGACCGTGGTCACCGGGAAACGCTTCAGGTAGGAGAGGGAGGAATAGCCGGTGCCGAAATCGTCCAGGTAGATGCGGATGCCCACCTGGCGCAGGGCCTGCAGCCACTCCAGGGCCTGCTTCATGTCGGACATGAGTACGCCCTCGGTGATTTCCAGGACCAGGGCGCCGGGGGGCAGGCTGCGCCGGCTGAGGGCCTCCATCACCGCCGAGGGCGGCAGGCCGTGGGGAATCTGGCTGCCGGAGACGTTGATGGAGAGGTACAGGTCCTCCCGGCCTTCCCGGCGCCACTGCTGCAGCTGGTCGCAGGCCGTCTCCAGCACCCACAGGCCGATTTCCTGGATCAGGCCGGTTTCCTCCGCCACCGGGATGAAGTCGTCCGGCGGCACCATGCCCTGCTGGGGATGGACCCAGCGGATCAGGGCTTCGGCCCCGGCCAGGCGGTTCTGCTGGATGTCCACGATGGGCTGGTAGAACAGGCGCAGCTCCTGGCGCTCCGCCGCCAGGCGCAGTTCGTTCTCCAGGCGGCGCCGGTTCTCGGCGGCGGCGGCCATGGAGGGGTGGAAGAACTGGTAGTCCCGGCCGCCGCTGCGCTTGACCCGGTCCAGGGCCAGTTCGGCGTTGCGCAGCAGGGTCAGCAGTTCCCGCCCGTCCTCCGGGTAGAGGGCGATGCCGACGCTGCTGCCGACGAAGGCCGGGGTGTCCCCCAGCTCGTAGGCCAGGCCCAGGGTCTCGACGATGCGGTGGGCCACCTTGGCGGGAATCTCCTGACCTTCCACATTGGGCAGGAGCAGGGCGAATTCGTCGCCGCTGGTGCGGCCCAGCCAGTCGCTGCCCTTGATGCAGTTGCGCAGCCGGTTGGCGGCCATCAGCAGCAGTTCGTTGCCCACGTCGAAGCCCTGGCCATCGTTGATGCGCTTGAAGCCGTCCAGGTTGATGAGCAGCAGGGCGAAGGGCTGCTCGGGATGGAGGATGATCATTTCCCGGATCTGCTGCTCCAGGCCCATGCGGTTGCCCAGGCTGGTCAGCAGGTCGGTGACGGTCATGCGCTGGGCGAAGGTCTCCACCAGCTTGCGCTGGGTGATGTCGCTGGCGATGCCCTGGACCAGGGCGTCGCCGATGGGGGTCAGGCTCAGGTGCAGCCAGCGCGGATTGTCCGGCAGGGCCAGTTCCAGGTCGTCCTCCTGGGCGCTGTTGCTTTCCAGGCAGCTGCGCAGCAGGGCTGCCGTCTGCTCCGGTTGGCCCCAGGGCAGGGCCAGCAGGTTGGGCGGCATGCCGCCCGGCCGCTCCTCCTGGCCGCTGAGGCGGGCCAGGGAACGGTTGTGGGAGAGCAGGGTGCCCTGGCCGTCGGCCACGAAAATGCCCGATTCCGCATTTTCGAAAATGTCCCGGTACTTGCGCTCGTCCATGGCCTGGCGCAGGCGCAGGCTGTGCTCCTCCTCCAGGGCGGCCACCAGGTCCTCGGTGAGACCGTTGATATCGTCCACCAGGCGGCCGATTTCGTTGCCGCCGTGGCCGGGGGGCGCCGGCAGCCGCTCGCCCAGGGTCGGCTTGAGCAGGTGCAGGCGGTCGGAGATGGCCTTGATGGGGGCGACGATGAGGCGCAGGACGATGAAGATCACCGCCAGGGTCAGCAGGGCCAGCTGGGCGGCCAGTACCAGGCCGACGAACAGGCTCTCGCGGAAGGTGCGTTGTTCCAGGGCTTCCCGGTTGGGTTGCAGCTCGATTTCACCGACCCGGCGGGTGGGGTCGAAGGGGGAGTAGATGTCCCGCCGCAGGGCGGCGGCGCTGTTCTGGGACAACTGGCCGCTGCGCTCCTCCCGCCCCAGCTCCTGGTTCAGGCTGCGGATGCTGACGGCGGCCACCTCGCTGTTGCGGATCAGGCCCCGGGCCACTTCCGTCGCCAGCTGGGCGTCTTCGATGAAACAGGCGATGCGCACCGTCTCCTCGATGGTGTCGAGCAGTTCCCCCAGTCGGTTGTTGGCCTCCTGCTGGGCCAGGTGGTTGGTGACGACCCAGGTGATGCCGATCACCAGGGTGCCCACCAGCAGGGTGACCCCGGCCATGGCCCAGACGGCCCGGCTGAGGATGTTGCGTTTGGGCGGGCATCTCATGGGGTCCGGTTCTCCAGTTCCAGCACCACCTTGACCCGGCCGTCCACCCGGCTGCGGTCCAGGTAGCCGATGGCGCCCCGGTTGCTGGCCACGGTGTTGAGCAGCATGTCCGGCGACTGCTGCTGCAGGGGCGGCGAGGTGCGCCCGGAGAAGATCACCCGGGCCCAGTAGGCATTGATCTCCGCCGGGCTCTTGCCCACCAGGCGCCAGTAGAACTGGGTCCGCTCCAGGGATTCCTGGGGCAGTTCCAGGGGCACGGCGGTGAGGCCGGAGGGGAACTGGCGGTAGCGGCCGAGGAAAATGTTGGTGACGTCTTCCCGGCTCAGTTTTTCCACGCCGCTGCGGGGATTGACCACCACCACCAGGTCGCCGGCGGCCTGCCCGGCTGCGGGGAGCAGCAGGGCCAGGACGAGGCGGAGGCGGGGCAGGAGGCGGGGTTTCACGGGCGTCGTCTCAGAAAATGAAGTCGGTGACGATGCTGATGACGTCGGTGTGGCCGTTCCAGCCCGGCGTGTCGCGGCGGGTGGGGAAGATGGAGTCGCTGCTGCCGCGCACGGCGTCGTACTGCAGCTTCAGGTCCATGTTGGTGCGGAAGTCCCAGCGCAGGCCCAGGGTCACGGTGTGCTGGTGGCTGCGGGAATTGGCCAGGATGCTGCTGACGGCCGCATTCAGCAGGCCAGGGGGCAGTCCCGTGGTCAGGCTCTTGGGCGTGGATTTCTGCCAGGAATAGCCGGCGTAGGGCGTGAACTGGCCGATGCGGTAGCCGGCCAGCAGGGTGCCGGCCCGGGAATCCTGGAAGGCGGCGCTCTGCTGGCGGATGCGGTTGAGCATCAGCTGGGCCTGCAGGGGGCCGGATTCGTAGAGGGTGCCGAGGGAGTAGTACTCGCTGTCCTTGTCCTGGGTGCCGAGGGCGTCGGCCGCGGCGGCGGCGCTGGGCACGCCGCTGGCCCGCAGGCCGTTAACCACCGGGTCGATGGGCAGGTTCTGGCCGAAGCGCAGGTGGGCGTAGCCGGCCCGCAGGGTCCACGGGCCCTGCAGGTAGTCCAGGTGGCCGCCGTACATGCTGGAGCCGCCCATCTGCCATTGCTGGTCGCCCAGGGCCAGGCTGCCGTGCATGCGGCCGCTGAAGGCTTGCACCTTGCCCAGGCCCGGCCCCAGGGGGAAGGTGAAGCTGCCGTCCACCCCGTCCACGTGGGAGAAGGGCAGGGAGGTGAAGTAATCCACCGAGGGCCGTACCGCCAGGTAGGAATAGCCCACCAGGCGGGAATCGGCGAGCATGAAGAAATTGGTGCCGAGGCGGCCGGCCCGCAGGCTGAGGGAGGGGGTGGGGTCGTACTTGAGGTAGGCCCAGGTCAGTTCGGGCTGGTAGGTCTGGTCGTAACGGTAGCGGGTGACCCCCTGGACCACCGCCTCGAGCTGGTCGGTGGCCTGCCAGTTGGCCTGCAGGCCGAGCACGCTGTCCACCCGGGACGACCAGTTGCTGCCGGAGGTGCCCCGGGGCTGGGAGAGGTCCCGCACGAAGTCGGCGCCGTCGGCGGAGGAGCGGGTCAGGCCCAGGGTGCCGAAACCCCGCAGATGCAGGCGCGCGGGCTCGTTCTCCAGGCTGTCGGCAGCGTCCGCGGCGGCCGCGAGCGGCAGGCAGAGCAGGGCGCCGAGCAGGGCTGCGAGGAAGGCTGCAGACGGCCCCGGCGCCAGCATCGGGCCGGGGTCGGGACGGTTCTGGGCAAGACTGTTTTCTTTATACATTGGTCAATTCCACCCCCCCTGGTGCGGCTCGAGGGAATTGCGTCTGTTGGCTGTCAGTCTGTTCTTGACGCAGCTTAACCAATTGCTGCACTGCGTAAAAGCAATTAATACACGCCGGCAGGCCCGCTGGCTGCGGTCCCGGCCGTTCGGCGGGGCAAAAAAAATCCGGCGGACCCTTGCGAGTGCGCCGGTTTGTCAACGGAGGTTGGGAGGTGACAAAAAAGGTGTTGCTGGTTCCGCTCCCGCCGCGGTTGGGGCGGCGGGGGCGGAGGTGTTGCCGGGACCTCAGGCGGCTGCCTTGTCCTCGCCCTTCACGAAGAAGCTGGCGATGTACAGGATCAGGCCGATGAGGAAGACCACGCCGGTCCACTCACGCATCCAGTAGAACAGGGAGATCTTGTCCTGGGTTGCCATGAAGGACAGGGGGGTCTCGGAGACGCGCTGCAGCCAGACTTGCAGGATGCCGGCGGCGGTGAGGAACAGGGTGATGAAGACGATGGAGATCGTCATCAGCCAGAAGCTCCACATTTCCAGGACCTGGGACTTGTTGCTGTTGGCAGCACGGCCGCGCAGGATGGGCATGGCGTAGGAGATCATGGTCAGGTTCACCATCACGTAGGCACCGTAGAAGGCCATGTGGCCGTGGGCTGCCGTGATCTGGGTGCCGTGGGTGTAGTAGTTCACCGGAGCCAGGGTGTGCAGGAAGCCCCACACGCCGGCGCCCAGGAAAGCCATCACACCGGTCCCCAGGGCCCACAGGGTGGCGGCCTTGTTGGGGTGTTCGCGACGACGGCGGTTCACCATGTTGAAGGCGAACACGGTCATGGCGAAGAAGGGGATGGGCTCCAGGGCGGAGAACACGGAACCCCACCACTGCCAGTATTCGGGCGTGCCGATCCAGAAGTAGTGGTGACCGGTACCGATGATGCCGGTGACCAGGGTCAGGGTGATGATGACGTAGAGCCACTTTTCGATGACTTCACGGTCCACGCCCGTCACCTTGATCAGCACGAAGGCCAGCATGGCGCCGAGGATCAGTTCCCACACGCCTTCCACCCAGAGGTGCACCGTCCACCACCAGAAGAACTTGTCCAGGACCAGGTTGGTGGGGTTGTAGAAGGAGAACAGGAAGAACACGGCCAGACCCCACAGACCCAGCAGCATCACCAGGGAGATGGAGGTCTTGCGCCCCTTCAGCACGGTCATGCTGATGTTGAAGAGGAAGGCCAGGGCGACGATGACGATACCCACCTTGGTGATCAGCGGCTGTTCCAGGAACTCGCGGCCCATGGTTTCGAGCAGGTCGTTACCGGTCAGCTCGGCCAGGGTGGCGTAGGGAACCGCCAGGTAGCCGACGATGGTCAGGGCCCCTGCCACCAGGAAGATCCAGAACATGGCGAGCGCCAGCTTGGGACTGAACAGCTCGGTTTCCGATTCTTCCGGGATCATGTAGTAGGCCGCACCCATGAAGCCGAACAGCAGCCACACGATGAGCAGGTTGGTGTGGACCATGCGGGCCACGTTGAAGGGGATCATCGGGAACAGGAAGTCCCCGATCACATACTGCAGGCCCATGATCAGCCCGAATATGATCTGCCCGACGAAAAGACCGATTGCCGCGATGAAATACGGCGTGGCAACGGCCTGGGATTTATATTGCATAGCGATGACTCCTTAAGCGTAAGCTCTGTTTTTCTGGGGTCCGCGTCGAGGCATCAGCCCTCGATGTTGGGCGGCCAGTTGGCGGTATTGATCTCAGAGGTGTACTTGAGGAAAGCCACCAGATCGTCCAGTTGCTGCTCAGTCAGGTTGAACTGAGGCATCTGGCGACGGCCGGGGGCACCGCTGGGTTGGCCCTTGATCCAGGCTTTGATGAAGTCACCACCGCGGCGGGGATACACATTGCCCAGCTCGGGCGCAAAGTAAGCGCCTTCGCCCAGCAGCGTGTGGCAGCCGATGCAGTTACGGGTTTCCCAGATTTTTTTACCGTTGGCGACGGCCGGGGTCAGATTGGCCCGGTTATCGCGCTTCGGCAGTGTTGCGGTTGAGTCGAACGACAATGCCAAGAACAGCAGAAAGAAAAAGACCGTTCCGCCGAAAAAGATATTGCGCGCCATCGACTTAGTGAAAGCGCCGCTCATGCTGCCCTCCTTTCATGAGAGGAAAAAATAAAGATGGAACACGGCAGTGCGGAGAGTAGCGACGGGGCTCCTTATGCAGCCATGATGTGAATCAAAAAGGCCGGAAGGGCCTCCGTCGCTCTCCGGACAAGGCCGGCTTTGGGATTCCGCCCTCCAGCCCTTAGAATTGAGGCTTCACCCCTAGTCCGGCCTCACGCCATGCCCGAACGCACCCTCGCAGACCTGATGACCTGGAATATCGTCGAGGTGGAGCGTCGGACCACCCTGCTGGCGGCGGCGGAAGTCATGGAAACGGCCCGCATCAGCTCCCTGCTGGTGCGCGAGGGCGCCCTGATGGTGGGCATCGTCACCGAACGGGATATCCTGCGGGCCCTCTCCGCCAACGTGGACGGCCTGCTGGCGGTGGATCAGGTGATGAGCTCCCCGGTGTATACCGCCGATTCCCGCATGTCCGTGCATCACGCCTACCACCTGCTGGCGGAAAAGGGCATCCGCCACCTGCTGGTGACCGGCGAGGCGGGCCAGCCCGTGGGGGTGGTCAGCGAGAGCGATTTCCGCTTCCACCTAGGGGCCGCCTTCTTCCGCCGCCTGCGGGACGTCAATGCGGTGATGCAGAGCAGCGTCCAGCTGCTGCAGCCAACCGATACGGTGCGCCAGGCCCTGGCCCTGATGTCCGCCGGCAGCCTGCGCTGCGTCGTCGTCGCCGAGGCCGGCCGGCCCCTGGGCATCCTCACCGAGCGGGACGCCCTGCGCTTCTTCCGCCGCGGTGCCGACAGCCTGGAGCAGCCCCTGGCCGCGGTGATGAGCGCCCCGGTGGCCAGCATTCCGGAAGGCTATCCCCTCAGCCAGGCGGTGGACCGCATGCAGGCCGAGCACGTGCGCCATCTGGTGGTGGTGGGGGCGGCCGGGGAGGTGGTGGGCGTGGTGTCGGAGCACGACATCGTCAGCCAGCTGGAAAGCGAATACCTGGACTACGTGCTGCAGGAAGGCCAGTCCATCCGCGCCCAGCTCAGGGAAAGCCGCCTGCGCCTGAGCGCCGTCTTCAACCAGACCAGCGAGTTCATCGGCATCCTGGACCTCAAGGGGCGCCTGCTGGAGGCCAACCAGTCGGCCCTGGACCTGATCGGCCGCCAGCCCGCCGAGGTGCTGGGCCAGCTGTTCTGGGAAACGCCCTGGTGGGTGCATGAGCCCCTGGTGCAGCAGCGCCTGCGCCAGGCCGTCGAGCGGGTGGCGGCGGGAGGCGAGGCCCAGCGTTTCGAGGTCACCCACATGCGCCGGGACGGCCGCCTGCGCTACGTGGATTTCATCCTCAAGTCGGTGGAGGACGAACCGGGCCAGCCCCTGCAGCTGCTGGCCGAGGGGCGGGACATCACCGACCGCAAGGAAGGGGAGGAGCAGCACCGGCTGGCCCTGAGCGTGTTCGAGAACAGCCACGACGGCATCCTCATCACCAACCCGGAGGGCCTGATCATCGAGGTGAACCGGGCCTTCTGCGAACTCACCGGCTACGCCCGGGAGGAGGCCATCGGCCAACCGGCCCGCATGCTCAATTCTGGCCACCACGACCGTACCTATTTCCGCCAGCTGTTCCAGGTGGTCTCCGAGCGGGGCTTCTGGAAGGGCGAGATGTGGAACCGCACCAAGTCCGGGGCGGTGACGGCGGTGCTGATGACGGTCAGCGCCGTGCATGACGATGGCGGGCGCATCAGCCACTTCGTCGGTGTCTTTTCCGACATCACCCAGCAGAAGGAAAACCAGCGCCGCCTGGAGCGCCTGGCCCATTACGACGCCCTTACCGGCCTGCCCAACCGCACCCTGATGAGCGACCGCCTGCACCTGGCCATGGCCCAGGCCCAGCGCCGCAACAAGCTGCTGGCGGTGTGCTACCTGGACCTGGACGGCTTCAAGGCCATCAATGACAGCCACGGCCACCAGGCCGGCGACCGCCTGCTGATGGACGTGGCCGAGCGCCTGCGCCGTTCCCTGCGCGGCGGCGACACGGCGGCCCGCCTGGGGGGCGACGAATTTGTCCTGCTTCTCAACGACCTCACCGCCCTCTCCGAACTGGAGCAGATCCTGGAGCGGCTGCTGCTCTCCCTGGCCGCGCCCTTTGCCCTGCAGGGACAGACGGCCAGCGTTTCCGGCAGCATCGGCGTCACCATCTATCCGACGGATGATGCCGATGCCGACACCCTGGTGCGCCACGCCGACCAGGCCATGTACGCCGCCAAGCAGTCCGGCCGCAACCGCTACCAGCTCTTCGACACCGAGCAGGACAGCCGGGCCCGCAGCCTGCGGGAAGCCATCGTCAATGCCCGCGCCGCCCTGGAGCAGGAGCAGTTCTGCCTCTACTACCAGCCCAAGGTGAATCTCTGTTCCGGCCTCATCGTCGGCTTCGAGGCCCTCATCCGCTGGCAGCATCCGGAGCAGGGCATCCTGGCGCCGGCGGCCTTCCTGGTGGACCTGGAGGAGACCGACCTCATCGTCGATATCGGCGACTGGGTCATGGAAACCGCCCTGGCCCAGCTGGAAGCCTGGCAGGCCCTGGGCTGGGACTATCCGGTGAGCATCAACATCGCCGCACGCCACCTGCAGCAGCCCGACTTCCTGCCCCGCCTGCAGCGGGCCCTGGAGCGCCATCCGGCGGTGCCGCCGCGGCTGCTGGAACTGGAAATCCTGGAAACCGCGGCCCTGGAAGACGTGGGCCAGGTGAGCCTGGTCATCGCCGCCTGCCAGCGCCTGGGGGTGGGCTTCGCCCTGGACGACTTCGGCACCGGCTATTCCTCCCTCTCCTACTTCAAGAGCCTGCCGGCCCGCACCTTGAAAATCGACCAGTCCTTCGTGCGCGACATGCTGCACGACCCGGAGGCCCTGGCCATCGTCGAGGGCGTGGTGGGGCTGACCTCCGCCTTCCAGCGCAGCGTGGTCGCCGAAGGCATGGAAACCGTCGAGCACGGCGTCATGCTGCTGCGCCTGGGCTGCATCCATGCCCAGGGCTATGCCATCGCCCGCCCCATGCCGGCGGCGGAGGTGCCCGCCTGGGCCGCCTCCTTCGAGCCCGATCCGCGCTGGGTCGAGGTGGCGTCCCAGCAGTGGCTGCGGGAGGATTTCCCCCTGGTGGCGGCCCAGGTCGAGCACCGGCGCTGGATCGACACCGTCATCCAGGCCCTGGAGGAGGGCGACGCGGAGTGCCTGCCCGCCGACCTGGCCGATCCCACCCGCTGCCGTTTCGGCATCTGGTACCTGGGCAGCGGCCAGCAGAACTACGGCGACCTGGCCGCCTATGGGGCGCTGGACGGCCCCCACCGGGAGGTCCATGCCCTGGCCAGGGCCGCCGCGGCCCAGCTGCAGGCCGGCGACGCCCGGACCGCCAAGGCCGTCATCCCCCAGCTGCGCCGCCATGGGCGGGCCCTGCTGGCTGCCCTGGAACAGTTGCAGGCCGCCATCATCGCCCAGCGGGAGCCCCGCTGCGTCGCCGCCCCCTGCGCCGACGACCTGCCCGTCGCCCCTTGATGTCTCCTGACGCCCCTTCAACGAACCAGGCTTGCGCCATGAACTACGCTATCGTCCCCGTCACTCCCTTCGAACAGAACTGCACTCTGCTGTGGTGCCCCGAGACCATGCGGGGAGCCGCGGTGGACCCGGGGGGCGACCTGCCCCGCATCCTGGCCGCGGCCGAGAAGCACGGCGTCACCCTGGAAAAGATCCTGGTGACCCACGGCCACATCGACCATGCCGGCGGCGTCGCCGAACTGGCGGCCCAGCTGGCCATTCCGGTGGAAGGGCCCCACGTGGACGACCGGTTCTGGATCGACGGCATGCCCCAGCAGTCCAAAATGTTCGGCTTCCCCGACGTGCGCAGCTTCACCCCGGACCGCTGGCTCCAGGGCGGCGACAGCGTGCAGGTGGGGCGCCAGACCCTGGAGGTGCTGCACTGCCCGGGCCACACCCCGGGCCACGTGGTCTTCTTCGACCGCCCAGGCAAGCTGGCCCTGGTGGGCGACGTGCTCTTCGCCGGCTCCATCGGCCGCACCGATTTTCCCAAGGGCGACTACGACACCCTGATCCGCTCCATCCGGGAAGTGCTGTTCCCCCTGGGAGACGAGGTGGAGTTCATTCCCGGCCACGGCCCCATGTCCACCTTCGGCCAGGAACGGCGCTTCAACCCCTTCGTCGGCGCCCATGGCTGAAATGGTCGAGACCGTCGATCAGACGGAGCCCCCCACCTACCAGCTGCTGATCCAGGTGGCGCAGCCCGTCACCGTGACGGTGGGGCGCCTCGGCCCCTGTTCCTTCCCGGCCGGCCGCTACGTCTACACGGGCTCGGCCCGGCGCAACATGGCGGCCCGTCTGGCCCGCCATCTCTCGCCCCACAAGCTGCTGCACTGGCACATCGACTACCTGCTCACCGCCCCCGGCGTGCAGGTGGTGGGCACCCGCCTCTTCGACGAGCCCGAATGCCAGATCAACCGCAACATGCCGGGAGAAGTGCTGATCCCGGGCTTCGGCAGCACCGATTGCCAGGCAGGCTGCGGCAGCCATCTCAAGTATCTGGGGGTTTGAGGCGGGAAGGGCTTGGCCACAGAGGGCACAGAGAACACAGAGAAATGCCGGAATACCCGAACAGTGGTGGAAGCTGGATAGTTGCCCGGCAACGAAGAAAGAAACCCTCTGTGCTCTCTGTGTCCTCTGTGGCAAAGCTGTTGCTCCCCCGGAACCCCTTTATCCACGGGCTTCGGCGTCGATCGGGCGGGCAAGATAGCGGGAAAGGCGGGAAAAATGCTATCTTCACGCCTTCTTCACCCCCGAGCCGCTCCGGAAACGGTGGTCGCGGCCCTGTATGGATCTAGGCATCATCCTGTTGTTGATTGTTTTGAACGGCATTTTCGCCATGTCCGAAATAGCCGTGGTGTCCTCGCGCAAAGCCCGCCTGCAGCGGATGGCGGAGGACGGCAGCCAGGGCGCCGCCGCGGCGCTGAAACTGCATAGCGAACCTTCCCGTTTCCTCTCCACCATCCAGGTCGGCATCACCTCCATCGGCATCCTCAGCGGCGCCGTCGGCGAGGCGGCCCTGGCCGATCCCCTGACCCAATGGCTGTCCCAGTTTCCCCTGCTGGGCGAATCGGCCCGGGTCATCGCCCTCTCCCTGACCGTGGTCCTGCTCACCTACATGTCGGTGGTGGTGGGCGAACTGGTGCCCAAGCAACTGGCCCTGCTCGGCCCCGAGGGCATCGCCTCCCTGGTGGCCCGGCCCATGGGCTGGCTGTCGCGCCTGACGGCGCCCCTGGTGTGGCTCTTCTCCGCTTCCAGCGGCGCCATCCTGCGCCTCTTCGGCGCCCGCCGCAGCGACGAGCCGCCGGTGACCGACGACGAGATCAAGGTGCTCATGGGCCAGGGCGCCGAGGCCGGCGTCTTCCATGAGAGCGAACAGGAGATCGTCTCCAACGTGCTGCGCCTGGACGAGCAGCGGGTGGCGGCCATCATGACGCCGCGCAAGGACATGTACCTGGTGGACCTGGCCGAATCCGAGGCCGAGGTGCGGCGCCAGGTGGCCGAGTGCCCCTACGCCCGGGTGGTGGTCTGCCAGGACGGCCTGGACCGGGTGCTGGGCATCCTGCAGCGGGGCGACCTGCTCAAGCCGGTGCTGGAGAACGCCCCCTTCAACGTGCGCAAGGCCCTGCGGCCGCCGGTCTATGTGCCGGAGAGCGTCACCACCACCCACCTGCTGGAATCCCTGCGCCGCAACCGGGCCCAGTTCGCCCTGGTCATCGACGAATACGGCGAGGTACAGGGCCTGGTTACCCTCAACGACGTGCTGGCCGCCATCGTCGGCGACATGCCGAGCCAGGACGACGACGGCGAGCAGGACGTGGTGGAGCGGGAGGACGGTTCCTACCTGATGGACGGCGGCCTTTCCATCGAGCGCCTGAAGTCGGTACTGGAGGTCAAGGAAGAGCTGCCGGGGGAAGAGGAAAACGCCTTCCACACCCTGGGCGGCCTGGTCATGCACCAGCTGGGCCGGGTGCCGGTGGAAGCCGACCATTTCCACCTGGCCGGCTGGCGCTTCGAGGTGGTGGACATGGACAAGAATCGGGTGGACAAGGTGCTGCTGTCCCTGGGCGACCCGGAGACGGACGACCAGGCCGACGCCGCCTGAGGCAACAGTCTCAGTCGCAAAGAAGAACGCCGGGCAGTGCCCGGCGTTTTTGCGTCAACCGTTGTTGCGTTCCAGCAGCAGCTGGAAATCCTCCACCGGCACCGGCGGGCTGAACAGGTAGCCCTGGATTTCGTCGCAGCCGGCGGCCCGCAGGAAGTCGAGCTGCTCCTCCGTCTCCACCCCTTCGGCGATGACCAGCAGGCGCAGGTTCTTGGCCATGCTGATGATGGCCTTGGCGATGGCCGAGTCGTCGCCGTCGTGGGGAATGCCGCTGACGAAGGACCGGTCGATCTTCAGGTTGTCGATGGGGAATTTCTTCAGGTAGGCCAGGCTGGAATAGCCGGTGCCGAAGTCGTCCAGGGCCAGGCGTACGCCGGCCTGGTGGAAGTCCTCCAGCATCTGGATCACCGCCTCCGAGTTGTGCATGAGCATGCCCTCGGTGATTTCCAGCTCCAGGTTCTCGCCGGGGAAGGCGTGCCGTTCCAGGGTCTCGTTCACCAGCTGGGAAAGGCCGGGGCGGAACTGGCGCGGCGACAGGTTCACGGCGATGGTCAGGTCCTCGTAGCCGGCCTCGCGCCACAGGCGGCCCTGGCGGCAGGCCGCATCCAGGACCCAGGCGCCGATGCTGACGATGAGGCCCGTCTCCTCCGCCAGGGGAATGAAGGCGGTGGGCGGGATCATGCCCTGTTCCGGATGGTGCCAGCGGATCAGGGCCTCGGCGCCGACGATGCGGCCCGTGGCCAGCTCCACCTGGGGCTGGTAGTAGAGGCGGAATTCCTGGCGCTCCACCGCCTTGCGCAGGGCCCCTTCCAGCTTCAGGCGCTCCAGGGAGCGCAGGTTCATTTCCTGGGAATAGAAGAGGGGGCCGCCGCTGGTCTGCTTGACCCGGTACATGGCGGTGTCGGCGTTGCGCAGCAGGGTTTCCGCGTCGCGGCCGTCGTCGGGGAAGACGGCGATGCCGATGCTGGCGGTGAGCAGCACCTCGTGGTGTTCGATCTGGAAGGGCTCGGCCAGGGCGTCGAGGATCTTCTGCCCCACCAGGGCGGCGTGTTCCCGCTTGGTGATGTCGAACAGGGCGACGATGAATTCGTCGCCGCCCAGGCGCGCCACCACGTCCTCGGCCCGCAGGGTCTCCTGCAGGCGCCGCGCCACTTCCTTGAGCAGGGCGTCGGCGGGGGCGTGGCCGAAGGAATCGTTGATGGTCTTGAAGCGGTCCAGGTCCACGAACAGCACGGCGCCGTGGGTCTGGTTGCGCTGGGCTTCGATGAGGGCCTGTTCCAGCAGGGAAAACAGCAGGGAGCGGTTGGGCAGGCCGGTGAGGGCGTCGTAGTAGGCCAGGCGGTAGATCTGCCGTTCCGCCTCCTTGCGCTCGGAAATGTCGGAGAAGACCAGGAAGTAGTGGCTGAGGATGCCCCGGGTGTTTTTCACCGAGCTGATGGAGACCCATACCGGATAGGTGTCGCCGTTCTTGCGCCGGTCCCACAGCTCGCCCTGCCAGGCGCCGGAGGAGGCCAGGGCCACCTGGATTTCCGCCGCCAGGTTGGGGTCGTCCCGGGTCGGCTGCAGCAGGGCCGGCAGGCTCATGCGCACTTCGGCCTCGCTGAAGCCGGTGATGTCGCAGAAGGCCTTGTTCACCGACAGCACCCGCTGCATGGCGTCGGTGACGATCACCGCCTCGCTGTTGTGCTCGAAAATCTTGGCGTGCAGGCGCAGCTTCTCCTCCCGCTCCAGCTGGTTGGTGATGTCCACCAGGTAGCCGATGAGGCCCGCCGGTTCGCCGGCCTCGTTGCGCGACAGGGAAAGGGAGACGCTGGCCCAGAATACCTCGCCCGACTTCTTGCGCCGGCGCACCTCGAATTCCCGGCGGCCGTGGTCGAGGAAGGCGTTGTAGAAGAGGTCGTCCTCCTCTTCCAGGGTCTCGCTGCCGTCGTCGGCATAGAGGAAGAGGATGTGCCGGCCCACGGCCTCGGCGGCGGTGTAGCCGAACAGGCGCTCGGCCCCCTTGTTCCAGCCCATGATGTAGCCGGACAGGTCCATGGTGATGACCGAGTCGTGGATGTGGTCGAGGATCTGGCTCTGCTCCTCCACCTTGGCTTCCATGCGGGCCAGGTCTTCCTGGCGCAGGTTGAAGGCCTGGCGGGCATGCAGGGCACCGGCCAGGAGGGCGGCCAGGTCGCCGAAACGGCGGTGTTCCAGGGCGCTGTAGCCCTCGGCCTTGCCGCCCACGGCGAGGAGCCCCAGCAGCATGTCGCGGAAGGTGAGGGGACAGGCCAGGGCGTCGGGCCGGGTGGCCACGGTGCCCGAGCGGCGCGCTTCTTCAAGCAGGGCCTGCCAGGGACCGGCACTGGCGGGCAGTTCCAGGGTGCCATCCCCGTTGGCCAGGTACAGCGTGCCTTCCGGGCTGGCCATGGCGCTGCGGCACATCGCCTCCAGCTGGGCCACGGGAATCTCGCCCTCCCGCAGCAGCAGGGCGTAGCACAGCTGGCCGGCCAGCTCGAAATCGGTGGCGCCGCCACCCAGATGGGGAAGGAAGGAGTTGCCCTGGTCGGGAGCCATGGTTCTGCCGCCTGCCTCAGGCCACGTCGATGTGGCTGACCCAGGCCAGGGCGTCCACCTGCAGCTGGCCCAGGGCATCGCCGCGCAGGCGCAGCTTTTCCAGCAGGGCCGTATCCGGCGCCGGCAGGCCCCGTTCCAGGCTTTCCACCAGGGACAGGGCGTCGCCCAGGGGGCCCTGGTGGCGGCCCACGGCCTCGGCCACCTCGTCGGCCAGGGGCAGGGCCGCCAGTACGCTGTCCATGGGCAGGTGCAGCAGCACGTCGAGCAGGGAGAAGGCCCCGGCCATGTAGGCGCAGTCGTGGAAGTCCGTGTCCTCCGCCGCCTCCGGATGGGCGGCGAGGGCGATCAGTTCCACCAGGCGGCCGCGCAGGGCGGCCTGGGGCATCAGGGGATTGGGCTGGCTGCCGGCGTTGAACTGGTTGGCGTAGATCAGCAGTTGCAGCCAGCGCTGCAGCTGGCGCCGGCCCAGCAGGGTGATGGCCTGGGCGAAGCTGGTGATCTTGGTGGTGGCGCCGACGGAAACGGAATTGACCAGGCGCAGCAGGTTGTAGGAGAGCTTGGGCTCCTGTTTGATCATTTCCTCGATCTCCCGGGTGTCCGCGTCCTGGACGATGAGGGAGAGCAGCTTGAGCAGGCGCAGCTTGGTCGGGTCCGCCGGGGAGGTGGGGCATTCCTCCGGCTGGGGCACGAATTCGCCGCTCATCAGGGTAAAGCCCCGGGCGCCGCACCAGACGAAGAGGTCGTGGCTGCTGACGCCGTCGGCCACCAGGGTCAGGCCCTTTTCCTTGAGCCGGTTGAGCAGCACCGGGGAGACCTGCTCCCGGGCCGTGGCCGCATCCAGGCGCAGCAGCTGGGCGCCGGCCTCGGCGCATTGTTCCAGGGCCGGGGCCGAATCCACGTCGGCCCCCAGGCGGTAACCCTGCTTGGCCAGTTCCTGGCAGCGGGCGGCGCCGGCCGCATCGAGCCAGACCTCCGCCGGCAGCAGCAGGGAGACCTGTTGCGGCGGCAACTGGCGGGTCAGGCCGCTGTGGTTGAGGTCCGTACCGCTCAAGGGCACCAGCCAGGGCAGGGGCGAGGGCTGGGGCTGGTTCTGGCCGTGGGCGAAAAGCTGGCTGCTGGCGGCCAGGCCGATGCCCCGGGGCCCCAGTTCCAGGGCCGACCAGGCTTGATTGACGTCCAGCAGGGGGCGCAGGCAGGAGAGGGTGGCCGAGGTCATTAGGGATTTACTCAAAACGAAGCGGTGTTCTTGGGTCGATTCTTGTTTTTTCGGGCCCGAGGGCCGTTTTTCCGACCTCGTGGGGGCATCCCCCGACGGGGGGCGCTGCAACGGGATGGTAACGGGAGACCAGGAAAATTCAACCCTTTTTGTCAATAAAGCGTCTTAACCCAATAAATCTTCTCGGATATTGCAATTGCGGAAATCCTCGGGATGGGGGAAATCCACCAGCACCAGGCGGCGGCTGTCCTGCCATTCCCCCACCTTGTGGCGGCCCTCGGCCACCCAGGCCGCCAGGTCCGCCGCCAGCTCCCGGCGGCAGAGGCAGAAGACGGAGTGGCGCCGCTCCCCGGCCCGGGCCACGGCCACCTCGGCGTCGGCCTCGAGCAGGGCGTGGCGGAGGCGCGCCACCAGGTCTGCAGGGAAGTCCGGGGAATCGCAGGGCACCAGCATCACCAGGGGCTGGGGACTGGCGCTGAGGGCGGCGTGGAAGCCGCCCAGGGGGCCGGGGTAGTCCGGCAGCAGGTCGGGCAGCAGGGGGTAGCCGAAGGCGGCGTAGGCCTCCGCATTGCGGTTGGCGTTGATGGCCACGGCCTCCACCTGGGGCGCCAGGCGGGCGGCGATGCCCTGGGCCAGGGGCCGGCCGCGCCAGGGCAGCAGGCCCTTGTCGGCCCCGCCCATGCGGCGGCCCAGGCCCCCGGCCAGGACGACGCCGAACACCGGGGGCGGGGAGGCGGGGGAAGGGGTGGAAGGGGAGGGCATGGCGGCAGCGGCAGGCGGGGAGTGGGCAGGGGCGGCCATTGTACTCCGCCGGTGACGGCGCCTCAGTCGAGGCCGGCCTGGCGGCGCACCTGGCGGGCGCAGGCGAGGAAGTGGGGCAGGCAGGGGTTGGGATTGGCGGCGGCCCAGATGATGCCCTGTTCCACCAGGGGTGGCGCGGCGATGGGGCGGAAGGCGGCGCCCTGCAGTTGCATCTTGCCCATGGAGCGGGGCACCAGGGAGACCCCCAGTCCTTCGGCCACCAGATTGACGATGGTCTGCTGCAGGTGGGTTTCCAGGCAGACCTTGGGTTCGAAGCCGTGCTCCCGGCAGCAGCCGGCCACCAGGGCGTGCAGGGCCGGGGCGGTGGCGGCGGGAAAGGTGATGAAGGGCTCCCCCGCCAGGTCCGCCACGGCCACGGTCTCCTCCTGCGCCAGGGGATGGTCCGCCGGCAGCACGGCGCAGAGGGGCTCCCGGTGCACGCACAGGTATTCCAGGCCCGCCGGACGCTGCCAGGGAAAGGCCAGGCCCACGTCGCAACGGCCGGCCAGGAGGGAATCGTCCAGCTCCCGGGGCAGCAGTTCCCCCAACTGCACCTCCACCTGGGGGAAGTCCCGGCGGTAGGCCTTGATCAGGGGCGGCAGGGCGCTCCAGGCGGCGGCCATGGTGAAGTCCAGGCGCAGGCTGCCCTGTTCGCCCCGGTGCACCGCCCGGGTGCCCTGCACCGCCTGCTCCAGGTCGGCCAGCAGGCGCCGGGCCTGGGCGTGGAAATGCCGCCCGGCCACGGTCAGTTCCACCTGGCGGGAGCTGCGCTGGAACAGCATCACCCCCAGGGATTCCTCCAGGGCGGCGATCTGCCGGCTCAGGGGCGGCTGGGAGATGTGCAGCAGGGCGGCGGCCCGGCCGAAGTGCAGGGTCTCGCCCAGGGTGACGAAGTAACGCAGTTGGCGCAGGTCCGGCAGCATTGTTGCGTCCAGGGTATTGATGTACGACTTATATAGCATTGGACGGTATTGATGGGGAAGTCCTAAGCTGGCGCCTCCGTTCCCGCTCCCCGGTTCCCCGGCCCCGCCATGATCGCCATCCTGCAAGTCGTCCTGCCCATTTTCGGCCTCATCCTGGCCGGCTACGTGGGCCGCCGCAGCCATTGCCTGGGGGAGGCGGCCTCCTTCGAGCTGAACCGCTTCGTCGTCTGGCTGGCCCTGCCCTCCCTGCTCTTCAAGGCCACCGCCACGGCCACCTGGGCCGAGCTGTGGCAGCCGGGCTTCGTCATTTCCGTCTGCGTCGGCTGCGTCGCGGTATTCGCCGTGACGGTGCTGCTGCGCCTGCGCCAGCTGCGCCACCTGGCCGACGCCAGCATCGACGGCCTTTCCGCAGCCTACGCCAACACCGGCTTCCTCGGCATTCCCCTGTGCGCCCTGGTGCTGGGGGACGAGGGCCTGGTGCCGGCCATCATCGCCACCCTGATCGTGGCCTGCGCCCTTTTCGCGGTGGGCATCGTGCTGGTGGAAATCAGCCTGCAGCAGGCTCCCTCGCCCTGGCGCATCGCCGCCCGGGTCGGCCTGGCCCTGGCCCGCAATCCCCTGGTAGTGGCGCCCCTGCTCGGCGCCGCCTGGGCCGGGACCGGCCTGGCATTGCCCCTGGCCCTGGACCGCTTCCTCACCCTGCTCGGCGGCGCCGCCACGCCCTGCGCCCTGGTTTCCCTCGGCGCCTTCCTGGCCCAGCCCCAGGCGGGGCAGCGTTCGGGCACCGCCGGCCTGGTCCTGGCCAAGCTGGTGCTGCAGCCCGCCATCACCGGGCTCCTGGCCTACCGGGTGTTCCAGCTGCCGCCCCTGTGGGCCCACGCCGCCCTGCTCCTCAGCGCCCTGCCCACGGGCACCGGCCCCTTCATGCTGGCCAGCTTCTACGGGCGGGAAGGGGGCATGGTGGCCCGGGTCATCCTGCTCACCACGGTGGGTTCCCTCGCCACCATTTCCCTCTGCCTCTACCTGATCGCCCGTTAGGGCCGTCTCAGGCCTGCAGGCGCAGGCTGGCCCACAGGTGGGCCGCGGCCAGGGCCCGCCAGGGGCGGAAGGATTCGAGCCAGGCTTCCGTTTCCCGGGCCTCCACCGTCCGGCCCAGCAGCAGGCCCAGGGCCCGGCGCACGGCCACGTCGCCGTGGAGGGAGCCGTCGAGCCAGGCGAAGCCCCGCAGCAGGGCGTAATTGACGGTCCACGGACCGATGCCGCGGCGGGTCAGGAGGGCGGCCTGCAGGCCCGGCAGGTCCGCCGCCGGGCAGCTCAGGTCCAGTTCTCCCGCCGCCACGGCCCGGGCCAGGTCCAGCAGGGTCGCCGCCTTGCTGCGGGAGAAGCCGGCCTGGCGCAGGTCCGTTTCGTCGAGCCGGGCCAGGGCTTCCGCATCGGGGTAGCAGTAGAGGCCGGAAGAGTGGCGCAGGTCCGCCGCCAGGATCAGCTGGCGGCGCAGAGAAACGGCGGCGGCGACGCTGATCTGCTGGCCGGTGACGGCCCAGGTGAGAGCCTCGAAAGGAGTCGCCGTCTGGGGCACCCGCAGGCCGGGCAGTTGGGCGATGACCGGCCCCAGCTGGGGATGGCGCCCATGGGCGCTGGCGAACTCGGCCACCGGCTGGGCCAGGCCCAGCAGATGGCTGACCAGGGCCTGCACGGCGGCAGCGGCGGGGCGGGGGCCGCCGTCCACCGCCAGGGTCGCCGTTACCCGGGCGCCGGGGCCCAAGGTTTCCGCTGCGGCTTGGTCTGCCTCTTCGCTTGCGGCGACCGCCTTGCGTCGTCTCTTGCCGACCCTGCCAACGGCCGCCTCCCCGGGGCTTTCCAGCATCAGGCTGAGGCAGGCGGGACGGCCCTGCCACGGCAGGCCCTTGTCGATGCGCTGCGCCGTCACCCGCTCGGCCAGGGCCTGGCCGTCGCGGCGGTGGAAGGCCAACAGGTCGTCGCCGCGGAAATCCGGCGGCAGTGCCAGGGTCAGGCTGGTCTTCATCGGCGCGCCCGGCGCAGGGTCAGGTTGAGGCGGCAGGGGCCGGTGAGGGCGTGGTTCCCGTCTTTCACCGGCTGCACGCCGTGGAAGCGCAGCCGGTCCGGCCCGCCCCACACCAGCACGTCGCCGTGCAGCAGGGGAATCTTCACCGTCTTGTCGTTGCGGCTGGCACCGCCGAGGAGGAATACCGCCGGCAGGCCCAGGGAAAGGGAGACGATGGGCTGGGAGAAGTCCTCCTCGTCCCGGTCCTGGTGCAGGGAGAGGCGGGTGCCGGGGGCGTAGCGGTTGATCAGGCAGGCATCGGGGACGAAACCGGGAAAGCCGGCGGCCGCGGCGGCCTCGTCGGCCAGTTGCAGCAGCAGGGGCGGCAGGGGCGGCCAGGGCTGGCCGCTCAAGGGGTCGAGGGGGACGTAGCGGTAGCCCCTGCGGTCCGAGATCCAGCCCAGGGGGCCACAGTTGCTCATGCTCACGGCCATGGTCTGGCCGCCGGGGGTAATCATCTGGCGCCAGGGGGAGGCGGCAATGATGCCTTCCACCGCCGCGATCAGTGCCGGCGCCTGCTCCAGGGCGTAGCCGTGCAGCAGCACCGTGCCC
Source organism: Azospira sp. APE16 (assembly GCF_047901315.1). Classification (NCBI taxonomy): domain Bacteria; kingdom Pseudomonadati; phylum Pseudomonadota; class Betaproteobacteria; order Rhodocyclales; family Rhodocyclaceae; genus Azospira; species Azospira sp. APE16. The sequence goes on from NZ_CP179682.1 coordinate 1,387,173, forward strand.
GGCCCCAGCCGTTCGGCGTGGGGCGGCGGGGGCGGCAGGTCGGCGAAGAGGTCCAAAGTGTTGCTCATGGTGCTGCCTTGGTACCGGGTCTGGGCCGGGGTGGAGCCGCGCTGGCGGCGGGATTTTCCGCCTGCTGCCGCTCCCGCTGCTGCAGGGCGGCCTTGCGTTCCAGGCCCCAGCGGTAGCCGGCCAGGTTGCCGTCGCTGCGCACCACCCGGTGGCAGGGCACGGCCACGGCCAGGGGATTGGCGGCACAGGCGGCGGCCACGGCGCGCACGGCCTTGGGCAGGCCCAGGTCCCGGGCGATTTCGGTGTAGCTGCGGGTCTCCCCAGGCGGGATGGCCTGCAAGGCTTGCCAGACGCGGCGCTGAAAGGCGGTGCCCTGGAGATCGAGGGGCAGGGCCAGTCCCAGCCGGGGGGCTTCCACCAGGCCCACCACCTGGGCGACCCAGGCGGCGAAGTTGCCGTTGTCCGCTTCACCTGCCGTTTGCCCTTCCTCCTCCGGCCCGCTGCCGATCAGCCGGGCCTTGGGAAAACGGGCCCGCAGGTCCGCCACCAGGGCCAGGGGATCGTCCCCCAGCAGGATGGCGCACAGTCCCCGGGCGCTGCGGGCCGCCAGCAGGGCGCCGAGGGAGGTCTGGGCCACGGCGAAGCGGATTTCCTCGGCGGCGCCGCCCTGGCGGAAGCGTCCCGGCGTCATGCCCAGCACCCGTCCGGCCTCGCTGTAGAGGCGGCTGCTGGCGTTGTAGCCGGCGCCGTAGGCGGCCTCGGTCACTCCCTGGCCGGCGGCCAGGTTCTGGCGCAGGCGCTCGGCCCGCCGGGCCTTGGCATAGGCGCCGGGAGTGAGGCCGGTATGGGTCTGGAACAGGCGGTGCAGATGGTGGGGGCTGAGGCCGGCCCGGGCCGCCAGTTGAGCCAGGGTAGGGGGCGTCTCGGCGGCCTCGATGAAGCGGCACAGATCGGCCACCACGGCGGCCTGGCGCTGGGCCAGGGGCGCCTCCTCCGGCCGGCAGCGGCGGCAGGGACGGAAGCCGGCGGCGGCCGCGGCGGTGCCGTCGGCGAAGAACTGCACGTTCTCCGGCTTGGGGCGGCGGGAGGGGCAGCCGGGGCGGCAGTAGATACCGGTGCTGCGCACGGCGTAGACGAATCGGCCTTCCGCCGCCGGGTCCCGGGCGCAGAGGGCCGCCCAGCGCGGGTCGGCGGTTATTGCCGCGGCGCTGGTGACGGCGTCGGTGGCTGCATCGCCGGCCTGGGCGGCGGGCTGGCTGGGGGCGGATTGGGCTTGGGCGGCGTTTTTCATGGGGATACTCCGGCAAGGCGACGGGGCCAGCTTAGGCGGCGGCCGGCCCGGGCGCACTCCGGTGCTTGCTTTCAAATTCCATGGTCCGGTTTTACCGCTGCCGTCGCCCGGGAGCAAGGGCCGTGAATTGATGCGCGTCAGGTCGCCCGGCGGCGTCCTTGGCTAGACTGGCGCTTTCCCGTTGCGATCACGAGCCATGAAGCCGAGCCGCCGTCACTTCCTTACTGCCACCGCCGCCCTGGGCGCCCTCGGCGCCATGCCCCTGGCGCGGGCCGCGGCCCCCACAACCGTCCCGGGCAAGGGCGGCCGGGTGCTCATCGTCGGCGGCGGCTGGGGCGGCCTCGCCGCCGCCCGCCATCTGCGCCAGGAGGCACCCCAGCTGGAAGTGGAACTGCTGGAACGGCTGCCCGCCTTCTGGTCCTGCCCCCGCAGCAACCACTGGCTGGTGGGCCAGGCGGATGGCGCCGCCCTGAGCTTCGACTACCGCCAGGTGGCCAGCCGCCTCGGCTACACCTTCCTCCAGGCCGAAGTCAGCGGCGTGGACCGGGACCGGCGCCAGGTCCTCACCAACCAGGGCCCCCTGGAGTACGACTGGCTGATCCTCTCCCCCGGCATCCGCCACGACTACGGCGCCTGGTTCGGCGACGATGCCGCCGGCCGGGAAGCCGCGGCCCTGGCCCGTTCCCGCCATGCCCCGGCCTACACCGCCGGGCCCGAGTTCGCCGCCCTCAAGACCCGGCTGGCCGCCTTCAAGGGCGGCAACCTGCTCATGACCGTGCCGCCCTATCCCTACCGCTGCCCGCCGGCCCCCTTCGAGCGGGCCGTGCTGCTGGCCCGGCACTTCCAGCTGAACAGGATTCCCGCCCGCATCACCCTGCTCGATGCCAACCCGCCCAACCCGGGCTACGCCAAGGTATTCAACGAATACTTCAAGGACCAGATCCACTACGTGCCCCACGCCCTGGTGCGCCGGGTGGACCTGGGCGCCCGCCGCATCACCACCGCCGCCGGCGAATTCGGCTGGGACGAGGCCATCCTCATGCCGCCCCAGCAGGCCGGCGACATCGCCTGGCAGGCCGGGCTGGTGGGGCCGGACGATGGTGACAAGAGCGGCGGCAAGAACACCGGCTGGGCCCAGGTGGACGGCCCCAGCCTGCAAAGCCGGGCCGACCAACGCATCTTCGTCATCGGCGATGCCGTCGGCGCCGTCTCGCCCCTCTTCGGCCACTACCCCAAGAGCGGTCACGTGGCCAACCGCATGGGCCGCATCGTCGCCAAGGAAATCGCCGCCCGGGCCGCCGGCAAGACGGCAGAACCGGCCCTGCCGGACAACCTCTGCTACGTCACGGTGAACCCGGAGCCCCTGGACGTGCTGCTGATGGACACCCAGTACAAATTCCGCAGCGACGGCGTCATCGTCCAGACCCTGCGCCAGTATCGGGACCCGGACCTGGCAGCAGACGAACTGACCTGGCATGGGGCGTTGATGGGGGAGATGCAGGGATTGGGCGGTTAAGGTCCGGAGTCTGAAGCCGCCTCTGGCTTTTTTGGAAAGTTGTTTGTCATAATCGCGAGCGGGTTTCATCGCTCCCCACCCCGGGGATATGGCAACGCTGGACGCATCCGGAGAGGCTCTCGTGCTGAAGCAACTGGTTCCTGTCGCTGTTGTTGTTTTCCTCGTCATTGCCGGCATTGCTGTTCTGCTGCTGCGGCGGATGCCCGGCAAGGGGGCCGAGGCATGGCCCTTCTATGCCAAGAAGCCCTTGTCCCAACCAGAGCAGGTGCTTTATCACCGGCTGGTTGCCGCCTTGCCCGAGTGTATGGTGCTGGCCCAGGTCCAGCTTTCCCGGGTGCTTGGCGTGAAGAAGGGGTTCAGATTCCATGAATGGAACAACCGCATCAACCGCATGAGCCTCGATTTCCTGGTTTGCCTCAAGGATTCCAGCATCGTGGCGGCCATCGAACTGGACGACAAAAGCCACGAGCGGGCAGCGCGGATGGAGGCGGATGCAAAGAAGGAAAAGGCACTGGCTGCCGCCGGGATCACTTTGGTCCGCTGGCATGTGAGCGCCATGCCCGACGAAGCAACCATCCGCAAGGTATTTGCCGGTTGAAATCAGGCCCGGGCGGGGCATGACTCCGGCCATGCTGCCGGGGCTTTAAAATGGCGCCTTCACTGTCCTGAATGTGCCTTCAATGAGTGAATCATCCGGCGACTGGTCTCGCCACCTTGCCGCTCTCGCCATTGCCGACAGCCATGACGACGGCGCCCACGACCTCAACCACCTGCATCGTGTCTGGCAGACCGCCCAGACGCTGCTGGGGGACCATGCCGAGGCCGATGCCCTGGTGGTGATGGCGGCCTGCTATCTGCACGATCTGGTAAATCTGCCGAAGAACCACCCGGACCGCTCCAGAGCCTCCACCCTGGCGGCGGAGCTGGCGGTGGCAAAACTCAGGGAAGCCGGTTTTCCGGCAGAAAAACTGCCTGGGGTGGCCCACGCCATCGAGGCCCACAGTTTTTCGGCGGGCATCGCGCCCACCACCATCGAGGCCAAGATCGTCCAGGATGCGGACCGGCTGGATGCTTTGGGAGCGGTGGGATTGGCCCGGCTGTTCTACACGGCGGGGCGTCTGGGTTCAGCCCTGGCCCATGCCGGCGACCCGCTGGGGGCCGCGCGGGAGCTGGACGACAAGGCCTACGCTCTGGACCACATCGAGGTGAAGCTGGCAACCCTGCCGGCCACCATGCAGACGGCGGCAGGTCGCCGCCTGGGGGAGGAACGGCTGCAATGGCTGCGGCAGTTCCAGGCGGACTTTGTGGCCGAGTGGGGAACCGGCTTGACGGTTTGAATACCCGGTCAATCGGTGAATGTTGGCGCGGGATAACTCGAGCGGCCTGGCGGTCAATGGCGTTGAAGCCGCTTCATTCAGAGAAATTTCCAGATAGTGCGGGATTCCCTAGTTCCTGCGGACGCAGATAACCTGCTCAGTCATCGTCGAATACTTCCCTCATGGAACGGAGGGGGCCGTTTGAGGCGGGAAGGTCGTTGTTCAGGTCTTTCTCGGCGGGATAAACACCGGGCGCCTTCTCTTCCTTCCGATGGACGGCCAGGGCGACGATTGCTCCGAGCAGGGGCAACAGCCATACCAGCAGAAGCTGGGCGATCTTCTGGGGGCGCTCCGAGAGGGCATCCTGCAAGATCATCCGGGTGGCCCAAACATTCAGCCAGAGCGGAATGGCAACGGCGACGATCGTCAGGGTTATTTCCATGAAGGCTTTGTCCTTTGCCGTGGTCGCCATCGGACCCAGCATGTCTGATGCGGCATTCGGTGATATGCGAATGTCGTCAGCCTAGAGGTGCCCTTTGCCCCTGTCAAACCGATTGGCGGAAGGGACGGAGGGCTTGGCTGGGGGGTTTAGTCAATACCGTGGTATATGGCTGCCGTGAGCGCCCCTTACCTTCCTGGAATGCCTAGGGAGTGTCGATCTCGTTGCTGGATGTGAGATGGCCTGGGAGGCAGGCTGGACGCCGCTCTCGGCCTTGCCATGCCGAAGAGTGGCGTCCCTATTGCCTCAGCGGGTAGTAGCGTTTGAACCCATCGCCGCCACCCGGACGGCTCAGGCTGCCCGGATGATGCCCAGCAGGTCGTCGCCGTAGCGTTCCAGCTTGGCGGTGCCCATGCCGGAGATGTTCATCAGCTGGTCCCGGGTGGTGGGCCGTTCTTCCGCCAGTTCCTTCAAGGTCTTGTCGTGCAGGATGACGTAGGCCGGCACGCCCTGTTCCTTGGCGGTGGCGGCGCGCCACTGGCGCAGGTCTTCGAACAGGGACTGGTCTTCCAGGGTCATGTCGTCCAGCTTGGTCGGCGCCCGCTCGCTGCGGCTCTTGCTGCCGCTGCTGCTGCCACCCTTGCGCGCCACGTGGCGGCGCATCTGCAGGGTCTGTTCGCCTCTCAGCACCGGGCGGGCGGCATCGGTGAGCTTCATGGCGCCGTGTTCGGCCAGGTCGGCGGTGAGCATGCCGCCGGCCACCAGCTGGCGGAAGACGGCGCGCCAGGCCCCGTCGTCCAGGTCGGCGCCGACGCCGAAGGTGGGCAGGGCGTCGTGGCCCCATTGCTTGACCTTGTCGCTGACCTTGCCCCGCAGCACGTCGATGAGGTGCACCACGCCGAAGCGCTGGCCGGTGCGATAGACCACGGAGAGGGCCTTCTGGGCGGCCACGGTGCCATCCCACAGCTCCGGCGGGGTGAGGCAGACATCGCAGTTGTTGCAAGGCTCGCTGGCTTCGCCGAAGTAGTCGAGCAGCACCACCCGGCGGCAGCGAGGGGATTCGGCGTAGGCCAGGAGGGCGTTGAGCTTCTGGGCTTCCAGGCGCTTCTGTTCTTCCGGGGCGACGGAATCTTCGATGCGGGAGCGTTGCAGCACCACGTCCTGCAGGCCGTAGGCCATCCAGGCTTCGGCCGGTTCGCCGTCGCGGCCGGCCCGGCCCGTTTCCTGGTAGTAGGCTTCCAGGCTCTTGGGCAGGTCCAGGTGGGCGACGAAGCGCACGTCGGGCTTGTCGATGCCCATGCCGAAGGCGATGGTGGCCACCATGGTGATGCCTTCTTCCCGCAGGAAGGTGCGCTGGTTGTCGGCCCGCACCTCGGCCGGCAGGCCGGCGTGGTAGGGCAGGGCGGGGATGCCCTGGCTGGTGAGCCAGGCGGCGGTTTCTTCCACCTTCTTGCGCGACAGGCAGTAGACGATGCCGGCCTCGCCTTTATGGTTGGCGAGGAAGCCGAGTAGCTGCTTCCTGGGATTGTCCTTCTCGACGATGAGGTAGCGGATGTTGGGGCGGTCGAAGCTGGCGACAAAGACCCGGGCTTCGGTCAGCCCCAGGCGCACCCGCATTTCCTCCCGGGTGGCCGTGTCGGCGGTGGCGGTGAGGGCGATGCGGGGCACATCCGGGTAGCGGTTGTGCAGGGCCGAGAGCTGCAGGTATTCGGGGCGGAAGTCGTGGCCCCACTGGGAGACGCAGTGGGCTTCGTCGATGGCGAAGAGGGCGAGGCGCTTGTCCTCTTCCAGCTTGTCCAGCAGGGAGAGGCAGCGGTCGGTGAGCAGGCGTTCCGGGGCGACGTAGAGCAGGTCCAGGTCGCCGCAGAGGACGCGCCGTTCCACTTCCTGCACCTGTTGCCAGTCCAGGGTGGAATTGAGGTAGGCCGCCTTGACGCCGAGCTGGGTGAGGGCGTCCACCTGGTCCTGCATCAGGGCGATCAGGGGCGAGACGACGATGCCGCAGCCGTGGCGCAGCAGGGCGGGAATCTGGTAGCAGAGGGATTTGCCGCCGCCGGTGGGCATCAGCACCAGGGCGTCGCCGCCGTCGGCCACGTGGCCGACGATGTCGCCCTGGCTGCCGCGGAAGGCGGTGTAGCCGAAAACCCGGTGCAGGATTTCCAGGGCGGCGGTGTGGGTGTTGGTTTCCATGGGCCGCGATTATCTCACGGCCCATGGGGGGAACCGGCATCAGCAGGTGCCTGGCGTCGTTGTGCCGCCTTGCCGTACTCCGTGTACTGGCCCACGGGGCTTCCCATGGGTCATCTGCGGCGGCACGCCTAGCCAGGCCCCTCCTGCTACCGGTTTCCAGCCGTGGCTTGCTCCGGCCGCAGCAGGGAGGCGACGATGGAGACCGCCAGGATGCCGGCCACGGCGCCCAGGGAGACGAACACCGGGATGTGGAACCACTTGACGATCAGCATCTTCACGCCGATGAAGCAGAGCACCGCCGCCAGACCGTACTTGAGCAGGTGGAAGCGGGAGGCCATGTCCGCCAGCAGGAAGTACAGGGCCCGCAGGCCGAGGATGGCGAAGATGTTGGAGGTCATGACGATGAAGGGGTCCGTGGTCACGGCAAAAATGGCCGGAATGGAATCCACGGCGAAGATCACGTCGGTGACCCCGATCAGCACCACCACCACGAACAGGGGCGTGAACCAGCGTACGCCGTCCTTCCACACCGACAGCCGGTCGCCATCGTACTGGGGCAGGATCTTCAGGTGGCCGCGCATCCACTTGAGCACCGGATTCTGTTCGATGTCCGGCTCATGCTCGCCGGGCAGGGCCATCTTGATGCCGGTGACGAGCAGGAAGGCGCCGAAGACGTAGAGGATCCAGCTGAACTGGGAAATCAGCCAGGCGCCGATGAGGATCATGACGGCCCGCAGCACCACGGCCAGGATGACGCCGACGATGAGGGCCTTCTTCTGCTGCTCCGCCGGTACCACGAAGGCGGTGAAGATCATCAGGAAGACGAAGATGTTGTCCACCGACAGGGATTTCTCGATCAGGTAGCCGGTGAGGAACTCGGTGGCCTTCAGGTTGGCCACTTCCCTGCCCACGCTGTGGTCCAGCCAACCCCACAGGATGGCGCAGAAAATGAGGGCCAGGCTTACCCACAGGGCCGACCAGGCCAGGGCCTGGCGGGCGGTAACGGCCCGGCCTCCCTTCTTTTCCAGGGCCACCAGGTCCACCACGATGGCGACGACGACGAAGACGGCAAAGCCGACCCACCACCACAGGTTGCCGATGCTTTCAGCCATGGCGCCTCCTTACCAGTTCTGCCGGCGGTCGCCGGCCGGGTCGATGCGGCGCCATTCCCCGTTCAGGGTGACGGGCTGGCGGGGAGAGCTGGAGGCCCGGGCGTAGGCCGGCGCGAAGGCCGGTTCCGCTTCTGCCTGGGCGCGGCGCACGGTGTCGGCCTGGCGCGCCAGGCGGCGGACAATGGCTGAGAAGAGGGCCTTGAAAATGGGGAGGATGACGAAGCGGCCGATGCCGGCCAGGAGGGCCAGACGGAGCTTGAAGAAGAGGAGCGAGAGCAGCTTTTTCATGACGGTTCCTTTTGCATAAGATCGAGATTAACCGATCCTCGCCGCCCGTAAACGCAAAAAACCTTTGCCGTTGGCGGCAAAGGTCTCGCTTGGGTTGCGTCGGCGCTCTGGATGTTGCGCCTCTGGAACCACCCACCGGGCCGGGGAACTTTCATTCCCGTACTGACGACTTCCGGCGGTTCAGCTACTCCCCTTCGTGGGATCGCGGAGTTGAATTTACGGGGGATGGGCGCTTTGGTCAACCCCGAGGGGCTTGTGGTTATTACGCAGGCCGCCCCGTGGCGGATCAGGCCAGGGGACGTTGCAGGCTTTCCCGCTGCAGGGTCTCGCCGTCCCACACCAGGCAGTCGCCCCAGGCCCGGCTGGCGTCCTGGCGCCAGTCGGCGAGGACCCAGCGCTCGCAATGGATGCCGTCCACGATGTGGTCGTGGCGGTCCGGGCGGTGGGTGTGGCCGTGAATCAGGGTGGCGTAGCCGTTGTCGCGCAGGAAGTCTTCCACCGTGGCGGCGTTGACGTCCATCAGGTAGTCGGCGCCGTCCCGCTTTTCCGCCTTGATGGCTTCGGAGCGCTGGCGCAGGGCGGCGGCGATGGCCTTGCGTTCCGCCAGGGGCTTGGCCAGGAATTCGCCCTGCCAGGCCGCGCCGCGCACCTGGGCGCGGAAGTCCTGGTAGTCCCTGTCGTCGGTGCACAGGATGTCGCCGTGGCTGAGGACGAACTGCCAGGTGACCACGGACAGCACATAGGGGTCGGGCAGCAGGCGCAGGCCGGCGGCGGTGGCGAAGTCCTGACCCAGGAGGAAGTCCCGGTTGCCGTGCAGCAGATTGAGTTCGATGCCCTGGTCGGCGGCCTGGCGCAGGGCGGCGATGATGCGGGCGTTGTAGGGATCGGTGCAGTCGTCGTCGCCGACCCAGTGGTCGAAGAAGTCGCCGAGGATGTAGAGGCTGCTGGCCTGGCGGCCGGGCAGGGAGGCCAGGAAGTCGAGGAAGAGGGCGGTGATGCCCGGGACTGCCGGCGAGAGGTGGAGGTCGGAGATGAAGTAGAGCATGGGGCGCGAGGGTGTGATGATGGCTCGCGCCCCGGTACGGCGGGCTGCTTAGACGACTTCAGCGCGTTCGATGATCACGTCTTCCACCGGCACGTCCTGGTGGAAGCCGCTGCGGCCGGTCTTGACGCCCTTGATCTGATCCACCACCTCGGCGCCTTCGACCACCTTGCCGAAGACGCAGTAGCCCCAGCCGCTGGCGGAGGGAGAGGTGTGGTTGAGGAAGTCGTTGTTCTTGACGTTGATGAAGAACTGGGCCGTGGCGGAATGGGGATCGTTGGTGCGGGCCATGGCGATGGTGTAGACGTCGTTCTTCAGGCCGTTGTCGGCCTCATTTTTGATCGGGGCCTGGGTGTCCTTCTGCTTCATGCCGGGCTCGAAGCCGCCGCCCTGGATCATGAAGCCGTTGATGACCCGGTGGAAGATGGTGTTGTCGTAGTGGCCGGCTTCCACGTAGGAAATGAAGTTCTTCACGGTTTCCGGGGCCTTTTCGGCATCCAGTTCCAGGCCGATGACGCCGAAGTTGGTGTGCAGTTTGATCATGAGCTTGCCTTTCGATGCTGGGTGGGCGCCGCCGCTGGCGACGCCCGAATTGCCCCTCGCCCTCGCAACGAGGGGCCGGGGGTGAGGGCGGCGGGACGGGCCCGCCGGGTTTATTTCTTTTCCGGGAGCAGCTTGACGGACTGGATCACCACCGGGGAGGCGGGGACGTTCTGGTGCCCGCCCTGGTTGCCGGTGCGCACCTGGCCGATCTTCTTCACCACGTCGATGCCTTCGCGCACCTTGCCGAAGACGGTGTAGCCCCAGCCGTCGAAGGAGGGATAGTCCAGGTTGCGGTTGTCCACCAGGTTGATGAAGAACTGGGCCGTGGCGGAGTGGGGGTTGTTGGTGCGGGCCATGGCGATGGTGCCGATGTCGTTCTTCAGGCCGTTCTTGGCCTCGTTCTCGATGGGCGCCCGGGTGGCCTTTTGGGTCATGTCCGGGGTGAAGCCGCCGCCCTGGATCATGAAGCCGTCGATGACCCGGTGGAAGATGGTGCCGTCGTAGAAGCCGTCCTTGGTGTATTGCAGGAAGTTGTCCACGGTCTTGGGCGCCTTGTCCGCATACAGCTCGAGGACGATGCGCCCCTGGTTGGTCTGGATTTCCACCTGGGGATTGGCGGCCAGGGCCAGGGGGGCGACCAGGGCCAGCAGCAGGCCGGCGGCGGCGCGGTGCAGGGATTTGAACATCAGGCGGCTCCTTCGTAGATGATTTTCCAGGTGCCGTTTTCTCGCACCCAGTATTGGCGTTTCTTCATCTGGTTGTTGAGGTTGTTGCTGCGGTAGTCCTGTTCGAAGGTGACCACCACGTAGTCTTCCTTGTCCGGGGCGCGGAACATGGACATGCCGGTCAGCTTGACCTTGATCCATTCCTTGCTGGCATTGACCTGACGCTTCTGCTGGGCGAAATCCGACAGGTTCTGCTGGCCGTTCTTGAAGCTGGCGGAGTAGTGGGAGAGGAACTTGTCCACATCCTTGCTCTCCCAGTCGGTCCGCCAGGCGTCGATCTTCTTGTTCAGCTCGTTCCGTTCCTTGTTCCAGTCGTCCAGGGACAGCCATTCCACGGAATTGCTGATGATCACCGGGGTCAGGCCCACTTGCAGGTTCTTGGCCAGGGCATCCAGGTCCGGATTGGCCAGCACGACGCAGCCGTCGGAGGCCCGGGGCGGGCGGGAGAAGGTGTCCGAGGGGGTGCCGTGCAGCCAGATGCCGTGGCCGTTGCGGCCCTGCTGCTTGTCCCACTCGTTGGGGTAGTTGATGGGGAAGGCGCCGCTGCCGTAGAGGTCGGCCAGCTTCTCCCGGGGCAGGCTGGAGGTGACGTGGTAGACGCCGATGGGGGTCTTCTTGTCGCCTTCGCGGAATTTCTCGGCGCCCAGCTTGCCCTGGGTGATGTAGTAGTCAGCGACAAAGCGGGGGCGGCCGGCCTTCAGGTCGTTCTCGTAGAGGTAGAGCCGGGACTTCTGGGTGTCCACCACCACCGCGTATTTCTGCTCCGGCACCATCTGCATCAGGTAGCGGGGCACCGCGTCGGCCTGGGGTTTGTCCTTGTAGCCGCGCAGACGCACCATGGCCTCGGCCCGCAGGTCCGCCAGCTTGTCCTGGGGGGCGCCGGGGGCGTTGCCGAAGGTTTCCAGGGGCCGGGTACGGGCCAGCAGCAGGTCGCCCTTGATCAGGTGGCCCAGGCGGAACTTGGGAAAGCGCTCCAGCAGGGTGTCGGTGAGGACCAGGGCCTTGTCCAGGCGGTTGCGTTCGATCTCGTCGAAAATGCGCGCCAGCATGGGCTCCGGGCCTTGCAGGCCGGCGTCGGAATCGGTGGCGCCGTCGGCCGGCAGGGAAAGGTCGGCCTCGCTGCTGCCGTTGCCGTGCTTGTAGCGCCACAGGGCATTGGCCTTCCAGGCGGCGCCGGCGGCAACCAAAACGATCAGGGCAACTACGGTGCGGCGGAAGCGCCGGCCGGAGTTGCCCCGGGTGTACATCAAGGACATCAGTTACCTACTTTTTCCTGCTGGATCAGCCATTTGCCACCGCTACGCTGCAGCACGAGGGTCTTGGCGGCAGAGGATTTGAGCGTGGCGGAGGTGTAATTCTGCTTGAAGCGCACCGTGGCCTTGTCGCCGTTCTGGCTGACCTTGATGTCCTCGACCGATACCTGCAGCTTGCCGGGCTTGTCGATACGGCTGGCCCGTTCCTTCTCCCAGGCCTTGCGGTTGCCGCCGGGGGCCTGGAAATCGGGGGCGTAGAAGGAGAGATAGCCCTTCACGTCCTTGCGCGACCAGGCGGCTGCCCAGTTCTGCACGGCCTTGGTGACGGCGCCTTCGTCGGCGGCTTCAGCCTTGGCGGCTGCAGGAGCGGGCTTTTCGGCCTTGGCCGGTTCGGCGGCGGGCTTTTCCTTCTCCGGCTTGTCCAGCACGGTGACCTTGGCCGGCGTGCCCTTGGCCGCTTCCGGTGCCTTGGCCGCAGCAGCGGCCGGGACAGGGGCGGGAGCCGGGGTCGGCGCCGGGGCGGCAGCAGGAGCCGGGGCAGGGGCTGGCGTCGGAGCGGCAGCAGGCGCGGCGGCAGCGGGTACCTTGCCGCCGGGAGCCCGGGAAGAGCCGATCATTTCGCGGATCAGGGACAGCTTGGACTGGGCGTGGGCATTGGAGGAGTCCAGTTGCAGCGCCTTGTCGTAGGCCTGGCTGGCCAGCTTGGCATAGACGTCGCCCAGGTTCTCGTGGGCCACGGCGTAGGAAGGATGGGTGCGGATGGCCATTTCCAGAGCGGTGCGGGCCTTGTCGTACTGCTTCTGCTGGGCGTAGAGCACGGCCAGGTTGTTGTAGGGCTCCGGCAGTTCCGGGAAATCCTCGGTGAGCTTGGTGAAGACCGCGATGGCCTCATTGTTGCGATTCAGCTCGGTGAGGATGATGCCGCGCAGGAAGCGTCCCTGGGCGTCCTTGGGACGGGTGGCGATGTAGGCATCCACTTTTTCCAGGGCCTGGGCGTTCTGTCCCTGTCTGACCATCTTCTGGATATCGGTGATGGCAACGTCGGCCGCCAGGGAAATGTTGGCGGAACCGAGCCCGATCAGGGCGCCGATCAGCAGGGCCGGAAGCAGCCGGGAACGGCTGGAATGGCGCGGCAGGCGGGCAGCTGGCGAAAAGTGGGAACCCATCGTTGTGTTATACTCTCTCGGACGATTTGACGGTGTTTTGCATATGCCGAAGCGAACGCCAAACGGCTTTTTTCAGGCTTTTCGCAAAACTGCCCGATTCTAACAAAGAAGGGCGCCGGAGCGAAGTTGCCGGGCCATCGACCTGGTGAATTTCGGCGCCGTCCGCCCCCCGGGTTCCATGGCAGTTGCCGCTTGTATCCAGGCCTGCCGTCGGGCGGGTAAGCTCCCGCCCTTTCTTTTGCCCATCCGATAATCCCCATTTTTCTTTCTGCCCATGCTGAAAATCTATAACACCATCGCCCGGGAAAAGCAGGAATTCGTCCCCATTGAAGCCGGCAAGGTGAAAATGTATGTCTGCGGCATGACGGTTTACGATTTCTGCCACCTGGGCCACGCCCGGGTGCTGGTGGTATTCGATGCCGTCTATCGCTGGCTGCGGGCCAGCGGTCTGGACGTGACCTACGTCCGCAACATCACCGACATCGACGACAAGATCATCCGCCGGGCCGTGGAAAACGGCGAGACCATCGGCCAGCTGACCGACCGCTTCATCGCGGCCATGGATGAGGATGCCGCCGCCCTGGGCGTGCAGAAGCCCACCCACGAACCCCGGGCCACCGAGTACGTGCCCCAGATGCTGGGCCTCATCGGCCAGCTGGAAGCCAACGGCCTGGCCTACAAGGCCGCCGACGGCGACGTGAATTTCTCGGTGCGCAAGTTCCCCGGTTACGGCCGCCTCTCCGGCAAGTCCCTGGACGACCTGCGGGCCGGCGAACGGGTCGAGGTGGATTCGGCCAAGCAGGACCCCCTGGACTTCGTGTTGTGGAAGCACGCCAAGGCAGGCGAGCCCGCCTGGGAATCCCCCTGGGGTGCCGGCCGTCCCGGCTGGCACATCGAGTGCTCGGCCATGAGCTCCGATTTGCTGGGCAAGCATTTCGACATCCACGGCGGCGGCCAGGACCTGCAGTTCCCCCATCACGAGAACGAGATTGCCCAGTCCGAAGGGGCCCACGGTTGCACCTTCGTCAATTACTGGATGCACAACGGCTTCGTGCGAGTGGACGACGAGAAGATGTCCAAGTCCCTGGGCAACTTCTTCACCATCCGCGACGTGCTGAAGAAGTACGACGCCGAAGTGGTGCGCTTCTTCATCCTGCGCGCCCACTACCGCAGCCCCCTCAACTATTCCGACGCCCATCTGGACGACGCCCGGCAGGCCCTGACCCGGTTGTACACCGCCCTCAAGGCGGCGCCGGCGGAAGCGGTGGCGGTGGACTGGAACGAGGCCCATGCCCAGCGCTTCCAGGCGGCCATGGACGACGACTTCAACACGCCGGAAGCCCTGGCGGTGCTGTTCGACCTGGCCAACGAGGCCAATCGCAGCAAGGACGGGGCTGTGGCGGCCCAGCTGAAGGCCCTGGCCGGGGTGCTGGGGCTGCTGCAGCGCGATCCCCAGGCCTTCCTGCAGGGCGCCACGCCGGATGCGGCCGATGGCCTCAGCCCGGCGGAGATCGAGGCCCGCATCCAGGCCCGCATCGATGCCAAGAAGGCGAAGAACTTTGCCGAGGCCGACCGTCTGCGGGCCGAACTGCTGGCTGCCGGCATCGTGCTCGAGGACTCCGCCCAGGGCACCACCTGGCGCCGGGCCTGAAGCCGGGCCGTCTTCCGCTCTTTCGTATCCGCCTCCCGTCGGGAACGGGGGAAACAAAAAAGCCCGCCATCGGCGGGCTTTTTCTATGCTTGGTCGGTCTAGCGCAGGACCTTGCCGCCGTTGCCGATCACCGTCAGGTCCACGAAGCGGGAACCGTTGTGGTCGCTGGTGGAGTAGCTGACCCGGTAGCCGCCCAGGTCATAGCTGCCCATGCTTTCCAGGGCCGTGGTCAGCTTGTCCCTGGTGAGGTCCTTGCCGGCCCGCTTGATGCCTTCCACCATGACCTTGGCCATGGCATAGCCCTCGACGCCGTAGTAGGGAGACTGGCTCTGCTTGCCCATGGTGGTCATCAGCTTGCGGTATTCCCGCACCAGGGGGTTGGAGTCGTTCCAGGGATAGGGCATGACCTGGGAGATGCCGATGCCCCGGGCGTCGTTGCCCAGTTCCTTCACCAGCAGGTCGGCGCCCACCGGGGAGAGGGTCATGAACTGGGGGTTCTGGCCGTGCTTGCGCATCTGGCGCACGAACTCGGCGGTGGGCTTGTACAGGGTGACCATGATCACGGCCTGGGGCGTGACCTTGGAAATGGCTTCCACCGCCTTGGCCACGTCCAGGGAATTGCGTTCCACGGTGCCGACGGCGGAGGGGGCCAGGCCGTGCTTCTTCAGGGCGGCGGTGACGCCGTCCAGGCCGGACTTGCCGAAGCCGTCGTTCTGGTAGAAGACGGCGATGTTCTTCAGGCCGAGGGAGGCCAGCTGGCTGACGATGGCATCGGTTTCGTTGGCATAGCTGGCGCGCACGTTGAACATGTAGCGGTTCACCGGGTTGCGCAGGGTTTCGGCGCCGGAGATGGTGCCCACCAGGGGTACCTTGGCACCGGAGAACACTTCCATGGCGGCAGTGGTGGGGGAGGAGCCGTAGAAGGCCAGCAGGGCGAAGGCCTTTTCGTCGTGGATCAGCTTCTTGGTATTGGCCACGGCCCGGTCGGTCTCGTAGCCGTCGTCCAGGGAAACCAGTTCCAGCTTGCGGCCGTTGATGCCGCCGCCCTTGTTGATCTGCTCGAAGTAGGCGGTGATGCTTTCCCGCATTTCCGTGCCGTAGATGCCGTTGGGGCCGGAGAAGGGGGCGGACATGCCGAGGGTGATGGTGCTGTCGGTGACCCCGTTCTCTGCCATGGCGGCGCCGGACAGCAGGGCGCAGGAGGCCATTAACAGGGATGCCAGACGGTGACGAAAGCGCTTCATTTTTCCCTCCTTGAGCGTCATTTTGTGGTGTGTTGTGGGGGAGGACTATGGCATTGGTCGGGCCGGATTGCAAGACGCCGCCTGGCTTTGCGGCCCGAAAAAAAGGCGGCCCGGAGGCCGCCCTGGTTTGTCTCCGGGACTACTGCCCGAAGAAATCCTTCACCTTGTCCATCCAGCTCTGGGCTTTCGGATTGTGGTTGGCGGAATCGCCCTGGCTGATCTCCTCCAGTTCCCGCAGCAGTTCCTTCTGGCGCTCGGTGAGATTGACCGGGGTTTCCACCACCACGTGGCACAGCAGGTCGCCGTGCACATGGCTGCGCACGCCCTTGATGCCCTTGCCGCGCAGGCGGAAGACCTTGCCCGACTGGGTTTCCGCCGGGATCTTGATCTTGGCGGCACCGTCCAGGGTGGGGATTTCGATTTCCCCGCCCAGGGCGGCGGTGGTGAAGCTGATGGGCATCTCGCAATGCAGGTCGTTGTGGTCCCGCTGGAAGACGGAGTGGGCCTTGAGGTGGATCTGCACGTAGAGGTCGCCCGGGGGGCCGCCATTGACGCCGTGTTCCCCTTCGCCGGCAAGCCGGATGCGATCGCCTTCGTCCACCCCGGCCGGAATCTTCACCGACAGGGTCTTGTGCTGCTTGACCCGGCCGGCGCCGTGGCAGGTGCCGCAGGGGTCGGGAATGATGCGGCCGGTGCCGTGGCACTTGGGACAGGTCTGCTGGATGGAGAAGAAGCCCTGCTGCAGCCGTACCTGGCCGCTGCCCTGGCAGGTGGGGCAGGTCTTGGGCTGGGTGCCGCTCTTGGCGCCGGAGCCGCTGCAGGTGTCGCAGACTTCCATGGTGGGGATGCGGATCTTGGTTTCCGTCCCCTTGGCCGCCTGCTCCAGGCTGATTTCCAGGTTGTAGCGCAGATCGGCGCCGCGGTAGATGTTGGAACGGCCGCCGCCGCCACCGCCGGCACGGCCGCCGAAGATGTCGCCGAAGATGTCGGCGAAGGCATCGCCGAAACCGCCGCCGCCAAAGCCACCGCCCCCGCCGAAGCCGCCGGCCTGGGGATCGACCCCGGCGTGGCCGTACTGGTCGTAGGCGGCCCGCTTCTGGCCGTCGGAGAGGATCTCGTAGGCTTCCTTGGCTTCCTTGAACTGCTCTTCGGCCTTGGGGTTATCCGGATTGCGGTCCGGATGGAATTTCATGGCCAGCTTGCGGTAGGCCTTCTTGATCTCGTCGTCGCTGGCATCCCGATTGACGCCGAGGACTTCGTAAAAATCTTTTTTTGCCATTTCAGCTCTCTAAAAGGCATGGCCGCAAAGCGTGCAAAGGGGCCTTCCGGCCTGGCTTTGCACGTCCTTGCGACCCATGGTCGGACCGGAAGAGGAGATTACTTCTTGTCCTTCACCTCGGTGAACTCGGCATCCACCACGTCGCCTTCCACGGTCTTCTCGCCGCCGGAAGCTGCACCGGCTTCGGCACCGGGGGCGCCGCCGGTAGCCTGCTGCTGGGCGTACATCTTCTCGCCCAGCTTCTGGGCGGCGGCGGCCAGGGCCTGGGTCTTGGCTTCGATCTCGGCCTTGTCGGTGCCGCGCACGGCGTCTTCCACTTCCTTGATGGCGGCTTCGATGGCGGCCTTTTCCTCGTCGGACAGCTCCTTGCCGTACTCGGTCAGGGACTTCTTGGTCATGTGCACCATGCCGTCGGCCTGGTTGCGGGCATCGGCCAGCTCATGGACCTTCTTGTCCTCTTCGGCGTGCAGCTCGGCATCGCGCACCATGCGTTGCACTTCTTCCTCGGAGAGGCCGGAGGAGGCCTGGATCTTGATCTTGTTTTCCTTGCCGGTGGCCTTGTCCTTGGCGGAGACGTGCAGGATGCCGTTGGCGTCGATGTCGAAGGTGACTTCGATCTGGGGCATGCCGCGGGGGGCCGGCGGGATGTCGGACAGGTTGAACTGGCCCAGGCTCTTGTTGCCGGAAGCCACTTCCCGCTCACCCTGCAGCACGTGGATGGTCACGGCGTTCTGGTTGTCGTCGGCGGTGGAGAAGACCTGGCTGGCCTTGGTCGGGATGGTGGTGTTCTTCTGGATCAGCTTGGTCATGATGCCGCCCAGGGTTTCGATACCCAGGGACAGGGGAGTCACGTCCAGCAGCAGCACGTCCTTCACTTCACCCTGCAGCACGCCGCCCTGGATGGCAGCGCCGACGGCCACGGCTTCGTCCGGGTTCACGTCCTTG
Source organism: Azospira sp. APE16 (assembly GCF_047901315.1). NCBI lineage: Bacteria > Pseudomonadati > Pseudomonadota > Betaproteobacteria > Rhodocyclales > Rhodocyclaceae > Azospira > Azospira sp. APE16. Next base: position 1,405,182 of record NZ_CP179682.1, read on the forward strand.
CGGGGATCCTTGCCGAAGAACTCCTTCACCTTGTCCTGCACCTTGGGCATGCGGGACTGGCCGCCCACCAGGATCACGTCGTCGATGTCGCTGACCTTGATGCCGGCATCCTTCAGCGCGGTGGCGCAGGGAGCGATGGTGCGTTCCACCAGGTCGTCCACCAGGGATTCGAACTTGGCCCGGGTGATCTTCTGGGTCAGGTGCTTGGGACCGGAAGCGTCAGCGGTGATGTAGGGCAGGTTGATTTCGGTCTGCTGGGAGGAGGACAGCTCGATCTTGGCCTTTTCGGCGGCTTCCTTCAGGCGCTGCAGGGCCAGCACGTCCTTGGACAGGTCGGCGCCCTGTTCCTTCTTGAATTCGGTGACGATGTAGTCGATCAGGCGCTGGTCGAAGTCTTCGCCGCCGAGGAAGGTGTCGCCGTTGGTGGACAGCACTTCGAACTGGTGCTCGCCGTCGATTTCGGCGATTTCGATGATGGAGATGTCGAAAGTGCCGCCACCCAGGTCATACACGGCGATTTTCTTGTCGCCCTGCTTCTTGTCCATGCCGAAGGCCAGGGCCGCGGCAGTGGGTTCGTTGATGATGCGCTTCACTTCCAGACCGGCGATGCGGCCGGCGTCCTTGGTGGCCTGGCGCTGGCTGTCGTTGAAGTAGGCGGGCACGGTGATGACGGCCTCGGTCACTTCCTCGCCCAGGTAGTCCTCGGCGGTCTTCTTCATCTTGCGCAGCACTTCGGCGGAAACCTGGGGCGGGGCGATCTTCTTGTCGCGCACCTCCACCCAGGCATCACCGTTGTCGGCCTTGACGATCTTGTAGGGCATCAGGGCGATGTCCTTCTGCACTTCCTTCTCTTCGAAGCGGCGACCGATCAGGCGCTTCACCGCGAACAGGGTGTTGCGCGGGTTGGTCACGGCCTGGCGCTTGGCGGGGGCGCCGCACAGCACTTCACCGTCTTCGGCATAGGCGACGATGGAGGGGGTGGTGCGGGTGCCTTCAGAGTTTTCGATGACCTTGGGCTGGCCGCCTTCCATGATGGCGACGCAGGAGTTGGTGGTGCCCAGGTCGATACCGATGATCTTGCCCATGTTTCGTGTCCTTTCAGAGTGGCGGCGGTGGGGGCCTTCGGCCCGGCGCACCCGCCGGAATCAATACGAATTGCTTTCTGCACCCCAAATGGGGGTGGGGTCGGCTATTTCAAGGCTGTTTCCAGCCTTTTTTGCCGAAAATCAGGCGTCCTTGCCCTTGGCCACCATGACCATGGCCGGGCGCAGCACCCGGTCGGCGATGAGGTAGCCCTTTTGCAGCACATTCACCACGGTGTTGGGTTCCTGCTCGGACTCGACCATGCCGATGGCCTGGTGCTTGTTGGGGTCAAACTTCTGGCCAACGGGGTTCTCTTCCTTGACGCCGGACTTCTCGAAGGCGGAGAGGAGGTTCTTCAGGGTCATGTCCACGCCGACCCGCAGGGAGTCGGGGTTGGTGTCGGCCAGGGCCATTTCCAGGGTGTCCTTCACCGGCAGCAGGCTCTCGGCGAATTTCTCGATGGCGAACTTGGAGGCCTTGGCAATGTCTTCCTGGGCCCGGCGACGCATGTTCTCGGTCTCGGCCTTGGCCCGCAGCCAGGCGTCGTGGTGTTCCTGGGCGTTCAGTTCGGCCTGGCGCAGCAGCTCTTCCAGGCTCGGGGTGGTGTCGGTCTGGCCTGCAGCGGGCTGGGCCACGGATTCGGGGGCATTGGCATCGCCGCCCAGTTCCAGGGGTTCCTGAGGCTTGTTTTGATCTTGCATGGGGATTCTCCGGAAAAACTTTTCTCCACGTGGGGGCGCTCTCGGGGATTTCAAGCCCCGGGGCGTGATTAATTTCCGCCGGCCTCCGTCGGGGCTTTGCTAGCATCTGCCGATGCAGACCAAAACGCCTCGCGGGGACTGAACCATGCCGGAACGCATCGGCCGCTACGAAGTCGTCCGGGAACTGGGACGGGGAGCCACCTCCATCGTCTATCTGGCCCGGGACCCGCAGGCTGTGGACGAGTCACGCCGTCAGGTGGCGCTCAAGCTGATGCGCCTGGGGGGGGAGAATGCGGCCCTCTCGCGGCGCCTGCTGAAGCTGTTCCAGACCGAGGGCAGCATTGCCCGGCGCCTGGACCATCCCCACATCACCCGGGTCTTCGACGCGGTGATGGAAGAGGTAAATGGGGAGCAGCGCACCTACATGGTCATGGAGTACGTGAATGGCACGCCCCTGGACCAGTTCTGCGCCATCGACCGCCTGCTGCCCATGCACCGGGTGGTGGGCATCATCTTCAAGTGCTGCCTGGCCCTGGACTACGCCTTCCGCCAGGGGGTGGTGCACCGGGACATCAAGCCGGCCAACATCCTCATCGATGCCGACGACAATCCCAAGATCACCGATTTCGGCCTGGCCCTGAATCTGCAGAAGGACGTGGGCAAGGATTCCACCTTCGTCATGGGAGTGGGTTCGCCGGCCTACATGTCGCCGGAGCAGGTCAAGGGTTATCCCCTCAACCACAAGACCGACCTCTATTCCCTCGGGGTGGTGCTGTTCCAGCTGCTCACCGGCCGCACGCCTTTCCGGGCCCCCACGTCGGCAGCCCTCATGTACAAGATCGTGAACATGGATACGCCCTCGGTCTGCGCCCTCAATCCGGCCATTCCGGAGGCCATGGACGGCATCATCCGCCGGGCCCTGGAGAAGGACCTTTACAGCCGCTACCGCAACGGGGCCGATTTCGCCAAGGACCTGTCCACCGTCCGCTACCAGATTCTGGACGAGGACGACACGGCCCGGGACATGGTCCGCTTCGACCGGCTGCGGCAGCTGCCCTTCTTCGCCAGCTTCGAGGATGTGGAACTGTGGGAGGTGCTGCGCATCAGCATCTGGCGCGAGATTGCGCCCAAGGTGGAGTTGATGCGGGAAGGGGACGAGGACCGGCGCTTCGGCATCATCGTCAGCGGCTATGCCGAAGTCTCCCGGGACGGACGCGCCATCTGCCGCCTGGGGGCCGGCGAGGTGCTGGGGGAAATGGCCTACCTGCATCCGGAAAGCCCGGAGCGCAGTGCCAGCGTGGTCACCCTGGAGCCCACCGTCTTCCTCGAGGTCAGCGGCCCGGCCCTGGAACTGGCCTCGGAAGAGCTGATCGAGCGCATGCGCCGTGCCCTCATGGCCCGGGTGGTGGAGCGGCTGCGGGAGGCGGACAAGATCCTGGCCCGCTTCGGCGACAAGGCGGTGGAGGGGGGCGGTGCCCGCAGCGGCGGCGTTGATTACGCCGAGCTCGACTGCGACCTGGAATTGCTGCCGCCCATCGAATAGCGGACTGACCGCCGCCGGCAGCGCCGCAACAAAAGAAAACACCCGGAGGCTTGGTGCCTGCCGGGCGTTTTTTGTGGGCGGTCCGGGATCAGACCTTGAAGCGCCCCACCGTGTTCTGCAGGGAATCGGCCAGGGCTTCCAGGGATTGGGCAGCGGCAGCCGTCTGCTCCACGGATTCATTGTTTTCCCGGGCCATGGCGGCGATGGCCTCGATGCTGTCCGCCACTTCGCCGCTGACCCGGCGCTGCTCGTCGGTGGCGCCGGCGATGGCATCCAGGCCGTGGCCCACTTCAGTGACGGAGCCGTTGGCGGCCTGCAGGATGTCGGCCACGTTGGTGACCGAAGCCTGGCTGGAGGACAGGTGGCCCAGGCCCTCTTCGATGGCCCGCCGCACATTGACCGACTGGGCCGAGAGGGTTTCGGTGATGGCATCGATCTCGCTGGCGGAGCGGGAGGACTTCTCGGCCAGTTTGCGCACCTCGTCGGCCACCACGGCGAAGCCCCGGCCCTGCTCGCCGGCCCGGGCCGCCTCGATGGCGGCGTTGAGGGCCAGCAGGTTGGTCTGCTCGGCGATGTCCTTCACTTCCTGGGTCATCTTGTTGATGGCGTCGGTGTTGCGCACGAACTCATTCACCGACTCGGCCATTTCCTTGACCGTCTGCTCCACGTTGTTCATTTCCTCGAGCAGGTGGCCCAGGCTCTTGTTGCCTTCCTCGGAGCGCTTCAGGCTTTCCTGGGACTGCTGTTGCACGTGCTCGGCGCTCTGGGAAATGGCGGCGATGGAAGACACCATCTGTTCCACGGCGGAGGCGGCAGTGACGGACTTCTCGTTCTGCTGGTGGGAGCCGTCGGCCACCTGGGAGGCGCTCTGGGCCAGGGCATGGGCCTTGGCGGAAACCTCGGTGGCGGACTGGCTGACCTGGCGCACCAGGGTGGAGAAGTTCTCCATCACCTGATTGAAGACGGTGGCGGCCAGACCCACTTCGTCCCGGCCCTTCACTTCCAGGCGGCGGGTGAGATCCCCTTCGCCGGTGGCGATGTCCTGCAGGCCGTGGGTCAGATGCTCGATGGGAATGGTGACGAAGTGGCGGATGAAGAGGTAGATCACCGCCAGCAGCAGCAGGCTGGCACCGAAGGCGGCGGCAGCGATCTTCAGGCGGAAGGCGTTGACCTCGGCGTCCACCTTGTCGAGGGAAACCTTCATGCTGACCAGGCCGAGGACGGACCCTTCCGGCACCTGGTGGCACATGATGCAGTTCTTGCCCAGGTAGTTGGTGGAAGCCAGGGTGGGGGTGACCACCCGCAGATAGGTGGCGCCGTTTTCTTCATGCACGGCCGTATAGGCCTTGCCGCTCTGCATCGCCTGTTGCTCGATGCTGTCCATGGGACGTTTGTCCTTGGTGTCGGGGCCGAAAATCTTGCTCACGGCTTCGCCGCGGACCACGTGCAGGTCCTTGATGACGGAGAGCTGCTTGATCTGGTCGAGGAAGACTTCGCGCTGGCCGACGGTGCCGGTGATCATCATGCCGGTGAGGCCGGCCATGGTCATTTCGTGGATGCTGCCGGCAAAATCCTTGGCTTGGCCGATGGCTGTTTCCCGATTGACTTCGGATTCCCAGACGATCATGCCTGTCCATACGGCAATGAGCATGAACCAGATGGCTGCGGTGAGGCGCACCCAGATTTTCAAATCGGCGATACGAGCCATAATCTCCCTTGGTCCTCGGCTTTAATTTGTCGGTCCTGCCGCTATACAGTCAAGTCCAGTTGTTGGATCGAGCCAACGCCTCCATTCTGCTGTAAAAACACGCCGGAAGCCAGCACTGAAGCCTGTAGCCGGTTCTGCGCCGTCTTCACCTCGAAGGGGGTGGCCAGATGTTGCAGGCCGATGGCGCCCACGCCCTTGTCTGCCAGGGAAAGTAGCTGGTCCCGGCCAGCCCCGTCTTTGATCCAGATTCTTAACTGTTCGAAAATGGGGTCGTTCTCGTCGATCCAGCCGTTGCGGTCGGCGTCGTAGGCGGCCAGTTCGGCAAAGCCGTCGCCGCTGCGGGTGCCGAACAGCTCGCCGCCGTCCGTGGCGCTGCCGTTGCCGTCCTTGTCGAAAACCAGGAAACCGCTGCCGCCGCTGGTGAAGTTGATCATGTCGTCCTTGCCGTCGCTGTCGATGTCGAAGGCGAAGCGCTGGTCGGTCAGCTGGGCGGCGGTGCCGGCGAAATTGAGCACCAGGGGGTCCTTCTTCACCGCATCGCCGGCGCGGAGGCTGACGCTGCTTTCCTCGTGGTAGAGCCGGCTCATGGCCAGGTTGAGGTCGAAGCTGATTTCCTTGCCGTCGCTGGTGCGCACCACCCCCTGGGCGGAGAAGGTGGTCTGTTCCATTTCCGTGTAGGACTCGTGGTGGTCGTATTCCACCCCGTAGCCGGCCTTGGCCGGTGCTGCGTCGGCCGGTACGCCGCCCGCTGCCTGGCCGGCCGCAAGCGTGCCCGTTTCGGCGCTGAGATCGGTCTGGCTGAGGAGCTCGATCTTGCGGCCGGTGAAGTACTCGATCAGGGTCTTGAGCAGGGCCAGCTTGGGGTCCAGCGTCTCTTCGGCCTTGGCGCCGGCAGCCTCCACCCCGTCCTGGGCCTGGGCCGCCAGGGCTTCCGGGGACAGGCTGACGCTGGTGGCCGGCGATGTCGGGGATGTTGTCGCCAAGTCGCCGTTGCCTTCGAAGTCGGGTCGCCGGTCGCCGACCCAGACGCGCAGGCTTTCGCTGACTTCATGGTGTTGCAGGCTGGCATGGCTGGCGGCCATCTGGACGTCGGCAGAGGCGATTTTCATGGGAGGCTCCGGGTGGCGGGTGGCTACCTCGTCTACGGCCTCCCGGAGCAAAGGTTGAGGCGTTTCTACACGTCCACGCTGCGCAGCCAGCGGATCAGGTTGGCTGCATCCATGGCGCCGGCCTGGCGGGCCACTTCCCGGCCGCTGCGGAAGAGGGCCAGGGTGGGAATGCTGCGGATGCCGAAGCGGGCGGCCATGGCCGGTTCGGCTTCCGTATCCAGCTTGAGCAGGCGGTAATGGGGTTCCAGTTGCCGGGCCGCCTGGGCGAAGGCGGGAGCCATCATGCGGCAGGGGCCGCACCAGGGGGCCCAGAAATCCACCAGCAGGGGCAGGTCGGAGCGGCCCAGGTGGGCCTCCAGGGCGGCGCTATTGACTGCCAGGGGCTCGCCGGTGAACAGCGCTGCCTTGCAGCGGCCGCAGGTGGGCTGTTCGGTCAGGCGCTGGGTGGGCAGGCGATTGACGGCCTGACAGTGGGGGCAGACCAGGTGCAGGGATTCGGGGGCGGCCATGGCGGGCTCCTTGATTAGACTTGTCTAATATGGAGACGCCGCCCCGGTCTTCAAGAGGGGGTCAGCGGGAGGCGCCCCGGGCCTGGGCCCGCAGGGCGCTTTGCTCCAGGGCCGCCTGGTCCGGGGCTTCCCGGGTGGGCCAGCCTGAAAGGTGCGTCGTGACGATGTCGGCGAGGGCCTCGATCCAGTCCGGCCGCTCGTTGAGGCAGGGGATGTAGCCGTAGGTCTTGCCGCCGGCAGCGAGGAAATCGGCCTTGCCCTCCATGGCGATCTCCTCCAGGGTTTCCAGGCAGTCGGAGGTGAAGCCGGGGCAGATGACGTCTACCCGTTCCACCCCTTCCTTGGCCAGCCGGTGCAGGGTGGGGGCGGTGTAGGGCTGCAGCCATTCGGCCTTGCCGAAGCGGGACTGGAAGCAGATTTCCACCCGCTCCTTGGGCAGGCCCAGGGCTTCGCTGAGCAGGCGGCCGGTCTTCAGGCATTCGCAGTGATAGGGGTCCCCCAGTTCCAGGGTGCGTTTGGGGACACCGTGGAAGCTCAGCATGAGACGGTAGGAAGGGCCGGGCTGGCCGTTCTCCGCCCAGTACTGGCGCACGCTGGCGGCCAGGGCGGCGATGTAGCCGGGATGGTCGTGGAAATTGCGCACGGCGCGGATTTCCGGCTGGTTGCGGCTCTGCTGCAGCCAGGCGTAGGCCGCATCCAGGGCGGTGGCCGAGGTGCTGCCGGCGTACTGGGGATAGAGGGGCAGCAGCAGGATGCGGGTGCAGTTCTGCTGCTTCAGCCGCTCCAGGGCATCGGCCACGGAGGGCTGGCCGTAGCGCATGGCGTAATCCACCACCAGGCGGTGGCCGGCCTGGCCCAGGGCGCCCTTGAGCAGCTTGGCCTGGCGTTCCGTGTGTACCCGCAGGGGCGAGCCTTCGGGCAGCCAGACGGAGGCGTACTTGGCCGCCGACTTGGCGGGGCGGGTGTTGAGGATGATGCCGTTGAGGATGGGCCACCAGATGAGGCGGGGAATCTCCACCACCCGGGGGTCGGAGAGGAATTCCTTGAGATAGCGGCGCAGGGCCGGCGCCGTGGGGGCGTCGGGGGTGCCCAAGTTGATCAGCAGAACCCCGGTCTGGGGGGCGGTGCCATGCTTGAATTCGGGTTCCGGACGGAAAAAGGGCATCAGGTATTGGCCTGGTAGGTAAGGGCGGAGGAGAGCAGCTTGGCGGTGATGTCCACGATGGGGATGACCCGCTCGTAGGCCATGCGGGTGGGGCCGATGACGCCGACGGAGCCCACCACCTGGCCATTCACCTCGTAGGGGGCGGTGACGACGCTGCATTCGTCCAGGGGCGCCAGGCCCGATTCGCCGCCGATGTAGATCTGCACGCCGTCGGCGTTGTTGGAGATGTCGAGCAGACGCACCAGGCCGGTCTTCTGTTCGAAGAGGTCGAACAGCTCCCGCAGCCGCTTCATGTTGGAGGACAGTTCCTCCACTTCCAGCAGGTTCTTCTCGCCGGAGATGACGTACTGGCTGGCGCTGTCGTTCAAGGCCTGGTTGCCGGCCTCCAGGGCCGAGGCCATGAGGATCTTCAGGTCGTCCTGCAACTGCTGGATTTCGCCGGTGAGGCGCTGGCGGATCTGGTCGAAGTCCAGGCCGGCGTAGTTGTGGTTCAGGTAATTGGCTGCCGTCGTCAGCTCCGACGGCGAGTAGGGCCGTTCGGTGAGCAGGATGCGGTTCTGCACGTCGCCGTCGGTGGTGACGATGATGAGCAGGATGCGCTTTTCCGAGAGGCCGAGGAATTCGATCTGGCGGATGGTCGGCGTCTTACGCCGCGGCGTCACGACGATGCCGGCAAACTGGGTCAGTTCCGAGAGCAGGTGGGAGGCGTTGCCGATCAGCTGCTGGGGCTGGGTCTGGATCAGCTGCCCTTCCATCTCGTGGATCTGGTTTTCCTGCAGGGGCTGCACCGCCAGCAGGCTGTCCACGAACAGGCGGTAGCCCCGGGGCGTGGGAATGCGGCCGGCGGAGGTGTGGGGGCTGGCGATGAAACCCTGTTCCTCCAGGTCCGCCATGACGTTGCGGATGGTGGCCGGCGACAGGTCCAGCCCGGAGAAGCGGGAGAGGGCGCGGGAGCCCACCGGTTGGCCTTCGGCGATGTACCGTTCGACCAGGGTCTTGAGCAGGATGCGGGCGCGGTTGTCGAGCATGAATCGATTTTACCGAAAATCGCCGGGGCCGCCAGGAGTTGCATCCGCGCCGTGCCGCCGGGGGCGGGGGGTTTTGTGGTTTAATGCGGGCCATGAAAGGCTCCGGTCACCATTCCCCTTCGCGTCCCATGGCACTTCCCCGCACCATTGCCCTGATTGGCAAATACCACAGCCCGGAAATTGCCGAATCCCTGCGTTCCCTCGGCCAGTATCTGAGCGAGCGGGGCGTCTCGGTGCTGGTGGAGGCCGATACGGCCGCCAATGTGGGGGAAAGCCGCTGGATGACCGGCGATTTCCAGTTCATCGGCGCCCATGCCGACCTGGCCATCGTCCTCGGCGGCGACGGCACCATGCTCAACGCCGCCCGCCACCTGGCCCGCTACAAGGTGCCCCTGGTGGGCGTGAACCAGGGCCGCCTGGGCTTCATGACCGACATTGCCCGCTGCGACATGCTGTCCTGCATGGAAGATCTGCTGGACGGCCGCTTCGTGCCGGAGGAGCGCCTGATCCTGGACGCCGAGGTGATCCGGGACGGCAAGGAAGTCTGCGCCAACCAGGCCCTCAACGACGTGGTGATGGACAAGGGCGCCATCGGCCGCATGATCGAATTCGAGCTGTTCATCGACGGCGAGTTCATCTACAACCTGCGGGCCGACGGCCTCATCATCTCCACTCCCACCGGCTCCACCGCCTACGCCCTCTCGGCCAACGGCCCCATCCTGCACCCGACCCTGGGCGGCATCGCCCTGGTGCCCCTCTGTCCCCATTCCCTGACCAACCGGCCGATCACGGTGTCGGACCGCTGCGAGATCGAGTTGCGGGTGATCCAGTCCGCCGACGCCCGGGTGCACTTCGACGGCCAGGTGGCCTTCGACATCCGTCCCGACGACTGCGTGCGCATGCGCCGCTCCGCCTACAACGTCTGTTTCCTGCACCCGCCCGGCTACAGCTACTTCGCCATGCTGCGTCAGAAGCTCCACTGGAGCAAACGTCCCAAGGGGCCCTGAACCATGCTGCAACGTCTGAACATTCGCGATTTCGTCCTGGTGGACCGGCTGGAGCTGGATTTCCAGGGAGGCTTCGGCGCCCTCACCGGCGAGACCGGCGCCGGCAAGTCCATCCTGGTGGACGCCCTGGCCTTCGTCCTCGGCGAGCGGGCCGACAGCGGCCTGCTGCGGGCCGGGGCCGAGAAGACCGAAGTGGGGGCCGAGTTCGATATCCGTGCCCTGCCCGAACTGAAGTCCTGGCTGGCGGAGAACGACTTCGCCGCTGACGATGACCTGCTGCTGCGTCGCATCCTGGATGCGGGCGGCCGTTCCCGGGCCTACATCAACGGCTCTGCCGCCACCCTGCAGCAACTGCGGCAGGCCGCCGAATGGCTGGTGGACATCCACGGCCAGCACGCCCACCAGTCCCTGTTGCGGGGCGAGGCCCAGCGCCAGCTGCTAGACGCCCATGCCGGCCATGCCGACCTGGCCCGCAGCGTCGGCGAAGCCTGGCGCATCTGGCGCGACGCCCGGGATTCCCTGGACGCGGCGGCCGAAGGCGGCGAAGCCCTGGCCCGGGAGCGGGAACAGCTGGAATGGCAGGTGCGGGAACTGGAGACCCTGGCCTTCTCCGCCGACGAGTGGGAAAACCTCAACCAGGAACACAAGCGCCTGGCCCATGCCGCCTCCCTGCTGGAAGGGGCCCAGTTTTCCCTGGGCCTGCTGGCCGAAGGGGAAGGGGCTTGCGAAGCCCAGGTGCGTGCCGTGGCCTCCCGTCTCGACGGCCTGGCCGAATACGATCCGGTCCTGAGCGAAGTGGCCCAGCTGGTGCAGTCGGCCGAAGCCGAGCTGGCCGAAGCCGTCAGCGCCCTGCGCCGCTACGCCGACCGGGTGGATCTGGACCCGGCCCGCCTGGCCGAGGTGGAACGCCGCCTGGAGGCCGTCATGGGCTGCGCGCGCAAGTTCCGCGCCCTGCCGGAGGAACTGCCGGAACTGTTGTCCCGCTGGCAGCAGCGTCTCGCCGAACTGGGCGAGGCGGGCGACCTAGCGGCCCTGCAGGCCAGGGTGGATGCGGCTCGCCAGCAATACGACAAGGATGCGGCCAAGCTCTCCAAGGCCCGGGCCAAGGCGGCCAAGGCCCTGGGCGACGAGGTCAGCCAGGGCATGCAGGAACTGGCCCTGGGCGGCGGCCGTTTCGAAATCGCCCTGGTGCCCGTGGCCGGCGGCAATGCCCACGGCCTGGAAAACATCGAATTCCGCATCGGCGGCCTGGCGGGCAGCGAAGCCCGTTCCCTGGCCAAGGTGGCTTCCGGCGGCGAACTGTCCCGCATCAGCCTGGCCATCCAGGTGGTCACCAGCCGCCAGGCCAGCGTCCCCACCCTGATTTTCGACGAGGTGGACGTGGGCATCGGCGGCGGCGTCGCCGAGGTGGTGGGGCGCCTGCTGCACCGCCTGGGCCGGGAGCGTCAGGTGCTGTGCGTCACCCACCTGCCCCAGGTGGCGGCCCGGGCCGACTGGCAGTGGCAGGTGGCCAAGTCCAAGGAAGGCGCCGCCATCAAGAGCCGGGTCACGCCCCTGGATGCGTCGGGCCGGGTGGAGGAAATCGCCCGCATGCTGGGCGGCGTGGAAATTACCGCCACCACCCGGCAGCACGCCAAGGAACTGCTCGGTCAGGGCTGAGCCCGACTTGGCCCCGGCCCGGGGCCTGGGCTATGGTGAGGTAATCTACTTTCCCGCAAACGGGGCTGTCGTCCCGCTGCGGCCTTGAGTGTCTGCCATGATCGGCTCCCTCTCAGCTTCCGGCATTGCCAGTGTCTATCCCGTCGCCACGGGAGGCGTTGCCGCGCCCGTGCAGCGACCGGCGGCCGGCGGCGCCCAGGCGGCCGAGAGCGGCAGCGGGGGATCCTCGTCGGGCAGTGGTAGCGCGGCGGTCTCAGGTGCCGAGTGGAACGGGGGCTACGGCCAGTCCCTGGGCAAGAACCCCTTCGCCGCCGCTGCAGGGAAGAGCGAGCTGTCGGAGGACGAACAGCGGCAGGTGGAAAAGCTGAAGGAGACGGACCGCAAGGTACGCGCCCACGAGCAGGCCCACATCGCTGCCGGCGGCGCCCTGGTCCAGGGCGGTGCCAGCTATACCTACGACAAGGGGCCGGACGGCCGCATGTATGCGGTGGCGGGAGAGGTTTCCATCGATGTCTCGCCGGGCCGCACGCCGGAGGAAAGTCTGGCCAAGGCCCAGCAGATCCGAGCCGCCGCCATGGCGCCGGCCGATCCTTCGCCCCAGGACCGGCGCGTGGCGGCAGGCGCCGCCAGGCTGGAGAGCAGCGCCCGGGCCGAGCAGGCGAAGCAAGAGGCAAGCGAGGCGGCTGAGGCCCAGGAGGGAAGCGGTTCCACCGGAGGTGTGTCTGGAGAGCAAGCATCGGCGCCGGTTGCGGCCGAGGCTGCCGTGGCAGGTCCGTCCGGTGCGGCTTCTGGCGGTGGGGCCAGGGGAGAGATGGCCTATCGGCTGGAGAGCGTGGGCGTCAGGGAAACGGCCGTTTCCCGCTCCCGCGTTGATCTCTTCGCCTGAGGCGCGGATTCCGCCGCGGGGCGGTAGCGCTGCACGGCATTCTCGAAGAAGCCTTCGCCGCGCAGTTTTTCCACCGCGCTGCGGATGCGGGGCAGGTGGCCGAGCTGGGGGGATTTCTTCGACATCTGGGCCCACACCTCGGTCTTCTGCAGCATCAGGCGCGGCCAGGGCTGGCTCGGGTAGCCCCGCTTCTGCAGCAGGTGGTGCAGGGAGATGCTGTTGCCGGCGATGGCGTCCAGGCGGCCGCTGAGGAACATGTCCACCAGGGTTTCGTAGTCCCGCACTTCCACCTTGTTCAAACCGGCGTCGCCGTCGAAACGGGGGTTGAGGCGGATGTCCTTGACCAGGCCGATGCGCAGGCCCTGCAGGTCGTCATAGCTGCGCAGGGTGCTGCCGGGGCGGGCCAGCACCAGGGTGTGGAAGCTGAAGAGGTAGCCCGCGTATTCGACGTAGGCATCCCGGTCGTCGGAGCGGATCAGATAGGTCAGGTCGCAGTCGCCGCTTTGCAGCTCCTTGCCGACCCGGCCATAGGGCAGGGTGTTCAGTTCCAGGCTGAGGCCGGTTTCCCTGGCCAGTTCCCGGCTGATGTCCACGAACACGCCGCTGAGCTGGCTCTTGCGTTCGCCGCCGCCGTCCCGGCTGTAGTAGGCCCAGGGTTCGCTGTGCATGAGGCCCACCCGCAGGCCGGCCGTGGCCGTATCGCCGCTATGGGCGAGAGCCGACAGGCCCAGGCAGAACAGGGCCAGCGCATGGCGGGACAGGGATCGACGGGAAAACCCCATGGAGGCGCATAGGCGTAACGATGTAGAACAAAAGTTATACCCCGCCCCTCCTGGGGGGTCAAGCGCCGGTGGTCAGCAGGGTGGCGCCGCCGGTCAGGACGAAGACCAAGGCGGCGAGACGGCGGATCCAGTCCAGAGGCAGGCGATGGGCCAGCTTTTCGCCGATCAGCACGGCCGGCACGTTGGCGATCATCATGCCCAGGGTGGTGCCCAGGACCACGGCGGCCAGGGAATCGAAGCGGGCGGCCAGGGCCACCGTGGCGAACTGGGTCTTGTCCCCCATCTCCGCCAGGAAGAAGGCGATCAGGGCCGTGACGAAGGCGCCGCGGGCCAGGGTATTGGGGGTCTCGTCGTCGTCCAGGGTGTCCGGCTTCAGGGTCCACAGGCCGAAGGCGATGAACAGGATGCCCACCGACCAGCGCAGGATTTCCGGGCTCAGCAGGGAGGCGACCCAGGCGCCGACGGAGCCGGCCAGGGCGTGGTTGGCCACGGTGGCGACGAAGATGCCGGCGATGATGGCCCAGGGCCGGCGCAGGCGTGCCGCCAGGACGAAGGAGAGAAGTTGGGTCTTGTCGCCGATTTCAGCCAGGGCGACCAGCAGGGTGGAGGTGAGGAGGGCGTCCATACAAAATAAAAGCCGGGGCAAGCCCCGGCGTCATGGCAAAGGAATGGGAGGGTCAGGCGTCGTGGGGCAGGTGGTGCTTGTCCACGTGGGCTTCCGGGGAATTGCGGTGGGGACAGTTTTCCTTGAGGCACTCGGCGTAGAGGTAGAGGGCGTGCTCCTGGATGGCGAAGCCCCGTTCCTTGGCGATCTTGTTCTGGCGCCGCTCGATCTCGGGGTCGTAGAACTCTTCCACCCGGCCGCAATTGACGCAGACCAGGTGGTCGTGATGCTTGCCCTCGTTCATTTCGAAGACGGCACGGCCGGATTCGAAAAAGTGGCGTTCCAGGATGCCGGCCTGCTCGAACTGGGTCAGGACCCGGTAAACCGTGGCCAGGCCGATGTCCATGCCTTCGGCGATGAGGAGCTTATAGACGTCTTCGGCGGAGAGGTGGCGGACGTTGCTCTTTTCGAACAGGTCCAGAATCTTGAGTCGGGGAAAGGTGGCCTTGAGACCGATGCTCTTCAGGCTCTGGGAATTGCTCATGTCGCACCCTATTTGATAGGTTGGTCTGATTTTTTGGGCTATGATATACCGATTCACTTTGCTTGGACACCGCTGGAATCCAGCGTTTTGCCGCATGAGTCGCTTCCATATCCCTGCCTTTGATGGCCATTTCCGCCATAGTTCCCGGATTTTCCTTTCGGCCCTGGTCGTTTCCTCGACCTTGCTCGCCGGATGCTCCGTTCCCCGTATCGTCACCGAATACAAAATCGATGTGCAGCAGGGCAATGTCCTGACCCAGGACATGGTGGCCCAACTGCGCCCCGGGCTGAGCAAGGACCAGGTGCGCTACATCCTGGGGACGCCCATGTTGATGGACATTTTCCACGGTGAACGCTGGGATTACGTCTATCGGCTGGAAAAGGGCAAGACAGGGGAAACCGAGACCCGCAAGTTCTCCGTTTTCTTTGCTGACGGCAAGTTGGCCCGCGTCGGCGGCGACGTGGTGGCGGCCCAGGCCGGCGAGGCCGGCGGTGACGTGGTGCCGCCGACCCGGCAGCAGGTGATCGACCTTGGGTCCATTCCCGAGGACGGAAGTGTGCAGGCGCCGCCGCCCGACAGCGAGCGGGGCTTCTTTGGACGAATGCTGGATAAGGTTGGACTGTAATTCATGAGCAAGTTGCGTATTGCCGTGGCCGGGGCTTCCGGCCGTATGGGCCGGATGTTGATCGAAGCCACCCTGAAGGATGGCGAAGTGGTGCTGGGCGCCGCCTTTGACCGCCCGGGTAGCCCTGCTGTGGGCAAGGATGCGGGCGACCTGGTGGGCCAGCCCTGTGGCATCCAGGTGCTGGATAGCGCCGAGGCCGCCCTGAAGCAGGCTGATTGCCTGATCGACTTCACCCGCCCCGAAGGCACCCTGGAGCACCTGGCCCTGTGCCGCAAGCTGGGCGTGGCCATGATCATCGGCACCACCGGCTTCGACGAGGCCGGCAAGGCCGCCATCCGCGACGCCGCCCAGGATATCCCGGTCGTCTTCGCCCCCAACATGGCGGTGGGCGTGAATCTGGTGTTCAAGCTGCTGGATGTGGCGGCCCGTATCCTCAATCAGGGCTACGACATCGAGATCGTCGAGGCCCACCACAAGCACAAGATCGACGCCCCTTCCGGCACCGCCCTGCGCATGGGCGAAGTGGTGGCCCATGCCCTGGGCCGGGACCTGAAGGAATGCGCCATCTACGGCCGCGAAGGCGTCACCGGCGAACGGGATCCTTCCACCATCGGCTTTGCCACCGTGCGCGGCGGCGACATCGTCGGCGACCACAACGTGATGTTCTGCGGCACCGGCGAACGGGTGGAGATCGCCCACAAGGCCGGCAGCCGCATGCCTTACGCCCTGGGCAGCCTGCGGGCGGCCCGCTTCCTGGCGGGCAAGAAGAACGGCCTGTTCGACATGCAGGACGTGCTGGGCCTGCGCTGAGTCTCCTCCGGAGTCGGCCGCGAAGCCGCTCTAGGCCGTGAAGTGCTGCGCCGCGATTGCCCCAAAAGGGGGCAGTCGGCTATAATAGTGCGGTTAAAAAATCAATTCGTGAAAGCGGGAGGGCGCTGAGCCCATCCCGCTTTGCGTATGTACCCCGGTGAAACCGGTCCTGCCTGTGTGGCGGCAGGGCTGTCCGGGGTCCGACAGCGCGTCACGAGTACCACGAATTCGCCGCCCGGAGTCTTTTGTGTCCCTGCTTCCTGCCTTTTCGCCCGCCCTGCTTGCCCTGGCCGACGGCACCGTGTTCCGCGGTTACGCCATCGGTGCCGAGGGCACCACCAGCGGTGAAGTGGTGTTCAACACGGCCATGACCGGTTACCAGGAAATCCTGACCGACCCGTCCTACTGCCGTCAGATTGTCACCCTCACCTATCCCCATATCGGCAACA
The DNA here is from genome assembly GCF_047901315.1 of Azospira sp. APE16. Lineage (NCBI taxonomy): Bacteria > Pseudomonadati > Pseudomonadota > Betaproteobacteria > Rhodocyclales > Rhodocyclaceae > Azospira > Azospira sp. APE16. Next base: position 1,421,394 of record NZ_CP179682.1, read on the forward strand.
CCGGCTGCAATGCGGAGGACTTCGAGTCCCGCGCCAACTTCGCCGCCGGCCTGGTTATCCGCGACCTGCCGATCCGCGCTTCCAACTGGCGTATCGAGCAGACCCTGCCCGACTATCTGAAGCAGCATGGCGTCGTTGCCATCGCCGGCATCGACACCCGCAAGCTGACCCGCATCCTGCGCGAAAAGGGCGCCCAGGCCGGCTGCATCATCGCCGGCGTGGCCGACGAAGCCAAGGCCCTGGCCGAAGCCCGCGCTTTCCCGGGTCTGGCCGGCATGGACCTGGCCAAGGTGGTCAGCGTCGATTCCCCCTACCAGTTCAGCGAAGGCGAGTGGACCCTGAAGGGTTACGCCGCCGCCCCCGCCGCCAAGTTCAAGGTGGTGGCATACGATTACGGCGTCAAGACCAACATCCTGCGCATGCTGGCTGCCCGCGGCTGCGACGTCACCGTGGTGCCGGCCCAGACTCCTGCGGCCGAGGTGCTGAGGTACAAGCCGGATGGCGTCTTCCTCTCCAATGGCCCCGGCGACCCCGAGCCCTGTGACTACGCCATCACCGCCATCCGTGAAATCCTGGCGGCCGGCGTGCCCACCTATGGCATCTGCCTGGGCCACCAGCTGCTGGCCCTGGCTTCCGGCGCCAAGACCCTGAAGATGAAGTTCGGCCACCACGGTGCCAACCATCCGGTCAAGGATCTGGACACCAACCAGGTGCTGATCACCAGCCAGAACCACGGCTTCGCCGTGGATGCGGACACCCTGCCGGCCAATGTGCGGGCGACCCATGTGTCCCTGTTCGACGGCTCCCTGCAAGGCATCGCCCGCACCGACGTGCCGGCCTTCTCCTTCCAGGGCCACCCCGAGGCGAGCCCGGGCCCCCACGATGTGGCCTATCTGTTCGACCGTTTCATCAAGCTGATGCAAGACAAAAAGGCCGAGGGAAAGTAACTCATGCCCAAGCGCACAGACATTAAGAGCATTCTCATCATCGGCGCCGGCCCGATCATCATCGGTCAGGCCTGCGAGTTCGACTATTCCGGCGCCCAGGCCTGCAAGGCCCTGAAGGCCGAGGGTTACCGGGTCATCCTGGTGAACTCCAACCCCGCCACCATCATGACCGACCCGGAAACGGCCGATGTGACCTACATCGAGCCCATCTCCTGGAAGGTGGTGGAAAAGATCATCGAAAAGGAGCGTCCCGACGCCCTGCTGCCCACCATGGGCGGCCAGACCGCGCTGAACTGCGCCCTCGACCTGGCCAAGCACGGCGTGCTGGAGAAGTTCGGCGTCGAGCTGATCGGCGCTTCCGAGGAAGCCATCGACAAGGCCGAGGACCGGGAGAAGTTCAAGGCCGCCATGACCAAGATCGGTCTGGGCTCCGCCCGTTCCGCCGTGGCCCACTCCATGGAAGAGGCCCTGCAGGTGCAGGCCATGATCGGCTTCCCGGCCATCATCCGTCCCTCCTTCACCCTGGGCGGCTCCGGCGGCGGCATCGCCTACAACAAGGAAGAGTTCGTCACCATCTGCGAACGGGGCCTGGAAGCCTCGCCGACCAAGGAACTGCTCATCGAAGAGTCCCTCATCGGCTGGAAAGAGTATGAGATGGAAGTGGTCCGCGACAGCAAGGACAACTGCATCATCATCTGTTCCATCGAGAACCTGGACCCCATGGGCGTGCATACCGGTGACTCCATCACCGTGGCCCCGGCCCAGACCCTGACGGACAAGGAATACCAGATCATGCGCAACGCCTCCATCGCGGTGCTGCGCGAGATCGGCGTTGATACGGGCGGCTCCAACGTGCAGTTCGCCATCAGCCCGAAGGACGGTCGCATGATCGTCATCGAGATGAACCCCCGGGTGTCCCGTTCCTCCGCCCTGGCCTCCAAGGCCACCGGCTTCCCCATCGCCAAGGTGGCGGCCAAGCTGGCTGTCGGCTACACCCTGGACGAGCTGGCCAACGAGATCACCGGCGGCAAGACCCCGGCCTCCTTCGAGCCCTCCATCGACTACGTGGTCACCAAGGTGCCCCGTTTCGCCTTCGAGAAGTTCCCCACCGCCGATTTCCACCTGACCACCCAGATGAAGTCCGTGGGCGAGGTCATGGCCATCGGCCGCACCCTGCAGGAATCCCTGCAGAAGGCCCTGCGCGGCCTGGAAGTGGGTGTGGACGGCTTCGACGAGAAGACCACCGACCGGGAAGTGATCGAGACCGAACTGGCCGAACCCGGCCCCGAGCGCATCTGGTACGTGGGCGATGCCTTCCGCATCGGCATGACCCTGGACGAGATCCACCGCCTGACCCACATTGACCCCTGGTTCCTGGCCCAGATCGAGGATCTGCACCTGAAGGCCAAGTCCCTGGCCGGCCGCAGCGTCGATTCGCTGTCCCGGGAAGAGCTGCTGGTGCTGAAGAAGTGCGGCTTCTCCGACAAGCGCCTGGCCAAGCTGCTGGCCACCACCCAGACCGCCGTGCGGGAGCGTCGCCACGCCCTCAACGTGCGCCCGGTGTTCAAGCGCGTCGATACCTGCGCCGCCGAATTCGCCACCAACACGGCCTACATGTACTCCACCTACGAGGACGAGTGCGAGGCCCAGCCCAGCGACAAGAAGAAGATCATGGTCCTGGGCGGCGGCCCGAACCGCATCGGCCAGGGCATCGAGTTCGACTACTGCTGCGTGCATGCCGCCATGGCCATGCGCGAAGATGGCTACGAGACCATCATGGTCAACTGCAACCCGGAGACCGTGTCCACCGACTACGACACCTCCGACCGTCTGTACTTCGAGCCCCTGACCCTGGAAGACGTGCTGGAAGTGGTCAATGTGGAGAAGCCCGTCGGCGTCATCGTCCAGTACGGCGGCCAGACCCCGCTGAAGCTGGCGCGGGACCTGGAGGCCAACGGCGTACCCATCATCGGCACCAGCCCCGACATGATCGACGCGGCCGAAGACCGGGAGCGCTTCCAGAAGCTGCTGCACGAGCTGGGCCTGAAGCAGCCGCCCAACCGTACCGCCCGCAACGAAGCCGACGCCCTGGCCCTGGCCCAGGAAATCGGCTATCCCCTGGTGGTCCGCCCCTCCTACGTGCTGGGCGGCCGGGCCATGGAAATCGTGCATCAGCAGTCCGACCTGGAGCGCTACATGCGCGAGGCGGTGAAGGTCTCCAACGACTCTCCTGTGCTGCTGGACCGCTTCCTGAACGACGCCTGCGAAGTGGACGTGGATGCCCTGTCCGACGGTGACGAAGTCATCATCGGCGGCGTCATGGAACACATCGAACAGGCCGGCGTGCACTCCGGCGACTCCGCCTGTTCCCTGCCGCCTTACTCTCTGACCAAGGAAGTGACCGACGAGCTGCGCCGCCAGACCAAGCTGATGGCCAAGGCCCTCAACGTCTGCGGCCTGATGAACGTGCAGTTCGCCATTCAGAACGACACCGTGTATGTGCTGGAAGTGAATCCCCGCGCCTCCCGCACCGTGCCCTTCGTTTCCAAGGCCACGGGCCTGCAGCTGGCCAAGATCGCCGCCCGCTGCATGGCCGGCCAGAGCCTGAAGAGCCAGGGCATCACCAAGGAAGTGATTCCGCCTTACTTCTCCGTCAAGGAAGCGGTGTTCCCCTTCGTCAAGTTCCCCGGCGTCGATACCATCCTGGGACCGGAAATGAAGTCCACCGGCGAAGTCATGGGCGTGGGCACCACCTTCGCCGAAGCCTTCGTCAAGAGCCAGCTGGCGGCCGGCGTCAAGCTGCCCACCGGCGGCAAGGTGTTCCTCTCCGTCAAGGATTCGGACAAGACCAAGGCCGTGGATGTGGCCCGTGACCTGCACGCTGCCGGCTTCACCATCCTGGCGACCCGGGGTACCGGTGCCGCCATGGAAGCGGCCGGCATTCCGGTGACCGTGGTGAACAAGGTGACCGAAGGCCGTCCCCACATCGTGGACATGATCAAGAACAACGAGATTGCCCTGATCATCAACACGGTGGACGAGAAGCGCCAGGCCATCAACGATTCCCGCTCCATCCGGACTTCCGGACTGGCCGCCCGGGTCACCATGTACACCACCATCTGGGGTGCCGAGGCTGCTGCCGCCGGTATCCGCCAGGGTGGCGAACTGGTGGTTTATCCCATCCAGGCGCTGCACGCCCAGATTTCCTGATCAATCCTAACCCTCGCCGCCGGGAACGCCCCATCGGGGCGCCGGCGGTTTTGCTTTGATAGACGCGCTATGAGCAAGATTCCTCTGACCGTTAAGGGCGCCGAGAAACTTCGCGCCGAACTGCACCGCTTGAAGACGGTGGATCGGCCCAATGTCATTGCCGCCATTGCCGAAGCCCGTTCCCACGGCGACCTCTCGGAAAATGCCGAGTACGATGCCGCCAAGGAGCGCCAGGGCTTCATCGAGGGCCGGATCCAGGAAGTGGAAGGCAAGCTTTCCCATTCCCAGATCATCGATCCCCAGGCCCTGGATGCGGACGGACGCTGCGTTTTCGGCGCCACCGTCGATCTGGAGGACCAGGATTCCGGTGCCCAGGTGACCTACCAGATCGTGGGCGAGGATGAGGCGGACATCAAGGAAAGCAAAATTTCCTTCAACTCCCCCCTGGCCCGCGCCCTGATCGGCAAGTATGCCGGCGATATCGCCCAGGTGCAGGCCCCGGGCGGCCTGCGGGAGTATGAAATCCTCGACGTGCGTTACGAATAAGTCCGGCGTAACCCATCATGTTCCGGGCCCTGTTCAACCGATCTGCCGCTGTCCTGGCAGGGGTGGCAGGGCCTTGGTTTTTGTCTTGAACCAAAGATGACCAAGCCTGCCGTCCTGTCCCGCCTGGCCACCGCGCTCTGCCGCGGACTGCTGGTCCTCTGGGTCGGTGCCCTGTGGGCGGTGGGTTACCTGGCCGCGCCGGTGCTGTTCGCCAGCCTGCCCAGGCTGGTGGCCGGGGAAGTGGCGGGCAAGCTGTTCTTCATCGTCGGCTGGATCGGCATGGTGGCCGGCATCCTGCTCCTGGCTTATGTGCGTCGCACCCAGGCGGCCGGTCGCGAGCGGCGGCTGCGTCTGCTGTTGCTGTCGGTGTTGTGGCTGCTGGCGGCGGCCCAGCTGTTCTGGCTGCAGCCGGTGATTGCCGGCATCAAGGCCCTATTGCCTCCCTTGCCGCCGGACGTGGCGTCCCTGGGGCCGGAGTTCGCCTTCTGGCATGCCTTGTCCAGCGCCCTCTACCTGCTGCAGAGTATGGCGGGGCTGATTCTGGTGATGCTGGGGGGAGTGGAGAGCCGGCGGCCTGCTGTGGCCTGACCACCGGCGTGCCTGTTCAGGCCTGGAAGCTGCGCTTGGTGCGGCGGGGGGCGGAGCGGGGACGGCGCTGGGGGGCGGCCTTGACCGGCTTGCCGGCGGCGTCCAGAGTGGGGCGCCACAGTACCAGCAGTTTGCCGATGTGCTGCACCGGGGCAGCGTCGAGTTGCTGGCAGATTTCCTGGAGGAACTGTTCCCGTTCTTCCCGGTTGTCGTTGTACACCCGGACCTTGATGAGCTCATGGCTCTTCAGGGAGGCGTCGATCTCCTTCATCACCCCTTCAGAGAGGCCGTTCTGGCTGATGCTGACGACGGGGTCGAGGGAATGGGCACGGGCTCGCAGAGCGCGGCGCTGGTCGGCATTGAGGGAAAGCATAGGAAGCACCTGATTCAAAACGCGGATTCTACTGGATGGCACGTTCCAAGACCAGCAAGGCGTGGCTGCAAGAACACGTCAATGATCATTTTGTCCATCGGGCCAAGGCCGAGGGCTGGCGTTCCCGCGCCTCCTTCAAGCTGCTCGAGATCGACGACAAGGACAAACTCCTCAAGCCCGGCGAGGTGGTGGTGGACCTGGGGGCGGCCCCCGGCGGCTGGTGCCAGGTGGCCGTGCAGCGGGTGGGGGAGGGCGGCAAGGTGTTCGCCATCGACCTTCTGGAAATGCAGGGTATCGCCGGGGTGGACTTCATGCAGGGGGATTTCCGCGAGGAATCGGTGCTGCGGGAGTTCGAGTCGCGCCTGGCGGGGCGCCAGGTGGGGCTTGTACTTTCGGACATGGCCCCCAATATATCGGGTGTAAACGTTTCCGATCAGGCCCGCTCCATCTATCTGTGCGAACTGGCCCTGGAATTCGCCCGGGAGCACCTCAAGCCGGATGGTGCATTCCTCGTCAAGGTCTTCCAGGGCAGCGGTTTCAACGAGTTCCTGGCGGCCATGCGGGAGACCTTCGAGGTGGTGGCGACACGCAAGCCCAAGTCGTCCCGGGATCGCAGTCCGGAACTCTATCTGCTCGGCCGGCGTCTCAAGCATGGTGGGTCCGTATAGCCCCGCCTGCTGTCAGACCGGCTTTCGGTTTAGAATGGACCATTCGTGGCATTCGAGGTTTAGCCGCCGTTGAGCGGCGAGAGGAGCACACTTGAACAACATGTTTAAAAACCTGGCCATCTGGCTGGTGATTGGCCTGGTCCTGATGACGGTGTTCAATCAGTTCAACAACCGTCAGGTTGCCCAGAACTCCATGGAATACTCCCAGTTCATCGACGAGGTGAAGGCTGGTCGTATCAACAAGGTGGTGATGGAAGGCCGCACCCTCAAGGCCACCACGACGGAAGGCAAGCGCGTCACTTCCTATTCGCCGGGCGACATCTGGCTGGTTTCCGACCTGCTCAAGTACGGCGTCAAGATCGAGGCCAAGCCGGATGAAGAACCTTCCATGCTGATGAGCATCTTCGTCAGCTGGTTCCCCATGCTGCTCCTCATCGGCGTCTGGGTCTTCTTCATGCGCCAGATGCAGGGCGGCGGCAAGGGCGGCGCCTTTTCCTTCGGCAAGTCCAAGGCCCGCATGCTGGACGAATCCAACAACACCGTCACCTTCGCCGACGTGGCCGGCTGCGACGAGGCCAAGGAAGAAGTGTCCGAGCTTGTGGATTTCCTGCGGGACCCCTCCAAGTTCCAGAAGCTGGGCGGCCGCATTCCCAAGGGCGTGCTGATGGTGGGCAACCCGGGTACGGGTAAGACCCTGCTGGCCAAAGCCATTGCCGGCGAGGCCAAGGTGCCGTTCTTCTCCATCTCCGGTTCCGACTTCGTTGAAATGTTCGTCGGCGTGGGCGCGGCCCGGGTCCGCGACATGTTCGAAAACGCCAAGAAGCACGCCCCCTGCATCATCTTCATCGACGAAATCGACGCCGTCGGTCGCCAGCGTGGCGCCGGCCTGGGCGGTGGCAACGATGAGCGGGAACAGACCCTGAACCAGCTGCTGGTGGAAATGGACGGTTTCGAGGGCCATACCGGCATCATCGTCATCGCCGCCACCAACCGTCCCGATGTGCTCGACCCCGCCCTGCTGCGCCCGGGCCGTTTCGACCGCCAGGTGGTGGTACCCCTGCCCGACATCCGCGGCCGGGAGGAAATCCTCAAGGTGCACATGCGCAAGGTGCCGGTGGCCGGTGACGTGCGTGCCGACATCGTGGCCCGCGGCACCCCCGGTTTCTCCGGTGCCGACCTGGCCAACCTGGTGAACGAAGCCGCCCTCTTTGCCGCCCGCAGCAACAAGCGCCTGGTGGACATGGAGGACTTCGAGAAGGCCAAGGACAAGATCATGATGGGCGCCGAGCGCCGCAGCATGGTTATGAGCGAGGAAGAAAAGCGCAACACGGCCTACCACGAGTCCGGCCATGCCGTTGTCGCCAAGCTGCTGCCCAAGGCCGACCCGGTGCACAAGGTCACCATCATTCCCCGGGGCCGGGCCCTCGGCGTCACCATGCAGCTGCCGGTGGAAGACCGTTACGCCTACGACCGGGAATATCTGATGAACCGCATCGCCATTCTCTTCGGCGGCCGCATCGCCGAAGAGGTGTTCATGAACCAGATGACCACCGGCGCTTCCAATGACTTCGAGCGGGCCACCCAGATGGCCCGGGACATGGTCACTCGCTATGGTATGACCGACGCCCTGGGCCCCATGGTCTATGGCGAGAACGAAGGTGAAGTGTTCCTCGGCCGTTCCGTCACCACCCACAAGAACGTTTCCGAAGCCACCATGCAGCTGGTGGACAAGGAAATCCGCCGCATCATCGACCAGCAGTACGGCCTTGCCCGCAAGCTGCTGGAAGACAACCGGGACAAGGTGGAGGCCATGACCGCCGCCCTGCTGGAGTGGGAAACCATCGACGCAGACCAGATCAACGACATCATGGAAGGCAAGGAACCGCGCCCGCCCAAGGCGCCCCAGACGCCGCCCAAGTCGTCCGCCGACAGCAATTCCCCGGGCGCTGCGCCCAGCGCTGCCGCCACGGCCTGATCACGGCCTGGTTGCCAGGCGTTACAATACGGGGCCGGGAGGATCATCCTTCCGGCCTTTTCTTTTGTCTGCTGTCCACATGTCCCTTTTGCGCTGCGGGAAATTCACCCTTTCCCTGGAACGGCCCCTGATCATGGGGATCGTCAATCTCACCCCCGACTCCTTTTCCGGCGACGGCCTGGCCACCGATGCAGAACGGGCCGTGGCCCACGCCCGGGCCCAGATTGCGGCCGGTGCCGACATGCTGGACCTGGGGGCCGAATCGACCCGTCCCGGTGCCATCCCGGCCACCGCGGAAGAGGAACTGGAGCGGCTGCTGCCGGTGCTGGCGGCCCTCAAGGATTGTGGCGTGCCCCTCTCGGTGGATACCTACAAGCCGGAAGTGATGCGGGCCGTGCTGGCGGCCGGCGCCGACATGATCAACGACATCGCTGCCCTGAGCTATCCCGGCGCCCTGGAGGCCGTGGCCGACAGCGATTGCGGCCTCTGCCTCATGCACATGCAGGGCGAACCCCGCACCATGCAGCAGCAGCCCAGCTACGGCGATGTGGTGGCGGAGGTGCGGGATTTCCTGGCCCGGCGGGTTGCCGCTGTCCGGGCCGCCGGCATCGCCGACGAGCGCCTGGTGCTGGACCCGGGCTTCGGCTTTGGCAAGACCCTGGAACACAACCTGGCCCTGTTGCGCCACCTGCCGGAAACCACGGTGGACGGCCTGCCCGTTCTCGCCGGCATGTCGCGCAAGACCATGCTGGGCGCCCTCACCGGCAAGCCCGTGGCAGAGCGGCTGGCGGCCAGCGTGACGGCCCATCTCCTGGCTGCCCAGCGCGGTGCCCGCATCCTGCGGGTGCATGACGTGGCCGCCACCCGGGACGCCCTGACCGTCTGGCAGGCCGTGGCCGCCTGAACACTGAAAGTTACGAGGACAACCATGAGCAGAAAATATTTCGGTACCGATGGTGTGCGGGGCCGCGTCGGCGAAGCGCCGATCACGCCGGATTTCGCCATGCGCCTGGGTTACAGCGCCGGCCAGGTGCTGGTGGCCCAGGACGGGCTGCCCGCCGGCGAGCGTCCGGCGGTGCTGATCGGCAAGGACACCCGGATTTCCGGCTACATGCTGGAAGCAGCCCTGGAGGCCGGTTTTTCCGCCGCCGGCGTCGATGTCTGCCTGGTGGGGCCCATGCCGACCCCGGCGGTGGCCTACCTGACCCGGGCCCTGCGGCTGCAGGCCGGCATCGTCATCTCCGCCTCCCACAACCCCTTCTACGATAACGGCATCAAGTTCTTCTCGGCCCAGGGCACCAAGCTGCCGGATGCGGTGGAACATGCCATCGAGGCCGACGTGGAAGCGCCCATGGGCTGCGTGCCCTCGGACCGCCTGGGCAAGGCCCGGCGCATCGACGACGCCCGGGGTCGCTACATCGAATTCTGCAAGAGCACCTTCCCCAACGACCTGGACCTGCGCGGCCTGAAGATCGTGGTGGACTGCGCCCATGGTGCCGCCTACCACATTGCGCCGGACGTCTTCCACGAGCTGGGGGCGGACGTGGTGGCCATCGGCAACCGTCCGGACGGCCTCAACATCAACGCCGCCGTCGGCGCCACGGCGCCCAAGGCCCTCAAGGAAGCGGTGCTGGGCCAGCGGGCCGACCTGGGCATCGCCCTGGACGGCGACGGCGACCGGCTGGTGATGGTGGACGGGGAGGGCAACGTCTACGACGGCGACCAGCTGCTCTACGCCATCGTCCGCGGTCGCCAGGCTTTGGGCCCGGTGGCCGGCGTGGCCGGCACCCTGATGACCAACCTGGCCCTGGAAGATGCCCTCAAGGCCCTGGACATTCCCTTCGCCCGGGCTGCCGTGGGCGACCGCTACGTGCTGGAAAAGCTGGTGCAGAACGGCTGGCTCTACGGCGGCGAGAATTCCGGCCACATCCTCTGCCTCGACCGGCACACCACCGGCGACGGCATCATCGCGGCGCTGCAGGTGCTGGCGGCCCTGCGCCAGCAGGGCGGCAGCCTCAAGGCCCTGCTCGGCGACCTGGTGCTGTATCCGCAGAAACTGATCAACGTGCCCATGCCCAAGGGCTTCCCCTGGCAGGACAGTCCGGCCATTGCCGCGGCCCAGCGGGCGGTGGAGGCGGAGCTGGACGGGCGGGGCAGGGTGCTGCTGCGCGCTTCCGGTACCGAACCCCTGTTGCGGGTGATGGTGGAGGGCCGGGACGGCGAGCTGATCGCCCGTCTGGCGGAGAACCTGGCCGGTGCCGTGCGCCAGGCCGTCGGCGAATAAGGCAGGGCGGTATTCTTCCCGGGGCTATCCCGGGGAGGCAGGAAGGGCGGGCATCCTGGCCATGGCATGGCGAAGATGCCCGTCTTTGCTTGATCTTGGCTGGCCTTTCCGGTGGAAGAGGGGGGCGGTCCGGATTTATTACAGCGATGTAACGGAAGTGTAATAGTGGCTAGGTAGACTCCGCAGAGTAGTGAAATGCACCGTCTTATGCGTGTAACCCCTCCAAGGAGAAAACCTGATGAAATTTGCCAAAATCGCCGCTGCCCTGGGTCTTGCCGGCCTGGCCGTTTCCGGTATCGCCCACGCCCAGTCCGCACTGGTGAAGGTGGATGGTTCTTCCACCGTGTATCCCATTACCGAGGCGGTGGCCGAGGATTTCCAGAAGGAAAAGAAGAACGCCATCAAGGTGACCGTGGGTATTTCCGGCACCGGCGGCGGTTTCAAGAAGTTCTGCCGCGGCGAGACCGACGTTTCCAATGCCTCCCGTCCCATCCTGAAGAAGGAAATGGACGCCTGCAAGGAACTGGGCATTGCCTACTACGAACTGCCCATTGCCTATGACGCCCTGACCGTCATCGTCAATCCCCAGAACAACTTCATCAAGAACATGACCGTGGCCGAACTGAAGGCCATCTGGGAACCCGCCGCCCAGGGCAAGATCACCAACTGGAACCAGGTGAACCCGGCCTATCCGGACGTGCCCCTGAAGCTCTACGGTCCCGGCGCCGATTCCGGCACCTTCGACTACTTCACCGAAGCCGTGGTCGGCAAGGCCAAGTCCTCTCGCGGCGACTACACCGCCTCTGAAGACGACAACGTGCTGGTGCAGGGCGTTTCCCGCGACAAGGGCGGCCTGGGCTACTTCGGCTACGCCTACTACATCGAAAACCAGAAGAAGCTGAAGGCCGTGTCCATCGACAACGGCAAGGGCGGCGTCCTGCCTTCCCCCGAGACCGTGGAGAACGGTTCCTACGCTCCCCTGTCCCGTCCCATCTTCATCTACGTGAACGCCAAGTCCCTGGAAAAGCCCGAGGTCAAGGAGTTCGTCGAGTTCTACCTGAAGAACGCCCCCAAGCTGGTCAAGGAAGTGAAGTACGTGGCCCTGCCCGGCAAGGTGTATGAAGCCAACCGGGAACGCCTGGCCAAGAAGAAGGCCGGCACCGTCTTCGGTGGCACTGAAGCTGTCGGCATGAAGATCGAAGAACTGATCAAGCGCGAAGCTCAACTCTAAGCTGTTGCAGCAGGGCGGCCCGTTGCGGCGGGCCGCCTTTTTTGAGCCCCGGCCCTGCCGGACTCCATTAGAATGAGCCCCGAAAATCCCGTTATGTCTTCCACCCTTGTATCGGATGCGCCTGTGGCCGTACCCCTTGACCATGTGAGCGAGCGTTTCGTGCGGCGGCGTACCCGCCACCTGCGCGAAACCATCATTGAATTCATCCTGCTGGCGGCAGCCCTGGTTTCCGTGGCGACCACGGCCGGGATCGTCTTTATCCTGGTGAAGGAGTCCCTGGTCTTCTTCGACCACGTGCCCCTCATCGACTTCCTCACCGATACCCAGTGGACGCCTCTGTTTGACGATGCCCATTTCGGCATCCTGCCCCTGGTTTCCGGCACCCTGGTGAGCTCCGGTGTGGCCCTGTTGGTGGCCATTCCCCTGGGGACCATCATCGCCATCTACCTTTCCGAATTCGCCCCCTTCAAGGTGCGCGAAATCGCCAAGCCCTTCCTTGAATTGCTGGGCGGCGTGCCGACCATCGTCTACGGCTACTTCGCCCTGATGTTCATCACCCCGCTGCTGCAGCAGATTTACCCGGATCTGCCCGGCTTCAACCTGCTGTCCGCCGGCATCGTCATGGGCATCATGATCGTGCCCTACGTCAGCTCGGTGGCCGAGGACGCCATGCGCGCCGTGCCCATGAGCCTGCGTGAGGGCTCCTACGCCATGGGCGCCACCCGCTTCCAGACGGCGGTCAAGGTGGTAGCGCCCGCCGCCACTTCCGGCTTGGCCGCCGCTTACATCCTGGGCATCTCCCGGGCGGTGGGCGAGACCATGATCCTGGCCGTGTCCGCCGGCATGCAGCCCAACCTGACCTGGAATCCCCTGGAGCCGGCGGCCACCATCACCGCCTACATCGTCCAGGTGGCCCTGGGCGACCTGCCCCACGGTTCCGTGGGCTACCAGACCATTTTCGCCGCGGGTCTGACCCTGATGCTGATTACCCTGTTCTTCAACGTCATCGGTCACATCATGCGCAAGAAGTTCCGCGAGGCTTACTGATCATGAGCGATACCGCTGTCGTTGCTGCCCGTCTGCAGGAAATCCGCCGCATCATCGCGCGCCACAAGCGCTGGGATCTCCTGTTCGCCCTGCTCGGCCTGTGCGCCCTGATGCTGGGCGTGCTGACCTTCGTTTCCCTCTTTGCCCAGATGGTGGTGGAAGGCGGTCCCCGCCTGTCGGTGGATTTCTTCACCAACTTCCCCTCCCGTCGTCCGGAGCAGGCGGGCATCCTCTCCGCCTGGGTGGGCTCCACCTTGGTGATGATCGTCACCGCCCTGGCCGCCGTGCCCCTGGGCGTGGCCGCCGGGGTCTACCTGGAGGAATACGCGCCGAAGAACCTGATGACCGACATCATCGAGATCAACGTCACCAACCTGGCCGGCGTGCCCTCCATCGTCTATGGCCTGCTGGCCCTGGGCATCTTCGTCTATCAGTTCGGCTTCGGCCAGAGCATCCTCTCCGCCGGTCTGACCCTGGCCCTCTTGATCCTGCCGGTGGTCATCGTCGCCACCCGGGAGGCCATCCGCGCCATTCCCATCTATGTGCGGGAAGGTGCCTACGGTTGCGGTGCCACCCAGTGGCAGGTGGTGCGGGATCACATCCTGCCCTATTCCTCCGCCGGCATCCTCACCGGGGTCATCATCGGCATGGCCCGGGCCATCGGCGAGACGGCGCCCATCATCACCATCGGCGCCCTGACCTTCATTGCCTTCCTGCCGCCGGCACCCTTCACCGGCGAGCCCATGGCCGGTCCCTTCGACTGGGTCTTCGCCCCCTTTACGGTGATGCCGATCCAGATGTTCAACTGGACCTCCCGTCCCGAAGAGGCCTTCCACCAGAATGCGGCCGCTGCCGGCTTCGTCCTGGTGCTGATGACCCTGACCATGAATGCCCTGGCGATCTGGATCCGCTATCGCCTGCGCAAGAACATCAAGTGGTAAGGCCGGACCTCGCCCTCTATCGAATTGACCGTGCCTGCCTTTAACAGGCGCTCCAACAGGAATTAATCCATGACCACTGCAACCCCGATCGTCAAGGCCGAAGCGAAGGACCTGAATTTCTTCTACGGCGGCTTCCATGCCCTCAAGGGTCTCAACATGCCGGTCTACGAGAAGAAGGTGACGGCCCTGATCGGCCCTTCCGGCTGCGGCAAATCCACCTTCCTGCGCTGCTTCAACCGCATGCACGACCTCTACCCGGGTAACCGCTATCAGGGCGCCATCAACTTCTTCCCCGACCAGACCAACCTGCTGGCCGAGAAGGTGGATCCCATCGAAGTGCGCATGCGGATCAGCATGGTGTTCCAGAAACCCAATCCTTTCCCCAAGTCCATCTACGAGAACGTTGCCTATGGCCTGCGCGTGCGCGGCGAGAAGAAGCGCACCGTGCTCGACGAGAAGGTGGAGGAGGCCCTGCGCGGCGCGGCCCTGTGGGACGAGGTGAAGGACCGCCTGGACGATCTGGCCTTCAATCTTTCCGGCGGCCAGCAGCAGCGCCTGTGCATCGCCCGGGCCCTGGCTACCGATCCCGAACTGCTGCTCTTCGACGAGCCCACTTCCGCCCTGGACCCCATTGCCACCGCCAGCATCGAAGAGCTGGTGTCCGAGCTGAAGGAAAAGGTCACCATCCTCATCGTTACCCACAACATGCAGCAGGCGGCACGGGTTTCCGACTTCACGGCCTACATGTACCTGGGGGAACTGATCGAGTTCGGCATCACCGACCAGATTTTCATCAAGCCCCAGAAGAAGCAGACCGAGGACTACATCACCGGCCGCTTCGGTTGATTGTCCTTTTTTGCGAGTGGCGGAATTTGCCATAAATCATAGAAACGGCCGGCCTTCCCGGCCGTTTTTCTTGGTTTGCGGCGCATCCGGTATCTCCGGTTTTGCATTGACCCGGGAGTCTTCTAAAAGATATAATTAAAAAGTTTTATGCACTCCCGTTTTGGGGGCGCTTCACCTGATCCGAGTCTTTGAGTCATGCGCCAAAAACTGGTTGTTGGAAACTGGAAGATGCATGGCGGCTTGGCAGCCAACCGTTCCCTGCTCCAGGGTGTGGTTGCCGGGGTGAAGGGGCTTGCCGCTGCGGTCGAGTGTGCCGTTTGTGTTCCCTATCCGTACCTGGCTCAGGCCCAGCAGGAGCTGGCTAAGACTGAAGTGAGTTGGGGGGCGCAAAACCTGAGTGAGCAAGTCTCGGGGGCATTTACCGGTGAGGTAAGTGCGGCAATGCTCAAGGATTTTGGCTGTCGCTATGTCATCGTCGGCCACTCGGAGCGCCGGGCGCTCTATGGCGAGGATGACGGGCTGGTGGCAAAGAAGTTCAAGCAGGCTCTGGCGGGTGGGTTGGTGCCGATTCTGTGTGTCGGTGAAACCCTGGCTCAGCGGGAGTCCGGCCAGACGGCTGAGGTAGTTGCTGCCCAGCTGGATGCAGTCCTGGATGCGGCGGGTGTTGAGGTTTTCGCCGGAGCAGTGGTTGCCTATGAGCCCGTGTGGGCTATCGGTACCGGCCTCACGGCTTCTCCCGCCCAGGCCCAGGCGGTGCATGAAGGGATTCGTGCCCGACTGGCGGCAAGAAATGCAGAAGTGGCTGCCGGAGTGCGTGTGCTCTACGGTGGCAGCGTCAAGGCGGGGAATGCGGCGGAGTTGTTTGCCATGCCCGGTATCGACGGGGCTTTGGTCGGCGGCGCATCCCTGGTGGCGGAAGAATTCGTGGCCATTTGTCGTGCGGCTGCCTTTTGAGAAAAGAGTGACATGAATTACCTGTTTTCTGTGGTGTTGGTGGTGCATATCCTGGCGGCCCTGGGGATCATTGGTTTGGTCCTGATCCAGCATGGCAAGGGTGCCGATATGGGGGCTGCGTTTGGTAGCGGTGCGTCCGGCAGTTTGTTCGGCGCTACTGGTTCTGCCAACTTCCTGTCCCGTACCACCGCCATCCTCGCGATCGTTTTCTTTTCGACCAGCCTGGCGCTTGCCTATCTTGCTTCGGCCAAGCCGAAAAATAGTGGCAGTGTGATGCAGGAAGCTGTACAATCCGCGCCTGCTTCTGCGCCGAATGGCGCGCCGGCTGTGGTTGGCGGCGATGCCGCCGCTGCAGCGGCAGATGCTGGAGTTGGTTCGAAAGCGAAAGACATTCCCAAGTAATTTTTGGGTTTGGTTCTCTGGTACGGAAAGCAGAAGTCCTCGAATTGCCGTGCCAGAGTGGCAGTGCCGACGTGGTGAAATTGGTAGACACGCTATCTTGAGGGGGTAGTGACGTAAGTCGTGCGAGTTCGAGTCTCGCCGTCGGCACCAATTGCAACGAAGTCCAGTGGTTCCGCCAGGGGTCGTTGGGCTTCAGAACGAAGCGATAGCGCGGCGGATCATGCTGGAAAACTACTTCCCGATCTTATTATTCATTCTGGTCGGCATCGCCATCGGTGTTCTGCCGATTGTCCTTGGTTGGCTGATTGCTCCCAACCGTCCCGACGCTGAAAAGCTCTCCCCCTACGAATGCGGCTTCGAAGCCTTCGAAGACGCCCGTATGAAGTTCGATGTGCGGTATTACCTGATCGCCATCCTCTTCATCCTGTTCGACCTGGAAATTGCCTTCCTCTTCCCCTGGGCTACGATTTTCAAGGAAATCGTCAATACCGAGGCCGTGAAGTGGTTTGGTTTCGCCGAAATGATGGTTTTTATCGCCATTCTGGTGGTCGGATACATCTACGCCTGGGTCAAGGGCGCGCTGGAGTGGGAGTAAGCGTATGGCTATCGAAGGTATTCTGCAGGAAGGCTTTGTCACGACTACCGCTGACAAGCTGATCAACTACATGCGTACGGGCTCCCTGTGGCCCATGACGTTCGGTCTGGCCTGCTGCGCCGTGGAAATGATCCACGCCGGCTGTTCCCGCTACGACCTGGACCGCTTCGGTATCGTTTTCCGTCCCAGCCCCCGTCAGTCCGACGTGATGATCGTGGCCGGCACCCTGACCAACAAGATGGCTCCCGCCCTGCGCAAGGTCTACGACCAGATGCCGGAGCCCCGCTGGGTCATCTCCATGGGTTCCTGTGCCAACGGCGGTGGCTACTACCATTATTCCTATTCCGTGGTGCGCGGTTGTGACCGCATTGTGCCGGTGGATATCTACGTTCCGGGCTGCCCCCCGACCGCTGAAGCCCTGCTTTACGGTCTGGTGCAGCTGCAGAACAAGATCCGCCGTACCAATACCATCGCCCGCTGATCCTGGAGAGTTCCCATGTCCAAACTGGAAACCCTTGGCCAGAGCCTGCAGGCGCAGTTCGGTGAGCGCCTCAAGAGTCTCAAGCTGGCCCTCGGTGAAGCGACCATCGAAGTCGATGCCGCCGATTATCTGCAGGTGATGCAGGAACTGCGCGATTCCGAAGCCCTGTGTTTCGACGAGTTGATCGACCTGTGCGGCGTCGATTACTCCACCTACGGCAACGACGGCTGGAGCGGCAAGCGCTACGCGGTGGTGGTCCACCTGTTGTCGGTGGCCAAGAACTGGCGTCTGCGGGTGCGTGTCTTCGCGCCGGATGATGCCTTCCCCGCGGTGGATTCCGTCGTCAATGTCTGGAGTTCCGCCAACTGGTTCGAGCGCGAAGCCTTCGACCTGTTCGGCATCGTTTTCCCGGGTCACGAAGATCTGCGCCGCATCCTGACGGATTACGGCTTCATCGGCCATCCTTTCCGCAAGGACTTCCCCATTTCCGGTTATGTCGAAATGCGCTACGACCCGGACCAGGGTCGGGTGATCTACCAGCCGGTGACCATCGAACCGCGCGAAAACACGCCGCGCATCGTGCGCGAAGAGAATTACGGGGACGTCTGATATGGCCGAAATTCGTAACTACACCATGAACTTCGGGCCCCAGCACCCTGCGGCCCACGGTGTGCTGCGCCTGGTGCTGGAGCTCGACGGCGAAGTCGTGCAGCGCGCCGATCCGCACATCGGCCTGCTGCACCGGGCTACCGAGAAGCTGGCGGAAACCCGCACCTGGATTCAGTCCGTGCCCTATATGGACCGTCTGGACTATGTGTCCATGATGTCCAACGAGCATGCCTACTGCCTGGCCGTTGAAAAGCTGCTGGGCATCGAGGTGCCGGTCCGTGCCCAGTACATCCGCGTGATGTTCGACGAGATCACCCGTCTGCTCAACCACCTGCTGTGGATCGGCTGTCACGGCCTGGACGTGGGTGCCATGGCCATGGTGCTGTACACCTTCCGCGAGCGGGAAGACCTGGTCGATGCCTACGAGGCCGTTTCCGGTGCCCGCATGCACGCAGCCTACTACCGTCCGGGCGGCGTCTATCGCGACCTGCCGGACCGCATGCCCCAATACACCGAGAACCGCTTCAAAAGCGCGTCCACGGTCAAGACCCTGAACGAGAACCGCACCGGTTCCCTGCTGGATTTCCTGGAAGACTTCACCAATCGCTTCCCGACCTATCTGGACGAGTACCACACCCTCCTGACCGACAACCGGATCTGGAAGCAGCGTCTGGTGAACGTCGGCGTGGTCAGCCCCGAGCGCGCCCTGCAGCTCGGCTTCACCGGCGCCATGCTGCGCGGCTCCGGCATTGCCTGGGACCTGCGCAAGAAGCAGCCGTACGAAGTCTATGCCGATCTGGATTTCGACATTCCCGTTGGCGTGAACGGCGACTCCTACGACCGCTATCTGGTGCGTATGGAAGAAATGCGCCAGTCCAACCGCATCATCAAGCAGTGCATCGACTGGCTGCGCAAGAACCCGGGTCCGGTCATCACCGACAACCACAAGGTTGCACCGCCGGCCCGCGAAGGCATGAAGTCCAACATGGAAGAGCTGATCCACCACTTCAAGCTCTTCACTGAAGGCATCCACGTGCCCGAAGGCGAGGCCTATGCCGCCGTCGAGCATCCCAAGGGCGAGTTCGGCATCTATTTCGTCTCCGACGGTGCCAACAAGCCGTATCGCATGAAAATCCGTGCTCCTGGCTACGCCCACCTGGCGGCCATGGACGAGATGGCACGGGGCCACATGATCGCCGACGTGGTGACGATCATCGGCTCCCAGGACATCGTTTTTGGCGAGATTGACCGCTGATGCTGACTCCCGAATCCCTCAAGAAGATCGACCGCGAGGTCGCCAAGTATCCGGCTGATCAAAAGCAGTCGGCGGTGATGGCATCTCTGGCGATCGCCCAGGAAGAAAAAGGCTGGCTGGCCGACGAAACCATCGAGTTCGTCGCCAACTATCTCGGCATGCCGCCCATGGCGGCCCTGGAAGTGGCCTCCTTCTACAACATGTACGATCGCAAGCCGGTGGGCAAGTACAAGCTCACCGTCTGCACCAATCTGCCCTGCGCCCTGACCGGCGGCGAACACGCCGGTGAGTACCTGCAGCAGAAGCTGGGCATCGGCTACGGCGAGACCACTCCCGATGGCAAGTTCACCCTGGTCATGGGTGAGTGCATGGGAGCCTGCGGCGACGCCCCGGTGATGATCGTCAATAACCGGTCCATGTGCAGCCACATGAATCCGGAACAGATCGACCAACTGCTGGCGGAGTTGAAATAATGGCCATTCTGGGAGCGATCAACCCCACCCTGACCGCCGGCTGGAACGGTGACGCGGGCTGGAGCCTGAAGGATTACGTGGCCCGCGGTGGCTACGAGGCCCTGAAGAAAATCCTGGCGGAAAAGATTCCCCAGGAACAGGTCATTGCCGAAGTGAAGACCTCCGTCCTGCGCGGACGGGGCGGCGCCGGTTTCCCCACCGGTCTGAAGTGGAGCTTCATGCCCCGCTCCTTCCCCGGCGACAAGTACGTGGTCTGCAACTCCGACGAGGGCGAGCCTGGCACCTTCAAGGACCGGGACATCCTGCGCTACAACCCCCACTCCGTGATCGAAGGCATGGCCATTGCCGCCTACGCCATGGGGGCCACCCGCGGCTACAACTACATCCACGGCGAAATCTGGGAAGTGTACAAGCGCTTCGAGGATGCCCTGGACGAAGCCCGTGCCGCCGGTTTCATCGGCCAGAACATCCTGGGCTCCGGCTTCAACTTCGAACTGTTCGCCCACCACGGCTACGGCGCCTACATCTGCGGTGAAGAAACCGCCCTGCTGGAGTCCATCGAAGGCAAGAAGGGTCAGCCCCGCTTCAAGCCTCCGTTCCCCGCCTCCTTCGGCCTTTACGGCAAGCCCACCACCATCAACAACACCGAGACCTTCGGCTCCATTCCCTTCATCATCCGGGACGGTGGCGAGAAGTTCCTCAACCTGGGCAAGCCCAATAACGGCGGTACCAAGCTGTTCTCCATTTCCGGCCACGTCAATCGTCCCGGCAACTACGAGATTCCGCTGGGCACCCCCTTCAGCACCCTGCTGGAGATGGCCGGCGGCGTGCGCGGCGGTCGCAAGCTCAAGGCGGTGATTCCCGGGGGCTCTTCCGCTCCGGTGCTGCCCGGCGACGTGATGATGGAATGCACCATGGACTATGACTCCATCAGCAAGGCCGGCTCCATGCTGGGCTCCGGTGCGGTCATCGTCATGGACGAGACCACCTGCATGGTCAAGGCTCTGGAGCGCCTCTCCTTCTTCTATCACGAAGAGTCCTGCGGCCAATGCACTCCCTGCCGTGAAGGCACCCCC
The DNA here is from genome assembly GCF_047901315.1 of Azospira sp. APE16. Taxonomy (NCBI): domain Bacteria; kingdom Pseudomonadati; phylum Pseudomonadota; class Betaproteobacteria; order Rhodocyclales; family Rhodocyclaceae; genus Azospira; species Azospira sp. APE16. The sequence goes on from NZ_CP179682.1 coordinate 1,441,895, forward strand.
TGGCTGTACAAGGTGGTGAGCCGCATCGAGCACGGCCTGGGCCGTCCCGACGACCTGGATCTGCTCGATTCCGTCTGCGAAGGCATCATGGGCCGCACCATCTGCGCCCTGGGCGACGCCGCCGCCTTCCCCGTGAAGAGCTTCATCAAGCACTTCCGCGACGAATTCGTGCACCACATCGAACACAAGACCTGTCTCGTGCCCAAGGATGTCCAGCGGGCGGGTAGCGGGTTCTTCAAGGCTCAGAACTGAGGCTTAAGCGACATGCTTGAAATCGAAATCGACGGCAAGAAGGCCGAGGTACCCGACGGCAGCACGGTGATGGATGCCGCGCAGCAGGTGGGTGTCTACATTCCGCACTTCTGCTACCACAAGAAGCTTTCCATCGCCGCCAACTGCCGCATGTGTCTGGTGCAAGTGGAGAAGGCGCCCAAGCCGCTGCCGGCCTGTGCCACTCCCGTGACCAACGGCATGAAGGTGTTCACCCACTCCGAGCTGGCCGTCAAGGCCCAGAAGGGTGTGATGGAATTCCTCCTCATCAACCACCCCCTGGACTGCCCCATCTGCGACCAGGGCGGCGAATGCCAGCTGCAGGATCTTTCCGTGGGCTACGGCGGCGTCAAGAGCCGCTACCAGGAAGAGAAGCGGGTGGTGTTCCACAAGGACATCGGCCCCCTCATCTCCATGGAGGAGATGAGCCGTTGCATCCACTGTACCCGTTGCGTGCGCTTCGGCCAGGAGATTGCCGGCATCATGGAACTGGGCATGGCGAACCGGAATTTCCATTCCGAGATCACCACTTTCATGGCCCGCACCGTGGATTCCGAGCTGTCCGGCAATGCCATCGACCTGTGCCCGGTGGGTGCCCTGACCTCCAAGCCTTTCCGCTACAGCGCCCGCACTTGGGAACTGCAGCGTCGCAAGTCCGTCAGCCCCCACGATTCCCTCGGCGCCAACCTGGTGGTCCAGGTCAAGGGCAACAAGGTCATGCGCGTTCTGCCCCGTGAAAACGAGGAAGTGAACGAGTGCTGGATTTCCGACAAGGACCGTTTCTCCTACGAAGCCCTGAACAGCGAAGAGCGCCTGACCAAGCCCATGGTCAAGCAGGGCGGCGAATGGAAGGAAGTGGAGTGGAACGTGGCCCTGGACTACGTGGCCCACGGTCTGAAGGACGTCTCCCGTGAGTTCGGCGGCGATGCCCTGGGCTTCCTGCTGTCTCCCCACGCCACCCTGGAAGAACTGGCTCTGGCCAAGAAGCTGGCTGCCGGCCTGGGTTGCGACAACGTGGACTTCCGCCTGCGTCAGCGCGACTTCTCCGCCGACGGCAAGCGTACCGGCACTCCCTGGCTGGGCCTGAAGCTGGCCGAGATCAAGGATCTGGACGGTGCCCTGGTGGTCGGTTCCTTCCTGCGCAAGGATGCCGCCCTCTTTGCCCAGCGCCTGCGCCAGGCCGCCAAGAAGTTCACCAAGGTGAGCTTCATCGATGTGGCCGGCGATGACCAGCTGATCAACACCCATGCCCGTCTGACCCTGGCCCCGGCCGACCTGATCCGCGGTCTCGGTGCCGTGGTCAAGGCCGCCGCCCTGATCAAGGGCGTGGCAGTGCCCGCCGGTCTGGACAGCCTCAATCCCTGTGAAACCGCCCAGAAGATCGCCCAGTCCCTGGTGGATGGCGAGAAGAAGGCCGTGTTCCTCGGCAGCGTGGCCCAGCAGTCCGGCGACGCCGCCCAGCTGCAGGTGCTGGCCAACGAACTGGGCAAGATCACCGGCGCCACCGTCGGCTTCATCGGCGAGGCCGCCAACAGCGTCGGCGGTTATGTGGCCGGCGCTCTGCCGGGCAAGCTCAATGCCCGCACCATGCTGGAACAGCCCCGCCAGGGCTATCTGCTGCTGAATGCCGAGCCCGAGTTCGACTTTGCCAATGCCCAGCAGACCCTGGCCGCCCTCAAGCAGGCCAAGCTGGTGGTGTTCATGTCCGCCTTCAAGCACGCGCCGGCCCTGGAGTACGCCGATGTGATGCTGCCCGTTGCCCCCTTCACCGAAACTGCCGGTACCTTCGTCAATGCCGAAGGCCGTGTGCAGAGCTTCAACGGTGTGGTGCGGCCCCTGGGCGAAGCCCGTCCGGCCTGGAAGATCTTCCGCGTCCTGGGTAATGTGCTCAACCTTTCCGGCTTCGATTACGAAAGCGCCGAAGCAGTGCGCGACGAGTTGCTGGGGCAGGGCACCGAATTCGCCGCCGGTCTCGACAACGGCATCAGCGGTGTGAATGTGGCACTGGCCCCGGCCCCTGCCGGTCTGCAGCGGGTGGGCGATGTGCCCATCCACTTCGCCGACACCCTGGTGCGTCGCGCGCCTTCCCTGTTGCGCACCCGTGACGGGCAGGCCCCCGTGGCCCGCATCAACGGCGCCACGGCAGCCCAGTTGGGTCTGGAAGAGGGCGCCCAGGTTCGTGTGCGCCAGGGCGACGGTACTGCCACCCTGACCCTGAAGCTGGACGAAGGGACTCCTGCCGGTTGCGTGCGGGTTCCCGCCGCCCATGCCGCCACTGCGGCCTTGGGTGACCTGTTCGGCACCATCACCGTGGAGCGTGCATGATGGATATGCTGCAGCAATTCATTCAGGGCGTTTTCGGCCCCGCCTGGCCGGTGGTCTGGAACCTGCTCAAGATCGTCGCCGTGGTTGCCCCCCTGCTGCTGGGTGTGGCCTACCTGACCTACTTCGAGCGCAAGGTCATTGCCTACATGCACGTGCGGATCGGTCCCAACCGGGTCGGTCCCCTGGGCCTGATCCAGCCGATCGCCGACGGCCTCAAGCTGTTGCTGAAGGAAATCATCGTTCCGTCCGGTGCCGACAAATGGGTCTATCTGATTGCTCCCGGCCTGGCCATCGCTCCGGCGCTGGCAGCCTGGGCGGTGGTGCCCTTTGCCGACGGCCTGGGTGTGGCCAATATCGATGCCAGCCTGCTCTACATCATGGCCATCGCCTCCATGGGCGTGTACGGCATCATCCTGGCCGGTTGGGCTTCCAACTCCAAGTACGCCTTCCTCGGTGCCATGCGTTCCGCGGCCCAGATGGTGTCCTATGAAATCTCCATGGGCTTTGCCCTGGTGACCGTGCTGATGGTGTCCAACAGCCTGAACCTCACCGAAATCGTGCGGGCCCAGGATCACGGCATCTTCGCCGGCATGGGCCTGACCTTCCTTTCCTGGAACTGGCTGCCCCTGCTGCCCATGTTCATTGTCTATCTGGTCTCAGGCGTGGCTGAAACCAACCGGGCCCCGTTCGACGTGGTGGAAGGTGAATCCGAAATCGTGGCCGGCCACATGGTGGAATACTCCGGCATGGCGTTCGCCCTGTTCTTCCTGGCCGAATACGCCAACATGATCCTGATTGCAGCCCTGACCTCCCTTTTGTTCCTGGGCGGCTGGCTGTCTCCGGTGGGATTCCTGCCCGACGGCTTCTTCTGGCTGGCCGCGAAGATGTCCTTCGTGCTGTTCCTGTTCCTCTGGTTCCGTGCCACCTTCCCGCGCTACCGTTTCGACCAGATCATGCGTCTGGGCTGGAAGGTGTTCATTCCGGTTAGCCTGGTGTGGTTCACCGTGGTCGGCGTCTGGATGATGTCGCCCCTGAACATCTGGAAGTGAGGATTACACCATGGGTGCCATGAAAGATATTGTTAAGAGCCTGTTCCTCAAGGAACTGTTCCAGGGTATGAGCGTTACCGGGCGCTATTTCTTCGCCCGCAAGATCACCGTTCAGTATCCGGAAGAGAAAACTCCGCAAAGTGCGCGCTTCCGTGGCCTGCATGCCCTGCGTCGCTACCCCAACGGGGAAGAGCGCTGCATCGCCTGCAAGCTGTGTGAAGCGGTCTGTCCGGCGATGGCCATCACCATTGAAGCGGCCCAGCGGGATGATGGTTCCCGTCGCACCACGCGCTACGACATCGACCTGACCAAGTGCATCTTCTGCGGTTTCTGCGAAGAAGCCTGCCCGGTCGATGCCATCGTCGAAACCCGCATTTTCGAGTATCACGGCGAAAAGCGCGGCGATCTCTACTACACCAAGCAGATGCTCCTGGCCAACGGCGACCGCTACGAAGCGCAGATCGCCGCTGACCGTGAAGCCGATGCCAAATTCCGCTGACGGGACCTGAAATGGAATTCAAGACTGTCGTTTTCTACTTCCTGTCGGCGATTCTGGTTTACGCCGCCCTGCGGGTGATCACTGCCCGTAACCCGGTCCATGCCGCCCTGCATCTGGTGCTGTCCTTCTTCAGCGCCGGTGGCGTATGGGCGCTGCTGCAGGCCGAGTTCCTCGCCATCTCCATCGTTCTGGTCTATGTCGGCGCGGTGATGGTGCTGTTCCTCTTCGTCGTCATGATGCTGGACATCAACATCGACCGCATTCGCGAGGGCTTCTGGAACTACCTGCCCCTGGGGGCCGTGGTCGGCCTGCTGATGGTCGTGGAAATGGGCGCCATCCTGGGTAGCCAATACCTCGGCGCTGCCGAAGCCCAGGTGCCCCAGACTGCCGCCGGTGTCTCCAACGTCAAGGAACTGGGGCGTCTGCTCTTCACCGAGTACGTCTATCCCTTCGAACTGGCGTCGGTGATTCTGCTGGTGGCCCTGATCGCCGCCATCGTCCTGACCCATCGGGGCGCCAAGAAGACCAAGTACACCGATCCTGCCAAGCAGGTGTTCGTGAAGGCAGCCGACCGCATCCGCGTTTTGCAGATGCCGGCCGAAAAACAGGACTAAACAACGTGGCTGCGGCCTGGCCGCAGTCTGCTGAAGAAGGATAAGGGAGGCCCCTTGCTTACTCTGTCGCATTTCCTCGTGCTTGGCGCGATTCTCTTCGCCATCAGCGTGCTCGGTATCTTCCTTAACCGGAAGAACCTGATCGTGCTGCTCATGGCGATCGAACTGATGCTGCTGGCGGTGAACATGAATTTCATCGCGTTCTCCCATTACATGCAGGATCTGGCCGGGCAACTCGCCGTTTTCTTCATCCTCGTCGTCGCCGCGGCCGAATCTGCAATCGGCCTCGCCATCCTGGTGGTGCTGTTCCGCAATCTGCGCACCATCCATGTGGATGATCTGGACAGCCTGAAGGGTTAAGCATCTATGGATATGAAGAGCCTCTATCTGCTGGTTCCCCTGGCCCCCCTGGCGGGTGCCATCGTCGCCGGCCTGTTCTGCCGCGTCATTCCCCGCTGGCTGGCCCACACGGCCACCATCCTGGGAGTGGCCGTGGCGTTCATCACCTCCATCGTCATCTTCCAGGACGTGCTGGCGGGTAACAGTTTCAACGGCACCGTCTATCAGTGGCTGGCCAGCGGCGAATACAAGTTCGAAGTGGGTTTCCTGATCGACAAGCTGACGGTGACCATGATGCTGGTGGTGACCTCCGTCTCCCTGATGGTGCACCTCTACACCATCGGCTACATGCAGGAAGACCCCGGCTACAACCGCTTCTTCAGCTACATCTCGTTGTTCACCTTCTCCATGCTGATGCTGGTGATGAGCAACAATTTCATGCAGCTCTTCTTCGGCTGGGAAGCCGTGGGCCTGGTTTCCTATCTGCTGATCGGCTTCTGGTACACCCGTCCCACCGCCATTTTCGCCAACATGAAGGCCTTCCTGGTGAACCGGGTCGGTGACTTCGGTTTCATCCTCGGCATCGGCCTGGTGCTGGCCCATTTCGGCAGCTTGGACTACGCCACCGTGTTCGCCAAGGCGCCTGAACTGGCTAACAAGACCATCAACATCTGGGGTTCCGCCGATTGGTCCCTCATGACCGTTGCCTGCATCTGCCTGTTCATCGGCGCCATGGGCAAATCCGCCCAGGTGCCGCTGCACGTGTGGCTGCCCGATTCCATGGAAGGCCCGACCCCCATCTCCGCCCTGATCCACGCGGCGACCATGGTGACTGCCGGCATCTTCATGGTGGCCCGCATGTCCCCGCTGTTTGAACTGTCCGACACGGCGCTGTCCTTCGTCCTGGTGATCGGTGCCACCACCGCCCTGTTCATGGGCTTCCTCGGCATCATCCAGAACGACATCAAGCGCGTGGTGGCCTATTCCACCCTGTCCCAGCTGGGTTACATGACCGTGGCCCTGGGCGCTTCCGCCTACTCCGTGGCCATCTTCCACCTGATGACCCACGCCTTCTTCAAGGCCCTGCTGTTCCTCGGTGCCGGTTCCGTCATCATCGGCATGCACCACGACCAGGACATGCGCAACATGGGCGGCCTTCGCAAGTACATGCCCATCACCTGGATCACGTCCCTGATCGGTTCCCTGGCCCTGATCGGCACGCCGTTCTTCGCCGGCTTCTACTCCAAGGACTCCATCATCGAAGCGGTGGCCCTGTCCAACATCGCCGGCGCCAAGTACGCCTACTTTGCGGTCATGGCCGGTGTCTTCATCACTGCCTTCTATTCCTTCCGCATGTATTTCCTGGTCTTCCATGGCGAGGAACGCTTCGGCAAGGCTCACCACGATCATCATGGCGACCATGAGGACGAAGAACCGGCCGACGACCACCACCACGGCCTGGCTCCCGGTCAGAAGCCCCACGAGTCTCCCTGGGTGGTGACCGTGCCCCTGATCGCCCTGGCCATTCCGTCCGTGATCATCGGTTACATCGCCATCGAGCCCATGCTCTTCGGCGACTACTTCAAGGGCGTCATCCACGTCAATGAAGAGGCCCACCCGGTGATGGAAGCCCTGCATCACCACTTCCATGGTGCCGTCGCCATGGCGCTGCACGCCGTGACCACCCCGGTGTTCTGGCTGGCCTTCTCCGGCGTTGCCCTGTCCTGGTTCTTCTACATGAAGCGCCCCGACATCCCGGCTGCCATCAAGGCCCGTTTCTCCGGTATCTACACCCTGCTGGACAACAAGTACTACTTCGACAAGTTCAACGAAGTGGTCTTTGCCGGCGGTGCCCGCCTCCTGGGCCGCGGCCTGTGGAAGGGCGGTGACGTGGCGCTGATCGACGGTCTGCTGGTGAATGGTTCCGCCCGTCTGGTGGGAGCGATCGCTTCCGTGGTCCGCTTCTTCCAGTCCGGCTACATCTACCACTATGCCTTCACCATGATCATCGGCGTGTTCGTGCTGCTGACCCTCTGGTTTAACCGCGCCTAAGCTAGAAGACTGGGATCAATATGTCTGGTTACTTGCTCTCTCTCGCCATCTGGACCCCGATTGTGGCCGGTCTGGTGGTGTTGTTCACCGGCTCCGACCGCAACGCGCCCCTGGCCCGCGGCCTGGCCCTGCTCGGAGCCGTCCTGGGTCTGCTGGTGACCCTGCCGCTCTATACCGGTTTCGACAAGGCCACCAGTGCCATGCAGTTCGTCGAACAGGCCTCCTGGATCGCCCCCTTCAACATCAACTACCACCTGGGGGTGGACGGCATTTCCATGCCCTTCGTCATCCTCAACGCCTTCATCACCATTCTGGTGGTGCTGGCCGGCTGGAAGGTGATCGAGCAGCGGGTGGCCCAGTACAACGCCGCGTTCCTGATCATGTCCGGTCTGCTCAACGGCATCTTCTGTGCTCTGGACGGCGTGCTGTTTTACGTCTTCTTCGAGGCCAGCCTGATTCCCCTGTACCTGATCATCGGCATGTGGGGCGGCCCCAACCGGGTTTACGCCGCCATCAAGTTTTTCCTCTACACCCTGATGGGCTCCCTGCTGTTCCTGATCGCCCTGATCTATCTCTTCTTCCAGTCCGGCGGTTCCTTCTCCATCCAGGACTGGCATCAGCTGCCCCTGGATCTGACCACCCAGATCTGGCTGTTCCTGGCTTTCCTGGTGGCCTTCGCCGTCAAGGTGCCGATGTGGCCGGTGCACACCTGGCTGCCCGATGCCCACGTGGAAGCGCCCACCGGCGGTTCCGTGGTGCTGGCCGCCATCGCCCTGAAGCTCGGTGCCTACGGTTTCCTGCGCTTCTCCCTGCCAATCGCTCCCGATGCATCCCATGAGCTGTCCGGCTTGATGATCGGCCTGTCCCTCATTGCCGTCATCTACATCGGTTTCGTTGCCCTGGTGCAGGCCGACATGAAGAAGCTGGTGGCCTACTCCTCCATCGCCCACATGGGCTTCGTCACCCTGGGCTTCTTCATGCTCAACCCCCTGGGCGTCGAGGGTGCGCTGGTGCAGATGATTTCCCACGGCTTCGTTTCCGGCGCCATGTTCCTTTGCATCGGCGTGCTGTATGACCGCATGCACAGCCGCCAGATTGCCGATTACGGCGGCGTGGTGAACACCATGCCCAAGTTTGCCGCCTTCTTCATGCTCTTCTCCATGGCCAACGCCGGCCTGCCTGCCACTTCCGGCTTCGTCGGCGAGTTCATGGTGATCCTGGGGGCCGTCGAGTACAACTTCTGGGTTGCTTTCGCTGCCGCCACCACCATGATCGTTGGCGCTGCCTACACCCTCTGGATGTACAAGCGGGTGGTTTTCGGCGCCGTCGCCAACAGCCACGTGGCCGAACTGGAAGACATCAATGCACGGGAATTCTTCTTCCTCGCCATCCTGGCCCTGTGCGTCCTGGGCATGGGCCTGTATCCCCTGCCTTTCACCGAAGTGATGCATGCGTCGGTCAATGACCTGCTGCAGCACGTGGCCCAGAGCAAACTCCAATAATGGAAGCCGCCATGCTGACGAATTTCGTTATTCCCGACCTGCTGCCGGCAGCGCCGGAACTCTTCATCCTGGCCATGGCCTGCGTGATCCTCATTGTGGACCTGTTCGTCAAGAGCAAGGCCCGCACCCTGACCTTCGCGCTGACTCAGCTGACCCTGGTCGGTTGCGCCGCCATCACCTACATGACCAGCACGGGGGAGATCACCTATACCTTCTCCAACATGTTCGTCGATGACCTGATGGCGGACCTGCTGAAGCTGTTCCTCGACCTCACGGTCATCGTGGTCCTCTTCTATGCCCGCGGCTACATCGCCGAGCGGGTCTCCATGGCCAAGGGCGAGTTCTACGTCCTGGTGCTGCTGGCGACCCTGGGCATGATGGTGATGATTTCCGCCAACCATCTGCTGACCCTGTACCTGGGCCTGGAAATGATGTCCCTGTCGGTCTACGCCATGGTCGCCCTGAACCGGGATTCGACCCAGGCTACCGAAGCCGCCATGAAGTACTTCGTGCTCGGCGCCCTGGCCTCCGGCCTGCTGCTGTACGGCATCTCCATGGTCTACGGCGCCACCGGCACCCTGGAAATCACCCAGGTGGCCCAGGCCCTGGCCCAGGGCGCGGTCAACAAGACCATCCTGATCTTCGGCCTGGTGTTCCTGGTGGCCGGCATCGCCTTCAAGCTGGGCGTGGTTCCCTTCCACATGTGGATTCCGGACGTCTATCACGGCGCTCCCACCCCGGTGACCCTGTTCATTGCCTCCGCCCCCAAGCTGGCCGCCTTCGCCATGGTCATCCGCCTGCTGGTCAACGGCCTGTTCTTCCTGGCGCCCGATTGGCAGCAGATGCTGATGATCCTGGCCGTGCTGTCCATGGCCATCGGTAACCTGGCTGCCATCGCCCAGACCAACATCAAGCGCATGCTGGCCTATTCCGCCATCTCCCACATGGGCTTCATGCTGCTCGGCATGGTTTCCGGTGTGGTCGGCGGCGATGCCCGTTTCGCCCTGAATGCCTACAGCTCCTCCATGTTCTACATGGTGGCCTACGTCATCACCAGCGTGGCCGGCTTCGGCATGATCCTGCTGCTGGCCCGGGCCGGTTTCGAGGCCGACTCCCTGGACGATTTCAAGGGCCTGAACAAGCGCAGCCCCTGGTTCGCCAGCATGATGATGGTGGTGATGCTGTCCATGGCCGGCATCCCGTTCTTCGTCGGCTTCTTCGCCAAGTTCGCCGTGCTGCAGGCGGTCGTCGCCGCCGGCTACATGTGGCTGGCCATCGCCGCCGTGCTGTTCTCCCTGATCGGCGCCTTCTACTACCTGCGGGTGGTGAAGCTGATGTACTTCGATGCTCCCCTGGACGAAACCCCCATCGCCTCCGGCTTCGACACCAAGCTGCTGCTGTCCGCCAACGGCCTGGCGGTGGCCCTGCTGGGTCTGTTCCCCCAGACCCTGATGTACCTCTGCGCCGTGGCCCTGGTGCGCTCCCTCTGAGGCGCCTTCCAGCCCCGCTCAGCAACGCCCCGGCAGCCCCGGGGCGTTTTCTTTTTCCTTGTTGCAACCCTTGCCGGAGCCATGCGTGGAAAGTCAAACCAAGCCCGATGCCCATCTCGTCGAAGAAACCCTGAGTACCGAGCAGGTCTGGCGGGGCCGCCTGCTCGATGTTCGCCGTGACCAGGTGCGTCTGCCGGACGCCCATGAGGGGGTGCGGGAGTACATTGTCCATCCCGGTGCCGTGGTGATCATTGCCGTGCTCGATAATGGCAAGCTGCTTTTCGAACGCCAGTACCGCCACCCGGTGGGGCAGGTGTTCCTCGAACTGCCTGCCGGCAAGATCGATCCGGGGGAGGAAATACTGAAGACCGCCATCCGCGAACTGCGTGAGGAAACCGGCCATGCCGCGGGTCAATGGCGCTATCTGGGGGTCATGCATCCCTGCATCGGCTACTCCAACGAGCGCATCGAGATACTCCTGGCCCGGGAACTGATCCGGGAGTCGGCTCCCCAGTTGGATCACGGCGAGCATCTGGAGGTGATCGAAATGTCCCTGGAGGAGGCTGCCGCCGCCATCCGCGACGGGCGCCTGACCGATGCCAAGACCATCACCGCCCTCTATTGGGCGGAAAAGGTGCTGCAGGAAGGCTGGTGATCTAGGTCACCAAAGCAAAAGGCCCGCAATTGCGGGCCTTTTGCTTGATATCAGCCGTTGCTCAGACGGTATCGTCGCAGACCACCCGGTCGCGGCCGCTCTGCTTGGCGCGGTACATGCGCTGGTCAGCCTTTTCCACCAGGGTTTTCCAGTCCAGGGTCTGGTCTTCCAGGCGCTCGGCGATGCCGATGCTGGCGGTCACCGGCGAGCCGTCCGGACGCAGGCCGAAGCCGGCCTGGCGCATCCGCCGCATGGCCTGCTGGGCCTGTTCCAGATCCGTGTTGGGCATGATCAGGATGAATTCCTCGCCGCCCCAGCGGGCCAGCATGTCGCCCCGGCGCAGATTGTTCGAAATGGAGTCGGTGGCGCCCACCAGGACGCTGTCGCCGGCCTCGTGGCCATAGCGGTCATTGACGGCCTTGAAGTTGTCCAGGTCGAGGAAGGCGATGGCCAGGGGAGCGTTGCTGCGGGTGGAGATGATGAACTGCAGTTCCAGCACTTCCTCGCCGCTGCGGCGGGAGAAAATGCCGGTGAGGGGATCCCGCACGGCCTGGCGTACCAGGGCGATCATGAAGGCGAGCTGGGATAGTCCGGCCAGGGTGGACACACCGGTGATCAGGGTCAGCAGCCAGAAGGCGCCGGCAAAGGACGGCCAGTCCAGTGTGGCCCAGCTGATGATGCCGGAGACGGCCTGGGCCAGCAGCATGGGCAGGGCGAAGAGGATGTTCTCCAGCAGGGTCAGGGGGAAGATGGAGAGTCCCGCCAGCAGGACGAAGGGCAGGAAGGCGTAGCCGGCACCGATGGCGGCCTGCATGCCGGTCAGCTGGTAATTGACCAGCAACTGGTGGGTGGCGACGTAGAAGACGGTGGGGATGGCAAACAATATGGCCATGGCCCGGTAGGCGTCCGTGAGGCTGCCGGAGGGGCGGTAGTAGAGCACCAGCAGGGCAAAGGCGACGCTGGCCAGGATGCGCATGGAGGCCAGGGCGAACCACAATGGGAAGGGGAAGACCAGGTAGTCGATGATGCTCCACAGGGGCGTCAGGACGGCGAAGAGGAAGGCGAACAGGCGCACCCGGTTCACGATCATGGTCGCACGCCGCCGGGAGAGCAGAGTGAGGTGGAAATGGGGTGACACCAGCCAGGCCAGCTCGGCCTGGTTCAGCTCGCCGGGCATGAGGCCGGTGAGGCGGTGCCAGACGATATGTGCAAGTCGACTGGTCATGAAAAAGGGTCTTTTGTCTCGATGTAGCCTGTCGTGTTGTTGGTTGTACGGTGCCCCAAAAACAAGGGCAGCCCGCAGGCTGCCCGAGAGGATAGCATCAAATTGTTGCGCTGCGCTTAGCCGCAGGAGCCCACGGCGCCGCAGGCGGTGCAGAATTCGCAGCCATCCTTTTTGATGACCGTGGTATTGCCGCATTCGCTGCACAGCTTGCCCTGGGTGGGGCGAACGCTGTTGGAGGCTTCTTCCGGCGCTTCCAGGATGCCCATCTGCTGCAGGGGCACGCCCTGCTCGTCGAGGATGCCGAGCATGGCGTAGCGGTGGATGATGAGCTGGGCCAGGTAAGCCACCGTGGACGGGTAGTTGGTCTGGCGGCGGGTGCCGGGCACGAAGGCCATGAAGTCGCCCAGGGGTTCCGGGTAGTCCAGCAGCTTGCGCAGCTTCATGCCGATCCAGGCCGGGTCCACCACCCGCATGTCGAGGGAGAGCAGCTTGCACAGGCCGTCCAGGGCGCGCGGATAGTTGCCGGAGAGCCACATGGAGTAGGGGCGGGTGACGCCGTCGGGCAAGGTGATTTCCTTCAGGCCCAGGACGAAGTCTTCGCCGGTGGTCGGGTTGAAGACATCCACCGTCCAGGACAGGGTGCCGTCGGTGCCGGTCTTCGGTTCCTTGGCGCTGAACATGGCGTCCACCACCGGAGTCGGGCCTTCGTGCTTCATGGCACCCAGCTGCTCCACACGCCAGTGGATCACCTGGGCCATGGCGGAAACGATGGAGGGCATGCGCTTGTGCTCGCCGTGGGGCGGGAAGGGCAGGTCGAAAGCGTCGCCCGGGGTCTTGGCCAGGGCATCCAGCTTCATTTCCAGCAGGCCCCGGTCATTGGCCCGCATGTCCATGGACAGGGTCTTGGCCACGGCACCCAGGCCGCGGGGCACGTCGGGACCGTTCACCCAGATCTCGAAGGGCCAGGAGCGGCGTGGGGCGCCTTCCTCTTCCTGCTCCACATGGCCGACGAAGAGGGCGAACTTGCCCTGGGGGTAATCGAGCATGTAGGTCCAGGCCATGTTGCCTTCCGGCAGGGTGGGGCGGCCGGGCCAGCGCAGGGAGGCCAGCACGGGGGCCGGCAGGTTCTTGATGGAGAGGCGGCGGTTGGCGTCGGAGACGAAATCCTGGGGGTGATTCTTTTCCTCTTCAGCCTGGGCCTGGGCCTTGGTCGGCTCGACGGAGAGCACGGAGCCCAGGATGCTGTTGGGCCGGTAGGTGGCCAGGCCCTTGAGGCCGGACTTCCAGGCTTCCACGTAGAGGTCCTGGAAATCCTCGTAGGGGTAGTCGCCGGGCACGTTCACCGTCTTGGAGATGGCGGTGTCGATGTAGGGGGCGACGGCTGCCACCATGTCCTTGTGGGCGGCGGCGGAAATTTCCAGGGCGGTGACGAAGTAGTCGGGCAGCTTTTCCACATTGCCGCCCTGGTGCTTGTAAAGGCGCCAGGCGTAGTCTTCCACCGCGTATTCCTTCAGGGTGCCGTCGGGCATGCGCTTCTTCCGGTTGTAGGTCCAGGAGAAGGGCGGCTCGATGCCGTTGGAGGCATTGTCGGCGAAGGCCAGGGAAATGGTGCCGGTGGGGGCGATGGACAGCAGGTGGGAATTGCGCAGGCCGTGCTTGCGGATTTCGGCCTTGACCTCGTTGGGCAGGCGGGAGGCAAAGTTGCCGCCGGAAAGGTACAGCTCGGCGTTGAAGAGGGGGAAGGCGCCCCGTTCCTTGGCCATTTCCACGGAGGTCAGGTAGGCGGTGTCGCGCATGAATTCGGAAATGCGGGAGGCCATGGCCCGGGCTTCGGCCCGGTCGTAGCGCAGGCGCAGCATGGCCAGGGCGTCGCCCAGGCCGGTGAAGCCGAGGCCGATGCGGCGCTTGTTGGCGGCTTCTTCCTTCTGCCGTTCCAGGGGCCAGTGGGTGGCGTCCAGCACGTTGTCCAGCATGCGGGTGGACACCTTGATCACTTCACCGAAAGCGTCGAAGTCGAACTCGGTCTGTTCGGAGAAGGCGTTCTTGACGAACAGGGTCAGGTTGATGGAACCCAGGCAGCAGCAGCCGTAAGGCGGCAGGGGCTGTTCGGCGCAGGGGTTGGTGGCCTCGATCTGCTCGCAGTAATTAAGGTTGTTGTCCTTGTTGATGCGGTCCAGGAAGAGGATGCCGGGTTCGGCGTGGTCGTAGGTGGACTTCATCACCTGGTCCCACAGGTCCCGGGCCCGTACCTTGCGATAGACCCACATGCCGTCCTCGCGCTGGAAGGCGCCCTGGGACTTCATGTCGGCGTTGGGTTCGGCCTTGTGCACCAGTTCCACCTCGCCGTCGGCTTCCACCGCCTGCATGAAGGCATCGGTGACGCCCAGGGAAATGTTGAAGTTGGTCAGGTCGCCCTTGTCCTTGGCGTGGATGAAGTCCTCGATGTCCGGATGGTCGCAGCGCAGCACGCCCATCTGGGCGCCGCGGCGGGCGCCGGCGGATTCCACGGTCTCGCAGGAGCGGTCGAAGACGCGCATGTAGGAGACGGGGCCGGAGGCACGGGACTGGGTGCCCTTGACCTGGGCGCCCACAGGCCGGATGGAGGAGAAGTCGTAGCCGACGCCGCCACCGCGACGCATGGTCTCGGCGGCCTGGGCCAGGGCGGTGTAGATGCCGGGACGGCCGTCCACCACTTCAACGATGGAGTCGCCGACCGGTTGCACGAAGCAGTTGATCAGGGTGGCGGCGAGATCGGTGCCGGCGGCGGAGTTGATGCGGCCGGCGGGGACGAAACCGTTTTCCTGGGCCCAGAGGAATTTTTCTTCCCACTTGGCCCGGTCCTTCTCGTGTTCGACGGCGGCCAGGGCGCGGGCAACGCGGCGGCGCACGTCATGCACGTTCATTTCCTTGCCCTTGGCGTACTTTTCCACCAGCACTTCGGTGGAGATTTCCTGCTCGGGCAGCGGGGCAAATTCGGGTGCTTCGGGAATGGCGGACAGGGAGAGCTGTTCGGCGACCTGATTCATGGGTTTCCTCTCCAAAAATGTGGGTATGCGGTTGGTAATATGCCCCGGTAGTCCGGAGTCGAATGGGAGGTAAAGCTACTACATGTAGTGGTGCTAGGCAAATGCTTGACTAGATGTAGTTGTTGCGCTGTTCCCGGGGTGGTTCGCGGAAAGGCTGGAAAAATCAGGATTGGCACATTTTTTGACAATAAAACGGTGGTTCCGTTTGCAGCCGGTGGAACAAAAAATACCTAGGGGGAGGGCGGGGGAGTAGGGGGTGGTCCGGGGTAGTCCGGTCACAAAATCCGGTGGGGCGATTGGCCGATGGCCGGGGCCGTCCAAGGGCGGCGGTGGCGGTCCGGGAGTCCGGACCGCCGAGGGGTGTTGCGGCTATTACAGGTTGAGCAGGGTGGCGGTGTGGCGGGCGATCATCCATTCCTCGTTGGTGGGGATCACCAGCACGTCCACGGTGCTGCGGGGTTCGCTGATGCGGTTGGCGTGCAGAGCGTTGGCCGATTCGTCGATGCTGATGCCCAGCCAGGAGGCCTGCAGACAGACGCGACGGCGCACTTCGGCTGCGTGCTCGCCGATGCCGCCGGTGAATACCAGGGCGTCGATGCCGCCGATGGCGGCCGCCAGGGAACCCAGCTCCCGCACCACGCGGTAGCAGAAGAGATCCACCGCCTCCTTGGCTTCCGGCTTGTCGCTGGCCAGCAGGGTGCGCATGTCCGGGGAAATGCCGGAAACGCCGAGCAGGCCCGACTCTTTGTACAGCAGCTTGGTCAGGGCCTTCACGTCCATGCCCTTGTTTTCCATCAGGTACAGCATCACACCCGGGTCCAGGGCGCCGGTACGGGTGCCCATCATCAGGCCCTCGACCGCGGTGAAGCCCATGGTGGACACCTGGCTCTTGCGATCCACCATGCCGCACATGGAGGCGCCGTTGCCCAGGTGGGCCACCACCACCCGGCCATTGGCCCGGGGCGAGTAGTCCGGCAGCACCCGGGCGATGTACTCGTAGGAGAGGCCGTGGAAGCCGTAGCGTTTGACCCCTTCGCCGGTGATCCAGCGGGGCAGGGCAAAGGCCTGGGCCACGGGGGCTTGGGTACGGTGGAAGGCGGTGTCGAAACAGGCCACCTGGGGCACTTCCGGCATCATGGTGCGCAGGGCATCGACGCCGTCCAGGTTGTGGGGCTGGTGCAGGGGCGCCAGGGGAATGAGCCGGGTCAGGTGCTCGATGATGTTGTCGTCGAGCTTCATGGGGCGCGAATAGCGCTCGCCGCCATGGACCACCCGGTGGCCCACGGCCACGATCTTCCAGCCCTTTTCATGGTCGTGCAGCCAGGAGATGAGGAACTCCAGGGCCTCGTGGTGCTGGCTTTCCGCATCGCCCTGGAGCGGGATGTCCACGTCGTCCAGCTTCTTGCCCTTGTCGTCCTTGGCCTTGATGTGGGCCTTGACGCCGATGCCGTCGATCTGGCCGGAGAGCACGGGTTCAGCAGCGATGCCGCCGCCGTTCTCCAGCTCGTAGAGGGAGAACTTGATGGAGGAGGAGCCGGCGTTGAGGGTGAGGACGGCGCGGGTCATTGGTTCTGCTTCCGGTAGGCGTGGGCCATCAGGGCGGCAATGGCGCAGGACGCGGTGCGGGTCTCGGCGGTGTCGGCGCGGGAGGTCAGCACGATGGGGCACTTGGCGCCCAGCACGACGCCGGCGGAAAGGGCGTTGGCCAGGTATTCCAGCTGCTTGGCCACCATATTGCCGGACTCCAGGTCAGGCACCACCAGGATGTCGGCCTGACCGGCGACGGCGGACTTGATGCCTTTGGTCTTGGCAGCCACCAGGGAAACGGCGTTGTCGAAGGCCAGGGGGCCGTCCAGCAGGCCGCCCTTGATCTGGCCCCGGTCGGCCATCTTGCACAGGGCGGCGGCATCCAGGGTGGACTGGATCTTGGGATTGACCGTTTCCACGGCGGAAAGGATGGCCACCTTGGGTTCCGGGTTGCCCAGGATGTGGAAGAGATCGATGGCATTCTGGATGATGTCCACCTTGTCTTCCAGGGTCGGCGCGATGTTGATGGCCGCATCGGTGATCATGATGGGCTTGGGATAGGTGGGCACGTCCATGTAGAAGACGTGGGAGATGCGGCGGGAGGTGCGCAGGCCGTTGGCCCGGGATACCACCTCGCCCATCAGCTCGTCGGTGTGCAGGCTGCCCTTCATCAGGGCCTCGCAGTCGCCGTTGCGCACCAGGGTCACGGCCATGGCGGCGGATTCGTGGCTATGGCGGGTATTGACGATGCGGATGCCCGTCAGGTCCAGTCCGTTTTCTTCGGCGACGGAGCGGATCTTGGCCTCCGGACCCACCAGGAAGGGTTCGATGAGGCCGGCCCGGGCGGCGAAGATGGGGCCCTTCAGAGATTCGGCATCGCAGGGATGGGCCACGGCCACGGGAATGGGTTCCAGGCCGGCGGCGGTGGCCAGCAGGGCCTGGTAGCGGGCTTCCTTGTCGCTGATGGTGAATTCGGGCAGGTGCACCCGCTCGCGGCGGATCTTCTCCGTCGGCGCCAGCACCTCGGCGGTGCCGCTCACCACCTGCAGGCCTTCCTGGTTGGTGCATTGGCAGTCGAAGAGGATGTGCTTGTTATGGTCGAACTTCTGCTTGGCGGTGATGGTGATGGTCACCGTGTCGCCGATGGTCACCGGCCGGGAGAAGTGCAGGGACTGGTCGACGTAGATGGTGCCCGGCCCCGGGAACTGGGTGCCGAGCACGGTGGAAATGAGGGCGCCGCTCCACATGCCATGGGCCACCACCTCCCGGAAAATGCCGCTCTGGGCGAATTCCGGGTCCACCACGGAGGGATTCACATCCCCCGACATGATGGCGAACAGCTTGATGTCTTCCGGACGCAGGGTCCGGATCAGGGTGGAAGAGTCTCCCACCTGGATTTCGTCGAAAGTCTTGTTTTCGATGTACTGCTCGGTGTGCTCAGCGTGCATGGCGCCTCCCGTTTTTGATTGTGTGGAGCTCTTAGCCGACGATGTTGTAGCCGCCGTCAATGTAGATGGTACCGCCGGTCAGGGTCTTCGCCACATCGCTGCACAGGTAGGCGGCCAGGGCGCCGACGTCGTCGATGGAGACCAGGCGGTGCAGGGGGGCCCGTTCCACGGCGTCCTTCATCAGGTCGTCGAAGTGGGCGATGCCGGAGGCGGCGCGGGTGGCCAGGGGGCCCGGGGAGATGGCGTGCACCCGGATGCCCTTGGGGCCCAGCTCGGTGGCCAGGTAGCGGGTGGAGGCCTGCAGGGCGGCCTTCACCGGGCCCATCATGCCGTAGTTGTCCACCACTTCATCGGCGCCCAGGTAGCTCATGGTCAGCAGGGAGCCGCCGTCCTTCATCAGGGGCTCGGCCAGCTTGGCCATGCGGATGAAGGAGTGGCAGGAAATGTCGATGGCCCGCAGGAAGCCCTGGCGGGAGCAGTCCACCACCCGGCCGTGCAGGTCTTCCTTGGGGGCGAAGGCGATGGAGTGCAGGAGGAAGTCCAGCTTGCCCCACTTCTGTTCGATGGCGGCGAAAACAGCTGCCAGCTGATCGTCCTGTTCCACGTCCAGGGGCAGCACCAGGGGGGCGGCCAGCAGCTCGGCCAGGGGGCGCACGTGGGGTTCGGCCTTTTCATTCAGGTAGGTGACCGCCAGTTCGGCGCCGCAGATGTTGAAAGCCTTGGCGCAGCCGTAGGCAATGCTCTTGTTGTTGGCGATACCGACGACCAGGCCTTTTTTGCCGTTGAGGTTGAACATTTGCAGAACTCCAGGTTAGTTGAATGAAGGTGAACCATCCGGCGTCCAGTCTGGACCGGGGCCGTTATTGCAATCCTGTTTTCGTTATCATGCCGCATTTTGTGTTGCGGTGCAGCATATCGATTTTGACCTAGATCAAGGCCTAGTGGCAGTAGGACCTTAGCGGACGAGGGATAAGCCGGTATTTCGTTCCGATGACGTCCCCGTTACAGCGGCTTGCGCTGTGTCAACGTTTTTGCATTGACCATACCTATAATCCTCCGGCATGACCTTACAAGGGGGAGGGATTTTGGAACCGATTGCCAATTCTCTGGATGCAGTCCTCGAGGCGGTTTTGAGTAAACGCCGCCGGGACCCCACCCAACTGCTGCAAATTCTCCGGGAAGTGCAGGAACAGGTGGGCTACATCCCCTCTCCCGCCCTCACCGCCATCGCCGCCGCCCTGAAGCTGCCCCGGGCCCGGGTCGAGGGCGTGGCCGGCTTCTACTCCTTCCTCCATCTGCAGCCGGTGGGCAAATACCGGGTGCTCTTCTCCGACAACGCCACCGACCGTCTCCTGGGCAATCTGGACCTGCTCGGCACCATGTGCCAGAAGCTGTGGGTCGAACAGGGCAAGGTGTCGGAAGACGGCCTGGTCTCGGTGGACGTCACCTCCTGTACCGGCATGTGCGACCAGGGTCCGGCCCTGCTGGTTAATGGCCGCCCCATCACCCGTCTCACCCACCAGCGCGTCAATGAAATCTGCGAGCTGATCCGTTCCCGCCGGCCCCTGTCCCTGTGGCCCCAGGAATACTTCCGGGTGGAGGACAACATCCGCCGCAAGGACGATCTGCTCAATACCGTGCTGGAGCCGGGGGCTGCCCTGGCGGCGGCCATGGCCCTGGGGCCCGAGGCCTGGCTGGGCGAGGTGCAGAAGTCCAGCCTGCGCGGCCGTGGCGGCGCCGGCTTCACCACCGGGGTCAAGTGGGAGGCCTGCCGCAACGCACCCGGCGAGGAGCGGGTCATCGTCTGCAACGCGGACGAAGGTGAGCCCGGCACCTTCAAGGACCGGGTGCTGCTGACCTCCTATCCGGACCACGTGTTCGAGGGCATGACCCTGGCGGCCTACGCCACCGGCGCCCGCCAGGGCTTCCTCTATCTGCGGGGTGAATACCGCTACCTGCTGGAGCCCCTGGAGGCGGCCCTGCAGCGCCGCCGGGAGGCCGGGCTGCTGGGGCAGGGCATCCGGGGCCAGGCCGGTTTCGATTTCGACATCGAGATCCATCTGGGGGCCGGCGCCTATGTCTGCGGCGAGGAAACGGCCCTGATCGAGTCCCTCGAAGGCAAGCGGGGCACGCCCCGCATCCGCCCGCCCTTCCCGGTGATCAAGGGCTATCTGGGGCGGCCCACGGTGGTCAATAACGTGGAAACCCTGGCCAAGACGGTGCTGATCGCCCTGGAAGGAGCCGAGCGCTTCGCCGCCGTCGGCACCGCCCAATCCACCGGCACCAAGCTCCTCTCCATATCCGGCGACTGCGCTTTTCCCGGCATCTACGAGTATCCCTTCGGCGTTTCCATCGAGCAGATCCTGGAGGATTGCGGCGCCACCGACGTGCAGGCGGTCCAGGTGGGCGGCGCTTCGGGCACCTGCCTGGCGTCCTACGAGTTCCACCGGGGCATTGCCTACGAGGACGTGCCGACGGCCGGTTCCTTTATGATCTTCGATACCAGCCGGGACCTCTTCGAGGTGGCGCGCAACTTCGTCCACTTCTTCGCCCACGAGAGCTGCGGCTTTTGCACCCCCTGCCGGGTCGGCACCTCCCTGCTGCAGAACTTCATGGACAAGCTGGCCACCGGCCACGGCGCCAAGTACGACCTGGCCGACATCGAGTGGATCAACCGCCTGCTCAAGGCGGCCAGCCACTGTGGCCTGGGCCTGGCCGCCGCCAACCCGGTAGTGGAGACCCTGATCAAGTTCCGCCCCGCCTACGAGCGTCGGCTCCAGTCCCTGGATTTCGCTCCCGCCTTCGACCTGGACCAGTCCCTGGCCGAGGCCCGGCGCATGACCGGGCGCGACGATGCCGACGCCCACCTGAGTTCCGTGGAGGCCCACTGATGAGCGATACCAAGAAATTCCTGCTGGACGGCAAGCCGGTGCTCTTCCAGGATGGCCAGACCATCCTGGAGGCCGCCCGCCAGGCCGGCCACTACATTCCCCACCTGTGCTGGCATCCGGATTTCCCGGCCCACGGTTCCTGCAAGCTGTGCATCGTCAAGGTGGGCGGACGCCACGTCTCGTCCTGCGCCATGCCGGCCAAGGAAGGCATGGAGGTGGAGAGCAATACCCCGGAGATGAACGGCGAGCGGCGGGCCCTGCTGCAGATGCTGTTCGTCGAGGGCAACCATTTCTGTCCCTCCTGCGAGAAGAGCGGCAACTGCCAGTTGCAGGCCCTGGCCTACGACCTGGAAATGCTCTCCGCCCATTTCAACCATTTCTATCCCAACCGGCCGGTGGATGCCTCCCACCCGGACGTCCTACTGGACTTCAACCGCTGCATTTTCTGCGAGCTGTGCGTGCGGGCCAGCCGGGACATCGACGGCAAGAGCATCTTCGCCCTCACCGACCGGGGCATCCACAAGCACCTGGTGGTCAATGCGGAAAGCGGCCGCCTGGCCGACACGGATTTTGCCGCCAGCGACCGGGCGGCCAACATCTGTCCCGTGGGCGTCATCCTGCACAAGCGCCAGGGCTTTGCCAGGCCCATCGGCGAGCGGGACTACGACGCCAAGCCCATTAGCGTGGTGGCCATGGAAGAGGTGGAAAAATGATCGTTTCCGGACGCAAGCTGCGGGTCGCCACCACCTCCCTGGCCGGGTGCTTCGGCTGCCACATGTCCTTCCTCGACATCGACGAGCATCTGCTGGAACTGGTTGAACTGGTGGAATTCGACCGTTCGCCCCTGACCGACATCAAGCACTGCGGCCCCTGCGATATCGGCATCATCGAAGGCGGCGTCTGCAATGCGGAGAATGTCCATGTGCTGCGGGAATTCCGCAAGCACTGCAAGATTCTCATCGCCCTCGGCGCCTGCGCCGTCACCGGCGGCCTGCCGGCCCAGCGCAACCACCTGGACGTAGGCCAGTGCCTGCAGGAGGTCTACCACACCTGCATCGGCGTCGAATCCCTGCCCGGCGGCCAGGTACCCAACGACCCGGAATTGCCCCTGCTGCTGGACAAGGTCCATCCCATCCACGAAGTAGTGCGGGTGGATTACTTCATCCCCGGCTGCCCGCCCTCGGGGGAGGCCATCTGGAAGTTCCTGACGGACCTTATCGCCGGCCACACGCCCCGGCTTTCCCATCCCATCCTGCGTTTCGACTGAGGCTTGCCCACCATGTTCGAACTTGAAACCGCGTCCCAGACCGACAACCTGCGCCGCGTCGCCATCGATCCTGTTTCCCGGGTCGAAGGCCACGGCAAGGTGACCCTGCTGCTGGACGATCACAACCAGGTGCAGCAGGTGCGCCTGCACATCGTCGAATTCCGGGGCTTCGAGAAATTCATCCAGGGCCGCCCCTACTGGGAAGTGCCGGTGATGGTGCAGCGCCTCTGCGGCATCTGCCCCGTCTCCCACCATCTGGCGGCCTCCAAGGCCCTGGACCTGGTGGTGGGCGCCGCCAGCATCACGCCGACGGCGGAAAAGATGCGCCGCCTCATGCACTACGGCCAGATGCTGCAGTCCCACGCCCTGCATTTCTTCCACCTGTCCTCGCCCGACCTGCTGTTCGGCTTCGATTCCGACGTGGGTCAGCGCAACATCGTCGGCGTCGCCGCCGCCCATCCGGAGGTGGCCAAGCAGGGCATCCTGCTGCGCAAGTTCGGCCAGGAGGTGATCCGCGTCACCTCCGGCAAGCGCATCCACGGCACCGGCGCCGTTCCCGGCGGGGTGAACAAGGCCCTGGACCCGGCCGACCGGGCCATGCTGCTGCAGGACGTGGAGCAGATGATCGCCTGGAGCCGGGACGCGGTGCATCTGACCAAGCGCCTGCATACCAGCAACCCGGCCCTCTACGACCAGTTCGGGCTGTTCCGTTCCAACCTCTTCAGCCTGGTGCGGGCCGATGGTGCCCTGGACTTCTACCACGGCCACCTGCGTCTGCGGGACGGGGACGGCAAGGTGCTGCTGGACGGCGTGGACTACCAGAACTACCACCACCTGCTGACCGAGGAGGTGAAGTCCTGGAGCTACATGAAATTCCCCTATGTGACCGCCATGGGCCGGGAGCAGGGCTGGTACAAGGTGGGCCCCCTGGCCCGGGTGCAGAACTGCGACTTCATTCCCAGCCCCCTGGCCGAGATCGAGCGGCGCGAATTCATGGACCACGGCCAGGGCGGCCTGGTGCACGCGCCCCTGGCCTACCACTGGGCCCGCATGATCGAAATGCTGCACGCCGCCGAAGTCATCAAGGAACTGCTGGCCGACGACGACCTGCTGGGGGATGACCTGATGTCCTGCGGCGACCGCCGCCGCGAAGGCGTGGGCGTGATCGAGGCGCCCCGGGGCACCCTGATCCACCATTACCAGGTGGATGAGGACGACCTCGTCACCATGGCCAACCTGATCGTCTCCACCACCCACAACAACCAGGCCATGAACGAGGCGGTGCGCCAGGTGGCGCGCCAGTACCTGAACGGCCGGGAAATCACCGAAGGGCTGCTCAACCATATCGAGGTGGCCATCCGCGCCTTCGATCCCTGCCTTTCCTGCGCCACCCACGCCCTGGGCCAGATGCCCCTGACCGTGGAACTGCTGGACGGCAGCGGCCGCCTGCTGGACCGCCGGGTCAAGGGATGACGCGCCGGTTGGTGGTCTTCGGCATCGGCAACCCCAGCCGCGGCGACGATGCCCTGGGGCCCCTGCTGCTGCAGCGCCTGGAGCAGGCCCGTCTGCCCGGAGTGGTGACGGTGGAGGATTTCCAGCTGCAGATCGAGCACGCCATCGACCTCCAGGGTCGGGATCTGGCCCTCTTCATCGATGCCGGGGAGGGCACGCCGGCGCCTTTCAGCTTCGCTCAGGTGACGCCCCTCTTCAATCCGGCCCACAGCACCCATTCCCTGGCTCCCGGCGCCGTGCTTGCCGTCTATGGCCAGGCCCTGGAACAGGCGCCGCCGCCGGCCTACGTCCTCTGCGTGCGGGGCCAGCGCTTCGAGCTGGGGGAGGGGCTCAGCCCCGCCGGGCGCCAGCACCTGGAGGCGGCCTGGGACTTTCTCCGCCAGCTGTGCACCGAGCCGGACCCGGAGCGCTGGAGCCAGCTCCGGCCCCTGCCCGGATTGCCGCCCCTGCTCTAGGATTCCGGGCCGCCGGTGAATTGACCTGCATCATGGTTTGTTCCCTGCCCGCCGACAGATCATGGCGCATGCTGCCCGGGGAGGGTGGCTCCTTTTTGGCAGAACGACCATGACCCATCCGACGTCCACCCAGCCCGGCCTGCTCCTGCGCGGCTTCCTGCTGCTGTTCCTTGCCGGTTCACTCCAGGCGGCGCCCTGGCCCAGCCCGGTGGCCTCCTACCAGGCCGTGGCGGCCGGGGAAGGGCGGGGCGAGGACATCCTCCTGGCGGCGGCCCCCGATTCGGGGCTGGAAGTCTCCTACGATGCTGCCAGCCGGCGCCTGCACCTGCACTACCCCATGGCCTTCAACCAGTTGACCGAAGGCTGGAGCTGGCGGCCCCTGGCCGATCCGGCCAGCGAGGACTACTACCGCTTCAAGTATCTGCCCCTGGGCAGCGTGAACGAGGAGCGGGACAGCTATGTGGGGGAGGACAAGATCGGCGAGCCGGAAACCATGCGGGTGCTCTGGCGTTACGACTATTTCCTGGCCTTCGACAATCTCTACGACTTCATGCCCCGGGGTACCGACGACGAAGCCGGCTTCGACGCCGAGCTGACCCTGGAGCCGGAGCAGGCGGCGCCCCTGCTGGAACCGGGGGCGGTGAGCCTGATCGCCCGGGTGCACCTGCAGGATCCCTACGTTTCCGAGAGCACCACCTTCTGGAAGGCCATCCATGCCCGGCCCACGGATTTCACCCTGAAGAAGCGCTACCTCATCGGCGAGGTGGAGGAAATCCGCTTCGTCACCGGGCAGAATCGAGTGCTGGCGCAGCTTCCGCGGCATCCGCAACAAAAACAGCAGAGCGGCAAGCCGTAAGGGCACAGCTTGCCGGGGGCTGCCGTGCTAAAATCTCGTTCTGTCACAAAACCTAAACTCAAAATTCATGTTCGGACGTCTGATGCCCCAAGAGGGCAAGTTTTTCGACCTGTTCAACGCTCACGCAGAACAGATCGTGCAGGGTGGTCAAGCCTTGGCCACCTTCATCAACCATCTGGGACGTAACCCCGAAGAGGCCACCCAGGCCGCCGACGCAGTGGATACCGCCGAAAGCCGGGCCGACAAGATCACCCACGAGACGGTCGCCCTGCTGCACAAGACCTTCATCACCCCCTTGGATCGGGACGAGATCCACTCCCTCATCACCGGCATGGACGACATCCTGGACCTGATCCAGGACGTGACCCAGACCGTCTCCCTCTACGACATCCGCAAGGGCACCCCGGAAGCCATCCAGCTGGCCGAGATCTGCGTCTCCTGTTGCGACCGGGTGCGCTGGGCCGTCTCCCTGCTGCCCAACGCCGACCAGGGTCCGGCCATCCTCAAGACCTGCGAGGAAATCGACCGCCTGGAGTCCGACGCCGACCGCGTCATGCGTTCCGCCATGTCCCGCCTGTTCCGCGACGAGCCGGACGTGCGCCAGCTGATCAAGCTCAAGGCCATCTACGAACTGCTGGAAACCGTGACCGACCGCTGTGAGGATGTGGCCAACATCCTCGAAGGCATCGTCCTCGAAAACTCCTAAGCGATAACCATGACTGGTCTCGAAATCAGCCTGGGAGTCGTGGTGCTCCTGGTGGTGCTGGCGTTGGCGTTCGATTTCATGAACGGCTTTCACGATGCCGCCAACTCCATCGCCACCGTGGTTTCCACCGGGGTCCTGAAGCCCCACCAGGCGGTGGCTTTCGCCGCCTTCTTCAACATCGTCGCCATCTTCATCTTCCAGTTGAAGGTGGCCACCACCATTGGCAAGGGCACCATCGATCCGGCCATCGTGGACCACATCGTCATCTTCGGTGCCCTCATGGGGGCCGTGGTGTGGAACCTGGTGACCTGGTTCTACGGCATCCCGTCCTCCTCCTCCCACGCCCTCATCGGCGGTCTGGTGGGGGCGGCCCTGGCCAAGTCCGGTCCCGATGCCCTGATCGCCGCCGGCATCCTGAAGACCGTGGCCTTCATTTTCGTCTCCCCCCTGCTCGGCTTCATCCTCGGCACCCTGCTCATGGTGGCGGTGTCCTGGCTGTTCTTCCGCACCACGCCGCGCAAGGTGGACAAGTGGTTCCGCCGCCTGCAGCTGGTTTCCGCCGGTCTCTACAGCCTGGGCCACGGCGGCAACGACGCCCAGAAGACCATCGGCATCATCTGGATGCTGCTCATCGCCGCCGGCCTGTCCCAGTCCAGCGACCCCATCCCCGTCTGGGTGGTGGTCTGCTGCTACGTGGCCATCGGCCTGGGCACCATGTTCGGTGGCTGGCGCATCGTCAAGACCATGGGCCAGAAGATCACCAAGTTGAAACCCGTGGGCGGCTTCTGCGCCGAGACGGGCGGGGCCATCACCCTGTTCCTGGCCACGGCCCTGGGCATTCCCGTGTCCACCACCCACACCATCACCGGCGCCATCGTCGGCGTCGGCTCCGCGCGCAAGTTCAACGCCGTGCGCTGGGGCATCGCCGGCGGCATCGTCTGGGCCTGGATCCTCACCATCCCCTGCAGTGCCCTCATTGCAGCCGGTGCCTGGTATCTGGGCAGCTTCCTGCTTTGATTCCCCGCCGCCCGCCCCGTCCGGGGCGGGCATAATGGAGCCTGACTCCATTTCCGCTCCACACCCATGGTCTGGCTCAAGCTCCTGGCGGTGATCGCCGCCTCCGTCCTGCTCGTCTGGTCTTTCCCCTTCCTTTGGGAAATCGGCATCGCCGCCATTTTCGGTGCCTGTTTCTGGCTCTTCGCCCGGCCGCCGCAAAACCGTCCCCCCGCCGACGACGGCCAGCCATGAGGGCATTGCCCCAGCGTCTCCGCGGAGGGCTGTGGATTGCCGCTTCCGCCGCCGGTTTCGGCGCCATGGCCATATTCGCCAAGCTGGCCTATGCCGAGGGCGTCGGCCTGGAAACCCTGCTCTTCCTGCGCTTTGCCCTGGGCGGCGCCTGCCTCGCCCTGATCCTGCGCTGGCGGCGCCAGACCTGGCCGGCCCCTGCCCTCTGGCCCGGGCTGGCGGCCATGGGCGGGATCGGCTACGTGGGCCAGTCCTACTGTTACTTTGCCGCCCTGCGCCATGCCTCGGCCGGACTCACGGCGGTGCTGCTCTATCTCTATCCGGTGCTGGTGACCTTGCTCGCGGCCCTGCTGGGGCGCCAGCGGCTCAGCGGGCGCAAGCTGCTGGCGGTGGGGGCCGCCTTCGTCGGCACCCTGCTGACCATCGGCGGCAGCCTGGCGGGCACGCCCCTGGGCATCGGCCTGGGCCTGGCGGCAGCCCTCATCTACTCGGTCTATATCCTGGCCGGGGAGCGCCTGACGGCCCGGGCCGGGGCCCTGGCCTCGGCTGCCGTGATCATGCTGGCGGCGGCGGTGGTGTTCGGCGTGCTGGCTTTCCATGCCGCCTCGCCGTGGCCGGCTTCCCTGGCGGGATGGGCGGCGGTGCTGGGGATCGTGGTGTTTTCCACCATCGTCGGCATGGTGGGGTTCTTCGCCGGCATGGCCAAGCTGGGGGCGGCGGATGCGGCCACCCTGTCCACCCTGGAGCCGGTGGTGACCCTGGTGCTGGCGGCCCTGTTTCTCGGGGAGGTGGTGGGGGGCTGGCAGTTGGCCGGCGGCGCCCTCATCCTGGGCGCGGTGGTGGTCCTGGTGCGCAGCCCGGTCATGCCGGAGAGGCGCGCCGGATAAGGCGCTCCGGCCATGCCCCGGTGTCGTGTCCGGGGCATGGGCCTGGTGGCAGCGGGCTTACTCGGCGATGGGCCGGGCGGAGGTGATGAAGGAGAGGGCCTTGGTGCTGTAGAGGTCCACATGCACCGCTTCCACCTGGGGCGTGTTCACGGTGGTCTCGGCCTGCCAGCGGATGAGGAAGTTGGCGCCGGAACCGCCTTCGTCCTCCCGCCGCTCGATGAACAGCTCCAGGGTGCCCAGGGGCGGAATGGTGCGCACCTTGGGCACGAAATCCTTGAGCAGCTTGCCGTCCGTGTCGTAGTAGCGGGCAGAGAGCACCTTGATGGGGTTCTTCGTATCCGTGTTGCGCACGCTGACCAGGGCCGACAGGTAGGACTTGTCCGGATTGCCGCCCTTGTCCAGGTTGCCGTGCCAGAGGTGGGAATAGATGGGCAGATAGAGGGTCTGGCTCTTGGCCTGGTAGATTTCCTGGGCCTGGACCGGGGCCGCCAGCAAGGCCCCGGCCAGCATCAGGCCGGCGAGGGTCTGCAGCGGGCGGAGCAGGCGATGGGGCAGGGCGTTGGCGTTCATGACAGAGGTCCCTTGGCAATGGTCAGAGGAGGAAGGCCCGCAGGGCATCGAGCACCCGGTCCGGCTGTTCCGCCATCATGGCATGGCCGGCGCCGTCGATCTCGGCTTTGCGCACGTCCTTGAGGGCTTTCGCCAGGTCGCCGGCGGCTCGGGGCGGGGTCATCAGGTCCCGCTTGGCGATGACCAGCAGGGCCGGGCAAGCCACCTGGGAGGCAGCTTCCAGTCCGCTCTGGTAGTCGTTGCAGTTGGACAGGTCGATGAACAGGGAGCCGGCCCGGGCGCGGCGCATCAGGGCCAGGCTGGCCCCGGGCTGCCAGGCGCCGGGCACGGTGTTGCCGCCCAGGCCCAGGGCATTGGACCACTGGTTAATCATGCGGTAGGCCTTTTCCGGTTTGTCCTTGGCGGCGGCCAGGAGTTGGTCGGAGACGGCCATGGGCACGGCGCTGCCGAGCAGGGCGATCTTGACGATGCGGCCGGGGTGGCGGGCGGCGGCTTCCAGGGCAGTCAGGGAGCCCATGGAATGGCCGGCCAGCACGGCTTTTTCCACGCCGGCCGCATCCAGCAGATCGGCCACCCAGTCGGCCAGGGCGACGATGGAAGCCAGGGGCTCGCCGCCGGAGCGGCCGTGGCCGGGCAGGTCCACCGCCAGCACGCTGTAACCGTGGTTGGCGAAATAGCGGCTCTGCAGGCCCCATACCGTGTGGTCGTTGGCGGCGCCGTGGAGGAAGACCAGGGCGGGCTTCTTCGGGTCGAAGGTCTTGCCGCCGGTGTAGGCGTAAATCTTGGTGTCGCGGACGATCAGTTCCATGGCCCCCTCCTTACGCCGCAGCCTTGGCCGCAGCGGCCAGGCCCCGGGACAGGTCTTCGATGAGGTCGTCCGCATCTTCCAGGCCCACCGAGAGGCGGATGGTGCCGGCGCCGATGCCGGCCGCCAGCAGGGCCTCGTCGGACATGCGGAAGTGGGTGGTGGAGGCCGGGTGGATCACCAGGGACTTGGCATCGCCCACGTTGGCCAGGTGGGAGAAGAGCTTCAGGGTCTCGATGAATTTCTTGCCCGCCGGGCGGCCGCCCTTGACGCTGAAACTGAAGACGGAGCCACAGCCGCGGGGCAGCAGCTTCTGGGCCAGGGCATGGTCCGGATGGCTTTCCAGGCCCGGGTAGGCGACGCTTTCCACCGCCTCGTGGGCAACGAGGAAATCCACCAGCTTGCGGGCGTTTTCCACATGGCGCTGCATGCGCAGGGGCAGGGTTTCGACGCCCTGCAGGATCTGGAAGGCGTTCATGGGGCTCATGCAGGCGCCGAAGTCGCGCAGGCCCTCGCGCCGGGCCCGCAGCAGGAAGGCGGCGACGGTGGATTCTTCGGCGAAGTCCATGCCGTGGAAACCGTCGTAGGGCTCGGTCAGGGTGGGGAATTTACCGGAGGCTTCCCAATCGAAATTGCCCGAATCCACCAGCACGCCGCCGACAGCGGTGCCGTGACCGCAGAGGAACTTGGTGGCGGAGTGGAAGACCAGATCGGCGCCGTGCTCGAAGGGCTTCAACAGGTAGGGGCTGGTGAAGGTGGAGTCGACAAGAAGCGGCAGGCCGTGTTCGTGGGCCAGGGCGGAAATGCGGGGAATGTCCAGCACGTCCAGGCCCGGGTTGCCCAGGGTCTCGCCGAAGAGCAGGCGGGTGTTGGGGCGGATGGCGGTGCGCCAGGCGTCCACGTCCCGGGTGGGAACGAAGGTGGTCTCGATGCCGAAGCGGCGCAGGGTGTAGTCCAGCAGGTTGTGGCTGCCGCCGTAGAGGGCGCCGGAGGCGACGATGTGGCTGCCGGCCCCCATCAGGGTGGCCACGGCCAGGTGCATGGCGGCCTGGCCGCTGGCGGTGGCGATGGCGCCGACGCCGCCTTCCAGGGCGGCGATGCGCTCCTCCAGCACCGACACGGTGGGATTGGAAATGCGGGAATAGACGTGGCCGGCCCGTTCCATGTTGAAGAGGGCAGCGGCCTGGTCGGAGTCCTTGAAGACGAAGGAGGTGGACAGGTAGATCGGGGTGGCGCGGGCGCCGTACTGCGGGTCGGGCACCTGGCCGGCGTGCAGGGCCAGGGTGTCGAGGGTGTAGCCGTCCTTACCGGCCATGGGCGTTCTCCTGAGGGTCTCGTTGTTCTTGGGCTGTCAGGCCGGCATGTCCGGCAGCAGCATGTCTTCCAGCAGCCTGATGCGGTCCTTGAGCTGCAGCTTGCGCTTTTTCAGGCGCCGCACCAGGAGCTGGTCCGGCGGCGGGTTGGCGGTGAGGTGTTCGATCACCAGGTCTAGGTCCCGGTGTTCCACTTCCAGCTCGTGCAGCCGGCCGCGGATGATGCCGGCCTCGTCGTCGCTCAGGGTCATGGGCTGTTTACATTCGTAAAATGATCTTTGCCGGCGGCTTTCTTCCCGCGAGGGAAGCGGCCGCCAAGGCAGGATCGAGGACGCATTGTGGACCATTCCACAGCGTACGGAAAAGGGCATAGAATAGACCGTACAATTCTAACCTTATGGAGGAGATCCATGTCCCACACCGTCATTGTCGTTTTCGGCAAAGGCAAGGAGTACGAATTCAAATTCACCCAGGCAGACCTCGGCGGCCAGACCGCGGAAGAGGCCCGTCGCTGGTTCGACAAGGAATTCGTCACCCTGGAATGCGAACCCTCCAATCCGGTGGGCAAGGTCCTGATCATCGACAAGGTACTCAACGTCGCCAAGTACGGCGGCGAAGCCCGCTTCGCCGAGGCCGGCGGCTGGGCCAAGGACTTCACCCGTAACGCCGCCCTGGCCCTGGGCCGCGATACGGTGCGGGTGGATGTGGCCGATTTCATCATCGGTTACTGAAACCGCAGCGGCGGGAAAAAAAGAACGGCGCACCTCGGTGCGCCGTTCTGCTTTTGTGCCTCAGTCTTTGCCATCGGCCAGGGCCGGGTGCCGGGCCAGCTCCCGGGTCCATTCCAGGGGCGGCTGGGATGCGGCGACGTACTGCTGGTGCCGCCGCAGATGGTCGCCCAGCAGGGTCCGGCCGGGTCCGGCCGCCGCTCCGCTGTAGGCCTGCAGCAGGCCCCGGTAGCACTGGCGGAAGCGGCGGGGCTCGCCTTGCCAGGCGTCCACCTGCTGCAGCAGCCGTTGCAGGAGCTGGGCGTCCTGCAGCAGGTGCCGGCCGTCCCAGGGATTGGGCCGGTCCACGGCGTGGCACAGGTATTTGAGATCGATGAAGCGCAGTCTGTCGCCGCTGCGGAAGGCCAGCAGGGCCCGGGCGGAGCGGGGCGAGGCGGCCAGGGCGCCGCTGTCGCCGAAGGCCAGGCGAACACGCTGCAGGGCCCGGGTCATGGGCGCCGGATTGGCGGGGTCGGCTGTCGGGTCCAGCCTGGGGCAGGGCTCCCCCAGGGCCAGGGCGAGGGCCTGCAGGTCGCTGCCGGCCTGGCTCACGGGGCGTCCAGGGGGCAGCGGCTGTCCCCTTCCTGGAGCCGCGGCCGCAGGGCCGGAGCCCGTTCGCCGAGATCGCGGAATTCCAGGCGCAGTTCGATGCGGCGACTTTCCTCGGCGCTGGCCTTCTGGAAATTGAAGGAGGAGCCGCCCACCAGGAACAGTTCCCGTACCGTCTGCTGGTCCGTCTCCGAGAGGGCGTCGGCGCTGCCGGCCGGGCTGGCGAGGAGGGCGCAGAGGACCCGTTCCGAGCGCTGCAGGCTGAGATTGAGGTTGTACAGGTAGCTGCCCCGGGCATCGGCGAAGCCCTCGACCACGATCTGCTTCAGCCATTTGCCGGCCACCGGGTCCCGGGCCAGGGCCAGGATCTTCGGCACCAGTTGCCGCAGCAGGCGGGCCTGCTCGGCGGAGAGCTTGTGGCTGTTGGTGTCGAAGCGGGCCCGTTCGCCGAAGTCCACGGACTGGCCGCGCAGGGTGACGCCGGGGAAGTCCCGGGTCATGTCCCGTACCCGCTGCAGCACCTCCCGGATGTCTTCCTCGCGCCGGGTCTTTTCCCGCTCGCTTTCGGAAATCTCGTGGGTGACCGCCAGCAGGGCCACGGTCATGGCCACCAGGAACAGCACCATGAGGCCTGACATGAGGTCGGAAAAGGAAATCCAGAAGGGCTTTTCCCCTTCCTCGCGGCGGGCGCGGCGCTTGCCGGGCAGGAGTCCGATCATGGCGGCGGTTTAGCCCTTGCCGTCGGCGAGGACGTCGCCCAGGTGTTCGATGGCGTCCTTCAGGTAGCCCACGGCCTCGGCCAGCTCCCGCTGGAACTGGGCGTTGCCGGCCTTGAGTGAACGCTCCACGTTGTCGGCGAAGGCGCCGTGGGCCTTGGCCAGGACCTCGCTGACGCCCTGCAGATAGACGTCGGCCCGCTGCTCGGCCCGGGCGAGGGACTGGGCGGCGCCTTCCAGGCGGCCCACCACCTCGTTGTTGAGGGTGGCCTCCCGCTGGGCCAGGGCCACCGTGCCCTGCACTTCCTGCAGCAGTTCCCGCAGGCTGGCGCCGACCTTGTGCTGCTGTTCCAGCAGCTGGCCGTTGCCGGCGCTGGCGGCGGCCAGGCTGCCGGCGGCGCTCTGGATGGCACGCCCGGCCTCGGCCACGGTCTGGGCGGTGTGGTCGAAGCTGCGCCCGGCGGCGGCGAAACCGCCGCAGGCCAGTTGCACGGCTTCGGCGCCGGCGCTGAGCTGGCCCATGGCCTGGCTGCCGGCCCGGTTGAAGCTGGCGACGCAGCTTTCCAGGGTGGCGGCGGCATTTTTCAGTTCCGTGGTGACGCCCTGCAGATGGCCGGCCACCTTGCCCATGAGCTTGTCGGTCTGCTCCGTCAGGCGCTCCTGCTGGGCCTGCTGGCCGCCGCCGATGGCCTCGGAGACGCCGGCCACCTGCTGGGCGAGCTGGCCGGCCAGCTGGGCCATGGATTCCTGGATGGCTTTTTCCAGGCGCTGGCTGCTGGCCTCGAAACGCTGGCCGGTGGCTTCCAGGCTTTGCAGCAGGCGGTCCTGGCGCTGCTCCGCCTCCCGCTCCTGGCGTCCCAGCTGTTCGCCGATCTGCTGACCCACATTGCCCAGCAGGCCGTCCAGAGCCTGGCTGATGCCGCCGGCCACCGCCTTGCCCTGCTGGGCCTCCATCCGTTCCAGGGTCTGGGTCAGGCGCTCCAGGGGCGCGCGGATGCTGTCGCCGACGGCGCCGGCCAGGCCCGCCGTCATGTTCTCCAGCTGGCGCTGGCCGGCCTGTTGCTGCTGCTCCAGCAGGCTGGCCATGGCCTGGCGCATTTCCGCCACCAGGGCCTGGCGCAGCTGGGCGGCCTGTTGTGCCGCCTGCTGGGCGGCGCCCTCGCTGGCGCCCACCAGGCGGGCCAGGTATTCCTCGCCGATGCCGGTGTCGAAGAGACTGTCGATGAGCTGGTTGAGGCGTTCCACCTGGCGGTAGCGGGCCACCACCAGGGATTTTTCGACCCAGGTGAGGAGCATGGCCAGGCCGATGGCGATGGCGGAAATCTTGAAGGCGTGGCCGACGCCCTGGATCAGCTCCCTGAGGCTGCCCCGCACCACGTCGGCGCTGGCGGAAACCTCGAAGTGGGTGAGGCCGACGATGAGGCCGGAAAAGGTGCCGAGGATGCCGATGCCGGTGAGGATGCCCGGCAGGTGCTTGTAGAACTCGGCCCGCAGGGGCGTATCCACCAGGGCCTGTTCGGTGAGGAAGCTTTCCGCCAGGGCCGTGGCGCGCCAGCGGGGGCCGGCCTCGGTGCGGGTCGGGTGCAGGGTCTGGGCGTATTCGCGCCACAGGTGGGCCAGGGGCGGGGCGCCCATGATGTCGCGGCCGATCTGCTGGGGATCGGGGTTGCCGCCGCTCTCCCGCAGCTGCTCCAGCTGCCCGATGGTGCGGCGGAAGAGGCGGCCCAGGCCCAGGGCGGGCAGGACGAAGCGGAAGATGAAACCGGTGCAGATGGCCGCCAGGAGCAGGGCGATGACCAGCATGTGGCCCGGAATGTCGGTGGCGGCGAGGAGGGAAGTGAGGGAGGAAGGCATCGGGCCCGGCGGGTCAGGGTGGTCGGCAAAGGCGGCAACGAGCCCGGATTCTAGCACCCCGGCCCGGCGCTGCTGCCGGTGGCCTCCGCTGCCGCAGCGGGGGAGCGGTGCGGGTCCGGGATTGATGCGGGTTTGGGGTGGCTGGAGGCCGGCGCCGTTCCTGGCCTCCAGCCATGGCATGGCCGGGAGGCACTTGCCGCCTGCCCTGGAGGCAAGGGGTGTCCGAGGTGGTCGTCGCCAGGGCCTGGGTGGGAACTGTTTGCATCTGTCATCTTTGCAGAGTGGAAAGAAAGTTTCCAGGTGTCGGCTTTGTGACGTCGCAAGGTTTACAACTTTATGAAACGCCATTTTACGCGAGTTCCGTAGCTGCTTGATTGTTATGGTTTTGCCCTGTCTGGCACGGTTCTTGTAATCGTCCCACCCCAATAAGGGCGCGGCGATCCCCGCGCAACCATGCAAATAGCCCCGTGGGAACGGGGCAACAGACCGAGGGTGAGGCCATGCAAGAGCAAAAACTCCAGTCCCTGGAAATCCACGAGCACGTCATCGAGGCGGCCAAGCGCCTGGAAATGGGCCGCCGGGAATTCCTCCAGTTCTGTACGGCCATGGCCGCCACCCTGGGCCTGCCGGCCGGGGCCGAGGCCGCGGTGGCCGAGGCGGTGGCGGTGAAGAAGCGCCCCTCCGTCATCTGGCTGCACTTCCAGGAATGCACCGGCTGTACCGAATCCATGCTGCGGGCCGAGCATCCCACCATCGAGAAGCTGATTCTCGACGTCATCTCCCTCGACTACCACGAGACCCTCTTCGCCGCCGCCGGCCACCAGATCGAGGCCGCCAAGCAGGCCGCCATGAAGGCCAACAAGGGCCAGTACCTGCTGGTGGTGGAAGGTGCCATCCCGACCAAGGATGGCGGCATCTACTGCAAGGTGGGCGGCAAGACCGCCATCGACATCGTCAAGGAATGCGCCACCGACGCCGCCGCCATCATCGCCATCGGCTCCTGTGCCTCCTGGGGCGGCATGCCTTCCACCGACCCCAACCCCACCGGGGCCGTGGGGGTGAACAAGATCATCGACAAGCCGGTGGTGACCATTCCCGGCTGTCCGCCCAACCCCTACAACTTCCTTTCCACCGTGGTGCACTTCCTCACCTTCGGCCAGCTGCCGCCGGTGGATGAGCTGGGCCGTCCCAAGTTCGCCTATTCCCGCCTGGTGCACGAGAACTGCGAGCGCCGCGCCCACTTCGACGCCGGCCGCTTCGCCATGGAGTTCGGCGACGAGGGCCACCGCAAGGGCTACTGCCTGTACAAGCTGGGCTGCAAGGGTCCCGAGACCTACGCCAACTGTCCCACCATCCTCTTCGGTGACGCCGGCGCCGGCACCTGGCCCGTGGCCTGCGGCCACCCCTGCATCGGCTGTACGGAGCAGGGCGTGGGCTTCCAGAAGCCCATCCACCAGACCGCCAAGGTCATGACCTACGCCCCGCCCGCCTCCTTCCCGCGCATCGTCGAGGAACAGGGCAAGGGCGCCTCCCTCGGTGCCGCCGCCGTGCTGGCTGCCGTGGCCGGGGCCGCCGCCGGGGCCGGGGCCATGGTGGCGAAGAACCTGGGTCTCTCCCACGCCGCCGAGGAGGCCGAGAAGGCCAAGCAGTCTTCCGAACAGAAACCCGCCGAGAAGGTGTGACCATGACTTCCCGTCGCAATTTCCTGAAAGGGACGCTGGCGGGGGGCGCAGCCGCGGCTGCGGTCTCCGTTTCGGTGAGTGGCCCGGCCTGCGCCCGGGACAACAATCCCCAGCCCGAGGGCGCCCTCGGCCTGCTCTACGACGCCACCCTGTGCGTCGGCTGCAAGGCCTGCGTCGCCGCCTGCAAGGAGGTCAATGGCAACCCGGCGGAATTCTCCACGTCTGAACAGCTGTGGGATACGCCCCTGGATACCACCGCCAAGACCTTCAACGTCATCAAGATGTTCCGCAGCGGCACCATGGAGACGAAGGACGATCCGGACAACGGCTACGCCTTCATGAAGACCTCCTGTCTGCACTGCAACGACCCCTCCTGCGTCTCGGCCTGTCCGGTGTCGGCCATGACCAAGGACCCGGTCACCGGCATCGTCGGCTACGACGCCGACGCCTGCATCGGCTGCCGTTACTGCGTTGCCGCCTGTCCCTTCGGCATTCCCAAGTACGACTACTCCTCCGCCACCGGCAAGATCGGCAAGTGCGAGCTGTGCCGCCACCGCCTGCCGGAAGGCAAGTACGCCGCCTGTGCCGAGGTCTGCCCCACCGGCGCCACCCTCTACGGCAAGGTGTCGGACCTCAAGGCCGAGGCCGAACGCCGCCTCTCCCTCAAGCCCGGCACCAAGACCGTGTTCCAGCGCGGCCAGCTGGGGGGCAAGGACCAGAGCTACGAAAACGTGGTGGGCCATTACGTGCAGCACGTCTATGGCGAGAAGGAAGTGGGCGGCACCCAGGTGATCAAGCTGTCCGCCGTGCCCTTCGAGAAGGTGGGCCACAAGCCCCTGCCCGAGCGTTCCGCCTCCTCCAAGTCGGAAACCCTGCAACACACGCTCTACGGCGGGCTGGTGATGCCCCTGGCGGTGCTCGGCGTGATGACCTATTTCGCCAAGCGCAACGTCAAGCCTGACGACGACGAGCTGTAAGGGAGAGATCGCAATGTCTGCACAACAACACGCTGCACCCACCCCCGTCGGCGGCAAGCTGCTGACCCCGGTGACCCTCACCGCGGCGACCCTGATCGTGGTGGCTCTGGCCATCATCCTGGTCCGTTTCGTCTTCGGCCTGGGCGCCGTCACCAACCTCAACGACGGCTACCCCTGGGGCCTGTGGGTGGTGGGCGACGTGGTCATCGGTTCCGCCTTCGCCTGTGGCGGCTTCTCCGTGGCCATGCTGGTCTACATCTTCAACAGGGGCGAATACCATCCCCTGGTGCGCCCGGCCCTGCTGGCCTCTCTCTTCGGCTATACCCTGGCCGGCGTCGGCGTCATCTTCGACCTGGGCCGCTGGTGGAACTTCTGGCACATCCTGACCCCGGGCTACGCCTCGGCCAACTCGGTGATGTTCGAAGTGGCCCTGTGCATCTCCCTCTACATCGTGGTGATGTGGATCGAGTTCTCCCCCACCTTCATGGAAAAGTGGGGCATGCACGAGAAGCGCAAGAAGCTGAACAAGGTGATGTTCTTCTTCATCGCCCTGGGCACCGTGCTGCCCATGATGCACCAGTCCTCCCTCGGCTCCCTGCTGGTGGTGATGGGCACCCAGGTTCATCCCCTGTGGCAGTCCATGGCTTTGCCCCTGATCTACCTGCTTTCCGCCATCACCATCGGCTACGCCGTGATTCTCTTTGAATCCTGCATGGCCGCCGCCGGCTTCCGCCGCCAGATGGAGACCCACATCCTGACGCCCCTGTCCAAGGTCATGCTGGGCATGCTGGCGGTGTTCCTGGTGGTGCGGATGGGCGACCTGCTGGTCCGCGGCGCCTTGCCCCGGGCTTTCGAGGGCAGCCTGCAGGCCCTCATGTTCTGGCTCGAGATGGCCTGCTTCATTGCTCCCCTGGCGCTGCTGGGCAAGGAAGCCTCCCGCCGCAACCCGGCCCGACTCTTCGTCGGCGCCGTGCTGCTGATGCTGGGCGGCGTCCTGCTGCGCATCAATTCCTACCTGGTGGGTTACGAGACCGGCGACGGCTGGCACTACTTCCCCTCCGTCCCCGAAATGCTGGTCACCTTCGGCATGTTTGCCATCGAGGTCTTCGGCTACATCGTCATCACCCGCCGCTTCCCGGTCCTGGCCGCGGAAGACGCTGCTGCACACTAAGAATTCAAGGAGAAACCCAAAATGACCAAGCGCGTAACGATCGATCCGGTGACCCGCATCGAAGGCCACCTGCGGGTGGACGTGGAAGTGAATGGCGGCAAGGTGACCAAGGCCTGGTCCTCCGGCCAGATGTGGCGCGGTGTGGAGAACATCCTCATCGGCCGCGACCCCCGCGACGCCTGGGCCATCACCCAGCGCATCTGCGGCGTGTGCACCACCGTCCACGCCATCTGTTCGGTGCGGGCCGTGGAGGATGCGCTGAAGCTGGAAATTCCGGTGAATGCCCAGTACATCCGCAACATGATCATCACCGCCCACAACCTGCACGACTCCATCGTGCATTTCTATCACCTCTCCGCCCTCGACTGGGTGGATGTGGTCTCCGCCCTGCAGGCCGACCCGGACAAGGCTTCCGCCCTGGCCGAGAGCCTCTCGCCGTGGAACCGCAACGGCAAGCACGAGTTCCGCAAGGTCAAGGAAAAGATCGCCGGCTTCGTCAAGACCGGCCAGCTCGGCATTTTCACCAACGGCTACTGGGGCCACCCGGCCATGAAGCTGCCGCCGGAAGTGAACCTGATCGCCGTGGCCCACTACCTGCAGGCCCTGGAAATCCAGCGCTTTGCCTCCAAGATCGTTTCCGTGCTCGGTTCCAAGTCCCCCCACATCCAGAACGTGGCCGTGGGCGGCGTGGCCAACCCCCTGGCGGTGGATTCCCAGTCCGTGCTGACGGTGGAACGCCTGCTGGCGGTGAAGGAATGGATCGAAAAGCTGGACGAGTTCGTCAAGCAGGTGTACCTGCCCGACGTGGCCGTGGTCGGCGCCCATTACCCCGAGTGGACCAAGATCGGCCGCGGCATCGTGGACTACCTGTCCGTGCCCGACCTGCCCCTGGACGGCAAGGGCACCCAGTTCGCCCTGCCCGGCGGCTACATCCAGAACGCCGACCTCGGCACCTTCAAGCCCATCACCCAGTTCGGCGACAAGTACTTCGAAGCCGGCGTCTCCGAAGCCGTCAAGCACGCCTGGTACTCCTACAAGGATGGCGACAACGCCACCCTGCACCCCTACAAGGGCGAGACCACGCCGAACTACACGGACTTCCAGGACGAGGGCAAGTATTCCTGGCTGAAGTCCCCCACCTTCTACGGCAAGCCCGCCCAGGTCGGCCCCCTGTCCCGCATGCTGGCCATGCTGGCCGCCGGCCACGAGCCCACCAAGAAGTACGCCACCCTGGCCCTGGACACGGTCTCTTCCCTGGCCAAGACCAAGATCGGCCTGGATGCCATGCACTCCACCATCGGCCGCCATGCCTCCCGGGCCGTGGTGGCCTGCGTCCAGGTGGACGAACTGGCCCACCAGTGGGACCTGCTCCTGGCCAACATGGGCAAGGGCGACCTCAAGACCTACAACAAGCCCACCTTCCCCAAGGGCGAGATCGCCGGCGTCGGCTTCCACGAAGCGCCCCGCGGCGTGCTCTCCCACTGGGTGGTGATCGACGACGGCAAGATCAAGAACTACCAGTGCGTCGTGCCCACCACCTGGAACGCCGGCCCGCGTAACGAGAAGGGCGTTTCCGGCGCCTACGAGGCCTGCCTGCTGGACAACCCGGTGGCCGATCCCGAGAAGCCCCTGGAAGTGCTGCGCACCGTGCACTCCTTCGACCCCTGCCTGGCCTGCGCCGTGCATGTGGTGGACAAGGAAAACGACCAAGTGGTGAAGGTCAAGGCGGCCTGAGCCGCCGGTTTGACGGGAAGCGGCGGCGCCGGTGGTGCCGCCGTTTTGTTTGGTGCCCCGGCTGGTCCCGGAGCATTTCTTGCGTTGCCTCAAACCGGCCCGGGGCCGGATTGTTTAAAGTGCCGCCCATGACTACTACCCCCACCATCGCCGTCCTTGGCGTCGGCAACATCCTCCTCACCGACGAGGGCATCGGCGTGCGCATCGTTGACGAGCTGCAGCGCCGTTACTCCCTGCCCGAGCACGTGCTGGTGCTGGATGGCGGCACCGCCGGCATGGAACTGCTGGAGCC
Organism: Azospira sp. APE16; assembly: GCF_047901315.1. Taxonomy (NCBI): domain Bacteria; kingdom Pseudomonadati; phylum Pseudomonadota; class Betaproteobacteria; order Rhodocyclales; family Rhodocyclaceae; genus Azospira; species Azospira sp. APE16. The sequence continues at coordinate 1,482,165 of NZ_CP179682.1, forward strand.
CCTGGAAGGCCTGGACAAGCTCATCATCGCCGACGCCGTGCGGGTCGGCCAGCCGCCCGGTTCTGTCGTGCTGCTGCAGGGCGACGAGGTGCCCAAGTTCTTCCGCACCAAGATCTCGCCCCATCAGATCGGTCTCTCCGACCTGCTGGCGGCCCTGGAACTGACCGAGAAGGCGCCCAAGGCGGTGGCCCTCATCGGCCTGCAGCCCGTCTCCCTGGATACGGGCATGGCCCTGACGCCGGAGGCGGAAGCCAAGGTGCCGGAAATGCTGGAACTGGTGCTGGCCGAGCTGGCCAAGGCCGGCGTCGTGCCCCAAGCCATTGAAGGGATCGCCTGATGTGCCTCTCCATTCCCATGCAGATCGTCGAGCTGGAAGGCGAGGAGGGCGAGTTCGCCTGGGTCGAGCGGGGCGAGGGCGAGCACTTCCGCCGGGAGCGGGTGAACATGATGCTGCTCGGGCCCCAGCCCGTCGGCACCTGGATCCTGGCCTCCCTCGGCCTGGGCAAGGAAGTGGTGGAGGAAGAGGAGCGCCTGCTGATCGAGGATGCCCTGGCGGCCCTGGCCGAATCCCTGGAAGGGGACTACGACCCGGCCCGCCACTTCGCCGACCTCAACCGGCAGTAGGGCATGAGTTCCTTCCGCCCCCGCGTACCGGCCTGGACGCCGCCCCCTGCCCGGGAAGGCAAGCCCTGGGCCGATGACCCGGCACCCCGGCTGGAGGAGCACTTCCGGCGCGTGCGCCAGGGCACCATGGCCGGCATGCCTTTCCTCAACGAGGCCCTGGCGGTGGCGGCGATGCCCTTCGCCCGCGTTCAGGGCGACTGGGTCGGCATCGTGCTGACGCCCTGGTTTCTCCACGTCTATCTGCTGCCCGGCGGCGGCGAACTGTGGCAGGACCTGGCCCAGGGCCTGCGCCGCCAGGTGCAGCTGCCGGCCGGGACCATGGATTTCATCGGCGACGAGGACGAGGCCCTGGGCCCGCTGCAGTACTGTGTGCTGCTGGCGCCGGTGCCCCAGTTCGCTACCCAGGACGAAGCCCTGGCGGCGGCCCGGGAAGCCCTGGGCGCCCTGCTGACGCCGCCTCCGGCTGAGGCCGTCTTCACCCCCGCTGCCACCGTCGGCAACGAGGCAGGTGCGCCGGTCGCCACCGCTGCCGGCACTGCCGCTGCGGCCGCCACGGCCGAGAGCGCGGCCGTCAATGACGGGCGGCGGGGCTTCCTGCGGGGCATCCTGGGGCGCCCCTGAAACCCCTTCCCGGCGCCCGCCGGGACTGCCGCAAATGCCACGTCAGGCCTGACGCTGAGGGACGGCGGCGGGCTTTTGCACTATCATGTGCGTGAATTATTTCGCATCCTGCAGCACTCACCGAGCATTTCCCTTCATGAGCAAGGCTTTCACCAAAGAGTCGGACGACGCGGACGAGGACGAACTCGAGCCCGCCCAGCGCCTGCCGATCGGCACCAAGAACTACATGACGCCGGTCGGCCACGCCCGTCTCAAGGCCGAACTGGAGCATCTGCTCAAGGTGGAACGACCGAAGGTGGTGGAGGTGGTGCACTGGGCCGCCTCCAACGGCGACCGCTCGGAAAACGGCGACTACATCTACGGCAAGAAGCGCCTGCGGGAGATCGACCGCCGCATCCGCTTTCTCACCAAGCGCCTGGACAACTCCCTGGTGGTGGATCCCCTGTTGCGGGAAGCCACGGACCAGGTGTTCTTCGGTGCCACCGTCACCATCGCCGACGAACAGGGCCAGGAACAGACCTACACCATCGTCGGGGTGGATGAAACCGATATCTCCCGGGGCCACATCAGCTGGATCTCGCCCCTGGCCCGGGCCCTGATCAAGGCCAGGGAAGGGGATACGGTGCGCTTCCAGAGCCCCATGGGCCAGCGGGAGATCGAGATCGTCGAAGTCCGCTACCTGGCCATCGAGTAAAGACAGAAATCATGCATTACGACCTGCCCATCTCCCAGATCCTGCGGCACGAGCTGCTGGAATGCGCTCCCCAGACCACGGTGGCGGAGGCGGCAGGGCGCATGCACCAGGCCCGCTGCGGCTCCATCCTTGTGGTGGAGCTGGGGGAGGTGCGGGGCATCTGGACCGAGCGGGACGCCCTGGCCCTGAATTTCTCCGACCCCGAATCCATCCATCTGCCGGTTTCCCGGGTCATGAGCACGCCGGTGAAGACCGTGCGGGAAACGGACACCGTGGCCGACGCCGCCATCCGCTTTAAGCAGGAGCGCCTGCGCCACCTGCTGGTGGTGGACCGGGACGGGCGGCGCCTGGGTATCGTTTCCCAGACCGACATCGTGAACCACCAGGGGGTGGAGTTCTACGTGCACATGCGCGACGTGGGCTCGGTGCTGAAGAGCGCCCCCCTGCAGGTGCCCGGCAGCATGCCGGTGGCCGAGGCGGTGCAGCGCCTGCGGGAGGCCCGCAGCGACGCCGCCATCGTGGAGCACAACGGCCATCTGGGCATCCTCACCGGCCGCGACGTGCTGCGCCTGATCGGCCAGGAATCCCTCAACTGCAGCGCCGGCGAGGTGGCCACCTTCCCCCTCATCACCGTGCCGCGCAGTTCCACCCTGTACCACACGCGCAAGATCTTCAACGACCGGCGCATCCGCCACCTGGGGGTGATGGACGAGCACGGCCGCATCACCGGCCTGCTCTCCTACGCCGACATCCTGGACAGCGTCGAGCAGGAATACGTGGCCGAGCTGCGGGCCGCCCTGCAGGAGCAGAGCCAGCGGCTGCAGCAGTCCCGCCACGCCCTGCTGCTGGCCTCCAAGGTGGCCGAGTCGAGCCAGCAGGCGATCATGATCGTCAATGCGGAACGGATCATCCAGTCCATCAACCCGGCTTTTTCCGCCATCACCGGCTATTCCGCCGAGGAGGCGGTGGGCCACGATACCCGCCTGCTCAAGTCCGGCCTCCACGACGCCGACTTCTACCGTCAGCTCTACGCCGACCTGGCGGCCTTCGGCGTGTGGAGCGGGGAAATCTGGAACCGGCGCAAGAACGGCGAGCTGTACCCGGAGAACCTCACCATCACCTCGGTCAAGGGAGAGGGCGGCCAGGTCATCAACTATGTCTGCGTGTTCACCGACATGACCGAGCAGAAGCGGGCCCGGGACGACCTCAAGGAAAGTCACCAGCGCCTGGAGCAGCAGTCCAGCCTGACCGAGATGATCCTGGACACCCTGCCGGTGATGGTCTTCGTCAAGGACGAGGACGGCCGCTACCTGGTCATGAACGAGGCCGCCGCCGCCTTCGTCGGCCACGACAAGCACGAGGTGGTGGGGCGCAGCGATTTCGAGCTGTACCCGGCCGACGTGGCTTCCCGCCTGCGCCAGGACGACATCAAGGCCCTGGCGGCGAAGAAGGTCACGGGCCGGGAAGAGAAGCACCTGACGCCCAAGGGCGAGCGCTACCTGCTCTCCTACAAGCGGGGCGTGGACCTGGGCGGGCGGCGCCTGCTCATCGGCAGCTCCACCGACATTTCCGAGCGCAAGCAGGCCGAGCAGCTGCTGGCCGCCGAGCTCCAGGTGCTGGAGCTGATCGCCAGCGATGCCTCCCTGCAGGTGGTGCTGGACGCCCTGTGCAACCGGGTCGAGTCCCTCATTTCTGACTGCTTCGCCGCCGTCCTCCTGCTGCAGCCGGACAACGGCCACCTGGTGCTGGGCTCCGCCCCCAGCCTGCGCCGCACCTGCCGCGACGTGGGCCAGAACTGCCCGGAAAACCCCGCGGTGTGCGCCTGCGCCGCCGCCATCCGCACCGGCAAGCAGATCATCGCCGAGCACATCGACGATTCGGAACAGTGGCAAGACTGCCGCGACTTCGCCTCGGCCCTGGGGCTGAAGACCGCCTGGTCCACCCCCATCGTCTCCCCGGGCAAGGAAGTGCTGGGCACCCTGTCCCTCTATTTCCGCCAGGGCCGGCGTCCCAACCGCTTCGACAAGGACGTCATCGAGCACGCCTGCCGCCAGGCCGCCATCGCCATCGACCGCAACCGGGCCATGGATTCCCTGCACCGGCTGGCCACCGTGGACACCCTGACCGGCCTCAACAACCGCTCCCGCTTCCTCGACCAGGGGGAGGCGGAGATCACCCGCGCCCGCCGCCTGGGCCGCAGCGTGGCCGTGCTGATGCTGGACGTGGACCACTTCAAGCGCATCAACGACACCCACGGCCACGGGGCCGGGGACGTGGCCCTCAAGATCGTCGCCGCCATCATCGCCCGGGAGCTGCGGGCCATCGACATCTGCGGCCGTCTGGGGGGCGAGGAATTCGCCGTCATGCTGCCGGAAACCGACGGCCAGGGCGCCATGCAGGCCGCCGAGCGGCTGCGCCAGGCCGTGGCCCAGGAAAAGGTGCGGGTGGCCGAAGGCGTCGAGCTGGGCATCACCGTGAGCATCGGCGCCACCATCCTGGCGCCCCAGGATGCCAACATCGACCATCTGCTGGCCCGGGCCGACGGCGCCCTCTACGAAGCCAAGCGCAGCGGCCGCAACCTGGCGCTCTACGCCGCCCCCGGCAACATTCCCTCTTGAAATCCTGATTGCCGTCCCCATTTTCCGGGGCAACGACCGCGCCGGCCCCCGGGCCGGCACGGCGACAACCGTTCGTTCCCACCTTTTACCCACGGAGTCTTGCATGGGCGCACCCAAGGAAACCCTCGGCTTTCAGGCAGAGGTCAAGCAGCTGCTGCAGCTGATGATCCATTCCCTCTACAGCAACAAGGAAATCTTCCTCCGCGAACTCGTCTCCAACGCTTCCGATGCCTGCGACAAGCTGCGCTTCGAGGCCCTCAACAACAACGGCCTCTACGGCGACGATTCCGAGCTGAAAATCCGCCTCTCCTTCGACAAGGCGGCCCGCACCCTGACCATTTCCGACAACGGCATCGGCCTTTCCCGGGAGGAAGCCGTGGCCCACCTGGGCACCATCGCCAAGTCCGGCACCAAGGAATTCTTCGCCTCCCTCTCCGGCGACGCCCAGAAGGACGCCCACCTCATCGGCCAGTTCGGCGTCGGCTTCTACTCCGCCTTCATCGTCGCCGACAAGGTCACCGTCATTTCCCGCCGCGCCGGCCTGGAGCACAACCAGGCGGTGAAATGGGAATCCGAAGGCGCCGGCGACTACTCCGTGGAAATGGTGGAGAAGGCCGGCCGCGGCACCGACGTCATCCTGCACCTGAAGGACGGCGAGGACGACTTCCTCAATGCCTGGAAGTTGAAGTCCATCATCCGCAAGTACTCCGACCACATCACCCTGCCCATCGTCATGAAGGCGGAGAAGTGGGACGAGGAGAAGAAGGAACAGGTCCTCACCGACGAAGACGAGACGGTGAACCAGGCCAACGCCCTGTGGGCCCGCCCCAAGAGCGAGATCACGGAAGAGCAGTACCAGGAGTTCTACAAGCACGTCGCCCACGACTTCGAAAATCCCCTGGGCTGGATCCACGCCAAGGTGGAAGGCAAGCAGGAATACACCCAGCTGCTCTACATCCCCGCCCGGGCCCCCTTCGACCTGTGGGACCGCAACGCCCGTCACGGCGTCAAGCTTTATGTGAAGCGCGTCTTCATAATGGACGATGCCGAGCAGCTGATGCCGCTTTACATGCGCTTCGTGCGCGGGGTGGTGGATTCCGCCGACCTGCCGCTCAACGTCTCCCGGGAAATCCTGCAGCAGAGCAAGGACATCGAGACCATCCGCGGCGGCTGCGTGAAGAAGGTGCTGTCCCTGCTGGAAGGCATGGCCGACAGCGACGACGCCGCCGAGAAGGAAAAGTACGCCGGCTTCTGGAAGGAATTCGGCAATGTGCTGAAGGAAGGCGTGGGCGAGGACTTTGCCAACAAGGAACGCATCGCCAAGCTGCTGCGCTTCGCTTCCACCCACCACGACACCACCGAGCAGAACGTCTCCCTGGCCGACTACGTCTCCCGCATGAAGGAAGGCCAGGAGAAGATCTACTACGTCACCGCCGAGACCTTCCTCGCCGCCAAGAACAGCCCCCACCTGGAAATCTTCCGCAAGAAGGGCATCGAGGTGCTGCTGCTCTCCGACCGCGTCGATGAATGGGTGGTGGGCCACCTCACCGAATTCGACGGCAAGCCGCTGCAGTCCGTGGCCAAGGGCGGCCTGGATCTGGGCAAGCTGGAGGACGAGGCCGAGAAGAAGGAGCAGGAAAAGGAAGCCGGCGAGTACAAGGAACTCACCAACAAGGTGAAGCAGGCCCTGGAGGCCCGGGTCAAGGACGTGCGCATCACCCACCGCCTGACCGATTCCCCCTCCTGCCTGGTCTCCGACGAGCATGACCTCTCCGGCAACCTGGCGCGCATGCTCAAGGCCGCCGGCCAGAAGGCCCCGGAGGTCAAGCCCATCCTGGAGATCAACCCCCACCATCCGGCGGTGCAGCGCCTGAAGTATGAGGAAGCCCGCTTCGACGACTGGGCCAACCTGCTCTTCGAACAGGCCCAACTGGCCGAAGGCGGCCAGCTGGAAGACCCGGCCGGCTTCGTCAAGCGCATCAACGACCTGATGCTGGCCCTGTCCCTGGGCGGCAAGTAAGTCCGCCGCCAGGGCAGGCGAGGGCGGGGAGGCGGCATGGCCGCTTTCCCGCCCTTCGTATTTCTGGCATTTCCGCCGGCGAGGGCTTAGCATGGCGGAAAGAAACCACGCGCCGTACGTGGATATAACAAAGACCGCCATGAAATTCCGCCATTCCCGCCTCCCCCTGATGGCCGGCCTGTCCGGTCTCCTGGGTTTTTCCATCCTGGTCGGCGTCAGCCTGAAGAGCGACTACGACGGTCTGGAGGAGCGGGCCCGGGTCGAGGTGGGCAACCTGGGCCACCTCATGGAGCTGCACACCGCAGCCCGCATCCGCAACATCGACCAGATCCTGCAGGACGTGCAGGGCCACGTCACCCCCGAGGACATGGCCCGTTCCCAGGCCCAGCGTGGCGCCCGGGGCGAGGAGCTGGAGCGGCTGCTGCGGACCAAGCGGGAAATCGTGCCCGAGGTCCATGGCCTGCACCTGGTCAATGTGAAGGGAGATTTCCTCTACAGCTCCCTCAGTCCCCTGCCGCCCTACAACATGGCGGACCGCAGCCATTTCACCGCCCACGTGCAGAACCCGGAGGCGGGCCTGGTGATCGCCGAGCCGGTGCTGGGCCGCACCACGGGCAAGTGGACCCTGGCGGTAAGCCGCCGCCTCAACAATGCGGACGGCAGTTTTGCCGGGGTGGTGGTGGCCACCTTCCTGCCCGAATCCTTTGCCCCCTTCTACCAGAGCCTGGATCTGGGGCCCCACGGCAACGTCTCCATCCGCGACACCCATGCCCGCATGCTGATGCGCTTCCCGGCCCGGGACGACCGTATCGGCCAGCCGGTGGAATCCCATCCGGCCCAGCCCTACATGGCCCGGGGCGACCGGGAAATCCTGATGAAGATCCGCAGCGGCACGGACCAGGTGGAACGGCTGGTGAGCATCCGCAAGGTGGGCGAGTATCCGCTCTACGTCTTTGCCGGCATGGCGCCGGAGGACTACCTCAGCAACTGGCGCAGCAAGCTCTACTACTACAGTGCCGGCAGCCTGCTATTGGCGGCGGTGGTGCTGGGCCTGCTGGTGATCAACCGGCGCGGCGAACGGCAGGAGGAGTCGGCCCTGCGGGCCCTGGCCGAGACGGAGGGACGTTACCGCCTGCTGCTGGAAAACCTGCCGGTGGGCGTCATCCACTTCGATTCCCGCCTCTGTCTGACCTTCTGCAACGAGCGTTTTGCCACCATGGTGGGCAGCACGGTGCAGGCCTTGCAGGGCCTGGACCTGCAGCGCCTGCGGGACCAGTCGGTGCTGCCGGCCATGCGCCAGGCCCTGGCCGGGGAGGGCGGCACCTACGACGGCAGCTATCGCACCACCCTCAGCCATATCGACGTGTGGATATCCTTCCGCGCCAATCCCCTGCGCGATGCCAGCGGCACCATCATCGGTGGCATCGGCATCGTCGAGGACGTGGGCGAGAAGCGGCGGGCCGAAGACAGCCTGCGGCAAAGCGAGCGGAACTTCCGCACCATGGCCGACTTTACCTACGACTGGGAATACTGGCAGGGGGCCGACGGCCGCATCGTCTACATGACCCCCTCGGTGGAACGCATCACCGGTTACGGGGTCCAGGCCTTTGCCGACGATCCTTCCCTGCTGCAGCAGATCGTCCACCCCGACGACCGGCAGGAGTTCCAGGAACACCTCAACCAGGCAGTCTTCCATCACGAGCACATGGTGGACTTCCGCATCGTGCGCCGGGACGGGCAGGTGCGCTGGATCGCCCACGGCTGCCAGGCGGTGGTGGGAGAGGAGGGGGAGGCCCTGGGGCGGCGGGTGAGCAACCGGGACGTGACCGAGCGCAAGACCCTGGAAGCGGAACTGCAGGCCCTCAACAGTCGCCTGGAGGCCCGGGTGCAGGAGGAACTGGCGAGCAACCGGGAAAAGGACCAGCTGCTGATCCAGCAGTCCCGCCTGGCGGCCATGGGCGAGATGGTGCACAACATCGCCCACCAGTGGCGCCAGCCCCTCAACGCCCTGGGCCTGGTGATCGCCAACATCCGCGACGACTTCGCGTTTGGCCAGCTGGATGCGGCGGCCCTGGACGAAAGCGTGGGCCGGGCCCTGAAGCTGCTGCAGCGCATGTCCACCACCATCGACGATTTCCGCAATTTCTTCCGTCCCGACCGGGACCCGGCGGACTTCGACCTGGGGGCGGCGGTGGAGGATGCGGCCTTCATCATGGAGGCCTCCCTGAAGAACAACGACATCGCCCTGGAACGGGCCATCGAGCCGGACCTGCGGGCCTGGGGCTTCCACGGCCAGTTCTCCCAGGCCGTGCTCAATGTCCTGGCCAACGCCAAGGAGGTGCTGCAGGAGCGCCATGTGCGCCCGGCCCGCATCCGCCTGCAGGTCAGCCGTTGCGACGGCCAGGTGGAAGTGACGGTGGAGGACAACGCTGGCGGTATCCCCGGTAACGTCCTGGGGCACATTTTCGAGCCCTATTTCACCACCAAGGAGCAGGGCAGCGGCATCGGCCTGTATATGACCAAAATGATACTGGAGCGCAGCATGCACGGTAAAATAAGGGCTGAAAACACCGCCGAAGGCGCCCGCTTCGTCCTCACCGTGCCTTTGTACACCCTTCCGCCCACGGCCCCAATGCAATGAACGCCCTCGAAAAAGACCAAGACGCGGAATTCCTGCGCACCCTCAGCCTGCTTTACGTCGAAGACGAGGAAGAGGTGCGCCGGGAACTGACCCGCTTCCTCTCCCGCCGTTTTGCCAAGGTGGACGTGGCGGCCAACGGCCAGGAAGGGCTGGAACTGTTCCGTCAGCATGGCGGCTACGACATCGTGGTCACCGACGTGCGCATGCCGGTCATGGACGGCCTCTCCATGGCCGCCGCCATCAAGGACATCCAGCGGGAAGTGCCGGTGATCGTCATCACCGCCTACAACGAGATGGACTATTTCGTGCGGGCCATCGAGATCGGCATCGACCGCTACATCACCAAGCCGGTGGACCCTTTCCTGCTCATGGAGGCGGTCAGCCGCAGCGCCAAGATGCATTTCCACCAGCGGGAAATCGAGCGGGCCCGGGAGGAAACCACCGAGGCCCTGAACCAGGTGGTGGCGGTGCTGGCGCGGGCCATCGAAGTGCGGGACCCGTATACCGACGGCCACCAGAAGCGGGTCTCCCAGCTGGCCGGGGCCATCGCCGAACGCATGGGCCTGCCGGCCGCCCAGGTGGCGGGCATCCGGGTGGGGGCGTCGATCCACGACATCGGCAAGATCCAGGTGCCGGCCGAGTTCCTCAGCATGCCGCGGCGACCCTCGCCGGACGAGTTCGCCCTGATCAAGGCCCATGTGGAAGCGGGCTACGAGATCCTTGGCGACGCCACCTTCCCCTGGCCCATCGCCCAGATGGTGCGTCAGCACCACGAGCGCCTGGACGGCTCCGGCTATCCCCAGGGCCTGAAAGGGGACGAGATTTCCCTGGAGGCCCGCATCATCGCTGTGGCCGACGTGGTGGAAGCCATGAGTTCGGACCGTCCCTACCGGGCGGCCCTGGGTCTGGAAGCGGCGAAGGAGGAAATCCGCCAGCACCGGGGCACCCTCTACGACGGGGCTGCGGTGGATGCCTGTCTGGCGGTGCTGGAGAGCAATCCGGAACGCTACGTGGGGACGGCCGCCTGAGAGCGGCCGCATAACACCGGGAATAACGGGAAAGGGCGGGGAGGGCTCAGGCTCGGCCCCCGGCAGGCTGGCTTACAGCCCCTGCTCCGGCAGCAGATCGGGCCGCCGCCGCATGAGGCGCACGCAGGCGTTCACCACTTCGGCATCGTAAAGCTGGCCGGCGCCGCTTTCCAGTTCGGCCAGGGCCTGCTCCAGCCCCAGGGCGGGGCGGTAGGGACGGTGGGAACTCATGGCTTCCACCACGTCGGCCACGGCCAGGATGCGGGCTTCCAGCAGGATGGCTTCACCCTTGAGGCCCTGGGGATAGCCGGAGCCGTTCAGGCGCTCGTGGTGCTGGCGCACCATCTCGGCGATGGGCCAGGGAAAATCCACATCCTTGAGCAGCTCGTAGCCGGCCTGGGAGTGGTTCTTGATGATCTCGAACTCGATGGGCTTGAGCTTGCCCGGCTTGCACAGGATTTCGCTGGGGATGCGGATGGAGCCGATGTCGTGGATCAGGGCGCCGAAACGCACCCCTTCCACCACCTCCCGCGCCAGCCCCATTTCCTTGGCGATGGCTGCCGCCAGGGCTGAAACCCGCTTCTGGTGGCCGTCGGTGTAGGGGTCCCGCATCTCGATGGCACGGGCCAGGGCCATCACCGTCTGCTGCAGGATGTCGGCAATGCGGGTTTCCGCCGCCAGCAGGGCCTTCTGCTGGGTGCGCACCATGACTGCGTCGTGGATGGCGGTGAGCAGGGCGTCCGGGTCGATGGGCTTGGTGACGTAGCGGTCCACCCCCAGGTCGATGGAGCGCAGCAGGTAATCCCGGTCGCTGTAGGCGGTGACCACGATGATGGGCACCGCATGGCCCGTGGCGCGAATCCTGGAGGCCATTTCCAGGCCATCCATTTCCGGCATCTTGATGTCGGTCACCACCACGTCGTACTCGCCCTTGAGGAAGGCTTCCAGGCCTTCCCTGCCATTGACGGCCACCTCCAGGGTGCCGACGCGGCGGCCGAGGAAGCGGGAGAGCAGTTCCCGCACCTCGTCTTCATCTTCCACGTAGAGCAGGCGCAGGCCTTGCAGGAAGTTCAGATCGAGGCCGGGCGGGGTATGGGAGTCCATGAGCGTATTCTAATTCTTTTTCGGCTGGCGCACCGGCACGGTCAGGGTGAAACAGGCGCCGTCGCCCAGGTTGGCGGCGCTGATGCTGCCGTTCATATTGTGTTCGATGATGGTCTTGGCCATGTACAGACCGATGCCGCTGCCCTTGTCCTTGGTGGTGAAGTAGGGGTCGAATATCTTCGGCAGGATCTCCGGGGCGATGCCGCCGGCGTTGTCGCTGACCCGCAGGAGGATGGTTTCGCCCTGGCGCTGCAGTTCGATCTCGATGCGGCCGGCGGCGACCTTGCGCGCCAGGATTTCTTCCTTGGCATTGGCCAGGATGTTGAGCACCGCCTGGGCGAACTGGGAGGGGAAGCCTTCGGCTTCGACGCCGGGGTCCAGTTTTTCCACCAGTTCGATGCCGTGGCTCTTCAGGGTGCCCTGCATGATGAACACCGCCTCTTCCACGGCATGGCTGACGTCGAACTGGGTCATCTCCTTTTCCGGACGGAAGAAGTCGCGGAAATCGTCGATGGTGGTGGACATGCGCCCCAGCAGGCGCTGGGCGTCGGCCACAGAGCGGTCCATGACTTCCGGGGTGAGGGCCTGGAAGTCGTAGTCGTCCTTGATGTTGCGCACCAGCAGGGAGAGGGCGTTGAGGGGCTGGCGCCACTGGTGGGCGATGTTGTGCACCATCTCGCCCATGGCGGCCAGGCGGGATTGCTGGATCAGCATGTGGTCCTTCTCCCGGTTCTTCGCCAGTTCCTCCTGCACCCGCTGTTCCAGGTGCTCGTTGAGCTGGCGCAGGCTCTGCTGGGTGGCCTGGACCTGGTCCCGCATGGCGGCGAAGGTATTGACCAGGGTGCCGATCTCGTCCTTGCCGCCGGGGGGCAGGTGGGCGTCGAAGCGGCCCTCGGCCAGTTCCCGGGCGGCAGTCATGAGGCGGTTGACCGGGCGCCGCACCGTGGCGTCGAGCACCACGCCCAGGGCCAGGAAGGCTCCCAGCAGCACCGAGGCGAGCAGGGCGAAGAGGGTCTTCTGGGACTGGGCCACGCTTTCCAGCAGGGCCCGGTGGCTGATCCGGATGCGCAGGCTGCCGACGCTGTCGTTGGCCAGGTTCAGCTGCTGGGTGTGCAGCTGCTCGTCGGGCCCGGCCGGCGGGACGGGAGTGCCGGCCAGGGGGTAGAGCTGACGCCCTTCGTGGTCCTGCAGCACCACCTCGACCCATTCCGGATTCTCCTGGCGCAGGGAATCCAGGGTGTCGTGGATGTCCCCCAGTTGCCGGGCCACTACCAGGGGCAGCAGGCTTTCCGTCAGGTTGTGCATTTCCCGTTCCTGCTGCCGCTCGAAGACGGCGATCTGGTAGCGCACCGAGTCGGGCAGCCAGATGCCGTAGAGATAGGCGATGAAGGCGGTCCACACCAGGGCCAGGGGCAGCAGCAGCTTGAGGCGCAGGGTCATGGGTTCAGCGTTCCGGGACGAAGAAGTCTTCCAGGCCCAGGTCCTTCAGGGGCTGGTAGTCCTTCATGGCGGTGGGCACCATGCGGGCCAGGGGGATTTCCTGCAGCAGGGCCTTGCCCGCCGGGGTGGCGGCGAAGTCCAGGAGGGCGCTGCGCACCTGCTCGCGCACGGCCCCGTCGACCCGGGGATGGGCGGCGATGGGGTGGGCGGCGAAGGCGGCGGTGCGGTACAGCACCCGCAGGCGTTCCTGCACTTCCGGCTTCTGTTCGTTGAGGGTCTTCTGCACGCCGCCGCCGGCGCTGGCCAGGCCCTGGGTCACCGAGAGATAGACGGCGGTGTGGGAATTGACGTAGCGGGGCGTGAAATTGACCTTGTATTTGCGCACCAGCTCGGCCCGGATGAGCAGGCTGGCGCCGATGGCGTTGGGGGCGGGGAAGGCGATTTCCTTGCCTTCCAGGTCGGCCGGGGTGTGGAAGGGACTGTCCCTGGCCACCACCAGGATGCCGGTGACTGGTGTGTCGTCCCGCACCAGGGGAATGTAGCCGGCCGGGTTGGCCACCATCAGGTAGGGATTCATGTAGGCGAAATCGAAGGCGCCGGCGTTGTACTGGCGCTCGAAGCTGGGGATGTCGGGCATGATGGCCAGGTCGAAGCGCAGCCCGGTGCGCTTTTCCAGCTCGATGAGGATGGGTTTCCAGATGGCGAAGAGCTGGCGCCGCTCGAACTGGGGCGTCACCCCCAGGGTGTAGACCCGCTCCGCCGGCTTGCCGGCGGTGGCCTTTGCGGTGGCGGGGGCGGCAGGGGCCGCGAGGGGGAGCATCAGCAGGCCTGCCCACAGCAGGCCGGACAGGCGCCGGAGCAGCGGTCCCATGGTGGTTCCTCCTCGGGTGATGAGTGCCGGACGTCCCGTTGTCCGCTGCGCACGCCCTAGCCGGAAGCTGCGGGGGCGGAGTGGCGTTGCCGTCCCCTGGGGGTGGCGGAGGGGCAAACGGGGGAGCGCCAGTATCCCCTATTAAGAGTAGGGTTTCAATGGCGAAGGGCGGCGGGCCAGGCTGGAGAAGGGCTCCGGGCGGTGGCCCGGGGCCGGCTGGCAGCCTTATTTGGCGGGCTGTTTGGCGGCCTTCTTGGCGCCGGGGTGGCTGTTGGGATGGCTGCTGGTATGGCGGTTGATGCAGTCCCGCAGCTCGGGGCCGAACTTGTCCTGGCAAGCCGCCTGGGCCTTCTGCATGGCTTCGCAGCGATGGGGCTGGCGGCTCTTGCTGCAGTCGGCCTGGAGCGGGGCAGGGGCTGCCGCCGGGGCCTTGCCGGCCGGACTCCGCTCGGCTGGGGCCGACACGGCTGCCTGGGCGCAGAGGAGGGTCAGCAGGAGCAGGGCAGTGGCCGGGGCTTTCATGGTCGGTCCAATGTAAAAATGCGTATGGCCTGAGTATAGCGCCCTTGCCGCGCCCCCGGGCGGCGCGGGATTCGTTTATAGTGCGGATCAGTTCCGCCCCATGTTTCCGACATTTTCCGCCGCCATGCCAGCCTCCACTTCCGCCAGCGCCACTTCCGCCAAAGCCACCGTCGCCGAGCATCGCCTGACCCTGGGGGAACTGGTCAAGCTGCTGGTGGAGGACGGCATGGTGGATGCGGTGGTGGCCGACGGCCTGGTCAAGGAGCGGCGCTATCACCGGGGCGACGTCCATCCCCTGGTGGTGATCGCCGACCAGAACTGGAAGTCCCTGGTCCCGCCCCACAAGCCCCTGATCCTGGAAACCCTGACCGAGTGGCTGGCGGCCAAGGTGGGCCTCGACTACCTGCACATCGACCCCCTCAAGATCGACTTCTCCGCCGTCACCGAGGTGGTCTCCAACACCTATGCCGGCCGCTTCAAGATCCTGCCCATCCAGGTGACCACGCGGGAGGTGATCATCGCCACCGCCGAGCCCTTCCTGCGGGAGTGGGAGAAGGAGCTCAAGCCCATCCTGCGCAAGGACATCCGCCGGGTGGTGGCCAATCCCCAGGACATCGCCCGCTATCTGGTGGAGTTCTACAACCTGGCCCGCTCGGTGAAGAAGGCGGCGGCCGGGGGCGGCGAGGTCAGCGGCCTGTCCTCCTTCGAACAGCTGGTGGAGCTGGGCAAGACCAACCGCCAGTTCGACGCCAACGACCAGCACATCGTCCATATCGTGGACTGGCTGTGGCAGTACGCCTTCGAGCAGCGGGCCTCTGACATCCACATCGAGCCCCGACGCGAGTTGGGCATCGTGCGCTTCCGCATCGACGGGGTGCTGCACCAGGTGTACCAGATCCCGATGGCGGTGATGGCCGCCATGACCAGCCGCATCAAGCTCCTCGGCCGCATGGACGTGATCGAGAAGCGGCGCCCCCAGGACGGCCGCATCAAGACCCGCACCGCCGGCGGCCAGGAGGTGGAGCTGCGCCTGTCCACCCTGCCCACCGCCTTCGGCGAGAAGCTGGTGATGCGCATCTTCGACCCGGAGGTGCTGGTGCGGGACTTCGCCGAACTGGGCTTCGGCGAGGAGGACAAGGTCCGCTGGCAGTCCATGACCAGCCAGCCCAACGGCATCATCCTGGTGACCGGCCCCACCGGCTCGGGCAAGACCACCACCCTGTATTCCACCCTGAAGCAGCTGGCGACGCCGGAAGTGAACGTGTGCACCATTGAGGACCCCATCGAAATGGTGGAGCAGTCCTTCAACCAGATGCAGGTCTCCCAGAACATCGACCTGGGCTTTGCCGACGGGGTGCGCGCCCTCATGCGTCAGGATCCGGACATCATCATGATCGGCGAAATCCGCGACGGGGAAACCGCCGACATGGCCATCCAGGCCGCCCTCACCGGTCACCTGGTGCTGTCCACCCTGCACACCAACGACGCACCTTCCGCCATTTCCCGCCTGCTGGACCTGGGCATGGCGCCCTATCTGATCAACGCCACCATGCTCGGGGTCATGGCCCAGCGCCTGGTGCGCACCCTCTGCCCCCACTGCAAGAAGCCGGTGGACCTGCGGCGGGAGGACGAGGAAATCTGGGACAGCCTGGTGGCGCCGTGGAAATCCAAGCGTCCGGCCCAGATCTACCAGCCCGTGGGTTGCCTGGAGTGCCGCATGACCGGCTACATGGGCCGCATGGGCCTGTACGAGCTGCTGCTGATGTCCCCCGAAGTGAAAAAGCTGGTGACCACCACCACCGACGTGGCCAAGGTGCGGGAGCAGGCCTACCGGGAAGGCATGAAGCCCCTGCGCATTTCCGGCGCCATGAAGGTGGCCGCCGGCCTCACCACCCTGGAAGAGGTGATCAAGGTGGCGCCCCCGGCCAGCCAGGGCTGAGGCTCCGCGCGGTTCTCCGGCCCAGCTGCGGTCGGCGGCATCCATTCATCTCCGTGGCCGGGGCGTCCAGCTTCCGCCGCCTGCCCCATCCCGTCCCATTCCCGTGCCATTTCCGGCGCCCCCCCTTTTCCGCGAAAGACGCCCATGCTGCCTGAGGTTCTCCACCCCTATCCCGACGCCGAGGCGGCCGGGAAAATTCTCGCCGACACCCGGCGCTGGCTGGAGCGGGCCGTCATCGGCCTCAACCTGTGCCCCTTCGCCAAGTCGGTGCATGTGAAAAAGCAGATCCGCTACGCCCTCAGCGCCGCCGCCACGCCGGACGAGCTGCTGGCAGAACTGGAGCGGGAGTTCACCCTGCTGAGCGAGACCGACCCGGCCCTGCTCGACACCACCCTGCTGATCCATCCGGACGTGCTCACCGACTTCCTCGACTACCACTTCTTCCTGCAGGAGGTGGAGGCCCTCATCCGCAACCTGGGCTACGAGGGCGTGTACCAGGTGGCCAGCCTGCATCCGGATTACGAGTTCGCCGGCAGCGAGGCGGACGACATCGACAACGTCACCAACCGTTCCCCCTATCCGACCCTGCACCTGCTGCGGGAGGCCAGCATCGACCGGGCCGTGGCCGCTTTCCCCGATCCGGAGAGCATCTACGAGCGCAACATCGCCACCGTGCGCCGTCTCGGTCACGAGGGCTGGCGCAAGCTGTTGCAGGAGGAGCCGGGCCAGGAGTAAGCAAGGGCGGCCATCCCAGCCATGCCATGGCCGAACGCCGCGCCCTCTGGGCGTGAGCGGCATGGCCCCATGAAAAAAGGCCCGGGAGCTGCCTCCCGGGCCTTTGTCTTTTCCGGTACCGGCCGCCTACAGCTGCTCCAGGCTGTCCCGGCCCAGCAGCTTCCACAGGGACGGGGCCTGGCTGGGGCGCAGGCGCACCAGATAGACCTCATCGTTGCCCTGGCGGATGCGGGCCACCGCCTCGGCCACCGGCAGCTGCAGCAGGTGGGCCAGGATCAGGGGCGTGACGCCGCCGTGGCTGACCACCAGCACCTGGCCCTGGGGCTGCTCGCGGCGGATGCGTTCCACCGCCTGGGCCACGCGCCGGGCCTGGCTGGCGAGGGATTCGCCGCCGTCCAGGCTGTCCTCCAGCTTGCCGCTGCGGGCCTTTAACTCGGCCAGCAGGGCGGCTTCCTGCCCTTCCCGGCCGTCCTCGGCCATGCCCTCGAACTTGCCGAAGCTGCGTTCGGCCAGCTCCGGCAGGGCCTGCACGGTCATTCCGGGACGGGCCAGGGCGGCGCTTTCCCGGGCTCGGGCCAGGCTGCTGCTATAGACCGCGGCGAAGTTTTCGCCGGCCAGTTTTTCCCCCAGCTGCCGGGCCTGGCTGCGGCCCGTGTCGTTGAGGGGATTGTCGGTGCTGCCCTGCAGGCGCTTCTCCAGGTTCCAGGCGGTCTGGCCGTGGCGGGCCAGGTACAGCTCCAGCACCGCCTCCTCGGCCCGGGCCGGCAGGCTGGCGGCCAGGCCCAGGCAGAGGGCGAGGAGGGCGGCGAAGCGTTGGCGTTTGCCCATGGCGTCTCTCCTTAGCGGGCCTGCAGCAGTTCGGGCACCCGCAGCAGGATGAACTCGTTGTCGTCCTGCAGGTTGGGCTGTCGGGCGGCGGAATAGGGCAGGTTGTTGTCGTTGGCGACGACGATGTGCTCCCCGTCCACCACGTCCACATCCTCGATGGTGACGAAGGGGAAGGTGAATTTGCCGTCCTTGCCGCCGCGCCGGGCCAGGTGCTTCGGATCGTCGATGTCCAGCAGGTCGATGTGGCCGATCTTGCGCACGAAGCCGTCGCCGTCGGCGTCCTTCAGGCTGATCTTGTAGATGCGCTTGAATCTGGCCGGCACGTTCTGGCAGTCCGGGCGGGCCGGGCCGTTGCAGGCGTGCTCCGGCAGGCCCTCGCCGTTGTCCCGCTCGATGATGAGGCCGGTGTCGGCGTCGATCATGTTGAAGTCGCCGATGTTGTTGCCGTTCTGCTCCAGGCGGTACTTCCAGGAGCGGCCCGTCCATTCGCCCCGGGCCACGCTGAACTCCAGGATGCGCAGGTATTCCCGGCCGTCCTGCTGTTCCCATTTTTTCTCTTCGGCATTCCACAGGGGCCCTTCCAGCAGGGGGTAGAGGAACTGGCCGTCCCTGGAGGCGGCCATGCCCTCGTAGCCCCGGGAGCGGCGGGCCACGGTGGTGAAGCTGCCGCTGGTGGCCGGGGTGGTGACGCTGAAATGGTCCGGGGACTTGAGCACCTTGCCGTCCACCTTGGTCTCGAACACGGCCAGCACCTTGCCCTGGCGGTCGGTCTTGAGCAGGTAGGGGCCCAGCTCGTCGCCGAACCACACCGCATCGCCCATGGGCTGGATGGATTCGATGTCGAAGTCGGCCCCGGTCAGGTAGCGTTGGCGGGTGCCTTCGTTGACGATGAGGAAGGGCACCTTCTGGTCCGGGTCGTGCAGGGCGGCGCTCTTCACCAGTTTGACACCACCCTGGCCCCAGTCCGGCTGCAGCAGGTGAAACATCAGGAGGGCGTCGGCGCTGTTGTTGCGGACGCCGTAGCCGTTGTCCTGCAGCACCCAGTAGCGGCCCTGGCCGGCGTGCTTGATGCCGGAGAAGCCCTGCACCGGCTGGCCCTTGAAGGGCAGGGAGACGCCGGTGGGACGGGGCGCGTTCTTGTCCGAGAGATAGGAGGTGCCGGGCAGGGATGCGGGCGTGTCCACGCGCCGGGATTCGGGCCCGGTGTACTTGCCGGAGACGGCCAGGCTGGCCGGGGCATCCTTGGGCGGGGCGATGAAGGTGCGGGCCGGCAGCACGGCATGGCCCGCCAGGGTGGCGGGGAAAGCCTGGTCGGCCAGGGCGGGAACCTGGGCCAGGGCGGCGGCAAAGGCCAGGGCGAGGGGCGTCTTGGGGCTCATGCTTCTTCCATGGGTGGGGATGAAGCAGCCAAGCCTAGGAGACGCCTGTTGCAGGACGGTGACAGAAGCCGGCGTCCCGGCCGGGGCGGTGCTCTCAGCCGCTTCGGGAGAGCTGCTTCATGGCCTCGCCCAGGCCGGCCAGGGTCAGGGGATACATGCGCCGGCCCAGCAGGTCCTGCAGCAGCTGGATGGACTGGGTGTGCTCCCAGCGCCGCTGGGGTTCCGGGTTGAGCCAGACGGCGTGGGGAAAGGCCTCGGTGAGGCGGCGGATCCAGGCGGCCCCCGGCTCCGGGTTGGAGTGCTCGACGCTGCCCTGGGGGTAGAGGATTTCGTAGGGGCTCATGGTGGCGTCACCGACGAAGATCAGCTTGTAGTCGCTGCCGTACTTGTGCAGCACGTCGCTGGTGGCGATGCGCTGGTCGAAGCGGCGCCGGTTGTCCTGCCACAGGTTTTCATAGACGCAGTTGTGGAAGTAGAAGTGCTCCAGGTGCTTGAACTCGCTGCGGCAGGCGGAGAACAGCTCCTCGCAGACCTGGATGTGGTCGTCCATGGAGCCGCCCACGTCGAGGAAGAGCAGCACCTTGACCGCGTTGTGCCGTTCCGGGCGCAGCTGCAGGTCCAGGGTGCCGGCGTTGCGGGCGGTGCCGGCGATGGTGCCTTCCAGGTCCAGCTCCTCGGCGGCGCCGCTGCGGGCGAAGCGGCGCAGACGCTTCAGGGCCACCTTGATGTTGCGGGTGCCCAGTTCCACTGAGTCGTCCAGGTTGCGGAATTCCCGCTTCTCCCACACCTTCACCGCGGTGCGGTTGCCGCCGCTCTCGCCGCCGATGCGGATGCCTTCCGGATGGTAGCCGCCGTGGCCGAAGGGGGAACTGCCGCCGGTGCCGATCCACTTGCTGCCGCCGGCATGGCGCTCCTTCTGCTCCGCCAGCCGTTCCCGGAACTGCTGCATCAGCCGCTCCCAGCCCAGGGCCTCCAGCTTCTGCCGGTCCGCCGCGCTGAGATGGCGCCGGGCGGCCAGTTGCAGCCATTCCTCGGGCACGGCGCCGGCGTCGAAGCCGGGCAGGGTTTCCACTTCCCGGAAGTAGGTGGCGAAGGCCTGGTCGAAGCGGTCGTAGAGGCTTTCGTCCTTGATCAGGCAGGCCCGGGCCAGGATGTAGAAGTCGTCCAGGCTGGGGCCCACCACCCGGGCCTGCAGGGCCCCCAGGAGGGTGAGGAATTCGGTGGTGGAGACGGGCAGGCGGGCGTCCCGCAGGTGCAGGAGGAATCCGGCGAGCATGGCCTATTCCTCCACCGCGCCGGCCACTTCGACCCGGTTGCGGCCGCCGGCCTTGGCCCGGTAGAGGGCGGCATCGGCCGCATCCACCAGGGCGTCGGCGCTCTTGCCGTGGCCCGGGTAGCAGGCGACGCCGACGGAGAGGGTGGCCTGCAGGGCCAGGCTGCCGAAGTTCACCGTCAGCCCGGCGAAGCCGGCACGCCATTCCTCGGCACGCTGGCGGGCCGTCTCCAGGTCCACCCCGGGCAGCACCAGCAGGAACTCCTCGCCGCCGTAGCGGCAGGGTACGTCGCCGCTGCGGGCCCGGGCCTGGAGGAAGTGGCCGAGCTGGCGCAGCATCTCGTCGCCGGCCCGATGGCCGTAGGTGTCGTTGAGCTGCTTGAAGTGGTCGATGTCGAGCAGGGCCACGGCCAGGGGATAGCCTTCCCGCTGGGCCCGGGCCACTTCCCGCTCCAGGGTCTCGTCCAGGTAGCGGCGGTTGTAGAGGCCGGTGAGGGCGTCCCGGGTGGCCTGCTCCTGCAGCCGTGCCTGCAGCAGGTTGATTTCCTGGAGGCGGTAGGCCAGCTCGCCGTTGAGGGCCTGCAGGGCCTCTTCTGCCGCCTTGCGTTCGTTGATGTTGTTGAAGGAAACGAAGGCCAGGGGTTCTTGTTCCTCCAGCAGGATGCGGGCCGAGAGGAGGGCCCAGAAGGGCTGGCCGGCCGCATCCCGCAGGCGCACTTCCATGTCGGTCACCACCTGCTTCTGCCGCAGTTCCTCGATCAGCCGCTGGCGCTGGCCCATATCCACCCAGTAGTCCGGGGCATGGCGCCCCACGGCATCCTCCTGGGGCACCTGGAAGCAGGTGGCGGCCCGCTGGTTGATGTAGGTCACCAGGCTGTCCCGGAGGCGGGTGATGACCACCGGGAAAGGGGCGGTTTCCAGCAGGGTGCGGTAGCGCTGCTCGCTGTCCTGCAGGGCGGCGCGGACCCGTTCCCGCTCGGTGACGTCGGCGGCCAGGGCGATGACGCTGGGCGGCCCGCCGGCCTCGTCGCGGAGGATGGCGTTGCTCCATTCGCAGAGGATGGCGCGGCCGTCCCGGGTCAGGTTGCGGTTGAGGGAATACTGGATTTCCGGCCCGCGGAAAATGCTGTCCACGATGCCCTGCACCTGCTGCCGGGCCTCTTCGGGCACCATGTGTTCGAAGAAGCTGCGGCCCAGCATTTCCTCCCGGCGCCAGCCGAAGATTTCCTCGGCCCGGTGGTTCCATTCCAGGACTCTCGCTTCCTGGTCGTAGACGATGGCCGCCAGGGGCGCCGTCTCGAAGATGCGGGCCAGGTGTTCCCGACTCGCCCGCAGGTTGCGTTCGCTGCTGTCCCGCTGGCGCATCTGCCCCTGCAGGCGGCCGTAGAGGCGGTGGATGTAGAGGGCGGCGAGCAGGGCCAGGGCGGCCAGGAGCAGGGTGCCCCAGGCCCACGGCGGCAGGGGCTGGGGGCTGGCCGGGCGGTACAGCAGGGTTTCCACCGCATAGTCCCGGGGCATCATGCCCAGTTCCGCATAGGTGTCGCCGATGCGGCGCCAGCGGGCCGGGCTCATGTGACCCAGTTCCACCAGGGCCGGCTCGATCAGGGGGCGCATGCGTTCCGCCTCGAAGAGGAGGTGTTCCAGGCTGTGGCGGGTGGAGTAGTGCTGCAGAATCTCCCGGGCGGCGGCGTCCGGGTCGGCCAGGGCGGCGGCCCAGCCCTGCAGGCTGGCGCGGCGGAAGGCCTCCACCTGCTGCGGATGGGCGACGGCGTGGGCTTCGGCGGTGAACAGGGTGTCGCCGTAGAAGTCGATGTTGGCGGCCCGGGGCGAGAAGGAAAGGTAGGGGAAGCCGGCCTTTTCCAGTTCGTAGGTCTCGTCCGTGAGATAGCCGGAAACGGCATCCACCTTGCCCGCCATGAGGTCGGCGGCGGAGAAGGAGTGGGGGACGCGCTGCAGGCGTTCTTCCTTGACCTGTTCCCGG
This sequence comes from Azospira sp. APE16, assembly GCF_047901315.1. Classification (NCBI taxonomy): domain Bacteria; kingdom Pseudomonadati; phylum Pseudomonadota; class Betaproteobacteria; order Rhodocyclales; family Rhodocyclaceae; genus Azospira; species Azospira sp. APE16. The sequence goes on from NZ_CP179682.1 coordinate 1,504,483, forward strand.
CGCAGGAAGGCGAACAGCTCGGCCTCCGTCGGTAGCAGCATGAGGCGCCGCCCTTCCAGGTCGGCCGGGCGGCGGATGGGGCCGCCGGCCCGGGCCAGCAGCACCAGGGGCGAGTGCTGGAAGACCGCGGCCAGGGCCACCACCGGCTTGCCCCGGCTGCGTTCCAGCAGCAGTTCGGAGGCGCCGATGCCGTACTGGGCCCGGCCGGCCAGCACCTCGGCCACCGGGTCGGTGTCGGCCCGGCCTTCGACGATGCGCACCTCCAGGCCCGCCTCCCGGTAATAGCCCCTGGCCTGGGCCATGTAATAGCCGGCGAACTGGAACTGGTGCTGCCATTTGAGCTGCAGGGTGACCGTTTCCAGGGCGCCGGCCGCACCTGCCGCCAGCAGCAGGCACAGGGCCGCCAGCAGATGGCGCAGCAGGCGGCGGTGGGCGGCTCCGGGGGGCATGGTCAGCGTCCCTGTCGGGCGAGGAAGACGAGCTTTTCGAAGAGATGAACATCCTGCTCGTTCTTCAGCAGGGCACCGTGCAGGGGCGGAATGCTGGTGCGGGCATCCTTGCTGCGCAGGGCCTCGGCCGGAATGTCCTCGGCCAGCAGCAGCTTGAGCCAGTCCAGCAGTTCCGAGGTGGAGGGCTTCTTCTTCAGCCCGGCCATCTCGCGCAGGCCGAAGAATACTTCCAGGGCCTCCTGCAGCAGTTCCCGCTTCAGTTCCGGGTAGTGCACGGCAACGATTTTCTCCATGGTCTCCCGGTCGGGGAAGCGGATGTAGTGGAAGAAGCAGCGGCGCAGGAAGGCGTCTGGCAGTTCCTTCTCGTTGTTGGAGGTGATGAAGATGAGGGGCCGGTGCCGGGCCCGCACTGTCTGCCGCGTCTCATAGACGTGGAACTCCATGCGGTCCAGCTCCCGCAGCAGGTCGTTGGGGAATTCAATGTCGGCCTTGTCGATCTCGTCGATCAGCACCACCACCGGGGTTTCGCTCTCGAAGGCCTGCCACAGCACGCCCTTGACGATGTAGTTGGCGATGTCGGAAACCTTGGGGTCCCCCAGCTGGCCGTCCCGCAGGCGGGACACCGCATCGTATTCGTAGAGGCCCTGCTGGGCCTTGGTGGTGGATTTGATGTGCCACTGGAACAGGGGCAGGCCCAGGGCCCGGGCCACTTCCTCCGCCAGCAGGGTCTTGCCGGTGCCCGGCTCGCCCTTGATCAGCAGGGGGCGTTGCAGGGTCACGGCGGCGTTCACCGCCAGGGTCAGTTCCCGGGGGGCGACGTAACGCGCGGAACCGTCGAAACGTGGGGTCATGGGGATGCTCCGGTGGGGTTGGCGGCACGGCGGCGAGGCGGCGCCCGGTCTTTTTCTGTTTCTCATTGTAACGACAGCGTTAAGTGGCCATTTGTTGATTTGTGCCGCTTGCCATTCCTGCCGTTTTGCTATAATCAAAAGCGATATTACAAAAGTTATGCCATTCCAAGAATGGCGTCTTTCCTTAGTCTCATGGCATAGCCTCTTTTTCGCGGCAGCAACGATGAAAATCAATCTTCCGGTTACAAATCAAGAGATTCCCTTTCCCCCCAATCAGTATCTGGTCTCCAAAACCGATCTCAAAGGCGTCATTACCTATGCCAACGACGCTTTCGTCGAGATCAGCGGTTTCTCCCGCGACGAGCTGATCGGTACCAGCCACAACCTGGTGCGCCATCCGGACATGCCGCCCCAGGCCTTTGCCGACCTGTGGCGCACGGTGAAGTCAGGCAATCCCTGGCGCGGCCTGGTGAAGAACCGCAGCAAGGACGGCGGCTTCTACTGGGTCGAGGCCTTCGTCGTACCGGTGGTGAAAAACGGCCATACCGAAGGCTATATGTCGGTGCGCACGCCGCCGGCCCGGGACAAGGTGCAGGCGGCCGAGGCCCTCTACCAGCGCCTGCGGGAGAACAAGAACGCCTCCCTGCCCCAGTCCGCTGCCGGCTTCTGGTCCCGCCTCTCGGTGAAGGGTCGCCTTGGGGCCATGATGGCGGCTTTCGTCGCCATCACTGCGGTGGTGACCGGCATCGGCCTCTCCGGCCTGCAGGAAGGCAACGCCAGCCTGCAGGAGCAGTACCAGCGCAAGCTGGAGCCGACTACGGTGGTGAACGAGGTGCTGGCCCTGCTGGGGGAAAACCGCTCCCAGATCATGCTGGCCCTGCAGCACGATCCCAAGAGCGAACTGGCAAAGCTGCACGACCACGGCCTGGAAGTGCATCTGGAAAAGACCCTGGCCAACCGGCAGCAGATCAACGCCCAGCTCGAAGCCCTGCAGAAGCTGCCCCTGTCGGAGAAGGAGCGGCAGCTGGTGGAGCAGCTGGGGGAGGCACGCAAGCAGTTTTCTGCCGAAGGCGTCAATGCGGCCCGGGATGCCCTCAAGGCCGGGGATTTCCATCAGGCCTCGGTGCTGCTGCTGACCAAGATCAACCCCATCTACGGCCAGGTGCAGCAGGCCGGCAAGGCCCTGGTGGATGAGCTGAAGGCCTCGGCCCGGGCCGATTTCGAGCGGGCCCAGGCACGTTACGAGAACATCCTGTGGGCCATGGCCCTGGCCACCCTGGCGGCCCTGGCCCTGGCGGTGGTGGGTGGCTGGCTGCTGGTGCGGGCCATCGTCAATCCCATGCGCCAGGCCATCGACACCTTCAAGCTCATCGCCGAGGGCGACCTCACCAGCGATATCGACATCAGCCGGCGCGACGAGGCCGGCCAGCTGCTGTGCCAGCTGGCCACCATGCAGGCCACCCTGAAGGCCATGCTGGACCAGATCCAGGAAGCCTCCCGCCAGATGGACCAGCGCTGTAGCCAGCTGGAATCCGAGGTGGCCCTGGTGGCGGCCAAGTCCCAGCAGCAGCTGGACGACGTGCAGAGCGTTGCCGCCGCCACGGAGGAATTCTCCCAGTCGGTGCAGGAAGTGGCCGGCCACGCCGGGGAGACTGCCAGCGCGGCCCAGAACTCGGAACGGCTGGTGGAGGAAAGCAACACCCAGATCGGCCGCAGCATGGCCGTCACCAACCGGGTGGTGGAAGCGGTGACCGGTTCTTCGGCCACCCTGCACGAGCTGAACACGGCCATCGACCAGATCGGCCAGATCACCCAGGTGATCAAGGAGATCGCCGACCAGACCAACCTGTTGGCCTTGAATGCCGCCATCGAGGCAGCCCGGGCCGGCGAGGCGGGCCGGGGCTTTGCCGTGGTGGCCGACGAGGTGCGCAAGCTGGCCGAGCGCACCACCACCAGCACCGCCGACATCACCGGCAACATCGGCGCCATCCAGGGTGCCACCCATGAGGCGGTGAGCCGCATGGAGCAGGCGGTGCGGGAGGTGGAGGAGGGCATCGGCATGATGCGGGAGAGCGTGGCCGGGCTGGAGGGTATTACCGCCGCTTCCCAGCAGGTCAGCGCCATGGCCCGGCAGATTTCCGAAGCCTCCCAGCAGCAGAGCATCGCCAGCCAGGAGGTGAACGGCAGCATGGAGCACATTTCCGTGCTCATCGAGCAGAACACCGCTACCGCCCAGGAGGCCCAGCGGGCCACCGAGGCCCTGGTGTCCACGGCCGAGGGCCTGCGCGCCATCCTGGCCGCCTTCCGCCTGTATCGCTGATCCGGCCTGGCGCCGGCAGCGGCAAACAAAAGGGGCGCCCGCGGGCGCCCCTTGTCATTGGTGCCGGGCCGGTATCAGGTGGTGAAGCGGCCCACCATGGTGTTCAGCTCCCGGGCGATGTTGTCCAGGGCCTCGGCGGTCTCGGCCGTGTTGCGCATGGCGGCGGAGGTCTCTTCCACCATCTGGGCGATCTGCTCCACCCGCTGGGCGATGCTGGTGCTGGCGGTGCTCTGTTCCCGGGTGGCTTCGGCCACTTCCTGGATGCGGTGCAGGGTGGTTTCCGAACCCTCGCGGATCTGCCGCAGGGCGTCGGCGGCGGATTCGGCCAGGGTGACGCCTTCTTCCACCTGGGGCAGGGCTGCATCCATGACCTGCACCGTCTCGTCGGTTTCGGTCTGGATGCTGACGATCATGTCCTCGATTTCCACCGTGGCGGAGGCGGTGCGTTCGGCCAGCTTGCGCACCTCGTCGGCCACCACGGCGAAGCCCCGGCCCTGTTCTCCGGCCCGGGCCGCCTCGATGGCGGCATTGAGGGCCAGCAGGTTGGTCTGGGCGGCGATCTCCTTGATGACGCCGGCGATGCCGGAGATTTCCTTGATGCGGCCTTCCAGGTGGCGGATCTTTTCCGAGGCGCCGGTGACCGAGCCGGCCAGGTTCTTGATGGCACTGGAGGCGGTGGTGACCCGGGTTTCGCCGTCGGCCGCCAGGCTGGCGGAATTGTGGGAGTCGGCCTCCGTATCCCGGGAACTGTCGGAAATGTGGTTGATGCTCACCGTCAGTTCCTCGATGGCGGCGGCCATGGAGGAGGTGGCGTCAGCCTGGTGCTGGGAGGCGGTGGACACTTCCTGGGAGGCGGTGTTGATGCGCTCGGCGTTGTTGGAGAGGGCGGTGGCGCTGTTGCCGATTTCCCGGATCACCTGGCGCAGTTCGCTCACCATCTGGCCGAAGGAGGCGAGCATGGAGCCCTTGGGCGCATTGCCCACCTCAACCGCCAGGTTGCCGGCGGCGGCCTGGCTCATCAGTTTGATGACGTCGGCGGGTTCGCCCCCCACCTGCTGGCGGATGCTGCCGCCCACCAGGAAGGTGGCCACCGCCACGGCGATGAGGATGATGGCGGCGATGAAGGTGTCGGAAAGGGCCCGCTCCCGCACTTCGGCGCTCACGTCGTCCATGTAGATGCCGCTGCCGATGACCCATTCCCAGGGGGCGAACAGCTTCAGGTACTGCAGCTTCTCCACCGCCTTGTCCGCCGGCTGGCCCGGGCGCGGGAACAGGGTTTCGACGAAGGCGCCCTCGGGCGCGGCCTTGGAGGCGGCCAGGATGTTTTTCAGGGTATAGCGGCCGAGCACGTCCTTCACCTCTTCCACCTTGCTGATGCCTTCCCATTCCGGCTTGGTGGTGTGCATGACGGTGACGCCGTCGCTCCTGTAGACGTAGAAGTATTCGGACTTGCCGTCGGCGCCGCCGTAGCGGCCGTGGCGCATGGCTTCCCGGGCCGCCTTCTGGGCCTCTTACCGGCTCATCTTGCCGGCGGCTTCGAGAGCCTGGTAGTTGGCGGCGATGCTGTAGGCCGATTCGACAGCGGCCTTGACCACCGCCTTGCGGCCGTCGGTCAGGTCCCGTTTCACCCCCCAGGCGCTGAGGCCGGTGAGCAGGACCATGCCGATGACGGACATGACCAGCAGCAAGACGAGCTTGGTCTTGAGCGAGAGTTTCGCAAACATGGATTTCCCCCAGGGTGTAGGTTTTTTGTCTATTACTTTTGGCTAATGTGGCTAAATACTGCACCTGTCCGTAGGGGAATGACAAGTGCCCGCCAAAGTCCGCGACAGGCGCGGAATTCCAGGGGGTGGGGGTGGCTGCCGTCAGCCAGGCGTCAGGTTCAGCCGCGGCCGGCGCGCTTGACGGCTTCCAGATAGGCTTCCGGGTCCAGCTGGTTGCCGGCCTGCTGGGCATGCCAGACGGCTTCGCCCAGGCATTCGAGCAGCTGGTGCTTGGCGGCGTGGGGATCGTCCAGGCGCCGGGCCAGGGCGTGGAAGGCTTCCCGGATGCCCCGGGGATGGTCGATGGAAATCTGCTCCTCCACCGCCAGATGCAGGGAGAGGTGCAGGAAGGGATTCATCTGCCCTTCCTCCGGCGTCCATTCCTGGCTCAGGGCCCGCTCCACGTCGGCCAGCAGGGCGTGGTATTCGGGATGCAGGCGGATCAGGTCCACGGCGATGGTTTCGGCGCCCACCAGGGGCAGGCCTTGCCGGTCTTTTTGCCAGGCGTCGCAGAAGAAGCGGCGCACCTGGTCGCGGCTGGGATTGAACATGGCTTAAATCTCGGAAAAGAGGGCGGTGACGACGCTGTTGTGCAGCAGCCGTCCGCCGTTGCTGGGGGCGATCTGGCCGCTGCCGTAGAGGCCCAGCAGGGGCACGCCGGGGAAGCGTTCGGTGAAGACCAGCAGGTCCCGGTCCTCGCCGCCGTAGAAATAGGGGCCGCGGCCGATGCAGGAGAACATCAGGCCCAGGCTGGGCCGGGGCAGCTCATCGCCCAGGGCCACCAGGGTGTCGCGCATTTCCTGTTCCGCCGCCAGGGGCTGGCGCACCGCCCAGGCCAGGGACTGGCCCGGCACCAGCTTGTCGGCCAGGGTGACGACACCTTCCGGGCCGGTGTCGATCACCGGCAGCAGGCGGCAGTAAGTGCCCTCGGGACGGTCCAGGGCATGGCCCGGTTCCGCCACCACGGCGGTGACGTGGTGCAGCAGGCGCCGCTCCCGTTGTTCCAGGGGCAGGGCCCGCAGCAGGGAATCCAGGGCGGTCTGCTGGCCCAGGGTATGCAGGTCGTGTCCCCGCACCTCCACCACCGGCGCCGGTTCGGTGAGCAGGCGCAGGCCGCAGGAGAGGGCGACGCTGGCCTGGCTGCCGGCGATGGCCAGGGACAGGCGGTGGTCGGCGCAGGGGCGGCCCTGCTGCCACAGCGGCCCGGGTTCGCTGGCCAGGGCGTCCAGGTGCAGGGCGCCGAAGCGCTGGCTGCCCGGGGTCGCCCATTCCGGCGGCAGGCTGGAGGCGGAGGCGAGGGAGAGCAGGGGCGCGGCGCCGGGACGGCCCGGCACCAGGGACAGGGGGCCGGCGAAAACCATGGCCGCAGCGGCGGGCCGGTCCAGCACCCAGCCTTCCTCGGTGAACAGGCCGGCGGCCACGCTGCCGGCCACCTGGGTGCAGGCGGCGGCACGGCTGGCGGCGAGCAGGGCCGGTTGCACCTGGCGGGAGAAGTCCTGGGTCAGGTAGAGCAGCACGCTGTTGGCGTGGCTGGCGCCGGCGGCAAGGAGTTTGTCCAGGGCCTGGCGCACCGCGTCCTCCGCCAGGCGGGGCAGGGGATCGTTGCCGGAAACCAGGGCGGTGGCGACAGTCATGGCAGTGCCTCGGGAGGGGCTACAGGTGGGCGGGTTCGGAACAGGTCTTGCCCGGATATTCGCACAGATCGGCGATGACGCAGCGTTCGCATTCGGGCTTGCGCGCCTTGCACACGTAGCGGCCGTGCAGGATCAGCCAGTGGTGGGCATCCAGCCGGTATTCCGGCGGCGTGGTCTTGAGCAGCTTTTCCTCCACCGCCAGCACCGTCTTGCCCGGGGCCAGGCGGGTGCGGTTGCAGATGCGGAAGATGTGGGTGTCCACGGCGATGGTGGGTTCGCCGAAGGCGGTGTTGAGCACCACGTTGGCGGTCTTGCGGCCGACGCCGGGCAGGGCCTCCAGGGCCTCCCGGTCCCGCGGCACCTCGCCGCCGTGCTGTTCCAGCAGGATGCGGCAGGTGGCGATGGTGTTCTTGGCCTTGGTGCGGAAGAGGCCGATGGTCTTGATGTAGTCCATCAGCCCTTCCTCCCCCAGGGCCAGCATGGCGGCCGGCGTCGGGGCGGCGGGGAAGAGCTTGCGCGTGGCCTTGTTCACGCCCACGTCGGTGGCCTGGGCCGAGAGCAGCACGGCGATCAGCAGCTGGAACGGGGTCTCGTATTCCAGCTCGGTGCGGGGCGCCGGGTTGGCGGCTTGGAGCCGGGCGAAAATCTGGGCCCGCTTGGCGGCATTCATGGTCTTGGGCTTGGCTGGAGGTTTGTTTTAGCCACAGAGATCACAGAGAGTGACTTGCCTCGTGATTGAGGCCGGTGGCTGGATTCAATTTTTATCTGACCGGAAAAGCAAGCCGGACGCCATTTTCAGCCGCACCTGGGTGGAGAGTGGCGTCCCTATTGCCTCCCAGGCCAAGCGTCCACATCTTTCTCGGTGTCCTCTGTGCCCTCTGTGGCAAGGGGTTTTCAATGGCAGCCGGCTTCCGCCACCGGCGCCGGCGGAGCCTTCTGCTGGCGGGCGGCGGCCCGGGCTTCGATCCAGTTCTTCCAGGCGATCAGGCAGCCCAGCAGGATGAAGGCGCCGGGGGGCAGGATGGCCAGCAGCAGGCCCGGGTAGTCCTTGGGCAGCAGCTGCAGGGGCTGCAGGCCGGGGAAGACCATGTCGATGCCGGAGAACAGGGTGCCGGCGCCGATCAGCTCCCGCAGGCCGCCGAGGAGGCCCAGGGTCCACAGCATGCCGACGCCCATGAAGACGCCGTCGGCGGTGGCCTGCAGGGGCGGGTTCTTGGCGGCGTAGGCTTCCACCCGGGCCAGCACGATGCAGTTGGTGACGATGAGGGGAATGAAAATGCCCAGTACCAGGTACAGCTCGTGCAGGTTGGCGTTGAAGAGCAGGTCCACCACTGTCACCAGGGCGGCGACGACCAGGATGAAGACCGGGATGCGGATTTCGTGGGGGATGAAATTGCGCAGGCTGGCGATGGCCACGCCGGAGAGGGCCATGACGATGATGGTGGCCAGGGACAGCATGACGCCGTTCACCAGGTTGGTGGTCACGGCCAGCAGGGGGCACAGGCCCAGGATCTGCACCAGGCTGGTGTTCTGCTTCCAGATGCCGTTGCCGGCGATCTGCTTGAATTCCTCGCGGGTGATCATGGTCGGCCTCGCTTATTTCCGGTCCGCTGCGTTCTTGTCGGCCGCGGCGAACAGTTCGTCCCGGTGGGCGTCCACGTAGGCGACGGCTTTCTTCACCGCCTTGACCACGGCCCGGGGCGTTACGGTGGCGCCGGCGTTGGAATCGAAATGGCCGCCGTCCTTCTTCACCTTCCACTCCTTCTCCGCCAGGGTGGCGAGGGAGAGGCCGTTGAACTGGGTGATCCAGGGCCGTTCCTTGTTCCTGTCCTTCTTCGGCTCCACGTAGTCGCCCAGGCCCGGGGTTTCCTTGTGCTGGGTGACGCGCACGCCGGCCACCCGGCCGTCGGCCTGCACCGCCAGGATCAGGCGGATCTTGCCGGCATAGCCGTCCGGCGCCACGGCTTCCAGCACCAGGGCCGCCGGAGCGCCGCCCATGCGGGCGCGGAAGACGGTGGAAGGTTCTTCCAGCCCCAGTTCCGGGGTGGGGGCCAGGGCCAGGGTGTCGTGCAGCAGGTCGTTGTCGTAGCTGGCGGTGGGCAGCACTTCGTTCACCAGCTTCATCTTCTCTTCCGTGGCCGAGGCCTGGATGGCCGGCAGGGTCCACTGGTAGGCGCCCGCCAGGAGGCCGGTGAAGACGATGACGAAGACGAACAGGATGACGGCGGTGCGCGCCGCCATGGTGCCGGCCGTGGGTTCCTTTACCGTCACCATGTCATTGGTCCTTCATGCCGAAGACCTTCGGCTGGGTGTACATGTCGATCAGGGGCACGCAGATGTTCATGATCAGCACGGCGAAGGCGATGCCGTCCGGATAGCCGCCGAAGACGCGGATGATGTAGGCCAGCAGGCCGACGCCGGCGGCGAAGATGAGCTTGCCCCGGGGCGTGGTGGCGCCGGATACCGGGTCGGTGGCGATGAAGAAGGCCCCCAGCATGGCGCCGCCCCCCAGCAGGTGGAAGACAGGATTGGCGAAGCCGGCGGGCTGCCACAGCCACAGCAGGCCGGCGAGGAGGCCCATGGCGCCGAGGAAGGCGGTGGGGATGTGCCAGGTGATGACCTTGCGCCAGATGAGGAAGAGGCCGCCGGCCAGATAGCAGAGGGCGATCACCGCCTGGGCGTTGCCTGCCAGGAAGGGCAGGGGCCCGCTGTGGCCTTCGTCGGCGCGCAGGGCGGTCTTCAACGCATCCAGCGGGGTGGCGCTGGTCATGCCGTCCAGGCGCGGTGCCAGGCCGAAGATCCAGTCCAGCTGCTGGGCCGGCGCCAGGTGGGAGCCGGGGCCGGGCCACTGGGACATGAGGGCCGGGAAGGAGACGATGCACACGGCGAAGGCGATCATGGCCGGGTTGAAGGGGTTCTGCCCGAGGCCGCCGTAGAGGTGCTTGGCGACGACGATGGCGAACAGCACGCCGACCACGGTGAGCCACCAGGGCGCCACCGGCGGGAAGGTGAGGGCCACCAGCCAGGCCGTGACCACGGCCGAGCCGTCGCCGAGGAAGAGGGCCAGGGGCTTGTCCCGCAGGCGCAGCATGGCGGCCTCGGCGGCCAGGGCGGTGAGGGTGGCGATGGCGATCTGGGCCAGGATGCCCGCGCCGATGAGCAGGGCGTAGGCGACAATGCCCGGCACCAGGGCCAGCAGCACCTGGGTCATGACCCGGCGCACCGAGGTGTCCTTGAGCAGGTAGGGGGAGGTGGAGAATTCCATGACCGGGGCGTCAGTTCTTGGGGGTTTGGCCGTCGTCCGCCGGAGCGGCCGGGGCGGCCTCGGCGGGATGGGCTTCGGGGTGGGCCAGTTCGGTCTTGGCGATGTCCCGCAGGCGGGCGCGGCGGGCCTCGATGTCGGCCACTTCCTGCTGCTGGGCGGGGGCCAGGTCGTCCGTATTCTGGGGCTGGGCCTGGGCGCGCTGGGCCTTGGCCCGCTCCATGGCGGCGGCGATGGCAGCTTTCTTGGCAGCTGCGGCGGCCTCTTCCGGACTCTGGGCGGCCGGCGTTGCAGTGGCTTCGGCCGGGGTGCCGCCTTCGGCAGCAGCGGCAGCGGCGGCTTCGGCGGCCTTCTTGGCGGCCTGGGCAGCGGCGGCCTTGGCCAGCTTCTCGGCCTTTTCCTGCTTTTCCCGCTCGTCCCGGAGCTGCTTGAATTCGAAACGGGTCTTGGCGCCGTCGGCCGCCTTCTTGTCCCGTTCCCGGGCCCAGATCTCGCTCTTGGCGAAACGGAAGTACTGCACCAGGGGAATGCGGGAAGGGCAGACGAAGGAGCAGCAGCCGCACTCGATGCAGTCGAAGATGTTGTATTCCTGGGTCTTGCCGAAATTCTTGGCGCGGGCGAACCAGTACATCTCGAAGGGCTGCAGTTCGTGGGGGCAGACCTGGGCGCAGGAGCCGCAGCGGATGCAGGGCATCTCCGGCGCCTTGGGCGGGAACAGGGCCGGCGAATGGGCGATCAGGCAGTTGGTGGCCTTGACCACCGGCGCCTTGGCCTCGGGCACCAGGAAGCCCATCATGGGGCCGCCCATGATGATGCCGTCGGTGTCCGCCTTGGGGCCGGCGATGGCCAGCAGTTCGTCCATGGGGGTGCCGATCAGCACCTCGTAGTTGCGTGGCTCGGCCACGTTGCCGGTGAGGGTCACCAGGCGGGAGATGACCGGCTCGCCGTGGCCCAGGGCGCGCCAGGCAGTGTAGGCGGTGGCCACGTTGAAGCACTGCACGCCCATGTCGGTGGAGCGCTTGTTGGCGGGCACTTCCTTGCCGGTGAGGACGCGGATCAGCTGCTTGGCGCCGCCGGCCGGGTACAGGGTGGGCACGCTGACGACCTGGAAGTCCTCGCCCGCGGCCTGTACGGCCTGGGCCATGGCGGCGGCGGCTTCCGGCTTATTGTCCTCGATGCCGATGAGGACCTTCTTCGGCTGCAGCAGGTCGCGGAAGATGGCGATGCCCTTGACCACCTCGGCCGCCCGTTCCCGCATCAGCAGGTCGTCGCAGGTGATGTAGGGCTCGCATTCGGCGCCGTTGATCACCAGCTCTTCCATGGGCACGCTGCGGGAAGCCTGGGTCTTGGCGTGGGAGGGGAACGCGGCCCCGCCCAGACCCACCACGCCCATGTCACGCAGCAGTTCGCGCACCTGTTCCGGGGTCAGGGTTTTGTAGTCGACGCTCTGCCGTTCGATCCAGCGGTCCTCGCCATCCGGCTCGATGACGACGCAGTCGGTGAGCAGGCCGGAGGGGTGGGCGGCGGCGTACATGCCCACTTCCCGCACGGTGCCGGAGGTGGGGGCGTGCACGGCGGCGGAGATCCAGCCGTCGGCCTCGCCGATCATCTGGCCCTTCAGCACCTTGTCGCCCACCTGCACCAGGGGCCGGGGCGTGCCGCCGATGCTCTGGTGCAGGGGCACGGCCACCACGGAGGGCAGGGGCGCCTTGGCGATGGGCAGGGTGACGGACTGGGCCTTGTTGGTGGCCGGCTTGACGCCTCCCTTGAACTTGAACAGCTGCATCAGGCCCATGGCTTAGGCGACCCTCTTCAATTCAACGACCGGGTATTTCCACTTCCACGTATCCACCGTTTCCTGGATCGGCTCCATGGTGATGCATTCCACCGGGCAGGGCGGCAGGCACAGCTCGCAGCCGGTGCAAAGGGATTCGACGATGGTGTGCATCTGCTTGGCGGCGCCGACGATGGCATCCACCGGGCAGGCCTGGATGCACAGGGTGCAGCCGATGCAGGTGTTCTCGTCGATGAGGGCCACCTGGGGCGGCTTCTCCACCCCGTCCAGGGGCTTGGCTTCCCGGCCCAGCAGGTCGGCCAGCTTGCCCACCCCCTCGGCACCGCCGGGGGGGCACAGGTTGATGTCGGCCTCGCCCTTGGCGATGGCTTCGGCGTAGGGCTTGCAGCCCGGGTAGCCGCACTGGCCGCACTGGGTCTGGGGCAGGATGGCCTCGATCTTGTCCACCAGGGGATCGCCGTCCACCTTGAACTTGACCGAGGCAAAGCCCAGGGCGGCGCCCAGGACGACGGCCCCCAGGGCCATGATGGCGATGGCGATGAGCATTATTGGTACTTGTCCAGGCCGGAGAAGCCCATGAAGGCCAGGCTCATGAGGCCGGCGGTGACCATGGCGATGGCGACGCCGCGGAAGTGAACCGGCACGTCAGCCCCCTCGATGCGCTCCCGGATGCCGGCGAAGAGCACCAGCACCAGGGAGAAGCCGACGGCGGAGCCCATGCCGAAGAGCAGGGACTCGACGAAATCGTAGTGGTTGGCCACGTTGAGCAGGGGCACGCCGAGCACGGCGCAGTTGGTGGTGATCAGGGGCAGGTAGATGCCCAGCACCTGGTGCAGCACCGGGCTGGTCTTCTGGATCACCATTTCGGTCAGCTGCACGATGGCGGCGATGGTGACGATGAAGGAGAGGGTGCGCAGATACTCCAGGCCGAAAGGCATCAAGAGGTAATGGTCGATGATGTAGCTGGCCCCGGTGGCCACGGTCAGCACGAAAGTGGTGGCGGCCCCCATGCCGAAGGCGGTTTCCAGTTTCTTGGAAACGCCCATGAAGGGGCAGAGGCCGAGGATTTTCACCAGCACCACGTTGTTCACCAACACGGCGCCGATGACGATGAAGAGATAGTGGCTGATCATGGTCGGATTTTCAGGGGCGGTGCATTATCCCGCCGAACAACGTAAGGGGCAACCTTGGCGGCCCTGGGGGCATTGCCCGCCGGGCCGCCCCGGAGGGCTCAGCGGCCCATCCGGCAGAGGGTTTCCGCTGCCTCCCGGACCAGGTCCGGCCCCCGGTAGATGAAGCCGGAATAGATCTGCACCAGCTTGGCGCCGGCCTCGATCTTTTCCGCCGCATCGGCACCGGAGAGGATGCCGCCGACGCCGATGATGGGCACCTCGCCCTGCAGGGCGGTGGCCAGCTTGCGGATCACCTGGGTGGACAGGTCCCTCACCGGGGCACCGGAGAGGCCGCCGGCCTCGTTGCCGTAGCGGCAGCCTTCGACGCCGTTGCGGGAAAGGGTTGTGTTGGTGGCGATGACCCCGTCCATGCGGTGCTGGCGCAGCAGGTCGGCGATGGCCTGGATCTGGGCGTCGTCCAGGTCCGGGGCGATCTTCAGGGCCAGGGGGGTGTGCTTGCCGTGCTTTTCCGCCAGGCGGGCCTGGGCCGCCTTCAGCTGGCGCAGCAGGTCGTCCAGGGCGTCGTCCCGCTGCAGGTCGCGCAGGTTCTTGGTGTTGGGGCTGGAGATATTGACCGTGACGTAGCTGGCGGCGGCATACACCTTCTCCAGGCAGATCAGGTAGTCGTCGGCGGCCTTCTCGATGGGGGTGTCGAAGTTCTTGCCGATGTTGATGCCGAGGATGCCGCCGCACTTGGGGAACTGGGCCAGGGCCACGTTCTGCAGCAGGTGGTCCACCCCCTCGTTGTTGAAGCCCATGCGGTTGATGATGGCCTGCTTCTCCTCGATACGGAACAGGCGGGGCTTGGGGTTGCCCGGCTGGGGCCGGGGCGTGACGGTGCCCACTTCGAGGAAGCCGAAACCCATGGCGGCCATGCCGTCGATGCATTCGCCGTTCTTGTCCAGGCCGGCGGCCAGGCCCACCGGGTTGGGGAAACGGAGGCCCATGACCTCCACCGGGCATTCCTGCGCCTTCTTGCCCATGAGGCAGGACAGACCGGCAGCGTGGAGGGCGGCCAGGCCGTTGAGGCCGATGCCGTGGGCCTTCTCCGCATCCAGGGAGAAGAAGATTTTGCGGGCGAGTGAATAGAGCATGGGCGCGATTTTACCGCAATGCACCATGGACCGGTCTTGCGGCATATGACTAAAGGTAAGGGCGCAGTTTTACCACACCCCGAGAAGCATTCCTATCTGCGAGATTGAATTGCGTATCGTAAAATGCTATTCGCACGGCATGGGACGGGCTGCGTCGGCCCAATTGGCGCGGTGTTCAGGGCGGAAGGGCGGAGACGGCGTCCATGCTGCCTGAATAAAGCGCCTGCGGCTCGGCTGGGATGGGGTGGATACGGCTTTTCGTGCAGGTTTTTCCGTTCTACAATAAGAATAATTCTTATTCGTTTCTTTCCTTTGCCATGAGCGCCGTCATTTCCCAATCCGATCTGGCCGTGGCCGCCCTCTACCGGGAGTACGGCGGGTGGCTGCGTTCCTGGCTGCGGCACAAGCTGGGTTGCGCCGAGAGCGCCGCCGATCTGGCCCAGGACACCTTTTGCCGCATCCTGCGGCGGGAAAATCTGGAGGGGCTGCGGGAACCCCGGGCCTACCTGACCACGGTGGCCCACGGCCTGGTGGTGGACCACTGGCGGCGCCTGGAGATCGAACGGGCCTACCTGGAAGCCCTGGCCTGGCAGCCCGAGGCCCTGGCTCCGTCGCCGGAGGAGCGGGCCCTGGTGCTGGAGGCACTGCTGGAAATCGAGGCCCTGCTCGCGGCCCTGCCGGAGAAGGTGCGCCAGGCCTTCCTCCTGGCCCAGCTCGATGGCCTGGGCTACCGGGAGATCGGCGAGCGCCTGGGCGTTTCCGAGCGCATGGTGAAGAAGTACATGGCCCGTGCCATGCTCCACTGCCTGTTGGCCGGAGGCGCCGCTTGAGCGCCCGGGCCGGCATCCAGGCCACCGACTACCGGGTGCTGCAGGCCGCGGCTGAATGGTTTGCCGTGCTCCACGACCCGGGCGTCAGCGCCGCCGAACGGCAGCGCTGGCAGGCCTGGCTCGAAGCCCGGGAGGAACATCGCCGGGCCTGGCAGCAGGTGGAGGCGGTAAGCCGCAGCTTTGCCAGCCTGCCCCGGGCCGGCCAGTCCGGCGAAGCGGCCCGGCTGGCGGTGGAGGCGGGCAGTCGCCAGCGCCGCATGCAGCGGCGCCAGGCCATGAAGGCCCTGGTGCTGTTCGCTGCCGTCGGCGGCATGGCCTGGGGCGGCCGGCGCCTGGGACTGTGGCCCGGCGAAGCAGCGGATTTCGAGACGGCCCGGGGCGAAACCCGGGAAGTGCAACTGGCCGACGGCACCCGGGTCTGGCTCAACACCGACAGCGCCATCAGCGTGCGCTTCCAGACCGGCGAGCGCCGCCTGGGCCTGCTGCGCGGTGAGGTGCTGGTGGAAACGGGCAAGGGCGAGCCGGGCGTGGACGACGAAGCGGCGCTCCGGCCCCTGCGCCTGGCCACGCCGGAAGGCCTGCTGCGGCCCCTGGGTACCCGCTTTCTGGTGCGCCGGGACGAAGACGCCGGTGCCGGCGAATCCCTGGCGGTGTTCGCCGGGGCGGTGGAAATCACGCCCCATGACCAGCCCGGGACCCGGCAGGTGATCGCCGCCGGCCAGGAAGTGCGCTACGACCGGAATGGCGTCGCCACCCCGGTACCGGCCCAGGCGGCGCGCCAGGCCTGGAGCCGGGGCATGCTGGTGGCCGATGACATGCGCCTGGGCGACTTCCTCGCCGAACTGTCCCGCTACCGCAGCGGCCACCTGGGCTGGGACCCGGCGGTGGCCGAGCTGCGCCTGGTGGGCGCCTTCCCCCTGGGGGATACGGACCGCATCCTGGCCAGCCTGGAGGAAAGCCTGCCCTTGCGGGTGCGCCGCACCCTGCCCTGGTGGGTCAGCGTGGAGCCCCGCTGAGGTTCTGTCACTGCGCCGGCCCCGGCCTGGACCGGATTTGAAGCAGGTCAGGCGGCGCCCCCAAATATTTGTTGCCGCTCCGGTTCCCTTTTTCGTTTCCCCCTCGGCAATGCAGATGAGCCCCCTGCGGCGCACATCTTCCACGCATTGATAGAGGTTTCCCCATGTCCTTCGCCCTGCCTTCCCGCCGGCCCCTGGTGCTGGCCCTGCAACTGGCCTTCGTCGCCGCCCCCATGCTGACGCCCGCCCTGATGCCGGCGGCCCAGGCCCAGGCGGCGGCACGCAGCTACAGCATTGCGGCTGGCACCTTGAGCCGGGTCCTCAGCCAGTTCGCCGCCGAGGCCGGGGTGCTTCTATCCGTTGATGCCGCCCTCACCGAAGGCAAGCAGAGCAGCGGTCTTCAGGGCAGCTACGGTGTCGCCCAGGGATTGGAGCGCATCCTGGCCGGCAGCGGTCTGGAAGCGGTGCCCCAGAACAGCGGCGGCTATACCCTGCGCCGCCTGCCCGCCGGCAGCGGCAAGGAGGCGGCCCTGGCCACGGTGGCCGTCACCGCCAACAGCGCCGGCCAGCCCGGCCAGCAGCCCAAACCCTATGCCGGCGGCCAGATGGCCCGGGGCAGCCGGGTCGGCCTGCTGGGGGACCTGGACATGATGGACACCCCCTTTGCCACCGCCGCCTACACCTCCCAGCTGATGCAGGACCAGGCCGCCAAGAGCGTGGCCGACGTGGTGGCCAACGATCCGGCGGTGCGGGTCTATCGCGGCTACGGCAACTATGCTGAGGCCTATACGGTGCGCGGCCTGCCCCTCTACGCCGACGACCTGGGCTTCAATGGCCTCTACGGCCTGCTGCCGCGGCAGTACGTGGCGGTGGAAATGCTGGAACGGGTGGAGGTGTTCCGCGGCGCCAACGCCTTCCTCAACGGCATGGCCTCCGGCAACTCCGGCATGGGCGGCAGCATCAACCTGGTGCCCAAGCGGGCCGGCGAGCTGCCGGTGACCCAGGTGACCGGCACCCTGCACGGCGATTCCCTCTTCGGCGGCCATGTGGATATCGGCCGCCGCTTCGGTCCGGACCAGTCCGTGGGCGTGCGGGTCAATGCCCTGAGCCGGGACGGCGAGGGCTCCATCGACCGGGAAAAGCGCAGCCTGGACATGCTGGCCGTGGGCCTGGATTTTCGCGGCGACAAGCTGCGCCTCTCCGCCGACTTCGGCTACCAGAAGAGCAAGATCCGCCAGGGCCGGCCCAATGTGCAGGTGGCTGCCGGTGTGGCCGTGCCCACGGCCCCGGATGCCAGCCGCAACTTCGCGCCGTCCTGGAGCTATTCCGACACCGAGGACACCTTCGCCGCCGTGCGCGGTGAGTACGACCTGAACCAGGACTGGACCGCCTACGCCGCCTACGGCGTGCGCTACAACAAGGAACTGGGCATCTACGCCACGCCGACGGTGAACAGCAGCAACGGCAACGCCACCATTTCCCGCTTCGAAGTGCCCCACGAGGAAGACGTGTCCACCGGCGAGGCCGGCCTGCGTGGCAAGTTCTCCACCGGCGGCGTCAGCCACCGGGTCAGCCTTTCCGCCAGCCGCACCAACCTGGTGGGGCGCAATGCCTGGGCCATGTCCTGGCCGGCCCAGAACACCAATATCTACAACCCGGCGGACCTGGCCAAGCCCGGCCTGGCCTTCTTCGGTGGCGATCTCAACAATCCCCAGCGCACCGCCGACACCCGCCTCTCCAGCATCGCCGTGGCCGACACCCTGGGCTTCCTGCAGGACAAGGTGCTGCTGACCCTGGGCGCCCGCCAGCAGAAGGCCCTGGTGGGCAACTATGCCTACGGCAGCGGGGTGCAGAGTTCGGTGTACGACGTTTCCGTTACCACCCCCTCCGCCGGCCTGGTGGTGAAGGCGGCCGACAATCTCTCCCTCTACGCCAACTACATCGAAGGCCTGCTGCAGGGCGGCGTCGCTCCCACCGGCACCGCCAACCAGGGCCAGGCCCTGGCGCCTTTCCGCTCCAAGCAGAAGGAAGTGGGGGCCAAGGCCGACTTCGGCCGCATCGCCGCCAGCGCCGCCCTGTTCGAGGTGAACCAGCTGAGCGCCGCCACCAATCCGGGCACCAACGTCTATGAAGTCAGCGGCGAGCAGGTGAACCGGGGCCTGGAACTGAGCCTCTTCGGCGAAGCCAGCCGCAACCTGCGCCTCATCGGCGGCATCACGGTCATGGATGCCAAGCTGGAACAGGCCGCCAGCGCCGCCAACGTGGGCAAGCAGGCCATCGGCGTGGCCAGATTCCTGGCCAACCTGAGCGGCGAGTACGACGTGCCCGGCGTGCCCGGCCTGGCGGTGGTGGGGCGCATGGTGCATACCGGCAAGCAGTACCTGGATACGGCCAACACCCAGGAAGTGCCGGCCTGGACCCGCTTCGACGCCGGCGTGCGCTACGGCTTCCAGGCCGGCAGCCAGGCCGTGGTGCTGCGGGCCAACATCGAGAACCTGGTGGACAAGAACTACTGGGCTTCCGCCACCGGCGGCTACCTGACCCTGGGCGCCCCCCGCACCCTGACCCTCTCCGCCACGGTGGATTTCTAAGGGCTTTCCATGCGGCGTTTCTGTTCCCTGCTGCACCGCTGGGTCGGCCTGGCCATGGCCCTGTTCCTGGTCGTGGCCGGCCTCACCGGGGCCATCATCTCCTGGGACCACGAACTGGACGAGTGGCTCAACGACCACCTGTTCGAGGCCGTCACCCCGGGCCAGCCCCTGTCGCCCCTGGAAGTGGTGCGGCGGGTAGAGGCGGCGGACCCGCGCATCCAGGTCACCTTCCTGCCTCTGCAGTTGGAGCCGGGGCACAACCTGCAACTGGGCGTGCGGCCCCGGCTCGATCCGTCCACCGGCAAGCTTTTCGTGCCGGGCTACAACCAGGTCTTCGCCGACCCGGTGAGCGGCGAAATCCGGGGGCGGCGGGAGTGGGGTGGCCTTTCCCTGTCCCGGGAAAACCTGCTGCCCTTCCTCTACAAGCTGCACTACAGCCTGCACATCCCCGACTTCGGCGGCAAAAATCGCTGGGGCTACTGGTTCATGGGGGGCGTCGCCCTGCTCTGGCTGCTGGACTGTTTCGTCGCCGTGGTGCTGACCCTGCCGGCAGGTCGCCGCAAAGGCAGGCTGGATGATCCTGTCGGGGCAGGGCAGGCCGAACGCCGCTCCTGGTGGGCACGCTGGAGCACCTCCTGGAAAATCCGCCGCGGCGCCGGCGCCTACAAGTTCAACTTCGACCTGCACCGGGCCGGCAGCCTGTGGACCTGGAGCCTGCTGTTCCTCCTGGCCCTGTCCTCCGTCTCCCTCAACCTCTACCAGGAAGTGTTCCGCCCGGTGCTGGCCGCCGTCTCCACCCTGACGCCGGACCCCTTCACCCAGCGTCCCATGCGTCCCCTGGAGCAGCCCATCGCCCCCCGCCTCAGCTACGCCGAAGCGATCGCCGCGGCCGAGACGGCGGCCCGGGCCCGGGGCTGGACGGAGCCTGCCGGCAGCCTCTTCTACACCCTGCAGTACGGCATCTACGGCGTCCAGTTCAACGAGCCCGGGGACGACTTCGGCAACATGAAGGTCAAATCCCTCTACCTGGACGGCCAGGACGGCCGCATCCTGGGTGAGCGGGTGCCCTGGCAGGGCACGGCGGCGGACGTCTTCGTGCAACTCCAGTTCCCCGTCCACTCCGGCCGCATCCTGGGCCTGCCCGGGCGCATCCTCATTTCCCTGATGGGCCTGGCGGTGGCCGTGCTGTCGGCGACCGGGGTCTATATCTGGTGGAAGAAGCGCCGGGGGCGGCGGCGCCGGGAATTGCAGCAGGAGGTGCCAGTGCTGGGGCCTGCCTGAAGGATCAGGGCTGGGGGGCTGGCTCAGTCTGGGCGGCGGCGAGTGCCTCCAGTTCCTGCCATTCCCCGTCCACCAGCCCTTCCAGGGGCTTGAAGCGGATCTTGTAGGCCATCTTGCGGCTGGCGCCGATCCAGTAGCCCAGGTACAGGTGGGGCAGGCCCAGTTCCCGGCACTGCTGGATCTGCCACAGGATGTTGTAGGTGCCGTAGCTGGCGCCGGGCACGTCCGGGTCGTAGAAGGTGTAGACGGAGGAGAGGCCGTCGGTGAGCACGTCGATGACGCTGACCATGCGCACGGCGCCGCTGCCGGGTTCGAGGAATTCCACCAGCCGGGTGTCCACCCGGCTTTGCAGCAGGAAGTGGGCGTACTGCTCGTGGCTGTCCTGGTCCATGCCGCCGCCGGCGTGGCGGTTGGCCTGGTAGCGCTGGTACAGCTCGTAGTGGCTGGCGGCGAATTCCAGGGGCACTTCCCGGGCCACCAGGTTTTCGTGCTGGCGGGCCACCCGCCGCTGGGTCCGGTCCGGGGCGAAGCGCTGCACCGGGATGCGCGCCGGCACGCAGGCGCGGCAGGCGTCGCACCAGGGACGGTAGGTGAACACGCCGCTGCGGCGGAAGCCGGCCCGCACCAGCTCGCTGTAGATTTCCGTGTTGATCAGGTGGGTGGGCGTGGCCACCTGGGAGCGGGCCTGCTGCTCCGGCAGGTAGCTGCAGCCGTAGGGCGAGGTGGCGTAGAACTGCAGCAGGGAAAAGGGCAGGGACGAGTCGTTGAGTTGGGACATGTCGGTCAGGCTGCGCTATGCCACAGGTGGCTTGCATCTGCCGCCGGCCAGGGGCCGGGGGCGGACCCCGCGGCCACCAGGGCGTCGAGGCGGGCGATGAAATCGTCCCGGGGGATTTCCCGGGCGCCGAGGGAGGCCAGGTGGGCGGTGTGCATCTGGCAATCTACCATGCCGAATCCGAGCCTTTCCAGGTAACGGGCGAGATGGGCGACGGCGATCTTGGAGGCGTCGCTGCGCCAGGAGAACATGGATTCGCCGTAGAACATGCGTCCCAGGGCGATGCCGTAGAGGCCGCCGACCAGTTCGCCATCCACCCAGGTTTCGACCGAATGGGCCAGCCCGAGTTCATGCAGGCGGCGGTAGGCGGCCTGCATCTCCGGCACGATCCAGGTGCCGTGCTGGCCCCGCCGCGGCGTCTGGGCGCAGGCGGCGATGACCCGGGCGAAGGCCGTGTCCAGGCACACCTCGTAGCCGCCCCGGCGCAGGGTCCGGCCGAGGGAGCGGGAAACCTTGAATTCGGCGGGGAACAGCACCATGCGCGGGTCCGGGCTCCACCACAGGATCGGCTCCCCGGGCGAATACCAGGGGAAGATGCCGCGCCGGTAGGCCGCCAGCAGGCGTTCCGGCGCCAGGTCGCCGCCCACGGCCAGCAGGCCGTTGGGCTCGCTGAGGGCGGTGGCGAGGGGCGGGAATTCGTGGGCGGCGGTGAGCCAGGGCAGCATGGGCGCTTTCAGCCGAAGGCAAAGGTGGAAGGGCGGGCCGGGGTGGGGCTCATTATAATGTGGCCCTTGCCCCGGACCAGCGCCCGGGAAAATTCTGCGAGACCTCCATGCTTTCTGCCCGTCGTACCTGCCTTGGCGCCCTCCTGGGGGCCGCTTCCCTGCTGCTTTGCGGCTGCGTCACCCTGGACCGGACGGAGGCCCCGGCAGCGGCGACGGCGGTGGGCCATCCGCCGCCCAAGGTGGTGCTGGCCCTGGGGGGCGGCGCCGCCCGGGGCTTTGCCCATGTGGGGGTGATCAAGACCCTGGAATCCCACGGCATCGTGCCGGACATGGTGATCGGCACCAGCGCCGGTTCCGTCGTCGGCGCCCTCTATGCCGCCGGCTATTCTGGCTACGAATTGCAGAAGCTGGCCATGAAGCTGGACGAATCGGCCATCACCGACTGGTCCCTGGCGGATCGGGGCGTGCTCAAGGGCGAGGCCCTGCAGAAGTTCATCAACGAGGCGGTGAAGCAGCAGCCCATGGAAAGGCTGAAGAAGCCCTTCGCCGCCGTCGCCACCGATCTCAAGAGCGGCGAGGCGGTGACCTTCCGCAGCGGCAACACAGGCATGGCGGTGCGGGCCTCCAGCAGCGTCCCCGGCGTCTTCCAGCCGGTCACCATCAACGGCCGCGAGTACGTGGACGGCGGCCTGGTCAGCCCGGTGCCGGTGCGGGCCGCCCGGGCCATGGGCGGCGAGGTGGTGATCGCCGTGGACATTTCCAGCAAGCCGAAGAACGGCAAGGTTTCCGGTCTCATGGAGGTGCTGCTGCAGACCTTCGCCATCATGGGCAGCCACCTGGGCCAGGCGGAGATGAAGGAGGCCGACGTCGTCATCCGCCCCGACATTCCGGGTATCGGCTCCACCGACTTCAAGTCCCGCAACGACGCCATCCTGGAAGGGGAACGGGCGGCCCAGGCGGCCCTGCCCCTGATCCGCGCCAAGCTGGGCATCCGGTGAGCGCCGTGGCCGCCGAGGAGAACGTCACCTGCGCCACCTGCCGGGCCTGCTGCTGCAAGCTGGAGGTGATGTTGCTGGGGGGCGACGACGAGGTGCCCGAAGCCCTGACCCGGCAGGACCCCTGGGGCGGCTGGATCATGCACCGCCTGGAGGACGGCTGGTGCGCCGCCCTGGACCGCCGCACCATGCTGTGCACCATCTACGAGCAGCGTCCCTTCATTTGCCGCGACTACCAGGCGGGGGATTACGACTGCCTGGAGCAGCGGGCCGCCGGCCTGCCGGCCTGACCCAAGGCCGGCCTCAGGCCAGGGCGGAGGGCCGTTCCGGGGCGGCCAGGGCCACCACGCTGCCGATGACCAGCAGGGTCGGCGGCTTGATGCCGTGGCGCTGGGCCGTCGCCGCCAGGGTGGCCAGGGTGCAGGTGTGGAGCCGCTGTTCCGGCCAGGTGGCGCGATAGACCAGGGCCGCCGGCGTTTCCGGGGCCAGGCCGGCGCCCTGCAGGCCGGCGGCGATGCGTTCCAGGCCGTGGATGCCCATGTAGATCACCAGGGTCTGGTTGGGCTGGGCCAGGGCCTGCCAGTTCAGTTCCAGGGCCTGGTCCTTGAGGTGGCCGGTGACGAAGACGCAACTCTGGGCATGGTCCCGGTGAGTCAGGGGAAAGCCGAAACTGGCGCCGGCCCCCAGGGCGGCGGTGATGCCGGGCACGATTTCCACCGGCACCGCATGTTGCAGCAGCACGTCCATCTCCTCGCCACCGCGGCCGAAAACGAAGGGATCGCCGCCCTTGAGACGCACCACCCGCTTGCCTTCCCGGGCCTTCTCCAGCAGCAGTTGGCAGATGTCTTCCTGGGGCAGGGTGTGGTTGCCGGCGGATTTGCCGACGTAGATGTGCTCCGCCGTCGCCGGGGCGAAATCGACGATGCCCGGGCCCACCAGATTGTCGTAGACCAGCACTTCCGCCGTCTGCAGGCGCCGCCAGGCGCGCAGGGTCAGCAGTTCCGCATCGCCGGGGCCGGCCCCCACCAGGGAGACGCTGCCCGGCGCCTGCTCCGACCAGACCCGGCTCACAGGCCGGGCCCCTGGTGGAAAACCAGATCGTCCACGGGGCAGCCGTGCTTCAGGTGTTCCTCGACGATGCGCTCCAGGTTGTCGGCGGTGACGTTGTAGTACCAGGTGCCGTCGGGCTGCACGCACATCACCGGGCCGCCCTTGCAGGCGGCGAAGCAATTGACGCGGGAACGCTTGACCCGCAGCTCGCCCTCGGTGAGACCGGCGGCCTTGAGCTTGTCGCCCAGGGAGTCGAAGAGGGCCTGGCCCTCGCCGTTCTGGGTGCAGCGGGGGCCGGTGCACACCAGCAGGTGGCGGCGGTAGTCGCCGATGCGGGGCTTGCTGACTTCGCTCATGCTTCCGCCTCGGCCTCGGTTTCGTCCGCCGCTTCCGGACCGGCGGCCAGGGCGGCGGCGATGTAGTCCTCCGGCAGGCGGTATTCCACGGCCAGTTCGGCGGCGCTCTTGCCGCTGTCGCGGATGGCTTCCAGCCAGCCGTTGAGGCCGGTGGAAAGGGAGCGGCCGGCCTGCTCGCCGCCCTTGGTGGAACGTTCACCCTCGGCCACGTCGTACTTGTTGGCATAGCCCCGGGGGGTGACCATCAGGCCGTCCCGGATGAAGGTGTTGGAGTTGCCGATGAGCACGGTGGACAGCATGCCGATGTCGGCCTCGGCCATTTTCTCCAGGGTGGTGAATTCCAGGCGCTGCTTGGGGCGGAAGGCGCTCTTGACGATGGCCACCGGGGTCTTGGGATCGCGGTGGCGCAGGAAAATGCGCTGGGCTTCCTGGATCTGGCGGGTGCGGCGGCCGCTCTTGGGGTTGTACAGGGCCACCACGAAATCGGCGTAGGCCACCGCATCCAGGCGGCGGGCGATGGTGGGCCAGGGGGTGAGCAGGTCGGAGAGGGAGATGGCGCAGAAGTCGTGGGTCAGGGGCGCGCCCACCAGGGCGGCGCAGGTGTTCAGCGCCGAGGCGCCGGGGACGATTTCCACCTCGATGTCCGATTCCGGGGTCCAGCCGGCCTGGAACAGCACTTCGAAAGTGGGGCCGGCCATGCCGTACACGCCGGCGTCGCCGGAGGAAATCAGGGCCACCTTCTTGCCCTGCCTGGCCCGGTCCAGGGCTTCGATGGCCCGGTCCAGTTCCTCGGTCATGGACTTCTTGATCACTTCCTTGCCGTCGATCAGGTCGGCCACCAGGCGCACATAGGTGACGTAGCCGATGATGGTGTCGGCTTCGGCGATGGCGGCCCGGGCGCGGCCGGTCATGTGTTCCACGGCGCCGGGGCCCAGGCCCACCAGCATGATCTTGCCGGTCTTGGCCGGGGTGTTGGTTTGAATGTCGGTCATGAAATCGTTCCTCGGAAATTCAGTGAATGCAGTGGTCGGGCTCAGGGCAGCAGGGCGATGGAAACGGTGGCATTGCGCCCGTCCGGTCCCCGCAGCTTGTGTTTTTCGATCAGCAGCCGGCTCATGTCGGTGCCGGCGGCCAGCAGGGCGGCGGCTTCCGACACCGACGGGGTGCCGGTGTACTTGCGCACCGTCTCCGACGGGTTGGGCACGGGTACGGTGGCCAGTACTTCCGGCGGGTAGAAGGTGAGGGTGAGGCCGAAGCGTTCGGCAAAGCCCAGCAGGCCCACCTCGTCCGCCTTCAGGGTGATGCTGGCACCGGCCGCCACCTGTTCCGGGGCGAGGCCGGCGGCGGCCAGGGCCTCCTGCACGGCTTGCGCAATGGTCGCCTCCGGGGTGCCCCGGTCGCAGCCCAGGCCCAGCGCCACTCTGCGGCTGCCCAGGCTCAAGCGCCTTGCTCCACGGGCGGCCGGTAGGTGACCAGGCGGCCTGCCAGACGGGGCGCCAGTTCCGGCGGCAGGGGGCGGTGGCTGATCCACAGCACGGCGGCGACGCTGTCCAGGTCCACCTCTTCCAGGCGGCTGAACTGCTTGATGTTGGCGGGCACCGGGCCGCTGCGACCATTGGCGTGGCGCGGCCACCAGTCCGGGCTGCCGGCCTCCTGCACCAGGGCCACCGGCTCGTCGTTCACCACGGCGGCGCTGGCCTTCACCACTTCGTCGTGGGTCGCTTCAAAGGTCCAGCCCAGCTCCCGGCCCAGCAGGTCCACGCCCAGGGTCTGGCGGGAATCGGAGGCGGTGGTGAGCACCGGGGTGGCGCCCAGGCTGGCCGCCAGGATGCCGGCCAGGGCGTTGGCGCCGCCCAGGTGGCCGGAGAGCATGGGAATGGCAAAGCGCCCGGCCTCGTCCACCACCACCACCCCCGGGTCCTGTTCCTTGTCCTTGAGGTGGGGGGCGATGAGGCGCACCAGGGCGCCCAGGGAGACGATGGCGACGATGCCGTCGAAGTTGGCGAAGAGGGCAGGAATCTGGTCGCCGGTCTTGCCGCCGTAGGTGGTTGCCGCGCCAGGAGTGCTGGCAACTGCGGCCTCCGCCTCGGCCCGGAATTTCTCCGGGGCGAACAGGCGGGCGCCGGGCAGGGCCGCCACCACCTTGCCCGCCAGGGCAATGCCGTGGCGGGTGATGGAGACGACGGCGATTCTCTCGTTGGGGAAGGGGAGGGGAATAGTCATTTTATTTTTTGGGTTGGGGCAAAACTGTTCAGGCGGCAGCCGTTTCGTCCTGCTGCTCGGCCTTGCGCTTGCGGCAGCCCCGGCGCAGTTCGCCGCGCTGGCGCTTGGGGTTCTGCACCAGCATGAGGGAGAGGTAGTTCACCTTCTCGCCCTTGAGGGAGGCCACGTCGCGCACGATGCGCTCGTCGGGGGAGCCCACCTTCTCGATGAAGCAGCTGGTGCTGAGCAGCTCGCGCCGTTCCAGCAGGTCCAGCACCTCATCCACCAGGGGCTTCACCTTGAGCAGCACCAGGGTGTCGAATTCGTCCAGCAGGTGGTCGATGACTTCCACGCCGTAGGCGGCGGGGATCACCGCCAGGGTTTCGTCTTCCTCGGCCAGGGTGGTGCCGGTGGTGGCGGCCGCGGCGGCAAAGGAGGAGACGCCGGGGATGGTTTCCACCTCAACTTCCGGCACCAGTTCCCGCACCACCCGGGCCAGGTGGCCGAAAGTGGCGAAGGTGGAGGCATCGCCTTCCACCAGGAACACCAGGTCCCGGCCTTCGGCCAGCAGCTCCACGGTGCGGGCGGCGGCCCGGGCCCAGGCCTTGGTCAGGATTTCAGCGTCCCGGGTCATGGGGAACACCAGTTCCTCGGCGTCGGCGGGCACTTCCAGACCACCCCGGGTGACGATGGAGAGGGCGTAGGAGCTTTCCTCCGCCTTCTTCACCGGATAGAGCCAGCGGGCGTCGCCGTTGAGCACGGCCCAGGCACGGCGGGTGATCAGTTCGGGGTCGCCGGGACCCAGGGAGGCGCCGATGAGGCGGCCGTATTTCTTGTCGGTCATGGTTTCACTCTTTGATTTTGGAAAGCCTTAAACATGCAGCGCAGCGGCCCTGATGCGACGCGTCGACGCAGGCAGTACAAGTAGTACTAGCGGTACGCCTAGGAGGCGCAACAAAGTCAGGGGCATGTTTCAGGCTTTCCTAGCGGAGACTATCCAGATGGGGTTTTGTGCGGCCATGCGGTGCATGTCCAGGATGGGCTGGCTGCGGCTGGCCTGGAGCTGGGTCACGTCCCAGTTGGCGCCGAATTTCTCCACCGCAGCGGCCAGGGCGGTGGTGGCGGTGGCCAGGTTTTCCAGGGTGACGAAGTTCATCACCAAGCGGCCGTTGGGCTTCAAGCGGGTGAGGATCAGCTCAATGAGGGCCGCCAGTTCGCCGCCGGAGCCGCCGACGAACACCGCATCCGGATCGGGCCAGGTCTCCAGCCCTTCCGGGGCCTTGCCGTGGCGCAGGGTGTAATTGGTGGCCTGGAAACGCAGGGCGTTTTCCCGGGCGTTGGCGGCATCGCCCTCGTTCTTTTCGATGGCATACACGTGGCCGTGGCGGCACAGGCGGCTGGCCTCCAGGCCGACGGAGCCGGAACCGGCGCCGATGTCCCACACCACGCTGTCGGGTTTGAGACCCAGCTTGGCCAGGGATAAAGCCCGGGCTTCCAGCTTGGTGATGAGACCCTTCTCCGGCTGGCGCTGGACGAAGTCCAGGTCGTCGAAACCGAAGATGGCGCGGCTGTCGGCCACGCTGCGTTCCACCAGCACCACATTGGGGTCGGGGAAGCTCATGGCCGCAGCCTGTTCCAGGGAAAGGTCGGGGAACAGCTGTTCCTCCGGCAGGGCCAGCTTGGCCGCCACCGAGAGGCGGACCTCCTCACCATAGCCCGCCGCCAGCATGGCCCGGGCCAGGCGGGCCGGGTTGTTGTCCGGGCCGGTGAAGGCGGCTACCTTGGGGTATTCGGCGATGGCCCGGATCAGCTTGTAGAGGCCGTTGTCCGGGGTGGTGCCGAACTGCCATTCGCCCGCATCGGCGGTGTGGCAGGTGGAGATGCGGTAGTCCTGCCAGGGCCGCTGGAAGCGGGCGAAGGCCAGTTGCAGGGTGGAGGGGGCGGGCAGCACGGTGACCGATTCGGCCCCCAGCTTGCCCACCAGATAGCTGGCCATGCCGTGGCAGAGGGGGTCGCCGGTGGCCAGCACGACAGTGCGCAGGCCGTCAGCGGCAGCTTGTTGAATCCAGCCGGGCACCTGGCCCAGCTTGCCGTCCATGTCCTTGAGGGTGGCGCCGGCGGCCAGATGGGGCTGCACCAGGGCCAGGGTGCGGCCGGCGCCGACGATGAGGCCGGCGGATTGCAGGCAGTGGCGGGCGGAATCCGGCAGGCCGGCCCAGCCGTCGTCCAGGATGCCGAGGACGGTGCAGTAGGGTTGTTTAGACACTTTCGCCCTCTTCGACGCGACAGATGAACTGGCCCTCGAAATCGCAGACCAGCACGGTGAGTTGGTAGGGACCCGGGTGGCAGGCCCGCAGGCTCTGCATGGCGTGGATGGCCAGGGCCCGGTGGAAGGGCACGGTGAGGCCCAGCAGGGCCAGGCGCTCGGCGGCGAAGCGGGCCGTCTCGGCGTTGCGGATTTCCTCCACCAGGTCGGCGGGGGCGCCCACTTCGGTGGCGCAGGCGGCCAGCAGGTCCCGGTCGATCTCCTGCTTCCAGGCGTGGGTCACGGCCAGGCCCTGGCCCATCTTGGTCAGCTTGCCCACCATGGCGCCGATGTAGACGTGCTGCATCTTGCGCTTGATGGCGCTCTGGAAGGCGGCCTTGACGAAGTCCCCCATCTGCACGAAGCAGGCTTCCTGCAGTTGCGGCAACTGCTTCATGGCGAATTTTTCGGTGCGGCCGCCGGTGGTGAACACCACGCTGGTCTGGCCCTGGCGCGCCGCCACGTCCACCGCCTGGACCACGCTGGCGCGGAAGGCGGCGGTGGAATAGGGGCGCACGATGCCGGTGGTGCCGAGGATGGAAATGCCGCCCAGGATGCCGAGGCGGGCATTGAGGGTCTTCTTCGCCATCTCCTCGCCGCCGGGTACGGAGATGGTCACCTCCAGGCTGTCGCCGGCGGCCAGGATGGCAGCGCCGGCCCGGGCCACGTTGTCGCTGATATTGCGCCGGGGCACCGGGTTGATGGCCGGGCCGCCCACTTCCAGGCCCAGGCCTTCCTTGGTGACGACGCCGACACCCGGGCCGCCCTTGAGGATGACCTGGCCGCCGCCACCGGGAATGCGCACCACGTCGGCGGTCATGTGGGCGCCGTGGGTGGCGTCCGGATCGTCGCCGGCATCCTTGATGCTGACGGCGTGGGCCCGCAGGGGCATGCCTTCGCCCTCGACGCGGCCGTCGGTGATCTGGAAGGGCACTTCCTGGCCGTTGGGCAGGCGGCAGAAAATCTGGGCCGGCACCTGGCCCTGGACCAGGCCCTGGGTGGCGGCCACGGCCGCCGCCGCCGAGTTGGCGCCGGTGGTGAAACCGGTGCGGTTGCCCCGTTCCCGCTTGGCCGTGCCCTTGCGGACCTTCTCGGCCGGCGGCGGCGCTTCGCTGTTCACGGGAGCGCTGTTGGCGGCTTCAGGCGGCATTGCGCTGGCGGGCTTCGGCGACGCCGAGGAGGGCGTGGATGGCCGCCACCACCAGGGTGGAGCCGCCCTTGCGGCCGCGGATGACGATCCAGGGCACGTCCTGCACTTCGGCCATCAGGTCCTTGGATTCGGCGGCGGAGACGAAGCCCACGGGCATGCCGATGACCAGGGCCGGGCGGGCCCCTTCTTCCTTGATCAGGCGCACCACTTCGATGAGGGCCGTGGGGGCGTTGCCGATGCCGACAATGGCCCCGTCCAGCAGGCCCTGGCGATGGGCCTTGCGCATGGCCTGCACGGCCCGGGTGGTGTCCTCGGCCTGGGCCTGGGCGATGACGTCGGCGTCGGAAATGAAGTGGTGGGTGGTGACGCCGAAGTGCTTGAGGCGGCTGGCGGAGAGGCCGACGCAGATCATTTCCACGTCCGCCACGATGGGGGTGCCGCCCTTGAGGATGGCAGCCAGGCCCGCTTCCACCGCTGCCGGGTGGAAGTCGGTGAGGCCGTTGAATTCGAAGTCGGCGTTGGCGTGGATCATGCGCCGCACCACCGGCCACTGGTCGGCGCTGTAGGCGTGGGGGCCGGCTTCGGCGTCGATGATGGCGAAGGAATCGTGCTCGATGGCGCGGCCGGCGGCGGTGAGCTGTTCGGTGACGACGTTGGCGTTGTGGTTCATGGCTTACCCGTGGGAGTGATGATCGTGGGAGTGATTGTGCCCATGGCAATGGCCGTGACCATGATCGTGATCATGTTTGCCCCCATGTTGGTGGCCGCAGCCGCCGTGGGCGTGGCCATGCTCATGTCCGTGGTCGTGGGTGGCGGTGTGGCTGTGGTCGTGCAGGTGCTCGTCCTCGGCGGCCAGGCGGTACTTGCAGCCGTCGCATTCGAGCAGGCTGCCTTCGGGCAGTTCATCGCCGCCCACCTTGGCATCCAGCAGGTCGAAGATGCCCTTGTCGAAGCCGAAGTGGGTGCCCAGTGCGAAGGCCACCTGGGGATACTGGCGCTGCAGGCGCTCGGCCTGGGCCTTGATGCGCTCCATGAGCACGCCGGTGAAGAGATAGACCGGAACGATGGCCACCTGGGTCATGCCCAGCTTGACCTGGCGCTGCACGGCGGTTTCCAGCCGGGGCCAGGTGACGCCGGTGAAGGCGATGTCCACCAGCTCGTGGTCGTTGTCCTCGAAGATCCAGCGGGCCATCTTGGCCAGCTCGCCGTTGGCGCCGGCGTCCGACGAACCGCGACCCAGCAGGATGACGCCGGTGGTGCAGGGGTCGGGCATGTCCAGCTGCTTCATCAGCCGGTCCAGCTGGCCCTGCAGCACCTCGAAAATCTCCCGGCCCATGCCCAGGTGGCGCACCACCTGGAAGTCCACGCCCGGGTGGCGGGCTCGTGCCTCTTCCACGGCGTGGGGCAGCTCCATTTTCACGTGGCCGGCGGCGTTGAGGATGAAGGGGATCACCACCACCTTCTTCGCATTGCCGGCGGCCCGGTTCAGGCCCTCATCCAGCAGCACCTCGGCGTGCTCGATGAAGCACACCTCGATGCGCCAGCCGGGGTGGCGTTCCCGCCACTGGGCGGCGAAATGGAGGATTTCCTTGTTGCCGTCCCGGTTGCGGGAACCGTGGCCGACCAGGAGCAGGGTGGTGTCTTGGGCACTGAAGGTCATGGGCATTTCTCAGGAGGCCTCGCCCACGCTGGCCTTGCGGAAGCGGTGGGTGAAGCTGGGGTCGTAGAGCTTGGAGCGGGCGATGTCCTCCCAGTCCCGGGCGCCGAGGGCCGGGCTGGCGATGATCATGGCCTGGGCGGCGATCTTCTCCGCCTGGCACTTTTTCTTGATGTCCGCGATGGTGCCGCGCACGATCTTCTCCTCCCCGGGCCAGGAGGCCTTCTGCACCACCAGGATGGGCGCATCCTCCGGCCAGCCGGCGGCCAGCAGGGCGCGCTGCACCTCGTGCAGCAGGGTGATGGAAAGGAAGATGCAGAGGGTGGAACGGTGGGCCGCCAGGGACTCCAGGTCTTCCCCGGGCGGCATGGGGGTGCGGCCGGCGACCCGGGTGAGGATCACCGTCTGGGTCACTTCCGGCAGGGTCAGGGTCTCGCCGGCCGCGGCGGCGGAGGCCAGGGCCGAGGAGACGCCTGGCACCACGGCCCAGGGCACGCCCACCTCGTCCAGGGGCCGGGTCATTTCCACCAGGGCGCCGTAGAGGCCCGGGTCGCCGGTCTGCAGGCGCACCACGGTCTGGTGGCGGCGGCTGGCCTGGAGCAGCCAGTAGGTCATTTCCTCCAGGGTCATGTCCTTGGAGTCCCGGATCTCGCAGCCCGGCGGGGCGTAGAGGGTGGCAGCCTGGTCCACCAGGGAGCCGGCGAAGAGGATGGCGCCGGCCTGTTCCAGCAGGCGGCGGCCCTTGACGGTGATGAGGTCCGGGTCGCCGGGGCCGGCGCCGACGAACCAGATCTTGCCGAGGGTGGCTGGGGTCATGGCATGTTCCTTCTCAGCAGTCTTCTTGTTGCAGCTGGGCCAGGAGGGCGCTGCAGCTGTGGATGGGGGTGTCGCCGCGGAGCAGGCCGCGCTGCCGCAGCTGCCGTTCCAGGCCGATCACCGAGGGCAGGCGCAGGCCGATGGCGGCCAGCTCGGCCTCGTGCCCGGCCAGGGCCGGGGCGTCGAAGCTGGCGCAGCAGCGGCCGGCGGCCATGAGGTGGATGCGGTCGGCCCAGCGGTAGGCGAAGTGGATGTCGTGGGTGGCCAGGAGGATGGTCATACCCCGGCGGTGCAGGCCGTCCAGCACCGCCAGCAGTTCCTCCTGCATGGCCTGGTCGAGGCCGGCCATGGGCTCGTCCAGCACCAGGAGCTCCGGCTCCATGGCCAGCACGCCGGCAATGCAGACCCGCTTCTTCTGGCCGAAGCTGAGGTTCTGCACCGGCTTGTGGGCCAGGTCGTCCATGCCCACGGCCTGCAGGGCGGCTTCCACCCGGGCGGCGACGGTGGCATCACTCAGGCCCAGGTTGAGGGGGCCGAAGGAGACGTCCTCCCGCACGCTGGCGGAGAAAAGCTGCCGGTCCGGATTCTGGAAGACCAGGCCCACCTTGCTGCGCAGGGCGCGCAGGCCGGCCCGGCCGTAGTCCACCGGGGCGCCGGCGTAGTGCACCCGGCCGGCGGCGGGGCGCAGCAGGCCGTTGCAATGCTGGAAGAGGGTGGTCTTGCCCGAGCCGTTGGCGCCGATGAGGGCGTTGCGGCTGCCCCGGGAAACGCTCAGGGAACAGCCGGCCAGGCCCGCGCTGCCGTCCGGGTAGCGGTAGTGCACGTCCTCCAGCTGCAGCAGGGGCGTGCTCACCGGCCGCTCCAGGCGAGCAGCACCAGGGCCAGGGCGGCCACGCCGGCCAGGCCGGCATCGCGCCGGGCATGGGGGTGGCGGCTGCCGAGGAAGCGCAGGGGACCGTCGTTGTTGCGGGCCAGGGCCGCCAGGTGCAGGGCGTGGGAACGCTGCCACACCTGCAGGGTGAGGTGGGCGGCCATCTGCCCCAGGCTGCGCAGCAGGCGGCTGCGGTCCAGGTGGCCGAGGCGGGCGGCCTGGGCGGCGCGCATATCCTGCAGGGCGGCGGCGAAGACGAACAGGGTGCGGTAGCACAGCACCATGATGTCCAGCAGCACCTCGGGGGTGCGCAGGCGGCGCAGCAGGGCGATGAGGTCGCTCAGGGGCGTGGTCAGCACCAGGAACAGCAGGGCCGCCAGGGCGCCCAGGGAGCGGGTCGCCACCACGGCGGCCTGGCGGGTGCCGGCGGCGGTGGCCTGCAGGCCGCCCCCATCCACGGAGACGGCCAGGGAGAGGGCGCTGATGGCGAGGAAGAAGAGGGCCGGGGCCGCCACCCGCAGATAGAGCAGGGGCGATACCCGGGCGCCGCCGATGGTCACGGCCGCCAGCAGGGCGGCCACGCCGAGCCCGGCGGCCGGGGTGGCGGCGGCGACGAAGGCGGCCGTCACCCCGCCCAGGGCGAAGAGGCCCTTGGCCTGGGGCGCCACGCCGCGCCAGCGGTTGGCGTAGGCCGACTGCTCGATCAGCACGCCGGCCCTTCCTGGTCCTCGTCTTCGCGCCGGGCTGCAGCTTCATCGCGTCGTTGTTCCCGGCGCAGCTTTTCCCGGGTGCGGGCGCAGCCCAGGTAATAGCCGATGAAGCCGGCGCCAAGGGCCGCCTGCAGGGCGAAAAGGAGGGAGGCGATCTCGCCGCTGGCCGGCTCCAGCAGGGGCTGGAACCAGGGCTGGTAGTCCGGGGCGATGCGGGTGATGAGGGCCTGGGCCTCGCTGTCGGCGCCGCCGAAGATTTCCGCCGGCTGGCCGTCCGGCCCGACCGGCCGTTCCACCAGCCACAGGGGCAGGGCCGCCAGCAGCACCACGGCGATGAGCAGCAGCAGGTTCTGGTGGCGCTTCATGCCCGCACCTCCGGCGTCGGGGCCACGCCCAGGTCCTGCAGTTCCTGCGGGTTGAAGCGCGCCAGGGCGTTGCAGATGACCACGGTCAGCAGGCCTTCGCTGATGGCCAGGGGAATCTGGGTGAGGGCGAAGATGCCGGCGAACTTGAGGAAGGAGGCGCCAAAGCCGCCCACCGGATCGGGGAAGGCCCAGGCCAGTTGCACCGAGGTGGTGACGTAGGTGAGCAGGTCCGCCAGGCTGGCGGCGAGGAACACGCTCACCGCCAGGGAGGCCTTGAGGCGGCGGGCCAGGGCGAAGATGCCGTAGGCTGCGAAGGGTCCCACCACGGCCATGGAGAAAATGTTGGCGCCCAGGGTGGTGAGGCCGCCGTGGGCCAGCAGCAGGGCCTGGAACAGCAGCACCACGGCGCCGATGGGGGCCATGGCGGCAGGACCGAAGAGCACGGCGCCCAGGCCGGTGCCGGTGGGGTGGGAACAGCTGCCGGTGACCGAGGGCAGCTTCAGGGCCGAGAGGACGAAGGTGAAGGCGGCAGCCACTCCCAGCAGCATGCGCTGCTCGGGATTTTCACGGATGCGGCGGTTCACGGAACGGATGCCCCAGGCGACGAAGGGGGCGGCGGCGACGCTCCAGCCCACGGCGTGTTCGATGGGCAGGAAGCCTTCCATGATGTGCATGAGTCTCTCCCTCGGCGAGCATGACGGTGGCGCACCAGGCGGGGGAGTTGTGGCAGGTCGGATAAAGGGCCGCGGCGGATGGAACAGCGAGGAGGCGGCAAATCACCAGAACCGTTCCCGTCACCCCGGGGAATGGTGCAACTTGTGATGTCAGGCCGGTCTTCTGGCTTGCCTTCATCCTTCCCTGCCGGCCTTCCCGTGATGAACCACAGTGGCGTGAGGCAGCGTCGTCTGGCTTACAGCAGCGGGGGCTGCGCCGGACTGTCCTGGGTGGTCCCTGGAGTCACCGGCTTCCCGTTTCACCGTCCCCGCAGAGCGCGAGGCACGGCACCTGAATCGGGGCGGATGATAGCCCACTCCCCCCGGGCTGGGCAATCCGCCGCGCCAGGCGCGGCGTTTGGCGAATCGGTTGGGGCGGGTTAGACTGGCCCCGCTTCGGTTCCCCCCTCCAGGGGATGAAAAGGGAATCCGGTGCGAGACAGGGCGGCGACGCCCCGACTCCAGTCCGGAACTGCCCCCGCAACTGTAGGCGGCGAGCGTTGCGCTCCACTCTTTGCCACTGGCGATACTGCCGGGAAGGCTGGCGCAACGTGACGACCCGCAAGTCAGGAGACCTGCCGCGGCATTACTTCATATCAATCCTAATTGGGGCGGGGTGTCCCCTGAGGAAGGTAAATGCGCGCATTCCCTGACTGTCATCGTTGTCCGCTCTCGGCTGCCTGCCGCTCCGAGCCGCTTTGCCGCGGCCCGGGGTGTTCGCCCTTCTCCGACGCTCCCGCTCCGCTTCATCCAAGGAGTTGCGCATGCGCATGGAAGCAATGGAAATCGGCGCCGTCGTGGGGACGGCCGCCCAGCCCGTAGAAGCCAATCCCGCCCCCACTTCGTCCACTTCGCCGCGGCAGCAGCAGGCCACCCTCATGGTGGACGTGGTCTTCCCCGAACAGGTGAACCACCACGGCACCCTTTTCGGCGGTTCTGCCATGGCCATGATGGACAAGCTGGCCTTCCTGGTGGCCACCCGGGAGACCCGCCGGCCCATGGTCACCGCCAGCAGCGGCCGCATCGACTTCCGCAAGCCCATTCCCCAGGGGCGCCTGGTGGAACTGTCCGGCCGGGTGGTGCAGCGGGGCCGGCGCTCGGTGCAGGTGGAGGTGGCCCTGGCGGCGGAGGACCTGGCCACCGGGCTGCGGGAGACCAGCGCCACCGCCCACTTCACCCTGGTGGCGGTGGACGGTCCAGGGGCGCCGCTGCAGGAGGACGACGAGAGCTTCGCCCAGCTGCCCGGCATCGGCCCGGTGACGGCCATGGTGGAGATGGTCTTTCCCGGCCACACCAACCACCACGGCAGCCTCTTCGGCGGCCAGGCCCTGGCCTGGCTGGGTAAGGCGGCCATGGTGGCGGCCAGCCGCCAGGCCCGCATGCCTGTGGTGATGGCCGCTTCCGAGCGCATCGACTTCCACGCGCCGGTGCTGGAGGGGGAGATCGCCGACCTGGCGGCCCGGGTGGTGGCCATCGGCAACAGTTCCATGACGGTGGAAGTGCTGCTGCACGCCGAGGCCCTGCTCACCGGCCAGCGCCGCCTGTGCACCCGGGGCCGCTTCATCATGGTGGCGGTGGGCTACGACGGCCGCCCGGTGCCCGTGCCCCAGCCCCTGGGGCGGCGTCTGGCCTAGGCGCCGGCCTTCGCCCGCCCCGGTCGGGGCGGGCGCCCGGTTTCCGGCCCGGAACGGCAGGCGGCAGGCTGCCCGGCCGGACAGCGGACCCCCGCCGCGGTGTGACATAGTCGAGCCAATTCAGCGGTGGCGGGCCGTTATACTGCCGACAGAAGAAGATGGGCCGGAGCCCGTGCCGTGATCGGCATGGCGCCCTCCGCAGCCCAGGCTGCCCGGGCATCGGCAGCGACGATCCCTCCAACCTGCCTAGTCCCCATGTCCCTCAAGACAGCCCTGGCCCTGTGCGCCGCCTGCCTTTCCCTGAGTCCGCTGCCCGGCGTCGCCTCCGAGCCGGCGTCCATCGTCTTCACGGCTGCCGAGCAGGCCTACCTGGACAGGGTGCGGTCGGTGAAGATGTGCGTCGATCCGGACTGGGAGCCCTTCGAGCGCATCAACGAGCAGGGGCGGCACGAGGGCATCGGCGCCGACCTGGTGCAGCTGGTGGCCCAGCGGGTCGGCCTGCGCATCGAGCTGCTGCCGGTGCGGACCTGGGACGAAAGCCTGGCCGCCGCCAAGGCCGGGCGCTGCCAGCTCATGAGCTTCCTCAACCAGAGTCCGGAACGGGACCGCTGGCTGAATTTCACCGCTCCCGTGTTCACCGACCCCAACATCATCGTCACCCGGGAGGAGCACGCCTTCGTCGGCGACCTCCTCGGCCTCAGCGGCGAGAGCGTGGCCCTGCCCCGGGGCACCATGGTGGAGGAGCGCATCCGCAAGGACTTCCCCAACCTGCGGGTGATCCTCACCGGCAGCGAGCCGGAGGCCGTCTCCCTGGTTTCCGAGCGCAAGGCCGACCTGACGGTGCGCTCCCTCATCGTCGCCGCCTACGCCATCCGCAAGGAAGGCCTGTTCAACCTCAAGATCGCCGGCCAGATTCCCGCCTACACCAACCAGCTGCGCATCGGCGTGATCAAGGATGAACCCCTGCTGCGGGACATCCTGGACAAGGGCGTGGGCACCGTGACGCCCCAGGAGCGGGAGGCCATCGCCAACCGGCACGTGGCCATCAAGGTGGAGCAGCACACCGACTACAGCCTGCTGTGGAAGAGCCTGGCCGTGGCCGCCTTCGTCCTGGCCGTGGTCATCTACTCCAACCGCAAGCTGAGCGCCCTCAACCGGGAGCTGGAGCGACTTTCCGTCACCGACAAGCTGACCGGCCTGTTCAACCGCATGAAGCTGGACGAGGTGCTGGAAAGCGAAATCCAGCGCTCCCAGCGTTTCGGCCAGCCCTTCAGCCTGATCCTGCTGGACCTGGACCACTTCAAGCTGGTGAACGACTGCCACGGTCACCAGGCGGGAGACCAGGTGCTGGTGGAAGTGGCCCGGCTGCTGCAGCGCCATACCCGGGAAACGGACCTGGCAGGCCGCTGGGGCGGTGAGGAATTCATGGTGGTCTGCCCCCATACCGACGAGGCGGGCGTCCGGGTCCTGGCCGAAGACCTGCGTCAGGTATTCGAGCTCAACGAGTTTCCGGTGGTGCGGCAGAAGACCGCCAGCTTCGGGGTCGCCACCTACCGCCCCGACGACCAGGCCAAGGACATCGTGGCCGGGGCCGATGCCGCCCTTTACCGGGCCAAGGACCTGGGCCGCAACCGGGTGGAATGGCAATAGGCGCGGGCGTGGGGCGCTGCCTTCGCCTGCTGGGCCTGGCCTGCCTCCTGGGCGCCTCCGTCCAGGGCCGGGCCGGGGACGATGCCGCGGAGGCCCTGGCGGGCACCACCTTCTTCGGCTATGGCAAGGCCATGTACGTCTTCGACGACAAGAAGGGCGGCCGGCCGAACCAGAACACCGCCGGCTTCGGCGGCAAGCTGGGCCTGGAGAGCGGCGACTACCGGGGCTGGCGCCTGCGGGCCGCCTGGTACACCACCCAGGACCTGGGCCTGGCCCGGGACAATCCGCGCCAGACCGACGCCTACATGTTCGGCCTGGACAAGCGCCCCTATTCCCTGTGGGGCGAGGCCCAGCTCATCTACAGCCGGGGCCGCAGCCGCCTGACCCTGGGGCGCCAGGAAATCCAGTCGCCCCTCATCAACAGCTACGAATACCGCATCATCCCCAACCTGTTCGACGCCTACGTGCTGAGCAGCCGGGAGCTGCCCGGCACCACCCTGACCCTGGGCTATGTCGGCCAGATGTCGGGCCTGGACGGCCTGGTGAGCTTTTCCGATTTCCGCAGCATGTCCCAGCAGACCTACACCTCCCTGCTAGTGGACGGCCGGGGCCGGCCGGATGCGCGCAACGGCGAGACCCTGGACCCCTCCACCGTGGTCGGCCACCGGGGCGTGTGGATGACGGGGGTGGCCTACGAGGGGGAGCACAAGCTGCAGCTGTGGCACTACTACGGCCGCGATACCCTGCAGACCGTCTATGCCGACGGCCGCTTCAAGCAGCCCCTGGGCCGGGGCTTTACCGCCCTCATCGACGGCCAGGCCTACCGGGTGTCCGAGGTGGGCGCCTTCCGCGACTATCTGGCCCGTCACGGCCTCAACGCCAGCTACGGCCTGGCGGGCCTCAAGGGCACCCTGGCCCATGCCCCCAGCGGCCTCAGCCTGGCCCTGATGGCCAACCGCTTCGGCGGCGACCAGCGCACCGTGACGGCCTACGGCAACTGGGGCGGCTATCCGGAATTCGTGCTGATGCCCTATCTCTACGCCGAGAACGACGCCATGTCGGCCAT
The DNA here is from genome assembly GCF_047901315.1 of Azospira sp. APE16. Lineage (NCBI taxonomy): Bacteria > Pseudomonadati > Pseudomonadota > Betaproteobacteria > Rhodocyclales > Rhodocyclaceae > Azospira > Azospira sp. APE16. The sequence goes on from NZ_CP179682.1 coordinate 1,543,581, forward strand.
CGCCCGCAGCCGCCTGCGCAAGGCCACCCTGCTGCTGGACCTGGGCCCCTACGGCCTGCCGGAGCACAGCCTGCTGCTGGGCCACGCCCGCATGGACATCGACGAGGCCATCCTGCCCGGCGCCGACATCATCGCCAACAGCCTCATCTACCGGGCCCGGCTGACGCCCCGGGTCTCGGCCCGGCTGCACCTGGAAGCGCGCAGCTCGGCCCATTCCCGCTACGACAACCACTTCCTCACCCTGGGCCTGCGCTACGACTTCTAGGCCCGGGCCGCGCCCCGCTGCCGGCCGCGGCGCTTCTTCCACCACAGATAGACCCCGGTGACGGCGAGGCCGGCCACCACCAGCCCCATCAGGGAGACCAGGATACGCCCCGGCAGGCCCAGGATGCGGCCCGAATGGAGGGGGAACTGGGCTTGCACGAAAATGTCGGCGGCACTGCCCTGCCAGGGCAGGCGCTGGCCCAGGGGGCGGCCGTCGTCCCCGTCCAGGTAGAGCTGCTTGTGGCCGACGCCGCCGGCCCCGTGCTCGTCTTCCGGGTGGAAGAATTCCACCGTGTAGAAGCCATATTCCCGGGCGTAATAGACGCCACCCGCCGGCTCCGGCCAGCCGCGCCGGGCCGCTTCTGCCCGGGCCAGTTCCAGGATCGGGGCGTAGCCCAGGGCGGGCACCCGGGGCCGGGTCGGCGGGCTGGCTTCCCGGGTCTCGAAGGGGGTGGGCGTCACTGTCGAGACCAGGGACATGGCCGGGAAGAAGACTTCCCGGTAGAGGTTGAGGGAAAAGGCGGTGAAGGCCAGCACCAGCAGCAGGGCCCAGGTCCACAGACTAGCGGCCCGGTGCAGGTCGAAATTGAGGCGGTAGGCGCCGCTGCGCCAGCGCACCTTCCAGGCGATGGCCCAGCGCGCCCACCAGGAGCGCCTCTCCGCGATGTCTGCCTGGAGAGGCGCATCCTGCCTGGCCTGGCGGCCGGTACCCGATTGGAATCGGGGCAGGGTCAGCAGCAGGCCGGTGAAACAGTCCAGGGTCCACAGCAGGGCGACGCCGCCGAGGAGCCACACGCCCCAGTGGTCGATGCCCCAGAATTCCGGCAGGTGCAGGCTGAAGTGCAGCTTGTAGAGGAAGGAGACGGCGTTTTCCCGGTTTACCGGCCACACCGCGCCCCATTCCCGCCGGCCCAGTTCCTCCCCCGACACCGGGTCGAGGAATATCTGGTTGAAGCCGGGCCGGAGCAGGGCGCTGCCGTCGGCTGTGGGCCGGGGTTCCACCCACAGGGCCAGGCTGTGGCCCGGTTCCGTCGCCAGGGGAATGTAGGTGACCTGGATCTCCGGGTGCCGGGCCTCGGCCGCCGCCGCCAGGGCCAATGGGTCCCGGGGGTGGCCCGGGGTGGCGCTGTGCAGCAGGTGGCCGTTGAGCCACTCGTCCAGCTCGTGGTCCCAGGAGATGACGGCGCCGGTGAGGCCCGTCACCACCAGGAAGGCGGCCATGAACAGGCCGCACCAGCGATGGCCCAGGACCAGCAGGGGACGTAGTCGTTTCATGCTCACCAGCGGTAGTTGAGGCTGCCGATGACGCTGCGGCCCCGGCCCCGGTAGCAGTACCCGTCATGGCACATCAGGTACTCCTTGTCGGTCAGGTTGGTGGCGTTGATGGCCAGGGTGACGCCGGGGGCCAGCTGCTTCAGCTCGTAGCCGATGCGGGCATCCACCAGGGTGTAGCCGGCGTTTTCCCGGCTGTTGGCGCTGTCGGCGTAGCTGCGGCCGATGCGCCGGGCCCCCAGGCCCAGGTCCAGGCCCGCCAGGGTGCCACCCTCGATCTTGTACTTGGCCCACAGGGCGGCCATCTGTTCCGGCTTGCCCACCGGCACCTTGCCCTGGTTGCCGTCGTTGCTGCGGCTCACTTCCAGGTCCTGCCAGGTGTAGCTGCCCACCAGGTTGAGGCCGCCCTTCAGGTTCAGCACCGATTCCAGCTCCACGCCCCGGGAGCTGACTTCGCCGGTCTGCACCTGGTTGAGGACGTTGTTCGGGTCCCGGGTCTTGACGTTCTGCTGCACCAGATCGAAAACGCTCAGGGTCACCATGGCGTTGCCGTCCACCGGCTGGTACTTGAGGCCGGCTTCCCACATCTTGCCCTCGGTGGGCTTGAAGGCCTCGCCGGCCAGATTGACGCCGAACTGGGGATTGAAGGAGGTGGCGTAGCTGACGTAGGGGGCCCAGGTGTCGTTGATCAGGTAGAGCAGGCCGACGCTGCCGCTGGTGGCACTGTCCTTCTGGCTGCTGCTGGTATTGGTGCTGAGTTCCCGCTGGGTCTGGGTGACGTTGTCCCGGCGCAGGCCCAGGGACAGGCGCCAGTTGTTCCAGTTCACCTGGTCGTTGGCGTAGACGCCGGTCTGGCGTCCCTCCACGTCCTGGTTGGAAAGCAGGGTGTCCGGGTTGGCGATGGTCTGGTTGTAGTTGGGCGACCACATGTCGATGCTGGGGGCGCTGCCGGACAGGTAGCGGATGTTGCCGCCGAAGCGGTTGTAATCCACCCCCAGGGTCAGGGCGTGGCTCAGGGCGCCGGTGCGGAAGCGGCTTTCCAGGGCCGTGTCCACCGCCAGGGTGTTCATGTGCTCATAGACGCCGGTGGTGGTCCGGTCCACCGTGTGGCCGTCCGCGTTGAGGGAGGCGTCCAGATACTGGTTGCTGGTGGTGATGCCGCCGTAACGCAGGTTCTGGCGCAGGGTGAAGGTGTCGTCCACCTGGTGCCGGGCCTCGTAGCCGATGGTGGACTGGCGCTGTTTGAGGCCGTCGAAGGCCTCGTCGCCGGGCCAGAAGCGGGACAGCTCGCCCGAAGGCAGCTGCAGGGGCCGGGGCGAGGCAGAGGTCTCGTATTCCTGCCAGTGGCCGAGGAAGGTGACCTGGGTGCGGGCCGAAGGGGACCAGGTGAGGGCCGGGGCCAGGTAGTTCACGTCGTCGTTCACGCCCTTGGTGCCGGTGTTGGAGCGGCGCATGATGCCGGTGAGGCGGTAGCTCCAGTCGCTCTCCGGGGAGAGGGCGCCGCCCAGGTCGAACTGGGCCTGGGCGTGGTCGTTGTTGCCGGTCTGCACTTCCACTTCCCGCAGGGTCTGCCGGGTGGGCCGCTTGCTCACCCGGTTCACCAGGCCCCCCGGGCTGATCTGGCCGAACAGCACGGAGTTGGGGCCCTTGACGATCTCCAGCCGCTCCAGGGCGTAGGGCTCGCTGCGGAAGACGGAGAGCCAGCCGGTGTAGGGCTGGCGCAGGCCGTCCCGGTAGTCGGCGTCGGTGGTCACCTCGAAACCGCGCACGGTGATCTGGTCGAAGCGGGGATCGTCGCCCCAGGCCGCCACCTGCACCCCGGCGGTGTAGGCCACCGCCTCCTCCACGCTCTGCACCTTGCGCTCCCGCATCTGTTCCTCGGTCACCACCGAGATGGAGCGGGCGGTTTCCAGCAGGGGCGTGTCGCTCTTGGTGGCGCTGCGGGCGTCCACCGCCACGTAGCCGCTGCCCTCGGCGGCGGCGGAGACCTGCACCGTGCCCAGGGTGGTCTCGCCCCGGGTCGGCGGCGGCAGGCGGCGCAGGGAAAATTCCCCCGGGCTTACTTCGTTGAGACCCAGGCCGCTGCCGGTGAGGATGCGCCGGAAGCCTTCCTCGACTCCGTAGCTGCCCTGCAGGCCGCCGCTGCGCAGACCGTCCACCAGGGCCGGGTCGAAGGAGAGGCGGGCCCCGGCCTGGGCGGCGAAACGGGTCAGCACCTCGCCCAGGGGGCCGCCGGCGATGGTGTAGCTGCTGCGCACGGCCTCGGCCGCCTCCAGCCGGCCCGGCAGGGCGGGGGCGAGGAGGGCGCCGGCCAGCAGGAGCTGCAGGGCCAGGGCGAGGGGCCGGGGACGGCCGGGGAGGGCGCCAACAGCGCGTCGCGCCGATGACGGGGCGGGGGACAGGGACATGACTTCCGTTCCTTTCTTCGTTCGTATGGCCAGGGGGCTGGCGGGGAGAGGTCTTCTCCCGGTACACCGCACGAGGCGAAAAAAGGTATCAGGGCAGAGGCGAAATTTTTTGGACGATGCCTGGAGAGTGGCTCAGGACCTGGGTTCCAGGCTCACCCAGTAGCGCGTCAGGCGGCGCAGGGCGAGGGGCCGGGTCTTCACCAGCAGTTCCAGGGCCGCCTCCGTGTCCTGCAGGGGGAAGGTGCCGGAGACCCGCATTGCCGCCACCGCCGGATGGCAGCGCAGCACCCCGCTGCGGTAGCGGCCCAGCTCCGCCAGAAAGTCCGCCAGGGGCAGGTCGTTGGCCGTCAGCAGGCCCGCCTCCCAGGCGTCCTCGGCCGGGCCCAGGGGCGCCGGGGGAATGATGGTGTCGGCGGCGAAATCGCTGCGGGCGCCGCTCGGCACCACCTGGCGACCGCCGCTCTTGGTGGTGATCTCTACCGCTCCGGCGAATACGGCCAGGCGGGTGCGGTCCTCCAGCTGGCGCACCGAGAAGCGGGTGCCCAGGGGGCGCAGCAGACCCTGGGCGCTTTCCACCAGCAGGGGCCGGTTGCGGCCCGGCAGGTCGGGGGCGGTGGTGACCAGGATTTCGCCGTGGCGCAGGCGGATGCGCCGTTCCGTCTGGCCGTAGGTGACGCGCACGGCGCTGTCCGTGTTGAGCACCAGCACCGTGCCGTCTTCCAGTTCCAGGCGCTGCTGCTCGCCGGTGGCGGTCTGCCAGCGGCCGTCCTCCCAGGGCGCCTGCCGCCACAGGGCCACGGCGGCGGGCGCCAGGAGGGCGGCCAGGGCCAACTGGCGCAGGGCGGCGCGACGGCCGCGGCGGGGCGTCTCCGCCAGCACCTGGCGGCCCAACTGGCCCAACTGGGGCGGCAGTTCGGCAAAGTGCTGCATGACCCGCTCGGCCCGCTGCCAGGCGGCCCGGTGAGCCGGACTGCGGCTGCGCCACTGGGCGATGGCCTGGTGCAGCGCCGGGGTGTCGCCCTCGGTCTGCAGGCGCACCAGCCAGTCGGCGGCCTCCTCCAGCAGGCGCGGGTCGATGGCGGCCCCAGCGGCAGGAGTGGCAGAAGCGGCGGGTGTAGTGGGTGCAGCGGCGCTGGCGGGGGGCGGTGCCATCAGTCCTCCAGGGCGGCCATGCAGGCGATGAAGCCGTTGCGCATATGGCGTTTGACGGTGATGAGGGAGGTGCCCAGGCGTTCGGCGATGGCGCCGTAGGTGAGGCCGTCGAGCTGGGAGAGGAGGAAAATCTCCCGGGTCTTTGGCGGCAGTCCGGCCAGCATGGCGTCCACCCGGCACAGGGCTTCCAGCACCAGCAGGCGGGTTTCCGGCGAGGGAGCCTGGGCCTCCGGCAGCCGGGCCAGGGCCTCCAGATAGGCCTGTTCCACCGCCTGGCGGCGCCAGTGGTCCACCACCAGGCCCTTGGCGATGTGGGTGAGCAGGGCCCGGGGTTCCCCCAGGTCGGCGCCGTGCCGGCCCAGCAGGCGCAGGAAAGTGTCCTGGGCCAGGTCGGCGGCCTGGTGGCTGCAGCCCAGCTGGCGCCGCAGCCAGCCGTGCAGCCAGCCATGATGGGCGCGGTAGAGGTGGGCGAGGGGATCGGATGAGACAATAGCCAAGGAACTGCTCCTGATGGACGGGGCTTCCCTGGCTGGCGCCGCTTCAAACTGATCGGGCGTGGCTGGGTTGTTGCGAATTGTTCTTATTGTCTCGTTTTTGTGCCGAGGTGGTCAATGCGCTTGCAGCAAGGGGGAAAAGGGCGGTGTCGCCCGCAGCGGGAGGATGGGCGGTGAGCGGGAGCGGAAAAGCCGCGGCGACGGATTACCTGGCCGGCTATCCGGCCGAACTGACGGCCCGGGTGCAGCACCTGATCGGCCAGGGCCTGCTGGCGCCCTGGCTGCTGGAACGCTATCCCCGGGCCCATGAGGTGCGCACCGACCGGGCGTTGTACGACTACGTGCTGGATTTGAAGGGGCGCCATCTGCGCAATGCGGACACGCCGAGCAAGGTGGCCTTCGACAGCAAGCTGCACGACCTGCGCAACGCCCTCGGCACCCACACCACGGTGGCCCGGGTCCAGGGCGGCAAGTTGAAGACCAAGCGGGAGATCCGGGTCTCGGCCCTGTTCCGGGAGATGCCGGAGGCCTTCCTGCGCATGATCGTGGTCCACGAACTGGCCCACCTCAAGGAGCGGCAGCACGACAAGGCCTTCTACCAGCTGTGCCGGCACATGGAAGCGGACTACCACCAGCTGGAATTCGACCTGCGCACCTACCTCTGCTACCTGGAGCAGGGCGGTGCGCCCCTGTGGGCCGCCGCCTCGCCTTCCTCGCCGGGGGAAGCCCCGCCGGCCTAGTCTTCCAGCAGGCGGGTCTTGACGCTCTTGCCCTTGACCTTGGCCAGCTTGCGCACCGCCTCCCGGGCGATGTTGCGGGCCACGGCCACATAGGTGACCTGCTCGGTGACGGTGATCTTGCCCACCTGTTCCTTGGCGAAGCCGGCCTCGCCGGTGAGGGCGCCGAGGACGTCGCCGGGACGCAGCTTGTCCTTGCGCCCGCCGAGCAGCAGCAGGGTGGCCATGGGCGGCACCAGGGGCGCCTCGTTGCCGCTCTGCAGGCTGCCCAGGGTGTGCCATTCCGGCTCCATGCCCATCATCTGGGCGATGGTCTCCACCCGGCGCCGGTCCCGCGGGCTGCACAGGCTCAGGGCCCAGCCGTCCTCGTCACCGCGGCCGGTGCGGCCGATGCGGTGGATGTAGATTTCCGGGTCCGGCGTCACGTCCACGTTGATCACCGCTTCCAGCTGGGCGATGTCCAGGCCCCGAGCGGCCACGTCGGTGGCCACCAGCACGGAACAGCTGCGGTTGGCGAACTGGATCAGCACCTGGTCCCGCTGCCGCTGCTCCAGGTCCCCGTTCAGGGTCAGGGCGGAAAAGCCCTGGCCGTGGAGCACTTGCACCAGGTCCCGGCACTGCTGCTTGGTGTTGCAGAAGGCCAGGGTGCTGGCCGGGCGGTAGTGCTTGAGCAGGGTGCATACCGCCTGCAGCCGTTCCTCGTGTTTCACCTCGTAGAAGCGCTGGCGGATCTTGCTGCCTTCGTGCTGTTCCGCCAGCTTCACTTCCTGCGGCTGGCGCAGGAAGCGCTGGGCCAGTTCGGCGATGCCGGGCGGATAGGTGGCGGAGAAGAGCAGGGTCTGGCGTTCCGCCGGGCAGCGCCGGGCGACCCAGGCGATGGCGTCGTGGAAGCCCATGTCCAGCATGCGGTCGGCCTCGTCCAGCACCAGAGTGTTGAGGGCGGCCAGGCTCAGGCTGCCCCGTTCCAGGTGGTCCATGAGGCGGCCCGGAGTGCCGACCACGATGTGGGCGCCGTTCTCCAGGCTGGTGATCTGGGGCTTCATGGGGCTGCCGCCGCAGAGGGTGAGGATGCGCACGTTCTCCTCGCCCCGGGCCAGGCGGCGCAGCTCCTGGGTCACCTGCTCCGACAGTTCCCGCGTGGGGCACAGCACCAGGGCCTGGATTTCCAGACGGCGCGGGTCGAGGCGGCTGAGCAGGGTGAGGCCGAAGGCGGCGGTCTTGCCGCTGCCGGTCTTGCCCTGGGCGATGAGGTCGTGGCCGGCCAGGGCCAGGGGCAGGCTGGCGGCCTGGATGGCCGTCATGCTGCGGTATTCCAGCTGTGCCAGGGTGGCCAGCAGGCCGGCGGAAAGGGGCAGGCTGGCGAAGGACAGGTCGGCCGGGGCGTTCAGCTCGGCATCGGGGGAAGTGGGGGCGTCGCTCATGGGGTGCATCAGCTCCGGCGCCGGGCCTTGGGGGCCGGCTTGCGCTGGCGCTGGCCGGGGCGGGGCTTGTCTTCCACGGGCTTGGGCTTGGGCATCAGCAGGTTCTTGGCGCCGCCCTTGCCGGCCTCGCGGTGGGCCTGGATGGCGGCCTTGATGTCGTCGGCGGCCACGGTCACCACGGCGTGTTCGCCTTCGGGCTTGAAGGTGGACAGGTTGTCCTTGACGCGGAAGAGGCGCTCTTCGGCTTCGCCCTTCTTCGGCAGGTTGCTGACCATCTCCTCGGCCGCCGGGCTCAGGCGGAAACCGCCGTCTTCGGCCAGGACCAGGCCCATGCCGGAAAGGCGGGCGAAGGCCTCGCTCAGCTTGGCCTCGCTGGGAATGTTGCCCTGCAGGAAATCGATGGCGGCCATGATCTCCAGCAGTTCGGCCGGGCGGCGTTTGGCGGCGATGCCCAGGGCGAGGAGGAGGAGGGTGTCGATGTCGTGAATCTGTTTCATGGCGGGCCTTTGCAGTGCCGGGCTGACCGATGGGGTTCCCGGGCGGGGGTGAGAGTTTAACGGCTGGCGGGGGAAAGGGCGAATCGGCCGGTCGGCGGCGGGGGCGGAATTGGCGCTGCTTCTCTCACCACCTGCCCGCCGGGCCGCGCCGGGCGGGCATCCGCCGGGTCCATGCCCTGTCACTGAAGCGTGGGCGGGCGCTGGGCCTGATGCCCGCCGCTGCGGACCACCCCTGGCCCGGAGCAGGGTGCTAGTGCCAGGGCCCGCCTCCAGCCTGGCCCCTGGCATGATGGACAGGGTTTCAGGCGGCGCTTTGCGGCCCGCCGGCGACCCGGTTGCGTCCTGCCTCCTTGGCCCGGTAGAGCTGGGCGTCGGCCTGGCGTACCGCCTCGTCCATGTCTTCCTGCTCCGGCGTGGCCAGGGCAACGCCGACGCTGACCGTGACCTGGCGGTCGATGGGGGGCTGGCTGGCGGCGATGCCGGCGCGGATTTTCTCCCCCACCCGGGCGGCGTCGGCCAGGCTGCTTTCGGGCAGGATGACCATGAATTCCTCGCCGCCCACCCGGGCGATGAAATCGCTCTCCCGCACCAGGGTGCGCAGCGTCGCCGCCACATGGCGCAGCACTTCGTCGCCGCCGGCATGGCCCAGGGTGTCGTTGATGCGCTTGAAGAAGTCGATGTCCAGCATCAGCAGGCCGTAGCTGCCGCCATGGCGCCTCATGCGCAGGAATTCGTCCTGCAGGCGCTCGTTGGCGGCGAAGCGGTTGGCTAGGCCGGTGAGGGCATCCCGTCGGGCCAACTGGTGCAGTTCTGCATTGGCCTGGGCCAGGGCGGCGGTGCGCTCGGTCACCTTCTCTTCCAGCTGGGCATTGCTCTGGGCCAGGGCTTCCTGATGGCTGAGCAGGGCGTCGGCCATGTCCTGCAGGGCCGCGGCCAGGCCACGGATTTCCTGGGGCGCGTCGGCCACTTCCAGGCGGGTCTTTTCCTCCCCCGCCTCGATGCGGTGGGCCAGCGCGGCCAGGCGTTCCAGGGGACGGCTAAAGCGGGTAGCGCTCCACCACACCAGGGCCAGGAAGAGGATGGTGGCAGCTGCCAGGGACAGCAGCACCACCCGCTGCAGGTGCCGCACATCGGCCGGCTGGCGTACGACGATGCGCCAGCCCAGGCTCTGGCCGGCAATGAATTCCCGAACCGGGGCCGTGGCAGTGAGGTAGGAAATAGCGTCGCCCCAGCCATCGGTGGTGTAGGACTGGGGATTAAAGGCAGCCTTGTCCGGTGCCAGCAGAGTTTTTTCCTGGCTGTCGGGGTAGATCACCACGTTATCCTGGTTGACGATGAAGACGTCCAGGCCGTTGGTGGCCGCGTCGTGGGGTGTCATCACCTGGACCACTTCGGCGGCCCAGCGCCAGTGGGCGTGGGCAGCCAGGACCCCTCGCAGATGGCCGGCCTCGTCGAACACGGGCGAGGCGAAATCGATGAAGCGGACCGGCCCCTGGCCTTCGGCAGGGGGCAACAGCTTGGTCAGCAGCAGGGCTTCGTGGAGGTCGCCGAAGAAAGGGCCCTGCAGTCCGTTGATGAACCAGGGACGCTGGGCCACACTCTGGCCCACCAGCATGCCGCCGGTAGCGGCACGCACGGTGCCCTGGGCATCGGCCAGGCCGATCCAGGAATACTGGGGATAGGTTTCCTGGACCCGCTCCAGGCTGGATCGAAAGTCGGAGCTGTCCAGGGGGGCGCGGCGGTAGAGGGGGCTCTGGGCCAGCAGCTCGATTTCCCGCTGCCGCTCCCGCAGGTTTTCGCCGAGCACGGCGGCCACGGCGGAGGCCAGGTCCCGCAGGGCTTCCCCCCGGTCCCTGATCAGCCGGGCGGCATAGACGTGGTCCAGGTAGATGTAGGTCGGCAGACCCACCAGCAGGGCCAGTCCGATCAACAGCAGGGTGAGGCGGTTTCTGAAACTGTCCGGTAGGAGCGACATGGCTTGCAGTCCAGTAACAAGCATGGGATGTCTGGGTAGGCTGGTGGCCGAGTGCGCTTATTGGATCATGGTCTAGATCGCTCGGCTAGGCAGGAAAGTCACAAAACGAGGGCAAAATTTGCCCGCCGTCCCTTTTCTGTTCCTGCTGCAGTTTCAGGCCGCCGGAGTCCGCTTGAAGGCCACCACGTGGTCCACGTCGAGGCGGATGCCGATTTTCTCGCCGAGGGCGTGGTTGTGGTGGGAGGGCACCAGGGACAGCACCCGGGCGCCGCTTTCCAGGCGCAGGGTGTACAGGATGTCGGCGCCGCGGAAGGCCTTGTGTTCCACCGCGGCCTGCAGGGGGCTCTTGTCGTCGTGCACCACGTCGTCGGGGCGCAGCAGGATGTCCACGCCGCAGCCCTTGCCGCAGACGCCGCAGCCGGCGCTGCATTCGACGGGCACGCCGGATTCCAGGATGCCCAGTTCCATCTGCACCCGGTTGCCGGCCAGTACCGTGCCGGGGACGAACACGCCCTGGCCGACGAAGTCGGCGACGAAGCGGTTGGCCGGCTGGTGGTACAGGTTGTAGGGCGTATCCCATTGCTGGATGCGGCCCTCGTGCATGACGCCGATCTCGTCGGCCATGGCGAAGGCTTCGTGCTGGTCGTGGGTGACCAGGATGGCGGTGGTGCCGGCCTTCTTCAGGATCTCCCGCACCTCCAGGGAGAGGCGCTCGCGCAGGTCCACGTCCAGGTTGGAGAAGGGCTCGTCCAGCAGCACCAGGCGGGGCGCCGGGGCCAGGGCCCGGGCCAGGGCGACGCGCTGCTGCTGGCCGCCGGAAAGCTCGTGGGGATACTTCTCGCCCTGGCCGGAGAGGCCCACCAGGTCGAGCATGGCTGCCACCCGCTGCAGCCGTTCGCCGCCCTTGGTCTTCAAGCCGAAGGCGATGTTGTCGGCCACCGTGAGGTGGGGGAAGAGGGCGTAGTCCTGGAACACCATGCCGATGCGCCGCTGTTCCGGCGCCAGCTTGAAGCCGGGGCGGCTCACCAGTTCGCCGTCGAGGGCGATGCTGCCGGCGGCGATGTCCTCGAAACCGGCGATACAGCGCAGCAGGGTGGTCTTGCCGCAGCCCGAGGGGCCCAGCAGGCAGGCGATGACGCCGGCCTCGATGTGGAAACCGATGCCGTCCACCACCGTGTGGGCGCCGTAGCGCTGCATCACGTCCGCCAGTTCCAGATGGGCCATCTTTGGAGTCAGTTGAGAAGGATTGGCAATTATAATGTGCCGCGGCGCCTTTGCTGCCGCTTTTGCCGCTTCCGGCCACCCTTCCACCATGATCCCTATGCGCTCCCCCCTGCTGCCCGTCGCCGTTGCCATCGCCGCCCTGGTGGGCCTGCCCGTGGCCAGCGTGCTGACCCACCTCTTCGCCGGCGGCACCGGGGAAACCTGGCAGCACCTGGCGGCCACGGTGCTGCCCGAATACGTGGGCAACACCCTCTGGCTGTGCCTGGGGGTTGGCCTGGGCACGGCCCTGGTGGGGGTGGGCACGGCCTGGCTGACGGCCATGCACCGCTTTCCCGGCCAGGCCGTGTTCGAGTGGGCCCTGGTGCTGCCCCTGGCGGTGCCGGCCTATGTGCTGGCCTACGTCTATACGGACCTGCTGCAGTTCGTCGGCCCGGTGCAGACCTGGCTGCGGGAGACCTTCGGCTGGAGCAAGGCCGACTACTGGTTCCCCGAGGTGCGCAGCCTGGGCGGCGCCGTCGCCATGTTCGTGTGCACCCTCTACGCCTACGTCTATCTGCTGGCCCGGGCGGCTTTCCTGGAGCGGGCCTCGGGCATGCTGGAAGCGGCGCGGATGCTCGGTGTGGGGCCCTGGGCCAGCTTCTTCCGCGTCTCCCTGCCCCTGGCCCGGCCGGCCATCGTGGTCGGCGTTTCCCTGGCCCTGATGGAAACCCTGGCCGACTACGGCACCGTCGCCTACTTCGCCGTGCAGACCTTCACCACCGGCATCTACCGGGCCTGGTTCTCTTTGGGCGACCGCATCGCCGCGGCCCAGCTGGCCGCCAGCCTGCTCGGCTGCGTCATCCTGCTGGTGCTGCTGGAAAAACTCTCCCGGGGCCGGGCCCGCTTCCACAACACCACCGGCCGCAGCCGGCCCCTGGCGGGCCACACCCTCACCGGCTGGAAAGGCGCCCTGGCCACCCTGGCCTGCCTGCTGCCCCTCACCGCCGGCTTTCTCCTGCCCGCCGCCCTGCTGCTGAAAATGGCCCTGGCCGAGGGCGATGCTCAGTTCGGCCAACGCTTCCTCATCCTCGCCCGCAACAGCTTCACCGTGGCCGGCGTCACCGCCGCCGTGGCCGTGCTGCTGGCCCTGGTGCTGGCCTACAGCGTGCGCCTGGCCCGCCGCAGCCAGCCCGGCTGGCCCAGCCTGCTGGCCCGGGGCCTGAACCGGCTGGTGGGCCTGGGCTATGCCGTGCCCGGCTCGGTCATCGCCGTCGGCGTGCTCATTCCCGTGACCCGGCTCGACAACTGGCTGGCTGCCCAGTGGCAGGTCTGGTTCGGCGCCAATCCGGGGCTGCTGCTCACCGGCGGCATCGCCGCCCTGGTCTATGCCTACCTGGTGCGCTTTCTCGCCGTGGCCCTGCAGACGGTGGATGCCAGCCTGGGCAAGATCACCCCCTCCATGGACGACGCCGCCCGCAGCCTGGGCCTCTCCCAGGGCCAGACCCTGGCCCGGGTGCATGCGCCCCTGCTCAAGGGCAGCCTGCTCACCGCCGGCCTGCTGGTGTTCGTGGATGTGATGAAGGAATTGCCGGCAACCCTGGTGATGCGCCCCTTCAACTTCGACACCCTGGCCACCCAGACCTACACCCTGGCCGCCGACGAACGCCTGGCCGAAGCCTCCACCGCCGCCTTGGCCATCGTCGCCGTCGGCATCCTGCCTCTCATCGCCATCTCCCGCCAGATCGCCCGTTCCCGGCGCTGAGGCGCCGTCTTCGCCGCTGCGCGACGCCCCGGGGCGGCGGGTGCTACCATCGACGCTGCCGTATTCACTCAGGATGACGTCATGGCCCCCGCCAAACTGCTTGCCTTCGCCGCCGGCCTCGCCGCGCTGGCCGCTTCCACCGCCCCGGCCCAGGCCGGCATCTACAGCGACGACATGGCCAAGTGCCTGGTCCGCTCCACCACGCCGGCCGACCGGGCCTCCCTGGTCAAATGGATGTTCAGCGCCATGGCCCTGCACCCCGACGTCAAATCCATGGCCCGGGTGGAACCGGCCCAGCGGGAAGGGCTGGACCGCAACACCGCCAACCTCATCGTCCGCCTCATGACCGAGACCTGCCGCAGCGAAACCCAGCAGGCCCTGACCCTGGAAGGCCCCCAGACCGTGCAGCAGAGCTTCCAGGTGCTGGGCCAGGTGGCCGCCCGGGAACTCTTTTCCAACCCGGAAGTGATGGCCGGCGTCGGCAACCTGGGCAAGTACGTGGACCCGGCCCGCTTCAAGGGCATGGCCATGCCCGCCGCGCCCCAGAACCCCCGCTAGGCCCGGCCAGGGCGATGGCCCAGGCCCGAGGCAGGACGGACCTGTCCGGGCAGGCATGCCGGAGATGCCCATGGCTATTGGCTTGCAGGCCATCCAGGTTATGCTGGCCGCCTCACCACCTTTTGGGCGCAACCGTACCCGTTCAAACAGCGGGGCAAACCCGCCGAACCGCCTCACCGACCCCACGCAAAGGAGCGATCAATGCAACGACGTGAAGTACTGAAAACCGTCGCCGGCGCCGTAGCCGCCGCCATGGCCACCTCCGCGGCCGCCGCCGCCCAGGACCACCAGCATCACCACCACGACCACGGCGCCATGGGCGGCAAAAGCTACGCCGCCCTGATCGACAGCAGCAGCGACTGTCAGAAGACCGGCGAAGCCTGCCTCGCCCACTGTCTGGTGCTGCTGGGCCAGGGCGACAAGGAAATGGCCGCCTGCGCCCAATCCGTCAGCGAACTGCTGGCCACCTGTAATGCCCTGATGAAGCTGGCCCTGCAAGGCTCCAAGTTCACCCCGGCCATGGCCAAGGTCGCCGCCGACGTCTGCGCCGCCTGCGAAAAGGAATGCCGCAAGCACGAAAAGAAACACTCCGAGTGCAAAGCCTGCGCCGACTCCTGCGCCGCCTGCCTCAAGGAATGCAAGGCAGTGGCTGCCTGAGCCGTTTGTGATCGTAAAAAACCCCGGACTGCGTTGCGGCGGTCCGGGGTTTTTTTATGGGCGGGAGTAGGGGCTTCTGACTGAATGGAAGGCGGCTATCGGCCAAGAGCGGAAATTCGTCCTCGCCGGCAGTTTGACGCTCAAATGGCTGCTCTGCACCAGAAAGCCGTCCAAGGCGTTTTCTTGTATGCCGAGTCAACACGCCATTAGATAGCCTCCAAAGTCACCGAAAATGCATCAAATAAAATCCGCCTTCAGTTTCCACGAACGCATATCTACCTCCATACGCTTGATTACACACGCCTGATGCCTCAATCCTTCGAGTTGTTTAGATCGCTCTTCCTCGGAAAATTCAAGCCATGGATTTTTGGCACCCAAGTAGACCTCCTTTATCCCGGCAGTGAAGTGCATCAGCCGCAACCCTTTGGGTTCCTCGAGTGGCGTATAGCCAGACAGCTCATCGAAAAATTCCTCCTGAGAGTCTCTGAAAAAATCAATGGCCGTTCGGACAAGACGTACCTCCTCTTCGTAAACCCAAGAGGCGTGCTTTGTCAGAAACACCTTCCTGACGATGCTCCTGAATTCAGGCTCTCGAAAGCTTGAGTCACCACAGGCGCGAACCCACACATCGTGCAAAGAAGTGAGAAATGGATCAGACAGGATGTATTGGCTTTTCGTGTTTGTATAAACCACATCTCCTTCGTCCACAGAAATTATGTTTCTTTCCTTGTCTTCGAAGAATGGCCCGGTTACGTCATAACCAATAACAAAACCGCGATGACTATTTCCATAGTGAGACCACATCAACGGATTGTCGTAAGTTCGGGTCAAAGACAATATAACGACGCTATCAGCGAGTTCCTTCAGCTTGTCATGAAGGGCGCCAATTTCGCTCTCTGCGCCTAAGGCATTCCCCAAAAATGTGAGTTCAAAGGGGTCGTTGAATTCCGAGGGTTTCCGGAAACCAAGCTTTCTGCTGTTGAGCGCCTCTTTCCCCGATTCAAATCCATAGTACTTGTAAAGAATCATCCGCGAATTCCTTGACTAATCCTGCCGATTCCGGGCTAAACGAGTAACTGCTGAATTCTTCGCAGGTAGTCTTGTTCGGTAGCTAATTCGACACCGATTTTTCCAGCCAGGGTGCTTGCCGATTGCGTGTAACGGGAACTTGTAACGACCATCGCATAGTCGGCTTCGTAATACTCCTTTGCGGCGAAGACCTCCTGCACAGCCGTATTCCCTACCACCCCTGTATATTTCTTGGCCTGAATAACGATCTTGACTCCCTCGATCAGTATTAACACGTCAGCACCTTGATCGCCGGTTTTGGGTGTTGTCTCTATTTGTGCATTCGGGTAAACCCCTGAGATTTCCTCGATTAATTTTTTCTCGAATTCGATTCCGATTTCTGACGTGCTGCGTCCGCCCGGGCGAGAGAGGAATTTCACGGTGGCTATTAGCGCCCAAAGGAATCTCGCGCCGCCAACGCCCATCTCCTCCGCAAGATACTCCCTGAGATAGCGTGGTGCAGGTTCAGGAAAGAAGTCTACAGGCTGGACACCAACTAGATGCTGTTGTGAAAATCTCCGAGTAAATCCGCGCCAGAGCGACAATTTAGTCCCGCCAGCATGTGGGCAGTGCTCTTGCTCTGCTTGGGATAGTTCCTCAATGTGGGATTGTACGACCTCGATATTTTTGTCTACCAAGTCTATGAAACGGTTGACGCCCTGGACGTAAAACCATCGATAGATAACGAACTCCCCCACGTAATAGTCAACGCTTCGTGGATAGCTATTCCGACGCGTCCGAGTTTTCTCTTCGATGATTTTCTTGAAATCGTTCAGATCGAATAGTCTTTCGATCCTCTGCTGCAATTGCACCCGAAAACTCTCCTCAAGAATTGAGTCGGGGGCAAGATCGAAGTAGGAGCTCAATGGCATAAGGAAAATTTCGCCACCATTTTGCTGTAGGAAGGAAAGCTTTTCCTGCAGCAAGGAATGCTGGTTAACCCATTCGGCCTTACCCTTCTCAATGTCATTCAGCCATGCATCAGAGTTCGTCAACTCGGCATCGATCATTGCTTGTGTTTTTGCTGGGGTTTGTTCAGGTGAGGCGAGCCAGTCGACTGGCGACCTCTGAAGCTCAGATACTGAAAAGGGAAGGACTGCCTCAGCGACAGAAGGCGATTCCCGAACCGTCGCGGACCCAGCCGAGTCAATTCGGGATGCAGCTGGCTCACCGCCCAAACATTCGGCATCTGATCCATTTTCCAAGGACTTCGCCTGATTATTACGTCTAGATGTATGAGATAGCCAGCGTGTCAAAAAACGCATTTATCAAACTCCTCGTCGCGCCATTGCGAAGTGCAAATTTTCAGCTTCCAACGATAACAGACGCTGGGCACGATGATAGTCAAGGACGTGCGAACTTTTGTTTAAAGCAGCCATTGCCATTTGTATGGAAGAAAGCTGGGTAAGGCTGCGTAGTTCACGGTCAGACTCTACGTTGAACGGCAACTACGCATCAGAAACCTGCCGCAGTGCCAACGAGGCAACGAATGTCTCTTACGGGTCGATAACGGAGCACCACAATTTTTATTCCCAACAAAAACGCCGGCCCCAAGGCCGGCGTTTTTTTATCGCTACCACCCCAACTCACATGCTCTTCAAATTCTGGATGATCTCCCCGGCCATGGGCTGGGCGTTGCCGTAGAGCATGCGGCAGTTGTCGGTGTAGAAGAGGGCGTTTTCCACTCCGGAGTAGCCGGTGCCCTTGCCGCGCTTGATGACGATGACGTTCTGGGCCTGGTCGGCGTTGAGGATGGGCATGCCGTAGATGGGGCTCGATTTGTCGGTGCGGGCCGTGGGATTGACCACGTCGTTGGCGCCGATGATCAGGGCCACGTCGGCCTGGCCGAATTCGGCGTTGATTTCCTCCAGGTCGAAGATCTTGTCGTAGGGCACCCCGGCTTCTGCCAGCAGCACGTTCATGTGGCCCGGCATGCGGCCCGCCACCGGGTGAATGGCGAACTTCACTTCCACCCCGGCTTCTTCCAGTAGCTCGGTCATTTCCCACACCTTGTGCTGGGCATGGGCCACGGCCATGCCGTAGCCGGGCACGATGATGACCTTCTGGGCGTAGCGCATCATGGCGGCGGCGTCGATGGCGCCCAGTTCCTTCATGCTGCCGGCGATGGCCTCGCCACCCTGGGCGGCGCCGCTGATGGGCGTGAACAGGATGTTGCTGATGGGCCGGTTCATGGCCTTGGCCATGAGCTGGGTGAGCAGGGTGCCGGCGGCGCCGACGACGATGCCGGCAATGATGAGGGCCGGGCTGCCCAGGACGTAACCCTCGAACCCTACGGCCAGGCCGGTGAAGGCGTTGAAGAGGGAGATCACCACCGGCATGTCGGCGCCGCCGATGGGCAGGGTCACCACCAGGCCCAGCAGCAGGGCCAGGGCGAAGAAGGCCAGGATCAGCCCGGGGCCAGCGTTTTCAGCCAGCACCAGGGCGGCGCCCAGGCTCACCACCAGCAAGGCCAGCAGCACGTTGACGACGTTCTGGGCGGGCAGCCGGTAGGCCTTTTTCAGCAGGCCCTGGAGCTTGGCGAAGGCGACGCAGGAGCCGGTGAAGGAGACGGCGCCGATGAGGGCGCCGATCACTGCCAGGGTGACGGTCACCAGGCCGTGGGCCTCGCCCCGGGCCAGTTCCACGGCGGCGATGGCGGCCGCGGCGCCGCCGCCCATGCCGTTGTAGATGGCCACCATCTGGGGCATGTCGGTCATCTTCACCTTCTTCGCCGACAGCCAGGCGCCGACGGTGCCGAGGGCCAGGGCCAGGGCCATCAGGCCCAGGTTGTGCAGGTCCGGCACGAGGAAGGTGGCGGCCACCGCCACCACCATGCCGACGCCGGCCCGCAGGATGCCCTGGCGGGCGCTGGCCGGGGAACTCATGCCCTTGAGGCCGACGATGAAGAGCAGGGCGCCGAGGAACCAGGGCAGCTGGACGTAGAGGGGCAGGTTCATTTACGCACCCTCCTTGCCGCCGGCCCGCTTGCCGGGCTGGAACATGGCCAGCATGCGCTCGGTGACGACGTAGCCGCCGGCGGCGTTGGCCGCCCCCAGGGCCACGGCGAAGAAGCCGATGGCCTGCTCCAGGGGCGTTTCGGCCCGGCCCAGGGCCAGCATGGCACCCACCACGACGACGCCGTGGATGAAGTTGGAGCCCGACATGAGGGGGGTGTGCAGGATCACCGGCACCCGGGCAATGATCTCGTAGCCGGTGAAGGCGGCGAGCATGAAGATGTAGATCGCGATAAAGCCGTCCATTACGCCTCTCCCATGGCTTGTCTGACGCCGTTGTGCGTCGTCTTTCCGTCGCGGCACAGCAGGGTGCCGGCCACCACCTCGTCTTCCCAGTCGAAGGCCAGGCGGCCTTCCTTGATCCAGGGCGAGAGGAAGTTGTAGAGGTTCTTGGCGTACAGCTCGGAGGCGTGGGTCGGCATGCGGGAAGCCAGGTTGAGGGGACCGTGGATGTTCACGTCGTTGGCCACCACGTGTTCCCCCGGCTGGGTCAGGGCGCAGTTGCCGCCGGATTCGGCGGCCATGTCCACGATCACGGCGCCGTACTTCATGCCCTTGATCATGTCGGTGGTGACGATCACCGGCGCCTTCTTGCCGGGGATGGCGGCGGTGGTGATGACCACGTCGGCCTGGGCCACGGCCTTGGCCAGGCGCTCGGCCTGGCGTGCCTTCTCCTCGGCCGACAGCTCCCGGGCGTAGCCGCCGGCGCCATCGGCGGAGACGCCGGTGTCCACGAACTTGGCGCCCAGGGATTCGATCTGCTCCTTGGCAGCGGCGCGCACGTCGTAGGCTTCCACCATGGCGCCGAGGCGCTTGCAGGTGGCGATGGCCTGGAGGCCAGCGACGCCGGCGCCGATGACCAGCACCCGGGCCGGGCGGATGGTGCCGGCGGCGGTGGTCAGCATGGGGAAGAACTTGGTGCAGCGGGCGGCGGCGATGAGGCCGCACTGGTAACCGGCACAGGAAGCCTGGGAGGAGAGGGCGTCCATGCTCTGGGCCCGGGAAATGCGGGGCAGCAGCTCCAGAGCGAAGGCAGTGATGCGGCGTGCGTTGAGGGCCGCCAGGCGGGCCGGGTCCTCGAAGGGCTTGAGCAGGCCGATGAGGGTCGCCCCTTCCGGCATGGCGGCGATTTCCTCGGCGCTGGGGGGCGTTACCCGCAGCACCAGGTCGGCGCCGCCGTAGGCCTCGGCGATGCCGGGCACGGCCTGGACTTCCGGGTAGTCGCTGTCGAGAAAGTGACTTTCGCTGCCCGCACTCTGCTCCATGCGGATGGCGGCCCCGAGGGCCATGAATTTCCTGGCGGTTTCAGGCACCAGCGCCACCCGGCGTTCGCCGGACGCTCGTTCCCGAACCACCGCGATGTTCAGCGGCATGGTGATGTTCTCCCAAAGACAAAGTGATGAAACTGTTTTATTTGCCCGGGATTATGGTGTTCGGGTAGCGGGTGCTGTATTAGGGGATACCCTACGCCGGAGTATGGAAAAGGGCCTGGGTGGGGCGCATCGGGCCTCGCTCAGGGCCGATTCGCCCGGCGTCGGCCAGAGTGGGCGTTGCTGGCAAGAAAAAGCCCCGCCGGATCGCTCCGGCGGGGCTTTTGCTTTGCTCCCTTACTTCACTTCAAAGCGGGCCTGCAGGGGCTTGCGTCCGGGCAGTTCCACCGCGGCCACCACCTTGGCGCCAGGCTTGAGGCTGGCGGTGGTTTCCAGGCGGTTTTCCGCCGCCGGGGCCAGTTGCAGTTCGCGCTTGGCGCCGCCTTCCAGCACCGTCAGGCGGGCCTTGCCGCCCTGCACCGGCACCGGGGCGCCGTGCTGGGTGACGTAGAGGGCCACCTTGCCGGCCTGGTTCACCAGTTCCAGCTGGGCTTCGCCCGCTTCGGCGAAGATGCCCCCGTACTGGGGCTGGCCGTGTTCGGCATGGGCCATCACGGCGGCAGGGGCGGCCAGGGCGGCGGCCAGCAGCAGGGAGGAAGCGAGGGTGTGCAGTTTTTTCATGGCAGTGCTCCTTGGCAAATGGGAATTGATGGGTATGGGATGGAGGTTGGGAAATGGGCGCAGCATGGGCCGGCTCACAGGGCTTCGCCGCCGGCTTCCGCCAGCAGCCGTTCCGCCGCCGGCCGGGCATGGCGCCAGAACAGCAGGGGGGTGAGGAAGGTGTCGAGCAGGGTGGAGCTGATGAGGCCGGAGAAGATCACCACCGCCACCGGGTGCAGGATTTCCGTGCCCGGCTCGCCGGCTTCGAAGAGCAGGGGCGCCAGGGCGAAGGCCGCCACCAGGGAGGTCATCAGCACCGGCGTCAGGCGTTCCAGGGAGCCGCGGATGATCATCTCCTTGGTGAAGCCCTCGCCCTCGAAGCGCATCAGGTTGAGGAAGTGGCTGACCTTGAGGATGCCGTTGCGGGTGGCGATGCCGGCCAGGGTGATGAAGCCGATGAGGGCGGCGATGGAGAGGGGCTGGCCCGAGAGCCACAGGCCGATGACGCTGCCCACCAGTGCCAGGGGCACGTTGGCCATGATCAGCCCGGCCAGCAGGCCGGAGCGGTAGCGGCTGTAGAGCACCAGGAAGATCATCAGGGCCGAGACCAGGGAGAGCAGGCCGATGCGCCGGGCCGCCTCCTCCTGGGCCTGGAACTGGCCGCCCAGGGTGACGAAGTAGCCCTGGGGCAGGGGATGGGCCGCCACCACGGCGCGGATGTCCGCCACCACGTCGGAGAGGGCCCGGCCCTGGGCGTTGGCGGAAATCACCAGGCGGCGCCGGCCGTCGTCCCGGGAAATCTGGTTGGGCCCGTCCGACTCCTCGATCTGGGCCACCTTGGCCAGGGGTACCCGGCCCGCCGGGGTCTCGATCAGCAGCTGCTCCAGCCCGGTGGTGCCCCGGGCGCTTTCGGGCAGGCGCAGCACCAGGGCGAAGCGGCGGTTGCCTTCCACCACCTGGGTGATGCGCTCCCCGTCCACCAGGGACTGCAGGCTGGCCAGCAGCTGGGCCGTGGACAGCCCGTACTGGGCCGCCGCCCCCGCGTCGATGCGCACCTGGATCTGGGGCGAGAGCACCTGCTTTTCGATCTCCAGGTCGGCCAGGCCGGGGATGGCCTTGAGCCGTTCCTGCAGGGGGCCGGCCTGGGCCCGCAGCACATCCAGATCGTCGCCGAAGATCTTGATGGCGATCTGGGCCCGCACCCCGGAGAGCATGTGGTCGATGCGGTGGGAGATGGGCTGGCCCAGGTTGAGGGAGGCCGGCAGCACCGAGAGGCGCTGGCGCAGGTCGGCGAAGACTTCCTCCTTGCTGCGTTTGGAGGGCGTCAGGCGGATGTCCAGCTCGGTCACATGGACCCCTTCGGCATGCTCGTCCAGCTCGGCCCGGCCGGAGCGGCGGCCCACGTGTTCCACCTCGGGCACCTGGCGCACCAGCTTTTCCGCCTGGCTGGCCATGCGCACCGACTCGGCCAGGGTGGCGCCGGGGTTGAGGCGCAGGGAGAGGATCAGGGCGCCCTCGTTGAAGGGCGGCAGGAAGGTGGTGGGAAAGAAGGGAATGGCCGCCAGGGCCAGCAGCACCGCCGCCGCCGTGCCCGCCAGCACCGGCCGGGGCCGGGCCAGGACCCGCTGCAGCAGGTTCCGGTAGCGTTCCTTGAGCCAGCGCACCAGGCGGGTGTCGCCGTCGTGCAGGTGCTTCATCTTCGGCAGCAGGTACCAGGCCAGCACCGGGGTCAGGGTCACCGCCACCGCCAGGGAGGCGAGGATGGAGACGATGTAGGCGGTGCCCAGGGGGGCGAAGAGGCGGCCCTCGATGCCCGGCAGGGCGAACAGGGGCACGAACACCAGGGCGATGATTACGGTAGCGATGACCACCGCCGAGCGCACCTCGACGCTGGCGTCCCGTACCAGGGTCAGCAGGCGGGCCGGGCTCAGGGCTTCGTGGCGGGCCCGGGCCAGCTTGAGGCGGCGCAGGATGTTCTCCACGTCCACCACCGCGTCGTCCACCAGTTCGCCGATGGCGATGGCGATGCCGCCCAGGGTCATGGTGTTGATGGAGAGGCCGAAGTACTTGAAGACCAGGGCCGTGGTCAGCACCGAGACGGGGATGGCGGTGAGGGAGATGAAGGTGGTGCGGAAGTTGCCGAGGAAGAGGAACAGCACCGCGGCGACGAAGACCGAGGCGGCCAGCAGCTTCACCTCCAGGTTGTTGATGGAGGCCTCGATGAAGTTGGCCTGGCGGAAGGTCACCCGGGGCGCCGCCAGGCCCGGCGGCAGGGCCTTTTCCATGTCGGCCAGGGCCGCTTCCACGGTGCGCGTCAGGGCCACGGTGTCCGCCGCCGGCTGCTTCTGCACCGACAGGATCACCGCCGGACCGCCGTCGTAGCCCGCGTCGCCGCGCTTGATGGCCGGGGCGAAGGTGACGTTGGCGATCTGCCGCAGCAGAATGGGCTGGCCGTTTCTGGCAGTGACGGCCAGGTTCTGCAGGTCCTCCAGGCGGGAGGTGCGGCCCAGGTGGCGGATCAGGTATTCCCGGCCGTTGAGTTCCAGGAAGCCGCCGGAGGTATTGGCGGCGTAGCCCTGCAGGGCCGCCTTCAGCTGCTCCAGGGAAATGTCCAGGCTGCCCATGAGGCGGGTGTCCGGCTGCACCTGGAACTGGCGCACCTCGCCGCCGATGGGAATCACCTGGGCCACCCCGGGGATGGACAGCAGCCGGGGCCGCAGCATCCAGTCGGCGTATTCCCGCACCGCCATGGGCGTGGTCTTGGCCGGGTCGATGGGAATGGCGATGAGCAGGATCTCGCCCATGATGGAGGAGACCGGCGCCATGCGCGGCGTCACCGCCGGCGGCAGGGCCCCCTCCAGGGTGGTGAGGCGCTCAGCCACCATCTGCCGGGCCCGGTAGATGTCCGTCTCCCAGTCGAAGCTGAGGTAGAGGATGGACAGGCCGGCGGAAGAGACGGAGCGGATGCCCGCCACCCCGGGCAGGCCGTTCATGGCCGTTTCCAGGGGGAAGGTGACCAGCTGCTCCACCTCCTCCGGGGCCATGCCGCCGGCCTCGCTCATGAGGGTGACGGTGGGGCGGTTGAGGTCGGGAAAGACGTCCACCGGCGTGCGCGACAATTGCAGGCCGCCGAAGACCATCAGGGCGAAGGCCGCGGCCAGCACCAGGAGGCGGTTGGCCAGGCTGTTTTCCAGGAGCCACTTGAACATGCCGGTTCTCCTAGCGCACCTGGTTGAGCAGGGGGGCGCCCTGCACCACCACCCGGTCGCCCGGGGCCAGGCCCTGGGGCACCGCCACCCGGGCCCCGTCCAGGGGCTGGTAGCGGATGGCCCGGGGCTCGAACAGCTCGGGGCTGCGCTTGACCCAGAGGATGGTCTCGTTGCTGGGATTCTTCACCAGGGCCGTGGCCGGCACGGCGGCCGCCTCCAGGGTGCCCTTGAGGCGCACCTGGACCTTCACCGGCTGGCCCAGGGCCAGCCACTGGCCGACGCCGGCGCTGTGGTTGTCGAAGATCACCGGCAGGGCCTGTTCCTTGAGGCGTCGCCCGGCGCCGAGGAATTCCAGGGGAATGACCCGGGGCGCGGCCGGCCCGGCCCCGGCGCCGCCTTCGCTGACGGCGACGCTGGCCGCCTCGATGGCTTCGGCGGCCAGGGGCGTGTAGGCCATGGCCTCGATGTGCAGGCTGTCCGGGTCCACCACCTCGAAGATGATGTCCCGGGCCTCCACGATCTGGCCCGCCATGCCGTTGGCGGCGGCGATGACGCCGGTCACCGGCGCCACCAGGGTGTCCCGGTTGGAGAGGCCGCCGCCCACCGCTGCGATGCGGCCCTTGAGGCTCTTCACCTCACTCTCGGCCGCCTCGATGTCCTTGCGCGGCACCGTGTCGGCCAGTTCCTGCAGCCGGGCCAGGCGCTTTTCCGCCAGGCTGCGGGCGGCCTGCAGCTCGGCCAGCAGGGCGCTCTGGTTGGAACGCTCGATCTGGCCGGCGCTGGGCACCACGTAGGCCAGCACCTGGCCTTTGTGCACCTTCTGGCCGACGCTGGGCAGGCCCGCCGGACCCGGCTCCAGGCGCCCGGCCAGCATGGACTGGACGCGGCCGCCCTTGTGGGGGTCCATGATCACCGTGGCGTTCAGCTCCAGGGTGCGGGGCAGGGGGCCGGGAGTGACCGGCAGGGTGCGGATCTCGATCTGGCGCTGGCTGGCCTTGGGCAGGAAGACGCTGCCGTCGGCCTGGCGCCGGGGCGCATCGCCGGAGACCGGGGCGGCGGCTTCGTCGCCGTGGCCTTCGTGGGCCTGCAGGGGCATGGCCGGCAGGGCCAGGGCGGCGCCCAGGCAGGCGGCGAGGGATGCCCGCAGCAGCAGGCGGGACGGGATTCTACGGGCGCTCATACGGCACCTCCTTGTCGTTGCTGACGGCGGCGCCATGCCAGGCCAAGGCCCAGCAGCAGTGCGGCTGCCAGGGCAAGGCCGGCCAGCAGGGCCGTGGATATTGGGCCGGAGGCCAGGGCATGATCCTCATGCACGTCCAGATCCCCCAGCAGCAGGTCGCTTTCTTCCGCCTGTCCCTCGGCGGCGGGCAGGCTCAGGGTGAAGGTCAGGCTGTGCTCGCCGGCCTGTTGCAGGGCGGGCAGCAGGGCGGCGTCGCCGAGCAGGTAGTCGCCGTGCTCGGGGCGGAAGGCGGCGACGGCGCTCTGGCCACCGCTTTCCACTTCCAGCCGGGCGTTGAGCACCGGGGCGTTGTCGGCGCTGCGGTCCAGCCACAGCACCAGCCCTTCGGGACGCAGCCGGCCCACCAGTTCGAACTGGTCGGAGACGGCCTCCACCCGGGGGCTGGGGGCGGGACTGCCGGCAGGGGCGGCGGGGCCGTCGGCCCGGGCCGGGGCGGCCAGGGCGAGGCAGAGGAGCAGGGGGGAGATGAGTCGCAACATGGCTTTACTCCGGCAGCAGGCCCAGGGCCTGGCGCAGTTGGGAAAGGGCGGCGGCCGCCTGGATGCGGGAGCGCACCGCCTGGCGCTCGGCCTCGAAGGCTTCCAGCTCGATGCGCAGGCGGGTGGGCAGGTCGGCTTCGCCGAGGCGGAAGGCCTTGTCGTAGAAGCCCCGGTTTTCCGCCGCCAGCCGGGCCCGGGTTTCTGCCGCCGCCAGTTGCAGGCGGGCCGCATCGAGCTGGGCCCGGGCGGTCTCGCCTTCCTGGGCCAGGCG
The DNA here is from genome assembly GCF_047901315.1 of Azospira sp. APE16. Classification (NCBI taxonomy): domain Bacteria; kingdom Pseudomonadati; phylum Pseudomonadota; class Betaproteobacteria; order Rhodocyclales; family Rhodocyclaceae; genus Azospira; species Azospira sp. APE16. Next base: position 1,569,232 of record NZ_CP179682.1, read on the forward strand.
CTGCCGTTCCAGGCGCAGCTGGGTTTCGGCCTCGATCAGGTCGGCGTTGGCTTCGGCGATGCGGGCCTGGTTGCGCGGGGTCGAAGAGAAGGGCAGGCGCAGGGCCAGGGCCCAGGTCTGGTCCGTCATCTCGCCGGCGGCGCTGCGGTCGCGGCGGGTGGAAATGGCAATTTCCGGATTGGCCCGGGTCTGGCGGGAGGCCAGTTCCAGGGCCCGGCGGGAAACGGCGCTGCGCTGGGCCAGGTCCTGCAGCAAGGGGTGGCCGATAGCTGTAGCGGCGCCTTCGGCGTCGGCGCCATCCTCGTCGGCGAGGCCCGCAGGCAGGGCGTTGGCAGCAGGCTCCGGTTCCGTCTGCGGGGGGCCGTCGGCCGGCTTGGGAGGTTGGCCGGTGAGGCTTTGCAGGCGACGGGCAGCAGCCAGGGCGGCCACCCGGCTTTCGGCCAGGGCCGCCTGGGCGGCGGCCTGGGCGCCCTGGGCCTGGTTGAGGTCGGCCCGGGAAAGGTCGCCGGCCTTCATCCGCCGTTCCACATCAGAAGCGAGACGGGCGGCGTTGTCGGCCCGGGCCTGGGCCACCTGCTGGTCCTGGCCGGCCTGCTGCCAGGCCCACCAGGCGCTGCGCAGTTCGGCGGCCAGTTGCAGGCGGGCGGCCAGGGTGCGGGCGTCCAGGGCTTCCTTGCGGGCATCGGCCAGGGCCCGGGTGCCGTCCTTCTCGCCGGGCAGCCAGAGGGGCAGGGCGATGCCCGTTTCCACTTCCCGGGCGCCCCGGTCCCGGTTGTAGCGGTCGGTGCGGGTGGACAGGTCCAGGCTCGGCGGCTGGGCCAAAAGGGAGTCAGCGGCTTCCTGCTGGGCCCGGGCGGCGTCCTGCCGTTGGGGCAGGGCGGCAGCCAGGGGCTGGCGCTCCCAGGCGGCGGCAAAGGCCCGGGCCAGGGGCGTTGCCGGGGCGACGGAAGGCTCTGCGGCCCGGGCAGGGGACAGGAATCCCTGGCCGAGGCCCAGGCTCAGGGCGAGCAGGGCCGGCAGCAGGCGGGCGCGATGGCGGACGGGGTGCCCCGGATGGGGGGCGGTTGCGGTCTTCCGCATGGTTTTCTCCGGTGAGGCAGGGAAAAACCGGCGGTACTCCGCGGTGAGGTCACGGGCGCAGGCGGCGCGGCGCCTTTCAGGGCGTCGGCAGCATGGGCTGGCTCAACGGGAATTTCCGCCGGACTTCAGGCGGAGAAGGAGCGGGGGGGACGTTCCAGGCCCAGGGGAATGGGCGAGAGATAGCGGGCGGCGATGGCCGGGGGGCGCACGTCCTGGCCGGCAGCGGCCGGCAGGGTGGTGTCGGCGGTGAGACCGATGAGGTGGCCGAAAACGTGACCGGCGCAGTAGTGGTGATGGCCCGGCTGGCCCTGGCCGTCGTCGCCGGCGGCGTGGTGCTGGGGGGCGCAGTCCTGGTCGTGGTGGGTGTGCTGCAGGCTGTCGTGGGCACCCTGGTCGCCGTGGTGGTGCTCGGCCACGGCGGCATGGTCGTGGGGCGCGGCCGCACTCACCATTTCCCAGCCGAAGGTCGGCGTCAGGAAACCGGCCAGCATCACGGCCAGGAGGCCGCGGGCGATGGCAGTGGTGAGGAGGGCGGTGAGTCGCATGGGTCGCATTCTAGGCGCCGGAAGCGGTTTTGACCATGGAGATGGATCAAAAACGGGATCAAAAACGGCGGATGTCCCCCGGGGGCATCCGCCTGGCGCCGCTTCGGATCAGCGGTAGTTGGCCCGGTCGAAGAGGATCTGGGCCTTGGCCCGGTACATGGCCAGGGAACCCACGGGCAGGGCGTCGGCCTTGAACTTGCCGAGACTTTCCAGAGCCGGGTTGCCGACCTTGACGCTGGCCACCACCGGCCATTCGTTGTTGCCGTCGGCGAAGTAGCGCTGGGCTTCGTCGGAGGCCAGGTACTCGAGGAACTTCACGGCGGCGGCCTTGTGCGGTGCGTTCTTCAGCATGCCGGCGCCGGAGACGTTGATGTGGGTGCCGCTGGTCTTCTGGTTGGGCCAGACGACGCCGACCTTTTCCATGACCTTCTTGTCCTCGGCCTTGTCGGAGCGCAGCAGGCGGGCCACGTAGTAGGTGTTGGAGACGGTGACGCCGCATTCGCCGGCGGCCACGGCCTTGATCTGGTCGGTGTCGCCGCCCTTGGGGGCGCGGGCGAAGTTGGCCACCACGCCCTTGGCCCAGGCTTCAGCCTTGGCCTCGCCCTGGTTGGCGATGATGGAGGCCATCAGGGACAGGTTGTAGGGGTGGGAGCCGGAGCGGGTGCACACCTGGCCCTTGAGCTTGGGGTTGGCCAGGTCGTCGTAGTTCTGCACGTCCTCGGCCTTCACGGCGCTCTTGTTATAGACGATGACCCGGGCCCGGGTGGAGAAGGAGAACCAGTCGTCGGTGCGCAGATTGGCCGGGATGCGGGATTCCAGGACCTTGGACTTGACCGGGGCAAACAGGCCCAGTTCGTGGGCCAGGGCCAGGCGGGAGGCGTCCACCGTCAGCAGCACGTCGGCGGGGCTGTTGGCGCCTTCGTTCTTGATGCGCTCCAGCAGTTCCTCTTCCTTGCCTTCGATGCGGTTGATCTTGATGCCGGTCTGCTTGCTGAAATTCTCGTAGAGCTTTTCGTCGGTCTGGTAATGGCGGGCGGAATAGAGGTTCAGCACGTTTTCCTCGGCGGCCTGCAGATTGAGGGACAGGGCTGCGGCCAGGGCGCCGGCGAGAAGGGGGAGACGCAGGGTCATGGAGAACTCCAGCACGGGTTGGTCAGGTAAGTGTCAGATTCTAGTCAGGCTTGAGTTTTGTGTAAATGAGAATATTTCTTGTGCTGTAACCGGTGGTCGCGACAGCGGTGGCCGGGGCGCGGGCAACAAAAAAGCCGGCATCGGCCGGCTTTGTCGGGGAGGTGGTGGTGCTGTGTTACTGCTGTTCGGTGACGCGGCGGGCGCCGTTGTAGCGGGCCACCCAGTAGCTCTGGCGCATGTCCTCGACCCGCACTTCGCCGCCGGGGCGGGGGGAATGGACGAACTGGTTGTTGCCGAGGTAGATGCCGACGTGGGAGAAGGCGCGGCGCATGGTGTTGAAGAACACCAGGTCGCCCGGCTTGAGGTCGTTGCTGGCGACCTGCTCGCCCACCTGGCTCATTTCCTTGGCGGTACGGGGCAGGTTGAGGCCCAGGGAGTCCTGGAAGACGTAACGCACGAAGCCGCTGCAGTCCAGGCCGGAATCCGGCGTGTTGCCGCCGCGAACGTAACGCACGCCAACGAACTCCAGGCCCTTGATGATCAGGTCCTGGACGCCGCTGGTGTAGCGTTTGAAAAAGGTGGGTTCCTCCCCGCGGGGCTCCATCCTGAATTCATCCGCCGTGGCGGTGCCGGTGTTGGCCAGAACCCCGATGAACAGGGCCAGGAGGGAAGCTGCGAGCTGTTTTTTATTCAGCATGGGGCCGGACTTTATTGGAAAATCAGCCAGTTGTAAACCTAAGGTCATATACGTACAAAGCTTCTGTCACATTCGGTGGCCGGGGGTAAAGCCGCTTTTACACCGGCCTCGCCGCCGGGGCGCGGCGCCGTGGTTATAATCCCGGGACCCCGGTGGGCTGCGCAGGCCTTGCCTGGCGGTGCCGCCCCTGCGCCCGCGCCGTCCCCTGCTTGCCCCGGACCCCATGAGCCAACAGGAAAGATCATGACCGAAGCACCCCATCCCAGAATCTTGATCGTGGACGATTCCCGCATGGTGCGGGCTTCCATCATCAAGCACCTGAAAGGGCACTACGAGATCCGGGAAGAGGGCGACGGGGAGGCCGCCTGGCAGACCCTGGTGCTGGACCACGACATCCAGGCCGTCATTTCCGACCTGTCCATGCCGGTGATGGACGGCTTCGACCTGCTGGCCCGCATCCGGGATTCCAAGGTCAGCCGCCTGCGCCAGCTGCCGGTGATCATGATCTCCGGCGAGGAGGACGAGGAGTCCCGGGACAAGGCCCTGGCCCTGGGGGCCAACGATTTCATCACCAAGGGCATCGGCACCGCCGAGCTGCTGGCCCGGGTCGATTCCCTGGTGCGCCTGGGCCAGGCGGAGCAGGCGCTGCACAGCCACCAGGACCAGCAGTTGCGCCATCCCCACAGCGGCCTGTTCACCCGGGCCTATCTGGAAGCCCAGGCCGAACAGGCCCTCTCCCTGGCCGGGCGGCAGCAGGCTCCCGCCAGCGTGCTGGTGCTGGGCTTCGATTCCCTGGAACGCTATACCGCCCAGTACGGCGGCGCCCTGGTGGACAAGCTGCAGGAACGCTTCGCCAAGCTTTTGGCCGGCAACATCCGCAAGGAAGACAGCCTGGGCCACTATTCCGACACCACCTTCGCCATCGTCTCCCCCGGCACCCCGGGGGCGGCCAGCGAGGCCTTCGCCAACCGCCTGCGCCATGCGGTGGAAACTTCCAACATCGCCGTGCACGGCCAGCGTCTGCCCCTCACCATCAGCATCGGCATCGCCAGCTTCCCCCTGGACGGGGCGCCCAGCGCCACCAGCCTGCTGGCCATGGCCGAGGCGAGGCGGGCGGCGGCGGCCGCTGCCGGCGGCAACCGGGCCGTGGCGCCGGCGCCTGCCGTCGAACCGGCGGCGGTGCGCGGCGGCGCCGCGGTCAGCGTCGACCAGGCCCTGGCCATGCTGGCCGCCGGGCAGGACGAGGAATTGCGGCCCCAGGCGGCGGCTTTGGCCAAGGCCTTGATGCCCCTCCTTAGCTTTCTTAATTATGAATTACAATACGGGCCTTCCGCAGACGTACCGGAGTCCAAATTCCAGGCGTCGGGGGAACCCCAGGGCAACCGCAATCCGGGTGGGGATGCGCCCTAGGTGAAAATAGAACAGGACGAGATCAGCCTCGAATCCACCCCATAAAAAATAATCAGCAAACCAAAGTAGTGCAGGACGCAAACGCTAGAGGGAGTTTTATGACCAGCTACAAAGAGTTTCATCGTCGTTCCATCGAACAACCGGATGCCTTCTGGAGCGAGCAGGCCCAACTGATCGACTGGCACAAGCCTTTCGACCAGGTCTGCGATTACTCCCGTCCTCCGTTTGCCAAGTGGTTCGTCGGCGGCCAGACCAACCTGTGCTACAACGCCGTTGATCGCCACGCCAAGACCCGCCCCAACGACAATGCCCTGATTTTCATCTCCACCGAAACCGACGTGGAGAAGGTCTACTCCTTCGCCGAGTTGCAGCGCGAAGTCGAGCGCATGGCCGCCATCTACCAGAGCCTGGGCGTCAAGAAGGGCGACCGCGTCCTGATCTACATGCCCATGATTGCCGAAGCCTGCTTCGCCATCCTGGCCTGTGCCCGTATCGGCGCCATCCACTCCGTGGTCTTCGGCGGCTTCGCCTCCGGCTCCCTGGCCACCCGCATCGACGATGCCAAGCCGGTGCTGATCGTCTCCTCCGACGCCGGCATGCGCGGCGGCAAGGCCGTGCCCTACAAGCACCTGCTGGACGACGCCATCAACCAGGCCGAGCACAAGCCCGGCAAGGTGCTGATGGTGGACCGGGGCCTGGACAAGGCCTTCAACAAGGTCGAAGGCCGGGACGTGGATTACGCCGCCCTGCGCGCCCAGTTCATGGACGCCCAGGTGCCCGTGACCTGGGTGGAGTCCTCCGACCCCTCCTACATCCTGTACACCTCCGGCACCACCGGCAAGCCCAAGGGCGTGCAGCGTGACACCGGCGGCTACGCCGTGGCCCTGGCTTCCTCCATCAAGCACATCTACTGCGGCAAGCCCGGCGAGACCTTCTTCTCCACCTCCGACATCGGCTGGGTGGTGGGCCACTCCTACATCATCTACGGCCCCCTGATCGGCGGCATGGCCACCATCATGTACGAAGGCACCCCGATCCGTCCGGATGCCGGCATCTGGTGGCAGATCGTCGAGAAGTACAAGGTCAATGTGATGTTCTCCGCCCCCACCGCTGCCCGGGTGCTGAAGAAGCACGACCCCGCCTTCCTGCACAAGTACGACCTCTCCAGCCTGAAGCACCTGTTCCTGGCCGGCGAGCCCCTGGACCAGCCGACCCACGAATGGATCATGGGCGAGCTGAAGCTGCCGGTGATCGACAACTACTGGCAGACCGAAACCGGCTGGCCCATGCTGTCCACCGTGCGCGGCGTCGAAGACACCAAGATCAAGTACGGCACCCCGTCCTTCCCGGTCTATGGCTACGACGTGCGCATCTTCCGCGAAGACGGTTCCGAGTGCGACGCCAACGAGAAGGGCATCCTGGGCGTGGTGCCGCCCCTGCCGCCCGGCTGCCTGACCACCGTGTGGGGCGACGACGAGCGTTTCGTGAACACCTACTTCAGCCTGTTCAAGGAACCGCTGGTTTATTCCTCCTACGACTGGGCCATCAAGGATGACGAGGGTTACCACTTCATCCTGGGCCGTACCGACGACGTCATCAACGTCGCCGGCCACCGCCTCGGCACCCGGGAAATCGAGGAAGCCGTGCAGGGTCACCCCGCCGTGGCCGAAGTGGCCGTGGTCGGTGTGAACGACGCCCTCAAGGGCCAGCTGCCGGTGGCCTTCGCCGTGGTCAAGGACGCCTCCAAGATCGCCACCCCCGAACTGGTGGCGGCCCTGGAGAAGGAAGTGATGAAGCGGGTGGACGAGACCCTGGGCGCCATCGCCCGTCCCGGCCGCGTGTACTTCATCTCCGGCCTGCCCAAGACCCGTTCCGGCAAGCTGCTGCGCCGTTCCATCCAGGCCCTGGCCGAAGGCCGGGATCCGGGCGACCTCACCACCATCGAGGACCCCACCGCCCTGGAGCAGATCAAGGCCGCCCTCAGCGCCTGATCCCGCCGGCCTCCGGCAAAAAGCCCGCTGCATCGCTGCAGCGGGCTTTTTTTTGGACATTCGCCGCCGGCATCAGGCCGACGTCAGGCAGGAAGGGCCCAGATGGCCACGTTCCGCAGCGGCCTGCCGGCCGGTTGCGGCAGGGGCTCCCCCTCAGGACGGCAAACGGCTACACTGTCTGCCAAACGTCATAGGCGGCAGGCCGGCGCGGTGCCGGCGGCCCCTTCCTGGGGAGGAAAACAAGCGATGTCCACGTCCTGGCTCGCCACCAATCTGGTGGCTACCTTTCTGTTGCCGCCGGGCAACGGTCTGGGGCTCCTGCTGCTGGCCTTCCTCTTCCGACAGCGACGCCCCCAGCTCGCCATAAGCCTGGGACTGACGGGGGGATTGCTGCTGCTGGTGCTGTCCCTGCCGGTGGTGGGCCGTGCCCTGGTGCAGCGCCTGGAGGCGCCGCCGGTGGTGCCGGAGCAGGTGCAGGAAAAGGCCAAGGGAGCCGGCGCCATCGTCGTCCTCGGCGGCGGCCGCTACCGGGAAGCGCCGGAATACGGCGGCGATACGGTGGGCAACGAGACCCTGGTCCGCCTGCGCTACGCCGGGCAGCTGCAGCGCCAGACCGGCCTGCCGCTGCTGGTCACCGGCGGCACGCCGGACGGCGGCGAGGTGAGCGAGGCCGAGGCCATGGCCCGGGTGCTGCGGGACGAATTCAAGGTGCCGGTGCGCTGGGTCGAAGGCGAGTCGGACAACACCCGGGAGAATGCCCTGAAGACGGCGGCCCTGCTCAAGGAGGCCGGCGTGTCCCGGGTCCTGCTGGTCAGCCACGCCTGGCACCTGCCCCGGGCGGCCCTGGCCTTCAGCCGGGCGGGCCTGGAAGTGGTGCCCATGCCGACCCTGTTCCAGCGCGGCGTGCCCACGGCCCTGGACTACCTGCCCCAGGCCGACGGCCTGCGCGCCTCGCGCACCGCCCTGCACGAATGGCTGGGGCGTTTCTGGTACTGGCTGCGGGGCTGAGCCGGCCCCTTTTCAGGCGGCCCGGGGCAGCCGGGCCGCAGCCGGCGCGCCCAGCACCTGGGCGAGAAAATCCAGCGCTTCGCCGCTGACCCGGCGCCGCTCGTTGTCCAGGGTGATGATGTGGTAGCTGTCGTCCAGCACCACCTTACGCCGGCGCTCGGCGCTGATGCGGCGGTATACCTGCTCCGGGCTGCGCAGGCTGGCCACGTCGTCTTCCCGGGAGTGGATCACCAGGGTGGGGCTGACCACCTGGGGCAACTCCTTCTTGATGCTGCCGATCAGGCGCTGGGCCTGGTAGATGCCGTTGAGGGGCAGCTCCGAGGCGCCGGCGGCGGAGACTTCCCTTTCCCGCATGTCCCGTTCCACCCGGGCCCGCACCCGGGGATTCTTCAGGCCGAAGGGGGCCCGTTCCCGATAGGTGTAGATGTGGCGCAGGGGCGTGTAGTAGCTCAGGGGCAGGAGGAAGCTGTACCAGGGAATGCCCCAGCCGTCGTAGTAAAGGGTGGTGGCCAGGGCGAGCACCGCCGCCACCTGCAGGCCCCGCTGGGCCGCCAGGTGCAGGGCCAGGTCGGCGCCGATGCACAGGCCGCCGACAACCACGTGGCGATGCTGCTGCCGCAGTTCGTCGAAGACCGTTTCCACTTGGGCGTACCAGTCCTCCCAGGGGCTGCGGGCGAAGCGGCGGTCCAGCACGTCTTCGGCGCACACCGTATAGCCCTGCAAATGGGGAATGGCGACGCGGTAGCCGGCCTTTTCCAGCTCCTTGCCGAGGGGGGACATTTCGTTGGGGTTGCTGTAGAGGCCGTGCAGCAGCAGGACGGCGGCGTCGTCGCCGGGGGGAAGCGGGTGGGGCAAGTCACTCTCCTAGCCGTTGATCGGCTTATGGCGCGCCATGCTAGTCCCCGGGACTGACCCACCTCTGACCCTCCGCTGACCGGGGGCTGACCCTGCCGCCGGCGCCATCCCAGGCGCCAGCCGCGTTGCCGCTACGACTCCTTGCGGCGCCGATCGCCGGCGCTGCGACCGTCACGCGCCCATTGGCCCGTCCCTCGCTTCAGCTCTCGCTGCCGCTCACCGCCTGCCAGTAGGCCCGGTGCCGGGCGACGCTCTCCGACCGTTCCACCACCGCCTCGACCAGCCAGGGGCCGCCCGTGGCAACGGCCTCGGCGATGGCTGCCTGGAACTCGGCGCGGGATGCGGCCCGGCGGTAAGGCACCCCGTAGGCCGCCGCCCCATGGGCGAGGACGAGGGGCACCGGGGTCAACCAGCCCGTCTCGTATTCGGGCAGGGCCCGGGCCGGCAGATATTCGAAAATGCCGCCGCCGCCGTTGTTCACCACCACCAGCAGGCAGTCCAGCTCCCGGGCCGCGGCCAGGGCGTTGAGGTCGTGGTGGGCGGCCAGGTCGCCGAGGAGGGCGGCACTGTAACGGCCTTCGGCGCTGCCTGCCGCCGCCAGGCCCAGGGCCGTGGACAGCTGGCCGTCGATGCCGCTGCAGCCCCGGTTGCCATGCTCCTCCAGGGGTTTGGCGGAGAGGCCGGAAAAGGAATCGCCGTCCCGCACCGCCATGGAATTGCCCCAGAAGAGGCAGCTCTCCGCCGGCAGGGCCGCCAGCAGGTCGGCCACCACGGCCCCTTCCCACAGGTCGTCGCCGGCCGCGTCGAGGGCGGCCCGGGCCAGGTCCCCGGCCCGCTGCTCGGCGGCGCGCCAGGCCTGCATCCAGGCCGGCGGCGCCTTGGCCGCCACAGCCTGGGCCAGGGCCGCCAGGGTGGCGGCGGTGTCGCCCCGCAGCAGCAGGCTGGTACCCCGTTCCGGGTCGGGCCAGCGGCCTTCGCCTTCCAGCAGCAGCAGTTCGGTGCCCTGGTCCAGGCACTGGCTGAGCCAGGTCTGCAGGGAGCGGCTCACCTGGGCGTCGCCGCAGCGCAGGATCCAGGCCGGGGCCTGGGCGGCGGCAAAGGCGGCATCCCGCACCAGGGCTTCGCCGTGGGCGAGGAAATGATGGCTGTCGGGGCGGCTGTCGGCCTCAAGCCCGGCGGTATCGTGGCGCAGGCCGGAAAGGGGTTCGGCCAGCACCGGGCAATCCAGGGCCCGGGCCAGGGCGGCCACGGCCCGGGCGTAGTCGGGGCCGGCGCTGCCCGGCGGCAGGGCGCCGGCCAGGATCAGCCCGGGGCGCCCGGAGAGACGGGCCGCAGCCTGGGCCACGGCGTGGGGCGCCGGCAGCACCAGGGGCGGCGGCGCCTCCGGCGGATGGACCGGGCCCAGGTCCGGGCTGGCCGCCAGCTTGGCGGCGGGCGGCAGCAGAGGCTCGCGGAAGGGCAGATTGACATGCACCGGCCCCGGGCAGGGCCAGCGGCATTCGGCCAGGAGCCGGGCCGCCAGGGTATGCACCTGGCGCGGCAGGAAACCTTCCTCCGGCGTCGCCAGGGCGTGGGCGGCGCGCACGAAACCGGTGAACAGGCCGGCCTGTGCCACCGTCTGGTTGGCACCCCAGCCGTGCAGTTCCGCCGGCCGGTCGGTGGAGAGCAGCAGCAGCGGCACCCGGCCGGCGTCGGCCTCGATCACGGCGGGCAGCCAGTGGGCCGGGGCGGAGCCGGAGGTGCACACCAGGGCCACCGGCAGTTCCGTGGCCTTGGCCAGACCCAGGGCGAAGAAGGCGGCGGAGCGCTCGTCCACCAGTACGTGGCAGCGCACGCCCGCCTGCCGCAGGAAGGCCAGGGTCAGGGGGGTGGAGCGGGCGCCGGGGGAAATGACGACGTGGGCCAGCCCGGCGCCGGCCAAGGCGGCGGCGAAGTGGCGGGACCAGAGATAGTTGGTGGTGCCGGTGGCGTTCATGGGCGAAGGACCGTGAGGTTAGGCGCCGCGGCGGCTGGCGGCGGCAGGGGCTGGGGCCGAGGGTGCCAGGGCCTCCAGCATGGTGGCGAGCTTGGCCTCGGTTTCGGCCAGTTCCTGTTCCGCGGCGGAGCCGGCGACGATGCCGGCGCCGGCCTGGAGTTCGGCCCGGTTGCCGCGCAGGTCGGCGCAGCGCAGGGGCACGGCCAGGGTGCCGTTGCCGGCGGCGTCGATCCAGCCCAGGCCGCCGCTGTACCACAGGGGCCGTTCCTCGCCGTGGGCCTGCAGCCATTCCCGGGCCGGGGCCGCCGGCCAGCCGCCGACGGCGGGGGTGGGATGGAGCCTGGCGGCCAGGTCGAAAAGGCCGACTCCGGGCGCCGGACGGCCGTGGAAGGGGGTACGCAGATGGCTGAGGCCGGCGTGGCGTCTGCCGCCGGGCAGTTGCAGCACTTCCGCCGGGGCGGCCTGCAGTTCGGCGCAGAGGGGGGCCAGGGTGTGGCGGATGGCCTCGGCCACCCAGCCGTGTTCCCGCTGGTTCTTGTCCGAGGTCAGGGGGGCGTCGGCCCGGCCCCAGCCGGTGCCGGCCAGGGCTTCGGTGTGCAGCTGGCCGTCCTGCAGGCTGAGGAGCCGCTCCGGCGTGGCGCCGAGGAAGGTGCCGGCCCGGTGGCCGACGGCGAAGACGCTGCTGTCGGCCTGCTGGGTTGCCAGGGCGGCGAAGACGGCGGCCGGCTCCAGGGCGCTGTCGGCCTCGAAGGCGACGCGGCGGGAGAGCACCACCTTGTCCAGCTCGCCCCGGGCGATGGCGGCCAGGGCGGCCCGGGTGCGGGCGACGAAGGCCTGCTCGGGCAGGGGCGCCGGCGGCCGTTGCAGGTGGAGCGCGGCCAGCGGCGCGGGTTGGGACAGCAGGGTCCGTTCCAGCGTTTGCCACAGGGCCTCCCAGCCGGCCATGGCCTGGGCGGCGCCATGGGCGGGGCAGGTGAGGACCAGGGTCTGGCGACCGGCCCGGCGCCTCAGCAGCAGGGCGGGCACCCGCAGGCGGGCGTTCGGCAGGGGGCTGTCGCCGCTGGCGTCGTAGAAGGCAAAGCCCAGGTGGGCCAGGGGCGCCTGGAGGTCGCCGCTGCCATCACTGTCCTGCGACATGGCGGCAATCTGCCAGCGGGCCGCCAGGCCCTGCCAGGCGCCGTTGAGGGCGGTGAAGCGGCCCGGCCCGGCGCTTTCCACGGTGCAGGCGGCGCCCAGGGCCAGCCAGGCGTCGTCCGGCCGCTGCCAGGCCAGGCTGTCGGGGGCGGCGAGGTAGGGCAGGGGGCCGGCCATGGACAACGGGGGCGCCGGCAGGCACAGGCTGAGGAGGTCCGTGGGACGGGCCCGGGCGGCCAGGGCCGCCAGTTCCCCGGCCAGGCCGGGATAGCGCTGGCCGAGGCTGACGGTGCCGGCGGCGGGGCGGGCCTGGGGGCGGCTCATGGAGCTTCCCCTGGGGCCAGCAGCCCGTCCTGGGCCAGTTGTTGGGCCAGCTGCCGCAGGGCCGGACGTTGCAGCTTGCCCATGGGATTGCGCGGCAGGGTGGCGACCCGCTGGATCAGCCGGGGCCGGCGCGGCGAGGGCAGGCGTTCGGCGCACCAGCGGTGCAGGCCGGCGTCGTCCATGGCGGCGGAGTCGCCCACCACCAGGGCCAGCAGCCGGTCGCCCCACACCGGGTCGGGCAGGGCCGTCACCGCCGCGTCGCGCACGCCGGGGCAGGCCAGCAGCACCGCCTCCACCTCGGCCGGATGCACATTGACGCCGCCGCTGACCAGCATGTCGTCGGCCCGGCCCAAGAGGGTCAGGCTGCCATCCGCCTCCAGGCGGGCCAGGTCGCCGCTGACCAGGGCGCCGTCCGTCAGGCCCCGGCCCGGCTCCAGGTCCGGATTGAGATAGCCCCACATCACCTGGGGCCCGGCCAGGCGCAGCCGTCCTTGCCGATCCAGTTCGACACGGCAGCCGGCCAGGGGCGCACCGACCCGGCCTTCCTGCCAGGCATCGGGGGGCGGATGGATCCAGGTGGCGACCTGGGCGGCGCATTCGGAAAGGCCGTAGCTGACGCAGAGGGGCCAGCCGGCAGCCATGGCGCGGCGGAAGAGGGGGGCGGAAAGGGCGGCGCCGCCCACCAGCACGTAGCGCAGCGGGCCCGGCGGGACGCCGGCCTCCAGCAGCCGGTCGAGCATAGCCGGCACCAGGGACAGGTGGGTGATGCCGCCTGCGGCCAGGGCCGCCGCCACCGCTTCCACCGTGAAGCGGTCCAGCACCCGGGCCGTGGCGCCACTGCGGGCGCAGCGGGCGAGGATGGAGACGCCGCCGATGTGATGCAGGGGCAGGCAGGCCAGCCAGGTGTCGCCCGGGCCCAGGGGCAGGCGCTCGGCCGAGGCATCCGCCGCCGCCGCCAGGTTGGCGTGGCTCAGCACCACGCCCTTGGGCTCGCCCTCGCTGCCGCTGGTGGCGATGACCAGGGCCGGCTGGGCAGCCGCGGGTAGCGGTGGCAAGGGATCGGCAGCGGTCGCCGCAATCGTCGCAGCAGACGGCAAGGCCTCCAGCAGACGGCCCCGGGGGCCGGCCAGGGCCAGCAGGGCGGCGCGGCGTTCCGGCGAAGTGGCCGGGTCCAGGGGAAAGAGGGCGATGCCGGCCCGGGCGCAGGCGAAAAACAGCCGGGCCAGGTCCGGGGCGGGCAGGGGAGCGAGGAGGATGGTGCCGGGAGCAGCGCCCCAGGCAAGGAGCGCAGCGGCCAATGCCCCGCCATCCGCCACCAGCGCCCCACGCCGCCAGGCACCGTCAGGGGTGACCAGCTGGAGCGGATCTTCGGACAGGGGACCGAGCCAGTCCAGGGGCTCGTGGGGATCAATGAAAGGCGCGGGGTTCATCAGCGCCTGATTATACGCAGGGCCGGCGGGGGGCTACACGATGTGGGTCAAATCTGGGAACGGGCCAGGCGCTTCCTGTATTCCCGCTGCAAGTTCAGCCACATAGCAGGGGAGGTTGAAAAATAGCCAGCCAGCTTGGCGGCACTGTTGCTGGTAATGGAGCTGTTGCCACTGACGATTTTGCTGACGAGGGATGCCGAGAGCCCTGTTCTTCTTGCCAATTCAGCGCGTGAAAGACCTGAGGGCTTCATGAACTCTTCGAGGAGTATTTCGCCCGGGGAGATTTCGTCAAGCAAATGCCCATTGCCTGCAGGCCCGGACGGTGCTTGATTGCGTTGCGTAGGTTGTCCAGATTTTTCCATTGGCTGTTCACTCCCCAATAGCCGGTATTCGTTCAGGGGGGAATTTATCAGTCTGTACTGCAGGATGCACAGTTCAGAATGGACAAAGAGAACGTCGGAAGCAACTGAGGTGGATAGGGGGAGCCGCAATCGGTGGAGCGCGGGGGCGGTAGTGATTGGGCCTAGCGGCTCCTGACCTCGATGCGGCCGTTGCGGATGGCGTCGATGAACCGGTCCGCATTGGCGTCGCCTGGGCGGCGGCGCTTGTAGTCTTCCAGGTACTTGAGGGCGCCGTCCTGGTCCTTGAGGCTGAGATGAGCCATGCCCAGGGTGAAGGCGGCATCCGCGATGCCGGCGGCCAGAGCCTTTTCCAGGTAGGGGAGGGCTTCCCGGGGCTTGCCGGCGCCGGCCAGGAAAGTCCCGTACAGGTAGTTGCCCCGGGGATGGGCCGGCTCCAGCTGCAGCAGGCGCTGGAACAGGGCGTTGGCCTTGTCGGCGGCGCCGGGAATCTCCAGGTTGTGGCCCATGCTGCCGAGATGGGCAGCGCGGAGCAGCAGGTCGGGATTGGGGTTGGGCACATTGACCAGGGTGTCGAGCATGCCGGAAATTACCTTGACATCCTGGGTGGCCCGTTGCCGGTCCTGGGGCGTGTCGAACTGGGGCGGGTAGTTTTTGGCGTGGGCGGCCAGGTCGTTCAGCATCTGGTCCAGATAGGCGCCGTCGAAGCCGTATTTCTTGCCCGAGGGGGTTTCCGTCACCGTCAGCAGGCGTTTGGGATCGTAGGTTCCGTATTCCCGGGCATGGGCGGCGGTGCCCAGGAGCAGGGCGAGGGCGGCAAGGGTGATCAGTTGCAGGTGGCGCATGGATGGTGGCTCCAGGGGACTCCGGGTCGGTCCCGGAGGATGGCAGGAATGCAGCATATTTGCCATTGGCATGAATGTTGAGGGCCGGGACGCAACTGCCGGCGCTCGCCGCGGCGGGCGGGCGCCTCAGGCCGGCGTGGCGAAGGGCTGGAAACCGAGGCCGGGGCCGGCAGGGAGGGTGAGGTAGCCGGCGGCGACGGGGGGCGGGGCGCCCAGGTCCGTCGCCAGCCATTCGGCGGTGGCCAGGCCGTGGGCCAGATCACCGCCGAGGGCGGCGGCCAGATGGGCAGCGGTGAGGAGGCCGCAGGCGGATTCCAGGTTGCTGGTGACGACGCAGTCGCCGCCGGCGGCGGCGAAGCGCTGGGCCAGGGCCACGGCGGGGAGGAAGCCGCCGAGGCGGGGCAGCTTGAGGATGAGGCGGCGCACGGTGCCGTCGAAGAGGGCGGCCTGGGGCAGGTCGGCCAGGGATTCGTCCAGGGCCAGGGGGAAGGCGGCCCGGGCCTGCAGGGCGGCCCAGGCCGGGGCGCTGGGCTGGGCCAGGGGTTCTTCCAGGGCGTCGATGGGCAGGCCGGCCAGGGCGTCAAGCCAGGATCGGGCATCGCCTTCCTGCCAGGCCCGGTTGGCGTCCAGGCGCAGGGTGCTGCCGGCGGGCAGGCGTCGGCACAGGGCCTGGACCAGGGGTATCTCCTGGGAGGCAGGCGCCAGGCCGATCTTCAGCTTGAGTACCTGGAAACCGGCTTCCAGCGCGGCATCTAGAGCATCTGCCGTATGCGGGCCGAGGCTGCCCAGGCTGGCGTTGACCCGCACCCGCTGGCGGCAGTCGCAGCCCCGGATGCTGGCGTTGAGGGAGCGGCCGTTGCGCCGGGCCAGCAGGTCGAGCAGGGCGCTTTCGACCCCGGCCCGGGCGGCGGGAGTATCGAAGCTGGCGGCGTCGTTGAGGGCTTCCAGGGCGGCGGCCGCCTCCAGCCCCGTGAAGCGTTGCTGCCAGTGGACCAGGGCGGCGGCTGCGGCGGCGGGGGGTTCCGTACCGATGCCGGACAGGGGGGCGCAGTCGCCGTAGCCAACGCCGCCGTAGTCGTCTTCCAGGCGCACCAGCCAGCCTTCCCTCTGGTCGAGGCCGCCGGCGGCGCTGCGCCATTGCTGGCGGAAGGGCAGGCGGTAGGGCTCGAAGGTGAAGGCGCGCAGGGTCATGGGCGGAGTGTAGCGGGTTGCTCCGGCCGCCGGGAGGGGCTGGCGGGGCGGATGAGTGCGGATGCGGTGCGCTTAAGGCGGGCTTAAGGATCGGGCCTTAGGCTGCAGGCATCATCCTGTTGTGGAGTGTTCCATGGAAACCGTGACCTACCGCCGCCAGCGGGTGTTCGACCCCCTGCTGCGCCTCTTGCACTGGTTCAACGCCCTGGCCATCGTGCTGCTGTTCGCCACCGAGCTGGGGGCCGAGGCCCTGGAGAAGGGACCGGTGCGGGACGCGGTGTGGCACGGCCACGTGCTGCTCGGCTACGGCCTCATCGCCGGCCTGGGGCTGCGTCTGCTGTGGGGCTTGGTGGGGCCGCAACGGGCCCGCTGGAGCGACTTTTTCCACGTCTCCGTGTGGTTGCGCCGCCAGAAGGCCGATGCCGGCGCCTTCGGCCATGACGCCTGGGCCAGCCTGGCCTACCTGGGGCTGTACGCGGTCTTGATCGGCATGGGCGCCACCGGGCTGGTGGCTGCTGCCGGCTACTTCCAGCTGGGGCCCCTGGCCGATGGCGGCATCACCAGGGAACTGGCCCACAGTTTCAAGGAGGTGCATGAGCTGGGCGCCAATCTGGTGTGGGCCTTCATCGCCGTGCACATCGGCGCCCTGATCTGGCACGAGCGCCGCGGCGCACCCATGGCCCAGTCCATGGTCAGCGGCTACCAGTACCGGGTGGCGGACGAGTCGCAGCAGGCGCAATCCGCAGTATGAAAAAAGGGACCTGGAGGCCCCTTTTTTTTACGGCCGCTTGCGGTATTTGCCGAAGTCCGGCGGGCGCCGTTCGAGCCAGGCGTCGCGCCCTTCCCGGCCTTCCTCGGTCATGTAGAAGAGGCCGGTGGCGTTGCCCGCCAGTTCCTGGATGCCGGCCAGGCCGTCGGTATCGGCGTTGAAGCCGGCTTTCAGCATGCGCAGGGCCATGGGCGAGAGGCGCAGCATTTCCTGGCACCAGGCCACGGTTTCCTCCTCCAGCTTTTCCACCGGCACCACCGTGTTCACCAGGCCCCAGTCCAGGGCCTGGGTGGCGTCGTACTGGCGGCAGAGGAACCAGATTTCCTTGGCCCGCTTCATGCCGATGGTGCGGGCCATGAGGCCGGCGCCGAGACCCGCGTCGAAGCTGCCGACCCGGGGGCCGGTCTGGCCGAAGCGGGCGTTTTCGGCGGCGATGGAAAGGTCGCACACCAGATGCAGCACGTGGCCGCCGCCGATGGCGTAGCCGGCCACCATGGCCACCACGGGCTTGGGCAGGCGGCGGATCTGCATCTGCAGGTCGAGCACGTTGAGGTGGGGAGTGCCGCTTTCGTCGTGGTAGCCGCCGTCGTCGCCGCGCACCTTCTGGTCGCCGCCGGCGCAGAAGGCATCGGGCCCTTCGCCGGTGAGGATGATGGCGCCCACGGCGTTGTCCCGGTGGGCCAGGTGGAAGGCGTCGATGAGCTGCATCACCGTTTCCGGGCGGAAGGCGTTGCGCCGCTCGGGCCGGTTGATGGTGATCTTGGCGATGCCGTCACAGGTTTCGTAACGGATGTCGGAGTAGTCGGCCTGGGCAACCCAGGGCAGGGCGGGTCGGATCATGGCGTCTGGCGCGGGGATGGGGAAAGAAGGCGCCAGTATAACGGCCCGGGCGGCGCGGCGATTTGATCTGGAACCGCCCGGGTGGCAGGCCTTCAGCCCATGAGGAATTCCGGCCCCTGCTGCATGAGCTGGCCGGCCCGGCCCGGTACTTCGCCCCGGGTCACCTGGCAACGGGGCAGCATGTCCCGGTCCAGGGCGTCCACCATCTGGCGGCAGGCCACCAGTTCGTAGCCCTGTTCCTTCCAGCCGGCCAGGAGGCGCTCGAACTCGGGCAGCAGCTTCATGCCTTCCAGTTCGGCGTGCAGGGTGAATACGTGGCCGTTGTCGGGTGCGTCGTGGGTCAGGGCCAGCAGGCGGTCGGCATAGGTTTCGGCGGTGATGCCGTCCCGGCCCACCATTTCTTCCGCCGTCGGCAGGGTGGTGGGCAGCTGGGGGCAATTGACCAGCTCGCCCTCGATCACCGGCAGGTAGGGGCCGGTGCCCCGGGTGTCGCTGGCGTAGGCCAGGCCCAGCCGCTGGGTCAGGCGCAGGGCGTGGCGGGTGGTCTGCCAGCCGCTGGCGGCGCCGGCGGCGGGGCGCTGGCCGAGAATGTCCTCGTAGCGCTTGGCGGCCTTGGCCATTTCCACTTCCACCCATTCGTTGTCGGCCTGGGCCAGCTTCTTCTGCCACATCACCCGGTCCCAGCTCTGGATGCCGGTCTCGAAGCCGGCCTCATGCACGGCCCGCAGGATGTGGGCAGCGCGGCGGCCGATCTCGGGAGCGGGAATCCAGGCGCCGTAGAGCAGGCTGGTGAAGCCGTAGCGCTCCAGGCGGGAGAAGGTCTTCTGCCCGGCCGGCGTGGTGCGGGGCGGCACGTAGCCCGTGTTGTCCTTGCCCAGGGAGAAGAAGAAGGTGGCCTGGGCGCCGTGCTTCTGCAGGGCTTCCACCAGGCGGGGCACGCCGACGCGGGCGCCTCGCAGGGTGTCGACATTGATCTTGAGGGCGAGTTTGGGCTGGGACATGGGGCGATTTCGGGTCTGACTGGAGAGGCCGTCGCGGCCGGAATAGGATTGGCGCCGTCTTGCGCAGCGGCCGGGGGGAGATTGTAGTTTCATTCCGGCCGTTTGCGGTGGCCGTGTGGACGGAAATGGGCGGGAACAACGCGGGCAACGCTATCCGCCAATGAAAAAACGCGCTCCGGCGTTGGGTCCGGAGCGCGTTGAAAGTACAGCTGTCCGTCTTGGAGGAGAGGACAGCCTCAATTGTAAGGATATCTACTGACGCCTTTCTGACGGACTTCAGGCGGAGCGGGTGATGACGTACACGCCGAGGACGATGCAGCCGATGCCGAGGAGCTTCTGGGCACTGAGGGCTTCGCCGAACCAGTGCCAGGCGATGAAGGCATTGATGACGTAGCCGATGGAGAGCATGGGGTAGGCGATGGAGACGGGCACCCGGGAGAGGGCCATGATCCACACCACCAGGCTGACGCCGTAGGCCACCATGCCGGAGAGGATGAAGGGGTTGAAGGCCAGCTTGAGGCCGATGGGCAGGACGTTGTCCAGGTGGAAGTCGAAGTGGCCGACGGCGTTGGTGCCGGCCTTGAGCAGCAGTTGCCCGGCGGCGTTGAGGATGACGCCGGCCAGGATCAGGGAAAAGCTGATGGCGTTCATGCCCCTCAGCCCTGCAGCAGGGCGCAACCGACGCTGCGGCCTTCCGCCACCAGGATGTTGTAGGTGCGGCAGGCGGCCTGGGTGTTCATCACCTCCAGGCCGACGCCGGCCCGCATCAGGCCCTGCAGCAACTGGGGATGGGGAAAGCGCTGCTTGGCGCCGGTGCCGAGGATCATGATTTCCATCTTCAGCTCGGCGAGGAAGTCGAAATCGGCCTGGGTCAGGCTGTCGAAAGTGGCGTCGGTCCAGTCCTGGATCAGGCGCCGGGGCAGCAGCACCAGATTGCCCTGGTGGTTCTTACCGTTGATGGCCACGTAGTCGTCACCGTAGCCGGTGAAGGAATAATGGCCGTCTGTACTGTCTCTGTGGAGCTTCATGGTCGGCTGCGGTGCACAAACGGGGTAAGAAAGGGTAGGATTATAGCCTTTTTACGCGCCCGTCCGGACCGTCCGGCCGCTGGTGCCGACTGCCGGAATTCCCCTGCGCCCATGAAAGACTTTCCCCGCATCAAGCGTCTGCCGCCCTATGTGTTCAACATCACCGGCGAGCTGAAGATGGCTGCCCGCCGTCGGGGCGAGGACATCATCGACATGTCCATGGGCAACCCGGACGGCGCCACGCCGAAACACATCGTGGACAAGATGGTGGACGCCACCCAGCGCGGCGACACCCACGGCTATTCCGTTTCCAAGGGCATTCCTCGCCTGCGCAAGGCCATCTGCGACTGGTACCTGCGCCGCTACAACGTGGAATTCGACCCGGACAGCGAGGCGGTGGTCACCATCGGCTCCAAGGAAGGCCTGGCCCACCTCATGCTGGCCACCCTGGACCGGGGCGACACGGTGCTGGTGCCCAATCCCAGCTACCCCATCCACATCTACGGCGCCATCATCGCCGGGGCCAACACCCGCTCCGTGCGCATGACCGACGATGTGGATTTCTTCGAAGAATTGCAGCGGGCCATCCGGGAATGCACGCCCAAGCCCAAGATGATGATCCTGGGCTTCCCCAGCAACCCCACGGCGCGCTGCGTCGAGCTCGACTTCTTCGAGCGGGTGGTGGCCCTGGCCAAGGAGCACGACATCCTGGTGGTGCATGACCTGGCCTACGCCGACATCGTCTTCGACGGCTACCGGGCCCCCTCCATCATGGAAGTGCCCGGCGCCCGGGACGTGGCGGTGGAATTTTTCACCATGTCCAAGAGCTACAACATGGCCGGCTGGCGCGTCGGCTACATGGTCGGCAACAAGGAGCTGTGCGCCGCCCTGGCCCGCATCAAGAGCTACCACGACTACGGTACCTTCACGCCGATCCAGGTGGCCTCGGTGATCGCCCTGGACGGCCCCCAGGACTGTGTGGAAGAAGTGCGCCAGACCTACGAACTGCGCCGCAACGTGCTGGCCAAGGGGCTGCATGAGGCGGGCTGGATGGTGGAGGTGCCCAAGGCCTCCATGTACATCTGGGCCAAAATCCCCGAGCCCTATGCCCACCTGGGTTCCCTGGAATTCGCCAAGAAGCTGCTGGCGGAGGCCAAGGTGGCGGTCTCCCCGGGCATCGGCTTCGGCGATTACGGCGACGACCACGTGCGTTTCGCCCTGATCGAGAACGAGGCCCGTACCCGCCAGGCGATCCGCGGCATCAAGGACATGTTCCGCAAGGACGGCCTGCTCAAATAAGCCAGCCGCCAGACAAAACCGAATTGATCTTCGTCCGGCCCCGCCGGCAACCCCGCAGGAAAACAAAGTGCGACCCATCAAGAAATCCGCCAAGCTCGACAACGTCTGCTACGACATCCGCGGCCCCGTGCTGGAAAAGGCCAAGCAGATGGAAGAGGACGGCCACAAGATCATCAAGCTCAACATCGGCAACCTGGCCTCCTTCGGTTTCGACGCGCCGGAAGAGATCCAGCAGGACATGATCCGCAACCTGCCCAATTCGGCGGGCTATTCTGACTCCAAGGGCATCTTCGCGGCGCGCAAGGCCATCATGCACTACGCCCAGCAGAAGAAGGTCAAGGGCGTGGGCCTGGAAGACATCTACGTGGGCAACGGCGTTTCCGAACTGATCGTCATGTCCATGAACGCCCTGCTCAACCCGGGCGACGAAGTGCTGGTGCCGGCCCCCGACTATCCCCTGTGGACCGCCGCCGTCAGCCTTTCCAGCGGCACCCCGCGGCACTACATCTGTGACGAGGGCGCCGGCTGGCTGCCCGACCTGGACGACATCCGGGCCAAGATCACCGAGAACACCCGGGCCATCGTCATCATCAACCCCAACAACCCCACCGGCGCCCTCTATCCCGATGACCTGCTCAAGGAAATCGTCGAGATCGCCCGCCAGCACCACCTGATCATCTACGCCGATGAGGTGTACGACAAGGTGCTCTACGACGGCGTCGAACACACCGCCATCGGCTCACTTTCGGAAGACGTGCTGACCATCAGCTTCAACGGCCTTTCCAAGAACTACCGTTCCTGCGGCTACCGGGCCGGCTGGATGATGGTCTCCGGCGACAAGCGTCCCGCCGCCGACTACATCGAAGGCCTCAACATGCTGGCCTCCATGCGCCTGTGCGCCAACGTGCCCGGCCAGTGGGCCATCCAGACCGCCCTGGGCGGCTACCAGAGCATCAACGACCTGGTGGCCGAGGGCGGCCGCATGCGCCGCCAGCGGGACGTGGCCCACGAACTGATCACCTCCATTCCCGGGGTCACCTGCGTCAAGCCCAAGGCCACCCTGTACATGTTCCCGCGCCTGGACCCCAAGGTCTATCCGATCCAGGACGACCAGCAGTTCATCGCCGAACTGCTGCAGGAAGAAAAAGTGCTGCTGGTCCAGGGCACCGGTTTCAACTGGCCCGAGCCGGACCACTTCCGCCTGGTCTTCCTGCCCCATGTGGACGACCTCAAGGAAGCCGTCGGCCGCATCGACCGCTTCCTGGCCGGCTACCGCAAACGTCACGGCACCTGACCGCACCTGATTTTTCCAACCACGATAATTAACTCAGCAACTAGGGATCTTGCATATGAAAGCGATCAACGTCGGCCTGCTCGGCATCGGTACCGTCGGTGGCGGCACCTTCACCGTCCTCAAACGTAATGCGGAAGAAATTACCCGCCGGGCCGGCCGTCCCATCGAGATTTCCATCGTGGCCGATCGCAATCTGGACCTGGCCCGCCAGGTTACCGGCGGCGCCTGCAAGGTCACCGACGATGCCTTCGCCGTGGTCAGCGACCCCAATGTGGACATCGTCGTCGAACTGATCGGCGGCTACGGCGTGGCCAAGGACCTGGTCATGAAGGCCATCGAGAATGGCAAGCACGTGGTCACCGCCAACAAGGCCCTGCTGGCCACCCACGGCAACGAAATTTTCGCCGCCGCCCAGAAGAAGGGCGTCATCGTCGCCTTCGAAGCCGCCGTGGCCGGTGGCATCCCCATCATCAAGGCCCTGCGCGAAGGCCTCTCCGCCAACCGCATCGAGTGGGTGGCCGGCATCATCAACGGCACCACCAACTTCATCCTCTCCGAGATGCGCGACAAGGGCCTGTCCTTTGCCGACGTGCTGAAGGAAGCCCAGCGCCTGGGTTACGCCGAAGCCGACCCCACCTTCGACGTGGAAGGCGTGGACGCGGCCCACAAGCTGACCATCATGTCCGCCATCGCTTTCGGCATCCCCATGAGCTTCGACAAAGCCCACGTGGAAGGCATCACCAAGCTGGACGCCATCGACATCAAGTACGCCGAGCAGCTGGGCTACCGCATCAAGCTGCTGGGCGTGACCAAGCGCACCCCGGAAGGCGTGGAACTGCGCGTGCATCCCACCCTGATCCCGGAAAAGCGCCTCATCGCCAATGTGGAAGGCGCCATGAACGCCGTCCTGGTGAAGGGCGACGCCGTCGGCGCCACCCTCTACTACGGCAAGGGCGCCGGTGCCGAGCCCACCGCTTCCGCCGTCATCGCCGACCTGGTGGACGTCACCCGCCTGCACACCTCCGATCCGGAACACCGGGTGCCCCATCTGGCCTTCCAGCCGGACGCCGTGGTGGACCTGCCGATCCTGCCCCTGGCCGAAGTGCAGACCGCCTACTACCTGCGCCTGCGGGTGGAAGACAAGCCCGGCGTGCTGGCCGACATCACCCGCATCCTGGCCGACCAGTCCATCTCCATCGATGCCATGATCCAGAAGGAGCCGGGCGAGGGCGAAGTGCAGACCGACATCATCCTGCTCACCCACCAGACCCGGGAAAAGAACGTGGACGCGGCCATCGCCAAGATCGAAGCCCTGGCCGCCGTGCAGGGCAAGGTCACCCGCCTGCGCCTGGAAGAACTGCAGTAAGCCGCACCGCGCAGTCCTGACGGGCTGCGATGCAACAAGGACGGGCATCTTCAGCCTGCCATCCCGGAAATGTACGCCCCGTGCGGGTCTCCAGGGTGGTGCGGTGAAGGTGCCCGTCCTTTTCCTTTGGCAGGATGGGGCAAAAGGCCTTGGCCGCCTCAGGGGTTTTGCCTGTCTGGATCAAAGACGGAGCGGTGCCGCCTGGACACAATGGGCGCTCCTGTTTTTACTCCGATCCCTGCGAGGACATCCATGCACGCCTGCGACCAACCCACTCCCCTGGCCCTCTATCCCTTCGACGCCCGGGGCGTTGCCAAGCGCTTCCGCCACGCCGCCATCTTCGGCGCCTTCGACGCCCTGTTCCCCGGCGAGACCATGCGCTTCTGCAACGACCACGACCCCCTGCCGCTGCTGGACCAGCTGCTCACCCGCTACGGCGACGGCATCTCCATTGCCTACGTGCAGCGCGAGCCGGGCGCCATCGTCATCGACTTCACCAAGCAGGGCTGAGGCAGCGCGCCGGCCAGCCCGGCGCCGCCCGATCCCACCAGGCCGGCCTTGCGCCGGCCTTTTTTATCGCAACAGGCGAAGGGCGGTGGAGGGGGCGGTGTTGGCTT
Source organism: Azospira sp. APE16 (assembly GCF_047901315.1). Classification (NCBI taxonomy): domain Bacteria; kingdom Pseudomonadati; phylum Pseudomonadota; class Betaproteobacteria; order Rhodocyclales; family Rhodocyclaceae; genus Azospira; species Azospira sp. APE16. Next base: position 1,593,421 of record NZ_CP179682.1, read on the forward strand.
GGCCGAGAACTGCTGTTCCGGCCTGTTGCAGGATTTGATTGCGGGTCAGCCGGGCGGTCTCTTCTGCAAAATCCGCATCGGTGATGCGGCTGCGGGCGGCGCTGGTGTTCTCCACATAGGCCTGCACATTGGCCACCACCGCTTCGAAGCGGTTCTGCACCGAGCCGAAGGTGGCCCGCAGGTTGGCGATCTTGGCGATGTCCGCATCGACACTGCCGACCGCCGCCGCCGCCAGGGCCTGGTTGGTGATGTTGATGGTGCCGGTGGCGGTCATGCTCTGGTAGTAGGAATACAGGCCGGTGCCGGCGCCTACCCAGCCGTAACCTGCAGCGGCGTTGGCGGCGGCGTTGTTCACTGCCGCCAGGACGACTGCCGGTTTGGCGCCCGCATTGGCGTTATAGGCGGCTTCGGCGGCCTGGTAGGTGGCCCAGGCCGCGTTCTGGGCCGGGCTGCCGCTGGTGAAGCCGCTGACGTTGTAGGTGTTGCTGCCCACCGTGGTGGTGAGTCCGCTGGTGACGAATTTGCGCAGGGCCTGGTCGGCGGCGGTGATGGCGGCCAGGGGCGAGCTGCCGCCCTGGACGGCGCCGAGAATGGCGCTGGAGGCCTTGGCCGCCGGACTGGGACTGCCCAGGGATTGGGCCAGGTCCGTGGTGCTGACCTGGATGCGGTTGTCGCCGCTGCCGCTGTAGCCGACCTGGAAGGTCAGGGTGGAGGCGCCGGAGAGCAGGCGGGAGCCGTTGAAATCCGTGGTCTGCACGGTGCGGCTGATTTCCTGGGTCAGCTGGTCCACTTCCTTTTGCAGCTGGGAGCGGTTGCTGTCCACCATGGAGCCGTTGGCCGCCTGGATGGCGATTTCCCGGATGCGTTGCAGGTTGCCGCTGATCTGACCCAGGGCCGACTCGGCCACCTGGCTCAGGGAAATGCCGTCGTTGGCGTTGCGCACCGCCTGGTTGCCGCCGCGGATGATGGTGCTGAGGCCCTCGGCGATGGCCATGCCGGCGGCGTCGTCCTTGGCGCTGTTGATGCGCAGGCCCGATGACAGGCGCTGCAGCGATTGGGCGAGGGTCCCGGACGAGCGCGCCAGGTTCTGCTGCACGGTCTGTGCGAGAACGTTGGTGTTAATGATCAGCGGCATCGGGCGTTCGTACCATCGGGATGGGCGGCTATTCCGTATTTTTTGCGGAGCAGGGGGCTACCCATCCCTATCGGCCTTGGGCCCGCCAACTTGAGGGTGTTGCCCGTATTCGTCCTTACGTTATGCCCTTGGGGCGCTAGGCTTCGGCAAGGGGAGCGGCCGTGGTATCCTTCGGCCCTTCCTTAAGTCCTTGAACGTCCCGGATTTTCCATGCGCTATCTGTCTACCCGCGGTGATGCAGCCTCCTCCCCGACCCAGTCCTTCTGCGACATCCTCCTCGGCGGCCTGGCCCCCGATGGCGGCCTCTACCTGCCGGAAACCTATCCCCAGGTGAGCCGGGCCGAGCTGGATGCCTGGCGTCAGCTGTCCTACGCCGAGCTGGCCTTTGCCGTGCTGTCCAAGTTCATCGACGACATTCCCCCGGCCGACCTCAAGGCCATCTGCGACAAGACCTACACCGCCGAGGTTTATTGCCATGCCCGTCCCGGCGACAACGCCGCCGATGTGACCCCTATCCACTGGCTGGAGCAGGGCAAGCTGGCCCTGCAGGAACTGTCCAACGGCCCCACCCTGGCCTTCAAGGACATGGCCATGCAGCTCCTGGGCAACCTTTTCGAGTACGTGCTGGCCAAGCGCGGCGAAGAGATCAACATTCTCGGCGCCACCTCCGGCGACACCGGCTCCGCCGCCGAGTACGCCATGCGCGGCAAGAAGGGCGTGCGCGTCTTCATGCTCTCCCCGGACGGCAAGATGAGCGCCTTCCAGCGGGCCCAGATGTATTCCCTGCAGGACGAGAACATCCACAACATCGCCGTGCGCGGCATGTTCGACGACGCCCAGGACATCGTGAAGGCCGTCTCCAACGACGCCGCCTTCAAGGCCAAGTACAAGATCGGCGCCGTCAATTCCATCAACTGGGCCCGGGTCGCCGCCCAGATCGTCTATTACTTCAAGGGCTACTTCGGCGCCACCGAAAACAACGACCAGCAGGTGGCCTTCTGCGTGCCTTCCGGCAACTTCGGCAACATCTGCGCCGGCCATATCGCCCGCATGATGGGCCTGCCCATCGGCAAGCTGATCCTGGCCACCAACGAAAACAATGTGCTGGACGAGTTCTTCAAGACCGGTGTCTATCGGCCGCGCAAGACCGCCGAGACCTTCGTCACCTCCAGCCCCTCCATGGACATTTCCAAGGCCTCCAACTTCGAGCGTTTCGTCTTCGATCTGGTGGGCCGCGACCCGGCCAAGGTGCGGGAACTGTGGGCCCAGGTGGATGCAGGCCAGGCCTTCGACCTGCGCGGCACCCCCTACATGGACAAGCTGGCCGGCTTCGCCTTCGTCTCCGGCGCCAGCAGCCACGCCGACCGCCTGGCCACCATCCGCTCCTGCTGGGAAACCTATGGCGTCATGATCGACACCCACACCGCCGACGGTCTCAAGGTGGCCAGGGAAAACCCCGTCGCCGGCATGCCCACGGTGGTGCTGGAAACGGCCCTGCCGGCCAAGTTCGCCGAGACCATCCGCGAGGCCCTGGGCCGGGAACCGGAAGTGCCCGCCGATCTCCAGGGTCTGGAAAAGCTGGCCCAGCGCGTCGAGGTCATGGACCCGGATGTGAATGCGGTGAAGGCCTTCATCCAGGCCCGGGTCTGACAGGTCTGGCGGGCCTGATAACGGCCGGCCATTGCCGAACGGGGCACCTGCGGGTGCCCTTTTTCTTTGATGGAGCGATCAAGATGAGCCAACACGAAAAATTCTGGAGCGAGCGCTTCAGCGCCGCCGGCGAGGACTACCTTTTCGGCACCGCTCCCACCCGTTTTCTCGCCCTCCACGAATTCCTCCTGGGGGCGGGCAGCACGGCCCTGTCCGTGGCCGACGGCGAGGGACGCAACAGCGTCTGGCTGGCGGAGCAGGGCCTGCAGGTGACGGCGGTGGAAGTGTCGCCGGTGGCGGTGGACAAGGCGCGCCGTCTGGCCGCCGGCCGGGGCGTCCTGGTGGATTTCCAGGTGGCGGACCTGCTGGCCTGGGTGTGGCCCGAGGCCGCCTACGACCTGGTGCTGGCCGTGTTCATCCAGTTCGCCAATCCGGCGGAACAGGAGCGGATTTTTGCCGGCATGGCCCAGGCCCTGAAGCCGGGCGGTCGCCTGCTGCTGCACGGCTACACCCCCAAGCAGCTGGAATACCGCACCGGCGGCCCCAGTGCGCTGGAAAACCTGTACACGCCGGAACTGCTGCGCCAGGCCTTCGCCGGCCTGGAGATCGAGGAACTGCGGGAGTATGAGGCGGAACTGCATGAAGGCCTGGCCCATCGGGGCCGTTCGGCCCTGATCGACCTGGTGGCGAGAAAGCCGGGCTGAGGTTCAGCCCGGCGGGAATGGCGAGGCGCGGCTAGAGGTAGATGACGGCCGGGAACACGGCGGCAGCCAGGACCAGGACCAGCCATTCCAGATTGTGACGGGCGAGGAAGCCGGTGAAGTGCAGCACCAGCACGGCGATGGCGATGACGTAGAAAAGCGCGAACAGCATGTCGTTCCCCCGGTGACGACCCCGGCGGATGGCCCGCCGTGGCGGCGGAACCGGGGTTCTTCGGCCGATTATAGCCACCTGCTCCGGCGCTGCCGTGACATATTTGGCTCCCGGCCGGCCCGGGAACAAAGAGATGCAGGCCTGCCGGAGGGCAGGCCCCAGGCGGACGGGTAAGGCGCTGGGGAAGCCGGGGAGAGGCGGTGGAGAGCCGCTGCGGCGGCCCCTCAGCCCGCCTTGAAGCGCATGGAGAGATCCAGGGCCTGCACGTCCTTGGTCAGGCCGCCGATGGAGATGCGGTCCACCCCGGTTTCGGCGATGGCCCGCACCGTTTCCAGGCTGACGCCGCCGGAGGCTTCCAGCACGGCCTGGCCGGCGGCCAGGCGGGAGGCTTCCGCCATGTCGGCCAGGCTCATGTTGTCCAGCAGGACCATGGTGGCGCCGGCGGCCAGGGCCTGGTGCAGCTCCTCCAGGTTTTCCACTTCCACCTGGATGAACTTGCAGGGCACGGTCGCCGCGGCGGCCACGGCCTTGGCCGCCGCCATGGCCTGGGCGATGCCGCCGGCGGCCATGATGTGGTTTTCCTTGATCAGGATGGCGTCGTAGAGGCCGATGCGGTGGTTGTCGCCGCCGCCGCAGGTGACCGCATATTTCTGGGCCAGGCGCAGGCCGGGCAGGGTCTTGCGGGTGTCCACGATGCGGGCCCTGGTGCCGGCCACCGTATCGACGAAGCGGCGGGTGCGGGTGGCGACGCCGGAGAGCAGCTGCAGGAAATTGAGGCCGGTGCGCTCGGCAGTGAGCAGGGCCCGGGCCGGGCCGGCGATGTCGCACAGCAGCTGGTTGGGCTGGACCCGGTCGCCGTCCTGGGCGTGCCAGGTGATGCGGCAGGCCGGATCCACCTTGCGGAAGGCGGCTTCGAACCAGGCGGTGCCGCACAGGGTGGCCGCTTCACGGGAAATCACCGTGGCCGTGCCGGGCTGGCCGGCCGGGATCAGCTGGGCCGTCAGGTCGCCGCCGGCTACGTCCTCGGCCAGGGCGCCATCCACATTGCGCTCGATTTCGGCGGCGGGGGGCAGTTGCAGGGTGAGTTGGGAATCCACGGGCTTGGGCACGGCAGGCTTTCGTTCATGTTAGATTGACCGGACGCAATTCTAACATCCGCAAAGGAGGCGCCATGGGCAGCGAAGCAATGGGTATCCTGCATGTCAGTCTGGGCGTCCTGCTCGCCCTGGGCCTGGCGGCGTGGCTGGTGTACTGGTATGTGCAGGACATCACCCAGAAGCGCCACACGGTGCTGCGCAACTATCCCATCGTCGGCCACCTGCGCTATTTCTTCGAGAAGCTGGGGGAGTACTTCCGCCAGTACTTCTTCCTCAACGACCGGGAGGAGCGCCCCTTCGACCGGGCCACCCGGGGCTGGATCTACCGCCTGGCCAAGAACGAGGGCGGCATCCTGGGCTTCGGCTCCACCTACGACCTGCACCAGACCGGCGCCATCCTCTTCGTCAATGCGCCATTCCCCGTGCTCGACGAGGAACGCCTGCCGACGCCGCCCCTGGTCATCGGTGAGGGCTGGTGCGACAAGCCTTTCACCGGCCGTTCCCTGATCAACATCAGCGGCATGAGCTTCGGCGCCATTTCCAAGCCCGCCGTCCAGGCCCTGGCCCGGGGCGCCCAGATGGCCGGCTGCTGGATGGATACGGGGGAGGGCGGCCTTTCGCCCTACCACCTGGAAGGGGGCTGCGACATCATTTTCCAGATCGGCACCGCCAAGTACGGCTGCCGTGACGAGCAGGGGCGTCTGTCGGAGCAGAAACTGCGGGAACTGGCGGCCCACGACAACGTGAAGGCCTTCGAGATCAAGCTGTCCCAGGGGGCCAAGCCGGGCAAGGGCGGGGTGCTGCTGGCGGCCAAGGTGACGCCGGAGATCGCCGCCATCCGCGGCATTCCCCTGGGCCAGGATTCCCTCTCGCCCAACCGGCACCGGGACATCGCCGACATGGAGCAGCTGCTGGACATGGTGCAGCGGGTGCGGGACGTCACCGGCAAGCCGGTGGGCATCAAGACCGCCATCGGCGGCTGGCAGTTCATGCACCTGCTCAACGAGGCGGTGCTGCGCCGGGGGCTGCACTGCGCTCCCGATTTTCTCGCCATCGACGGCGGCGAGGGCGGTTCCGGGGCGGCGCCCCAGGCCCTGGCGGACCACATGGCCCTGTCCATCATGGAGGCCCTGCCCCGGGTGGTGGATTCCCTGCTGGAGGCCGACCTCAAGGGCCGGGTGCGGGTCATCGCCGCCGGCAAGCTGGTGACCCCGGCCAAGGCCGCCTGGGCCCTGGCCTGCGGCGCCGATTTCGTCAATTCGGCGCGGGGCTTCATGTTCTCCCTGGGCTGCATCCAGGCTTTGCGCTGCCAGAGCAACACCTGTCCCACCGGCATCACCACCCACAATCCGCGCCTGCAGCGGGGCCTGGACGTGGAGGACAAGGCCGAGCGGGTCGCCGCCTACTGCCGCAACATGGGCAAGGAGATGGACATGATTGCCCACTCCTGCGGCCTGCGCCACGCCCGGGAATTCCAGCGGGAGCACGTGCGCATGGTGCAGCCCAACGGCGAGAGCGTGGCCCTCAACATGCTCTATCCCTATCCCCGCCCGGCCTAGCCGCGGCGGCTTTCCCGCCGCTGGGCCAGGGCCAGCCACAGGCCGCTGCCGGCGATGACGGCCATGCCGGCGGTGGTGAGGCCGTCCGGCAGGTGGCCGAAGACGATCCAGCCGAGCAGGGTGGCCCACAGCAGCTGCACGTAGAGGAAGGGCGACAGGGTGGAAGCCGGGGCGTGGCGGAAGGCGGCGATGAGCAGGAAATGGCCGCTGCCGCCGAACAGCCCCATGGCGCACAGCAGGGCCCAGTCCCAGCCCTGGATGGCCGGGACGGCGCCGAACCAGGGTGCCGCCAGGGTCATGGTGAGGGTGCCCACCAGGGCGGTGTAGAAAAGCATGGTCAGGGTGTTCTCGGTGGGCGAGAGCTGGCGCGTCAGCAGCTGATAAACGGTGTAGCAGCCAGCGCAGGCCAGGGCCCAGGCAATGCCTTCCAGATTGAGGTCGCCGCCGGGGCGGGCGATGAAGAGCACGCCGATGAAGCCGATGCCCACCGCCAGCCAGCGGTTGAGGCCGATCTTCTCGCCCAGCCAGGGGCCGGCCAGGATGGCCACCAGCAGGGGCGTGATGAAGACCACGGCAGTGGTCTCGGCCAGGGGCATGTTGCGCAGGGCCGCCATCATGCAGGCGGTGACGCCCACCAGCAGCAGGGCGCGCAGGATCTGCAGCCCGGGCCGCCGGGTGCTGACCAGGCCCCGGCCCAGGCGGGGACCGAGAAAGACCAGCATCAGCAGGCAATGCACCAGGTAGCGGGCCCAGGCCAGGAAGGGAATGGGATAGGTGGCGGCCAGGGTCTTGGAGGTGGCATCCAGCAGGGCGAAGAAGAAGACGGCGGCGAGCATGAGCAGCACGCCCCGCAGGGGATGGCTGGGATGGGACATCGTTTTTCTTTTGACGGGCGGAGCGGCGCTCCGCGGTAAGGGTCAGACGGCCGTCCGGCACCAGGCGTTGAACAGGGCCCTGGCTGCCACTGCCGTCTCCGAGGCAGTCAGACCGATGGGGCCGACGCCGGTTCCCGGCAAGGTGTCGGCGGCGGCGCCGTGCAGATGCACCGCCCCCAGCAGGGCTGCGCCCGGCTCCCAGCCCTGGGCCAGGAGCGCCACCGTCATGCCGGTGAGCACGTCGCCCTGGCCGGCGGCGGCCTGGCCCGGGTTGCCGCTGGTATTGATCCACCAGCGCCTGTCCGGTGCGGCGACCACGGTGCCGGCGCCCTTGAGGGCAACCCAGGCGCCAAACTGCTCGGCCAGTTGCGTGGCGGCGCCGATGCGGTCAGCCTGCACTGCGGCCACTTCCGTGCCCAGCAGGCGGGCCGCTTCCGCCGGGTGGGGCGTGAGCAGCCGCGGCGCCTGGCGGGTGGCCAGGGCCTGGGCCAGGGTGGGGTCGGCCGCCAGCAGGTTGAGAGCATCCGCATCCAGGACCAGGGGCAGTGGGCCGGTAATGGCCCGGGACAGGAATTCCCCGACCTCCGGCGCCTGGCCCAGACCCGGGCCCACGGCCAGGGCGGTGAGAGGGGCGGCTTCCAGGGCCGCGGCCGGACGCAGCATCAGTTCCGCCTGCTGGGGATCGAAGGCGGGGCCGTGGCGGTCCGCCAGGCCGACGAAGACCCGGCCGCAGCCCAGGAGCAGGGCGGCGCGGCCGGCGAGGAGGGCGGCACCGACCATGCCGGCGGCGCCGCCGAGAATGCCGGCGCTGCCGTAGCTGCCCTTGTGGCTGTTGCGGCGGCGGGGCTGCAAGTGGGCGGCGAAGTGTTCCCGGCCGATGCTCCAGCCGTCCGCCGGCACCAGGGCGGGGGCGTCCAGCTCCAGGGCGGCCAGATGCAGGGCGCCGCAGTGGTCCGGCCCGTCCAGGGTGAGCAGGCCCGGCTTGTGGGCGATGAAGGTGAGGGTGTGGCTGGCGCGGATGGCCGGCCCCAGGGCGCGGCCGCTGTCCGCATCGAGTCCGGAGGGGCAGTCCAGGGCCAGCAGGGGGCAATGGTCCCGCTCCGCCAGATGGTTGGCGGCGGCCACGGCATCGGCGTAGGCGCCGCTCAGGGGGCGTTGCAGGCCGATGCCGAAGAGGCCGTCCAGTACCAGGCCCCAGCGGGGGCAGGGGGGGATGGCGTCGAGGATGGCGCCGCCGGCCTCGAGGAAGGCTTGGCGGGCGGCCCGGGCGTCGGCCGGGGCCCGCTGGCCGTCGTCCCAGGCCACCACCTGTACGGCGAAGAAGCGGGCCTGCAGGTGGCGGGCGGCCACGTAGGCGTCGCCGCCGTTGTTGCCGGGGCCGGCCAGCACCAGCAGCGGGCCGGGGCGGCACAGGCTGGCGGCCAGGTCGGCGGCGGCCAGGCCGGCCCGTTCCATCAGGGGCTGCTTGCCGGTGGCGGCTTCGAGGGCGCGCAGGCCCTGGCTGCGGTAGAGGGGCTGGGCGGGGGGCGGGGGCGTCAGGGTGGCGGTCATGACTGGATTCTAGCGCTGCTCGAAGTGCCGGCGGGCACAGCGTATCGTGTTGGCATGGATGGCCACGGTGTCGCCGATGTCCCGGGCGTAGCCGCCGGCCATGGCGATGGCCACGGGGATGCCCCGCTCCCGGCAGGCCGCCAGGACCCGCTCGTCGCGGGCCTCCAGGCCGGCCATGGTCAGGGAAAGGCGCCCCAGGCGGTCCCCGGCATAGGGGTCGGCGCCGGCCAGGTAGATCGCCAGCTGGGGCCGGCAGCGGCTGAAGAGGTCCGCCAGCCCTTGTTCCAGGGCCGCCAGATAGGCGGCATCGTCGCAGCCGTCGGGCAGTTCGATGTCCAGGTCGCTGCGGGCCTTGGCGAAGGGATAGTTGCGGGCGCCGTGGATGGAGAAGGTGAACACGCTGGCATCCCCTTCCAGGATGCGGGCGGTGCCGTCGCCCTGGTGCACGTCGCAGTCGATCACCGCCACCTGATCCACCCGGCCTTCCGTCTGCAGGGCCCGGGCGGCCACGGCGGCATCGTTGAAGACGCAGAAGCCGGCGCCGGCGGCATGGGCGGCGTGGTGGGTGCCGCCCGCCAGATTGACGCCCCAGCCCTCCGCCAGGGCTGCCCGGCAGGCGCCCAGGGTGGCGCCGGCGGAGCGGCGGGAGCGCTCCACCATGGCGTCCGACCAGGGAAAGCCGATCTGGCGCATTTCCTCCGGCGTCAGTTGGCCGCTGCAGACCCGTTCCACGTAGACCGGATCGTGGGCCCGGCAGAGGTCCTCACGGCTGGCGGCCTCGGGCAGGATGAAGTCCGCCGGCGGGTAGCCTTCGTCGAGCAGGGTCTGGCGCAGGCGGGCGTACTTTTCCATGGGAAAACGGTGGCCCGGGGGCAGGGGCAGGACGAAGGTGTCGGAGTAGAAGAGCTGCATGCCTAGTAGTGATTTCTGCGCTTGTTCGATACGGGGATTCCCGTTAAGGTGGCAACTACAAAAATTTACAATATGCTGCTGTCAGTTTTTGCCGCCAATCAGCTGTACCGGAAGCGGGTCTGGCAACCGGCATTGGTCACCTGTCACCGCGCCCCAATAATGATGAAATACCTGTCCCGGGCCAGCATTCTGCCCATGTTCCTGATGATTTCTGCTCTGCCCGGCCAGGGGGCGGAGTCGGTTGCCGACCTTTCCGAACAGGATTTCCTCGCCGACGTGCCGGTGGTGCTGACCGCTTCCCGCCTGCGCCAGAATGTAGCAGATGCGCCGGCGGCGGTGACGGTGATCGACCGCCAGATGATCCGGGATTCCGGCGCCTGGAGCATTCCCGACCTGTTCCGCCTGGTGCCCGGCATGTACGTGGGGGAGGGAGCGGACAAGGGAGCATTGGTGCCAAACACCATGGTCAGCTACCATGGTCTCTCCGATTCCTTTTCGCGCCGCATGCAGGTGCTGGTGGACGGCCGTTCCATTTATACCCCCCTCTTCGGCGGCGCCGTCTGGAGCACCTTGCCTCTGGCGCTGGAGGACATCGAGCGCATCGAGGTGATCCGTGGCCCCAACTCGGCCACCTACGGCGCCAATGCCTTCCTCGGCATCATCAACATCATCAGCCGCCAGGCTGCCGATGTTTCCGGCACTATGGTCTCCCTGACCCAGAGTAGTCGTGGCAACGATTCCACCTTTCGCTATGGTGGTCAGTCCGGGAGCCTGGACTACCGGATTACTGGCAGCCTCCGCGCAGACCAAGGCATCGAATTGCAGGCGCCCACGGCGCCAGGTCATTCCTTTTCCGCCCGGCGCCATGATGACAAGCGTCTGGCCAACCTCAGTTTCCGTGGCGATCTGCAACTGGGAAACCGGGATTCTCTGGAAATCCAAGCCGGTCTTTCCTCCGGAGATCACCAGTCTGGCCGCCGGGAATCACCCGGGGCCTATGAGGGCTCCCCACCCCACACCAGGCAGTTGAACAGCTACTACGGCTCTCTGCGCTGGCAGCGTACTCTCAGTGCTGACGAGCAGCTTTCCCTTAAAGCCTACGCCAGCCGGGACGAGCAGAACCTGGACCTGTCCGCCCTACTCAGGGACCCCAAGGTCACCATTGCCGGTTTGCCGTTCTACCTCGAGGTTCCCTATCCCCTGAACAGTCCCCAGCGTTTGGTGGCGGAGCGCTACGACGTGGAACTGCAGCACGCCTTCGCCCCTACTTCCTCGACACGTCTGGTATGGGGTGGTGGCGCCCGCCTGGACCGCTTTTCCAGTACCTACTATCTCAACTCAACGGAGCCGGTGGAGTTCCGCCAGCAGAACCTGTTTGCGAATCTGGAATGGCGGCCGACTGCCAAGTGGGTGCTCAACGCGGGAGGGATGCTGGAACGCAACAGCTTCACGGGTACCTACTGGTCGCCCCGGGTGGCGGCCAACTATCACTGGCAGCCCGGCCATACTTTGCGCCTGATTGCCAGTCGTGCCACCCATACCCCGACCATTTTCGAGGCGAAATCGGACATCCGCCTCAGTACTTCCTGGACACCTGCCTCCTGCGCCACGCTGAAGGCGTTTGGCCTAATTACTTCCTGCGCCTTTCCCTCCGTGCGCAGTGCCTATCACCAGGATGACCTGCGCTCTGAAACCATCGACTCCCGGGAACTAGGCTACTTGTGGGAGTTGCCGGGTGGCCATCTGGATTTCAAGTATTCCTACGACCGACTTGGAGATTTGCTGGAGACTTATCGGCCTGCCGGAAAGAGTTGGCAGGAGTACCGGAACGAAGGTAATGCCCAGATCCGGGCGGTGGAAATGCAGTGGCAACAGAGAGTGGCTAGCAATACCCGTATTCATCTGGCCTTGGCGGCCTCCCGTATTTCCGGCTTCAATTCGGAGCGCTCAGGTGCCTATGCAGAATCGGCGGCCTCCCACAGCCGTAGCATGTTGCTGGCCCACGATTTCGACCACCGCTGGACCGGCAGTCTGGCTTACTACGCAGTGGGGCGGCTGACGGTACAAGGCGATGGCGATCTGCAGACGCCCTACGAGCGGGTCGATGCCCGTCTGGCCTACCGCTTCCGCGACGGCGCCTACCAGGGCGAGGTCGCCTTCATCGTGCAGAACCTGTTCGACAAGCCCTATCAGGAGGTTTATTACGAAAACCTCATCGGCCGTCGTTCCTACGTCAATCTGCGGCTGGAATTCTGATTTCCCATGTCGCGCCTGTTCCCTTCCCCGGCCCTGCCTCGCCTGCGAATGCTTTGTCATATCGCATTGGCATTGCTGTGGCTGGGACTGACGGCAGGTGCTGCACCGGCCACGGCGGCGGATACGGTGGCCGTGGTCCTGAGCGAGCGGGGCGGTGTCTACGCCGAATTCCTTGACGCCCTGAATGCCGGCATGGCCCAATCCCCGGGCCGGCGGGTGGTGCGGCTGACCGGGGTGGCGGCAGCCGGGGAAAAGATCGACGAGGCGGAACTGGGCGATGCCTCCCTGGTCCTGGCCGTAGGGGCCGGCGCCGCCCGGGCCCTGGCGCGGATGGAAGGGACGCCGCCGGTGTTGAGCGTCCTGGTGCCCCGCCTGACCTTCGAGCGGATCGCTGCCGAATCCGGGCGCCGCGCCCGGCCCGGCAGCTTTTCCGCCCTCTACCTGGACCAGCCCCTGTCGCGTCAGCTCAACCTGCTGCGCTTCGCCCTGCCCGGACGCAAGCGGGTGGCGGCGCTGCTGGGGCCCGAATCCGCCGCTCTGGCGCCGCGCCTGCGCAGTGCCGTGTCCCGGGCCGGCTTTGAGCTGCAGATGGAGCAGGTGGCCGAGGAGGGGGACATCGTGCCCGCCCTCAACCGCCTGCTGCCGGCCACCGACGTGCTGCTGGCCCTGCCCGACGGCCTGGTGTTCAACCGCAACACGGCCCGGCCGGTGCTGCTCACCACCTATCGCCACCAGCGCCCGGTGGTGGGCTTTTCCCAGGCCTACGTGACTGCCGGAGCCCTGGCGGCGGTGTTCTCCACCCCGGCCCAGATGGGGCGTCAGACGGCCGAGTTCCTGCGCGGCCTGCCGGCGGGACGGGTGACCCTGGGGGCGCCCCTGTACCCGAGCTACTTCAGCGTCGCCGTCAATCGCAACGTGGCCCGTTCCCTGGGACTGGACCTGCCGGACGAGGGTGTGCTGCGGGAAGCCCTGGAAAAGGCGGGGGAGGGCGAATGATGCAGCACCTCTATCTGCGCCTGGTCGGCAGCATCCGCCAGCGGGCCCTGTGGCTGGCCCTGTTGCCGGCCGTGCTGGTGGCCACGGCCCTGGCCTCTTATTTCTCCATCACCGGCATGGGCGAACTGGACGAGGAACTGCGCCGGCGTGGCCACACCATCGTCCAGTACCTGGCGCCGGCCAGCGAGTACGGCCTCATCTCGGGCAACCGGCCCAGTCTGCAGGCCCTGGTCCAGGCCGCCATGCAGCAGCCCGACGTGCGCGCCGCCGTGGTGACGGACTTCCAGGGCCGGGTTCTGGCCATCAGCGGCCGCACCCAGCTGCCGGTGCGCCTGGCGGAGCAGGCCGGCGACCTGGTGGGGCTGCTGGCCAGCAGTCACGACACCCTGGGCTTCGTCGCCCCGGTGCGCCGCAGCCAGCTGGATATCGACGATTTCCTCAGCCTCGAGCCGATGCCGCCCCAGCCCCCCGGCAGCGACCGCCTGGGCTGGGTCTATGTGGAACTGTCCAGCGAAGACCTGCAGGCGCGCAAGTCGGCCCTGCTGCTGCATACCCTGCTGATCCTGACGGCCGGCCTGGGGGCCGGCGCCTACGTGGCCCTGCGCATGGCCCGTTCCCTGTCCCGTCCCGTGGGGCGCCTGTTGAAGGCCGTCGGACGCATGGCCGCCGGCGAGCTGGAGGCCCGGGTGGAGCAGGCTTCCGCCGGCGAACTGGGGGCCCTGGAACGGGGCTTCAACCACATGGCCAGCCGTCTCCAGGACATGCACGAATCCATGCAGGAGCGCATTGCCACCGCCACTGCCCAGCTGGCCCACCAGGCCAGCCACGATCCCCTCACCGGCCTGGCCAACCGGCGCGAATTCGAACTGCATCTGCAGGCCACCCTGGACGGGCGCGGTGGCGAAGAACTGCACCACGTGCTGTGCTACATCGACCTGGACCGTTTCAAGGTCGTCAACGACACCTGCGGCCACGCCGCCGGCGACGAACTGCTGCGCCAGATCACCCAGCTGCTGCGGCAGCGGGTGCGGGGGCAGGACCTGCTGGCCCGCCTGGGCGGCGACGAGTTCGGCCTGCTGCTGGAACGCTGCAGCCTGGAAGACGGCCTGCGGGTGGTGGAATCCCTGCGTCAGCTGGTGGAAGACTTCCGCTTCGTCTGGAACAACCGGGCCTTCGGCATTGGCGCCAGCATCGGCCTGGTGGAACTGGATTCCCGCATCCAGACCCTGGAGGAGGCCCTGGCCGCCGCCGACCAGGCCTGCTTCGCAGCCAAGGACCTGGGCCGCAACCGCATCCACGTCTACCAGGCCGACGATCGGGAGGTGGTGCGGCACCAGGGGGAAATGGACTGGGCCTCCCGCCTGACCCAGGCGGTGGAGGAAAACCGCCTGCTGCTCTACGCCCAGCCGGTGGTGCCCCTGGTTTCCGGCATTTCCTCCTGCCTGCGCTTCGAGGTCTTTCTGCGCCTGCTCAACGAGCGGGGCGAGGTGGTGCTGCCGGAGGTGTTCCTGCCGGCGGCGGAGCGCTTCAACCTGATGCCCAGGCTGGACCGCTGGGCCATCGATGCGGCCTGCTCCGGCCTGCGCCGGCTGCTGGATCAGGAAAGCCACCCCAGCCTGCAGTGCGGCATCAACCTATCGGTGCAGACCGTGGGCCGGCCCGAGACCCTGGAATATATCGGCGAGCGCCTGCAGCACTACGACATTGCCCCGGCCTGCCTCTGCTTCGAAGTGGCCGAGGCTGCCGCCAGCCGCCAGTTCGCCGAGGTGCAGACCTTCGCCCAGGGCCTGCGCCAGCTGGGCTGCGGCTTTGCCTTCGACGCTTTCGGCAGCGGCCTCTCCTCCTTCGCCTACCTGCGGGCCCTGCCGCCGGACTATGTGAAGATCGACGGCGACCTGATCCACCGCATGACCGACGACCGGGTCAGCCAGACCCTGGTGCGGGCCATCCACGACATCAGCCGCCAGCTGGGCGTGGCCGCCGTGGCCGAGATGGTGGACGATGCCGCGGTTTTCGCCATGGTGCGGGAGATCGGCATCGAGCTGGGGCAGGGCACCTGGTTCGATCCGCCCCAGCTGTTCGAGGACTGGCTGGCGGTGTGCGAGGCCCGTCACGTCAATGGCGAGGCCGGCGTCTATTCGATCCTGCCGTCGCCGGCGGCCTGAGGCCGGCGAACTTTTCGCGTTTTTTGCGTTCTCTCCAGCAGAAGAGCCCGGGGTCGTGGATACAATGCGGTATCCAGGGCGCAGACGGGCAGGGGCGGGGAGCATGGGGAAGGATACGGAGCGTATCTCGATCAGGCTGGTGGTGGGACTCACCGCCGTCTTCCTGCTTTGCCTGTGGGCCTTCGTCGCCTACTGGAGCCTGCGCAGCCGCGATCTGGAAATCGACAGCACCCGGGTCACCCTGGTGCGCCTGTCCACCGCCGCGGAAGAGCAGGTGCGGCGCATGTTCAAGCTGGTGGAAGTCTTTCTCGACACCTCCGACCTGTGGCTGGCCAACCATCCCCAGGCCGATCCCCTCACCGATCCCCAGTTCTCCGCCCTGGTGCAAGGCTTCTACCGGGCTTCCGGCAATGCCATCCAGCTGCGCCTGGTGAAGCGCGACGGCGCCCTCTACCGCATTCCCGCCGAAGGCCCCAAGCCCAACGCCCGGGTCGGCGACCGGGACTATTTCCTTGCCCAGGGCGACGCCGGACGGCGCGGCTTCTACATCGGCACCCCGGTGCAGAGCCGGGAGAACGGCCACTGGCTGATCCCCATCTCCGTGCCCCTGCAGCGGAGCAGCCACGACGTGACGGTGCTGCTCGCCTCCATCCGGGTGGACTATTTCGCCGGCGTCTTCGAGCAGGAGCGCATCCGCCCCAACGGCGCCATCACCCTGCTGCGCCGGGACGGCACCCTGCTGGCCCGGGCTCCCCACCTGCCCCAGTTGCTGGGCAAGTCGGCGGCCCAGACCGACGTCTTTGCCGACTTCCTGCCCCGGGCGCCCCGGGGGGTGGAGTTTTCTTCCTCCAGCGCCACCGACGGCGTCAGCAAGCTCACCTCCTATGCCGCCATGGACGATTTTCCCCTGGTGGTGGTGGCCGCCGCCACCGACGACATCCTGGCCCGCTGGGAGCTGGACGCCACGGTCATCACCCTGGTGGGGCTGATCCTCACCGTCTTCGCCCTGGCCGCTTCCGGCCGCCTCATCTGGCTGTTGCGGGACCAGGAACGGGCCCGCTGCGAACTGTTCCGCATGGCCAGCACCGACGACCTGACGGGCTGCCTCAACCGGCGTCATTTCATGGCCTCCCTGACCCGGGAGTTTTCCCGCAGTCAGCGCCACGACGACGACTTCAGCCTGATGGTGCTGGACCTGGATTTCTTCAAGCGCATCAACGACGGCTATGGCCATGCCGTCGGCGACAAGGCCCTCGGCGCCTTTGTCGCCGCCGCCCAGTCCTGCCTGCGCCAGTCCGACCAGTTCGCCCGCCTGGGGGGTGAGGAATTCGGCATCCTGCTGCCGGTGACCACGGTGGAACAGGCTCAGCCCGTGGCCGAGCGCCTGCGCCAGAAGGTGGCCGAGATCCGCATCCCGACGCCCCAGGGCGTGGTGCAGTTCACCGTCAGCATCGGCATTGCCGCTTACAGCAGCGATCTGGCCTCGGCGGAAGAACTGCTGCTGCAGGCCGACCGGGCGCTCTACGCCGCCAAGGGGGCCGGGCGCAACCGGGTGGTGGCGGCGCCGCCTGCCGGGCTCCCCGCAGACACCGTCGTTACCCCGGGCTAGGGGGGCGCCAAGCGGGTATAATCCCGCCTTTCGCCTTACCCCTTCAGCCACTCCCTCTCGAAATCCCATGGCCGACATCATCTTCCTGCGTGGCGCTCCCGCCTTTTCCGCTTTCCGTCTGCAACGTCTCCAGGCTCGATTGAGCGCCGCCGTGCCCGCCGTGGCCGGGGTGGAAGCGGACTACTGGCACTTCGTGCAGCTCGACCAGCCCCTGGCCGACGATGCCCGCGGCCAGTTGGCCAGACTGCTCGAAGAGCGTCACGGCGAGGAACGCGGCGACGACCTGGAACTGTTCCTGGTGACGCCCCGCATCGGCACCATTTCCCCCTGGTCCTCCAAGGCCACCGACATTGCCATCAATGCGGGCCTTGCCGCCGTCGAACGCATCGAGCGGGGCATCGCCTACTGGGTGCGCACCCCGGGCGGCCGCAGCCTTTCCGCCGAGGAGCGGGCTGCCGTGGCGGCCCAGCTGCACGACCGCATGACCGAATCCGTCATGGCCGACTTCGACGAGACCGCCGGCCTGTTCCGCCATTTCGAAGCCCAGCGCCTGTCCCGCGTGGACCTGCTGGCCGGCGGCCGGCCCGCCCTGGTGGCGGCCAACACCGACCTGGGCCTGGCCCTGTCGGAGGACGAAATCGACTACCTGCTGGACATCTACCAGAAGGCGGGGCGCAACCCCACCGACGTGGAACTGATGATGTTCGCCCAGGCCAACTCCGAACACTGCCGCCACAAGATCTTCAACGCTGCCTGGGTGGTGGATGGGGAAGCCCGCGACGAGACCCTGTTCGGCATGATCAAGGCCACCCACAAGGCCAATCCCCAGGGCACGGTGATGGCCTATGCGGACAACGCCTCCATCATCGAGGGTGCCACGGTGCCCCGTTTCTACCCCCAGGCCGACGGCTCCTACGCCTACAGGGAAGAGCTGACCCACATCCTGACCAAGGTGGAAACCCACAACCACCCCACCGCCATTTCTCCCTTCCCCGGCGCCTCCACCGGCTCTGGCGGCGAGATCCGCGACGAGGGCGCCACCGGCCGCGGCTCTAAGCCCAAGGCCGGCCTCTGCGGTTTCTCCGTCTCCAACCTGTTCGTGCCCGGTGCCGAACGGCCCTGGGAAACCAGCATCGGCAAGCCCTCCCGCATCGCCTCGGCCCTCTCCATCATGCTGGAAGGCCCCATCGGCGCCGCTGCCTTCAACAACGAATTCGGCCGCCCCAACCTGACCGGCTACTTCCGCACCTATGAAGAAAACGTGGGTCCGGAAGTGCGCGGCTACCACAAGCCCATCATGATCGCCGGCGGCCTGGGCAACATCGAGGACGGCCAGTCCTTCAAGGCCGAAGTGTTCCCCGCCGGCACCCTGCTGGTGCAGCTGGGCGGCCCCGGCATGCTCATTGGCCTGGGCGGCGGCGCCGCTTCCTCCATGGCCACCGGCGCCAACAACGAGGACCTGGACTTCGCCTCCGTGCAGCGGGGCAACCCGGAAATCCAGCGCCGCGCCCAGGAAGTGATCGACCGCTGCTGGCAGATGGGCGTGCCGAAGAACGACATCGCCGCTCCCGGCGACGGCAACCCCATCCTCTCCATCCACGACGTGGGTGCCGGCGGCCTGTCCAACGCCTTCCCCGAGCTGGCCCACTCCGGCCAGTGCGGCGCCACCTTCGACCTGCGCGCCGTGCCCATCGAGGAACCGGGCATGAGCCCGGCGGAAATCTGGAGCAACGAATCCCAGGAACGCTACGTCCTGGCCCTGCCGCCTTCCCGCCTGGAAGAATTCAAGGCCCTGTGCGAGCGGGAGCGCTGCCCCTTCGCCGTGGTCGGCGTCACCACCGCCGATGGCCGCCTCAAGGTGACCGACGCCAAGCTGGGCGAGGACCCGGTAGACATGGACATGGAAGCCCTGCTCGGCAAGCCGCCGCGCATGACCCGGGAGGCCGTACACCAGGCGCCCGCCGCCGTGCCCTTTGCCGCCGACAGCATCAATCTCAAGGATGCGGGCTACCGGGTGCTGCAGCTGCCCTCCGTGGCCGACAAGACCTTCCTCATCACCATCGGCGACCGTTCCGTCGGCGGCATGACCGCCCGGGACCAGATGGTCGGCCCCTGGCAGGTGCCCGTGGCCGACGTGGCCGTGACCCTGATGGGCTACCAGGGCTACCAGGGTGAAGCCTTCGCCATGGGCGAGCGCACCCCCCTGGCCGTGCTCGACGCCCCCGCTTCCGGCCGCATGGCCGTGGGCGAGGCGGTGACCAACCTGGCCGCCGCCCCCATCAACAAGCTCTCCGACGTCAAGCTCTCCGCCAACTGGATGGCCGCCGCCGGCTACCCGGGCGAGGACGCCCGTCTCTTCGACACGGTCAAGGCCACCTCCGAGGTGTGCCAGGCCTTGGGGCTTTCCATCCCCGTGGGCAAGGATTCCCTCTCCATGCGCACCGCC
Source organism: Azospira sp. APE16 (assembly GCF_047901315.1). Taxonomy (NCBI): domain Bacteria; kingdom Pseudomonadati; phylum Pseudomonadota; class Betaproteobacteria; order Rhodocyclales; family Rhodocyclaceae; genus Azospira; species Azospira sp. APE16. Next base: position 1,612,545 of record NZ_CP179682.1, read on the forward strand.
TGGGAAGAGGGCGGTGAAAAGAAGCAGGTGGTCTCCCCCCTGTCCCTCATCGTCACCGGCTTTGCCCACAGCCCGGATGTGCGCCGCACCCTGACCCCGGTGCTGCAACTGGACCAGGGCGAAACCGAACTGCTGCTGCTGGACCTCTCCGCCGGCAAGAACCGCCTGGGCGGCTCCGCCCTGGCCCAGGTCTACAACGCCACCGGCGAACAGGTGCCCGATCTGGATGAGCCCAAGCTGCTGGCAGCCTTCTTCGCCGTGGTGCAGCAGCTCAACCAGGACGGCCTGCTGCTGGCCTACCATGACCGTTCCGACGGTGGCCTCTTCGCCGCTGCCTGCGAGATGGCCTTCGCCTCCCGTTGCGGTATCACCATCAACGCCGACATCCTGGCCTACGACCCCCTGCAGAACGATGTGGATGGCGCCGAGAAGCGCCCCGACCTGCTCGAGGGCCGCTCCATGGAACTGCTGGTCAAGGCCCTGTTCAACGAGGAACTGGGCGCCCTGGTGCAGATTCGCCGGGCCGACCGGGAGAAGATCACCGCCATCCTGCGCGAGGCCGGCCTGGGCCAGTGCTACGCCCTGGTGGGCTACCCCAACGACCGGGACCAGGTGCGCGTCTTCCGCAACGCCAAGCCCCTCTTCTCCGAGAGCCGGGTGGACCTGCAACGGGCCTGGTCCGAGACCTCCTACAAGCTGCAGTCCCTGCGCGACAACCCGGACTGCGCCCAGCAGGAATTCGACCGCATCCTGGACACCCAGGACCCGGGCCTCTCCGCCAGCCTCACCTTCGACATCGCCGAAGACGTGGCCGCCCCCTTCATCAACAGCGGCGCCAAGCCGAAGATGGCCATTCTGCGAGAGCAGGGCGTGAACAGCCATTACGAGATGGCCGCCGCCTTCGACCGGGCCGGCTTCCATTCCGTTGATGTGCACATGAGTGACATCCTGGCCGGCCGGGTCTCCCTGCAAGACTTCAAGGGTGCCGTGGCCTGCGGCGGCTTCTCCTACGGCGACGTGCTCGGCGCCGGCCAGGGCTGGGCCAAGACCATCCTGTTCAACGGCAAGGCCCGGGACGAGTTCTCCGCCTTCTTCCAGCGCCCCGACACCTTCGCCCTGGGCGTCTGCAACGGCTGCCAGATGATGAGCGCCTTGAAGGAGCTGGTGCCCGGTGCCGAGCACTGGCCCGCCCTGCAGCGCAACATCGTGGAGCAGTTCGAAGCCCGCTTCGTCATGGCCGAAGTGACCGAGTCGCCTTCCCTGTTCTTCGCCGGCATGGCCGGTTCCCGCATGCCCATCGTCGTCTCCCACGGCGAGGGCCGGGCCCAGTTCGCCAACGCCCAGGACCAGGCCAAGGCCCTGGTGGCCCTGCGCTATGTGGACAACAAGGGTGCGCCCACCGAGGTCTATCCCTACAACCCCAACGGCTCGCCTGCCGGCGTCACCGGCTTCACCACCGCCGACGGTCGCTTCACCATCATGATGCCGCATCCGGAACGGGTCTTCCGCTCCGTGCAAATGTCATGGCATCCTAGCGCCTGGGGCGAAGACAGCCCCTGGATGCGCATGTTCCGCAACGCCCGCCGCTGGGTGGGTTAGGAACACCCAGGGCCGGGGGCGGCAGCCGGACAGAAGATCCGGCGCCGCGCCACAGGAACGGCCCTCAACTTTCAGGGAGGTATGCGATGGCATTCATGCCATGGACCAAGGAGCTGGAACTGGGGCTGGCCGAGATCGACCGGCAGCACCACTGGCTCGTGGATCAGACCAACGCGCTGCACGACGAGCTGTCCGCCCCGGCCCCCAGCCGGGACAAGGTGGGGCAGATTCTGGAGGGGCTGGTGGATTACACCCACAACCACTTCATCGTCGAGGAGGTGTTGTTCCAGCAGTTCGGTTACCCGGAAACCCCGGCCCACAAGGCCGAACACGATGGTTTCACGGGCAAGGCCATGGATCTGCTGATGCGTTTCGAGGATGGGGAAGAGGTGACCATGGAAGCCCTGGATTTCCTCAAGGAATGGCTGGTGCACCACATCTGCCAGGTAGACCGGGCCTACGTGCCTTTCCTCAAGTCCAAGGGCGCCCTCTAGCCGCCCCCAACGATACGGTAATCAGATGGCGGCTGCGGCCGCCAGGCCAGGCCGGCGGCGCTCGATGAAAAGGGTGCTCCCGGCCTGTCTTTTTGCCTGCTTCTTGGCCATGCTGGCCGCCGCCGCCACCTCGTGGTGGGAGCTGAAGAGGCCCGGCTCCACCCGCAGGGCGCCGATGGAAAGGGAGGGCAGGGGATTGAAGACGGTGCGGCCCTTGCGGTCCTCGCCGACGAAGCCGCCCCGGGCTAGGTCTTCCGGCGCCACCAGGGCCGGCATGCGCTGGTCGAACAGGCGCAGGGCGCGGGCGCAGCGCTCCTCCCAGTCCGGGCTCTGGAACAGGATGATGAAGTCGTCGCCGCCGATGTGGCCGATGAAGTCCAGGCGCGGGTCCGCCACTTCCGCCATGAGCAGCCCCAGCATCTGGATCACGTCGTCGCCCTTGCGGTAGCCGTAGGCGTCGTTGAAGGGCTTGAAGTTGTCGATGTCGTAGTAGCAGGCGGCAAAGGCCGTCTGGCTCTCCAGCAGGCGCTCGGCATGCTCGTTGATGGGCACGTTGCCCGGCAGCTGGGTCAGGGGATTGGCGTAGCGGGCGGCGGAAATCTGCATTTCCGTGATCATGGCCATCAGGTCCTGGCCGCTGCCGACCCCGACGTAGGAACCCTGGTCGGTGATGACGAAGCCGTCGTAGAGATAGTGCTTGGCGGCCCGGGCGATCATCAGCCCCACCTCCTGTACCGACAGGTTCTGGTCCACCACCAGGGGCGCCGGGTCCATGAACAGGGTGCACGGCTTCTTGCCGTACAGCTCCCGGCGGAAGGGGCGGGCGAAGCGGTCGATCAGGTTGTGACGGTTGATCAGGCCCAGGGGCTGGCCCTGGTGCACCACCGGCAGCACGTGCAGTTCCGGGTTGTCCTCGAAGCGCTGGTAAACCATGTCGTTGCAGGCGTCCGGGGCGATGGGCTCGATGAAGTGGCTGAGGGCCCGGGCGGTGCTGCCGCCGGCGCCGCCGGCATTGGGGAAGATGGCGATCTGGCGGTTCTTCAGGGCGGCCAGGGTGTCGCTTTCCGGCAGGGTTCGCGGCGTTGGCGCCGGGCGGGCGATGAAGAAGCCCTGGCCGCAGGCGATGCCCAGGTCGCGCACGGTGGTGAAGTCGGCCTCGGTCTCGATGCCCTCGGCGATGATGTAGGCGCCGCAGGTTTCGGCGATCTCGTGCATGGAACTGACCAGCTTGAACTTGAGGGCGTCGTCGGCGATGCCCTGGATGAAGTGCCGGTCGATCTTCACGTATTCGGGGCGCAGCTCCGACCACAGGCGCAGGTTGGAGAAACCCTCCCCCAGGTCGTCGATGGCGATGCGGTAGCCCTGGCCCCGGTAGTGCATGAGGGCGTCGTGGAGGTCGGCGAAGTCCTCGATCTGCTGGTTTTCCGTCAGTTCGATGATGATGCGGCTGGGGGACAGGCCCAGTTCCCGCAGCAGGCCCTGGGTTTCGCCGTTGCGGAATTCCGGGTCCTTGAGGCAGCCGGGGCTGACATTGACGAAGAGGTTGCCGGGCAGGTTCAGCTGGGCGAAGGCGCGGAAGATGGCGATGCGGCAGGCCCGCTCCAGCTCCATGGTCAGGTCCAGGCGGCGGGCCAGTTCGAAGAGGGCGGCCGGGGTGTGCAGGGGGGAGTCGATGGGGCCCCGGATGAGGCCCTCGAAGCCCATGTAGGACTGGCCCCGGTAATCCAGGATCGGCTGGAAGACGGGAGTGAGCCGGCCTTCCCGGATCAGTTCGAGCAGGATGTCGGCTTCTTCGGCGCCGGGCAGGGAGTGGGCGCGGAAATTGAGGGCAAGGCGTTCGAGCAGGGAGGCGGCGGTCATCGTCTTCTCCACCAGGGAGGCAGGATCGCCACTGTAGGCGGGGGAGGTTACATGGCGATGACGTAGGACGAAAAAAAGGGGGAGGGCCATGGGCCGCTCCCCCTTGATCGGCGGGCCTCTCCGGGGAGAGGCCGCCAGCAGGCTTATTCCACCTTGGCCTTGGCGCGCAGGTCCTTGACCATGTTTTCCACGATCTGCTGCTGGGCGCGCTGTTGCAGCTGGCCCTTGACCTGGTCGAAGGGAGGCGGGTTCAGGGGGCGGGTGTCTTCCAGCTGGATGATGTGCCAGCCGAAGTCGGACTTCACCGGGGCGTCGGTCAGCTTGCCCTTTTCCAGGCGCACCAGGGCGTCGGCGAAAGGCTTGACGTAGTTGCTGGGGTTGGCCCAGCCCAGGTCGCCGCCGTTGTCCTTGGAGCCGGGGTCCTTGGATTGCTTGGCCAATTCCTCGAACTTCTCGCCCTTCTTCAGCTTGTCCAGGATCACCTTGGCTTCGGTTTCGTTGTCCACCAGGATGTGGCGGGCCTTGTATTCCTTGCCGCCGAGCTTGGACTTGATCTCTTCGTAGTCCTTCTTCAGCTGGGCATCGGTGACCGGGTGCTTGGCCAGGTAGTCCTGGATGAAGGCGCGGATCAGCACGGCCTGGGAGGCCAGACCCATCTGGGCGGCGACGTCGGCCTTCTTGTCCAGGCCCTTCTTCTTGGCTTCCTGGCTGAGGATTTCGCGGCGGACCAGTTCCTCGCGCACGGCGGCGCGCAGTTCCGGACCTTCGGGGGCGCCCTGGGCCTTCTGTTCGGCGATGAAGGCGTCAGCCAGGCTCTGGGGCACGGCGGTGCCGTTCACCACCACGGCGGCGGGAGCCTTTTGGGCCATGGCATTGGCCGAGAGAAGGGCGCCGCAAACCAGGGCGGCGGCCAGCTTGGAAGCGGACTTGGAAATAGTCTGCATGAACTTGTCCTTGTGCTGTGTGATGGGTGGGGTAAAACGCGATTATACGGAGTCTTGGTCCGGCGTCAGGGCATTTATGGCGAGGGCATGGATGGGCCCCCGCATCATGTCGCCCAGGGCGTCGTAGACCAGGCGGTGGCGGGCCACCGTGTTCTTGCCGGCAAAGGCGGCGCTGACCAGGGTCAGGCGGTAATGACCGCCGCCGCCGGCAGCGCCGGCATGGCCCCGGTGGGCCGCCGACTCGTCGTCGATGTGCAGACGCAGGGGGGCCAGCACGGCCAGCCGCCGCTGCATTTCGGCCAGGGTGTCGCTCACGCCGGCAGCACCTTCTTGAAGGGCTTGACCGTGACCTGGGCGTAGACGCCGGCGGCCACATAGGGGTCCGCATCGGCCCAGGCGCGGGCGGCTTCCAGGGAGGCGAACTCGGCGACGATGAGGCTGCCGGAGAAGCCGGCCGGGCCGGGATCGGGGGAGTCGATGGCAGGGCAGGGGCCGGCCAGGATCAGGCGGGCTTCCTGCTGCAGCTGGGTGAGCCGCTCCAGGTGGGCGGGACGGGCGGCCAGACGGGCCTCCAGGCTGCCGGGGCGGTCTTCGCCGATGATGATGTAGAGCATCAGTTTTTCTCCTCGTCGCTCACGTACTTGGACAGCATGGCCCCCTGGATGAGGACGAACACCAGCATCAGGCCCATGCCGCCGAACAGTTTGAAATTGACCCAGGTTTCCGTGGGGTAGTGGAAGGCCACATAGAGGTTGAGGGCCCCCATGAGGCTGAAAAAGGCGATCCAGGACAGATTCATGCGCTGCCAGGCGACATCGGGCAGTTCCATCTTTTCCTGCATCAGGCTGCGGATCAGGTTGCGGCGGAAGAACAGGGTGGCGCCGCCCAGGATCAGGGCGAACATCCAGTACAGCACCGTCGGCTTCCACTTGATGAAGGTCTCGTCGTGCAGCACCAGGGTGGCGCCGCCGAAAATGACGATGATGGCCAGGCTGACCCAGAGCATGGTGTCCACCGGCTGGCGGCGCAGCTTGAGCCAGCCGATCTGGCCGAAGGTGGCGGCGATGGCCACGGCGGTGGCGACGTAGATGCCGGCGAACTTGAAGGCGATGAAAAAGAGGAGGACGGGGAACAGGTCGAAGAGAAACTTCATGGGTATCCGGAAAGGGGCATGCAGCCGTGCTGGGGTCGCTGGATTATGGCGGCTTTCCCCCGGGCTGTCCATGGCGCCTCTGCTATACTTTGCGGTTACAAATCGTCACGAAAAACACCGTGGGGCGGGGCTTTGCAGCCCGCCGCCGGCAGGCGCTTCCCCGGCCCCGCCGGACCCTTTCGTCGCGGCCCTTTTGGCGCACTTTCCGTTCTTCCGGCCCTTGCCCATGAACCAGACTCCTGCCGTCCGCCGCCGCTTCAGCCTGCTGCCCTACCGCATCAGTTCCCAGGTGGCGCTGCTGGTGTCCCTGCTGTTCATGCTTACCGTGTTCGCCTTCACCGCCTACACGGTGCAGGAGCAGGCCGATCTGTCCCAGGAAACCATCACTCGCCACAGCCAGGCCCTGGCCGAGAACATCGCCCTCACCGCGGCGCCCCAGATGGTGCTGGGGGACGAGAGCGCCCTCGAGTATTTCCTGCTGCGCTCCGCCGAGTATCCGGACATCCAGGCCCTGACCCTGATCGACGCCAGGGGCAAGGTCCTGGCTTCGGTGCGCAAGGATGCCCAGGGCGGCTCCAGCGCCGAATACGGCGTGTCCCGCCTGTTGCCGCCCCATGGCGAGGAGCCCCGCTCCAACCTGCTGGAAACCCCGGCCGGCCGCCGTCTGCTGTTGTGGCAGCCGGTCGCCAACGGCCAGGTGCTGGGCTGGCTGCGTCTGGAGATCGGCCTCGACCTGCTGGCCGACGCCCGGCGCCACATCTGGCAGGACAGCATCGTCACCGCCCTGGCGGCCATCATCGGCAGCACCACCCTGTTGCTGCTGTTCCTCCTGCGGCCCCTGCGGGCCCTGCGCCAGGCCACGGATTTCGCCTCACGCCTCGACGTGCTGCGGGGTCAGAGCCTGCCGGCCTACCACGGCAGCCTGGAGATCGGCGAGCTGGTGCAGGCCCTCAACCGGGCCTCGCGCCGCCTCAAGCAGCAGGAAGAGACCATCGAGGAAAACAGCCGCTTCCTGCAGAGCCTGACCGACGCCCTGGGGGAAGGGGTCATCGCCACCGATGCCGAGGGGCGTTGCACCTTCATCAACGCCGAGGGCGAGCGCATGCTCGGCTGGCGCCGCCAGGAGCTGCTGGGCAAGGATGTGCACCACACCATCCACTTCCAGACCGCCACCGGCTTCCACGTCAGCCAGGACGAATGCCCCCTGCACTCGCCGGCGGTGGCCAGCCGGCCCTTCCGTTCCGAGCTGGATGCCTTCACCCGCAGCGATGGCAGCGTCTTCCCCATCTCCGTCGTTTCCGTGCCCCTCTTCGAGGGCGAGCGCTTCACCGGCACCGTGGCCGCTTTCCAGGACATCACCGAGCGCAAGCGGGACGAGGACTTCCTCATGGCCACCACCTCCCGCCTCTCGGCCCTGATCGAGAGCATGCAGGCGGGCATCCTGGTGGAGGACGAGAACCGCCAGATCGTGCTGGCCAACCAGGCCCTGGGCCAGCTGTTCGAACTGGATGTGGACCCCCAGGAACTGGTGGGGGTGGATTGCCGCCTGGTGCTGCAGCACCTGCAGGGCCTGTGCGCCGACGGGGCCCGGTTCGTGCCCCGGGTGGAGGCGGTGGTGGAGGACCGGCGCGCCGTCCTCGGCGAGGAAATCCGCCTGGCCGACGGGCGCGTCCTGGAGCGGGACTACATTCCCATCTACCTCTTCCCCCAGGTGGCCCAGCCGGAGGACTACCGGGGCCACCTGTGGCTGTTCCGCGACATCACGGAGCGCAAGCATGCGGAGCTGGAACTGCAGCAGGCCAAGGAGGCGGCGGAATCGGCGAACCGGGCCAAGGGCGAATTCCTGGCCAACATGAGCCACGAAATCCGCACCCCCATGAACGGCATCCTGGGCATGACCGACCTGGCCCTGGATTCGGCCCTGACGCCGGAGCAGCGGGACTACCTGGAGATGGTCAAGTCCTCCGCCGACGCCCTGCTGGTGATCATCAACGACATCCTGGACTTCTCCAAGATCGAGGCCGGCAAGCTGGAGCTGGAGCACATCCACTTCCACCTGCGCCAGCTGCTGCGGGAAACTCTCAAGCCCCTGGAACTGCGCGCCCGCCAGCGCGGCCTGACGCTGCGCTGCGAGGTGCCGGAGGAGGTGGCCGACGGCTATCTGGGGGATCCGGGGCGGCTGCGCCAGGTGCTCATCAACCTGGTGGGCAACGCCATCAAATTCACCGAGGAAGGTCAGGTGGCGGTGCGCGTCGAAGCCCGGGACGGGCTCCTGCACTTCGCCGTCAGCGACACCGGCATCGGCATTCCGGCGGACAAGCAGCAGCTCATCTTCGAGGCCTTCTCCCAGGCCGACAGCTCGGTCACCCGCCGCTTCGGCGGCACCGGCCTGGGCCTCACCATCTGTACCCGGCTGGTGCGCCTGATGGGCGGCCACATGTGGGTGGAGAGCGACCCGGGCCAGGGCAGCACCTTCCACTTCACCGCCCGCCTGGAGGCCGTGGCCGGTCCGGCCGAGAGTGGCAAGGCCGACGCCGGTCGGGGCGAGGTGGTGCTGCCGCCCCTGCGCCTGCTGGTGGCCGAGGACAACCCGGTGAACCAGAAACTGGTGCTGACCCTGCTGCGGAAGCGGGGCCACCGGGTGACCCTGGCGGACAACGGCCAGCAGGCCCTGGCGGCCCTGGCGACGGACCATTTCGACCTGGTGCTGATGGACATGCAGATGCCGGTCATGGGCGGCCTCGAAGCCACCCGCCGCATCCGGGCGGCGGAAGCGGCCCGGGGCGACGGCAAGCACCTGCCCATCGTCGCCATGACCGCCAACGCCATGGCCGGGGACCGGGAACTGTGCCTGGAGGCGGGCATGGACGGCTACGTTTCCAAGCCCCTGCGCCGGGACGAATTCTTCTCTGCCATGGCCGATGTGCTGCCGTCCGAGCTGTTGCGCCAGGCCGGCGCCGCTGCGGCGATACCCGCAGACGGCCAGGCGGCGGCTGCCGCGGCCCCTTTCGAGTCGGCGCCGGCGGCGCTGCGCCGCTGCGACCGGGCCGAAGCCGTGGCCCGCCTGGAAGGGGACGAGGAACTGTTCGCCATGCTGGTGAAAATGTTCAGCGACGACCTGCCCAACTACCTGCAGCGCCTCAACGCCGCCCTGACGGGGCAGGACATGGAGGCCCTGTCGCGGGAGGCCCACACCCTGAAAGGGCTGCTGGCCACCTTCAGCGCCGGCCGCGGCACGGCCCTGGCCCTGGAACTGGAACTGGAAACCCGGGCCAAGGGCGGCCACGTGGAAACCCTGGGCGTGCTGGTGCGGCAACTGCAGGAAGAACTGGAACTGGTGCGCCAGGAACTCTTGGCGGGCGCGCCCGCCGCCTGAAACGGCAGGCCGGAGACGCCCGTCCGGTAGCGCTTTCCGTCATGCCATGCCGGACATCGGCCAGGGATGCGCCTCCTGGCCGGGTGCCCGCAGGGGTTTGTTGCCGGGCGCCTAGGGCAGGCGCAGCAGGTCGCCGGCCGCGGCAGCGTCCACGCCGTGGGGAATGACGCCCAGCAGGGGCGCCGGCAGGGCCCGCTCCAGGCAGGCCAGGTTTTCCTCGAAGCGGCTCATGGCCGGATCAATGCGGTTGGCCACCCAGCCCGCCAGGGGCAGGCCCTGGGCGGCGATGGATTCGGCCGTGAGCAGGGCGTGGCTGATGCAGCCCAGGCGCATGCCCACCACCAGGATCACCGGCAGGCCCAGTTCCCGGGCCAGGTCGGCGGCGTCGAAATCGTCCCCCAGGGGCACGCGCCAGCCGCCCACTCCTTCCACGATCAGCACCTCGGCCAGGGGCTTGAGCTCCTGGAAGGCATGGCGGATCACCGCCGCCTTGATGGGCCGGCCGGCTTCGGCGGCGGCGATGTGGGGAGCGATGGGCGGGGCGAACAGATAGGGATTGACCAGGTCCCGGGGCGCCACCACGGAGGCGGCGGCCATCAGGCGGCGCACGTCGTCGTTATCCCCGTCGGCCTCGGTGCCGGCCGCCACCGGCTTCATGGCCAGGGCCGACAGCCCCTGGCGCCGGGCGGCGTGCAGCAGGGCGCAGGCGGAGAAGGTCTTGCCGATTTCCGTATCGGTGCCGGCGATGAAATAACCCTGTTTCATGGTGCGGTCCTCACTGAAAGGCGTTGGCCACAGAGGGCACAGAGATCACAGAGAAAAGCCTGAAATAACAGAGGGGACGGAATGCTGCCGCCGGCCGTGGCAGCCGGATGGTTCTTCCCCTCAGCGTTCTCTGTGCCCTCTGTGGCAAAAAAGAATTTCCCCCCGCTCACTTCACCGCCGTACACAGCACCACGTCGTAGGTGGCGGGCAGGCCGGCGGCGCTGCGGTGGCGTTCGTAGCGCGCTTCCACGGTCTTCCAGGCGGCCTTGCCGAGGAAGCCGGTGCGACGGGCACCGCCCACCTGGTTGGCGCCGATGTCCTTGATGGCCCGCAGCAGGCTGCGCAGGTCCGGGTAGAAGATCTGCAGCTTGCGCCGCTCCACCCGCAGTTCCTGGAAACCGGCGCCGAGCATGGCTTCGCCGCAGGTGGCCGGAGGCGCGAAGGGCAGCACGTGGCGATGGCTGTCGATGCCGGCGAAAGCCTCCCCCAGTTCGGCGAAGGTGCCGGGCCCCAGGGTGCTGAAGGCGAGGACGCCGCCGGGCGCCAGCACCCGGGCCGCTTCCTTGAGACTGTGGCCCAGGTCGCACCACTGCACGGCCAGGCTGGACCAGTAGAGGGCGGCGCCGCCGGCGGCCAGGGGCAGGTGCTCCAGGTCGGCGCACAGCGGCAGGCCGCCGTTGTCCCCTTCCCGGGCTCGGGCCAGCATGGCCGGGGCGAAGTCGGCCAGGAGCAGGGGGCGGCCCGGATAGCGGTGGGCCAGCAGGCCGGCGCCGTAGCCGGTGCCGCAGCCGGCATCGAGGAGAAAGCCGGCGGGCAGCTGGCCGTCCCCGGGCGGCAGGGAGGATTCCAGGGCGTCGCACACCTGGCGTTGCAGGGCGGCGGCCTGGTCGTAGGAGTCGGCGGCCCGGTCGAAGGCGCGGCGGATGTGGCGTTTTTCCATCAGGCGGGCAGTCCTTCCGCCCAGGCCTGCAGATGGCCGGCGAAGGCAGCCGGATCGTGCAGGAAGGGGGTGTGGGCGGCCTCCGCCATGAGCTGCAGTTGGCCGTGGGGCAGCTGGGCGGCCAGCCAGCGGGCGGCCTCCACCGGCATCAGGGGATCGGCCTCGCCGTGGATGACCAGGGCCGGATGGGGCAGTTTGGGCGCCAGGGGGCGCAGATCCAGGTCCCGCAGCCAGTCCAGACCCCGCAGCAGGGCGGCCTTTTCCGCCAGGGGGGCCTTGGTCAGGGGCGCCAGCTGGCGGTTGATGTCCTTGGCCAGGCTGTCGCCCTGGTTCATCAGGGTGGCGAAGCGCGGCAGTACCGGGCCCGGGGCCAGGCCCACGGCGGCGGAGAAGCCGCCGAGCAGGCTGGCCGGCTGGCCGGCATTCCAGCCTTTGCCGGCGAGGAAGCGGGGCGAGGTGGCCACCAGCACCAGGCCGGCGATGCGCTTGGGGGGCCGGGCCGCCATCAGCTGGGCCAGCTGGCCGCCGAGGGACCAGCCGAGCAGCAGGGCGCCCTCGGGCACGTCGGCCAGCAGGGCGTCCACGGTGGCGGCCACCGAGTCGGCGCCGTCGGGGCGGCCCGGATAGCCGGGCAACTGCAGCCGGGTGACGGAGAAATGGGGCGTCAGGTGGGGCAGCAGGGCCTCCCACACCCGGGAATCCAGGCCCCAGCCGTGGAGCAGGGCCAGGGGGCGCTTGGCGGGGGAATTCATGGCGTCGGACTCAATTTTTCAGCGGCCCGCATTCGGCCAGGGCCGCCACCAGGGCGTCCACCTGGCCCACGGTGTGGGCGGCGGAAAGGGTGATGCGCAGCCGGGCCTGGCCCTTGGCCACGGTGGGCGGGCGGATGGCGGGCACCCAGATGCCCCGCTCCAGCAGGGCCCGGCTCAGGGCCAGGGTGGGTTCGTTGTCGCCGATGACCAGGGGCTGGATGGGGGTAGGGGAATCCAGCAGCTGCCAGCCCCGCTCGGCGCAGAGGGGTTCCAGGCCCAGGCGCAGGCGGGCGATGAGGGTCACCAGATGGGCCCGGCGCTCGCTGCCGGCGGCGATCAGCTCCAGGCTCTTCTGCAGGGCGCAGGCCACGGCCGGGCTGGCGGCGGTGGTGAAGATGTAGGTGCGGGCCTTCTGCAGCAGCCATTCCAGGACCTTGGCGCTGCCGGCGACGAAGGCGCCGGAGACGCCGGCGGCCTTGCCCAGGGTGCCCATGTAGAGGACCCGGGGCGAGGGAATGAGCTTTACCGCGGCGGCACTGCCCCGGCCCTGGCCCACCACGCCGAAGCCGTGGGCGTCGTCGATGACCAGCCAGGTGTCGTATTTCTCGGCCAGTTCGTAGAGTTCTTCCAGGGGGGCGATGTCGCCGTCCATGCTGAAGATGGCGTCGGTGACGATCATCTTGCGCGGCGCCTGGCTGGCGGCCAGCTGGCTTTCCAGATGGGCCAGGTCCAGGTGCCGGTAGCGGTGGCTGTCGGCCCGGGAGAGCTGCACCGCATCGATGAGGGAGGCGTGGTTGAGCTTGTCGGCGAAGACCGCGTCGCCCCGGCCCACCAGGGCCGGAATCATGGCCAGGTTGGCCATGTAGCCGGTGGAGAAATACAGGGCCCGCTGGCGCATGACGAAGGCGGCCAGGGCTTCTTCCAGCTGGTGGTGGGGGCGCAGATGCCCGCTCACCAGATGGGAGGCGCCGGAGCCGGCGCCCCACTGCCGGGCGCCCTCGGCCATGGCCTCGGCGATTTCCGGGTGGTTGGCCAGGCCCAGGTAGTCGTTGCTGCAGAAGGCCAGCACCGGCTTGCCGTCCGCCACCATTTCCGGCCCGCAGGGGGAATCGACGATGCGGCGGCGGCGGGTCAGGCCTTCGGCTTCGATGGCTTTGAGTTCGGCGTCCAGGCTTTCCCAGATCATGCGAGTGTGGCCTCCAGGGTGGCCAGGGTGCCCTGGCAGAGATGGCGGGCCTCGTCCTCGGAGAGCACGTAGGGCGGCATCAGATAGACCGTGTTGCCGATGGGGCGCAGCATCAGTTCCCGCTCCAGGCCGGCCTTGTAGAAGCGGCGGGAGAAGGAAGCGTCGGCCCCCTCCACGTCGAACGCCAGGATCATGCCGCGGCGCCGGTAGTGGCGCACCCGGGGATGCTGGCGCAGGGGTTCCAACAGCTGGTGCAGGCGCTCCGAGAGCTGCCGGTTGGCGGCGATCACGTCGTCCTGCTCGAAGATGTCCAGGGTGGCCAGGGCGGCCCGGCAGGCCAGGGCGTTGCCGGTGTAGGAATGGGAGTGGAGGAAGCCCCGGGTCACGGCATCGTCGAGGAAGGCTTCATACACGGTGTCGGTGGTCAGCACCACGGAGAGGGGCAGGTAGCCGCCGGTGATGCCCTTGGAGAGGCAGAGGAAGTCCGGCCGGATGTTGGCCTGCTCATGGGCGAAGAAGGTGCCGCTGCGGCCGAAGCCCACGGCGATCTCGTCGCAGATGAGGTGCACGCCGTAGCGGTCGCAGGCCTGCCGCGCCAGACTCAGGTAGAGCGGATCGTGCATGGCCATGCCGGTGGCGCACTGGATCAGGGGCTCCACGATGAGGGCGGCGATGTGGTCGTGGTGGGCTTGCAGATGGGCTTCCAGGGCCGCGGCGGCGCGCCGGGCCACGTCGGCGGCGGTCTCGCCGTCCCGCGCCAGGCGGGCGTCGGGGGAGGGCAGCACGGCGGCGGGGCGGATCAGGGGGGCGTAGGCATCCTTGAACAGGGCCACGTCGGTGACCGCCAGGGCGCCCACGGTCTCGCCGTGGTAGCTGCCTTCCAGGCAAAGGAAATCGGTCTTCTCCGGCTGGCCCGTGTTGCGCCAGTAATGATGCGACATCTTCAGGGCGATCTCGGTGGCCGAGGCGCCGTCGGAGGCGTAGAAGGCGTGGCCCAGGGCGCCGCCGGTGAGAGCGGAGAGGCGCTCGGAGAGCTGCACCACCGGCTCGTGGGTGAAGCCGGCCAGGATCACGTGCTCCAGGGTTTCCAGCTGGTCCCTGAGGGCAGCGTTGATGCGCGGGTTGCGGTGGCCGAAGAGATTGACCCACCAGGAGCTGACCCCGTCCAGGTAGCGGCGGCCGTCGAAGTCCGTCAGCCATACCCCCTCGCCGCTCTGGACGGGGATCAGGGGCAGTCCGTCGGCCGCCAGGTGGTGCTGCATCTGGGTGCACGGATGCCAGACAGCGGCAAGGCTGCGGTCCAGGAGGCGGCGGTTTGCGGACATGGGGCGTGGGCGGGATGGTGGGCAGGGATGGTGGACAGGTCGCGGCGCCGGGGCCACCACCTCAAGCCCGCCATTTTACCCGCCCCGGCAGGCCAGTGCCAAAAGCGATGCGCAAAGACGGCGACAAAATGGCTAGAATAGCCTGCGGCAGCCCCGCCGACTGAGGCGGGGAGGGGCCGACCAAAACAATATCGCTGGCACAACTAAGGGTTGAGAGGCGGGAGACAATCGATGAAAAACATGAAGCTGGGTTGGAAGCTTTTCCTGCTGGTGGCCCTGGCGGTCGCCGGCTTCCTCGTCAATTCCGGCCAGGGGCTGTTCCTGCTCAAGGAAAACCTGCTGGAAGACCGCAAGCTGAAGACCAAGAACGTGGTGGAAACGGCCCACGGCATCCTGGCCTACTACTACCGGGAGCAGCAGACCGGCCGCCTCTCCGAGGAGGACGCGCGGCAGACCGCCGCCGCCGCCATCAAGGGCCTGCGTTACGAGGGCGAGGAATATTTCTTCCTCATGGACTTCAACGCCAACATCGTCATGCATCCCATCAAGCCGGAGATGGATGGCAAGAACTTCGCCGAGACCAAGGACCCCAAGGGCAACCGCCTGTTCTCGGAAATGTCCCGCATCGGCCGGGACGTGGGCCAGGGCTACTACGCCTATTTCTGGCCCAAGCCGGGCAAGAGCGAGCCGGTGGAGAAGATCTCCTACGTCAAGGCCTTCAAGGAATGGGGCTGGCTGGTGGGCTCGGGCATCTACATCGACGACGTGGACGCGGTCTTCTTCAAGGCCGCCACCACCCAGGGCAGCCTGGCCATCGGCGGCCTGATCCTGCTCATCGGTTTCTCCGTCTATCTGATGAAGACCATCGTCGGGCCGGTGCAGCGCATGCAGAAGGTGATGGAGGCCCTGGCCGAGGGCGACATGACGGTCCATGCCTCCTCCGATGCCAGGGACGAAATCGGCCTCATGCTGCAGGCGGCCGAACGCATGATCGACCGCACCCGCAAGGTCATCCAGGAGGTGCGGGTCAGCGCCGACGCCCTGGTCAATGCCTCGGACCAGGTCAGCGTCACCTCCCACAGCCTCTCCCAGTCCGCCTCCGAGCAGGCCGCCAGCGTCGAGGAGACCTCCGCCTCCATCGAGCAGATGTCGGCCAATATCGAGCACAACAAGGACAACGCCCACCTGACCCAGGACATGTCGGCCCGGGCCGCCAGCGATGCCCAGGTCGGCGGCAAGACCGTGGGCGCCACGGTGGAGGCCATGAAGCAGATCGCCGACAAGATCGGCATCGTGGACGAGATCGCCTACCAGACCAATCTGCTGGCCCTCAACGCCGCCATCGAGGCGGCCCGGGCCGGCGAGCACGGCAAGGGCTTCGCCGTGGTGGCCGGCGAGGTGCGCAAGCTGGCCGAGCGTTCCCAGGCCGCCGCCCACGAGATCGGCGAACTGGCCGGCAAGAGCGTGGAGCAGGCGGAAAACGCCGGGCGCCTGTTCCAGGACATGATGCCCAACATCGAAAAGACCGCCCAGCTGGTCAAGGAAATCGCCGCCTCCTCCGAGGAGCAGGCCATCGGCGCCGGCCAGATCAGCCAGGCCATCAGCCAGGTGAACCAGACCACCCAGCACAACGCCAGCGCCTCCGAGGAACTGGCGGCCACGGCCCAGGAACTCCATTCCCAGGCCGAGCGGCTGAAGCAGAACATCGCTTTCTTCCGCATCGACTGAGGCGGGGAAAGCTTAGCCACAGAGGGCACAGAGAACACAGAGAGTTGAAACGGCGGCCACGGGCCGCCGTTTTTTTCGCCCCCAGCTTTCGCCCCCAGCTTTCGCCCCCAGCTTTCGCCCCCAGCTTTCGCCCCCAGCTTTGCCACGGCGACGCCTTAACTCTGTGTTCTCTGTGCCCTCTGTGGCCCGCCTTTATGACCTGGCCTGAAACGCAGAAGGGACGCCATTCTCCGCGGTGATGCGGTGGAGAGTGGCGTCCCTTCTGCCTGGTGGGGCAGGGCCTTGTGAAGTTTTACTGGTAGCGCAGGGCCTCGATGGGGTCCAGGCGGGCGGCCTTGCGGGCCGGGTAGTAGCCGAAGAAGATGCCGACCCCGGCGGCGACGCTGAAGGCGACGATGACCGAACTGCCGGAGATGATCACCGCGGTGCCGGTGAGCAGGTTGGTCAGCACGGCGCCGCCGATGCCCAGCAGCAGGCCGATGAGGCAGCCGGCGATGGAGATGACGATGGCCTCCAGCAGGAACTGGGTCAGGATGTCCTTCTCCCGGGCGCCGATGGCCATGCGGATGCCGATTTCCCGGGTCCGTTCGGTGACCGAGACCAGCATGATGTTCATGATGCCGATGCCGCCCACCAGCAGGGAGACGGAGGCGATGGCGCCCAGCAGCAGGGACATGATGCGGGTGGTCTCCGCCGCCGAATCGGCCACGGCGGTGAGGTTGCGCACGTTGAAGTCGTCGTCCTGGCCGGGGCGGATGCGGTGCCGCTGGCGCAGCAGGGCGTTCATGGAATTTTCCACCGCCGGCATCACCTCGGGCGCCGCGGCCTTGACCATGATGGCCCGCACCGAACCCTGGAAGGGCGTGCCGAAGAGTTTGCGCTGGGCCGTGGTGAGGGGAACGATGAGCACGTCGTCCTGGTCCCGCCCGTCCAGGCTCTGGCCCTTGGGCGCCAGCACGCCGAGGATGAGGAAGGGGGCCTGGCCGATGCGCAGGGTCTTGCCCGTCGGGTTCTCGGCGCCGAACAGGTTCTGGGCCGCGGTCTTGCCGATCAGGGCCACCCGGGTCGAGGCCCGCAGGTCCGAATCGGTGAAGGGGGAGCCGTCCACCAGGGCCCAGGAGCGCACGTCCAGATAGGCCGGCGTGGTGCCGATGACGTAGGAGTTCCAGTTGCTCGAGCCATACACCAGCTGGGCCGAGCCCTGGTGCACCGGCGCCGCCGTTTCCACCCCGTCCAGCTCGGTGATGGCTTCCGCATCGGTGACGGTCAGGGTGGGGGCGTTGCCGCTGCCGCTGCGCACGCCGCCGGCGTTGGTGAAGCCGGAGAGGACGATGAACAGGTTGCTGCCCATGGAATTGATGGACTGGGCCACGGCGTACTGGGCGCCCTGGCCGATGGCCAGCATCAGCACCACGGCGCCGACGCCGATGACCATGCCGAGCATGGTGAGGAAGGTGCGCAGCCGGTTGGCGCCCATGGCGCGCCAGGCTTCGCCGAGCATGGCGGTCAGCATGGCTGGGTCTCCCCGGCGGGCAGGTCGTGGTGGGTCGGCGCATCGTGCACGATGCGGCCGTCGAGGAAGCGCACCTGGCGCTTGGCGTGCTGGGCGATGTCCGGCTCGTGGGTGACCAGGACGATGGTGATGCCCTCCCGGTTCAGTTCCTCGAACAGGGCCATGATCTCCTCGCTGGTGTGGCTGTCCAGGTTGCCCGTGGGCTCGTCGGCCAGGATCAGGCGGGGCCGGTTCACCAGGGCCCGGGCGATGGCCACCCGCTGCTGCTGGCCGCCGGAGATGCGGTTGGGCAGGGATTTGGCGTACTGGCCCAGGCCCACCTTGGCCAGCAGTTCCCGGGCCCGCTGGCGCCGCTCTTCCTTGTCCACGCCGCAATAGACCAGGGGCAGGGCCACGTTGTCCTCCAGGCTCATGCGCGGCAGCAGGTTGAAGCCCTGGAAGACGAAGCCGATGGTGCGGTTGCGCAGCAGGGCGGTCTGGTCCTTGTCCAGGGCCGAGACGTGCTTGCCGTCGAGGATGTAGTCGCCGCCGCTGGGCCGGTCCAGGCAGCCCAGGATGTTCATGAAGGTGGACTTGCCGGAGCCGGAGGGGCCCATGATGGCGACGAACTCGCCGGCATGGATGGCAAGGCTGACGCCCTTGAGCACCGGGAAGGGGCCCATGGGGGTGTCGTAGGCCTTGTCCAGGCCGGCCACCTCGATCACCGCCGCCGCGTCGGCGGAGGCCGTCGCAGCGCTCATCAGAACATCCTCATGCGCATGGTGCCGCCGCTGCTGCCGCCGGCATTGGCGCCGTCCGGCAGGTTCTCGCCGACGATCACCTGGTCCCCCGCATTGAGTTCGCCGCCGACGATTTCCGTGTTGCGGTTGTCGGTGATGCCCAGGCTGACGCTGACCGGCACCACTTCGCCGCCGCGCAGCACGTAGACGGTGCCGCTGGCGCTGTCCCGCTTGCGCTGGCGCTCGCCGGCACCCTTGCCGTTGCCGGGGCCGGCTGCTCCCGGCGGGCCGCCGGCCGGGGCGCCATTGGCGGCGGCATTGCTGGCGGCATTCGGAGCCGGCTTCTGGCCGCCGTTGGGCTTGTAGCGCAGGGCCGCGTTGGGCACCAGCAGCACCTCGCTGCGCTTGGCCACGGCGATGTTCACATAGGCGGTCATGCCCGGCAGGAGAATCTGCTCCGGGTTGTCCACCACCACCACCACGTTGTAGGTGACCACGTTCTGCTGGGTGGTGGGGTTGAGCCGCACCTGCTTCACCTCGCCCTTGAACTGGCGGTTGGGGAAGGCATCCACATTGAACTTCACCGGCTGGCCCACCTTGATGTTGCCGATGTCGGCCTCGGCGAAGCTGGTGTAGATCTGCATGGCCGTCAGATCCTGGGCGATCTTGAACAGGGTGGGGGTCTGGAAGCTGGCGGCCACGGTCTGGCCCACGTCGATCTGCCGATCCACCACCACGCCGGAAACCGGGGAGCGGATCACCGAGTAGCCCAGGTTGGCCCGGTCCTTGTCGTTGGCCGCCTTGTACTGGTTGAGCTGGGCCTGGGCGCTGCGGCGGGCCTGCACCGCCTGGTCCAGCTCCTGGCGGCTGACGTATTCCTGGGCGAAGAGGGACTTCATGCGTTCCTCGCTGGCGATGGCCAGGTCCAGGGAGGCCCTGGCGCTGGCGATGTTGGCATCGCTCTGGTGCACCTGGGCGGAATAGAGGGAGTCGTCCAGCTCGGCCAATATCTGGCCCTGCTTCACCTGGTCGTTGAAATCCACGTAGAGCTTTTTCACCGTGCCGGAAACCTGGGTACCCACATTGACCAGGGTCACCGGGTTGAGGGTGCCGTTGGCCGAGACGCTCTGGGTCAGTTCCCCCTTTTCCAGGGTCTGCAGCTTGTAGCGCTGCTCCAGGCCCGGGGCGGTGAGCTTCTGGTAGGCGACGTAGCCGCTGCCGGCGAGGAGCAGGGCGGCCAGAATCAGGACGACGGTTTTCTTCTGGGGGCGTTTCATGATCAGTTGGAGCCTTGGATGGGGCCGCTGGCGGCGGACTGGCCGGCATTGGCGGTGGCTGCGTCGGGGAGGCTTTGCAGCAGGGAAATGTCCAGGTTGCCCATGGACTGGGCCAGGGTGGCGCGGGAGACGTTCCACTCGAAGGTGGCCTGGACCCGCTGCTGGCGGGCCGCCGCCAGGGCGCTCTGGGCGTTGAGGACGTCCAGGATGCTGCCCAGACCGGCCTTGTAGCGGCCCAGGGCGACCTTTTCCGCCGCCTCGGCGGAGACCAGGAGGTCGGCGGTGGTCTGCAGGGACTGGCCGGCGGTGATGAGGCCCTGATAGGCCTTCCACACGTCCAGGGCCACCTGCTGGCGGATGCGCTCCCGCTGGGCTTCCCGGGCTTCCTTCAGTGATTCGGCGTTGCGCACCTTGTAGGTGGTGGAAAAACCGGTGAACAGGGGCACGTTGAGGGTGACGCCGATGCTCGAGGTATTGCTGACGTTGCCGCCCAGATCCTGGTAGGCCGGGCCGGCGCTGAGGGACAGGGTGGGCAGGCCGGCGGCGCGCACCGCTTCCACATTGGCCTGGGCCGCCTGGTACTGGGCCTCCGCCGCCACCAGGTCGGGCCGGCGGCGCCGGGCTTCCGCCACCAGGGCGTCCACATCCGCCGTGAATTCCCGGGTCGGGGCGACCACCGGCGTGGCCGGCACCAGGGCCGGCGGACGGTGGGCCTCGCCGCCGATGACGTTGGCCAGGGTGCCCTGGGCATTCTTGAAATCCCGGTCGGCCTGGATGCGCTTGAGGGAGGCCTGGGAGTAGGCGGTCTGGGCCTGCAGCCGGTCCGCCGGGGTGGCGGTGCCCACCTTGTAGCGGGCATCGGCGGCGTTGAAGCTTTCCAGGCTGGCCCGTTCCGATTCCCGGGCGGCCACCAGGGCCGCCTCGGTGGCCTGGACCTGGTAGTAGGCCTGCAGGGCGGCGAGGAACACGGCCTGCACCGTGCTGTCCTGGGTGGCGGCCGCGGCGGCCAGCAACTGCCGCGCATTCTCCAGGGTGGCGGCCCGGGCGCCGAAGTCGAACAGCAGGTAGGAAAGTGTCAGGCCGGCATTTTTCTGGGTGTAGCTCTCCGGCTTGCGGCTGTCGTTGCGGTTGCGGCTCTGGCCGGCGCTGAGGCTGAGGCCGGGCAGGTAGGCCGCCTGGGCCACGCCCACCAGGGCCGCCTGGGCCCGGGCGTTGGCCCACACTTCCCGGGTCTGGGGATTGTGGCAGAGGGCCCGCTCCACCACCTCGGTGAGGGACAGGGGGCCGCTCACCGGCTGCTCGGGGCAGGGATTGGCGCCCTGGCCCTCGCTGCCGCCGAGGGTCGGCCGGGGTGGCGCCAGGGCATCGCTGCCCAGGGGGTCCAGGGCCAGGGCCGGGGCGGCGGCCAGGACCGCGGCGAACGCCAGGGTCAGGGGAAGGGGGGCGAAAGCGGAGCGGGCAGGTGCCGTCACGGGCATGGTTGCGGGTTTCATCGGGGCGCGGCCGGAGCCTTAGGAATTTTGAGCCGAAGTATAGCGGGCCCCTGGGCCGTACCGGGACGGCAAGTTGTTACCGGATGTTGCATCGGCCCCCGTCCGGCCATCCTGCCGGGCGGGGGCGTGGCGGTCTCAATCGGCCAGTTCGATCTGGCCGGAAATGTTCACCGTGACGGCCGAGTCGCCGCCTTCCAGGGGCATGGGAACGGCCTCGGCGGCCATCAGGGCGCTCTTCATGCGCGGATAGACGGGGGGGCGGCCGCCGCTGCTGCCGACGCTGAGCTGCTTGATGCGCCAGGATTTGCCCAGGGTGTCGCCCACCAGCTTGGCCCGGGCCTTGAAGGCGGCGATAGCCTCCACGGTGGCTTCATCCTCGGCCTTCTTCTGGGTTTCCGGGGTCGGCATGAACTGCACGCCGCCCACGCCCATGGTGGCCTGCAGCTTGCCCAGCAGCTCGGAGAGGGCGCCTGCGTCCCGGGCTTCCAGGGCGATGTCGGAGCGCATGCGCCAGGACTCGATGCGCCCGCTCTTGCCGTAGACCGGATAGGTGTGGGTGCCGCCGCTGCGCACCTTGACGTCCTTGTAGGCCTTGGCGGTACGCAGGCCTTCGGCGATCTGGGTGTTCACCTTCTGCGCCAGGTCGGCGGTGGTGGGGCCGCTGGCTTCGGCGAAGACGCTGGCCAGGACCAGGTCGTTGGGGGCGCTGCGGCTGGCGCTGGCGGAAAGGTCCACCGTGGTGCCGGCCTGGGCGGCAGCGGCGAGGCCGAGGGCGAGCAGGGCGAAGCTGAGGCGGGAGGTCGGGCGGGAGGGATGCATGGCTTTCCTTTCGACGGCAAAGAGAGGCTGACCCGGGCAGGCGAATGAAGGTTCCGTCAATGCCGGATGAATAGCGATGCCGCCGGCCCGGTGCAATTGGCCATTCTAACGCCGCCGCCGGCCCTCCCGGACATTTGTTCGGTCGCTGGCACGGCCCTTCAAGCTCGGCTAGAATCGGCTCACCTCGGGCAAGGTCCTTGAGGCGTCTTTGAGGAGACAGCAATGCTGAAACCTGGTCAGGCTGCGCCGGAGTTCGCGCTTCCGGATGCAGACATGGAGCTGGTGGAGCTTGCGGCATACAAGGGCAAGCGCCACATCATTCTCTTCTTCTACCCCAGAGACGACACCCCGGGCTGCACCCTGGAGGCCACGGACTTTTCCGATCATGAGGACGAGTTCGAGCGCCGGGACTGCACCCTGCTCGGCATCAGCCGGGACGACTGTCTGCGTCACGCCGCGTTCCGCGACAAGCACGGCATTTCCGTGCGCCTGTTGTCGGACGAGGAGGGCCAGGTCTGCCGTCGTTACGGGGTGTGGCAGGCGAAGGAAGTGGACGGCGTGAAAAAGCACGGCATCCTCCGCTCCACCTTCGTCATCGACAAACAGGGCCTTGTTCGCCACGCCTTCTACGGCGTCAACGCCAAGGGCCATGCGCTGGAAATGCTGCGCCTGGCCAAGGAACTTTAGGAAATTCCCCATGCAAGTAGCTAAGAATACCGTCGTCACCCTGGACTACAACGTCACCGATCCGGACGGCGTCCTGGTGGATGCGGGCAAGGATCCGCTGGTCTACATCCACGGCGGTTACGACGATATCTTCCCCAAGATCGAAGAGGCCCTGCAGGGCAAGAGCGTGGGCGAAACCGTCAAGGTCAAGCTGCAGCCAGACGACGCTTTCGGCGAATACGATTCCGAACTGGTGCAGATGGAGCCCCGGGAAAACTTCCCCGAGACCCTGGAAGTGGGCATGCAGTTCGAAGGCGCCCCCGAAGGCAGCGACGACGATGACTTCATCCTCTACCGCGTCACCGACATCGCCGACGGCAAGGTGGTCCTGGACGGCAACCATCCCCTGGCCGGTACCGCCCTGGTGTTCACCTGCACCGTCACCGCCGTGCGCCCCGCCAGCGCTACCGAGCTGGAACACGGTCACGTGCACGACGACGGCGAGTGCGACGACGAGTAATCCCGTCCCGCTTCCGTGCCGTGAAAGGGCCCTGCTGCTGCAGGGCCTTTTTTCATGGGGCGCCGGTCATGCCGTTTGCTTAGCTCGGGGGGCTGGTCTATAGTCCCGAGCCAGTTGCCGCGTTGCACTCAAATCATTGACAGGCCCGGGCCACGGGCCGTTTCAGGGAGAACTCCATGCACGATTCCGCAGCCAATGCCATGGTGGGATTGGGCTTCATCGTTGTCGGTCTGGTCCTGCTGTTCGCCATCGGCGTCATCGTCGCCATGGTCTTCTATCTGCTCAACCTGCAGCGCTGCCTGGATGCCACCCGTCCCGAATTCCGCCCGGCCATTCCCTCGGCCCTGGTGTGGCTGACCCTGATTCCTGCCATCGGCTTCATCGTCTGGCTGGCTGCGGTGGTGATCCTCTCCAGCGCCCTCAAGCGGGAGGGCGAGGCGCGGCAGACCCAGGCCTTCGGCGACGGCGGCCTGACCGTGGGCCTCATCAGCTGCATCTTCGGCCTGCTTTCGCCCATTCCCTTCCTCGGCCTGCTGTTCGGCCTGGTCAGCCTGGTGTGCTGGATCATCCACTGGAACAAGGTGTCCACCTACCGCCGCCTGCTGGCCGGCGAGGCGTCCCAGCCTGGGGCTGGCCGCGTCGAGCCTGCCGTGCCGTCGCCGGTGGCGACCCTGCCGCCGGTGGCACCGGCACCTGCCGCTCCTGCTGCCGTTGCCGAGGCAATGCCGGGCAGCGATGCCACTCTGGTTTCCCGGCCGGAGCCGGTGGCCTGCCTGCGCTGCATTGCCGGCCCCCTGCAGGGCCAGGAATTCCCCGTGGGCCAGGGCCTCATGCTGGGGCGCTCGGTGGAGGCCAGCGTGGTCATCGGCGATCCCCACGTTTCCAACCGCCACGCCTGGGTCGGCCCCATCGGCGGCAAGCTACTGCTGCGGGACAACCAGTCCACCAACGGCACCTTCCACAACGGCAACATGGCCCAGCGCGTGGGCGAGGTGACCCTGCAGGACGGGGATGTGGTGATCCTGGGCGACCAGGGCAAGGTGCGCTTCCAGGTCTTCTACCGCTGATCCCGGCTTCACGAAAAAAAACGGCAGCCCCAGGGCTGCCGTTTTTTTTGGCGGGCGGAAGGCCGGATTTCAGGCCAGCTGCTGGGCCACCCACAGGTAAAGGGGAATGCCGAAGAGCACGTTGAAGGGGAAGGTGAGGGCCAGGGCCGCCGCGATACCCAGGGCCGGGTTGGCTTCCGGCACCGCCAGGCGCATGGCCGTCGGTGCGGCGATGTAGGAGGCGGAGGCCGCCAGGGTCATGAGCAGCACGGTCCCGCCCACGGACAGCCCCATCCAGCTGGCGGCCAGCCAGCCCAGGGCGGCGTTGCCCAGGGGCAGGGCGATGCCGCAGGCCACCAGGAAGAACCCGGCCTTGCGCAGGTCCCCCAGGCGGGAAGCCGCCACCAGCCCCATTTCCAGGAGGAACAGGCACAGGGCGCCCTTGAAGAGGTCGGTGAAGAGGGGCTTCAGGGGCTCGGTGCCGTGGGGGCCGGCCGCCCAGCCGATGAGGATGCCGCCCAGGAGCAGCAGCACGCTCTTGTTGGCAAAGACTTCATGGATCAGCTTGCGCCAGTCCGGGCGCTCTTCGCCGCCAAGCCGGGCCAGCACGGTGGCCACCAGGATGGCGGGCGCCTCCATGAGGGCGGCCAGCAGGGCCAGATGGCCTTCGTAGGCCACCCCACGGCTGGCCAGTACGGTGGTGCCGACGGCAAAGGTGACGACGCTGATGGAGCCGTAATGGGCGGCCAGGGAGGCCGCATCGAAGCGGTTGAAGCGCAGGCGGAAGAGGGGGAAGGCGAAGAGGGGGATGAGGGCTCCCAGGCCGATGGCCAGGGCGGCATGGGTCAGCAGGGCCGGGTCGCTGCTATGGGCGATTTCGCTGCCGCCCTTGAGGCCGATGGCCAGCAGCAGGTAGATGGAGAGGGCCTCGAAAACCGCAGTCGGCAGCTTCAGCTCGCTGCGGGCCAGGCTGGCGACAGCGCCGAGGGCGAAGAAAAAGGGGACGGCATCAAGCACGAACAGACTCCGTTTGTTTTGGTGTGGCGCATTCTGAGTCTTTTCATGTATTTGTAAAAATCATATATTTCTAAATATTGCATAGATAAAGATCAATATATGTATCGGCTTGGCGGTTCCCTGCACCTGACCCTCCATCAACTGCGCCTGCTGCTGGCCACTGCCCAGGAAGGGAGCGTTTCCCGGGCGGCGGAGCGCCTGCACCTGACCCAGCCCACCCTCTCGGCCCAGCTCAAGCAGCTGGCCGAGCAGGTCGGCCTCCCCCTGCACGAGCGGGTGGGACGCCGCCTGCACCTGACGGAAGCGGGGCGCCTGGTGGCGGCGGCCGCCGCCCGGGTGGCGGAGGAGCTGGGGCAGCTGGAAAACGAGCTGGCCGTGCTGCGGGGCGACCAGGGGGGGCGGCTGCGGCTGGCAGTGGTCAGTACCGCCGAAGCCTTCATTCCCCGCCTGCTGGGGGAGTTCCGCAAGGTCCGGCCGGCGGTGGAAGTGTCCCTGGTGGTCCTGAACCGGCAGGCGGTGGTCGGCCGGCTGCTGGAAAATCAGGACGACCTGTACATCATGACCAAGCCGCCGGCGGAGACGCCGGTGAGCGCCGTTCCCTTCCTGACCAATCCGCTGGTGGTGGTGGCGGCGGCCGACCATCCCCTGGCCAAGCGCAAGCAGGTGGCGGCAGGGGCCCTGGCCGATGCGGAGTTCGTGCTGCGGGAACCGGGCAGCGGCACCCGGCTGGCGGCCGAGGAGTTCTTTGCTGCCCGGGGCGTGCAGCTGCGGCCCCGGCTGGAGCTGGGCAGCAACGAGGCGGTGCGTCAGGCGGTGGCGGGGGGGCTGGGCCTGTCCGTGCTGTCGGCCCACGCCCTGGGGCCCCATCCGGAAGAACTGGGGATCGCCGTGCTGCCGGTGCGGGGCACGCCCATTCCGGCCCGCTGGCAGGTGGTGGCGCCGGCAGGCAAGCGCCTGACGCCCCTGGCCCAGGCCTTCCTGGACTATCTGCAGGAACGGGCTCCCCGGCTCGAGGCCGAGGCGGGCCAGCGTCTGGCCCTGGCGGTGGCAGGGGCTATTCCCGGTCGTTGAAGCGTGCGGCCTTCACCGGCTTGAGCAGGAAGCGGGCCGGGTCCAGGGCGTCCGCCAGATCCCCTTCCAGGGGCAGGGGATCGCCGGCCATCTGGCTGGCCAGGAATTCGCCGGCCCAGGCGGACCAGACGAAGCCCCGGGCGCCGAAGCCGCTGGCCAGCCACAGGCCGGGGCGGCGCGGCAGGGTCTGCAGGCGGGCGCCGGTTGCCGGAGCGGTGTTTTCCGGCAGGGGGCCCAGCATGGGCAGGCGGTCCGGGGAAATGGGGCGGAAGCCCACCCGGCTGCCCAGGTCTGCCGCTGCCAGGTCCTTGGCGAAGCCGGGCAGGATGAAATTGAGCTTGGCCAGGTTGTCCTGCTGCTCTTCCAGGCGCGGCTGGGGGTCTTCATCCCCGGCCAGGAAGGAAGCGCCGCAGACCCGCAGGCCGTCCAGGGCCGGCGTCACGTAGCCGAGGCGGCACACCACCATGTCGAGGGGCGGCGTGGCTGTCTCCGGCACCAGGGTGGCCTGGCCCCGGGCGCTGCGCAGGGGCAGCCAGTCGCAGCCCCCCAGGCGCCTGGCGTCGGCGGCATTGGCCAGCACCACCTGGTCGGCCTCAGCCAGCAGGGTGCCGTCGGCGGCGTAGGCGGCCCAGCCGTCGGCGCCGGCCTGCAGTTTTTCCACCCGCTGGCTGTAGCGTTGCTCGATGGCCGGATGGGCCTGCAGATTGGCCTGGCACAGGCTGGGGGGCATGCCCCAGCCGCCGCCGGGGAAATGCCAGCCGCCCACCGATACCGGCCAGCCGATGAGGCGGGAGGCCTCGGCCGCGTCCACGTAACGGAACAGCTCGGGGGCGGCGAAGGTTTCGGCCACCTGGCGCTGGGTGGCTTCGTGGGTCTTGTCCCGGGCCAGGTGCAGGACGCCGCTGGCGCCCCAGCGCACCGGCAGGCCGGCGGCGGAGAGGGCCAGCAGGTGGCGGCGGGTGTACAGGAAGGCGCTGCGGGTAAGGCGGGAGAGGCGGTTGTCGTCCAGGCTGGGCAGGGGGCGCAGGACCCCGACCCGGTTGCCGGAGGCGCCGCAGCCGGGGCCCTCGGCCTGATCCAGCAGGGTCACCTGGTAGCCCCGCTCCGCCAGGCGGTGGGCCGTGGAGGTGCCGGCGAAACCGCCGCCGATGACCAGGATGCGCTTGCCCGGCATCACCGTCCGGCGCACGCCCGGGCCCCGGTACTGGCCCTGCAGCATGTCCCGCTTGCCGCCGAAACCGGGGGCCTTGTCGCTGACGAAGCCGACGGCCTGCAAGCCTTCGCGCACCCCGACGGCCACCGACCAGGTGGCCAGGGTGGCGCCGGCGGCGGCGCAGCGGGCCAGGCCGCGGAAGACGAAGGGGGACCACAGGTCCGGATTCTTGGCCGGGGCGAAACCGTCCAGGTAGAAGGCGTCGGCGGCCAGCCGCAACTGGGGCAGCAGGCTCTGGGCGTCGCCGAAGAAAAGGGTCAGGCTGACCCGGCCGCCGGCGAAATGCAGGCGGTGCACGCCGGGGGTGAGCAGGGGCCACTGGGCCCGCAGCTCGGCCGCCAGTTCCGCCAGCTCGGGATGGGCGGCGTGCAGTTCGCCCAGGTCGGCGGCGCTGAAGGGATGCTTTTCCAGGGAGACGAAATGCAGGCGCCGGCAGGCGGCCGGATCGTCCCGCCAGGCGGCCCAGGTGGCGAGGAAATTGAGGCCGATGCCGAAGCCGGTCTCGACGATGGTGAAGCTTTCCCGCTGCTGCCAGCGCCGGGGCAGGCCGTTGCCGGCGAGGAAGACGTGGCGGGCCTGGCCCAGGGCCCCGGCGGCGGTGTGGTAGATGTCGTCGTAGTCCGGCGAGTAGGGCACGCCGGCGTCGTTGCGGCAGAGGCGGGCGGGAACGAGGGGCCGGTAGGCGTCGGGATTGGCGTCGGCGACTGAATGGGGGGCAGGGGAGGCGGGCGTGCTCATGGGGGCGGATTGTCGCACGCCCCCATGGGACCGTTAAGCCCGGGCTTCAGTCGGCGCTGCGCAGGATGCCGTCGCTGACCTTGACCCGGTCGCCCTGGCGCCAGGCCGGGGGATTGGCCTCGGTGAAGCGCTGGGTGGTGCCGTCGTCGAAGCGCACCGTGATCTGGTATTCCATGTTGCTGCGGGCGTTCTTTTCCACCTGGTGCCCGGCGTAGGCGCCACCGGCGGCACCGAGGACGGCCATGGCGGTGCGGCCCTTGCCGCCCCCCACCTGGTTGCCCAGGAGACCGCCGAGGACGCCGCCGGCGACGGCGCCCAGGCCCGTGCCTTCACCGGGCTTCTTCACTTCCATGATGTTTTCGATGACGCCGCAGTCCTTGCATACAGGTGCCGCAGCCTTGGCCGGCACGGCTTCGCCTTGGGCCACGGTGGCCGCTGCCGGCTGTTCCTTGGTCACGGGCTTGGCCCGCTTGGCGCTTTCCTTGGGCTTGCTGGCGGCCACCGGCGGCGCCGTCTTGGCGGCGGCCGGGGGCGTGGTGGCGGCCGGGGCTGCGATCGTTGCCGGGGCAGGTTCTGTGGCGGCCATGGTGGCACTGGGCGTTTCCGCCGGCTTGTTTTGGCCTGGGGCCGGTAGGATGCCGGTGAGGACGCCGACACCGGCCAGGCTGAGGGCGGTGACGGAAACGGCGGCGATCTTGATCAGGGGATGGAGGGTTTTGACTTCCATGGCGTTGCTCCGGGGGCGAATGAGGGATTCCATGGCTATTAGAACGCCTTGCCCGGCCTTTTGCCGACCGGGGAAACAGATTGTTACCTTTGTTAATGCTTCTTGCCGCAAGGGGAGGGCGGTGTGCCTCTAGGCCGGTTTTTCGGCGTAGATACAATCGATTCGCTTTCCCTGGGGGCTTCAAGCCGATAAAATCCACCCTTCATAAAAAGGGGCCGGGGGCTCCTTGCCATAGAGCATCGAACAACAAGAAACGTTCAGGGGTGGTGTGCATGCCTTTCAAGGCGCGTCTTTCTGCGCTGCTGGCGCTGGCTTCGTGCAGCGCCGCCTGTTTGCTCCAGGAACCGGCCCGTGCGGCCGGGGATGAGCCCGTGGCGGCCGAGCTGGCCAGCCTGTCCACCCTTTCCATCGAAGAGCTGCTGCGTACGGAAGTCAGCTCCGTGCTCAAGCACCCTTCCGAACTGGCCCAGGCGCCGGCTGCCACCACCGTGCTGCGGCGGGAGGACATCCAGCGCCTCGGCGCCACTACCCTGCCGGACCTGCTGCGCACCGTGCCCGGCCTGCACGTGGCCCAGATCGACGGCAACAAGTGGGGCGTCTCCGCCCGGGGCTTCAACGGCTTCTTCGGCGGCAAGCTGCTGGTGCTGATCGACGGCCGCAGCATCTACAACTCCATCTATTCCGGCGTTTTCTGGGACGCCTACGACATCGCCCTCGACGACATCTCCCGCATCGAGGTGGTGCGGGGGCCGGGGGCCGCCCTGTGGGGGGCCAACGCGGTCAATGGGGTGATCAACATCGTCACCCGCTCCGCCCACGAGACCCAGGGCGGCCAGGCGACCCTGGCGGTGGGTAACGTGGAAAAGGGCATGGCCAACGTGCGCTGGGGCAGCACCACGGAGGAGGGCGGTGCCTGGCGCCTCTACGCCCGCAGCCGCAGCCGGGACGACCACCAGTCCCTCACCGGCAGCGGTGCCGGCGACACCTGGCGCGCCGACCGCATTGGCTTCCGCGCCGATAGCGCCGCCGGCAGCGACACCTGGATGGTCAACGGCGAGGCCTACCAGGGACATAGCGGCGGTGCTCCCTATCCCCTGTCCACGGCCAACGACATTTCCGGCCAGCACCTGCTGGGCCGTCTCAGCCGCCGCCTGGGCGATGGCTCCCAGTTGCAGGTGCAGTCCTATGTGGACCACTCCTGGCGCCGGGAGCCCTCTTCCGGCGCGGTGCTGGAAGAGACCGTGGCGGACGTGGATCTGCAGCACACGGTCAACCTGAACCCGGCCCACCGGCTGGTGTGGGGCGGCGGCTGGCGCCAGTACCGTTTCGACTCGGTGAGTTCGGCCAAGCTCTCCTTCAGCCCGGTCAGTTCCCAGCGCACCGTCACCAACCTGTTTGTCCAGGACGAGTGGACCGTCATCCCGGAAACCCTGCAGATCATCGCCGGGGCCAAGCTGGAGCGGGTTCCCGACCACGGCAGCGAATGGCAGCCCAACCTGCGGGCGGTGTGGAACGCCGCCGCCGGCCACACCCTGTGGGCCGGCACGGCCCGGGCGGTGCGTTCCCCCAACCAGGTGGATACGGCCATCCGCTTCAACGGCCCCGGAGTCGGGCCTTTGCCGGCCGTCGGCAATCCGGCCTTCCGCCCGGAGCGGCTGCGCAGCCTGGAGGCCGGCTGGCGGGCCCAGCTGACGCCGAACCTGAGCAGCGATGTGTCGGTCTATCAGAACCATTACAAGGACCTGCAGACCATCGAGTTCGATGGCGCCAGTTCCATGATGTACTTCAACAACGCCCAGGGCCGCACCCGGGGCCTGGAATGGGCGCTGGACTGGCAGGCGGCGGCCCACTGGCAGCTGCGCGGCGGCTTCACCCTGTACCGGGAGGCCCTGGACTACAGCAGCCGGCCCGCCGGCCCGGCCCTGATCTCCTTCCAGGGCGGCTTTCCCCGGGAGCAGCTGTTCATCCGCTCCCTCTGGGACCTGTCCCGCAACCAGCGCCTGGACCTGACCTGGCGCGGCGTCGGCCCCATGGACCAGCGCGGCGTCGCCGGCTACGGCACCTTCGACCTGCGCTGGACCCGGCGCCTGGACCGGCGCAGCGAAGTCTCCCTGATCGGAAGCAATCTCCTGGGGCCCAAGCACCGGGAATTCGGCGACCAGCCCTTCTTCCAGGAAACCGTGTTGCGCCGGGAACTCAGCGTCGTGCTGAGCTGGGGCTTCTGACGTGAGGCGTTGCCTGCTGCTGCTCTGCTGCTGGCCCCTGTGGGCGCTGGCCAACCCGCCCTCGGAGGCGGCGGTGAAGGCGGCCCTGGTGGCCAATCTGGCCAACTATGCAGAGTGGGGCGAGGGCAACTGGTCGGTCAGGCACACCCTGATCTGCGTCGCCGGCCGGGGGCCGGTGGTCGATTCCCTGCTCGCCCTGGACAGCCAGACCCTGCTCGGGCGGCGCATCGGCGTCTCTCCCCGCAGCCGCCCGGCCGAGGCCCGGGACTGCCAGGTGCTGTTCCTCGGCGACGCCCCCGGGCGCAGCCAGGGGGACTGGGACCTGGAGTGGACCCAGGCCCTGGCGACGGCGCCGGTGCTGACGGTGTGCGAAGGCGAGGACCTGGTCAGCCAGGGCTGCATGGTGGGCCTGGCCCGGGAAGGCACCCAGGTCGCCTTCGACGTCAATCTTGCGGCCCTGCGCCGCGCCAACATCCGGCTCAGCGCCCATCTCCTGCGCCTGGCCCGCACCATTTACGGAAGGCCACGATGATGCGCCGTAGATTCCGCTCCCTGCCCATCGGCGAAAAGCTGCGCCTTGTCCTCATGCTGGTGGCCGCCTCGGCCCTGCTGGTCTATGCCAGCCTGACCCTGATCCACGGCCTGCGCGAGGTGGAGCAGTTCAACCGGGAAAACCTGCAGGCCCTGCTCGACGTCACCGCCCGCAACCTGGAGGCGCCCCTGGTCTTCAACGACGGCAAGGCGGCCCAGGATACCCTGCGGGCCCTTTCCGCCGACCCGGCGGTGATCGAGGTGCTGGTCAGCGATGCCCAGGGCCAGCTCTTCGCCCGCTACCTGCGCGGCAACCCCCTGCAGCAGGAGCGCCTGGCCTGGCTGCCGGCCTCCTGGAACCGCATCCGGGAGAGCCGGGAAATCGTCTTCCGCAGCGGCGTGGTCGGCCACATCGAGCTGCTGGCCAGCCGCGACGGCTATTGGGATGCGGTGGGCCGGGGCGCCCTCATCTGGCTGCTGGTGACGGTGCTTTCCATGCTCGCCGCGGTGCTGGCGGCACGCCGCCTGCAGCACATCATTGCCGCCCCGGTGGTGCGCCTGGAGCAGGCCACCCGGGACATCACCCGGCACAAGCGCTTTTCCCTGCGGGTGGAGCGGGAGGAGAGCGGCAGCGAGGACGAGGTGGGCCGCCTCATCGACAGTTTCAATGCCATGCTGGCGGAGATCGAGCAGCGGGACGAACGCCTGGCCCGCTACCGGGAATCCCTGGAGGAAATGGTGGCCTCCCGCACCGAGGAACTGACCCATTCCCGGGATGCGGCGGAGGAGGCAAGCCGGGTCAAGAGCCGCTTCCTCGCCACCATGAGCCACGAGATCCGCACCCCCCTCAACGGCGTGCTGGGCATGATCCGCCTGTTGCAGACCACGGCCCTCTCCAGCGACCAGCGGCGCATGACCGAGGCCGCCCTGCGTTCCGGCGAAACCCTGCTCAACGTGCTCAACGATGTGCTCGACTTTTCCAAGATCGAGGCCGGCAAGCTGACCGTGGATGCGGTGCCCTTCGACCTGGCCGACACCGTGGAGAGCGCCGCCCTGCTGCTGGCGCCCAATGCCCGGGAAAAGGGCCTGGAGCTGGCGGTGTATCTCAAGGGCGAACTGCCCGTGACTCTGGCGGGGGACCCTAACCGGCTCAAGCAGGTGCTCTTCAACCTGCTCGGCAATGCGGTCAAGTTCACCGAGCAGGGCGAAGTCTGCCTGCGGGTGGAGCGCAGTCCGGGGGCCGCCGGCGACAGCCGGGAGCGGGGCGATGTGATCCTGCTGCGCTTCACCGTGCGCGACACCGGGCCCGGCATTCCCGAATCGGAGCAGGGCAAGCTGTTCCAGGCCTACTCCCAGACCAGCGCCGCCTCCCAGACGCCGGCCGAGATCGAGGAAGCCGCCAGCCGGCGGGCCGAAGGCACGGGCCTGGGCCTGGCCATCAGCCGGGAGCTGGTGCGTCTGATGGGGGCCAGGGACCTGACCGTCTCCAGTCGTCCCGGCGAGGGCTGCGAATTCAGTTTCGAACTGCCTTTCCATGTGGTGCGGGACAACCCCACCGGCATCCACTATCCGGGCTTCCGCCTGGTGCTGCTGGAACCCCAGCCCACCCTGGCCCTGATCCTGCAGGACTACGCCCAGAGCCTGGGCCTGGACTGCCGCCTGGCCCGCAATGCCGCCGAGGCGGAGCGGCTCCTGGGCGAGGGCGCGGCCCAGGCGGTGCTGGCCGACCTGTGCTACCTGCAACTGCCCGAGGCCACCTGGCAGGACTGGCACCGCCGCTGCGGCGGCGTCTGGATCGCCCTCTCCGACTTCGGCGCCAGCACCCTGGAAGGGGAACTGGCCCAGGTCTTTGCCCAGCGCCTGTCGAAGCCGGTGTCGCGCAAGGAATTCGTGCGCAGCATCGGCCAGGCCTTCATGGTGGCGCCCCGGGGTGCCGAGCTGCCGCCGGCTGCCGGCTGGCAGGGGGCCGCCTGGCGCCCGGCGGCCGCTGCGGTGCCGAACCGGCCCCGCTTCCACGGCAAGGTGCTGCTGGTGGAGGACAACCTGACCAACCAGGAGGTAACCCGGGGCCTGCTGCAGGTCTTCGGCTGCCAGGTGGAGGTGGCCAACCACGGCCGGGAGGCCCTGGAAAAATGGGCCGAGCGGGATTTCGACCTGATCCTCATGGATTGCCAGATGCCGGTCATGGACGGCCTCACCGCCTCCCGGGAGCTGCGCCAGCGGGAGATCCAGGCGGGTCGGCTGCCCACCGCCATCATCGCCCTCACCGCCAATTCCTTCGCCGAGGACCGGCAGCGCTGCCTGGCCGCCGGCATGAACGGCTTCCTGCCCAAACCCTTCGACGAGCTGGCCCTGGTGGCCCTGCTCACCGACTGGCTGGGGCCACCGGAAGGCGGCGCCCAGGTGCGGGTCCAGGCCCGGCCGGAGCGGGAGGCGGGAGCCCTGCTGGACGCGGCGGTGCTGGACGCCATTGCCGCGCGCCAGGAAGAGGCGGGGGAGGTGCGCAGCATCTTCCTGGCCCGCTTCGTTTCCACCTTCCTTGCCCAGGCCAGCCAGGCCCTGCAGAACATGGCCCAGGACGACCTGGCGGCGGCCCGGGAGGCGGCCCACAGCCTCAAGTCCGCCGCTGCCAGCATCGGTGCCCGGCCCCTGTCCGAACTGGCGGCCCGGGTCGAGGCGGCCGCCCGGGAAGGGCAGGCGGCCGAAGTGCGGCGCCTGGGCGAGAGCCTGCCCCAACTCCTGGCCGATACCCGCAGCGCCCTGGAACGCTACATGGAGCAGGGCGGCCACTAGGGCGGCGGAGCGCCCGCCGGGCCAGCATCCGGGCCGCGGCGGCAGGCAAGAAAAAGGCGCGGGGCCTTGCGGCCACCGCGCCTTTTTTTATCGACTCCGGGCGGAGTCCATAGGGTTCGGCGTTCAGTCTTCCTTGCGCATCTGGGGGAAGAGGATGACGTCCCGGATGTTGGCGGTGTCGGTGAGCAGCATGACCAGGCGGTCGATGCCGATGCCGCAGCCGCCGGTGGGGGGCAGGCCGAATTCCAGGGCCTTGATGTAGTCGGCGTCGTAGAACATGGCTTCCTCGTCGCCGGCATCCTTGGCCTTGGCCTGCTCCAGGAAGCGGGCGGCCTGGTCTTCCGGATCGTTCAGCTCGGAGAAGCCGTTGGCGATTTCCCGGCCGACGATGAACAGCTCGAAGCGCTCGGTGATTTCCGGATTGCTGTCGGAGGCCCGGGCCAGGGGGGAGACTTCCACCGGGTAGTCGATGATGAAGGTGGGGTCCCACAACTGGCTTTCCGCCACTTCCTCGAACATCAGCAGCTGCAGGGCGCCCAGGCCCATGCCGGGCTTCACCGCGACCTTCATCTCGCCCAGCTTCTTCTTCAGCCACTCGGCGTCGTTCAGTTCGGCTTCGGAGTAGCCGGGGCACTGGGCACGCACGGCCTGGACCATGGTCAGGCGGGCGAAGGGCTTGGACAGGTCCAGCTCCCGGCCCTGGTACTGGAACACCTCGGTGCCCAGGGCGTCCCGGGCGGCGTGGCGCAGCAGGCCTTCGGTGAAGTCCATGAGGAGCTTGTAGTCGGCATAGGCCTCGTAGAACTCCATCATGGTGAATTCGGGGTTGTGGCGGGTGGAGAGGCCTTCGTTGCGGAAGTTGCGGTTAACTTCGAAGACCTTCTCGAAGCCGCCCACCACCAGGCGCTTCAGGTACAGCTCCGGCGCGATGCGCAGGAACAATTCCATGTCCAGGGCGTTGTGGTGGGTGATGAAGGGCTTGGCCGAGGCACCGCCGGGGATGGGGTGCATCATGGGCGTTTCCACTTCCAGGAAGTGGTGGCTGATCATGTAGTTGCGGATGGACTGGATCATCCGGCTGCGGGCCACGAAGGTGAACCGGGAGGACTCGTTCATGATCAGGTCGAGATAGCGCTGGCGGTGGCGCTGTTCCATGTCGGTCAGACCGTGGAACTTCTCCGGCAGGGGGCGCAGGGCCTTGGACAGCAGGCGGATCTCGGAGACCTGGATGGTCAGTTCGCCGGTGCGGGTCTTGAACAGGGTGCCTTCGGCACCGACGATGTCGCCGATGTCCCAGTGCTTGAAGTCGTCATAGGCTTCGGCGCCCACCAGGTCCACCTTGACGTAGAGCTGGATGCGGCCGGAAACGTCCTGGATGGTGGCGAAGCTGGCCTTGCCCATGAGGCGGCGCAGCATGATGCGGCCGGCAACCTTGACGCTGATGGGGGCCGCTTCCAGTTCCTCGGCGGTTTTCTCGCTGTACAGCTCGTCGAGGCGGCCGGCGGTGTTTTCGCGGCGGAAATCGTTGGGGTAGGCCTTGCCGCTCTCGCGCCACTTGGCCAGCTTGGCCCGGCGCTCGGCGATGAGCTGATTCTCGTCCTGGGGTTGTGCGGTCTGTTCGGTCATGGTCGTCTGCCTGATGTTTTATTCGCTTACACGCCTTGCTTGAGGCTGGCCTGGATGAAGTCGTCGAGGTCGCCGTCGAGTACGGCCTGGGTGTTACCCGTTTCGAAGTTGGTGCGCAGGTCCTTGATGCGGGACTGGTCCAGCACGTAGGAGCGGATCTGGTGGCCCCAGCCGATGTCGGACTTGGCGTCTTCCAGCTTCTGCTGCTCGGCCTGCTGCTTGCGCAGTTCGAATTCGTAGAGGCGGGCCCGCAGCATCTGCCAGGCTTCGTCCCGGTTGCGGTGCTGGGAACGGTCGTTCTGGCACTGCACCACGATGCCGGTGGGCACGTGGGTCAGACGCACGGCGGAGTCGGTCTTGTTGATGTGCTGACCGCCGGCGCCGGAGGCGCGGTAGGTATCGGTGCGCACGTCCGCCGGGTTGATGTCGATCTCGATGGAGTCGTCCACTTCCGGATAGACGAACACGGAAGTGAAGGAGGTGTGGCGGCGGGCGTTGGAGTCGAAGGGGCTCTTGCGCACCAGGCGGTGGATGCCGGTCTCGGTGCGCAGCATGCCGTAGGCGTAGTCGCCGGCGATGCGCAGGGTGGCGCTCTTGATGCCGGCCACGTCGCCTTCGGATTCTTCCAGCACCTGCACGTCGAAGCCCTTGCGCTCGGTGTAGCGCAGGTACATGCGCAGCAGCATGGAAGCCCAGTCCTGGGCCTCGGTACCGCCGGCGCCGGCCTGGATTTCCAGGAAGCAGGGATTCGGGTCCTGGGGATTGTTGAACATGCGGCGGAATTCCAGGGCCGCCACCTTGGCCTCGATGGCCTCGTTGTCGGCGGCCACGGCGGCCACGGTGTCGAAGTCGCCTTCTTCACGGGCGATCTCGAACAGCTCCTTGCCGTCGGCCAGACCCTGGGCCACTTCCTGCAGGGTCACCACCACGCCTTCCAGGGCCTTCTTTTCCCGGCCCAGGTCCTGGGCGCGCTTGGCGTCGTCCCAGACGTCGGGACTTTCCAGTTCGCGGGAGACTTCGACTAGACGGACTTCCTTGGTGTCGTAGTCAAAGATACCTCCGAAGTTCCGCCGACCGGGATTCCAGGTCGGCAAGCTTGTTGGCGATGGCGTTGAGCTGTTCCGCTTCCATGTTCTTGGCTGTTCTGCTGGGAAAACCGGCAATTATACACTTTGCACCGGGCTCCCGGTGGCCGCGACGATGCAAGGAAGGCGGGCAAAGGAGTAAACTCCGTAGCCCCTTTTCTTCCGGGTTGCCGCCGGTGTCCCTCCCCACCTCCAGTTTCGAACGTCTGCCCCGCCAGGGGCTCCTGCTGCTGGCCGCCCTGGCCCTGGGCTGGGGCTTCAACTGGCCGGTGATGAAAGTGGTGCTGTCCGAAGTGCCGCCCCTCTATTTCCGCGGCAGCTGCCTGCTGCTGGGCGGCCTCGGCATCCTGGCCATCGCCCGGGCCGGCGGCGGCAGCATCCGGGTGCCCCGCAGCCGCTGGGGCCGCCTGGCCCTGGTGACCCTGACCAACATCGTCGGCTGGAATGTCCTCGCCATCTACGGCGTCGGCCTGCTGCCCTCGGGACGGGCGGCCCTCTTGGGTTACACCATGCCCCTGTGGAGCGTGCTGCTGTCGGTGTGGCTTCTCGGCGAGCGGCTGACGGCGGGCCGCATCGTGGCCCTGCTGCTGGGCCTGGCCGGGGTCGGGGTGCTCATGGGCGACAGCCTGGAAGGCATGCTGCGGGCGCCGGTGGGGGTGGCCTGCATGGTTGGCGCGGCGTGGAGCTGGGCCCTCGGGGTGGTGCTGCTGAAGCGTCTGCCGGTGGGGCTGTCCACCACCGCCCTGACGGGCTGGATGATGGTCCTGGGCGGCCTGCCCATGCTGGCGGTGGCGCTTCCCCTGGAAACTTCGCGCCTGGCCTGGCCCTCGTTCTGGCCGGCCTTCGGCGTCTCCTACAACGTCTTCGTCGCCTTCATGTTCTGCTACTGGGCCTGGAACCGCATCGTGCTGATGGTGCCGGTGGCGGTGTCCTCCCTGTCCTCCCTGGTGACGCCCCTCATCGGCGTCCTCGGCGGCGCCCTGATACTGGGGGAGCAGCCCGGCTGGCGGGAAGGGGTGGCGGCCCTGTTGATCCTGGCGGCGGTGGGGGCGGTGTCCCTGAAGCGCAGCTAGACGGCGACCGGCGCCCGGGCAGGCGTCGCGGCCCGGGGCGAAGGCTGGAAATCACCTGCCCTGGGAGCCAGCATTCATGCGACTTTCCCGGTAGGCTGCCTGGAAAGGCCCGTCCCTTATGCCCCTCAGGCCGGGGCGCAGTGCTCCACCACCAGCTGGGGCGTCTGCACCCCGTTGTAGTCGTTGATGGTCAGGCGGTAGGCCAGGCGGGCCCGGGGGCCGGGATTTTCCGTGGCGTTGAACTGGATCGCCTCCAGCAACGACCGCTCCTTCTTCAGGCGCAGCTTGAGGTGCTTGTCCTTCAGCACCCGTTGGCTTTCCACCTCGAACACGTCCTCGAACAACGGTGCCGGGAAGCCCTGGCCCCACACTTCGCCGGCCAGCATTTCCGCCACCTGCAGGGAGATGTAGCCGGCCTCCAGGGCGCCGTCCGTCTCCAGGGTGCGGGTCAGGTCCGCCGGGTTGAGCAGTTCGTCGGCCACCTGGGCGAAGAGGCTCTTGAATTCCTCGAAGCGTTCTTCCATCAAGGTGGCGCCGGCGGCCATGGCGTGGCCGCCGAAGCGCAGCAGGATGCCGGGGGCCCGCTTGGAGACGAGATCCAGGGCATCCCGCAGGTGCAGGCCGGGAATGGAGCGGCCGGAACCCTTGATCTGGCCGTCGTCGCCCCGGGCGAAGGCGAACACCGGGCGGTGCAGCTTTTCCTTGATGCGGGAGGCCAGGATGCCGACCACGCCCTGGTGCCAGTCCGGGTCGAAGAGGGCGACGCCGGCGCCGCTGGCTTCCAGGTCGAAGTTTTCCAGGTGGATGAGGGCCTGTTCCTGCATGCCGGCCTCGATCTCGCGCCGTTCCCGGTTGAGCTGGTCCAGCTGCTGGGCGATGTTGGCGGCCCGGGCCTCGTCGTCGGTGATGAGGCATTCGATACCCAGACTCATGTCCGAGAGGCGGCCGGCGGCGTTGAGGCGGGGGCCGACGGTGAAGCCCAGGTCGAAGGCGGAGGCGGTCTGCAGATTGCGTCCGGCAGCACGGAAGAGGGCGCGGATGCCCGGCGTCAATTTGCCTTCGCGCATGCGCTTCAGGCCCTGGGCCACCAGGATGCGGTTGTTGTGGTCCAGCTTGACCACGTCGGCCACCGTGCCCAGGGCCACCAGGTCCAGCAGGCAGGAGAAGTTGGGCTCGGGGCGCTCCGGGCCGAAGGCGCCGCGGCGGCGCATCTCGGCGCGCAGGGCCAGGGCCACGTAGAACATGACGCCGACTCCCGCCAGGGCCTTGCTGGGGAAGGTGCAGCCGGGCTGGTTGGGATTGACGATGCAGTCCGCCTCCGGCAGGGTCTCGGCCGGCAGGTGATGGTCGGTGATGAGGGTGGCGATGCCCAGCTGGCGCGCGGCTTCCACCCCTTCGATGCTGGCGATGCCGTTGTCCACGGTGACCAGCAGGTCCGGCTGGCGCTCTGCCGCCAGTTCGACGATCTGGGGCGAGAGGCCGTAGCCGTGAATGAAGCGGTCGGGCACCAGGTAGTCCACCGTGCCGCCCAGGAGGCGCAGGGCGCGCACGGCCACGGCGGTGGCGGTGGCGCCATCGCAGTCGTAGTCGCCGACGACGAGGATGCGGGCCTCGGCCTCGATGGCATCAGCCAGGAGGATGGCGGCTGCTTCGGTGCCGGTGAGCTGGCTCGGGGGAATCAGGCTTTTCAGGTCGTAATCCAGTTCGGCCTTGTGCTTGATGCCCCGGGCAGCGTAGATGCGGGCCAGGAGCGGGTGCAGGCCTTCCTGCTCCAGTTGCCACTGGGGGCGGGGCGGGACGGGGCGGGCGATGAGCTGGGTCATGACGGTGACTTTGGGGAAATTGGGGGCGGTCGGGGCCTAGGCGGCGGCCAGGCGGCGGGCCAGCTGCTGCAGGGCTTCGGGCTTGCCGGCGAGGAAGGAAAAGAGGCCGCCCTTGATCTGGCGCGGGCTCGCCTGCCAGGTCAGGTCGCCGTAGCTGGTGCCGGCCACCACTTCCAGCTGGCTGAGGCGCCCCCTGGCCAGGGCCGTCTTGAGGGGAGCGAACCAGCGGTTTTCCAGGTCTGCCAGGGCGTCGCGCCAGGCCTGGGCATCCTGGTCCTGGGCCGCCTGCAGCAGGTCGTCGAGGCACACCAGATGGCGTTCTTCAGCCGGCCCGGCCTGCAACAGGGAGTGGGCGGAGGCGGGCAGGGGATGGTGCTGCAGACCGGCGGCCAGGGCCAGTCCCCGGGGCAGGGGCTGGTTGCTCCAGATGGCGCCTGCCTCCGGGGCCGCTGCCGCCGGCCCCAGGCTGCCGGCGCCCCACAGCCAGAGGCCGTTCACGGCGGGCAGGCCCCGCTCGCCCCGGGCTTCGTTTACCGGGTGGCTGTGCAGCAGCATCTGGATTTCGTTCATCAGGGCCAGCAGGCGGCGCGACGGCAGGTCCGCCGGGGTCGGCAGGTTGAGGCGGCGGCCGGCGGCGGCGGAAAGGGGCGGCAGGGCGTCCCCGGGCAGTTCGGCCGCCCAGGGCGTCTCCAGGCGCACATACCAGCGGCTGGCCGTCACCGGGTGGAAGCTGGCCTCGCCCGCATAGTGGGCGTTGAGGCTGGCGGCCAGGGTTTCGACTTCGGCGGCTTCCAGGTCCAGTTCCCGGCTGTCGGCGACGATGATCTCTTCCTGGTGCAGGCGCAGGTGGATGGGGTCGGCACAGAGCCAGACGCCGGTGTCCGGTGCCAGGGCGGCACCATCCTCTCCCAGCAGGCGCAGGGCGCCCAGGGGTTGCGGTGTCGGTCCCAGCCAGCGGGCCGCCTGGGCCTCGGCGGCCAGGGCCGGGCGGCGCTGCAGTTCGCTCCGTTGCAGCAGGGTGTCCAGGGCCGGGCAATCCAGGGCCTGCCAGGCCAGATCGTCTTCCGGTTCGGGCCACAGCAGTTCGGGAACGAGGAGGGTGAGGCGCATGGGCAAAGCCTGGCTGGAAAAGAAGAATATGGGGGAAAACAAGGAGAATGCGGCGGGGCCGACCGAGGCGACATTTGGTGCTGCTCCGGGAGCTGCGGCCAGCCTTTGAGCCGGGTCCGGCGCCGTCGGCGCCAGCTCGCTGCGTATTGCCGCAAGTGGCCAAAAGCGGGCAAAAGTGTAGCATAGCGCCTTTGCTTTTCAGCCCGTTCCCGCGGGCCTCCCCTCGGCATGAAACTGCCCTACGAACTCCTGGTCGGCCTGCGTTATACCCGGGCCAAGCGCCGCAACCATTTCATCTCCTTCATTTCCCTCATTTCCATGGCCGGCATCGCCCTCGGCGTGGCGGCCCTGATCGTGGTGCTGTCGGTGATGAACGGCTTCCAGAAGGAGCTGCGCACCCGCATCCTGGGGGTGGCTTCCCACATCCAGGTCACCGCCATCAACGGCGAGCTGCACAACTGGCTGGAGGTGGGGCGGCAGACCCTGCAGCATCCGGAAGTGAAGGCGGCGGCGCCCTTCGTCCAGGCCCAGGCCATGCTCTCCCGGGACGAGACGGTGCGCGGCACCCTGGTGCGGGGCATCATCCCCGAGCTGGAGGACAAGGTGGCGGACTTCGGCCGCTTCATGAAGGCGGGCAAGCTGGAGAACCTGCAGCCCGGCGGTTTCGGCATCGTCCTCGGCAGCGACCTGGCCAATGCCATGGGCGTCACCCTGGAGGACAAGGTGACCCTGATCGCGCCCCAGGGCACCGTGACCCCGGCCGGGGTGGTGCCCCGGCTGCGCTCCTTCACCGTGGTCGGCATTTTCGAGGCCGGCATGTATGAATACGATTCGGGCCTGGCTCTCATCGACATGAGCGACGCCCAGCTGCTGTACCGCCTGGGCGACGGCGTCTCCGGCGTGCGCCTGAA
Source organism: Azospira sp. APE16 (assembly GCF_047901315.1). Taxonomy (NCBI): domain Bacteria; kingdom Pseudomonadati; phylum Pseudomonadota; class Betaproteobacteria; order Rhodocyclales; family Rhodocyclaceae; genus Azospira; species Azospira sp. APE16. The sequence continues at coordinate 1,654,663 of NZ_CP179682.1, forward strand.
GTTGGACGACCTGTTCCGCGCTCCCCGGGTGGCCCGGGAACTGGTGCCCCTGATCCAGGAGGACGCCTACATCTCCGACTGGACCCGCAGCCACGCCAACTTCTTTCGCGCCGTGCAAATCGAGAAAAACATGATGTTCATCATTCTTTCCCTGATTGTGGCCGTGGCAGCATTCAACATCGTCTCCACCCTGGTCATGGCCGTCACCGACAAGCAGGCGGACATCGCCATCCTGCGCACCCTGGGGGCCAGCCCCCGCAGCATCATGGCGGTCTTCGTGGTCCAGGGCGCCCTCATCGGCGTCATCGGCCTGGGCTTGGGGGTGGTCGGCGGCGTCGCCCTGGCCCTGAACATCGACGTGGTGGTGCCCTTCATCGAGCGGGTGCTGGGCACCCAGTTCCTGGCCAAGGATGTGTATTACATCTCCCAGCTGCCGTCGGAACTGCAGTGGGGCGACGTCACCGGTATCACCGCCATCGCCTTCGTGCTGGCCCTGGCGGCAACCCTCTACCCGAGCTGGCGCGCTTCCCGTGTCAATCCGGCGGAGGCCCTGCGTTATGAATGAGGCAGCGATGGCAAGTGCGGCAGCAGTAGCGGAAAGTGCGATGGAGAATAGGGCCGGCGATACGGCCAGCGATGCGGCCGTGCTGGCCTGCCAGGGCCTGTCCAAGGTCTATCGCCAGGGCGACCTGGAAGTGCCGGTGTTGACCCGCATCGACCTTTCCCTGCAGCCCGGCGAGCGTCTGGCGGTGGTGGGTTCCTCCGGCTCGGGCAAGAGCACCCTGCTGCACCTCCTGGGCGGGCTGGACCGGCCCACCGCCGGCACGGTGCGGCTCAAGGGTGCCGATCCCTTCAGCCTGTCCGAGGCGGCCCGGGGCGAGTGGCGCAACCGCTACCTGGGCTTCGTGTACCAGTTCCACCACCTGCTGGCGGAATTCACGGCCCTGGAGAACGTGGCCATGCCCCTGCTCATCCGCCGCCTGCCCCGGGCCGAGGCGGAAAGCCAGGCCGAGGCCATGCTGCAGAAAGTCGGGCTGGGCCATCGCCTGCACCACCTGCCGTCGGAGCTGTCCGGCGGCGAGCGGCAGCGGGCGGCCATCGCCCGGGCCCTGGTGACCCGCCCGGCCTGCGTGCTGGCCGATGAACCGACGGGCAACCTGGACCGTCATACGGCGGAGCAGGTGTTCGACCTGATGCTGGAAGTGAGCCGGGAGCAGGGCACCGCCTTCGTCATCGTCACCCACGATCCGGCCCTGGCGGCCCGGGCCGACCGCACGGTGCACCTGGCCGACGGCATGTTCCTGGAGGAGCCCCGGTAAGCGACCTGTTTTGGCATTGCCCGTAGCAAATACTAAAAAAAGACCCGAGGGAGAAAGGCGGCGCAGACCGCAAGACGCTGTTCAACCTGGAGCCTAAAAAAATGATGCAAATCCTGTTTGCACCGGCCATTGCCTTGATGCATCGGCTGACCTATCCGAAGAAATTCGCCCTCATCGGCCTGGTGGCCCTGATCGCCATCGCCGTGCTCTTCGTCAATCTGTCGCGCCAGTTGCAGAGCCAGATCCACCTGGCCAACGACGAACTGGCGGCCCTGGAGGTGATCGTGCCCATGGACCGCCTGGTGCAGGCGGCCCAGCAACATCGCGGCCTCTCCTCCGGCGTCATCAATGGCGACGCCAGCCTGCTGCCCAAGAGGGAGGCCAAGACCGGCGAAGTGAAGACCGCCCTGCAGGGCCTGGGTCCGATCCTGCCGGCCTCCGTTGCCGCCTCCGAAGAGTGGAAGAAGATCAACGAGGAGTGGAACCTGATTGCCGCCGATGGCCTTTCCTGGACCGCCACGGAGAGCTTTGCGGCCCACACCCGGCTGATCGCCGCCATCCTGCAGCTGAAGGTGGACGTGGCCGACGAGAGCGGCCTCACCATCGACCCCAACATGGATTCCTACTATCTGCTGGAAACCGCCGTGGTCAAGCTGCCCTCCATGCTGGAGCGTCTCGGCCAAACCCGGGCCAAGGGCACCGGCATCCTGGCCAAGAAGAGCATCAACGATCACCAGCGGGTCGATATCGGCATCCTAATGGCCCAGGTTTCCGACACCCTGGCCGCCCTCAATGTGAACCTGCAGAAGACGGCCCGCCACAACCCGACCATCCGCGACACCCTGGGCACTTCCTCCAAGGATCTCAACGAGGCGGTGAGCGGCCTGGTGAATATCGTGAACCAGGACATCATCGCCGGCATGTTCGTCACCGATTCCGGCGACTTCTTCAAGCAGTCCACCGCCGTCATCGACAAGGGCTACGCCCAGCTCTACGACACCCTGCTGCCCACCGCCAAGCAGCTCATCGGCGAGCGCAAGGCCAAGGCCGAACGGGGCCTGCTGCTCAACCTGGGCCTGTCCCTGGTGATGGTGCTGGTCTTCATCTACCTTTCCGCCGGCGCCTACCTGGCCATCGTTTCCTGCATCACCGGCTTTTCCGCCAGCGCCCACCGCATCGCCCAGGGCGACCTGACGGCCCGCATCCAGCTCCAGTCCAGGGATGAACTGCAGCAGGTGGCCGGCAGCTTCAACGAGGTGGCCGGCGCCTTCGCCAGCCTCACCACCAGCGTGCAGCAGAGCGTGAACCAGCTCTCCGCCTCGGCCCGCAGCATGGCCGACGCCAGCGAGCAGATCACCCTGTCCACCCAGCAGCAGAGCGAGGCCGCCTCCTCCATGGCGGCCGCCATCGAGCAGATGACGGTGGGCGTGGACCACATCAGCAAGAACGCCCAGGACGCCCACGCCCTTTCGTCCCAGTCCGGCGACCTGTCGGCCCGGGGCGCCCAGATCGTCGGCAACGTGGTGCAGGAGATCGAGCAGATCGCCAGCGCCGTGAACCAGTCCGCCGGCATCGTGGAGGACCTGGGCCAGCATTCGGAGAAGATTTCCACCATCGTTGGCGTCATCAAGGAAATTGCCGACCAGACCAACCTGCTGGCCCTCAATGCCGCCATCGAGGCGGCCCGAGCCGGCGAGGCGGGTCGGGGCTTCGCCGTGGTGGCCGACGAGGTGCGCAAGCTGGCCGAACGCACCGCCCATTCCACCCAGGAGATCACCGACATGGTGGCCGCCATCCAGGGCGGCACCCAGGAGGCCGTGGTCAGCATGAAGCACGGTGTCGAGCGGGTTTCCCAGGGCGTCGAACTGGCCCGGGAGGCCGGCGACGCCATGGGCCAGATCCAGGCCGGGGCCCAGCAGGTGGTGGACATGGTGAGCGACATTTCCTCCTCCCTGCGGGAACAGAGCGCCGCCAGCACCGAGATCGCCAAGAACGTGGAGCGCATCGCCCAGATGGCGGAGGAGAACAGCGCCGCCGTCAACGAAAACGCCAACACCGCCGGCCAGCTGGAGCAACTGGCCGAGGCCCTGCAGACCGAGGCGGCCCGCTTCCAGGCCGGCTGATCCCGCTCTGCCGGCCCGCCTTCTTCAACGGCCCTGCGGGGCCGTTGTCGTTGGTGCCGGGGCCTTGCTGTCGTTACCGTTCTCTTCTTCGTCCGGCCCACCCTGGCCGCTCTCCTTCCAGGCGTAACGGTCGTACCAGTAGCGGGGCCGGCGCTGCCGTTCGGCCCAGAGTTCCGGCTTGCCGTTGGCCGTGGCTGCGCCCAGGACCAGGCCGATGGCCCCGTCCCGGTCCGTGCGCCAGGCCCGGGCGCCGCTGGCGGCATAGCGTTCCACGACCTCCGGCCGGGGATGGCCGAAGCGGTTGCGGTAGCCCACCGGGTACAGCACCTCCCGGGCGCCGACGGCAGCGACGAAGGGGGCCGTGGATGAACTGCGGCTGCCGTGGTGGGGCACCAGCAGCACCTGGCTGGCCAGCTCCGTCCGGTGACGGGCCAGCAGCCAGGCTTCGTCGGCGGCCTCGATGTCGGCGCTGAGCAGCAGCCGTTGCCCCGCCGCTTGCACCAGCAGGACGCAGCTCTGGTGGTTGCTCCTGCCCTGGGGCGCATCCACCCTGCCTGCCGGCGGATGCAGCATGGAGAAGCGCACCCCGTCCCATTCCCAGCCTTGCCCCTCGGCGCAGGCCCGCCGTTCCTGGGCCAGGGGCTGCAGGTCCCGGGCCTCGGGGGATGCCGGGGGCAGTGAATCGAGCAGCAGCGCCACCGGCAGGCTTTCCAGTACCGAGCGGGCGCCGCCCGAGTGGTCCCAGTCCCGGTGGGTCACCACCAGGGTGTCGAGGCGATCCACGCCGACGGACCGCAGCCAGGGCAGCACCAGCCGCTCCCCCGCATCCGATTCCGGGCTGTAGTAAGGCCCGGCGTCGTAAAGGAGGGTGTGCTTTTGCGTGCGCACCGCCACTGCCAGCCCCTGGCCCACGTCGAGCAGGGTGACCCAGGCCTGGCCCGGCGGCGGCCGGGGCTGGGGCGTGGCCAGCAGGGGCAGCAGCATCAGCAGCCCCAGCCAGCGGCCGGGAAAGCCCCGGGGCAGGAGCACACAGACGCAGCCGAGGGCGGCCAGGAACAGGGCCGGCAGGGTGGGCGCCGGCGGCGTCCACAGGGCCCCGGGCAGGGCTGCCAGCCACTGCAGGCAGAGCATCAGTCCGTGCAGCAGGGCGTGGGCAGCGGCGGCCAGCCCGGGCAGGGGCAGCAGGGCCGCCGCCAGGGCCAGGGGCGTCACCGCCAGGCTGACCAGGGGAATGGCGAGGGCGTTGGCCAGGGGCGAGACCAGGGAGAACTGCTGGAAGAAGAGCAGCAGCAGGGGCAGGGTGCCCAGGGTGGCGACCCACTGGGTCAGGCTCCAGTGTCCCAGGTGTCGCCCCAGGCGGCGGCGCCAGGACTGGCGTGGCGGCCCCTCCGCCAGTGGGCGGGCGGCCAGCAGCAGGGCACCGACGGCGACGAAGGACAGCCAGAAGCCCGGCGCCAGGACGGCCCAGGGGTCCGGCAGCAGCACCGCCAGCAGGGCGAAGGCGAGGACGTTGCCGGGTGCCACCCGGCGGCCGCTGGCCAGGGCCAGGGCGGCAGCGCCGAGCATGGCCAGGGTGCGCAGGGCCGGCACCCCGGCACCGGCCAGCAAGGTGTAGCCGGCCGCCGCCAGCCAGCCGGCCAGGAGCGCCGCCCGCTGGGCCGGCCAGCGCGCCATGAGGGCTGGCGAGCGGCGCCACAGGCCGCCGGCCAGGGCGGCGGCAAGGGCCGCCATCATGGTCACGTGGAGCCCGGAAATGCTCATCAGGTGGGTGGTGCCGGTGCCGGCGAAGACCTTCCACTGGTCGCCGGGAATGGCCTTCTGGTCCCCCACCGCCAGGGCGGTGAGGACGCCGGCGTAGGGATAGTCGGCCTGCGGCAGGCGGGCCTGGAAGTCCTCCCGCACCGCCTGGCGCAGCCGCTCGATGCGGCTGAAGAAGCCGTCGCTGCGGCCCAGCAGGCGGTTGTCCGCCGCTTCGCGCACATAGCCGGTGGCGCCGATGCCCCGTTCCAGGAGCCAGGCCTCGTAATCGAAACCGGCGCCGTTGGCGTGGCCGTGGGGGCGCTTCAGGCGCACTGTCAGCTGCCATTCCTGGCCCGGCTCCAGGCGCGGCCGGGGCGTTTCCGGCCGGTCGTACCAGGAGAGCAGGAGGGTCGGCGGCAGGCTCACTCCGGCCCCGGGCGCCACGGCGAACTCGAAGCGCTGGCCCCGGCCAAAGTCCTGGGGCAGGGCGGCGATGCGGCCCTGCAGCTGCAGATCCTGCCCTTCCAGGGCCGGCGCCAGCCGTTCGGCAAGGCGGGTCTCGGCCCGCCAGCCGGCCCACAGGAAACCCAGGGCCGCGGCCAGCAGGATTGTTCCCAGGCGGGGCAGGGCGCCCGGCCGCCGCCCCAGTGCCAGCAGCCCGAGGACTGCCGCCGCCCCCAGGGGCAGCCAGGGCCAGGGCGGCAGGGCTGGCTGCTGTTGCAGCAGGAGGATGCCCAGGGCGAAGGAATAGAGGGGCCAGTTCATGGCGATAGCATAGCCACTTTCGTTCCCGGGCTGGCCCTGGGCCGTCCGGGGGCCGGCGCAGTAGAATGAATCCATGGTGCGCAAACATCTGAAGCGTTTTCTGCCCGACCACCAGGCCCTGATCGGCAACCGCTGGCTGGCGCCCTTTGCCGGCACCCTGCTGCATCCCCGCCTGTGGCACCTGAACCGCCATTCCGCCGCCGGCGGCGTGGCCGTGGGCCTCTTCTGCGGCCTCATTCCAGGCCCCTTCCAGATGCTGGGGGCGGCCATCCTGGCCACCCTGTTCCGGGTCAATCTGCCCCTGGCCCTGGTGACCACCCTGTACACCAATCCCCTGACCATCGTGCCGCTCTACTTCGTCGCCTACCATCTGGGCCGGCTGGTGCTGCTGCGGGAAGGAGGCGCCTTCGTGGCGCCGCCGGAGCCGGGGGATGGGGGCATGCTGGCCTGGATCGGCGCCCTGGGCGACTGGCTGCTGGCCCTGGGCGAGCCCCTGGCCCTGGGCCTGGTGTGCCTGGGCCTGCTGCTGGCCCTGGCGGGATATGGTATTGTCCGTACGGCATGGCGCGCATACCTGCTCTACGCATGGCGCCGCCGCCGCTATCGCCAACCACCGCCGCCGCCCCCGCCCCCGAATCCATTCCCATGAGTGCCAGCACCAGCAATCAGCCGCTCCAGGTCCAGCGTTACCTCTATGGAGCCCTGATCATGCTGGTGGCCGTGCATGTCATCGGCACCTTCGGCTACCACCTGCTGACCGGGGGGCGCTACACCTGGTTCGACTGCTTCTACATGACCTTCATCACCGTGGCCACCATCGGCTACGGCGAAATCATCGAGATGACCCAGAATCCGGCGGCCCGGATGTTCACGGTGTTCATCGGCATTCTCGGGGCAGGCACCCTGTCCTTTCTCTTCTCCACGGTCACGGTGACCCTGGTGGAATCGGATCTCAACGGCACGCTGCGGAGACGGCGCATGGAAAAGATGATCAAGAAGCTCACCGGCCATTACATCGTCTGCGGTTTCGGACGGGTGGGCCGCAACGTGGCGCGGGAGCTGGAAGCCACCAACCGTCACTTCGTCGCCATCGAGGAAAACCTGGAAGGCCTGGAGGCCCAGCGGGAAAAAAGCCCGGGCCTGCTCTACCTGCACGGCGACGCCTCCGACGACGATGTGCTGCTGGGCGCCGGGCTGGAATCGGCCCGGGGCGTCTTCGCCGTCACCGGCGACGATTCGCGCAACCTGATGATCACCATCACGGTGAAGCAGCTCAATCCGGCCATCCGGGTGGTGGCCCGCTGCCAGGAGTCGCGCAATGTGGAGAAGATGAAGAAGGCCGGCGCCGACGCCATCTTCTCCCCGGACCTGACCGGCGGCATGCGCCTGGCCTCCCTCATGGTGCGGCCCCACGTGGTGTCCTTCCTCGACGAGATGTTGAAGTCGGAAAAGCGCCTGCGGGTGGAGGAGGTGGCGGTGCCCGGCCATTTCCCGCCGACGCCCCTGGGCAACCTGAAGCTGCGCAGCAACGAGTACGTGCTGCTGGCGGTGCGGGAAAAGCTGGACTGGGTCTTCAACCCGCCCAAGGACTATGAACTGAAGCCCGGCTACGTCATCGTCGCCATGGCCTCGGCCCTGGGGCGCCAGGAGCTGGAAGCCTCCCTGCTGGAAATGATCGGCTAGGCGGCGGGGCGCTCCCCCGCGGGAGTGCTAGACTTTGGGCCATACCCTCTGCCAGGAGACGAGGCCCATGAATATCTGCAACAGTCTGCGCCGCCTGTTTTCCCCCGCGCCGGCCATGGTCGAGAAGCGGGTGCTCTGCGCCGCCCTGGACGGCTCCGGCCTGCACCGCATGGCCTATACCCAGTGGGGCGATCCCGCCAATCCCCGGGTCCTGGTGTGCGTGCACGGCCTCACCCGCAACGGCCGCGACTTCGATTTCCTCGCCCGCCAGCTGAGCCGGCACTACCGGGTGGTGTGCCCGGACGTGGTCGGCCGGGGCCGCAGCGACTGGCTGAAAAAGGCGTCCGGCTACGGTTTTCCCCAGTACGTGGCGGACATGGTGAGCCTCATCGCCCGCCTCGACGTGGCCGAAGTGCACTGGCTCGGCACCTCCATGGGCGGCCTCATCGGCATGTGCATCGCCGCCATGGAGCGCAGCCCCATCACCCGCCTTATCCTCAACGACGTGGGGCCGGTGATCACCAACGAATCCCTGCGCCGCATCGGCGAATACGTGGGCAAGGCGCCCCGCTTCCCCAGCCTGGAGGCGGCGGAGCAGTTCATCCGCCAGGTCTCGGCCCCCTTCGGCTCGCTGACGGACGCCCAATGGCGCCACCTGACCGAGACCAGCGTGCGCCAGGCCGACGACGGCCAGTGGGAGATGCGTTACGACCCGGCCATCGCCGAGGCCTTCCAGCTCGGCTTCGTCATGCACCAGGACGTCATCCTGTGGCCCTACTACGACGCCATCCGCTGTCCGACCCTGGTTATCCGCGGCGCCGAGTCGGACCTGCTGCCCCGGGAGGCCCTGGCCGAGATGGCCCGGCGCGGTCCCCAGGCGTGGACCCGGGAAATCCCCGGCGTCGGCCACGCCCCCATGTTCCAGGACCCGGCCCAGGTGGCGGTGGTCCGGGAATTCCTGCTGGGAGCCTGATGTGGCCAAAGTGAATGTGCTCGGGCGCGAGCTGGAATACGAGCTGATCAGCGCCCACCAGATCTATCGCCCGACCCTGGTGTTCCTGCACGAGGGCCTGGGCTGCGTCGGCTTCTGGCGCGACTTCCCGCACAAGGTGGCCCAGGCCACGGGCTGCCGCACCCTGGTCTTTTCCCGCCAGGGTTACGGCGATTCGGACCCGGCGCCGTCACCGCGCACTCCCCGCTACATGCACGACGAGGCCCTGGAGATGCTGCCCGCCACCCTGGCCGCCCTGGACATCGAACGGCCCGTGCTGGTGGGCCATTCCGACGGCGGCTCCATCGCCCTGATCCACGCCGGCACCTATCCCGAGGCCGTCTCCGGCCTGGTGGTGCTGGCGCCTCACGCCTGGGTGGAGGAGGAGGCCCTGGCCGGCATCCGCCAGGCCGGCGAAGCCTGGCGCCAGACCGACTGGCCCTCCCGCCTGGGCCGCTACCACCGGGATGCCTTCCGGGTCTTCCACGACTGGCACGATACCTGGCTCTCGCCCCAGTTCCGCGACTGGAACATCGAGTCCTACCTGTCGGGCATCCGGGTGCCGGTGCTGGCCATCCAGGGCAAGGACGACGAATACGCCACCCTGCGCCAGATCGAGGTCATCGCCGAGCAGGTGCCGGCGGAGGTGGAACTGCTGGAACTGGCGGACTGTCGCCACTCGCCCCACCGGGACCAGCCGGAGGCGGTGCTGGAAGCCCTGGTGCGCTACCTGGAGCGGCTGGAACCGGCGGCCTGAGCCCGGGCCAGGGGGTCCTGGCGGTAGAACAGGGCCAGCTGGGCGTAGAGGGCCGGATACTCGGCGGCCACCACCTGGGGCTGTTCGAAGAAGCTCTCCGAGACCACGGCGAAAAATTCCCCCGGATGCTCGGCGCCGTAGGGGTCGATGGGCAACTGCTCGAGGGCCTCCTCGCCCCTGGCTTCGGCCCGCTCCACCCGGGCCAGGAAATCGTCGTAGGCCCCGGCCAGGGCGGCCCCCCAGGCTTCCCTGTCCATGCCCGGATGCAGGGGCGGCAGGCCGTCCGGGGCGCCGTTGATCATGTCCAGCTTGTGGGCGAATTCGTGGATCACCACGTTGTAGCCGTCCCCCGCCATCTGGCTGTCCTGCCAGGAGAGGATCAGGGGGCCGCCGTCCCAGGCCTGGCCCGCCGCCACCTCGTCGTATTCGTGCACCACCCCGTCCGGGTCCATCTCCTGGCGGGGCACCACGAACTCGTCCGGATAGACGATGATCTCGACCCAGTCGTCGTACCACTCCAGGCCCAGGTTGAGGATGGGCAGGCAGCCCTGGGCGGCGATGTGCACGCCCATGGCGTCGTCCACCTCCAGGCCGGCGGCGCCGGAAAACTGCTTGGCCGCCAGGAAGGCTTCGCTGAGGCTCTGCAGGCGCGCCAGGTCCGCCGCCGGAAGCCATTGCAGGAAGGGCAGGCGGGCCACGGTCTGCTGCCACAGGGCGGTTGGAATGGGGCGGGGCCGGCGGCGTCCCAGCAGTCGGTCGAGCCAGCCCATCAGGCGCCCTTGAGACGGGGCAGGCGGGCCATGGTCAGGTAGATGCCGCTGAAAATGAGGCCGATGCCGACGAAGTGGTAGAGGTGGGGCAGTTCGCCCAGGAAGAGGGCGGAGAGCAGGGTGCCGAAGACCGGCATGAGGTGGATGAAGAGGCTGGCCTTGTTGGCCCCCACCTCGGCCACGCCCCGGTTGTAGAAGATGTAGCCGACAAAGCTGGGCAGGACGCCGACGTAGGCGATGCCGGCCAGGGAGCCCCAGTGCAGGTTGATGTGCCGAGCCGGGCCGCCGAAGGCCCCCAGTTCATGGGCGTAGATGGGCGCCAGGGCCAGCACCCCCACCAGGGTCAGGGCACCCAGCATGAGCATGGGATGGACCCCGGCCGGGCGCCACTGCAGGCCCACGGTGTAAATGGCCCAGGTCAGCACCGCCCCCAGCATCCATACGTCCCCCAGGTTGAGGGAAAGGCCCAGCAGCACTGCCAGGTCGCCCCGGGCGATGATGGTGGTGGCGCCGAGGAAGGAAATGGCCACGCCCACCGCTTCGATGGGTTTGAGGCGCTTGCCCAGGAACAGCCAGGAGAGGGCGATGGTGACGATGGGAATGAAGGAGTTGAGCAGCACTGCGTTGGTGGCGGCGGTGTACTGCAGGGCCACGTAGGCGAAGGTGTTGTAGCAGCCGACGCCGAGGATGCCCAGCAGCAGCACCGGCTTCCAGCCCTTTTTCAGCAGGGGCCACTGTTCCTTCAGGTGGGGCAGGGCCAGGGGCGCGATCAGGGCCAGGGCGATGACCCAGCGCCAGAAAGCCAGGGCGATGGGCGGCACGTCGGCGCGGATGCCGCGGCCCAGGACCATGTTGCCGGACCAGAAGAGGGCGGTCAGGGTCAGCAGCAGGTAGGGATGCCGGTAAAGGGGCGTGTTGGGGTTCATGTCTCTCTGTCCGGCCGCTACCTGGGGGCGCGGCCTTTGTCGTTGGCTGGAGCGTGGATTATGCCCCAACGGCGGGCCAGTGCCCGGGGGCCGCGGCGGACCTGCCTTGGCGGCACTGCCGGCCCCGGGAGGCGGCCCGGCGCGGGTCCCGGCGTATTTGCCGCCAGGGGCGTATAATCCGCGCCATGGTTTCCGTCGTCCATTCCGTCGCCGCCCAGAGCGACTTCGAACAGTCCCTCCTGACCCTCACCGATGGCCTCTCCGAAAACGAGACGGCCTTTATCCGGGAGGCGGCCCTCTTCGCCCGTGACGCCTATGGCGACAACACCCTGGGCAGCGGCGAGGGCATCCTCTCCCACGCCCTGGGGATGGCCCTCATCATCGCCGGCCTGAAGCTGGACGCGGACTCCCGCGCCGCGGCCCTGCTCTTCGCCGTGGCCACCTACGACGAGAAGGGCCTGGAAACCCTCAACGAACGCTTCGGCGGCGGCGTTGCCCACCTGGTGGGCGGCATCTCCCGCCTCAACCGGCTGCGCCCCATCTCCCGCGGCTTCGTCGCCGACACCACCCAGAATCCCCAGGAAATGAAGGCCCAGGTGGAAGTCCTGCGCAAGATGTTCCTGGCCATGGTGGAAGACATCCGGGTGGTGCTGCTGCGCCTCGCCTCCCGCACCCAGACCCTGCGCTACTACGCCGCCGAGCCGGACGACCTGCGGGTGCACGTGGCCCGGGAAACCCTGGAACTGTATTCCCCCCTGGCCAACCGCCTGGGGGTGTGGGAGCTGAAGTGGGAGCTGGAGGACCTCTCCTTCCGCTTCATCCACCCGGATACCTACAAGAAAATCGCCAAGATGCTCGACGAGAAGCGTCTGGAGCGGGAGCAGTTCATCATTGACGCGGTGGACCGGGTCAAGTCCGAGCTGGCGGCGGTTGGCATCCACAAGGCCGAGATCTACGGCCGGCCCAAGCACATCTATTCCATCTGGAACAAGATGCGCAAGAAGGGCGTGGATTTCTCCGAGGTGTACGACATCCGGGCCCTGCGCGTCATCGTGGACGAGGTCAAGGACTGCTACACGGTGCTGGGCATCGTGCACAACATCTGGACGCCGATCCCCAAGGAATTCGACGACTACATCTCCAATCCCAAGGGCAACAACTACCGTTCCCTGCATACCGCCGTGCGCTGCCCCGACGGGCGCAGCCTGGAAGTGCAGATCCGCACCTGGGAAATGCACCGCCACGCCGAGCTGGGCGTGGCCGCCCACTGGCGCTACAAGGAAGGCACCAAGCACAGCTCCGAGGACAACTACGACGACAAGATCGCCTGGCTGCGCCAGCTGCTGACCTGGAAGGACGAAGTCTCCGACTCCTCCGACTGGGTGAACCACTACAAGCAGGCCGCCCTGGACGAGACCATCTACGTCATGACGCCCCAGGGCAAGGTGGTGGACCTGCCGCAGGGCGCCACCCCGGTGGACTTTGCCTACCGCCTGCACACCGACCTGGGCCACCGCTGCCGCGGCGCCAAGGTGGACGGGGCCCTGGTGCCCCTGGATACGGCCCTGAAGACCGGTCAGCGGGTGGAGATCGTCGCCGCCAAGCAGGGCGGCCCCTCCCGGGACTGGCTCAATCCCTCCCTCGGCTACATCGCCACCAAGACGGCCCGCACCAAGGCCCGGGCCTGGTTCTCCAACTTGGCCCTGGAAGAATCCCTGGCCGAAGGCCGGGGCATCGTGGCCAAGGAAATCCAGCGGGTCGGCGGCGGCGGCACCAATCTGGAAGAACTGGCCGGCAAGCTGGGCTACGCCAAGGCGGACGACCTCTATATCGCCGCCGCCCGCAACGAACTCAACCTGCGCCTGTTCCAGGCTGCCGTGCGCGGCACCGAGCCGCCGGTGGACGAGCGGGGTGCCGAGCCCATGCCGGTGCGCCGGCCCAAACCGGCCGAAGGGGAGGGCGCCGGCGACCGGGGCATTCTCATCGTCGGCGTGGACAAGCTATTGACCCAGCTGGCCCGCTGCTGCAAGCCGGCACCGCCGGACCCGATCCAGGGCTTCGTCACCCGGGGCAAGGGCGTCTCCATCCACCGGGCCGACTGCCCGGACTTCGCCAACCTCCAGGCCCTGCACCCGGAGCGGGTGATCGAGACCGAGTGGGGCGGCCATCCCCACGGCATTTTCCCGGTGGACATCACGGTGGACGCCCACGACCGCCAGGGCCTGCTGCGGGACATCTCCGACGTCTTCGCCCGGGAGAAAATCAACGTCATCGGCGTGCAGACCCTCTCCAAGCAGGGGCAGGCCCACATGGGCTTCACCGTGGAAATCCTCAACCTGCCCCAGCTGACCCGCACCCTGAAGCTGATCCACGAGGTGCAGGGCGTGGTGGGGGCGCGGCGCGGCTGACGTCCGCCAATCCCCCGGCCGCTCGTCCCGGCGGCAAGAAAGAACGCCCTCCTCGGAGGGCGTTTTCGTTGGTGCCGCCGACTGCCTGCTCAGGCGCCGGCGCGGATGAAGTCGGCGAACTTGGCCAGCTGGCCGGCGATGTGGTCCCGGGTGCTGGCGTCGTTGAGCTTGCCGCTGGCGGCATCCACCTTGTTCTGCACGCCGCCCACCATCACCTCGGGCACGTTGAAGACCCGCGGGTTGAGATAGATCAGCACCTGGCGCAGGTGGTACTGGGCCCGGGCGCCGCCGAAGGGGCCCATGGAGGCCGACTGCAGCAGCACGGGCTTGCAGGCGAAGGGCTGGTTGGGCACCCGGGAGAGCCAGTCGATGGCGTTCTTCAGCACCCCGGGCACGGAGTAGTTGTATTCGGGGGTGACGATGATGAGGCCGTCGGCGGTCCGGATGGCTTCGGCCAGGGCGGTCACGGCCGGGGGAATGCCCTTGGCCTCGACGTCGCCGTCGTAGAGGGGAATGTCGTGCAGGGCGGGCAGGGTGCTGATGCTGATGCCGGCCGGGGCCAGTTCCGGCAGGGTGTTGGCGACCATGCGGTTATAGGAAGCCTGGCGCAGGCTGCCGACCAGGGTGACGAGGCGCAGCGGAGTGGCGGTGCTCATTTGCTCTTCTCCTTGAATTCGGTGCAACGGTGGATGGGACGTTTGCTGAGGGTGAGGCAAGGAAAGTCACAGCTTCGTTCCCCCGGCGCGGAAGTGCAAGGTCGGGTGGGCCGATCATGCGGCGCGGCATCGCCACAAGGGATGACCTGGAAGGCAGAAGGGACGCCGTTCCCGGCCGGCAGTGGCTGGAAAGTGGCGTCCCTTCTGCCTCCTGGCAGGGGTGATTGCAGCGGCTCAGACCCCGCTGGAGAGCCCGTGCAGCAGTTCGCTCTGGGCACAGCGGGGCTTGGCCCGGGCGTTCTTCTTGCGCGTGTAGGTGCCGCTGGAACCGTCCATCTCCCAGGCCTGCTGGTTGTCCACCAGATAGGGACGCAGGCCTTCGCTGATGACCCGCTTTTTCAGCTTCGGGTCCAGCACCGGGAAGCACAGCTCAATGCGGCGGAAGAAGTTGCGCTCCATCCAGTCGGCGGAGGAGAGATAGACGTTCTCGGCGCCGCCGGCATGGAAGTAGAAGATGCGGTGGTGCTCCAGGAAGCGGCCGATGATGGAGCGCACCCGGATGTTCTCCGACAGCCCCGGCACCCCGGGGCGCAGGGCGCAGACGCCGCGCACCACGAGGTCGATCTTGACCCCGGCCTGGGAGGCTTCGTAGAGGGCCATGATGGTTTCCGGCTCCAGTAGGGAGTTCATCTTGGCGATGATGGTGGCGGGCAGACTGGCCTTGGCGTTCTCCGTCTCCTGGCGGATGGCGGCGATGATGTTGGAGTGCAGGGTGAAGGGCGCCTGCCACAGGTGGTGCAGGGCCTGGGCCCGGCCCAGGCCGGTGAGCTGCTTGAAGACTTCGTTGACGTCGGCCCCCATCTGCTCGTCCGCGGTGAGCAGACCGAAGTCGGTGTACAGCCGGGCGGTGCGTGGGTGGTAATTGCCGGTGCCCAGGTGCACATAGCGGCGCAGGCGGCTCTGGCCGTTCTTGTCCTCTTCCCGGCGCACGATCATGATCATCTTGGCGTGGGTCTTGTGGCCCACCACGCCGTACACCACGTGGGCGCCGACTTCTTCCAGACGGGTGGCCCAGTTGATGTTGGCCTCTTCGTCGAAACGGGCCATCAGTTCCACCACCGCGGTCACTTCCTTGCCGTTCTCGGCGGCGCGGATGAGGGATTCCATCAGCACCGAGTCGGTGCCGGTGCGGTACACCGTCATCTTGATGGCCACCACCGCCGGGTCCGTGGCCGCCTGGCTGAGCAGGTCGATCACCGGGGTGAAGCTCTGGTAGGGGTGGTGCAGCAGGATGTCGTTCTTGCGGATACTGGCGAAGATGCTGGCCCGCTTTTCCAGGGTCTTCGGCAGCCCCGGGGGGAAGGGGGGGAATTTCAGGTCCGGCCGGTCCACCTGGTCGGGAATTTGCATCAGGCGCACCAGATTCACCGGGCCGTTTACCCGGTACAGATCGTTTTCCGACAGGTTGAACTGGCCGAGCAGGAATTCGCTCATGGCGGGGGAGCAGTTGTCTGCAACCTCCAGACGCACCGCATCACCGAAATGACGCTGGGGCAGTTCGCCCTGAATCTTGGTGCGCAGGTTCTTCACCTCTTCCTCGTCCACGAAGAGGTCGGAGTTGCGGGTGACGCGGAACTGGTAGCAACCCAGCACGTTCATGCCGGCGAATAGTTCGCCGACGAAGGCATGGAGGATGGAGGAGAGGAAGACGAAGCTATATTCCGTTTCTCCCAACTCACGCGGCAGGCGGATGACCCGGGGTAGCACCCGGGGCGCCTGGACGATGGCGGCGCCGGAATTGCGACCAAAGGCGTCCCGCCCTTCCAGTTCCACGGCGAAGTTGAGGCTCTTGTTGAGCACCCGGGGGAAGGGGTGGGAAGGGTCCAGGCCGATGGGGGTGAGCACCGGCATCACCTCGCGGAAGAAATAGTCTCGCACCCACTCGCGCTGGGCGTCGGTCCAGCGGGTACGGCGCAGGAACTGCACGCCTTCCTTCTCCAAAGCCGGCAGCACATCGGCGTTGAGCAGTTCGTACTGCTCGTGCATCAGGCGGTGGGCTTCGGCGGATACCTGGCGATACACCTCCTGGGGCGTCTTGCCGTCGGTGGTGCGGGTGGAGGAACCCAGCTTGAGCTGTTCTTTCAGGCCGGCGACACGAATCTCGAAAAACTCGTCCAGGTTGGAGGAAACGATGCACAGGTAACGCAGCCGCTCCAACAGTGGGATGGAAAGGTTCTCTGCCTGGGCGAAGACACGGCGGTTGAAGGCCAGCAGGCCCAGTTCCCGGTTGATGAAATTTTCCGGGGGGAAGCGGCGGTAGATGTGGGATCGGTTCAGGTTCATGGCGGCGGTGGCGCGGGGCAGGGGAGTGGCGTGATTGCCGGATTACGGACAAACGCCATTTTGTTACGTTAATGTTAAGGGAATATGACCGCAAACGACCAGTATGCGCCCTTTCCCACGGTTGGTGCCGTGCGGGGCGTTCCGGGTCGCTGTCACGAGACGCCCACATTGCGGGTGCTAGAATGACGGCTCTCCGACAGAACAAGAGCCACTGAAAAGGCTGCCCGCTGCATGCGCTATGAATTGATTGCCGCCGTCGATCTGGGCTCCAACAGCTTCCGCCTGCAGGTCGGGCGGGTGGTGGACGACCAGATCTATCCCCTGGATTCCCTCAAGGAGCCGGTCCGGCTCGCTTCCGGCCTGTCCCCCGACAAATACCTCAACGAAGCCGCCCAGGAACGGGCCATCGCCGCCCTGCGCCTGTTCGGCGAGCGCCTGCGGGGTTTCGCCCCCGACGCCGTGCGGGTGGTGGCCACCAACACCCTGCGGGTAGCGAAGAACGCCCCCGAACTGCTGCCCCGGCTGGAAGAGGCCCTGGGCTTCCCCATCGAAATCATCGCCGGCCGCGAAGAGGCGCGCCTGATCTACATCGGCGCCGCCCATTCCCTGCCGCCGGCGGAGCACAAGCGCCTGGTCTTCGACATCGGCGGCGGCTCCACCGAATTCATCATCGGCCGCGGCGCCGAGCCCCTGCTGCTGGAATCCCTGTACATGGGCTGCGTCAGCTACACGGTGCGCTTCTTCCCCGACGGCAAGGTGGACAAGAAGCGCCTGCGGGAAGCCGAAGTGGCGGCGGGCAAGGAAATCCAGACCATCGCCCACGACTACCAGCGCCTGGGCTGGAACGAGGCCGTCGGCTCCTCCGGCACGGCCCGGGCCATCGCCGACGTGCTGGAGCTGAACAACCTCAATCCGGGCGGCGTCGCCGGCATCACCCGGGAGGGCCTGCAGAAGCTGCGCGCCATCCTGCTCAAGGCCGGCTCCGCCGAGGCCATGCCCCTGGAAGGCCTGCGCAACGACCGCACGCCGGTGCTTTCCGGCGGCATCGCCATCATGGGCGCCATCTTCGAGACCCTGCAGCTGGAGCACATGACCTACGGCGACGGCGCCCTGCGCCTGGGGGTGCTCTACGACCTGCTGGGCCGCTTCCACCACCACGACATGCGCGACGCCACCGTGGCCAGCTTCATGCGCCGCTACCAGGTGGACCTGTGGCAGGCCCAGCGGGTGGAGCAGACCGCCGGGGAAATCTTCAGCCACCTGGATGCGGGTGGCTGCGGCGGCGACAGCACGGACCGGGACAATGCGGAGCATTTCCTGCGCTGGGCCGCCAAGCTGCACGAGATCGGCATTTCCATCGCCCACAACGGCTACCACAAGCACGGCGCCTACATCCTCACCTTCGCCGACATGCCCGGCTTCTCCAAGAAGGACCAGGCCCGCCTGGCCATGCTGGTGCTGGGGCACCGGGGCAAGCTGGACAAGGTGGCGGTGCTGCCCAAGGGCGACGTGAACTGGCTGCTGATCCTCTCCCTGCGCCTGGCCGTACTCTTCCACCGCTCCCGCAGCGACCAGGGGCGGCCTCCCTACAGCATCGCCATGGGCGACAAGGGCGCCACCCTGGAACTGCCGGCGGACTGGCTGGCCGCCAATCCCCTGACGGCGGCAGCCTTCGCCGAAGAAATCCAGGCCTGGCAGCGGGCCGGCCTGGAATTCCGCCTGAAGCGCCTCAACGCCGCCAAGGGTGGCGGCAGGCAGGCGGCCTGAAGCCATGAACGCGGGTGGCCTGGAAACGGTACAGGGCGACGCGGGCCCCATCGCCCGCATCAGCGGGGACTGGACCCTGGCCTCCCTGCCCCGTTCCCTGGCCGAGCTGGAAGGTCGCCTGGCCGCCCTGGCCGCCGCCGGTGCCGGCTGGGACCTGACTGCCCTGGGGCGTCTCGACAGCCTGGGGGCGCTCCTCCTGTGGCGCGCCTGGGGCCGCCAGTGGCCGCCCGGCGTGGCCCTGGCAGCCGATCACCGGCGTGCCCTGGAACGGGTGGCGGCCCTGCCGCCGGCGGCTGCGGCCCTGCCGCCGGCCCGCCCCTTCGAAGCGGTGGAAGCCCTCGGCGTCTTCGTCCTCAAGTTCAGCCACAACCTGCTCGGCCTGGTGGCCCTGCTGGGCCAGCTGGTGCTGGACCTGGCCTACCTGCTGCGCCATCCCCGGGAACTGCCCTGGGTCGAGTACTCGGCCACCCTCTACAAGAGCGGCGCCAAGGCCCTGCCGGTGACGGCCCTGGTGGGCTTTCTCATCGGCGTGGTGATGAGCTACCTGTCGGCCCTGCAACTGAAGATGTTCGGCGCCGACATCTTCATCGTGAACATCCTGGGCATCAGCATCATCCGGGAACTGGGGCCGGTGCTGGTGGCGGTGCTGGTGGCGGGCCGTTCCGGCTCGGCCATGACGGCCCAGATCGGCGTCATGCGGGTCACCGAGGAAATCGACGCCCTGGCCACCATGGGCATCTCCCGCACCCAGCGCCTGGTGCTGCCGAAAATCGCCGCCCTCACCACCGCCTTGCCCCTGCTGGTGCTGTGGACCTCCGCCGCCGGCATCCTGGGCGGCATGGTCTCGGCCAACCTGCAGCTGGGGCTGTCCTACGGTTTCTTCCTCGACCAGCTGCCCAAGGCCGTGCCCCTGGCCAACCTGTGGATCGGCCTGGCCAAGGGCTGGGTCTTCGGCCTGCTCATTTCCCTGGTGGCCTGCCACTTCGGCCTCCACGTCAAACCCAACACCGAGAGCCTCTCTGCCCGCACCACCGCCGCCGTGGTCACCGCCATCACCATCGTCATCCTGGTGGATGCCCTGTTCGCCATCGCCACCCGCGAGATCGGGCTGCCCAAATGAGCCGGCCGGTCATCGAAGTTCATGGCCTGTGGAGCCGCTACGGCGACACGGTGATCCACCGGGAACTGGACCTGGTGGTGGAACAGGGCCAGATGGTGGGCCTGGTGGGCGGCTCCGGCAGCGGCAAGACCACCCTGCTGCGGGAGGTGGTGGGGCTGCTGCGGCCGTGGAAGGGGCGGGTCCATCTCTTCGACTGCCCCCTCTATTCGGGGGACCCGGGCGTGGACCGGGCCCTGCGCCAGCGCTTCGGCATGCTGTTCCAGCAGGGCGCCCTGTATTCGGCCCTCTCCGTCTTCGACAACCTGGCCTTCCCGTTGCGGGAATTCGGCCTGGAGGACGAGAGCCTGATCCGGGACCTGGTGCACCTGAAGCTGGCCATGGTGGAACTGGACCCGCGCCACGGCCTGCTCAAGCCGGCGGAGCTCTCCGGCGGCATGGTCAAGCGGGTGGCCCTGGCCCGGGCCCTGGCCCTGGAGCCGGAACTGCTGATCCTGGACGAGCCCACCGCCGGCCTGGACCCGGACCGCAGCGAAGGCTTCGTGCGCCTGATCCGGGAACTGCAGGCCGAGCTGGGCTTCACCGTGATCATGGTGACCCACGACCTGGCCACCCTGACCGGCCTGTCCACCCATATCGCCGTACTGGCCGACCAGCGCATCGTCGCCTTCGGCACGCCGGAGGAGGTGCGCCGGGTGGAGCATCCCTTCATTTCGAGTTTTTTCGGCGGCGCCGCCGCGGCCCCAGGCCCGGCCGCCCCCGCGCCCCTCTAGGCGTCAGCAGGAGTCGTTTATGGAAAACCGCGCCCATGCCCTCGTTGCCGGACTGTTCACCCTGCTCCTGGCAGCGGCCGTCCTGTTCTCTGTGTGGTGGTTCGGCGGCAAGCACGACGTCACCCGGGACTACCTGGTGGTGACCCAGGGCAACGTCACCGGCCTCAACCTGCAGGCCCAGGTGCGCTACCGGGGCATCCGCGTCGGCCGGGTGGAGGATATCCGCCTGGACAAGAACCAGCCCGACGACATCCTCATCCGCATCAGCATCCTCGACGAGGTGCCGGTGACCCGCAGCACCGTGGCCCTGCTCAACTACCAGGGCGTCACCGGCCTGGCCCAGGTGCAGCTGGAGGAGCGGGGCGACGACGACCGTCCCCTGGCGGCCGGCGACGGCCTGCCGCGCATTCCCATGCAGCCTTCCCTGATCCAGGAGCTTTCCGATGCCGGCGCCGAGACCCTGCGCCAGGCGCGGGAACTGCTGACTTCCGCCAACCAGCTGGTGGGGGAGGAGAACCAGCGCCGGGTCGGCAACACCCTGGCCAACCTGGAAAGCATCTCCGCCGGCTTGAAGCCCGCCGCCCAGGAGCTGGGGCCGACCCTGGTGCAGCTGCGCAAGGCCCTGGCCGACGACAACCTGAAACACCTCAGCAGCGCCCTCGAAGGCAGCGCCGGTACCGCCAGGGAAGCCAAGGAACTGGTGGCCGGCCTGCGCCGCCTGTCGGAGCGGCTGGAACAGTCCGGCGGCGGCGAATCCGGCGCCGGGCTGCTGTCGCCGCGCTGGGGCGACCTGGCCGGCGACATCGCCGCCAGCACGCGCCAGCTCAACCGGGTCCTGAACCAGGTGGAACGGGACCCCCAAAGCCTCATCTTCGGCGCCCCGGCCCCCGTGCCCGGCCCCGGGGAGCCCGGCTTCCTGCCCCATCCCGGGAGAAATCCATGACCTTCGCCACCATCGGGCGCCTCGCCGCCTGTTCCCTGTTGCTGACCCTGGCCGCCTGCGCCGGCGGCCGCAGCGCCCTGCCGGCTGCCACCTACGATTTCGGGCCGCGCCCGGCCGAGGCCGCCGTCGATGGCGCCGCCAGCGCCGCGGCCAGGCCCGTCAGCCTGGAGCTGCGCCTGGCCCCCTGGCTCGATACGCCGGCAGTGAATTACCGTCTGGCCTACGACGACGCCAGCCGCCTCATGGCCTACGGCCAGAGCCGCTGGGCGGCGCCGGCGGGGCAGTTGCTCAACCTGCGCCTGCGTCAGCAGCTGGGCGGCGGCAACGGCGGTTGCGCCCTGCGCCTGGAGGTGGATGAATTCACCCAGGTCTTCGACAGCCCGACCCAGAGCCGCGGCGTGTTGCAGGGCCGCATGACATTGTTCGACAAACAGCGCAAACTCATATTCGAGCGTCCGTTCAGCGTGGAGAAGCCCGCTCCTAGCCCCGATGCGCGGGGTGGGGTGGTTGCGCTGAGCCTGGCTGCCGATGCCTTCGGCCAGGAAATCGGACGTCGGCTGGCCGACCTGGAGCGGGAGGCCAGACTGGCTCCCTGCCGTTAGCAGTCCGGGGGCAGGGAGTTCATGAAAAATACCAACGCAAACACATAAGAGGGATATTCATGGCAGGTCATAACGACAACAGCAGCAACATCTACAAGCAGGGTCTGGAAAAGAATGCGGCCAACTATGTGCCGCTGTCGCCGCTAACCTTCATTGCCCGTTCCGCCTACATCTACCCGGACCGGGTGTCCGTGATCCACGGCCAGCGCCGCTATACCTGGCTGGAAACCTTCAACCGCGCCAGGCGCCTGGCCTCCGCCCTGGAAGCCCGGGGCATCAAGGAAGGCGACACCGTCGCCGTGATGCTCAACAACACGCCGGAAATGTACGAATGCCACTTCGGCGTGCCCGTCACCGGGGCCGTGCTCAACACCCTCAACACCCGTCTCGATCCCGAAGCCGTGGCCTTCATGCTGAACCACGGCGAGGCCAAGATCCTCATCACCGACAAGGAGTATTCCCACATCGTCGGGCCGGCCCTGGAAAAACTGGGCCGCAGCATCGTCGTCATCGATGTGAACGACAGCGAATACACCGGCCCCGGCGACCTGCTGGGAGAGAAGGACTACGAGGCCCTGCTGGCCGAAGGCACCCCGGACTACGAGTGGAAGGGCCCCCAGGACGAATGGGACGCCATCTCCCTCAACTACACCTCCGGCACCACCGGCAACCCCAAGGGCGTGGTCTATCACCACCGGGGCGCCTACCTCAACGCCATGTCCAACATCGTCTCCTGGGGCATGCCGCCCCACTCGGTGTACCTGTGGACCCTGCCCATGTTCCACTGCAACGGCTGGTGCTTCCCCTGGACCATGGCGGCCAATGCCGGCACCAACGTCTGTCTGCGTCGGGTCGATCCCAAGCTGATCCTGCAGTCCATCCGGGAAAACAAGGTCACCCACTACTGCGGCGCCCCCATCGTCCATTCCATGCTGGCCAATGCGCCGGCCGAATGGCGTGAAGGCATCAACCACGGCGTGTCCGGCCTCATCGCCGCCGCACCGCCCCCCGCCGCCGTCATCGAAGGCATGGCCAAGATCGGCTTCAAGATCACCCACGTCTATGGCCTCACCGAGACCTACGGTCCCGCTTCCGTCTGCGCCCAGCAGCCCGAGTGGTTCGACCTGCCGGTGGGCGAGCAGGTGAACCTGAACGGCCGCCAGGGCGTGCGCTACCACGCCCAGGAAGCCATCACCGTGCTCGATCCGGCCACCATGGAGGCGGTGCCCTGGGACAACGAGACCATGGGCGAGATCATGTTCCGCGGCAACCTGGTGATGAAGGGCTACCTGAAGAACCCCAAGGCCACGGAAGAGTCCTTCGCCGGCGGCTACTACCACACCGGCGACCTGGCGGTGATGCAGGCCGACGGCTACGTCAAGATCAAGGACCGTTCCAAGGACGTGATCATCTCCGGCGGCGAGAACATCTCCTCCATCGAGGTGGAAGACACCCTCTACCGCCATCCGGCGGTGATGGCTGCGGCCGTGGTGGCCACCCCCGATCCCAAGTGGGGCGAGGTGCCGGCCGCCTTCATCGAACTGAAGGACGGCGTCAGCATCACCGAGGTGGAAATCATCGAGTTCTGCCGCGAGCACATGGCCCGCTTCAAGGTGCCGAAGAAGGTCATCTTCGGACCCCTGCCCAAGACTTCCACGGGCAAGATCCAGAAGTACGTGCTGCGGGAAATGGCCAAGTCCACCGCCGCCATCGAGTAAACCAGCCGCATCCATAACCAAGCCGGGGGCAGACAGCACAGCCTCCGGCTTTTTTCTGTAGGAGACAAAAAATGACAAACCAGGAACCCATCCTGCTGCGTGAAGACCGCCCCGACGGCCGTACCACCCTGGTGCTGAACCGTCCGGCCCAGTTCAATTCCCTCTCCAACGCCATGCTGGAAACCCTGCTGGCCGAACTGCAGAGCATCGCCGCCGACAAGACGGTCCGCGTCGTGGTGCTGCAGGGCGCCGGCAAGGCCTTCTGTGCCGGCCACGACCTCAAGGAGATGCGCAGCAACCACGACAAGGCCTTCATGCAGGCCCTGTTCAAGCTGTGTGCCAAGGTCATGCTGACCATCCAGGAAATGCCCCAGCCGGTCATTGCCCGCATCCACGGCATCGCCACCGCTGCCGGCTGCCAGCTGGTGTCCATGTGCGACCTGGCGGTGGCCGCCGACGTGGCCAAGTTCGCCGTTTCCGGCATCAACGTGGGCCTCTTCTGCTCCACCCCCGCCGTCGGCCTGGCTCGCAACATGGGGCGCAAGGAAGCCCTGGAAATGCTGCTCACCGGCGAGTTCATCGATGCCGGGGAAGCCCAGCGCCGGGGCCTGGTGAACCGGGTGGTGGCCCTGGGCGATCTGGACGAGGCGGTGGAGCACCTGGTGCAGTCCATCCTGGCCAAGAGCCCGGTGGCCGTGGCCACGGGCAAGCAGATGTTCTACAAGCAGCTGGAAATGGGCATCGAAGCCGCCTACCAGTATGCCGGCGAGGTCATGGCCTGCAACATGATGGCCGGCGATGCCGCCGAGGGCATCGACGCCTTCATCGAAAAGCGCAAGCCGGTCTGGCAGGCCGCCTGAACGGGCCCGACAGGGCCGGAAATGTCCTGCAGCCGGGACTTTCCCGGCCCTGCCGCGGTAGGATGCCCCATGGCCGGAGATCCGCCGGCCGGGGCCTGGCGCCGCACAGGCCGGGGAGAGAGTGAACGCCATGTCCGCAGGTGATAGGGTTGAGACGGCCTTCGTGCCGACCGCAAGGCACTGGCTGGTGGCCATCATCGGCTTCGTCCTGCTCCTGGCGGGCGGGCTCTACCGCAGCCACCAGGTGCTGTTCGGCGCCGCCCGGGAGACGGCGGAACAGCAGCTGCAGGCGGTGGCGGCCCTCAAGTCCCAGGAAATCCAGCGCTGGATCGAGGATCGCCTGATCTTTCTCAGCCAGCCGCCGGGCAGCGTCATGTCCCAGCATTTCGCCCGCCTCCTGCAGCAACCGGGCGACGCCCGGGCCGCGGCCGGGCTGCGTCAGCGTTTCCGCTACCTGCAGCAGACCATTCCCGAAATCTCCGCCATCGGCCTGCATGACCTGGCCGGCCGCAGCTATCTGGCCGACCCGGCGGACGATCATCTGCGGGACGACACCCTGCACCAGGAAGCGGTGCAGGCCATGCTGGAGAGCCGCAGGCCGCGCCTGGTGGACTTCCATCGCAAGGCCGGACGCGAGGGCGAGGTGGTCCTCGACCTGCTGGTGCCCCTCTTCGCCGAGGGGGAGACGGGGCGCCTCATCGGCTACGCCCTGTTCGAGATCGACCCGGCCAGGGTGCTCTATCCCATGGTCAGCCAGTGGCCCGTCCCCAGCGCCACCGGGGAAAGTCTGCTGGTGCGCCGGGACGGGGACGAGGTGCTGTTTCTTTCTCCCCTGGGGCGGCAGGCCGGGGCTCCCCTCAAGCTGCGCCTGCCCCTGGACACGCCGGGACTGATCTCGGGCATGGCCCTGCATGGCGTCGGCGAGGTGCTGGCGGGGCGGGATTACCGGGGCCTGGCGGTGCTGGGCGTGGTGCTGCCGGTGGGCCAGACCGACTGGCTGCTGGTGGCGAAGATGGACGACAGTGAAATCTATCGCGAGGCCCGGCGCAACTTCGCCTGGCTGACGGCGGCGGGCGTCGTGCTGATGGCCGTGCTGCTGCTGCTGGGGCGGGTCTTCAGCGCCGCCCTGCAGGCCCGGGAGCAGGAAGCCCGCTTCCGCCTGCTGGCCGAGAGCGGCAGCGACGTGGTGTGGCTGTACGAACTGGCTTCCCGCCGCTTCGCCTATGTCAGCCCCTCGGTGCAGGCCATGCGCGGCATCACCGTGGCCGAGGCCCAGCAGCAGACCATGGCGGATCTGCTGACACCGGAGTGCCACCAGCACCTGGACGGGGAGCTGGAGCGCTGGATCGCCGCCGTGGATACGGGCCAGGAGGCTGCCGCCTCACGCCACTACGAACTGGTGCAGCCGAGGAAGGACGGTTCCCTGATCCAGACCGAGGCGGTGATGACCCTGATCACCGATGCCCAGGGACGGGTCACCCACATCCAGGGCATTTCCCGGGACATCACGGAACGCAAGCGGGCCGAGGCCGAGCTGCGCAAGTTCCTGCTGTCGGCGGAGCAGAGCCCGGTGAGCATCGTCATCACCAACCTGGCGGCAGAAATCGAATACGTGAACGAGGCCTTCGTGCGCACCGCCGGCTACAGCCGGGAGGAGGTGCTGGGGCAGAATCCGCGCATCCTGCAGTCCGGGCGCACGCCACGCTCCAGCTACGAGGAGATGTGGCGCTGCCTGTCCCGGGGCGAGGGCTGGCGCGGCGAGCTGTTCAACCGGCGCAAGGATGGCAGCGAATACCTGGAATACGCCAGCATCAACCCCATCCGCCAGCCCGACGGCAGCATCACCCATTACCTGGCGGTGAAGGAGGACATCACCGAGCGCCGGGCCACCGAGGCGGCCCTGGCCGAGAGCGAGGACAAGTTCCGCACCATCTACGACACCATCGGCGATGCCATTTTCGTGCACGACGTCGCCAGCGGCAGCATCCTGGACGTCAATGGCGGCGCCTGCCGCATGTACGGCTACAGCCGGGAGGAGCTGCTGTCCCTGGATGTGCAGGGCATCACCGCCGACGACCCGGCTTTCCCGCCCCAGGCGGCCCGGGACTACATGCGGCGGGTGCAGGAGGAGGGGCCCCAGTCCTTCGAGTGGATGGCCCGGGGCAGTTCGGGACGGCAGTTCTGGGTCCTGGTGAACCTGCAGGTATTCCGTCTTTCCGGCGGCCAGCGGGTACTGGCCGTGGTGCGCGACATCGACGGGCACAAGCGGGCGGAGCAGGAACTGCAGCAGGCCCTGGCCGAGGCCAAGGCCCTCAACCAGCGGCTGGCCGAGGCCCAGAGCCAGCTGCTGCAGTCGGAGAAGATGGCCTCCATCGGCCAGCTGGCGGCCGGGGTGGCTCACGAGATGAACAACCCCATCGGCTTCGTCTATTCCAACCTGGGCACCCTGGACCATTACCTGCGAGAAATCTTTGCCATCATCGCCGCCTATGAGGCGGCGGACAGCGGTCCCTGCCGCGATTGCCGGCAGCTGGAGAGCGCCCGCCAGCTGAAGCTGGAGAAGGACTTCGATTTCCTCCGCAGCGACATCGTCCAGCTTCTGGCCGAGTCCCGGGACGGGCTGGAGCGGGTGGCCAAGATCGCCCGGGATCTGAAGGACTTCTCCCGGGCCGGCGAGGCCGAGAGCCAGTGGGCCGATTTGCACCAGGGTCTGGATTCCACCCTCAACATCGTCTGGAACGAACTCAAGTACAAGTGCACCGTGCACAAGGAATACGGCGAACTGCCCCTGGTGTGGTGCGAGCCGTCCCAGATCAACCAGGTCTTCATGAACCTGCTGGTCAATGCGGCCCAGGCCATTCCCAAGAAAGGCGACATCTGGCTGCGCACCGGCCGCCGTGGCGACGAGGTGTTCGTCGCCGTGAGCGACAGCGGCTGCGGCATCGCCCCGGAGTACCTGCACCGCCTGTTCGAGCCCTTTTTCACCACCAAGCCCGTGGGCAAGGGCACCGGCCTGGGCCTCTCCCTGGCCTACAGCATCGTGCAGAAGCATCAGGGCCGCCTGGAGGTGGAGAGCGAGCCGGGCCGGGGCAGCACCTTCACCGTCTGGCTGCCCATCGAGGCCAGGCCAAGGCCGGAGGAGGGGGCCGAGGCTGCCAGCGCGCCCCGGTGATGGCATACTCCCGCCTCCATTAGCCGGATGGCCCCGGGCCGTCGTTTTCTCCCATGCCTTACCTGATCACCGTCAACCTGCTCTGGGCCTTTTCCTTCAGCCTCATCGGCGAATACCTGGCGGGGCGGGTGGACAGCGATTTCGCCGTGCTGGTGCGGGTGGCCATCGCCGCCCTGGTGTTCATTCCCTTCACCCGCTGGCGCGGCCTGCCCGGGCGCCTGGTGGCCGGGCTGTGGCTGGCCGGGGCCCTGCAGTTCGGCGTCACCTACCTCTGTCTCTACCGCAGCTTCACCGTGCTGACGGTGCCCGAGGTGCTGCTGTTCACCGTGCTCACCCCCATCTACGTCACCATGCTCGACGACGCCCTGGCCCGGCGCTTCAATCCCTGGGCCCTGGTGGCCGCCCTGGTGGCGGTGGGGGGCGGGGTGGTGATCCGCTTCCAGCCGGTGGCGGGCGAATACCTGGCGGGCTTCCTGCTGCTGCAGCTGGCCAACGCCACCTTTGCCGCCGGGCAGGTGCTGTGCCGTCACCTGCTGGCCCGCTATCCGCTGCAGTTTCCCCTGTCCCGCTGTTTCGGCCATTTCTTCCTCGGCGCCCTGGTGCTGGCCCTGCCGTCCTTCCTCATCTTCGGCAATCCGGCCCGGCTGCCCGCGACTGCCGTACAGTGGGGCGTGCTGCTGTGGATGGGCCTGTTCGCCACGGCCCTGGGCATGTTCTGGTGGGTCAAGGGCAGCACCCGGGTGGACGGCGGCACCCTGGCGGTGATGAACGAGCTGCACGTGCCCCTGGGGCTGGTGGTCAATCTGCTGATCTGGAACCGGGATGCGGACCTGCAACGCATCGCTCTGGGCGGCAGCGTCATCCTCGTCTCCCTCTGGCTGAACCGCTGGGGACGCCGCCGTTTTGCGGCGGCGGCAACCTGATGGGGACTTCAAGTCAGATTGCGGTCCGCCGCCTTCCGCTATGATGGGCACCATGAGACTGCGCCAGCTTTCCCACAGCATCATCCTGCGCATCCTGCTCCTGGGGCTGGGGATCGTGGTCGTCGGCACGACGGCCCGTTATTTCATCCTCAGCCAGTTCCTGCGCGAGGATCTGGACAAGGTGGTGGCGTCCCAGCAGCAGGCCCTGGCCAGCTATGTGGCCCGGGACGTGGATAGCAAGCTGGTCGAGCGGCGCGACCTGCTGCAGCGCCTGGCGGCCAGCCTGCCCCGGCAGTTGCTGGGCCAGCCCCGGCAGTTGCGGGCCTGGCTGCAGGAGCGGCATGAACTGCATCCCCTGTTCAACCAGGGGCTGCTGCTGGTGGATTCCCGGGGTGCCATCCTGGCCGATTTCCCCGAGCGCCCCTTGCAGGCCAGGATCAACCTGGCGGATCGGGAATATGTGCAGGCCGCCCTGGCCGGCGAAGCCAGCCTGGGCCGGCCGGCGCCGGACTGGCTGGACCGGGAGCCGGTGCTGCCCATGGCGGCCCCGGTGCGGGACGAGCAGGGCCGGGTGCAGGCCGCCCTGGTGGGCCTGACGCCCCTGGCCACCCCGGGCTTCCTCAACCTGCTGCTGCAGAGCCGGATCGGCCGCAGCGGCGGCTTCCTTCTCATCTCTCCGCGGGACCGGGTCTTCGTCGCCGCCACCGAGCCGGAACTGGTGCTCAAGCCGACGCCGCCGGCCGGCGTCAATCCCCTGCACGACCGGGCCATGGCCGGCTATCGGGGCACCGGCATCACCGTCAACGCCAAGGGCGTGGAAGAGGCGGTGGCCATCGTTTCCGTGCCCAGCGCCGAGTGGTTCGTGGTGGCCCGCCTGCCCACCGCGGAAGCCTTCGAGCCGGTGACCCGGGTGCAGCAGTACATCCTGCGCAACAGCGTGGTGGTGTCCCTGGTCTTTCTGGTGCTGGCTTCCCTGGGCCTGGCCCACGTCTTCCGCCCCCTGCGGCGCACGGCGGAGCACGCCGACCGCATGACCCGCGGCGAGTGCCCCCTGGAACCCCTGCCGGTGCTGCGCAACGACGAGGTGGGCCATCTCACCGCCGCCTTCAACCGGCTCCTGCGCAAGCTCAGCGAGAGCCAGGCGGCCCTGGCCCAGGCGGCGCACCACGACGCCCTCACCGGCCTGCCCAACCGCATGCTGCTGGCCGACCGCCTGAGCCAGGCCCGGGTCCTCGCCCAGCGCAAGGGCAGCCGCATCGCCCTGCTGTTCCTCGACCTGGACGGCTTCAAGCCGATCAACGACAGCCTGGGTCACGAGGCCGGGGACGAGGTGCTGCGCCTGGTGGCCGGCCGCCTCAGCGGCTGCGTGCGGGCCAGCGACACCCTGGCCCGGGTCGGCGGCGACGAATTCGTCATCCTCATGGGCGATCTGGATAGCCAGGCGGAGCAGGCCGCGGCCCGGGTCGCCGCCAAGTGCATCGAAGCCCTGGCGGAGCCGTTCCCGGTCCAGGATCAGAGCTGCCGTCTCGGGGTTTCCATCGGTATCGCGCTGGGTGACGGCGAGAGCGCCGCCAATACCCTGTTGCTGCAGGCGGATCAGGCCATGTACCGGGCCAAGGAAAGCGGCCGCGGCCGCTACGTGATCGCCACCACCTGAAGCGGTGAGGCGGAAGGAAAAGGGCGCCGGCGGCGCCCTTTTTCAGTTCTGGGCCGGCAATTCCAGCTCGTGCAGGGCCA
This sequence comes from Azospira sp. APE16, assembly GCF_047901315.1. Classification (NCBI taxonomy): domain Bacteria; kingdom Pseudomonadati; phylum Pseudomonadota; class Betaproteobacteria; order Rhodocyclales; family Rhodocyclaceae; genus Azospira; species Azospira sp. APE16. Next base: position 1,684,756 of record NZ_CP179682.1, read on the forward strand.
GGCGGCTGTGGTTGTGCTTGAGGTAGGCGAGAAAATCCATGCCGGAACAGTTGAGGCCCAGTTCCGGATGGCCCTGTTTCAGGGAGAAGAAGGAAATGTCCCGGCCCACGATCTCCAGGCCGCACTGGGAGGCGACCTCGATGATCTCCCGCAGGCGGGTGGAGAGGGGGTCGATGCTGGGGTCGCTGGGCATGATGATCCAGAAATCGACGCCGTGCCGGGCCACCAGGTCGGTCTTGCGCAGGGTCTGGCCGAGGGCGTCCTGGACTTCGTGCAGCTTGAGGCTGGCCGCCTGGGCGCCGTAGGTCTCGCCCAGGATGTGGGGGGAGCCGAAGTCGACATGCACCAGGTGGAAGTGGATATTGCTGTCGTAGCGGGCGGAGACTTCCAGCAGCCATTCCAGGGTGAACAGGAAATTCCCGAACTGTTCGACATCTTCGTGCAGCATAAGTCCCTCCTTGATGGCGACGGGAGGCTCCCGGAAATGGCGCAGGGGCGGCCGGGAGCGGCGTCTGGCGTTGGGGCGGCCCTTATGTTGTTGTGCTGGCCGCCCGTTGCCTCAACTTTAACCATTGCCCGGCTCCCATGCCAGCTTTTCGGCCGGTGCAGAAGCAGGCGGTGAGCAGATAGCCGCCAGTGGGTGCCTCCCAGTCCAGCATTTCGCCGGCGCAGAAGAGGCCGGGCCGCTGCCGCAGCATGAGCTGCTCGTCCAGCTCCTCCAGGCCCACGCCGCCGGCGCTGCTGATGGCTTCGTCCAGGGGGCGGGGCGCCAGCAGCCGCAGGGGCAGGGCCTTGATGGCGGCGGCCAGGGCGGTCTCGTCCTGGAAGCGCTCCTTGTCCAGGCATTCCCGCAGCAGGCCCATCTTCACCCCCTTCAGGCCCAGGCGGCTTTGCAGGTGGCTGGAGAGGGAGCGGGAGCCCCGGGGGCGGCGCACCTCGGCCAGCACCCGCTCGGCGCTGTGGCCGGGCAGCAGGTCCAGGCTCAGGGTGGCGCTGCCGTCCCGCTCGATGAGGTCCCGCAGGGGGGCGGAGAGGGCGTAGATGAGGCCGCCCTCGACACCGTCGGCACTGACCACGAATTCCCCCTGGCGGCGCCAGGCCCGGCCGTCGGGGCCGCTGCAGGCGGCCACCACCGGTTTCACCGGCTGGCCGGCGAAGTGTTCGCGGAAGTGGGTGCTCCAGGCAGCATCGAAGCCGCAGTTGGCCGGCCGCAGGGGCGCCACGGCAATGCCGGCCCGGGTCAGGGTGGGCACCCAGGCGCCGTCCGAGCCCAGCTTGGCCCAGCTGCCGCCGCCCAGGGCCAGCACCGTGGCGGCGGGCTTCACTTCAATTTCCCCTGCCGGCGTGGCAAAGTGCAGGGCGCCGTCGGCGCTCCAGCCGAGCCAACGGTGCCGCACCTGGAAGGCGACGCCGTCCTGGCGCAGCCGGTGCAGCCAGGCCCGCAGCAGGGGGGCCGCCTTCATCTCGGTGGGGAAGACCCGGCCCGAGGTACCGACGAAGGTGTCGATGCCCAGGCCGTGAATCCAGGCCCGCAGGGCCTCCGGGCCGAATTCCTGCAGCAGGGGCGCCAGCCGTTCCCGGGCGCTGCCGTAGCGTTCCTGGAAGGCGGCGAAGTCCTCGCTGTGGGTGATGTTCATGCCGCCCTTGCCGGCCATGAGGAACTTGCGTCCCACCGAGGGCATGGCTTCGTAGACGGTGACCTGGGCGCCGTCCCGGGCCAGCACTTCCGCCGCCATGAGCCCGGCCGGGCCGCCGCCGATGACGGCGACGTGGGGAGGAGGGGAGGGCATGGGGGTCATGGGCTGGACTCGGGTGGGACTCTGGCAGGAGCAAAAGAAGGCAAACCGGCCGCCATTCTAGGGCCGGCGCCGGGTCCGGGCAAAGCGCTTTGGTGGTCAGGGGCGGGGCGGCCTTGGTATAGTCGCGGGGTCATGCTTGCCTACCTCCTGCGTCGCCTCCTCTACGCCATCCCCATTCTCATCGGGGTGAACCTGCTCACCTTCGCCCTCTTCTTCGTCGTCAATACGCCGGACGACATGGCGCGCATGCAGCTGGGCGTGAAACGGGTGACCCCGGAAGCCATCGCCAAGTGGAAGGCGGAGCGGGGCTACGATGCGCCCCTCTTCTGGAACGGCGAGGCCGCCGGCCTGGAAAAGGCGACCCGCACCATTTTCTTCACCAAGTCGGTCCGGCTCTTCGTCGGCGACTTCGGCGCGGCGGAGGACGGCCGCGACATCGCCACCGAAATCCGCACCCGCATGGGGCCCTCCCTGGCCATCGCCATCCCCACCTTCATCCTGGGCCTGCTGGTGACCGTTTCCCTGGCCCTGCTGCTGGCCTTTTTCCGCGCCACGGCCCTGGATTTCTGGGGCGTCGTCGCCTGCGTCGCCATGATGTCCATCTCCGGCCTGTTCTACATCATCGGCGGCCAGTGGCTCATCTCCAAGGTGTGGCGGCTGGTGCCCATCTCCGGTTACGTGGAGGGCCTGGACGCCTGGAAATTCCTGCTCCTGCCGGTGGCCATCGGCGTCGTCGCCGGCATCGGCAGCAGCGCCCGCTGGTACCGCACCATCTTCCTTGAGGAAATGGGCAAGGACTACGTGCGCACCGCCCGGGCCAAGGGCCTCTCGGAGAGCGCCGTGATGTTCCGCCACGTGCTGCGCAACGCCATGATCCCCATCCTCACCGGGGTGGTGGTGGTGATTCCGTCATTGTTTCTCGGCGCACTAATTACAGAAGCTTTTTTTGGCATTCCCGGATTAGGTAGTTACACCATTGATGCCATCAAGAGTCAGGACTTTGCCGTAGTGCGTTCGATGGTCTTCATCGGCTCCGTGCTGTACATCGCCGGCCTGATCCTGACCGACATTTCCTACACCCTGGCGGACCCGCGGATTCGCTTCGACTGACATGGCCTTCCTTCCCGTCTTTCTCTGGTCCGACCTGGTCATCTGGCTGCTGGTGGCGGCCCTTGGCCTGCTGGCCTGGGGCGTGGCCCGCACGCCGCCCCTGCGCGCCGCCTGGGGCCGGGTGCTGCACAGCCGTACCGGCATGGCCTCTCTGGCAGTACTGGCGTTGTTCGTGGCAGTGGGTCTGCTGGACTCCGCCCATTACCGGCCCCGCCTGGCCGATGCCCCGCAGAACGGCCAGGGTGGCGGCGTTGCGGCGGCCCCGGCCTACGGGGTTGAAGTCCTTTCGCTCCTGGACGCCCTCCTGACGCCTCTGCGCACCCAGGTGGAAAAGACCTATTCGGCGCCCCTGGCGACCCGGGCCTACGCCAAGGAAATGCAGGAAGTCCGCCAGCCCGACGGCAGCCTGGTGCAGCAGCGGGACTTTCCCCGCCTCAAGTTCGGCGGCGCCCACCTGGGAACGGAGGAATCCGCCTGGGCCGGCGACGTGGCCCGGCGCCTGCTGCAGGGGTACGGCCTGGCGGCCCTGCTGTGGGGGGGGCTGGCGATTTTTCTCGTCGGCCGTCTGGCCCGGCGCCGGCAGTGTTCCTTCCGGCAGTCCTGGCGGGACCTGTGGTGGCGGCCGCCCACCAGTACGGCGCCGGCCTGGGATGCCTTGCTGCTGACCCTGGCCGGCCTCTTCCTGCTGCTCACGCCCCTGCTGGCCCTGGCACCGGAATACCATGTACTGGGTACCGATAAGGTGGGTCAGGATATCCTCTATTTGGTCTTGAAGAGTATCCGTACCTCACTTGTTATCGGTTTGGTCACTACCCTTGTAACTCTTCCTATTGGCGTATTGCTAGGTATCTCTGCTGGCTATTTTCGCGGTTGGGTGGATGACCTGATCCAGTATCTATATTCCACCCTGAACTCCATCCCGAGTGTGCTGCTCATCGCTGCTGCCGTGCTGATGATGCAGGTGGTGATCGACACCCATCCGGAGTGGTTCGCCACCGCCGCCGAGCGGGCCGACCTGCGCCTCTTGGCCCTCTGCTTCATCCTCGGCATGACCAGCTGGACCGGCCTGGCCCGCCTGCTGCGGGGCGAGGCCCTGAAGCTGTCCCAACTCGAGTACATCCAGGCGGCTCAGTCCTTCGGCGTTTCCTCCTGGCGCATCCTGCTGCGTCACATCCTGCCCAACGTCATGCACATCGTGCTGATTGCCTTGGTCATGGACTTTTCCTCTCTAGTGATGACTGAGGCTGTTCTTTCATATTTGGAAATTGGAGTTGATCCGACCATGGTCAGCTTTGGGTCGTTGATCAACAACGCCCGCATGGAACTGGCCCGGGAGCCCATGGTGTGGTGGTCCCTGGCCGCCGCCTTCGTTTTCATGTTCATCCTGGTCCTGGCCGCCAACCTCTTCGCCGACGTGGTGCGGGACGCTTTCGATCCGAGGGCCGCCTGATGTCCGACCTGCTTTCCGTCCGCAACCTCAAGGCCGGCTTCCTCGCCGGCGGCCGGGTGCTCACCGCCGTGGACGGCGTCTCCTTCGCCGTGGCCCCCGGCGAGACCTTCGCCCTGCTCGGCGAATCCGGCTGCGGCAAGTCCGCCACCGCCCTGGCCCTGTTGCGCCTGCTGCCCAACGCCGGGCGCATCCAGGGCGGCGAGGTGTGGCTGGAAGGGGAGGAAATCCTGGCCCTGCCCGAAGCGGCCATGCGCGACCGCCGCGGCAGCGCCGCCGCCATGATCTTCCAGGAGCCGGCCACCAGCCTCAATCCGGTGCTGACCATCGGCCGCCAGATCGGCGAATCCCTGGAACGGCACCGGGGCATGAAGGGCGAGGCGGCCCGCCGGGAAGCCCTGGCCCTGCTCACCGCCGTCGGCATCGCCGACCCGGAGCGGCGGCTGGAGGAATATCCCTTCCAGCTCTCCGGCGGCATGAAGCAGCGGGCCATGATCGCCATCGCCCTGGCCGGGGAGCCGCGCCTGCTCATCGCCGACGAGCCGACCACGGCCCTGGACGTGACCATCCAGGCCCAGATTCTCGACCTGCTGGCCAGGCTGCAGGCGGAACGGGCCATGGGCATGCTGCTCATCACCCACGACCTGGGCGTGGTGGCCCGCAGCGCCCACCGGGTCGGCGTCATGTACGCCGGCGAAATCGTCGAGACGGCCCCCCGCCAGGAGTTTTTCGCCAGCCCGCGCCACCCCTATACGCAAAAGCTCTTCGCTGCCCTGCCGGACCTGGGCCAGCGGGGCGCCCAGCTGGCCACCATTCCCGGCCAGGTGCCGGGCCTGGCCGCCATGCCCGCCGGCTGCCGCTTCGCCCCCCGCTGCCCGGTGGCCATGGACCGCTGCCGGCTGGAAAGCCCGGGCTGGACAGAGCTTGAAGCAGGTCATCAGGTGCGCTGCCATTGGGTGGCCCAGCAGCTGCCGGGTGGCGAGCAGCGCCTGCCGGACCTGCCCGCCGCGCCACCGGCTGCTGCCGCTGCCGCCGACGCCGCCCGGGAAAACCTGCTGGCCGTGGGCGAACTGAAGGTCCATTTCCCCATCCGCAAGGGCCTCTTCAAGCGCACCGTGGGCCACGTCAAGGCGGTGGACGGGGTGTCCCTGGAACTGCAGCGGGGCCGTACCCTGGCCCTGGTGGGCGAATCCGGCTGCGGCAAGACCACCGCCGGCAAGGCCGTGCTGCGCCTGCTGCCGGCCACCGGCTCGGTGCGGCTCGATGGTCGGGAGCTGCTGGGTCTGCCGGAGCGGGAACTGAAGCCCCTGCGCCGGCGCATGCAGATGGTGTTCCAGGACCCCTTTGCCTCCCTCAACCCCCGCCTCACCGTGGGGGAGATCATCGAGGAAGGCATGACCGCCTTGCGGGTGGCCGCCAGCCGGGACGAACGGCGGGCGGCCCTGGCCGCCCTGCTGGAATCGGTGGGCCTGCCGGCGGAGGCTCTGGGCCGCTATCCCCACGAATTTTCCGGCGGCCAGCGCCAGCGCATCGCCATCGCCCGGGCCCTGGCGGTGCAGCCCGAACTGCTGGTGTGCGACGAGCCCACCTCGGCCCTGGACGTTTCCGTGCAGGCCCAGATTCTCAACCTGCTGCGCCGCCTGCAGGAGGAACTGGGGCTGGCCTATCTTTTCATCACCCACAACTTCGCCGTGGTGGAATACCTGGCCCACGACGTGGCGGTGATGTACCTGGGCCGCATCGTCGAGCAGGGGCCGGTGCAGCAGGTGCTGGCGGCTCCCTGCCATCCCTATACCCGGGCCCTGCTCTCGGCCGTGCCCGAGCCCCGCCTGGCGGGGCAGCGGGAAATGGTGCGCCTGCCCGGCGAAACGCCGTCCCCGGCGCGGCCGCCCCAGGGCTGCCATTTCCATCCCCGCTGCGCCCAGGCCAGCGAGCGCTGCCGCCAGGAGTATCCGGCCCCCAGCACCCAGGCCGGCGGCGTGGTGGTGCGCTGCCATCTCTATCCGGCGGACTAGCCGCAAAACAAGCACCCCTGCAAGGCAGAAGGGACGCCATTCTCCACCGTGCCATGGTGGAAAGTGGCGTCCCTTCTGCCTTTGCGGCCTGGGTTTTTTCCGGGTTCCTTAGCCGTCTCCCAGGCGCCGCAGGGAGAGGGCGATGCCCAGCACCACCGCCACGCAGGCCAGCAGGGTGGCCACCACTCCCGGCCAGCCGCCATGGATCCAGGGCCAGCCCGTGGCGCTGCCGATGACGCTGCCGCCCAGGTAATAGCTGGACAGGTACAGGGCGGAGACCAGCCCCCGCCGCGGCCCGGCCCGGCGTCCCACCCAGCCGCTGGCCACCGCATGCACGGCGAAATAGCCGAAGGTGAACACGGCCAGGCCGAGGATGATCAGGGGCAGGGCCGCGGCTAGGGTGAGGCCGATGCCGGCGGCCATGGTCAGGCTCATCAGCAGCACGATGCGGCTGCGTCCGATGCGGTCCGCCAGGTGGCCGGCCAGGGCCGAGGAGGCGCTGCCCACGGCGTAGAGCAGAAAGATGGCGCCGATGGCCGCCGGGCCCAGGCCGTAGGGCGGCAGGCTGAGGCGGAAGCCCAGGTAGTTGTAGATGCCGACGAAGCTGCCCATGATGAGGAAGGCGGTGACGAACAGCCAGGGCAGGCCCGGGTCGGCGTAGATGCGGCCCACGTCCGCCAGCAGCAGGCGGGGCTTCAGGGAGCGGGGCCTGAAGTGTTGGGCCGGCGGCAGCAGGCGCCAGAAGGTGAAGGCCGCCAGCAGCCCCAGCAGGCCCAGGGCTCCCAGGCCGTGGCGCCAGTCCCACCAGCCCGTCACCAGGGCCGAGAGAAAGCGCCCGGACATGCCGCCCAGGGCGTTGGCGGCGATGTAGAGGCCCATGGCCCGGCCTCGGGCGTGGGGGGCGATCTCTTCCCCCAGGTAGGCCATGGCGGCGGCGGGTACCCCGGCAATGCAGGCGCCCAGCAGGGCCCGGCACAGCACCAGCAGGTGGAAGTCCGGCATGAAGGCGGAGGCGCAGGCGAACAAGGCGGCCCCCAGCAGCCCCAGGCGCATCAGCCGTTCCCGGCCATAGCGGTCGGCGATGAGGCTCAGGGGAATGAGCAGCAGGGCCATGGAAAGGGTGCCGGCGGCGACGCTGAAACTGGCGCTGGCCGGGGAGATGCCAAACTCGTGGGTGAGCTGGGGCAGCACCGGCTGGGTGCCGTAAAGCAGGGCGAAGCAGGTGAAGCCGCCGGTGGCCAGGGCCAGGTTGGCGCGACGGAAGGCGGGAGTGCCGGCTTGCAGCCCTCCGTTATCGGCGGCTGCAGCGGTGGAAGACGTGGGGGTCATGGTCAGCGAGTGGAGGCCGGGTTCCGGGGCGGCCAGGCGCGGCCCGGCGCCGGCAGGGACGGCGGCGAAGGCTTGAATTCTACGCCCCGCCGCAATCCCGCCGGAGCGGGGATATCCGTACTTGAAGCACTGGAGATGACGGTGTAGGGCTGCACCTGCAGGTGGCGGCAGCTTAGGCGCGCCACAACGTAGCCGTCGGGGAAAGGTGGCGGAAGGCGGAAAATCCTTGCCGCGCCCCGTCGGCCAAAAGAAAAGGCGCCCGCAGGCGCCTTTATCCGTCGTCCTTCGGCCTCAGTCGTTCTGGGCCAGCTGGATGGTGATGGTCTGGCCCGGTTTCAGGTTGCCCGGAGCCACCTTGTTCCAGCGCTTGATGTCGTCCGCTTCCACCTTGAACTTCTTGGCGATGCCGGCCAGGGTGTCGCCCTTGCGGATGGTGTAGCGGGCCACCTTGGCCTTGGCGGCAGCGGCCTTGGCATTGGCCGGGGCCTTGTCGTTCTTGCTCAGCTTGAGGTTCTTGCCTTCCAGGGTGGCGCTGACGCGGCCGTTGGCCGGGGCGCTGGCCACCGTGGTCTTGGCGGCAGCAGCGGGAGCAGCGACGGCGGGGGCCACGGTGAGCTTGGTGCCGGCGGCCATGTTGCGGCCCAGCTTGTTCCAGCGCTTCAGCTCGTCCACGGAAACGTCGTAGCGGCGGGCGATGGAGAAGAGGGTGTCGCCTTTCTTGACCACGTGGAACTTGGCCGGCTGGGCCCGGGGTTCGTTGCGGGAGTCGGCACGGGAATCAGCGCGGGCGTCGCTGCGGGCGGGTGCGGTTTCGGCTGCCGGCGGGGTGAAGGAGGCGACGGCGAGGTCGCCTTCGATGCCGTCCCGGGCCGGGACCAGCAGGGTGGTGCCGGCGCCTACCTTGGCCTTGGGCGGCAGGCCGTTCACCGTCTTCAGGTGGGCTACGGAGACGCCCAGGCGGGCTGCCACCTTGTCCAGCTTTTCCCCGGCCTTGAGGGTGTAGGAGGTCCAGGAGGAGAGGGGGGCTTCGTTGTTTTCCAGGTTGGCGCGGAAGCGCTCCACCTTTTCCGCCGGCAGCACCAGGGGACGGTCGGCCTTGATCACCGGGCGGTTATGGGCCGGGTTGAGGGCGACGAATTCATCCACCGGCATTTCCGCCAGCTTGGCCGCCACCTTCACGTCCATGTCGGCCGGCTTGGCCACGGCGGCGAAGTAGGGCTGGTTGGGAATCTGGGGCAGGTCCAACTGGGCCAGCAGGCGGGGGTTGGAGAGGATGTTCTTGAGGGCCTGCAGCTTGGGCACGTAGTTGCGGGTTTCCGCCGGCATGGTCAGGTTTTCGTAATCTGTCGGCAGACCCTTGGCCCGGTTCTTGGCGATGGCCCGGCCGACGGCGCCTTCGCCCCAGTTGTAGGAAGCCAGGGCCAGCTGCCAGTCGCCGTGCATCTCGTAGATGGTCTGCAGATAGTCCAGGGCGGCGGAGGTGGAGGCGATGATGTCGCGCCGGTCGTCCACCCACCAGTTCTGTTCCAGCTTGAAGTTCTTGCCGGTGGAGGGAATGAACTGCCACAGGCCGGAAGCGTGGCTGCGGGAATAGGCCATGGGGTTGTAGGCGCTTTCCACCATGGGCAGCAGGGCCAGTTCCATGGGCATGCCGCGCTTCTCGATGGCCTCGACGATGTGGAACATGTAGCGGCGGCTGCGTTCGACCATGCGTCGCACGTAATCGGGCCGGTTCATGTACCACTGCTGGTGGGTCAGCACCAGGTCGTTGTTCAGGTTCGGCATGCCGAAGCCGTTGCGGATGCGTTCCCATAGGTTGTCGGGGGAGGCGGTGAGGTCGATGGTGCGGGGTAACTGGGGGATCGGCGCGATCTCCTCCACCGGCAGGCTGCCATCGTTCTGGACCGGGCTGGCTTCGGGGCGGGCGGACAGTTCGGTGCGGGACGGCACCATGGACTGCAGGCTGGGCGCGAAGGAAAGCGTCAGGGGCTGGTCGTTGGCCTGGGCGGGAGTGGCGGCGAAGAGGGCGCCGCAGGCCAGGGCCGGGAGGGAACGATGGAGTTGCCGGATGAAGCGGAGGGTGCAGCCTAGCGTGTCGTCGAGCGTCATAGATTCTCTTTGTCTGCTGTTCCCCGCCAGGCGGGGGGATTCCCGAGGGCCGGCACGGCAGGCGGGCCGGGCGTCGGGCACGACGTTTCAGGATGACCTAATCGCGGAATTATACCCTATGAAAAGAAGGGGATATCCGCTGCCAAAGGTAAAAAATCCAGGCCGTTGGAATGACGTACGGTCTTTACCGGAGGCGTTGCCACAGGGCCTCCAGGGTGGCGGCAGCCCCCTGGGTGATGTGGTGGTCGGCGAAGGGGCTGACGGGCGTGGTGCCCGGATTGATCTCCACCGTGGTGATGCCCTGCTCGCTGGCCCACAGCACCGGTTCGGCCACATAGGGAAAGAGGCTGGAAGTGCCGATGGAAAAGACCATGTCGGGGCCGGCATCCAGGGTGCGGAGCAGCTGTTCCATTTCCATCTGCGGCAGGGATTCGCCGAAAAGCACCACCCGGGGCCGTACCAGGGCGTTACAGCGGGGGCAGGCCGGCGGCAGTTCCAGATCGGAGAAGCTGTCCACTTCCACCTCGTAACTGCAGCGGGTGCAGTGCAGATGATGCAGGCGACCGTGGATCTCGATGACGTCGGAAGAGCCGGCCTGGCGGTGCAGACCATCGATGTTCTGGGTGAAGACGGTGACCGCGGTGCCGCGCCGTTCCAGATCGGCGATGACCTGGTGGGCCCGGTTGGGGCGGGCGTCGCGGCAGGTGCGCTCGATCTGGGCCAGGTATTTCCAGGTGATCTGGGGATGCTGGTGCAGCATGGGGCCTGACAGCGCCTCTTCGATGGAGAAGCCTTCCGCCGTCAGGTCCTCCTCGTAGAGTCCGCCGACGCCCCGGTAGGTGGGCAGTCCCGAGTCGGCGGAGATGCCGGCGCCGGTGATGAAAAGGACGCGGCGGGCCTCTGCCAGTTCTTCGGCAACGGCATCCAGGGTGGCGGCTGTGTCCATGGCGGATTCCCGGAGATATGAGGAAATGGGGGCTGGAAACGAAAAAACCGGCCCAGGGCCGGTTTTTTCTATTTTGTTGGCGGAGTGGACGGGACTCGAACCCGCGACCCCCGGCGTGACAGGCCGGTATTCTAACCAACTGAACTACCACTCCAAACTGCTTTAACTCTGTACTGCGCTACCGATGCTGCCGGTACCACTTGAATCTGTGGCGTCCCCACGGGGATTCGAACCCCGGTTATCGCCGTGAAAGGGCGGTGTCCTAGGCCTCTAGACGATGGGGACCCTAGGTATCTTTCGCATTTGTATGGTGGAGGTACGCGGGATCGAACCGCGGACCTCTTGCATGCCATGCAAGCGCTCTCCCAGCTGAGCTATACCCCCGCCGCGAAAGAAGACCGAATTATAGGGAGCGTTTTTGGGGTTGTAAAGCCCTTTTGTGATTTTTTTTAAGAAAATCGCCATTCACCTGGATAAGTCCCTGTTTTGTCTCTTGCCGCGTACTCTTTGACGGGCTGTGGGCCTGATGGGGAAAGGCTCGTAGGGCGGTCGGGGGTGACAAGGGGAGGGCTGAAAAGCAAAAAGCCAGCATTTCTGCTGGCTTTTTGCTTTTAGCTGGCGGAGTGGACGGGACTCGAACCCGCGACCCCCGGCGTGACAGGCCGGTATTCTAACCAACTGAACTACCACTCCGAACTTCTGAAGCTTGCAACGGTAAAACTGGTGCCGCTTACAAAACTTAGGGCTTGCTGATTTTGTCGATCAGCAAGCCCTGCTGTAGGTGGCGTCCCCACGGGGATTCGAACCCCGGTTATCGCCGTGAAAGGGCGGTGTCCTAGGCCTCTAGACGATGGGGACCCTAGGTATCTTTCGCATTTGTATGGTGGAGGTACGCGGGATCGAACCGCGGACCTCTTGCATGCCATGCAAGCGCTCTCCCAGCTGAGCTATACCCCCGCCGCGAAAGAAGGCCGAATTATAGGGAGCGTTTTTTAGCTTGTAAACCCTCTTCGCCAACTTTTTTTAAATTTTTGCTGCGGCCAGTCGTGCCAGCACCTTTTCCCGGGGGAACAGGGCCACCACTGCATCCACGGACGGGGTCTGGGCCTGACCGGTGAGCAGCACCCGCAGGGGCATGGCCAGCTTGGGCATCTTCAGGCCGTGTTTGGCCACGGTCTCCTTGATCAGGGCGCCGATGGCCGGCGCTTCCCAATTGACGCCCTGGACGCCGGCAATGAAGTCGGCCAGGGCCGGCTTGGCTTCCTCGCTGAGGTGCTGGGCCAGCAGTTCGGCGTTGGGGTGGATGTCGATGTAGAACACCTCGGCCGCATCCGCCAGCTCATTCAGGGTATGCACCCGTTCCTTGTAGAGGGCGATGATGGATTCCAGGGCCGGCACCGGCGCCGGCGTGATGCCCCGGGCCGCCAGGCGCGGGCGCACCAGGTCGGCCAGGCGGCCGTTGTCGGCCTGCTTGATGTAGTGGGCGTTGAGCCAGTTCAGCTTTTCCGTATTGAACTGGGCGGCCGACGGGGTGATGTGGTCCAGATCGAACCACTGGCAGAACTGTTCCATGGAGAACACTTCGTCGTCGCCATGGGACCAGCCCAGGCGGCCCAGGTAGTTGAGCACCGCTTCCGGCAGATAGCCGTCCTCGTCGTACTGCATGACGGAAACGGCGCCATGGCGCTTGGACAGCTTCTGGCCGTCGTCGCCCAGGATCATGGAAAGGTGGGCGTACTGGGGCACGCTGGCGCCCAGGGCCTGCAGCACATTGATCTGGCGCGGGGTGTTGTTCACGTGGTCATCGCCGCGGATGACCTGGGTGATGCCCATGTCCCAGTCGTCCACCACCACGCAGAAGTTATAGGTGGGGGTGCCGTCGGCCCGGGCGATGATGAAGTCGTCCAGCTCGCTGTTGCTGATCTCGATGCGGCCCTTGACCAGGTCGTCCCAGGTCACCACGCCGTCCACCGGGTTCTTGAAGCGCACCACCGGCTGGATGCCGGAAGGCGGGGTGGGCAGGGTCTTGCCCGGCTCCGGGCGCCAGCGGCCGTCGTAGCGGGGCTTTTCGCCCTTGGCCCGCTGGGCTTCGCGGATCTGTTCCAGTTCTTCGGGGGAGGTGTAGCAGTGGTAGGCGGTGCCGGCTTCCAGCATCTGCTGGATCACTTCCTTGTACCGGTAGATGCGCTGCATCTGGTAGAAGGGGCCTTCGTCGTGCTCCAGGCCGAGCCAGTTCATGCCGTCGATGATGGCCTGCACGGCTTCCGGGGTGGAACGGGCCACGTCCGTATCCTCGATGCGCAGCACGAACTTGCCCCCGTGGCGGCGGGCGTAGGCCCAGGAGAAGAGGGCGGTGCGGGCGCCGCCGATGTGCAGATAACCGGTGGGGCTGGGGGCGAAACGGGTACGGATCATGGTGGGTGTCTGGCGTTGAACAAAAGAAGGCTATTGTAATGGATGCCATGGACGCCGGTCCCGGCAGCGGGCGCTCCGGGGGAGAAAAGATGTTTTTTTCAAAAACGTTTGACCACCCGAAATTGTTGTGGTCTAATGCGCACCTCTTCGACGCACCGGGTGGTTAGCTCAGCGGTAGAGCACTGCCTTCACACGGCAGGGGTCACAGGTTCAATCCCTGTACCACCCACCAGAAATCTCTGGAAAACGACGGTGTGACGAAGAACAAAAAGCTGCCTTTTGGCGGCTTTTTTGCTTTTTGCCTTCTGCTCTGGCAAAAAGCCCCATCTCCGCTAGTCCTGTCGATGTCCTTTGCGACCTCAGACTCGTCCCCCGGTTTTCCCCTTTCGTCATCATCCCCCTGCCTGCTCCGTGCCGGCTGTCGGTGTTTCCTACTACTGTTTCGTCCGGGTTGCCGAAACCTTCGTTGCCGAGAAGAGCCTTGCCATCGGTACCAAGAGCTTTGCATTGGCCAAGTTTTTCGCGGAGCTTTCTGCTGGGTATGCCCGCTACTTCTCTGTGGGGAGCAGCCATAACGCAGGCCAAGGGGGCCGCTCCCTCGCTCCAACCAAGCCGCAACCAGTTCCGTGATCCTGGCGGGTAGGCGAGTTTGTCGAGAGGTGTCCTTAGAGCAAGGTCATGGAGCTAACGAAGGATGCTACCTCTATGGCCACGTTTCTCGAGGTCGTGGGCGACAAGCCCATTTCCTTGCTCCGGCAGCAGGAGACCTACGTTGTTTTTCATGTTGTCCGGAGGCTTGCCCGTGGCAAAAAGGTTTTCGTAGAATCTGCCCCCTCGTTGAACCTGGAGAGGAAAAAGCCTATGAAAAAAAACCTCGCTATCGTTGTCGCTGCAGTCGCCCTGTCTGGTTGCGCAACCTTTGGTCAGCTTGAGGATGGTCTCAATGCCTTGGTAGGACGACATGAGAAGGAAGCATTCAGTGCTCTCGGCTATCCGAACAGTAAGCAGGAGTTTTCCGGGGACACGGTCTATTACTGGGGAGAAAGCCGGAATTCAGCAGTTTTTATGCCCCAAACGGCGACTACGACTGGATATGTAGGACGCACGCCGGTTTTTGGAACCACAACCTCATCTCAATTGGTACCTGTTAGCTATAACTGCACCATCAAATTGGTTGTGGGGGAGGACAAGGTCATCAAGGATTGGGAGTTCAGCGGCAATCTGGCTGGATGCGAACCGTATATCAAAAGGGTCAAGAGCTACACCAAGGGTGGGCAATTGTGACCATCTAGTCCGGTCCTTCGCTGGGGGAGTCTGGCGCAGTTCGTCGATTCATGCGCCGGTGGAAATCCCACCGGCGAGAGCCTGTGATGTGGCCCATCTGCAGCCACCGGGTGCTGTCTTCGATACGCGCTTCAGACTCGTCTTCTCTGCTGCAGGGGAATCGTAGCCATCCCGCCCCAGGGACAGCCTCGGAAAAGACTTCAGCCGGTGGTTTTTGCAGCCCAGGAATTGATTTGGATGGACAGATCTACTGGCCTTCCACCGGAGTGCTGGGTGTCGGGGCACTGGGCGGCGGCGGGGCCAGGGGATTGAAGCCCGGTTCGCCGTAGCGGTTGGCCTCTTCCGGCGGGGGGGCCGGGGGCGGTTCGACGGGCAGGGGCTCGGGTTGCGGCGGCGGGCTGGTCGGGGCGGGGGCGCGGCGGGAGCTGTGGGGCGGGGGCGCTTCCGGCGCGGGGGCCAGCAGTTGGGTTAACCAGTCCCGGCCCCAGGCAAGGACGCGGGTGAACAGGTTGCTGTCCTCGGGTTCGGCGAAGCGGGCCTTGGCGTCGATCTGGCGCGAGCGTAGGGCCTGCTGGAAGAAATCGCCCACCATGGGCAGGGCGCTGTGGGCGCCCTGGCCCCAGTAGTCGCTGCGCAGGGTGATGCGGGCATCGTTGAATCCGACCCAGGCGCCAGCCACCAGCTGGGGGTGCATGAGGATGAACCAGCCATCCGTGTTGTCCTGGGTGGTGCCGGTCTTGCCGGCCACGTCGGCGCGGATGCCGAAGCGGCTGCGGATGGCGCTGCCGGTACCCCGGTCGATGACGCCGCGCATGGTGTCCACCAGGGTGTAGGCCACCTTGGGTGGCAGGGCCGGTTCCGGGTCCGCCGGGGCGAATTCGGCCAGGATCTTGCCCTTGCCGTTTTCGATGCGGCTCACCAGCACCGGCTCCAGGTAGCCGCCGCCGTTGGCGATGGTGCCGTAGGCGGCGACCATTTCCCGGAGGCTCACCGGGCTGGTGCCCAGGGCCAGGGAGGGCACCGTTTCCAGCCGGCTCTGGCGGATGCCCATGGCCTGGGCCAGGCGGGCGACCCGTACCGCGCCCACTTCCTGCATCAGCTGGGCGGTGACGGTGTTTTTCGACAGGGCTAGGGCGGAGGCCAGAGTAATAGGCTGGTTGCTGGGCGGCTCGTGGTCGGCGGGGCGCCAGATTTCGCCGCCGGCCAGGGGGATTTCCACGGCCTGGTCCATGCGGCTGTCGCCGGGCTGGGCGCCCCGCAGGAAGGCGGCGCCATAGACAAAGGGCTTGAAGGTGGAGCCGGGCTGGCGCTTGGCCTGCTGCACGTGGTCGAAGGCGTCCTGGCTGAAATCCCGGCTGCCGACCCAGGCCCGGACCTGGCCGTTGCGCGGGTCCAGGGCGAGGAAACCGGCCTGGATGCGGGTCTTCTGCTGGCGCAGGGCGGCCATGAAGGGCTTGTCGGCGAGGAGTTTCTTCAGTGCCTCCTCCTGGCTCAGGCCGGCGGTGATGGCGCTGCGGTATTCCGGCGTTTCACCCACCAGGGTGCGCACCAGGGGATTGGCGGCGTTCCAGCCGCCGCGTCGGTTCCAGGCCGCATCGGCCTGGTTCTGCAGCACGTAGCCCTGGCGCGCCACGGCCTGGTTGGCCCAGGCCTGCAGGCGGGAATCCAGGGTGGTGTACACCACCAGGCCGTCGGCGTAGGCGTTGTAGCCATGGTCGTCGGCCCAGGCGATGAGCCATTTGCGCAGCTGCTGTGCGAAGTGGGGGGCCGGGCCTTCCGGCTCGCTCTGGCGCTCGAAGTCCAGGCGCAGGGGCTTTTTCTTCAGGCCGTCGAACTGGGCCGGGGAGAGTCGCTCCCGCTTCACCATCTGGGCCAGCACCGTGTTGCGCCGCTGCACCGCCCGTTCCGGGTTGAGCACCGGGTTGTAATAGCTGTTGCCCTTGAGCATGCCCACCAGGGTGGCGCTCTGCAGCACGTCCAGGTTGCCGGCGGAGGTGTCGAAATAGGTGCGGGCCGCCATTTCGATGCCGTAGGCGTTGTAGAGGAAGGGCACTGTATTCAGGTAGGTCTCGAGGATTTCCTCCTTGGTATACAGGGCCTCGATCTTGAGGGCGGTGATGGCCTCTTTCAGCTTGCGCGTCAGGGTGGGGGCCCGGCCGATCTCGTCCGGGTAGAGATTGCGGGCCAGCTGCTGGGTCAGGGTGGAGCCGCCCTGGCGGTCGCCGGAAAAGGTGTTGAGGGCGGCGCCGGCGGTGCGGCGCCAGTCGATGCCGTGGTGCTGGTAGAAGCGGTGGTCCTCGGTGGCGATGAGGGCCTCCACCACCCGGGGCGACACCTGGGCCAGCTTCACCCATTCCCGGTTGGCCCGCTTGAACACGGCCAGTTCCTTGCCGTCGGCGCTGAGGATGCGGGCCGGCTGCTCCTGCTTAGCCTTGCGCAGGTCGCTGATGCCCGGGGTGAAGGGGATCAGCAGCAGGGTATAGGCCAGCAGCAGGGCCGGCGGCAGGGCCAGGAGCAGCAGCACGCCGCGCCAGCCGAGGCGGCGCAGGCGTTGCCAGTAGTCGAGGAGAAGGGTCTGGAGGCGAACGGGGAAGGTGTGGGGATTCAAGGGCTGGATCGCTTTCCGCTGTCTGGCCGCTGCCCTTGCCGCAGGTGGGGCGGGGCCGGACTTCTTGGCTGGCGCTGGAACGGCTGCCTGGCGCCAATTTTATCGCTGCACCGCAATAGTCGGGGAATTATCGGACGCAAACCCCCGTTTTCAGCAATGGCCCTTGTTTTTCAACGATTAAATATGATCCGGCAAGGCCGGGGCGCCGCGCCGGGGCCGGTGGACGGCCCGCCTGTCATACAAGCAGGATGGGCGTTGCCGGCCCGAATTTGGTAATCTGACGCCCGTTTTGTTTAGCCTGTCGCGGCGTTTTTGCCGCTTTGCCCGAAACGGGGAAAAAAAGCACCATGAGCAATCCTTCCGATTACAACGCTTCGTCGATCACGGTCCTCAAGGGCCTGGAACCGGTGAAGCAGCGCCCGGGCATGTACACCCGGACCGAAAATCCCCTGCACATCATCCAGGAAGTCATCGACAACGCGGCGGACGAAGCCATTGCCGGTTTCGCCAAGAGCATCCTGGTCACCGTCCATGTGGATGGCTCCATTTCCGTGGCCGACAACGGCCGCGGCATTCCGGTGGAATTGCACCCGGTGGAAAATGCGCCGACGGTGGAAGTGGTGTTCACCCGCCTGCACGCGGGCGGCAAGTTCAACAAGGGCGCCGGCGGCGCCTACAGCTTCTCCGGCGGCCTGCACGGGGTCGGCGTTTCCGTCACCAACGCCCTGTCCACCCGCCTCGAGGTGGAAGTGGCCCGGGAAGGTGGCATGCACCGCCTGGTCTTCGCTGCCGGCGACGTGGTGGAGCCCCTGGCCCGCATCGGCGATGCGCCGAAGAAGGCCAGCGGCACCCGGGTGCGCGCCTGGCCCGACGCCAAGTATTTCGATTCCCCCACCATCCCCATGGGCGAGCTGGAGCACATCCTGCGCTCCAAGGCCGTGCTGCTGCCCGGCGTTGCCGTCACCCTGCACATCGAGCGCAGCGGCGAGACCAAGGAATGGGCCTACAAGGACGGCATGCGCGGCTACCTGGCCGAACTGCTGGACGGCACCGACCTGGTGATCCCCATGATCGTCGGCGAGAAATACGCCGGCAAGCCGACCAACGGCGACGGTTTCGCCGAGGGCGAGGGCGCCGCCTGGGCCATCGCCTGGACGGAAGAGGGCGCCCTGGCCCGGGAATCCTATGTGAACCTGATTCCCACCCCCGGCGGCGGCACCCACGAATCGGGCCTGCGGGACGGCATCTTCCAGGCCGTGAAGAGCTTCGTGGACATGCACAGCCTGCTGCCCAAGGGCGTCAAGCTGCTGCCGGAAGACGTTTTCGGCCGCGCCAGCTTCCTCCTTTCCGCCCGCATCCTGGACCCCAGCTTCCAGGGCCAGACCAAGGACCGCCTCAATTCCCGGGACGCGGTGAAGCTGGTCAGCGCCATGTTCCGCGACACCTTCGAGCTGTGGCTCAACGAGCACGTGGAATACGGCAAGAAGCTGGCCGAGCTTTCCATCAAGCAGGCCCAGAGCCGCCAGCGTTCCGCCCAGAAGGTGGAAAAGAAGAAGGGCAGCGGCGTCGCCGTGCTGCCGGGCAAGCTCACCGACTGCGAATCCGACGACATCGAGCGCAACGAGCTGTTCCTGGTGGAAGGCGATTCCGCCGGCGGTTCCGCCAAGCAGGGCCGGGACAAGGAATTCCAGGCCCTCCTGCCCCTGCGCGGCAAGGTGCAGAACAGCTGGGAAGTGGAGCCGGACCGGCTCTACGCCAACGTGGAAATCCACAACATCGCCGTGGCCATCGGTGTGGACCACCACACCCTGGAAAGCGACACCAGCATCGACGGCCTGCGCTACGGCAAGGTCATCATCATGTCCGACGCGGACGTGGACGGCAGCCACATCCAGTGTCTGCTCCTGACCCTGTTCTTCCGCCATTTCCCCAAGCTCATCGCCAACGGCAACATCTACGTCGCCAAGCCGCCCCTGTTCCGGGTGGACGTGCCGGGCCAGGGCAAGAACCGGCCGCCGCGCAAGATCTACGCCCTGGACGAGAACGAGCTGGAAGCGGTGAAGGACAAGCTGGTCAAGGAAGGCATCAAGCTCGAAGCCCTCTCCATCTCCCGCTTCAAGGGCCTGGGCGAAATGTCCAGCGAACAGCTGTGGGACACCACCCTCAACCCGGACACCCGCCGTCTGGTGCGGGTGGAATTCGGCGACTACCCCATGGAAGAGACCATCGCCAAGATGAACATGCTCATGGGCAAGGGCGAAGCCAGCTCCCGCCGCGAATGGCTGGAAGTGCACGGTAACGAAGTCGAGGCGGATATCTGACCATGACCCACAAGAACGAGCATAACAACGACAGCCTGAGCGGCGATCTCTTCGCCGCCGACGACAACAAGGCGACTGCCGCCGAAGTGGCCCAGGCCGAGGCCGTGGCCGAACACCTGATCGAACAGGCCGCGCAAATGGACGGTGCCCTGGAAGCCGCATCCAGCGGCGATGCTGGCGATGCCGATGCGGACATGCCCGTGGCTGCTGCCTCCGGGGGCAGCGGTGGCGGCAACAACCTGGCCCCCCTGCCGCCCCTGCCGACGGACGCCGATTCGGCCCCCCTGGCCCTCTTTGCCGAGCGGGCCTATCTGGAATACGCCGTCAGCGTGGTCAAGGGCCGGGCCCTGCCCGATGTCTGCGACGGCCAGAAGCCGGTGCAGCGCCGCATCCTCTACGCCATGAACGAGCTGGGCCTGACCAGCGGCGCCAAGCCGGTGAAGTCCGCCCGGGTGGTGGGCGACGTCATCGGTAAATACCACCCCCACGGCGATTCCTCCGTCTATGAAGCCATCGTCCGCGTCGCCCAGGATTTCTCCCTGCGCTACCCCCTGGTGGACGGCATCGGCAACTTCGGTTCCCGGGACGGCGACACCGCCGCCGCCATGCGTTACACGGAATGCCGCCTCACCCCCATCGCCCAGCTGCTGCTCGGCGAGCTGGACATGGGCACCGTGGATTTCCAGCCCAACTACGACGGCGCCTTCCAGGAACCGGCCCTGTTGCCGGCCCGCCTGCCCATGCTGCTGCTCAACGGCGCCTCCGGTATTGCCGTCGGCATGGCCACGGAAATGCCCAGCCACAACCTGCGGGAAGTCTCCGAAGCGGCCATCGCCCTGATCAGGAAGCCCGAACTGTCCGTGGCCGACCTCATGGAATACATCCCGGCGCCGGACTTCCCCGGCGGCGGCCAGATCATTTCCACCCCCGCCGACATCCGCAACGCCTACGAGACCGGCCGCGGCTCCCTCAAGGTGCGCGCCCGCTGGAAGGTGGAAGAACTGGCCCGGGGCCAGTGGCAGCTGGTGGTCTATGAACTGCCGCCCTCCGCCTCCAACCAGAAGATCCTGGAAGAGATCGAGGACCTGACCAATCCCAAGGTCAAGACCGGCAAGAAGACCCTGACCCAGGAACAGACCCAGACCAAGCAGCTGATCCTCTCGGTGCTGGAAAAGGCCCGGGACGAATCCGACAAGCAGCACCCGGTGCGCCTGGTGTTCGAACCCCGTTCCAGCCGCCAGGATGCGAACGAGTTCATGAACATCCTGTTGGCCCACACCTCCATGGAATCCTCGGCCCCCATCAACATGGTGGCCATCGGCCTGGACGGCCGGCCGCGGCAGAAGACCCTGAAGGACCTGCTGGCCGAGTGGATCGCCTTCCGCTTCGACACCGTGCGCCGCCGCACCGAGCACCGCCTGGGCAAGGTGAACGACCGCATCCACATCCTGGAAGGCCGGCACATCGTCTTCCTCAACATCGACGAAGTGATCCACCTCATCCGCGAGTCGGACGAGCCCAAGGCGGCGCTGATCGCCCGCTTCAACCTCTCCGACCGCCAGGCCGAAGACATCCTGGAAATCCGCCTGCGCCAGCTGGCCCGCCTCGAAGGCATCAAGATCGAGCAGGAACTGGCCGAGCTGCGGGAAGAGAAGGCCGGCCTGGAAAACCTCCTGGCCGACGACAAGGCCATGAAGAGCCTGATCATCAGCGAGATCAAGGCCGACACCAAGAAATACGGCGACGAGCGCCGCACCGTGGTGGAAGCCGCCGAGCGGGCCGCCGTGGCCCAGGTGGTGGTCAATGAACCTGTCACCGTGCTGCTCTCCGAAAAGGGCTGGATGCGCACCCGCCAGGGCCACGGCCTCGACCTTTCCACCGTCGGCTTCAAGGAAGGGGACCGCCTCTTCGCCGCCCAGGAATGCCGCACCGTGGACAACGTGGTGGTGCTGCTCACCGATGGCCGGGCCTGCACCGTGCCCGTCTCCAGCCTGCCCGGCGGGCGCGGCGACGGCGTGCCGGTGGCCACCCTCATCACCATCCCCAGCGGCGCCAAGGTGGCCCAGATGGTCTGCGGCAACGCCGAACAGCGGGTGCTGCTGGCCGTTTCCAGCGGCTACGGCTTCACCTGCCGCATCGGCGACATGCTCGGCCGCAACAAGGCCGGCAAGCAGTTCATCAGCGTCGAGCCGGGCGACACCATTCTCTCGCCATGGACCTTCGACAGCCACGAAACCCTGCTCGCCATCAGCAGCGGCGGCCGCCTGCTGGTGTTCCCCATCGCCGACGTGAACGAACTGCCCCGGGGCGGCCGTGGCGTCATCCTGATGAAACTCAACGAAGGCGACACCCTGGCCGCCGTGGCCGTGGCCGCCTCCGACGAGACCCTGCAGATCCGCTGCATCTCCAAGACCGGCAAGGAAACCCAGATGTCCGTGACGCCCAAGGACGTGCAAATCTTCCTCAGCGCCCGGGCCCGCAAGGGCGAAGCCTTCATCGGTAGAACCCAGCCGGTGGGCTTTGTACGGGAGACGCCGCTGAAGTAGGGCGGTTGATGGGAAAAGAAAAGGGGCGCTTAGGCGCCCCTTTTTTTTGACTGCTTTCGACTCAAAGCTGAAATCGGTTGCTTGGGAAAGCGGAAGTTCAACGTTGGAATTCAGCGGCCGCCGGAGGCGGTCCACTGGAATGACGGGTTAGGTGCGTTCATTGCTTTGCATCCTTTCAATAAACGCCCCAAAAATTTTGTCACCAGCGGTGGATTCGAGCGATCTGAACTGTTTACCTGCAGCAATGGACAAGCGGGTAGCAAGCCCTTCGTCCTTGGAAGCGAGCTTCGCAATTGTTGCGACGGCCCCCTTAACAGCAACTAGAAGTTCATCGGGCCTAAGCGAGACAAATTGGCCTGGATTGGTAAGTTCGAGTGCTGCTTGAGCTAGCGTTGGATCGTCAGTACCGAATGAGTAGAAGACTGACCTTGCTTTACCTGATTTACTCAAATCCGACTCCCACCCAAGGGTGTGGAGAACAGAGCATCTTGCGGCGTAGAGTTCTAGCGCCGCACATTGAATGCTACTGCCTGGAAGAATGTGACTGTCGCAGAGCGCAGTGAACCGCTCGCGAACCCCTTGGGTCTTATCGCCATAAAGCGCCCAAGCCAACGTATCCATCGCCGTGTAGAGCAATACAAGCATAGGAATATCAAGAGCGCGCTCCCGGCACAACTCGGCAGCCTCAAACATCTTCGCGAATGTGCTCTTTTCTAGGGGAGACATTAAAGCACCCAACGTGGAGGTCATGGACGCTGCGCGACTTTATCGCGCAGTGTCCCCCGCCGCAGGGTTAGCTTTCTCGTTCGTCGCCACTCCCTGAGGCGCCGCCACCTCCGCAACCTTGGTAGGGTCACTTGGGGCCGGAACACTGTTAGCGGCCAAACCTACAAGCTGAAAAGTGACCGCCACGTAGATGCATGACAAGCCAAGGTAAGTCCAGCCCTTCAAGGAGCCAAACATGAAACCAAGGGTTCTTTTGAACTTGCTGCTGTTCCTTTTATCGGCGGCGTTCTGTTGTCGCAGTTGATCGAGAGTTTGACCGAGCCCTGCGTCAATCGGCATGAGGATGTGATTCACACCAAACGCCATGTTCAAGGTGAATAGACCGATGAAAGTTGCGAACATGAGGAGCACTAAGCACCAATTGCCGGATGGCCCGAGCGCAATGGTGAATTTCAACAATGCGCCACAGGCAAGATACCAAGTCAGATTCTTGAATATGGCGTCAGTGACGTCTTTCTGAGTAATGACGTCACCAAAAGTCATCTTCGGAGTTTCCTGGGACATACGCACCTCTGTGTTGAGAAACCTAAGAGTTATTAAACGGACCCTCTGGGTCCGTATATGAATTGATATACAGGCAGCAACTATGCTTAAGGAATTGCTTGTGGGGCAAGGAAGTGGCCTCCGATGGGTCCGTATAACAACTCCAATAATGCGGACACCAAGAAGGTTGCTCGGATGTCCGCTTACGGGACAAATTCATCAATGACCACTCATGGTCGGAAGTGGACATGGCTAGGTAGAGATTCGGCTCAAGAAAGTCGGTCCAATTATGAATTGCCAATTTTTGCGAGCAGCCGTCGTTTCCGTTCGGCCGACAAACATTCATTCCCCCTCACTGCCTCACCGCCTTCCCCTGAATAGCCCGGTTCAACGCCCGCACCACTTCCCTCAACCTGATTTCCAGCGTCTCCTGGCCGGCCTGGGAGGCGCTTTGGTCTTCCATGGCGGCGCGGGCCATGCGGATCAGGGAGTGTTCCTGTTCGCTGCTGAGGCCCAGGCGGACGAAGGCGTCTTCCATTTCGTGCAGGTGGGCGATCAGGGCGGCCTGGGCTTGCAGGCGCTGTTCCTGCTGCCGTTTTTCGATCTCTTCCAGGGTGACGCTGAGCTGGGTGACGGCCTGGACGATGGCTTCGGCCTGGGCCAGGCGCAGGTTTTCCGTGCCCAGGGCCTGCAGCCGGGCTTCGGCGGCTTCGGCGACGATGGCCAGGTGGTCCCGCAGGCGGCCGACCCGGTCCGGGTCGTCCTGGGGCAGTTGGGGAATGAGCAGGGTCACCAGGGGGTAGTTGATGACCATGCGTTCTGCGGACTGGACGATGCGCGGCAGGTTGCGGGCGTATTCGAGAATGGCGCTTTCCAGGGGGGCTACCGAGCCCTGGCTGCTGAAGTGCAGGGGGGCGTGGTCGGGGCTGCGGATTTCCACGGCGCCCTGGAGGCCGTAGCCGCCCAGGGTGTTGAAAATTTCCTGGGCCAGTTCCCGGGGGCTGAGGGCAAGGAAGGACTTGCGCATGAATTCGAGCACGGCGCCCATCTCGCCCATGGAGGACATGGCGGAGAAGGCCACGGTCTGGGCCATGTCGGCCCGGGAGGCGAGGGAGTCGCGCAGTTCCAGCTGGCCGATGGCCTGGCGGATCTTGCGCGTCAGCTCGTCGGGCATGAAGGGCTTGACCAGGAAGTCGTTGCCGCCCGCGTCGTAGGCCGCCAGCCGGGTCTCCATGTCGTCGTGGCTGGAGATGAACAGCACGTGGGGCCGTTCGTGGCCGTCCTGGCGCAGGGCGCGGCAGGTGGCGATGCCGTCGAGGCCGTCCATTTCCACGTCGAGGATGATGATGTCGGGCTGCTCCTCCACCCGGCCCAGGCAGGCCTGGCCGTCCTCCAGCTCGATCATGGTGAAGCCCTGTTCTTCCAGGCTGTTGGTGGTGACCAGCCGGGCCAGGGGGTCGTCGTCGACGATGAAAATCTTCATGGTTCCTCCCGCAGATTACTGATTGCTGATGTGAATTGGTTCAGTCGCTAAATTCGGTGGCGGTGCGCACGAAGGCCCGCTCCTGGGCCTGCATGGCGGCCACCACGGTGGGGTCGAAATGCCTGCCGGCCTGGCCGACGATGTAGGCCAGGGCTTCGTCGTGGGGCATGGGCGGCTTGTAGACGCGCCGGGAAATGAGGGCGTCGTAGACGTCGGCCACGGCCATCAGGCGGGCCGAGACGGGAATGTCCTCGCCCTTGATGGCCTGGGGGTAGCCGCCGCCGTCCCAGTGCTCGTGGTGGCCGTAGGCGATCTCCATGCCGTAGCGCAGGAAGTCGTTGTCTTCCCCCACTTCCTTGGCCACCTGGGAAATGGCGTCGCGGCCGATGCGGCAGTGCTCGCGCATGATTTCCCACTCGGCGGCGTCGAGCTTGCCCGGCTTGAGCAGGATGCGGTCGGGGATGCCCACCTTGCCGATGTCGTGCAGGGGGGCGGACTTGTAGAGCAGGGTCACCACCTGGTCGTCCAGGTGGTGGCGGAAGTCCGGGTGGTCCTGCAGTTCCAGGCCCAGGATGCGCACGTAGTTCTGGGTGCGGCGGATGTGGTTGCCGGTCTCGTTGTCCCGGGCCTCGGCCAGGGAGCAGAAGGCGCGGATGGTGGCCTCCTGGCCGGAAATGACCTGCTGCTTGCGCTGCAGCAGTTCCCGGGTCTGCTCCATGTATTCCCGGGTGCGCTGGGCGACCAGGGCTTCCAGGTTTTCGTTCTGCTCCCGCAGCTGGCGGCTGGTGGCGGCCAGCTGCAGGTGGGTGCGCAGGCGGGCCTTGATGCCGGGCATGGAGAAGGGCTTGTGGATGAAGTCCACCGCGCCCAGGGCCAGGCCCCGGGCTTCCACGTCCGGGCTGTCGAGGGCGGTGATGAAGATCACCGGCAGTTCCCGGGTGGTCGCATTGGCCTTGATCTGGCGGCAGAGGGAAAAACCGTCCAGGTGGGGCATGACGATGTCGAGCAGGAAAATGTCGGCCCGGCCGCCCTGCTTCAGGTAGAGCTGGACGTCGGTGCCGTCGGGGAAGGTGCGCACCTCGTAGTCTTCCTGGAGCATGGCCTCCAGCAGCAGGAGGTTTTCCGCCTGGTCGTCGGCGATCACGAGGATGGGCCGGGAGGTCATGGCGCGTTCTCCTGCAACTGGTCCAGATACTGGTGGATGGTGGCGAACAGCCGCTCCAACTGGTCCGCCAGTTCGCCGGCCAGGACCGCGCTTTCCGGCTCGCCGGCGGCGGCGGCGTATTCCAGGCGGCGGGCCAGGGTGGCGGTGGGTACGGCGGCCAGGTTGGCGGCGGAGCCGTAGAGAGCATGGCCGAGGCGGCGCAGCCGCTCCAGGTCCGGGTTGCAGGCCAGGTCCCGCAGTTCGTCGGGCAGGCGGCCGTTGCTTTCCAGGAACAGGCGCAGGAAGCGCTCCATCAGCCCGGGCTTGACCCCCAGGCGGCTGCGCAGCTGGGGCCAATCTATCGCGTCGGAATCGAGGTCGCTAGCAGGGGGAGGTGGTGGGGTTGTCGGGGTCGGCAGCGGGTTGGGCGGGGCCTGCCACAGGGGCGAGGGCCGGGCGTCGCTGCGCACCACCCGCAGGATGGCCTCCACCAGGGCGTCGAGCTGGTAGGGCTTGCCCACGTGGTCCACCATGCCGGCGTTGAGGCAGTTCTGCCGGTCTTCCAGGGTGACGTTGGCGGTGACGCCGATGATGGGCAGCTCCGGGTACTGGCGGCTCACTTCCCGGGCCGCGGTGTAGCCGTCCATGACCGGCATCTGGACGTCGGTGAGGAACAGCTGGAAGTCCTGGGGGCCGCGTCGTTGCAGGGTTTCCACCGCCTCCAGGCCGTTCTCGACGCAGACGATGCTGGCCCCTTCCGATTCCAGCAGTTCCCGCAGCACCAGCCGGTTGGCCTGGTTGTCCTCGGCGATGAGGATGGCGATGCCGCCCAGGCGGCGCTGGGGGTCCGCCGCCGTGGTGCCGGCGGCGCACTGGCCCAGGGCCAGGGATTCCACATGGCAGGCGCGCAGGGGCCGCTCCAGGTATTGCAGCTCCGGCGCCAGGGGGCTGGGAGGGGGCAGGCAGCCGGGCTGGTGCAGCACGGCCACCCGTTCGCCCCGTTGCAGCAGGCGGCCGAGGAGGGCGGGCTCCACCTTGACGTCGGCGACGACCAGGGCCAGGCCGCTGGGGGTGGTGGCCGCGTCGCCGCCGATGATGGCGGTGGAAATGCCGTAGGCCGCCAGGGTGGCGGCCAGCTGGCGCCGGTCCTCCTGCTCGAAACCGAGCAGGCCGACCTGCAGGGGCGGGGAGGGCTGGGCCTCGACCACGTTGTGCATGGGGATGCGGATGGAGAAGCAGGTGCCCTGGCCCGGGGTGGATTCCACCTCGATGCTGCCGCCCATCATCTCCACCAGGCGCTTGGTGATGGTGAGCCCCAGGCCGGTGCCGCCGAAGCGCCGGGAGGCGCCGCCGTGGCCCTGCTCGAAGGCGTGGAAGAGGCGCCCCAGCTGCTCCCGGTTCATGCCGATGCCGGTGTCGCGGATGCTGTAGATGAGGTCCTGGCCGTCCCGTTCCTCGCGCAGGGTGATGCTGCCCTGGTCGGTGAACTTGAGGGCATTGCCCAGCAGGTTGAGCAGCACCTGGGCCAGGCGCAGGGAGTCGCCGTCGAAGGCGGCGGGCAGGTTGTCGCTTTCCTCCACCCGCAGTTCCAGGCCCTTCTGGAAAACCGAGGCGGCCATCAGCTTGACCACGTGGTCCACCACCTCGCAGGGATTGGTGGGCTGCATCTCCAGCTTCATCTTGCCGGCTTCGATCTTGGAGAAGTCCAGGATGTCGTTGATGATGCCCAGGAGGTGCTGGCCGGCGTCATGGATGCGCTGGAAGCCAATCCTGGCGCGGGATTCCGGCGTCTCCCGCTGGCCCAGCTGGGCGAAGCCGAGGATGGCATTGAGCGGGGTGCGGATCTCGTGGCTCATGTTGGCGAGGAACTCGCTCTTGATGCGGGCCAGCTGCTCCGCCGCCTCCCGCGCCGCTTCCCGGGTGGCGTCGGCCTGGCGTCGCTCGGTGATGTCCTGCAGGGTGCCCACCACCTGCAGGCGGCCCTGGCGGCGCTGCACGTCGAAGGTGTCCGCCACCCAGCGGCAGGTGCCCTGCTGCAGCACCCGGTATTCGAAGAGATGGCGCCCTTCGGTGTGGAGGGCCTGGCCCATGGCCTGGGCCATGGCTTCCCGGTCCTCCGGGTGGATGGCCTGGAGGAATTCGGCGAAGCTGCCCTGGTGCAGGTCGAACAGGGTGTTGCCGCTGAGGGCCGGCAGGTGGCATTCCAGTTCCGGGTCGTATTCCCAGGCCCCCAGGCCGGCGGCGGCGATGGCCAGGCGCAGGCGGGCCTCGCTGGCCCGCAGTTCGGCGGAGCGGGATTCCACCAGCTGTTCCAGCTTGTCCCGGTGCTGCTCCAGTTCCACCTGGGTCTGGCGCAGGGCCTGCTCGGCCTGTTTCAGCTCGCTGACGTCGGTGAGGCTGGCGACGATGCCGTCGATCTGGCCGTTCTGCATCAGGGGCTGGTAGCGCAGGCTGATGTGATAGGTGCCCCGGCTGGGCCTGTCCACCGACAGCTGGAAGCGCACCGACTGGCCTTGCAGCGCCGCCTGCAGGTGGGGCAGTGCCTTCTCGAAGCGGTCCGCCGGCAGCAGCTCCTGCAGGGCCAGGCCGCGGATGCTCTCCGGCGTGTGGCCCAGGAATTCGGCGAATTCCCGGTTGCACAGGCACACCCGCAGGTCCCGGTCGTAGATGGCCAGGCCGTCGCCGGCGTTGAGCACCAGCTGCTCGTAGCGCTGCTGGTTGAGCTCGGCCAGCTTCTTGTCGTGGATGTCGATGTTCATCCCCACCCAGGCGCCGATGCGGCCGTTGGCCAGGCGCAGGGGCACGGCGCGGCAGTGGGTCCAGCGCCACTGGCCGGAATGGTGGCGCAGGCGGTGGTCCATCTCCAGGATGGAGTTCTGGCTGAGGGCCTGGCGCCAGCGCCGGGCCAGTTCCTCCTTGTCTTCCGGGTGAATGGAGGCCAGGCGCAGATCGCCGTCGGCCATGCTGCTGCCGGTGTAGGCCTGCCAGGAGGGGGAGTCCTCGAAGATTTCGCCCCGGGCGTTGCAGCTCCAGACAATCTGGGCCGAGGCTTCCACCAGGGCCTTGTAGCGGGCTTCCGTCTGCAGGGACTGGTGCTGGGCCTGGCTGATGGCGGTGACGTCGGTGTTGGTGCCGATGATGCGGCGTACCTGGCCGTCGTTGCGGATGGCCATGGCGCGGCAGAGCACGTCGTGCCAGGTGCCGTCCTTGCTGCGCATGCGCAGGACCTGCTCGATACGCTCCCGGCCGGTGGCGTCGCTGAGGATGGCCATGGCCCGGGTCAGGTCGTCCGGGTGGATGAACTGGCGCCAGGTTTCCAGGCTGCAGGGATATTCGTTTTCGCCGTAGCCGAGCATGGTGAACCAGCGGGGCGAGAGGTAGAGGGCGTTGCTGCTCAGGTCCCAGTCCCAGAGGCCGTCGTTGGTGGCGGTGAGGGCCAGGTCGAGCCGTTCCCAGACGATCTCCAGCTCCCGCTCGATGCGCTGGCGCCGCTGCTTTTCCTCGCTTTCCTCGATGCTGCGGCAGATGGCGGGCATGAGCCGGGCCAGCCGGTCCTTGAGGACGAAGTCGGAGGCGCCCAGCCTGAGCAGGTCCACCGCGTCCTCGTCCATGAGGGAGCCGGAGACGACGATCACCGGCACCTCCGGCTGGCGCCGGCGGATCAGGTGGAAGGCGTCCTCGAAAGAGAGGCCGGGAATGGAGTAGTCGCACAGCACCACATCCCAGTGGCGATCCTCCAGGGCCTCGTTGAGCTCGTCCACGTTGCCGACGTGCCGGGTTTCCACCGGGATCTCCCCGTGGCTGAGGCTGCGGGCCAGGAGCAGGTAATCGCTGGCCATGTCCTCGATGACCAGGATGTGCAGCGGCGAGAGCATGGGGCAGCCTCCTCTCAGTTCTTCGGCGGTATGTTGGTGGCCAGCCAGTACACCCCCATGCGGGCCACGGTTTCGGCGAATTCGCCGAAATCCAGGGGTTTGCGCACGAAGCTGTTGGCGCCGTCCTCGTAGGAGGCGAGGCGGTCCTGCTCTTCGTCGGAGGAGGTCAGCATCACCACCGGCAGCAGGTGGGTGCGGGAATCGGCGCGCAGGCGCTTGAGCACGTCCAGGCCGCTGATGCGGGGCAGGTTGATGTCCAGCAGCACCACGGTGGGCAGGGGCTGGCCGGCCCGTCCGGAAAACTCGCCTTCGGCGAAGAGGTAGTCCAGGGCCTGCTGGCCGTCCCGGGCCACGTCCACCTGGTTGGCCAGGTTCACCTTGCGCAGGGCCCGCAGGATCAGCTTTTCGTCCTGGTCGTTGTCTTCCACCAGCAGAATGTTCTTGTCCATGGTTCGGGTCCTTTCAAGTGGGCAGGGTGATGCGGAAGACGGCGCCCTGGTTCACCGCCGAGGAGGCCGTGATGTCGCCGCCGTGGCGGTGGATGATGCGTTGCACCGTGGCCAGGCCGATGCCGGTGCCGGCAAATTCGCTCTGCCGGTGCAGGCGCTGGAAGGGCTTGAACAGCTTGTTGGCGTAGTTCATGTCGAAGCCGGCGCCGTTGTCGGCGACGCACCAGGCGACGGTGTCGGCGGTGATGCTGTCGGCGTAGACGCGGATGTGGGGCGCCTTCTGGTGGGCCGAATACTTCCAGGCGTTTTCCATGAGGTTGCGCATCACCACTTCCAGCATGGCGGGATCGCCGTGGACCTGGATGCCGGGTTCCACCTCCAGGGTGAAATGGGCGCCCCGCTGGTGGCTGCGGATTTCCCGGGCCATGGCCTCGGCCAGGGCGGAGATGTCCACCGGCTCCCGGCGCAGTTCGCCCCGGGTGCAGCGGGAGAGGGTGAGCAGGCCGTCGATCAGTTCTCCCAGGTGGCGGCCGCCGCGGATGATCTCGTCGAGGAATTCCCTGGCCTCGCCTTCCAGCTTGTCGCCGTAGTCCTCCAGCAGCGCCTGGCTGAAGCCGGTGATGGCCCGCAGGGGCGCCCGCAGGTCGTGGGAGACGGCGTAGGCGAAGCCTTCCAGCTCGTGGTTGGCCGCCGCCAGCTCGGCGGTGCGCTCCTTCACCCGCCGTTCCAGGCTGTCGTTGAACTGGCGGATCTGCTCTTCCGCCGCCACTTCCCGGGTGATGTCCCGGGCCACGCCGGCGGCGCGCTCGGCCTTGCCCTCCGGGGTGCGTTCGAATTCCGCCGTGAGATGGACCCAGCGCAGTTCGCCCCGGTGCCGGATGCGGCACTTGATGTCGAAGGGGGCCGTACCGGCCTCGGCCTCGCGCCAGGCCTGCTGCAGGTTCGCCACGTCTTCGGCGTGGGCCAGCTGCAGCAGCTGGGCGCAGTTGTACTCGCCCGGCGGCCAGTCCACGATGGGGGTGAAGTCGGGGATGAACCAGCGGCCCTGCTTGAGGTCCGCCGCCCAGCTGGCGAAGTGGCCGAGGCGCTGGCCCTGGGAAATGATGCGGCGGGCTTCGCTGAGGGCCGCCATCATTTCCCGCTCCACCTGCACGTCCGTGTTGCTGCCGATCCAGCGGATCAGCTTGCCTTCCCGGTCCTTGAGGGCCGAGGCCCGGGTGTCGAACCAGCGGTACTGACCGTCGTGGCGGCGGATGCGCAGGTCGATGCGCAGGTTCTCGCCCCGGGCGATGCAGCTTTCCCAAGCGGCGTTGAGGCGGCCCTGGTCCTCCGGGTGGATCTGGGCCATCCAGGCCCGGCCCAGCTGCTCGCTTGCCGGCCGGCCGGTGTATTCCTCCCACTGGCGGCTGAGAAAGTCGCAACGGGTGTCCGGCGTCGCAGTCCAGATCAGCTGCTGCAGGGAATTGCACAGCTGGCGCAGCTGGTTCTCGCTTTCCTGCAGGGCCTGCTGGTCCTTGAGGGCGTCGATCAGCTGGGAGCAGCTGTCCACCACCGGCTGCAGGTAGTCGGCCAGGGCCTGGTCGTAGCCGCCGGGCCGATTGGCCAGGCCGACGCTGCCGACGATGCGGCCGTCGCGGAAGATGGGCAGGCCGAGGAAGGCCTGCATGGGCGGATGTCCGGCCGGGATGCGGTCGTTGTGCCGGGGATGATGTGCCGGATCGTTGGCGATGACTGCCGCGCCGCTGTCGATGGCGGCGGCGTAGAGACCGTTGAGGCCGACGAACTGCATGCGGCCCGCGGCCGCTCCGGCGTATTGCTGACGGCTGGCCTCGTCCCAGGCAATGTCGGAGAGGGCGAGGAAGCGCTGCACCGGCTCGCCGTCGGGGCGGTAGCTCAGTTCGGTGATGTAGCCGAACTGGCTGTTGGAGAGATCGAGGATTTCCGTCAGCACCAGGGCGAAGATGGTGTGACCGTCGTGGCCCCGGATGTAGGCGTCGCGCAGGCGGGCGATGCTGGCCAGGCGCCGGTGCTCCTGGGCCAGGGCGGCCTGGTTGCCCTGCTGTTGCCGCACTTCCCGGGCCAGGCTGCGTAGCAGCTGCAGCAGCAGCAGGCTGATGGTGCCGCCGGTGGCCAGGATGATGAGGGAGGAATGCTGCTCCAGTTCCGCCTCGAAGGCCGGGGTGCTCTGGAAGCGCAGGGTCCATTCGCGCATGGGCAAGGCCAGGGTCACCTGGGTGCGGCGGATGCCGCTGCTGTCGGTGATGCCGCTACGGGTGGCGTAGAGGCGGTTGGCTTCGCTGAAGGGGGCGCCGTCGTAGATCTCGAAGTCCAGTTCCCGGCCCCAGTGGCCCAGGATGTCGGTCATCAGGTCGCCCATACGGAAAGGGCTGTAGACGAAGCCGAGCAGGGCCTGGCGGCGCTGGGCGGTGGTTTCCAGGGGCTGGCCGGGGCGATACACCGGCATGTAGAGCACGGTGCCGGCCTGGATGTCGTGGCCGTCCTCCTGCACCAAGGTGACCCGGCTGGTGAGGGCGGCACTGTTGCGGTCCCGGGCCAGTTCCATGGCGGCGCGGCGGGTCGGGTCCGAATACATGTCGTAGCCGAAGGCCCGCTGGTTGCGCTCGGAGAAGGGCTCGATCAGGTGGATGCTGCTGTAGACGGGACGGTCGCCCCGGGGGCTGATGGCAAAGTCGGGAAAGCCTTCCTGGCGCACCTGTTTTTCGTAGGCCGCCCGCTCTTCCGCCTTGAGCATGACGGTATAGCCCAGGGCCAGGATGCCCGGGTAGTGTTCCTTCAGGTTGAGGGCCTGGAAGAAGTCCCGCCATTCCTGCCGGGTGACGTCATCCGAGGACAGGATCAGGCCGACGGCGCCGCGCAGAATCTGCTCGTGCTCCTGCATGCGCAGGGTGATGCGCTGGCTGGCCTCGGCCACGTAGCGCTGGAAGCGTTCCTCAGTGATGCGGTCGTTGGTGGCGACGGACGTGCGCCAGAACCACAGGCTCAGGGCCAGGGCAATGGTCAGGACCGCCCAGGGGCTGGCCGGGTGCAACAGCAGGGCTTGCCCCCGGGAGAGCCGGGGCGGCGGCTGGGGATGTGCCGTCATGGTCTTGTCTCCAGGCTGTGGCAGCCTTGGTTCTGGTTATTTTCCAGGCCATTATGGGGAAAAGACTATGGTGGCGACATACGAAAAAAGTAGTAGGAATAAAGACTTAAGTAGTTCTACGGATATAAAAAAGGCCGGGGTCGCTCCCGGCCTTCTGCCGCTGCCTGGCGCAGCCCGCCAGGCCTACAGCTCCACCAGCCTGCTGGCGTAGCGGCGGGCGTTGTCCACGTAATGGTCGGCGCTCTTTTGCAGCCGGGCCTTTTCCTCCTCGCTCAGCTCCCGCACCACCTTGCCGGGGGAGCCGACGATCAGCACCCCGTCGGGGAAGACCTTGCCTTCCGGGATCAGGGTATTGGCGCCGACGATGCTGTGCTTGCCGATCACCGCCCGGTTGAGGATGACGCTGCCGATGCCGATCAGGGAATTGTCGCCCACGGTGCAGCCGTGCAGCATGACCATGTGGCCCACGGTGACGTTGGCGCCGATGTGCATGGGCACGCCTTCGTCCGTATGCAGCACGGAGCCGTCCTGGATGTTGCTGTTGGCGCCGATGTGGATGGGGTCGTTGTCGCCCCGCAGCACGGCGTTCCACCAGATGGAGACGTTGTCACCCAGGCGGGCGTCGCCGATCACCGTGGCGTTGGGGGCGACCCAGGCGCTCGCGGCGATCTGGGGCGTCTTCTGGTCGATCTTGTAGATGGGCATGGGGGGCTCCTGGGGTTTGTTTTTTTAGCCACAGAGGGCACAGAGATCACAGAGAGGCGGCTATGGCAGCTGGCCTGCCTGCTGATACGGTTTGGCTTTTGCCCGCCTCTGTGTTCTCTGTGCCCTCTGTGGCAAAGGTTTGTCAGGCCCGGGGCAGGGCGGCCAGGAGGGCCACCAGGAACTGCCAGCTCCTGGCCACCGTTTCCACCTCGACCCGCTCGCCGGGAGCGTGGGCGCCGTGGATGGTGGGGCCGAAGGAGAGCATGTCCAGGCCCGGGTACTTGGCGCCGATGATGCCGCATTCGAGGCCGGCGTGGATCACCTCCACCTGGGCGCTGCCGCCGAACTGTGCGGCATAGACCTGCTGGGCCAGGGCCAGCAGGGGCGAATCCGGGTTGGGCTTCCAGCCGGAGTAGCCGTCGGTGAGCTGGCAGTCGGCGCCGATCAGGCCGAAGAGGTCGGCGATGCGCCGGGCATGGGCCTGGGCGGCGGAATCCACCAGGGAGCGCACCATGAAGTTGGCCCGGGCCTGGCCGTTGGCGACGCTGAGCACCCCCAGGTTGTTGGAGGTTTCGACGATGCCGGGCACGCTCTGGCTCATGCGGGCAACGCCGTGGGGCGCCGCGTTGAGGGCGGCCAGCAGCTGGCGCTGGGCGGCGGGGGCCATGGCCGGACCGGCCAGGGAGGGCAGCTCGGAGAGGCGCACGGATAGGCCGTTTTCAACCCCCTTCAGCTCCCGGGCAAGGGCCTGGGCGCCCGTAGCCAGGGTCGCCTCGATCTCGGCCAGGCAGGCCGGGTCCAGGATCACGGTGGCGAAGGCCTCCCGCGGCAGGGCGTTGCGGGCGGTGCCCCCTTCCAGCTGCAGCAGGCGCCAGGCCTCGGCGCCGAGTTGCTGGCCCAGTTCCCCTAGCAGGCGCACCAGCAGCTTGATGGCGTTGCCCCGCTCCTTGTGGATGTCGATGCCCGAGTGGCCGCCGCTGAGGCCGGTGAGGGAGATTTTGGCCACCGTCCAGCCCGCCGGGGCCGGCTCGCTGCTGTAGGGATAGGTCACATTGACGTCCATGCCGCCGGCGCAGCCCAGGTACAGGTGGCCCCATTCCTCGGTGTCGATGTTGATCAGGTAGCGGCCCCGCAGCAGGCCCGGGGCCAGGCCCAGGGCGCCGCCCATGCCCGCTTCCTCGTCCACCGTGAGCAGCACTTCCAGGGGCGGATGGGAGAGGCCGTCGGCTTCCAGGGCGGCCAGGGCCAGGGCCACGCCGATGCCGTTGTCGGCGCCCAGGGTGGTGTTCTCCGCCAGCAGCCAGCCGTCCTTCAGTACGGGGCGGATGGGGTCCTGCTGGAAATCGTGGCCGGTGCCGCTGTTCTGCTGGCAGACCATGTCCAGGTGGCCCTGCAGGATGACGCCGGCCTCCTGTTCCCGGCCCGGGCTGCCGGGCTTGCGGATCACCAGGTTGCCGACGCCGTCCTGCTCGCTGGCCAGGCCCCGGCCCTCAGCCCAGGCCGCCAGGTGGTCGCGCAGGGCGGCTTCGTGCTTGGACTGGCGCGGAATGGCGCAGAGGGCGGCGAAATGGCGCCACACGGCGACGGGCTGCAGGTCGGCGAAAGGGAAGTCGGGCGTGGGCTGGTAGGCGGCGACGCGGGGGGAGAGGGCGGGTGCGGCAGAGACAGAGGAGGCGGCAGTGGGGGCAGAAGAGGGGGCAGAGTCGGTCATGGTCCGGTGCGTCGGGGCATAATCACGGTCCGCCCCGTCCAACATTGAAAAGCCCATGACCTTAGCAGAAATGCCCGTCCCTGCCGACCCTGAATCCCGCTCCCCGTCCGATCTGCAGCGGCTGACCGAGGCCATCCTGGCCTTCCGCGACGAGCGGGACTGGAAGCAGTTCCACAGCCTGCGTCACCTCATCGTCTCCCTCAACCTGGAGGCGGCCGAACTGCTGGAGCTGACCCAGTGGAAGAGCGACGCCGACATGGCCGCCCTGGTGGCGGACCCGGCGGGGCGGGAGGCCCTGGCCGACGAATGCGCCGACGTACTGCTGTACCTGCTGCTGCTGACGGCGGAGGCGGGCATCGACCTGCCGGCGGCGGCCCTGGCCAAGATCGGCAAGAACGCGGCCAAGTATCCGGTGGAGAAGGCCCGGGGCTCCTCGCGCAAATACACGGAGCTGGAGTGAGCCGGGAGCACCGCCGGGGGCAGCCATGAACTTCCTGGCCCACGCCTATCTGGGCGGCGAGGTAGCGGAGCACCGCCTAGGCGGCTTCCTCGGCGACTTCGTCAAGGGG
This sequence comes from Azospira sp. APE16, assembly GCF_047901315.1. Taxonomy (NCBI): domain Bacteria; kingdom Pseudomonadati; phylum Pseudomonadota; class Betaproteobacteria; order Rhodocyclales; family Rhodocyclaceae; genus Azospira; species Azospira sp. APE16. The sequence goes on from NZ_CP179682.1 coordinate 1,720,993, forward strand.
CCTCTGGACAATGCTCCGGGCGGCCTGCCGGCGGAGGTGCTGGCCGGGGTGGAACTGCACCGGCGCCTGGACAGCTTTGCCGAAACCCATCCCGCCTTCTGCCGCAGCCGGGAGCGCATCAGCCCGGCACGGCGCCGGGTGGCGGGGATCATGGTGGATCTGTTCTACGACCACTTCCTGGCCCGGGACTGGGCCGAGTGGTCAGCCCTGGCGGCGGGCGATCTGCCCCGGGGGCTGGCGCAGTTTTCCGCCGGCCTTTACGCCCAGGCAGAAGAGCTGGGGCCGGCCCTGCCGCAGCGGCTGGCGGCCATCCTGCCGCGCATGCGGGGCGACGACTGGCTGGCCTCCTACCGGGAGCCGGAGATCATCGCCCTGGCCCTGGACCGCATGGCCCAGCGCTTTACGCGCCCGAGCGCCCGGACGGCCCTTTGCGGGGCGGGCGCGGAGTTGCTGCAGGATTACGCGGGCTTTGCGGCGGATTGCCGGGCTTTCCTGCCGGACGCCCAGGCTTTTGCCCGGCGCTGGCGGCAGGCGCGCGGGGCGCCTTCCGGCCCGCCGTATTAGACGGAAAACCGGCGCTGCCCCGGGGATTGAACACCGTCGGCCGGGCCCGCTCCGGGCGTAGCGGCGTATCGCCGAGGGTGCCACCGGCGCCGCTCTCCAGGACGAAGTGGGCGCCCTTGCCGGCATCCCCTTCTTCCGCCAGCAGTTCCACCAGCCGGGGCAGCACTTCCTTCAGGGTGGCGGCCAGGGTCCAGGGCGGGTTGAGGATGAACATGCCGCTGCCGGCCATGCCGAAGCCGTCCGCGTCCGGCGAACGCACGTGCAGGGAGACGTGGAGCCAGTCCTTGGCCGGCAGGCGCTTCAGGCGGTCGGGAAACTGGCGGGATTCGGGGCGGTTGAGACAGGGATACCAGACGGCGTAGGTGCCGGTGGCGAAGCGCTGCAGGGCGTCCTGCAGGGATTTGTAGATGGTGGCGTAGTCGGTCTTGACCTCGTAGGAGGGGTCGATCAGCACCAGGGCCCGGCGCGACGGAGGCGGCAGCAGGGCCTTCATGCCGGCCAGGCCGTCGCCGGAGGTGACCTGGACCTGGCGGCCGGCATCCTTGAAGTTGGCGGCCAGCAGGCGGGCGTCGGTGCTGTGCAGCTCGTACAGGCGCAGCCGGTCGATGTCCCGCAGGCCCTGCTGGGCCAGCCAGGGGGAGCCGGGGTAGAGGCGCAGGGGGCCGTTGGCCTCGTTGCCGTTGAACTGGCGGATGCGGGCCACGTAGTCGGCCAGGGCCGGCGGCAGGTCGGCAGGAGGCACTTCCCACAGGCGGCCGATGCCGCCCTGGAATTCGGCTAGCTTCTTGGCGTAGTCCGACTTCAGGTCGTAGGCGCCGGCGCCGGCGTGGGTGTCGATGACGTAGAGGGCCTTGTCCTTCTGGGTCAGGTAGTCGAGCAGCTGGAGCAGAACCAGATGCTTGAGGACGTCGGCGTGGTTGCCGGCGTGGAAGGCGTGGCGGTAGCTGAGCATTAGATTACAGCCTTGAAAAGTTCGAGTTGGGGCGGGCCGACGTAGAGTTCCCGGGGCGTCAGGGCCGCGTTGGCGTGGGCCTTGCGGAAGGCCTCCGACTGGGTCCAGTCCTCGAAAGCCTGTTGCGAAGCCCACATGGTGTGGGAGGCGAAGAGGGTGAATTCGCCCGGGTCGTCGCCCAGGGGTTCCAGTTGCAGCAGGTGGAAGCCGAGAAAGCCCGGGACTTCGGCCAGATAGCTTTCCCGCTTTTGCCAGTGTTCGATGAAGGCGGCTTCGCTGCCCGGCTTGATGCGAAAGCGGTTCATGGCGAGGAACATGGGCGGGCTCCGGGAAATGGCGGTCGAGGGGGCGGATATTAGCGGACTTTCGCCCGCCCCGGCAGTCGCCAGGCGGGGCGCGGCTCCCGGCCCGGCGCAAGAATGGGTCGGGGGCAAAAAAGGGCTTGCCGGGGCAGGCAACTCTTGGGGAAAATAGAAGTCAAACGATCGTTTGAATTAACGCAATGGCCGGCGATGGCCGACCGTGAGCAATGCCGGAGGCTCCGGCTTTGGCCCATCGCGCCGTGGTCACGGGTCCGAGCTGACCGCCGCGGATGCCGCCCGGCGCGCCGTGGCCCGGCCGGCCATTGCCCATCCCCTTTCCCGACGAGAGATTCATGAAAGCCAGCACCTTCCGCCGCCTCATCAACCTGTGGCCGCCCTTCCTGTTCACCGGCATCCGCAGCCCCCGCATCGCCCCCGACTACCGGGAGGCGGAAGTGGAACTGCGCCTGCGCTGGTACAACCGCAATTACGTCGGCACCCATTTCGGCGGCAGCCTTTTCGCCATGACCGATCCCTGGTACATGCTGCTGCTCATGCAGCGCCTGGGCAAGGACTACCTGGTGTGGGACCAGCGGGCCGTGATCGACTTCGTGGCTCCGGGCAAGGGCGTGGTCAAGGCCCTGTTCAAGGTGGATGACGCCACCCTGGAGGAGATCGTGGCCCGCACCGCCGGCGGCGACAAATACCTGCCCGAGTTTCACATCGACGTGGTGGACGAGGCCGGGCAGGTGGTGGCCCGGGTGCACAAGACCGTCTACGTGCGGCGCAAGCGGCGGGCCCGGGGCGAGGGCTGAAAGGCGGCTGAACGGCTGCCGGCCCGGGATGCAGGAAGGACGCCATTCTCCGGGCAGGCATGCCGCTCATGCCCGTCCCTATTGCCTCCCGGGGCAGTGCCCTGCAAGGCAGCAGGACCCGGCATTACCCGGCCGCCGCGGCCCTGAGGCGCCATGAGCGGCGCCACGGCCCCCGCCGTTGTCCCAAGTGCGGGTAAAATGCCCGCCCTATGGCTCTCAAATCCACCGTATTCAAGGCCGACCTCAGCGTCGCCGACATGGACCGGCACCACTACGCCGATTATTCCCTGACCCTGGCACGGCACCCGTCGGAAACCGACGAGCGCATGATGGTGCGCCTGCTGGCCTTCGCCCTCAACGCCGACGAGCGTCTGGCCTTCTGCAAGGGCCTCTCCGACGACGACGAGCCGGACCTGTGGCGCAAGGACTACACCGAAGCCATCGAGCAGTGGATCGAAGTGGGCCTGCCGGACGAAAAGCGCATCAAGAAGGGCCTCTCCCGTTCTGCCCAGGTGCTGGTCATGGCCTACGGCGGCCGGGCGGCGGAAATCTGGTGGTCCCAGCTGGCCAGCAAGGTGGAGCGCCAGGAAAAGCTCACCGTGCTGTTCATCCCCGAAGCCCAGAGCCGCGCCCTGGCCGAACTGGCCGACCGCACCATGCGCCTCTCCTGCACCATCCAGGACGGCCATGTCCTGGTCGGCTGCGACAAGGGCACGGTGAATATCGAGCCGGTGAAGTGGCTGTACAAGGAATGAACGGAATGTGCAGGAAATGAAAAAAGGCCGGGACCACCGGCCTTTTTTTCGGCCTTTTTTCGCCCCTTTTCACGGGGGCCAGGGTTTCCTCTGCCCGGCAGCGTCAGCGCCGGCTTTTCCCTTTCAGGGCCCGGACTTCGAAGGCGGCCTCGTCGATCACCCGCTGCCGGGCATCCACCAGCTGCAGGCGGTGGCGGCCGGGCTGGGGCAGCCAGTGGGGCGCCGGCTGGGCGGCGGCCAGCCGCTTGCCGTCGAGTTGCCAGTGCCAGCCCGGGGCGGCGGGGCCGCTCAGGCGCAGTTCGATGCGTTGCAGGTTGGGCGGAATGTCCGGGTCCAGGGCCAGGATGGTGCCGTCGGCCGGGTAGGCGATGCGGCCCAGGGCCTGGCCGCCGGCCTGGCGGATGACCGTCTGTTCCGTGCCGGCGAGGAACCACTCCTGGCGGGCCGGTTCCCGGGCCGGCTCGAAGCGGATGCTCTGGCGCACCACGCCGGCGGGGGTCGGCGGCGGCCGGCTGGATTGGGGTGGCCGGGCCCGGGCCGGATCGCCCCGGTGCAGCCAGTCCATGACCTCCCGCCACACCGGTGCCGCGCCGCTGATGCCGGAAACGTCGTGCATGGGGCTGCCGCCGGCATTGCCCACCCACACCGCCACGGTGTAGCGGCGGGAATAGCCGGCGCACCAGTTGTCCCGCATGTCTTTGCTGGTGCCGGTCTTGACCGCACTCCAGTAGGGCGTGGCGAGCCAGGATTCCAGGCCGAAGGTGGAGGCCCGGGCATTGCGGTCAGCCAGGATGTCTCCCACCAGGAAGGCCGCTGCCGCGGTGAAGGCCGGGCGGGGCGCGTCGCTGAAAACCCCGGCGCAGCCTTCGCGGCGGCAGGGAATGGGCTGGGCCTTGCCATTGCTGCCGGCAGCGGTGGCAGGCACGGCCCGCAGGGGGCTCCAGCGGCCGCCGTTGGCCAGGCTGCGGTAGCCGTTGGCCAGCATCAGCAGGGAAATGTCCGCCGAGCCCAGGGCCAGGCTGTAGCCGTACCAGTCGCCATCCTGGTTGAGGCTGGACAGGCCGGCCTGCAACAGCTTGCGGCGGAAGGGCTCGGGCCCCAGGCGCACCAGGGTGCGCACCGCCGGCACGTTGAGGGAGCCGGCCAGGGCACGCCGCACCGAGACCCAGCCCTGGTAGTGGGGTTCGTAGTTCTGGGGAGCGTAGAGGCCGTTGCCCGTATCCAGGGCCAGGGGCGCATCCTCGATGAGGGAGGCGGGCGTCAGGGCCCGCTGTTCGAAGGCCAGGGCGTAGAGAAAGGGCTTGAGGGTGGAGCCGGCCTGGCGCAGGGCGGTGACCCCATCCACTTCCGCCGCCTCCGAGAGGTCGCCGCTGGAGCCGACCCAGGCCAGGATTTCGCCGCTGGCGTTGTCCAGCACCAGCACCGCGCCGTCTTCCACGTTCTGCTGCCGCAGGGCATGGAGGTGGCGCCGCAGGGCGTGGCTGGCGAACTGCTGCAGGTCCCCGTCCAGGCTGGAACGCAGGGCCTGGCCGGGGTGCTCCAGCAGCTTGCGGGCCAGGTGGGGCGCCAGTTGGGGGGCGGGGGCCTGGGGCGTGCGCTGGGCGCCGCTGAGGGCGTAGTCCACATAGGCGGCGAAGGCCTGGGCGTCGCTGCATTCCTGTTCCCGGCCCATTTCCGCCAGCAGGCGGCAGGCCCGGCGGGCCACCACGGCGGGGGCGGCATTGGGGGAGCGCAGCAGGGCAGCAGCCAGGGCGGATTCCCGCTCGTCCAGGCCGTGGGGCCACTTGCCGAACAGCTCCTGGCTCATGGCGCCGACGCCCTGCAGCTCGCCCCTGAAGGGCACCAGGTTGAGATAGGCCTCGATGATCTGGCGCTTGTTCCAGGTGCGCTCCAGGCGTCCCGCCGCCATGGACTGGCCGAGCTTGTCGAGGAAGGAGCGGCGGCCCCGGCGCTGCCCGTCCTCCTCCAGCAGGCCGGCCAGCTGCATGGTCAGGGTGCTGGCGCCCCGGGTGCGGCTGCCCCAGAAATTGCTCCAGGCGGCCTTGCCGGCGGCGCGCCAGTCCACGCCGTCATGCTCCATGAAGCGCCGGTCTTCGGAGACGATGACGGCCCGCACCAGGGCTGGGGAGATTTCCGCCAGGGGCGTCCAGGCCCGGCGCCGGACGTTGCGGTCGAGGCGCAGGCTCTGCAGCACCTGTCCGTCCCGGGCCAGCAGGGTGGCGTCGGAGGCCCGGTATTCCCGGCGCACCTGGGCGTAGTCCGGCAGGGCCTGGGCAGCAGGCGCGGCCAGCCCCAGAAGCAGGGCCAGGGTGGGGAGCAGCGCCCGTCGCCGCAGCGGCGGGCGGGGCTCCCCAAAGCCTGAAGAGCGCGGCACGGCCGGTCTAGTCGCCAACCTTGATCCGGCTGTTGGGCACTTCGCCGAACACGTCGGGGGCGTAGAGGGCCTCCACCCGGGTCGGCGGCAGGGCGAAGTCGCCGCTGTTGTTGAGGCGCAGGGTGTATTCCAGGACGAAGCGGCCCTTGGGCAGCCACTGGTAATAGGCCCGGAAGGCGCTGAAGCTGCGCTCCACGTAGCTGGGCCGCAGGCCGTGCGCGTCCCGGTTCTCATCCAGGGTGCCGATGGCGCTGTCCCGCCCGTCGCCGTCGCCCAGGATGCGGGCACCGGCGGGAATGGGGTCGCTCAGGGCCACCCAAGTCATATCCTGGTCCGCATCCACCGTCAGGGTCACGCGCCACAGATCGCCGCGGCTGACCTTGCCCGGGGTCTTCTCCTGCAGCGGCGCCACCTTGCGGCTGATGCGGTAGCCCATGGCCCGGGCCGGGCCGTCGGCCACGGCCGCCAGCACCTGCACGGTGGCCCAGGGCTTGCCGCTGCCCTGGTGGCTCAGCTGCAGCTTGTCCTCCTTGCCGGCCGGATTGGGCCAGGGCAGGGCCAGGGGGGCAGGCTGGGCAGCGCCGGCCTGGCGCCAGTCCACCTCGGCACTGGCTTTTGCCAGGCTGGCCACGGTTCTGCCGGTCACCGGCTCCCGCTCGAACTTGCGGGCGAAGCGGTCCAGGGTGACCCGGGCCCAGGCATTGGCTGTGGTGGTCAGCCAGCGACCCCGCACCTGGCGCTCCATGGCGCCCTGCACCAGGCGCGGCAGGTCCTCCTGCCAGGCCGGGTTGTCGAGCATGGCCTCGATGAGGCGGAAGGCGTTGGCGTCGGCGTTGAGCATCATCCACCACCAGTAGTCTTCCCGTTCCGTGGTGAAGGTCAGGCGGCCGCCGGTGTAGGAGAGGCGGTTGCGCAGTTCCTGCTGGGCCTCGGCCAGGCGCTTGCTGCGCTGGGGCAGGTCGGCGGTGCGCTGCAGCACCAGATACCAGTCGATGAGGGCCGCCGTGGGCAGGCGCAGGGGATCGACCTCCAGGGCCGCCACCGTGCGCGGCAGTTGCACACCCTGCCGGCCCAGGGCCTGCAGGGCGTTGAGGCGGCGCAGCAGCAGCGGGTCGCCGTAGCTGGCGGGTGCCCATTCCCCGGTGCGCAGTCGGCCTTCGGCGTAGGCGGTGAGGCCCTGGAGCATGCGCCGCTTGCTCTCCTCCGGCACGGTGAAGCCGGCCAGGGTGGTGAGGTCGAGCAGATAGGCCGTCAGGGTGGCGCTGCCCGGGGTGCCGGGGAAGTAGCCGGCCAGGCCGTTGCTGTCCAGCATGCCGGGCAGGCTGTCGGCCACGGCCTGCCAGCGCCCGGCATCGTTGAGGCCGACGGCGACGGAGGTCTTCTGCTCCAGGCAGGAGAAGGGGTACTCCTCGAAGAAGCGGCGCAGGCCCGGCGGCGGCACCGCCAGCTTGGGCGACAGGCTGATCTCCAGCCCGCCCTTGCCGGGCAGGGCGCCGGCCGGCGGACTGACGCCGACCTCGTACTTGCCGTCGACCCGGGTGAAGGTGGCCTGCTGCACCGTCACCGGCACGGCGGGGGCGACCTGCTGGGTAATCTTCAGGGCATCCTGGGCCTTGCCGCCTTCTTCTTTGGCGGTGAATTCCCAGTCCTGGTGGTTGGCACCATCGGGGGCGTCCGCCTCCCAGCTGAGTTCGGCGGCCCCTTCGGCGGCCAGGACGACCTGGCGTTCGGGCAGGCTCTGGCTGCCATGGCGGGCCTGGAGGCGCACCGTCATCTGGCGGGCGGTGCCGTTGCGCAGGGTGACCAGGGCCTTGAAATGGTCGCCCTCCCGCACCAGGGGCGGCAGGCCGGAGATGATCTGCAGGTCCTGCCGGGTGCGCACGCTGCTGCTGCCGCTGCCGAACAGGCCGGCCCCGGCCGTGGCCACACCCACCAGGCGGAATTCGCTGAGGGAATCGTTCATCGCCACCTTGAGGGTGGCGCTGCCGTTGGCATCCAGCTTGACCCGGGGCTGCCAGCTGAGCAGGGTGTCGAACAGTTCCCGGGCCGGGGCGCGGCCGCCGCCGCCGCCGGGGGGCAGGGCTTTCTTGCCGAAATGGCGCTTGCCGATGACCTGGGATTGGGCGGTGGCGGTTTCCACCTGATAGGCCCGCTTTTGCAGGAAGGCCTGCAGCAGGTCCCAGCTGTCGTTGGGGCGCAGTTCCAGCAGGGCCTGGTCCACCGCGGCAAAGGCCACCTCGCTGCCGGCGGGGGCCGGCTTGCCGTCCGGCGTGGTGACGCGGATTTTCACCGTGGCCTCTTCCCGGGGCCGGTAGTCGCTCTTGTCGCTGCTCACCTCAACCTTGAGGCGGAAGCCGTCGTTGCCCACGGCGATTTCCCCCAGGCCCAGGCGGTAGGCCGGCTTGGCCAGGTCCACCATAGCGGTGGGCTGCTCCGGGTGCCACCATTCCTTGAACCAGGCCAGGGGCTCGCGCCAGCCCCACTGGAAGAAGCTGGTCCATTTCAGGGGCTCCACCCGGCCCCGCACGGCGAGCACGGAGACATAGACATTCGGCCCCCATTCGGGTTTGACCGGGATTTCCACGGTGGGCTTGAAGCGGGAAAGGGGCTGCACGAAGGTGTCGATGATGCCGCCCGCCTCCACGGAAACCAGGGCGGTGGCTTCCCGGAAGGGCGTGCGCACCTGGAAGCGGGCCGTCTCCCCGGGCTGGTAGCTGCGCTTTTCGGGAATGACGTCGATGCGGTCCTGGTTGCCGGCGGTGAACCACAGGTCGCCGCCGCCGCTGACCCAGTAGCTGGTGCTGGCCCGGGCCACGTTGCCCTGGCTGTCCCGGGTTTCGGCCAGCAGGTGGATGGCCCCCGGCTCGCCGGCCTTGGGCTCGCACAGCAGCAGGCCCCGGCTGTCCGTGGTACCGGCGCAGACTTCGCCCATGTCCTGGTATTCCTGCTGGTTTTCGTAGGCGTAGAAACCGCCGACGATGCGCCGGCGGTGGCTGTAATCCACCCGCCGCTTGGCCTTGACGCTCACCGCCTGGCCCGCCACGGGCTTGCCCTGGATATCCAGCACCGCCACTTCGATGCGGTTCTTGCCATTGCCGGAGGCCCAGTCCGCCACCTTGATGCCCACCGCCACATTGGCCGGCCACAGTTCCACCTGGCCCCGCAGGGTCTGGATTTCCCCGTTGGGGTCGGCGAAGGTCATTTCCGCATAGACCTCGCTGGGTCCCTTGGGCTTGCCGGGCAGCACCACCTCCAGCTTGCCGGCGCCGGCCTGGTCCAGGGTCACGGCCTGGCGATCGAGAATGAGGGTTTCCTGTTCCCGGTTGGACTCCACCTTGAAGGCGGCCAGGGCAGCGGCATCGAAATCGATGTGGAAGTTGTAGGCCTCGAAGTTCTTGTACACCGGCCAGCGTGGGCGCAGGGTGGCCGAGACCTGGACTTCCGCCCGCTTGGCCGCGCCGCCGTTGAGGAAGGACAGGCCCAGGGCCAGGGGCACCTTGCCCGGCGCCACCTGGCGGGCCGGCACGCCCTGCACGCTGCCGGTGAACACCGGCAGGCGGAAGTCGGCGACCCGGAATTCCCCGGTGTACTGCTCGCCCCGCTTGCCGCCGGAGAGCACGATTTCGTAGTTGCCCAGCTTGGCCGAGTCCGGCACCTTCCAGCTGCTGGTGGCGGCGCCCTGGGCATCCCAGCTCAGGGGCTGGGGATATTCGGTACCGCTCTCGCCGTGGCGGATGACCAGGCGGGTGGGTAGCTCCTCCGCTGCCGGAATGGCAAAGCCCCGGCTGTTGCGGCTGCGGGCCAGGTGCTTCATGGAGAGGGTCTGGCCGGGACGGAAGAGGGTGCGGTCGAGCACGGAGTGGATCTTGAAGTCGCCGCTCTCGCCCCAGGTTGCCACGCCGAAGCGCCAGGGTTCGATGCCTTCGTTCCAGTCGGAGCGGACGAAGCTGTAGTCCCCGTTGAGGCGGGCGCTGGCAAAGAGGAACTGGGTATCCCGGCAGTAGGGCGCTTGCAGGGCCTGATCCACCCGGGCCCGGCCCTGGGCATCGGTGCTGCCTTGCCAGAGGGACTGGCCGTTGCAGCCGGAGATGCGCACCTCGGCGCCGGCCACCGGCTTGCCGCTGTCCAGGGCGGTGACCCAGACCAGGCCGTTGTCCCGTCCCGTTTTCAGATGCACCGCCAGGTTGGTGACCAGGGCCGCGGCCCGCACGTACATGGGCTTGGGCGTTGCCAGCAGGGCCTGGCCCAGCAGCTGGCTTTCGATTTCGACGATGTGGTAGCCGGGCTTCTGCAGGGGTACGCCGATCACCTCGAACTCGCTGCTGCCGCCGGGCTTGGGCAACTCCTGGCGGGCGACGCCGGCTCGCCCCTGGAGGAAGGAAAGCTCCCGGGCGTAGTAGGGGTCGATCAGTTCCCGCCATTCCCCATCCACCTTCAGGCGGACCTTGCGGCTCTGCTGCTCGAACTTCTCCAGGGCCAGCATGGCGGCAATCACGTCCGCATCTTCCGTCAGGCGCTGCTGGCTGAAGCGGTGCTGGCCCGGCAGGGTCAGCCCGGCGGTCTTCAGGCTGGCCTCCACGTTGCGCAGGGTGACCGGGAGCAGCCCGCCTTCCTGCAGCTCGATGATGCCGAAGGCGCCGGGAAACTTGGCCAGGGGCGGCAGCCCGCCGGTACGCAGTTTGAGGGGGAAGCTGGCGGCGTTGGCCAGGGGGCGGCCCGCGTCATCTTTCAGCCCGGCGGGGATTTCCAGGGTCAGCTCGGCATTCTGGGGCAGGGGGCCGGGGAAGCTGAGGGATTGCAGGGTGTCGCTCTTGCTGCTGCTGTTCTGGTTGGGGTCCTGGGGCTTGCGCTTGCCCTCCGGGGTGACCAGGGCGAACTGGCCGATCTGCTTGGCATCGAAAGGGGCATTGAACTGGAGGCTGAGGCCCGAGAGGGCGGAGCAGGGCGCACCGGCCTTTTCCCGCTCGCAAGAGAAGGTGGCCTTGAAGGGCTCCCGCACCTTGTAGACGAAGCTCTCCTCCTTTTCCGTCGGCGTGCCGTTGGCAGCACGGATGCCGGCGCCCCAGACCAGGCGGGCCCGGCTGCCGGCGGGCAGACGTTCGCTGCAGGTCACCACCAGGGGCGCGGCGCCCCCATTGCCTACCCGTTGCAGCACCTCCTGACGCACCTTGGCCGCCACCGGCCGGGCCGGCAGACGCTGGCCGACGCCGTCGGCTTCGCACCAAAGATTGTTTTCCAGGGAACGGGCATCCAGCTCGCCGCCGCCGTTGATGACGAAAGCCTGTTCCTCGTCGATGGCGCTGCCGGGGGACGGGACAATGCGCCAGGGCCGGGGAGGGGCGCCGAACAGCTCGAAACGGGTTTTGCCGCCGATGCTCTCCCCGCTCAGGGCAAGCTGTTGGGATTTGACCGTGAAAACGCAGCGTTCGCCGGGCTGCAGGGCGCGTGCCAGTTGCCAGGCCCAGGTGCGGGCATCCACCCAGCGGCCTTCGCCGGAGATGCGGGCGCAATCCACCTCGAAGGGCGCGGCCGCCGTGGCCTCTCCCAGCTTCACCATGTCGGCGCTGAAGCGGGCCGTGATGCGGGTCTGGTCTGCGACCTTGCCCTGGGGCTGGAACTGCTGCACGGTGGCGGCGGAGACCAGACCGGTCAGGGACAGGCTACAGACAAGCAGGGCCAGTTTTTTCATGGGCGAGCCTTTGGGGCAGGTGGCTGGGGAATGTCGCATTTTATGACGATCGCTTCGATCGTGAGTCGCGAATTGGCATGCCAAGCGCGGCAGAGGGAAAGTATCGGTCTCTGTCGTGGGCGTAGCCGGGCCGAGAGCTGTGGCGACCCGCCGGGTGTCGCCGCCCCCAGGTCGGTTGTGGCAAAGCGGAGGAAAGGGCGGTGTGAGGGCGGTCCATTCCATGCCGGATCATGCCGGCGCCACCGGCGCTGCGGTCGCCGTCCGTTCGCAGAGCGCCTGTTCCCCGCTGCTACTTGCTGAACAGCCCCTTGATGGCCTTGCCGACGCCTTCGGCCGCTTCCACTGTTTTCTGGCCCACGGTACCGACGCCCTTGGCCAGGCCTTCGAAGCTGATGCCGAAGGTGTCGGCGATGGAGGCGCCGACCTTGGTGGCGAAGCTTTCGTTGAGATGGAACTGGGGGTCCTTCAGGTTGCCCTCGAGGACGAACTTGATGTCGATGCGGCCGTTCTTGTCCTTCAACAGGCCGAGCACCGCCTGACGCGGCATGCCCATGAAGGTGCTGCCGTTGCTATCCAGCTCCAGCTGGTTCAGCACCAGATTGCCTGGGGCCCTGAGGCGCTGCTCCTTGACCACGGAGTGCAGGTCCAGGTCCAGGCTGCCCTTCTTGACGCCGGTTTCGGCGGCCTTCACCAGATAGGGCTGGAGGGCCACCAGGTCCACCTGGCGGAAGGTGCTGGTGATGTCCGAATCCCGGGTGGCCAGGTCCATCCAGCCCTTGATGCTGATGCGGCCGTCCTGGCGCACGCCCTTCAGCACGCCGTCCAGGGCCAGCCGGGTGCGGCCGGCAAGGTCGGGCAGCTGGATGTCCTGCACCGTGGCGTCGAGCTGTTCCAGGCGGATTTTCAGGGCAGGCTTGCGCACCGTGGCGTCGAAAAATTCCAGCACGGCGCCGGTCAGTTCGATGCGGCCCAGGTGCACCCGGGGCGGCGGCGTCTTCTCGGCCTGCTCCGCCGGCGCCGGATGTTCCAGCAGGTTCGGCACCACCCGCATCTTGCCGTCGGCGCTGCGCAGGGCCGAGACATAGGCGCCTTCGATGCGGATGGAGGACACCCGGATGGGCTGGCCCAGCAGGCTGCGCAGGTCGGGACTGACGACGATGCGCTCGGCCCGCAGGGTGTCGGCCGCCGGCCAGCCTGCGGGGGCCTTGAGGCGCAGCTTGAGGATTTCCACCTCGCTCCAGCCGAGGCGGATTTCCCCCACTTCGCTGTCGGGCCCCAGGGCCTGCTGCACCTGGTCCTTGAGCAGCCGGGTGCCGACCTGGAGGCCGGCGACGGCGAGCACGATCAGGGTGACGGCGAGGATGAGGAGGGCGGAGAGCCAGCGCTTGAGTCGGGTCATGGCAGCAGTCGGTACGGGAAGGGCGAGGTCGATGGTCGATGGCGAGGATAGCACCGCCACCCTGGCGGCATAAAGCCGGGATGGGGCGGCCTGGTGCGGGGCCGCGGCTTCAGCGCCTGAGGGCGGCGATGAACTCGTCGCTGTCGAAGCCGTCCTTCATGTGGTGGCCGCGCACGATCAGGTAGGGCACGCCGTTGCCGCCATAGCTCTGCATTTCCTGCTCGCAGCGGCGGTCGATGCTCATGTTGCAGTCGGTGTAGGCAAATCCGTACTGGCTCAGCCAGGAGCGGGCCTGGGCACTGTAGGGGCATTCGCTGGTGGTGTACATCACCACTTCGCCGGGGCCGACGCCGCGGGCCAGGGCCTGCAGTTCGTCGAGACTGGGTGAGGTGCTGGCCGCAACCGTGGCGGCCCCTGCGACATCGGTGCCGGCATAGTGACGCCAGCCCAGGTGGACGGCGCCGGCCAGGATCAGGATGAGGAACAGCTTGGGCATGGGGAAGGCTTGGGGTGACGAGGCTGTCAGTCTAACGTCATGGAGGCGGTGGGTGTGCGCAAGCCCCTTAGCCGAACAGTTCCAGGGGCCCCTCGTCCATCAGGGCGATCTGTTCTTTCAGTTCCAGGATGCGTTCTTCCCAGTAGCGCTGGCTGCCGAACCAGGGGAAGGCGGCGGGAAAGGCCGGGTCGTTCCAGCGGCGGGCCAGCCAGGCGCTGTAATGGACCAGGCGCAGGGTGCGCAGGGCCTCCACCAGATGCAGTTCCCGGGGATCGAAGTCCATGAAGTCCCGGTAGCCGGCCAGCACGTCGTCCAGCTGCCGCTGCTGTTCCCGGCGGTCGCCGGAAAGGAGCATCCACAGGTCCTGGATGGCCGGGCCCGTGCGGCTGTCGTCGAAGTCCACGAAGTGGGGGCCGGCATCGGTCCACAGCACGTTGCCCATGTGGCAGTCGCCGTGCAGGCGCAGGCTGGCGACGTCGCCGGCCCGCTCGAAGCAGCGGCGGGCGCCGTCCAGGGCCACGTTCACCGTGCCTTCCCAGGCGTTTTTCAGTTCCGGCGGAACGAAGCCGCCGGCCAGGAGGAAGTCCCGGGGCTCCTCGCCGAAGCTGTGCAGGGTCAGGGCCGGCCGTTCCCGGTAGGGGGCGAGGGCGCCGACGGCGTGGATGCGGGCGATGAAGCGGCCCAGCCATTCCAGGGTGTCCGGGTCCGACAGCTCCGGTGCCCGGCCACCGCGGCGGGGGAACAGGGCGAGCCGGTGTTCGCCGCTGTGGTGCAGGGTGCGGCCGCCGATTTCCAGGGGGGCGACCACGGGAATTTCCCGCTCCGCCAGTTCCCGGGTGAAGGCGTGTTCTTCCAGGATGGCGCCATCACTCCAGCGGCCCGGGCGGTAGAACTTGGCGACGACAATGTTGTGGCCGGCCAGGGGCTCGTCCAGCCACAGCTGGTACACCCGGTTTTCGTAGCTGTTGAGGGCCAGCTGGCGGCCGTCCGGCAGCAGGCCCAGGCTTTCCAGGGCGTCGAGCACCGCGTCCGGGGTCAGGCTGGCGTAGGGCGGCGGGGCTTGGGTTTCGGGCATGGTGGGGTCCGGCTTTGCGCGTAGAATGGGCCGATTGTAACCGGCCGCCCCGAGAGCCGCGCCCCATAAGGAGTCCGCCATGTCTCCCCTGAGTCCCGATGCGCTGAAAATCTACTGGTCCGCCGACGAGGTGGCCACCAATCTGCTGGTCTTCGTCAATCTGCTGGGGGCTTTGCTGCTGGGTTTCATCGTCGGCTACGAGCGCTCCTACCACGGCCGGGCGGCCGGCATGCGCACCTACGGCCTGGTCTGCATGGCCTCGGCGGCCCTGGTGGTGATCATCGGCTATCCCGGCTACTGGTATGGTGGCCAGGGATTGCAGCCCGCGGCCACCGATCCCACCCGGGTGATCCAGGGCATCGTCACCGGCATCGGCTTTCTCGGTGCCGGGGTCATCATGCGCGAGGGCTTCACCATCAGCGGCCTGACCACGGCGGCCTCCATCTGGGCCTCGTCGGCCATCGGCATCCTGGTGGGAGTTGGGTTCTACGCGGCGGCCATCCTGCTGGCCCTGTTGTCGGCCACCTGCATGATGCTGGTGTCCCGGCTGGAGGGCTGGCTGCCGTCGCGGCAGGCGGTGGCCATCACCATGCGTTTCCGGGCCGGCTTCACGCCGCGCCAGGATGTGCTGGCCCGGGCCGCCCTGAAGCGGGGTTACGAACTGGCGCCGGGCAGTTTTGCCATCGGCTACGATGCCGGCCAGGCCGAATGGCGCTTCGTCGCCGTATCCCTGGGCAAGGCCAACGGCACGCCCATCACCCAGCTGGCGGAGGAACTGGCCAGCTTCGAGGGCGTGGACAGCTTCAAGCTCTCCCACGCCCGCAACTGAGTCCCTACTTGCCGGTGTCGCTCCCGGCCTTTTCCGCCTTGCCCTGTTCCACCAGCTTGCCCAGCTTCTGGGTGAAATAGCCGGCGTAGGCCAGGGCCGCCAGGGTGAGGCCGGCCAGCAGCAGCTGGGTGCCGCTCATCTGGCCCGGGGTCAGGTTGTTCATGGTGGAGTAGCCCAGCACCAGGGCGGCGACGAAGCCGCCGATGACCTGCATCAGGGCGAAGACTTTTTGCGCTTTGAGGGGGGGAGTGGCCATGGCGGAACGGATATTTGGCTGAAAGTGGGCGATTGTAACGGATGGGGCGCCCAACTCCTGCGATAATGGCGGCCTTTCGCGGGATTTTCCCGGCGTCCGACGCCCCTTCCCGTCGCATCCTATTTGAGATTTCAGGCAAGACATGACAATACAGTGGTTCCCCGGCCATATGACCTCGGCCCGCAAGAAGGCCGCCGAAACCATGGAGTTCGCCGACGTGGTGATCGAAGTGCTCGACGCCCGTCTGCCCGAAGCCAGCCGCAACCCCATGATCGAGGAACTGCGCAAGCACCGCCAGCGGCCCTGCCTCAAGCTGTTGAACAAGTCCGACCTGGCCGACCCGGCCGTGACCCAGGCCTGGCTCGACTACTACAAGCAGCAGCCCGACGTGAAGGCCGTGGCCATCTCCTGCAAGAAGCCCGGCGAGGTGGCCCGCATCCCGGCCCTGGCCCAGACCCTGGCGCCCCACCGCAACAGCAACGTCAAGCCCCTGCGGCTGATGATCATGGGCATCCCCAACGTGGGCAAGTCCACCCTGCTCAACGCCCTGGTCAAGCGCAAGGTGGCGGCGGTCGGCGACCAGCCGGCGGTGACCAAGCAGCAGCAGCGCATGGATCTGGGCCCGCGCCTGTCCATCGTCGATACCCCGGGCCTGATGTGGCCCAAGATCGAGCTGGCCAGCGACGGTCTGATGCTGGCCGCCAGTCATGCCGTCGGCCCCAATGCCTACATTGACGAGGAGGTGGGGGTGTATCTGGCGGAACTGCTGTTGCAGCGCTATCCCCAATGCCTGGAGGCCCGCTACGGCCTCAAGGCGGCCGAGACCGATGCGGTGGGCGTGGTGGAAACCGTGGCCCGCAAGCGGGGCTGCATCATCAAGGGCCGGGCCGGCGAGCTGGACCTGGAGAAGGCCTCCCTGATCCTGCTCAACGACTACCGCAACGGCACCCTGGGTCGCATCAGCCTGGAGACGCCGGAGAGCCGGGCCGCCCTGCTGCAGGCCGCCGCCGCGGGCCAACTGGTGCCGCCGGAAGAGGCGCCGGGCGCGGACGAATAACAGCCGCCATCAGAAAAAAAGGCCTGTCAGCGACAGGCCTTTTTTTTGCGCCCGCTTGGCCGGGCTAGTGCTGATGCTGCTGCATCATTTCCTTGAAGCGGGGATCCTTCATCATCTCCGCCGGGTTGAAGGTGCCCATGTTGGGCATGATGATGTCGCCCGGTTTCTGGCCCTTGGCGCAGGGGCCCAGCCAACGGGTCTCCTGGGTCATCCTGGTTTCCTTCATGCCCTGCAGCGGCGGGCTGTAACGCATGGTCATGTCGCTCTTGTAGCCGCTGGAGAAATCCCCGGTGAGGACGCCATCGGTGGTCACCGTGGTCTTGTCCATGCGGCAGACGGTATGGATGGTGACCTTGTTGCCGCTCTGCTTGACGTCCATGGCGCTACAGTCCGGCTTCTGGCCGGGCTGCTCCTGCATCAGGTTGTCCGTGTTGGCGTCCACGCACATCTTCATGGGGCCGGGGCTGGGGGCGCCGACGATCTGGGTGTGGATTTCCCACAGACCCGACTTGCGCTTGGGCAGCTCGGCGGACCAGGTGGAAAGGGACAGGCTGCCGGCGAGGACGGAGCAGACGGTCAGGGCCAGGGGGTGACGGAAGGGAGAGGGCATGGCGGCTCCTTTGCCTGAAAGGGGACTCTGCAACGCCGGAACGGTTTTCCGGTGGCGTCGAGTGTAGCAAAACTGCCCGTTGCTACGGGGCAGGTTTTCAGGCAGGTATTACAGGAAAGGAGCGCCGCGGCGGGTGGCGCTGGGAGGACGGCGGCGCCGGCCTCAGCGGAAGGCGGAGATGTAGGCGTTGCCGTTGTAGTGGGCAGAGGCCTCGCCCCGGTGGGAGCGGAAGGTGACTTCAAAACGGTGGCCCAGGGGGCGTACTGCGATGACTTCGTAATGCTCGTCGTCTCCCTTGCAGAAGTCGACAATCCGGTCGCCCGGCATGAGTTCTTTTACTTTCACTAAGCTTTGTTTCCTTGAGTTGATCAGCACCCTGCGAAGTTCCGCATCGGCGGGGATGGCGCAGGGTGCCGTGGCGCGCCTAGCGGCGGCGGCGTGCGGGGGCGGGGCCCCGGGCACCTTCGCCGAGGTGGCGGAAGGTGATGCGACCCTTGGTCAGGTCGTAGGGGGACATTTCCACGGTGACCTTGTCACCCATGAGCACCTTGATGCGGTGCATCTTCATTTTGCCTGAACCGTAGGCGAGGATTTCCACGCCGTTGGCCAGGGTGACGCGATAGCGGGATTCGGGCAGCACTTCCATGACGGTGCCTTCAAATTCGAGGGCTTCTTCCTTGGACATTCAGTTCTCCGTTTGGTCTGCCCCATTCCTGTCGGACAGGCGGAACAGCGCGAGGTGGATCAGAGCCGGGCGCACAAACACATGGCGCAAGCCGGCCGGGGGCTGATGCGATCTCTTCTGGACGTAGTTCCGGGGCAGCGCCTGGGGCGTGGCCGGCAACAAGCACGAATGCATCTGGGGATGACTCGGGGCGCGGGGCGCCGAGGGTACCGCAAGGGCGGAGGGCTTGAGGGCAGAGGGGGCATCACGTTGGCCGAGGTGATGCTATTCGGCCAAGGTGCAGCAGTGTACTGCATTTCCCCCGGGGACGTCGGAATATCTTTACATCCCCGGGAAAGGGGGGAGGGGGCTAGAACTTCTCGTCGCTGCGCAGGTAGCGCCACTGGCCCGGCGGCAGCTTGCCGAGGACCACGCTGCCGATGCGGATGCGCTTCAGGCCCACCACCTTCAGACCCACCAGCTCGCACATGCGGCGGATCTGGCGCTTGCGGCCCTCGCGCAGGACGAAGCGCAGCTGCTCCTCGTTCTGCCAGGAGACGTGGGCCGGCTTGAGCTTGACGCCATCCAGGCTGAGGCCGTGGTTGAGCAGGGCCAGGCCGTTTTCGATCAGTTCGCCCTCGACCCGCACCAGGTATTCCTTTTCCACGGTGGAGTCTTCGCCGATCAGGCGCTTGGCCACGCGGCCGTCCTGGGTCAGCACCAGCATGCCGGTGGAGTCGATGTCGAGCCGGCCGGCGGGGGCCAGGCGGCGCAGGTGGGCGCTCTTGAAGCGGGTGCCGCCCTTGTCCTCTTCCCAGCGGTTTTCCGGCTGGACCAGGACCACGGCGGGCTCGTAGCCGTCCTCGGCCTGGCCGGAGACGTAGCCGATGGGCTTGTGCAGGATGATGGTGACGCTTTCCGCCTGGTGCTTGCGGGCCTCCGGATCGACCTCGATGCGGGCCGTGGGCACGATGCGGGAACCCAGTTCGCTCACCACCTTGCCGTCCACCTTGACCCAGCCGGCCTCGATCCATTCGTCCGCTTCGCGGCGGGAACACAGGCCCTGCTCGGACATCACCTTGGACAGGCGCGGCAGTTCGCTGGGATTGCCGCGGTCGCCTCGGGGCGGCCGGGTAGCGGCGGAGCGCTCGCCCGTGGCCGCATCGTCGCGCCGCGGCGCGGGACGGCGGGGGGTGTCGTCGAAACGGCGTGCCGGCTTGGCGAAGTCACCCGCCGGCTTGCCGCGGAAGGGCCGTTCCCGGTCGCCGTAGGTCCGTTCGCCGCCTTCGCGGCGGGGGCGCTCCGCCCGTTCGCCGTCCCGGGCGTAGGCCGGACGGGCGGGGGCGTCGCCACGCCGAGGCGGGCGACCATCCTCACTGCGGGGCTTGCCGAAAGGGGCGCCGGGCTTGCGTTCGCCGTAGCTGCGCTCGCCGTCCTCGCGGCGGGGCGCGCGGGGCCCACGGGGGGCATCCCCATCCCGGCCGTCGCGGGCGTAGGCGGGCTTGCCGGGTCCATCGCTGCGCCGGGGCGGGCGGCCATCGGCCTGGCGCGGCGGCCGCTCATCGCGGCCGGCGGGCTTGCCCCAGGCCGGGCGGTCCCGGTCGCCATAGGGGCGTTCGCCGTCTTCCCGGCGGGGGCGGCGCGGTGCTTCACCATTCCGGTCATTGCGGCTATCACGACCATCGCGGCCGTAGGCCGGCTTGCCAGGGGCGTCGCTGCGCCGCGGCGGACGGGCATGGTCGCTGCCTTCCCGGCGCGGCTGTTCGCCTTCGCTGCGGCGGCGGGGTGACTCTTCACTGCGCGGTGCGGAGCGGCGGGGTGCCTCGTCCCGGGCCGGGGCTTCCGCCCGGGGCTGGTTGCGGGTGGCGCGGTTGCCGCCGCGGATGGGCTTGCGCGCCGGATCGCGGGAGGGTTCGCTGCTGGCGTCGCCGGCTTTTTTACTCGGCAGTTTGAGGGTGGAGCGGGTCATGGTGGGGCCGTGGAAATCTTCAGGCCTCGCAGTGTACGCCAAGTGGGGCATCCCAAGCGGGAAAACGTCGCCGCCTGCCGCCGTGCGGCGCGGGGGGGCGTGGCGGCAGCGATGCCGGTGGTGCGTCGCCCAGTGGGGCGGGCAACGTGACCGCGGCTTTTGCCGCATGGCGCCCTGGCGCCGTTGGACGAGTGCGGTCGTCGCCGTGTCGGCCTCATCCATAAAAAAAAGCGGCACTCCCGGAGGAGCGCCGCCTTTTTCCGGCTTGGTCGGCAGACGGAGGTCAGACCCGCAGCAGCACCGTCTTCAGGGGCGGCTGGCCGTCCGGGCTGGGGAAGTCGGCCTCGGGGACGATCCATTCGGCCGCCCGCACTTCCCGGCCGGCCTTGCGGGCGCTGCGCTGCAGCTGGTCGAGCCAGGCGTCGCGCTGCACTTCGGCCACGTTGTTGCAGCAGACCAGGGTGCCGCCTTCGGCGGTGGCCAGCAGGGCCGGCTTGAACAGGGCCGGGTAGTCGTTCACCAGGTCCACCACGCCAAAGGGGCTCTTGGCGTAGCGGGGCGGGTCGAGGAACACCAGGTCGAACTGGCGGGGCTCCAGTTCGATGAAGGGGGGCATGCGCTTGCCCCGCACCATCTTGGGCTGGCCGATGCCGGCCAGCTGGCGGATGGCGGGGAAAACGTCGCTCTTGATGAAGCGGGGCCGGTGATTGAGTTCGTTGAGGGCGGCGTTGCTCTTGCCCACGGCCAGGCTGCTTTCGGCGAAATCGACATTGACGACGAAGGCGGCCCCGGCCTTGGCGGCGGCGATGCCGACGCCGCAGGTGTAGGCGAAGAGATTGAGCACGGACTTGCCGACGGCTTCCTGCATGATGCGGCGGCGGCCGGCCCGCAGGTCCAGGAACAGCCAGGGGTCCTGGCCGGCGTGGCGGGCCTGGATCAGGTAATTGACGCCCAGTTCGCTGAACTGCCGCGGGCGGTGGGCCGGTTCCACCTTTTCCGGCGGCAGATCGTTGGCGATGCGGGAATTGGCGCGGCTGCGGTCGTTGTAGATGCAGTCCAGGCCGGGCAGGACGCCGGCGTAGAAGGCTTCCAGCTCGGCCAGTTCGCCGGCTTCCAGGGGCGTGTGGAAGCTCTGCACCAGCAGCAGGTCGCCGTAGCGGTCCACGGTGAGGCCGGAGCGGCCTTCGACGCTGCCGTGGAAGAGGCGGTAGGCATTGGTGCCTTCGGCGTGCAGCTGGGGCAGCAGTTCGCTGCGGGCGGAATGGGCGGCGGCCAGGCGGTCGCTGAGCAGGTCTGACATGGGGACTCCGGTGCTGCTGAGGGGGAGGCCGGCGCCCGGGCGGCGGTCGGCAGGGGGGGGCGGCGGAGCGGCGGCGGGCTGGTGCCCGGCGGCCGGCCCCGACGACGGGCAGGCCGGCATTGTAGCGGAAGGCCTGCCGCGGTGCTGGCCTATCGCTGCAAACAGTGCCGTGGAAACAGCAGCTTGGCCACCGCTGCGGCCTCTTGCCGAGGTTCAGGCGGAGCGGCCGCGGCCCCGCTGCTTGCGCCGGCCTTCCAGGGCCCGGCGCAGGCGGGCGGCGGTGTCCGGCAGGTCGATGGGGTGGGCGGGGGCCAGCTCGTTGCTGCGGCTGCGCAGCTGCTCCAGGGACGGGGGGAAGTCCTCCTGCTTGCAGGCGAAGGCGATCTGGTTGCCTTCCTCCTGGGCGTCGATCAGCAGCACCCGGCCGTCGAAGCACTGGCGCAGGCGGCCCAGGTAGAGCTGCAGCAGGTCGTCGCCGGCCCACAGGTTGACCACCATGACGCCGCCGGGCTTGAGGCGGGCGTAGCAGTAGTCGTAGAAGGCGGTGGTGCAGAGCTGGCGCGGCAGGCCGTCGAGGCAGAAGCCGTCGATGAGCAGCACGTCCACGCTGTCCTCTATGGCCCGGATGTAGTCGGCCCCGTCGGCGCAGACGACGCGGAAGTTGTCGCCGTCCGGCGGCAGGCGGAATTCGTCGCGCAGGGCGATCACCGCCGGGTCGATCTCCACCGCGGTGAAATCCACCCCGGGCAGGCGCTGCAGGCAGTACTTGGCCAGGGAACCGCCCCCCAGGCCGATCATGGCGATGCGGGCCGGCTCCGGATGGAGCAGGAGGAAGCCCATCATGGAGCGGGTGTAGCCCAGGGTGAGGGCCGTGGGGTCGGCCTTGGACATGGTGCTCTGCACCGTGCGGAAGTCGAAGTGGAGGGCCAGTTCATCCGCCTCGTCCTTGAGGTAGGGACGGCCGCTGAGGCGCTCGGGCGGCACGCTCTGCCTCAGTTCGTAGTCGTCGTCCCGGGCCATGGTTCAGGTGCCGGCGTAGCGGCCGGGGCGGTGATTGACGGCGATGACGAAGTTGAGGGCGACGGCGCCGAGGATGGAGAGCAGCACGTGGTAGGGGTCCCGCACCAGCAGGGCGGCCGAGAGGATGGCCACGTCGGCGGCCATCTGCACGTGGCCGGCGCGCCAGCCGCGCCGCTCCTGCAAATACACGGCCATGACGCCGAGGCCGCCGAGGCTGGCCCGGTGGCGCACCAGCATGAGCAGGCCGATGCCGGTGAGAAAGCCCCCCATGAGGGCGGCAAAGACCGGCTCCAGGCTGGCAAAGGCGACGTGGGCCGGCAGCAGCTCCGTATAGAGGGAGAGCAGGGCCACGGCGATGAAGGTCTTGAGGGTGAAGTTCCAGCCCAGGGCCCGCACCGAGAAAAAGTAGAAGGGCAGGTTGATGAGGAAGAAGGCGGGGCCGAACGGCAGGTCGAGGCCGTAATGGGCGAGGAAGGCGAGGCCGGTGGTGCCGCCGGTGAGGAGACCGGCATGGCGGAACAGCAGCACGGCGAAAGCGACCACCAGGGGCGCCACCAGGAGGGCCTGGAGGTCTTCGAAGAGGCTGTGGCGGGGCGGGGCGGGGGGCTGGGTAGTCAAGGCAGGGTGGGAGCAGGCGTGAGGGGCGTAGTGTAAGCCATGGGGCGGCAGGCGTAGAATCCGCCCTCACTCAACGACCGGGAACCGCCATGGAAGAGCGTCTGAACGAACTGGAAATCAAGCTCAGCTTTGCCGACGATGCCATCGACGAACTGAATCGCACCGTCTTCCGCCAGCAGCAGCTGATCGAACAACTGCAGCACGACCTGCGGGCCCTGCGGCAGCAGATGCTGGCCAGCCTGCCGGAAGAAAAGCGCACCCTGCAGGACGAGATTCCGCCCCATTATTGAGCTAACTTTTTGCCACAGAGGGCACAGAGAACACAGAGGTAAAGCAACGGCTTGGCATCGCTCTTCTCTGTGTTCTCTGTGCCCTCTGTGGCTAAAGGTTTTTCCCCCACTCAGTGGGGCATGAGCTGGATGCTGCGGTTCTTGCGCATCTTGCCCACCACGTGCATTTCGCACTTCACGCAGTCGAACTTCAGGGTCAGGCGCTCGCCGTTGTTCACCAGGGTCAGGGGATCGGGCTTTAATCCCTTCACTTCCTTGGGGCACAGGTTGAAGCTGTGGCGCAGGCAGTGCTTGGTGATCATCAGGGAAACGGCGCCCTTCTCCTCGTCCGCCTCGTAGGCCGCGGCGATCAGTTCCACCCCGTGCTTGAGGTAGAACTCCCGGGCCTTGCGGTTGTACACATTGCCCAGGTAGGTCAGTTCCACTTCCGGGTAGAGGGCCGGCGGCTCCACCGGCCTGGCCCGGGGCGGGCGCTGGTAGGCGGCGGCCCGGGCCGTATCCAGGGCTGCCACCGCTTCCCGGCGCAGGGCGTTGATGGCGCCGGCGGGCAGGAACCAGGGCTGGGACAGCTGCAGCTCCACCCCGTCGGCCACGTACAGGGTGTTGCCCAGCTTGGCCAGGTTTTCCCGGAGGCCGGCCAGGGCCCGTTCGCCGTTCTGGGCGGCTTCCTTGGCGTGGGCCAGGGGCACGCTGACGGCTATGCCGGTTTCGTCCGTCAGGGTCAGGGCGAAGCCGTCGCCGCTTTCGGCGAAGACCATGGTGATGCCCACCCGGCGTTCCGCCGACTTCTTTTCCAGGATGCGTTCGAATTCCTGGTCCCGGTTGCGGTGGATGGCGGTGCCCACGGCCAGGTCCGCCGGCACTTCGTTGGGCGTGCAGCGCCAGGCCGCGCCCACCTTCTCCGCCGTATTGAGGCGCAGGCCCACCAGTTCGCCGTGACCGTCGAAATAGGAGAGGCCGTCGCCGTTGTGCAGGGCTTCCGCCGTCTCGACCTCGAACCAGCCCTTGCCCAGGCGGCTCACCTTGCCGATGGCCGGGCCGGAGAAGGCGGGGGTGTCGAAGGCGCCCACTTCGCTGTGGCCCCGGCCGTGCACAAAGTAGTCGGTGGCGCCCCGGTTGAAGGTCTTTTCCGGCTGGGGGGTGAAGAAGAAGGTGCTGCGGCCGGCGGAGGAGCGGGTGAATTGGGGATGCTGCGCCAGGATGCCGTCCAGCAGGGTGCGGTAGTGGGCGGTGATGTTCTTGACGTAGGAGAGGTCCTTCAGCCGGCCTTCGATCTTGAAGGAGCTGATGCCGGCCTGGGCCAGGGCCAGCAGGTTGGCGCTCTGGTCGTTGTCCTTCATGGAGAGCAGGTGCTTGTCGCTGGCGATGATCTGGCCCTGCTCGTTTTCCAGGTCGTAGGGCAGGCGGCAGGCCTGGGAACATTCGCCCCGGTTGGCGCTGCGGCCGGTGTGGGCGTGGCTGATGTTGCACAGGCCGCTGTAGCTGACGCAGAGGGCGCCGTGCACGAAAAACTCCAGGGCGATGTCGGTCTGGGCGGCAATCTGGCGGACCTGTTCCAGGTCCAGCTCCCGGGCCAGGACGATCTGGGAGAAGCCCACGTCCTGCAGGAAGCGGGCCTTGTCCACGGAGCGGATGTCGGTCTGGGTGCTGGCGTGGAGCTGGATCGGCGGCAGGTCGAGCTGCAGCAGGCCCATGTCCTGGATGATGAGGGCGTCGGCGCCGGCGTCGTGGCATTCCCAGGCGATGCGGCGGGCGGTCTCCAGTTCCTCGTCCTTGAGGATGGTGTTGAGGGCCACCAGTACCCGGGCGTTGTAGCGGTGGGCGAATTCGCTGAGGCCGGCGATGTCGGCCACGCTGTTGCCCGCATTGGCCCGGGCGCCGAAGGCCGGACCGCCGATATAGACGGCGTCGGCGCCGTGGACGATGGCTTCCATGCCGAAGTCGGCATTCTTGGCGGGGGCGAGGAGTTCAAGCGGGTGGGCGAGGGGATGGGGCATGGGGGAATCTTTTATTGCCACAGAGGCACAGAGAACACAGAGTAAAAGCGGGAAAGCCGTAACGCCATGGGTACGGGCAGGCGTTACTTGGTGCGCCGCGGGCGACAGGAGTTCAGATTATTTCAGCTGGCCGCTGGAAATGACACTGCCCGGAGAGGAAGGAGGGACGCCATTCTTCGCGGTGCAGCGGTGAAGAATGGCGCCAATATTACCTCTCCAGCCAGCAGGTATTCGCTCTCTGTGCCCTCTGTGGCGAAGGTTCTTACAGGAAGCGTTCGAGAAACTTGCGGCTGGGCTTGTCCAGGGCCTGGCGGTTGCGGATCAGGTACTGCACGCCGTGGCTGTCGGAAATGAGCAGGGCCTGCTGGTTGAGGCGGCGGATGTCGTCCTCGCCCTTGAGCACCAGGCGGGCGTTGCCCCGGTCCGTTTCCACGTCCCAAGTACTGGGGGTGGCGAAGCTGGAAACGTGCACGATGCGGGAGATGACCGGCATGAACTCCCGGTTGGCCAGTTCTTCGACCACCAGTTGCCGCGGGCCTTCCGGCAGGTCGGCCAGGCGCTCGATCCATAGCAGTTCCTTGCCGTGGGCGTTGACCAGGGCCAGGCCCTCGTCCGGGGCGGTGATGCCGAAGGCGCGCACCGGCACCACGCCTTCGTGGACGTCGCCCTCGGCGCCGGTGAACACCAGCTGGCCGAAGGGATTGCGAATCAGGGTGAAATTGCAGGGCGTCATGGCGTTCATTCCTCGCTCTCACGCTCGGCCAGCTGCTCGTCGAGCTGCTTGGTCTGGGCGGTGTACAGGCGGTAGTAGGCGCCTTCCTTGGCGATCAGTTCGTCGTGCTGGCCTTCTTCCACCACCACGCCGCGATCCATGACCACCAGCCGGTCGGCTTTGCGCAGGGTGGACAGGCGGTGGGCGATGGCGATGGTGGTGCGGCCCTTGATCAGGTTGTCCAGGGCGCCCTGGATTTCCAGTTCGGTTTCCGTATCCACGGCGGAAGTGGCTTCGTCCAGGATCAGGATCTTGGGGTCGATGAGCAGGGCCCGGGCGATGGAGATGCGTTGGCGCTCGCCGCCGGAGAGGGCCTGGCCCCGTTCGCCCACCAGGGAGTCGTAGCCGTGGGGCAGGCGCAGGATGAACTCGTGGGCATGGGCGGCCCGGGCGGCGGCGACGATTTCCTCCCGGCTGGCGTCCGGCTTGCCGTAGGCGATGTTCTCGGCAATGGTGCCGAAGAAGAGGAAGGGCTCCTGCAGCACCAGGCCGATGTGCTTGCGGTATTCGGACACGGGAATGTTGCGCACGTCCACGCCGTCGATGCAGATGGCACCTTCGCCCACGTCGTAGAAGCGGCAGATGAGGTTCACCAGGGTGCTCTTGCCGGAGCCGGAGTGGCCCACCAGGCCGATCATCTCGCCCGGGTTGATCTTCAGGTCCACACCCCGCAGCACGGTGCGGTTGCCGTAGCGGAAGCCCACCCGCTCCACGGTGATGCCGCCTTCCACCTTGGTCAGGTGCTGGGGCTTGACCGGTTCCGGCACGCTGGAAACGTGGTCCAGGATGTCGAAGATACGCTTGGCGCCGGAAGCGGCCTTCTGGGTGTGGGAGACGATGCGGCTCATGGAATCGAGGCGGGTGTAGAAGCGCCCGATGTAGGCCAGGAAGGCGGCCAGGGTGCCCACGGTCACCTGGTTCTTTGTCACCAGCCAGATACCCAGGCCCCAGACGATGAGCAGGCCCACTTCCGTGAGCAGGGTGATGGTGGGGGAGAAGAGGGACCACAGCCGGTTCACCCGGTCGTTGGCCTCCAGGTTGCGCTGGTTGGCGTCCTTGAAACGGCTGGTTTCCCGCTTTTCCTGGGCGAAGGCCTTGACCACCCGGATGCCCGGGATGGTGTCGGCCAGCACGCTGGTGACGCCGGACCAGACCCGGTCGATCTGCTCGAAGCCGTGGCGCAGCTTGTCCCGCACCACGTGGATGAGCCAGACGATGAAGGGCAGGGGAATGAGGGTCACCGCCGCCAGCCAGGGATTGATGGAGACCAGGATCACCGCCGTCATGGTGATCATCAGCACGTCGGTGAAGAAGTCCAGCAGGTACAGGGAGAGGAAGACGCAGATGCGGTCCGACTCGCTGCCGATGCGGGCCATCAGATCGCCGGTGCGCTTGCCGCCGAAGTATTCCAGGGACAGCTTGAGCAGGTGCTCGTAGGTCTGGCTGCGCAGGTCGGCGCCAAGGCGCTCCGACACCAGGGCCAGGATGTAGGTCTTGGCCCAGCCCAGGCCCCAGGCCAGCAGGGCCGAACCCAGCAGGCCGCCCAGATAGAAGTAGACCTTGCCGGTGTCCAGGGGCTGGCCGTTCTGGTAGGGGATCAGCACCTCGTCCATGAGGGGCATGGTCATGTAGGGCGCCACCAGGGTGGCGGCGGTGGAGATCAGGGTCAGGATGAAGCCGGCCAGCAACTGGCCCCGGTAGGGCCGGGCAAAGCGCCACAGGCGGAACAGGGTCCAGGTGGAGGGCGGGGTGTACAGCTCCTTGGCGCAGCTCGGGCAGTCGTCCTGGCCCGGCACCAGGGGGGCGCCGCAGCGGGCGCAGATGGCGGCGGGCGGGGCTTCCACGGGCTGGCCGCTGACGGCGGCATCCCGCTGCTGCTCGAAGTGATCCAGCACCTGGCGGGCGTTGGTGTCCTTGCCCAGGGTATGGCGCCAGCGGGCCAGCTGTCGCTGCTCGTCCACCAGCTCCAGGCTGGCCACGCCGGCATGATCCCGACGCTGCAGGTGGAGGCCGGCCCGGTAGGGAAAGGCCTGCCAGGCAGGCTCTTCGCCGCTGCGGGCGATGAGCTGGCGGTCGGTGACCAGGACCAGGCCCCGGGCAAAGCGCAGGGTCTTGTCCAGGTCCAGTTCCAGGTGGGCCAGGATGGTTTCGTCCGGCCCCAGGAGGGCGGACAACTCCGTCAGCCAGGCACCGGGAAGCTCTTCCAGAGTGGTGGTGAGGGATGCGGATTGGGAGGACAGCTTGGAAATTTCCCGTAAGGGTTCTACGTTTTGTGAAATAATTTTTGCACCCGCCGGTGAACCAAAAGAAAAGTTGCGCGTTGATTTTACCTTACAAAGGAGAGTCCCCCGGAAAAACGGGCCAGGTTGATCCCTTCTTGGGCTACATCGGAAATAGCGCGGAAGCTAAGCTAAACGCAGTTTTCCCCAAGGAGTTGACCTGAGCCTGCAGGTTCCCCGGTTCCGGCACAAGGTATGAGCCACAAGACAATCAAATTTCTGAGCATTACCCATCTCAAGGGTCCCAACGTCTGGACCTACACCCCCGTCCTCGAAGCCCTGATCGACATCGGCGATCTGGAGGACTGTCCGTCCAACACCATCCCCGGTTTCTACGAGCGCCTCTCATCCTGGCTGCCCGGCCTGGTGGAACACCGCTGCAGCTATGACGAGCGCGGCGGCTTCCTGCGCCGGGTGGAAGAGGGGACCTGGCCCGGCCACATCATGGAGCACGTCTCCCTGGAGCTGCAGGCCCTGGCCGGCATGCCCGGCGGCTTCGGCCGCGCCCGGGAAGTGCCGATCCGCGGTGTCTACAAGGTGGTGGTGACGGCCTGGCACGAGATGGTCACCCGCTACGCCCTGGAAGCGGCCCGGGACCTGGTCATGGCCGGGATCGAGGACAAGCCCTTCGACGTGGCGGCGGCGGTGAGCCACCTGCGGGAGCTGGTGGACGACTACTGCCTCGGCCCCTCCACCGGCTGCATCGTGGAGGCCGCCGAGAGCCGGCACCTGCCCTTCATCCGCCTGTCCACTGGCAACCTGGTGCAGCTGGGTTACGGTTCCCGCCAGCGCCGCATCTGGACGGCCGAGACGGACCGCACCAGCGCCATTGCCGAAAGTATCTCCCGGGACAAGGACCTGACCAAGAGCCTGCTGGCCTCCTGTGGCGTGCCGGTCCCCGAGGGCGTCACCGTCAAGTCGTCGGAAGATGCCTGGGAAGCGGCCGAGGACATCGGCCTGCCGGTGGTGGTCAAGCCCAGCGACGGCAACCACGGCCGCGGCGTGTTCACCAACCTGACCACCCGGGAAGAGATCGAGACCGCCTTCAGCGTGGCCCAGGACGAAGGCAGCGAAGTCATCGTCGAACGTTTCATTCCCGGCAACGAACATCGCCTGCTGGTGGTGGGCGGCCGCATGGTGGCCGCCTCCCGGGGCGAGACCGCCCAGGTGGTGGGGGACGGCAAATCCACCGTGCTGGAACTGATCGAGCTGCAACTGAATTCCGATCCCCGCCGCGGCAACAGCGAAGATCATCCGCTCAACCGGGTCCGCCTGGATTCCGCCGCCCGCCTGGAGGTCCGGCGCCAGGGCTTCGAGCCCGACGGCGTGCCGCCGGAAGGCAAGGTGGTGGTGATCCAGCGCAACGGCAACGTCTCCATCGACTGTACCGCCGAAGTGCATCCGGATACGGCCGAGACCGTGGCCCTGGCGGCCCGCATCGTCGGTCTGGACATCGCCGGGGTGGACCTGGTGGTGGAGGACGTGTCCAAGCCCCTGGCCGACCAGGGCGGCGCCATCGTCGAGGTCAATGCCGGTCCCGGCCTGCTGATGCACATCAAGCCCGCTGCCGGCGAGCCCCAGCCTGTGGGCAAGGCCATCGTCGAACACCTGTTCCCCAACGGCGACAGCGGCCGCATCCCCGTGGTGGGCATCAGCGGCGGCAAGGGCAAGACCACCGTGGCCCGCGTCGTCACCCGCCTGCTCGAATTGTCCGGCCACTACACCGGCCTGGCCTGCAGCACCGGTCTGTACCTGGACCGCCGCCTGGTGGAAGCCGGGGACCGGGCCCAGTGGGATACGGCCCGCCGCGTCCTGATGAACCGTTCGGTGCAGGCTGCCGTGATCGAGAATAGCGCCACTTCCATCGTCACCGAAGGCCTGGCCTACGACCGTTGCCAGGTGGGGGTGCTGACCAATTTCGAGCCCATCGAGGACCTCAGCAAGTACTACATGGACTCCCCGGAGAAGCGCTTCACCACCCTGCGTACCCAGGTGGACGTGGTGCTGCCCACCGGCGTCGCCGTGCTCAATGCCCGGGAACCCCAGCTGGTGGAGATGGCCGAGCTGTGCGACGGCGAGGTGATCTATTTCGCCGCCGATCCGAGCCTGCCGGTACTGGCCGAGCACCGCTCCAAGGGCGGTCGTGCCGTGCTGCTGCGGGAAGGTGCCGTGGTCCTGGCCAAGGGCTGGGAGGAAACCAAGCTGCTGGACCTGGCCCAGGTGCCCATGGCTGCCGGCGGCGAAGCCTTCCAGGCCGAGAACGTGCTGGCCGCCGTGGCTACGGCCCGGGCCCTGGACATTGCCCCCGAGGTGATCCGCGCCGGCCTGGAAACCTTCGTGCTGGACGCTGCACCCGCCATTTGATGATTGCCGACTGACGAGACGCCTGCCCCGGGCTTTCCCGGGCAGGCCCGACTAAACGGTCACAACAGGATTTTTTATGGAAGTCTCCCGCATCCGAGCCCTGCGCGGCCCCAACCTGTGGAGCCGCCACACCTCCATCGAAGCCATCGTTACCTGTAGCGAGGCCGAGCGCTTTTCCCCCGCCTCTTCCGCCCTGCTGGAAAGTTTCCTCGACCGGCTGCTGGAGCGCTTCCCGGAAATCGGCCTGGTCATGCCGGCCGGTGCCGCTGCCCTGCCGTCCGTGGCCCATGCCCTGCAATTTGCGGCCCTGGGCCTGCAGGCTTCCGCCGGCTGCCCGGTGACCTTCAGCCGCACTTCCGAAACCCTGGACCCCGGGGTTTACCAGGTGGTGGTGGAATACACCGAGGAGCCCGTCGGGCGCCTGGCCTTCGACCTGGCCGTGTCCCTGTGCCAGGCGGCCCTGGAGAACACGCCCTTCGACCTGGACAATGTGCTGGCCCGCCTGCGGGAACTGGACGAGGACGTGCGCCTCGGTCCTTCCACCGGTTCCATCGTCGATGCGGCCATTGCCCGCAACATCCCCTTCCGCCGTCTGACCGAGGGCAGCCTGGTGCAGTTTGGCTGGGGCAGCAAGCAGCGCCGCATCCAGGCGGCCGAAATGGATTGCACCAGCGCCATTGCCGAATCCATCGCCCAGGACAAGGAACTGACCAAGGAACTGCTGCGCGCCGCTGGCGTGCCGGTGCCCTGGGGCCGGACCGTGGCCGATGCCGACGATGCCTGGGCGGCCGCCCAGGAGATCGGTCTGCCGGTAGTGGTCAAACCCCGGGACGGTAACCAGGGCAAGGG
This sequence comes from Azospira sp. APE16, assembly GCF_047901315.1. Classification (NCBI taxonomy): domain Bacteria; kingdom Pseudomonadati; phylum Pseudomonadota; class Betaproteobacteria; order Rhodocyclales; family Rhodocyclaceae; genus Azospira; species Azospira sp. APE16. Next base: position 1,752,288 of record NZ_CP179682.1, read on the forward strand.
CGTGGCGGTCAACCTGAAGAGCGAGGCGGAGGTCCGCCAGGCCTTCGATGTGGCTTCCGAATTCCGCGATGATGTGATGGTGGAACGCTACCTGCCCGGCCAGGACTTCCGCGTCCTGGTGGTGGGCAAGCAGCTGGTGGCGGCCGCCCGCCGCGATCCGCCCCAGGTCATCGGCGACGGCGTGCATACCATCCGCCAGCTGGTGGACCAGGTGAATGCGGACCCGCGCCGGGGCGAGGGCCATGCCACCTCCCTGACCAAGATCCGTTTCGATGAAATCGCCCTGGCCACCCTGGCCCGGCAGAACTACAACGCCGACTCGGTGCCGCCCCGTGGCGCCCGGGTGCCCCTGCGCAACAACGCCAACCTGTCCACCGGCGGCTCGGCCACCGACGTCACCGACGACGTCCATCCCGAACTGGCGGCCAAGGCCGTGGCCGCGGCCCAGATGGTGGGCCTGGACATCTGCGGTGTGGACGTGGTGTGCGAGACCGTGCAGCGCCCCCTGGAAGAGCAGGGCGGCGGCATCGTCGAAGTCAATGCAGCCCCCGGCCTGCGCATGCACCTGCAGCCTTCCTTCGGCAAGGGCCGGGCGGTGGGCGAGGCGGTCATCTCCACCATGTATCCGGACGGCGACGACGGCCGCATCCCGGTGGTGGCCGTGGCCGGCACCAACGGCAAGACCACCACGGTGCGCCTGATTTCCCACCTGTTCACCTGCAATGGCCAGCGCACCGGCATGACCGGCACCGACGGTGTCTATATCCAGGGCAAGCGCATCGACACCGGCGACTGCTCCGGTCCGAAGAGCGCCCGCAACGTCCTGCTGCACCCGGATGTGGATGCGGCCGTGCTGGAAACCGCCCGGGGCGGCGTGTTGCGCGAGGGCCTGGGGTTCGATCGTTGCAACGTGGCCGTGGTCACCAATATCGGCATGGGCGACCACCTGGGCCTGGCCTACATCAATACCGTGGAAGACCTGGCGGTGGTGAAGCGGGTCATCGTCGAGAACGTGGCCAACAACGGCACCGCCGTGCTCAATGCCACCGACCCCATCGTCGCCCGCATGGCCGAGTCCTGCCCGGGCAGCGTCACCTTCTTCGCCGCCGATCCGCACCATCCGGTGATGGCCACCCAGTTCGCCCAGGGCCGTCGCGGCCTCTATGTGGAAGGCGGCGACATCGTGGCCGCCGAAGGTTCCACCGTGGTCCATCGCATCCCCCTCTCCGGCGTGCCCCTGACCCGTAACGGCAGCATCGGCTTCCAGGTGGAAAACGTCATGGCGGCCACCGGTGCCGCCTGGGCCATCGGCATCTCCTGGGAGGTGATCCGCCAGGGCCTGGCCACCTTCGTCAGCGACGCCTCCACCGCTCCCGGCCGTTTCAACCTGTTCGACTACAAGGGCGCCACCCTGATCGCCGACTACGGCCACAATCCGGATGCCATCCAGGCCCTGACCAACGCCATCGCCACCATGACGGCCAAGCGCCGTTCCGTGGTCATCAGCGGTGCCGGCGACCGCCGCGACGAGGATATCCGCCAGCAGACCCGCATCCTCGGCGGTGCCTTCGACGAGGTCATCCTGTACCAGGATGCCTGCCAACGCGGCCGCGCCGACGGTGAAGTGCTGGGCCTGTTGCGGGAAGGCCTGCAGGGCGCCAGCCGCACCCGGAACGTGGAGGAGGTGCGGGGCGAGTTCCTGGCCATCGACACGGCCCTGGCCCGGCTGAGCCCGGGCGACCTGTGCCTGATCCTGGTGGATCAGGTGGATGAAGCCCTGGAGCATATTGCCAAGCGCGTCAAAGAGGCTTGATTTTGCTACAATTCCGGGGTTTGCCTGACGGCGGGCCCCGGACGTTGTCCCCGGGCCGTTCTCTCAACCGCAATTTACAACCTGGAATCCGTGCCACCATCGCCCGCGGCGATGGCGACCCCCTGCTCAAGCTGCCATGTCCTCCGGACCATCCCGCCTGGTATTCATCGACGTCCTCAAGGCGTTTGCTTCCCAACTGATCGTTCTGCACCACCTGGCCTTCTACGGCCCCATGTCCGACGCCGCCCAGGAGCTGGTTCCCGGCCTCATCGGCTGGCTCAGCGAATATGCCCGCATCGCCGTCCAGGTGTTCCTGGTGGTGGGCGGCTTTCTCGCCATTCGCGCCCTGGCGCCCCAGGGCCAACTGCTGACGCGACAGCCGGTCAATATGCTGGCGCGGCGTTACCTGCGCCTGGTGCCGCCATTCCTTGCCGCCATGGCCATCGCCGTCGTCTGTGCCCATGTGGCCCGCCTGTGGATGGATCACGACTCCATCCCGGACAAGCCCATGGCCCTGCAGGTGCTGGCCCACGCCTTCCTGCTGCACAACATCCTGGATTTTGATGCCCTCTCCGCCGGGGTCTGGTATATCGCCATCGACTTCCAGCTCTTCGCCCTGCTGGTCGGCCTGCTCTGGCTGGGGCGCTGGGGCCGGGAACGCATTCCCGCCATGGCCGGCGGTCGCAGCCGCGGCGTGCACAGCCTGGGCATGATCCTGGTGTTTTCCCTGGTGCTGGCTTCCCTGTTCCATTTCAACCGGGACGCCAGCTGGGATGTCTGGGCCGTCTATTTCTTCGGCGCCTACGGCATGGGTGTGATGGCCTACTGGGCTTCCGAGCGGGGGCAGTCCCCCGTCTGGCTGGCCATCATCGCCTCGGTGGCCCTGGTGGCCCTGTTCCTGGATTTCCGCCTGCGCATCGCCGTGGCCCTGTGCGCTGCCCTGGCCCTGGGCCTGGCCCGGCGCAGCGGCTGGATGGAACGCTGGCCCCTGGGTTTGCCGGGCCAGACGGCCATCACCTTCCTCTCCCGGGTTTCCTATTCCGTTTTCCTGGTGCATTTCCCGGTCTGCCTGCTGGTCAATGGTGCTTTTGACCGCTTCGTCCCGGCGGAGCCTGCCCTGCAGCTGACGGGCATGGTCCTGGCCTGGCTGGGCAGCATCGTGGCGGGCACGGCCTTCCATTTCTATGTGGAAAGCCGCCAGTGGAACCTCTCCGGAATGCTGCAAACCCTGTGGCGGCGCACTGCCAAGGCCTGATTCCGGGCCTGGCGGCGACCTGGCAATTAAAGTGAAACTTTAAGTCAACCGATTAAATCTCTCCTGCGTTATTGGCCTCATGGGGCAAGAAATTGTCCCGGTCATTCAAAGGAGAGTATCAAATGGGCAGTCTGAGCAACGAATCCTTCGAAGAATTCCTGGATTCCCTGAAACGGGCCGGAATCACCATCACCCGCGAAGATGAACTGCGCGAGCGCCTGGCCGAAGCCCAAAGCTGGCGTTACGCTTTCATGACCCTGGCCAACAATGGCCGTTCCATCGGTATCCGCTTTGAAGATCAGGGCGCCAGCCAGAATCTGGATGTGGTGCGCAACGCCTTCAGCGCCTACCAGTTTCCCGAGCAGTACGAAGCCGCGTTCGAAGCCAGCCTGCGTCCCCGCCACTAAGCGGGCCGCCCAGGTAAAGGGCCACCAAAGATTCCCAAAAATACCCGTCCTTGAGGCGGGTATTTTTTTGCCGGCCATCCCGACAGGGATGGCTAGGGCGAAATCTGAATTCGGGCTTTGACCTGCTTGAGGCCGCTGATCAGGGAAAAACTCATCAGGGCCAGCATGGTCCAGGATGACCATTTGCCCAGATGCACGGTGGCCCAGGCACCCAACTGGTTGGGATAGCGCCAGACGCCGAGAAAGGTGCCCATGTTCTCTGCCAGCCAGATGAAAAAGCCCACCAGGATGAAGCCGAGCAGGAAGGGCATGGAACGTTCCCGGTCCAGGGGGGGGAAAACGATGCTGCTGCGGGCGTAAAGCCCCAGGGCGAGGGCGGCCAGATACCAGCGGTAGTCGCCGATGAAGTGGTGGGTAAACAGGTTGAGATAGAGCAGCAGGGCCAGGCCGCCGCTCATCCAGTAAGGCGGGTGGCGTTCGATTCGCAGATGGAGGATGCGCCACGCCTGCATGACATAGCTGCCGACAGCTGCGTACATGAAGCCGGAGAACAGTGGTACGCCCAACACCTTGGTCAAGGCGGGGTCCGGGTAGCTCCAGGAGGCGATGGGAGCGGATACCTTGAAGACCTCTAGGGCGAATCCTGCCAGGTGGAAGAGCAGGATGGTCCGGGCTTCATCCCAGGTTTCAATGCGCCGCCACAGCAGCCATGCCTGCAAGGCCAGGGCGATCAGCAGGAGCAGGTCGTAGCGGGCGATGCCCAGCCAGCCCCCCCGCGGCACGACGAAGAGGGCGAGAAAGAACAGTCCGGCGAAGATGCAGGCCCGGGCTTCCTTGATGCCGAACCACCAGAATTCCGCCACAAAACGCCGCCAGCCGCTCAGGGCGGGGCGTTCCTGCCGGTTTTCCAGGTGCAGGTCGAGGCGGCGCAAGGTGGCGTAAAGGGGCATGAAAGTTATCTAGATGGAAAAAGCCCGCCAAAGGCGGGCTTGGGGTCGTGCTGACAGGCGGCCATTCCGGACGGCAACGTCGCGGGGGGGCTGCCTGAGCCCTCAACGGCTGATGGGCTTGTAGCGGATGCGCTTGGGCTTGGCGCCTTCTTCGCCCAGGCGCTTCTTCTTGTCGGCTTCGTATTCCTGGTAGTTGCCGTCGAAGAAGGTCCATTGGGAATCGCCTTCGGCCGCCAGGATGTGGGTACAGATCCGGTCCAGGAACCAGCGGTCGTGGGAGATGATGAGGGCCGAGCCGGGGAATTCCAGCAGGGCGTCTTCCAGGGCCCGCAGGGTTTCCACGTCCAGGTCGTTGGAAGGTTCGTCCAGCAGCAGGACGTTGCCGCCCTCCAGCAGGGTCTTGGCCAGGTGCAGGCGGCCACGCTCGCCGCCGGAGAGGGTGCCGACCTGCTTCTGCTGGTCGCCGCCCTTGAAGTTGAAGCGGCCGATGTAGGCCCGGCTGGGCATTTCGAACTTGCCCACGGTGAGGATGTCGGCGCCGTTGGCGATTTCCTCGAAGACGGTCTTGTTGGCGGAAAGGTTTTCCCGGCTCTGGTCCACGAAGGCCATCTTCACCGTGCTGCCGATCTTCACTTCGCCGCTGTCCGGGGCTTCCTTGCCGGTGATCATGCGGAACAGGGTGGATTTACCGGCACCGTTGGGGCCGATGATGCCGACGATGGCACCGGCGGGAATCTTGAAGGACAGGTTGTCGATCAGCAGCCGGTCGCCGAAGGCCTTGGAGACGCCATTGAACTCGATGACCTCATTGCCCAGGCGCTCACCCACGGGGATGAAGATTTCCTGGGTTTCGTTGCGCTTCTGGTATTCGTAGCTGGAGAGTTCCTCGAAGCGGGCGATACGGGCCTTGGACTTGGCCTGGCGACCCTTGGGGTTTTGCCGCACCCATTCCAGTTCCTGTTTCATGGCCTTCATGCGGGCGGCTTCCTGGCGGCCTTCCTGCTCCAGCCGCTCCTCCTTCTGTTCCAGCCAGGAGGAGTAGTTGCCCTTCCAGGGAATGCCCTGGCCCCGGTCCAGTTCCAGAATCCATTCAGCGGCGTTGTCGAGGAAGTAGCGGTCGTGGGTGACGGCCACCACGGTGCCGGGGAAGCGGCAGAGGAACTGTTCCAGCCATTCCACGGACTCGGCATCCAGGTGGTTGGTGGGTTCGTCCAGCAGCAGCATGTCGGGCTTGGAGAGCAGCAGCTTGCACAGGGCGACGCGGCGCTTCTCACCGCCGGACAGGTTCTTGATCAGCGCATCCCAGGCCGGCAGGCGCAGGGCGTCGGCGGCGATCTCCATCTGGGCTTCGGTGTCGCTGCCGGCGGCGGCCAGGATGGCCTCGCAGCGCGCCTGTTCCTCGGCCAGCTTGTCGAAGTCCGCATCGGGTTCGGCGTAGGCGGCGTACACCTCCTCCAGGCGCTGCTTGGCGCCCATGATCTCGCCCAGGGCCGATTCCACCTCCTGGCGCACGGTCTTTTCCGGGTCCAGCTGGGGTTCCTGGGGCAGGTAGCCGATGTTCAGGTTCGGTTGCCACTGCACTTCGCCATCGTATTCCTTGTCGGCGCCGGCCATGATCTTCAGCACGGTGGACTTGCCGGAGCCGTTCAGGCCCAGCAGGCCGATCTTGGCGCCGGGGAAGAAGGAGAGGGAAATATCCTTGATGATCTGCCGCTTGGGCGGGACGATCTTGCTCACGCGGAGCATCGACATTACGTATTGGGCCATGGAGCACTCTTGATGGGTGGAATTCGGCTGGGCCGCGGGCGGGGCCGGCGGCAAAGGCGCTATTGTACCGAGCCTTGCCGCGGGCGCCACCGGGCTTTGTCGACGGAGGCTTTTAGGCAATGATGGCGGTATAGTTTTGGACTATAGTGGTGGAACGTACGAGCAAGCGCCATAAGGCGTACCAATAACAGTCCCTGGGGGTAGCGAAGATGACCTGGTTTGACAACCTGAGCCTGCGGGCCAAGCTGTACTTCAATTTCGCCATTACCGGCGGGGTCCTGATCCTGGCCCTGCTGTTCTGTCTCTATCAATTGCAGAAAGTCGGCGGGGAAACCCGGGACATCATCGGCAACTGGCTGCCTTCCCTGCAGATGGTGGGCAAGATCAGCCAGGAGCGCCTGCGTTACCGGGTGCGCAGCCTGGAGTACATGCTGCCCGGCAGCGCCGAGGACAAGGCCAAAATCGAAAAAAGCCTGGCCAAGCTGGATGAAGACGTGCGTACCGTGCTCAAGGAATACGCGCCTCTGGTAACCGGCTCGGAAGAGCAGAAAATCCTCGACGAGGTGGGTAAGGCGGTCAATGCCTACAAGGCCGTGGTCGAGGAGGCGATTGTGCTGGAAAAGGCTGGCAAGGAAGAGGAGGCCCAGCAGCTGCGGCGCAAGGGCTGGGTGGAAAAGGCCAACCAGCTGCGCGACTCCACCGATGCCCTGGCTAAGTTCAACCGGGAAGGGGCCGACCGTTCCGCCGCCCAGGCCATGAGCGATGTTTCCAGCGCCATCAGCAGCGGCCTGACGGCCCTGGTGCTGGGGCTGCTGGTGGCCCTGGTGGCCTCCTTCCTGCTGGCCCGGCGGATTTCCCGGCGTCTGGAAGAGGCTCTGGCCGGCGCCCGGCGCATCGCCGCCGGCGACCTCACCGGCGCCCTGCCGGCACCGACGGCGGATGAAGTGGGGCGCCTGGTGGGCGCCATGGGCGACATGCAGACGGCCCTGCGCAGCACCATCGGCCAGACCAAGATGGGGGCGGAGGAAATCTCCAGCGCAGCCCAGCAGCTGAACCAGACGGTGAAGCAGATGGAGCAGAGCGTCACCGTGCAGAGTTCCGCCTCTTCAGCCATCGCTGCCAACATTGAGGAACTGACCGTTTCCATCAACCACGTTTCCGACAGTACCGGCGATGCCGCCCGGCTGGCCGGTGAATCCGACGAGCAGGCCCGGGAAGGGCGGGAGACGGTGGAACGGCTGGTGGGGGAAATCGACCAGGTGTCCCATGTGGTGAAGGCGGCGGCCGAGCAGATCGGTGAGCTGGAAGTGGAATCGGCGAAGATTTCCAGCATCGTCAGCGTCATCAAGGACATCGCCGACCAGACCAACCTGCTGGCCCTCAACGCCGCCATCGAGGCGGCCCGGGCCGGCGAGCACGGCCGCGGCTTTGCCGTGGTGGCCGACGAAGTGCGCAAGCTGTCCGAGCGGACGGCCCATTCCACCGGGGAGATCACCCAGATGGTGGATTCCATCCAGGAATCCACCCGGCAGGTGGTGGCCGGCATCAGCGGCGGCGTCGGGGCGGTGGAGAGCAGCGTCAGCCACGCCCAGCAGGCCGGCGAGACCATCGCCAAGCTGCAGGAGATGGCGCGCCGGGTGGCTGAGATCATCGGCGACGTGGATATCGCCCTGCGGGAGCAGTCCACCGCCTCCACGGAAGTGGCGCGCAAGGTGGAGGAAATCGCCACCCACGCGGAGGAAACCAATGCGGCGGCCAACGAGACTTCCCGGGCTTCCGATACCCTGGACCGGGTGGCCGGCGAAATGCAGCGGGCGGTCAGCGGCTTCCGGGTTTGATCCTGGCGGGGCCATGCCCCGCAGCCAGCAAAAACGGCACCCCGCGGGGTGCCGTTGTCGTTGATGGCGTCCTGCCTGGGCGCCAGGGCAGGGGGGCTCAAAGTCCGCCCAGGTCCTCGATGGCGTCCACCACCATGCTGGTGCCCACGGCAATGAGCAGGATATCGGAGGCAACCCGCACGTAACGGTAGCCGGCTGGCGGCGTGCCGAGGCGGATGGAAAGGTCCCGCGGCAGGTCGTAGATGACCACGCCGCTGGGCAGGCGGGCGCCCCGCTGCCACTGCTTGGCCTGTCCCGGCGGCAGGCAGCCGTTGTGTTTTTTCGCCAGCCCGGGCGGGCAGCCCTTGCTGCGGATGCTGTTGCCGTAGTAATCCCGGATCAGGTCCCGGTCACCGCCGCCGAAGCGGATTTCCACCGAGGCGCCGTCACGGCGCCCATCCCGGCCATCCCGGCGGCCATCATCGCCCCGGCCCCGGTCATCCCGGTCGTTACGGCCCTTGCCCGGACGTTCGTCCTGGCCATGTTTGTCGTTGCCGCCGCCGGCCCAGGAAGGTTTGTCGGCGAAGGCCGGGGCGGTGCCGAGCATCAGGCCTAGGCCGATGGCGGTCCACAGGGGGGCATGTTTGTGTTTTGGCTGGGACATGGATCAGTCTCCTGGCTGGTGTTGTCGTGGCCCGCAGGAAGCGGGCGGGTCGAGCTTAACCCTCCGCCCGCAGCCGTTCAAGGCCCGGCGGCGGATGGGCCGCAAAGCCCGCCCGCCGCCGGGCCTGCCGGTGGCCTAGAGCAGTGCGTTTTCCTTCTTGCCCTCCTTCAGGGTGACGTTGCCGTGCAGGGTCGGAATGCCGGGTTCGGCCGGGCTGGCCTTGGCCGAGCCTGCCTGGTGTTCATCCCCCAGGGAGCGCACGTCGCCGGAAACCTGGCCGCCTTCGTCGATGAGGATGCTGCCGTAGCGGATGGTGCCGCTGACTCGGCCGCTGGCGTGGATGAACAGCTGCTTGCGGGCCACCAGCTCGCCTTCGAAGGTGCCCCGGATTTCCGCCACGTCGATGCTGACCTTGCCGGAAAAGGCGCCCTGTTCGGCGATCTGGATCAGGCGGCTGTCCAGGGTGGCCTCCACCCGTCCTTCCACCACCAGGGTGTCGCAATCCTGGATTTCCGCCCCCTTCAGCTTGACGTCGGGGCCGACGATGAGACGGCTGCCGGAGGGCTGTTCCTTGTCGGCAGCCACCGGCGCCGGCGGCGGTGCACTGGCCGTGCTGGCCGTGCTGGCTTTGGGCGCGCTGCTGACGTTGCTGCTGTTGGTCTGGGGCGCGCTGCCGGGCCAGGGATTGCGGGGCAGGACGGTTTCCTCGCGCTTGGAGGAAAACAGGGATTGCTTGTTCAGCATGGAAGCTCCTTTTCGCAGGTTGGAGCCTTTACTTCGCAAGGCCCGTGCCTGGGATCGGGAAAGGATGCCGCTGCCAGCCAGGGCTGGCTGAAATCCCGCGCCAGTTGGCGACTTTGGGGCGGGTGCGACGATTACGGCAATGCTCCCGGCCTGCTTCCGGCGACCCGGATTTGTCGTGGGCTCCCGACGGCCTGGGGAGCCAATGCCCCTAAGTGCCTGTTTTTTAGGCGATGGCTGCCTGTTGGGGGAGGGCGACGTCGGGGCCGGCCCGGGTCGGGGGTGCCGGCCATGGGGCCGGGCGCCCCTTTTCCCCGTTGCCTCAATGGCTTGGCCGACCGCCCGGGTAGACATCCGCCGGAGCCTGGCGTAGCATCCGCCGCCCCCTGCCGACCTCGCCGCGTTGGCCGGCAACCTTCGTCTTCGCCACCAACCGCCGTCATTCCATGCCTGCCACCGCTCCCCGCCGCGCCTGCGGCCTCGACTTCGGCACCTCCAACTCCACCGTGGGCTGCCTGCGCCCCGGCCAGCCCACGCTGCTGGCCCTGGAGGAGGGCAAGGTGACCCTGCCGTCCGTGGTCTTCTTCAATGCGGAAGACAACAGCACCAGCTTCGGCCGGGCCGGCCTGGGCGAGTATCTGGCCGGCTACGAGGGCCGCCTGATGCGCTCCCTGAAAAGCCTCCTGGGCAGCAGCCTGCTGGACGGCAAGACCGAAGTGCAAGGCCGGGCCCTGCATTTCCGTGACCTGCTGGCCCAGTTCATCGGCGAACTGAAGCGACGGGCCGACCGCCAGGCCGGCGGCGAATTCGAGCAGGCGGTGCTGGGCCGGCCGGTGTTCTTTGTGGACGACGACAGCGACGCCGACCGCCTGGCCGAGAACACCCTGGGCGACATCGCCCGGGCCGTGGGCTTCAAGGAGGTCAGCTTCCAGTACGAGCCCATCGCCGCCGCCTACCACTACGAGACCACTCTGGCGCGGGAGGAACTGGTGCTGGTGGCCGACATCGGCGGCGGCACCTCGGACTTTTCCCTGATCCGCCTTTCCCCCGAGCGGGCACGCCAGGCGGAGCGCCGGGACGACCTGCTGGCCAACGGCGGCGTGCATATCGGCGGCACCGATTTCGACCGCCTGTTGAGCCTGGCCGGGGTCATGCCCCTGCTGGGCTACCGCAGCCTGCTGCGCAGCGGCCGGGAAATGCCGGCCAGCATCTTCTTCAACCTGGCCACTTGGCACACCATCAACTTCGCCTACACCCGCCAGGTGCTGGCCGAACAGCAGCGCCTGGCCATGGATGCGGCAGCGCCGGAAAAGATGCAGCGCCTGCTGGGGCTGATCGGAGAACGGGCCGGTCACTGGCTGGCCAACGAGGTGGAGCAGGCCAAGATCGCCCTCTCGGATGCGGACACCTGCACCCTGTCCCTGGAGCGCCTGGAAGCCGGCCTCAGCCATGAGCTGAGTCGCAGCGAGTTCGATCAGGCCACGACAAGCCTGGTGGAACGGGTCGAAGGCACCGTCAGCGACTTGCTGCGGCAGGCGGGTGTCGACGCCGGGCGGATCGATACGGTGTTCTTCACCGGCGGTTCCAGCGGCATTCCCCGTCTGCGCCAGCGCATCGCCGCCGTCCTGCCCCAGGCCCGGGCGGTGGAAGGGGATCTCTTCGGCAGCATCGGCGCTGGCCTGGCGGTGGAAGCGGCGCGGCGCTACGGCTGAGGCCGAGGCTGGCGGCTGAACCGGCTCAGGCCCCTGCCGGCTTGTCGGCAGCCCAGGCCAGGGCCAGGGAGCCGATGGTCTGGCCCGTATCGTCCTGGATCACGGAAAAACTCATGCTGACGTAGCGCTTCTGCCCGTCCACCTGCAGGGCCCGGGTCAGGCGGGGCTTGCCCGGATGCTGCACGGCGCCCCGGGCCATGGCCTGGTGGAAGCCGCGCCAGTGGGCGGCGCGCAGATGCTCCGGAATGATCAGGTCCAGACTGGCGCCGATGGCGGCGGCGGCGGGAAAGCCGAAGAGGGCGGTGGCCGCCCCATTCCACAGGCGGATTACTCCTTCCTTGTCGGCCAGGATCAGGGCCGCATCCATTTGCTCGGCCAGCAGCCGGTGGATCGACGCCGGCAGGTCGTCCGGGGCAGGGCCCAGCACCTGCCAGGCATACATGAGGGAAGCTTCGTTGAATTCCTGGCCGCTTTCCTCATCCCGCCACCACCGGTTGCCCTGGGCATCCTCTCCCCGGTAGCGCCAGCGGCGCTGTTCGCCGCTGCACAGTTCGATGCGGTAGAGGCTGTGCGGCAGCAGGGGCGCAGACATGGGAACTCCCTTTATTCCAGGGGAAAGACCTGTTGGTAGAGGGCGTGGCTGGCGTAGGCCAGCAGGGGGAAAACCAGCGGAAAGGGAAACAGCAGCAGGATGCTGCCGATGACGCCGGCAGCCAGCAGGACGCCCCACAGCAGCGCCAGGAGGAAGTTACCGAAGACGGCGCGGACGCTGAGAACCACGGCCTGGATCAGGTTGGCCCGGCCGTAGTGCAGCAGGGGCACGGCGAAGGCGGTGACGGCGTAGATCATGAAGGCCAGCACCGCCCCCATGAGGGAGCTCCAGCGCAGGAAGGCCTGCACGTCGGTGCCGGGGCTGAGCAGGGTGGCCAGGCCCCGGGGTTCGCCGCCCACCATGAAGCCGTAGAGTGTGGCCGCGTCGGTGATCCAGATCAGGTAGAAAAAGGTGCACACGGCACCGATGGCCCACAGGCCGGTGGGGGCGCGCCGGTAGGCGGTGAAGGCCAGGGCTGCAGGGGCCGCTTCACCACGGGCGCTGCGGTCCGCCAGTTCGAAATAGCCCACCAGCAGCAGGGGGCCGACCAGCATGAAGCCGCCGCTGGCGGCTAGGGCCAGGGGGGCGACGGCGGCCTGGCCCAGGATCAGCCAGATCAGTACGCCGACGACGGCCAGGGGCAGGGCCAGGAGCGCGCTGGGGCCCGGGTTGCGGGCGAAGGTGCGCCCGCCGCTGGCCAGGGCGGCCCCCAGATGGGCAAGTCGCAGACGTCGGGGCTGGATGGCCATGGGGGCTCCCATAGGATCAGGCGGTTAGGACGGGTCCAGGGTCAGCAGCAGGGCGCCTTCGGCCAGGACGTCGCCTGCGCAGACGAAGACTTCCCGCACCGTGCCGGCGTAAGGGCTGGGAATGTCCAGGGCCACCTTGCCGGTTTCCAGGGTCAGGATGTTGTCGTCCCGTGCCAATGTGTCACCGGCTTGGACCAGGAGTTCCAGCACGAAGACGTCGCCCTGGGCGCAGTTGCCGCAACTCTCCCAGCATTCGGGGTATTTGGGCATGCGCACTTCGATGGGACCGGACATGGGGGAAGGGTAAGGGGATGGAGGTGGAATTGTGCCCCGGCCCGGGGCATCGGCCTTTGACCGAAATGAAATGTGGGGAAAAAAGCGGGGAGTGGCCCCGCCCCGGGAACGGGACGGGGGGCGGGAAGCTCAGGCGCTGAGCTTTTCGTCCAGGGAAATATCGACCATGAGATCGTTGGAGAGCCGTTCCAGCTCGCCGGTGAGGCCGCGCACATCCAGTCCCGGCCCGGCCAGCAGGCTGACCTGGGCGTGGAAGAGGATTTCGGCGGACATGGGGGCACTGGAGGTGTGGGTGGCCAGCTCCTCCACATTGACGCCGTGGCGGGCCAGCACTTGGGAGACCTCGCGCACGATGCCAATGCGGTCGTGGCCCACCAGGGAAAGGCGCAGGCGGCGGCCCTTGGGGGCTTCCTGGCTTTCGGGGGAGCTTTCTACCGTCACCTTGAGCAGGGAGAGGCCGGCCAGTGCCTGCTGCAGGGCTGGGGCCTGCTCGGCCGGTACGCTGACCTTGAGGATGCCGGCAAACTTGCCCGCCAGACGGGACATGGAGGATTCCAGCCAGTTGCCCTGATGGGTGGAGATGGCGGTGGATAGCTGCTCCACCAGGCCGGGGCGGTCGTCACCGATGACGGTGAGTACCAGGATCTGATCAGCCATGTTGGTAGTCCTCCACAGGGGCGCAGGCGCAGAAGAGATTGCGGTCGCCGTACACGTCGTCGATGCGGTTCACGCTGGGCCAGAACTTGTTCTCAGCCACCCAGGCCAGGGGATAGCAGGCTTCCTGACGGCTGTAGGGGCGGCTCCAGACCTCGTCGGCCAGATCCTTCTGGGTGTGGGGGGCGTGCTTCAGCGGGTTGTTGTCCGCCGGCCACTGGCCCGCTTCCACCTTGCGGATTTCGTTGCGGATGGCGATCAGGGCGTCGATGAAGCGGTCCAGCTCGGCCTTGGATTCGGATTCGGTGGGCTCCACCATGATGGTGCCGGCCACCGGGAAGCTCACCGTGGGGGCGTGGAAGCCGTAATCCATGAGGCGCTTGGCGATGTCGATCTCGGCGATGCCGGTGGCCGCCTTGATGGGGCGGATGTCCAGGATGCACTCGTGGGCGACGCGGCCGTTCTTGCCCCGGTACAGCACGGGGTAGTGTTCCTGCAGGCGGGCGGCGACGTAGTTGGCGTTGAGGATGGCCACCTGGGTGGCGGTCTTGACGCCCTTGCCGCCCAGCATGGCGATGTACATCCAGGAAATGGGCAGGATGGAGGCGGAGCCGAAGGGAGCGGCGGAAACGGCGCCCTGGCCCTTGTGCTTGCGCTCGGCAGGGCCGGTGGCCTGCACCGCGTGGTCGGCCATGTAGGGGGCCAGATGGGCCTTGAGGCCGATGGGGCCCATGCCCGGGCCGCCGCCGCCGTGGGGGATGGCGAAGGTCTTGTGCAGGTTCATGTGGGACACGTCGGCGCCGATGAAGCCGGGAGCAGTGAGGCCCACCTGGGCGTTGAGGTTGGCGCCGTCCATGTACACCTGGCCGCCGTTGGCGTGCACGATGTCGCAGATATCCTTCACCGCTTCCTCGAACACCCCGTGGGTGGAAGGGTAGGTGAGCATCAGGCAGGAGAGCTTGGCGGCGTGCTGCTCGGCCTTGGCCTTGAGATCGGCCACGTCCACGTTGCCGTTGTCGTCGCAATCCACCACCACCACCTGCAGGCCGGCCATCTGGGCGGTGGCCGGGTTGGTGCCGTGGGCGGACTTGGGAATCAGGCAGATGTCGCGCTGGCCCTGGCCGTTGGCCTCCTGGTAGCGGCGGATGGCCACCAGGCCGGCGTATTCGCCCTGGGCGCCGGAGTTGGGCTGCATGCAGACGGCGTCGAAACCGGTGACGGTCTTCAGCCACTCGGCCAACTGCTCGATCATCTCCAGGTAGCCCTGGGCCTGGTCCAGGGGCGCGAAGGGGTGGATGTCGCCGAACTCGGGCCAGGTGACGGGAATCATCTCGCTGGTGGCGTTCAGCTTCATGGTGCAGGAACCCAGGGAGATCATGGAGTGATCCAGGGCCAGGTCCTTGTTCTGCAGCTTCTTCAGGTAGCGCAGCATCTCGTGTTCGGTGTGGTGGGTGTTGAACACGGGATGGCTGAGGATGGCGTCGGTGCGCAGCAGCTCGGCCGGCAGGGCTGGGTCGGCGGCGGCCACCTGGGCGTCCAGGGCCTCGATGTCGACTTTCACGCCAGCGATGAGTTGCAGCAGGGTGGCCACGTCTTCCCGGGTGGTCTTTTCATTGAGGGCGATGCCGAGGCGGCCGCCCTCGATCAGACGCAGGTTGTAGCCGGCATTCTGGGCGGCCTGGTACACGGTGAGGGCCTTGGCCCCCAGGTCCAGCTGCAGGGTGTCGAAGTAGCAGGCGTTGAGCTGCTTGATGCCGGCCTTGGCCAGGCCCGTGGCCAGGATGGCGGCCAGGCGGTGGATGCGGCGGGCGATGGTCTTGAGACCCTCGGGGCCGTGATAGACGGCATACATGCCGGCCATGTTGGCCAGCAGCACCTGGGAAGTACAGATGTTGGAATTGGCCTTCTCCCGGCGGATGTGCTGTTCCCGGGTCTGCAGGGCCATGCGCAGGGCCTTGTTGCCCCGGGCATCGACGGAGACGCCGATGATGCGGCCGGCCACGGAGCGCTTGTGTTCGTCCTTGCAGGCGAAGAAGGCGGCATGGGGGCCGCCGAAGCCCATGGGAATGCCAAAGCGCTGGGAAGAACCCAGGGCCATGTCGGCCCCCATGGCACCGGGGGATTTCAGCAGCACCAGGGCCATGAGGTCGCAGGCCACGGCGGTGACGGCACCCTTGGCCTTGAGGGCGGCGATGGTGGCGGTGAGGTCCTGCACCTCCCCCTTGTCGTTGGGGTACTGCAGCAGGGCGCCGAAGACCTCCACCGTGGCGGCTTCTTCCACCGGCCCGAAGATCAGCTCGAAGCCGAAGTAGGCGGCCCGGGTCTTGACCACGTCGATGGTCTGGGGGAAGCAGGCTGCATCCACGAAGAAGCGGTTGGAGCCGGACTTGGAGACGCGGCGGGCCATGGTCATGGCCTCGGCGGCGGCGGTGGCCTCGTCCAGCAGGGAGGCGTTGGCCAGTTCCAGACCGGTGAGATCGATGATCACCTGCTGGTAGTTGAGCAGGGCTTCCAGGCGGCCCTGGGCGATCTCGGCCTGGTAGGGGGTGTAGGCGGTGTACCAGCCCGGGTTTTCCAGCACGTTGCGCAGGATCACCTTGGGCGTCAGGGTCTCGTGATAGCCCTGTCCGATGAGGGACTTTTTCACCACATTGCGACCGGCCAGGGCCTTCAGGTCGGCCAGGGCCTCATGCTCGCGCCGGGGGGCGGGCAGGGGCAGGTCGGCGGGGAAGCGGATGGCGGCGGGCACGGTCTGATCCACCAGCTGATCCAGGCTGGCGGCACCGATGGCGGCCAGCATCTGGCTCATTTCGCTGGCGCAGGGGCCGATGTGGCGGGCGATGAACTCGTCCTTCTGTTCCAGGGCGGAAAGGGACTGGGGCAGGGTATCGGACATGGGCAATCTCGGGAGGCGGAAAGAAAAAAGGGAAGGGGCTTTGCCCTTCCCTTGTCTGTTGGCTTATTCGCTGTCGGCCACGGCACCGTAGGCGGCGGCATCGAGCAGGGCGCCCAGGTCGCCGGCGTTGGCCGGCTGCAGCTTGAACAGCCAGGCGGCGTAGGCGTCCTGGTTGAGGGTCTCGGGGGCATCCACCACGGCCTCGTTGACGGCGGTGACGCTGCCGGCGATGGGGGCGTACACGTCGGCGGCGGCCTTCACGGATTCCACCACGGCGGCTTCCTGGCCGGCGGCCAGGGTCTTGCCCACTTCCGGCAGCTCGATGAAGACCAGGTCGCCCAGGGCTTCCTGGGCGTGGTCGGTGATGCCCACGGTGACGCTGCCGTCGGCTTCGAGGCGAACCCATTCGTGGCTCTTGGTGTACTTCAGATCGGCGGGAACGTTGGACATGGAACTCTCCTTAAGTTGAATGTGAATTCTGATTGCTGAAATCGGGATAAATCAGGCCACGGCCTTGCCGTGACGGGCGAAAACGGGTTTGACCACCTGGGCGTTGAGCAGCTTGCCGCGGATATCCACCTGCACGGTGTCGCCAATGGCGACGCCCAGGGGCAGGCGGGCCAGGGCGATGGATTGTTCCAGGGTGGGGGAGAAGGTGCCGCTGGTGATTTCACCCTCGCCCTGGCTCGTCACCACCTTCTGGTGGGCCCGCAACACGCCCTTGTCCAGCAGCTTGAGGCCGAGGAACTGGGCCTTCTGGCCGTTGGCGAGGAGGGCGGATTTGCCGACGAAGTCCCGCTCGGACTTGAGGTCCACGGTCCAGGCCAGGCCGGCGTCCAGGGGGGAGACGGTTTCGTCCATATCCTGGCCGTAGAGGTTCATGCCGGCCTCCAGGCGCAGGGTGTCCCGGGCGCCCAGGCCGCAGGGGCGCACGCCGGCGGCGATCAGGGCATTCCAGAAGTCCTCGGCCTTGGCAGCGGGGAGGGCGATCTCGAAGCCGTCCTCGCCGGTGTAGCCGGTGGTGGCAATGAAGAACTGGCCGATCTGGGTGCCGAAGAAGGGGGCCAGGTTTTTCGTGGCGGCCTTCACCTCGGGCAGCACCTGCCACACCTTGGCCTTGGCCTGGGGGCCTTGCACGGCGATCATGGCTACGGCCTTGGGACCTTCGCGCAGGGGAATGACGGAGACGTCCAGCTGCCACTGACCCAGGAGCTGATCCATCCAGGCCAGGTCCTTGTCGGCGGTGCCGGCGTTGATGACCACCCGGTAGTGGGTGTCGGTGAGGTAATAGACGATGAGATCGTCCACCACGCCGCCTGCCTCGTTGAGCATGGCGCTGTAGAGGGCCTTGCCCGGGACTTTCAGCTTGTCCACGTTGTTGGCGATGAGGCGCAGGAGGAAGGCCTTGGCGTCGGCACCGGTGACATCCACGGCGCACATGTGAGAGACGTCGAACATGCCGCAGTCGTTGCGCACGGCATGGTGCTCCTCGATCTGGGAGCCGTAGTTCACCGGCATGTCCCAGCCGCCGAAATCCACCATGCGGGCATTGAGGGCGCGGTGGGCCTTGTTGAGGACGGTTTGCTTCGTCATTTCAGTTCCTTGGGCGGGGCTGTGAAAGCCGATTCTGAAAACGAAAAAGGGGCGAGCCGGAAAATTCCAGACAGGTCTGGTTTCCGGCTCGCCCCCTCTGTCCTGCAACCTGAGAGTGTTGCGGTCCCCGTTCGTTCCACCCGGAGGATGGAGAAACAGCGGCCGTTGCCCCCTTCGGTGGGCCGCCCGGACCGGGGGCCGCTCTCCAGAGATGTTCTGCCGCAAACGGTCCTTTTTGCCTGAGCGATTTCGGGGCTAGCGAATGGTGGATTGCGCCTTCGGCGGCAGCCCGTGGAAGCCGGGCCGCGCTCTCCCGTTTGCGCGGCGGACTATACCCAAAGGCAGGGGGCATGACAACAAGCCCGGGCGGCGCTGCCAGCGGCGTTTTCCCAGACCGCGCCAATGCTAGATTTCAGGCCGTCGCCCGGATGCCCGGCAAGGGCCTCCGGGAGGGCCGGGAGTTGGCTTGCTACATGGGTTGATAAATATTTGTTGAGAAGCACTTGCATTTGGATGGGTTCGTGATAATAATTCTCATTAGTTTGTTAGCCATCCATCTGTTCAGGAGCACCCGCCATGTATGTCTGTGTCTGCCACGCCGTTACTGATCGCCAGATCTCAGCGTCCGTAGCCATGGGCGCCTCCACGCTTGCCGACCTGCGCGACGAGCTGGGGGTGGGCACCTGCTGCGGCAAATGCGCCCGGGAAGTGCGCCAGCAGTTGCGCGACGAACTGGGCCAGTGCCGGGGCTGCGGCAAATGCGCTAACGCCAAGCATTGTTGAACCTCGGGTTGCGGTTCGGTCGGGCAGTCCGTTCCGCTTTTTCCCCTTGCCCTCGCGTCACATCGGCGCGGGGGCTTCTTTTTTGTGCCTTGTGCTAATCTACCGGCATCCATTCCCCAACGAATCAGGAGCCAGCCATGAAGGGCGATAAAAAAGTCATTCAGTACCTCAACAAGATTCTGGCCAACGAGCTGACCGCCATCAACCAGTACTTCCTGCATGCCCGCATGTACAAGAACTGGGGCCTGAAGAAGCTCAACGAACACGAGTACCACGAGTCCATCGACGAGATGAAGCATGCCGACAAGGTGATCGAGCGCATTCTCTTCCTCGAAGGCCTGCCCAACCTGCAGCAGCTGAACAAGCTGTTCATCGGCGAGAACACCAAGGAAATGCTGGAGTGCGACCTGAAGCTGGAACTGGCCGCCATCCCCCTGCTGCGCGAAGCCATTGCCTACTGTGAAGGCGTGGCCGACTACGTCACCCGGGATCTGCTGGAAGACATCCTGGAAAGCGAGGAAGAGCATGTGGACTGGCTGGAAACCCAGCTGGAGCTGATCGCCAAGGTGACCCTGCCCAATTACCTGCAGTCCCAGATGCACGACGACTGAGTCCTGCGCCACCACACCCGGGGCCGGCCTGTGCCGGCCCTTTTCATTTGCCTGCCATGAAACCGAGCCGAGTCGAATATTTCTCCCTGCGCGGCCGTCGCCAGGCCCTGCGCCGCTGGGGGCCTGCCGAGGCGCCGCCCCTGGTGTTGCTGCACGGCTGGATGGACGTTGCCGCCTCCTTCCAGTTCGTGGTGGATGCCCTGAGTCGGGAGTGGTCCGTGCTGGCACCGGACTGGAGGGGCTTCGGCGACAGCCAGGAAAATCGGGGGCCCTACTGGTTCGCCGATTACCTGGGTGATCTGGATGCCATGCTGGACAGCCTGTTCCCCCGGCAGGCCGTGCCCCTGGTGGGGCACAGCATGGGCGGCAACGTGGCCTGCCTGTACGCCGGATTGCGGCCCCAGCGGATCAGTCACCTGGTCTCCCTGGAAGGTTTCGGTATCAATGACATGGTCCCGGCCCAGGCGCCGGAACGCTTGTCGGCCTGGCTGGATCAACTGGCTGCGCCGCCCTCACTCCATGCCTACGCCGACCGGACCGCCCTGGCATCCCGCCTGCGCCGGGACAACCCGCGCCTGACACCTGCTCGGGCCGAGTTCCTGGCCACCCATCTGGGGCGTGTCGACGATGACGGGAGTGTGAAGTGGGCCGGCGATCCCTGGCACAAGGCCGCCAGTCCGCTGCTCTACCGGCTTGAGGAAGCCAAGGCCTGCTGGCGCCGGGTCCAGGCGCCCACCCTGTGGGTGCGGGGAGCGGAAACCTCTTTCCTCAAACGCTTTCATATAGACGAGGGCGACTATCGGGAACGCCTGGGCTGTTTTGCCTCGGCCCGGGAAGCCGTGGTGGCCGATGCCGGCCACATGCTGCATCACGATGCGCCCGAGGCGGTGGCAGCGCTGCTGGAGTCCTTCATCACGGCCTGAGGCCAAGGGGCGGCGCGGCCCCTGTGCTATGATTCCGCGCTTTCCTGCTGTCTTGGGGCGCCTTTGTCGCGACCTGCCGATGTCTGACCTGAACTGGGATTTCCACTGCCACTCCACCGCTTCCGACGGCCTGCTGCCGGCGGCCGAAGTGGCGCGCCGCGCCGCCGGCAACGGGGTGCAATTGCTGGCCCTGACCGACCATGACGATCTGGCCGGCCTGCCCGCAGCCCGGGCCGCGGCGGAGGAAATGGGCATGGGCCTGGTCAATGGCGTGGAAGTTTCCATCGAATGGGAAGGCCTCTCCATCCACGTGGTGGGCCTGGGCTTCGATGCCGCCAATCCGGTTCTGAACGAAGGGCTGGCCGGCATCCGCAGCGGCCGGGTGGAACGGGCTAGGCGCATGGCCGAGGCCCTGGAGGCCATTGCCATCCGCGGCGCCTTCGAGGGCGCCATGGCCTATGCGGAAAACCCCAACCTGATTTCCCGCGCCCATTTCGCCCGCTATCTGGTGCAGATCGGCCTGTGCAAGGACGTGCACAACGTCTTCGACAACTACCTCACCCCGGGCAAGCCCGGCTACGTGGAGCATCGCTGGGCTTCCCTGGAGGACGCGGTCAGCTGGATTCGTGCCGCCGGCGGTTTGGCCGTGGTGGCCCATCCGGGGCGCTACAAGATTTCCAATGCGGCCTTGCGCCGTTTTCTGGGCCAGTTCAAGGATGCGGGCGGGGAGGGCATCGAGGTGGTGACCGGCAGCCACAGCCCCGACCAGATCCATCATTTCGCCCGCCTGGCCCGCCATTACGGCTTTCTCGCCTCCCGCGGCTCCGACTTCCACGGGCCGGAGGAGAGCTATACCGATCTGGGGCGCCTCTCGCCCCTGCCGGACGGCCTCACGCCCATCTGCTCCCGTTTCGTCTGATCATCCACGCCATGGCCGAATATCTTTCCCTCCATCCCGATAATCCCCAGCCCCGCATGCTGGCCAAGGCCGCCCAGGTCCTGCGGGAGGGGGGGCTGATCGCCTTTCCCACTGACTCCTGCTATTCCCTGGCCTGCCATCTGGGCGACAAGGAGGCCCTGGATCGGCTGCGGGCCATCCGCGGCGTCGATGACCGGCACCACATGACCCTGATGTGCCGCGACCTGTCCCAGATCGCCCACTTTGCCCGGGTGGACAATGCCCAGTACCGCCTGCTCAAAACGGTCACGCCGGGCAGTTACGTGTTCATCCTGGAAGGCACCAAGGAACTGCCGCGACGGGTGATGCACCCCAAGCGCAAGACCATCGGTCTGCGGGTGCCCGACCATCTGGGCGCCCTGGCCCTGCTGGAGGAGTTCGGCGAGCCCCTGCTCACCGCCACCCTGCAGCTGCCCGGGGATGAAGCGCCTCTCACCGAAGGCTGGGAGATCCAGGACCGTCTCGACGACCAGCTGGAGCTGATCCTGGATGGCGGCCATTGCGGCACCGAGCCCACCACCGTCATCGACCTCACCAGCGGGGCACCGGAACTGGTGCGGGCCGGCCGCGGAGCGCTGGCCCCCTTCGGTCTCTGACCAGCACGGCCGACCGGAGCCGGGTCGGTCCCTTTGGTAGAATCCCCCCTTTATTACGCTGACGCGCCATGGACCAACTGATCCAGACTCTTGCCATTGCAGCCCTGCCGGTGATCTTCGCCATCACCCTGCACGAGGCCGCCCATGGTTATGTGGCGCGCCACTTCGGTGACCTGACGGCCTATGCGGCGGGGCGCATCAGCCTCAATCCCCTGCGCCACATCGATCCGGTAGGCACCATCCTGATTCCGGTGCTGATCCTGCTCTTCTCCGGCGGTAGCCTGCTGTTCGGCTATGCCAAACCGGTGCCCGTGGATTTCGGCCGCCTGCGCCGTCCCAAGCAGGACATGCTGTGGGTGGCCGCCGCCGGCCCCCTGGCCAACCTGGCCATGGCCATCGGCTGGGGTTGCATGCTCAAGCTGGCCCAGCTGCTGCCGGTGAATGCCTATACCCTGCCCCTGGAGCGTATGGCCGACCTGGGCATGGATGTGAATATCGGCCTGATGCTGCTCAACCTGCTGCCCATTCCGCCCCTGGATGGCGGCCGCATCGCCGTCAGCCTTTTGCCCTACCGCCAGGCCGTCGCCTTTTCCCGGGTGGAACCCTGGGGTTTCCCGATCCTGATCCTGCTGCTCTTTTCCGGCGTGCTGGCCAGCATCCTTTATCCGCTGATGGGTATCATGCGTTACCTGTTGGCCCTGATTTTCAATTTCCAAGCCTGAGACAAACATCACCATGTACGCGGAACGAGTCCTTTCCGGCATGCGCCCCACGGGCAGCCTGCACCTTGGCCACTACCACGGGGTCCTGAAGAACTGGGTCAAGCTCCAGCACGACTACCCCTGCCTGTTTTTCGTGGCCGACTGGCATGCCCTGACTACCAGCTACGACCAGCCGGACATCATCGAGAAGGCCGCCTGGGACATGGTGATCGACTGGCTGGCCGCCGGCGTGGACCCCAATCAGGCCACCATCTTTATCCAGTCCCGGGTGCCCGAGCACGCCGAACTGCACCTGCTGATGTCCATGATGACGCCCCTGGGCTGGCTGGAGCGGGTGCCGACCTACAAGGACCAGATCGAAAAGCTCTCCCACAAGGACCTCACCACCTACGGTTTCCTCGGCTATCCCCTGCTGATGTCTGCCGACATCCTGGTGTATCGCGCCAACCGGGTGCCCGTGGGCGAGGACCAGATTCCCCACCTGGAGTTTTCCCGGGAAATCGCCCGCCGCTTCAACCA
This sequence comes from Azospira sp. APE16, assembly GCF_047901315.1. Lineage (NCBI taxonomy): Bacteria > Pseudomonadati > Pseudomonadota > Betaproteobacteria > Rhodocyclales > Rhodocyclaceae > Azospira > Azospira sp. APE16. Next base: position 1,775,304 of record NZ_CP179682.1, read on the forward strand.
TCTCTACGGCCGGGAGCCCGGCTTCGAGGAGAAGGCCCTGGAAGCGGTGAAGAAGCTGGGCGGCAAGGTGGGCAAGCGTTTCAACGAGCTGCGCACCCGCTTCCAGCAGGACGGCGATGCTGCCGCGGTGGAGGAGGGCAAGCGCCTGGTGAACGAGGCCCAGAGCCTGTCCCTGGTGGATCGGGAGCGCCTGCTGGGCCATCTGGAAGGCACCGGCAAGATGATCCTGGTGGAGCCCGATGCCCTGCTTACCGAGGCTTCGCGCATGCCCGGCCTGGACGGTCAGAAGATGTCCAAGTCCTACGGCAACACCATCACCCTGCGGGAGGATGAAGCCTCCGTCACCCAGAAGGTCAAGCGCATGCCCACCGATCCGGCCCGGGTGCGCCGCACCGACGCCGGCAATCCGGACAAGTGCCCGGTGTGGCAGCTGCACCAGGTCTATTCCGACGGGGCCACCAAGGAGTGGGTGCGCCAGGGCTGCACTTCCGCCGGCATCGGCTGCATCGAATGCAAGCAGCCGGTGATCGACGGCATCCTCAAGGAACAGGCGCCCATGCGGGAGCGGGCCCAGGTCTATCTGGACAATCCGGCCCTGGTGCGGGAGATCGTCAACGACGGTTGCGCCAAGGCCCGCCGCCTGGCCCAGGAAACCATGACCGATGTGCGCGCCGCCATGGGCCTGAACTACGCCTGACATGAGCGATACTCCGGTCCTCGACGACATTCCGGCCCCCCAGGCGGCGCCGGCCCAGGAGGCCCTGGCCCGCATCTACGGCCAGCCCCTGGAGCAGCTGCCCCTGGACCTGTACATCCCGCCCGACGCCATGGCGGTGATGCTGGATGCCTTCGAAGGCCCCCTGGACTTGCTGCTCTACCTGATCCGCAAGGCCAACGTGAATGTGCTCGACATTCCCATGGCGCCCCTGACGCTCCAGTACCTGGAGTACGTGGAAGCCATGCGCTCCCAGAACATGGAGCTGGCGGCCGACTATCTGGTGATGGCCGCCATGCTCATCGAGATCAAGTCCCGCATGCTGCTGCCCCGGGCCAAGCAGGCGGAAGAGGACGAGGTGGAGGATCCCCGGGCCGAACTGGTGCGCCGCCTCATCGAATACGAGCAGATGAAGCTGGCGGCGGTGCGCCTGAACGAGCATCCCCAGGCCGAGCGGGACTTCGTCTGGGTCGAGACCTGGGTGGAAAAATCCCAGATGCAGCGTTTCCCCGACGTGTCGGTGGCGGACCTGCAGCAGGCCTGGCAGTCCATCCTGCGCCAGGCCCAGCTGCATACCTCCCACAAGGTGCAGCGGGAAGAGCTGTCGGTGCGCGAGCACATGGGCCTGATCCTGCGCCAGCTGAAGGAAGCGGACGGCTTCGTCGAGTTCATCCACATGTTCGACGTGGAGCTGGGCGCCCCTTCCGTGGTGGTGCATTTCCTGGCCATGCTGGAACTGGCCCGGGAGCGGCTGATCCGCATCACCCAGGCCGAGGCCTTCATGCCCATCTACGTGCGCCTGGCCATTGCCGACGACGCGGAAACGCCCCTGACCGAGGAAGAGGCGGGGCAGATAGTCGAAATCCCTGCGGAAGAAGGAGAGGGCGATGCCCCAGTTACCGTCTAACCCCGCCGAGATCAAGCGCATCCTGGAAGCGGCCCTGCTGGCCGCCCAGCAGCCCCTCTCGGTGTCCGAACTGCGCCAGATGTTCGATGGCGAGCTGGCGCCGGAAGTGGTGCGCAAGCTGCTCGACGAACTGCGGGAGGAGTGGAGCGAACGCACCGTGGAACTGGTCCAGCTGGCCACCGGCTGGCGCTTCCGCACCCGCACCGAGTACATGCCCTATCTGGAAGCCCTCAATCCGGAAAAACCGCCCAAGTATTCCCGGGCAGTGCTGGAGACCCTCTCCATCATTGCCTACCGCCAGCCCGTGACCCGGGGCGACATCGAGGACATCCGCGGCGTCACCGTCGCCACCCAGGTCATCAAGGCCCTGGAAGAGCGGGGCTGGGTCGATGTGGTGGGCTACCGGGATACCCCGGGCCGTCCCGCCCTGTTTGCCACCACCAAGAAATTTCTCGACGATCTGGGGCTGCGCAGCCTGACCGAGCTGCCGCCCCTGGAACAACTCAATCAAACACTGGAATTAAGCGATGCCTCCTAAGCCTCCCCGTAAGCCTGCCGCACCCAAGACGGGCCAGGCACCCCGCCGCAGCCCTGCCGGCGGTCGTCAGCGCCGGGACGACGGCGCCGAGTGGGTGGAGGGTTCCGACCCCGCTCCCCATGGTCGTCGCTCAGGCAGCACTGGTGCGGCTTCTGGCCGGCCTGGCCCGAAACCCGCGCGCGACGCGGCGAAGCGGACGCCATTCCGCGCGCCCACCCGCCCCCGTCCCGAGCCTGTCGCCGCCGTGGAGGAAGTAGAGGAGCAGGAAGCGCCTCGTCCCCGTCGCGGTGCCGGCCGCAATGCCCCTGCGCCCCGTGCCGTTGGCCGCAGCGGCCGCAATGCACCGGTGGAGGCCAAGCCCGAGCGCCTGCACAAGATCCTGGCCCAGAGCGGCGTCGGTTCCCGGCGCGACATGGAGGAGTGGATTGCCGCCGGCCGCGTCACGGTCAATGGCAAGCCGGCCGAAGTGGGCCAGCTGGTGGGGCCGGAAGACAAGGTCAAGGTCAGCGGCCGCCTGGTGCATCTGCGCTTCGGCTCCCTGCGCCTGCCCCGGGTGGTGCTCTACCACAAGCCCGAAGGTCAGATCGTCTCCCGCGACGACCCGGAAGGCCGGGACAGCGTCTTCGACTTCCTGCCACGCATGCGCGGCAGCCGCTGGGTGGCGGTGGGGCGGCTGGACTACAACACCAGCGGCCTGCTGCTGTTCACCAACTCCGGCGACCTGGCCAACCGGCTGATGCACCCCCGCTACAACCTGGAGCGGGAGTACGCGGTGCGGGTGCTGGGCGACCTGGACGACGCCACCCTCAAGCAGCTGGCCGCCGGCATCGAACTGGAAGACGGTCCGGCCCGCTTCACCACCCTGCTGGACGCGGGCGGCGAGGGGGCCAACCACTGGTACCGGGTGACCTTGTCCGAAGGCCGCAACCGGGAAGTGCGGCGTATGTTCGAAGCCGTAGGGGCCACGGTGAGTCGCCTGATCCGCGTGCGTTACGGCCCCTTCGTCCTGCCGGCCCGCCTCAAGCGGGGCAGCACCATGGAGCTGACGGACATGGATGTGGCCAAGCTGATGCGGGAATTTGGCCTGCCGGCACCGGAAGTGATCCAGAAGCGGGACAAGCGTACCCGGAAGTGATTTCGGGCCGCAGCGGCCCGATCCGCGGCTACCCCCAGGGTCGTTTGGAGCCCGGGTGGCGGCTTTCCGGCAGGAAAGCCGTTGTCCGGGCTGTTGTTTTCCGATATAATTCAAAAGTTTTCATCGTCCTGCCCGGCTTTGGGCGGGTAACTTTTTGGATGGGCGTTTCGCCCATTTTTTATTTGTAGCGCATGGATCTGCACTCATTAGTTGAAAATACGGTCACCGGCCTGGGTTACGAGCTGGTGGACCTGGAACTGACGCCCCGGGCCCGGGTTATCCGCGTCTTTATCGACCAGCCTGAAAAGGAGGGCGGTATCGGCGTGGAGGATTGCGTTGCCGTGAGCAACCAGCTTTCCCGCGTGCTGATGGTGGAAAACATCGACTACGACCGGCTGGAGGTTTCCTCCCCCGGTCTCGACCGGCCTTTGAAGAAGCTGGCCGATTTCGATCGCTTTGCCGGCCAGGAAGTGCATATCCGCTTGCGCGTGGCGCTGAACAACCGGCGCAACTACAACGGCATTCTCATGGGCGTGCGCGACGGCAAGGTCTGCGTGCGCCTGATTGACAAGAACAGCGGCAAGGAAGAGGGCGAAGTGGCCCTCGAGCCGGGCAATATCGACAAGGCCCGGCTGGAGCCGAAGTTTGATTGATGGCGGGTTGAAGGCAGATACGAGGAGAGAAAAGCAATGAGCCGCGAGATTTTGTTGCTGGTGGATGCACTGGCGCGCGAAAAAAACGTTGCCAAGGATGTGGTGTTCGGCGCTCTGGAGTCGGCCCTGGCATCCGCTACCAAGAAGCGTATTAACGACGAAGCCGACGTGCGCGTCGTGATCGACCGCAATACCGGCGAGTACGAGTCCTTCCGCCGCTGGCAGGTGGTGGCTGACGAAACCTACGTCAACGAGTTCCTGGAAATGCCCCTGTCCGAAGCCCAGAAGCAGGACGAAGGCGTGGAAGTCGGCGACGTGATCGAGGAATCCCTGGAGCCCATCGACTTCGGCCGTATCGGCGCCCAGGCCGCCAAGCAGGTCATCCTGCAGCGCATCCGCGATGCCGAGCGGGAGCAGATCCTGGCCGACTTCCTGGAGCGCAAGGAACACATCGTTTCCGGCACCATCAAGCGCATGGAGCGCGGCAACGCCATTATCGAAGCCGGCAAGATCGAGGCCCTGCTGCCCCGGGACCAGATGATCCCCAAGGAAAACCTGCGCGTCGGCGACCGGGTCAAGGCCTTCCTGCTGCGTATCGATCGCAATGCCCGCGGTCCCCAGATCATCCTTTCCCGCACCGCGCCGGAATTCATCATCAAGCTGTTCGATCTGGAAGTGCCCGAGATCGAAGACGGTCTCATGGAAATCAAGGCTGCCGCCCGGGATCCCGGCATGCGAGCCAAGATCGCCGTGAAGTCCAACGATCCCCGCGTGGATCCGATCGGTACCTGCGTCGGCATGCGCGGTACCCGCGTCACCGCCGTCACCAACGAACTGGCCGGCGAGCGCGTGGACATCGTGCACTGGTCCCAGGACCCGGCCCAGTTCGTCATCGGCGCCCTGGCTCCGGCCGAAGTCAGCTCCATTGTGGTTGACGAGGAAAAGCACAGCATGGACGTGGTGGTGGACGAGGCCAACCTGGCCATCGCCATCGGCCGCGGCGGCCAGAACGTGCGCCTGGCCTCCGAACTGACCGGCTGGAACATCAACCTGATGACCCAGGAAGAGTCGGAAAAGAAGGTGGAAGCAGAAACCGCTGCCACCCGTGTGCTGTTTATGGAAAAACTGGATGTGGACGAGGAAGTCGCCAACATCCTGATCGACGAAGGCTTCTCCACCCTGGAAGAAGTTGCCTATGTGCCCCTGGCGGAAATGCTGGAAATCGAGGCCTTCGACGAAGATACGGTGAACGAGCTGCGTAACCGCGCCCGTAATGTGCTTCTGACCGAAGCCATCGTCACCGAAGAGCAACTCGAAGGTGTGGAAGATTCCCTTTTGGCCCTGGACGGTATGGACAAGTCCCTGGCTGCCAAGCTGGCTTCCGGCGGTGTGAAAACCCTGGACGACCTGGCCGACCTGGCTGTGGATGAACTCACCGAAATTACCGGCATTGACGCAGATCGCGCCAAGCAACTGATTACCAACGCCCGCTCGCACTGGTTCGAGTGAGAGGGAAGGGAGAGAAGTAAATATGGCGCAAACCACCGTATCCCAATTTGCCGCCGAGCTGAAAATGCCGGCCGCTGTTCTTCTGGAACAGCTACAGAAAGCCGGCGTCAGCAAGCAAGCCGCTGAAGATCAGCTCTCCGAGCAGGACAAGACCCGTCTGCTCGACTACCTGCGCAGCAGCCACGGCGAAGCCCAGGGTAAGAACAAGATTACCCTGACCCGCAAGCAGACCAGCGAGATCAAGGCCCAGGATTCCACCGGCAAGACTCGTACCGTCCAGGTCGAAGTGCGCAAGAAGCGCGTCCTGGTCAAGCGTGAAGCCGGCGAAGGCGTGGTCGAGGCAGCAGTCGAAGAAGCCCAGCAAGCTGCTGTTCAGGCTGAGCCGGTTGTCGAGCCCGTGGCTGCACCCGTGGTCGAGGCCGCGCCCGAACCTGTGCCCGAGCCCGTGGTGGAAGTTGCTCCCGAACCCGCACCCGAGCCTGTGCCCGAACCCGTGGTGGAAGCCGCTCCCGAGCCCGTTGCTGCTCCGGCTGAGGAGCCCGTGGCTGCCGCCGAGCCTGCTCCGGCTGCCGCGCCGACCCGCACCAAGGTGGTCAAGCGCAGCATGGTTTCCGTCATCGGCGAAGCCGAGATGAAAGCCCGGGAAGAAGAGGCCCGTCGCCACCAGGCCCTGCTGGAACACCAGCAGCGGGAATACCAGGAAAAGCAGGCCCGCGCCGCCGAACTGGTGCGCCTGCGGCGTGAAGCCGAGGAAAAGGCCGTGGCCCTGAAGGCTGCTGAAGCTGCCAAGAAGGCGGCGACCGCCCACCAGGTGGCCCAGCCGGCAGACGACAAGCCCGCCGACCGCACCCTGCACAAGCCCGCTGGCAAGCCCGGCGACGCCAAACCCGGTGCAAAGAAAGAAGGCGGCTGGAACGACGGCAACAAGAAGCGTCCCGGTCTCAAGACCCGTGGCGGCGATGCCAACAGCGGCTGGCGCAGTGGCGGCGGCAAGCATGGCAAGCGCCATGGCGGCGGCAACGACGAAGCCCATGCCTTCCAGGCACCGACCGAACCCATCGTGCGTGAAGTACACGTGCCCGAAACCATTTCCGTGGCTGATCTGGCCCACAAGATGGCAGTCAAGGCCACCGAGGTGATCAAGACCCTGATGAAGATGGGTTCCATGGTCACCATCAACCAGGTGCTGGACCAGGAAACCGCCATGATCGTGGTGGAAGAAATGGGCCACAAGGCACTGGCGGCCAAGCTGGATGATCCGGATGCCTTCCTCGACGACGCCGTCGAGCATGTGGATGTGAAGCAGGAGCCCCGCGCCCCGGTGGTGACCGTGATGGGTCACGTGGACCACGGCAAGACCTCCCTGCTCGACTATATCCGCCGCACCCGCGTGGCTTCCGGCGAAGCCGGCGGCATTACCCAGCACATCGGCGCCTACCACGTGGAAACTCCCCGCGGCATGGTGACCTTCCTCGACACCCCGGGTCACGAGGCCTTCACGGCCATGCGGGCCCGCGGTGCCAAGGCCACCGACCTGGTGATCCTGGTGGTGGCGGCCGACGACGGCGTCATGCCCCAGACCAAGGAAGCCATCCACCACGCCAAGGCGGCCAATGTGCCCCTGGTGGTGGCGGTGAACAAGATCGACAAGCCCGAAGCCAATCCGGACCGCGTCAAGCAGGAGCTGATTGCCGAAGGCGTGGTGCCGGAAGAGTACGGCGGCGATTCCCCCTTCGTGCCGGTGTCTGCCAAGAAGGGTACCGGTATCGACGACCTGCTGGAGCATGTGCTGCTGCAGGCCGAAGTGCTGGAACTGACCGCGCCCAAGGATGCTCCGGCCAAGGGCATCATCATCGAAGCCCGTCTGGACAAGGGCAAGGGCCCCGTGGCCACCATCCTGGTGCAGTCCGGCACCCTGAAGCGGGGCGACATCGTCCTGGTCGGTCAGGTGTTCGGCAAGGTGCGCGCCATGCTCGACGAGAACGGCAAGCCCATCGACCAGGCCGGTCCTTCCATCCCGGTGGAAATCCAGGGCCTGTCCGACGTGCCGGCTGCCGGCGAGGAAGCCATGGTGCTGGCCGATGAGCGCAAGGCCCGTGAAATCGCCCTGTTCCGTCAGGGCAAGTTCCGCGAAGTGAAGCTGGCCAAGCAGCAGGCCGCCAAGCTCGAGTCCATGTTCGACAACATGGGCGAGGGCGCCGCCAAGTTCCTGCCGCTGATCGTCAAGTCCGACGTGCAAGGTTCCCAGGAAGCCTTGGTGCAGTCCCTGAACAAGCTGTCCACCGACGAAGTGCGGGTGAACGTGATCCACGCAGCGGTCGGTGCCATTACCGAAACCGACGTGAACCTGGCATCCGCCTCCAAAGCCGTCATCATCGGCTTCAATACCCGTGCCGATGCCGGCGCCCGCAAGGCGGCCGATACTTTCGGCGTGGATATCCGCTACTACAACATCATCTACGACGCCGTGGATGAGGTGAAGGCAGCCCTGTCCGGCATGCTGTCCCCGGAAAAGCGGGAACAGATCACCGGTCTGGTGGAGATTCGTCAGGTCTTCCGCATTTCCAAGGTCGGTTCCATCGCCGGTTGTCTGGTGCTGGAAGGCGTGGTCAAGCGCAATTCCCGCGTCCGTCTGCTGCGCAACAACGTGGTGCAGTGGGATGGCGAGCTGGACTCCCTGAAGCGTTACAAGGATGACGTGAAGGAAGTGAAGGGCGGCTTCGAGTGCGGTCTGTCCCTGAAGAACTTCAATGAAATCGAGGAAGGCGATCAACTGGAAGTGTACGAAATCCAGGAAATCGCCCGGAGCCTGTAAGGCACGATGGCTAACAAGAGTTTTTCACGCAAGGACCGGGTGAATGAGCAGATCCGCCGCGAACTGGCGGAGCTCATTCGCACCGAGCTGAAGGACCCTCGCGTCGGCATGGTCAGCCTGACCGACGTCGAGGTGACTCCCGATTACGCCCATGCCAAGGTTTTCTTCACCACCCTGGCGGCCTCGGAGCAGCTGGCGGAAATCAAGAAGGGCCTGGACAAGGCTTCCGGTTTCCTGCGGCGGGAACTGGGGCGCCGGGTGCGCATCCACACCACGCCCCAGCTGCATTTCGTGTACGACAATTCCATCGAGCACGGCACCAGCCTTTCCCGTCTGATCGACGAAGCGGCGGCCACCAGCCGCCAGACTTCGCCCGACGAGGATGGGGAAGCCCCGCCGGATACCGCTGCCGAAAGCTGACCAGCTCATGTCCAAACCCAGACGCACCTGGAAACAGGTGGATGGGGTGCTGTTGCTGGACAAGCCCCTTCACCTCTCCTCCAACGACGCGCTGCAAAAGGCGCGTCGTTTCTTTTCGGCCGCCAAGGCCGGCCATACCGGTACCCTCGATCCCCTGGCCACCGGCCTGCTGCCCATCTGCTTCGGCGAAGCCACCAAGTTTTCCGCCGACCTGCTGGATGCCGACAAGGCCTATGTTGCCGATGTCCGCCTCGGTCAGACCACGGCCACCGGCGATGCGGAGGGTGAAATCCTGCAGACCCGGCCGGTACAGGTTTCCGCCGAGCAGCTGGCTGCCGTGCTGCCCCGCTTCACCGGGGTGATTGCCCAGGTGCCGCCCATGTATTCGGCCCTCAAGCGCGATGGCAAGCCGCTCTACGAGCTGGCCCGCCAGGGGCTGGAAGTGGAGCGGGAAGCCCGGGAAGTAACCATTCTCAGCCTGGCTGCCAGCGATTTCGACGGCGTTAACTTCCGTCTGCATGTGGATTGCAGCAAGGGTACCTACATCCGTACCCTGGCCGAGGACATTGGCGAGGCCCTCGGCTGCGGTGCCCATCTGACGGGCCTGCGGCGTACCCGGGTCGGTCCGCTGGAACTGGATCGTGCGGTGTCCCTGGCAGAGCTGGAAAATACGGAGGAGGCGGACCGGGGGCGCTACCTGCTGCCGGTGGATGCCTTGCTGCGCAGCCTGCCCGAGGTATTGCTGGAGGCTGAATCCCTGCAGCGCTTTGCCCACGGCAATCCGGTGGCAACCGAACTCCAGTCCGGCAAGGCCCGGGTCTATGGCGAGGGCGTCCTGCAGGGGGTGGGAGAGGTCAGGGAAGGCAAGCTGTGGCCCTACCGCCTGCTGCGCCAGAAGGACAACGGCTAGGGGCGTGCAAAATAGCGGGGAATGGCCGGAATTATCTTGCTACTCCTCTGCTCCCTGCGTATAATCCGCCGCTTCGCTCCCCGTGGAGCGAAGTTTTTTTAACCGTCGGGCGCCTGGCTCTATCAAACTGGGGCAGCGTCGTAACACTCAAGAGAGTTTGACATATGGCTATCAACACCACTCAAAAGGCCCAGATCGTTGGCGATTTCCAACGCGCTCAGGGCGATACCGGTTCCTCCGAAGTGCAGATCGCGCTGCTGACCGCACGCATCAACGACCTGACCGGTCACTTCAAGGAACACATGAAGGATCACCACTCCCGTCGCGGTCTGCTGCGCATGGTGTCCCGCCGCCGCAAGCTGCTGGACTACCTGAAGCGCACCGATGTGGACAAGTACCGCAGCGTTATCGAGCGTCTGGGCCTGCGCAAGTAATCTTGCCCACGCCTGATACCGTCCGCCCATGCGGTCGGGACGCATCAAGTAGCGTTTGAAAGAGCGGGCGGCCTTTGGCCGCGCCGCTCTTTTGCTTTCCGGGAGCATGGTTTTCCCCGGGTAAGCAGGTAGAATCGGCGGTTGCAAGAATTTAAGCGAAGACAAGAGAAAGAGAGAAAGGAAGATATGTTCAATATTGCAAAGAAAACCTTCACCTACGGTGCCCATCAGGTCACTCTGGAAACCGGCGAGATTGCTCGCCAGGCCTCCGGCGCCGTACTGGTCACCGTTGACGACACCGTGGTCCTGGTGACCGTGGTCGGCGCCAAGCAAGCCAAGCCGGGTCAGGATTTCTTCCCCCTGACCGTCGACTATGTCGAGAAGACCTACGCTGCCGGCAAGATCCCCGGTGGCTTCTTCAAGCGCGAAGGCCGTCCTTCCGAAAAGGAAACCCTGACCTCCCGCCTGATCGACCGTCCCATCCGCCCCCTGTTCCCTGAAGGCTTCTACAACGAAGTCCAGGTGGTGGCGACCGTCATGTCCCTGAATCCCGAAGTGGATTCCGACATTCCCGCCCTGATCGGTGCCTCCGCTGCCCTGGCCATTTCCGGCATTCCCTTCTCCGGCCCCATCGGTGCAGCCCGCGTCGGCTACATCGACGGCCAGTACGTGCTGAATCCCTCCGCCACCCAGCTCAAGGACAGCAAGCTGGACCTGGTGGTTGCCGGCACCCAGTCCGCCGTGCTGATGGTGGAATCCGAAGCCAAGGAACTCTCCGAAGAAGTCATGCTGGGCGCCGTGGTCTACGGCCACGAGCAGATGCAGGCCGTCATCAACGCCATCAATGAACTGGTGGAAGAAGCCGGCAAGCCCGAATGGGAATGGCAAGCTCCGGCCCAGGACCAGGTCCTGGTGGGCAAGCTGGAAGCCCTGGTCAAGGCCAAGCTGGAAGAGGCTTACAGCATCACCAGCAAGCAGACCCGCAGCCAGCGCGTCAAGGAAATCCGCAGCGAAGCCGTTGCCGCCCTGTGCCAGGGTGAAGATGCTCCCGACGAAAACACCGTGGCCGACCTGTTCTTCGCCATGGAAGCCGCCATCGTCCGCGGCCGCATCCTGGCCGGCGAGCCCCGCATCGACGGTCGCGACACCCGCACCGTGCGTCCCATCACCGTGCGTACCGGCGTGCTGCCCCGTACCCACGGTTCCGCCCTGTTCACCCGTGGTGAGACCCAGGGCCTGGTGGTGGCCACCCTCGGTACCAGCCGCGACGAGCAGATCATCGATGCCCTGGCCGGCGAGTACAAAGACCGCTTCATGCTGCACTACAACATGCCTCCCTACGCCACTGGCGAAACCGGCCGCGTCGGTTCCCCCAAGCGTCGCGAGATTGGTCACGGTCGTCTGGCCAAGCGTGCCCTGCTAGCCGTGCTGCCGCCCGCCGACGAGTTCTCCTACTCCATGCGCGTGGTGTCCGAGATCACCGAATCCAATGGCTCCTCCTCCATGGCTTCCGTCTGTGGCGGCTCCCTGGCGCTGATGGATGCTGGCGTGCCCCTCAAGTCCCACGTGGCCGGTATCGCCATGGGCCTGATCAAGGAAGGCAACCGCTTCGCCGTGCTGACCGACATCCTGGGTGACGAAGACCACCTGGGCGACATGGACTTCAAGGTGGCCGGTACCGATTCCGGTATCACCGCCCTGCAGATGGACATCAAGATCCAGGGCATCACCAAGGAAATCATGGCGGTGGCGCTGGATCAGGCCAAGGCCGGTCGCCTGCACATCCTGAACATCATGCAGGATGCCCAGGATGCTCCGCGTACGGAAATGTCCGCTTACGCTCCCCGTCTGTACACCATGAAGATCAATCCGGAAAAAATCCGTGACGTGATCGGCAAGGGTGGCGCGGTAATCCGTGCCCTGACCGAGGAAACCGGTACTTCCATCGACATCCAGGACGACGGCACCATCACCATTGCCTCCACCGACGGTGAAGCCGCCGAGATGGCCCGCAAGCGCATCGAGGCCATCACCGCTGAAGTGGAAGTGGGCAAGGTCTACGAAGGTCCTGTGCTGAAGATTCTGGACTTCGGTGCCATCGTCAGTGTCCTGCCGGGCAAGGATGGTCTGCTGCACATCTCCCAGATCGCCAACGAGCGCGTCAATGCCGTGGCCGACTACCTCAAGGAAGGTCAGGTCGTCCGCGTCAAGGTTCTGGAAACCGACGAGAAGGGTCGCATCCGCCTGTCCATGAAGGCTGTGGCTGCCGAAGAGGCTGCTCCCGCCGTGGCTGCAGAACCGCAACAGTAAGTTTTTCACCGTTGCAAAGGAAAAAGGGCGCTTCGGCGCCCTTTTTCATAGTTTGATCCGCCGACAATAAAAAAGCGCAGCCGAGGCTGCGCTTTTTTGCGGCGGAGTGCTCCGCTTACTTGGCGACCTGCTTTTCCCGCAGTTCCTCCAGGGTCTTGCAGTCGATGCATAGGGTTGCCGTGGGGCGGGCTTCCAGGCGCTTGATGCCGATTTCCACGCCGCACTTGTCGCAGAAGCCGTAGTCGCCGGAATCGATGCGACCCAGGGTCTCGTCGATCTTCTTGATCAGCTTGCGCTCCCGGTCCCGGTTGCGCAGTTCCAGGGCGATATCCGTTTCCTGGCTGGCCCGGTCGTTGGGGTCGGCAAAGACAGTGGCTTCATCCTGCATGGTATGCACCGTGCGCTCGATGTCAGCCATCAACTCCTGCTTCAGCGTGCCAAGAATGGCGCGGAAGTGAGCCAGCTGCTTGCTGTTCATGTATTCCTCGCCCTTCTTGGGGACGTAGGGCGTGAAATGTTTGTGGAGCAAATCTTCAGCCATGTTCGAAGACCATCCGTGTTTGTGCAAAAAGGCGATTAAATATCAGAAAAGCATCTTACCTGCAACAATCATTGATTGCACGAAAAAAAACTACTTTTGGCGCTTGACCACCCCGGGGGGCATGTGTAGAATTCGCGTCTCTTCGGGGCGTAGCGCAGCCTGGTAGCGCATCTGCTTTGGGAGCAGAGGGTCGTGAGTTCGAATCCCACCGCCCCGACCAGCAGATACAGGTTGCACCCAAGGCGAGCGAGAATTAGCGCCCGTAGCTCAACAGGATAGAGCAACGGCCTTCTAAGCCGTAGGTTGTGAGTTCGAGCCTCGCCGGGCGCGCCAAACAGGTTTCAGTGGCGGTATTAGCTCAGTTGGTAGAGCACTGGATTGTGATTCCAGGTGTCACCGGTTCGATCCCGGTATATCGCCCCAAAATAAAGAAAAACCCGGCCTAGTGCCGGGTTTTTCTTTTTCTGCTTCAAAAATTCAACTTTAATCTTCCGCCACCGCGCTGTTGCCCGCAGTTTTGCCCAGCTTTGCCGCCAGCCCCAGCAGGGGGGCGTTGCCGGGGTCCCTGGCCACATCCAGCAATACCAGATTGCCGTACTTGCCGATGTCGCGCATGGCATCGATGCGGTTGGTTTCCAGCAAGACGGTCAGGGCTTCGGCCGAATTGACGTGGAATTTCTCGAAGTCGGCGAGGGATTCCCGCAGACCTTCGGCCAGCAGCTTGCGCGAGTCGGCCAGGCCTTTGGCCCGGGCCCGCTGGGCGTCGGCCTCCGCTTCGGCCTGGCGCACGGTCTTGATGCGCATGGCTTCCGCTTCCTGTTCCGCAGCCTCCCGTTCCCGCTTGGCGGCCACCACCCGGTTGAAGGAGGCCTGGACGTCGCCGGAGACCGTGGGCTGGTCTACCAGCACCGCTTCCAGGACGTATCCGAATTCCTCCAGCTTGGCCGAGAGGGCCTTTTCCACCTGAGTCACAAGATGGTCCCGGTCCTTGAACAGGTCCTCCAGGGTCATGGAAGCGGCGATGGCGCGGATGGTGTTGAGGACCCAGGTGGAGATCTGGGCCGACGGGTTCTGCAGCTTGTACCAGGCATGGCTGGCACGCTCCGGTGTGACACGGATCATCAGGCTGACGGGGAGGGAGACAAACATGTTGTCCGAGGTCTTCACCTCCACCGTGCTCTGCACTTCGTCGATGCGCAGGGAGAGCATGCCGGTGACGCGCTGGAAGGGGAAGAAAATCCAGTTGAGGCCGGGCTCCAGCACCCGGGAATAGCGGCCCAGGGTTTCAACGACGGCGGCGGTCTGCTGATTGATGATGCGGATGCCGAGAACAGCGATGGCCACGGCCAGGATCAGCAAGAGTGACATCAGTTCCATGAAGAAAATCTCCGGATTGAGGTGGTGCTAGTGTAATCCGGTTGTCATCGTCGGCGGGTAGGATTCAGCCGTCACAGGGAGCAAACCGCTTGAGCAAGGATGATGAACATGATGGAACTGGAACAGGTGCTGGCCCGCATTCTGCGCGATACCCGCGGTCAGTGGGGATTGAGCTGAAATCTGCGGAATGCCCATAAAAAAAGCCCAGGTGTTTGCCTGGGCTTTTTTTATGTCGGGTCGTTTGGCCCTTCGTTCCGTCTTCAGTTGGGCAATTCCTCACGCCGCAGCAGGAAGACGAACTGGTCGCCACCGGAAGTGTCGAGCCAGGTAAATGGGGTCTGGGGGTAGGCTTCTTCCAGGACGTCCCGGTTGTGGCCGATTTCCACCACCAGCAGGCCGCCGGGGTTGAGGTGGTCCTTGGCTTCCCGCAGCAGGGTGCGCACCAGGTCCAGCCCGTCGTCGCCCCCGGCCAGGGCCAGTTCCGGCTCGGCCCGGTATTCCGGTGGCAGGGTTTCCATGGATTCCGCATTGACGTAGGGCGGGTTGGAAATGATGAGGTCGTAGCGCTGGCTCGCCAATCCGGCGAAGAGGTTGGATTGCACCAGGCGCAGCCGGTCTTCCAGGCCGTAGTCGGCCACGTTGCGCTTGGCCACTTCGAGGGCGTCGGCAGAGATGTCCACGCCGTCCACGTCGGCTTCGGGGAAGGCCAGGGCCGCCAGGATGGCGAGACAGCCGGAGCCGGTGCAGATGTCGGCTACCCGGGTGATGGCCCAGGGATCGTCGATCCAGGGGGCGAACTGCTCTTCCAGCAGTTCAGCGATGAAGGAGCGGGGCACGATGACCCGTTCGTCGACGTAGAAGCTATGCTCGCCGAGCCAAGCTTCATGAGTCAGGTAGGCCGCCGGAACGCGGCTTTTGACGCGGCGTTCGATGATGTGCAGGACGGTGTTGCGCTCGGCTTCGGTGAGGCGGGCGTCGAGGAAGGGTTCCAGCCGGTCCAGGGGCAGATGCAGGGTGTGCAGCAGCAGATAGGCGGCTTCGTCCCAGGCATTGTCGGAGCCGTGGCCGAAGAACAACTCGGCTTCGTTGAAACGGCTGACGGCGTAGCGCAGCAGGTCGCGCAGGGTGAAGAGTTCGGTGCGGGCGTTTTCGGACATGGTCAGGTCAGCAGTTTTTCCAGGATGCGGCAATAGGTGGCGGAGAGGCGGGGCAGGGCGGCTGCCTCCACACACTCGTCGATTTTGTGGATGGTGGCATTCACCGGCCCCAGCTCGATCACCTGGGGGCAGATTTCGGCAATGAAGCGGCCGTCGGAAGTGCCGCCGGTGGTGGAAAGTTCGGTCTCGATATTCAGCTCTTCGCGGATGGCTGCCATGGCTGCATCCACCAGGGGGCCACGCCCCGTGAGGAAGGGCTTGGCGCCCAGGGTCCAGGCCAGGTCGTAGTCGATGCCGTGCTTGGCGAGGACGGCTTCGAGACGGCTTTTCAGGCCTTCCGGGGTGCTGGCGGTGGAGAAGCGGAAGTTGAAGAGGATGTCCACCGTGCCGGGAATGACGTTGGTGGCGCCGGTGCCGCCCCTGATGTTGGAGACCTGCCAGGTGGTGGGCGGGAAGTACTCGTTGCCCTGGTCCCACTCGGTGGCCGCCAGTTCGGCGATGGCCGGCGCTGCCAGATGGATCGGATTCTTAGCCAGGTGCGGGTAGGCGATGTGGCCCTGGATGCCCTTCACCGTCAAGCGGCCGGAGAGGGAGCCGCGGCGGCCGTTCTTCACCATGTCGCCCAGGCGATTGACGCAGGTGGGCTCGCCGACGATGCAGCAGTCGATGCCTTCACCGCGCGCCTGCAGGGCTTCCACCACGGCCACGGTGCCATCGGTGGCGTCGCCTTCCTCATCGGAGGTGAGCAGGAAGGCGATGGAGCCCTGGTGCTGCGGATGGCGGGCGACGAAGGTTTCCACGGCGGTGACGAAAGCGGCCAGGGAACCCTTCATGTCGGCGGCACCGCGGCCATAGAGCATGCCGTCGCGCAGGGTCGGCGTGAAGGGATCGGAGGCCCATTGTTCCACGGGGCCGGTGGGCACCACGTCGGTATGGCCGGCCAGGCAGACCAGGGGAGCGGCGCTGCCGCGGCGGGCCCAGAGGTTCACCGTGTTGCCCTGGTTGATGGCTTCCAGGGTGAAGCCCAGAGGCTTCAGGCGGGCGCTGATGAGGTCCATGCAGCCGCCGTCTTCCGGGGTGACGGAGCGGCGGGAAATGAGCTGTGCAGCCAGGTCCAGGGTCGGGTCGCTGGTGCAGGAAATGGGCTGGGACATGAATGGTGGTGGAGTGATGATCTTATTCGTCGCTCATGCTGAGCGTGAATTCCTTGAAGGAGGCGCCCCCCGTTGGATTGGTGACATGGGGGTCGATGGAGGGTTCGGCCGGCGCTTCCTCGATGGTGGCGGTACCGCTGTTGCCGAACTCCGAGTTGTTGATCAGCCAGGAGAGGTTGGTCGGCGAATCGGAGGTGCCCAGGGCCTCTTCCAGAGTGATGACATTGGTCTTGTAGAGGCGGAACAGGTCCTGCTCGAAGGTCTGGGAACCGGGGGCCAGGCTTTGTTCCATGGCCTCCTTGATGGCATTGATCTCACCACGTTCGATCAGTTCCTGGATGTGGCGGGTGTTGAGCAGGATTTCCGCCGTGGGAATGCGCTTGCCGTCCGGCTTCTTCAGCAGCCGCTGGGAAATGATGGCCTTGAGGCTGACCGACAGGTCCAGGTTGAGGGCAGAGCGGTTTTCCAGGGGGAAGAAATTGATGATGCGGTTGAGGGCGTGGTAGCTGTTGTTGGCGTGTAGGGTGGCCAGGCACAGGTGGCCGGTCTGGGCGTAGGCCAGGGCAGCGGACATGGTCTGCTTGTCCCGGATTTCGCCGATGAGGATGCAGTCCGGGGCCTGGCGCATGGCGTTCTTCAGGGCATTGTCCCAATCGGCAGTATCCATGCCGATTTCCCGCTGGTTCACGATCGACTTCTTGTGCTTGAAGAGGAATTCGATCGGGTCCTCCACCGTCAGGATGTGGCCGGAACGGTTGGCGTTGCGGTGATCCAGCATGGAGGCGATGGTGGTGGACTTGCCCGAGCCGGTGGAGCCGACGATGAGGATCAGGCCCCGCTTTTCCATGATCAGTTCGCTCAGCACCGGAGGCAGCCCCAGGCTGTCCAGGGCCGGGATGTTGCCCAGGATGTAGCGGATGACGATGGAGGTGGAACCGCGCTGGCGGAAGAGATTCACCCGGAAATTGCCGACCCCGGACATGCCGAAGGACAGGTTCATTTCCATGGTCTGGCCAAAGGTCGCCAGTTGCTCGGCGTTCAGCAGTTCCTCGGCGATCTTGTCGATCATGGCCGGGTCCATCATCTGCTGGTTCACCGGGATGGTGTTGCCCTGGATCTTGATGTGGATGGGGGCGCCGGCGGAGATGAAAATGTCCGAGGCCTGCTTTTCCGCCATCAGCTGGAACAGCTTGTCGAGAATCACGCTTCCTCCCTCCCGCCGAAAAGATTGGGGCGCCTCGTGGCGCCCCTGTTGTTATTGGCTTAGTCGCGCAGCAGTTCGTTGATGCTGGTCTTGGCCCGGGTCTGGGCGTCCACCTTCTTCACGATCACGGCGCAGTACAGGCTGTGGCTGCCGTCCTTGGCCGGCAGGTTGCCGGAGACGACCACGGAGCCGGGGGGGATGCGGCCGTAGCTGATCTCGCCGGTTTCCCGGTCGTAGATCTTGGTGGACTGGCTGATATACACGCCCATGGAGATGACGGAACCTTCGCCGACGATGACGCCTTCCACCACTTCGGAGCGGGCGCCGATGAAGCAGTTGTCCTCGATGATGGTGGGGTTGGCCTGCAGGGGTTCCAGCACGCCGCCGATGCCGACGCCGCCGGAGAGGTGCACGTTCTTGCCGATCTGGGCGCAGGAGCCGACGGTGACCCAGGTGTCCACCATGGTGTTTTCATCGACGTAGGCGCCGATGTTCACGTAGGAGGGCATCAGCACGGCGCCCTTGGCGATGTAGGAGCCGCGACGGGCCACGGCCGGCGGAACGACGCGGAAACCGCCCTGACGGAAGGCGTGTTCGTCGTAGTTGGCGAACTTGGTCTGCACCTTGTCGAAGAAGCGCAGGTCACCGGACTGCTGCAGCACGTTGTCCTGCAGGCGGAAGGAGAGCAGCACGGCCTTCTTGATCCACTGGTGGGTGACCCAGTCGCCGTTGATTTTCTCGGCAACGCGCAGGGTGCCCTTGTCCAGCTGTTCCAGCACGTGGTCCACGGCTTCGCCGATCTTGGCTGGGGCGGTGCCGGGCTGCAGGGAGGTGCGGTTTTCCCAGGCGTCTTCGATGATCTGTTGCAGTTCTTGCATGTTGTAGTTTCCGTTTTGGGGGTTAGGGTTGCTGTTCGAGTTGCTGCACAAAGAGGCGGATGCGTTCGGCGGCTTCCAGGCAGTCGGCCAGGGGGGCCACCAGGGCGATCCGGACAAAATTCTCGCCGGGATTCACGCCCCGCGCCTCGCGCGCCAGGTAGCTGCCCGGCAGGACCACGACATTATAGTCGGCGAGCAGACGGCGGGCGAACTCGGTATCGGCGATGGGCGTGCGGGCCCACAGGTAGAAGCTGGCATCCGGCAGGCCGGTCTGCAGCACGGAGGCGACGATGGGCGTCACCGCATCGAACTTTTCCTTGTACTGGCGACGGTTTTCCCGCGCATGGGCTTCCTCGTTCCAGGCGATGGCGGAGGCCGCCTGCACCGCCGGGTTCATGGCGCCGCCGTGGTAGGTGCGGTAGAGCAGGAATTTCTTCAGCACTGCCGCATCGCCGGCGACGAAGCCGGAGCGCAGGCCCGGCACGTTGGAGCGCTTGGAGAGGGAGGAGAACATGACCAGGCGCTCGAAACCCCGTCCCAGCTGTTTTGCAGCCTGCAGGCCGCCCAGAGGCGGCTTGGCTTCGTCGAAGTAGATTTCCGAGTAGCACTCGTCGGAGGCGATGACGAAGCCGTACTTGTCGGAGAGGGCGAAGAGCTTCTTCCAGTCTTCCAGGTCCAGCACCTTGCCGGTGGGGTTGCCGGGGGAGCAGACATAGAGCAGTTGCACCCGGGCCCAGTCGGCCTCGGAGAGGGCCTCCAGTTCCAGGGAGAAGTCGTTCTCCGGCAGGGTGTTGAGGAAGTAGGGTTCGGCCCCGGCCAGGTAGGCCGCGCCTTCGTAGATCTGGTAGAAGGGATTGGGGCTGACCACCAGGGGCACGTAGCCGCGGCTGGGGTCGATGACGGTCTGGGCGAAGGCGAAGAGGGCTTCGCGGGAACCGTTCACCGGCAGGATCTCGGTGTCCGGATTGACGCCGGCCAGGCCGTAGCGGCGCTCCATCCAGGCGGCGATGGCCTGGCGCAGGGCGGGCGTTCCCTGGCTTGTGGGATAATTGGCGAGGCCGCCCAGATTGGCCGTCAGGGCTTCCTTGATGAAGCCCGGGGTGGCGTGCTGGGGCTCGCCGATGGACAGCTTGATTTCCTGGTAGTCCGGATTGGGCGTGACGCCCTGGAACAGCTGGCGCAGTTTTTCGAAGGGGTAGGGCTGCAGCTTGGCGAGAAATGGATTCACGGCGGGGTTCCCGGTGTGGGGCTGGGCTGAAAACAACGGATTATAAAGGGCGGAGCGTGAGGGAAGAAGCGGCACGGAGAGGAAATGGCAGGCGCACCCACCTGGCCGTCGGCGCCCTGCTCACCGGCGCCCTGGTCTGGGGTGTGCTGTGGTATCCCTACCGGGTGCTGGCCGGCCTGGGCATCAGCGGCATCGCCGCCTCGGCCCTGACCTACGCGGTGGCCCTGGCGCTGGCCCTGGTCTTCTGGCGCCGGGCCCTGGCCGCCCTGCGGCCCTCCTGGCTGCTGGCGGCCATCGGCCTGGCCGGCGCCGCCTGCAACATGGGTTATGTATTGGCCACCCTGCACGGGGAAGTGATGCGGGTGCTGCTGCTGTTCTACCTGGCGCCCCTGTGGACCATCCTGCTGGCACGCTGGTGGCTGGGGGAGCAGCTGGGGGTGTGGGGGCTGGCGGTGGTGGGCCTGTCCCTGGGCGGTGCCGCCGCCATGCTCTGGCATCCGGCCATGGGCCTGCCCTGGCCCCGCAATGGGGCCGAATGGCTGGGCCTGGCGTCCGGCTTCTTCTTTGCCTGTTCCAACGTGCTGTCGCGACGGGCCCAGGCCCTCTCCATCGAGGTCAAGTCCGTCGCCATGTTCGTCGGTGCCCTGGTCATCAGCGGTGCCCTGCTGCTCACCGGCTGGGGCTCCATGCAGTGGCCCCAGAGCGGTGCCGGCGTCCTGTGGCTGCTGGGTATCGGCGTGATCCTGATGCTGGTGAACAGGGTGGTGCAGTTCGGCCTGCACCACACCGCGGCCAACCGGGCCATCGTCATCCTGCTCTCGGAGCTGGTTTTTGCCGCCATCTCCGCCTGGTTCCTGGCGGGGGAGGCCATGGGGGCGCGGGAGTGGCTGGGCGGGGCCATGATCGCTGCCGCCAGCCTGTTGTCCACCCGCCTGGAAGCACGGGTGGAAGCGGCTGCCTGAGCCGTTCTGCAGCCTATCGCCTCAGTAGCGGAGGAGGGTGAAGGTCGGCAGGCCGGCCTCCGCCAGACGGGCCGATCCGCCCAGTTCCGGCAGGTCCACCACCGCCGCCGCTTCAATGATGCGGGCCCCCAGCCGGGTCATGAGATTGACCGCCGCCAGCAGGGTGCCACCGGTGGCGATGAGGTCGTCGATGATGAGCACGTGTTCCCCCGGCAGGGCCGCATCCGTATGCACCTCGATGCTGGCCTCGCCGTATTCCAGGGCATAGGACTCCTGCATCGTGGTGAAGGGCAGCTTGCCCGCCTTGCGTACCGGGATGAAGCCGCAGCCGAGCCGGTAGGCCAGGGCGGCGCCGATGATGAAGCCCCGGGCGTCGATGCCGACCACGGCGTCGATGTGGCTGTCGGCATAGCGCTCGGCGAAGGCGTCGATGAGGCGGCGGAAGGCGGCGCCGTCCCGCAGCAGGGGCGTGATGTCGCGGAACTGCACGCCGGGCTGGGGCCAGTCGGCAATGGTGCGGATGTGGGAGGCGAAAAAGGCGTCGTTCATGGGCGGCTCAGAGCAGGGCGAATTTGAGGACGAAGGCCAGGGCGATGACCACCACCATGGGCTTGAGGTCGCCCTGCCGGCCCGACAGCAGCTTGAGGGCGGCATAGGTGATGAAGCCGAAGGCGATGCCGTGGGCGATGGAGAAGGTGAAGGGCATGGTGATGGCCGTCACCACCGCCGGAGCCGACTCGGTGAGGTCGTCCCAGTCGATCTCGGCCAGGCCGCGCACCATCAGCACCGCCACATAGCACAGGGCCGGAGCGGTGGCATAGGCCGGCACCACCCCGGCCAGGGGCGCGAGGAAGAGGGCGGCCAGGAACAGCAGGGCCACCACCACGGCGGTGAGGCCGGTGCGGCCGCCGACGGAGGTGCCGGCGGCGGACTCGATGTAGGCGGTAGTGGAGGAGGTGCCCAGGGCGGCGCCGGCCAGGATGGCGCCGGAGTCGGCCAGCAGGGCCTTCTTCAGGCGCGGCAGGCGGCCCTCGGCGTCGAGCAGGCCGGCCCGGTGGCAGACGCCGATGAGGGTGCCGGAGGCGTCGAACAGTTCCACCAGGAAGAAGGTCATGACCACGGTCAGTAGGCCGGCGTGGAAGGCGCCCTCCAGGTCCATCTGCAGGAAGGTGGGGGCGATGCTGGGCGGCATGGCGACGATGCCGTTGAAGGGCGTCAGACCCAGCAGCATGGAGGTGGCGGTGACCGCCAGGATGCTGATGATGATGGCGCCGGGAACGCGGCGCTGCTCCAGGGCCAGGATCAGGATGAAGCCGCCGATGGCCAGCAGGGCGCCCGGCTGGTGCAGGTCCCCCAGGGTCAGCAGGGTGGCCGGATGGGCGGTGATGAGACCGGCGTTCTTGAGGCCGATGATGGCCAGGAAAAGGCCGATGCCGGCGGAGATGGCGTACTTGAGGGAGCGGGGAATGGCATTGACGATGGCCTCCCGCAGGCGGAACAGGCTGATCAGCACGAACAGGCAGCCGGAGATGAAGACGGCGCCCAGGGCCGTCTGCCAGGGGAAGTGCATGCCGCCGACGACAGTGAAGGCGAAGTAGGCGTTGAGGCCCATGGCCGGGGCCAGGGCGATGGGGTAGTTGGCGTAGAGCCCCATGATGGCCGAGCCGAGGGCGGCGGCCAGGCAGGTGGAGACGAACACCGCCTCCCGGGGCATGCCGGCGGCCGAGAGAATGTCCGGGTTCACGAAAATGATGTAGGCCATGGTGAGGAAGGTGGTGATCCCCGCCATGAGCTCGGTGCGAGCGGTGGTGCCGTGGGCAGACAGTTGGAAGTAGCGTTCCAGCATCGGAAGAATCCTGGAAGATCGACGGCAGGAGGCCGTCGCCGGTGGAAGGAAGGGGTGGGTGGGTCCCGGCGGCGCGGGGCCGCCGGGGCAGGGCTTCAGCTGAGGCTCATTCCTTGCCGCAGCACTGCTTGTACTTCTTGCCGCTGCCGCAGGGACAGGGATCGTTGCGGCCCACCTTGTCGCCGTCGCGGCGCTGGGTGGCCGGGTTGCGCTTGGCCAGCCAGAAGCGGTGGATTTCGGCCACGGCCAGGGGCAGGTCGTCCTGGCACTGCTTTTCCATGTCGGCCTTTTCCTTGCCGTCGGGCCATTCCTCGCCGTGTTCCTTGGCGGCGGCCTCGGCTTCGCCGGTCAGCACCATGAAGGGGAACAGGCGCTCGTCCAGCCATTCCAGTTCCTCTTCGTCGGCGATGGCGTCGAACCAGTCTTCCGGCGCCGCATCCACGCCCAGCAGGTAGGCGGAACACCAGGGGGCGAAATCGCTGGGGGCGTCGTCCCCTTCCTCCTGGCCGTAGAGCAGCAGCACGGGAGGCTCGCCGGAGTTGAGCAGCTCGGCCTGGCCGGCGGCAAAGCGGCGCAGCAGGCCGGTCAGTTCCTGGCCGGCGGGGCTGGCGGCGGCTTCGTCGCTGCCCAGGACCTCGGCCAGCCATTCTTCTTCGGGCACCGGCACCGGGCCGCCCAGGGTGGCGCAGAGGTAGCCCTGGATTTCGTCCAGGCGCAGGGTGTCTTCCAGGGCCGGGTCGTCCAGCAGGACTTCCAGACGGTCCAGGTCGGCATCGTTGAGCGGGGTGGGGGGAGTGGTGGTCATGGTGAGGTCTCAGGGTTTGATTTCAGTGGAATCCGGGTGCAACAAATCGGTCGTGTGGGGCCTTGGCCGGGGCTGGTCTGCCGGCGGCGGTGTCGTGCGGCAGGGCGGAAAACCGGACATGTCGCCTGCCACGCCGAGGCGCTTCAGGCGGGGCGCCGCACTGCCGTTGCCTGAATGAAACTGTCGGCGGACGGCCAGTTTTTGCTGCTGCCCGGCCCGGTCCCGGTTTCTGCCGGTGAAAAAGGACCGGGGCATGATGGCGGGGTAGTTCGTCCGCCACAGGCAAAATGCTATTATACGCGCCCATGTATGTGGATTCCGGGGCGCCCGCAGTCTTTTCTGGCGCCCTTTTCGTTTCATTTGGATTAACGAGAAACGCGATCCGGGCTTTTCGGGGGAAAAACCAAGTTTTCTCCTCCGGCCGACCCGCCGCCTGACTGACCCGCCGATGCGCCTGACCAAGCTCAAACTTGCCGGCTTCAAATCCTTTGTCGATCCCACCATGGTGGCCCTGCCGGGGCAGCTGGTGGGCGTCGTCGGCCCCAACGGCTGCGGCAAGTCCAACATCATGGACGCGGTGCGCTGGGTGCTGGGGGAGTCCAAGGCCTCGGAGCTGCGCGGCGAGTCCATGCAGGACGTCATCTTCAACGGCTCCTCCAACCGCAAGCCGGTGTCCCGGGCCTCCGTCGAGCTGATCTTCGACAATTCCCTGGGCCGGGCCATGGGCCAGTGGAGCCAGTACGCCGAACTGTCGGTGAAGCGGGTGCTGACCCGTTCCGGCCAGTCCGACTACCTGATCAACAACATCAAGGTCCGCCGCAAGGACATCACCGACCTGTTCCTGGGCACCGGCCTGGGCCCCCGGGCCTACGCCATCATCGGCCAGGGCATGATCTCCCGCATCATCGAGGCCAAGCCCGACGAGTTGCGGGTGTTCCTGGAAGAGGCCGCCGGCGTCACCCGCTACAAGGAACGGCGCAAGGAAACCGAAGGTCGCCTGGCCGACACCCGGGAAAACCTGCTGCGGGTGGAGGACATCCGTCTCGAGCTGGCCGGCCAGATGGAGCGCCTGGAAGCCCAGGCCGCCGTGGCCCGCCAGTACCACCAGCTGAACGACGAACTGACCCTGAAGCAGCAGGTGCTGTGGGTGCTGCGGCGCAACGAGGCCAAGGCCGAGCAGCAGCGCTTCGCCATGGAAATCGAGCGGGCCGGCACCGACCTGGAAGGCCAGACCGCCGCCCTGCGCGACATCGAGGCCCAGCTGGAAGCCTCCCGGGAAGCCCATTTCGCCGCCAGCGACGGCGTGCACCAGGCCCAGAGCGACCTCTTCGCAGTCAATGCGGACGTGGCCCGGCTGGAAACGGAAATCCGCCACCAGCGCGAATCCGGCGTGCAGCTGGAATCCCGTCTGGCCCAGCTGGAAGGCGAGCAGCAGCACTGGCAGGAACAGGCCGAGCGCCTGGACATGGACGAGGAACGCTGGCGCGAACTGCAACTGGTGGCCGAAGGCCGCCAGGAACAGGCCCAGATGAAGCTGGAGGCCCGCCAGGAACGCCTGCCCATGGCCGAGGAGGCCCAGGCGGCGGCCCAGGAGGCCCTCAACCAGCAGCGGGCCGAGATGGCCAAGGTGGAGCAGGCACTGCAGGTGGAACAGACCCACCGCAGCCATGCCGAGCGCACCCTGCAAAGCATCGCCCAGCGCCGCGACCGCATGGAGCAGGAGCGGGAAAGCCTGGCCGATCCGGATACCAGCGAGCTGGACCTGAAGACCGAGGAACTGGCCGAACAGCAGGAGCGCCTGATCGCCCTGCAGGACAAACTGGGCGCCGCCCAGGGCGAACTGCCCCAGCTCGAGGCCCGTCGCCGCGAGTTGCTGGAGGAAGTGCAGGCAGCCGTGAAGGACGTGGCCGATGTGCGCGCCCGCCGCGCCGCCCTGGAACAGTTGCAGGAGCGGGTCCAGTCCGGCGGCAAGGTGGGTGAATGGCTGCGCCGCCACGGCCTGGAAAGCCGCACCCCCCTGTGGAAGCGCCTGGAGGTGGACGCGGGCTGGGAAGACGCGGTGGAAGCCGTGCTGCGCGAACGCCTCAACGCCGTTTCCCTGGAAGACCCGGTGGCCCTGGCCGCCCTGGTGGACGACAAGCCGGCGGGCAAGCTGACCCTGCTCCTCTCCGGCGCCGCCGAAGCCCCGGCCGGCGGCCTGCTGGGCCGCATCCGCTGCCATGAGCCGGCCCTGGCCGGCGTCCTGGCCGACTGGCTGCACGGCATCGATTGCGTGGACAGCATGGAGGCGGCCCTGCAGCGGCGCGCCAGCCTGGCCCCCGGCCAGCTGCTGGTGACCCGGGAAGGCCATCTGCTGAGCCGTCACAGCCTGACCCTGTTCGCCCCCGATTCGGCCGAACACGGCCTGCTGGAACGCCAGCGGGAAATCGAGGCCCTCGCCGCCGCCCTGGACGACAAGCAACTGGCGGTGGAAACCGCCCAGGCCCGCCTGGCCGAAGTGGAGGAACGCATCGCCGCCGGCCAGAGCGACAGCCAGAACCTGCGCCGCCGCACCCAGGAACAGCAGGACCGCATCCACACCCTGCAGATGGAAGTGATGCGGCAGAACCAGATTCTCGAGCGCATCCGGGAACGCCACGCCCAGATCGAACAGGCCGCGGCCGAACTGGCGGCGGAAGAGGAAGTGGAGCAGGAGCGCCTCTTCATCGCCGACGAGGCCATCGCCCAGCAGCGGGAAAACCTGGACGCCCTCCATGCCCGCTTCGCCGGCGTGCGGGCCCGCCTGGAAGAGGCGGACCGGGCCCTGCGCGAGGAGCGGGAGGCCCTGGCCAACGTGGAGCGGGAACACCGGGAAGCCCAGTTCTCCCTGCGCGAGGCCGAAGGCAAGCTGGCCGAAGTGGCCAACAACCGGGTCATGTCCCAGCGCCAGCTGCAGCGCATCGCCGACGACCTGGCCCAGTGCCGCCAGACCCGGGAAAACCTTCAGGTCGAGATTCTCGAACCCAAGCTGCAGGAAGCCCTGGAACAGCGCGTGCTGCGCGAGCAGGCCCTGGCGGCCCAGCGGGAGGCCATGGAAAACGCCACCCAGGCCCTGCGCCAGCTGGAAGAGCAGCGCCTGAAGATCGAGCAGGGCCTCAACCCCATGCGCGACCGGGTCGGCGAACTGCGCCTCAAGGAACAGGCGGCGGCCCTCAATGTGGAACAGCTCACCGCCCAGCTGCTGGAAGCCGGCGCCAACGAGGAAGTCCTGGCGGAACAGGCCCAGGCCTTCGCCGGCACCAAGGCCAGCAGCCTGCAAAGCTCCATCGGCAGCCTGCAGAAGGCCATCCTGGAACTGGGAGCGGTGAACCTGGCGGCCCTGGAGGAACTGGAATCGGCGACCCAGCGCAAGCAGTTCCTCGACGACCAGGCGGAAGACCTGAACACCGCCATGGAAACCCTGGAAAACGCCATCCGCCGCATCGACAAGGAAACCCGGGACCTGCTGCAGGCCACCTACGACACGGTGAACCGGCACTTCGGCGAACTGTTCCCGACTCTCTTCGGCGGCGGCGAGGCCCGGCTGGTGATGACCGGCGACGAGATCCTCGATGCCGGCGTGCAGATCACCGCCCAGCCCCCGGGCAAGAAGAACGCCACCATCCATCTGCTCTCCGGCGGCGAGAAGGCCCTCACCGCCATCGCCCTGGTGTTCGCCATGTTCCAGCTCAACCCGGCGCCCTTCTGCCTGCTCGACGAAGTGGATGCGCCCCTGGACGATTCCAATACCGAGCGCTTTGCCGAGATGGTCAAGCGCATGTCTGCCAATACCCAGTTTTTGTTCATCAGCCACAACAAGATCGCCATGGAAATGGCCCAGCAACTGGTGGGCGTGACCATGCAGGAATCCGGGGTGTCCCGGATCGTCGAGGTGGATATCGCCGAGGCCCTGCGCATGCGCGAACAGGTGGCCGCATGACCCCGATGGAAAAGGAAAAGCCATGACCGAATTGCATATTGGCCTGTTGGCTTTCGGCGGCGTCGCCGTGGTTGGCGTGCTGGCCTACAACAAGTGGCAGGAGCGCAAGCACCGCCAGGTGGCCGAGCAGATGCTGCGTCCCAGCGACGAGGACGTGCTGCTCGACGGCGAGGAGGATGCCGTGGAGGAAGAGGGCGAGGAGGAATACGCCGTCCTCATCCAGCGCGACGAAAACGGCGAGATCATCCGCGCGCCCCAGCTGGCCCAGCGCAAGGAGCCGGTGTTCGAGGCAGAGGCGGAGCCGGCCCCGGCCGCGCGCCAGGAACCGGTGTTCAACTTCGACGACGAACCGGCCCCGGCGGCCGAACCCGTCTATGCCGCCGAAGCACCCCGGACCGCCGCCAAGGCCACGCCCCAATCCGCCCTGGACTTCGATGCCGAGCCTGCCCTGGCGGTGAAGCCCGCTGCGCCTGCCTTCGCCGCGACACAGGCCCAGGGTGCCCTGTCCATCGACCCGATCGCCATGCCCCTGCGGGAAGCCGCGCCGGCCGTGGCTGCGCGGGCACCCGCCAGCGAGATGCCAGCCCCGGGCGAAGCCGAGGCCCCCCGCACCCTGATGGCGCCGGCCCTGCCCACCTTCCTGCTCTCTCCGGCCGCCGACTACATCGTGGCCCTGGAAACCGTGGATTTCATTCCCGCCGGCCAGTTCATGCAGTCCCAGCGGGAAGCCCTGCTGCGCATCGGCAAGCGGGTCACCTGGGTCGGCCTCAACGAAGGCAGCGGCGAGTGGGAAGTGATGGACGAGAACAGTCCCCAGGAGTACCGCCGCCTGCGCATCGGCGTGCAGCTGGCGGACCGCCGCGGCGCCATTTCCGACGCCGAGCTGTCCATCTTCCACACCGCCATGCGCCAGCTGGCCGAGGAATTCATGGCCGTGGCCGACCTGCCGACCCGCAAGTCGGCCCTGGAAGACGCCTACGAACTGGACCGCTTCTGCGCCGACGTGGATATCCAGATCGGCATCAACGTGGTGGCCGTGGGCCAGCTCTTCCCCGGCACCAAGATCCGCGCCCTGGCCGAAGCCGCCGGCATGGTGCTGGAAGCCGACGGTGCCTTCGTCCGCCGTGACGACGACGGCCGGGTGCTGTACACCCTCAGCCACCAGAGCCAGCAGCCCTTCACCGCCGAGGCCATGAAGACCCTCTCCTGCCACGGCCTGACCTTCCTCCTGGATGTGCCCCGGGTGCCCAACGGCGACCGGGTCTTCAACCAGATGGGCGACCTGGCCCGCCGCTTCGCCGATTCCCTGCACGGGGTGGTGGTGGACGACAACCGTCAGCCCCTGACCGAGGCCCTGCTGGAGCCCATCCGCAAGCAGGTGGCCCAGTACCAGGGCGCCATGGCCCAGCGCGGCCTGGTGGCCGGCGGTTCCCTCTCCCTGCGCCTGTTCGCCTGATGCCGGTGGGGGAAGTCGCCCGGGCCCGGGCCGCGGCCCTGCGGGCCGAGCTGGAAAGCCACAACCACGCCTACTACGTGCTCGATGCGCCGACGGTCCCGGACGCGGAATACGACCGTCTGTTCCGGGAACTGCAGGCCCTCGAAGCCGAGTATCCGGAGCTGCTCAGCGCCGATTCGCCGACCCAGCGGGTGGGCGGCAAGCCCCTGGACAGTTTTCCCAGCGTCAGCCATGCGGTGCCCATGCTCTCCATCCAGACCGAGACGGATACGGAGCCCAGCGGCGCCTTCAATTTCGACGCCCGGGTGCGCAAGGAGCTGGAGCTGGAGGAGGGCGCGGCGCCGGTGGAATACGCCGCCGAGCTGAAGTTCGACGGCCTGGCGGTGAGCCTGCGCTACGAGCACGGCGTGCTCGTCCAGGGGGCCACCCGGGGCGACGGCGCCAGCGGCGAGGACGTCACCCAGAACCTGCGCACCGTGCGTTCCATCCCCCTGCGCCTGCAGGGCCCGGCGGCAAGCCTGCCGCCCCTGCTGGAAGTGCGGGGCGAGGTGTACATGCGCCGGGACGACCTGGCCCGCTACAACGAAAAGGCCCTGGCCCGGGGCGACAAGACCCTGGTCAATCCGCGCAACGGCGCGGCCGGCAGCATCCGCCAGCTGGACCCGGCCATCGCCGCCAGCCGCCCCCTCAATTTCTTCGCCTACGGCATCGGCGCCGTCTCCGGATGGACGCTGCCCGCCACCCATGCCGGCCTGCTCGACGCCCTGGCCGCCTTCGGCCTGCCCGTGTGCCAGCACCGGGACGTGGTGCGGGGCGCCGCCGGCCTGGCCGATTTCCACCGGCGCATGGGCGCCCTGCGGGACAGCCTGCCCTTCGACATCGACGGCGTGGTGTACAAGGTCAATTCCCTGGAACTGCAGGCCCGCCTCGGCTTCCGCTCCCGGGAGCCGCGCTGGGCCGTGGCCCACAAGTATCCGGCCCAGGAGGCCCTGACCGTGGTCGAGGCCATCGACATCCAGGTCGGCCGCACCGGCGCCCTGACTCCCGTGGCCCGGCTGCAGCCGGTCTTCGTCGGCGGCGTCACGGTGACCAACGCCACCCTGCACAACGAGGACGAAATGGCCCGCAAGGGCGGCCTCTGCACCGGCGACACGGTCATCGTGCGCCGGGCCGGCGACGTCATCCCCGAAGTGGTGGGGGTGGTGGCCGAGCGCCGTCCCGCCGGCGCCACGCCCTTCCAGATGCCCCGCAGCTGCCCGGTGTGCGGCTCCCATGTGGTGAAGGAGGAGGGCGAGGCAGTGGCCCGCTGTTCCGGCGGCTTCGCCTGCCGGGCCCAGCGCATCCAG
This sequence comes from Azospira sp. APE16, assembly GCF_047901315.1. Classification (NCBI taxonomy): domain Bacteria; kingdom Pseudomonadati; phylum Pseudomonadota; class Betaproteobacteria; order Rhodocyclales; family Rhodocyclaceae; genus Azospira; species Azospira sp. APE16. Next base: position 1,805,562 of record NZ_CP179682.1, read on the forward strand.
GCCATTCTGCACTTCGCCGGGCGCCGCATGATGGACATCGAGGGCCTGGGGGAGCGCTATGTGGAGCGGCTGGTGGAGTTCGACCTGATCCACGGCGTTGCCGACCTCTACCGCCTGACCCTGGCCGACCTGCTGGAAATGAAGCGCCTCGCCGACGAGCGGGATGGCGTCACGCCGGAGACGGTGAAGCAGGGCCAGATCGCCACCCGCTGGGCGGAGAACCTGCTGGCCGGCATCGCCGCCAGCAAGACGCCGCCCCTGGCGCGGCTGCTGTTCGCCCTGGGCATTCGCCACGTCGGCGAATCCACGGCCAAGACCCTGGCCGACTGGCTGGGCTCCCTGGCCGTGGTGCGCCGGGCTCCGGCGCCCCTCCTGGCGGCCCTGCCGGATATCGGCGCCACCGTGGCCACGGCCATTGCCGACTTCTTCGCCGAACCCCACAATGCCGCCGCCGTGGATGCCCTGCTGGCGGCCGGTGTGGCGCCGGCCGACGAACATGCCCCCAGCCCCGAGCTGGGTGGCCGCCTGGGCTGGACCGAACTCTACGCAGCCCTCGGCATTCCCCGCCTGACGCCGGTGCGGGCGCGCCAGCTGGCCGATCTGGTGCCTGAAGGCGAGGGACTGGCGGCCCTGGCACCCGGCTGCCTGGAACTGGCGGCCCTGCCCGCCGAGGTGGCGACCGCGGTGCTGGCCTGGCTGGAGGAGGAGGGCAACCGCGCCCGCCTGACGGCCCTGGCGGCCCTGCGGCGGGAACTGCTGGCGGCCCTGCCGGCCCAGGCCCTGGGGCCCCGGCCCCTGGCGGGCTTGACCTTCGTCCTCACCGGCACCCTGCCGACCCTGAAGCGGGACGAGGCCAAGGCCCGCATCGAGGCCCAGGGCGGCAAGGTCAGCGGCTCGGTGTCGAAGAAGACCGATTATGTGGTGGCCGGCGAGGAAGCCGGCTCCAAGCTGGAAAATGCCTTGAAACTGGGGGTGCCCGTGCTCGACGAGACGGCCCTCCTGAATCTGCTGAATGAGGAAAAATCCAATGAAAAAAGTGCGTAAGGCCGTCTTTCCCGTGGCCGGTCTGGGAACCCGCTTCCTGCCGGCGACCAAGGCCAGTCCCAAGGAAATGCTGCCCATCGTGGACAAGCCCCTGATCCAGTACGCGGTGGAAGAGGCCTGTGCGGCCGGCATCACCGACATGATTTTCGTCACCGGCCGCAGCAAGCGGGCCATCGAGGACCATTTCGACAAGGCCTACGAACTGGAGAAGGAACTGGCCGAGCGGGGCAAGACCGAAATGCTCAAGTTCGTGCAGGATATGCTGCCCAAGTCCATGAACTGCATCTATATCCGCCAGCCCGAGGCCCTGGGCCTGGGCCACGCCGTGCTGTGCGCGGCGCCGGTGGTGCAGGACGAGCCCTTCGCCGTGATCCTGGCCGACGACCTGCTGGATGGCGAGACGCCGGTGATGAAGCAGATGGTGGACACCTACGACTACTACCATTGCTCCGTGCTGGGCGTGCAGGACGTGCCCCGGGCCGACACCAAGAGCTATGGCATCGTGGACGCCAAGCCGGTGGCCGAGCGCCTGGAGCAGATCGCCGCCATCGTCGAGAAGCCCAAGCCCGAGGAGGCCCCTTCCACCCTGGCGGTGGTCGGGCGCTACATCCTGACGCCGCGCATCTTCCACCACCTGGAGCGCATCGGCAAAGGCTCCGGCGGCGAAATCCAGCTCACCGACGGCATCGCTTCCCTGCTCTCGGAAGAGCAGGTGCTGGCCTACCGCTACGCCGGCACCCGCTACGATTGCGGCTCCAAGCTGGGCTATTTGCAGGCCACGGTGGACCTGGGCCGGCGCCATCCCGAAGTGGGGGCCGCCTTCGGCGCCTATCTCGATTCCCTGAAATAAGAAGGAGCAGCCCATGGCTACCCGCGAAGAAGCCCTGGCCCTGCTGGCCCGGGGAGAACTGGTCCATTCCGCCGAAACCGTGTCCGCCGCCGTGGACCGGGTGGCGGCGGAAATCACCGCCCGCCTGGGGGAGAGCAATCCCCTGATCCTCTGCGTCATGACCGGCGGCGTGGTCTTTGCCGGCCAGTTGATGGCCCGCCTGCCCTTCCCGGCGGACTTCGACTACCTGCATGCCACCCGCTACGGTCAGGATACGGCCGGCGGCGCCCTGTCCTGGCGCGCCGCGCCCTGGACCAGCGTCAAGGACCGCACCGTGCTGGTGGTGGACGACATCCTGGACGAAGGCGTGACCCTGGCGGCCATCAAGGACCGCCTGCTGCACCAGGGGGCCAAGGCCGTCTATCTGGCGGTGGCGACGGACAAGGAAAACGGCAAGAATAAGCCCGTGACTGCCGATTTCGCGGCCCTCAAGGTGCCCGACCGCTTCGTCTTCGGCTACGGCATGGATGCCTACGGCGCCTGGCGCAACCTGCCGGCCATCTACGCCCTCAAGGACGAGTAATCCCGGCGGCGGCTTTCGCCGCCACCGGCCAATCTTCGGAGTTTTCCCGCAATGCTTGCAATCATCGGCGGCAGTGGCCTGACCCAGCTGGCCAACCTGGACATTTCCCACCGGGAAATCGTCCGCACCCCCTACGGCGAGCCCTCCGGGCCTGTCACCTTCGGCAACATCTGCGGCCAGCCCGCCATGTTCGTCGCCCGCCACGGCTACGGCCACACCATTCCGCCCCACGAGGTGAATTACCGCGCCAACCTGTGGGCCCTGTGGTCGAAGAAGGCCACAGCCATCGTCTCCGTGGCTTCCGTCGGCGGCATCCGCGGCGACCTGGCCCCCGGCGACATCGTCGTGCCGCACCAGATCATCGACTACACCTGGGGCCGCCGCTCCACCTTCCATGAAGGCGACGGCTGCACCGTGACCCACGTGGATTTCACCCATCCCTACGACGAGCTGTTGCGCAACCAGATACTCACCGCCGCCTCCATGATCGGCGAGGAGGTGCGCATGGGTGGCGTCTATGCCGCCACCCAGGGGCCGCGCCTGGAGACGGCCGCCGAAATCAACCGCATGGAGCGGGACGGCGCCGACCTGGTGGGCATGACCGGCATGCCCGAAGCGGTGCTGGCCCGGGAGCTGGATCTGCCCTATGCCGCCATCAACGTGGTGGCCAACTACGCCGCCGGCCGCGGCGAGAGCCGGGACGGCATCCACTTCGAGTCCATCGAGGACGTGCTGCAGAACGCCATGGGGCGGGTGCGGGGCATCATCGAGCAGCTGGTCGCCAACCACGGCGCCCGGGACTGACCATGGCCGCCGGCGTCGCCCGTCCCGTCCTGCGCATGGGCCATCCGGTGCTGCGGCAGCGGGCCCGGGAAATCACCGAGTTCGGCACTCCGGCCCTGGCCGCCCTGATTGCGGACATGGAAGCGACCATGGTGGCGGAGGGCGGCGTCGGCCTGGCGGCGCCCCAGATCGGCGTGGACCTGCGCCTGGTGGTGTTCGGCTTCGACAGCAGCGAGCGCTATCCGGAGGCCCCGGCCATTCCCTTCACAGTGCTGCTCAATCCGCAGCTGGAGCCCCTCGACAGCGAGGAGGAAGAGGGCTGGGAAGGCTGTCTCTCCCTGCCCGGCATGCGCGGCTGGGTGCCCCGCTGGAAGCGCCTGCGCTATAGCGGCTTCACCCCCGAGGGAGAGCCCCTGGAGCGGGTGGTGGAAGGTTTCCACGCCCGGGTGGTGCAGCACGAGTGCGACCATCTGGACGGCCTGCTCTATCCGGCTCGCATCCGGGACTTTTCCCGCTTCGGCTTCATCGAGGAGTTGTTTCCCGAGGGCCCCGGCACGGGGGCGGAGGATTAAAAAAGGAGGCCGCGGCCTCCTTTTTTTCATGGCGCAGTCCGCCGCCTGGAGTCTGCCCTAGACCTGCAGCATTTCCAGCAATTCCGTTTCCAGACGGATGCGCTTGCTGCTCTGGTCCAGGTCGCCGCCGGAAACGAGGAAGGTGTCCTCGGCCCGTTCGCCCAGGGTGGCGATTTTCGCCGTCTGCAGCCCGGCGCCGTGTCGGGCCAGGGTCTGGGCAACGGAGAAGAGCAGGCCGGGACGGTCGGCGGCGACGATGGAGAGGACGCAGTGGCCCCGGTCGTCGGGCAGCAGGCTGACCTGGGGCGTGATGGGGAAGTGCCGCACCTGGCGGGACAGGCGGCCGGTGGGCGGTGCCTCCGGCGGCCCCGGGTGGAGCAGGGCCTCGGTCAGTTCGTGTTCCACATAGCTGGCCATTTCCCGAGGAATCTCCCGGTTGGAGACATCGAGCAGGATGAAGCTGTCCAGGGCGTAGCCGTGGCGGGTGGTGTGGATCTTGGCATCGACGATGTTGAAGCCGGCGCGGCCGAAGAAGCCGCAGAGGCGGGCGAAGAGGTCCGGCTGATCCCGGGTGTAGACCATCACCTGCAGGGTCTCGGTGGCCTCGCTGCAGTCCTGGATCTGGCGCAGGCGGGCCTTCACCAGGGGCTCGTCGTGGTGGATGCGGTAGTGCAGGCAGCGGGTATGCCAGGCGATTTCCTCGGCCGAGTGGCGCAGGAAATAGACCGTGTCCAGCTGCTTCCACAGGCCCTGGTGCACCGTGTCGGAGAGGGCGAAGTAGCGCAGCAGGCGCAGGGCCTCCTCCTGGCGCTCCTCGATGACGCCGTGGGGTTCGGGCGTGACACCCTTTTCCAGCAGGCGCAGGGTCATGCCGTAGAGGTCCTCCAGCAGCTTGCCCTTCCAGGCGTTCCACACCTTGGGGCTGGTGCCCCGGATGTCGGCCACGGTGAGCAGGTAGAGGGCGGTGAGATGGCGTTCGTCCCTGACCCGGGCGGCAAAGGCGGCCACCACTTCGGGATCGGTGATGTCCTCCTTCTGGGCCACCTGGGACATGACCAGGTGCTGGCCCACCAGCCATTCCACCAGCTCCGTGTCTTCCGGCGCCAGGCCGTGGTTTTCACAGAAGGCGCGGGCGTCGGCCATGCCCAGGCTGGAGTGGTCGCCGCCCCGGCCCTTGGCGATGTCGTGGAACAGGGTGGCGATGTAGAGCAGCCAGGGGCGGTCGAAGCCGGCCACCAGGCGGGAGCAGAGGGGGTATTCGTGGGCGAATTCCTCCATGGTGAAGCGGCGCATGTTGCGCATCACCTGGAGGATGTGCTGGTCCACCGTGTAGGCATGGAACAGGTCGTGCTGCATCTGGCCCACCACGGCGCCGAAGGCCGGGATGTAGCGGCCCAGGATGCCGTACTGGTTCATGCGGCGGAATTCGTGGACGATGCCCTGCTTCTGCTGGAAGAGCTTGAGGAAGCAGGCCCGGTTGGCCGGATCGGCGCGGAATTCGTCGTTGATGAGCAGTCGGGCCCGCCACAGGGCGCGCAGGGTGCGGGCGGTCATGCCCTTCAGGTCCGGGTTCTGCTGCAGCAGGAGAAAGGCTTCCAGCAGGGCGCCGGGACGGCGCTGGAAGACTTCTTCGTCGCTGACGTCGAGCAGGCCGTTGGCCTTCTGGAAATCGGCGTCGATGGCTTCGGGGGCCCGTTCCTGGGCCGGGAAGATGGCGGCCCCGATGTTCTGCATGAGGATGATGTTGAGCTGGGTCACCAGCTTGGCGTTGCGGTAGTAACGCTGCATCAGCTGTTCGCTGGAGCGGCGGGTGGGCGTGGCTTCGATGCCCATGTCCGCCGCCATGGGCGTCTGCACGTCGAACAGCAGCCGGTCCTCGCGCCGGCCGGTGAGCAGGTGCAGCCTGACCCGCAGGGTCTCCAGCAGGCCCTGGGCCTCGATCAGGGCCTGGGTTTCCTCGGCGGTGATGAAACCGCCCCGTTCCAGGTCCTGCCAGGTTCGGCCCAGGCCGGCCGCCTGGGCCACCCACAGCACCACCTGGAGGTCCCGCAGGCCGCCCGGGCTTTCCTTGAGGTTGGGCTCCAGGGCGTAGGGGGTTTCATGGAAACGGATGTAGCGCTCATCCTGCTCCAGCTTCTTGGCCTTGAAGAAGGTCTGGGGGTCCAGGGTGGCCGCCAGTCCCTGCTGGAAGCGGCTGAAGAGGGCCTGGTCGCCGCTCAGCAGGCGGGCTTCGATGAGGGCCGTCTGTACCGTGATGTCGCCGGCAGCCTCCTGCAGGCATTCTTCCAGGGTGCGGACGCTGTGGCCGATTTCCAGACCGATGTCCCAGAACAGGCCCACCAGCTGTTCCAGCTTGCCCTTCAGGGCCTCGTCGGGCTCCTCCGGCAACAGCAGCAGCAGGTCGATGTCGGAGGCCGGATACAGCTCGCCGCGGCCGTAGCCGCCCACGGCCACCAGGGCCAGGGAGGAGGGGAACTGCTGGTCCTGCCAGATCTGCACCAGCAGTTTGTCGATGTTGCTGCAGCGTTGCCGCAGCAGGGCAGCGGCGTCGCCTTGGGACTGGTAGTCCGACTTCAGCGCCTGCTGCCCTTCCTGCAGCATGGCTTTGTAATGGGCCAGGGGATGGGGAGCGGGGGCGCTGCTGGGCATGGGCTTCAGATCCAGTCGGGTTTGGGGCGGCTGCCGGCGGAGACGGTCAGGGCTTCGTAGCCGGTTTCGGTGACCAGGATGGTGTGTTCCCACTGGGCGGAAAGGCTGCGGTCCTTGGTGACGATGGTCCAGCCGTCGCCCATTTCCTTGATGGCGGCCTTGCCGGCGTTGATCATGGGTTCCACGGTGAAGATCATGCCGGGCTTCAGTTCGATGCCGGTGCCGGCCTTGCCGTAGTGCAGGACCTGAGGGTCTTCGTGGAACTTGCGGCCAATGCCGTGGCCGCAGAATTCCCGGACCACGGAAAAACCGACATTTTCCGCATATTTCTGGATGGCGGCGCCGATGTCGCCCAGGTGGGCGCCGGGCTTGATCTGGTTGATACCGATCCACATGCAGTCGTGGGTGATCTCGCACAGGCGCTTGGCCAGGATGGAGCCTTCGCCGACCACGAACATGCGGCTGGTGTCGCCGTGGAAGCCGTCCTTGATGACGGTGATGTCCAGGTTGACGATGTCGCCATTCTTCAGCGGCTTTTCCCCCGGGATGCCATGGCACACCTGGTGGTTGATGGAGGTGCAGATGGACTTGGGGTAGGGAGTGTAGCCCGGCGGGGCGTAGTTGAGGGGGGCGGGGATGCAGCCCTGCACATTGACCATGTAGTCGTGGCAGATGCGGTCCAGTTCGCCGGTGGTGACGCCGGGCTTCACATAGGGGGTGACGTGGTCGAGCACTTCCGCCGCCAGGCGGCAGGCGATACGCATTTTTTCGATTTCGTCGGCGGTTTTAATGATGACGCTCATTGCGGCTCTTTGTCTGATGCGGGTTGAAGGGCGAAGGATATAGAAGGCGCCCCCCTTAGGCAATTTTGGCGGCCGGTGGTTCGCCTTGAGTAAAAAGCGATGAAATGCTAAAATCCTGCGGCTTTTCGGCTTCGGTCCATCGAAACCGGGAAGACGGGGCTGGCGAAACTGTTTTGCCAGGCCTGCATGTCATGGAACCGGGTGGTCCGGTTCCGGGCAAATCACTCACATCCGCCTCTATCTAGGGTGCCCGCTTTGCGGGTGGCAGTAGTGGCTTTTTAAGCTGTAATGCGGCGGATGGCGGTTCAACCCTTGAGGAGTTTTATATGTCCGCAACTATGCGTCAGATGCTGGAAGCCGGTGTTCACTTCGGCCACCAAACCCGTTTCTGGAACCCGAAGATGGCTCAGTACATCTTCGGTGCCCGCAACAAGATTCACATCGTCAACCTGGAAAAGACCCTGGCCAAGTACAACGAAGCCATGGCCTTCGTGAAGAAGCTGGCCGCCAACAAGGGCACCATCATGTTCGTCGGCACCAAGCGCCAGGCTCGCGAGATCATCGCCGAAGAAGCCCAGCGCGCCGGCACCCCCTATGTTGACCAGCGCTGGCTGGGCGGCATGCTGACCAACTTCAAGACCGTCAAGCAGTCCATCAAGCGTCTGCAGGACATGGAACAGTCCGTCGAGGACGGCTCCATCGAGCGTCTGGGCAAGAAGGAAGCCCTGATGCAGAAGCGCGAACTGGAAAAGCTGCAGAAGTCCATCGGCGGCATCAAGAACATGGCCGGCCTGCCCGACGCCCTGTTCGTGGTGGACGTGGGCTACCACAAGATCGCCATCACCGAAGCCAACAAGCTGGGCATCCCCGTGATCGCCGTGGTTGATACCAACCACTCCCCCGAAGGCGTGGATTACGTGATCCCCGGCAACGACGACTCCTCCCGCGCCATCCGCCTGTACGCCCGTGGCGTGGCCGATGCCATCCTGGAAGGCCGCAGCATGTCCCTGCAGGAAATCGTGGCTGCCACCGGCGGCGACGACGAGTTCGTTGAAGTGGAAGAAGCTGCCGAGTAATCGGTCCCTTCCGACGCCGCTTCCGAGCGGCGTTTCTGATTCGTTTATGTCAATCCGGAAGGGCGCCTGCGTGGCGCCCTTCCAGTAGCAACCGGAGAAAAAATATGGCGGCAATTACCGCAAGCATGGTGGCTGAACTGCGCGCAAAGACCGATGCGCCGATGATGGAATGCAAGAAGGCCCTGACCGAAGCCGACGGCGACATGGGCAAGGCCGAGGAAATCCTGCGCGTCAAGCTGGGCAACAAGGCTACCAAGGCCGCTGCCCGCGTGACCGCCGAAGGCGTGGTCGGCATCTACATTTCCGCTGACGCCAAGCTGGGCGCCATCGTCGAAGTGAACTGCGAAACCGACTTCGTGGCCAAGAACGACGACTTCCTGGAACTGGTGAAGAACGCCGCCGAACTGGTGGCCACCAAGAACCCGGCCGACGTGGAAGCCCTCTCCGCCCTGGAAGTGGGTGGTCAGAGCCTGGAATCCATCCGTGCCGCCCTGGTCGGCAAGATCGGTGAAAACATGTCCTTCCGCCGCTTCGTGCGCGTGGAAGCCCAGGGCAAGCTGGCTTCCTACATCCACGGCGGCGCCAAGATCGGCGTGCTGCTGGACCTGGTGGGCGGCGACGAACAGCTGGCCAAGGACATCGCCATGCACATCGCCGCTTCCAAGCCCAAGGCTCTGGATGCTTCCGGCGTTTCCCAGGAACTGATCGACACCGAGCGTCGCGTCGCCATCGAAAAGGCCCGTGCCGACAACAAGCCCGAAGCCATGCTGGAAAAGATCGCCGACGGCACCGTGCAGAAGTTCCTGAAGGAAGTGACCCTGCTGGCCCAGGTCTTCGTCAAGGCTGAAGACGGCAAGCAGACCATCGAACAGCTGCTGAAGGCCAAGGGTGCCTCCGTGGCCGCTTTCACCCTGTTCATCGTGGGCGAAGGCATCGAGAAGAAGGTCACCGACTTCGCTGCTGAAGTGGCTGCCCAGGCTGCCGCTGCTGCCCAGAAGTAATCTAGCAATCTAAGGATGCCCATGCCCGATACCACTCCCCAGCCGGCCTACAAGCGTATTCTCCTCAAACTCAGCGGCGAGGCCCTGATGGGCTCCGATGCCTACGGCATCAATCGCCAGACGATCTCCGAGATTGTCGCCGAGATCAAGGAAGTGGCTGAACTGGGGGTGGAAGTCGGCGTGGTCATCGGCGGCGGCAACATCTTCCGCGGTGTTGCGCCTGCCGCCACAGGCATGGACCGGGCTACCGCCGACTACATGGGCATGCTGGCCACCGTCATGAACGGTCTGGCCCTGCAGGACGCCATGCGCATGGCCGGCCTCAACAGCCGGGTCCAGTCCGCCCTGGATATCGAGCAGGTGGTGGAGCCCTACATCCGGGGCAAGGCCATCCGCTATCTGGAACAGGGCCGCATCGTCATTTTCGCTGCCGGCACCGGCAACCCCTTCTTCACCACCGATACCGCCGCCGCCCTGCGCGGTGCCGAAATCGGCGCCCAGATCGTGCTCAAGGCGACCAAGGTGGACGGCATCTACACTGCCGATCCGAAGAAGGATCCGTCCGCCACCCGTTACGACAAGATCAGTTTCGACGAAGCCATCGCCCGCAATCTGGCGGTCATGGATGCCACTGCATTCGCGCTGTGCCGCGACCAGAAACTGCCGATCAACGTGTTTTCCATCTTCAAGAGCGGCGCCCTGAAGCGGGTGGTGCTGGGTGAAGCGGAAGGCACGCTGGTCTACTGCTGAGGGGAACAGACCATGATTTCCGAAGTCAAGAAGAACACCGAAGCCAAGATGCAGAAGTCCATCGAGGCCTTGAAGAACGACCTCGCCAAGGTCCGCACCGGCCGTGCCCATACCGGCCTGCTGGATCACGTGCAGGTGGATTACTACGGCAGCATGGTGCCGGTTAACCAGGTGGCCAACATCACCCTGGTGGACGCCCGTACCATTGGCGTGCAGCCCTGGGAAAAGGGCATGGGCGCCAAGATCGAAAAGGCCATCCGCGATTCCGACCTGGGCCTTAATCCGGCCACCCAGGGCGACCTGATCCGCGTGCCGATGCCTCCCCTGACTGAAGAGCGCCGCCGCGACCTGACCAAGGTGGTCAAGGGCGAAGGCGAGAATGCCAAGGTGGCCGTGCGCAACCTGCGCCGGGATGCCAACAACAGCCTGAAGGAGGGCGTCAAGTCCAAGGAGATTTCCGAGGACGACGAGCGTCGTACCCAGGACGACATCCAGAAGCTCACCGACAAATACATTGCCGAAGTGGACAAGCTCGTCGCCCAGAAGGAAGCCGAGCTGATGGCGGTCTGACCGCCATCTTCCCCTTCCGGGAGATTTCACCGGATGTCCATTTTCAAAAGCTCCACCCGGGAGATTCCCCGGGCGGCAGCGGTGCCCCGGCACATTGCCATCATCATGGATGGCAATGGCCGGTGGGCCAAAAAGCGTTTCCTCCCCCGTTTTGCCGGTCACACCAAAGGCGTCGAGTCCGTCCGCGACATGGTGCGGGCTTGCCTGGAAAAAGGGGTGGAATACCTGACCCTGTTCGCCTTCAGTTCCGAGAACTGGCGCCGTCCCCAGGATGAAGTCAGCCTGCTCATGCAGTTGTTCGTCAAGGCGCTGCAGCAGGAGGTGGAACGGCTGCACAGCAACGGTGTACGCCTGCGCATCGTGGGCGACCTGTCCCGTTTCGATCCCGCCTTGCAGCAACTCATCCGCCAGGGCGAGGAACGCACTGCCGGCAACGAGCGCCTGACCCTGACCATTGCCGCCAACTACGGCGGTCGTTGGGACATCCTGCAGGCGGCCAACCGTCTGGCCCAGGCCTGTCCCGACAAGCTCGGACAGTGGCAGGAAGAGGACCTGGCGCCTTTCCTGGCCATGGCCTATGCCCCGGAGCCGGATCTGTTCATCCGCACCGGGGGCGAGCAGCGCATCAGCAATTTCCTGCTCTGGCAGCTGGCCTACTCGGAATTCTATTTCACCGATACCCTCTGGCCCGAATTCGATACGGCCGCCCTGGAGGCCGCCATTGCTTCCTACCAGCAGCGGGAGCGCCGCTTCGGCCGTACCAGCGAGCAGCTCGCCACCGACACCAAGGGGAACTCCCATGCTTAAGGCCCGGGTCATCACCGCCATTTTCCTGCTGATCGGTTTCCTGGCCGCCCTGTTCCTGCTTTCGCCCCTGGGCTGGACCCTGCTGGCCACCGTAGTCGCCATGCTGGCGGCCTGGGAGTGGGGCGGCCTGATGCGTCTGGTCGGCATCCAGCGGATCGCGGTGGCCTTGCTCCTTGGTGTCCCTTGTACCACCTTGATGCTTGCCCAGCCGGAGGCGCTCGGTCTCTCCGGCAGCCTCGACAAGGGCGCCGCCCTGTCCCTGGCCTGGTGGTTCCTGCTGCCGGCCCTGGGTTTTTGGACCCTGCTGGTGCCCTTATGGCTGGTGCGGCGCTTTCCCTTGTCGGGGACAGCGTTCGGCCTGCTGACCGGCGCCGTGGTGCTCTTGCCCACCTGGCTGGCCCTGGTCCTGCTGCGCCACCTGGGTCCTTGGGCTCTGCTCGGCATCATGGCTCTGGTCTGGATCGCCGATATTGCCGCCTACTTCACCGGCCGGGCCTTCGGTCGCCGCAAGCTGGCGCCCCAGATCAGCCCGGGGAAGACCTGGGAGGGAGCCTATGGCGCCGTGGCCGGCGTCCTGATCTACGGTCTGGCGGTCTATTTCCTTGCCGGTTCCGCGCTGGCTTTGCCCTTGCTGCTCCTGATCCCCACCCTGCTGGTGCTGACCGCGGTCAGCATCATCGGCGACCTGTTCGAGTCCCTGCTCAAGCGCCAGGCCGGCATCAAGGACAGCAGCCAGCTGTTGCCCGGCCATGGCGGCATTCTGGATCGCATCGACAGTCTCACTTCGACCCTGCCTTTGGTGACCCTGCTCTGGCTCGTTCTCTGATCCTTCCGTATTTTTTGCCGGACTCCCCATGCAGCCCCAGCGTCTCACCATCCTAGGTTCCACCGGCTCCATCGGCGTCAGCACTCTGGACGTCGTCCGCCGCCATCCCCAGCGCTACCGGGTGGTGGCTCTGTGTGCCCACCGGCAGGTGGACAAGCTGGCGGAACAGTGTCGGGAATTCCTGCCATCTTATGCCGTAGTCGGTACCGAGGCTCTGGCCCACGATTTGAGGGGCCGGCTGGCGGGGCTCTCCATCGAGGTGCTACACGGTCCCCAGGCCTTGTGTCAGATGGCGGAGCTGGCGGAGGTGGATGCGGTCATGGCTGCCATCGTCGGCGCAGCCGGTCTGGCGCCCACCCTGGCCGCGGTCCGTTGCGGCAAGAAAGTGCTGCTGGCCAACAAGGAAGCCCTGGTCATGGCCGGGCCGGTGTTCATGGCTGCAGTGGCCCGGCATGGCGCCACATTACTGCCTATCGATAGTGAGCATAACGCTATTTTTCAATCACTTCCGATTAATTTCTCAAGTGATTTATCAAGAAATGGGGTGCGTCGGATTCTGCTCACCGCCTCCGGCGGGCCGTTCCGCAACGCCACGGCAGAGAGTCTCGAATCGGTCACGCCGGATCAGGCCTGCGCCCATCCCAACTGGGTCATGGGGCGCAAGATTTCAGTGGATTCCGCTTCCATGATGAACAAGGGCCTGGAGGTGATCGAGGCCCACTATCTGTTCAACGTGGCCGCCGACAAGATCCAGGTGGTGATCCATCCCCAGAGCGTCATCCATTCCCTGGTGGAGTATGTGGATGGCTCGGTGCTGGCCGAACTGGGCAACCCGGACATGCGCACTCCGATCGCCCACGCACTGGCCTTTCCCGAGCGCATCGAGTCCGGGGTCGGCCCTCTCGACCTGTTCCAGGTTGGTCGGCTGGATTTCCAGGAGCCCGACAACCGGCGTTTCCCCTGCCTCTCCCTGGCCTATCGGGCTCTGGCGGAGGAGGGCAGTGCCCCGGCCCTGCTCAACGCAGCCAACGAAGTGGCAGTGGAGGCATTCTTGGCCGGTACCATCAGCTTTACCGCTATTCCCCGCGTCATTGAGGCGACCCTCGATGCCATTCCCGCGGTCGCCGTGGGCAGTCTTGACGACGTGATGGGCGCCGATGCCCAGGCCCGTGCCAAGGCCAGGGAACTGTTGGCCCGGGAATCGCTGCGGTGAGCAACTTCCTTTTCTACCTGGCGGCATTCGCCGTCGTCCTCGGTATCCTGATCGTGGTGCACGAACTGGGACATTATTGGGTCGCCCGGCTTTGCGGCGTGAAGGTCCTGCGCTTTTCCATCGGTTTTGGACGGCCAGTTTTTTCGCTGTTCTCCGGGGCGGACCGTACCGAATGGGCCGTCGGTGCCTTCCCGCTGGGCGGCTACGTCAAGATGCTCGACGAGCGGGAGGCTCCCGTGGCGGCCCAGGAACTGCACCGGGCCTTCAACGTGCAGCCGGTGGGCAAGCGCATGGCCATTGTGGCGGCGGGCCCCCTGGCCAACCTGCTGCTGGCGGTCCTGATTTACTGGGGGCTTTTCTACAGCGGCACCGAAGAACTGCGCCCCATCCTGGGCGCGCCACCGGCCGCCTCCGCGGCCGCCGAGGCGGGTATTCAAAACGGCGAAGTGGTGGTCCGGGTGGATGGCCGGCCGGTGCAGACCTGGCAGGATTTCCGCTGGGAACTGCTGCAGTCCAGCGTCAATAAGTCCGCCGGGGCCGAAGGTGGAGAGCCCGATCCCGGCTATGTGAGTATCGAAGTCCAGGACGCCCGTCAGCAAATCGTATTCCGGCGCCTCAACCTGGCACCCTTGAGGGAGCAGGGTTACGAGGGGGATCCGCTGGGGCTCCTGGGGGTGAATTTTTTCCGGCCCCAGCTGGCGCCGGTGTTCGGCAAGGTGACGCCCGGCAGTCCGGCGGAGGCCGCGGGGCTCCTGAGTGGTGATCGGGTGCTGGCGGTGGATGGCGTGGCCATCGAATTCTGGTCGGATGTGGTGCAGAAAATCCGCAATGCGCCGGACCAGCCGCTGCGCCTGAGCATTCTTCGCGACGATGCCCGGCTGGAAATCAGTGTCGTGCCGGAAGGCTATGGGGATCGCGGCGCCAGGATCGGGCGCATCGGCGTCGGCGTGCGCGATGCGGGTCCCAGCCGCGACGAGTTGACGGTCACGGTGCGCTACGATGTGCTGACCGCCTTGTCCAAGGCGGTCGAGGAAACCTGGGAAAAATCCTCCTTCAGCCTGGTGATGATGGGCAAGATGCTGACGGGAGAGGTGTCCTGGCGCAATCTCAGCGGTCCGGTCACCATCGCCGATTACGCGGGTCAATCGGCTCGCATGGGGATCGACTACTACCTCAAGTTTTTGGCCCTGGTCAGCATCAGTCTGGGCATCCTCAATCTGCTCCCCGTGCCGGTGCTGGATGGCGGGCATTTGATGTATCATATGATTGAGATTATCAAGCGAGGGCCAGTCTCGGAGCGGTTCATGGAGATTGGTCAACAAATCGGGCTGGCGCTGCTTTTGTTGCTCATGGCGTTTGCCTTCTACAACGACATCAACCGATTGATTTCCGGCTGAATATGAACAAAAACCTGTTGGCAGGGGTTGTTGCGGCGCTTTTCGCTTCTGCGGCCCAAGCCTTCGACCCGTTTGTGGTCAAAGATATCCGTGTTGAAGGTATTCAGCGTACCGAAGCCGGTACCGTATTCAGCTACCTGCCGGTCCGCGTTGGCGACACCCTGAATGACGAGCGTGCCGCCCAGGCCATCAAGGCCCTGTTCGCCACCGGCTTTTTCAAGGATGTGCGCATCGAGGTTGATGGCGATGTCATGGTCCTGGTGCTGGAAGAGCGCCCGGCCATCTCCCAGATCGATTTTGTCGGCCTCAAGGAGTTCGACAAGGACCAATTGAAGAAGGGCCTGAAGGACGTCGGTCTGGCCGAGTCCCGCATCTTCGACCGGGCGCTGCTGGACAAGGCGGAGCAGGAGTTGAAGCGCCAGTATCTCTCCCGTGGCAAATACGCGGTGGAGATCAAGACCACGGTAACGCCTCTGGAGCGGAACCGGGTTGCCATCAACTTCACCATTGACGAAGGCGATGCGGCCAAGATCAAGCAGATCAACATCGTCGGCAACCAGGCCTTCAAGGAAAAGGAACTGCTGGAACTCTTCCAGTTGCAGACGCCTGGCTGGCTGACCTGGTATACCAAGAACGATCAGTATTCCAAACAGAAGCTTTCCGCCGACCTGGAAAGCCTCAAGTCCTATTACCAGAACCGGGGCTATCTGGAATTCAATGTGGAGTCCACCCAGGTTTCCATCAGTCCGGACAAGAAGGACATCTACATCACCATCAGCGTCAATGAGGGGGAACGGTTCATCGTTTCCTCGGTGAAGCTGGCGGGTGACCTGATTGCGCCTGAAGCCGAATTGCGCAAGCTGGTGACCATCAAGCCGGGCGAGATTTTCTCCCGGGAAAAACTGAATGAAACCCAGAAGGCCGTTTCCGACCGTCTGGGTCGCGAAGGTTACGCCTTTGCCAACGTGAACTCCGCACCCGAAGTGGACAAGGAAAAGCGCCAGGTCGCCTTCACCATCTTCGTGGATCCGGGCAAGCGGGTTTACGTGCGCCGTATCAACATCGGCGGCAACACGCGGACCCGGGATGAGGTCATCCGCCAGGAAATGCGCCAGATGGAGGGCGGCTGGTACGATGCCGAAAAGATCCAGCTCTCCAAGCAGCGCGTGGACAAGCTCGGCTACTTCTCCGATGTGACCGTGGAAACACCACCGGTGGCCGGCACCAGCGACCAGGTGGATGTCTCCATGAACGTCACGGAGAAACCCACTGGCAACCTGATGCTGGGTGCCGGCTTCTCCAGTAACGATGGTGTCATCCTGTCCGGCTCCATTGCCCAGCAGAACGTCTTCGGCAGCGGCAAGTCGGTTTCGGTCGGCGTGAATACGGCCAAGTCCCGGGAGACCTATTCGCTCTCCTATACCAATCCCTACTTCACGGTGGACGGTATCAGTCAGGGTTTCGATGTCTATAAGAAAACCTACGATCCCACCAACTCGAGCTACTACGCCAAGAGCTACAAGACCACCTCCATCGGTGGCGGCCTGCGTTGGGGTATTCCCATTGCCGAAAAGGAAACCTTCAGTTTCGGCGTGGCTGTGGATAACACCGATATCACGACGCTCTCCACCAGTCGCCAGATTTACCTGGACCACGTCAAGGAATTCGGTAATTCCAATACCTCGGTCAGTGGTACGGTCGGTTGGTCCCAGGATGGTCGGGACAGTTTGATCTATCCGACCAAGGGCGGTATGACCCGGGTCAGTGCCGAAGTGGCACCGGCTGGCAGTCTCAAGTACTACAAGATGAACCTCCAGCACCAGCGTTTCTTCCCCTTCACCAAGGACCTGGTCCTGATGCTGAATGGGGAGCTTGGTATCGGTAATGGCCTGAACGGCAAGTCCCTGCCGTTCTATCGCAGCTATTACGCTGGCGGCGTGACTTCAGTGCGCGGCTACGATGTGGCCAGCCTCGGCCCCCGTCAGAATGACGAAGCCATCGGCGGTACCAAGCGGGTGGTGATGAATGCCGAACTGTTGTTCCCGATGCCCGGTACTGGTCTGGACAAGTCCTTGCGTCTGGGCTGGTTCGTGGACGCCGGCCAGGTCTTTGGTCCCAAGGACGACAACGGGGATTACTCCAAGTTTGCCTTGGGCGACCTGCGTTATTCCACGGGTCTGGCCGTGGCGTGGGCTTCGCCCATGGGGCCGCTCAAGTTCAGCGTGGCTCAGCCGCTGAACGACAAGGAAGGCGACAAGACCCAGCGCTTCCAGTTCACCATGGGTACTACTTTTTAATCAGGAGAGACTGGTTTGAAATACAAAATGCTTAATGTCGGTGCCGCCGCTGTCCTGTCTGCATTTCTGGCTGTGCCCGCTTTTGCCAATGAAGCGAACAAGATCGGTTACGTGAATACCCAGCGGGTGTTCCGCGATGCCCCCGCTGCCGTCAAGGCCCAGAAGAAGCTGGATGCCGAGTTTTCCCGCCGGGACCAGGACCTCCAGGTCGTTGCCAAGAAACTGCAGACCCTGCAGGAAAGTCTGGAAAAGAACGGCGTCACCATGTCCGAGAGCGAGCGCCGCAACAAGGAGCGCGAGCTGAACGATCTGAACCGCGACTTCCAGCGCCGTCAGCGTGAGTTCCGCGAAGACCTGAACCTGCGCCAGAACGAGGAAATGGCCGCCGTGCTGGAAAAGGCCAACAAGGCCATCAAGCAGATCGCCGAGAACGAGAAGTTCGACCTGATCCTGCAGGATGTGGTCTGGGTCAGCCCCAAGCTGGACATCACCGACAAGGTGATCAAGGCCCTGTCCGACGACAAGGCCGGCAAGTAAGCCGATTTGCCAGGGGGTCGCGTGACGGGGGAGGGGATTCGTCTCGACGAAATCGTCGCCCGTCTGGGAGGCTCCCTGCTGGGTGACGGTGCCGTCCAGATTTGCGGGGTGGGCACCCTGGCCGGGGCCGGCGAGGGGCAGATCAGCTTCCTCTCCAACCCCAAGTATCGCAGCCAGCTGGCGAGCACCCGGGCGGCCGCAGTCATCGTGCCGCCGGCCATGCAGGACGGCACGGACCGGCCCCGCATCGTTGCCGCCAATTCCTACACTTATTACGCCCGGGTAGCCCAGCTGCTCTATCCGGCTCGTCAGCCAAAAACGCCGGTGCATCCGAGCGTGGTGCTGGGGCAGGATGTGCAATTGGGCGAGGGTGTGGTGATCCATGCCGGCTGCGTCATCGGCGACGGCGCCAGTATCGGCGACGGTTCGGTGCTGCATCCCAATGTCACCGTGTATGCCGGTTGCCGCATCGGCAAGCGGGCCCTGATCCATGCCGGTGCAGTGATCGGTGCCGACGGCTTCGGTTTCGCCAAGGATGGCGAGGCCTGGCTGAAGATTCCCCAGGTGGGGCGCGTCATCATCGGCGACGATGTGGAAATCGGCGCCAACACCACCATCGACCGGGGCGCTATCGAGGACACCGTGATCGGCGACGGCGTCAAGCTCGACAACCAGATCCAGGTCGGCCACAACGTGGTGATCGGCGACCACGCGGCCATGGCCGGCTGCGTCGGCATCGCCGGCAGCGCCCGCATCGGCAGGCGCTGTACCGTCGGTGGCGGTGCCATCATCCTGGGCCACCTGGAGCTGGGGGACGATGTGCATGTCTCTTCCGGCACCCTGGTGGCCAAGAGCCTGAAACAGCCCGGTCAATACACCGGAGCCTTCCCCGTGGAGCGCCACGAGGGCTGGCTGAAGAATGCGGCCCATCTGCGCCATCTGTCGAAACTGGCGGACCGGGTCCATGAACTTGAAAAAAAACTTAGTGAGCTGGAGAAAAAATCTTGACCAATATGGATATTCACCAAATTCTCGAATACCTGCCCCACCGTTATCCCATCCTGCTGGTGGACCGGGTGCTCGAATGCGAGCCGGGCAAGAGTATCCATGCCATCAAGAACGTGACCATCAACGAGCCCTTCTTCAACGGCCACTTCCCGCACCATCCGGTCATGCCCGGCGTGTTGATCCTGGAAGCCCTGGCCCAGGCCGCTGCCATCCTGTCTTTCAAGACCATGGGCTCCAAGCCTGACGACAAGTCCGTCTATTACTTTGCCGGCATCGACGGCGCCCGTTTCAAGAAGCCGGTGAGCCCGGGCGACCAGCTCAATCTGCATGTGGAGATCATCGCCAGCAAGCGCGGCATCTGGAAGTTCAAGGCCGAAGCCCGGGTCGATGGTCAGCTGGCCACCGAAGCCGAACTGATGTGCACCGTCCGCTCCATCGAGTAAGCCCATGATCCATCAGACGGCCATCGTCCATCCCGGAGCCAGGCTCGGAGCGAACGTCTCCGTCGGCGCCTATTCCATCATCGGCGAGCATGTGCAGATCGGTGACAACACCGAGATCGGTCCCCATGTGGTGATCGAAGGCCATACCACGATCGGTCGGGACAACCGGATTTTCCAGTTCTGCTCCATCGGTGCCGAACCCCAGGACAAGAAGTACGCCGGCGAACCGACCCGTCTGGAAATCGGCGACCGCAACGTCATCCGGGAATTCTGCACCTTCAACCTGGGCACCATCCAGGACGGCGGCGTCACCCGTCTGGGCAACGACAACTGGATCATGGCCTACGTGCACCTGGCCCACGACTGCCAGGTGGGCAACCACACCATTTTCGCCAACAATGCCCAGCTGGCCGGCCACTGCCATGTGGACGACCACGCCATCCTCGGCGGCTTCACCGTGGTGCACCAGTTCGTGCGCATCGGCGCCCATTCCATGACCGGCATGGGCACCATCCTGTTCCAGGACCTGCCGCCCTACGTCACCGCTGCCGGCAATACGGCCTCGCCCTACGGCATCAACAGCGAGGGCCTGAAGCGCCGCGGTTTCTCCTCCGAGGCGGTGATGGCCCTGAAGCGGGCCTACCGGGCCATCTACAAGTCCGGCCTGACCCTGGAAGAAGCCAAGGCCAAGCTGGAGGCTGATCTGGCCAAGCATCCCGAATACCAGCTGTTGCTCGATTTCCTCGCCGTGTCCAAGCGCGGCATCGTTCGGTGAGGCCATGGCGGGCAACGGAATCCGTATCGCCATGGTGGCGGGGGAAGCCTCGGGCGACCTCCTGGCCAGCCATCTGATCAAGGCGCTCAAGCAGCACCTGCCGGACGCCACCTTCTACGGCATCGGCGGCCCCAAGATGTCGGCCCAGGGCTTCGATGCCTGGTGGCCCCTGGAAAAGCTGGCGGTGCGCGGCTATGTGGAAGTGCTCAAGCACTACCGGGAAATCACCGGCATCCGCCGCCAGCTGAAAAAGCGCCTGCTGGAGGAAAAGCCCGATGTCTTCATCGGCGTGGACGCGCCGGATTTCAATCTGGATCTGGAGCGGGGCCTGAAGAACAAGGGCATTCCCGCCATCCACTACGTCAGCCCCTCCATCTGGGCCTGGCGCGGCAAGCGCATCCACAAGATCGCCCGTTCCGTCTCCCGCATGCTCTGCCTGTTCCCCTTCGAGCCGGCCCTGTACGAGGCCAAGGGCGTGCCGGTGGACTACGTGGGCCATCCGGTGGCCGACATGGTGCCCCTGGAGATCAACCGCCAGTCGGCCCGGGAAAAGCTGAACCTGCCCCTGGAGGCGCCGATCTTCGCCTTCCTCCCCGGCAGCCGCCAGTCCGAGCTGGAGTACATGGCGGACACCTTCATCGAGACGGCCAAGCGCATTTACGCCCGCATGCCCAAGGCCCTGTTTCTGGTGCCCCTGGCCACCCGGGAAACCCGCCTGCTGTTCGAGACCGCCATCTACCGCCATCAGGCCCTGGATGTGCCGTTCACCCTGCTCTTCGGCCATTCCCACGATGCCATGGCGGCCGCCGACACGGTGCTGGTGGCCAGCGGCACCGCCACCCTGGAAGCGGCGCTGCTCAAGCGTCCCATGGCCATCGCCTACCGCATGGCGCCTTTCTCCTGGCGCCTCATGAAGCGAATGAAGTACCAGCCCTGGGTGGGCCTGCCCAACATCCTGGCCGGTCAGTTCGTGGTGCCCGAATTCCTGCAGGACGATGCGACGCCGGACAATCTGGCCCAGGCCCTGCTCAACCTGCAGACCGACAAGCTGCTGCGTAGCCGCATCGAGGACGAATTCACCCGCATCCACCTGCAGCTGCGCCAGAACACGGCGGAGAAGGCGGCGGCGGCCATCCTTTCCGTGCTCGGGCGCCGTCCCGTGCGGGCCGACGATGTCCCTGCAGCTGTTTGACGACCTGGTCTGCGGCATCGACGAAGCCGGCCGCGGCCCCCTGGCGGGCAGCGTGGTGGCGGCGGCGGTGATCCTGGACCCGGCCCGGCCTATCGCCGGCCTCAACGACTCGAAAAAGCTGAGCGCGGCGAAGCGCGAGGCCCTGGCCCCGGAAATCCGGGAAAAGGCCCTGGCCTGGTGTGTGGCAGAAGCCTCCGTGGCCGAGATCGACCGTCTTAACATCCTCCACGCCACCATGCTGGCCATGCAGCGGGCCGTGGCCGGCCTTGCCGTGGCGCCCCTGCGGGCCCTGGTGGACGGCAACCGCTGCCCCAAGCTGGCGGTGCCGGCTGAGGCGGTGGTCAAGGGCGACGGCAAGGTGGCCTGCATTGCCGCCGCCTCCATTCTGGCCAAGACGTTCCGGGACGGGGCCATGCTCGACCTGCACCGGCAATACCCCGAATACGGCTTCGACCGCCACATGGGCTACCCAACGGCGGACCATCTGGAGCGCCTGCGGCAGCATGGGCCGAGCCCCATCCACCGGCGCTCCTTCGGCCCGGTGAAGCTGCTGCTGGCCCAGGCCGAGCTGTTCTGAACCATGCGCTTCGTCGAATCCCCCGACAATCCCGCCTACCGCCAGTTGCGGCGCCTCTGCCAGTCCGGCCGGGAGCGGCGCAAGACCGGCTTTTCCGTGCTCGACGGCATGCATCTGCTGACGGCCTACGAGGAACGCTTCCAGAAGGTACGGGAGCTGTTCGTCAGCGAGGCGGCCCGGGACAAGCCCGAAATCGCCGCCTACCTGGCCGCCTCCGCCGGCATCAAGCAGACGGTGCTGAGCGAGCGCCTGTTCGAAGACCTGGGGCTGGTGGATACGCCCACCGGCATCGTCGGCCTCATCAATACCCCGGTGCCCGCCGCCGGCCCCGACGCCCAGGGCGATGCGGTGCTGCTGGACGGCGTGCAGGACCCGGGCAACCTGGGCTCCATCCTGCGCAGCGCCGCCGCCGCCGGTTTCCGCCAGGTGCTGCTGAGCGCGGATTGCGCCCAGGCCTGGGCACCCAAGACCCTGCGGGCGGGGCAGGGCGCCCATTTCCAGACGGTCATCCATGAGAACCAGGACCTCTGCGCCTTCCTGGCCGGCTATGGCGGCAAGGCCGCCGTTACCTGCCTGGGGGCCCAGGGCGACCTCTTCGATGCGGACCTGCGCGGCCCGGTGGCCTGGGTCTTCGGTTCCGAAGGGCAGGGCGTGCGGCCCGCCGTGCTGGCCCTGACCAATGCGCCCCTGGCCATTCCCATGCCGGGGGGCAGCGAATCCCTCAACGTGGCTGCTGCCGCCGCCATCTGCCTGTTCGAGACGGTGCGCCAGCGGCGCTGAGCCGCAGCAGCGAGATCAGTACCTTAAAGCGGCCCGGCCTGAAATGCAGCAGGGGCGCCATTCTTCCCGGCCTATGGCTGGAGAATGGCGCCCCTGCTGCCTTGTAGGGCGACGGGGTTAGAAGCTCAGCCGTTCCAGCTTCACTTCCTGCATGATGGTGGTGGAGATTTCCTCGATGGACTTGGTGGACGAATCTAGCCAGCGGATGTCGTGCTGGCGCATCATTTTTTCCGCCTCCTTGACCTCGTAGCGGCAGTTTTCCAGGGAGGCGTACTTGCTGTTGGGGCGCCGCTCGCTGCGGATCTGATTGAGGCGCTCGGGCTGGATGGTGAGGCCGAACAGCTTCTCCCGGTGCTTGACCAGGCTGTCGGGCATTTTCATGCGCTCGAAGTCTTCCGGAATGAGGGGGAAGTTGGCGGCCTTGACCCCGAACTGCATGGCCAGGTAGAGGCTGGTGGGCGTCTTGCCGCAGCGGGAGACGCCGACGAGAATGACATCGGCCTGCTCCAGCCCCTGGTTGGTGACGCCGTCGTCGTGGGACAGGGTGTAGTTGATGGCCTCGATGCGTTGCTTGTAGTCGTTGGTGTCGATGGAGCCGTGGGTGCGGCCAATGGTGTGGGTGGACTTGACGCCCAGCTCCGCCTCCAGGGGCACGATGAAGGTGTCGAAGAAATTGAGGCAGAGGACGTTGGCCTCGCTCAGGATGCGGTTCAGGTCCCGGTCGATGAGGGTGGAGAAGACGATGGGCCGGGCGCCGTCCAGGATGGTCGCCTCCTTCAGTCGCTCCAGGCATTCCCGGGCCTTGTCCGTGGAATTGACGAAGGGAATCCGCACCATCTTCAGGCGCACACCCTCGAATTGGGTGAGCAGGCTGTGTCCCAGGGTTTCAGCGGTGATGCCCGTGCCATCGGAGATGAAGAAGATGGTGCGGGAGGGGAGATGGGACGGCGCTTGAGTCATGGATTTCCCTAATCGGCGGGTCAAGTGTTGTGGAAGGCGCTAAAATAGCGGTTTCCCGATTTTGAAACAATCTTCAGAGGACTTCATGAGCGATTATGTAATCGGTTTCGACCAGCTGCGCATGACAGATGTGGACCGTGTCGGCGGCAAGAACGCCTCTCTCGGCGAAATGATCAGCCAGCTGGCCAATACCGGTGTGCGGGTTCCCGGCGGTTTCGCCACCACGGCCCATGCCTATCGGGAGTTCCTGGCCCATGAAGGCCTGGCCGCCCGCATCGAGGCTGAACTCTCCAACCTGGACGTGGACAACGTCAATGCCCTGCTGGCTGCCGGTGCCAAGATCCGCCAGTGGATCATCGACACCCCGTTCCCGGCCCAGCTGCAGAACGAGATCAAGGCCCACTACGACGCCCTGATCGCCGATTCCACCGCCGACGCCTCCTTCGCCGTGCGCTCCTCCGCCACCGCCGAGGACCTGCCCGACGCTTCCTTCGCCGGCCAGCAGGAAACCTTCCTCAACATCCACGGCTTCGACAACATCCTTCACGCCATGAAGGAAGTGTTCGCCTCCCTCTATAACGACCGCGCCATCTCCTACCGCGTGCACAAGGGCTTCACCCACGCCGAGGTAGCCCTGTCCGCCGGCGTGCAGCGCATGGTGCGTTCCGACAAGGGTGCCGCCGGCGTGATGTTCACCCTGGATACCGAATCCGGCTTCCGCGACGCCGTCTTCGTCACCGCCTCCTATGGCCTGGGCGAGACCGTGGTGCAGGGCGCCGTGAACCCGGACGAGTTCTACGTGCACAAGCCCATGCTGGCCGCCGGCAAGAAGGCCGTGATCCGCCGCAACCTGGGTTCCAAGCTGATCAAGATGACCTTCTCCGCCGAGAAGGTGGCCGGCAAGTCCACCATCACCGAGGACGTGGCCGAGGCCGAGCGTCACCGTTTCGCCATCAACGATGCCGAAGTGGAAGAGCTGGCCCGCTACGCCATGATCATCGAGAAGCACTACCAGCGTCCCATGGACATCGAGTGGGGCAAGGATGGCGTGGACGGCAAGCTGTACATCCTGCAGGCCCGTCCCGAGACTGTAAAGTCCCAGGAAGGCCACGGCCGCGTCGAGAAGTTCAAGCTCAAGTCCTTCTCCAAGGTGCTGGCCTCCGGCCGCGCCATCGGCCAGAAGATCGGCGTCGGCCCGGTGCGCGTGGTGCACGATCCTTCCGAGATGGACCAGGTCAAGCCCGGCGACGTGCTGGTGGCCGACATGACCGATCCCAACTGGGAGCCGGTGATGAAGCGGGCTTCCGCCATCGTCACCAACCGTGGCGGCCGTACCTGCCACGCCGCCATCATCGCCCGGGAACTGGGCATCCCCGCCATCGTCGGTTGCGGTGACGCCACCGAGACCCTGGCCGAAGGCGAAGTGGTCACCGTCTCCTGCACCGAAGGCGACACCGGCCACGTCTATCGCGGCAAGCTGGACTTCGAGGTCACTTCCCGCGATCTGGGCGCCATGCCCGAGATCAAGACCAAGATCATGATGAACGTGGGCAACCCGGAGCTGGCCTTCGAGTTCTCCCAGCTGCCCAGCGCCGGCGTCGGCCTGGCCCGGGTCGAGTTCGTCATCAACAACGTCATCGGCATCCACCCCAAGGCCATCCTGGAAATCGACCGTCTGCCCGCCTCCAAGCGGGAAGAGATCCTGCGTCGCGCCCGGGGTTACGCCAATCCGGTGGAATTCTTCGTCGAGAAGCTGGCCGAGGGTGTGTCCACCATCGCCGCCGCCTTCTGGCCCAAGCCCGTCATCGTGCGTCTCTCCGACTTCAAGTCCAACGAGTACCGCAAGCTGCTGGGCGGCGACCTCTACGAGCCCGAGGAAGAAAACCCCATGCTGGGCTTCCGCGGTGCCTCCCGCTACATCGCCAGCACCTTCCGCGACTGTTTCGAGATGGAATGCCGGGCCATGAAGAAGGTCCGCGAAGAAATGGGCCTGACCAACGTGGAACTGATGGTGCCCTTCGTGCGCACCGTCGATGAAGGCAAGGGCGTGGTCAGCCTGCTGGCCGAACATGGCCTCAAGCAGGGTGAGAACAATCTCAAGCTGATCATGATGTGCGAGATTCCCTCCAACGCCCTGCTGGCCGACCAGTTCCTGGAAGTGTTCGACGGCTTCTCCATCGGCTCCAACGACCTGACCCAGCTGACCCTGGGCCTGGATCGTGACTCCGGTCTGGTGGCTTCCCTCTTCGACGAGCGGGACCCGGCGGTGAAGACCCTGCTGGCCATGGCCATCGCCTCCGCCAACAAGAAGGGCAAGTACGTCGGTATTTGCGGCCAGGGCCCCTCCGACCATCCGGATCTGGCCGAGTGGCTGATGGACCAGGGCATCTCCTCCATCTCCCTCAACCCGGATACGGTGGTGGACACCTGGACCCGCCTGGGCGCCCACAAGGCCGGCTAAACGAAAAGGGAGCCCCGTCTCCCTGACGACTGCGGAAAAGGCGCCGAGTGCACAACTCGGCGCCTTTTTTCTTGGCATGCCCCGGGAGGTAGAAGGCATGCGGTTTTCCGGATCGGGTGCCTGGAGAGGCGCATCCGTGCTGGCTTGTGGGGGAGATGCTGGGGCGGGACCGAAAATGGCCAGCCACCGCGGCCGGCGGCTAGGTCCGGGCCTTGAAGGTAGGCAGGGAAATCTTGAAGACGATGGCGGCCCAGCGCAGGCCAAAGATCAGCGCCGCCGCCAGCCAGGCGGCCCAGACCGGGGAAACGCCGAGGGCCTGCAGGCCGATCAGCAGCAGGCAGCCGGCCAGGGCGGCCGAGGCGTAGAGTTCGCCGGGAAGGAAGATCAGGGGCACCTGGTTGCAGAAGATGTCCCGCAGTACGCCGCCGAACACCCCGGTGATGACGCCCATGAGGCTGGCCACCAGCCAGGGCGCATGCCAGTGCAGGGCGGCCTGGGTGCCGAGGACGGCGAACAGGGCCAGGGCCAGGGCATCCGGATAGAGGAAAAGGCGAGGGGAGATGGGGCGCCGGCGGACGATGAAAAAGGTGAGAATGCCGGTGGCGAAGGCGGTGATCAGATAGGTCTGGTCCACCACCCAGAAGACATTGCGGTCCAGCAGCAGGTCCCGCACCGTGCCGCCGCCCAGGCCCGTGGCCACCGCCACCATGACCGTGCCGACCAGGTCCATGCCCTTGCGTTCGGCTTCAAAGACGCCGGTGGCGGCACCAACCGCCACGGCCACCAGGCCGACCCAGTAGAGCAGATCGGCCAGCAGCATCAGACCTTGACCCGCATCAGGCGCTGCTTTTCCCGGTCCCAGTCGCGCTGCTTCTCGGTTTCCCGCTTGTCGTGCATCTTCTTGCCCTTGGCCAGGCCCACTTCCACCTTCACCCGGCCCCGGGTGTAGTGCAGGTCCAGGGGGACGAGGGTGAAGCCGGCCCGTTCCACCTTGCCGATGAGCTTGTCGATCTGCTCCCGGTGCAAGAGCAGCTTGCGGGTGCGGGTGGCTTCGGGATGGACGTGGGTGGAGGCGGTGTAGAGGGGCGTCAAATGCATGCCCAGCAGCCAGATTTCGCCGTTCTTGATGACGACGTAGGATTCCTTGAGATTCACCCGTCCGGCACGAATGGCCTTCACTTCCCACCCTTCGAGGGCGAGACCGGCTTCGATCTTCTCCTCGACGAAGTAGTCGTGAAAGGCTTTCTTGTTGGTGGTGATGCTCATTGGGCCGGGCTTTCCGCTAAAATGCGCCATTCTACAAGGATTCCGAGAAAAAGGCCGCCCATGGCCCTGGTGGAAAAATCAGTATTGATCGAGTTTTCGGCCCAGCAGATGTTCGATCTGGTGGACCGGGTGGAGGACTATCCCCAGTTCCTGCCCTGGTGCAGCTCCACGGAACTGAAGTTCCGCGACGGGCAGAAGACGGCGGCGACCCTGCATATCAACTATCACAGCGTCAAAAGCCACTTCACCACCGAGAATGAGAAGGAAATTCCCCTGTGGATGAACATCCGCCTGGTGGATGGTCCCTTCCGCCGCCTCGAGGGGCGCTGGGTATTCAAGCCTCTGGCGGAAAAGGCCTGCAAGATCGAATTCACCCTGAGCTACGAGTTTTCCAGCAAGCTCTTTGAAAAGGTGATCGGTCCCGTCTTCAATCACATTGCCAATACGTTCGTCGAAGCCTTCGTCAAACGTGCGGCCCAGATTTATGGCTGAAAAAATCAACGTCGAAGTCGTCTACGCCCAGCAGCGCAAGCAGGACCTGGTGTCCGTCAAGCTGGAGGAGGGCGCCACCGTGCGCCAGGCCATCGAGGCCTCGGGCCTGCTGGAGAAATATCCGGAAATCGACCTGGCCAAGAACAAGCTGGGCATCTTCGCCAAGCTGGCCAAGGCCGACGGGGTGCTGCGGGACAAGGACCGGGTGGAAATCTACCGCCCCCTCATCGCCGACCCGAAGGAGGTGCGCAAGCAGCGGGCCGCCGAAGGCAAGGTGATGAAGAAGGGAGCCGGGGACGAAGGCTCCGGCGAATGAAAAAGGCGGCTTGAAGCCGCCTTTTTTATCGAATCAGATCTGCTGCAGCGCTATTTGCACCATTCATTGACCGCTTGCTGTGCCTTGGCTGCTTCCGCAGCCCGCTGGCTGTCGTCGAGAATTTCCCGTTCGCCGGCGTCGTTGCGGCGGGCGATGCGCTCTCCGGACTGATAAAGCGCCAGATTGCGGCGGGCTGCATCGCAGTTGTCCTTGCGCTTCTTCTGCTGGGCAGCCTCCTCTTCAGCCTCTTTCGCCTTGTCCTGCCGGATTTTCTGCTGCTGGCGGAATTCCATTTCCTTTTCCGCCAGGCTCTTCGGTGGGGGCGTCTGGACACTGCCGGCAGGAGGCGTATCAATCACCCGTTTCTGCTGCACCTTGCCCACGGGAGGCTTGTCGGACATGACGGTGCGGCCGTTTTCGTCCTTCCAGGTATAAATTTGTGCCAGTGCCGAAGTGGCTGCGAAAAGTAGGGATATGGCAGCGATTCGGGCAATATGGGGACGGTTGCCGGAGGATGTCGCAGGCCGGAATGGGAAGATGGGCATGCCTAGGCTCTTTTCCGAGGGTAATCCAGTCCCGTATAATACGTTTTTGAGACTCCGGATCAAAGCCATGCGTGTAATCCAGAAGGCCTTGACGTTCGACGACGTCCTGCTTGTCCCCGCCCATTCCAACATCCTGCCTCGCGACGTCAGCCTGGCCACCCGCCTGACCCGCAACATCTCCCTGAATCTGCCCCTGGTGTCCGCCGCCATGGACACCGTGACCGAAGCCCGCCTGGCCATCGCCATCGCCCAGGAAGGCGGCATCGGCATTGTGCACAAGAACCTCTCGGCCAAGGCCCAGGCCGCCGAAGTTTCCAAGGTCAAGCGCCACGAAGCCGGCATCCTCAAGGATCCCATCACCATCACCCCCAGCATGACCATCGGTGAAGTGGTGGCCCTGACCCGCCAGCACAAGATTTCCGGCCTGCCGGTCTTGGAAGGCAAGAAGGTGGTGGGTATCGTCACCAACCGGGACCTGCGGTTTGAAGGCAAGCTGGATCAGCCGGTGACCAAGATCATGACCCCCAAGGAGCGCCTGGTCACGGTCAAGGAAGGTGCCAGCATCGAAGAGGCCAAGGAACTGATCCGCGAGCATCGCATCGAGCGCGTGCTGGTGGTCAATGACGACTTCGAACTGAAGGGCCTGATCACCGTCAAGGACATCCTCAAGACCTCCGAGCACCCCCTGGCCAACAAGGACGAAGCCGGTCGCCTGCGCGTTGGCGCCGCCATCGGCGTCGGTGCCGGCACCGAGGAGCGGGCAGAACTGCTGGCCGCCGCCGGTGTGGACGTGCTGATCGTGGACACCGCCCACGGTCATTCCCAGGGTGTGCTGGACCGGGTCAAGTGGGTCAAGCAGAACTTCCCCCATGTGGAAGTGATCGGCGGCAACATCGCCACCGCCGCCGCCGCCCGTGCCCTGGTCGATCACGGCGCTGACGGCGTCAAGGTCGGCATCGGCCCCGGCTCCATCTGCACCACCCGTATCGTGGCCGGCGTCGGCGTGCCCCAGATCACCGCCATCACCAATGTGGCCGAAGCGCTCAAGGGCACCGGCGTGCCCATGATCGCCGACGGCGGCATCCGCTTCTCCGGCGATATCTCCAAGGCCATTGCCGCCGGCGCCAACTGCGTCATGCTGGGCGGCCTGTTTGCCGGTACCGAAGAGGCCCCGGGCGAAGTGGAACTGTTCCAGGGCCGCTCCTACAAGTCCTATCGGGGCATGGGCTCCCTG
This sequence comes from Azospira sp. APE16, assembly GCF_047901315.1. Lineage (NCBI taxonomy): Bacteria > Pseudomonadati > Pseudomonadota > Betaproteobacteria > Rhodocyclales > Rhodocyclaceae > Azospira > Azospira sp. APE16. The sequence continues at coordinate 1,835,348 of NZ_CP179682.1, forward strand.
GGCGCCATGCAGGCCGGCTCCTCCGACCGCTACTTCCAGGACAACACCGCCAACGTGGACAAGCTGGTGCCGGAAGGCGTCGAAGGCCGGGTTCCCTACAAGGGTTCCGTGCTGGCCGTGATCCACCAGCTGATGGGCGGCCTGCGCGCCTCCATGGGCTATGTGGGCTGCGCCACCATCGACCAGATGCGGGAGACCGCCGAGTTTGTCGAGATCACCGCTGCCGGCGTCCGGGAATCCCACGTCCACGACGTGCAGATCACCAAGGAAGCGCCCAACTACCACCAGGACTGATCCTCCGGGACCAAGCAAGGGCGGCCAGTTCCAACTAGGCCGCCCTTTTTCATAGCATCGGCTTCATCGCCCCTATTGCCCACATAGCAGACCCATCATGGCCCACCAGAAAATCCTCATTCTCGACTTCGGTTCCCAGGTCACCCAGCTCATCGCCCGCCGGGTGCGGGAGGCCAAGGTTTTCTGCGAAATCCACCCCTACGACGTGTCGGAAGAGTTCATCCGCAACTACGGCGCCAAGGGCATCATCCTCTCCGGTGGCCCCAGCTCCGTGACCGAGGGCGATACCCCCCGGGCCCCCAAGGTGGTGTTCGAACTGGGCATCCCCGTGCTGGGCATCTGCTACGGCATGCAGACCATGGCCCAGCAGCTGGGCGGCACCGTGATGACCGCCGAAGCCGCCGGCAAGGCCCGGGAATTCGGCTATTCCGAAGTCCGCGCCCACGGCCATACCGCCCTGCTGAAGGACATCGCCGACTTCACCACCCCCGAAGGCCACGGCATGCTCAAGGTGTGGATGAGTCACGGCGATTCCGTCATGGAACTGCCGCCGGGCTTCAAGCTCATGGCTTCCACCCCTTCCTGTCCCATCGCCGGCATGGCCGACGAGGAACGCAAGTTCTACGCCGTCCAGTTCCATCCGGAAGTGACCCACACCGTGAAGGGCCGGGCCATCCTGGAAAGCTTTGTGCACGGCATCTGCGGTTGCGGCACCGACTGGGTCATGGGCGACTACATTGCCGAGGCTGTGGCAGCCATTCGCGCCCAAGTGGGCAGTGAAGAAGTCATCCTGGGCCTCTCCGGCGGCGTCGATTCCAGCGTGGCCGCCGCCCTGATCCACAAGGCCATCGGCGACCAGCTCACCTGCGTCTTCGTGGACCACGGCCTGCTGCGCCTCAACGAAGGCGACATGGTGATGGACATGTTCGCCCGCAACCTGGGCGTCAAGGTCATCCGCGTCGATGCGGTGGACGACTTCATGGGCAAGCTGGCCGGCGTTTCCGACCCGGAACAGAAGCGCAAGATCATCGGCAAGGAATTCGTGGAGGTCTTCCAGGCCGAATCGAAAAAGCTCTCCGCCGCCAAGTGGCTGGCCCAGGGCACCATCTACCCGGACGTGATCGAATCCGCCGGCAAGGGCAAGAAGGGCGCCCACACCATCAAGAGCCACCACAACGTGGGCGGCCTGCCGGAAGACATGCACCTCAAGCTGCTGGAGCCCCTGCGCGAGCTGTTCAAGGACGAGGTGCGGGAACTGGGCGTGGCCCTGGGGCTGCCCCGGGAGATGGTCTACCGCCATCCCTTCCCCGGTCCCGGCCTGGGCGTGCGCATCCTGGGCGAGGTGAAGCAGGAGTACGCCAAGCTGCTGCAGCGGGCCGACGCCATTTTCATCGACGAACTGCGCGCCACCCTGGCCACCGAGCGGGACGTGGCCGCCGGCGCCTGCACCGAGGCCGATATCGGCAAGAGCTGGTACGACCTGACCAGCCAGGCCTTCGCCGTCTTCCTGCCGGTGAAGAGCGTGGGCGTCATGGGCGACGGCCGCACCTACGAAAACGTGGTGGCCCTGCGCGCCGTGGTCACCAGCGACTTCATGACCGCCCACTGGGCCCATCTGCCCTACGAGCTGCTGGGCAAGGTCTCCAACCGCATCATCAACGAAGTCCGCGGCCTCAACCGGGTGGTGTACGACGTCTCCGGCAAACCGCCCGCCACCATCGAGTGGGAGTGAGTGTGCCGTTCTGCCGATAGATATCAGGCAGCCTGGCCCAATAAAAAACCGGACGCGAAGTCCGGTTTTTTTATTCCGAGTCCTGGGGATCAGGTCCGGATGAAGCTCGAATCCGGGTTGAGGCGCGGCATTTCGTCGTCCTGCCGATCCTTCAAGGTCTCCCGCAGGGCACTCACAACTTCGGCATGGCCGTGCTGCTGCGCCAGCATCAGGGCGGTCTGGCCGTCACCGGCCGCCTGGGTCGGATTGGCGCCGGCCTGGAGCAGGGCCTGTACCAGGGGCAGGTGGCCGTTCATGGCGGCCATCGCCAGGGGCAGACGACCCTGTTCGTCCATCTGGTTGGGATCGATCTCCATGGCCAGGACGCGGCGGGCCAGGGACAGGTTGTTCCGTTCTACCGCGCCGCACAGGGCTCGGGTGCCTTCGCTGCTTTTCACCTTGGGCTTGGGCTCCAGGCCGCTCGGCACCAGGCGGGTGACCTGATTCACCAGGGAACCGGCCACCATGAAGCCGAGGGCGATGAGCAGGGGCATGCGCGATACGCCCAGGCCATCGGCCCACTGGTCCGGCAGGTTGGCGCCGACCACCAGCAGGGCGTAGAGCAGGAAAAAGGTGAAGCGGACGTAAAGGAAGAGGGCCAGCAGCACCATCAGGCCGAGGACGGCCACCAGGTAGTTGGTGTTGAGATGCAGGGCCTGGCTCAGGTCGTGGGGCAGGTTGGCCAGCACGGCCAGCAGCAGGACCAGGCCAACGAGCATCCATTCGCGGCGACGGCGGGCTTCAAATTGATCCATGGCGATCACTTGTGTGAAATATTTCACAAAATTGTCCGGCATTATTCTTCCCCCTGCAAGTCTTGCCTGAGCCGTTGGCACCCCCAACCCCTTTCCACCTGTCATGGTTCTGTCACATGGGGCGCGAACAATGGCTCGTTTTCGCCACGAGGCTCCCATGAAAGACTTCGACGACGCCTGTTGCAGCAATGCCAGTCCCAATCCCCATCTTCTCGATCTGACCAGTCCAGGCCGCCGCCAGATGCTGGCCGGCGGCCTGGGAGCCGCTGCCCTGGCCGGCCTGCCCATGCCGGCAGCAGCCGTCAGCGCGGCTTCCGATGCCGGGCGGGCGGCCAAGGTGCCCATTGGTTTCGATCCCATCCCGGTTTCCCAGCTGGATCAGGTACGGGTGCCGGCCGGTTACCGGGCCGAACTGCTCTATGCCTGGGGCGACCCGGTGTCCGACGGCCCCGCCTATCGGGCCGATGGGGGCAACAGTGCCGCCGAGCAGCGCCTGCAGTCCGGCAGCCACCACGACGGCATGCATTTCTTCCCCTTCGTCGAGGGCAGGAAGCTCTCTTCCACTCACGGCCTGATGTGCATCAACCACGAATATACGGACGACGGTCTGCTCCACGCCGGCGGCATGGCCGACTGGTCTGCCGAGAAGGTGGCCAAGTCCCAGGCGGCCCACGGGGTTTCAGTCATCGAAGTGAAGGAGGAGGGCGGCCGCTGGCAGGTGGTACGGCCTTCCGCCTACGCCCGCCGCATCACGGCCCAGAGCGCCATCACCGTCTCCGGCCCGGCCGCCGGCAGTGCCGGCCTGAAAACCGCCCAGGACCCCCACGGCCGGCTCATTTTCGGCACCCTCAACAACTGCGCCATGGGCCATACGCCCTGGGGTACCTACCTGACCTGCGAAGAGAATTTCAACGGCTACTTCAAGGCCGGCAGGAGCGCCACGCCGGACGAGAAACGCTACGGCATCAACGACAAGACCGCTGGCTATCGCTGGCACGAGTTCGACGAGCGCTTCGACGCCGCCAAGCACCCCAATGAGCCCCACCGTTTCGGCTGGGTGGTGGAAATCGATCCGTGGAACCCCATGCAGCCGCCGGTCAAGCGCACCGCCCTGGGCCGCATCAAGCACGAGGGCGCCACCGTGACCCTGGCGGCGGATGGCCGGGTGGTGGTCTACATGGGCGACGACGAGCGCTTCGAGTACATCTACAAGTATGTCTCCAGGGGCATCTACCAGCCCGGCGACCGGGCTGCCAACGCCAGCCTGCTGGACGAAGGCACCCTGTACGTGGCCAAGTTCGGCGAGGAGGGTAAGGGGCGCTGGGTGGCCCTGGAACACGGCAAGAACGGCCTTACGGCGGAAAACGGCTTTGCCGACCAGGCCCAGGTGCTGATCCGTACCCGCCAGGCCGCCGACCAGGTGAGCGCCACCAAAATGGACCGGCCCGAGTGGATCGCCGTCCATCCCAAGAGCGGCGAGGTCTATGTTTCCCTCACCAACAACGTCAAGCGCGGTACCAGTGAAGTGCCCGGGCTCAATGCCGCCAATCCCCGGGCCGACAACGTCTTCGGCCACATCGTGCGTTGGCGCGAGACCCCGGCCAAAGGCCGGCACGACGCCGGCAGCCTGGACTTCGAGTGGGACATTTTCCTCCTGGCCGGCGACCCCCAGCATCCGGAGGCTTCCCGCCGCGGCAACATCAAGGGCGATGCCTTCGGCAGCCCGGATGGCCTGTGGTTCGACGCCGCCGGCCGCCTGTGGATCCAGACCGACGTTTCCACCAGCGTCCTCAACCAGGGCGACTACGCCCGCCTGGGCAACAACCAGATGCTCGTGGCCGACGTGGCGACGGGCCAGGTCAAGCGCTTCCTCACCGGGCCCAAGGGCTGCGAGATCACCGGCATCACCAGCACGCCGGACGGGCGGACCCTGTTCGTCAATATCCAGCACCCGGGGGAGCCGGCCAGCGAGCGTTCCGAGCCGGCCAAGGCCACCGCCATTTCCCACTGGCCCCACAGCCAGTTCCCGGAAACGCCGGCCGGCCGGCCCCGTTCCGGCACCGTGGTGATCCGGCGCGAAGACGGTGGCGTGGTGGGGGGCTAGGGCAGCAGCTTGGGAGCCAGGGGGCGGACCAGGTAGGCCGCTCCCGGCCCGTAGGAGGAAAGATCGGGCGCTACCTGCCCGGGAACGAAGCCGTGACGGGCCCAGTAGGGCACGGAGCCCTGGACGGCAATCAGGCTGGCCCACCGCAGGCGGCCATGCCGGAACTCGGCTTTCTGTGCGGCCTTCATGGCATGGGCCGTCATGCGGGCCGCCAGCCCTGCCCCCCGGGCCAGGGGGCTGACGGCCATGTCATGCAGGTGCAGGGTGTCGGCGCCATCCCCTTGGCTACCGCCGCCGTCGCCAAGACAGGGCGGGCGGCCCAGGCGGGCGGGCTGGGTGAAAAGGTAGGCGGCCAGTTCGCCGTCCGCCATCTGCGCCACCCAGCACCAGTCCGGAAAGGCCGCCAGTTTGCCGCGAAAGACGGCTTCGTCCTCATGGAAGAAGGGCGCGTAGGCCCGGGCCTGGAGCGCCAGCACGGCGGGCAGGTCGGCCCCTTGCATGGGGCGCAGGCGGAAGTTGCTGGAGGTCATGGTCGCGAGCCCCTATTTGGGGCGGTTGGCGGACTTGTCCCGCTGCACCGTCTCCCGGGCAGCCAGGATGTCCGCCAGGTTGCCCTCGATCCAGTCCGCCAGGGCCTGGACCCGCGCCCCGGCCTCCCGGCCCAGGCCCGTCAGGCTGTATTCCACATGGGGCGGCACCACCGGGAAGGCCTGGCGCCGCACCAGACCGTCGGCCTCCAGCCATTGCAGGGTCTGGGCCAGCATGCGTTCGCTGACGCCGGCCACCTTGCGCCGCAGGTCGCTGAAGCGGTGGGTGCCCTCCAGCAGGGCCACCAGCACCAGCACGCCCCAGCGGCTGGTGACGTGCTGCAGTACTTCCCGGGAGGGGCAGCGGTCGGAAAAGACGTCGCCCCGGCGCATCAGTTCGGCCAGGGTCGGTGTCTCGGCGGGAGTGGGGGCCGGAACGGCGAGTGGGGAGGAGGGCATGGGTACTTACCTTTGTGTGCGTACTTATTTTTAGTTTGTATGGTTGCTATTCTCCCATTTCCCTTGGCAAAACCCAAGCCCGGGGCGGGAGGCGGCCAGTGGCCAATGCTTTCCGCCTCCAACCAGAGAAGAAGGAGCAATTCCATGATCGTCGTTACCGGCACCACCGGCCAACTGGGCCGCCTGGTCATCCAGTCCCTGCTGCAACGGCAGGTTCCCGCCAGCCGCATCGTCGCCGCCGTGCGCAACCCGGCCAAGGCCGCCGACCTGGCGGCCCAGGGCATCGTCGTGCGCCAGGCCGACTACAGCCAACCGGAAAGCCTGCGTACCGCTTTCGCTGGTGCCGAGAAGGTGCTGCTCATTTCCTCCAGCGAAGTGGGCCAGCGCCTGCCCCAGCACCGCAATGCCATCGAGGCCGCCCAGGCAGCCGGCGTGGGCCTGCTGGCCTACACCAGCCTGCTGCATGCCGATACCTCGCCCCTCGGGCTGGCGGAAGAGCATCGTCAGAGCGAAGCCCTGCTGCGCCAGTCCGGACTGCCCCACGTGATCCTGCGCAACGGCTGGTACACCGAGAACTACCTGGCCAGCGTCGCTCCGGCCCTGCAGCACGGCGCCTACATCGGCGCCGCCGGCGAGGGGCGCATCGCCTCGGCGGCCCGGGCCGACTATGCCGAGGCGGCCGCTGCCGTCCTCACCCAGCCCGATCAGGCCGGCAAGGTCCATGAACTGGCCGGGGACACGGCCTACACCCTGGCCGATCTGGCCGCCGCCATCACCCGCCTGAGCGGCAGGGCCGTGCCCTATGTGAACCTGAGTCAGGCCGATTTCGAGGCCGCCCTGCTCAAGGCCGGCCTGCCGGCGCCCCTGGCGGCCCTGCTGGCCGACTCCGATGCCGCTGCGGCCCGGGGCGCCCTGTTCGACGACCAGCACCAGCTGAGCCGCCTCATCGGCCGTCCCACCACGTCGCTGGAGGCCCTGCTGCCGTCCGTGCTGGGCTGACGACGTCTGCGCCCGTCTCTCCCAGGCCGTCCCGGGGTTACGCCCCGGGGCGGCTTTTTTGCGCCCATCGTCTATAATTTAGATAACGTTATCAAAATTAACTGCCATGGACGACGCCAATCCGGAACAACGCCCCAGCCGGGGACGGCCCCGTAGCCGCTATGCGGAACGCAGTGAGCAGGTGAAGCAGAACATGCGCCTCTACCGGGCCCGCCAGGCGGCAGAACAGGCGGCCCTGGGGCGGGCCCTGGAAGGCTTGCTGCAAGCGGTTTCCAGCGGCGACCTGCAGAGTAGCTTCGCCGCCGGCGCCGCCGTGGCCGGCATCTGGCAGGAAAGCCTGATGCGCTCCCGCTTCCTGGGGGAGGGCAAAAACAAATCGCCGAAGCGCCGGAAAAATCCGGACGGTTCGGCGACTGGGGCGGCGTGAAGCCAGATCAGGCGGCGGGCACGGCAGGCGGGGCGTCGTCGTTGGCGGCGCCTTCGCTGCCCTCAGCCGGCTCCTGATTTTCCGGAGTGTCGTCCGGCAGGCCTTCCTGCTTGCGGCGCAGCTTTTCCTCCTTTTTCCTTTTCTTGGCCAATTCCCTCTGGCGTTTTTCAAACTGAAAATTGGTTTTGGCCAACTGGATTCCTTCGCGGGTCTACTACGTTGATGATTCGGAATGTGCCGTCCGGTCGGGCACAGCGGTGAAGAAGCGGGACTGCATCTCTTCCAGTCCCAGGCTTTGCAGCAGTTCGTTGAGGCGCTCGGCGGGCTTGCGCCGGGGCAGGTTCTTGTAGGTGGCGATGATCAGCTCGTTTTTCATGGAATGCTCCCAGCCCACCAGTTCGGTCACCCGGACCTGGTAGCCGTGGGCCTCCAACTGCAGGCAGCGCAGCACGTTGGTCAGCTGGCTGCCGAATTCCCGGGTGTGGATGGGGTGGCGCCAGATTTCCGTCAGCACCGTCTGGCCCAGGGACTTGCCCTTGTTCTTGTTCAGCACCGCCGCCACTTCCGCTTGGCAGCAGGGCACCAGGACGATGAAACGGGCCTGCTTTTCCAGGGCGAAGCGGATGGCGTCGTCCGTGGCCGTGTTGCACGCATGCAGGGCCGTGACCATGTCCACCCGGGGCGGCAGCAGGGGCGAGGTGATGGAGTCGGCCACCGACAGGTTGTGGAATTCCATGCCGGGAAAGCCCAGCCGTTGGGCCAGTTCCCGGGATTTGCCCACCAGTTCGTCCCGGGTCTCGATGCCGACGATGCGGGCCAGGGGGGCGCCAGACTTGAAGAACAGGTCGTACAGAATGAAGCCCAGGTAGCTCTTGCCGGCGCCGTGGTCCACCAGGGTGAATTCCGGCTTGTCCTGCAGCAGCTCGAGCAGCAGGGGCTCGATGAACTGGTACAGGTGGTAGACCTGCTTCAGCTTGCGCCGGCTGTCCTGGTTCATCTTGCCGTCCCGGGTCAGGATGTGCAGTTCCTTGAGCAGATCGAGGGACTGGCCGGGGCGGATTTCCGGCATGGAGGCGGCGGCAGGGGCGGGCGTGGCTTTGGCTTTTGCAGGCATGGCGAAACGGGAGGCAGCGTGAGGCGAAGGGGCGATTATAGGCGCTGGGCCCGCAGGCCATGAGGTAAACTATGGGCCTGCTTCGATTCGCTGCCGCCTTTTTCCCTTATTTCGCCTCTTTGCCGTCCTTTTTCCGCCCATGACCGACGAATTTTTCATGCGTGAAGCCCTGTCCCAGGCCGTGGCTGCCGGCTGCCTGGGGGAGGTGCCGGTGGGCGCCGTCGTCGTGCGGGAAGGCGTCATCGTCGGCCGGGGTTTCAATTCGCCCATCGGCGACAGCGATCCCACGGCCCACGCCGAAGTGGCGGCCCTGCGGGATGCGGCCCGCAACCTGGGCAATTACCGGCTGCCCGGCTGCGAGCTGTTCGTCACCCTGGAGCCCTGCGCCATGTGTGCCGGCGCCATCATGCATTCCCGCATCGCCCGGGTGGTTTATGGCGCCCGGGACCCCAAGACCGGCGTGCACGCCAGCGTGCTCGACCTGTTCGCGGTGGACCAGCTCAACCACCACACGGAAATCGTCGGCGGCGTCCTGGCCGACGAATGCGGCCAGCTGCTCTCCCGTTTCTTTGCCGAACGGCGCAAGGCGGCCAAGGCATGAAACTGCGCGTCTCCCTCGGGCGCCAGGTCCTGGAACTGCTGGACGATCAGGGCCGGGTGCTGCGCGGCTATCCCGTCTCCACCTCGGCCAGGGGCGCGGGGGAGGAGAGCGGCAGCTTCTGTACCCCCCGGGGCCGCCATTACGTGCGGGCCAAGATCGGCGAGGGCCTGCCGGCCCATGCCGTATTCCGCGGCCGCCGCTTCACCGGCGAAATCTGCACGCCGGAACTGGCTGCCGCCATGCCGGAGCGGGACTGGATTCTCTCCCGCATTCTCTGGCTCTGTGGCCGGGAGCCAGGCTTCAACCGGCTCGGCCCGGTGGATACCATGGCCCGCTACATCTACATCCATGGCACGGCGGACGAGGCCGCCCTGGGCACGCCGGCGTCCCACGGCTGCATCCGCATGGGCAATGCGGACATCGTCGATCTTTTCGAGCGGGTCCCGGCGTTTACGGAAGTGGATATCGTCGAGGATTGAGCTTTTGGGACTGGGGCTGTGCAGATGGAAATTCCAAAAGCGGTGCCACGGCCGGCACCATGAAAAAAGCCCCGCAGTGCGGGGCTTTTTTTACAACCGTTCAGCGAACCTGGATTACAGGGGCTGAATGTTGGTTGCCTGGGGGCCCTTTTGGCCTTGACCGGCGACGAAGTTAACCTTCTGGCCTTCGCTCAGGGACTTGAAGCCGTCAGCCTTGATTTCGGAGAAGTGGGCGAACAGATCGGGGCCGCCATTGTCCGGGGTGATGAAGCCGAAGCCCTTAGCGTCGTTGAACCACTTAACGGTACCAGTTTCCATTTTGTATTCCTTAAAAACAGCTTAAAAAATGAGCAGATGCTCGAGGCGCGCAATAATCAAGGGAGACTACATGGAACAATGGAGTACCACTATGCAGAGGGACAACGATGAACTTGAATCTGGAACTTGAAGATTTAGCCCGATCCGTTATACGCACCCCCCAAGGGGCTGTCAAACGATTCTTGGAAAAATGCCGATTTATTTGATGTCGAGGCACCTCGGCATGGGCAATAGCCATCGTGCCTGCCGATGGCCCGGTGGATGACGCCGCGCCACCAAAGGCCTTCAGCCGGCAGCGGCGGCCCCCTTAACAGGACGCCCGGGTCATCCTAGTCAGCCTGGAAGTGCCGCTGCACTTCGCCGCTGGGGCCGGCGGCGTTGAAACTGCGCTCCGTCAGGCAGACCTCTCCCTGCCGATCCACCGTCAGGACGGTGGAGGCCCGGGTGCCGTATGCCGGTGACTGGACGAAGATGGCGGAGAGCATTCTTTCCCATTCCAGGGAGACGCCCGTATCCGGCAGGTGCTCGTCGGGCCAGCGGGTGGGATCTGCCAGCAGATGGAACAGGGGTTCGGTCTCCGGCAGGGCCTGCAGGGCCTCGCTGAAACGGGCCTTGGCCGCCACCAGCTTGGGCCAGGGGGTTTCCAGGAGATGGTTGGAAAGGCCGTAGATGCCGGGCGGAAGTTCCTGGATGCGGCCCTGCCGGTTGGAGTAGTAACAGAGGCTGTCCCGGTCGGCGAGAAACAGGTTGAAGCCGCCGTAGGCCCCGCCGTCCAGTCCGGAGAGGAAGTCCCGGGGCGAGAGGTCGCCGGCCAGATAGTCCCGGGTCAGGTCGCCCCGGGAGCGCTGGCCTTCGGGAGCCTTGGGATCCCGGTAGTTGGTGACGGCGGCAAAGCGCCGCCGCCGGTCGATGCCGAGCCAGGTGCCGCCGGCCTGCAGGTCCCTTCCGGCCAGGATGCCGGGCTGGTCGCTCCAGAAATCGGCGGCCAGGGTGGGGCGCGCATGGAATTCATCCCGGTTGGCACAAACCGCCAGGGGGTAATCCGGATGGGTCTGCCAGGCGAGGAGGATGAGGCACATGGGAAGGATTTTTGGCCACAGAGAGCACAGAGGGAAAAGCGGGTGTGCGCCAAAAGGACAACGGCGCCAGTTCAGCCTGCCGGGGTCAAAATACCCGGGGTTTAACTCTGTGTTCTCTGTGCGCTCTGTGGCAATGGTTTTTTAGTAGGGCAGGGGCAGCAGTTCCAGCACCGGGCCGTCCGGGCCGCCGGCATGCACCGGGCCGCCACTGGCGCAGTTTTCCGGGATCACTGCCAGCAGCTCCCAGCTGCCGTCCGCTGCCGGTGCCCCATTGACCACGGTACCGCCGTGGTTCTCGTCGGCCAGGGTGGAGAAAAGGGCGTCGCCAGCCCGGACCGGAGCAGCCACCTTGGCGCGGAAGAGGGAGCGCTTGACCTTGCCCAGGTACTGGGTGCGGGCAACGATTTCCTGGCCCGGGTAGCAGCCCTTGTGGAAGCTGACGCCGCCGATGCGTTCGAAATTGGCCATCTGGGGCACGAAGGCTTCCTGGGTGGGGCCGCTGATGTGGGGAATGCCGGCCTGGATCTGCAGCCATTGCCATACCGGCGTGCCCACGGGGCGGGCACCGGCGGCCAGGGCTGCCCACAGGCTGGGCGCGGCGGCCACGGCCACGGCGATTTCGAAGCGCTCCTTGCCTTCCAGGCGGATCACCTTGCCCGCCGGCGCTTCCAGTGCTTCCAGGGGCTGGGCCGGCACCGGCAAAGCGGCCTGGGCCAGCAGGGCGGCGCTGCCCGGTCCGGCCAGGCCGATCAGGGCCACTTCGTCGCTGCGACTGGTGATCTGCACCTTGGCCCGCAGCACAAACATCTGCAGGCGCTTCTGGATGGCGGGCTGCAGTTCGGCAGCCAGCTGCACCTGGTAGGCGTCGCCTTCCTTCCACAGCAGGAAGCTGGCCAGCATGCGGCCCTTGGCGGTACACCAGGCGGAATGCTGGGCCGCTTCGGCTTTCAGGTGGTTCACATCGCTGGTCACCTGGTTGTGCAGGAAGGACTTGGCATCCTCGCCGCCGACGGCGATCAGGCCCAGGTGGGAAAGGGGAGCCAGCACCGGTCCGTTGAGGGCGGCCTGGCGTTCGCCGGCGGCATCGCCGAAATCGGTGACCAGATCGGCGTCGAACTTGGCGCCAGCCGTTTCCAGGGTGTTTTTCCAGAGAGCGTTCATGGGGATTTCCGTGGCAATTGGGGGAAAGTTAAGGGTTTTCGTGAGTCGCTTGTCGGAAACGGTCGGCCATCGGGGGCCGGCTCGTACAGCAGGTCCGCGTCGTCATTGGCCGGCGCGGGCGTCAATAGCTGGGGAGAATACAGGGCTTGGGCTATTATATCGCCTCCTTTTACCCCGAATTCTCGGCAACGGCCAGGCCGGTGGCGGCAGCCGTTCCCCTAGACCCGCTTTCCTATGCGCTTGTTCCGCAGACTGTTGTCCCTGCTGATCCTCGCGGCCCTGCTGGGCGGCGGCGGCCTGGCCTGGCTGGCCCTGAGCCCGGTCCGCCTCAATGCCTCGCCCCTGGACTTCCAGGTGCAGCCCGGCAGCAGTGCCCGCGCAGCCGCCCGGCAGATGGTGGAGGCGGGCATCGATCTCAATCCCTGGGCCTTCGAGGCCCTGGCCCGGGCCAGCCGCAGCGCCGCGGCCCTCAAGGCGGGCAGCTACGAGGTGGAGCAGGGCATCACCCTGTGGGCTCTGCTGCAGAAGCTGACCCGGGGTGACGTCAGCCAGAGCGAACTGGCCATCATCGAGGGCTGGAATTTCCGCCAGCTGCGGGACAAGCTCAATGCCCACCCCGACCTGCGCCATGACGGCGCCGGCTTGTCGGACCGGGAACTGCTGCAGCGCATTGGCGCCGCCGAAAGCCATCCGGAAGGACTGTTCTTCCCCGACACCTATCTCTTCAGCAAGCAGTCCAGCGACCTGGACCTGCTGGCCCGGGCCTACCGGGCTATGCAGAAGCGCCTCCAGACCGAATGGGCGGCCCGGGACCCGGGCCTGCCCCTGCAGCATCCCTACCAGGCCCTGATCCTCGCTTCCATCGTGGAAAAGGAAACGGGTCGGGCCGCGGACCGGCCCCATATCGCCGCAGTGTTCGTCAATCGCCTGCGCCAGGGCATGCTGCTGCAGACCGACCCCACGGTCATCTACGGCATGGGCGAGCGCTTCGACGGCAATTTGCGGCGCCAGGACCTGCTCACCGATACGCCCTACAATACCTACACCCGGGGCGGCCTGCCGCCCACGCCCATCGCCATGCCCGGCCAGGCGGCCCTGCAGGCGGCGCTCCATCCCGCTGCCAGCCCGGCCCTTTATTTCGTCGCCCGGGGCGATGGCAGCAGCCATTTTTCCTCCTCCCTGGACGAGCACAACCGGGCGGTAAACAAATACCAGCGGGGCGGACGCTGATTACAGGATGACCATGCGCGGAAAATTCATCACCTTCGAAGGTATCGACGGGGCCGGCAAGAGCACCCACATCCAGTGGCTGGCAGACCAGCTCACGGCCCGGGGCAAGACCGTGGTCACCACCCGGGAGCCCGGCGGCACGCCCCTGGGGGAAAAGCTGCGGGCCCTGCTGCTGGCCGAGCCCATGCACCTGGAAACCGAGGCCCTGCTGATGTTCGCTGCCCGCCGGGAGCACCTGGCCGAGGTCATCGAGCCGGCCCTGGCGGCCGGCACCTGGGTCATCTCGGACCGTTTCACCGATGCCACCGTGGCCTACCAGGGCGGCGGCCGGGGGCTATCCCTGGACAAGCTGAAAGTCCTGGAGGACTGGGTCCACGGCCACCTGCAGCCGGACCTGACCCTGCTTTTCGATCTGCCCCTGGCGGTAGCCCAGGCCCGCATCGGCAAGGAGCGCATCCTCGACCGCTTCGAGCAGGAAGAGGCTGATTTCCACGAGCGGGTGCGCCAGTGCTATCTGCAACGGGCCGGCCAGTCCAACGGCCGCATCCGGGTGGTACAGGCCGACCGGACCGTGGATGAAATTAAGAAATCAATTGAAGAATTGATTTCAACTATTTGTTTATGAATATATTTCAATTACAGGAATCGGCCTGGCAACGGCTCCAGGGGCGGCGTGCCCAGCTTCCCCACGCCCTCCTGCTGATCGGCCAGCGCGGCGTCGGCAAGTTCGAACTGGCCCGGGCCTTTGCCGCCGGCCTGCTCTGCGAGGCGCCGGGCATGGACGGCCATGCCTGCGGCCAGTGTTCCGCCTGCAACTGGCTGGGGCAGGGCAACCACCCGGATTTCCGGCTGGTGCAACCGGCGGCCATGAGCGACGAAGAGGCCGAGGCCGACGAGGAAACGGGCAAGAAGAAGCCCAGCCAGCAGATCACCATCGACCAGGTGCGGGGGCTGGACGACTTCCTCCACGTCGGCACCCACCGCCAGGGGGTGCGCATCGTCCTGCTGCACCCGGCGGAGGCCATGAACCGCAACACCGCCAACGCGCTGTTGAAGAGCCTGGAAGAACCCCGGCCCGACACCCTGTTCCTGCTGGTGTCCAGCGAGGCCGACCGGCTCCTGCCAACCATCCGCAGCCGCTGCCAGACCGTGGAAGTGCCCCTGCCGTCGCCCCAGGCGGCCACCGCCTGGCTGGCGGCGCAGAAGGTCAGCGACGGCGGGCGCTGGCTGGCCCTGGCCGGCGGGGCGCCGCGCCTGGCGGCGGAACTGGCCGGCAGCGGCCAGCGCAGTCTGCTCGATGCCCTGCTCGGGCAGTTGCAGAAGGGACGCCAGCTGGACCCCATTGCCGCGGCCGCTCTGATCGAGAAAACTCTCAAGGCGGACAAGTCCGGCGCCCTCACCATGAAGCGGACGGTGGAATGGCTGCAGAAATGGAGCGCCGACCTGGCTCTGGTGGCGGAGGGGCTGCCGCCGCGCTACTTCCAGGACGATGGCGCTACAATAGGGCAGCTGGCGGCTTCATCAAGCACTATTAAAATAATAAATTTCAATAGATTGCTGATTAAATTTAAAGCTCAATCTGAGCATCCGTTGAACCTGCGCTTGGTACTGGAAGAACTCTTCTTCGCCTACCGGGCCCTGTACTGAAAGACGCGAGGACCCCATGTCGGACACCAATGCCGCAAGTTCTGCCGCTCCAGCCGCCGCCGGAGCCCGCCCCAGCGTTCTCTCCCTCAACATCAATTCCAAGTCGGCCCTTTACGCCGCCTACATGCCCCACCTGAAAAACGGCGGCATCTTCATCCCCACCAACCGTCGCTACACCCTGGGGGACGAAGTTTTCATGCTGCTCTCCCTGATGGAGGACCCGACCAAGCTGCCCATCGCCGGCACCGTGGTCTGGGTGACCCCGGCCGGGGCCCAGAACAGCAAGGCCCAGGGCATCGGCATCCATTTCAACAACGACGAGAGCGGCATCGAGGCCCGGCGCAAGATCGAAGGCCTGCTCGGCGGCCTGCTCCAGTCCAGCCGCGCCACCCATACCATCTGAGGGCCCTGGCGGCCCCGCGTAGAGAAACCATGCTTGTCGATTCCCACTGCCACCTGGACTTTCCCGACCTGGCCGCCAGGCTGCCGGAAATCCTGGCCAAGATGGCAGCCAACCAAGTCCAGGCCGCCGTCTGCATCGGCGTCAATCTGGAGGACTTTCCCCGGGTCCTGGCCCTGGCCGAGGCCCATCCCCAGTTGCTGGCCAGCGTCGGCGTCCATCCCGAACACACGGAAGGGGCCGAGCCCACGGCGGAGCAGCTGGTGGCCCTGGCCGCCCATCCCCGGGTCGTCGCCATCGGCGAAACCGGGCTGGATTACTACTGGCACAAGGACAAGCCGGAGTGGCAGCGACAGCGCTTCCGCACCCACATCGCTGCCGCCAAGGCCTGCGGCAAGCCCCTGGTGATCCATACCCGGGACTCGGCCGCCGACACCATCCGCCTCATGGCGGAGGAGGGGGCCGGAGCGGTGGGCGGCGTCATGCACTGCTTCACCGAGGACTGGGAAGTGGCCAAACAGGCCCTGGACCTGGGCTTCTACATTTCCTTCTCCGGCATCGTCACCTTCAAGAACGCCAAGGTGGTCAAGGAAGTGGCCGCCAAGGTGCCCCTGGAGCGCATCCTGGTGGAGACCGACTCGCCCTACCTGGCACCAACGCCCTTCCGGGGCAAGACCAACGAACCGGCCTACGTGCGCCACGTGGCCGAGGAAATCGCCACCCTGCGCGGTCTCACCCTGCAGGAGGTGGCCGCCGCCACCACCGCCAATTTCTTCCGCTGTTTCCCTGCCGCCGGCACCGCCCTGGCCGCCTGACCCTCGAGGAACCACCATGCGCAAGCTCCTGGCAGCCCTGCTGCTCTCCCTGGCTTTCCCCCTTGCCCAGCCGGTCCTGGCCGGCATCTACGACGACACCCTCAAGGCCGTGCTGGAAAACCACACGGAGGAGGCGGTGGCCCTGCTGGAGCGGGGCATCGATCCCAATACCGCCGATGCCGAAGGCAGCACCCTGCTCATGCTGGCGGCCCGCAACGGCAATGCGGAGCTGGTGGACCAGCTGATCCTGCGCCGGGCCAAGGTCACCGCCCGCAATCGTTTCGGCGACGACGCCCTGCTGCTGGCCAGCTTCCGCGGCCATCTGCCGGTGGTGAAGCTGCTCCTGGCCGGCGGCGCCCCGGTGAACCGCAGCGAAGGCTGGCCGCCCCTGGCCTATGCGGCCTTCAACAACCAGCTGGAGGTGATGGAATACCTGCTGGCCCACGGCGCCGACATCAACGGCACCAGCGACAACGGCACCACCGCCCTCATGGTGGCGGCCCGCAATGCCCATATCGAAGCGGTGCGCCTGCTGCTGAAGCACAAGCCGGATGTGGACAAGATCAACGAGGCCGGCGGCACCGCCCTGAAGTGGGCCGTGGCCGCCAACAATACGGAAATCGCCGACCTGCTGCGCCAGGCCGGCGCCGTCCTGGAGTAAGCGGGAACGCGGGTTTCGGCCGCTCCCGATTTTTCCTGCAGCAACCTGGTTTCGGGAAGAACACTGCCATGCAACGACGTGACTTCCTGCTCGGCGCCGGCGCTTCGGCGGCCCTGGGCGCGGCTACGGCCCGGGCGGCGGACGGCCAGCCGGTGGTGCGCTGGCGCCTG
The DNA here is from genome assembly GCF_047901315.1 of Azospira sp. APE16. Lineage (NCBI taxonomy): Bacteria > Pseudomonadati > Pseudomonadota > Betaproteobacteria > Rhodocyclales > Rhodocyclaceae > Azospira > Azospira sp. APE16. Next base: position 1,852,359 of record NZ_CP179682.1, read on the forward strand.
GCCTCCAGCTATCCGAAGAGCCTGGATACCCTCTACGGCGCCAGCGAAGTGCTGGCCAATCGGGTGGCGGCCCTGACCGAGGGACGCTTCCAGATCCGCCCCTTCGCCGCGGGCGAAATCGTCCCCGGTCTGCAGGCCCTGGATGCGGTGCAGCAGGACACCGTGGAGTGCGGCCACACCCTGGGTTCCTTCTACGTCGGCAAGAACCGGGCATTCGCCTTCGACAGCGTCCTGCCCTTCGGCCTCACCACCCGCCAGCAGACGGCCTGGATGCATTTCGGCAACGGTCTGACCCTGCTGCGGGAGCTGTACCGGGATTACGGCGTCATCAACTTCCCCGGCGGCAACACCGGCGCCCAGATGGGGGGCTGGTTCCGCAAGGAACTGCAGGGCCTGGCCGATCTCAAGGGCCTGAAGATGCGCATTCCAGGCCTGGGCGGGGAAATCATGGCGCGCCTAGGGGCGGTGCCCCAGACCATTCCCGGGGCCGACGTCTATCCGGCCCTGGAAAAGGGCGCCATCGACGCCGCCGAATGGTCCGGCCCCTACGATGACGAGAAGCTGGGCTTCTTCAAGGTGGCCCGCTATTACTACCATCCGGGCTGGTGGGAACCCAGTGCCCAGCTGAGTTTCCTGGTCAATGCCCGGGAATGGGAAAAACTGCCCAAGGCCTACCAGCAGGCCTTCGAGGTGGCGGCGGCAGAAGCCCACCTGCTCACCACCGCCGAATACGACGCCAAGAATCCGCCGGCCCTGACGCGCCTGCTGGCCCAGGGCGTCAAGCTGCGCCGTTTTCCGGATGACGTGATGAAGGCCGCCTACAGGGCCGCCTTCGCCTTCTACGAGAGGGTCGGCCGGGAATCATCCGAAATCCTCGAAAAAATCGCTTAGTTGATTGTTCCGAAAAGAAAATCACCTTATTTGAAGTGAAGGCCAGTTTTCACCGGCCTACCCTCTTCAGTTGAAGCTTAGGCTCCGCAGGTCAGTGCTTTGTTTGCGCTGACAAAAACTTTGTCAGGCTTGGATTTGAACTCAGTGTCCGGCTGATTGTTGTGTGACTTACACATCGGCGCAATGTAGTTGAGTTTTCGCAGCGATTCGTCTTTCATGTTCGGCAAAATGATATGCGCCCCAACCTCAGCTTGAGAGTCACACCCTTGCACGTGGCTTTTGGCGTTGCGGAAGCCTTCGCAAACTTCTTCCAGTGGCCAAGCCAAGTACCGCAACTACAATTTTTGTCTGAGGTTCCATTCAGATTTTTCATCGTGATCGAACCACTGCCGGTCAGTGTCTTGCTCATGAACATCTCCCTAAAGTGACCACGCACGCGCATGGCAATCCATGATATTGGGATTCTCTCCGAGAAATTCAATAGTCATTGACCTTGGCTTGTTGATTCGGCCTCCAAAATCCGGAATCCCTCATCCAGCGCTTCGGCCTTGCGGCGGAAATCCAGCACGTAATCGCCGAAACGATTGATGTGCTCCAGCCGGTATGGTGCCAGTCCAGCCAAGACTTCCTGGTTGATCACAGCCCCTTCGGCTTGGAGTTGCTTCAGCACCCGGCTCATCCCCACCACGTTGTGCAAGATGACCAGGTTGGCAACAAGATGGTTGTACTTGATGATCTTGCGCTGTTCATGGCGCAGGTTTTCGGCAATCACCCCTTCTCCGCCGAAGAACAGTTTTTTCTCGAAACCATTGAATTGCTCCGACTTGTTGGTTTCCGCGTGGATGAGCCGGCGTAGTTCGACGTTGCCAACGTATTTCAGCAGAAACATGGTTCGGATTACTTTGCCGAGTTCCTTAAAGGCGAAATACAGCTTGTTCTTTCGACTGTAAGTCCCCAGGCGGCGCAGGATGGCCGAGGCAGAAATTTTCCCGAGCTTGATGGAAACGGCCACGCGCAGCATGTCCGGCAGATGAGTCTCGATCATCTGCCAATTGATGTCATCACTGAATAATCGGTCGATATGGGTGAACTTCTTGTTGTTGTCGGGGCGATGGAATACCAGATCCTTGATGCCACGGATGCGCGGCATCAGCTTGATACCCAAGAGGTGGGAAAGAGCAAAAACCGTGTAGCTCTGGGCTTGGGTATCACCGTGAATGGTGTCCGGTCGGATATCCGAGGTATTGGTCATCAGTCCATCGAGGATGTGGGTGCCTTCGTAGGTACCACAGGAAATGAAGTGGCTGAACAGCGCAATGAACTTGTCGGAAACATGGTAGTAGCCGATACCGCCATAGCCGCCGTAGCGGATGTGATGCTCGGAAATCAGATTTTGCTCGTAGAGGTTCCATTTCGTGCCGTCGGCCGAAGCATGCTTGCCTGATCCCCAGTAGCCAGGCAATTCGAACTTGTTGTAGGCATTGATGACTTTGACGATGGCTTTTTCCAGCACCTCTTCCGTTACGTACTTGATGTTGAGCCAAGCGATCTGCTTGCGGCTCATGCCCCGAATTGAGCGCGCCGTCTGGGTCGGTCCGAGGTTGCAGCCATAACAGAACAAGGTGCTGATCACTCGTGGCCGCAATTCCTCGATCCGGCTTTCGGTCCCCATCAAGGGCCGAAACAACTTGTGCAATTGCAGCCAGCGCTCGGTGTCGATCAGTACGTCGACGATACTGATGTTCTCCATGTGCTCGGTGATTAGCTGGTCGATCGCCCTGATGCCGGGCGGTGGTTCGCTGGCTGGCGGTTTCTTCAGGATCAGCCGGCCATCGACGATTTCGGCATAGGCATTTTCGGGAAATTCGGCATCGACCTCCTCAGCCGTCTCCAGTAAAGCCGCCTTCAAGGACTCGGTAAAGGCCCTGGAATCCGTTTCGACACCGGTGACCTCGCCATACTGCGCCAATTCCCGATTCAGGGTGTCGTCATCAACCAGTTGTTCCCGGTAGTCGTCGTAGCGCTCACCGTGCTGAATAAACAGATCGCCCGACTTCAGTTCATCGCGGATCGCATACAGAACCGCCAATTCGAAGTAACGGCGATTGATGGCAACGACCTGACCGTCGGCGCGTTCGGAAATGACCAGCTTCCGCCAGGTCGAGGGGAGCCACTGGAAGTCCTCCTCGACATTCAGACCGACCAACGATAGCGGAACGACTTCGTGCCGGGTGCCACGTAGCGCCTGCAACGCTTTCATCATCCGGATCAGGGTATCGTCTTCACTGCTGCTCTGCGGATTGACGATTTCGATACAGTTCAGCAACTGAGCTCGAACCATCTTGTAAGGCTGGATGAGGAACGGCAGATGATTGCGTCCGGCGTAAGCCATGTGCTCATCGCAGATGGCCACCAGGTCATCGACCTCGGCGATCAGGCTGCCGCCGATGGCTTCCACCCGTTGATGATCCGTGCCGTCGATCCGGTAGGCCAGCAACATCTCTTTCAACTGGCCGATCAGGCGATCAGTTCGCTGGAGGTGTTCCTGCTGGTATTCACCCAGCTTGTTGCGTGCCTGATTGTCCAGGTTCTGGAGCATGCGGACGAATAGGTCGGCCGCATCGTCAAGCGTCTGGGCAAATTGCGAGCGGATGTAGATGACCGCCAGGGCATAGCGCTTCTGGGGCTTCAGCTCCGCCATTTCTGTCGCATCCAGCGAACGGGCGATGTAGCGGTACTGTTTGAGTTTTGGAACGGGAATATCGGGGATGGGTAGTTGGTCGACCAGCAACTGGAGCCTGCGGATATGCTGGAGATAGAAGCGGGTTTCCTTGTTGGTTGGCTTTTTTGGTTCGCGCTTGAGCAGGTTCCAGGTACTGCTGGTCTCACCCGACTTGACCTTGAACAAGTTGTCGATCAAGGCTTTCACCTTGGCATCAAGTTGGTCGGCAAGGCTCGCAAAATGGACGTCGTGGATCTTTTCCCGGGCCTGGACGGCCAGTCGGTCGAGTGTTGAGAAACCAGGGAGTTCGTAGCGGTGGTGCACCAGTTCTTCAAGCATCACATTGATGATGTCGGCCACCACATGTCGGCTGTCTGCGGCGGTTTCTGCAACATGCCGTAACCAGGCGCGTCCCTGATCGTCCAGAGGGCGAACATTCAGGTAGCGTCGCAAGGCAGCAATCAGGGTGGTGCGCGCCGTCGTTCGGTCGAACTGCCGAAGTTCATCTGCCCTGGCTGGCCGATGCCCCGTTTGGACCACAATGTGTTGGCGAATCGCCGCCGGAACATCCCTGATGTGGACGAAGTACCCAAGACGCTGAAACAGCTTCAGGTAGATGAATGCAGCCGAGCGAGCAATGGGACGCTTTACAGTCTTATCGATGAATCTGATTTCATCAGGCGTCAGGGTATAAATCTCGTCGAGATCCTGTGCCGATGGGTCCGCTTTCAGGCGGGGATACGCGGTCTCGTGAAGCTGGGTCATGCGGGATCAATCCCAATGCCTGCCGGTGGCCGGGTCACGGCAGACCGCCTCCAGGAAGCACTCACGGGCATCGGCAATACGATGGAGTTCGTCGAGCAAGGTGTAGAGGTGCTCGTCCAGGGTGTCGGTTGAAGGCGTCGGGACGGAAATTTGATATCGACGGCCATCCTGATCCAACGGTTGTGCCTGGAACTGGGCAAGGCAAGTGTTCGTCATGTCCCGCAAGGCATTGGCGACACCGCGTCGGCCGCCATTGAAGGCAGACAAATCGATGGAAACCTCGATCATTGCGAGTGGGACCTCGGGCAGACTGGGCAACTGTGGGGTCGAGGCTGTTGCTGTTTCTGGCAGCGCCCGATCCAGTCCCTGCTCGAAACGCGCCTTCTGGTCGGTGCTGACCCCATCCAGATAGCGCATGGCAGCCTTCACATCACGCCAGCCCACGTAACTCATCAACTCCCGGATATCCCAGCCGCTCATGCCAGCCCACTGGGCGAACCCACGGCGTAGCGAGTGACTACTGAAGGTCTCTGCATCGGCCACACCTGCCCGGCTCAGCAACTTTCGAAGCATGGGAATGATACTGCTCGGGGTCAATTCGACTTCAGATAGATGCCCCCAGCGATCGACCTTGCGGAATAGCGGCCCTCCAGTCAGTTTGGACAAGGCTAACCAGTCTTCAACTGCCTCGACCGGACACAGCCGGGACAGTGCTGGACATGAGTAGCTTCGGCCTTCCAGGTTGCGATCTCCCTTGCTGCGCGGCAAGAAACAGGTCAGCCCCTCGCCAGGCTTGATTTCGATAAATTCGATGCGAAGGTTGGCCAGTTCGTCGGAGCGGAACCCGCGCCAGAAACCGAGGAGAACCAGGGCTTGGTCCCGCGTGTGTCGCAGGGCGCTGGTCAAATCCCCCCGGCTGATTGCAGCCGCCGTGGCCGAAGTCAGCCAGTCGGCAACACCGCGCAGGATTTCCAGTTCCAGTGGCTTGGCCCGTTTTTCCTGGGCAGGATGCAGCGTTCGGATACCTTTCAACAGTTGCCGAATTTTTGGGGCTTTGGTCGGGTCCGGAAAGCCATGATCCTGATGCCAGCGCGACAGCGCCGCGAGGCGGTGCTTCAGCGTGTTCAGCGACAGGGATTCGGCATAGGCCGCCAGGTAGCGGGCAACCGAATCGATGGTTGCCGGCAACAAGCCTCCCCACTCGATCTCGAAGTGCTGGATGGCTGACGCATAGCTGCGTCGGGTATTGGCCCGTGCGGCGGCATTGAGGTAGAGATCGACCTGGCTCATCGCATTCCTAGCTGGATTCAGGTCCGTGCGCGCAGCGGCAGCGAGACTTGCGGTTCCAGCGCTTGGAGCACGGCGTGGGCCTTGAGTATGTCCTGATGTAACTGCGCATGCTTCGGGGCGTGTACGGTAACCACCAAGGCGTAGCGGATGGCAGGCGCCCCTGACGAAGCCTGGCCCCCAGCCTCGCGAGCGTTGTAATGCACGTCGAACAAGGGTTCAAGCAGGCTGCTACCGTAGTAACTGTGCTCAGCGTGCAGCACAGTTTCCCACTTACCCAGATCTGCCCGCAGTTCGGCCTCGGTCCGAAAGTCGGCCGATGGGAAAAAACTGACCGACGATGCATTGGTAGCACCGGCCTTGCGCTTGCTGCTGTTGGGTCGAAAGGTAATGCCGAGGCCGGCTTTCGTGTAGGCGCCGGCATCCTGAGGATCGACCGGGCTGGCGTAACAGAAGGTTGCCCGTAAACGCACCTTCCCCTCCAGCTTAAAAGCCGGCAAGGGAATCGGTGCGCGCAGGAATTTTCCTGGACGTAGCTCGCCCTGATAGATGATTCGAGCTACCCCGTCGTCACAGGTGATCAGGCGATTGATGTCCGACGGGACACGTCCCCAACCGACATGATGCACATCGTGCTCTTCATTGCTTTCGCAGCCATGGACCAACAGCGTCTTGATGGTCAACGGATGTACAGGGTCGCCCAGAATAGCCCGGATACCAACTGCCGAGCGCAGCGCGAGTGGTGCCGCGAAGCTGGTTCCCAGCGTGGCGGCCAGGTTCGGTCGGCTGCCAGGGGCTGCTACGTGAAAATACTCCTTGGGCGCGCCGCCAAACGCCACCACATCGGGTTTCCGTCTTCCCGGGCTACGACCGGGGCCGGTGGCGCTGTAACCAGCGCGTTTCCAATCCGGGCCGCTTCGATCGGCGGCGCCCACAGACAACGCATTCACGCTATCAGAAGGCACCTGGATACGGTTAAGGCCAAGTGCTGCATCGCGTTCCCCATTATTGCCGACTGCAACAGTCATCAGGGTTTCACCATCGCTCAAAATGCTGTCGATCACCGCTGTCCACGCGTGTACATCTTGGTCCTCGACTGGCAGATCCGGACCCAAGCTGAGGTTGATGAACTGGTATTGACGGGAAAGCAGTACGGTTTCGACGTGGCCGAGCGTGCGATACAACTCGTAGGGATCTTCTCCGTCAATCTTGGCATCCAGCACGCGATGATGGTCAACCGGCGCGTAGGGACGTTCTGCCGCTGCTTCCGGCTCAATCGGCCCAAACAGCAAAGCCGAGGTGACGCCGAGTCCATGCTCGGTGAAGTCGGGTACGTCGCTCGCATCCTCGTCAGCCAGGAAATAGCGGCGGACATAGCCATCGAGGATGTGCTCCGCCGGTAGGCCGCCATCCAGTACAGCGACCTTGGGTTCGCGAGAAAGCGGCTCGCCGCTCGGCAACGAGAACGACACCGCAAGCGGCATGCTGCGGGTGACCGGACGTGCCGCCCGCAAGTGCGGCATCGGCCGGACGACGCGGGTCAGGGTGAACTGGGCCAGGTTTTCTAGGGCGGCAGCCTCCCCCTCGACCGCAACGAACAGCAGGCGGCCCGCTTCAAATTCGAATTCGCCATTGACCCTGAAGCCGCAGTCCTTGGCGTAGTCAGCGAACATGGCACGAACATCCGAGGCGTCGCCTTCGGGGGGTAAATGCAGGCCGACCTCGAAAACGTGGCCGATATTGGCGCCCTCAAGATGCAGGCGATCAGATGGGGTCATGGCGGCAAAGGTCTCGATGCGAGCAAACTGCTCGGCGACCGGCATCTGTTCGTTCAGGTTTCGGGCGAAAGCCGGGAAGTTTCCCAGTGCCGCCCGCGTGCCAGCCACGAAAAGTTCCGTGGTTTCTGCTTCCGGCGGCGCCTTCTTCTGAGTTTGGCGGCGCGGCTGGATACGGCGGGTCCGCGACCCGACCGAGGCGAGGCCGACCTGATCGAGCAGCAGCTTCGGGAAAAACGACTTGGCCAGGTAGGCCGGGTGCAATACCAGACGGGCCACCGCTAAATCATCGGCACAGGCCTTCGCCGGTAATTCTTGGAAAATGCTGTTGGCTAACTCGATCTCCGGCACGATGATGCGCTTGGCCTCGCCAAGCGTATAGGGGTGAGCCTTGTCGCCAACCTTCTTCTTGGGCGCTTCGATGGGATAGGTCAGTAACTCGGCACGGCCGATCAGGTATCGCGTAGTCATTTATTTGAGCCCCCTGCCTTTGCGGGGTGATGGTCCCGCGTGTTTGCGAATGGTGTCGCGAGCGACCCCCGTCATCTGGCTAATCTGCATGTGAGTGTGCTGGCCCGCCTTGGCCAGTTCGATTGCTAGATTGAGGCGTTCTGCCTTGCTCAAGGCTTCCTGACGCTGGCCCAGTGCCGAGCCGATCAGTTGTTCTAACGGTGCTGTCTGCAAGGCATGGCCACGACGCAAGGCGTTAATGCTACGTTCGACATCCGACAGCGACTGCCCCTGTAGGCCGGCGGCCAGCACATCGACCCAAGACTCAAACAGTTTCAGGTCGTCGCCAAGGAATCGCTGGATGGCAACCGCAATCGCCGAGGCATCCGGTGCGTCGAACTTGAGGACCAGATCGAAACGTCGCCACAGCGCCGGATCGACCAGCTCCGGATGATTGGTGGCTGCCAGCAGTAATCCGCTGTCCGGCCACTGGTCGACTTCCTGCAACATAACGGTGACCAAGCGCTTCAGTTCGCCGATATCGGATTCATCGCTGCGCCGTTTGGCGATGGCGTCGATCTCATCGAGCAGTAGGACGGCGGCGTGCTTCTTGGCGTGGTCCAGGGCGGCACGCAGATTGTTGCCAGTCTTGCCAAGCAGGCTGCTCATGACCGCCGTCAGGTCAAGCACCCATAGGGGCTTGCCCAAGGCGCTGGCGATCCAGCGGGCCGAGAGTGTTTTGCCGACCCCGGGTGGCCCAACCAAAATGGCTGAACGGGTCGGGCTGATACCGCGAGCAGCCAGCCGTTCGCGTTCCTGGCGTTCGCGAATGATGGCGCCGATGGCGTCATGAACGCCGCCGGGAAGAATCGGCGGAGCCAACCCGACTCGATCATCGAAGACGCGAATCAGTGCTAGGCGGGAGTCGCCATCAACTGGTAATGCCACTTCGCCAGCTTCAACCACTGGTGTGCCTCGACGCAGGATTGAATTACCTGCTGATCGGGTCTGGGATGCTTTCAGAGATTGATCAAGACGTGCTGCCAGTTCGGGGCGCTGCTGACGATACTTGCGTACGAGGCGCGCTAGCAGCAGGCGTGTATCTTCATGTGCCTCTGAAGCAGCGAGTCGAGCTAAATTGGCGAAATCATCCTCTATGTTTTCTATCTCGCCTGAAATTCTTTTTTTTTCCACAAAATAGCCTTTTAAAGAGTGCAGTTTGTTTTGGCGAATTTTATGGCGAAATATAATTATTGGTCAATAAGGCCGATGTTGATCAGGCCATCCTGAGATCAAGCATTTTTGAATGGGAAACAATTACCGGTGAGAACTGGGCAGGGATAGCGTAAAGCGCGTTTTTTCAGCGGTCGATTGGACACGTACTTTCCCGCCATGTGCAATCACAATTGATTGGGTGATAGCTAACCCAAGTCCCGAATTTTCGGTTGTCCGCAGTCGGGAACTGTCAACCCGATAAAAACGATCGAACAGGCGGGGCAAATGCTCCGCAGGAATCTCGTTCCCTGTGTTTTCGACGGCAATATGTGTCAATCCGTCATCACGCTCCTCGATTTGCACTGTAACCACTCCATCGTTTGGCGTGTGCCTCAACGCATTGGACAGCAGATTGCTTATCGCTCGGCGCAACATCAATCGGTCTCCGAGGATTTGGCCGGCGCCAGAGAATGACAAGTCAATCGATTTCTCTTCGGCAAGCACATCGTAATACTCGAGCAAATCGCCAATTTCCTCGGCAAGGTCTATCGCCTCTCGATTGGGGATGATCTGGTTGTTGTCGGCCTTGGCCAGGAAAAGCATGTCGGAAATGGTTCGCGATAAGCGTTCGAATTCTTCCGCGTTCGATGCCAGGATGTCCCGGTAGTCCTCTGCAGAGCGTGCTTTCGAGAGCGTGACCTGGGTCTGGGTCAACAGATTGCTGACCGGCGTTCGCAACTCATGGGCCAAGTCCGATGAAAAATCCGACAGGCGCTGAAAGGATTCTTCCAAGCGCGAAAGCATGCCATTCAGTGTGTCAGCCAGATCCGCCAATTCGCGGGGGATGGCTTCGACCGGCAAGCGGGTATGCAGGCGATTGGCGGTGATCTCAGCCGCCTGCCGCTTAATGGCCAGTAAAGGCAACAGGCCGCGCCGGACGACAAACCAGCCGAGCAATCCCATCGCCAGGGTTGCCAAGCTCATGAACCCCCACAAGGTCTGCCGGAAGGAAGTCATGAAGTGCTCGTGATGGGTGATTTCGGTAGCAATTGCCACGGTGTAACTACCGCCACCATCGGTGCCTTTGATCATCGAGGAAATTCCCCGCCATGGCTGGCCGTCGTTACTGTTCCATTTGACGGGTTGCTCGCGCCTTGGTGTCGCGCCAATGCTTAGTAGATCCTGCGGAAACACCATCGCTTCGTTGGCATACAGCGTTTCGCCATTCTGGTCATAGACGGCAACGATCAGCCCGTGATGCCCCGTCAGCGCATCGTCCAGTTGCTGGGTCAGTGTCTCTTTCGGCTGACTATCTGGTTTTCGTTCCAGGATATGCCTCGCCAACTGCATTTTGCCGGTCAGCACATCCAAATCCTGCTCTTCGAAGTGGCGCTCAACCGCATTGCCAATCAGCAGGCCGAGCAGGAACAGCACAAAGGCCGAGGCCAGCGCAAACAGCAGGGTCAGGCGAAGCGTCAGTGAAGGGCCGCGAGTCGGGGTCAATCGGTAATCTCCAGAACATAGCCCATGCCACGCACCGTACGAATCAATTTGGGTTCGAACCCGTCGTCAATCTTGACCCGCAGGCGCTTGATCGCGACCTCGATGACGTTCGTGTCGCTGTCGAAATTCATGTCCCAGACCTGAGAGGCTATCAATGAGCGTGGCAACACCTCACCCTGACGGCGCAGCAACAGTTCGAGCAAGGCAAACTCCTTGGCGGTCAGGTCAATCCGTTTCCCGGCCCGATTGACGCGGCGGCGCAGCAAGTCGAGTTCGAGGTCGGCTGCGCGCAGAATCTCGGATTCCTTGGCTTTTCCGCCACGACGCAAAAGAGATCTGACGCGAGCCAACAGTTCAGAAAACGCAAAGGGCTTGACCAGATAATCATCTGCTCCCAGTTCAAATCCTTTAACCCGATCTTCCACCTGGTCGCGTGCCGTCAGAAACAGCACCGGCATTTCCTTGCCGGCCCGGCGAATGCCTTGCAACACCTGCCAGCCGTCGATACCCGGGAGCATGACGTCGAGGATCGCCAGATCATAGGCCTCTGTCAGCGCCAAATGCAGCCCGTCGAGGCCGTTGACGGCCAAATCCACGACGAAGCCTGCCTCGACCAAGCCCTGCTTGAGGTAGGTGCCGGTTTTGGTTTCGTCTTCCACTACAAGAATTTTCATCGCTCTCTCCGCCAACCATTGGCTATTGATGGCGCATTTTCCGTCGCTTTTAAAGGCCAATTGCCTAGATTACGAAAATGTAATCCGCAAGTCAGCAAGATGTTGGTTTGGCGAAAGCATGATGTCGATCATCGGGGCAAAAGACTCCGCATATTCCCAATGGAGGCATCATGAAAATCATGGCGTTAACGGTCGCGCTCGCCGCGACACCCGCCTGGGCCGATTCCCATCCGCCCAAGGAACCGATACCCGAAACATCCTACCAATCGGCTTTCGCGGATTACAAACCGTTCCAGGATGAGACGCTGCATGACTGGCGTCAGGTCAATGGCGAGATGGGTCGCCTGCGCGGACACATCGGGCATCTTGAAACCGGCCAAGCGGCTGGAGAGCCAGCCCATGAGCACGGAAACCCTGCTGAACGCACCCCACAGGCGACCGGAGATAAGCCATGACGTCCGCTCTCTCTTTGTTGCCGATGCGTCGCGGAAAACTGCTTGTCGCCACCGTCGGAATTCTCGGTTTGGCCGGTTGTGCCACGTTTTCGGACGATGGCGGATTCGGCCGTGTCGAGCAAACGACCCGCGAGCGTCTGGACAAGGACGTCCAATGGGCGCGCAGCGATGCGGAGCGCTCGACACTGCAGGCCCCGGGTCGGCGAACTGCTCGCCAATCCGCTAACGGCGGATGACGCGATTCAGCTTGCGCTCTACAACAATCGCGGCTTGCAGGCGGCGTTTTTCGACCTGGGGATCGGCGAGGCCGAACTGGTACAGGCGGGACGCTTGCCCAATCCTCATTTCTCGATGTTGCGTGCCAGCAAACCTGAGAACGGCATCCGTGAATACAAGATTGAACAGGCGCTGACCTTCAACATCTTCGCCCTGATCACCATGCCGCTGGCGGTCGAGGTGGAGAAACGCAAATTCGCCCAGGCGCAGCAACTGGCGGTGATCGATGTGGCCCGCCTGGCCGCTGAGGCCCGCCAAGCTTATTACACGGCGCTGGCTGCCGAGGAGTCCGTGCGTTACCTGCGTAAAGTCAGGCAGGCCGCCGAGGCAGGTGCCGAACTGGCCCGGCGCATGGCGTTGGTGGGCAATTTCAGCAAACTGCGCCAGACTCGCGAGCAAGCGTTCTATGCCGATGCGGCTTTGAACCTGGCCAGATCGGAGCAGTCGGCAATCGCGGCACGCGAACGCCTTGCTCGCGTGCTGGGCCTGCCTGATCGCAATGCCATTCGCTTGCCCGAACGACTCCCCGATTTGCCCAAGACGGTCGACGAGTTGCCGGGTGTCGAGCAGGCGGCGCTCGACCAACGCCTCGATCTGCAGGCAATCCGCCTCGAAACCGAGGCGCTGGCGAAGAATCTTGGCCTGTCCAAGGCGACCCGTTTCATCAACGTTCTCGAAGTCGGCCCGGCCCGGGTGCTCGAAGGCGCACGCGACAGCGGCTACAAGAAAGGCTACGAAATCAGCTTCGAATTGCCGATTTTCGATTGGGGTGGTTCCAAGGTGGCCAAGGCTGAATCGATTTACATGCAGGCGGTGGAGCGTGCCGGCGAATCGGCAATCAATGCCCGCTCGGAGGTTCGTGAGGCCTATCACGCCTACCGAACCAATTACGACATTGCCCGCCATTACCGTGACGAGGTGGTCCCCCTCAACAAGCGGATTTCGGACGAGAACATGCTCCGCTACAACGGCATGCTGATTGGCGTTTTCGACTTGCTCGCTGATGCCCGGACGCAGATCGGTAGCGTCAACAGCTATATCGAAACCTTGCGCGATTTCTGGATCGCTCGCGGTGATTTGGAAATGGCGATGATCGGCAAGCCGTCTTTGAATGCTTCGGCCCGAGCCACCATTGCGGCCACCGGCCGCGCCGACCATTAAGGGGACATCCATCATGACCACACGTCGCGATTTTTTCAAAAACCTTGGCATGGCTGGCGGTGCCGTGGCGGCTGCCTCTGTCAGTTCCGTCGCGCTTGCCGCGTTGCCCGAACTGGTGTCCATGGACAACCCGGACACGGCATCTCCACTGACTCCGCCCAACGGACGTCCCTACAATCCGGTCGTCACCCTTAACGGCTGGACTCTGCCTTGGCGCATGAACAACGGCGTCAAGGAGTTTCATTTGGTTGCAGAACCGGTTGTCCGCGAAATCGCTCCCGGCATGAAGGCTCACCTGTGGGGTTACAACGGACAAAGCCCCGGCCCGACCATCGAGGTGGTCGAGGGCGACCGGGTACGTATCTTTGTGACCAACCGGCTGCCGGAGCACACAACCATTCACTGGCACGGCCAGCGCTTGCCCAGCGGCATGGATGGCGTGGGCGGTCTCAACCAAAAGCAGATTCCGGTCGGCAAGACCTTCGTCTACGAGTTCGTCGCGCGTCGCCCCGGCACTTTCATGTATCACCCGCACGCTGACGAGATGACGCAGATGGCGATGGGCATGATGGGATTCTGGGTGACCCACCCGAAAGAGCGCCACCCGCTTATCGAAACTGTCGACCGCGACTTCTGCTTCCTGTTGAATGCCTACGATATCGACCCCGGCAGCTACACGCCCAAGGTCAACACGATGCTCGATTTCAACCTCTGGACCTGGAATAGCAGGTCATTCCCCGGGATCGACTCGCTCAACGTCCGCAAGGGAGACAAGGTCCGCATCCGGATCGGCAATCTGACCATGACCAATCATCCCATGCACCTGCACGGACACGAATTTGTCGTCAGTGGCACCGATGGCGGTCCGACGCCAATCGGCTCGCGTTGGCCCGAGGTGACCACCGACGTGGCGGTCGGCCAGATGCGGCAGCTTGATTTTCTCGCTGACGAAGAAGGCGACTGGGCTTTCCATTGCCACAAAAGTCATCACACGATGAACGCCATGGGGCACGACGTGCCGACCATGATTGGCGTTGATCACCGAGGCGTCGTCAAGCAGATCACGGACTTGATACCCGACTACATGGTGATGGGGGAACGCGGGATGGCCGACATGGGCGAGATGGAAATGCCCATCCCCGACAACACGCTGCCGATGATGACCGGCCAAGGCCCTTATGGTGCGGTTGAAATGGGGGGCATGTTCTCCGTCCTCAAGGTCCGTCGCGACCAGAAACCAGGCGACTATCGCGATCCGGGATGGTACAAACAGCCAAAAAACACCCAAGCCTATGAATGGACCGGACCGGTGGCGGCCGCAACCCGCAGCCACGATGCCGGCAAGGGCGCGATGCGCCCAGCGGGCAAAGCGCAATCCCAGGAGGTCGTGGTCAGGAAGCCTGGCAGCCACGGCCAACACTGAAATCACACCCATATCGCAGGAGATTTATCATGAACAAACTACTCTTGGGCGCTCTGGCTACCATCGGCTTGGGCGCGGCAACGGCTGGGATCGTCGTCGTGGCCGGCGTCGTCGATGTCGGTGCCGACACCCCCCACAGTTCATTCACCTACCAGGCGCTGACGTTTGCCCGCGAAAGGGCCATTGCCAGCCGTACGGGTGAAATCCAGATCCCGGCTGATCTTGCCGATCCCGAGCGCGTGCGACGCGGGGCCGGCAACTATGCTGCAATGTGCGTCAATTGCCATTTGTCTCCGGAAGCGCCAGATTCGGAGATTCGCAAGGGGTTGTATCCGACTCCCCCCAATCTTTCCGAAAAACCGGCGGCGCAATCGTCACGTGACGCTGCCCGCGATTTCTGGATCATCAAGCACGGAATCAAGGCTTCCGGTATGCCGGCCTGGTCGAAGGGCGGCATGGAGGATGAGGCCATTTGGGACCTGACGGCCTTCCTGCAAAAGATACCTTTGCTGTCGGCGACCGCCTACGAGCAACTGGTGGCAGCCAGTGATGGTCATTCCCATGGCGGACTGGAAGGCCACGAGCAGGGGCATGGAGGCCACGAAGAGGCACCAGTAGCCCCGGTCGAGGAAAAACCGGTGGCCAAGGGCAAAAAAGCGCACAGCCATGACCACGGATCGCACAAACATTAACCCCATGAAGATTACAAAAATGTAATCAGGCGGACAGCAAATTGTTGGCGTCTGCTATCCATACTGACGCCACTCGACTGACACAGGATCTTCGCCATGCGTAACCCCATTCTTGTTCTTGCTTTGAGCGCCGTCCTCGGCACCGGCCTTTCCACTGCCGTGGCGGCCGGCGAAACGGTGGATGTTTACAAGAGCCCGAATTGCGGTTGCTGCGGCAAGTGGGTCGATCATCTGAAAAATGCGGGCTTCGAGGTCCGCTCGCACAACGTCATGGATGTCACGGCGGCCCGCAAACAATTGGGGATGCCCGATCGCCTGGGCTCCTGCCACACCGCCAAGGTGGCCGGCTATGTGGTCGAAGGCCATGTGCCGGTTGCCGACATCCAGCGTCTGCTCAAGGAAAAACCGAAAGCCCTCGGCATCGCGGTGCCGTCGATGCCGCCAGGATCGCCGGGCATGGAAAGCCCGAAACCCGTCCCCTACAACACGCTGCTGGTCCAGACCGGTGGCGAAACCAGCATCTTTGCCAAACATTGATCCCCAAAACAGGAGAAACTCATGAAAGCCCTTATCACCGCCTCCCTGATCGCCTTTTCTACCCTCAGTGCTATTTCTGCTCAAGCTGCAAGCGACCATGCCGGTCATGCCATGGCGGCACCGGCCGCCGCGTCCGCTGAAATGCAAATGGTCGATGGTCAGGTCAAGAAAGTGGACAAGGCCGCCGGCAAGGTGACCTTGTCGCATGGTCCGCTGACCAACCTGAACATGCCGGCGATGACCATGGTCTTCAAGGTATCCAATGCCGCCTGGTTGGACCAGATGAAGAGCGGCGATAAGATTCGCTTCATGGCCGACAACGTCAATGGTGCCATTACCGTCGTCCATTTCGAGCCAGCCAAATAACATCATTAACTGACGGCGAGACCGTTCTACCTCTCGCTGTCAGCATGCTTCATAAAAACAAATATTTTCAGGGAGGTCGCATGCGCCGACTCAGGCCGTTACCCGTTTTGATCCTGGCGCTTGCCGCCGCCTTTGGAACGCCCGTGCTTGCCCAAGAGAGCGCCCTTGGCGCAAACGTCGACAGCCTGATCAATTACGCCAAAACGCGCAATCCGGAGTACGCCGCGATGCAGGCCGAGGCCGAAGCGTCGGGCGAGCGGGTGACGCCAGCCGGTGCCTTGCCCGACCCGAAGTTTCGTACCGAGTTGCGCGACATCACCCGATTTGGCGAGCAGAACGCAACCTTGTCCCCGAGTCGCGTCGGCAGCACACGTTACCTGCTGATGCAGGATATTCCCTGGTTCGGCAAGCGCGACCTGAAACGCGAGATTGCAGAGCTTGAGGCCGACGGCGCCAAGGGTCGTGCGCTGGGCACCTGGGCCGATGTGGCCGGGCGGATCAAAGTCAATTTCGCCCAACTTTATTACGTGCACCGCAACGAACAACTGACTCGGGAAATTCTCGACCTGATGACCCGCCTGGAGAAAGTCGCCCAGGTGCGCTACGCCGGCGGCCTGGCGGCGCAGCAGGATGTCATCCGCGCCCAGGTCGAGCAGACCAACATGCGCAACGAATTGATTGCGCTGGAGACCGAACAGCACCACCTGCATGCCCGGCTGAACGCCTTGCTGGCCCGCCCAAGCAATGCGTCCTTGCAGGAACCAGCGCAGTTGCGCAAACTGCCGGCTCCCGTGGCGCTGGATTACGCCACGCTGGAAGAGCGCGTGCGAACCCGCAACCCACAACTGTTCGCCGATGAATCGAAAATCAAAGCCGCCGAGAAATCCCGCGACCTGACCTACAAAAACCGCTATCCCGACTTTACGCTGGGGGTCTCCCCCATCCAGTACCAGAGCGCCATCAAGGAATGGGAGTTGATGGTCGAACTGAATATCCCACTGCAACAGTCTTCGCGGCGGGCACAGGAGCGGGAATCGGAATCCATGCTCAATGCCGCGCGCTCGCGCAAGGAAGCCACCACCAACCAAGTCTCTGCCGAACTGGCCGAGGCTCTGGCCGGCATCGAAGCCGCCCGTCGCACGGAAAACCTGCTGACCAACAGCCTACTGCCACAGGCCGAACTGACCTTCAAGGCGGCACTGGCCGGCTACGAGACTGGCAAGGTCGATTTCGCCACCTTGCTCGATGCCCAGCGCCAAATCCGGCAGGCCAGACAAAACCAGCTTAAGGCCCAAGTCGACGCCCAGATGCGTCTGGCCGAAATCGAACGTCTTTTAGGGGAAGATCTATGAACAAGGGTGCAGGACTGACCATCGGCGTTATTGCCGTTGCCGTGGCAGCCGGGAGTGGTTACTGGCTGGGCGGACGTGGCGGCGCTTCCCATGGCGATGCTGTGCCGGTCGCCAGCGCTCCGGCCGAGCCGGCCAAGAAAGAGAAAAAACTGCTTTTCTACCGTAATCCGATGGGGTTGCCCGACACCTCGCCGGTGCCCAAGAAAGACCCGATGGGGATGGATTACATCGCGGTCTATGAGGGAGAGCAGGATGAGGAGCCGGCATCGGCCAACCAGATCAAGATCAGCACCGAGAAGGTGCAGAAACTGGGTGTGAGGACCGAAGTCGCCCAATTGCGCGTCCTTGACAAGGTGGTCCGCGCCGCAGGTCGGATCGAGCCGGACGAGCGTCGCATCTACGCGATTTCCCCCAAGTTCGAGGGCTACGTCGAACGCCTGCACGTCAATGTCACGGGCCAGCCGGTCAGCAAGGGGCAGCCGCTGTTTGAGGTGTATAGCCCGGAACTGGTTTCCGCCCAGCGCGAATACGCGATTGCCGCCCAAGGCGTCGAGTCGCTGAAGGAAGCCGGCGGCCAAGCGCGGGACGGCATGAAGCAACTGGCCGATTCAAGCCTGTTGCGTCTGAAGAACTGGGATATTTCGGAGGAGCAGGTCAAGGCGCTGGCCAAATCCGGCGAAGCACGGCGCACGCTGACTTTCCGCTCACCGGTCGCCGGCATTGTCACCGAAAAGAAAGCCCTGCAGGGCATGCGTTTCATGCCGGGCGAGGCGCTTTATCAGGTGGCCGACCTGTCGGCGGTCTGGGTGGTGGCTGACGTCTTCGAGCAGGACATCGGTCAGGTCAAGACCGGTGCCAAAGCCAAGGTCAGGATCAATGCCTACCCGGACAAAGTGTTCGAAGGGACGATCACCTACGTCTATCCGACCCTGAAGGCCGAGACGCGGACGGTACCCGTGCGAGTCGAACTGCCCAATCCCAGTCAGTTGCTGAAACCGGCCATGTTCGCCCAGGTCGAGTTGCCGGTCGGGGCCAAAGGAGAGGTCGTCACCGTACCGACCTCGGCCGTGATTGACAGCGGCACCCGCCGCATCGTGCTGGTCCAGGCCAAGGAAGGCCGTTTCGAGCCACGCGAGGTTAAATTGGGGCAACGCAGTGACAACCATGTTGAGGTGCTCGAAGGGATCAAGGATGGCGAGCCCGTGGTGGTTGCCGCCAACTTCCTGATTGACGCCGAAAGTAACCTGAAGGCGGCGGTCGGCGGTTTCGGCCATGCCAGCCATGGCAGCCAACCGAAGCCGGAGTCAGCCAAGTCGGCAGCTGTTGGGCATCAGGCCGAGGGCACGGTGGAGGGTTTCGACACCAAGGCAGGTCTGCTGACGCTCAATCACGGGCCGGTCGCCAGCCTCAAATGGCCGGGCATGACCATGGAGTTCCAGGTCGCGACGCCGGCGCTGTTGAGCGGACTCAAACCGGGTGCGACGGTGGCCTTCGAGTTTGTCGAGCGCAAACCCGGTGAATGGGTCGTCACCAGCATCAAACCGATGGCTGGCAAAGTGGCGGCCAATCCCCACGCAGGCCACTGACAGGGGATACCATGCTCGCCAAAATCATCGAATGGTCGGGACGCAACCGCTTCCTCGTCCTCCTGGCTACACTTTTCGTCATTGTCGGCGGTGTCGTTGCGGTCATGAAAACGCCGCTCGACGCCTTGCCTGATCTCTCAGACGTACAGGTCATTGTCTACACCGAATATCCCGGGCAGGCACCGCAAGTAGTTGAGGATCAGGTGACCTATCCGCTGACAACGGCCATGTTGTCGGTACCGAAGTCCAAGGTCGTGCGCGGCTTCTCATTCTTCGGAGCCTCTTTCGTCTACATCATCTTTGAAGACGGTACGGATATTTATTGGGCGCGGTCCCGGGTACTCGAATATCTTAACTTTGCTGCTGGCCGCATGCCCAAGGGCGTCACGCCGCAGATCGGCCCGGACGCCACGGGCGTGGGCTGGGTCTATCAATACGCGCTACTCGCCAAGGACAAGACGCTGGCAGAACTGCGCACGCTGCAGGACTGGTATCTGCGCTACCAACTGACCAAGGCGCATGGCGTCGCCGAAGTGGCTTCGATTGGCGGCTTTGTCCAGACCTACCAGGTCACGGTTGATCCGGTGAAATTGCGCGCCTATGGCATTCCGCTGGCGGCGGTTTCAAAAGTCATTCGGGAGTCGAACCGCGATGTCGGTGGTCGTGTCGTCGAGATGGCGGAAACTGAATACATGGTACGTGGCAAGGGCTATCTGCGGGGCACGGTTGATATTGAAAACCTGGTGGTCAAGTCACAAGGGGGAACGCCCGTCCTGGTCCGTGACATTGCCCGCGTCGAACTGGCGCCGGACGAACGGCGTGGCCTCACCGAATTGAATGGTGAAGGCGAAGTGGTATCCGGTATCGCCATGGCGCGCTACGGGCAGAACGCGCTGGAAGTCATCCATAACCTGAAGGAAAAGATCGGCGAGATTTCTGCCGGCCTGCCGGAGGGCGTGACGATCCAGACGGTCTATGACCGTTCGGAATTGATTCACCGTGCGATCGATACTTTGACGCGCACCTTGGCGGAAGAAAGTCTCATTGTCGCGCTGGTCTGCGTCGTCTTCCTGATGCACATGCGCAGTGCCTTGGTGGCCATCCTGATGCTGCCGGTCGGGGTGCTGATTGCCTTCATTTCCATGCGATTGCTGGGGATGAACTCGAACCTGATGAGCCTGGGCGGTATCGCCATCGCCATCGGGGCGATGATCGATGCGGCCATCGTGATGATTGAAAACGCCCATAAGCACATCGAGCGTTTGCCGGAGGACCATACCCACGGGGATCGCATCGAGGCAATGATTGCGGCCTGCAAAGAGGTCGGCCCCGCGCTGTTCTTCTCGCTGCTCATCATCACCGTTTCCTTCCTGCCCGTCTTTACGCTGGAATCCCAGGAAGGACGTCTGTTCTCGCCCTTGGCCTACACCAAGACCTTCTCGATGGCGGGCGCGGCTTTGCTTTCGGTGACCTTGGTGCCGGTGCTGATGATGCTGTTCATTCGCGGCAAAATCATGCCGGAATCGAAGAACCCGGTGAATCGTTTCCTGATCTGGGCTTATCGTCCGATCATCGCCGGCGTCATGCAATGGAAAAAGACCACCATTGTTGCTGCGCTGCTTGCTCTGGTGGTCTCGATTTACCCGGCCAGCAAACTGGGTTCCGAGTTCATGCCGACGCTGAATGAAGGCACGTTGTTCTACATGCCGGCCTCCTTGCCCGGAATGTCGATCACCAAAGCAGCGGAACTGTTGCAGACCCAAAACAAAATCATCAAGAGTTTCCCGGAAGTCTCCTCGGTTTATGGCAAGGCAGGACGTGCCAACACGGCAACGGACCCAGCGCCGACGGAAATGTTCGAGACGGTGATCAACCTGAAGCCGGAATCCGAGTGGCGCCCGGGCATGACGACCGACAAGCTGATCGCTGAAATGGACAAGGCACTGCAGTTCCCCGGTGTCTCGAATGCCTGGACGATGCCGATCAAGGCGCGTATCGATATGCTTTCGACTGGCATCCGGACGCCGATCGGGATCAAGGTGTTCGGCAAGGATCTCAACGAGATGGAGCGGCTGGCCCGTGAAATCGAGACGGTCGTCAAGACGGTTCCGGGGACAACCTCGGCTTTCGCGGAACGGATTACCGGCGGTTTTTACTTGAACATTGAACCGGACCGCACGCAGTTGGCCCGCTACGGGTTGGCGGTCGGCGATTTGCAGGATGTCATCGGCCAGGCCTTGGGCGGCGAGATGGTCACCACGACCGTCGAGGGGCGCGAACGGTTTGGCGTCACCGTGCGCTATCCGCGTGAACTTCGTTCCGATCCGCAGCAGATTGCCCGTGAGGTGCTGGTGCCGACCATGGAGGGGGCAATGATTCCGCTCGGCCAATTGGCCCGCGTCGAGGTGGCCAAGGGAACGCCCGGCATCCGGACTGAAAACGCGTTGCTTTCCGCTTATATCTTCGTGGACATTCGCGAACGCGACATCGGTGGCTATGTCGCGGATGCCAAGAAGGCAGTGGCAGAAAACGCCAAATTCCCACCGGGTTACTACGCGACCTGGAGCGGCCAGTTCGAATCCATGGAGCGTGCGATCGAGAAAATGAAGATCGTCGTCCCGGTGACGCTGTTGATCATCTTCTTGCTGCTTTACCTGAATTTCAAGCGACTGACCGAAACCCTAATCGTCATGCTGTCGGTGCCCTTCGCGCTGGTCGGCGGGGTCTGGTTGATGTGGTTGCTCGGTTACAACCTGTCCGTCGCCGTCGCCGTCGGCTTCATCGCCCTTGCCGGGGTTGCGGCGGAAACCGGGGTCATCATGTTGATTTACCTCGATCATGCTTGGGAAGAACTAAAGGCCAAGCGCCGCACTGAAAACCAGGCGCCAACGCTGCATGATCTCTACGAGGCCATCATGGAAGGCGCCGTCGAACGGGTACGGCCGAAGATGATGACCGTCGTCGCCATCATGGCCGGCCTGCTGCCCATCATGTGGGGTACCGGCACCGGTTCCGAAGTCATGAGTCGTATTGCGGCGCCGATGGTTGGAGGGATGATTTCATCGACGGTGCTGACGCTCGCGGTCATCCCCGCCATCTACGCCTTGGTCAAGCAGTGGCGAATGAAACAGGGGATGGAGCAATGAGGCGCAAGCGTTTGTTTTGGATTCCTGCATCGCTTCTTGTGCTGCTGCCCAGCCTTGCCCTGGCTCAAGGCTGGAGCATTCCCAAACCTGGCCCCGGCCTAATGCCCAATCCCGTCATGGGCAAGGCGCTGTTCGCCAATCACTGTGCGGGCTGTCATGGCGGCGACTTGAAGGGATCGGAAAAGGGACCGCCCTTGCTGCACAAGATCTACGAGCCGTCACATCATGCAGATGCGGCCTTCCAGTTGGCCGTGGCCAACGGTGTGCGGGCCCATCACTGGAAGTTTGGTGACATGGCCCCCGTGAAAGGTGTGACGCCAGACGACGTCGCCCATATCACCGCCTATGTGCGGGCTGAGCAGCGGAAGGTTGGCATCCAATAGCGGATGGTTCGAACAAAGCACTATCAGGGGGGAAATTGTCCAAAGAAGACAATTCAATGCGACCGTTTGAGGATGCCGTTGCCATTCTTGTGGTGCTCACCACCGGTCTGAGAGACCATCATCGCGATGCCTTCGATGCGGCAAGGGCAGATCTGTTGCGACTGACGCAAGGCAAGGCATCCGCGCTGGCTTATGTGCGTCGGATTGTCGCTGCCGAACTGAACGGCCCCCATGACTCTCAGTGGCAGGTTTCTGCAGCAGAATTTGAGAGGCGGAGGCAACAAGTCTTTCAGGGGCTAAGCGCCCAGACTCAAGAAATAATCGCTCTCTGTGAGCAGCACGGCAACAAGCTGACGGAATAGTGACCGGGTTGTAATGCTCCCGTTATGGGCGCGACAGCTACCCCCCGACTTCCATTTGGATTTGCTTTCCCAGTTACTTCGCGTGAATCTCGATTGTTTGGAAAAGATGGTTTCCACGCAGTTTTCCCCGCTCAAGGAACTCCTTGAGCAAACTTCATCGCTGTCTCTGGATGATCCTGGGCAAAGCGGGGCATGGTGGGCTGCAGTCGGCAATTTATCCATCGAGTATTGGAAGGCATACACCCTCGACAGCATGGAGTACCAGCACCGGGTTTTGCAGGTACTAGCCCAACATTCGACAAAGTGAACTCGATGATGAGTTCGTCGGGGTCGGTGCGCTGGCAAGACTCTTCCGGCAAGGTCATTGCCTGTACGGAAAAAATCAAGGTACTCAATGAGAACCTGGATGAACTTCGCCAGATGGCCCAGGATGCACTGGAGGACGGAATTTTGATGGGGTGTTGCGAACGGCAATTGCGCGATGCGCTTGCCGACGCAATCGTGCATTTGGTGAATCCGTATTTGGCCATGCTTCCTGAGAACAATGTAATCGACAAGTCACCTTGTTGACAGTGACAGAAGCACAAACTGTATCTGTCCACTCGATTCGGACCGTTGAAATCCCCAAAACTCAGGAGTCAAGATCATGAAAATCTCTTCCCTCATCGCCGCCGTTCTTTTCGCCGGTGCCGCCATGTCTGGTGCCGCTTATGCCGATGACAAGGCAGGTGCCCCGAAAGCCGCCGAGGCCCAAATGGACAAGACCGCGAGCAAGCCGCATTCCCATGTCCAGGAAAAAACCGGCATGCCGCAAAGCATGCCGGATGCCAAGGCCGATAAACCAAACGCAGCTAAGGACAAGAGCAAGCACTACCATCCGCGAGATGGTAAATAACTGTCCAGCAAAGGCCCCGAAACCGGGGCCTGATTATTTCAGCCATGGATATCCGCAAGCCGGCAGAGCACGGCGATCGATGTGTATGTCGCACGCTTGCGCTTGCGGTCGGCAGTGACCCGAAGATGCTGACCTACAACTATTGTCGAACAGTGCTTCAGAAACGCTGGATTGTCGAATGCAATCATGGATGCCTTGCAGAGCCGGCCGTGGCGGCCAGCGATCTGAAATGGCATGACGGCGGCCAGATCGATCCGGTGAAGGCCATCCTGATCATGAACGAGTAATCGCTGCCATGGCGGGACTCCCATCCATTCCCCCGTCCGCCAACACTCCGTTACCTTCGGTTCAAGGTGGACATGAGGGGCATGGAGGAGCGCCGGGCAACATTGACAACGGAGTGTTCTCCGAAGCATTAAATCAGGCGATTGCCCAAAAAGCCAACACCCCCGGTGCCGGCCACGGTGCTCATGGCGGACAATTTCCCGGAATGGCATCCAACACGGCATCTGCCCATCCGAACCACTTCTCAGTCGGGCAAGGGGGTCATGCCGGCCATGATTTTCAGCAGAAAATGCTGGGGGTCCGTGTCTATCGGCAGCAGCTTCTGGCCTCGAACATCGCCAACGCCGATACGCCTGGCTACAAGGCCGTCGATATTGACATCGAAGAAGCCGCCCAAATCGTCAAAGGTGTATCGGGATCGCTGCCATTGGCTACCACCGCTACTAGCCATCTGTCAGGGGGAGTGCAGGCACCACCATTCCCCCTGAAGTACCATGTACCGTATCAAACTGCTGCCGATGGCAATACGGTGGAAATGGATACCGAGCGACAGAAATTCTCGGAAAATTCGCTGATGTACCAGTTTTCCCTGGATCGCGTCAGCGGGCATTTCAAACACTTCATGGAATTGCTGCAGAATTTAAGATGAGAACCTTTGCGCTTCCTGAAACCCCCCGGCAATTGCGCCGCATGTTGGCGCGGCGCCTCGGTATCGGTGCGCTTCTGGTTGGCAGTCTCGCGGGAGGTCTTGCCTACTGGGTCGAATCGTATCGCGTAGAACAGCGCACCCTTGAGCGCGCCATAGCGGGGGTCAGGCATTTCGAGTCGCCCGCCATGCAGATGACGGTCAGCGGAGAGAAAGGTGATGGCCATTCCGCGATAGCTCAGTTGCTGACCGATGAGTTTGTCGGGATTCGAGTTTTTGCGCCCAATACGGAGATGGTGTTTGATGCTTGGCGGCCAATCCCCGAGGCACTGAAAGAGATCGCCCGACAACAGCGCCATCCATGGCCGACACCTCCCGGCAGCCATAGCAAACGATTTTCGGTGGCGGGCGAAGAACTGGTTCAGGTCATTCTGCCGATGAGCACCAATGATGGCCGACTTGCCGGCTATGTTGAGGGAATCACCCTGGTGTCCCGCTCGGCGCTGCACGAGAGAGAACAGCAGATTCGCGGGGCTGTGCTGACGGCCTCGATATCTGTATTCGCAGCAGCGCTGTTGCTTTACCCGTTAATGTCAGGACTGCTGGGCCAAACGGTGGCATTGTCGTCTCGTCTCCTGGAGTCCAATCTTTCGTTGCTGCGTTCCCTTGGAAACGCCATCGCCAAGCGTGATGCGGACACCGACGCCCATAACTACCGGGTTACCTGCTATGCGGTCACACTTGCCGAAGCGCTGGGCGTTGGCAAAGAAACCATTGCCGAACTGGTGCTGGGTGCCTTTCTGCACGACGTTGGAAAAATCGGCATTCCGGATCAGATTCTGTTGAAACCGGGACGGCTGACCAGCGAAGAATTTCAGATCATGCAGACCCACGCCATGCTGGGCATCGAGATCGTCGCTGGCAATCCGTGGCTGGCTGGCGCAGAGAAGACCATCCGGCATCATCACGAACGCTTCGACGGAAAGGGCTATCCGGATGGTCTCATTGGCGAGGCGATCCCGCTAGCCGCACGGATTTTTGCCCTGGTCGACGTGTTTGACGCATTGACATCCGTTCGCCCGTACAAGCCAGCCTTGTCATTGGAAGAGACGTTGAGCATCATGGAACGGGAAGATGCCCAGCATTTCGACCCCAAGATTCATGCCGTCTTCCGGCAAGTTGCTCCGGTGCTATACGCACAAGGCCAATCCAGAGATCATGCCCAATGGAGTCAGGAATTGAAGGCGATGCTTGAACGGTATTTCAAAATGAGAACGACTCCCGAAGGAGCCGTGACTGCGGCAGAATAGTCTTAACCGCGACTACTCGCTGGGCGGAGAATATTCTCGAGGCGCATAACCTCATCACCGTGCATCAAGATTTTCTGGCCATCTTTGGTTTCCATCACGGTATCCTTCTTCATGCGGACCGTGCGGCCAAGTTTATCTTCCATGGCCATCTTTCCGTCTTTGAAGATATAAACCGTCGAGCCGTCTTTGAGTTCGATGGACTTCTCAACTTGGGATGCATCAACGGCATAGGCGGAAACACCCAGAGAACTCAGGGCTAGGATTGCGAGCATTTTCTTCAACATGTTCATCTCCTTAGAAAGTGTTGTACTGCAATGTGAATAGTAGGGGGGGGCTCCTGACAATTTGCCAACTGCTGGATGACGATTCCGTCACCCAGCAGTCAGGTTAATCAACCGCCCTGGTAGGCAGGGTTTTCGGTCACATACACGGTGATACCATCAGCGCCCGATACGATCTTGGAGAGCGGGAAGGAGGCGGTACCCAACGTATCGAAGGTCCAAACGACACTCTTGCCACCAAGATTGATCTTGATGGTCTCCAAGCGGGTGACGTTCAGATACTTGCTTCCGCTAGACAGCGTGACTTCGCGATCGGCATTTCTCGACGCAGCGTAGCCATACGGGGCCAGTTGATTGGCTGTGGGCGCGCCCTTGGCTTCTGAAACATGACTCAGCCAATGATTGGTGCCAGCCTCGGAATAATCCTCGTGAGCGTAGCTCGTTCCAGCTGCAGCAAAGCTAATCGCTGCAATCAGGGCCAGTTGGGAAAATTTCGTTTTCATGGTTCTCTCCTTGTGACATCGGGTTAATCGTGTCGGACTCATCTCGTCCAACCGTGATGCCATCTTAGGATTCCGATACCAACAAGAAGCTGACCCCTGCGTTACGTTTTTGAAAGTTTTCGTACGAAAATTGTCAGGAAGCAAACCGTTTATTTCGTTCCACTCTTACATGAGTTTTCCGCTCGATTGCTTATCACAACAAATAATCAACCATTATCGCGTCTTAGAATTACTGATTTTATGGTCTTGAATTACCTTGGTTTAGTATGTAATATCATATTACGTAATACGGTACGAAATTCGAGGATGCCATGGCCAGAGCCGGAATCTACAAATCAGAAGTCATCAGAGCGCGTAACAACCTATTGGCGACTGGGCGCTACCCGTCGATCGATGCCATCCGTAGCGAATTGGGGAATACCGGCTCGAAAGGCACGATCCACCGCTATCTGAAGGAAATCGAGGAAGAGGAAGGTGGGAGTACCGGTACTCAGGTTGCGGTCAGTGAAGCCATTCAAGACCTGTCAGCCAGGCTCGCCGAACGCTTGCATGAGGAAGCCGATCAGCGCATGGCGGCACTGACCGACAAGCACAAGGCGGAAATTTCTGCGCTGAACGACACTATTACCGCGCTACGTCATGAAGTCGAATCCTTCCGTAGCCAGTCTGAGCGCCAAGCCTTGGAGTTGGCGGCAGAAAAAACGGCCCACGCCGAAACCCTGGCCACGCTCCAGGAAGAGAGAATCGTTCGGGCGCAAATGACTCAGCACATCCAGGACATGGAGGGGCAACAGGCAAAGGATGAAGCGCACCGTGTATCAATGGAAGAAAAGCACCAGCATGCCAGAGAGGCTCTGGAGCATTTCCGCTCTGCGGCGAAGGAACAACGGGAGCAGGATCAGCGACAATTCGAGCAGCAGATTCAGTTCTTGCAGGGCGAACTGCGTGCAGCCAAGGAAACGGTGAACGCGAAACAGCAGGAACTCATCCGCAGCCACCAGGATAATGCCCGTCTTTCCAGCGAGCAGACCCATCTTCGTAGCGAGTTGCATCGTTTGGAAACTGAGATTCGTCCGCTACGCACAACCCGAGAAAATCTGGCCGTTTCCGAACTGAAGAATCAACAATTGGAAGAGCGCTTGGCTCAGACTACCGCACGCGTTGATGAATTGCTCGTGGAAAATCAAAGCTGTGCAGAAAAGTTACAAGATGCGAATCAAGCCGGACTCCGCCTGGAGACTGAATTGACCGCAGCGAGGGCGGTGTTGGTCAGCCAGGAACAAATCCTGCAAAAGCTTACCGTCAGTCAGACACCGGTAACGAAAAACAGCGGGCAGCGCAAAGGAAGTGCCGAGAACCAAGAATCGCTCTTTGACCCGGACAAGCAATGAGGGGGGGGCAGCGTTGACCAGATTTTTTGCACTAAATCCGATGGTTAGCAGAAGTTTTCGAGGATTTCACACGAATCCCGGCCGCCCCTCTACGACGAGGAAGCCGAGCGCAATCCGGTATTCCGCAAGATCTATAACGACTGGCAGCGCTTCCGCAGCCAGCAACAGGCCTGGTTCCGCATCGGCGAAACCGGCATCGAAAACTTCATGTATTCGCAGAACCTGCAGAAATAAGAGTCCCCATGGAAGAACAGACCCTGAACGATCCCGTCGCCGACCTGGCGCCCCACGCCCTGCAACGGGAAGCTGCCCGCCTGGCCCAGGAGGCCTTTGCCCTGGCTTTCCGCCAGACTCTGGAGGGCAAGGGGGAAGAGCGGCCCCAGATCATCGCCCAGATCGTCCAGCGCCTCATGGGCTGGGCCAACGACAAGCGGGAAGGGGAGGCGGGCGACCACCATGCCGGCCGCCACCTGCGCCAGGCCATGCTGCTCAGCGGCCTGGATCAGTGGGGCCTGGCCTATGCCCAGGTCTACGGTCCCAGCGCCATGACCGGCCTCTCGGCCATGGTGGCCGGCCTGCGCGCCGGCCTGGACGGGGCGGGGGAGAGCGAAGGCTACCAGGCCTTCTTCGAGCGCCTGGTGAACGAGGAAACGGCGGCCTTCAGCTTCAAGTCCGACCTGCGCCAGGCCATCCACATGGCCCTCTGGCACACCATGATCGCCACGGAAAACCGGGGTGAAGCCCTGCAATTGCTGCAGCAGCTGGGCGGCATGATGCTGGCCTTGCCCCAGGCCATGCCGCAGCACGGCTGGATGATCCTGGCCAACACCCTGGCCGACATCCAGATCCGCTGCCTGGCCCACGCCCTGGCGGCGGAAGGCCTGGGCCAGGAAATGACCCAGGAGCTGTTCGGCGCCCTGGCCAAGCAGTTGCCGGGGGAACTGCGTTCCCAGGTGATGGGCAATGCGGCCCGCACGGTGCTGGAATGGCAGCAGACCAACCGGGCCCAGGGCACGGTGCATTAAGGTGGAGGCAGGGGAGGGCTGGCAGGCCTGGTTCGACGGCGCGGCGGCCCCCAATCCGGGCCGCATCGGTTTGGGCGGGCTGCTGCTGTCGCCCGGCGGCGCCCGGCAGGAGCTTTCCCTGCGTCCGGGGCAGCTGGGCTGCAATAACGAGGCGGAGCTGCTGGCCCTGGCCGAGGTGCTGGATCTGGCCTGGGCCGCGGGGGCGCGGCGCCTGACGGTGCGCGGCGACAGCGATTTTGCGGTACGCCACCTGCAGGGACAGGCCCATACCGCGGTGCCCCATCTGGCAGAACTGTTGCAGACCGTGCTGGCCAAGGCGGCCCGTTTCGAGGCGGTGCAGTTTCTCTGGGTGCCACGGCACCGCAACGGCGAGGCCGATCGCCTATCCCGTCAGGCCCTGGGGCTGACGACGGAACCGGTGCAACGCCCCATCAGCAAACGCCGCCGTTAGGCCATCCTGGCCGGGGCAGGGCGGAGAAGACCGCCCCTGGCCGATCTTCAGGGCATCCAGAATTTGGTTTTTTCCGTCACCCGGATGCTGGCGTCAGCCTCGTCCTGCACCGTCAGGGTGATGGGATGGGCGCCCTTGTCGGCGCTACCCGCATCCACCCGGATTTGCAGCGTCAACGTGCCGGTGGACGCCGCTGCCAGGGACACCTGGGCCGGCTGGCTGAGGCGGATGCCCTCGAGGCCGGCCACCTGCACGGTGTAGCGCCGGGGCTGCTCGCTGGCATTGACCAGCTGCAGCTGGTAGTTGTTTTCGATGCTGCCATCGTCCGCCTCCCGGGCCAGGGTACTGCGGTCCCGCAGCACGTCCACCTTGAGGGGCACCCGGGTGGCCAGGGACCAGGCCGTGGCCCCGGTCAGGAGGAAGAACACTGAGGCATAGACGATGGTGCGCGGACGCAGGGCGCGGCGGATGATCTCGCTGCGGCCGAAGTGCTGCTTGACGGCGTTTTCCGTGGAATAGCGGATCAGGCCCCGGGGGTATTCCATCTTGTCCATCACCTGGTCGCAGGCATCGATGCAGGCAGCGCAGCCGATGCATTCGTTCTGCAGGCCGTCCCGGATGTCGATGCCGGTGGGGCACACCTGGACGCAGATGCCGCAATCGACGCAATCACCCAGGCCCTTTTCCTTGGCATCGGCGCCTTTCTTGCGGGTGCCCCGGGGATCGCCCCGCTCGGCGTCGTAGGTGATGATCAGGGTGTCCGGATCGAACATGACAAACTGGAAGCGGGCGTAGGGGCAGATGTACTTGCACATCTGCTCCCGCAGGAAGCCGGCATTGCCGTAGGTGGCAAAGCCATAGAAGGCGACCCAGAAAGCCTCGTTGAGGGTTGGCCGCAGCTGCCACAGGTCCGCCACCAGTTCCCGGATGGGCACGAAATAGCCGACGAAGGTAATGCCGGTCCAGAAGGAAAAGGCCAGCCAGGCGCCATGCTTGGCCGTCTTGATGCCCACCTTACGGGCATCCCAGGGCGCTGCGTCCAGCTTCATGCGCTTGGGCCGGTCACCCTCGATCACCTTTTCGATCCACAGGAAAATTTCCGTATAGACGGTCTGGGGACAGCTGTAGCCGCACCACAGGCGGCCGGCCAGGGTGGTAAAGAGGAACAGGGCGAGGGCGGAGAGGACCAGCAGGATGGCCAGGTAGATGGTGTCCTGGGGCCACAACACCAGGTCGAAAATGTAGAAACGGCGGGCGTCCAGGTCGAACTGCACCGCCGGACGGCCGTTCCAGGGCAGCCAGCAGAGGCCGAAATAGACCGCCTGGGTCAGCCACACCAGGCCCCAGCGCCAGTTGGCGAACCAGCCCGAGATGGAACGCGGATACACCTTCGCGTCGGACTGGAACATCGGTTGAATCGGGATGACTTTGGGCGCTTTGGGAGGCTGGGACATGGGGAAAACGCAAAGACATGGGCGGTTGGAGCAAAGCGTCCGTCACCCAAAAGATTGAAATTTCGTATATCTTTAATGTAACAGGCGCATCAACCTAAATCAATACAACAAATATATCTTTACGGTGTGAACAGTCATGAAGCTCAGTACCTTTTCCGATTACAGCCTGCGGGTGCTCATCTACCTGGGCCTGCACCCCGAACGCCTGGCCACCGTGGCCGAAATCACGGCCGCCTTCGGCATCTCCCGCGGGCACCTGATGAAGGTGGTGCACCAACTGGGCAAGGCCGGCTATCTGGAAACGGTACGGGGCAAAGGCGGCGGCATACGGTTGGGCCAGGCGTCGGAGCAGATCGTCCTGGGACGGGTCATTCGCCACACGGAAGGCGACATCAGCCTGGTGGAGTGTTTCAGCACCGGTTCCGACTGCCGCATCCAGCCGGCCTGTCGCCTGAAGGCCATACTGGCCGAAGCCCTGGCGGGGATGTTCCTGGTCCTGGACAGTTACACCCTGGCGGATCTACTGCAGCAACCCCAAGCCCTGGAAGCGTTGATCGGCTGCGAAAGTCAGGTCACGGTGAGCGCAGGCTGATGCCGTCGTTAGGGCAGCGTCAGCCGATCGGTAGCTGGTACCGGGAGCCCAGAAGCACCGGTAGTTCGCTCCACTAATAGCTATTCTGATGCTTTGCAAAAGAGTTAAAAATAACCAACAGGTTATCTTTTTCTTCTCCAACTTTTAGTGGTGTTTTTTTACGACAATGGGTTAGTTTGCACGTGCGATGTCAGGAAAACATGGGCTTAGGTGAACGCGGAAGTCACCCAATTCACTAAATATTGATGCCTATTCGCCAATGTGCAGAGTCAGGGCTTTCTGACTCTGGTATAAAAATTCCAGAAAATTGCAAAAGTTCGTTGTGTTGCATTAAATAATGTAGTTGAAACAAATGCTTAGCTAATATAGGCTGGTGGGTAGGTTTAAACCAATCCGTCAAGAAAGACCAGCCGCGATGAGTAGCCTGATTGGAGATTTTTCTCAGAAGAGACTGCTTAATTTTGGCTTACGCCAGTACGAGGTGGAAAGGGTGTTTGGCTATGAACACCCCCACACTTTTGCTATTGAGGTGTGTCTTCACTCTCCGAGTCAGGAATTCTTGAGCCGATTTACCAAATGGCTTCATTTGAATGAAGTCGAATTTAGCGAAATTCTGCAAGCGGCCAAAAAGTTTCGTCGTCAGTTGGTGCTCCCGAAACAAGGTTCTTTAGAAAAATATCAGCTCTGTAATGAGCTTGGGGAAAAAATCGACCGTTTATATCCAGGAAAAATCGTTGCCATCCGCCAGCGATTAAGGCCGAACGAAAAAAGCAAGGGGAAAAATGACGGACGTGCGTTACTCCTTTACCAGCTCATAAATCAGGAGACGAAAATGTAGACGGGACAATCCTCACGGCTTGTCCCGTCTGGGGCGAGATCGCCCGGTGAATTTACAGCTAGTTGGCGCTTGTTAGTATCTTTGCCACGCGGTTTTCGGTCAAGACCGTGTTCAATATTCCTCAGATCGTTAATCGAACTTCAGGTTTTTTCCTGAAGAGTAGGTCGTTTTTTGTCTCAAATTGGTAGTGCAGCCTAAGCGGGGACAACTCCGGATTCATATTTTGAAGCGTATGACATTACTTCTCAGTATGGGTGGATATCATGAGTACGATAGGCCATGTGCAAATACATCAAGCCCCCACTACGATTCGTCTTGCAGTGGCAGAGCGGGGCCATAAGCTGCATAACTTGTGGTCAGTGTGGTCATACAAACTGCAAATATCCTGTTTGCTGCCATCGGATCCCGCACTGTTTCACTTTGCACTTTTGGAATCTGATCTGAGAGTGCGTTCTTATGAACTGGAAGCGCCATCACTCGCCATTCGCCTCAACCACGAAGTTGTTGGAACGAGATTTGATGCCGAAGTACATTTCAAAGACGGGACGGTTGCCTGGGATGAAGTAAAAGGCGACGTTGAAGCGATAGATGACGCACAGCAAAAACAGCTGGAAGCGCAGGCAAAATTGGCGGCCGCTCATCAAGTTTTGTATCGCCTTTTTACTATCAACGAACTAAAACCCCATACCACACGCGTTTGGAATTGCCTGCGCATGCTGCAGGTGCTCCAAGCCGCAAAAGAATTTTCCGTGGCTGGTGCCAGAACACTTGTGCTCTCACGTTTATGCGGGGGAGTAGCATCGATCGGAGAGTTGATTGAAACAGGCGGTGACGATAGGGGAATCACGCTAGCTGCTATCTTCGGGTTAATGTTGGACGGCAGCGTTCTCGGCGACCTTGAATCCACGCCGCTAACTTTGGCCACAAAACTGCACCGCATGGAGGACCTCCATGCGTAAGAACACAGTATTACAGCGCATTCCATCTACTCGGCGTGACATACGTACTTGGCCTTCTGTCGATGCTTATGCGCTTCCTGAGGAAAAACGTGAGGATTTTCTACGGAATCGGAAAGCCATTACGGCTTTGCTCGCCCAAGCCTCTTACCGAGAAATCACCAAGGAAACCGGGGTTTCGAGTGCGAAGGTCAGGCGCCTGCTAGCAAAATGTCTTCAACCCGATGGAAACGGTGATATCTGCGGAGAACGTGGTCTTTTACCTTTTATTCATGTGCGGCCCTATATCCGAAGAACGAGGGTTGCCCGGATGGAGGGTGCGGGCCGTGGCGGTTGCTCCGGTGCATTGACTCAACTGTTTGACGAGTTTCCTGAGCTGGAAGAGCGCATCGAGCAGGAGATTCTCAAACGATTACCAGCAGGGGTCAAAGTTGCTGAAGCCAAAATTTCGATTGTCGATTTACATCGAGTCTTCCTCCAGCTATGCGAGAAAGTCGGCCGCAATGCAGACCAACAATGGCCTTTCAACACAAAAACCAAGGGGCGAACGTCGCTCATCAACTATGTCAAAAGAGTGGGGCAGAAGAAACCGCATCAATTCATCCGGGCGCGTTATGGTAAGGATGCGGGTACTCGCCTCCATGTTGGCAGCGGACATAGTTCTCTGTTGTCCCCTCAGCTGCCTTACGACATTGTCGGAATTGACGAATTTACGTTCGACCTGATTACAACGGTTGCTATTCCAATACTGGGCGGAGGTGTCAGGGACGTTGCGATAGAGAGGATTCATGTAGTCGTCGTCATTGAGTTGGTATCGAAAGCGATCTGCAGTTGGTACGCGTTTTTCACCAATTCAGTGACTTCACGCGACATCAGGCATGCGATTCAGAATGCCCTGAATCCCTGGAAGCCGAAGGAGTTCTCTATTAGCGGCCTGACGTATGGCCACCCGGATGCGGGACTGCCGAGCGGACTCATCCCCAGTCTTGCCTACCATCCCTGGACGGTCTTGGTTGTCGACAACGCCCTTGCTCATCAGGATATCGGGCTGCTGTCGGATCTCGGTGAGGTTATCGGAAGTTTCATCAATTTGGGACCGGTGGGGGCCTGGTATAGAAGAGCGGATGTCGAACGAAAGATTCTTGAAGAGGGTTGGCCGGGAATCGTGCGAAATCCTCAAAAAAACAACTTAACTTATTGTTCGTGAAAGGAAAATAACTTGGTTTAGGGTAAGGCCAGTTTTCACTGGCCTTACCCTCTTCTCATCAATTGAGGCTTAGGTTCCGCAGGTCAGCGCCTTATTTGCGCTGACGAAAATGCTGTCGGGCTTGGATCTGAACTCTGTGTCTGGCTGGCCGTTGTGCGACTTGCACATCGGTGCAATGTAGTTGAGTTTTCGAAGTGCTTCATTATCAAGCTTCGGCAGTATCACGTGCGCCCCTACCTCCGCCAGTGAATTGCACCCCGCTACATGACATGTTGGCGTTGAGGAAACCTTGGTGAAGACCTTCCAGTGGTCCAACCAAGATCCGCACTTACAGTCCTTGTCCGAGGTCCCATTAAGATTCTTCATCGTAACGGAACCATTGGTGGTCAGTGTCTTGCTCATGAGCATCTCCCAAAAGTAATCACGCACGTGCATGGCAATTCATGATATTGGGATTTTTCCTGAAGAAATCAATAGTCATTGACCTTGGTTTGCTGATTCAGCCTCCAAAATCCGGAACCCATCATCTAGCACCGCGGCCTTACGTCGGAAATCCAGCACGTAGTCACCAAAACGATTGATGTGCTCCAGCCGGTATGGCGCCAACCCAGCCAACACTTCCTGGTTGATCAGAGAACCTTCGGCTCGTAGTTGCTTTAGGACCCGACTCATCCCCACCACATTGTGCAAGATGACCAT
Organism: Azospira sp. APE16; assembly: GCF_047901315.1. Lineage (NCBI taxonomy): Bacteria > Pseudomonadati > Pseudomonadota > Betaproteobacteria > Rhodocyclales > Rhodocyclaceae > Azospira > Azospira sp. APE16. Next base: position 1,887,913 of record NZ_CP179682.1, read on the forward strand.
GTTGGCGATCAGATGGTTGTATTTGATGACCTTGCGCTGTTCGTGGCGCAGGTTTTCGGCGATCTCCCCTTCTCCACCGAAGAAGAGTTTTTTCGCGAAGCCATTGAATTGCTCCGACTTGTTGGTTTCTGCGTGGATGAGCCGGCGCAGCTCAACGTCACCAACATATTTCAGCAGGAACATGGTTCGGACTACCTTGCCGAGTTCCTTAAAGGCGAAATACAGCTTGTTCTTTCGGCTGTAAGTACCGAGGCGGCGCAGGATAGCCGATGCTGAAATCTTTCCAAGCTTGATCGAGACAGCCACGCGCAGCATGTCTGGCAGATGGGTTTCGATCATCTGCCAGTTGATGTCGTCGCTGAAAAGACGATCGATATGGACGAACCTCTTGTTACTCTCGGGCCGATGAAACACCAGATCCTTGATGCCACGGATGCGCGGCATCAGCTTAATGCCTAAGAGATGGGAAAGCGCAAACACCGTGTAGCTCTGGGCCTGGGTGTCGCCATGGATGGTATCCGGCCGGACATCTGAGGTGTTGGTCATCAACCCATCGAGGATGTGCGTACCCTCGTAGGTGCCGCAGGAAATGAAGTGACTGAACAGCGCGATGAACTTGTCGGAGACATGGTAGTAGCCGATGCCGCCATAGCCGCCGTAGCGGATGTGGTGCTCGGAAATCAGGTTCTGCTCGTAGAGGTTCCATTTCGTGCCGTCGGCCGAGGCATGCTTGCCTGAACCCCAGTAGCTGGGCAATTCGAACTTGTTATAGGCGTTGATAACCTTGACGATGGCCTTTTCCAGTACCTCTTCCGTGATGTACTTGATGTTGAGCCAGGCAATCTGCTTGCGGCTCATCCCTCGAATTGAACGTGCTGTCTGAGTGGGCCCAAGGTTACAGCCATAACAGAACAAGGTACTGATTACTCTTGGACGCAATTCCTCGATCCGACTCTCTGTTCCCATTAAGGGACGGAATAGCTTGTGCAGTTGCAGCCAGCGCTCCGTGTCGATCAGTACGTCAACAATGCTGATGTTCTCCAGATGCTCAGTGATCAGCAGGTCGATTGTCCTGATGCCAGGCGGTAGTTCGCTGGCTGGTGGCTTCTTCAGGATTAGCCGACCATCGACGATTTCGGCATAGGCGTTGTCCGGAAACTCTGCATCGACGGCTTCGGCGGTCTCCAACAAAGCCGCCTTCAAGGTCTCCGTAAAGGCTCTGGGGTCGGTTTCGACACCGGTCACTTCGCCGTACTGGGCCAACTCAGAATTCAGAGTATCGTCGTCAACCAGTTGCTCCCGGTAGTCGTCGTAGCGCTCGCCATGCTGGATGAACAGATCACCCGATTTCAATTCATCACGGATCGCATACAGGACCGCCAGCTCAAAGTAACGGCGGTTGAGGGCAACGATCTGCCCATCGGCACGTTCAGAGACGACCAGTTTTCGCCAAGCCGTAGGTAGCCATAGGAAATCTTCCTCAGCATTCAGCCCAACTAAGGACAGTGGGACGATTTCATGGCGGGTGCCACGCAGCGCCTGCAACGCTGCCATCATCCGGATCAAGGTGTCATCCTCGCTGCTGCTCTGGGGATTGACGATCTCGATGCAGTTTAGCAACTGGGCACGAACAACCTTATAGGGTTGGACGAGGAACGGCAGATGATTACGCCCCGCATAAGCCATGTGCTCATCACAGATGGCTACCAGGTCATCGACATTGGCTATCAGGCTGCCACCGATGGCCTCCACGCGTTGATGATCCGTACCGTCGATCCGATAGGCCAGCAACATCTCTTTCAATTGCCCGATCAGGCGGTCGGTCCGCTGCTGGTGTTCCTGCTGGTATTCGCCTAGCTTGTTGCGTGCCTGGTTATCCAGGTTCTGAAGCATACGGACGAATAGGTCGGCAGCATCGTCGAGCGTCTGGGCAAATTGCGAACGGATATAGATGACGGCCAGTGCGTAGCGTTTCTGTGGCCTCAGTTCCGCCATTTCCGTCGCATCCAACGACCGGGCGATATAGCGATACTGCTTGAGCTTTGGGACGGGGATATCCGGCTTTGGCAGTTGGTCGACCAGTAGCTGGAGCCGACGGATATGCTGAAGGTAGGAGCGGGTTTCCTTATTGGTCGGTTTCTTCGGTTCCCGCTTGAGTAGGTTCCAGGTGCTGCTGGTATCGCCCGACTTGACCTTGAACAGGCTGTCGATCAAGGCTTTTACCTTGGCATCAAGTTGATCGGTAATACTCGCAAAATGGACATCGTGGATTTTCTCCCGGGCCTGGATGGCTAGCCGATCAAGCGTGGAGAAACCAGGTAATTCGTAGCGATGATGAACCAGTTCTTCAAGCATTACGTTGACGATGTCTGCTACAACATGCCGGCTGTCTGCTGCTGTTTCAGCGATATGCCGCAACCAGGCACGCCCTTGGTCGTCCAGAGGACGAACATTCAGGTAGCGTCGAAGTGCTGCGATCAATGCTGTGCGCGTTGTCGTACGGTCGAACTGTCGGAGTTCGTCAAACCTTGCTGGTCGGTGCCCCGTTTGGGCCACAATATGCTGGCGAATCGCCGCCGGCACATCCTTGATATGGACAAAGTACCCAAGGCGCTGAAACAGTTTCAGGTAGATGAAGACTGCTGCGCGGGCAACGGGCCGCTTTACGGTCTTGTCGATGAAAGCGATTTCATCGGGCGTCAGGGTATAAATCTCGGCGAGATCCTGTGCCGATGGATCAGCTTTCAAGCGGGGATATGCGGTCTCGTGAAGCTGGGTCATGTAGCATCAATCCCAGTGCCTGCCAGTAGCCGGATCGCGGCAGACTACCTCCAGAAAGCACTCACGGGTGTCGGCAATACGATGGAGTTCATCGAGCAATGCGTAGAGATGATCGTCCAGGACATCTGTCGATGGGGTCGGGACGGAGATTTGATATCGATGACCATCCTGGTCCAGCGGTTGCGCCTGAAATCGGGCAAGGCAGGTACTCGCCATGTCCCGTAAGGCATTGGCGACACCGCGTCGACCGCCGTTGAAGGCGGACAGATCGATGGAAACCTCGATCGTTGTGAGGGCGACCTTGGGTAGGCTTGGCAGTTGCGGGGGCAAAACAGGCTGCTTTTCTGGGAGCACCCGATCCAAGCCCTGCTCGAAACGCGCCTTCTGATCGGTGCTGACCCCATCCAGATAGCGCATGGCAGCCTTCACATCACGCCAGCCCACGTAATTCATCAGCTCCCGGAGGTCCCAGCCGCTCATGCCCGCCCACTGGGCGAAGCCACGGCGCAGCGAGTGGCTGCTGAAGGCGTCGGCATCGGCCACACCTGCCTGGCTCAATAACCTTCGAAGTATAGGAATGATGCTGCTCGGGGTCAGTTCGGCCTCGGATAGGTGCCCCCAGCGATCAATCTTGCGGAATAGCGGCCCTGCTATCAGTTGGGACAAGGCCAGCCAGTCTTTGACCGCCTCGACTGGACACAGCCGGGACAAGGCTGGGCAAGAGTAGCTCCGGCCTTCCAGGTTGCGATCCCCCTTGCTGCGGGGCAAAAAGCAGGTCAGCCCCTCACCGGGTTTGATTTCGATGAATTCAATGCGAAGGTTGGCCAGTTCATCGGAGCGGAACCCGCGCCAGAACCCGAGGAGAACCAGGGCCCGATCCCGCATAAGTCGCAGGGTGCCGGCAGTATCTCCTTGGCGGACAGCTGCAGCCGTGGCCGTCGTCAGCCAGTCGGTAACACCGTGGAGGATTTCCAGTTCCAGCGGCTTGGCCCGTTTTTCCTGGGCCGGATGCAGGGTCCGAATGCCCTTCAAGAGTTGCCGAATCTTCGGAGCCTTGGTCGGGTCCGGAAAGCCATGATCCTGGTGCCAGCGGGACAGCGCCGCAAGGCGGTGCTTCAGTGTGTTCAGTGATAGTGATTCGGCATACGCAGCCAGGTAGCGGGCAATCGAGTCGATAGTTGCCGGTAACAAGCCTCCCCACTCAATCTCGAAGTGCTGGATGGCTGATGCATAGCTGCGCCGGGTATTGGCCCGTTCGGCCGCGCCAAGGTAGAGATCGACCTGGCTCATCCCTCTATACCTTGGGGGACTTTAATGCGGTACCGTGTACGCCGGATATGTGATTTCCCGTCGGCTCCACGCCGATTCCTGATTGAGACAGTCCTTCAAGAATCCCGCAAGTTGAGGGGCGATGGTCGTCGGGACAACGGCTGCGCAGCTCAAGAAGCTGCTTTTCCAGCACTTGGAGTTCACCAATTCGACGGACGACATGCCCGATATGCTCATCCAGTAAGCGGTTTACCTCACCACAGTTTTCTTCTGGCGATTCCTTGAAGTGCAGCAGTGTTCGAATCTCATCAAGTGTCATGTCCAAGCCACGACAATGCCGAATGAACGTCAGTCGCTCCAGGTGCATTGACCCATAGATACGGTAATTCCCCTCGCTCCGCCCAGGCTCTGCTAGCAATCCTTCGCGCTCATAGTAGCGGATTGTGTCCACATTACTTCTCGCCAAACGCGCCAGTTCGCCAATTTTCATTGCAGCCTCCCTAGTTCGCCTATCAAGCCCTGCTCGGCTGTAGCGCGATGATAGCCACCGACGATTTCAGCCAGCGCGGTGACGATGAAAAGACTCAATATCTTCAGGAACTCCAACATGCCCTTCTCCTTGGCCCTTTTTATTGTAGCCGCTTGACCTTGTAGTGACTCAAGGGTTTTTAATGGCATCAACAACTAGGAGATTGTCATGCTCACCCATGCCGAAAAACACCGATCCAATGAATCTGAACGTTGCGCATGTTCAGGTAACTGTGCAGCCGGCACGACCTCTATTCAGGATATGTCGGATGTCGCCATATCCACCTCTTTGGGGAATACGCGAGTTTTTCGGATTCCCGCCATGGACTGCCCGAATGAAGAAAACGATATCCGCAAGGTATTAGCAGGAATCGAGGGGATTCGGTCACTACGCTTCGAACTGGAGGCCCGGACCCTGACCATCGACGGAGAGCAGCCTCCCCTGGAAAGCGCCCTACAGGCTATCCGCCAGCTTGGTTTCGAAGTGCAGCCCATCGGAATGGAGCAGAAGACCGAAACACCAACGGGCCTCGGCGAGATCGGTAAGGCGCTCATCGCCTTGGTATTGGCTATCGGTGCCGAGGCGTTGGATTTCTTCGCACCCGATACCCTGCCGTTCAAAGGACTGGGGATGGCGTTGGCCGCGGCTGCCATAGCTTTCTCCGGATTTTCCACCTATCGCAAAGGACTGGCCGCATTGCGCCGGGGGCAATTGAACATGAACGCCCTAATGGGTGTCGCTGTGACCGGTGCATTCCTAATCGGTCAATGGCCGGAGGCTGCCATGGTCATGGCGCTCTACTCTATCGCCGAATTAATTGAGGCCCGTTCCGTTGATCGGGCACGCAACGCCATCACAGGGTTGCTCGCCTTGACCCCGGAAACCGCTGAGATTCGCCAGAGCGACGGCTCCTGGCTGGAAACTCTGGCCGACAAGGTTGTCATCGGAGCGCAGGCGCGGGTAAAGCCTGGTGCCCGCATTCCGCTGGATGGACGGGTAACGGGAGGCAGTAGCGCAGTCAATCAGGCGCCGGTTACCGGCGAAAGCATTCCGGTAGACAAATCCACCGGCGATTCTGTTTTTGCCGGCACCATCAACGAGACCGGCACGCTGGAATTTGAGGTGACGGCTGCCGCCAATAACACAACATTGGCACGCATCATCCATGCCGTGGAGGCAGCTCAGGGCACGCGGGCCCCCACCCAGAGATTTGTTGATCGCTTTGCCGCCATCTATACGCCGACAATCTTTGTGATAGCCGTAGCAGTGGCCACCGGAGGTCCCTGGCTGCTCGACTGGACGTGGACACAGGCGCTCTACAAAGCGCTGGTTCTCCTGGTGATTGCCTGTCCCTGTGCGCTGGTCATCGCTACGCCGGTTACAGTTGTCGGCGGACTAGCCGCAGCCGCTCAGCGCGGTATCCTGATCAAAGGTGGCGTCTATCTGGAAGAGGCCCGCAAACTGCGTGCAATCGCTCTCGACAAGACAGGCACTATCACTGAAGGCAAGCCTCGGCTAGTGGCTAAGGAGGTGCTGACCTCCTCTGAACCGGAGATGAAGGTTCTTTCCTGGGCCGCCAGCTTGGCTGGTCATTCGGATCATCCTGTGTCAAAGGCTATCGCTGCCGGCCTAAAGCTGCCCGAAAATGGCCTTACTGACTTCACAGCTCTTCCCGGGCGCGGCATAGAAGCCCGCCTGGATGGATATACCTTGATACTGGGCAACCACCGTCTTATCGAGGATCGCGGGTTGTGCAGCCCGGAGATTGAGGCGCGTCTAGCCGTTCATGAAAACCAAGGGCGAACGGCTACCCTGCTGGCTACCGAGGATCGGGTCCTGGCCATCTTTGCGGTAGCCGACACCATCAAGGAGAGTTCTCGGGAAGCGATCACTGATCTGCATCGCCTTGGTGTCACATCGGTCATGCTCACCGGCGACAACGTGGCGACTGCGGCCAGTATTGCCCGCCAGGCTGGCATCGATGATGCACGAGGAAATCTGCTTCCGGAAGACAAGCTGGCCGCGATTGAGGAACTGCAGGTCCGCCTTGGGCCGACTGCGATGACCGGCGACGGTATCAACGATGCGCCCGCCTTGGCTCGAGCCGATATCGGTGTTGCCATGGGGGCCGCCGGAACGGATACGGCCATGGAAGCTGCCGACGTGGTGATCATGAATGACGATTTGCGGCGGATTCCGGAAACGATTCGGTTGTCGCGACGTACGCATGCCGTACTCTGGCAGAACATCTCCTTGGCGTTAGGAATCAAGGTTGTATTTCTGGGATTGGCACTCTTTGGAAGTGCAACCATGTGGATGGCTGTGTTTGCCGACATGGGAGCCAGCCTACTGGTCGTTGCGAACGGTTTACGTATGTTACGAACCTCAGTGCCGCAAACCAAAGACTAAAGCCCCTTTGGTGGTCGACAGCGGGATCCCATTAGCAGGCCAGCCGTACGCCTATTTCAGTCTTGCCGTGGGAGGATTCTGCAAAAGCCTTCCCATCATGCATCCGGGCAATTGCGCTAACGATGGAGAGGCCCAGTCCATGATTCTGATGGCCTTGGCTACGCGATGCATCTACGCGGAAAAAACGATCAAAGATATGAGCCAGGCTCATAGCTGGAATTGGCTCACCTCGGTTGATCACCGAGAGCTTGACCTGTCCGTTATTTTCCATAGCAATACGAATCACGATTGAACTTCCGTGATCGGCATGCCGGGCCGCATTATTCAGAAGATTGGATACAACTCGCCGCAGCAGTGCCGTGTCGTACTGTCCTGATGCATCACCTTCGATAGACCATTTGAGGTCGGAATCGAGCAGTACGGCTTCGTAGTAGTCAGCTACTTCGGTGCAGAGTTGGGCAAGGCTTGGAACAGGAACCCGCCGGGCTTTGGCACCCCGGTCGGCATGTGACAGGAATAGCATGTCATTTACGATGCCCGACAGCCTGTGCATTTCTTCGAGATTCGAACCGATGCAATCGCGCAGGTGCTCGTCCTTGTCGTTGCCACGCAAGGCCAACTCGCTACTGGCGATGATGTTCGCCAATGGGGTTCTCAATTCGTGCGCCACATCGGCATTGAACCCTTCAAGCTGTTGATAAGCTTTTTCCAATCGGTTCAGCAAATCGTTGAATTGATCGACGAGGATTTGTAGCTCGGCAGGAATCCCTTCTGTCTCTAGCCGCTTGTCGAGGGAAAGGACCGCGAGGCTGTGCGTTTGCTCAGCCAGCGTCCGAATGGGGGCCAGTCCCAAATAAACGATCAGGTAGCCACCTAGTGTGATTGCGGTACTTCCGATTAATGCAGCACCCCAGAGGATGGCTGCGAGGCGATCCAGAATCGCCTCATCGGGTGCGATATCGAGCGCCAACTCGGCAACAGAGAAATTTGTCCTCTGGGCTTTGTCGGGGAGCGCAAGCGAATAAAAACGAGCTTTTGATGGCCATGCACTCGGCATCGAAATGAAGCGGGCCCCACCCTGCCGATCGATTAACTTGAGATGGGAGTCCCGATTGATTTTCAGAAGGTCTTCTAGGCCGTGCTCAAGCGCCCCTGGTTGCCGGTGTGCCGGTGTTTCTTCAAACAGGTGATGAATCGCCGTACTTAGCTTTTCAAGACGCAGATCCTGTTGTGCTTCAAGGTTGGCTTTGACCGAGAAATAAACGCCGAGGCACAAACATCCCAGGACCCCCAAACTCAGCGAAGCGAGCCAGCGTATGAGGCGACCACTCAGCGTTGGGTTGCTCATCCTTTTAGTCTCATTCGCGTAGTTCGAGGATGTAACCCATGCCGCGTACGGTGTGCAGCAACGGCGTCTCGAAAGGTGTATCCATTTTGGCGCGAAGTCGCTTGATTGAAACTTCGACTACGTTGGTGTTGCTGTCAAAATTCATATCCCAAACCTGCTCGGCAATCTCGGTTCGCGACAGCACCTCGCCTTGTTTCCTGAGAAATAGAGAAAGCAGCAGAAACTCCTTGGCGCTCAGGTCGATACGCTGACCGTTCCTGAGAACCTTACGACGAACCAGGTCCATTTCAAGATCGTGCAATATCAGACGGTTCGACTGGGCGTCCGGCTGCTGCGGCGCAGACCGGCGTAGCAGCCCCTGGATTCGGGCAATCAGCTCAGAAAAGGCAAATGGCTTAACCAGATAATCATCGGCACCGGCCTGCAAACCGGTAACCCGGTCTTCCACTTTACCCAGCGCGGTCAGCATCAAGACCGGTGTTTGTTTCTTGGTGCGTAAAGCGGCCAATATTGAAAGCCCATCCATGCCGGGTAGCATGGAGTCGAGGATGATGGCCGCGTAATCGAACTCTAGACTCATGTGAAGCCCAGTAATGCCATCGTGAGCAAGGTCCACGACGAAGCCGGCGGTACTCAATCCCTTCTGCAGATACTGGGCAAGCTTTTTCTCATCTTCGATAACCAGTAGTTTCATTTCTTCACGAATCGAATGATGTCAATTTTGTAAACTTCCTGTTGGGCTTCTGTCAGAGGTCATTTCATATAGTTGAGCCATGCCAGCTAACTGACTGGCATGGCAAAAATCTATTGAAACGACATTTGGTAAAAGGAGACCTGACATGAAAACCAAACAAGTACTTTCCATCACCATTCTTTGCGCCGGCTTTGGCGCATCGGGAATGGCATCTGCGGAGTCCGTGATCCACAGTGGTGCTGGTGGTTCTACTGCGTTCTACCCGTCGCACAGTGCTGGTGGCCAAGCGACTCAACAAGTCCAGAAGGAACTGGATGAGTTCAAACGCAATCCTGTCAGTGCTGATGGTCAATATCGCTATGTGGGTGGTGAACTGGGGTGGGTGCTTATTCAGCACGAATATGCCTATCGTGATGGTAAATGGCAAGATGTTGATAAATTCGACCACAAGACGCCGAAACCCTCTCTGGAGATGAGCCCGGAAGAGCGGAAGCAGCGTGACGAATTGTATCGCTCTTAAGATTCAGGGCTGTGCTCAAGTGATGGCCAAGAGGCAATCTTATCTTGGCCATCAACTTTTTTAATAGCGCCCTCTGCGCTCGGGCTGGCCATCAAACTCTCTTCGATACTTCGCTTCTGGGGTACTCCCGGTTCTGTTAAGATTTCTTCCATGCGCCGCTGGTTCTCCATCTTTCTCCTGGTGTTCCTACCGCTCCAATTCAGTTGGACGATGGCGGCTTCCTATTGTCTGCATGAAACCGATCAGACCGCTCAGCATTTTGGTCACCATGAGCACAAGCATCAGGCCAATGATGTTGCCAAAGATGCCAAGGGATCGCTTGTCAACGCCGACAATGATTGTGCGGTGTGCCATGCAGGTTGTCTTGCGGCTATGACAAGTACGACCACGGTCGTACCGATAGCTGAGATTGTGACAGAACACCTGCAGCACCTTCATTACCAGGTGTCGCTATACGGCGACCAACCTGAACGTCCCAACTGGTTCTTCCCCGCCTAATCGGCGGGGCTGGGTTGTTGTTGCCCACCTGTCTGTAGCAGCATCAGCTGCTACTTTCGCCATGCCGCTTACCGGATGGCGCCCCGCCGATTCCCTATGTGTCTTTCGTCACTGGAGAATCGGATGTACCCAAGAGTCACAATTACCGCATTACTGGTCCGAGGCCTGTTCGGAGTTATGGTGCTTACTAGCACCCATCTCTGGGCGCAGACGGAGAAATCACCGTCATTGAGTGCCGCCGCGCCAACTCCTCTCAAGGAACCAACAGGTACCTTGAATCTCGCTGCTGCAATTAATCTTGCCCTGGCATTCAATCCCGAATTATCTGCCGCGGCCAACGAATTGCGTGCCGTAGAAGGGACTGTGGTTCAAGCCGGCATACTGCCAAACCCAGATATTTCAACCTTAGTTGAAGATACCCAAAACAAGACAACCCGTACCACTACTGTTCAGATCAATCAATTGATTGAATTAGGTGGCAAGCGTGCAGCTCGAATTGCCTCTGCTGAACGGGGAAGGGATGTGGCGACAGCTGACTTAGCTGCCAAGCGCTTGGATGTCAGAGCGACCGTGGTTGGATCATTCTTTGACGTTTTGGTCGCACAAGAGCGAGTCCGACAAGTTGAGGATTTGCTCAATCTCGCTCAGCGAGCTACTCAGGCTGCATCACGGCGGGTTATCGCTGGGAAAATCTCTCCGGTAGAAGAAACCAAGGCCCGTGTTGCAGAGGCAGCCGCTCGGGTTGAGATGAATCAAGCCAAAGGTGACCTGATCACTGCGCGCAACCGCTTAGCAGCAACATGGGGAAGCACAGCACCGCGCTTTGAGCAGGCTGAAGGGAAAACTGACATCTTGCCGGAAGTATTTCCAGCCGAAGAGATCGGGCAGCGTCTGAATAATTCTCCCGTACTTGTCAGAGCCCGCCATGAGGCTGATCGCTTCGCGGCACTTGCCGACGTTGAGCGATCCCGCCAGATACCCAATGTCACTATTAGCGTGGGCTCAAAGCGAGCTGAAGATCTTGGGCGTGATCAGACTATTGTTGGCGTTTCAATCCCATTCCCGATATTTGATCGCAATCAGGGCAACCTGCTCGAAGCGCTTCGACGAGCCGACAAGGCACGAGACGACCTCAGTGCTACAGAAATCCGCTTAAGCACCGCGATTGCGCAAAACCAGGAGCGTCTAAAGGCACTCGTCGTCGAAGCGCAAACCCTGCAAAGCGAAATCCTACCTGGTGCTCGCAGTGCTTATGAGGCTGCCAGCAAGGGTTTCGAGCTTGGGAAATTTAGCTTTCTGGAAGTCCTGGATGCTCAACGGACCTTTTTCCAGGCGAGAGCTCAGTACCTGAGAAGCTTATCCGAGGCCCACCGGACTGCCGCAGAGCTGGAGCGTGTCCTTGGTTCCACCAATTCAATATCGCCCGTCGTACCTAGCCGTCCGTAGGAGCCAGTTGTGAAGATCAATTTTAAAAAGAACGCGTTGAATATCCCTAAAAAGCAGGGTGTCACCATTGCTGTGATTGTGGCCCTGGGCTTGATTACCGGTGGATGGATCCTGGTATCCGGTCCGTCCAAGCCGGCCGGAGAACAGCATGAGCATAACAACCATGAGGAATCCAAGGGGCATGCCGATGCCGAGCACCATGGTGAAAAGGCTGGCGATAGCCATGACCACGCCAAGGAGCACGGCGATGCAGAACATCATGAAGGCAGCCCAAAAACTGGAGTCCATGGGGGTAAGTTGTTTACCGAGGATGGATTCGGTTTGGAATTGCTATTGGCTGAAGAGGGGGGAGAGCCGCATTTCCGGGTTTGGCTGTTCAAACAAGACAAGCCGTTGGTACCAACTGCCACTAACGTTTCAGTGACTCTGACACGGCCAGATGGGGAAAAGCAGGAGATCACTTTCCAGTCAGAAAAGGACTACCTGAAAAGCACAAGCCCGATCGCAGAACCTCATGTATTTGAGGCAGCAATTGTTGCTAGGCTAGGAAATGCTCCGTTCCGGTTTATGTATACACAGGAAGAAGGAAAAATCGAACTGACGGAAGAGCAGGTTAGATCTGCCGGTATTTCTATTCAGAAGGCAGCCCCTGCAAAAATTAGAACCTCTGCGAAATTGCCGGGAGAGATTCGCTTCAATGAAGATAGGACTGCGCACGTCGTACCGCGGTTAGCCGGTGTTGTAGAGAGCGTTCCTGCCAATCTTGGGCAACCAGTCAAGCGTGGACAAGTGCTAGCCGTAATCGCGAGCACGGGACTCTCCGAGCAACGTAGCGAGTTGTTAGCTGCTCAGAAACGCCTAACTCTGGCTAAGTCCACCTATGAGCGGGAAAAGAAGCTCTGGGAGGAAAAGATTTCGGCGGAGCAAGACTACCTTCAAGCACAGCAAGTACTGCGGGAAGCTGAAATTTCCGTAGCGAACAGCCAGCAGAAGCTGGTTGCCCTGGGAGCCGGCTCAAGCGTATCGGGGAGCCTCAATCGCTATGAAATCCGGGCTCCTTTTGATGGCATGGTCGTCGAGAAGCACATCGCACTCGGCGAGGCCGTCAAGGAAGATGCCAGTATTTTTACGGTCTCTGACCTATCTTCCGTCTGGGCAGAAATCGTGGTTCCGGCCAAGGATCTGAACATAGTTCGTGTTGGTGAAAAGGTCATAGTCAAGGCCACTGCCTTCGACTCAAAAGCCGAAGGCAGCATCTCCTATGTGGGAGCTCTACTTGGGCAGGATACCCGTACAGCCAAGGCGCGTGTGACCCTGTCCAATCCAAATATGGCGTGGCGCCCAGGCCTATTTGTCAATGTGGAAGTCGTTTCAGGTGAGGCGGATGTTCCGGTGAGTGTTCTGGCTGATGCAGTTCAGATGATCGGAGACAAATCCATCATCTTCACCAGAGTTGCGGATGGCTTTATTGCACAACCTGTCACCTTGGGACGCTCTGACGGCAAGTTGGTGGAGGTGCTTAGTGGCCTAAAGGCGGGGACCCCATATGCAGGATCCGGTAGCTTTGTATTGAAGTCTGAACTCGGCAAGGGCAGTGCCGAACATAGCCACTGAGCCGGGAGAAGACAACATGTTTGAACGCATCATTCGACTTGCCATTGAGAACCGGTGGCTGGTCCTCTTAGCCGTGCTTGGGATAGCTGGACTTGGAATCTACAACTATCAGCGTCTCCCAATCGATGCGGTACCGGACATCACCAACGTCCAGGTTCAGATCAACACTTCTGCTCCCGGCTATTCGCCGCTAGAGGTGGAACAACGGGTGACCTACCCGGTCGAGACCGTCATGGCCGGGTTGCCTCATCTGGAGCAGACCCGTTCCATGTCACGTTATGGATTGTCTCAAGTAACCGTGATCTTTAAAGATGGGACGGATATCTATTTTGCCCGCCAACTGGTCAATCAGCGCATTCAAGAGGCCAAGGAGAAGTTGCCGGCTGGAATTGCTCCAGCCATGGGGCCCATCTCAACTGGCCTTGGGGAAATCTATCTTTGGACTGTTGAAGCCGAAGATGCTGCAAAGAAAGCAGATGGCACGCCTTATACGCCGACTGATTTGCGCGAAATCCAAGACTGGATCATCAAGCCGCAATTGCGCAATGTTCCAGGGGTTACCGAAATCAACTCGATTGGCGGTTTTGCCAAGGAATACCAGGTTGCCCCCAGCCCAGAGAAGCTGGCTTCCTATGGGCTGACGTTTCAAGACGTAGTTACAGCTCTTGACCGCAACAACGGCAACGTCGGGGCTGGCTATATAGAGAAGCGTGGTGAGCAATACTTGATTCGAGCACCAGGACAAGTACGAACCATTGAGGATATCCGGAACGTCATTCTCGGCAATGTTCAGGGAGTCCCGATCCGCATTCGTGATGTAGCGGAAGTCGGTATCGGCCGAGAGCTCCGTACAGGTGCTGCAACGGATAACGGCCGGGAAATTGTACTTGGCACCGTATTCATGCTGATTGGTGAGAACAGCCGGACGGTATCACGAGCTGTCGATCAGAAGATGGCTGAAATCAACCGCAGCTTGCCTGAAGGTGTCCATGCAGTAACCGTCTATGACCGGACTGTTCTGGTAGACAAAGCGATTAATACCGTCAAGAAGAACCTTCTGGAGGGAGCAATCCTGGTTATCGCCATCCTGTTCCTGTTCTTGGGGAACATTAGGGCGGCAGTGATCACAGCAATGGTGATTCCGCTCTCCATGCTGTTCACCTTTTCAGGCATGGTGTCCTACCACGTCAGTGCCAATCTGATGAGCCTAGGGGCTCTCGACTTCGGGATCATCATCGATGGCGCAGTTGTGATCGTGGAAAACTGCGTTCGTCGCCTAGCTCATGCACAGGAACGTCACGGGCGGCCGCTAACTCGGACGGAGCGCTTCCATGAGGTCTTTGCCGCATCTCAGGAAGCACGCCGAGCGCTGTTATTTGGCCAGCTCATCATCATGATCGTATATCTGCCGATATTTGCCCTCACCGGTGTCGAAGGAAAGATGTTCCATCCTATGGCGTTCACCGTAGTGACTGCTCTGGTTGGCGCCATGATCCTATCCGTCACATTCATTCCGGCAGCGGTTGCATTGTTCATCGGCACGAAGGTCGCGGAGAAGGAGAACATCCTGATGCGGATGGCCAAGCGTTGGTATGAGCCTGCTCTGGCCTATGTCATGGAAAACAAGCCGGTCGTTTTGGTCTTTACCACCGTAATGGTGATTCTCTCCAGTCTGCTTGCAACCCGCATGGGGAGTGAATTTGTTCCCAGCCTTAATGAAGGCGACTTCGCAATCCAGGCACTACGCATCCCGGGAACCAGCCTATCTCAATCAGTTGCAATGCAGCAGCAACTGGAAAAGCAGCTAAAGACAGACTTCCCGGAAATCGAGCGTGTATTTGCTCGATCCGGGACGGCTGAAATTGCCTCTGACCCAATGCCACCTAATATCTCAGATGGCTACATCATGTTAAAGCCTGAAGCTCAGTGGCCAGAACCTAAAAAAACCAGAGATGAACTGCTGGCCGCCATTCAAAAGAGCGTAGGCCAGTTACCAGGCAATACCTATGAGTTTTCTCAACCCATCCAGTTGCGTTTTAACGAATTAATCTCAGGGGTCCGCAGTGACGTTGCCATCAAGGTCTTTGGTGACGATATGGAGGTCATGAACGATACGGCAGGAAAAATTGCCGCCATCCTCGAAAAGCTTCCCGGTGCCTCCGAAGTCAAGGTTGAGCAGACCACGGGTTTGCCCATGCTGACGGTGAATATTGATCGGGACAAGACCGCTCGCTATGGACTCAACATCGGTGATGTCCAAGATGCGATTTCTACTGCCATAGGTGGTCGAGAAGCCGGAACGATGTTTGAAGGAGATCGTCGCTTCGACATTGTTGTTCGTTTGCCTGACACGCTGCGATCAGACCTCGAGTCGTTGAAACGTCTTCCAATTGCCCTACCGAGAGTGAGTGCCGGTGTAAGTGGAATGGAAGGGCGTACGACGTACATCCCCTTGGGGGAGGTGGCTAGCTTAGATTTAGCACCGGGCCCCAATCAGGTTAGTCGCGAGAATGGCAAGCGCCGTGTGGTCGTCAGCGCCAACGTTCGCGGGCGAGATATCGGCTCATTTGTTTCCGAGGCACAAAGCCGTTTGTCCGAGGTAAAAATACCGGCTGGCTATTGGACCGTTTGGGGTGGAACCTTCGAGCAACTGGAATCGGCCTCCCAACGCCTAAAAATTGTGGTCCCTGTCGCATTGCTGCTGGTTTTCACACTGTTGTTCGCCATGTTTGGCAATGTGAAGGATGGACTACTGGTGTTTACCGGCATTCCATTCGCGCTAACTGGCGGGGTTGTGGCGCTGTGGTTGAGGGATATCCCGCTTTCAATCTCTGCAGGAATCGGCTTCATTGCGCTGTCCGGTGTGGCGGTATTGAACGGCCTAGTGATGATTTCCTTTATTCGAAACCTGCGAGAGGAGGGGCGAACTCTAGATGAAGCAATTCATGAAGGCGCATTGACCCGCTTGCGTCCTGTGTTGATGACAGCCCTGGTTGCCTCTCTTGGCTTTGTTCCAATGGCAATTGCCACAGGAACTGGTGCAGAGGTCCAGCGTCCGCTTGCGACTGTAGTGATTGGTGGAATTCTATCGTCGACTGCTTTGACGCTTCTTGTGTTGCCTCTCCTCTATCGCCTTGTCCATGGAAAAGATGCCGAAGAAATTGACTTCGCATCTGTTCCTGACAGTTCGAAAAATTAACTACTCATTTTAGTGGAATCTGTGTCCAGTTCGTCATGTGGCTAGCTGGACACTATTCCATCTAATCAACCTTTATCTGCAAAGACGTAGTGCTAAAGCATGACTATAAAAAGCGTTTGGCATTTTTCTGAATAGGGCTAGGCTAGTCATAAGATGCTTCATAATTCCCATTCTGAATTATTCCACGACGGCCCTTTAATTTTTGTGGCGTTGGTGCTTTTATTTTTTGTCAGTCGTTTTTTAATAGAGAGGCATCTAGAGAAAAGAAACAAAAGAAAGTCATATGCAAAAAGCCTCCCTAACCGATTGAAAAGGCATCCAAGGAAGCATAGAAATCCTAACAGTAAAAATGAGGCATAACAAAGATGGCTTGTTATGAACATTCCACATTTAGGAGAAATAATTGCATATGGTGGATATTCCAAATTTAAATTCTATTGCACTCCCTCTTAGAGGTACAACTACCAAAGAGGGGAGTAATGAGAAATACAATACTCACCAAAGCTTTTCAAAAATATTAGAGCATTATCACTTAATAAATAATCCTAGTGATACACAAAAATTGAAAAACAACACTCCTGATTCTACGCGCCTTTTAAGCAATAATAACGCACGTGGCGGAAAATCTGACTTTCAGGAGAATATGCTGAGTATACGAGCCTATCGGCAACAATTAATTGCTTCAAACATTGCTAATTCCGATACCCCTGGGTATAAGGCTCAAGATATTGAAATTAATGAGTCAATTGGTGTAATGAATCGCGATTCAATGGCGTTAGCAAAATCAAGCGCTAGCCACATGTCAGGAGTCACCTTAAATAAGGTTAATACTTTTAATTTAAAATATCGCGTTCCATATCAAAGCAGTGCTGATGGCAATACTGTTGAAATGGATATTGAACGACAACACTTTGCTGAAAATGCTGTTATGTACCAATTCACTTTGGATCGTGTCGGAGGTGAGTTCAAGGATATGGCTGAGTTGCTTAGGAATCTGAAATAGTAATTTAGTGAATTTATTTCTGGCGAAAGAGAGTAAATCGATTGCATCGAAGTATTTGTCACATGCTCAACCATATGCGGCAGGATGATGGTTTTTTGCTGATTGTCGTAGGGGTTCTAGCACTGCTCATATTTTTGTTGTTATTGATTTTTGCTACTTGGCGGGAAGAGCGATGGATTCGCATTGTCAAATTTTTTAACTCGCTATTTCGGTTATAAATTTAGTTTTAAAATCTATTTTAGAGTAGCGGGTGAACTTTTTTTGGGGGCGCAGTTAATGATGGCGGATATAGGCTACTCATCAGGGACCTGCACCTGCCATCTGAAGACCACTGATCGGGAGCAATCCTGATGAAGCAGGTCGACATGGGGGGTATCGCCACAGCTCTGATCGCGGCGCTCCTTTTCGGTGCCAGCCCCCCATTGGCCAAGCTGCTGTTGGTCCATACCAACCCCTGGCTACTCGCGGCCCTGCTGTACCTAGGCTCAGGTCTTGGTCTCCTTCTGCTTCGCCGCCTCTGGCGGGTGCCGGCGGTGTCCCTGCCAGGACTCGAGTGGGGCTGGCTAGCCGGAGCCATCCTGGCCGGCGGCGTGGTGGCCCCGGTCTTGCTGCTACTCGGCCTAGCGCGGATGCCGGCCTCCGGTGCTTCCCTGTTGCTCAATGCCGAGGGAGTATTCACCGCCTTCCTGGCCTGGTTTGTCTTCCATGAGAACTTTGACCGTCGGGTTGCCCTTGGTATGGTGACCATCGTTGCCGGCGCCCTGGTCCTGTCCTGGCCAGGGGAGGCCAGCTTCGCCGGCAGCCAGGCCGCCTTGCTGGTCTTGAGTGCCTGCCTGGCCTGGGCGGTGGACAACAACCTGACGCGCAAGGTGTCCCTAGCCGATGCTTCCTTTATCGCCATGACCAAGGGGCTGGCAGCAGGTGCCACCAACCTAGCGCTAGCCCTGGCGCTCCATGCTCCGTGGCCGGCTCCTGGCATTGTTACGGGAGCCCTGTTCCTGGGACTGGCCAGCTACGGCGCCAGCCTCATCTTGTTCGTGGTGGCCCTACGCCACCTGGGGACGGCACGTACTGGTGCCTACTTCTCGGTAGCCCCCTTTCTCGGCACGCTGCTGGCCATCGCCCTGCTGCAGGAGCCTGTCACTCCCCAACTCGCCCTGGCCGGTGCCCTGATGCTGCTGGGGGTATGGCTGCACCTGACCGAGCGCCATGAGCACCCCCATGTGCACAAGTCTGGCAGCCACGAGCACACCCACTACCATGGCGACGATCCCCATCACGACCATCCCCATGACCCGCCTGTGGCGGCCGGTACCCGCCATCGTCACAGCCATGTCCACAGGACACTGCAGCACAGCCACCCGCATTTTCCTGACATGCACCACGAACACCGTCACTGAGCCGGAGTGCATGTGGAGCACCTCGCTCCACAAACTTGCGGTTCCTGTACTTATGATGGTTTTTTGTGTTCAGCCCCGAGGACTTATTGACCTCCTTAAGCAGTCGCAAGTGAGTATTCGCATAAATCTTGCCTCCTAGTGGCGCCAGAAGGCGCATCCCAACATTGCCATTGAATGGCGTATCAGACTGCCAGCGAGCTAGAGAATGAGCATTACAAACTAAGGATAGGTGCGACATATCCATCTCGAACATCGCGAAAAAGTCCGGACCATGAATCCAGGCCTTGCCCTAAACCATCTATGTACTAAATCCCAAATGCGTTTCCTGCACCCAACAACGTAGCCACTCCCAAGATGGCAAAAATGACTGCTGCAATGCCATGAACCAGGCGTACAGGGATTCGATGAGCTACACGGTCTCCCAGGAGTACTGCAGGCACATTCGCTATCATCATCCCAAGGGTCGTTCCAGCCACAACGAGAGCGAGACTCTGGAACTGGGCAGCCAAAGCGACCGTAGCGATCTGGGTTTTATCGCCCATTTCGGCTAAGAAGAAAGCGACAAGGGTAGTGCCAAAGACACTCATCTTGGCCAGTTGGGTTTCTTCCTCATCCAGCTTGTCCGGAATGAGGGTCCAGATTGCCATAGCGATAAACGAGACTCCCAGCACCCAGCGAAGTGCTTGGGGGGGCATCAAAGTGGTAATCCAGGTACCAACCGCGCCGGCAAACGCATGATTGGCGAGGGTTGCCGCCAGAATGCCCAGGACGATAGGGATTGGCCGCCGGAACTTGGCTGCCAGGAGAAATGCGAGAAGTTGGGTTTTGTCGCCGATTTCGGCCAGGGCTACGATGCCCGTTGAGACGAGGAATGCTTCCAAAATGACTCCCTGGCCGGACAAATACCAATGACCACACCGCTCCCGGCCATTCCGAGTCGATGTGGTCAAAGGTCTTGCCAAGTTCAGGAACCGCCCGCACCACGGCCAGAAGACCGAGTCTGTTGATACGGGCCCCTCCAATAGATGGAGGGAGGCTACTCCCCAATGACGGGGGCGATACTAGAATGAAAGACATCATCTGTCTATCTCGGGCATGTTACTTAGTGGTATTGGGGCCTGGAAAGTACTTGTTGGATAGGTGCCAAATATCTCTGGAAAGCACTGAGTAGGCAGGGTGGCTGCCTTGTTGCGTCACTGGGTGGTAGGTTTGGTGAGAATACTCACGCAGGCACAGCCTGAGCTAAGCCACTCGAGAGCGAGGGGGGCTGAATAGCAACTGTTTCCTCTGCTTCGTACGGTTTCCGAGTCATGGTTTCCTAAAAAACACGATCACACCAAATAACAAACCATTATCAATTCATATATTTCGTAAATTTCTCACCTTGCGCCATGGCAATTCAGTATGTACTATCGTATTACGTAATACGGTACGAAATTCGAGGATGCCATGGCCAGAGCCGGAATCTACAAATCAGAAGTCGTCAGAGCGCGTAACAACCTGTTGGCGATGGGGCGTTATCCATCGATTGACGCCATCCGTGGCGAACTGGGCAACACGGGCTCCAAAGGTACGATTCACCGCTACCTCAAGGAGATCGAGGAAGAGGAAAGCGGGAATACCGGTACCCAGGTTGCGGTCAGTGATGCCATTCAAGACCTGTCAGCCAGACTGGCCGAACGTCTGCATTTGGAAGCAGATCAGCGCATGGCGGCGCTGACCGATAAGCACAAGGCGGAAATTTCAGCACTGAACGACACCATCATCGCGTTACGCAATGAAGTCGATTCCTTCCGCAGCCAGTCTGAGCGTCAGGTATTGGAGTTGTCGGCAGAGAAGACCGCCCACAGCGAAACCCGGAGCACGCTTCAGGAAGAGAGAATCGTTCGGGCGCAAATGATGCAGCGTATCGAGGATATGGAGGGGCAACTGGCAAAGGAAGAAACGCACCGCGTATCGCTGGAAGAAAAGCATCAGCATGCCCGGGAGGCGTTGGAGCATTTCCGCACAGCGGCGAAGGAGCAACGTGAGCAGGATCAGCGGCAGTTCGAACAGCAGATTCAGTTCTTGCAGGGCGAACTGCGTGGAGCTAAGGAAACGGTGAATGCGAAACAGCAGGAACTCATCCGCAGCCATGAGGACAATGCCCGTCTTTCCAGCGAGCAGACCCATTTTCGTAGCGAGTTGCATCGCCTGGAAACCGAAATTCGACCGCTACGTACCGCCCGGGAACAATTGGCGGTCTTCGAACTGAAGAATCAACAGCTGGAAGAGCGTCTGGCCCAGAGCACTACCCACCTTGATCAACTGAAAGCGGAAAACCAAAGCTACACAGAGAAATTGCAGGATACACATCAAGCCGGACTCCGCCTGGAGGCTGAACTGACTGCAGCAAAAGCTGTGTTAGCCAGCCAAGAACAAATCCTGCAAAGGATCACTATCAGCCAGCCCCCCGCAACGAAAGGCAGCGGACAGCGCAAGGGAAGTGCAGAGAACCAAGAATCGCTCTTTGAACCGAAAAAGTAATAGGAGGATCAGTTGTCGAGCAGCAGTTTGGCACCTCGTCACATGCTTTCAACGATACTATGCTCATAAGTAAAGCGGACTACAGAGGGTGGCATGGATTCCAACGAGTGCATTCGACCGCCGGGAACCTACTACGACGTCATCGCTCATCCGGTCGATCGGAAGCGTGCCATCGAGGTGGCGATCGTTCAGGACCATCGCTTCGCTTTCTTCTATTGGCTCAAATGGCGAAACAAACAAGCTGATCAGCCCAATCCGCCAGCCTTGATTTCTTTGGATTGGCATCAAGATCTTGTTCCGCCCTGTGACCTCGAATGCGAGTGGCTCAGCGCACTTGATGCAGATGACTATAAGGCTGTCGGTTACTTTTGCTGGGATAAGCTACATGTCTTAAACGATGGTCACATCCTGGCCGCGGCTTACCTCAACTTGATTGGTGACATTCACGTTGTGCAGAAGCAGCGTGATGAATGCCCGGAGGACTTCGTGGATGTCGACGGACGGAAGCACCTGGTCTGCTGCTATGACTCTGTGGAGCAATTAACAGAGGCGGTTTCAGGGCTGAAATATGATTCGGCTATCCTCGATATCGATCTGGATTACTTCACCGAAAGTCCAGACTCATGCGGAGGAGGCGACCAGCTTCAACTGGTCGGCCAAGATGAAATCCAAGCATGCCTTGATCCAACAAGTCCGTTCATGTCGTGGATTTTCCCGCGAATGACGGGAATAACTATTGCGACTGAGCCTGAATTCTGTGGTGGGTTAATGAACTCAAATCAATTGTTCAACGTAGTGTGCGGTACGTTATTTGATCCGCCGCTGTTGAGCCACAGGCCTGGCTGGCGCCACCAGTTGAAGTAGTTGACGCCAAAAATTTCTAAATCAAATCCGTCGGTTAAAAGCGATTTTCGAGGATTTCGTATGAATCCCGGCCGACCCTCTACACCCGCCGGCAGCGCGGCGACGAGCAATTCCTAGCGCGTCAGCGCATGGATTTCCTGCTGATGCTGGAGCAGGGCATGCGCATCGTGATCGAGATCGATGGCCGCCAGCACTATGCCGAACCCGATCCCCTGATGCCGGATCGTTTTATCGCAAATGCGCAGCGCTATGCCGAGATGGTTGCGGAAGATCGTCGGCTGCGACTGGCGGGATATGAGGTCTACCGGTTCGGCGGGCACGAGTTTTTGGACGTCGACTTCGAGCAGCGCAAGATTGGGCCGCTCGCTCAACAATGCGTTGCAGAATTTTTCGACCGACTGCTGTCAATACATGGCGTGCTCAATAGAGAACCCCAGGCACCCTGATGTAGAGAATGCGTTGATGCCCCGAACAACCATGCAGCAGATATTGAAAGACCGCTAACGAGCGGTCCGGTAGCGCGCCCTTGGCGAGTAAAGTGCCCTGCCAATCTCTAGTGCGTCATCCGGGGCAGCGGGTACGGGGCACATAATTTTATAGGCGTCGACGCGGAAGTAGTATCTAGGATCGGCGCGATAGATAGTCATCGGATGGCCCAAAATCAGCTATCGCCTTTACCATCGTATGCGATGCTTTTCTTCCGTTTCTTTGTGCCGCCGGTCATCGTCCACATGAAGGTATTGGCTTGTCGTACTCAACGATTCGTGGCCCAGATTGTCTCGGACCAGGCGCAAGTCGATCTGCTGATCAGCCATATGCGAACCGGCAGTATGACGCAACCAGTGTGCCGATGCGCGCTCAAGTAAATTCGCTCGGACGACATACTCATCACCTCGCTGACGCAAGCGCTCCGCTGCTCCCTCGAAAATCTTCTTGACGATCGAATGCAGCGCCGCCCGGGTCAATGGATCCCGCGATTTTCCAATCGGCAGCAGCAAGGGGGTATCCTCATTAGGGCTAGGGAAGGGCGCCAAGCCTATCTCACGCCGATAACGGGCCAGTTCAACCATCAATTCACTGGTCGCCGGCACCAAGCGTTCCTTGTCGCCTTTGCCCAGAACCTCCAGCCACCAGCGCTCATCGCCCTCGCGGTCGCGCCGGCAAAAGAAACTGCCCATGGTGTTTTCAGCGACTTCCGAGATCCGAAGGCCGCCTAGATAGAGGAGGGTGAATAGCCACCGTACGCGAAAATAGTGGGCCCGTTGGCGATCGGTTTCTCGGGGCATGCTATCAATGAAGACTTTCAATTCCTGCCAAAGGTCTGGGTCGAGATAGCGTGTAATTCGGGGTTTGGCCCGACGTGCCCGGTGCCGCGATAAGGACAAGGGATTGCCGGCCAGGTAGCCAGCATCGACCAACCAGGAAAACATCACATTCAAGATGATCATGGCCTGGCGTTGACTGGCCGTCGAGAGCGGCCCATAGAACGGCCGCCAACGAGGATCATCCCGAGGATGCTTGCGACCACCGCCAGCTACCCATTTTTCACGCGGTTGGGGATCCAAGAGGAATTGCTGGTACACCAGGAAATCCTCATGGGTCAGGGAGGAGAGGGGTTTGCCCAATTGGAGCGTTGACCACAGCAATAAGCGCTCAGCTTCCTTCCGGTAGTTGTCGAACGTCGTCTTGGTTTCGATGAAACGCGCCAACCAGGCGTGAATGGCCTGCAGATCATTGGAGGCGGCAATCTGAGCGACCCAACCAACGGCACGATTACGTCCTTGGCTGCCGTCGAGGTCAGCTGGCAACAGAATCTGCTCAACAGGAATCGGCGCGAGCGCGGTATCAGTCATTTTCGGCCTGAAAACGTGGATTAAGGTCTCAGTATTTCCTCAACGCCATCACGTCGCAATAATTCGACATTATAGTCGTAATGTCAAATAAAATGCCGATTGTGCAATATATACAACGTTATACGTTGTATTATTAAAGATTGGCTGGGTATTGTTGCCTGACGACAGTCATAGGAGTCATCAAGATTAGCACCGAAGCCCAAATCCACGCCGACGTCGAAGCCCTCCGCGAGCGGACGCCTGAAACGCAGGATCTGTACCGCGAAGTGTGCACTGTCCTTTTCTTCCGGTATGGCATCACGCCAACCGCCAACAAACTGTATCAGTATGTCCGGAAGGGCAGCATGTCAGCCCCCGCGGAAGCTCTGGCGAATTTCTGGGAGGACTTGCGCGAGAAAAGCCGAGTTCGCATTGAGCACCCCGATCTGCCTGAGGCCGTGAAAGCAGCCGCCGGCGATCTTGTGGCCAGCCTGTGGACACAGGCCCAAGCGGCTGCCCAGGACGGACTGGCTGGTTTCCGCAACGAAGCGCAAGCCGCGGTCCTAGAAGCCCAAAATGGGAAAGCAGCGGCGGAATCCGACCGGGCTACAGCACTGGCAGAATTAGGGCTGGCTCACCACACGATTCAGGTGGCTACGGAGCGTGCCCTGCAATTGGAACGCGACCTGGCAGCAGAGCAAGCTGGTAAGGCATCTTTGGCGGAACAGTTGGCGGCAGCCGTACGTCAACAAATGGTCCTCGAGGCTGCGCTGGCCGAATCCCGGCGAGATTTTGCGGTGGAACTAGAAAAGCTGCGCCAAGCCCTGCAAAAATCAGAAGAACGTCACGAGGCTGGCGAGAAACGAGCGATGCTGGAGATTGACCGCGAACGAACAGCATCCGCTAAGCTCCAGACGGAATTAGCACAACTCCGTAAAAATCAGATGGAAGCCGCAGAACGGCATCGGAGCGAAGCGGGACTCCTTCAGAAGGAACTCGCAGAAGCCCGTCAAGTTGCAGGAATAGCCGAAGGCACGCTTCAGGAAATGCGGGCGATCTATCAGCGGCAGACCGAGCAGACGCAATCCTTGCAAGCAGCCATGGCAGAAGGCGAAGTCCAGAAGACCTTGATGGAACGAGACCTAAAGGCTTGTCAGGAGAAAGTCAGTTCCCTGGAGAAGGAGCGTCAGCAGTTGAACCCCACACCGGCAGGCGAGAGCGAAGTTGCTAAACCACGTAGAAAAAGCAGGAAACCTCTTGGTGGCTGAGTCTTGTAGGTGAAGCCTTCGTTTCATTAACCCAAGTAGTCAGCAGTGCATATGTACAACAGAGTTAGCAATGAGTCTAAGGGTGGACCGCTGAATACACTAAAGGCTGGCTTCGAATGACCAGACAGACAATGACCGCCACTAATTCTTTGGTGCAGGTGGCCAAGAGCAGTATTATTTTGAAATTCGCTGTTTTCACTAGGAAAGCATCTAGCAATTAGTGGGGCGGACTCCGGTTTCCTTCTCTCCAGGTCAATCTATGAATCGCATAATTTAGGATTCTGTCATGGGGAGTTATCCCCAAATCCTGTGCATAACCCCGGGTCTCCCCGGGGTTTTTTATTGTGCATACAGGGGAAAGTCGGTCGCGCTGAAAAAGCAGGCGCTGGTAACCCGAAACCCATCACAGCAGAACCGCCACAGCGCCCCCCTGGGCTCGCCGGGATACGCCCCACGGACGGGAACCGGGGCCAGTCGATAGGAGAGCGAGTAACACGCCCGCGAGGGCTACCGGCTCGGCCCCTTCGGGGCTACCCCGGGTAGGGGGGAGATGTGCACCGAGGGAACGGACCGGAAAACTCAGGTTTCAAGAGGGAGGTATGCCGGGGGCGCCTGAAAAGCAGGCCGGGCCTGGGGAAACCCGGGGATGCTCCGTTGCCACTACGCGACCCCTTGAGGTTAGAGCGCCTGCACTTCCAGCAATAGCAGAGTTTGACGCTTGGTGTCGGCCTGGGAACGGCCAAGCGGGATGCCGAAGAAGGAACGGCCGCCGCCGGTTTCCTCTTCACTATCCAGGCCGGCCAGGACAACCACATCACCGGGCCGAACCGTCAAGGCAGTCTCCAGCTCGCGCTTGTTCAGCGTCGGGCTGTTGAGCTGGGAAGTCTCAGTGGTCTGGAAGCTACTGATGGTCTGCTTTATCTCCAGATCAACACCACCATCCCGCACCTCGGGCGTGACGTCGAAAATCACCCCGGCAGACCGATAGACAATGGCCTGGGTAGCGCCGCCGACGTTCGTTGTCACACCGCCCAGGGTCGGCACTTCCTGGCCCACGGAGAAGCGGGCATGGCCGCCTGAGCGGACACGCACGGCGGGCCTGGACATGGTGCGGAACCGCGAGTCTGAATCCAGCACCTTAGCCACGGCATCCACCGTGGCATTTTTGAAGGTCACGGCCTGGGCAGACTTGGCCAGGACGCCGCCGGAGAGTTGCAGCCCGAGCTTGATGCCGACCAGGGAGAGCGCCAGATCAACACTGGTGCCGGTGGCCTTGTCGGTGGAAACGTCATAGGCCACGGCGCGGATGTACAGCTGCTGCGCCGGGGTATCCACCAGGGGGAACAACTCCCGGGCGGCGCGGGCCTGGGCCGGGGGCAGACGCAACACCAGGACACCCAGGCCGCCGGCCTTCGTCGTGGCCTGGGGGCGGGTGATGGGTTTGACGGCCTCCCCGCCATTGACGGGCTCAGAATCCTGGGTTTCCGTCGTCACGCCCACAGAATGCCCCGTCATCAACGAGGCAGACGGGAACGCCTGCCTAACCAGTTCGAGCAGATCCGCAACGGGACGATACCGGGGCCGGTAGATCACCAGTTCGTCAGACCGGCGCGGACCGATGAAATAGATCCCGGAATCCTCGCGCACTTCAATGTCCGACGCCTCCAGGACGCGGGCCAGGGTCAGGGCCACGGACGAACGCGGCACATCCTGGAGCTGGACCGAAACCGTTTTTTTAGCGATGCCATCCTCGATCACATAGGGCCGCTGGATCACCTCAGAGAACATGGATTTAGCCAGGGCATCCACACGGACGGAATCAAACCGCAATGACACGTTATCGGCCCAGGCCAGGGGCATGAGCAGGAGCAAGAACAGGGCGCGAATCATCGGCGGACCTCTTTGTGGGGACTGTCGTCAAAATCTCGGAAGTAGCCAGTACGGGCAATGCCAGCGCATAAGTCAGAAGAAACGCTCAAAACAGTGCCTTGGTCCGACCAACAGCGGCACGAATCAGCGAAGACGGCACAACCCACCGGAGCCGGGGCCTTTACCGGAGTCGTGACTTGATCGTAAGCAGGGGCCGTATGCGGCAGGCCAGGAAGGCGGGGAGAACGGGCAGCGAACCAATCCGAGGGCTTGGAGGGGGACGGTTCAGCAGCGGACGGCGAAGAAGCAGCAGCGGGCGCCTGGGTAGGCTTCGGATCGGCCTTGCGCTGAAACCATGTCACCGCAATCCAGACCAGCACCAAGAGCGCCACAGGGCCGAGAATAAGCAAAATGGCGCGAAGCGGAGGGCGGAATTTAACCGTATGAGCCTCGGCGCTTTTGTACCACTTGTAGATATGCTTCGGGAACAGCCAGGGCTTTTGCTGGCTGTTGGCGCGGATGTTCTCCGGATCGTTTTTAACCTGGGTCCATTCATGCACGTTACTGGCCTGGGCACCGAACACGCGGACCATATGAATGTGACGGTTCGTCAGACGGCGAATGTTGGAATCAAGCAGCATGGGATGCTGCGTTATCAGAAAAAAATCTATCCCTTCATGCCGGTGAGTCTCAAATGCAGCCACGTGGTCAGGCACAGCAGATGACGACGACCGAGGCCGGAACACCTTTTGCGCTTCATCCAACAGAATGACGGCACCAACGGGGAACGTAAAACACGGCACAAGAACAGATTCGTCCTCAGGTGACGGACGCTTTTCAGTCCATTGCACAACGGGCGGAACGGCTTGCCAGGGATAGGGGAAATCCTCAGTAAGCGGAACGCCCATCACGAAGAGGGGCCGGTTGTCTTTGCGGCATAGTTCCTCAACGATCTGCAAAGCGCGAAGGGTTTTGCCATTACCAGGCAAACCGGTCAAAAGGGTAATCACTTGACCCGCCCGTAAATAATCTTCATGCCAAGCAGCGAACCAGCTGCCATGTAACCGCTCAGAATGATGTTCACCGCGTCAAAAAGACCAACATACGCGGCGACCTGAATAGCCAAGGCGCCCAGGTTAGAACCGCTACCGCCGCCACCAGACGGCAAACTGGACACGATCAACTGAATGTCGGACACGACAAAGCCGAGAAAAGCCTCAAAGCTTTTCACGCCGATGATGGTCAAACCGAGGCCGGCGAGAATGGTTCCGGCCCGAGTGGCGAAGAACTGGACAAGGCCGGCGACTAGGCCACCAGCAAACGAGGCGCCGATACCGGCGAGAGCGACGGGAATAGGCATTACGTCATCGTCCTTTGAATGATGCGGATCACGATCAGGTAGGCACAGAGGTGGAGAATCAGACGGATGAAGCGCCCGAACTCACACACAGCACCGGAATCCAGCGTTATGGACTGGGAGAAAACCTGGATGGTTTGCAAACCGGGACAAGCAGAGGCGTAATTGAAATAGGCCTGACGATGCTTTTGAAAACTATCGAGAACGTCCCAATCCAGAAGGCCGTCCTTATTAAGCGCCTTATTACCAGCTGCAATGTCCGCAGCCGAACCACCGGGAACAGCGCCATCCATTAGGGCGTCGTACGCCCCCTTCTGGTGGATTTCACCGAGCTTGCAATGAGTGCGCCACGCTTCAA
The DNA here is from genome assembly GCF_047901315.1 of Azospira sp. APE16. Classification (NCBI taxonomy): domain Bacteria; kingdom Pseudomonadati; phylum Pseudomonadota; class Betaproteobacteria; order Rhodocyclales; family Rhodocyclaceae; genus Azospira; species Azospira sp. APE16. Next base: position 1,916,697 of record NZ_CP179682.1, read on the forward strand.
GGGAAATGCCGCATTGCACGGCGTCGCCGCTACAGATGGGAGAAACGCCGCAATCGACGGAGTTGTAACTGCCGGTGCCGGGGTCCGTACCAGTGCCAGTACCAGTGCCGCCAGTGCCAGTACCTCCCGTACCCGGATCAGTACCGCCCCCGCCGTTGTCCGTTCCGGTTCCAGTGCCACCAGTACCCGTACCACCTGTGCCAGTGCCGGTACCGCCAGTGCCCGTACCTGTGCCGCCAGTGCCGGTACCTGTGCCGGTAGAAGGGGCGCAAGTGACTTGTGTTGAGGTCCCCACCGTAATGGAGCCAGCAGTGTAGCCAGCCGGGCAAGAGCAGCTAGAGCCATTGGGAACAGCAGGGGAAAGGCATTGAGTGGCAGAACCAGCGGGCGGGGTTATTTCTTCGGACTCGCAGGTATTGCCCGTATAGCGGGAGCCGTAATTGATGCAGTTGTAATTCCCGGTGCCATCGGGCGGAGTGCAAACGGCGCCGTCATAGCTGAATTCCCACCCACCCACGCAACCAGTGCCGCCGGGCAAATTCTGATTAGACGTTACGCCGCTGTTGTCGCTGCCCAACTCACCAGGGCGACCGTTATCGGCATTACTAGGAACCATGGAACCGGCAGTGGGGGGGGTGTCGGCTACACAGGCACCGGAAGCATCTTTCGACTGACGAAGAGGACATTCAGGAACGCATTTATTTGTAGAAGCATCCACTTTCTGAGTGGGTTTACATTTAGGCGGGGGAGGAACGCATTTGCCAGAGGCATTAGCAATTTCGCCAGCCGGGCAGCTAGACACTTCCACGCACATAGCCATGCCGGAATAAGTCGGATAGCCAGGAATGGACGAAATGAATTTCTTACCCTTGGCAGTACCCCAAGGGGTCCAGTCATAGGCGCTTTGACCACAAGCAGCCCTAGCTGCGTCACCAGTGGTGTATCGACCCTCAAGCACACAGTAATAACCATTGCCGCATTGATCAGGCAGGGCCTGGGCAAAGGTGGAAAAAACAACAAGAACCAGGACGATTAGGGCGCGAAGATGATCCATGCGGCCCCCAGAATTGCGATTAATACCCATAGACCCATGGTCCGACCTCCAGTAAACGAAGCGGGGGGGAGGCAGCCGGGGCGCGTTGCGCTCCCGGCATACCTCCCCCCCTTGCTGTTACAGTGCGCGACGAACCCACTTGTAAACAGCGGCGGTGACCAGGATCACCAGCACAGCACCACCGATGGCGGCAATGGGAGCAGCAGCGCCGGAAATTTCAGTGGTAACGGCGGTCACATCGACGACGGCGTGAGCGGAACCGACGGACAGCAGGGAACCGGCGAGAGCGGACAGAGCAACGAGCTTCTTTTTCATGGTTGAGACTCCTTTTCGGGTTGATGAGAAGAATTGAGCATTCCGGCAAGAATGCGGAACACCCACGCGAGAGCCCACAGAACGAGGATTGCGCCCCCGATCTGAGAACCTTGCTCCGGGGTCAGATTCCAGGGACTAGCCTGGGCACTGACGAATTCAGAGCCAGACATGACAACCAGGGAACAGGCGGTCAGGTCGGCGGGTTGAGTAGCGACCAGCTGAAGCTGGCCGGCTTGATTGAGTTCAACGCAGAGGGCCATTACCGGCGAACCTCGAGAAGTGCGGCAGGGTTGTAGCCAGTACGTTGGCCGGCGGAAGAAATAGGAGCCACGACAAGCCAGTAAAGAAGGCCAGAAAGGGCCACGGCCAAGAGGGCTGGGCGGAGCATTACGCGACCTCGCGGAGGGCCCGGATAGGAGTCACTTCCACGGTGCGGGTCCGCTGCACCAGGGCAACCACGTTGCAGGGGGCGCCAACGTCGATGCCGTACTCCAGCAGCTTGCCGCGTACCCGGTAATAAGTTGCCGTACTCATTTTGGTCCGTAGGTCCTTGCCTTCACGCCACAGAGTGGCCCAGTGCTGCAGCCTGGGCGGAAGGTCATCCCACTCCGTCACCGGGAGAGCTTCCCGGAATACTTGGTCCGCGAACCGTCCGTATACGATCTGTGCCATGTCTTCACCTTTCCACGCGCTCACTTGGTCTAACTTGTGCCGCTTCAAATATTCGCTACCTAGTTGCACCTCGAAGCGGCCTTCCGTCTCGCCGCCATCACTTCGCCGCTTCCCCGCCAGTTCGGCGGTCTTGTCGTAAATCTTTGCCCGCCACCAGTTCGAACGCTTGGCGTCATAGCCCCAAGTGGGGCCGTACTTGCCCAGGATCGGCAGCTTCTGATCAATGCGGCGCACCATGGCGCCATGGCAAAGGGCTGAAAAGTCATCCGTGTGAAAGTTGCCGGCCAGGTCAATGCGGGTAATGAAGGTCCCGCATTCGGCAGGAGTGCCTTGCCGCCAACGGGTGCCAAAGCCGGTCAAATCAAAGCCGCAGACCCGGAGGACTTCGGCCCAGCGTTCCACACACTGGATCACCGTCAGCCCTTCGCGGTTGTCCCGTTGCATGAAGCGCCCGATGTTGGCGGAACCGTACAGGCGCTTGCCGTCACACTTCACGCGGATGCTAGTATCGCTGGAAGGGCAGCGAATTGACTCCCACGACGCAGTTTCCCATTCGATTTGCCCGTCAGGGTCGATCTTCATCACGAGGCCGCCGTTGCGCGGTTCTACCGGCTCCAGGTACTCATGGCGGAAGCTCAACCAGTCGCAGCACACAGAATCGAACATGGGAGATTTTTCTTATCTGTGAGAATTAGTTGCAGTGGTACTAGCACTGCAACTCGAAAACCCCTCGCCCCGTTCCGCATCGTGAAAACGGAAAGCCTCGCTTTCGGGGGTGTAGAACTGGCAGAACTCGCCCAGCTTGCGCACACCGAAAACGAAGCAGGCCAGCGAACCAGCCTTCGGCCCGGATGCGATGATCCGGGAGCTTGAGCAGGTTTCGCAGACGCGGGAGGGGGGGAGGGGAGTCATGCTTAATTTCCGTTACGAGTGACGGAAATTGCCGCCTTCTTCTGGCGGGCACGGTAACGACGTTGGCGCTCGGCGCCGGACAGGGCCTTGCCGGTAGGCGGACGCCCGGGACGCCGGGGAATGCCCGGCAGTTCCAGAGTCAGGCCGTTGTCCTTGCGGGCCATTACGCGGGGGCCTTTTCGACTTCAGAAATAAAGGAGCGAAAGCCAAGAATATGCAAGCCGTTACGTTCCGCGTAATCGGTAAGCACCTTCAAAGCCTTCAGCACTTCATCACGTTGAAGTCGAGCGTTATCCCGCTGCGCCATCATGTTGTCGCGGTCTTGCTCCAACAACTCGATATATGCGCTGTGGTCCATGGTCAGGCCGCAGCCTTTTCAGCCTTGAAGCCGCTGACCAGAACGCGGATGCCGCTACGGCCCGGTTCCTGGATGGTTTCCAGCTCCAGGTGGGCCGGGAACGCCACCCGCGAAAACTTGGAAACGGCAGCAAGCTCCATATCCAGCTTGGCAACCTCGTAGCCATACCCGGCCAGTTGGAAGGTTTCCTTGGCTGTCGGCTCAATCGGCCGCAGGTAAAACAGTTGGGCAAAGTCGTAGGGCTTCTTCGACTCCTTGCCAATACCGGACATCCGGATCACACCGATCGCTTGAACTTTCATGGACACAACCTTTCGGAATCGTGGTAAAAGGCGGAACTATTCCGCCGTTGAGTACTCCTCATGCGAGTAGCACGGCGGAACATACTCCTCAGGTGAGGAGCGTGTAAATATGACTTTTGGGATAGGAGCGCCCGAAATGACCCCGGCAGAGATCATCGACAAGGCTAAAGAAGCGACCGGCGCGCGGTCCTACTACGACCTGGCGCACAAGCTGGAAGTCTCAGAGCAGGCAATCAGTTCTTACCGAAAAGGCGAACGGACGCCCGACTTCTACGCCTGCACGAAGCTGGCAATCAGCCTAGGAATGGACCCGGCGCAGTTGATGGCCGAGTTTGAATTGCAGAAGGAAAAGAATGAGAAGAAACGGGCCTTCTATCGGGATTTCTTGCAGCGTGCGAAGAGAGCCGCCGTAATCACCCTGGTGTGCGGCTGTATCGGTTTCTACTGGAGCGGACTCGCCGCCAGTGGTGGGCCGGATCAAGCGGCTAAGGTCGCCGCAGCACTGGCCGCCTCGGCGGCTTTTTTCCGGTTTCGGAAACTCGCATAATTTGTATTATGTAAAATAATATGTATGAAAGAAAAGAGGCCCGCAGGCCTCTTTCGGGATCAGCCCACCGCGGAGCTGAGGTTGCTGACGGTGATACGGGGACGGCAGTTGCCGATCACCTTCTGCAGACCGAGCCGGGTCTTGACGTTGATCAGCAGCGGTGCGCGCACGTTGGCGCCCAGTTGCTTGGCCGTCTCCTGTTTGAACAGCAGCAGCATCACGGCTACGTCTTCGGGTTGATCGACCTTGAGGGCGACGCGTTCGGCATCGGACAGTTCCAGTTCGTACTGGAAACCGATGGCGGTCGGATCGATGATCTGGAAAGCCACGGAAGGATTGTCCACCGACTGCAGGGTGAAGCTGACCGGCTCCCCTTCTGCTGCCTCATGCACCAGCTTGTAGCGCACGCTGGATTCGAAACCCGTCAGGCCGGCCGGGAAGGAAATGACGGTGTCGGGATCCACTTCGATGGTGCCGAACAGATGGGTTTGTACTTGCATGGGCTCGCTCCTCTTGGAATCGTTGTTGGTTGGCTGAATTGACGGTTGTTCCGACCGATTATGCCATTGGCGCCGGGGCCCGGGTGGCCGAATTGAAGAAGCGGCAAACCTCGGCGGCCGGTACCGGCGGGCTGAACAGATAACCCTGGACTTCGCCGCACTGGTGCAGGGCCAGGTAGTCCAGCTGGGACTGGTTTTCCACCCCTTCGGCAATGACGCCCAGTTCCAGCTTGGCGGCAATGGCGATGATGGCCTGGATGATGGCGGCGTCGCCCGAATCCTTGATCATGTCGCGCACGAAGGACTGGTCGATCTTGATCTTGTCCAGGGGGAAACGCTTCAGGTAGCTGAGGCTGGAATAGCCGGTGCCGAAATCGTCCAGGGACAGACGGATGCCCAGGGACTTCAGTTCGTGCAGCACCTCGACGGCCCGTTCGGTGTCGTCCATGAGCAGGCTTTCGGTGATTTCCAGCTCCAGCTGGGCGGCCGGCAGGCCCGTTTCGGCCAGCACCCGCTGCACCAAGGAGACCAGATTGCGCTGCCGGAACTGCACCGGGGAAAGATTCACTGCCACCGTGGTGGCCGGCTGCCCTGCCCTCTGCCAGGCCATCTGCTGCCGGCAGGCCTCGGCCAGGACCCATTCGCCGATGGGCAGGATCAGGTTGGTTTCCTCGGCGATGGGAATGAAGCGGGCCGGCGGCACCAGGCCCAGTTCGGGATGGCGCCAGCGCAAGAGGGCCTCGAAACCGATGGGATCGCCGCCGCCGACCCGGTATTGGGGCTGGTAGTAGAGCATCAGTTCCTGGCGCGGCAGGGCCTTGCGCAGGCTGTTTTCCAGGGACAGGCGTTCGAATACCCGGGCGTTCATTTCCGGCGTGAAGAACTGGTAGGTATTGCGACCGGCAGCCTTGGCCGAATACATGGCGGCATCGGCGTTCTTCAGCAGGGCGCCGAGATCGGTGCCGTCGTGGGGATACATGCTGATGCCGACGGAGGCTGACAGCACCAGTTCATGCCCGTCCACATTGAAGGGCTGGGCCATGGTTTCCAGCAGGCGCTGGGCGATGCGCCCGATCATGGGGGCGCCGCTGCATTCGGTGAGGAGGATGGCGAATTCGTCGCCGCCGGAACGGCTCAGGGTGTCCGCCGCGTCCAGGGTGTGGCGCAGGCGCTCCGCCGCCAGTTGGAGCAGCTTGTCGCCGACCTCATGGCCGAGGGAATCGTTGATGTTCTTGAAATGGTCCAGATCCAGGAGCAGCAGGGCCATGGGCGCCTGGCTGCCGACCGAGCGGTTGATGGCATCGGCCATGCGGGAACTGAGCAGGCTGCGGTTGGGCAGGTCGGTCAGGGCGTCGTGCTCCGCCAGATGGCGGATGCGGGCTTCGGCTTCCTTGCGCTCCGTGATGTCCCGGGCGATGCCGGCCATGCCGACGACCTCGCCCTCCTCGTTGTGCACCGGCACCCGGATGTAGTCCAGGGTACGCGGCTGCCCTTCCCCATTGGTTACCAGGACTTCGAAGTGGCCCGGCTTGCCGCTGGCCAGCACGGCTTCGTCGTGATTCTGGAAGGTCCGCGCCAGGGCTTCGGGCCAGACCTGGAACACGGTCTTGCCGACGATTTCCTCAGCCGGCTTGCCGCACATGCGGGCGTAGGCCTCGTTGACGGCGTGGAAGCGGAAGGCGTTGTCCTTGATCCAGGCCAGGTCGGGAATGCTGTCCAGCAGGGCCCGGATGCGGGAGGAGCTTTCGTCGTAGGCATTGGTCATGGTGTGGGCCATGGACACCGCCCGCACGTAACTGCGCTGCCACACCAGGATCAGGCCCAGCAGGGCCAGGGCCAGCACCACGGCAGTGGCGCCGTAATAGGTGAGCTTGCGATACCACTCGGACAGCACCTCGTCCCGGGAGAGGCCGACGAAAACCACGAAGGGCAGGTTTTCCAGGCGCCGAAAGCCGAACACGCGGCGAATGCCGTCCTGATGCGAGAGGGCCTCGAAGGCCCCCTTCTCCCGGCTGCGGATGTTGTCGCTGATTTCCGTGTTGAGGATGCTCTTGCCCAGCCGGTTGGGCAGGGGCGGGGTGCGGGCGATGAGGCGCAGTTCGGCGTCGTACAGGGCCACCACGCCACCCTCCCCCACGTTCAGGGTCTGGAAGTGCTGCTGCAGGCTGTCCGCATTGACGGCGGCCTGGACCAGGCCGAGGAAGCGCCCGTCCTTGTCCCGCAGGCTGCGGCTGAGGGTGATGACCCAGTTCTGGGTGATGCGGGCGAAAATCGGCTCGGAAAAGACCAGGCCCGCCTTGGGATCGTTCTTGTTGCGCTGGAAATAGGCCCGGTCGCCGATGCTCTGGCTGGATATCTTGCCGCTGGCGTCGTAGCGGAAGGTGCCGGTGGCGTCGGCCACCCGCAGGCTCTGGGACTCGGGAATGCGGGAGAGCAGCCGGGCCAGTTCCGCATTGACGGCCTGGGGCGAAACGGGGCCCTTGGCCAGGCGCTGCTGCATGGAATACTGGACTTCCAGCAGCACCAGGTCGATCTTCTCCACAGCGCCCCGGGTGCGGCCTTCCAGGCTGTCCGCTAGGTTTTCCACATTGCGCCGGGCAAAGGCCATTTCCGTGTCGTAGGAATGGTTCAGTTCCAGACCCAGCAAGGCGCAAAAGCCCGCCAAGGCCAGCAAGGCGATGACGACATAGACGAACTGTCGCGAGGAAATGCCGTTTTGCTTGGTCAAAAAGGGTGTCTCGGCGTTGGGTTCCGGGGCATGGCAGCCGCCAAGTCCCGCCAGACAAGGAAGAATTGGGGCTGTCGCTGAAAAACCGCGCCAGCATTCATTCTCAGCCCGACAGAACGGGAAAGGTGTCATCTTACCTCAGTTGCGCCGGCACTTATATGCCATATCCCCGAGCGGGCCCCGCTGCCTTGTCTTATGCGGCGGCTTTGGTGCATAGTTCGCCCTCTTTTTCCCCTTTCCCCCGAGTCTCATGCTGCCTCCCATCGAACATCGCATCGCCGAGGAACTGGGCGCCCGCCCGCAACAGGTCATGGCCGCCGTGGCCCTGCTGGACGAAGGCGCCACCGTGCCCTTCATCGCCCGCTACCGGAAGGAAGTCACCGGCGGCCTGGACGACACCCAGCTGCGCAACCTGGAAGAGCGCCTGACCTATCTGCGGGAACTGGAAGACCGCCGCGCCGCCGTCCTCGCCAGCATCGACGAACAGGGCAAGCTGACCCCCGAGCTGAAGGCCGCCGTGGACATGGCGGACACCAAGCAGCGCCTGGAAGACCTCTACCTGCCCTACAAGCAGAAGCGCCGCACCAAGGCCCAGATAGCCCGGGAAGCCGGCCTGCAGCCGCTGGCCGATGCCCTGCTGGCCGATCCGACCCTGGTGCCGGAAAGCGAGGCGGAAAAATACTTCAACGCCGAAGCCGGTTTTGCCGACACCAAGGCCGTGCTGGACGGCGCCCGCCAGATCCTCATGGAGCAGTTCGCCGAGGACGCGGAGCTGCTGGGCAGCCTGCGCACCTACCTGGACGAACATGGCATCCTCAAGTCCACCCTGATCGCTGGCCAGGAAGAAGCCGGCGCCAAGTTCCGCGACTATTTCGAATACTCGGAAGCCATCAGCGACATTCCCTCCCACCGGGCCCTGGCCCTCTTCCGCGGCCGCAACGAGGGCGCCATTTCCCTGGCCCTGGTGCTCGATTCCGAACTGGACGAGGAGAACAAGCCCCTCGGCCCCAATCCCTGCGAACTGCGCATCGCCAAGCGCTTCGGCATCAAGGACCAGGGCCGTCCCGCCGACAAGTGGCTGGCCGACACGGTGCGCTGGGCCTGGCGGGTGAAGATGGCCCTGCACCTGGAAACCGAACTGATGACCGTGTTGCGGGAAAAGGCCGAGGAAGAAGCCATCCGCGTCTTCGGCCGCAACCTGAAGGACCTCCTGCTGGCGGCCCCGGCCGGCCAGAAAGCCACCATGGGCCTGGATCCGGGCCTGCGTACCGGGGTCAAGGTGGCCGTGGTGGACCAGACCGGCAAGCTGCTGGACACCGCCACCATCTATCCCCACGAGCCCCGGCGCGACTGGGAAGGCTCCCTGCACACCCTGGCCGTGCTGGCCCAGAAACACAATGTGAACCTGATCGCCATCGGCAACGGCACCGCTTCCCGGGAAACGGACAAGCTGGCCGCCGACCTGATCCGCATCGCCTCGCCCCACATGGCCCTGGCCAAGGTGGTGGTGTCCGAAGCCGGCGCCTCGGTCTATTCCGCCTCCGAATTCGCGGCCCGGGAATTCCCGGAACTGGACGTTTCCCTGCGCGGCGCCGTCTCCATCGCCCGCCGCCTGCAGGACCCCCTGGCCGAACTGGTAAAAATCGAGCCCAAGTCCATCGGTGTCGGCCAGTACCAGCATGACGTCTCCCAGACCAAGCTGGCCCGGGCCCTGGACGGGGTGGTGGAAGACTGCGTGAACGCCGTCGGCGTCGATGTGAACACCGCCTCCATTCCGCTGCTGGCCCGCATTTCCGGCCTCAACCAGACCCTGGCGGCCAACATCGTCGCCTACCGGGACCAGCACGGCCCCTTCCCCAACCGACTGGCCCTGAAGAACGTGCCCCGCCTGGGCGACAAGACCTTCGAGCAGGCCGCCGGCTTCCTGCGGGTGCCCAGCAGCGACAACCCCCTGGATGCCTCCGCCGTGCACCCGGAAGCCTATCCGGTGGTGGAGCGCATCCTGGCCGACATCAAGAAGGGCATCAAGGAAGTGATCGGCGACGCCCGCCTGGTGAAGAGCCTGCAGCCCGTCAAATACACCGACGAGAAGTTCGGCCTGCCGACGGTGCAGGACATCCTCAAGGAACTGGAAAAGCCGGGCCGGGATCCCCGCCCCGAGTTCAAGACCGCCGTCTTCAAGGACGGTGTCGAGGAAATGCGCGACCTGCAGCCCGGCATGATCTTGGAAGGCGTGGTCACCAACGTGGCCGCCTTCGGCGCCTTCGTGGACATCGGCGTGCACCAGGACGGCCTGGTGCACGTTTCCGCCCTGTCCACCAAGTTCGTCAAGGACCCCCACGAGGTGGTCAAGGCCGGCGACATCGTCAAGGTCAAGGTGCTGGAAGTGGACATGGCCCGCAAGCGCATCGCCCTCACCATGCGGCTGGACGATGCCTTCGGCAAGAGCACCGGCGGCGGCAAGCCGGCCGGCGCCCCCATGACCGCCAAGGCCCGCCAGCGGGAAGATGCCCAGCCCGCCGGCCAGAACGCCATGGCCGCCGCCTTCGCCAAGCTGAAGCGGTAAAATGGCGTTTTGAATTAGGAAGTTGCCATGCTCAAGGTATACGGCATCAAGAACTGCGACACCATGAAGAAGGCCTTCGTCTGGCTGGAAGCCAACGGTGTCGCCTACGAATTCATCGACTACAAGAAGGCCGGCGTGGCGGCAGGCAAGCTGCCCGAGTGGTGCCGCAAGGCCGGCTGGCAGGTCCTGCTCAACACCCGGGGCCTGATGTGGAAGAAACTCAGCGAGGCGCAGCGGGCCGACGTGGATGAGACCAAGGCCATCGCCCTCATGGGTGAGTATCCGAGCCTGATCAAGCGCCCCCTCATCGAACACGGCGACCAGGTCAGCGTGGGTTTCGATGCGGAACGCTTCGCCCAAACCTTCAAGTCATAAGGCCTCCCCGTCCCATGCAAGATTCCGTACAACGCCTGCTTTTCGAAGACCTGGACATCCGCGGCGCCATCGTCCGCCTCGGTCCCTCCTGGCAGGCCATGCAGGCCAGCCGCGGCTATCCGGAGGCGGTGGCCCGCCTGCTGGGCGAGATGACCGCCGTCACCACCATCATTGCGGCCCAGCTGAAGCAGCCGGGCCGGCTGACCTTCCAGCTGCGGGGCGACGGCCCCCTTTCTCTGCTGGTGATCGACTGCAACGAAAACCTGGAATTCCGTGGCATGGCCCGGGCCGACGGCCTGGCAGCCGGCGACCTGCCCCTGGAGCGCCTGTGGGGCCATGGCCAGCTGATGCTGACCCTGGACCTGCCCCAGGCCAAGGACCCGTACCAGAGCTTCGTGCCCCTGGAAGGCAATACCATCGCCGAGGTCTTCGAGCATTACCTGCAGCAGTCCGAACAGCAGCCCTCCCGCCTCTATCTGGCGGCTTCCGAGCAGGGCGTCACCGGCCTCTTCCTGCAAACCCTGCCGGGCGCCCACGACAAGGACGCTGACGGCTGGAACCGCCTGCAGCAGCTGGCCGCCACCCTGCGCCCGGAAGAACTGCTGGGCCTGGAAACGGAAGTGCTGCTGTCCCGGGTCTTTGCCGAGGAAACCCTGCGCCTCTATCCGCCCCGGAGCGTGACCTACTCCTGCCCCGAGGACTGGGAAAAGGTGCGCAGCATGCTGCGGGCCGTCGGACGGGAAGAGGCCGAATCCATCCTGCAGGAGCACGGCGAAATCCTCATCCGGGACGACATCTGCAACCGGGAATACCGCTTCGATGCGGCCGCCGTGGCCGAGCTGTTCTCCGCCAATCCGCCGACGCTGCACTGAGTCTTTGGCGGGGGACGCAATGTCCCCCGTCTTGCCCCGTGCCCCAGTCATATGATCTTGGGCATAGGCCGGGCGGATTTAGCACCTTTGGCCGATTCCAGTGGCTGGTGCGGTGCAGCATAATGGGATTCACCCAAGCCCGGGAGGACTCCCATGCAACCCCATCCCCTCTCTGCCGTTGTCAGCGACATCGACCGTCAATACCTGGCCAACATCCATCACCTGCGGCACAAGATTGCCCGGGTGCAGCACGACCAACGGGAAATAAGCCTATGCCTGGAGCGCATCCGCAGCAGGGTGCGGTTGCTTATCGTGGAAATGCAGCGGGTACGGCCAGCGGCCGGCTACCGTAGCTGAATCAGAGTGAATCAGAGAATTTTTCCCGGATTCATCAGGCCCCGGGGGTCCAGACTGGACTTGATGCAGCGCATCAAATCCAGTCCCACCGGGTCCTTGTAACGCACCAACTCCTCCCGCTTCAACTGGCCGATGCCGTGCTCCGCCGAGATGGAACCGCCCAGGCGGGCCACCAGGTCGTGCACGATGCGGTTGGCCTGGGGCGTGGCGGCGATGAAGGTGTCGTTGTCCTGGCGTTGCGCCTTGGACAGGTTGTAATGCAGGTTGCCGTCCCCGGCATGGCCGAAGGCCACCACCCGCACGCCGGGAAAGGCGGCGGCCAGCGCCGTGCCAGCCAGGTCGAGAAATTCCGGGATGCGGGAGACGGGCACCGAGATGTCGTGCTTGATGCTGAGGCCCTCGATTTTCTGGGCCTCGGAGATATTCTCCCGCAGGGCCCACAACTGCCGCGCCTGGGTTTCGTTCTGGGCCAGCACTCCGTCCTGGACCCGTCCATCCGCCATTTCCCCGCCGATAAAATCTTCCAGGTCGGCCTGCAAGTCCGCCCATGCGCCGCCGTCGGCAAGCTCCAGCAAGACCTGCCAGGGGGCCGGAGCCGCCAGGGGCTGGCGACTGCCGGGAATATGCTGCAGCACCAGATCGAGGGACTGCCGTGAAATCAGCTCGAAGGCCGTCAAACGGGCATCGAAGCGGGCCTGGGCCCGCCCCAGCAGGGCAATGGCGGCGGCCCCGTCGGCCACCGCCAGCCAGGCCGTGACCACCGCCCGGGGACGGGGAAAAAGCTTGAGCACGGCGGCGGTGATGATGCCCAGGGTGCCTTCGGCACCGATGAAAAGGTCCTTCAGGTCGTAACCCGTGTTGTCCTTGCGCAGGGCGGTGAGACCGTTCCACAGGCGCCCGTCGGGCAGCACCACTTCCAGCCCCAGAGTCAGTTCCCGGGTGTTGCCGTAGCGCAGCACCTGGACCCCGCCCGCATTGGTGGAGAGATTGCCGCCGATCTGGCACGAGCCTTCCGAGGCCAGGGCCAGGGGAAAGAGGCGCCCTGCCGCGGCGGCCGCTTCCTGCACCTGGGCCAGGAGGCAGCCGGCTTCCACCGTAATGGCATTGTTGGCGGCATCGATCTGGCGGATGCGGTTGAGACGGGAGAGATTGACCAGCACCGAGCACCCGCCCTGGTCCGGCGTGGCGGCCCCGCACAGGCTGGTGTTGCCGCCCTGGGGCACCATGGGCACGCCGGCGGCGGCGCAGGCCCGCACCACTGCGGCGACCTCGTCCGTCGAGCCGGGCTTGACCAGGGCCAGGGCACGGCCCCGGTAGCGGCCGCGCCAGTCGGTCAGATAGGGCGCCAGCTCGGCCTCTCCGGTCAGTACGTGGACCGGGCCGACGATGGCGGCCAGTTGCTGCTGCAGGTCGTTCATGCCGGCATTTCCAGGACGCTGCGCAACATGGGCAGCATCAGTTCGGTGGCCACCCGGCCTTCGGCGATGGCCTCGTTGGCCCGATGGAAATCCAGCAGGCCCAGATCGGCCACCCGGGGGGAAATCAGGGTGTCGGCGGGTTCGCCGGCAAGCCGGCTGCGGGCGATGCGCACCTGCATGATGTTGATGCTGCTGGCCATGACGTCGAGCATGGACGGGCTGTTGCCGCCCTCCTCCACCCCCAGCCAGCGCTTCAGGGTGCCGCGCCAGCCGTCCACGGAAGGCGGCGTCTCGCCCCGGTTGCGCAGGCGTCGGCCCAGCATGTCGGAGCCCAGGTCCACGGCGATGACGATATCGGCCCCCATGGCCCGGCACAGGGACACCGGCACCGGATTGACCAGTCCCCCATCCACCAGAAAGCCGCCATCCCGGGGTATCGGGGCGAACAGGCCAGGCAGGGCAATGGAGGCCCGTACCGCATGGGCCACGCTGCCTTCCTTGAGCCAGATTTCCCGGCCGCTGCCCAGGTCGGTGGCGACGCAGGCGAAAGGCAGGGGCAGGTCGTGGAAATCCCGGTCGGTGAAGTGCCGGGTGAAGAAATCGAGGAGCTTTTCGCCCTTGATCAGGCCGCCGTTGAGGCCCACGTCGAAGAAGCCCAGGACTTCCTTCCAGGACAGGCTACGCACCCAGTGTTCCAGCTTGTCCAGGTCGCCGCAGGCAGTGGCGGCGCCGACGAAGGCGCCGATGGAGGAACCGCAGATGATGTCGGGCTCGATGCCGGCATCCCGCAGGGCGCGGATGACGCCGATGTGGGCCCAGCCCCGGGCGGAGCCGCTGCCGAGGGCGAGCCCGATCCTAGGTTTCACACCCGCTCGGCGTAAAGGTCGTGGGCGTCGCTGTCCACCACCCGGACCTTGACGAAGTCGCCCGGCTCCACGTCGAAGACGCCGTCCAGATAGACGACGCCGTCGATTTCCGGCGCATCGGCGCTGGAGCGGGCGATGGCGCCCTCCTCGTCCACCGCGTCCACCAGGACCGTGATTTCCTTGTCGATCTTGGCGGCCAGGAGGTCGGCGGAAATGTCTTCCTGCAGCTCCATGACGTAGCGGCGGCGTTCCTCCCGCACCTCGTCCGGCAGGGCGCCGGGCAGGTCGTTGGCGGTGGCACCGTCCACCGGGGAGTAGGCGAAGCAGCCGACCCGGTCCAGACGGGCCTCTTCCAGGAACTGCAGCAGTTCCTCGAATTCGGCCTCGGTCTCGCCGGGGAAGCCGGCGATGAAGGTGGAACGGATGGTGATGTCCGGGCAGATGGCGCGCCAGGCACGGATCCGCTCCAGGTTGTTCTCGGCGCTGGCCGGGCGTTTCATGGCCTTGAGGATGCGCGGGCTGGCGTGCTGGAAGGGCACGTCCAGATAAGGCAGAATCTTGCCCTCGGCCATCAGGGGAATCAGGTCGTCCACGCTGGGATAGGGATAGACGTAGTGCAGGCGCACCCAGATGCCGAACTCGGCCAGGGCCTCGCACAGCTCCTTGAGCCGGGTCTTGACCGGGCGGCCGCCGACGAAGCCGGTGCGGTATTTCAGATCCACGCCGTAGGCGCTGGTGTCCTGGGAAATGACCAGCAGTTCCTTCACCCCGGCCTCGGCCAGGGCCTTGGCTTCCTGCAGCACGTCGCCGATGGGGCGGGAGACCAGGGGGCCGCGCAGGCTGGGAATGATGCAGAAGGTGCAACTGTGGTTGCAGCCTTCGGAAATCTTCAGGTAGGCGAAATGCTGGGGCGTCAGGCGGATGCCGGCCTCCGGCACCAGGTCCATGAAGGGGTCGTGGGGCTTGGGCAGGTGGCTGTGCACATGGCCCATCACCTCCTCCGCCGCATGGGGGCCGGTGACGGCCAGCACGGACGGGTGGGTGCTTTGGACGATGTCGCCCTTGGCGCCCAGGCAACCGGTGACGATGACCTTGCCGTTTTCGGTGAGGGCCTCGCCGATGGCGTCCAGGGATTCCTCCACCGCGGCGTCGATGAAGCCGCAGGTATTGACGATGACCAGGTCGGCGCCGTCGTAGGAGGAGGAGATTTCATAGCCTTCTGCCCGCAGCTGGGTCAGGATGCGCTCCGCATCGGAAGAGGCTTTGGGGCAACCCAGACTGACGAAGCCGACAGTCGGGGTTTGCAGGGGGCTACGGGTGGGAGTATTGCCGGATGACACTTAAGCTTGCTTTCCTTGATCGATTCACTCGCCCTTCCGGTCGTCCGGCTGGGCGCCGGGGAACTGGAAGCCGGTGAACATGTTGCGGGTCTGGCTCTGCAGTTGGTCCTGCATCTGCTGGAACATCTTTTTGCTCTGGTCCACATAGGCGGACATCATGCTTTGCATGGCCGGCCCCTGGAAATTCAGGAACTGGGCCCACAGGTCCGTCTGGGCCTGAACCTGGTTGGCTTCGCCGTAGAGGGAGCGGGACTGCTCCTGCAGCTTGGCCTGCACGTCGGCGAAGGCCTTGATGTTGGTTTCCAGGTACTTGCCCAGCATGCCCTGCATGGCATTGCCGTAGTAACGAATGATCTGGGCCAGCAATTCGGAGGAGAACAGGGGCATGCCGCCGGATTCCTCTTCCAGGATGATCTGCAGCAGGATGCTGCGGGTCAGGTCCTCGCCGCTCTTGGCATCCACCACCTTGAAGTCTTCGAAGCGCAGCACCAGTTCCTTCACATCCGCCAGGGTGATGTAGGCACTGGTTTTGGTGTCGTAGAGTCGGCGGTTGGGATACTTCTTGATGAGGCGGGCTGGTTCCGTCATGGGGCGGGCTCCGGTGCGTTGAGTGCCAAAAAGAGGTCTGGCCGATATTTTTATATTCAACCCGGGCGTCCCGGATCGGCTATCTGGCGGATTATACAGAAAAAACAAGCCCCGCCGGGGCGGGGCTCCAGGTGCAGCCTTGCGGCCAGACGATTACTGGTAGTACAGGCCACCGTTGATGTTGAGGGTGGCACCGGTGACGAAGCCGGCCAGTTCGGAGGTCAGGTACACCACGGCGGCGCCGATTTCCTCGGGCTTGGCCAGGCGCTTCATGGGCACGGAGTCGATGATGCCCTTGAGGATGTCCTCGCGGATGGCGGTCACCATCTTGGTGGCCACGTAGCCCGGGGCGATGGCGTTCACGGTGACGCCCTTGGCGGCGAATTCCTGGGCCAGGGCCTTGGTGAAGCCGATGACGCCGGCCTTGGCGGCGGAATAGTTGGTCTGGCCAGCCTGACCCTTGACGCCATTCACGGAGGAAATGTTCACGATGCGACCCCAGCCCCGCTCGCCCATCTTGGCGGCGACGTGGTGGGTGACGTTGAACAGGCTGTTCAGGTTGGTGTTGATGACCGCATCCCACTGGCCCTTGTCCATCTTGACGAAGAACTTGTCGCGGGTAATGCCGGCGTTGTTCACCAGGATGTCGATGGGGCCGGCCTTGGCTTCGGCTTCGGCGATCATGGCCTTGGCGGACTCATAATCGGAAACGTCGCCCGGCACCAGGACGAAGTCCTTGAAACCGGCTGCTTCCTGCTCGGCCAGCCACTCTTCCTTTTTGTCGAATTCGGGGTGGTAGGCGGCAACGACCTTGTAGCCTTCCTTGGCCAGGGCCTGGCTGATGGCGGTACCCAGGCCGCCCAGGGCGCCGGTGACGAGTGCAACTTTGCTCATAGCTCATCCTTCCTTGTAGTCATGGGGTAAAAGTTGTCAGGACGGGAGCCCCCTCCCCCGCCCCGCTGCATTTCTTGCGGTTGTATCAGATGTAGGTGTCAGGCCGCCTCAGACGGCCTTTTCCTTGACGTAACGGCCGGGGGCCGGTTCCAGCGGCTTGTAGCGGGCATTGCCCAGTTTGCTGCGGGCCGCCACCTCGCCGCCGGCGAACTGCTGCAGCCAGGCGCTCCAGTCGGACCACCAGCTGCCCTTGTGTTCGGTGGCGGCGGCCAGCCAGGAATCTGCATCCAGCTTCTGGTCGCTGCCGCTCCAGAAACTGCGCTTGTTCTTGGCGGCCGGATTGACGACGCCGGCGATATGGCCGGAGGCGCCGAGAACGAAGCGGGACGGGCCGCCCAGCAGGCGGGTGGATTGGTAGGCGGTCTGCCAGGGCACGATGTGGTCTTCCCGGGCTGCCAGGATGTAGCTGGGCATGACCACCCGGCCCAGATCCACGCGCACGCCGCACATTTCCAGCTTGCCCGGGATGCGCAGGCTGTTGTTCTGGTACAGGTTGCGCATGTACCAGCAGGCGAAGGGACCCGGCAGATTGGTGCTGTCGCAGTTCCAGTACAGCAGGTCGAAGGCGTCCGGCTTCTTGCCCTTCAGGTAGTTGTTGGCGACGTAGTTCCACACCAGGTCGTTGGCGCGCAGGGCGGAGAAGGTGGAGGACAGCTCCTTGGCCGACAGCAGGCCGCCCTGGCCGATCTGGCTTTCCTTCAGGGCGAGGAAGTTGTCGTCGATGAGCAGGCCGATCTCGCCCGTGTCGGAAAAATCCAGCAGGGTGGTGAGCAGGGTCAGGCTGGCCACCGGGTCCTCGCCGCGGGCGGCCAGCACCGCCAGGGCGCTGGAGAGGATGGTGCCGCCGACGCAGAAGCCGAGGGCGTTGATCTGATCCACCTTGCAGACGCTGCGCACGACCTCGATGGCGGTGATGGCGGCCTTCTCCAGGTAGTCCTCCCAGGTGTATTTCTCCAGGTCGGCCTTGGGGTTGCGCCAGGAAACGAGGAACACCGTGTTGCCCTGCTCCACCGCATAGCGGACCAGGGAATTCTCCGGCTGCAGGTCGAGGATGTAGAACTTGTTGATGCAGGGCGGCACGATCAGCAGGGGCCGCTTGGCCACCTTGGGCGTCAGGGGCTCGTACTGGATCAGCTGCATCAGCTCGTTTTCAAAGATCACCTGGCCGGCGCTGGTGGCAATGTTCTTGCCGACTTCGAAGACGCTTTCGTCGGTCATGGAGATACGGCCCTTCTCCATGTCGGCGATCAGGTTCTGGATGCCGGCGGTGATGCTCTGGCCCTTGCTTTCCACGGCCTGCTTGATGAATTCCGGATTGGTGGCGGCGAAATTGGCGGGAGAGAGGGCGTCGATGTACTGGCGGGCCATGAAGCGCAGGCGGTTCTTGGCCTTGTCGTCCTCCTCCGGCACCGCTTCGACCACCTGGCGCAGGAAGCTGGAATTGAGCAGGTAGGCCTGGCGGATGTAATCGAACATCGGCGTTTCCGACCACTCGGGGGCATTGAAGCGGCGGTCGCCCGGCTGCGGCTGGACGGCGAAGCCGGGTTCCTGGCCCTGGCGTTTGGCCAGCATGGCGGCCCACAGGGCGGCATGCTGCTTCAGGTATTCCTGGTGCAGGGCCTGCATTTCCTCGGGGCTGGGCAGCTTGAGGGGCGGCAGGGTGCCGGCGGGCGGCGGCGTCATGCCGGGTTGTTTCGCCAGGAAGGCGAAGAAATTCTGGGCCAGGGTCTGTCCGGCAGAAACGAAATTTTGCATCGCAGGAAGGAGGTTTTCCGGCTGGCTGACCATCTTGTATGAAACTCCTGAGGGGCGCGGAATGGCTCGGCGCGCGGAGGACGGGGAAGGAGCGTTTGATTCTGCTTGGCTGCCTGATCCCTGTCAATGACCAGGGGATAGCGAGGATCGCGGGAGGGCTTCCGGGAGAAGTTAAGCCCCCGCGCTGACAGGCGACTTACAGACAGATGAAGGATTGGTTGCAGCGGGCCGGGAAGCGATGGCCGGGCCCGCTATAATGGCGCCCATGTACATCATCGCCATTGGCTGGCTCTACGTCATTTTCATGATGGCCCTCACCGAGGCCAGCATCGTGGCGGGAGTCGCAACCTTCTTTTTCTACGGGCTGCTGCCCACCGCCCTCATCCTCTATCTGGGCGGCTCCAAGGTCAGGCGGCAGCGCCGGGCCTGGCAGGAGTTGCAGGAGGCAAAGCGCCAGGAGGCCCTGGCCGGGCAGCCGTCCGCCTCAGGCGTGGCCGGCGATCAGCTCCCGGGCCAGCCAGATGGAAAGGATGCCCAGGCCGATCAGTGACACCTGCTGCAGGGTGGCCTTGAGTTCGGGCCGCTTGTGCAGGCCGGGAATGAGGTCGGCCACGGCCACATAGAGCATGCTGGCAGCAGCCAGGCCGAGCAGGGACGGCACCCACTCCTGCAGGGACGACAGGGCGAAGTAGGCCAGCAGGGCCCCCACCAGGGTGGCCAGGCTGGACAGCAGGTTGAAGGCCAGGGCCTTGGCCCGGGAATAGCCGGAATGCAGCAGCACCAGGAAATCACCCAGCTCCTGGGGAATTTCGTGGGCGATGATGGCCAGGGCGGTGACGATGCCCAGCTGGGTGTCTTCCAGGAAGGCGGCGGCGATGAGGATGCCGTCCACGAAATTGTGGAAGGTGTCGCCGATCAGGATCAGCAGGCCGGAACGGCCGTGGTCGTGGGCCGGCGGATGGGCGTCGTGGGCTTCGCAGTGATGGTCGTGGCAGTGGCGCCACAGCACCAGTTTTTCCAGGACGAAGAAAATCAGGATGCCGCCCAGGATGGTGGCCGCCATGGTGTGGGGATCGCCATGTTCCAGGGCATGGGGCAGGATTTCCAGGAACACCGCCCCCAGCAGGGCGCCGATGGCGTAGGAAATCAGGTGGGAGACGCTGCCTGCCCCCAGGGTGAAGGTCACCAGACCGGCGGCAATGACGCTGAGGGCGCCGCCGAGGAAGCTGGCGGTGATGATCCAGCCAAGGGTACTCATGGTTTTCCAGGCAAGGGAAGAAGGTGGGGAAAATTCGGGGAGGGGCGGATTATACGCCCTCCCCTCCGCCGAATCTTATTGATACCCCAGATATCGGGGAATGCCGGTGGCCAGTTCGGGAACAAAGGTCACCAGCAGCAGGGCCGAGAGCATGGCGCCCACCATCCACAGCACCCAGGGCACCGTATCCTCGATGCGGATGCCGGCAATGCGGCTGGTGACCATCAGGTTGATGGCCATGGGCGGCGTGAACTGGCCGATGGCCACGTTCATGGTGAGGATGACGCCGAACCACACCGGGTCCCAGCCAAAGTGCAGGATCACCGGCAGCAGGAAGGGCATGAAAATGAAGAGGATGGAAACGGCGTCGAGGAACATGCCGGCGATCAGCAACAACAGGGTCACCGCCAGCAGGATGGCCGTCTCGTTGCCGGAAAGCCCCACCAGCCAGCCGCCCAGGGCCTCGAAGGTGCCCAGGGTGCTGCCGGCCCAGGCGAAGACGCTGGCCAGGGCGATGATGAGCATGACCACGGCGGAAACCTCCGCCGACTCCACCAGCACTTCGTAGATGTTCTTCCAGTTGAGGGTGCGGTAGATCACCAGGCCGACGAACAGGCCGTAGAACACCGCCACAACCGCCGCTTCCGTCGGCGTGAAGGCGCCGGAACGCATGCCGCCGAGAATGATCACCGGGGCCAGCAGGCCCCAGCTGGCCTCCTTCAGGGCCGACCAGAAGGACTGGCGCGCCTCTCCGTCCTGCAGGCCGGCGACGCCGAAGCCGTGGCGCACCGACAGCCACCAGGCCGGCAGCATCAGGGCCAGGCCGGCCAGGAGGCCCGGGATCAGGCCGGCGGCGAAGAGGGCCGGCACCGAGGCCTGGGGCACCAGGACGCTGTAGAGGATGAAGACGATGGAAGGCGGGATGAGAATGGCCGTGGAGCCGGCCGCAGCAATGACGCTGGCGGAAAAGGCGGCCGGGTAGCCGGCCCGGGCCATGCTGGGAATCATCACCGTGGCCACCGCCGCCGCATCCGCCGGGCCGGAGCCGGAAATGCCGCCCAGCACCATGCACACCAGAATGGCGGCCAGGGCCAGGCCGCCGCGCCGCTGGCCCACCAGGGCCACGGCAAAACGCACCAGGCGCAGGGCCACGCCGGAGCGCTCGAAAATCATCCCGGCCAGCACGAAGACCGGAATGGCCAGCAGCGGATATTTGGCGATGCCGGTATAGACGCTGGTGGGCAGGGACATCAGGCCCAGGTCGCCGAAGAACACCACCGCCAGGCCCGCCAGGCCCATGGCC
The DNA here is from genome assembly GCF_047901315.1 of Azospira sp. APE16. Lineage (NCBI taxonomy): Bacteria > Pseudomonadati > Pseudomonadota > Betaproteobacteria > Rhodocyclales > Rhodocyclaceae > Azospira > Azospira sp. APE16. The sequence goes on from NZ_CP179682.1 coordinate 1,937,737, forward strand.
GTGCCCAGGGGCACGCCCAGGAGCATCAGGGCGAAGAAGGAAAGAAAGAGCAGCCAGCTCATGCCCGCCCTCCCCGCCGGCGCCACAGCAATAGGAACAGGCGCAGCACGATCAGGGCCGACAGCAGGGGCAGCCAGGCGCTGTACCACCACTGGGGCAGGCCCAGGCCGGGAGAGGTGACCTCGAATTCGAAATCGTCGTAGGCCATGCCGTAACCCAGCCAGGCCAGGAGGCCGAACATGGCCACATTGGCCAGCCACTCCAGGGCCGAACAAAGCCGGCGTCCGTTGGCGGAAAGTCTGTCCACCAGCAGGGTGATGCGGATGTGGCGGCCGTCGGCGAAGGCGCCGGCCGAACCGAGCAGGGTCAGAACCAGCAGCAGGAAAACGGAAAACTCCTCGGTGAAGGCGAAGGAGGCGTTGGTCAGGTAGCGCACCAGCACATTGGCGAAGGTGATCAGGCACAGCAGGGCCATGCAGCCCGCCGCCAGGGCCCGTTCGATGCGGGCAGTGGGGCGGGAGGGGGGATTCTGTTGGTCATCCATCTTGTTGTTCTCGTCAAAAACAAGATCGCCGGCCCGGGCCGGCGATCTTGCAGGCACAGGGGAAAAGGACCTACTTGCCGGCAGCGATGGCGGCCTCGGCCTTTTTCACCAGATCCTTGCCCACGGTTTCGGCCCACTTGTCGTACACCGGACGGGTCAGGTCCTTGAAGGCCTTGCGCTGCTCGGCCGTCAGCCGGGTGATGGTGACGCCGTTCTTCTCGATGTCCTTGAGCAGGGCATCGTCGCCGGGGCTGACGCCCTTGCGCGCCGCCACCAGGTTCTCCGCCGCCGCCTGTTCCGCCGCCTCGCGCACCGCCTTGCGGTCCGCTTCGCTCCAGTTGTTCCAGACGTTGCGGTTCACCACGAAAATCAGGGGATCCGTCATGTAGCCCCACAGGGTCAGGTGTTGCTGGCCCAGGGTGTGCAGCTTGGCCGCATTGAACACGGAGAGGGGATTTTCCTGGCCGTCCACGGCCTTGGTGGCCAGGGCCGGCTGGGCATCGGCCCAGCTCATCTGGGTGGGATTGGCGCCGAGGGCGGAGAAGGCATCGATGAAAATGGGGGAACCGACGACGCGGATCTTCATGCCCTTCAGGTCCGCCGGGGTACGGATGGGGTGCCGGGAATTGGAAAGCTCGCGGAAGCCATTCTCGCCGTAGGCCAGGGGCACCACGCCCTGCTTTTCCAGCACGGCGAAGAGGTCCTTGCCCACCGGCCCCTTGATCAGGGCATCCAGGCTCTTTTCATCGGGCGTGAGGAACGGCAGGGAGAACAGGTTGAGCTGCTTCACCTGGGGCGACCAGTTGATGGAGGAGCCGATGGCCAGGTCGATGACCCCCTGGCGGATGGCGGAAAACTCCCGGGTCTGGTCGCCGCCCACCAGGCTGGTGCCCGGGTAGAGCTTGATGTTGATGCGGCCTTCGGTCTTCTGCTTGACCAGTTCGGCCCAGCGTTCGCCGGCCTTGCCCCAGGGAAAGGCGGGACCGAGGACGGTGGACAGGCGGTATTCGGACTTGTAATCGGCGGCGTGGGCGACGCTGTGCCCCAGGGGCAGCAGGGCCAGGGCCAGGGATGCGGCGGCGACGAGTTTTTTCATTGTTCCTCCGGTAGTTTTTATGATGATGCAGCGGAGGCAGTGTAGGGAGCGTTGTTCGCCACGGTCAAGGTGCAACGCACCAAGGCCCCCGGCTCAGGGCTCCAGCCAGATGAGGGAGGCCATGCGGCCGCAGACCCGGTCGCGACGGTAGGAAAAGTAGCTGGCGGCGTCGCCGACCGTGCACAGGCCGCCGCCGTGGATCTCACGGACGCCGGCTGCCTGCAGGCGCAGGCGGGCCAGAGCGTAGATGTCGGCCAGATACTTGCCGGTGGAGGCGCCGGGGACGAAGGCCTGGGACGCCCGTGGATCGGCCTTCTCGAAGGCATCCCTCACCTCAGGCCCGACTTCAAAGGCTTGGGGGCCGATGGCCGGCCCGAGCCAGGCCAGGAGCCGCTCCGGGGCCACCCCCATGGCAGCCACCGTGTTTTCCAGGACACCGGCCGCCAGGCCGCGCCAGCCGGCATGGGCAGCGCCCACCACGGTACCGTCCCGGTCGCAGAGCAATACCGGCAGGCAGTCGGCAGTCATGATGGCGCAGACGCTGCCGGGGCGCCGGGCCACCACCCCGTCGGCCTCCCGCCCGGTGGTGGCGCTATCGGCGTCGGCCACCCGGTTGCCGTGCACCTGCTGCAGCCACAGGGGCTCGCCCGGCAGGCCGGCCCGCAGCAGGGCCCGGTTGGCCGCCACATGGGCCGGCGCATCGCCCACGTGATCCCCCAGATTGAGGCTGGCATAGGGAGCCGGACTGACGCCGCCGCTGCGGGTGGTCTGCAGGCTGCGCACCCGGGGCGGGGCTGGCCAGTCGGGAGCGAAGCCGGGCAGGCTATTCGTCGGCTTCGTCATCGAAGTCTTCGTCTTCCAGGAGTTCGGCGCCCTCTGCTTCCAGCACCTCGACCTCCTCCTCGTCCTCCCAGTCGTCGCCCCACTCCTCCGCCCAGGCTTCTTCCTGGCGCTGGCGGCGCAGGGTCTTGATCTCGTCCCATTCGCTGCGCAGCGTCTTGAGCAGGGCTGCCATGTCGTCGGGCACCGGGGCGTCCCACTGCATGGGTTCCCGGGTCAGGGGGTGGATCAGGCCGAGGCGGTAGGCATGGAGCGCCTGGCGGGGGAAACGGACCCCGGCGGTCTTGCCCTTGTTGTAAACCGCATCGCCCACCAGGGGGAAACCCAGGGCCGCCATGTGCACCCGGATCTGGTGGGTGCGGCCCGTCTCCAGGCGGCACTGCACCAGGGTGCAACGCTCGAAATGCTCCAGCACCGTGTAATGGGTGCGGGCCTCCCGGCCATTGTGCTGGACCACGGCCATCTTGGTGCGCTGGGTGGGATGGCGGCCGATGGGCGCATCCACCGTGCCGTTGCGGTTGAGATAGCCGACCAGCAGGGCCCGGTATTCCCGCTTCACGGTGCGGGCCTGGAGCTGGCGCACCAGGTCGGTCTGGGCCTCCAGGGTCTTGGCCACCACCATGAGGCCGGAGGTGTCCTTGTCCAGGCGGTGCACGATGCCGGCCCGGGGCACCTGGGCCAGCTGGGGCGTGTGGTGCAGCAAGGCGTTGAGCAGGGTGCCGCTCCAGTTGCCGCTGCCCGGATGCACCACCAGGCCGGCCGGCTTGTTGATGATGAGGATGGCTTCATCCTCGTACACCACAGGAAAAGGAATGTCTTCCGGCGTCTCGGCCGCCAGCTTCTCGTCCTGGACTTCCTCCAGGTTGAGGAACTCGCCGCCCAGCAGCTTGTGCTTGGGCTCCTGCACCGGCTGCCCGTTGAGGGAGACCCGGCCTTCCCGGATCCAGGTTTGCAGGCGATTGCGCGAATACTGGGGCAGCAGTTCGGCCAGCACCTGGTCCAGGCGGCGGCCGCCGGCATCGAGGGGCACGAATATGGGCGACCCGGCGCCGCAAGCGGGGGATGGAGACGGAGATGACATGGGCTTTGCGCTATAATCGGCCGCACTCATTTCGGCGGGCGCCTCACTTCGGCGCGCCTTGGCTTTCGTTTTTGGACTGTTCATCATGCGTAGTTTACCGGCTTTAGCTCTGATTTTCGCCGCTTTGCTCTCCCTTTCCGGTTGCGGCCTGCTGCCGGAACAAAAGGACGAGACCGCCGGCTGGTCCGCCAACAAGCTCTACACCCAGGCCAAGGAGGCCATGAGCGAGGGGTCGTGGGACAAGGCCGTGAAGTATTTCGAGAAGCTGGAATCCCGCTATCCCTACGGCCGCTACGCCCAGCAGGCCCAGATCGAAGTGGCCTACGCCTACTTCAAGTCCGGCGAAACGGCCTCCGCCATCGCCGCCTGCGACCGCTTCGTCAAGCTGCATCCGGACCACCCCAATGTGGATTACATCTACTACCTGAAAGGCCTGGTCACCTTCAACGAGGACCTGGGCATGATGGGCCACGTCAGCATGCAGGACCAGACGGAGCGCGACCCCAAGGGCATGCGCGAGTCCTTCGACGCCTTCAAGACCCTCTCCAGCCGCTTCCCCGACAGCAAATACACCCCCGATGCGGTGCAGCGCATGAAGTACCTGGTCAGCGCCATGGCCGCCAACGAGGTGCATGTGGCCCGCTACTACATGAAGCGCAAGGCCTATGTGGCCGCTGCCAACCGGGCCCAGAGCGCCATCAAGAACTACCCGGACGCCCCGGCCATCGAGGAGGCCCTCTTCATCATGGTCAAGGCCTACGACGAAATGGGCATGATCGACCTGCGCGACGATGCGGAGCGGGTGATGCGCAAGAACTACCCCAACAGCGTCTATTACACCCGGGGCCTGAACCGGGTCGAACCCTGGTGGAAGCTCTGGTAAGCCATGGCTGAAAACGAAAAGGCCGGGAATTCCCGGCCTTTTTTATTGCCATCCGGGGGGCGCCCCCTTAAATGGACTGCTTGATCGCCAGCAGGGCCTGGTTGCGCAGGGTGCGCAGCAGGGACAGCTCCTTTTCCGGGATGACGATGTCTCCGGCACCGTCCTTGTCGGCATAGATCATGGCCACCGGATTGCCCTTGATGGTCAGGGGGAAGAGGACGAAGGTTTCCGAGGTCAGCACCTTGCGGAACCAGTCCGGGATGCGGGGCTTGATCTTGGGGTCGTTGGTGTCGCTGATGAGGATGTCCACACCCTTGGAAATGGCGGCGTGGAAGATGTCCGGCGAAAAGCTCAGGGGAAAGCGGAACTGCCGGGCGATCTCCGTGGCGTCCGGACCGAAGCCGAAACGGCCCTGCATGGTGTTGTGGCGGGCATCCTTGATGCACAGGATGACCCGCTTGAAGCCCATGGCCCGGTACATGGTTTCCAGGATGATGCGCAGGATGTCGTTCAGCTTGTATTCCTCCACCAGGGTGTTGGAAATGTCCTGAATGCCGGCGGTGAGGATGGCCTGGGCCGTCGCCGAATCCGGCGCCTGCCCCTCGCCCACCACCGCGGCGGGCAGCAGCTCGCCGCCCAGCTGTTCGCTGAGGATGGTGCCGGCCATGCTGGAATCGTCCTCGCCGGCGGCCGAGGCGGCCGGCTTCTCCCCCATCCATTCCCGCAGTTGCCGGCCGAAGGCGGTCTGCTGCAGGTTGAGGCGGATGATGCTGGCGAATTCCTTGACCTGTTCGATGGACTTCTCGATGGTGCTGCGCAGGTCCCGCTCTTCCACCTTGACGCTGTCGCCGAAGCGGGCCGCCAGCTTCTTCAGTTCCCGGGCCCGCTCATCGGGGCCGGCCTGGGCGATGATCAGGCACAGCTCGTTGGCATAGGCCGCCAGCACCCGCAGCTTGTCCTCCGGGGTGCTGGGCAGGCGCACATTGCCGCCAGGCAGCTTGCGCATGCTGTTGACGATCAGGGGCGGGAAGCCCCAGGTACGGGCGACGCCGATGCCCAGTTCCTCGTAGGACATGCCCAGCACCTGCAGGGAGGCGGCCTCCTCGCCGATCTCCTTCTGCCCCATGAGCTTCTTCACTTCCTCGCTTTCCTCGGGGAAGTAGTACTGGCACAGCAGGCGGCCCAGGTTGTGGAACATGGCGCAGATGAAGGCCTGCTCCACATCCCGGGTGCTGGTCAGGGTGCCGATGTCCTTGGCCAGGATGCCGGCCAGATTGGCCCGCAGGAACTCGTCCTTGAGCTGGGCCGCATTGGACTTGTTCTGCAGGTGCTCGAAGAGGAGCACGGTGATGGCAATATTGCGCACCGCATCGAAGCCGAGCACGATCACCGCCCGGGACACGGTGCTAATGTTGCCGCCGCCGGCCTGCCGGTAATAGGCCGAATTGACCAGGCGCAGGATCTTGTTGGTGAGGGCGAAGTCCTTGAGGATGGTCATGGACAGCCGGGCGATGCTCTCCGTCTCGGAAGTGGCGATCTTGTTGATGGCGCTGACCGATTCGGAGAGGGCGGGGAAATCGCTCTTGTGCCGCATGCGCCGCAGCAGGAAATCCAGGGTGCTCTGCTTGCCGCCAGTGGCGGCGCCCTCCTCCTCCACCGGGTCCAGGTAGCTATCCAGGGCCTGCAGGAACTGGGCGACGGATTCGTAGCGGTTGAGGGGATTGCGCGCCGTGGCCTTGTACAGCACGTCCACGATGCGCTCATCCAGGCTGACCTCGCTTGGCAGGCGCAGATCCTCCTGGGTGATGCGCCGCATCACCTGGAAGGGATCGCTGCCCTGGATGGCGCGGCGGCCGGTCAGCAGCTCGTAGAGCACCAGGCCGGCGGCGAAGATGTCGCCCCGCACTCCCACCGTACGCGATTCGATGTACTCGGGCGCCATGTAGGCCGGGGTGCCGGTGAAGTCGCCCTGCTTGCTGTCCAGGTCCTCGATGCGGGCGGCAATGCCGAAGTCCATGACCTGGGGAATGCCGTCCTCGTCCAGGAGGATGTTGGAAGGCTTCAGGTCCCGGTGGATGATGCCCTGTTCGTGGGCACAGGCCACCGCCTCCAGGATGGAGCGCATCAGGGTGACGGCCTTGACCGGAGAGAGGGCCCCCGCATCCTTCAGGTACTGGGCCAGGTTCTTGCCGGGTACATACTGGAAAACCAGGTAAAGATCGCCGTCTTCTTCGCCCGCCTCGAAGATCGGTACGATATTGGCATGTCGCAGCTGGCTGACGGTACGCGCCTCCGCCAGCAGGGCGGCATTCTGGGCCGCGTCGGGGCGGGAAAAGTGCAAGGTTTTGATGGCGATCTCGCGCTCCAGCTGCGGGTCATACGCCAGGTAAACCACACTTTGGGCTCCCCTACCCAGTTCGCGCCGGATTTCGAAACGTCCGATCTTTTGCAGTGCCATGTCGGCCCCCTTGATATTTGTCGGCCATTCTAGCCGCTCCGTTGCCTCCCGGACATGGACTAATTCACTGCGGCGCCCAGCCCGGTCATCCAACTGACGGATTTTTCATTAGAATCCGGCCATGTCCGGGAATTCCCGGTACGACAATAATCATAGGTTACGCCCCCCATGCTCTACGACCTGCACGAATTCCAGCACTCCCTGCTGACCCCCCTGCGCCTGTGGGCCGAAACCACCCAGCAGCTCTTCGCCAACCCCTTCTCCGCCCTCTCCTATCTGCCGGAAAGCGCCCGCATCGCCGCCGGTTCCGAGCTGATGGCGCGCCTCATCCGCCGCTACGACAAGCCCGCCTTCGGCCTCGACCGCACCACGGTGGAGGGCCGGGAGGCGGCCGTCAGCGAAGCGGTGGCCGTGCACAAGCCCTTCTGCAATCTGCTCCATTTCGTCCGCCAGAGCGGCCAGGCGGCGCCCAGGGTGCTGCTCTGCGCGCCCCTTTCCGGCCATTACGCCACCCTGCTGCGGGACACGGTGCGGGCCCTGCTGCCGGACCACGACGTCTATGTCACCGACTGGATCGACGCCCGCCAGGTCTCCCTGGCCCACGGCCCCTTCCGCTTCGACGACTACGTCAGCTATATCCAGGACTTCATCCGCCACCTGGGGCCGGAGGTCCATGTCATCTCCGTCTGCCAGCCCACCGTGCCGGTGCTGGCGGCCATTTCCCTGCTGGCGGCCGACGACGATCCCTGCCAGCCCCGCTCCATGACCATGATGGGCGGCCCCATCGACACCAGCATCAATCCCACGGCGGTGAACGACTACGCCAAGAAGCACACCCGGCTGTGGTTCGAGACCAAGGTCATCACCCGGGTGCCGACCAAGTACCCGGGCGCCCTGCGCCGGGTCTATCCGGGCTTCCTGCAGCACGCCGGCTTCGTTTCCATGAACCAGGACCGGCACGTGGACGCCCACCTGGACTTCTACAACCACCTGATCGAGGGCGACGGCGATTCGGCCGAGGCCCACCGCAAGTTCTACGACGAATACAACGCGGTGATGGACCTGCCGGCCGAGTACTACCTGGAAACCCTGGAACGGGTCTTCCTCAACCACTACCTGCCGGAAGGCCGCCTGGTGGTGCACGGCCGGACGGTGGACCCGGCGGCCATCCGCCGTACCGCCCTGATGACCGTGGAGGGGGAACTGGACGACATTTCCGCCCCCGGCCAGACCCATGCCGCCCACGACCTGTGCGCCTCCCTGGAGGCGGCCCAGCGGGCCCACTTCCTCTGCCCCGGCGTCGGCCACTACGGCATTTTCAGCGGCCGCCGCTGGCGCGAAGTGATCTATCCCCAGGTGCGCGACTTCATCCGCCGCCACCAGGGCTGAGCCAGCCTAGCCCGCCGCTCCGGGCGGGGCCACCTCCCGGCACCACAGCAGTTCCGGGGTGGTGTCCGGGGTGCCGGCATCGCCTTGGGCAACGCCGAACAGGACGGCGTTCTGGCCCATGTGGCGCCCCAGGGCCAGGGCCAGTTCCCGGTCCAAGACCGGCGCCGTGACGAAAAAGCCGGCTTCCGCCGGCCATTGGCCATCGTCGGCCAGGTTTTCCGCCGCCAGGGCCGGCAGGCCCAGGCTGTGCAGCAGCCCGGCCAGGGCCCGCTGCCGGGCCAGATTGGCAGCCTCGCCGAGGGGCTCGGAGGCCGGATTGCTGGCAGTCACCACCATCCAGGCCCGTCCGCCCCGGGCCGCCACATAGGCCGCCAGGGCGGGGCACGCCTCGCCCACCCGCAGATCCACGGCCCCCTCGGGCAGCCAAACCCGGTAGGTGGTGGCCCGATAGGCGGCCTCCAAGGCAGCAGGGACGGGGCTTTCGGCCATGCCTGCCCTACTCCTGGCTATCCTCGGACACTTCCAGGCTCTCCAGCCCGGAAAGCAGGCCGGACGCCTCTCCCGAAGGCAGGGCCTCCACGCTCTTCAATTTGCGCTCGATCTGGCGGGTACGCACTTCGGCGGCGCCGATGCTGTTGGTGGCCTGCTCCAGCTTCTTCTTGGTGGCCGCCAGGGCCTCGCCGAACTTGCCGAACTCGGTCTTCACCGCCCCCAGCACCGACCACACCTCGGAGGAGCGCTTTTCGATGGCCAGGGTGCGGAAGCCCATCTGCAGGCTGTTGAGCATGGCCGTCAGGGTGGTGGGGCCGGAGAGGGAAACCCGGTATTCCCGCTGCAGCATCTCCGCCAGGCCCGGCCGGCGCAGGGCCTCGGCGTAGAGGCCTTCGATGGGCAGGTAGAGCAGGGCGAAATCCGTGGTGTGGGGCGGCTCCACGTATTTCTCGCGGATGCTCTTGGCCTCCAGCTTGAGGCGGTTTTCCAGGGCCTTGGCGGCCTCCTCCACCCCGGCCGCGTCGGCCCGCTCCTGGGCGTCCTGCAGCTTCTGGTAATCCTCGATGGGGAACTTGGCGTCGATGGGCAGCCACACCGGCGCATCGGCCAGACCGTCGCCCTTGCCCGGCAGGCGGATGGCGAACTCCACCCGGTCGTTGCTGCGGGGCCGGGTGATGACGTTGGTGGCGTACTGCTCCGGCGTCAGGATCTGCTCCAGCAGGTTGGACAGCTGCACTTCGCCCCAGGAGCCCCGGGTCTTGACGTTGGTCAGCACCTTTTTCAGGTCGCCGACGCCGGCGGCCAGGGTCTGCATTTCCCCCAGGCCCCGATGCACCTGCTCCAGCCGGTCCGAAACCAGCTTGAAGGATTCGCCCAGGCGCTGTTCCAGGGTGGCGTGGAGCTTTTCGTCCACGGTCTTGCGCATCTCCTCCAGCTTGCCGGCGTTGTCCGCCTGCAGGGCCACCAGCCGCGCTTCCACCACCTGGCGCAGCTGCTCGAAGCGCTGGTCCAGGGCCTGGGAAACCTGGGCCAGCTGCTGGGCGAAGGCTTCCAGGTGCTGGCCCTGGGTCTGGCCGAACTGGCCCACCTGGGCGTTGAGGGATTCGGCCAGGCGGGCCAGGCCCTGGGCCTGGGCCTCCCGCCCCTGGTGGGATTCGGCGGCGGCCTCCTGGCGGCTGCGGGCCAGCTGCTGGGCGAACACTTCCAGCTGCTGGGCCTGCAACTGGCCCAGCTGGCCGACCTGGCTGCCCAGGGCCTGGGTCAGGCGCACCAGGGCCTCGCTCTGTTCCTCCCGGCCACGCCGGGCTTCCAGGGCAGATTCCTGGCGGATGGCCGCCAGTTCCTCGCGCAGGGCCCGCTCCTGCCGGGCCAGGGCACCGTCCACGGCGGCGAACTGGGGCGCCAGGGCCAGGGCGGCATCCTGCCGCTCGCGGCTGCGCAGGAGAAGAAGCACCAGACCGCCGAGAATCAGCAGGGCGAGGACGGTAAGAATCAGCAACAGGGTGTCGGTCATGAAGGTTCCGAAAAAATGCAGACAGGCGGGAATCGCCATTTTACTCGGCCCGGGACCTGGTTCGGGACGAACGTGACGGAATGCGCCCCCCGGAAGCAGGCCAAAGGGATAAAATGCACCACTGATTCCACTCACCCGCCCGGGCCGTACAAAAACAATATGAAAACCCTTGTCGTCGAGGACGCCAAAACCTCACTGGCTGTGGTTTGCCACCATCTGGAAAGACTCGGCAACATTCCGGTTCCGGCGTCCTGCGGCGCCCAGGCCATCGAACTGTTCCAGTCCGAACGCCCCGACCTGGTGCTGCTCGACGTGGTCCTGCCGGACATGGACGGCTACACCGTGGCCCGGCGCATCCGGGACCTGGAAAAGCCGGGCGAATGGACCCCCATCATCTTCCTCACCGCCATGAGCGGCGACGCCGACCTGGAAAAGGGCATCGCCGCCGGCGGTGACGACTACCTGCAGAAGCCGGTCAGCGACGTGGTGCTGCGGGCCAAGATCCGCGCCATGCAGCGCATCGTGCAGATGCGCCACTCCCTGCTGGTGCTGACGCGCAAGCTGGATGCGGCCAACCAGGAGCTGAAGCGCCTCTCCGCCGTGGACGGCCTCACCGGTGTGGCCAACCGCCGCATGTTCGACGAGGCTCTGGAACGGGAATGGCGCCGCTCCATGCGCCAGGGCACGGAGCTGGCCATCGTCATGTGCGACGTGGATTTCTTCAAGAAATTCAACGACACCTACGGCCACCAGGCCGGTGACGAATGCCTGAAGAAGGTGGCTTCGGCCATGGCCAAGGCCATGGAGCGGGGCGGCGACCTCCTGGCCCGCTACGGCGGCGAGGAATTTTCCATCATCCTGCCGGACACCAAGCTGGGCGGCGCCGCCTTCGTCGCCGAGCGCATGCGCCACAGCGTGGCCCAGCTGAAGATGCCCCATGCCGGTTCCCATCACGGCCAGGTGACCATCAGCTGCGGCGTCTCGGCCTTCGTCGCCAGCCCCGAAACCAGCCCGGAAGCCCTGCTCCTGGCTGCCGACCAGGCCCTCTACCAAGCCAAGCAGGCCGGCCGCAACCAGGTCTGCCGCATGTCCACCGCCCCTGCTCCCTGCCCAGCTCCATGAGTCAGCGTCACCCGAAAATTCTCATCGTTGATGACAACGATGTCATGCGCGCCCTGCTGCGCGGCATCCTGCGCAACGAGGACTACCAGGTGGTGGGCGAGGCCCGCAACGGCATCCAGGCCCTGGAAATGGTGGAGCGCATGACGCCCGACGTGGTCTGCCTCGACGTCATCATGCCGGAAATGAATGGCCTGGAAACCCTGAAGACAATCAAGCGGGACTTCCCCCAGGTGTCGGTGATCATGATCACCGGCAACGCCAGCAAGGAAAACGTCCAGGAAGCCCTGGAACTGGGCGCCAACGGCTTCGTGGTCAAGCCCTTCAACGCCGCCAAGGTGCTCGAGGCCCTCAGCCGGGCCTGACCTCCCCCTGACCTGCCGCCGCCCGGCGCAGGGTCAGAAGTGGTTCTTCCACTCCCGCAGGGCGGCAAACACCGCCACTTCATCCGTCAGCGCGTGGCCCGCCTGCCTTTCGGCACTGGCCCGCACTTCCGCCTCGCCGCAGCGCAGGAAGGGATTGGTCGCCAGTTCCTCCGCCAGACAGAGGGGCACGGTGGCCTGCCCGGCCTGGCGCATGGCGGCCACCTTCCGCACCCGCTCGGCCAGGGCCCGGTTGCCCGGTTCCACCGCCAGGGCGAAATCCAGGTTGGCTGCCGTGTATTCGTGGGCGCAGTAGACCGCAGTCTGGGGCGGCAGCACCGCCAGGAGGTCCAGGGAATGGGCCATCTGGGCCGGGGTGCCCTCGAACAGCCGCCCACAGCCGGCGCCGAAGAGGGTGTCGCCACAAAAGAGTACTGGCGCCCCTTCCCACTGGCCGTAATAGGCCAGGTGACCCCGGGTATGACCCGGCACGGCGAGCACCTGCAACTGCAGGCCCAGGTCGGCGAACTCCAGGCGCTCCCCACCCCGCAGCGGCTCGCCGACGCCTGTGATAGACTCCGCCGCCGGTCCCAGGACCCGCACCCCGTCGCCCGCCAGGGCGGCAACGCCGCCGCTGTGGTCGGCATGGTGGTGGGTGAGCAGGATGGCTTCCAGCCGGAGTCCTTCCCGGGCCAGGAATGCCTGCACCGGTGCGGCATCGCCCGGGTCCACCACCAGGGCCCGGTCGCCGCGCTGCAGCAGCCAGATGTAGTTGTCCTTGAAGGCCGGAATGGCCGAGATGCCCCGCAGGGGCGCGCAAGCAGGTAGACTAGTTTCCATACACGCACTATTGGCGGACCGCGTTCCCATGTCAATTCCCGGACTCGATGCCTGGCTGCAATCCCCCCAGGGGAGCTACGTACTCGAATGGGAGCAGACCAAGATCGATGCCCTGGTGGCGGACATCTTCGGCTTCCACGCCCTGCAGCTGGGCCTGCCCCAGGTGGACTACCTGCGGGACAACCGCATTCCCCTGCGCCTGAAGGCCGGCGAGTCCGGCCTGGTGGATGTGCGCTGCGACCTGCGCCAGCTGCCCTTCGCCAGCGCCTCCCTCGATCTGGTGGTTTTGCCCCATGTCCTGGAATTCCTGCCGGACCCGCACCAGATGCTGCGGGAAGTGGAGCGGGTGCTGATTCCCGAAGGGCAGGTGGTCATCGCCGGTTTCAACCCCCTTTCCCTGTGGGGCCTGCGCCGCTACCTGCCGGGCCAGCGGGAGGGTCTCTTCCCCTGGAACGGCAACTATCTCTCGGTGCTGCGCCTGAAGGACTGGCTGGCCCTGCTGGGCTTCGAGGTGGACCGGGGCAATTTCGGCTGCTACGCCCCGCCCTTCGAACAAAGCAAATGGCTGCAGCGCTGCCACTTCATGGAGCCGGCCGGCGACCGCTGGTGGGGCTTTGCTGGCGGCACCTACCTGCTGCGGGCGGTGAAGCGGGTGCCGGGCATGCGCCTGGTGCTGCCGGCCTGGAAAGAACGCAAGGCGCGGGCCAAGGCCCTGGCGCCCATCACTCAGAAGGAAGCGAACGACAATGGCCAATGAGGCAACTGTGGAAATCTATGCCGACGGCGCCTGCAAGGGCAATCCGGGGCCGGGCGGCTGGGGCGTCTTCATGCGCGCCGGCGCCCACGAGAAGGAACTGTGGGGCGGCGAACGGGATACCACCAACAACCGCATGGAGCTGACTGCCGTCATCCGCGCCCTGGAAGCCCTGAAGCGGCCGGTGCCGGTGAAGCTGTACACCGACTCCAAGTACGTGCAGCAGGGCATCAGCGCCTGGATCCACAACTGGAAGCGCAACGGCTGGCGCACCGCCGACAAGAAGCCGGTGAAGAACGCGGACCTGTGGCAGGAGCTGGACGTGCTGGCCAGACAGTTCCAGGTGGAGTGGACCTGGGTAAAGGGCCATGCCGGCAATCCGGGCAACGAACGGGCCGACGAGCTGGCCAACCGGGGCATCGAGGATCTCCGCCAGAGCGCCTGAAGCCCCTTATTCAACGGATTTGATCTAGGCGGCAGATAAACCGGCCGCCCTTGCCTAACATCGGAAACGTCATGCGTCAGATATTTCTAGATACGGAAACCACGGGCCTGGAGCACAAGCAGGGGCACCGCATCATCGAAGTGGCCGGTGTGGAGATGGTCAACCGCCGTCTCACCAACCGCCATTTCCACAAGTACATCAACCCGGAACGGGCCATCGACGAAGGCGCCCAGGCGGTGCACGGCATCAGCCTGGAATTCCTGGCAGACAAGCCCAAGTTCGCCGCCATCGCCGCTGACTTCCTCGACTTCATCCGCGGCGCCGAACTGGTGATCCACAACGCGGCCTTCGACGTGGGCTTCCTCAATGCCGAGCTGGCCCGCCTCAAGCTGCCGCCCGTCGGCGAGGTCTGCTCCGGGGTGGTGGACACCCTGAAGATGGCCAAGGAGATGCACCCGGGCAAGAAGAACAACCTCAACGCCCTGTGCGACCGCTACGAGGTGGACAACTCCCACCGCACCCTGCACGGCGCCTTGCTCGATGCGGAGATTCTGGCCGAAGTCTATGTAGCCATGACCCGGGGTCAGGAAAGCCTGATGATCGACCTGGGCCAGGCACCGGCCGCCGCCGCGGAAATCGCCATGAGCACGGGCCAGCGCCGCCCCACCCGGGTCCTGCGGGCCAGCATCGAAGAACTGGCCGCCCACGAGCAGGTGCTGGCCGGCATCAACAAGGAAAGCAAGGGCAAGTGCCTGTGGGCGCCGCCCCCGGCCGAGCCTCCCGCCGCATGAGATTTCTCCGCCGTTGTCCCTGCCTGTGGCTGGCCGCGCTGCTGCTGGCCGCCACGACCGCGACGGCGGCTCCGCTCCCTCCCCTGCAACCCTGGATCGACGCCACTCCCGCCGGTGGCGTCCTGGTGCCGCCACCGGGCGTCTATGCCGGGCCGGTACGCATCGACAAGCCCCTGCATGTGGATGGGCAGGGCAAGGTGACCATCGACAATGGCGGCCACGGCACCATCCTCAGTCTCAGGGCCAGCGGCGCCAGCCTCAAGGGGTTGCGCCTGGTGGGCAGCGGCGATTCCCACGACCAGCTGGATGCAGCCATCAGCATCGAAGGCCACGGCAACCTGATCGAAGGCAACGTGATCGAGGCCAGCCTCTTCGGCATTTCCCTCAAGCAGTCGGACCACAACATCCTGCGCCGCAACCGCATCCGCTCCTTCAACGTGGATTCGGCCGACCGGGGCGATGCCCTGCGCCTGTGGTATAGCGCCGGCAACCTGATCGAGGATAACGACATCGCCCAGACCCGGGACCTGACCATCACCAACGCCCCGCGCAACCACTTCCGCCGCAACACCATACGGGACAGCCGGCGCGGCATGAACTTCCTCTTCGCCAACCGCAGCCGCATCGAGGACAACGTGCTGGAGCGCAACTCCACCGGCATCGTCATCATGAATTCGGAAGGCGCCATCCTGCGCCGCAACCGGGTCCTGCACGCCATGGACGCCTCCGGCGCCGGCATCGCCCTGAAGGAGACGGCGGCCATCCTGGTGGAAGACAACGACATCATCCATTGCGCCGTCGGCATCATGGCCGACTCCCCTTCCCATCCCCTCAACCGCATCGTCCTGCACCGCAACCGCCTGGCCCACAACGTCACCGGGGTCAATTTCTACGGCGAACGGGGCGGCCACATCGCCATCGCCAACCGCTTCGAGAACAATCTGTGGCAGGTCATGGCCAGCAATGCGGGGGACCAGCAGAACGACTTCTGGCTGGGCAACTACTGGGACGACTATCAGGGTTTCGACCGCAACGGCGACGGCTGGGGCGACACGCCCCACGAGATTTACGCCTACGCCGACCGCATCTGGATGGATACGCCGGCGGCCCGCTTCTTCCGCAATTCGCCGGTGCTGGAGATGCTGGACTTCCTGGAAAGGCTGGCGCCCTTCTCCCACCCCACCCTGATCCTGCAGGACCCGAAACCGCGCATCCTGCGCGGCAAGAGCTGAGGCGCCCTAGAACAGGCTCGCCACCACGTCCTGGTCCCGCTTGGCCAGGCGCTCCAGGCCGTTCAGGACCTCCTTCGAGGCGCCATGGTCCCGGGCGTGGGCGAGAAAGCTCTGCACCGCCTTTTCCAGAGGGTAATCGGAAGTCTGCCAGTCATGGTTGAACTGGCTGGCCAGGAGCCGCTGGGCCGTCAGCTTGCCGCTGCGCATGGGCACCAGGGTCACCTGCTGGCCGTCGTGGCGAATCACCACGGCCATGGTCAGGGCCTGATTGGTGACGATCAATTGAGGTCTTCCTTTTTCGGCAGGGGCAGGCGGAAGACACCGATCCCCTCCTCCTCCAGTTCGGCGAATTCCTCGTCCGAAGCCTGGCCCCGGATGGAGCGCCGGGGTGCTTCCTCGTTGTGCATCTTGCGGGCCTCCTCGGCAAAGGCCGAGCCCACATCGTCGCTGACGCTCATGAGGAAATCCACCACCTGGCGATAGGCAGTCAGAGGCGAAAGGGAGGTCTCCACGGTCGCAGGCGGAGCCTCAGCCGCCGGCGCCGCCACTTCACCGCCCTGGGCCAGGTGGATGCCGGCCGGGATCTTGCGGATCTGGTGGGAATTGCAGTGGGGACAGGTGACCAGGCCCCGTTCCTGCTGGGACTGATAGTCCTCGGCGGATCGGAACCAGCCTTCAAAGCGGTGCTCCTGCTCGCAGGAGAGTTCAAAGATGATCAATTGGGTGCCAGGCGTCGTGGTGCCCGGGACGGGACTTGAACCCGTAAGCCTTGCGGCGGCGGATTTTAAGTCTCTCAGCAAGGGCTAACCCCTCGTTTCCCGGGCTCGATTATTCAAGCAAATCAAGGCGTTCCCTGTGTGGGATTTTTCCCCAATGATTCGACTTCGCACACCTGGATTGCACACATTGCACACGAAGCACAGAAAAACCTTAACTACTTAGTCATAAAAAGAGGGGGCCGAAGCCCCCTACTACTTCCCTCAATTATACCCTCAGCTGAAAGTGCGGATAGTCCTTAAATTTCCAGTCTCCACCCCACTCCAAGCTCTTCTTAAACTTGGCCGCTACATTAGCCAAGGTCCGCCATTCTGAGCTATTAACGTCCCACTCCAAGCCCTTCTTTGTGTTGCTCTGTATCGCAATGTCAAACGCCAAGCTTGCTGGCTTCCCAGCACCGTCCGTTGCATTGTGTTTACTCTGCCCACCTCTTGCTCTGGTGACAATAGACCCAGGCTTAGTTCTTCCCTGAGCGTAAAGCTCGTTCTGCTCTTCCGAGCTTCTGTAGGTGCAAGACACAAAAACGTTAATACCCGCCTCTTTGCAAGCTGCTAAAAAGGACACGCACAGGGGTTGTAAACGGCTGTCTAAATCTTCTATTTTCCGATTCGGCATTAACCTCCATACAAGAACTTAATACCGAGTATAGAGACTGCCGAAGGGGTACTACAGGGAAAATTTGGGTTTCTGGCTACAAAAAATTGGCGCTAAAACCCCCCTGTCTTGCAAATAAAAAAAGGGAGGAGCTTTACGCTACCTCCCCTGAATAATTTGAATCATGTTTAGGCTACAGCAAGCTGCTCCAGAGTGCCGCCTTGCTTCAGGTGTTCTTCAACCCAAGCAGGCTTGCGACCACGCCCCGTCCAAGTCAGAGAAGACTCAGTTGGGTGCCGAAACTTAATCTCGGCAGGACGCCGAGACCCCTTTGCTTGACCCTGAGTCTGGCCCTGACGGGTTTCACGAAACCCCATCAATTCCTTGACGGAAGCACCAGCCTCTTTTGCAATCTCTTCGATGCGGCGCCGTGCATCTTCCTTAGCGGCTTCCCGCTTATCTGCCAGCAGCTTAACAACACCGTCTTCCACCTGTTGCAGTTCTTCAACATCCAGCTTTTCAAGCTGTTTCATAAAGTCGGACAGCTTGAACTTCTTTTCTTGCTCGTTTGCCATGTTGTTACCCTCGTTCGTCATGTTGAGCCTCTATATGAGGTATTAATCAAAAACACCTACGCATAGTATATGGGAGAAAACTTCAATAACAACACCAATTTTAAAAATTTATCCGAAAACAATTGATGCCTCGCTTTGCACAGAAACACTAGCGTGGCTGACAGACTTGCAAATTAGCCGCAATGGCACGGAGCTAAGAACCAGAATCCGCTTAATTCCCCGTAGAAGCTACGCCATGCCTGTCTCGTTCCACAACGAAATAGACAACACCCTAGACGTAAGAGGCACCTTAAAAGCTCTACAGGGCGAAGCCGTGTATCTGCCTTTGTGGGCCTTCTGCAAATTCCCTACCTACGTTGGCAGCATCTACGGAAAAGACCAGAAGCTAGGGGCCTCTAATTGCTTGCGTGTTAGCACTATGAACGAATGGAGCCTAGGGTCCAAGGTTAGCTCCAGCACCTCAGGCGTAAATATTGTCATGCCTGCCTGCAAAGGATTCATCGGAGACATTTCAGAGAAAAACAACATCGAAGGAGAGCTTACTTCCCTTACTCTAAACTTTGATGCAATCAACCACTACGAACAGCCAGAAACGTATCCAGGCCCTATTCTTAAATGGCATCCCTGTATTCGATTTAGGTACTCCCTGTTAGGTTCTGAGAGTGCCAATGAACACAGAAAGCCTGTTGTTCAGTATTACAAGCTAACCTAGTAGTAAAAAAAAGATGGTGCCACAAGCCCCCTCTTTTAACGCCTGCGCTATAACCAAAACTAATTACCGCCATATTTGTCATTAAAAAATATCATAGAAAAAATCCAAAAAAAATGTGCGTTTTAAGAAAATTTTTACCTAGACTTTAAAAACAGAAAAGTTTAGCGGTTCTTAAAAAGAACACTTTCCTTGTTAACTTAACCTTTCAAAAGCCTTGGGGCGGGGGTGTTTGTGTTAATCACACGGATACCTGTGGGGGTCAGTCGTTAACCTATCTCACAGGCTCTATGGCTCTCACATACGTTATTTAGCAACCTTTTCCAGTTAAGTTTTTTACTATTTGGAAAAAAGAAAGGTTGCGTTGTTTTAACTTCTTCCTCTTATCGCTTAATTGCATTTTGCAAGTAACCCCCCCTTAGTTGCATTTCACAAGTAAGTTAGTTGCACTTTGCATTTAAGGTAGAGAGAAACCAAGGAGCAAAAATTTCACCTTCCTTTTTCCAACTCGCCCCCCTCTACTAAAATCTGGCGCCAACGAGTGGCGCCTTTTTTTACCCCTCCCTAAAATATTTTACTTAATTGCATTTTGCACTAAAGCGCTTAAATACTAGGCCTCAGAGCCTTGACAAAAATATTTGAAAAAAAAGTTGAAAATAGTTGTTGACTTTCCAAATTTGTCGCTATATTAAGTAAGAACAAAGAAATTGTGAAGTAACAAAAAAAGGACAACATTATGATCACTTAACTAACCATTTGGAGGTAACACAATGTCCACAATAGCTCAGAAACAAACAACCGTAAACACAACCCTAGTGCTTATCGAAATAGCAGGCAAAGGTGGCGGCAAATTTTACAGCCCCCGCTACTACGGAGTAGCAGAAATTGCAGAGGGCAGCATATACACAAAGTCCGATGCTAAAAACGTTATAAAAGTGCACAACTGGTTCGAGTACAACTACTACGCAGGAAAAGGTGCTAACAGCACAAAGGCTAAGCAAGAGAAAAAGGCACAAGCCCTGTTCGACAGCATCAACTAAAGAACGGTAGCCAAAAAAAAAGGAGAGTTAAGCTCTCCTTTTTCGTCTCTGCCTCCTATACCCGCCTTTTTTCACTGCCACTTTTTTAAGCACCCACCCCTTTTATAGCAACAACAAGGCTCAAGATACTTTTGACAAAAATATTTTGAAATAATTGTCAAAACTACAAATTTGTCGCTATATTAGGTAAGAGCAAATAAATTGAGAAGCAACAACAAGGACAACAATGTGACAACTTAACTTTTCAGGAGGTAACAAAATGACACAATTAATGTATGTAGCAACCATAATCGCAGGTTTCGCAGCAGTAGCTTTTGCGGGCTTCCTGGTTTACGAAGTATCAGCTTTTAAGAAGCGGAAGGGTGCACAAAAGGAACAAGCAGCGCTGGAGCTAGCAGCGCTAAAAGCTGGGGTGGACGAGGTGCTGGCGGTAGATATTAAAAGCGTAATGGCTAAGAATGATTTTGCAGCGGAAGGTATTCTGGTAGCGCGTATAGCACCTGAGCAAAAAGCAAAGCAAGCGGCGGCGGACTCGAAAAAGCAGCGAGACAAGCAGCTTGAAAGAGAGTTGCGCTACGGTAAAAAGAAGGCGGCTTAACCAACAAAAAACCCCGCACTAGGCGGGGTTTCTCTTTGAATAACAGGTGCGTACAAGCCGCACATTGCCCTTTTCTTTTTCGTGGAACATAACGCTTTGCTCATAAAACTCTGCTAATTCTGCAACATCAGCGTCTGTCAGGTACTCTTCAAACTCTCGGAGCTTTAGCGCAACCACGTTTTCAGACTTTTCGGCTTCCTTATCTTTCATTACGCACCCCTTTTAGCTTTACGAAGCAATTAGAAGTTGGCAATTTTACCAGTTTCTTTGTCGATTATGCCGTATTCGCCACCTCGAGCGGGGTCTTTAAAGCATTCTTTATAGTCAGCATCGGATTTCTTGCAGACTACTCTACGAACGATAGGGGCAGATACCAAGGTAGCCTCTCCTGCTTTTTCGGAAGCTTCCGAAATCGGAGGTACCCATACATCTACCACATCGCCTTCTTGCACTGGAATTTCTGAAACGGAAGTTACTTTCATATAGGTAATGTTCATGCGAAAACCTTTGCTGAAAGACTTCATATCAGTGGACACGATAACTCCTTGAGCGGAGTCCATCTTGGAATTCCAAGGGGTTCTTCCCGCCTCGGTTTTATCCACAAAAGAAAGCACCTTGGGGCTATCCTTCAGTTTTGAAGCCGAAACGACTTCTCCACGAAGTTCAGTGTTGGTGTACTTCTTTACGACAGTACCACAACCAGACAAAGAAAAAACTGCTACCGCAGCCAAACCCACCATTAACATCTTTTTGTAGTTCATTTGAAAATTCTCCTTATAATTTATGACCTATGGCGTAACTAAAAAACTAAGCACCTAGTATAGCAAAAAAGGAGGTAGCGCGAAGCTCCTCCTTTTGAATCAGTACACCCTTACTTTTCGCTGTTTACTTCAACGGGGGGGAACTGTTTACGAATCCAGCCCACTAAAAACCCAAGGTAGCAAACGCCAAGGATGAAAAACAGGGTAGGAAACTTAGCTGCGTATTCCATTAAAACTCCTTATCCTTAAAATTGAATGATGTGGTAAGAACAAATCAGTTGCTCTTACTTAATATAGATAAAAATATCCAAAACCAGCCAATTTTTCTAAAATATTTTTAGCATTGTACCTATACCTCTTATATCCATTTTCAAGAGGAGGGTTAATGTTGGAGACAGGAGGAGTTTATGTGGGGATTGACCCAGGCAAATCTGGTGCTATCTGTGCTATTAACAGGGGCAAAGAAGTGGTTCCCATGTTCGATATGCCTCTAAAAGCTAACCCCAACAAAAAAGAGAATGGGAGGAAGAAAATTGACACAGCCATGGTTTTAACCCTTCTTTTCCAACTCGCAAAAGATTACGGGGGCATTCGCTATGCGGCGTTGGAGCGGCCACACGCCATTTTTGGCAAGGCAACTAAGTCAGCTATGTTTACCCGTATCGAACACCGTATTAAACCCTGTATCGAAACTCCTGTATTGGCAACCTGTATAGGTGAATTTCTGTCAAAAATTCTCTAAAACGTAGCTTAATTGCAGAATGCAACTAAGGTGAAGGGAGGGCTTTTAGTCCGCCTTTTTATTTGCCTAACCCCGTATTACACCCCACCTACGCCCCTTCCCTCTTCCCCTTTTCGTCAAATACCCGTCAAGTAAACCAAGCCCCCTAGCTGGACCTTAGCCTTTTCCAAAAACTCTGGCGGTTTCAAGGCCCAAGTGCAACATTTCCGAAGAAGGAGATGCTGCATGAAGCAACATTACGAACACCTGAGTGCGGAAGAGCGGGGTGCCATCATGGCCCTCACTCTGGCCTACTCCCTAGAGGTAGTGTCCACAACTGCTATAGGTGTTTAAGGCTCCTCACCTCGAAAATCTGCTTAACGAGCAGGAGAAGAAGTTTACCCAGCAGACAAGCAACCTGGAACTGCTGAAACGGGAGCTTGAGCTACAGTCCACCAACGGCATTATTAACTCGGAAGAGTACCTAAAACGTTACAACGACGAGCGAGTAAGAACCATTGAGCTACTAAAGGAAACGGTAGCCGCAATGGAAGCCGTGGCTAACGCTGACAACCCTGAGCAGCTGCGCAAGATTCGGGAGACTAAGCTTCAGATTGCAGAGCTAGAGCTAGTTGGAAATGAAGCAGCAAAGAGCCTAGGAGAAGCCTTCTCTAATGCCGCCGTTGATGGCATCGGTAAGCTAATCGAGGGCACTGAGTCTCTGGCCGACGTTCTGCGGAATTTCACAGTAACTGTCCTAAAGGAGCTTCAGAACCAGCTTGCAAAGTCCCTCTCCAGCCAGATTTTCACAGCCATGGGAGGCTCTAGCAGCACTGGCGTTTTCGGCTCTGTGCTGGGCTTCCTAGGCATGCCTGGCTTCGCAACGGGTGGCTATGTTGTTGGACCTGGCACAACTACCAGTGACAGCATTCCCACCCTGCTATCTAACAAGGAATAC
Source organism: Azospira sp. APE16 (assembly GCF_047901315.1). NCBI lineage: Bacteria > Pseudomonadati > Pseudomonadota > Betaproteobacteria > Rhodocyclales > Rhodocyclaceae > Azospira > Azospira sp. APE16. Next base: position 1,960,309 of record NZ_CP179682.1, read on the forward strand.
GTGATTAATGCAGCTATGGTTGATAGGTTTGGGAAGGGCTTCTTCGACACAATCAACTTTGGCGGGCGTATCGACTGGAGCAAGGCCGTGCGCCGTGCTGGAGGAGGCTTGGTAGGCTCTGGTGTTGCTGGTGGCGTCTCCCTGCCAGCCGCTGGCCAGCCCTCTTCCATCACTGTGGTCAACAAGCTTGACGCTGGCGTGTTTGAGGAGTCTTTGCAAACAGAACCAGGGTCCAGGGCCTTACTGGCTGCCGTTAGTAAGAACAAAGCCGCAGTTAGGCAGGCGCTTGGAGTTTAAAGGCGGTGGTATAGTCCACAGGGGTGGCTAAGGCTAGCCACCCCTGCCAGCCCCCAGCTGGGGCCTTTCACAAGGAGCTTAGACATGAGTAAACCTGCCGTCGTAGACGGCTTATCGAACCTGTTTGACAAATTTTCAGGCCCTGCTTTACGTGCGGGCCATACCTCTGAGCGCATTTGCAAGCTTCTCGAAGGCGGTGTATCCCCTTCGGACATTGCAGCGCTGCTACAAGGCAATAGCGCCAAAGGCGCTAAATACACTGAGGCCGAAGTTTTAGCATTCGGCAAACTATACCAAGATGCTCGAAGTAAGGTGGGCATCACCACGGCACAAAGCCGCAAGCTCCTAAAAGAAGCGCAAAAGCAAGAGGCCATTGCGCTAGCCCTTAAGCAGTTTTACAAGGACGTTAAGGAGCAATCCTACAAGCTTCTTAGTAAGGACTTAGCTTAAAACCACTAAGCCCTTACCTACAAACAAAAAAGCCCCCTGCATTGCACAGGGGGCTTTTTCTTGGACCTATTAAACAACTAACTAACTATTTTTCACTAACAAGGAGTAAACACAACGAATCATCACTTTCATTGTATTTAGTATAGCGAACAAATTCTAAAACCAACGACTTTTTTTAAAATATTTTATTTGTAGGTAAAGAACCCATTGCCAACTGAATCTTTTTGACCGTCAATCAGAGGCTGCCCCGTTATGCTGACAGGGGTTGCACCACCGCCAGCAAAGCGGACATTGAAGCGGACAAGCAGCCACAATAGCACGGCAGCACCTACCGCAATGCCGAAGCACTGAAGTGAACCTTCTACGGTTTTAGCAGTAAAACCCGCATAGACAAAGAATGCTTCGACCAGCAGGAAGGGCCAGCCAGCCGCTACAAAGCGTAAAACCTTTTTCATTGCAACTTCTCCTTTTCCAATTCGTAAAAATAAACTTCACTGGCAAGAGAGGCAACCTACTAATCATTCAACTACCAGTATATACCATCTGCATCGAACACACAAGTAGTAAATATTCCGCCATCCTAATTGGAAAAGAGGGGCTAGAAACCCCTCCTCCTGTCTTTTAGCGTTTTCTACGTCCATCCAATTCTTCAGCTTTAGCTACCAAAGCAACAACCAAAGGTAGCGCAGCTTCAGGGCTGCTATTACGTAGCTTCAAAGTCTCTTCTACAGACTCGTCCAGCTTTGCCCTGATGTATTTAGAGGCAGTAGAGTAATTAGCTCTGTTCTTAATGTTCAGCTTGTATTGCTCGTTGTAGTAACCGACAAGCAAGCGAATAGCCTTGTTCCCCAATACCTTAACAATACGCTCGTAGTCTTCTTGTGCAATGTGCACAGAAGAGGAAGGCTGATGCCTGTAAGCGTATAGCTTAATAATACCTGGGTGGCTCTTCATAGGGGTTCGTGTTGCGGCTGTGTCTAGCATAGTAGTCTCTCCAAAATAAGTTAATGACACTTAATATAGATACTTTTTACCAGAAACTAACAAATATTTTCATCCCCGCAAAAATAAATGCTAACTCTCACAAATTGTCTCTATATTAAGTAAGAGGACAACTTTTAACGTACTTTCTAGTAAGAGGACCGTTATGCCTACGCTTAATAGCATTGTTGCAAACAATAGTGCTGCAAAGTTTGCTGAAGTTCTTCCCAAGCTGTATGCGCAAGAGAACCTTGAGAAACAGATTTGCTTCTTAAAGTTCTTCCTGCCTGGGACGGGTTTTACGTGGTACATCATGGAGTTTGACGGAGAAGATACCTTTTTCGGCTATGCGAATCTCGGTGATACGCAATACGCTGAATTGGGCTATTCGTCTCTGTCCGAGCTTTCAGGGCTGCAACACGGTTTCTGCCGTGTTGAGTTGGATAAGCAGTTTGTTCCCGCTTATCTGGCTGACTGCAAAAAACATGAGGAAGACAATTCCCGCCCCCTGACACCTGTGCAGTCGGCGGAATGGGTTGTTCTTTTCACCAAGTAAGCAACTTTTCTGGAGTAGCAAAAATGGTAAACAACGATTTGTTTATGAAAGCTCGTGTGTCTGCTGGTTATACCTGTGGCGCTCTTCGCAATCTGCTTAAAGGCTGCGACGACCCGATTTTGCAGGAGTTGATTAACGGGCACCTGCAACAAGTTCAGGCTGTGGAAGGTGCGCTGAAGCGTATCGCCGTAGCTTTCGGCATGGAGCAGCCTTACGAGGCGAAGCAGCAGAAGCAGCAGGCTTCTAACAACGGCAGCAATGCTGGGGGAGGTAGCGAGGATGGTGCTAACGGCGGGTTCACTGCCCGCAAGCAATTCAACCGCAATAGCAACTGGAAAGGAACAGGCAACCGAAACTAATCATTCATAATTCAAAGGCCCCTTAATCGCAAGATTAGGGGGCCTCTTAATTACGTTAAAACTCTATTCACAAATTACAAATAAGGCACTAAAAACAACGCCTTATAACAAAAAACTCTATTCACACACAGCTTAAAAGGAGCGAGTCTTAACAGGACTTTCTTTTAGCTGTTGCTCAATGGGCTTGTGAGCTTCAGGCTTAATTTCCTGTCCGGCTTCTTTAATAAGGGCTTGCTCCGTCCAAGCACTCAATAGCCGTTCATCGTCCTTTTCTCTCACGCTGTCAATATGCTTCCTCAGCTTCTCTGCCCGAATGTGAGCATACTTGTGCAAAGCCGCTAAAGATAAGTGCCCTGACAGAACCGCAATCTGCGCATCGGACATTTCAGTTTCTTCATACCAACGGCTAATGCGCTCGTGTCTGAAAAGGTGCGGCACAGTAGCAGGGTCCAGCAAGTGCCCTACTTTCTTTTTAATCACCTTCCAAGGTTCAGCATATCTATAAGGCACCCAAATCTTATATTTTCTGTCCAGCCAAGGGAATACAAACTGGCAATCCTTAGGGCGGGAATCTCTTTTAAGCCAGCTAACAAGGTGCTGCATGTCTTGCTCGTTTACAACAATAGTTCTGGCGTTAGTGTTTTTAGTCTTTTCCAGGAAGATTTGGTTCTTTTCAATGTTAATAGCTTCAAGCTTCAATTCTGCTAATTCACCAGGACGACACCCTAAAGCCAGCAACATCCAGTAAAACATGTAGGCTTCTCCGTCGTCGTCTTCAACTTCCTTGGAGTAGTGCGTTAAAACATCAAAAATATAGGCCTCTTGGAGTGGTGTTATACGGGCATTCCTAGACTTGCCCTTAGGCTTCTTAACACCCCGCACAGGGTTAGCTAGGTTGTAGTCCTGATGTTCGTTTAGAAAGTTAAACACAGAGCTAATAAATGCCATGTGCAGCCTTACACTGTCTTCTTTGTAAAAATCTCCCGTCCTAGGGGATTTTCTAGCTAGCATGGTGTCCCTGTATTTGCGCAGGGTGCGGTTGTCCATGCTGTGCACTTCTTCGCCGCCCAGCTCTGCCAAGGGGTGCTTGCTAGCCTTCTTCTCACCTCGCTTCGTATTAGCTGGCTTCTTCTCAAACTGGCGGCTCTCAAAATACAGGGCCGCAGCTTCTCTAAACAAGAGCCTGGGCTTCTCCCCTTCCTCAGCCTCTGCAATCGCCACAGAGGCCTTTTCTACCGCTCTCTTAAGCCGTAGTTGCTCTTCCCTTGCAGTTGCCCAGCTGAGGGCGTCTCTCTGGCTGTCAAAGGTCTTAGATTCGGCTTTAAACCCTGCTACTCGGGCTTGCCCTCTCCATTTGCCTGAGGGGAGTTTTTGCGCTGTAGGCATATGCTAAAATCTCCTTCCTTTTCCAATTCGTCAGGTTTTAGCTTCACCGTGCCCCCATGGTGAAATTGGTAAACACACGAGACTTAAAATCTTGCGCCGCAAGGCTTGCCAGTTCGATTCTGGCTGGGGGCACCACTAGGCGTGTGCAGCACACTACCGGAAAAGTCCGCTGGTGTGCAAGGCAAATTGCACATGACACGCACTAGGACTAGTTGGAAAAGAAGGGCAAAAGCTCAGGGGCAACAAGCACAAGCCTATGATTATTAAGGTTTTTCTGTGCTTATTAAGGTTGCAAAATGACTGTGCGAAGGCACATAAGAAAAGCGGATTTTAAGTCCGCTGTGTATACCAATTTCACCACCCGGGCGGATGCGAAAGGCAGGATTATAGCGGCTTCCCGCCGGGCGGGGCAGCCAGAACGCCAAACGGCGAGGCCTTCAGGCCTGGGTATCGATGATCCTGCCGGTCACCTGCCCTTGCCCGTTGACGACGGGGGACGGCGCTTGGGCCGGGTTCTGACTGCCGCCCTTGTCGCCGGCGACCGGTGCCGCGGGCTGGGAATCCCAATCTGGCGGCCAGATTGGTGCGCGCCACGATGGCGAACATATTGCCGTTGCTGATCGGTTTGATGCCCATGGGAGACTCCCGCCGACGCGTCTACCTAACTGTAGATGATGCAACGGGAAAGTGCGGGAAGAGAATCGGCCCGGGGAAAAGCTGCGGCGGAAGGCTGAATGCAAAAAGGGCAGTGCTTGCGCACTGCCCTTTTCAATTTGGAGCGGGAAAAGAGTCTCGAACTCTCGACCTCAACCTTGGCAAGGTTGCGCTCTACCAACTGAGCTATTCCCGCATGAAGCTTTTTACTGCCGGCCGGACATCGATCCGGCCTTGGTGAAACTGGAGCGGGAGAAGAGTCTCGAACTCTCGACCTCAACCTTGGCAAGGTTGCGCTCTACCAACTGAGCTACTCCCGCGTATTACTTTTCAACCTGGAGGCGCGAGCCGGAGTCGAACCGACCTACACGGATTTGCAATCCGGTGCATAACCGCTTTGCTATCGCGCCAGAAACATTCTTACTGCTGCTGAAGAAAGCGGTCAGCTCTCTCCTGGAATTCTGGAGCGGGAAAAGAGTCTCGAACTCTCGACCTCAACCTTGGCAAGGTTGCGCTCTACCAACTGAGCTATTCCCGCGTCGTGTTGATCAGTGCTGCAATCAACGAGGTCCGCATTATAAGGCCTTTCGCGGGCCTGTCAACAGTTCTGCGACGGCAATTATTTTTCCGCGTGCTGGACGATTTGCGGCCAGGCCATGCGCATGTAGTAACCCATGGACCACAGGGTCAGCACGGCGGCGATATAAATCAACCACGTACCGGCGGCCATGACGTCGATGCCGGCCACCGGCTCCTGCAGCAACAGCAGGGGAATGGCGGCCATCTGGGCTGTGGTCTTGATCTTGCCGATCATGGACACGGCCACGCTTTTCGAGGCGCCGATCTGGGCCATCCACTCGCGCAGGGCGGAAATGGTGATTTCCCGGCCGATGATGACGGCGGCGATGACCGCGTTGGTGCGATCCAGCTGCACCAGCATGATGAGGGCCGTGGCCACCATCAGCTTGTCCGCCACCGGATCGAGGAAGGCGCCGAAAGCCGAGGTCTGGTTGAGGGCCCGGGCCAGGTAGCCGTCGAACCAGTCGGTGAGGCCGGCCACGACGAAGACCAGGGTGGCGATCAGGTTGCGCTCCTGCAGGCTGGCCCAGGATTCGGGCACGTAGTAGATGCCGATCAGCAGGGGGATCAGGACGATGCGCAGCCAGGTGAGAAGGATAGGTATGTTGAAGGGCATTCAGTGCAACGCCGAATAGATTCGTTCCGCCAGATCCCGACTGATGCCAGGCACTTCGGCCAGCCGGTCCACGCTTGCGCCGGCGATGCCCTGGAGTCCGCCGAAATGGGCGATCAGGGCCTTGCGCCGGGTCGGGCCGACCCCGGGGATTTCCTCCAGGGTCGAAGTCCTGCGGGCCTTCCCGCGCTGGGCGCGGTGTCCGGAAACGGCGAAACGGTGGGACTCGTCGCGGATTTCCTGGATCAGGTGCAAGGCCGGGTGTGTCGAGGGCAATTGTAACGGCTTTCGCCCGTCGGGAAAGATCAGTTGTTCCAGCCCGACCTTGCGCTCCACGCCTTTGGCGACGCCGATCATGGGCACATGGGTCAGTCCCAGTTCCTCCAGGGCGCTGTAGGCGACGCCGACCTGACCCTTGCCGCCGTCGATGAGGATCAGGTCCGGACAGACGCCCTCCCCCACCGCCACCTTGTCGTAGCGTCGGGATACGGCCTGGCGCATGGCGGCGTAGTCGTCGCCCTTCTGGATGTCGCGGATGTTGTAGCGCCGGTATTCGGACTTGCGCATGCCGTTGCCCTGGTACACCACGCAGGAGGCCACGGTGGCTTCGCCCTGGGTGTGGCTGATATCGAAGCACTCGATGCGCTGCGGCAGCTCCGCCAGGCCCAGGGCTTCCTGCAGGGCTTCCAGGCGCTGCCCCTGCATGGACAGGGTGGCCCGGCGCGAGGCGATGGCGATGCGGGCGTTCTGCACCGCCATTTCCACCCACATGCGGTGGGCCGTCTGGCGCGGCTCCTGGATCGGCACCGGCCGCTCGGCCAGGGCCGCCAGACTCTCGGCCGCCTCTTCGTCCGCCGGCGGCACATTGACCAGGATGCGGGCGGGAATGGGATGCTCCCGGTAATGCTGGTCGAGGAAGGCGGCGATGGCCTCGGCCGGCTCGCAATCCGCCGCATTCTTGGGAAACAGGGGCTTGTCGCCCAGGTGCTGGCCGCCGCGGATCATGGCCAGGTTGAGGCAGAGCATGCCCGACTCCTGCACCGCCACCACCACGTCCGCATCCTCGTCGCGGCCGCTGTCCACGTACTGTTTTTCCTGGATGCGGCGCAGGCCCTGGATGCGGTCCCGCAGCACGGCGGCCTGTTCGAAGGCCAGGGCCATGGAGGCCTGTTCCATGGCTTCGGTCAGGCGCTGGATCACCTCGTGCTGCTTGCCCTTGAGGAACATGGCGGCCAGCTGCACGTCCTTGGCGTAATCCTCGGCGGAGATAAGGCCGACGCAGGGACCGCTGCAGCGGTGGATCTGGTACAGCAGACAGGGCCGGGAGCGGTTGGCGAAGACCGAATCCTCGCAGGTGCGCAGGTGGAAGGTCTTCTGCAGCAGGTGGATGGAGTCCCGCACCACCGAGGCCGCCGGGAAGGGGCCGTAGTAGTCGGCCTTGCGGTCCGGAGCGCCGCGGAAGAAGGCCAGGCGAGGGAATTGATCCCGGGTCAGCTGCACATAGGGGTAGGACTTGTCGTCCCGGAAGAGGATGTTGAAAGGCGGGTCCAGGCTCTTGATGAGGTTGTTTTCCAGCAGCAGGGCCTCGGCCTCGGAGCGGGTCACGGTGGTGTCGATGCCGCAGATGCGGCTCACCATGAGGGCGATGCGGGGGCTGGAAACGGTGCGCTGGAAATAGGACGAAACGCGCTTCTTCAGGTTCTTCGCCTTGCCGACATAGAGCACCTTGCCCTCGGCGTCGAGCATGCGATAGACCCCCGGCAGGTCCGTCAGGGTCGCCAGGAAGGTCTTGGCGTCGAAGGCCGGCGCTGCCGGCCCGGCCGCCGGGGCCGTTGCTTCCGGAGACTCGCTCATGGCGTCCTCAGCCGAGCCGGTCCAGCGTGTCGCGGATGGCGCCCACCACGGCCTCGAAGCCCTCGGTGGTGAGGCGCCCGGTGCGGGTGTTGTAGCCGCTGCAGTGGTAGCTGGTGAACGTCTCGATGCCGCCGGGCAGCACATGGCGCACGGCATGGCCGAAGGGGTAGTCCTTCACCTTCAGGCCAAAGGTGCGCAGCACCGCCTGGTGGGCCACGGCGCCCAGGATGAGGATGGCCTGCAGGTTGGGCATGCTGGCGATTTCCTGGCCCAGGTAGTCGTTGCACTGGCGGATTTCCACCGGCAGGGGCTTGTTCTGGGGCGGCAGGCAGCGCACCGCGTTGGTAATGCGGCAGTCCTTCAGCTCCAGGCCCGTATTGGCCCAGCCTTCCGCATTGAGGGGCCAGGCCTCGGTGGCGAAGCCGAACTTGTGCAGGGAGGGATAGAGCAGCTCCCCGGCGATGTCGCCGGTAAACGGCCGACCGGTGCGGTTGGCACCCCGCTCCCCGGGGCCCAGGCCCACCACCAGCAGGCGGGATTCCAGGCTGCCGAAGGACGGCACCGGGCGGGCATGCCAGTCCGGGTCCCGCTGGCGGATGGCGGCCAGATGGGCGGCCAGGCGGGGACAATCGGTACAGTCGGTGGAAAAGGTCTGGGTCGGGGCAAGCATGGGGAAAAAGGTCCGTGACAACGAGGCGGAAAGGCTGAAATGGTACCATGCGGCCCCATGGAAGCCCCCGCCCCGGTGCCCCTGGCGCCCGCCCGCCCCAGCCTGTCCTGGGATATTTTCTGCACCGTCGTGGACAACTACGGCGACATCGGCGTCTGCTGGCGCCTGGCCCGGCAACTGGCGGCGGAGCACGGCTTTGCCGTGCGCCTGTGGGTGGACGACCTGGCCAGTTTCGCCCGCCTCTGCCCCGAGTTGCAGGTGGAGCGGGATTGCCAGACGGTGGCCGGCGTCACCGTGCAGCGCTGGGCCGGCGATTTCGCCCAGGTGGAGGCAGCCCAGGTGGTGGTGGAAGCCTTCGCCTGCGAACTGCCGGAAAACTACCTGGCCGCCATGGCCCGGGCGCCCCGGCCGCCGGTGTGGATCAACCTGGAATACCTGACGGCGGAGGACTGGGCCAGCCACTGCCACGGCCTGGCCTCGCCCCACCCGCGCCTGCCCCTGCTCAAGTACTTCTTCTTCCCCGGTTTCGACGTCCGTACCGGCGGCCTGCTGCGGGAACGGGCGCTGATCGGCCAGCGGCAGGACTTCCAGGCCGATCCCCTGGCCCGAAAGGCGCTCTGGCAGCGCCTCGGCGCCACCCCCACGGCGGCGGAACGGGTGGTGTCCCTCTTCTGCTACGGCCACCTCCCCGTGGCAAGCCTGCTGGACGCCTGGGCCCAGGCCCCCTCCCCGACCCTGTGCTTCATGCCCCTTGGGCCGGCCCTGCCGGAAGTGACCGCCTGGAGCGGCGGCCGGCTGACCCGGGCCGGAGACCGGCTGCAGGTGGGCGCCCTGCGCCTGGTGCTGATGGACTTCCTGCCCCAGGCCGACTACGACCGGCTGCTGTGGGCCTGCGACCTCAACTTCGTCCGCGGCGAGGATTCCTTCGTCCGCGCCCAATGGGCCACCCGGCCCCTGGTATGGCAGATCTATCCCCAGGAGGAAAACGCCCACGAGCCCAAGCTGGAGGCCTTCCTCGAAGCCTACAGCGAGGGCCTGGAGACGGCCGCGGCCCAGGCCCTGCGCACCTTCTGGCGCGCCTGGAACGGTCTCGACCCCGCCCAACCCGGAGCCTGCTGGCCCGCATTCGAGCGGCAGCTGCCGGCCTTGCTGGCCCATGGCTGCCAATGGAGCGATTTGCAGGAAAATCGCCCTGACCTGGCGGAATCCTTGGCGCGTTTTTGCCGAAACAAGCTATAATCACGCGCTTTATTTTTGGCTTGGGCTTTCGGGTCGCGTTTTAACTTCTTGCGCCCCCTCGCTTCCTTGGCCAGACCCTCAAATTATTTTCCGCAGGATTGACGATGAAGACCGCCCAAGAACTCCGCTCCGGCAACGTGATCATGGTGGGCCCCGAAGCCCTGGTGATCCAGAAGACCGAATACAACAAGTCCGGCCGCAACGCTGCCGTGGTCAAGATGAAGATGAAGAACCTGCTGACCGGCGCCGCCAGCGAAGCAGTGTACAAGGCCGACGAAAAGTTCGAAGTGGTCCAGCTGGATCGCAAGGAAGTGACCTACTCCTACTTCGCCGATCCCATGTACGTCTTCATGGATGCCGACTACAACCAGTTCGACATCGAAGCCGACAACATGACCGACGCCCTGAAGTACCTGGAAGACGGCCTGGCCTGTGAAGTGGTGTTCTACAACGAGAAGGCCATCTCCGTCGAACTGCCCAACTCCGTGGTGCGCGAAGTGACCTACACCGAACCCGCCGTCAAGGGCGACACCTCCGGCAAGGTGCTGAAGCCCGCCAAGATCGGCACCGGCTTCGAGCTGATGGTTCCCGCCTTCGTGGAAATCGGCGACAAGATCGAAATCGACACCCGCACCGACGAGTACAAGAACCGCGTGAAGTAATCCTTCCCCGGGTTCCAGCAAAAAGGGCTGCCGCGGCAGCCCTTTTTCTTTGCCCTCCGGTTGCGGCCATTTCCCCATGCCGGCCCGGGGCGCCTATTCCAAGCCGCTCTCCGACATGGCATCGCCGCAGCCCCCGCCCCGCCTGCCTGTCAGCCCACCCGGCCTTCAGAAATCCTGCCGCACCCGCCAGTAGCTGGCAAAACGGGGCAGGCCCGTAGCTGTCAGTTCCCGATAGCGGTAGGTAATCAGGGCCCCCACGGGCGGCGGCTGACGCCGCTCTGCGGCGGAAAAGCCGGTGCCCAGGCTGAACCGGCGGCCATCGGGCATCTCCACCCGCAGCGCCCCCAGCATGCCGGCGTAGCGGCCCTTGCCCGGCAAATGGGCCACCACTCGGGCCTCCGCATCGAGCCAGGGTTTCACCTTGAGCAGCACCTCGCTGCGGCCGGTGACATAGGGCGCATCGGCCCGATGCAGCATCAGGCCTTCGCCGCCGCCCCGCCGCACTTCCTCCAGCCGGGCCAGCAACTGAGCCCTGTTCGCCAGGCGGAACTGCTCCACCGTCTGCAGCCAGGGCACCCGGGCGCCGGCCACCAGCGCTTGCAGGCGCTGCAACCGCTCGCTGAAAGCGCCCTCCCCGCCCGGCAGTTCGAACACCATGTAGCGCACCTGCCGCCATTCGGCATCGTCCGGCAGTTCCCGCCGCACCGTGGCCGAGAGCCGCTCGAAATGGCCGCGCCCGGCCCACAATTCCCCATCCAGGGGCGTGGCCGGCAGTGCCGCGACAAACCAGGCCGGCGCCGCCACCGGGCGGCCGCTGCGAAAGCGCAGCACCTGGCCGTCCCAGACCGCCCTGACCCCGTCCAGCTTTTCACTGACCCAGTAGGCGGCCACGTCCTCCTGGCCGGTGTAGGTTTCGGCCAGGAGCAGGGGCGGCGGCGGAACGGTGGGGGACTGGGCCCACAGCGGGCTCCAGCCAAGGGAGAGAAGCAGGAGCAGCAGGCGGCGGATCATGGTGAATGCTCCCGCCTGGCTGCCCGGTTTCAGGCGAGGCGCCCGGCGGCGGCTACGCCGCGCTGGTAGACCGGATCGGCCTGGAGGTCGGCCCAATCCGGAGCAGGCTTTTGAGGCAGCAGGCGCTGCACCCGGGCGGCCCGGACCGGGTCCAGGGACGGCTGCCAGCGCTCCAGCAACTGGCCCACCGCTTCCGGCGCATTGCACACCAGCAGCATGTCGCAGCCGGCGCTCCAGGCGGCCTGGGCCCGGGCCACCACATCACCGGCGACGGAGGCCCCTTCCATGGACAGGTCGTCGCTAAAAACGACGCCGTCAAACTTCAAGTTGTTTCTCAGATAATTAATCCAGTAATTTGAAAAACCTGCGGATTTTTGATCAACTACCGGGTAAATCACGTGGGCCGGCATGACCGCATCCAGGGCCAGGCGACGGAAGGGTTCCATGTCGGCCAGGAGCTTGTCCCAGTCCCGCTCATCCACCGGAATGGCCACGTGGGAGTCGGCCTGGACCCAGCCGTGGCCGGGGAAGTGCTTGCCGCAGCAACCCATGCCGGCCAGTTGGAGACCCTGGATCAGGGCGCCGGCCAGTTGCACCACGGCTTCCGGCTGGCGGTGGAAGGAACGGCTGCCGATCACCGTGCTGCGGCCGTAGTCCAGGTCCAGCACCGGAGTGAAGGAGAAATCCACGCCCCGGGCCCGCAGCTCGGCGGCCAGCACATAGCCCAGGTCCTGGGCCGCAGCGATGGCCTCGCCAGGCGCCGCATCCCACAAGGCGCCCAGCTTGCCCATGGCGGGAATGGCCGTGAATCCTGGCCGACAGCGCTGCACCCGGCCGCCTTCGTGGTCGATGGCAATCAGCAACTGGGGACTGCGCAGGGCCTTGACCTCGGCGCAGAGGGCACTGAGCTGCTCCGGGCTTTCGTAATTGCGGCTGAACAGGATGAGGCCGCCCACCAGGGGGTGGGTCAGGCGTTCCCGGTCCAGATCGGTCAGGGCCAGGCCCTGGATGTCGATCATCACCGGGCCCGGGGGCAGTTGTCGGGGAGCGTTCATGGCTGGGTCTGTTCCAGAATGACGAAGGCGACGGCGTAGTCCTGCTCGTCGCTGAGGGAAAGATGGGCCACCAGCCGGCGCTCGGCCAGCAGGGCGGCAACGGCCGGGGCCAGTTCCAGGACCGGCTTGCCCAGGGCATCGTGGCCGACGCCGATGGCCGGCAGCAGCACCGGGGCCCGGATGCCGGTACCCAGGGCCTTGCCGAAGGCTTCCTTGGCGGCGAAGCGCTTGGCCAGGAAACGGGTCTGGCCGGCCTCGGGCAGACGGGCGAATTCCTCCCGCTCCGCCGGAGTCAGCAGTTTGTCCAGACTGCGCTCCCCGTGGCGGGCGTAGAACTCGCCGAGACGGGAGACAGCGACGATGTCGGTGCCGATGCCGTGGATCATGTATTTTTAGCCACAGAGGACACAGAGATCACCGAGAAAAACGAAAGCACATAGTTTATTGACCTGAATGCTGAGACCTGAGCGATGAGTCGTCCCGCCGGGTTTGCGCCGGAGACGGTTCACCCTCTGTGTTCTCTGTGCCCTCTGTGGCTTCGCCTTTACCGCCCCGCCGCACCGAGCAGCAGCTGCTTCATCTCCCGCACCGCTTCCCGCAGGCCGACGAAGACGGCGCGGCTGACGATGGCGTGGCCGATGTGCAGCTCCTTGATGCCTGGCAGGGCGGCGATGGGCTGGACGTTGTAGTAGTTGAGGGCGTGGCCGGCGTTGAAGCGCATGCCGAGGCCCCGGATGGCTTCGCCGGCCGCCCGCACCTTGGCCAGCTCGGCCAGCACGGCCGGGCTTTCCTCGTCCCGCCCCTGGTTGTAGAAGGCGTGGGCGTAGGGGCCGGTGTGGATTTCGCAGACCTTGGCGCCGATGCGGGCGGCCGCTTCCACCTGGGGCAGTTCGGCATCGATGAAGACGCTGGTGACGATGCCGGCATCGGCCAGGCGGGCCACCACGTCCTTCAGGCGGGCTTCCTGGCCGGCCACATCGAGACCGCCTTCGGTGGTCACCTCGTGGCGGCCTTCGGGCACCAGCATGGCCATTTCGGGCTTGAGGCGGCAGGCGATGCCCACCATTTCGTCGGTGGCCGCCATTTCCAGGTTGAGCTTGATCTGGGTGGTGAGCTTGAGGCGCTCCACGTCCTGGTCGCAGATGTGGCGGCGGTCTTCCCGCAGGTGCACGGTGATGCCGTCGGCCCCGCCCAGCTGGGCTTCCACGGCGGCCCACACCGGGTCCGGTTCGTAGGTGCGGCGGGCCTGGCGGATGGTGGCCACGTGGTCGATATTGACGCCGAGTTCGATGCTCATGGTGTTAAACCTCAATATTCCTGCTGCAAAGTGTCGACTTCAGGGTAGCCGCCGAGAAGCGTCTGCCTCAGAGTTCCTGCAACTCCCGGAAAATCTTCCGGGTCTCCAACTGCTTGCCGTCCAGGTAATGGGCCATCAAAGCCCGCATCAGCTGCTTGGCCTCGGCCAGGGAACGGGTATCGGAAAAATCCTCGTGGGCCAGGTCCAGCAGGGTCTTGCCCGACACCGAGAGGGTCGAATCCCCGGGCCGGGACAACCGTACCGGCCCCCGCTCGATCTGGTAGGCATAGTGGCCGGCGCTTTCCACCGCCCTGCCCTCCGCATCCGTGGCCAGGGTCAGGCCATAGCCCAGTTCCTGCAACAGGGATTTTTCGAAGCGGCGCAGGTCCGCCTCCTGCACGCCGTCGGCAAAGCAGCGCAGGGTTTCGGCATAGGCGGCGTAGAGGGCTTCGTGGGCGTCTTCCCGGGGCAGCAGGTGCAGCAGCAGCTCGTTCAGATAATAGCCGCAAAAAAGGGCGTGGCCGGCCAGCAGCGGCTGGCCGCCCTGCCATTCGGCCTTCATCAGGGTCAGCACTTCGCCCTTGCCTGCCCAGGAGACCTCCAGGGGCTGGAAACCCAGCAGCAGGCCGCGGATGGCGGAACGAGGCCGTCGGGCGCCCCGGGCCAGCAGGGCCACCCGGCCGAAATCCCGGGTGAAGGCCTCGACGATGAGGCTGGTTTCCCGAAAGGGATAGGTATGGAGGACGTAGGCGGGCTGGCCGTCTACCTTTTGCCGTTGCATGGCGAAAGCCCGAAGGGGAGGAAAAGACGCTTACTCGTAGCCCAGGCTGCGCAGCAGGCGCTCGTCGTCGTTCCAGCCGGACTTCACCTTGACCCACACTTCCAGGTAGACCTTGCCGTCGAACAGCTTTTCCATGTCCTGGCGGGCCTCGGTGGCGATGCGCTTGATGGTCTCGCCACCTTTGCCAATGACGATGGCCTTGTGGCCGTCCCGGTCCACCACGATGGCGGCGTAGATGCGGCGCAGGTTGCCCTCCACCTCGAACTTCTCGATTTCCACCGTGGTGGAATACGGCAGTTCGTCGCCCAGCAGGCGGAACAGCTTTTCCCGGATGTATTCGGAAGCCAGGAACCGCTCGCTGCGGTCGGTCAGCTCATCCTCGGCAAACAGCAGTTCTTCATGGGGCAGATACTGGCGGGCTTCGGCCAGCAGTTGCTCCAGCTGCTTGCCCTTGGTGGCGGAAACCGGCACCACGGCGGTGAAACTGCGCTCGGCGGTGACTGCGGCCAGGAAAGGCAGCAGCTTTTCCTTCTCGGCGATCTTGTCCACCTTGTTCACCACCAGGATCACCGGCCTGTCTTCCGGCAGCAGCTTGAGCACAGCCTTGTCCTTGGCGTCGAAACGGCCGGCCTCGACCACGAACAGCACCACGTCCACATCCGCCAGGGTCTGGGTCACGCCCCGGTTCATGGCCCGGTTGAGGGCGTTGGTGTGTTCGGTCTGGAAGCCCGGGGTGTCGACGAAGACGAACTGGGCATCGTCGTTGGTGAGGATGCCGGTGATGCGGTGGCGGGTGGTCTGGGCCTTGCGGGAGACGATGGAAATCTTCTCCCCCACCAGGCGGTTGAGCAGGGTGGACTTGCCCACGTTGGGGCGGCCGACAATGGCCACGTAGCCGGAACGGATTTGCTTTTCGGTATTCATGCTTTGAGTTTCTCCAGAGCCCGCGAGGCGGCCTCCTGTTCGGCAGCGCGGCGACTGCTGCCCTGACCTTCGGTTTGCAGGGCGGCAGAGGCAACCTCGCACAGCACCCTGAACTGCTGCAGGTGGGCCTGGCCGTCGGTGGCCGCCAGGGTATAGACCGGCAAGGGCTGGCGCCGCGCCTGCAGGTATTCCTGCAGACGGGTCTTGGGGTCCTTGATCGGCTGATCGGGAGCGATGGCGTCCAGCTTGGCCGTAAACAGGTTGCCCACCACGACCTTGGCACGGTCGAAGCCCGCATCCAGGTAAACGGCGCCAAACAGGGCTTCCAGGGCATCGGCCAGGATCGACGGGCGGGTATGGCCGCCGCTCTTCAACTCCCCTTCTCCGAGCCGCAACTGTTCCCCCAGATCCAGCCCCAGGGCCAGTTCGTGGAGGGTATCCTTCTTCACCAGATTGGCCCGCAGCCGGGACAGGTCGCCCTCGGGCAACAGGGGGAAACGCTCGAACAGGAGGTGGGCGACGACGCAGTTGAGGATGCTGTCGCCGAGGAATTCCAGGCGCTCGTTATGGGGCGAACTGTGGCTGCGGTGGGTCAGCGCCGTGCGCAGCAGGGAGGGATCGGCAAATTCATGGCCCAGGCGACGGGAAAACGCGGCCTGGGGAGCCGTCAAACGGATTTTTTCAGCCACCCTTGCCCTTGCTGCTGCCCTGAAAATCGATATACAAGCTCACCGGACCTGCCAGGGGGATTTTTTTGGCATAGGCGAAGGAAATGACGAGATCGCTGCCGTCCTTGCTGATGTCGAGATCGGATCCTTTGATGACGTCGATGTAGCCGACCTCGGCCCGCTTGTCGAAAGCCTTGCGGATATCGCTCACCGTGGCGCCGGCCAGCTGGCTGTCGGCGGTCATCGCCTTGATGTTCTTGACGATCGACACATACTCGATCACCGGCGGCACCACCTTCATGCCGGTGATCAGGACGAGAACGATGATCACACTCCACATCAGCAACCCGGAAAGACTCACCCCCCGTTGATGCTTACTCAGCATTGCGCTCTCCCGTAACTCAGTTGAAACGGCCGATGCGGCTCAGGTCGTTGAAATTGAACCAGATGAAAAAAGCCTTGCCGACGATGTTCTCGTCGGGGACGAAACCCCAGGCCCGGCTATCCCGGCTGTTGTCCCGGTTGTCGCCCATGACGAAGTAGTGTCCCGGCGGCACCGTACAGATAACGCCCGCGTTATTGTAAATACAATTCTCCCGGCCCGGAAACTGGGAGGCGTCGCGGATGAAGGCCGGCGCATCGTCGTCGTTGAGGAAGCGGTGGTCCACGGCCCCCAGGACTTCGCTGTACTGCTTGGAGTAGTACAGCCGCTCCGAATGCAGGAAATCGTCCTGGGGCTGGATGTCCAGGGGCTTGCCGTTGATGGACAGGCGCTTGTTCTGATAAGCCACCTTGTCGCCCGGCACCCCGACCACCCGCTTGATGTAATCCAGGGACGGATCCTCAGGGAAACGGAACACCATGACTTCGCCGCGCTGGGGCTGGCTTACCTCGATGATCTTCTTGTTGATCACCGGCAGGCGGATGCCGTAGGTGTATTTGTTCACCAGGATGAAATCGCCCACCAGCAGGGTCGGAATCATGGAGCCCGAGGGAATCTTGAAGGGCTCGACCACGAAGGAGCGCAGGCCGAACACCACCAGGATCACCGGGAAAAAGCCGGCACCGTATTCCACCCACCAGGGGTCCTTGGCTCCGGCCGGGCGCCGCTTGGCCAGCCACAGGGAATCCACGGCCCAGATGGCGCCGCTGGCCAGCAGCAGCAGGAAGAGGATCAGAGCGAAATTCAAGACGATGTCCTTTACTTGCTATCGACGCGCAGCACGGCGAGGAAGGCTTCCTGGGGAATCTCCACGCTGCCCACCTGCTTCATGCGCTTCTTGCCGGCCTTCTGCTTCTCCAGCAGCTTCTTCTTCCGCGTGATGTCGCCGCCGTAACACTTGGCCAGCACGTCCTTGCGCATGGCCTTGACGTTTTCCCGGGCAATGATGTTGGAGCCGATGGCGGCCTGGATGGCCACTTCGTACATCTGGCGCGGAATCAGCTCGCGCATCTTGGCTGCCAGTTCCCGGCCCCGGTAGGGGGCGTTGGCCCGGTGCACGATGATGGACAGGGCATCCACCTTTTCGCTGTTGATGAGGATGTCCACCTTGACCACGTCGGCAGCCCGGTATTCCTTGAACTCGTAGTCCAGGGAGGCATAACCCCGGGAGACGGACTTCAGCTTGTCGAAGAAATCCATCACCACTTCGGCCATGGGCATTTCATAGACCAGCTTCACCTGGCGGCCGTGGTAGTGCATGTCCACCTGGTTGCCGCGCTTGGCGTTGCACAGGGTGATGACGCTGCCCAGATAGTCCTGGGGCACAAAAATGGTGGCCGTGATGATGGGTTCGCGGATTTCATCGAACTTGCCCACTTCCGGCAGCTTGGAGGGGTTCTCCACCTGGACCACGGAACCGTCCCGCATCACCACTTCATAAACCACGGTGGGCGCGGTGGTGATCAGGTCCTGGTCGAATTCCCGCTCCAGGCGCTCCTGCACGATTTCCATGTGCAGCAGGCCGAGGAAGCCGCAGCGGAAGCCGAAGCCCAGGGCCTGGGAGACTTCCGGCTCAAACTGCAGGGAAGCATCGTTGAGGCGCAGCTTCTCCAGGGAGTCGCGCAACTGGTCGTACTGGTTGGATTCCACCGGGTAGAGGCCGGCAAACACCTGGGGCTTGATTTCCTTGAAGCCGGGCAGCGCCTCGGCGGCGGGACGCTCCACCAGGGTGACCGTATCGCCCACCTTGGCGGCATGCAGCTCCTTGATGCCGGAAATGATGAAACCCACCTGCCCTGCCCGCAATTCGTTGCGCGCCAGGGACTTGGGGGTGAACACGCCGACCTGTTCGCACAGATGCACGGCACCGGTAGACATCAGGCGAATCTTGTCCTTGGGCTTGAGCACCCCGTCCACGACACGGACCAGCATCACCACGCCGACGTAGTTGTCGAACCAGGAGTCGATCAGCAGGGCCTTCAGCGGCGCCTCGGGGTCGCCGACGGGAGGCGGGATCTTGGCGATCACCGCTTCCAGGATATCCTCCACCCCCAGGCCGGTCTTGGCCGAAGCCAGGACGGCGTCCGTGGCGTCGATGCCGATAACGTCCTCGATTTCCTGGCGGGCACCATCCGGGTTGGCCGACGGCAGGTCGATCTTGTTCAGCACCGGCACCACCTCCACCCCCAGGTCCAGGGCCGTATAGCAGTTGGCCACGGTCTGGGCTTCCACGCCCTGGGAGGCATCCACCACCAGCAGGGCGCCTTCGCAGGCGGAGAGGGAGCGGGAGACTTCATAGGAGAAGTCCACGTGCCCCGGGGTGTCGATCAGGTTCAGGTTATAGACCTGGCCGTCCCGCGCCTTGTAACTGAGGGCGGCCGTCTGGGCCTTGATGGTGATGCCACGCTCCCGCTCCAAGTCCATGGAGTCGAGCACCTGGGCTTCCATTTCCCGGTCGGAAAGGCCGCCACAGAGGTGGATGATGCGGTCGGCCAGGGTGGATTTGCCGTGGTCGATGTGGGCGATGATGGAAAAATTGCGGATGTGTTGCATATGGTAAAAAGGGTGCTGTGCAGCACCCTTTTGAATTTGGCCGGAAAGCGCGGATTCTAGCGGATTTTGGCCAAAACTTCACGGACTGCTGCCTCGTCCAGGAAGTAGTGGCAAATCTCTTCGCCGCCATGCAGCAACACGGGCACCAGTTCGCCCCAGCGCTGCTCCAGGGACTCGTCCTCGTCCACATCGATCACCTCGACGGCGGCGCCGTATTCATCGGCAATCGGTGCCAGGGCCGCCTCCATGTCATGGCACAGATGGCAATAGACCCGCCCCAGGAGCTGCAGGACAGGCCTGGTCTGCAGCATCGGCTCAGTTGCCACCATTGAGCCCCTTGACCGTGACGAAGGTCTGCATGTCGCCCCGGCGGATGAGCAAGGTCACGTTGGCACCCTTGTCGAACTGGGCCAACAGCCGGTTGAACTGCTCCGTCGAACGCAGTTCGCTGGTAACTCCCTTGCTGATGACGGCCAGGATGATGTCCCCGGGCCGCAGCTCGGAGCGGGCCGCAGCACCCCGCACGTCCTCGACCAGCAGGCCGCCGGCCACCTTCAGCTCACGCCGCTGCTCGGCCGACAGCTCGGACACCACCAGACCCAGGCGATTCACCTGGGGCTCGACAGCCTTGCCTTTCTTGGCCGCCTTGCCATCGGCTTTGTCGTCCGCCGGCATTTCGGCCACGGTCAAGGTCAGGTCCCGGGCTGCGCCCTTGCGCCAGACCTGCAGGGACACCCGGGAACCGGGTCGGGTGGCGCCCACCAATCGCGGCAGGTCGCTGGAAGCGCCCACGGCCTTGCCGTCGAAACGGAGGATCACATCGCCCGCCTCGACCCCGGCCTTTTCCGCCGGACCACCCGGTTCCACCGCATTGACGATGGCGCCGGCGGGCTTGGCCAGGCCGAAGGAATCGGCCAGTTCCTTGGTCACTTCCTGGATCACCACACCGATACGCCCCCGGCTGACCTTGCCCGAAGCCCGCAGCTGGCCCTGGATGTCCATGGCCACATCGATGGGAATGGCGAAGGCAATTCCCTGGTAACCGCCGGAGCGGCTGTAGATCTGGGAATTGATGCCCACCACCTCGCCCTTCATGTTGAACAGGGGGCCGCCCGAATTGCCGGGATTGATGGCCACGTCGGTCTGGATGAAGGGAACGTAGTTCTCCTGGGGCAGGGAGCGCCCCTTGGCGCTGACGATGCCGGCCGTCACCGAATTGTCAAAGCCGAAAGGGGAACCGATGGCCACCACCCACTCCCCTACCCTCAGCCCGGCCGGATCACCGAAGCGGACCGCGGGCAGGTTGCTGGCCTCGATCTTGATCAGGGCCACGTCGGTGCGCTTGTCGGCGCCGATCACCTTGGCCCGGAATTCCCGCTTGTCGGTCAGGCGCACGGTGATTTCGTCGGCCTGATCCACCACATGGGCATTGGTCAGCACGTAGCCGTCGCCGCTGATGATGAAGCCGGAACCCAGGGACTTGCTCTCGAATTCCCGGGGCACGGCGCCGCCGGGCTGCCCCTGGCCGAAGGGGCCGGAAGGACCGAAGCGGCGGAAGAAATCGAACAGGGGGTCGTCCTCGTCGAAGGGGAACGGCATGGCTCCCCGCTTCTGCCGCACTACCTGGGTGGTGCTGATATTGACCACCGTATTGCCGTACTTTTCCACCAGGTCGGCGAAGTCCGGCAAGCCGCGGCTATCGGCGGCCTGGGCGACTGCTGCAAGGCAGCAGAGATACAGGAGGACGACAAGACGTTTCATGGCAGAGCGGCTCCTGGACATGGGGATACCTCAGAGACGTTGGCGGATGACTGGCTGAAAACGGGGAGACTGGGCATCCCTGGCCTGCAGGCGACGCGCCAGGAACCAGGCCAGGAACCCTCCGAACAGGGCGCCTGCGGCAGCAGCCGCGTCCCGGGCCCCGGGCATGAGCGCGGCGCCGGCCACGGCGCCGAGCACCAGCAACGCCAGGGGCAGCAGGTAGAGCACCAGGACGCTGTGGGAGACGGCACCGTCCGGCACCCCCACCACGACCTTCTCGCCCACCTTCACGCCCAGCGGATTGAGTACGCGAAAGTGGCGCGGCCCGTGACAGAAAAGCTGGGAGGCATTGTTGCCGCCGCAACCGCCCTGCTCATGGCAGCGCCCGCAACCGCCCTGACTGGCCTCCACCAGGGCATAGTCGCCTTCCAGCGCAGTCACGGTTGCTTGGGTTTCAATCATGGGGAAAGCTCAAACATGTGGGAAAAGGAATTTTGCCCGCCTTTGCACCAGGCCATCACGGCTGACGAAGTCCCGGACCGGAGAAGGAATCCGGCGGCGGCAGCGCGACAGCCTACCAGCGCCGGTCGGGAGTGGTGTCGAGCAGGGGACGCAGCTTGGTCGCCACCGCCTCCCGGGCCCGGAAGATGCGGGAACGGATGGTGCCGATGGGACAATCCATGATCTTGGCGATTTCTTCGTAGCTCAGGCCTTCAAGCTCCCGCAGCATGATGGCGGTACGCAATTCTTCCGGCAGGGCATCCATGGCCGCATTCACCGTCTCGCCGATCTGCTTGGAGAGCAGCAGGTTCTCCGGCGTGTTGATGTCCCGCAGCTGCTCGCCGTCATCGAAGGTTTCCGCCTCTTCGGAGTCGAACTCGGTGGAAGTGGGCGCCCGGCGGCCCTGGGCCACCAGATAGTTCTTGGCCGTATTGATGCCGATACGGTACAGCCAGGTGTAGAACGCGCTGTCGCCGCGGAAGGAAGGCAAGGCCCGGTAAGCCTTGATGAAGGCTTCCTGGGCCACGTCTTCCACCTCGGCCGGGTCACGGATGAATCGGGACAGGAGGCGGCCCAGCTTGCGCTGGTACTTGGCCACCAGCAGCTCGAAGGCCTTTTTGTCGCCGGATTGCGCCCGCTCGACCAGCTTTTGGTCAATCTCGCGTTCGCTCATGCTGTATGAATACCTTTGTAAGGATTAGGGGTGATGGCGGAAAAGCACCTCATCGCGCTCCATCGCACACCACAGGCAGCCGAAGTATAACGCAAGCCACGCCGGGCCACGACCCACCCGCCCCGTGGGGAAATCCCGTAAGCCGCCGCGAGCCGCCAGCCCGGATGCGGCAACGGCCGGCCTACAAGCCCCGGCGCCCCTCTCGTGCTATAGTTGTCAGCCCTACGGTCCCCGCGGTCCAGTTCGGTCGCGGATGCAAGCCGCACACCAAGAAAGCGCATCGTGGTCCAGCATTTTGACGTACTCATCATCGGCAGCGGCCTGGCAGGACAGTCCGCCGCCCTTCGCCTGGCGGACACCCACAAGGTCGGCCTCATCAGCAAGCGCAGCCTGGAAGACAGTGCCAGCGCCTGGGCCCAGGGCGGCATTGCCGCCGTGCTGGACAGCCAGGATTCCATCGAAGCCCACATCCGCGACACCTTCGAAGCCGGCGGCCACCTCAACGGCGCCAAGGCCACCCGCTACGTCGTCGAAAACGGGCGGCGGGCCATCGACTGGCTGATCGAGCAGGGCGTCCCCTTCACCAAGGACGAAAAGGGCTACCACCTGACCCGGGAAGGCGGCCACAGCACCCGCCGGGTCATCCACGTGGCCGATGCCACCGGCCTGGCGGTACAGGACACCCTGACGCGCAAGGTGCGCCAGCATCCCAACATCACGGTGCTGGAACAGCACATCGCCATCGACCTCATCACCGGCGCCAAGCTGGGCCTGGCTGAGCAGCGCTGCTACGGCGCCTATGCCCTGGACACCCGCAGCGGCGAAGTCAGCACCATCGGCGCCCAGGCCACCATGATTGCCACCGGCGGCGCCGGCAAGGTCTACCTCTACACCACCAATCCGGACACCTCCACCGGCGACGGCATTGCCATGGCCTGGCGGGCCGGATGCCGGGTGGCCAACATGGAATTCATCCAGTTCCATCCCACCTGCCTTTACCACCCTCAGGCCAAATCCTTCCTCATTTCCGAGGCGGTACGGGGCGAGGGCGGCATTCTGCGCCTGCCGGACGGCACCCGCTTCATGCCCGACCATGACCCGCGGGCGGAACTGGCGCCGCGGGACGTGGTGGCCCGGGCCATCGACTTCGAGATGAAAAAGCGGGGCCTGGATTGCGTTTTCCTGGACATTTCCCACAAGCCCAAGGAATTCCTGCTGGAGCACTTCCCCAACATCCACGCCCGTTGCCTGGAACTGGGCATCGACATCAGCAAGGACCCGATCCCGGTGGTGCCGGCCGCCCACTACACCTGCGGCGGCATCATCACCGACCTCAAGGCCCGCACCGACATCGCCGGCCTCTACGCCGCCGGCGAAGCCTCCTGCTCCGGCCTGCACGGCGCAAACCGTCTCGCCTCCAACTCCCTGCTGGAATGCGTGGTCTTCTCCGAAGCGGCCGTGGCCGACATCAAGGCCCAGCCCAAGGTCGCCATCCCTGCCCTGCCCCAGTGGGATGAAAGCCGGGTTTCCGACCCGGATGAGGAAATCGTCATTTCCCACAACTGGGATGAACTGCGCCGCTTCATGTGGGACTACGTCGGCATCGTGCGCACCACCAAGCGCCTGCAGCGGGCCCAGCACCGCATCCGCCTGCTGATGCGGGAAATCAACGAGTTCTACACCCACTTCCGGGTCAGCCACGACCTCATTGAACTGCGCAATCTGGTGGTGACGGCCGACCTGATCGTCCGCTGCGCCCTCAAACGTAAGGAAAGCCGCGGCCTGCACTTCAGCCGCGACTACCCCGGACTGCTGCCCAAGCCGCGCAACACCATCCTCAGAAAATCCCGTCGTCCCTGATTTTGGCCCGCCAGCCCAGCCACACCCGCAACTGGCGGAACGACGCCTCGTCGGCCAGGCTGTCCGCCAGCAGGCACACGGCATGGGGACGGGACCAGGTCCCGTCCTCCTGCTCCAGGCGATAGCGCAGCACTACCAGATGACGCCAGCAAGTCCCCGGCAGCAACCGCAGCCGGGGACTTTCCTTTTCCCCCTGACCCCAGGCCAGCTCCCCCTTCTGCCCCAGGCGTACCCAGGCCGGATGCCGCCCATAGTGGCGCCGCAGGGCGAAGGCCAGGGAAACGAGCAGCAAGGCCAGCAGGCCAAGCGTCGCCCATATATTCCAGCCCAAAATGAAAACGCCGCCAGAAGCGGCGGCGTGCAAGGCAACGAGCAGCATTGCCAGGCGGCGGGAGGGTTGTAGTTGCAGAAGCAGCGGCAACCTCATCCCGTTGGTCTCGCTCAGATGCGCTTGAACACCAGGGAACCGTTGGTGCCGCCGAAGCCGAAGTTGTTCTTCAGGGCCACGTCGATCTTCATTTCCCGAGCCGTGTTGGCACAGTAGTCCAGATCACATTCCGGATCCTGCTCGAAAATGTTGATGGTGGGCGGGGAAACCTGGTGATGGACCGCCAGGACGCTGAAGATGGACTCGATGCCGCCGGCGCCGCCCAGCAGGTGGCCGGTCATGGACTTGGTGGAATTCACCACCAGGCCCTTGGCGGCATCGCCGAAGGCCAGCTTGATGGCATCGGTTTCGTTCTTGTCGCCCAGGGGCGTGGAAGTACCATGGGCATTCAGGTACTGCACCTGGTCAGGGTTCACGCCGGCATTGCGCAGGGCATTGAGCATGGAACGCTTCGGACCATCAGTGCTGGGAGCGGTCATGTGGTAAGCATCGCCGCTCATGCCGTAGCCTGCCAGCTCCGCATAAATGCGGGCGCCCCGGGCCTTGGCGTGCTCATACTCTTCCAGCACCATGGCGCCGCCACCCTCGCCCAGCACGAAGCCGTCACGATCCTTGTCCCAGGGCCGGCTGGCGGTGGTGGGATCGTCATTGCGGGTGGACAGGGCCCGGGCAGCGCAGAAGCCACCCATGCCCAGGGGGGTCACGGTGGACTCGGCACCGCCGGCAATCATCACGTCGGCATCGCCGTACTCGATGAGGCGGGCAGCTTCGCCGATGTTGTGGGTGCCGGTGGTGCAGGCGGTCACCACGGCGATATTGGGACCCTTGTAGCCATACAGGATGGACAGGTTGCCGGAGATCATGTTGATGATCGAACCGGGAACGAAGAAGGGGGAAATCTTGCGCACACCGCCGGCGATGTAATCGTCCTTGGTGTTCTCGATCAGGGGCAGGCCACCGATGCCGGAACCGATCGCCACGCCGATGCGCTCCGCATCGACCGGATTGGCTTCAAGCCCGGCATCCTTGATGGCCTGGATGCCGGCCGCCATGCCGTAATGGATGAAGGTATCCATGCGGCGGGCGTCCTTGGCGGAAATGTAGGTGCCGATATCGAAGTTCTTCACTTCCCCGGCAATGCGGGTGGGGAAAGTGGATGCATCGAACTTGGTGATGGCAGTAATACCGGAGCGACCGGCCAGGAGGTTTTGCCAAGCTTCTTCAACGCTGTTACCGACCGGGGAAACAAGCCCCAGCCCGGTGATGACGACGCGACGACGTGCCAACTTTAGCTCCGGAAAGAATGAGGGGAGAGGTGATACAGAATACTGCAGAAGGGCGGGCTCCCTGCATCAATGCTGGACCGGCGCCACGAAGGCGCCGGTT
The DNA here is from genome assembly GCF_047901315.1 of Azospira sp. APE16. Lineage (NCBI taxonomy): Bacteria > Pseudomonadati > Pseudomonadota > Betaproteobacteria > Rhodocyclales > Rhodocyclaceae > Azospira > Azospira sp. APE16. The sequence goes on from NZ_CP179682.1 coordinate 1,985,909, forward strand.
GGCAGGGAAGTCCCGTACCCGGGTGATTACTTCTTGTGGGACAGAACGTAATCGATGGCTTGTTGCACGGTGGTGATCTTCTCGGCGTCTTCGTCGGGGATCTCGGTCTCGAATTCTTCTTCGAGGGCCATCACCAGCTCGACGGTATCCAGAGAGTCGGCACCCAGGTCATCCACAAAGGAGGACTCGGTCTTGATGTCGGCTTCGTTGACGCCCAGTTGCTCGGCAACGATCTTCTTAACGCGCTGTTCCAGGTTTTCCATTCAGGACTCCTTCCCTGTTATCGGGTATCAGACAAACTTGCTTATTTTACCAAAACGCCCCGCGCTTACAAAACGCGGGATCCTCAGGCGGAAAACCGCCATTAATCCATATACATACCGCCGTTGACATGGATGGTGCTGCCGGTCACGTAGCCTGCGGCCGGGGAGGCCAGGAAGGCTACGGCGGCGGCGATGTCCTCCGGGCTGCCGAGGCGGCCCAGGGGAATGTTACCCAGCAAACCTTCTTTCTGCTTGTCGTCCAGAGCCTTGGTCATGTCGGTATCGATGAAGCCAGGGGCGACACAGTTGACCGTGATGTTGCGGCTGCCCAGCTCCCGGGCCAGGGAACGGGTCATGCCGGAAACGCCGGCCTTGGCCGCGCAGTAATTGGCCTGCCCCGGATTGCCGGCATGGCCGACCACGGAAGTGATATTGATGATGCGGCCGGCGCGGGCCTTCATCATGCCGCGCATGACGGCCTTGGAAAGGCGGAAGACGGCCTTCAGGTTGGTGTCGATGACCGCATCCCACTCGTCGTCCTTCATGCGCATGGCCAGGTTGTCCCGGGTGATGCCGGCATTGTTGACGAGAATGGAGACTGCGCCAAACTCCTTTTCCAGAGCAGCGATCAGGGCATCCACCTGGGCTTGGTCACGCACTTCGAGGAGCGCACCGCGCCCCTTGGCGCCGGCCTCGGCGAGGTAGGCGGAAATCTTGCCGGCACCGTCTTCGCTGGTGGCGGTGCCAACCACGGTGGCGCCCAGGCGGGCCAGTTCCAGAGCCACTGCCTTGCCGATACCCCGGGAAGCGCCGGTAACGAGGGCAATTTGTCCTTGCAGCATGGTTTTACTCCAGGTTGATATTGGCTTCGATGGCAGCCAGGTCGGCCAGGGCCACACCATTGACGCCATCGGCACAGCGCTTGGTCAGGCCGGCCAGCACCTTGCCGGGACCGCATTCTGCCACCACGGTGACGCCCATGGCAGCCATTTTCTGGATCGTCTCGACCCAGCGCACCGGATTATAGGCCTGACGCACCAGGGCATCGCGAATACGGGCCGGATCGCTTTCCACGGCCACATCCACGTTATTGACCACGGGAATACGGGGCGCCTGCAATTCCAGTTCAGCCAGACGCAGGGCCAGCTTGTCAGCCGCCGGGCGGATCAGGGAGGAATGGAACGGGGCGGACACCGGCAGGGCCACGGCGCGCTTGGCGCCCTTGGTCTTGCACACTTCCATGGCCCGTTCCACGGCGGCCTTGTGGCCGGCGATGACGGTCTGGCCGGCAGCGTTGAAATTCACCGGCTCCACCACCTCGCCCTGGGCCGCTTCGGCACAGGCGGCGCGGATGCCGTCGTCGTCCAGGCCGAGAATGGCGGCCATGGCGCCGGTGCCAAGAGGCACGGCCTCCTGCATGGCAGCAGCCCGCAGCCGCACCAGGGGCACGGCGTCCTTGAACTGCAGGACGCCGGCAGCCACCAGGGCGGAATACTCACCCAGACTGTGGCCGGCGACAACGGCCGGCATCTTGCCACCCTTGTTCAGCCACAGGCGCCAGGCAGCGATGCCGGCGGTCAGCATGACAGGCTGGGTATTCACCGTCTGGGACAGCACTTCGGCCGGACCTTCGGCCACCATCTGCCACAGGTCTTCGCCCAAGGCGGCGGATGCTTCATCGAACGTGGCACGGACCACGGCGGAGTCGCCGTAGGCCGCCATCATGCCGACTGCCTGGGAACCTTGACCGGGAAATACGAACGCAAAAGCCATGGGAATTAACCTCTGAGAGCTTGAATGCAGTTAGAACTGGAACAGCACGGCGCCCCAGGTGAAGCCGCCGCCGACGCCTTCCAGCAGCACCTTCTGTCCGCGCTGGATGCGTCCGTCGCGCACTGCCGTATCCAGCGCCAGGGGTACGGATGCAGCGGAAGTATTGCCGTGGCGGTCCACGGTCACCACCACCTTGTCGCTGGGGATGCCCAGCTTCTTGCCGGTGGAATCGATGATGCGCAGATTGGCCTGGTGCGGCACCAGCCAATCCACATCGGAAGTCGCCACCCCGGCGGCCGCGCAGGTCTCGGCCGCCACGTCGGCAAGGACGCGCACGGCGAACTTGAACACGGCCTGGCCATCCATGCGCAGGAAGGGATCGCCGATCACCGCACCGCCGGCCACATTGCCGGGCACCGAAAGAATGCCATGGTGGCTGCCGTCCGCATGCAGGGCGGTGGCAAGGATGCCGGGTGCATCGGAGGCTTCCAGCACCACGGCACCGGCGCCGTCGCCGAAGAGCACGCAGGTACCCCGGTCGTTCCAGTCCAGGATGCGGGAGAAAACTTCGGCGCCAACCACCAGTGCCTTCTTGTGGGAGCCCGAACGGACGAACTTTTCCGCAATGCTCAGTGCATAGACAAAGCCGGCGCAGACGGCCTGCACGTCGAAGCAGGTTGCCCCCTTGTTGCCCAGTTTGCTCTGCAGCAAACAGGCGGTGCTGGGGAAGATGAAATCGGGAGTGGAGGTGGCGACGATGATCAGGTCCAGCTCGGCCGCATCCACGCCGGCCATCTCCATGGCCCGGCGAGCCGCTTCGAAGCCGAGATCGCTGGAGGTCTGGCCGGGTTCCGCCAGGTGCCGATTACGAATACCGGTACGGGTGGCAATCCATTCGTCGCTGGTATCGACCCCGCGGGCCACCAGATCGTCGTTGCTCACGGCCTGGGCCGGCAGATAGCTGCCGACCCCGGTAATCTTGGCATACATATTAGGCAGACTCCTGGGCCGCTACGGCAGCCGCTTGAGAGGAACTGGAAACGTGACGGGCAACCTGGTCGGCAATACGGCTCAACACCTGCCCCCTTGCTTCCTCGGCAGCCCGTTCGATGGCATGGCGGAAACCGTAGGCATCGGCCGAGCCATGGCTCTTGACGACGATGCCCTTGAGCCCGAGCAGGCTGGCGCCGTTGTAGCGACGATGATCGACGCGGCGCTTGAAGCCCTTGAGCACCGGTAGCGCCAGAAGGGCAACCAGCTTGGTAAAGAGGTTGCGTCCAAACTCCTGCCGCAGGAAGGTGGACAACATCTGGGCCAGGCCTTCGGACGTCTTGAGGGCCACGTTCCCGACAAAGCCGTCACAAACCACGACTTCGGCCTCACCCTTGTACACGCCATCACCTTCGACGTTACCGATGAAGTTGAGACCCGAATTGCGCAGCAACTCGGCGGCCTGCTTGACCACCTCATTGCCCTTGATGTCTTCTTCGCCAATGTTGAGAATGCCCACCGTCGGTTGCTCGCGGTGATCCACGGCGGCCACCAGCATGGCCCCCATGATGCCGAACTGCAGCAGGTGCTCCGGCGAGCAGTCCACGTTGGCCCCCATGTCCAGCACATGGACATGGCCCTTGACCGTGGGCAGCACGGCGCAGATGGCCGGCCGGTCGATACCGGGCAACATTTTCAGGACGAAACGGGAAATGGCCATCAGAGCCCCCGTATTGCCGGCGGAAATACAGGCGTCCGCCTCCCCTTCCTTGACCAGGTTGATGGCAACCCGCATGGAAGAGTCTTTTTTGTTGCGCAGGGCCAGGGCTGGCGGCTCGTCCATGGCCACCACTTCGGACGCATGGCGGATGGCGACCCGTTCCGGCACGGGAGCAGGCAGGATCGCCCGGAGTTTTTCCTCCAGGCCGACCAAAATGACACGGGCGTCCGCGTTGCGGCTCAAGAAGTCGAGCGCAGCCGGCACGGTGACGTTGGGACCGTGGTCCCCGCCCATGCAATCGATAGCAATGGTGATTCCCATCCGAGAACTCGAATTGGGTAAAAGAAAAGGCAGGCAGTCCTCCCCTCGCGGGGAACTGCCTGCCTCGTCTAAGGGGATTACTCGCCCTTAGCCTTGGTGACCTTCTTGCCGCGGTAGAAACCGTTGGGGCTGATGTGGTGACGCAGGTGCACTTCGCCGGTGGTGGGTTCAACGGCGGTAGCGGGGGTGGTCAGGAAGTCGTGGGAACGATGCATGCCACGCTTGGACGGGGACTTTTTGTTCTGTTGAACGGCCATAACTAGCTCCTAAAAAATCATTAAGCCTTACCCTTGAGGCCGGCAAGCACGGCGAAGGGAGATTCCTTCACCGATTTCTCGCCGCCTCCGGGGAGGCTGCAACTATCGTGACGCGGCACCACCGGCAGGGCGAGAATGACCTCGTCCTCGATCAGCGCCAGTACATCGAGTTTCTTTTCCGCCGGGAGAAAGTCCCTGGAATCATCTTCCAGATCCTCCTGGGTCAGATCGGCCTCACTTTCCACCAACTCGAGTATGGACTCGACGTGAAGCGGAAAATCCAGGCGCTCCATGCAGCGCTGACAACGCAGCGGCACGAAGCCATCCAACTGCAGCAGCAACTGGGACTTGCCCAGCGCGCCGATCCGGCCGGTAAGCCGGTAGTGCACACTACCGCTGACTTCCGTCAGCAGATCATGCACCCGGGGCATGTCGACCATGGCGAGATCACCTTCCAAACGACGGGCGTCACGCGCAAAAGCCAGACTATCGATCACAACCTGTTGCGACATAAGGCGCGGATGATATTATTTTCGGCTTTGCATGTCAAAGAAAAACGCGGGCCGAAATTAGGGTTTCAACAACAAAGGCAAAGACTTATCCGCGTTTTTTACCGCACCGCCTCATTCCCCCTCATGGGCAGCGCTTTTCTGCCCGAATTCACCTCTCCATTTCTAATGCCCACTCTGCCCCAGCCCGCCCTGATTCTGGCTTCCACCTCCCCTTTTCGCCGGGAACTCCTGGCCCGCCTGCGCCTGCCCTTTGCCACGGAAAACCCAGCAGTAGACGAAACCCCGCTCGCAGGCGAGAGCCCGGAACAGACCGCACTGCGCCTTTCCGAAGCCAAGGCCAGGGCCGTGGCTGCCCAACACCCCGATGCACTGATCATCGGCAGCGACCAGGTGGCCTGCCTGGATGGGCAGGTTTTCGGCAAACCGGGCAACCATGAGCGTGCCGTGGCACAACTGCAGCAGATGCGGGGACGCACGGTTAATTTCTATACCGGCCTGTGCCTCTACAACAGCAGCACCGGTCGCACCCAGATCCGAGGCATCCCGACCCTGGTCACCTTCCGCCAGCTGAGCGACGGCGAGATCGAGCGCTACCTGCGCGCCGAGACTCCCTACAACTGCGCCGGCAGCGCCAAGGCCGAAGGGCTAGGCATCAGCCTCATCGCCAAAATGGAGGGGGACGATCCCAACGCCCTCATCGGACTGCCCCTGATCGCCCTCTGCGACATGCTGAGAGCCGAAGCCTTCCCTATTCTTTAAGGACGCATCGCCATGAGCGCCCCCCAACCCCTCCCTCGCGGCACCCTCTTCCTGATTCCGGTGCCTCTGGGCCCCACCCCTCCCGCTGCGGTTCTGCCCGCCCCCGTCTGCGAACAGGCCAGGCAGCTGCGGCACTTCATTGCCGAGAACGCCAAAAGTGCCCGGGCATTTCTCAAAAGCCTGGAGATTTCGGTCCCCCTGCAGGAAATCCAGATTCAGGAATTGAACGAGCACACCCGGGCCAATGCCCTGGAAGGGCTGCTGCAACCATTACGCCAGGGATTTGACGTGGGCCTGGTATCGGAAGCGGGGTGCCCGGGCGTTGCCGACCCGGGCGCCGACCTGATTCGCCTGGCCCAGCAGGAAGGCATCACCGTCGTGCCGCTGATCGGCCCCTCTTCCCTGCTGTTGGCCCTGATGGGGTCCGGCCTGTGCGGCCAGCGCTTCGCCTTTCACGGCTACCTGCCGGCCAAGGAAGATGAGCGCGGCAAGCGCCTGAAGGCGCTGGAGCAGGAATCCCGGCGCCAGAATCAGACCCAGATGTTCATCGAGACGCCCTATCGCAACACCCAGATGCTCAACAGCCTGCTGCAACACCTGGCGCCCTCCACCCTGCTCTGCCTGGCCAGCAGCCTGACCCTGCCCCAACAGCGCCTACGCACCCTGAACGTGGCCCAGTGGCGCAAGGAAGAAGATCCCGTCGCCAAGGAGCCGACGGTTTTCCTCTTCCTTTCCGCCTAGGATCGGGACTTAACGGGCCTGGGGCTGGCTGGCCTGCCCCAGGGCCTTGACCGCCCCTTGCACCATGTCGGCGCCAAAACGTTTGGCAAAGCGCTCGGCGATGTTTTCCTTCTGGGTGTAGTCCATCACCTTTTCGGCCTTGATTACATCCCTGGCCACACTGCTCACCGTGCCGAAGTCATCGGCCAAACCCAACTCGATGCTGCGGGCCCCGGTCCACACCAGGCCGGAGAACATGTCCGGGGTTTCCTTGAGACGCTGGCCACGCCCCTTCTTGACCACATCGATGAACTGCTTGTGGATTTCGCCGAGCATGGCCTGGGCCATCAGCTTCTGCTTCGGGTCCTGGGGCGAAAAGGGATCGAGGAAGCCCTTGTTTTCGCCGGCAGTCAGCAGGCGCCGCTCCACGCCAAGCTTGTCCATGGTCCCGGTAAAGCCGAAACCGTCCATCAACACACCGATGGAACCCACCAGACTGGCCTTGTCCACGAAAATCTTGTCGGCCGCGGCAGCCACGTAATAGCCGCCGGAAGCACAAACATCCTCAACCACGACGTACAGGGGAATATCAGGGTACTTGCCGCGCAGGCGGCGGATTTCATCGTTGATGATGCCGGACTGGACCGGACTGCCGCCGGGGCTGTTGATGCGCAGGATGACGCCGGCCGTACCCTTGTCCTCGAAAGCAGAACGCAAGGCGGAATTGATCTTGTCCGCGCTGGCCTCGCCACTGGAATCAATGACCCCCTTCAGTTGCACCAGAGCGGTATGGCGGCCATCAGCCAGTTTTTCCGTATCACCCCAGTCAAACGCCAGCGCCAGAACGACCGTCAGATAAGCGAAACCCAGCAGCTTGAAGAAGATGCCCCAGCGACGCCGGGTCTTCTGCTCGGCCAGGGAGGCAAACGCCAGCTTTTCCAGGGTCTTCCGCTCCCAGGCTGCATCATTGCCGTGCTTGGGGCCAAAATCGGGAGGGGGCAAGGTCGGGGTATCCACGTTGGGTCAATCCGATTCAAGAAAATAAACAAGGCCATCCTGCTCAGTCACGGCCACCGGCGTCAGCCCCCGGCCATTGCAACGGCCGCCAAGGCAGGCGCCGGATTCCGGCGCGTAAAGAGCGCCATGGGTGGCGCAAACCAAGTATAGCTTCGAGTGATCGAAAAATTCGCCCGGCTGCCAATCCAGCTCGATGGGCACATGGGCGCAGCGGTTGAGATAGGCCCGCACCACACCGTCAAAGCGCACCGCAAATGCAGGAACATCACCGCCCGCGCGCGGCACGCTGAAACGCACGCCGGCGCCACCTTCGAGCAGATCGCCGGAGGCGCAAATCAGGCGTGGTGACGTAGCCATGCCGCCAGGTCTTCCAGCCGGGAGAAGGTTTCCAGGGGGCCATGGGCCAGCAGCACCTCGGGCTCATGGGCACCATAGCTGACCGCCAGGGCATCCACTCCCGCATTGCGCGCCATCTGCAAGTCATGGGTGGTGTCGCCGATCATGACCGTGCGCTCCGGGGCGACGGCCAGTTCCGCCATCAGTTCTTCCAGCATCTGGGGATGGGGCTTGGAGAAGCACTCGTCGGCACAGCGGCTGGAGTGAAAATGGGGGCCCAGGCCGCTGACCTTGAGGGCACGATCCAGTCCCAACCGGCTCTTGCCGGTTGCCACGGCCAGCAGATGCCCGACCGCCTCCAGTTCCCGCACCAGTTCCACGGCACCGGCAAACAGGGCCAGTTCGTGGTCCCGGGACAGATAATGATGGCGGTAGCGCTCCACCATCAGCGGATACTGGGCCGGCTCCAGGTCCGGCACGGCGCTGCGCAAGGCGTCCGACAGGCCCAGGCCGATCACATGGCGCGCCTGGGCATCGCTGGGCACCGGCAGCCCCAGATCGACACAGGCCGCCTGGATGGCGCTGACGATGGCTGCGGCGGAGTCGAGCAGGGTGCCATCCCAGTCGAAGACAACTAGATCAAAACGCTTCGCCATAATCCTGAACTTCACTTTCGGACAGATGATGCAGGAAACTGGCCAGGGCCGGCGGCAAGGGCGCCTCCAGGCTCATGGCTTCCTTGGTCAGGGGATGGGGAAAGCGCATCCTCCAGGCGTGAAGGAACATGCGTTTCAACCCCTCCCGCTGCAATTCCCGGTTCAGGGCGAAATCCCCATATTTGTCATCACCCAGGATGGGATATCCCAGGTGCGCCAGATGCACCCGTATCTGATGGGTGCGACCGCTCTTCAGTTCCGCTTCCAGCAGACTGAAACGCTGCCATCGGGCCACCAGGCGGAAAACCGTATGGGACGGCTTGCCCTCCGGATCGACCCGCACCCGGCGCTCGCCGTTGTCCAACAGATATTTGTGAAGCGCCTGCCGGCAATGGCGCAGAGGGTCCATCCAGCGCCCCTGCACCACCACCAGATAGCGCTTGTCGGCGCCCCGCCCTGCCCCGCCTTCACGGAACATGTCGTGCAGGGCCGTCAGGGCCGAGCGCTTCTTCGCCACCAGAAGTATCCCGGAGGTTTCCCGGTCGAGACGGTGGGCCAGCTCCAGCAACTTGGCCTGGGGCCGCTGATGGCGCAGGGCCTCGATGACGCCGAAGGACACACCGCTCCCCCCATGGACCGCGATGCCGGCCGGCTTGTTTACAGCCAACAGGGCATCGTCCTCATACAAAAGGGGCAAATCGGCCTTCACCGCCTGGCCGGCCACTGCGGCGGCCGCCACCTCATCCGGCCGCGCAGCAACCCGGATCGGCGGAATGCGCAGGATGTCGCCAGCCTGGATGCGATAGGCCGCATCGGCACGCTTGCTGTTAACGCGGACCTCGCCACTGCGGAGAATGCGGTAGATGTGGCTCTTGGGAACCCCCTTGCACACCCGCAGGAGGTAGTTGTCCAGGCGCTGGCCCTGCTCGTCTTCGCCGATGGTGGCCCGTGTTACGGAATTTTTGCTAACGTCGGGCATTTTGAATATACTGAAACGGATTTTCGTCTCGGCCTGAAAGAGGCGCTGCGCCGTGAGACCAGAAGGTTTCTCCCAGCCGCAACATGATTGCGCGGCATGCAAAATGGGAAACCATGAAATCCGGCAGGCCTTAAGCGGCCTCAACCCGTACCAACCTGTATGGGATCAAGCCAACGCAAATCGGAACTGGTTAAGTTCGCTCACCAAAAGTAGCGATACTACTTGATTTGCGCGCCCTAAGCACGCATCGGTACCCCCGAGCAGATTTCCCGGCCCCGGTTATTTCCGGGCCCGCCGAAAGATTTTTCAGCGAATTCAGGAACACATTTTCCTTTCACCATTAGTTGCACGCCCACAATGCGGACTCAAAAAGTACACCCCAACTAATCGTGTCGCTGCCTGCGCCGGGACTCCGTTCGTGCGAAAAGTGCGGGAGCCCAATAAATGAAACGCATGCTTTTCAATGCGACACAGGCTGAAGAACTCCGTGTCGCCATTGTCGATGGCCAGAAACTGATTGACCTCGACATTGAGTCAGCCGCCAAGGAACAACGCAAGAGCAACATCTACAAGGGTGTCATCACCCGCATCGAACCCAGCCTCGAGGCCTGTTTCGTCAATTACGGCGAAGAGCGTCACGGCTTTCTCCCGTTCAAGGAAGTTTCTCGCTCCTATTTCCAGCCCGGCGTAGACAATCGCGCCAGCATCAAGGAAGCCCTCAAGGAAGGCCAGGAAGTCATCGTCCAGGTCGAGAAGGACGAGCGCGGCAACAAGGGCGCCGCCCTTACCACCTTCGTGTCCCTGGCCGGCCGCTACCTGGTCCTGATGCCCAACAATCCCCGCGGCGGCGGCGTCTCCCGCCGTGTCGAAGGTGACGAACGGGCCGAACTGCGCGACGTTATGGACCAGTTGCAGGTCCCCGGCGGCATGAGCCTCATCGCCCGTACCGCCGCCATCGGCCGCAACGCCGAAGAACTGCAGTGGGACCTCAACTACCTGCTGAAGCTGTGGGAAGCCATCGAAGGCGCCGCCACCAGCCAGTCCGGCCCCTTCCTGATCTACCTGGAAGGCAGCCTGGTCATCCGCGCCATCCGCGACTATTTTCAGCCCGACATCGGTGAAATCCTCATCGATACGGACGAGATTTTCGAGCAGGCCCGTTCCTTCATGGGCACGGTCATGCCGGCCAACGAGAACCGGGTCAAGCTCTACCGGGACGACGTCCCCCTCTTCTCCCGCTTCCAGATCGAACACCAGATCGAATCGGCCTACTCCCGTCAGGTGAACCTGCCGTCCGGCGGCGCCATCGTCATCGACCACACGGAAGCCCTGGTGTCGGTGGACGTGAACTCCGGCCGTTCCACCCGCGGCCAGGACATCGAGGAAACCGCGCTTAAGACCAATCAGGAAGCGGCCGACGAAATCGCCCGCCAACTGCGCCTGCGCGACCTGGGCGGCCTCATTGTCATCGACTTCATCGACATGGAGAGCCAGAAAAACCAGCGCGAGGTGGAAAACCGCCTGCGCGACGCCCTCCGCCATGACCGGGCCCGGGTGCAGATGGGCAAGATCAGCCGCTTCGGCCTGATGGAACTGTCCCGCCAGCGCCTGCGTCCCGCCCTGGCCGAGACCAGCTACATCCCCTGCCCCCGCTGTACCGGCACCGGCCACATCCGCTCCACCGAATCGGCCGCCCTGCACATCCTGCGCATCCTCGAAGAGGAAGCAATGAAGGACAACACCGCCGCCGTGCATACCCAGGTGCCGGTGGACGTGGCCACCTTCCTGCTCAACGAGAAGCGCCCCGACATCCAGGCCATCGAGTTGCGCCACAAGGTCACCATCCTGCTGATCCCCAATGTGCACCTGGAAACTCCGGCCCACACCATTCAGCGCCTGCGCCACGACGACCTCAACAACGAGGATGTGCAACAGCCGTCCTACCGCATGATGGAAATGCCGGCGGAAGAAGTGAAGCAACTGGCCAATGCCCAGAGCGAAGCCCGCCAGCCGCGCCAGGAAGCCGCTATCAAGCACATCACGCCGGAGCAGCCCGCTCCCGTGGTGGCCGAGAAATCGGCTGCCGCCCCTGCCGCCAAGAGCGAAGGCATCATCGGCAAGATTTTCTCCTGGTTCCGCGGCAACAAGACCGTCGAGCCCACTCCCGAACCGGCAGCCACCCCGCGCAAGGGCCGTGGCCAGCGCAGTGAAGGCCAGGGCCGCGGCGAGCAGCGCGGCCGTGGTCGTGGCGAACAGCGTGGCCGTGGCCGCGGTGAAGGCGCCGAAGGCCGCAACGGCGGCGAGCGGAGCGAACGCCCCGCCCGCGGCGAAACCCAGGGTGACAATGCCCGCGAGCAGCAGCCTCGCGAAGGTCGTCGCCAACGGGGCGAACGGGGTGACCGCAACGGCGAGCGCAACAATGCCGTCCAGGCCGACAACGAGCGCGGCGAACAGCAGAACGAGCAGCGCAAGGAACGGCGCGAACGCCAGCCCCGCCGCGAACGCAACAGCGAGGACAAGGCCCAGCAGGCAGTAGCCGCCCAGGCCGATGCACTCAACACCCAGGCTGCCGGCACTGCTCCAGAGCAAGCCGCGCCCCAGGGCGATGAAGAGGGTGGTCGGGGCCGTCGCGGTCGTCGCAACAACCGTCGCGACCGGGGCGAGCGCCGCCAGGAAAATGGCGCTGAAGGCGAAGTGCAGCAAAATGCTGCCACCGAGGTAAGCCAAGAACAGGCGCCGGTCATTGCCGCCGCCGTTATGGAAGTGGCAAACCCGGTCGAGCCCGTGGTAGTCGCCGCAGTGGAAACTGTGGCGCCGACCGTTGCCGTGGTTGAGTCTGCAGCGGAAGTCGCGCCGGCAGTAGAGGAAGCCCCGGCAGCTGCAGTTGAAGCAGCCCCGCAGGTTGAAGCAGCAGTCCCCGAAGCCGCCCCGGTCGTGGCCGTCGAAGAGGTCGTTGCACCGGAGGAGGAACAGGTTATTCCGACCCCGCCCCGCGCCGTCGAACCCATTGCCGTGCCCCCGGCCGAAATCAAGCCCGTGGTCGCCAACATCGACCAGGCCCTGGAAGCCAGCGGCCTGGTGATGGTGGAAACCAGCGCGGACAAGGCCCGTCAGGTCCAGGCTGCAGTGGTGGAGAACGAAGCTCCCCGCCCCCGGCGTACCCGGCCGGCACCGGTGGTGATCAGCGACGAGCCTCTGGTGCTGGTGGAAACCCGCAACAAGTAAGGCAAAGCGTCAGCACCAGGAAAAAGCCAGCTCCGTGGAGCTGGCTTTTTTTCACCCTGAATTCGGGCAGGCACAATCCCAGGGGAAGTCAGGCCCGCTCAACGCTCCGGATACCGCCCCTGCCGGTGCCAAGCGGTTCTTCGCAGCCCAGTTCGCGCTTGAGGGATTCGATAAGGCCGAGGGAGGCATCCTCCACCATGTCTAGCACCACATCGAAACCGTAGCCGAGTCCATAGTAGGGATCCGGCACCTCGTCCTCGTCGAAATTGCGGGCGTAGTGCATGAACAGCTTGAGACGGTGCTGACGCTCCGGCGGGCAGATAGCCCGCAGGCCTTCCAGATTGCGCCGGTCCATGGCCAGGATCAGGTCGAAATATTCCATGTCGTCGGGCGCCACTTTGCGCGCCCGCAGTTCGGACAGGTCGTAACCCCGCTCGGCAGCTGCCCTCTGGGTACGGGGATCCGGCGATTCGCCGACGTGGTAGCCGTGGGTGCCGGCCGAATCCACCTGGACCCGGGACTCCAGATTGTGCAGCTGCAGGTGCTTGCGGAAAACGCCTTCTGCCGTGGGGGAGCGGCAGATATTGCCCATGCAGACGAAAAGAACCTTGATCATGTCTCATCCCTGTCATGCACTGCCGCCCCGAAGGCCTGCTGCTTGAGGCGGAACAATTCATCCCGGGCCGCCGCTGCCTTTTCGAACTCCAGGTTCTTGGCTGACTCGAGCATCTGTTTTTCCAGCCGCTTGATTTCCTTGGCCAGATTCTTTTCGGACATTGTTTCATAAACCGCCTGTTGCTGGGCAGCCTTGAGTTCCTTCTGCGCCGCGTCGGGGTCGTAGACGCCGTCGATGATGTCCTTGATGCGCTTGGAGACCCCCTTGGGCGTGATGCCGTGGGCCTCGTTATGGGCCATCTGCTTGGCCCGGCGCCGCTCGGTCTCGTCTATGGCACGCCGCATGGAGTCCGTCACCCGGTCGGCATAGAGAATGGCCGTCCCGTTGAGGTGGCGGGCGGCCCGGCCGATGGTCTGGATCAGGGAACGCTCCGAACGCAGGAAGCCCTCCTTGTCCGCATCGAGAATGGCCACCAGGGACACCTCGGGGATGTCCAAACCTTCCCGCAGCAGGTTGATGCCCACCAGCACGTCGAATTCCCCCAGGCGCAGGTCGCGGATGATCTCCACCCGCTCCACGGTGTCGATATCCGAGTGCACATAGCGCACCTTGATGCCGTTTTCCCTTAAGTAATCGGTCAGGTCCTCGGCCATGCGTTTGGTCAGGGTGGTTACCAGCACCCGCTCGGAAACGGCGATGCGCTTGCGGATTTCGGAGAGCAGGTCGTCCACCTGGGTCATGGCCGGACGCACCAGCACCACCGGGTCGATCAGGCCGGTGGGGCGCACCACCTGCTCCACCACCTGGCCCTGGTGCTGCTTTTCATAATCAGAAGGCGTGGCCGAAACGAAGATGGTCTGGCGCATCAGGCGCTCGAATTCCTCGAACTTGAGGGGACGGTTGTCCAGGGCCGACGGCAGGCGAAAACCGTAATCCACCAGGTTTTCCTTACGCGAACGGTCACCCTTGTACATGGCGCCCACCTGGCCGATGGCCACGTGGGATTCGTCGATGAACATCAGGGCATCGGGCGGCAGGTAATCCAGCAGGGTTGGCGGTGCTTCACCCGGCTTGCGTCCGGACAGGTGGCGCGAGTAGTTTTCGATGCCTTTGCAAAAGCCCAGTTCGTTGAGCATCTCCAGATCGAAGCGGGTGCGCTGCTCAATGCGCTGGGCTTCCACCAGCCGCTGTTCCTTGTGGAAGAACTCCAGCCGCTTGCGCAACTCCTCCTTGATGCCCTCCACGGCCCGCAGCACCGTGGCCCGGGGTGTGACGTAATGACTGGAGGGATAGATGGTGAAACGGGGCAGCTTGTGCAGCAGGTGGCCGGTCAGGGGATCGAACAGTTGCAGGGTCTCGATCTCGTCGTCGAAAAGGCAGACCCGGATGGCGTGTTCCGCGTGCTCCGCGGGGAAGATGTCGATGACGTCGCCGCGGACGCGGAAGGTGCCGCGCTGGAAATCCACCTCGTTGCGCTCGTACTGCATTTCCGAGAGGCGCTTAATGATGTCCCGCTGGCCGGCTTTGTCGCCCTGGCGCAGGTGCAGGATCATGTTGTGGTAGTCGTCCTTGTCGCCGATGCCGTAGATGCAGGAGACGGTGGCCACGATCACCACATCGCGCCGCTCCAGCAGGCTCTTGGTGGCGGACAGCCGCATCTGCTCGATGTGGTCGTTGATGGACGAATCCTTCTCGATGAACAGGTCCCGGGAGGGCACGTAGGCCTCGGGCTGGTAGTAATCGTAGTAGGAGACGAAATACTCCACCGCGTTCTCCGGCAGGAATTCCCGGAACTCGGCGTAGAGCTGGGCCGCCAGGGTCTTGTTGGGCGCCAGGATGAGGGCGGGCCGGCCGGTGCGGGCAATGACGTTGGCCATGGTGTACGTCTTGCCGGAGCCGGTCACGCCGAGCAGGGTCTGATAGGACAGGCCGTCTTCCAGGCCCTCCACCAGCAGGCGGATGGCCTCCGGCTGATCCCCCGCGGGAGGGAAAGGCTGGTGCAGGCGATAGGGACTGCCGGGAAAGGTGACGACTTCCGCGGTTTGCGGGCTGCTGGGGTATGTGCTCATGTTAGAATTATCCGTTGCGCCTGTTGCTTCTGCTTTCGCTGCAGTGAATCATCGGCAGAACAACTTGTAAGCGCACATTATTCACCAACTCGCGGCATGGCGCATGGCGCAGCGCCGCATGACTGGCACAACAGGAGCAACGCATGAGTTCGTCGATCTTTGCTTCCGTGGAGATGGCTCCGCGGGACCCGATTCTTGGTCTGACCGAGGCGTTCAACGCCGACACCCGCGCTACCAAGGTTAACCTGGGCGTTGGCGTCTATTACGACGACAACGGCAAGATTCCCCTCCTCGCTGCCGTCAAGGCCGCCGAGAAGGCCCGCCTGGAAACCATGCCGCCCCGCGGCTACCAGCCCATCGAGGGCCTCAACGCCTACAACCAGGCCGTGCAGAACCTGCTCTTCGGTGCCGGTTCCGAGCTGCTGGCCGCCGGCCGCGTCATCACCGCCGAAGCCCTGGGTGGCACCGGCGCCCTGAAGATCGGCGCCGATTTCCTCAAGCGCATCTCCCCCAACGCCAAGGTTTACATCAGCGATCCCTCCTGGGAAAACCACCGGGCCCTGTTCGAGTCCGCCGGTTTCGTGGTGGAAAACTATCCCTACTACGACGCCGCCACCCGCGGTGTGAACTTCGCCGGCATGAAGTCCTTCCTGGAAGGCCTGGCTGCCGGTTCCATCATCATCCTGCACGCCTGTTGCCACAACCCCACCGGTGCCGACCTCTCCGACGCCCAGTGGGAGGAAGTGGTGGACGTGTGCAAGGCCAAGGGTCTGGTGCCCTTCCTGGACATGGCCTACCAGGGCTTCGCCGACGGCATCGACGCCGATGCCGTAGCCGTGCGCGCCTTCTCCGCCTCCGGCCTGCAGTTCTTCGTTTCCAGCTCCTTCTCCAAGAGCTTCTCCCTCTATGGCGAGCGCGTCGGCGCCCTGTCCGTCGTCACCGCCAGCAAGGAAGAGTCCGCCCGCGTCCTGTCCCAGGTGAAGCGCGTCATCCGCACCAACTACTCCAACCCGCCCACCCATGGCGGTGCCGTGGTGGCCGCCGTGCTGTCCACTCCCGAACTGCGCCAGATGTGGGAAGACGAACTGGCCGGCATGCGCGACCGCATCCGCGCCATGCGCGTGGCCCTGGTGGACAAGCTGAAGGCCAAGGGCGTGGCCCAGGACTTCTCCTTCGTGGTGAAGCAGCGCGGCATGTTCTCCTACACCGGCCTCACCTCCGCCCAGGTAGATGTACTGCGCAACGAGTTCGGCATCTACGCCGTGGGTACCGGCCGCATCTGTCTGGCCGCCCTCAATAGCAAGAACATCGACGCCGTGGTCGATGCCATTGCCGCCGTGCTGAAGGCCTGACAGCCAGCTGCAACTGCAACTGCATGAAAAAGGGCGAGGTTTCCACCTCGCCCTTTTTTTCGTCCTATCTCTCGATTCAGCGGCGCCCGCCGCGCAACACCGGAGCCTCCAGAGTACCGCCCAGGGTCAGGGGCATGCGCAGCACGTTACCCTTGCCACCCACCTGGACATCCAGGCTGCCTCCCAGGCTGCCATCGACATTCACCGCAGCGACACCGGAAGCACGCAGCAGGCCGGCAGTCAGCTGCAGGTCGTAGAAGCGCTTGCCCTGCAGGTCCACCCGGACCTTGCCGCCCAGTTGTTCAAAGCGGGTCTCACCGCCGCGCAGCGGCTCGCTCGATGCCCGCCGCACGGCCTCTGCCAGATCCACCGGCAGCAGCCCCCGGTTCACCACAAAACTGCCCTCTCCCTGGGCCAGGCTCAGGGGACGCGACCAGTCGGCCGCCCGGCCGCTCAGGCGCAGGGAGGCATCGACCTGCCCCTCGCCCTTCGCCCCTCCCAGCAGCAGTTGATTAAGCCGGGCCAGGGAAAGATGCTTGAGCACCAGATCCGTTTCCAGGCGCACTCCGCCGTTCCAGTTGAGGGAAAGGGAGCCGCTCACCTGCCCCTCCAGGGTCCGGCTGTCGATACTGGACAGGCGCAGCCCGTCCCGGGTCAGAAGCCCCTGGGCATTGAGGGAATCAAAACGGAGATGACTGTCCTTCACCGGCTCCCAGCCAAGTCCTTCCAGGCTCAACTGCATCCCCCCCGGGGCCTGGGTCAGGTCCAGGGACAAGGTGCGGGCCTCGTCATGCAAGGACAGGCGCAGGGGCATGGCTGCCCCTTCCGGCACCAGGGTACCCGCGAGGGGACCAAGGGACTGGCCGCCCAACTGGAGCGTGATCTCACCCAATTCGATGGCGGGAAAAACCACCGCCGCCGCCCGCGCCCCCTGGACCCATTCAGCGACACTGGCAAGGACCGGCAGAGGCAGGCTCACGCCACGCACCTCCACCTGCTTCAGGGTCCGCCAATGTCCCAATTGGGGCAGGAAACGCACGCTGCCGATGGCAATCCCCTCCCCCTGGCCCACGTGCACGCCTTCCAGCACCAGCCCGGGATGGGGCAGGAAGGTGGCGTGCAGCCGGGCCGCCTTCACCGGCTGCTGCAACATGCGGGTCAGCACCGCCTCCACCTCCGGCCGATGGTTGTCATAGGGATACAGCAGCAGCGCCGCAAGAGCCAACCCCAGGGCTGCGCACACACCCCACAGCGCCTTGCCCAACGGCCCCAGGGGAGCACGTCCCCCGCGACGGATGGGACGGATGCCCGTCTCTTCGCCTGCCGGCGCCTTCTTCGGCCGCGACGCCTTGCCGCCCTCGGCCGACGCTTCCGTCTGGGTGGACCAGCCGGCCAGCCAGGCGACCGTAGGCGGCTTGTCAGCAGGTGCCGAGCCAGCCTGTGGCGCCGTCTCGGCCGGGGACGCCACCGCTGCCACAGCCTCCTGCGCTGCCGGTGCGACCTGGACCTCTTCCTGGCGGGAATTGCCGCCGAAGGCGGAAAGCTGGCCCAGGGCCACTTCCTTGACCTTCTGCACCACCGCCGTGCCCTTGTCCCAGACCGACGGCTGCTCCAGCACGGGGGCAATAAAGCCGTCCTTTTCCAGTTCGCTGAGGGCGCTCTCCACCAGCTGCTCATTGCCCACCTTTTCCCCCAGGTCAGCAACGCTGGTTCGCCCATCCACCAGGATCAGCACCATGCGCAAATGACGCTGCACGAGACGGGTGCGTTGGCGCATTGCCTCCTCACCCGCGGCGGTCTTTTCGTAGATCAGATTCGTATCCATATTTTTTTAATGATCCGATTGACGACGTTAATTTTGAAAACTATAATTCGCGCCTCTTCTGTTCCCCGATAGCTCAGTTGGTAGAGCGCCGGACTGTTAATCCGTAGGTCCCTGGTTCGAGCCCAGGTCGGGGAGCCAAGAATTCAGAAGGCAGCCGCGAGGCTGTTTTGCAGCAAGTTTAGTTGTAGTAGTTCCTCGATAGCTCAGTCGGTAGAGCGCCGGACTGTTAATCCGTAGGTCCCTGGTTCGAGCCCAGGTCGGGGAGCCAAATTCAAACGGCCCGCATTCGTGCGGGCCGTTTCCGTTTACCGCGACGAAACCTTGTTCCCCGGCCATCCGGCTAGGCCGCACTTCCACTCTACGCGCAAGCCCCAGTGCCCGCCAAGGCTCCCGCATCACTGCAGATCCCCGGTCACCGCCGCGTGCCGCAAACGGCGGGCATGGGAGTGACGGGCCTGCAGGCGCGGATCATTCACCACCTGCCCCACGGTTTCCCCCAGGACCATCACCACACCGAGCAGGGGCAGCACCAGCATGAGGCCGGAAATTCCCGCCACGGCACCGCCGACGAAAATCATGATCACCGTCAGCAGCGGATGCAGGTGCAGACTGCGCCCCACCGTCATGGGCATGAAGAAGAAGTCATCGAGCAGGCGCACCAGGATGAAGAGGCCAATGGCGCCATAGGCCATACCGGGATTGCCGGGAAAATCGGTGGCTGCCACCAGCACCACCAGGCCGCAGCCGAGGATGGAACCCACATAGGGAACCCAGGCCAGGACGGCCGTCACCAGTCCCAGCAGGAGGGGCGCAGAAATCCCCAAGGACCACAGCCCCAGGGCCAGGGTCAGGGTATCGAGCAGGGTCAGCTTGAGCAGGCCGGTAAAGTACATGCGGGCGGTGCGATCCACTTCGTCGAGCAGGTACAGGGTGCGCTCGAGAAAGGCATTGGGCACGGCATGGATGATGAATTTCTTGAAACGCCGCCCGTCCCGCAGGAAAAAGAAGGCAAGGAAAGGCGCCAGCAACAGGGAAGGAAGCCAAGCCGCCGCCAGCATCACCGCGCCGGCCAGGTTGCGGGAGACGAAATTGGCGGAAAAATCGGAGATGCCCTTGCGCACGCTATCCGTGAGATGGGCCTGGGCCAGGAACTCAAAACTGTTTTCCAGGGAGGACAGACTCCCCAGAACGAAGCCCACGCCGCCGGCAAGATAGCGCCCGCCCCACTCGTTCCAGCTCACCGCATGGGCGGCAATCCAGGGCGCCGCCAGGCCCAGGGCGCCGCCCAGGAGAAGGAAGGCACCAAAGCAAACCAACGAGGCGCCGGCAGTGACGGAATAGCCCGCCAGCACCAGTCGCAAGACAGCGGGCAGGAGGGCGTAATAGATGATCAGGGCCAGAATGAAGGGCACCACCAGCCACAGGATTTTCTGGAAGAGGAACAACAGCAGGCAGGTCGTGCCGAGGATGCAGGCCCACACCAGGGGGCCCGCCGCACGGGGCTGGCGGGGGAAGGGGCGGACCACAGGGCTCACGCCACCACCTCCTGGGGCTGAGGCTGGGGCAGGCTGATGCTGCGCAACCGCTGCCCCAGATGGCGGGCCAGCTGCAGGGAAATCTTGGAGGCGATGAGGGCATGGGTCTGCAACAGGCCGACGAACTCGCCGCGGAACATCACCGCCAGGGTGCTATCGTCCAGGGCCCGGGCCTGGGCCATGCGGGGGCTGTCGTCGAGCAGGGCCAGTTCGCCGAAAAAGCTGCCGCCACCCAGTTCGGCCAGAGGCGTATTGCTGTGGCCCGGATGGAAGATGCCGATGCGGCCGTCCAGGGTGAAATAGATGCCCTGCCCGTCCTCCCCCGCATCGAAGACCACCTCGCCGGCCAGATAGCGGCGTTCATGCAGCAGCAGGTCCACAATCACCAGCTCCCGGACGCTGAGGTCCTGGAACAGGGAAATGGAGCGAAGGCGCTTGAGCCGGGGCGATTCCTTGGTGGCGAAGCGGAACATGGCAGACGGACCGGGCTGTGGAGATAGGGCATCATAAGCCATGTATGACGTATGGCACACCCCGGAGGTAAAACCACCGACGGCCTTGGCGACGAAAAACGGATTTGACCCATATCATGGGCGCCCCGGATAAAACCAATGAAGCTCGATCTGGTCCAACCGCCATCCCCGACAGCCAAGTAATCATGCAGAACGACAGCCTGCCGCCCCGCTCCGGCCTCCTCGCCTTCCCCCCGGACAATGCCGCAGCCATTGCCCTGCCGCCGGGCGCCGGCCCGCTGCAGGACGGCCACGGGCGCCGCATCAGCTATCTGCGCCTGTCCCTCACCGACCGCTGCGACTTCCGCTGTACCTACTGCATGGCCGAGGACATGACCTTCCTGCCCCGGCACCAGGTGATGAGCCTGGAAGAGTCCCTGCGTCTGTCCCGTCTTTTCGTCGGCCTGGGCGTCACCAAGCTGCGCATCACCGGCGGCGAACCCCTGGTCCGGCGGGACGCCCTGTGGCTGCTGGAGCGGCTGGCCGCCCTGGAGGGCCTGAAGGAACTGGTGCTGACCACCAACGGCTCCCAGCTGGAACGCTTTGCCGCGCCCCTGGCCCGGGCCGGCGTACAGCGCCTCAACATCAGCCTGGACAGCCTGCGCCCGGAGCGTTTCCGCGCCATCACCCGCATCGGCGACCTGCACCAGGTGCTGCGGGGCATCGCCGCGGCCCAGGCCGCCGGCTTCCGGCGCATCAAGCTGAACACGGTGATGATGCGCGGCACCAACGACGATGAACTGGCGGACCTGGTGGCCTACTGCATGGCCGAAGGGCTGGACATCGCCTTCATCGAGGAAATGCCCCTGGGAGACCTGGGCCACGGTCGCAGCGGCACCTACTTCTCCTCCGACGAAGCCCTGCTGCGCCTGCAGGAACGCTTTCCCCTGCAGGCCAGCGACGAGAGCAGCGGCGGCCCGGCCCGCTACTGGCGCATTGCCGGCAGCGAGACCCGGGTCGGCTTCATCTCGCCCCACTCCCACAATTTCTGCGACACCTGCAACCGGGTGCGGGTCACCGCCACCGGCGAGCTTTATCCCTGCCTCGGGCAGAACGACGCCACCCCCCTGTTGCCCCTGCTGCGCCGCCACCCGGAAGACGACGAACCGGCGCGCCAGGCCATCCTGCGCACCCTGGGCATGAAGGCCCTGGGCCACGATTTCACCCGCCAGCTGGATGCGCCCCAGGTGGTGCGCTTCATGTCCGCCACCGGCGGCTAGGCAGCGCCCTCCGCTTTAGCCCAGGCTGGCCAGCTGGGAGGCCGCCAGCAGGGGAATGAGGGCGCCGCCGGAAGCGCTGTCGCCGATGAAGGCCTGGGGCACCAGGCTGCCCAGCCGGCCCCGGGCCGGATGCACGTCGGCCGCGGTGACGGAGCGGATGTCCAGCACCCGGTCCACGCCCAGGGCGGTGCGCTGGCCCGAGTCATTGAGGATCAGGGCCAGGGGCCGCTTCAAAGTAGGCACCAGGGCAATGACCGTATCGAACAGCGCCAGCAGTTCCGCCAGCACGCCCTGCCGGGCTGCCTCCAGGGCTGCCAGGGCCTCCTCCCGCCGACCGGCCGCCACCTGGCCGAGCAGCACTTCGGCCAGGCCATGGACCAGGGCGTGGGGATGCTCGAACTGGGACAGCAGCAGGGCCAGCCGCCGATCCTCGGTGCGGAAGGCGTAGAACCACTGGCCGAAGGCGCACTCCCGGGGACTGTGGGCCTTGGTGAAAGGAATGCCGTGACGCAGGGACTGCTCCAGGGCGGCCATCCAGTCCAGATGGTCCTGCCGCCGCCGGGGCAGGGTCTGGGCCAGCTCGTCGAATTCGCGGAACACGCTGGGTTCCCCCAGGGGTTCCCACAGGGGCCGCCAGGGAATGGCCTGGCCCTGGAACAGGATCATGCCGCCCTCGGCGGAAATGCCCTGCCGGCCTTCCTCGCCACCGAGGGAAAGAATGTGCTCCACCTCCTGCAATGGCAGGGCCAGGGTTTTCCTGCCGACCTGGAATATGACCAGCGACTGCTCATCGGCCATGGGGTTGCTCCTTTAACTTGCCTTGTCCGGATGCAGAATAAGCCAAAAGTAGTAGATAGGGATGGCAAGATGGCGCCAGACGCTCTAACCTTGACGATACTGCGGCCGCCCGCCGCCGGAAAACCGTTCCGGCCGGCGGGGCGCTCCGCCCAACCCGGCCCAGACCGTAGACCAGACTGAGTCCATGCCCCAGATCCTGCCCCTCATCCTCGGCACTGCCGACAGCACCCCGCCCCAGGGCGTCGGGCTGCACCGCAGCTGGCACTCCTGGCCGCCCCTGCTGTTGCTGGCCGCCTGCATCAGTGCCGGCCTGGCGGCGGTGTATGTGGAGCAGCCCTGGCTGTCCTGGCTCACCTTCCTCGCCTGCGGCGTTGCCGCCGTCTGCAGCGTGCGGGAAATCGTCATCCTGCGCCGTGCCGCCCGGGCCTACGAACTGGCCATGGAAGGGGCCCACGACGGCATGTGGACCTGGAACCCCCTGAGCAAGGAGCTGACGGCCGGCCAGCGCCTCCACGCCATTCTCGGCTACGGCGAAAACTTCCTGATGAATACCCACGCCTGGCTGACCCTGGTGCATCCGGAAGACACGGCCCGCTACAACCGGGCTGTGTCCGAGCACCTCAAGGGGCTGACCCCCCACTTCTATTGCGAGTACCGGGTGCGGGCCAAGAGCGGCGAGTACCGCTGGATCGCCTCCCGCGGCATCGCCGTGCGGGACGCCCGGGGCGTTGCCACCCTGATGGCCGGCTCCGTCACCGACATCACCGAGCGCAAGCTGCATGAGGAGCGCATGCGCTACCTGGCCCACCACGACCAGCTGACGGGCCTGCCCAACCGGCTGCTGCTGGCGGACCGCCTGCCCCAGGCCCTGACCCGGGCCAAACGCCAGCAGAGCCGGGCCGCCGTGCTGTTCGTGGACCTGGACCGTTTCAAGAACATCAACGATTCCCTCGGCCACAACCAGGGCGACCGGCTGCTGCAGAGCGTGGCCCGCCGCCTGCAGGAATGCCTGCGCCAGTCCGACACCATCGTGCGCCAGGGCGGCGACGAATTCATCGTCATCCTGGAAGACCTGCAGCTGCCGGAACAGGCCGGCCAGATCGGCGCCAAGCTGCTGGAAACCCTGGCCAGCCCCTACCGGGAGGATGGCTACGACTTCTTCCTCACCGCCAGCATCGGCATCGCCCTCTATCCCGAGGACGGCGACGACGCCGACACCCTGCTGCGCAATGCCGACACCGCCATGTACGAGGGCAAGTCCAGCGGCGGCAACACCGTGCGCTTCTACACCGGCCGCATGAACGAGCGCCTGCAGTCCCGGGTCAGCCTGGAGAACGGCCTGCGCCGGGCCCTGGAGCGCGACGAGCTGCAACTCCACTACCAGCCCCAGATCGACCTGGCCAGCGGCCGCCTGCTGGGGGCCGAAGCCCTGCTGCGCTGGAACGACGGCGGCCGCCTGATCCCGCCGGACCAGTTCATCCCGGTGGCCGAGGAAACCGGCCTCATCGTTCCCATCGGCCTCTGGGTGCTGGACACGGCCATCGCCCGGGCCGCCGCCTGGCGCCGCCACTGGCAGCTGCGGCAAGGCATGGGGGCCACGCCGCCGCGCATCGCCATCAATCTCTCGGCGCGCCAGTTCTGGGGCGGCGGCATCGCCGAGCACGTGCTGCTGCGCCTGGAACGGGAGGGCCTGCCGCCCTCCACCATCGAACTGGAAGTGACCGAATCCGTACTGCTGCGGCAGGAGGCCGACTGCCTGGAGGAACTGCGGCGCCTGCGGGAGGCCGGCGTCGGCCTGGCCCTGGACGACTTCGGCACCGGCTACTCCTCCCTCTCCTACCTGCGCCTGCTGCCCATCGACACCCTGAAGATCGACAAGTCCTTCATCTTCCCCCTGGACGAGGATCAGGACGGGGAAGCGGCCGCCATCGTGCGCGCCATCCTGGCCATGGCCCACACCCTGGGGCACAAGGTGGTGGCCGAAGGCGTGGAGCGGCAGACCCAGCTGGAATTGCTGCGGACCATGGGCTGCGACAGTTTCCAGGGCTACCTGGAAAGCCGCCCCCTGCCGCCGGAGGCCTTTCTCCAGCGCTATTGCCCCTGAGGGGCCGGTACGGGCATTGACCAGACTTCCGGACGGAAGTCAGTAATAGACGCGGCAGAAGCCGCTGGCGGTGACAGGCTTGGCCACGGTGCCGAGCCAGAAGAAGAAAAGACAAAGGGCGGCCACGAAGGCCGCCCAGCGCACCGCCCGCCGGTGCCGGGCAAGGAATGCGCGACAGGGCAGGCAGCGGTTCAGCATGAGGCTCAGGCGTCGGAACGGGCCGCGCGCTTGCGGTCGTTCTCGGAGAGGTGACGCTTGCGGATGCGGATGGACTTGGGCGTGATTTCCACCAGTTCGTCGTCGTCGATGAATTCGACGGCGGACTCCAGGGTCAGCTTGATCGGGGTGGTCAGACGCACGGCCTCGTCGGTGCCGGAGGCACGCACGTTGGTCAGCTTCTTGCCCTTGATGGGGTTCACCACCAGATCGTTTTCCCGGCTGTGGATGCCGATGATCATGCCTTCGTACAGCTTGTCGCCGGGGCTGACGAACATGCGGCCCCGATCTTCCAGGTTCCACAGGGCGTAGGCCACGGCCTCGCCGTTTTCCTGGGAGATCAGCACGCCGTTGTGGCGGCCGGGCAGGTCCGGCTTGACGGGCTTGTAGTCGTCGAAGATGTGGCTCATCAGACCGGTGCCGCGGGTCATGGTCATGAAGTCGGACTGGAAGCCGATCAGGCCCCGGGCGGGAATGTGGTATTCCAGGCGGGTGCGGCCCTGACCGTCGGATTCCATATTGGTCAGCTCGCCGCGGCGACGGCCCAGTTCTTCCATGACGGCGCCCTGGTGGGAATCTTCCAGGTCGATGGTCAGGTTTTCGTAGGGTTCGCACTTCTCGCCGTCGATGTCCTTGAAGACGACGCGGGGCTTGGCCACGGCGATTTCAAAACCTTCGCGGCGCATGTTTTCCAGCAGGATGGTCAGGTGCAGCTCGCCCCGGCCGGAAACGCGGAAGACGTCGGAGTCGGCGGTGTCTTCGACGCGCAGGGCCACGTTGGTCAGCAGTTCCTTGGTCAGGCGGTCGCGGATCTGGCGGCTGGTGACGAACTTGCCTTCGGTGCCGGCCAGAGGGGAGGAGTTCACCATGAAGTCCATGGTCAGGGTGGGCTCATCCACGGTCAGCATGGGCAGGCCGACGGGGTTGTCCTTGTCGGCGATGGTCAGGCCGATACCGATTTCCTCGATGCCGGAGATGATGACGATGTCGCCGGCCTCGGCCAGTTCCACCGGCACCCGGTCCAGGCCCTGGAAGCCCAGCACCTGGTTGATGCGGCCGGAAGCCACCTGGTCGCCGTGGTTCATCACGGCCACGGCCTGGCCGGGCTTGATGCGGCCGTTGAGCACGCGACCGACGCCGAGACGGCCGGTATAGGTGGAGTAGTCCAGGGCGGCAATCTGCAGCTGCAGGGGAGCCTCGGGATCGCCGGCGGGGGTGGGCACGTGGGACAGCACGGTCTCGAACAGGGGACGCATGTCGCTGGACTCTTCTTCCAGGGACAGCTTGGCGAAGCCGTTGAGGCCGGAGGCGTAGATGATGGGGAAGTCCAGCTGCTCGTCGGTGGCGCCCAGCTTGTCGAACAGGTCGAAGGTCTGGTCCACCACCCAGTCGGGACGGGCACCGGGACGGTCCACCTTGTTGATCACGACGATGGGACGCAGACCCAGGCCCAGGGCCTTCTTGGTGACGAAGCGGGTTTGCGGCATGGGGCCTTCGACGGCATCCACTAGCAGCACCACGCCATCCACCATGCCCAGCACCCGTTCCACTTCGCCGCCGAAGTCGGCGTGCCCCGGGGTGTCCACGATGTTGATGTGGGTGCCTTCGTATTCGATGGCGGTGTTCTTGGCCAGAATGGTGATGCCCCGTTCCTTTTCCAGGTCGTTGGAGTCCATCACCCGCTCGTCCACCTGCTGGTTTTCGCGGAAGGTGCCGGATTGGCGGAGGAGCTGGTCCACGAGGGTGGTCTTGCCGTGGTCCACGTGGGCAATGATGGCGATGTTACGGATCGGACGGGACATGAAGATTCGCTAAAAAAAGAATTCGGTGGGGAAGATGGGGCGTTGGCGGTCGACAGCGGCCAACCCTTTTTTGGAAGGCCGTGATGATAGCACAATCAGCCCCTTGTTTTTGCAGCGCAATATGGTTTTTTACGGGCCATCACGGACAGGGGCGCCAGTACTGCCCCTCCGCCCAGGCCATGCCGGAAGGCCCGTCCCGCCTGCCCCGGCGGGCAGACACCGGGCGCCGGGAGGTCCCGACACCCCGGCGATGCTGCCGGCGGGGACGCCCTAGCCTTCCCGGTTGCGCATGAAATCGGCGGTGTTGTAGAAATTGACGCCCAGCTTGAGGCGCAGGGCTTCCTCCACCCCCACCTCCTCCATGGCCCGCACCATGCACTTGACCCACTGGTCCCGGGACTCGGTGCCGATGGAAAAGGGCATGTGCCGGGCCCGCAGCCGCGGATGGCCGAACTGCTGCACGAACAGGTCGGGGCCGCCGAGCCAGCCGGAGAGGAACATGAACAGCTTGTCCCGGGAGCCGTCCAGGGTGGGCGGATGCATGGCCCGCAGTTCGGCGAACTCTGGCTCCAGGTCCATCAGGTCATAAAACCGGTCCACCAGTTCCCGCAGGGATTGGGGGCCGCCCAGCATTTCATAGGGGGTACGCTCTTGCATATGACTTTTGGTCTAGAATGTTGAGAACTTTGTCCAGGAACTTCATTTTGAACAGTTATTGCATCCCGACCATCATTGGCGAGTCGGGATATGCCGAAATAATCGCCGCCCTGGAGCCGGCGCAAAACGGGGAGCCTGCCGGCAGCCGCATCGGCCGTTTCGGCGATGTGGCCATTTCCAGCCATTTCCAGCCCATTTTCAGCCTTTCCCACCGGCGCATCGTCGGCCACGAGGCCCTGATGCGGGGCCACGGCCCGGGGCAGACGCCCATCTCCCCCCTGGACCTGCTGGGGCGGGCGAACCGGGATTATCCCACGTTGTTGCACCTGGACCGTCTGGCCCGGGCCACCCACCTGCACAATTTCGCGGCCCAGCCGGAGGCCGACGGCTGGCTGTTCATCAACATGTCGCCGGAAGTCTTCCTCAACGGCCCCAACCTCAAGGCCGACGAACTGGTCAGCGCCCTGCTGCGGGACACGGGCCTGGCGCCCCAGCGCCTGGTGATCGAGGTGCTGGAGGAGGCGGTGCAGGACAACAGCCGCTTCCAGGCCGCCGTGGAGTTCTTCCGCAGCCTGGGCTTCCTCATCGCCCTGGACGACTTCGGCGCCGGCCATTCCAACTTCGACCGGGTGTGGAGCATCCGCCCCGAGATCGTCAAGCTGGACCGTTCCATCATCGTCCAGGCCGCCGCCGACCCCAAGATCCGCCGCACCCTGCCCCAGATCGTCTCCCTCTTGCACGAAGCCGGGGCCATGGTGCTGATGGAGGGGGTGGAGACCGCCGACGAAGCCTACATCGCCCTGGAATCCGACGTTGATTTCGTCCAGGGCTACTATTTCGGCCGCCCTGCCCCCCGGGTCAGCACCGACGCCAGCGCCGGCCTTGCGGTGAACGACCTGTGGCAGACCTTTGATGCCCGCTGGCTGCGGGACAAGCGCAGCTACCACGAGAACATCGCGCCCTATTTCAACGCCCTGGGCTACGCCTCGGTGCTGCTCTCCGCCGGCCGCTCCCTGGAGGAGGCCTGCGCCTCCTTCCTGGAACTGGAAAATGCCGCCTTCTGCTACCTGCTCGACGCCCAGGGTCAGCAGATCGGCACCAACCTGTGGAGCAGCGACGCCTCGCCCAACCAGGACGCCCGCTTCGCCCCCCTGGCCAAGACCAAGGGCGCCCGCTGGGCCCGCCGGCCCTACTTCCGCCGGGCCGTGGAGAATTTCGGCAAGGTCCAGGTGACCCGGCCCTACCTCTCCATCTCCAGCGCCAGCCTGTGCGTCACCCTCTCCTGCAGCTTCAAGGTGAACGGGGAACTGCAGGTTATTTGCGGCGACGTCCGCTGGGAGCAGCGCTAGGCTTGGCTCCCGGACGGGGCGTGCCGCGAGGGCCCGCCCCTTCTGCCTGGCGTCGTGCCTGGCATGAAGAGCCGCGTCCTGCCTGGCCCCCAGCCTTGCCTGCTGCCGGCTTCCGAGTGCCGCCCTGGGGCCGGCCCGCAGCGCCGTCCCGCGCCTCCCGGGCGTCCCGCCGCACCATGGCCTCGGCCTTCATGCCGGTGCCCGGGGGCTGGAAGATGGGAATCAGGTGCCGCTTGCCGTTGCCGATGAGGTCGGAGCGGCCCATCTCCTTCAGGGCCTCCCGCAGCAGGGGCCAGTTCTCCGGATCGTGGTAGCGCAGGAAAGCCTTGTGCAGCTTGCGCTGGCGCCCGGCCCGGGCCGTCTCCACCACTTCCGAGCCGCGCCCCACCTTCTTCAGCGGATTCCTGCGGCTGTGCCACATGGTCGTCGCCAGGGCCATGGGCGTGGGCAGGAAGGTCTGCACCTGGTCCAGGCGGAAGTTGTTGTGCTTCAGCCACAGGGCCAGGTTGAGCATGTCCTCGTCGGTGGTGCCCGGGTGGGCGGCGATGAAGTAGGGAATCAGGTACTGCTCCTTGCCCGCCTCCTTCGAGAACTTCTCGAACATCTGCTTGAAGCGTTCGTAGGTGCCGATGCCCGGCTTCATCATCTTGTTGAGGGGCCCCTCCTCCGTGTGCTCCGGGGCGATCTTCAGGTAGCCGCCGACGTGGTGGGTCACCAGTTCCTTGACGTACTCGGGGGACTGCACCGCCAGGTCGTAGCGCAGGCCCGAACCGATGAGCACCCTTTTGACCCCGGGAATGGCCCGGGCCTTGCGGTACAGGCTGATCAGGTGGGAATGGTCGGTGCCCAGGTTCTCGCAGATGCCGGGGAAGACGCAGGAGAGGCGGCGACAGGAGGACTCGATCTTCTTGTCCTTGCAGGCCAGGCGGTACATGTTGGCGGTGGGGCCGCCCAGGTCCGAGATGGTGCCGGTGAAGCCCGGAGTCTTGTCCCGGATTTCCTCGATCTCGTGCAGGATGGAATCTTCCGAACGGCTCTGGATGATGCGCCCCTCGTGCTCGGTGATGGAGCAGAAGGTGCAGCCGCCGAAGCAGCCGCGCATGATGTTGATGGAGAAGCGGATCATCTCCCAGGCCGGGATTTTCGCATCGCCGTAGGACGGGTGCGGCGCCCGGGCGTAGGGCAGGCCGTAGACGTGGTCCATCTCCGGCGTGGTCAGGGGAATGGGCGGCGGGTTGAGCCACACATCCCGCTCGCCGTGGGCCTGGACCAGGGCCCGGGCGTTGCCGGGGTTGGATTCCAGGTGGAAGGTGCGGGAGGCGTGGGCATACAGCACCGAATCCTCCACCACCTGCTCGTAGGAAGGCAGGCGCACCACGGTCTTGGACCGCTGCTCCTTGCGCGCCGCCACCCGCTCGGCGGCGGGGACGAACTTGAGGGGCAGCACCGCCACCTCGCCGCCCTGCTCCGCCGCCTGGGCCTGGGCGGCAAAGGGCGGGGCGCTGCGGGGGCCGCTGTCACCCATTGAATAAGGATCGGGATGGGCATCCACCTTGCCGGGAATGTCCACGCTGGTGGAATCCACCGCGCCCCAATCCTCGCCGGGCAGCCAGCCCTTGGGCACCATGAAGGCAGTGCCGCGCAGGTCGCGGATGTCGCCGATTTTCTCGCCCCGGGCCAGGCGGTGGGTCAGTTCCACCAGGGCCCGTTCCGCATTGCCGAAAATCAGCAGGTCGGCCTTGGAGTCGGGCAGCACGGAACGCCGCACCTTGTCGCTCCAGTAGTCGTAATGGGCGATGCGGCGCAGGGAGGCCTCGATGGAACCGAGCACCACCGGCGTCCCCGGATAGGCTTCCTTGGCCCGCTGGGCATAGACGGTGACGGCCCGGTCGGGGCGCTTGTTGGGCTCGGCATTGGGGGTGTAGGCGTCGTCGGAGCGGATTTTCCGGTCCGAGGTGTAGCGGTTCACCATGGAATCCATGTTGCCGGCGGTGATGCCGAAGAACAGGTTGGGTTTGCCCAGGCGCTTGAAGTCTTGCGCCGAATGCCAGTCCGGCTGGCTGATGATGCCGACGCGGAAGCCCTGGGCCTCCAGCAGGCGGCCGACCAGGGCCATGCCGAAGCTGGGGTGGTCGATATAGGCATCGCCGGTGACCAGGATCACGTCGCAGGAATCCCAGCCCAGCTTGTCCATCTCCTCCCGGCTCATGGGCAGGAAGGGGGCGGTGCCGAAGCGCTGGGCCCAGTATTTGCGGTAGGAGGTAAGAGGCTTAGGCGATTCCATGGTGGCGACGAGAGGGGCTAATGAGGGCCAAGGCCCGCCGCCGCCCGCGGGCAACGGCAAATGAAAGGGGCCGGGGCGCCGCCAGGGCTCCCCGGAACATCAGATTGCTTCGGCTCCGGCAGCCAGCAACTCGGGCACCTGGAGCGCCGGCACCGGCCGGCTGCAGAGGAAGCCCTGGAATTCGTGACACTGGTGCAGCCGCAGGAAGTCGAGCTGCTCGTTGGTTTCCACGCCTTCGGCAATGACCTTGCGTTCAAGTTCCCCGGCCATGGCGATGACCATGCGCACGATGGCCGCGTCGCCCTGGCTGCTCACCACATCGCGGATGAAGGAGCGGTCGATCTTGATCTTGTCGATGGGGAAACGCTTGAGATAGGACAGGCTGGAATAGCCGGTGCCGAAGTCGTCGATGGAAAGCCGCACGCCCAGGCACTTCAGCTCTTCCAGGATGCCCACCATGCGTTCCGGCTCCTGCATGATGACGCTCTCGGTGATCTCCAGCTCCAGCCAGCGGGGCGCCAGGCCGGAGGTCATGAGGGCGGCGGAAACCATGGCCACCAGATCGTTTTCCTGGAACTGCAGGGCGGAAAGGTTGACCGCCACCACCATGGGCGGCAGGCCCTGGTCCTGCCACTGGCGGTTCTGCCGGCAGGCCTCCTTCAGGACCCAGGCGCCGATGGGCAGAATCAGCCGGGTTTCCTCCGCCAGGGGGATGAAGTCCGCCGGCGAGACCATGCCCAGTTCCGGATAATTCCAGCGCAGCAGGGCCTCGAAGCCGTTGATCTGGCCGCTGCCGATCTCCACCTGGGGCTGGTAGTGCAGTTCCAGCTGGTCCAGCTGCAGGGCCAGGCGCAGTTCGCTTTCCAGGCGCAGGCGCTCCACCACCCGCTGGTTCATTTCCGGCGCGAAGAAGTGGTAGGAATTGAGGTTGCTGTTCTTGGCGTGGTGCATGGCCGTATCCACGTTGCGCAGCAGCAGGGCCACATCGTTGCCGTCCTGGGGGAACAGGGTGATGCCGGCGCAGGCGGTGGTCACCACGTCGCTGCCCTGCATCTGGATCGGATGGGCCAGGATGTCCAGCAGATGGCGCACCACGGTGGCCACGGAACGGCTGTCGTCGCGGCCGTCGATGAGGATGCCGAACTGGTCGCCCCCCAGGCGTCCCAGGATGTCGTGGGGCCGCAGGCCCTTGCGCAGCCGCTCGCCCACCCGGCGCAGCAGCTCGTCGCCGGCGGCATGGCCGAAGGCGTCGTTCACCCGGCTCAGCTGGTCCAGATCCAGCAGCACCAGGGCGCCCTGGCAGCCCTCCTGCAGCCACTCGCCGAGGATGCGGGAGAACCACTGCCGGTTGGGCAGGGTGGTCAGCTGATCCACGTTGGAGAGGGTTTCGATCTGGGCCTGGGCCGCCTTCTTTTCCGACAGGTCGGTGACGAAGGCCACCTTGTTCACGATGGCGCCCTGCTCATTGACGATGGCACCGATGTTGCACCACACCGGGCAGTCGCTGCCGTCCTTGCGCCGGGCGATGGCCTCGCCCAGCCAGTTCTCGCCCCGGTCCAGGGTGGCGCGGATCTGGGCACGGAAGTCGGGTTCGTTGCAGGGCGAGGCGAGGAAATCCGGCTGCTGGCCGGCGCTCTCCTCCACCGTATAGCCGGACAGCTCGGCAAAGGCGTTGTTGAAGGTGACGATATGGCCGGTGGCATCCAGGATCAGGATGGCCTCGATGCTGTGGTCGAAAACGTGGGTGATGAGGCGGCGCCGCTCCTCCGCCTCGTAGCGGGAGGAAATGTCCCAGGCGACGCCCGCCAGGGCCCGCACCTGGCCGGCGGCGTCGAACACCGGCGCCCGCAGGAACTCGAAGGGCACCCGGCCCCGGGGCAGGTCCAGCCACACCTCTTCCCGCATGGGGCTGCGGGCCTCGATCACCCGCAGGCGGCCTTCCGTCATGCGGCGGGTTTCCTCCTCCGAGAACAGGTCTTCCACCCTGTGGCCGATGACCTCTTCCATGGGGCGGCCGGCATAGCGGCAGAAGGCCTCGTTCACCGACAGATAGGTGCCTTGCGTATCCAGCAGCCAGGCCGGATCGGGAATGGCATCGAGCAGGGCCAGGCTTTCCCGGTTCTTCTCCTCGGCCGCCCGGCTCATGCGCTGGGCCAGGGCCGTGGCCGCCGAGAAGCGGCGGTGCCAGACCAGCACGGTGAAGGCCAGGGCCACGGTCAGCACCAGGCCGAGGCAGGCATAGATCAGGGCCCGATGCCGCCAGGAAGCGAGGACGTCGTCGATGGCATAGCCGACGGTAACGAGGAAATCGTGCTCCGGCAGGGCGCGGAAGACGAACAGGCGGTCCATGCCGTCCAGCTCGCCGGTGCGGATGAAGGAGCCGCTGGTCTCACCCCGCTGGAGGAAGTCCTGGGTCGGGCTGTTCGCCACCGGCTGCCCCATGCGCGCTTCCAGGTGGGGCCAGCGGGCCATCAGGCGCATGTCCCGGGTCCA
This sequence comes from Azospira sp. APE16, assembly GCF_047901315.1. Classification (NCBI taxonomy): domain Bacteria; kingdom Pseudomonadati; phylum Pseudomonadota; class Betaproteobacteria; order Rhodocyclales; family Rhodocyclaceae; genus Azospira; species Azospira sp. APE16. The sequence goes on from NZ_CP179682.1 coordinate 2,019,270, forward strand.
CAGGGCGATGGTGTCCCGGGGGCCCAGGTTGAGGGTGCCGAACAGGGATTCGAAATACTTCACCCGCAGGGAGGCCAGCACCACGCCCTGGAAGGTGCCCCCTTCATCCTGCAGGCGGCGGGCCGCCACCAGCACCCAGTCGCCGGTGACCCGGGACTGCATCGGCCCCGACACCACCAGGCCGGCACCGGGCTGGTCCTGGAGCAGGCGGAAATAATCCCGGTCGGCGATATTGACGTTGCTGGCCAGGACGCCGGAAGCGTCGTAGATGTAGCGCCCCTGGGTGTCGGCGACGCGGAAACTCAAGGCCTCGGGGAACATGCCGAGGGAGCGGTTCAGTTCCGGCTCCAGTTCCTCCCGGGGGCGTCCTGCCGCCACCGCATATTGATGGCGGCGGACGAACTCCTGCAGGCGCAGGTCCACCTTCTGGATGGAGCCCTGCAGGCTGCTCTCCAGCACCCGGGCGAGGGCCTCGCCCTGGCGCCGGGCCGCATCCATGGCCATTTCCCGGGATTGCAGCACGTCCATGGAAATCCATACGACCAGCCCCAACCAGAGCAGCCCGACCAGCGTCGCCAGCAGATAGGTGGAGCGCCGCAAGGGCATCCGGAGTTCCTTGAAAAATAGGGAGTTTGAAGCGGGGATTGTACGCCGCAGGCCGCGGCGAACCAAGCAGGACGGGGCTTCGGGCCGACCCGAAGCCCCCGCGGGGATTGGCGTTCCGCCCGCCCCCGTTTAGCCCCGGTTGCCCAGGGTCACCGTGTGTTCCCGGGTGGCGTGGAACTGCACGCTGGGGTAGCGCTCCTGGGTCAGGTCCAGATTGACCCGGGTCGGCGCCAGATAGGCCAGGCTGCCGGAGGCATCCGTGGCCAGGTTGCCCATGTTCTCCCGCTCGAAGCGGTTGAAGTCCTCGGCCTTGTCGCAGGTCACCCAGCGGGCTCCGAAGAGGGACTTGTTCTCCAGCAGGATTTCCACCCCGTACTCGGCGGCCAGGCGGTGGGCCACCACCTCGAACTGCAGCACGCCCACGGCCCCCAGCACCACTTCGTAGCCGGAAAGGGGCTTGAACACCTGGATGGCGCCCTCCTCCCCCAGCTGCTCCAGACCCTTCTGGAATTGCTTGATCTTGGAGGGGTTCTTGGGCCGGGCGGCGCGGAACATTTCCGGCGCAAAGTAAGGAATGCCGGTGAAGTGCAGGTTCTCGCCCTCGGTGAAGGAATCGCCGATTTCGATACTGCCGTGGTTGAACATGCCGATGATGTCGCCCGGGTAGGCGTCGTCAATGGTGGCGCGGCGCTGGGAGAGGAACGCAACGACTTGAGTCGCCCGGATTTCCTTGCCGGTACGCACCTGCCACAGCTTCATGCCCCGCTCGAAACGGCCCGAACAGACCCGCAGGAAGGCCACCCGGTCCCGGTGGGCCGGGTCCATGTTGGCCTGGATCTTGAAGATGAAGCCGGAGAACTTGCCCTCTTCCGGCGCCACGGCCCGCTCGGCCGATTCCCGGGTCTTGGGCGGCGGCGCGTTGGCCACCAGGGCATCCAGGATTTCCCGCACGCCGAAGTTGTTGATGGCGGAGCCGAAGAACACCGGCGTCAGCTTGCCGGAGAGGAAAGGCTCGGCCTCGAACTGATGGGCGGCGGCCAGCAGCTCCAGGTCTTCCTTCAGCTTGGAAATTTCCATGGAGAAGCCGGCCAGGGACGGATGATCCAGGCCCTTCACCACTTCCGCATCCTTGCCTTCGCCGGGAGTGAACAGGGCCACGGAATCGCTGGCCAGGTGATACACGCCCCGGAAGGTCTTGCCCATGCCGATGGGCCAGGTCACCGGCGCGCACTGGATTTTCAGCACCGATTCCACCTCATCCAGCAGCTCGAAGGGGTCGCGCACTTCCCGGTCCAGCTTGTTGATGAAAGTGAGAATGGGCGTGTCGCGCATGCGGCACACGTCCAGCAGCTTGATGGTCTGGGGCTCCACGCCCTTGGCCCCGTCGATCACCATGAGGGCCGAGTCCACGGCGGAAAGCACGCGATACGTATCTTCCGAAAAGTCCTGGTGGCCCGGGGTATCGAGCAGGTTGATGACGCAGTCCCGATAGTCGAACTGCATCACCGAGCTGGCGACGGAAATGCCCCGCTGCTTTTCGATCTCCATCCAGTCGGAAGTGGCATGGCGGCCGCTCTTGCGGGCCTTCACCGTACCGGCAGCCTGAATGGCGCCGCCGAACAGCAGCAGCTTTTCGGTCAGGGTCGTCTTACCCGCATCCGGGTGCGAAATGATGGCAAAGGTCCGCCGCCGCTGGGCTTCCGCGGCAATGGCCTGGAGTTCTGCGCTCATGGAAAAACTTTCAGGGGAATCAAGGTAACTGCGAAGGTAACTGCGCAAGGCCGGCGGCAAGCGAAAACGCCCCCGACCGGCTGGTCAAGGGGCGGGATTGTACCACTGAGAGGGGTGCCGAAAACGACGGCTAATGCTTGAGATTAGGTACGCAAGACGGCAATGACAAATGTTATTAACACAAAAATTCCAATCATAGTCAGGCCTCGTCGGAATTCTTTTTTCATAAGCGCTATTAATCCAATCAGAAGCCCCCACCCTGGAATTATAACACTAAGAACTATATCGCTTTTTGTTGCACTTTCCAATCTCATAAACCATCCCTGTTGCCAAGCAATACTAAATTAATTCTCACATTTGAAGGCTATCTCTAGCGATCCAATTTATTCAAAATTTCGATAACGCTCCATAACTGCAAATCTCTCCAAATCTTCAGCAATATATTCTGGAGTGGAAGTACCCTCCAATTTCATTCTGCGAAGCAGAAGCGCCTCAAAAATAAGCTGCTCCTTTTCTGTCAAAAAACCATTCTCTTTCAATACCGATTGAATTTGAGCAATACGAAAAAGAACCTCTCCCATTCCCATATAAGAACAAACTCTATTTGCCTCTTTAACCTTCTCAAACTTAATTCTTTGATTGTCGCGCTTCAGGTACACATAAACAAATATACCAAGACCTATAAGTATGTAAAGCTCCATCTTTCTCACCTAAAAACTCAAGTTAAATTGGAATTTTTCAAATACCTTACGGTGGAGCTTAAGGTATTTATTTTTAAGTCCCTCGAAGAGACTGCTGCGACACCACTAAGATGGCCAAAAATTACATGCCCATCATTCAGGTGGCTATCCGAAGAACTTGACACAAAATCCAATTATGAGCATGGGCCATAGCTTAGAAGTAAGCGGCCCGCGCAGCATTTTTTGAAGCTCATTCAACTACTAAGTTGAGCATCACTGAGATGTATAGTCGGAGAAGTTGCTTGATTCTAGATTGGGCCTCATTCTTGAAGAATCCATCCGCGAGACTCCATGCATCTGTCGTAGAACTCTTGACGCAACCCCCCTCCCATAAGTCCACCACCAAAATTTGACTGACGCGCGTCCTTTTCGCATTGATAACTATCACTACGAAGATCAGCGTGTGATGCTCCTTGCTTTTGCCAAAACTTTGTACTTGAACAGCTAGAAACCAGTACAGTCAAGGTGAGCACAACAAAACTTCTGCCAATAGATTTATACATGCATTTCTCTAGAAATTGATACCATTACACCCCCCCATCGGGCAATCTTATTTATTAAATACAAGTCAATAATTGAAAGAAAAAATAAATTCCAGCCAGATCTAGTTTTTAGTACTTATGTAAATATTTTTACATAAGTACTATCATCGTAGATAGTAAGAAAATATATACAACGATTCATTACCTCACACCCGGCTAGTAACAGAGGATAAAAGTGCCCGATAAGCTAGATAACAGAGCACTCACCGAGGGTAAAATCATACGTCATACCTAAACCATACCCAAGCCCCCCCCAACCCGCCTCACCCCCCCACTCTTAACGCCTCCATCGGCGGCGCCCGCAGCAGGCGGGAGGCGGCCAGCCAGCCGGCCAGGGTCACGGCCAAAGCAGCGCCGACGATGGCCGCCGGGAAGACCCACGGCGCAAACTGATACTCCAGATTGAAGACCTTGGCGGCCAGGAGCCAGCCGACGCCCTGGCTGCCAGCGGCGGCGATCAGGCCCGACAGAGCGCCGACGGCGGCGAATTCGGCCAGGAGGGCGCCCCGCAACTGCTGGCGGCCGGCGCCCAGGGCGCGCAGCACCGAGAGTTCGTAGCGCCGCTCGTCGTGGGAGGCGGCCAGGGCGCCGTAGAGGACGATGATCCCGGCGGCCAGGGTGAACAGGAAGACGAACTGCACGGCCCGGGAGACCTGATCCAGCACCGATTGCAACTGGCGCACGATGGCAGCCACGTCCACCACCGTCAGGTTGGGGAAGCGTTTGACCAGTTCCCCCACCCGGTTGGCGGCATCGTCGGGCAGGTGGAAGCTGGTGATGTAGCTGGCCGGATACGGTTCCAGCACGCCGGGCGGGGCGAGGACGAAGAAATTGACCCGCATGGAATCCCAGTTGAGCTTGCGCAGGCTGGTGACAGTGAGTTGCACCGGCTCGCCGGCCACGGTGAAGGTCAGCTCGTCTCCCACTTTCACGCCCAGGGTTTCGGCCAGGCCCTTTTCCACCGAGGCGCTGCCTTTGCCATCCTTCCCCTGTTCGCCGGGGGCAAACCAGCGGCCCTGGGTCACCGTGTTGCCGGGAGGCAGGTCGGCGGCCCAGGAGAGGTTGAATTCCCGCTCCACCAGGCGCTTGGCCCGGTCGTCTTCATAGTCCGCCGGGGTCACGGGGCGGCCGTCGATGCCGGTGAGGCGGCCCCGCACCATGGGCAGGAGTTCGGCGCGGATGCCCATGCGCCCCAGGGCCTCCCCCACTTCCTGGCGCTGCTCGGGCTGGATGTTGATGACGAAGCGGTTGGGCGCGTCCGGCGGCGAGGCCTGGCGCCAGGCCTGCATCAGGTCGCCCCGGGTGACGGTGAGCAGCAGCAGGGCCATCAGGCCCAGGGACAGGGCGACGATCTGGGCCACGCTGGACAGGGAGCGCCGCTCCAAACCGGCCAGCCCGTAGCGCCAGCCGAAGCCCACCGCCGGCCCGACCCGGCGCAGGGGCTTGAGCAGGGCCAGGGCCAGACGGGCGATCAGGGCGGTGAGGCCCAGGGCGGCGGTGAAGCCGCCGGCGGCGTAGGCCCCCAGCTTGGGCTCGCCGGCGGCCCAGAAAAGCAGGCCGGCCAGGGCCGCCAGGCCAATGCCGTAGGTGGCGAGGATGGAGGCGTCCGGCTCCCCCAGTTCCCGCCGCAGCACCCGCAGGGTGGGCACCTTGCGCAGTTGCAGGAGGGGCGGCAGGGCGAAGCCGAAGAGCAGCACCAGTCCGGCCACCAGCCCCTGCAGGGCGGGCCACAGGCTGGGTGCCGGCAGGGGCGCGGCCAGCAGGTTGGCCAGCCAGGCGTGGAGCACGAAATGGGCGCCGAAGCCGATGGCCAGCCCCACTGCCGAAGCGGCCAGGCCGAGAATGAGGAACTGGCCCAGGTACAGCCCCAGCACCTGGCCCTGGGGCGCCCCCAGGCAGCGCATCACGGCGCAGGGATCGAGATGGCGCTGCAGGTAGCGACGGATGGCCAGGGCCACCCCGGCGGCGGCCAGCACCACGGCCAGCAGGGCGGAAAGACCGAGGAACTGCTGGGCCCGGTCCACCGCGGTGCGGATTTCCGGGCGGGCGTTGCTGGCGTCCTCCACCCGCTCGCCCCGGGTCAGGCGGGGCTCGGCCCAGCGGCGGTAGTCGGCCACCGCCCGGTCCGGGCCGGCCAGCAGCAGGCGGTAGGCGACCCGGCTGCCAGGCTGGATCAGCCGGGTGGCGGGCAGGTCGGCCAGGTTCATCATCAGGCGGGGGGCGACGCTGAAGAAATTGACGCCCCGGTCCGGCTCCAGGGTCAGCACCCCGGCCACGGTGAAGGGGGCCTGGCCCAGGTTGAGGCTCTGCCCCGGCCCGCTGCCGAACTGGGTGGCCAGGCGCTCGTCCAGCCATACAGTGCCGGCCTGGGGCCCGCCCTGGATCTCGCTGTCGGGCGCCCCCAGGCCAGGAGCCAGGCGCAGCTTGCCCCGCAGGGGATAGTCGCTGGAGACGGCCTTGATATCTGCCAGCTGGGCCCCCTCCTCCCCCGTCACCATGCTCGGGAAAACCTGGGTCTGGGCCATCTGCAGGCCCCGCCGCGCCGCCTCGGCGGCAAATTCCGGGGCCAGGGGATGGTCGGAGGTCAGCAGCAGGTCCGCCCCCAGCAACTGGCGGGATTCCCGCTCCAGAGCCTGGCGCACCCGGTCGGTGAAAAATCCGACGGAACTGATACTGGCCACCGCCACCACCAGGGCCAGGGCCAGCAGGCGCAATTCACCGGCCGAGAAATCCCGGCGCAGGAGGCGGAATGCGAGTGAAAACATGGACAACTCCGGCGAAACGAGCCGCAACGGCACCGGACAACCCCACGGAGAGCCGCGCCAGGCTTGAATCTACAAAAAAAGGTAAAGAAACGTTCAAGTCATTGAAAAAAATGACGTTATGGCAGATAGAGCGAGAAATGCGACCGCCAATATATTTCGGAGACTATCATGCCCAACGACATCACCGCCCCCCAGGGGCCGAGCCAGCAGACCGCCAGCGCCAACAGCGGCAATTCCCGTGTTTATCCCCAGGAGGAGCATCGGGCGTTGAAGGTCGATACGGCCACCAAGCAGTTCAAGGTCGGCATTCTGGAATCCGCCCTGCAGGTTTCGATCCAGGCCGGCAACGACTCCCAGGCCCTGCTCTTCCGCACCGCCATCGACCGCATCAACGAGGTGCTGGGCATATCCGAGGGCCCCGACGCGCTGCAAAAGGCCGCCAGCCAAGACAACTCCCCGGAGGCCACCGCCGCCCGCATCCTCTCCTTCACCACCGGTCTTTACGCCGCCTATGCCGCCAAGCGGCCCGACGACGATCCGGAACAGGTGGCATCCGACTTCGTGGACGTGATCCGCAGCGGCTTTGAGAAGGGTTTCAACGAGGCCAAGGACATCCTCAAGGGCCTCAACGTTCTCAACGGCGAGGTGGAAGCCGGTATCAACAAGACCTACCAGCTGGTGCAGAAGGGCATGGACGACTTCCTCGCCCAGTTGCGCAAGCCGAAGGAAGAAACCCCGGCAGCGACGGCAACCACGCCCAGCGCCACAGCCTGAACCCGGCGGCCACGCCGCCCTCCCCATGCAAAACGGCGGCCCCTGGCCGCCGTTTTCTTTGCTGCGTCAGCGGACGCTGCTGCGCCCGGGGCCCGCCCTACTCCCAGTCCCGCAGCCGCTCCACCGCCTGTTCGATGCGGCTCACCGCCACCACCTCCAGCCCGGGAATGGGCTGGCGCGGCTTGTTGGCCTCGGGCACCAGGGCCCGGGTGAAGCCCAGCTTGGCCGCTTCCTTGAGCCGTTCCTGGCCCCGGGGCGCCGGGCGGATCTCGCCGGCCAGGCCCACTTCGCCGAAGACCACCAGCTTTTCCGGCAGGGGCCGGTTCTTCAGGGAGGAAATGATGGCCAGCAGCACCGGCAGATCCGCCGCCGGTTCGCTGATCTTGACCCCGCCCACCGCATTGACGAAGACGTCCTGGTCGAAGCAGCCGATGCCGGCGTGGCGGTGCAGCACCGCCAGCAGCATGGCCAGCCGGTTCTGCTCCAGGCCGACGGAAAGGCGCCGCGGGCTGCCGCCCATGGTGGTATCCACCAGGGCCTGGATTTCCACCAGCAGGGGCCGGGTGCCTTCCTGGGTCACCAGGACGCAGGAGCCGGCCACTTCCTGGCCGTGCTGGGAAAGGAACAGGGCCGAAGGGTTGGAGACGCCCTTGAGACCCTTGTCGGTCATGCCGAAGACGCCCAGTTCATTGACCGCGCCGTAGCGGTTCTTCACCGCCCGGATGAGGCGGAAGGAGGAATGGGTGTCGCCCTCGAAGTACAGCACCGTATCGACGATGTGTTCCAGCACCCGGGGCCCGGCCAGGGCCCCTTCCTTGGTCACGTGGCCCACCAGGATCACGGTGACGCCGGTCTGCTTGGCCAGCCGGGTCAGCTGGGCGGCGCATTCGCGCACCTGGGCCACGGAGCCGGGAGCCGAGGTGAGCTGGTCGGACCACAGGGTCTGGATGGAGTCGATCACCGCCACCTGGGGCTTTTCCGTCTGCACCACGCCGAGGATGCGTTCCAGGTTGATTTCCGCCAGCAGGGGCAGGCGCTCCACGTCCAGCTGCAGGCGCCGGGCCCGCAGGGCCACCTGCTGCCCCGACTCTTCGCCGCTGACGTAGAGCACCTTGTGCTGGGGCGCCAGGGCGGCCAGGGCCTGCAAAAGCAGGGTGCTCTTGCCGATGCCCGGGTCGCCGCCGATGAGCACCACGCCGCCGGCCACCAGGCCGCCGCCCAGGGCCCGGTCAAATTCGGACAGACCCGTGGGCAGGCGCGCCGCCTCCCGGGTCTCGATCTCGGAGAGGGCCTGCAGCTTGGGCGTGCCGGGGGCCAGGGATTCGAAACGGTGGCCGCTGCCCTTGCCGCCGGCCTCGGCCACGGTTTCCACCAGGGTGTTCCAGGCATTGCAGGCGGAACACTGGCCCTGCCATTTGGGGGACTGGGCACCGCATTCGGTGCAGGTATAGATGCTTTTCGTCTTCGCCATGATGGGCGGGAGGATACACCAGGGCGGCGGCGATCAGGATTCCGGGGCCGGCTGGGGCGGCCGGGCCAGCACCCAGCGGTTCTTGCCGGCCCGCTTGGCCTCGTACATGGCGCCGTCGGCGGCCTGCACCAGCATGTCGGGGCTGGCGTAGGCCTGGTGGAACAGGGCCACGCCGATGCTGGCGCTGACCTGGCAGCGCTGGCCCAGGATGTCGAAGGGCTGCACCAGGGCCTCCAGCACCTTGTTGGCGGCGGTCACCGCATCCTCATCCTGGCGCACTCCGTGCAGCAGCACGGTGAATTCGTCGCCGCCCATGCGCGCCGCCGTGTCGGACTGGCGCAGGGTCTGTTTCAGGCGGTAGGCGAAGGCCGCCAGCAGCAGGTCGCCGGCCTGGTGGCCCTGGCTGTCGTTCACCGCCTTGAAGCCGTCCAGATCCAGCACCAGCACCGCCAGGCCTTCCTGGTAGCGCTGGGCGCGGAAGAAGGCCTGCTGCAGGCGGTCGAAGAACAGGGTGCGGTTGGGCAGGTCGGTGAGCAGGTCGAAGTGGGCCAGGTGTTCCAGGCGCTGCTCGATGCGCTTGCGTTCGGAAATATCGTGCTTGATGGCGACGTAGCGCACCACGGCACCCTGCTCGTTCTTCACCGGGGCGATGGTGAGCAGCTCGTGGTAGAGCATGCCGTCCTTGCGCCGGTTCACCACCTCGCCGCGCCAGGGGTTGCCGGAGGTGATGGTGCCCCACAGCTGGCGGTAGAAATCCGCATCGTGCACGCCGCTCTTGAAGCGGGAGGTGCGCTGGCCGAGGACCTCCTCCAGGCTGTAGCCGGTCATGTCGCAGAAGGCCGGGTTGGCGTATTCCACCACGCCGTTGGCATCGGTGATGATGACCCCTTCCGCCGCCGCATCCACGGCCACGCTGCGGGACTGCAGTTCCTGGCGCAGTTTGCGCTCGGCGGTGATGTCCCGGGTGATGCCGAGCAGGCCGGTGAGGTGCCCCTCGTCGTCCCGCAGCACATTGACGATGGCGTCGGTCCATACGGTGGAGCCGTCCTTGCAGGGCTGTTCCAGCTCCCAGTGGTGCTTCAGCACCTGACCGGTGCGCAGCAGGTAGGCAAAGCCCTCCGCCGCCTGGGACATGGAATCCGGCGTCAGGGCCTCGGCCATGGACTGTTGCAGCACCTCCTCCGGGGTGTAGCCCCGCAGCCGTTCCACCGAGGGGCTGATGTAGGTGAAGCGGCCGTTGAGGTCCATGGTCCAGATGACGTCGTAGGCCGACTCGGCCAGGGTGCGGAAACGCTGCTCGCTCAGGCCCAGGGCCATCTCGGTACGCTTGCGCTGGGTGATGTCGTGGAAGGAGAGGACGATGGCCTCCCGCCCCTCGAAGTCGATGCAGGCAGCCGACATCAGCACCCATACCGGCTTGCCCTCCAGGCCCTGCAGCTGCACCTCGAAGCCCAGCCAGCGGCCGCCGCGGCGGTGCAGTTCATCAATCATCTGCTGGCGCTGCTCCGGGTTGCGCCAGAAACCCTGGGCCGGCCGGCCGACGACGTCGTGGCGGGAGACGCCGTAATACTCCTCGGCGCAGCGGTTGATGTAGAGCAGTTCACCGTCGGCTTCGGGGCGGGTCACCGCCACCGGGAAAGGCGCTTCCTCCATCAGCCCCAGGCAGTTCCTGGCGCTGCGGCGCAGGCGGCGCATGTAGCGGCGCACCAGCACCACCACCAGGGCGGCCGCGGCCAGGGCGCCCATGCCAGCGGCGAACCACAGGCTGGACTGGCTACCGCTGCCAGCGTTGCCGCCCTCGCCCGCATAGAGCAGGTCTTCCAGAGACAGATCCCGGGGCAACAGGCCCAAATCGGCGTAGGTGTCGGCCATATGGCGCCAGCGCCCAGCGTGGAAATAGCCCGGTTCCACCAGCTGGGCCTGGATCAGGGGCACCATCTGCACCGCCTCGAAGGCCAGGTGGTCCCGGCTATGGCGCCTGCCGTAATGCTTGAGGATGTAGTCGATGACCTCCTGGGGATGGGCCATGGCGTAGCTCCAGCCCTTGAGGCTGGCGGCGCGGAAGGCCTTGAGCCGCTCCGGATGCTGGCGCAGTTCGGCCTGGGTGGAGAACAGGTTGTCGCCGTAGAAATCCAGGCCGCTCGATTCGGGCGTGAACACCACCACCCGCTCGCCCTGCTTGCGCAGTTCGTAGAGTTCGTCGGTGCGGTAGATGGAAAGGGCGTCCACCCGGCCGTCCAGCAGGTCCTGCACGGTCTGGCTGTGGGGCTCCAGGGCCAGGCTGTCCGTATCCACCCGCTCCCGGCCCAGGTAGCCGAGCAGTTCGTTGGCCCCCGGCTCGATCATCACCTTCTTGCCGTTGAGGTCGTGGATGTTGCGGATGCCGGCGGCCCGGCGGGCGGCGATGGCCAGGGGCGAATGCTGGAAGATCACCGCCAGCACCAGCACCGGGGCGCCCCGGTGGTAATGCACCAGCAGGTCGCTGGTGCCGACGCCGTACTGGGCCTTGCCCTCCAGCACCGCCTGCACCGCATCCTGGCCCGGCTCCGCTTCCCGTATATCCACCGCCAGGCCGGCCTCCCGGTAGTAACCCTGCATCTGGGCGGCGTAGTAGCCGGCGAACTGGAACTGGTGGCGCCAGCGCAGTTGCAGCGTCACATTCTCCAGGGCCTGGGCCGGCGCGGCCGGCAGGATGAGGAGCAGAAACGCCAGACAGGCGGAAAGATGCCGGCATAGCGGCAAGAGCGGACGGCTGGACGGCGAATGGCGCAAGACGGCTCCCCAGGGGCGGGCCGGAAAAAAGGGCCCGGATCAACCCAAAATTCTAGGCTGGGAGCGGAAAAATGAGCGTGACACAGGTCGCACCGGGGCAAAAAAGCCGCCGGCGCTTGCCTGGCCTAGTTGCCGATCCAGCGCACCGGCACCCGGGGCGCCAGGGCGCAGAAAAGCTCGTAGCTGATGGTACCGGCGGCGGCGGCCACCGCGTCAGCCGGCATGCCCTTGCCCCACAGGGTAACGGGGGAGCCGACACCGGCCTGGGGCAGATCGGTGAGATCGCAGAACAGCATGTCCATGGAAACGCGCCCTGCCGTCACCGTGGGCCGGCCATCCACCAGGATCGGCGTGCCGGGCGGCGCATGGCGCGGGTAGCCGTCGGCATAGCCGCAGGCGACGATGCCGATGCGGCTGGGCCGGGTCGCCTCGAAGATGCCGCCGTAGCCCACCCGCTCCCCGGGGGCCACGTCCTGCACCGCCAGGATTTCGCTTTCCAGGGTCATCACCGGCTTCAGGCCCAGCTCCTCGGCGCTGACCTCGGCAAAGGGACTGCCGCCGTAGAGCAGGATGCCGGGGCGGGCCCAGCCCTGCACCGCCTCCTTGTGCCGCAGCAGGGCCGCCGAATTGGCCAGAGACACCTCGCCCTGCCAGCCGGCGGTCCAGGCGCGGAAGCGCTCCAGCTGCCAGTCCACGCCCCGGGCCCCGTCGGCCTCGGCGAAGTGGGTCATGTAGGTCACCGGGCCGATGGCCCGGCTGCGGGCGAGAAAGGCCTGGGCAGCCGGCCAGGTCTGCGCGGTGAAGCCGAGGCGGTGCATGCCGGTATTGAACTTGATGAACACCGGCAGCTTCACCGGCAGGCCGGCGGCCTCGATGGCTTCCAGCTGCTCCAGGCGGTGCACCGCGGGAATGATGCCCAGCTCCGCTACCGCCTCCAGGTCTTCCGGCTGGAAGAAGCCTTCCAGCAGCAGGATCGGTTCCCGGATGCCGGCTTCCCGCAATTTCGCCGCCTCGCTCAGGTCCAGCAGGGCAAAGCCGTCGGTGAGACCGGCCAGGGCCTGGGCCACCGGCAGCATGCCGTGGCCGTAGGCATTGGCCTTGATCACGGCGAACAGGCGGGCGGGACCGGCAACACCCTGATCGGCATGTTGGCGGGCCACGGCGAGATTGTGCTTGAGCGCCCCCAGATCGATGGTGGCGCAGATGGGACGGGGCATGGGCGGGAACGGTGATGGATGAAGAAGATGGCGCGCCGCGGGCGGGCGCAGGCGGCCATATTACGCCAAGGCGGCGCCGGAGGGAAAAGACGCCGCCGGGCGCCCCCCTGCCGGCACCGCCTCAGGCGGCGTATTCCTGCAGCTTGCGGCGGGCGAAATCGACGAAGGAAGTGACCAGCTTGGAGCGGAACTTCTCCTTCGGCGTCACCAGGGACAGGGGCCGGGTCAGCCGGGGCGAGAGGGGAATGGCCACCAGATGCTGCAGCTGCAGTTCCTTGTGGAAACTGGCCCGGGAGACGATGGCCACGCCCAGGCCGGTGCTGACCACGCCCTTGAGGGCCTCGGGGCTGCCCAGTTCCATCAGCACCTTGAGGCTGGCCGGGTCCACCCCGGCCTGGCGGAAGTAGTTGTCGGTCACCTCCCGGGTGCCCGAACCCGGTTCCCGGGCGATGAAGGCGTGGTCCCGCAGCATGGCCGGGGTGATGGCCGACTCCCGGGCCAGGGGATGGCTGGGGGAGCAGATCACCTGCAACTCGTCGTCGCAACAGGTTTCGGCCTGCAGCTGGGGCAGGTGCTCGATGGCCTCGGTGATGCCCAGGTCCAGGGAATGCTCGGCCACCCGGTTCTCGATGGTTTCCGAATTGCCCACCACCAGCCGGGCCCGTACGTTGGGATAGAGGGCATTGAACTCCCCCAGCACCCGGGGCAGCATGAATTCGGCGATGGTAATGCTGGCCCCCACCAGCAGAGGGCCTCGCATCTGGCCGGTCATTTCCGCCAGGCGGGCCTCCAGGTCGGCGTATTCGCCGAGGATGCGGTCGGCGTACTCCAGGGCCAGCTCGCCGGCGGGGGTGAGGGAAATGCGGCCGTGGCCCCGGTCGAAGAGGCGGGTGTTGAAATGCTCTTCCAGCTGCTTGATCTGGAAGGTGACCGCGGGCTGGGTCATGTAAAGGGTCTCTGCCGCCTTGGTAAAGCTCAGTTGCTTGGCAACGGCATGGAACACCTGCAGGCGGCGATCGGCCATAAGTGGGGAACCTCCCTGAATTTATGGAGCTTATTCAAACATAAAGCCCGTTCCGGCGAAAGCCGCAGAAGGCCCGCCCCACGGGCATTCGCCCCACTTTCATCACAAAGTTAAGCCTTTCGTGGTATAAACCTTCGCCCAACAAGACCAATTCGACGCGAGACATTCCATCGCCCGCTGCCCGGGGCGACCTACCTGATGCAGATCGGCTTTTACATCATCATGGCGGCGCAGTTTTTCTCTGCGCTGGCCGACAATGCCCTGCTCATCGCCGCCATCTACGCCCTGCGCGAGATGCAGGCGCCTGATGCCTATGCACCGCTGCTGAAGCTGTTTTTCACCGTCTCCTACGTCCTCCTGGCCGCCTTCGTCGGCGCCTTCGCCGACTCCATGCCCAAGTGGCGGGTGATGTTCATCAGCAACGGCATCAAGATCTTCGGCTGCGCCCTCATGTTCTTCCACGTCCATCCCCTGGCGGCCTACGCCGTGGTGGGCCTGGGCGCCGCCGCCTACTCGCCGGCCAAGTACGGCATCCTCACCGAGTACCTGCCCCACCGCCTGCTGGTCCTGGCCAACGGCTGGATCGAAGGCCTCACCGTGGGCGCCATCATCCTCGGCACGGTCCTCGGCGGCGCCCTGATCCAGCCCAAGATATCGGCCATGCTGCTCGGCTTCGACCTGCCCTTCGTCGACACCCCCATCGACACGGTGGTGGAAATGGCCCTCTGCGTGGTGGGCCTGCTCTACCTGATTGCCGCCGTCTTCAATCTCTACATCCCGGACACCGGGGTCGATCACAAGCCTCTGAAAAAGAATCCCTGGTACCTGCTGCACGAGTTCGGCCACTGTCTGGCCCTCTTGTGGCGGGACCGCCTGGGGCAGATTTCCCTGGCCGTCACCACCCTCTTCTGGGGCGCCGGCGCCACCCTGCAATTCATCGTCATCAAGTGGGCCGAGGCGGCCCTGCACCTGGACCTGTCCAAGTCCTCCATGCTGCAGGGCGTGGTGGCCCTGGGCGTGGCCGTGGGCGCCGCCGTGGCCGCCAAGTTCATCACCCTGCGCAAGTCGATCCGGGTCATTCCCCTGGGCATCGCCATGGGCATCATCGTCATCGGCATGAATTTCGTGCGGGACTTCTGGGTCGCCGTGCCCCTGCTGATCCTCATCGGCGCCCTCTCCGGCTTCTTCGTGGTGCCCATGAACGCCCTGCTGCAGCACCGGGGCCACATCCTCATGGGGGCCGGCCATTCCATCGCCGTGCAGAACTTCAACGAGAACCTCTCCATCCTCATCATGACCGGCCTCTACGCCGCCATGATCAAGGCCGACTTCTCCATCTACACCGTCATCACCCTGTTCGGCCTCTTCGTCGCCGCCGCCATGTGGCTGGTGCGCCGGCGCCACCAGGCCAACCAGCGGGAACGGGACGACGTCATCCACCTGGACGACTGCAACGCCCACTGACCCCGGACGCCGCCCTCAGAGCATCAGGGGCGCGTCGGGTAGTTCGTTGGGATTGGCCCGCAGGGCCGGGAAGTGCCGTTGCAGCACCGCCGTGATGTCGTCGATGGCCGCCAGACAGCCGGCCTCGAATTCTCCCCGGGCGAAAGCCGCCTCCATCCTGTGGCACACCTCCTCCCAGAAATGGGCCTCCACCCGGGCGTTAATGCCTCGGTCGGCGACGATTTCCACCTGCCGGTCGAGCAGATCCAGATAGATCAGCACGCCGCTGTTATGTACCGTGTCCCACACCCGCAGGTCGGAAAAGAGGGCCAGGGCGCGGGCCCGGCAGCCCTCGGGCCGCAGGGCATAGCCCAGGGGCAGGCAGCCTTCCAGGACGAAGCGCAGTTCGCCCTCATGGCGCTGTTCGGAGGCAGCAATGGCGGCCTCGATACGGGCCAGGGACTCCCGCGGGAAAGGACGCCGGGCCAGCCATTCGGGCACCAGCAGATAGCGCAGGAAGCGCCCCAGATCGGATGCTTGCATCACCATCTCCCGGAGGCGCCACCGCCTCCAAAACCGCCGCCACCGCCGGAGAATCCCCCGCCGCCGCCCCAGCCCCCACCTCCGCCGCCGCCGACAAAGCCGCTGCCGCCCACGAGGATGAAGAGGAACACCACGATGCCGATGCCGGCCACGCCGAACAGGCTGGCGCCCATGAAGCCGGCCACCACGGCCGCCACGCCGCCGCAGGCGCCGGCCGCCAGCAGACGCCCGAAGAGGGCCCGCAGCACATTGCCGGCCACCACGGCGACCATGAAAATGGGGAAGAGCAGGTCCACGTTGAGGTCGCCGCCGCCATGGTCGGCCGTCGGCGCCGGCAGGGGCTCGCCGCCGATCACCGCCAGCAGCCGCTCCACCCCGGCCCCGATGCCGCCGGCCATGTCGCCGGCCCGGAAGCGCGGCACGATGGTCTCTTCGATGATGCGCTTGGCCACCACGTCCGGCACTGTGCCTTCCAGGCCGTAACCCACCTCGATGCGCACTTCCCGGTCGTTCTTGGCCACCAGCAGGATGAGGCCGTCGTCCACACCCTTGCGCCCCAGTTTCCAGGCTTCGGCGACGCGGATGCCGTACTGCTCGATGCTCTCCGGCCGCACCGTGGGCACCAGCAAGACGCCGACCTGGGCGCCCTTTTCCCGCTCGAAGGCGGCCAGGCGGTTTTCCAGGGACTGGCGCTGGGCTTCGCTGAGGGTGCCGGTGAGGTCGGTCACCCGGGCCTTCAGGGCCGGCACCGGCACCTGGGCCCAGGCCGCCGTCAGGCCGCCCAGGCAAAGGAGCAGCAGCAACCGGCGGAACCAGCGCAGGAAGGCCATGACCGGAGCGGCTTACTTGGCCGGGGCGGCGCCGAAATCCACCTTGGGCGCGGTGGAGATGGCCTGTTCGTTTTCCACCGAGAAATTGGCCTTGGGCTGGTAGCCGAAAGCCATGGCGGTGAGGTTGTTGGGGAAGCTGCGCACCGCCACGTTGTACTCCTGGATGGCCTTGATGTAACGGTTACGGGCCACGGCGATGCGGTTCTCGGTGCCTTCCAGCTGGGCCTGGAGGTCGCGGAAACCAGCGTCGGCCTTCAGCTGGGGATAGTTCTCACTGACCACCAGCAGGCGCGACAGGGCCGAGGACAGTTCCCCCTGGGCCTGCTGGAAGCGGGCCAGGGCCTGGGGATCGTTGGCCAGTTCCGGCGTCGCCTGGATGCTGCCCACCTTGGCCCGGGCGGCGGTGACTTCGGTCAGCACCTTTTCCTCGTGGGCGGCGTAGCCCTTCACCGTGCTCACCAGATTGGGCACCAGATCGGCACGGCGCTGGTATTGGTTGAGCACTTCGGACCAGGCGGCCTTGGACTGCTCGTCCAGGGACTGGAAGGTGTTGTAGCCGCAACCGCTGAGCAGGGCGGCAACCAGGGAAATAAGGGCTAGCAGGCGCAGGGACATGGGGACTCTCCTCGATTTGGCGGGATCAGCGCATGAAGATGGGGCATGGTAACGCAAAGCACAAGGGCATGGCCGGCGCCGCCAAAGCAACGGCCGGTCACAACGGGCATGCCCTGGAAGGCAGAAGGGACGCACATCTCCAGCATGCCATGGCGGAGAATGGCGCCCCTATTGGCTTCCAGGCCTCCGGATGGGCGGGATCAGCCCCCGGCCTGGCGCCGGGCGTCGGCCAGCAGGCGCCGGGCGAAGCACAGGTCTTCCCAGGCCCGGGCCTTGTCCGTGAGGTTGCGCAGCAGATAGGCCGGATGGTAGGTCACCACCACCGGGATCGGCCGGCCGTTGAGCAGGTATTCGTGGGGCCGGCCCCGCAGGGAGGCCAGGGGCCGTTCCTGGGCCAGCACGCTGTGCACCGCGGCGCGGCCGAGGAGGACGATCAGCTTGGGTTGCAGCAGCTCGATCTGGCGCTGTAGATAAGGACGGCAGGTATCCATCTCCGCCGCCTCCGGCGTGCGGTTGCCCGGCGGCCGGCACTTCACCGCATTGCCGATGTAGACGCCCCGGCCCCGCTGCAGGTCGATGGCGGCCAGCATGGCGTCGAGCAGCTTGCCGGCCTGGCCGACGAAAGGCTCTCCCTGCTCGTCCTCGTCCGCCCCCGGGCCTTCGCCGATGAACATCCAGTCCGGCTGCTGCCGGTCGCCGACGCCGAGCACCGCCTGCTTGCGCTGCTGGCACAGGGCGCAGGCCTGACAGGCGGCGACCGCGTCCTGCAGCTCGTCCCAGCCCATATTGCCCAGGCTGCCGGCCGGCAGGGGCGTCCGGGGCGCCGGCGCCGCACCGGAGAAGGCCGCGGCAGCGGCCGGCGGCAAAATCAGGGACGGCCGCGGCGAACGGGGAGCTTCGGCCACAGGTGCTGCGGCAGCGGCGGACTCGGGCAGGGCGACGGCATCCATCGCCTCAGCCCCCTCCTCCGCCTGGCCGCGCAGGACCCACAGGGGGGTCAGCCCCATTTCATGCAGGATTTCCAGATTGCCCATGGCCCCCTCGCCGTTATGGTTCATGCCGCGATCTCCCCCAGCTCCCGGCGCAGCACCAGGGCATCCTCCCGCCCCTCGACGGCCGGGTAATAACCCTTGCGCCGGCCGATCACCTGGAAACCGTAGTTTTCATAGAGGGCCAGGGCCTTGGCGTTGGAGGGACGCACCTCCAGCAGCATGGTGACGGCGCCGCCGTGGCGCGACACCTCCATGGCGAAGCGCAGCAGCCGGGCGCCGTAGCCCCGGCCCTGGCGCTCGGCGGCGACGCTGATGTTGAGCAGGTGGGTCTCGTCCAGGGACGGCATGAGCACCATGTAGCCCACCAGGGCGCCGCCCTCCCGGGCCACCCAGCAGCTGTAGCCGGCCTTCATGGAGTCGGCGAAATTGCCCTGGGTCCAGGGATGGGAATAGACCCGGTTTTCGATTTCCATGATCTGGGCCAGGTCCTTGCCGTTCATGGGTAGGAACTCCAGGGGAGCCAGTTCGGCGGCCAGGGCGGAAAGGGAGCGCATGGGTCAGGCCCTGCCGCCCTGGGCCAGGCGCTCGGCCACGGTCAGGGCGACCTTGTCGCGGATGTAGAGGGGAGCCGCCAGGGCCGGGTCCAGGCCTTCGCCCCGGGCCAGCCGGGGCGCCGCCAGCCGGGCCACCGCCGCTGCCGTCGGCACCCGTTGCCCGCCCAGGGGCCAGGCGGCCAGGCGTTGGCTCAGGGCCGGGTAGGCCGGTACGCCGTTGCCGCACACCGCCCAGTCTCCGGCAGCAGGCAGGGGCGCCTCCGCCGGCGGGCAGACGGTGATGGCGCCCTGCAGTTCCAGGACCTCGCCCACCCGGCGGTAGGCGCCGCAATAGACTTCGTTCATGCGGGCATCCAGATAGACCGCCACCTGGGGGCTGCCGTCGGCATAGGCCATGGCCTCCAGGGTGACCACCGGCAGTACCGGCCGGTCGAGGGCCACCGCCAGGCCCTGGGCCACGCCGCAGGCCACCCGCAGGCCGGTGAAGGCGCCCGGGCCGGCACCGAAGGCGATGCCGTCCAGGTCCGCCATGGCCAGGCCGGCTTCGGCCATCATGGCGCGCACCAGGGGCAAGAGGGTCAGGGAGCTTTGCTCACCGGCGGGACATTCCCGGGAGAGGAGGACGCCGTCGCGCCAGAGGGCGACGGACCCCTGGTCGGTGGCGGTTTCGAGGGCCAGCAGATTCATGGGGAGCGATTTTAACCCAGGCCCGGCCCTTCCCCGCCCCGGGATTGGGGTCGGCAAAAAAAAGGCAAAAAAAAGCGTGTCAAGACTTGACTTATGCACAAACAGCCCGCCCCTTGGCCCGGGGAGCCGCTTTCCGGCCACGATGACAGGCGGGAGCCAGCACCGACGTTGTATCTATCTGTTTTTATTGAAATTACCGGCAAAGCCGTTTTTTTGGGCAGAGTAAGAAAAATCCTTATCCCCGGGCTACTTAGGCCATCTGTCCGGCAATAACCCACAAAGTTATCCACAGCTTGTGTGAACAAGTCCGCAAGTACCGGGTGGATCAGGATTTTTTATCGACGACGGGCTCACAACCCGTCCCGCGGCCGGATGGCCGCTCAGGGATGACGGGGAGAGCGGGGCGCCGGCGGCAGCCCTTCCGGGTACAGGGGACGGCGCTCTTCCCGGGGGTAGAACTCCCGGCCGGCCTCGTGCACATCCCGCCGCAGGCGCTGCCGTTCTTCCGGCGACAGGCGCCGCCGCTCCTCGCCCGGCGCAAAACCGGGAGGCCCCTCCTCCCGCTCGGCCTGGCGGGAATTGAGCCACTGGCGCCGGGCTTCCCGCCGCTCTTCCTTGCTCAGGCGGGCGTGGGGGTCCTCCGCCCGCTCCATGCGCAGGCCGCCTTCGGCCTGGGCCAGCAGGCGCGGCTCCTCCGGCCGGGCCCAGAGGGAGGCGGCAGAGAGCAGCAGGAGAGCGGAGAGGAACAGTCGTTTCATATGCACCACATGGAATCACTACAACCGGCAACGTCGCCGTGACGGCGGGAAAACCCGCGCACCCCCGGAGCCCGGGCCGGCGACGGCGCACAGTGTGCCCAAATTGCCGGGCCGCTTCCAGAGCGGCAACCACGACGCCATCCTAACGCCTGGATGCAAGCCCGGCCCCGTCTGGATGTAAGGCCGGCCCACGGCTTTGTAAATAATTGTTTCCCCAGCCCCGGTCAGCAACGCGGCGTAACGACTTGGCCCCCGCCGGGCCCGGCGGAGCCCTGTTGCCGGGGCACGGAACCGGTTAGCATTGCCAGCCATGAGCGAAAACAAACAACGCATTCTCGTCGTGGACGACGACCAGCGCCTGCGGGACCTGCTGCTGCGCTACCTGGGCGAGCAGGGCTTCGTCGTCAAGACGGCGGAAAACGCCCCGGCCATGGACAAGCTGCTGGCCCGGGAGACCTTCGACCTGCTGGTGCTGGACCTGATGCTGCCCGGCGAGGACGGCCTCTCCATCTGCCGCCGCCTGCGGGCCGCCGACCCGCACCAGGCGGTGCTCATGCTCACCGCCAAGGGCGACGAGATCGACCGCATCGTCGGCCTGGAAATGGGCGCCGACGACTACCTGCCCAAGCCCTTCAACCCCCGCGAGCTGGTGGCCCGCATCCATGCGGTGCTGCGCCGCCGCGCGCTGCCGCCGCCGGGCTCCCCGGTGGAGGCCGAAGGCACGGTACAGGTGGGCGAGATCAGCATCGACCTGGCCACCCGCCGCCTCACCCGGGGCGCCGAGGGCGAGGCGGTGATGCTCACCACCGGGGAATTCGCCGTGCTCAAGGTGCTGCTGCAGCACCCGCGCCAGCCCCTTTCCCGGGACCGCCTGATGAGCCTGGCCCGGGGCCGGGAACAGGGCCCCTTCGACCGGGCCATCGACGTGCAGATTTCCCGCCTGCGCAAGCTGATCGAGCCGGACCCCCAGACCCCGCGCTACATCCAGACCGTCTGGGGCTTCGGCTACGTGTTCGTGCCGGACGGCCAGGGCACCGCTGCCTGAGCCCCCGCCGGCCATGAAACTGCCGCGCGCCCTGCAGCGCCTGCTGCCCCGCACCCTGCTGGTGCGGGCCTTCATCCTGGTGGCGGTGCTGCTGCTGGTGTCCGTCTCGGTCTGGGTCGCCCTGTTCCGGGCCGCCGAGCGGGAACCCCGGGCCCGCCAGCTGGCCCAGCTCACCGCCAGCGTCGCCAACATCACCCGGGCCGCCCTGCTCAGCGCCGACCCGGTACTGCGCCGCGACCTGCTGCGGGAACTGTCGGAACGGGAAGGCCTGCGCCTCTACCCGGCGGAGGAGCAGGACCGGGTCACGCCCCTGCCCGACCGGGAATTTTTCACCATCTTCCAGCGCGAAGCCTTCCAGCTGATGGGGCCCCAGGCCAGCTTCGCCATCGCCGTAAACGACCAGCCCGGCTTCTGGATCCGCTTTTCCATGGAGGAAGGGGACGATTACTGGCTGGTGCTGCCGCGGGAGCGCACCGAGCGCAACCCGACCTGGCAGTGGCTGGGCTGGGGCGCCGTCTCCCTGGTGCTGTCCCTGGTGGTGGCCTGGCTCATCGTCGCCCGCATCGCCCGCCCCCTGAAGATCATGGCCCGGGCCGCCCGGGCCGTGGGCCGTGGCGAGCGGCCGCCCACCCTGGCCGAAGAAGGGGCCGAGGAAGTACGCCTGCTGGCCCGGGCCATGAACCAGATGTCCGCCGACCTGGCCCGCCTGGAAAGCGAACGGGCCCTGGTGCTGGCCGGCATCTCCCACGATCTGCGCACCCCCCTGGCGCGCATGCGCCTGGCGGCGGAAATGGGGGTGGAGGACGAAAGCCTGCGGGCCGGCATGAACGACGACATCACCCAGATGGACGGCATCATCGGCCAGTTCCTCGACTACGCCCGGGGCGAGGAGCAGGAGCCGGAAGAAAGCGCCGATCCCAACCAGTTGCTGGCCACCCTGGCCCGCCGCTGCCAGGAGCGGCAGGAACCGGTGCAACTGCAGACATCGCCCCTGCCGCCCCTGCGGCTGCGCCCCCGGGCCCTGGAACGGGCCCTGACCAATCTCATCGGCAACGCCCGCAAATACGGCGGCGGCGACATCACCCTGACCTCCGGCATCGCCGACGGCCAGGCCTTCCTCGCCGTGCTGGACCGGGGACCGGGCATCCCCCCCGCCGAAGTGGAACGGCTGAAGCGCCCCTTCACCCGCCTCGAGGCCGCCCGTAGCGACACCACCGGCACCGGCCTGGGCCTGGCCATCGTCGAACGCATCGCCCGCCTGCACGGCGGCCGCCTGGAGTTGTCGCCCCGGGAGGGCGGCGGCCTGGCCGCCCGCCTGCTGCTGCCCCTGCCCCCCGCCTGAGTCCATGGGACGCCTTTCTCCACGGCCCCTGGCCGGGCGAGCCCTGGGCACGGCCCTCTTCGGCATGGCCTGCCTGACAGCCTTGTGGTTGCTGGCTCCCCAGGGCATCCCGGCCTGGGACCGGGCCCTGCTCGACCTTTTCGCCCAGATCCGCAGCCCCCTGCTGGACCGGGCCATGGGCAGCCTCACCTGGCTCGGTTCCCTCTGGCTGCTGCTGCCGGCCAGCCTGTTGCTGGGCCTCCTGGCGCACCGCCGTCGGCCCCGGGCCTGGCTGCCGGCCGCCGCCCTGGGCCTTGCCATCGGCATCGGCTACCTGGCCAAGAGCCTGATCCAGCGCCCCCGGCCCGACCTCCACCCGGCCCTGGACGGCCTCGCCACCCACGCCTCCTTCCCCAGCCTGCACAGCGCCCAGGCCCTGGCCTTCGGCATCGCCCTCGGCCTCCTGCTGCAACGCTCCTGGGTCCTGGCGGCGGCAGCCGTGCTGGGGCTGGCAGTGGGTGTCTCCCGCCTCTACCTGCAGGTGCATTTCCCCAGCGACGTGCTGGCCGGCACCCTCCTCGGCGGCCTCACCGCCCTGGTCCTGGACCGACTGTGGCACCCGGCGGCGGCGCCGACGACCCGCACCGGGCAAGACGACGGCATACAAATCCGGTAGCCTGCAGGCCTGCGGGAACGCCCGTTCCCTCACCGATCAAGTTATTGCAGGAGCTTGCCCCGATGTACAACGACGAGGATCTGGCGGCCGCCGTGCGCGACGGCGTGCTCAGCCAGGAGGCGGTGGATGCCTTCCAGGCCTATATGGTGCAGGGCCGGCCCCTGCCGGTGGTGGATGAGGAGCACTTCCGCCTGGTCAGCGGCTTCAACGACATTTTCGTGGTCATCGCCTGCCTGCTGCTCCTGGCCGCCCTCGGCTGGCTCGGCAGCCGCGTCCATGACGGCGCCGGCCCCCTGCTGGTGGCCGCCACGGCCTGGGGCCTGGCCGAGTTCTTCACCCGCCAGCGGCGCCTGGCCCTGCCCTCCATCGTGCTTCTGCTGGCTTTCGTCGGCGGTCTGGTAGGCATGACCGTGGCCGTGCTGCGGCCCCTGGACAGCGTTTCCCTGCCCCTGGCGGGGCTCCTCGGCGGCCTCGGCGCCTGGCTGCACTGGCGGCGTTTCCGCGTGCCCATCACCGTCGCCGCCGGCGCCGCCGCGGTGGCCGGCACCCTGCTGGCCATGCTCTTCCTCAAATCAACGCTGGCCCGGGAATGGTATGCCCCCATCACCTTCGTCGCCGGCACGGCGGTGTTCGCCCTGGCCATGGCCTGGGACACGGCCGATCCGCAGCGCAAGACCCGCCGCGCCGACGTGGCCTTCTGGCTGCACCTGCTGGCGGCGCCCCTGCTGGTTCATCCCATTTTCACGTCGCTGCAGATGTTCTCCCGGGAGGCCACCCTGGTTCAGGCCGCCGCGGCGCTTCTCATCTACGCCCTGCTGGGACTGCTGTCCCTGGCCATCGACCGGCGCGCCCTGATGGTGTCGGCCCTGGCCTATCTGCTCTACGCCTTCACCGCCCTGCTGAAGAACCTGGGCATGGTCAGCCTCAGCTTCGCCTTCACCGCCCTCTGCATCGGCGCCGCCCTGCTCCTGCTCTCGGCCTTCTGGCACACCTGCCGCAGCCGCGTCGTCAGCGTCCTGCCAGCCCCCTGGCAAGAGCGTCTGCCGCCGCTGCACTGAGGGCGGCCTGAGTGGCGGCTGCGGCCTACAGATCGCAGCCGTGGGGGCAGACGTAGCCCGCCAGCTGCTCCACGTCCTTCACCTGCAGGCGGTTGCCCTCCTGGGTGATGAGGCCCCGTTCGGTCAGGTCCCGCAGGGCCCGGGAGAGATGGGTCTGGCTGATGCTGAGGCGGGAGGCCAGGTTCTTCTTCGGCACCGGGATGGCCAGGCTGAGGGAATCCTTGAGGGTCAGGCGGGAGGTCTCGAAGCCGCAGATCAGGTAGCAGGCCAGGCGCTGCACGGCGGTCTTGGAATAGAAGGTGACCACGTCGGCGTAGAGCAGGCAGATGCGCTCGGACACCAGTTCCAGGAAGCGTTGGGCGAAAGGCCAGGATTCGTCCATCCAGGCCAGCACCTCGGCCGGGGGAATGCGCAGCATCACCGTCGGCGTCAGGCTGCGGGCCCAGTAGTTGATGGCTTTCTGGTCGCTGACGGTCTCTTCCGCCAGGGTTTCCCCCGACTTGATGAAGTGCAGCACCTTCTCTTCCCCTTCGGCGTTGCAGAAGAAGATTTCGACGGAGCCGTGCACCAGGATGTAGAGCCCCGGGGAGCGGGTGCCCCGCTCCAGGAAGCAGCAGTCCTCCGGCACCTGCAGCCGGTTCTCGGGACGGTTCAGGATATCGTTGAAGCGCTCGCTCTCCTCCAGTCCGGCAAAGAGGCGGGAGGACTTGAGCAGGGCGATTTCATGGGGAGTGAAGGACACAGGGGAGTCCAGACCGACGGTGGGTGACTCCCCTAAGCTACGCCGCCCCCGGCGGCGAATCCTTGATTTTGGCTAAACCCGGGGGCATAAGCGCCCCGGGTGCGGCGGCCCTTCAGATGTTGAGGGCGGTGCACACATCCTCGAACTGGTCTTCCACCGTCGCCAGCATCTGCTTGAAACGGCCCCAGTCGATGCCGAGCCGGTTCCAGGCCACGGCGGAGAGGGGCGGCACCAGTTCATCCTCCCGGGGACACAGGTCCAGGGCATGGGCCATGACGTCGGCCACATGGACGACACCGGCCAGGGAATCGGCGGTGGCCTCCTCCGGGGCGTGGTGATGGGCCACCGCCGCCTGGATGGAAGGGGCGAAGTGCCAGCGTTCGGCCAGGGCCTGGCCCACCTGGGCATGGTCCAGGCCCAGCACGTCCCGTTCGGCGGTGAGGAGGAAGCAGTCGTGCTTCTTCTGGTAGGCCAGGGCCTCCCGGTACTCGTCGGGGAAACAGGTGACCAGCACCAGGCGGCCGATATCGTGCAGCAGGCCGGCGGTGAAGGCACCGTCCTCGGAGACGCCGGCCTCCGCCGCCAGGGTGCGGGCGCACAGGGCGACACCGACGCAGTGCTGCCAGAACAGGCGCTGGTCGAACCAGCTGTGGCGGGACTGGGCAAAGGCGCCGGTGACGGCGGCGGCGGCCACCAGGGAGCGGATCTGGCGCAGGCCCAGGATCACGGTGGCATCCTGGATGCTGGCCACCTTGCTCTGCAGGCCGTAGAAGGGGGAATTGGCCACCTTCAGGGCCTTGGCCGCCAGGGCCTGGTCCAGGGCGATCTTGTTGGCCAGCTCGTCCGCATTGACGTCGTCCTTGTCGGCCGACTGCAGCAGTTCGATCACCACCGCCGGCAGGGACGGCAGCTGACGCACCGCCTCCACCACCTGTTGCGCTTGCAGGGTCTTCATTGGGGGCGCTCCTGGCGGTATTCCAGCATCAGGCGCAGCAACTCCTGGGAGGCCGGGTCGCCGGCCTGGCGGAACAGATGCTGCAGGCGCAGCCGGGAAGCCTCCCGGCGGGCCATGAGGGCGCCCTCGTCCACCGGCGCCTCGATGCGGATGGTCAGGGTTTCGATGCCGCGCCGGGCCAGGGAGCGCAGGCTGGACTCGGCCAGTTCGGAGCCCCTGGGCAGCAGGACCTGACCGGCGGCGTCCCGCAGGTCGTCCCCCAGCAGCATGCCCGGCTGGGCTTCCTCCAGGGGTATTTGTTTGATGGTGCTCATTGTTTCTTTTCCATGGGTGCTACAGGGGCAACAGCAACAGCAGGTGTCCCCGGGTCTTGGCATCGTTGCCGAAAGGCTGGCACAGGGCGCGGCAACGGCCGCCTTGGTTCAAGGTGACTTCCCGGCTGCCGCCGCCCGCCTGCAGCAGCGCCAGCAGCTCCGGCGGCAGCAGGTCGGCGCTCTCGTTGCCGATCAGACCGCAGGCCGGCCACAACCGTTCCGCCGCCCCATTGGCGTAGGCCACCATGCCGCTGGCGTCCACCCCCAGCACTGCCGCAGGCAGCTCCTGCAGCACCTCGTGGGCGATACCGGTAGCCTGCTGGGGCCGTATTTCCTGACGGGCGTGGCTGGCCAGGAGGGACTCCAGCTCCTGGCCGAGGCGGGACAGCTCCAGGCCGGCGCTATGGACCTCCTGGGTCAGGCGCTGGTTCTCCAGCAGCAGACTGTGCTGGCGCAGGGCTTCGAGGACGCCGGCGACCAGCACTTCCGTGCCCACGTCCCGGGACAAGAGATGGCCCGCCAGATGGGGCGGCAGTTCGGCGGCGGCCGCCGCCATGTTGTCGGCGGAGGACAGCAGCAGGAAGCCGGCCTCCGGCTGCAACTGGCCCGCCCGTTCGAGGAAGGCCTGGCCGGCACTGTCGGTGAGCCCGGCATCGGCGACGATGGCGTCCACCCGCTGGCAGGCCAGGGCCGCCAGCCCCTCTTCGCCGCCGCCGGCCAGCAGCACCCGCAGGTTGGCCTCCTCCAGGGCCCGGCCGAGGGTCAGGCGCAGGGCCGGCGCCGTCAGCACCAGCAGGACCGTCGGCACCTGCGCCCCCCGGGCCCGCAGGCGGCCCGGCAGCACCCGCCCCTTGTCGAGCAGGGCCAGGGCCTCCGGCGCCGGCACCGGACGGCTGAAGTAGTAGCCCTGCATCTCATCGCAGTGGTTGGCCACCAGCAGGGCGATCTGGCCCTCGGTCTCCACCCCTTCGGCCACCACCTTGAGGCGCAGGTTGTGGGCCATGGTGATGACGGCCCGGGTGATGGAGGCATCCCCCGGATCGGCGGTGATGTCCTGGACGAAGGCCCGGTCCACCTTGACCGTGTCCAGGGGCAGGCGCTTCAGATAGGCCAGGCTGGAATAGCCGGTGCCGAAATCGTCCACCGACAGCTGCACGCCCATGGCCTTGAGCCGGTTGAGCAACGCGATGTTGTCCTCGACGTGGCTCATCAGCAGGCTCTCGGTCAGCTCCAGCTCCAGGGCCTGGGGCGGCAGGCCGGAATCTTCCAGGGCCTGGCGCACGTCCTGCACCAGGGCCTCGGACTGCAGCTGGCGGGCCGACAGGTTCACCGCCACCGTCAGCTGCCCGTGACCGGCCAGGTGCCAGGCCGCCGCCTGCTGACAGGCCTGCTGCAGCACCCAGGTGCCGACGGGCACGATGAGCCCGGTTTCTTCCAGCAGGGGAATGAATTCCATGGGCGAGACCAGGCCCCGCACCGGATGCTGCCAGCGCAGCAGGGCCTCGAAGCCGGTGATGCCGCCGTGGCTGCAACTGACCTTGGGCTGGAAGTGGAGAATGAATTCCTGGCGCTGCACCGCCCGCCGCAGGTCCGTCTCCAGTTGCAGCTGTTCCTTGACCCGGGCGTTCATGGCGGCGGTGAAGAACTGGAAGTTGTTGCGGCCCAGCTCCTTGGCCCGGTACATGGCCGTGTCGGCGTTGCGGATGAGCTTTTCCAGGTCGTCGCAATCGTCCGGGTAGAGGGTGATGCCAATGGAGGCGGAGACGAACAGCTCCTGCCCTTCCAGGGTGATGGGCTGAGCCAGGGTGTCCACCAGGCGGCGGGCCACCACGGTGACGTCGTACTCCCGCTCCGGGTCCGGCACCAGCACGGCGAACTCGTCGCCGCCCAGGCGCCCCACCGTGTCGCTGGCCCGCAGGCAGCCGCCGATGCGGGCGGCCACCTGCTGCAACAGGACGTCGCCGGCCAGGTGGCCCAGGGTGTCGTTGACCACCTTGAAACGGTCCAGGTCGATGAACATCACCGCCAGCCGGCCGCCCTGGCGCTGCACCATGGCCAGGGCCGCCTTCAGGCGCTCGCGGAAGAGCAGGCGGTTGGGCAGGCCGGTGAGGCTGTCGAAGTGGGCCAGATGGGTCAGGCGCTGCTGGGCTTCCACCGTCTCGGTGACGTTGAGGTGCATCACCACCGCGCCCCGGTTGCCCCGGGCTTCCAGGGGCGTCACCAGAACACGGAACCAGCGCTTCTCGGTGGGCGAATGACAGGCATAGACCAGGGAAAACTCGTGCTGCAGACCGTCGATCACGGCACGGATGCCGACGGCGATGTCCTGGGCCTCTTCCGCCGATTCGCCCCAGGACCTCTCGCAGACCCGGATATAGTTGCAGCCCACGCCGGCGCTGCTCGGATCATGGCTGTTCTCGGCGGCGAAGCGGCTCCAGGGCTCGTTCACCGCGACGATGACGCCCTCGGCGTCGAGGATCGCGATATGGGCCGGCAGGGCGTCCAGCACGCCCTTCTGCACCGCCTCGCTGGCCCGCAGGGCTTCCCGCTGCAGCACCAGGTCGGTGATGTCGGTGCCGACACCGCCGACGCTGTGGGCATTGCCCTGCTCGTCCTTCATGTCGAAGCTGCGGATGTGCAGCCAGCGCTCGCCGCCGTTGGGATGGACGATGCGCACCACCTCGTTGACCCCGCCCCGGGGATTGCGCCGCACCGCCTCCCGCATGCGGTCCAGGTCGTCCGGGTGGATGAAGCGCAGCCAGTCGAAGCGGTTGCGGTAGAGGTCTTCCACCGAGCCGCCCCAGTGAGTGGCGTAGGCCGGATTGGCATAGACCACGCGGCGGGCGGCGATGTCGATCAGCCAGAAGCTTTCCGGGATGTTGTCCGCCAGCTGGACGAAGCGGTTCTCGCCCTGCCGCAGGCGGGTCAGCACATTCTCGATGCCGCGGGTTTCGCGGGGAGCGGGCGGTGGCTTGGGCATGCTTCAGGAAAGGAAACGATTGACGTCGATGCCCCACTTCAGGGGGGATTCATGGGTGACGATGCGGTCGCCGCCGCCATGGCCGAAGGGGCGGGAGAGGTCCACATCCTGGGGCGGCAGGTAGTACTGGCGCTTGGCGTCGTAGATGACCCGCACCAGGGGCTGCAGCAGATTTTTCTCCCGCTGTTCCACCACCACGCCAAGGCGCTCGCTCTCCAGGCGCACCAGGGTGCCCACCGGGTAGATGCCGATGCTCTTGACGAAAATCTGGAACAGGGCCGGATCAAAGTGGTACTTGCTCCAGTCGAAAAGCTTGCGCATGGCTTCCCCCGGATTGACGCCCCGATGATAAACCCGGTCGGTGGTGATGGCGTCATACACATCGACGATGGCCGCCATGCGTCCCACCTGGGAAATCTCCTCGCCCTTGAGGCCCCGGGGATAGCCGCTGCCGTCGAAACGCTCGTGGTGGTGCTCCATGATGTCGAAGGCCAGCTGGGGAATGCCCGCCGTCTGGTGCAGGATGTCGGAACCCTGGACCACGTGGGATTTCACGTGCAGGTATTCCTCGTCGGTCAGCTTACCCGGCTTGGCCAGAATCTCGGCATGGATGCGCACATAGCCGATGTCGTGCAGCAGGCCGCCCAGGGCCACCTGGTGGATGGTCGCCAGGTCCATGTCCATGGCCTTGGCGAAGGCCGCCAGCATGGCGCAGACGCCCACCGAGTGCTGGTAGGTGTAGTCGTCCCGCTGCTGCAGGCGGCGCAGGGTGAACATGGCGTTGCTGTTGCGGATGACGGAGTTGGTGATCTTCTCCACCGCCAGCTTCACCGATTCCATCTCGATCTGGCGCCCCAGGCGGGCGTTGTCCATGACGCTGCGCACCAGGCGGGCCCCCTCGTTGAAGGCCCCCTTGGCCTTGGCCAGCTCCTCCGCCAGGCTGGTGCGGGGCGGCGGCGCCTTGTTTTCCGGCGCCTCGGCCATCCTTTCCAGATCCTGCTGGCTGCTCCGTGCCGCCTCCTGGGCCGTGGGCACGTCGTCCACATCCAGCCCCTTGGCGGTGTCGATGAAGACCTCCCGGATGCCGGCACGGCGGATCTTCAGCACCTGCTCCTGGTCTTCCAGCAGCAGGCTGTTGCGCAGGAAGGGATGATCCATCCAGCCCGCATTGACGTCGCTGACATACATGCCGACCCGGATCTGGGCCACGGGAATCTTCTTGATCATGCCGAGCCCTCCACCGGCCAGCGGGCCAGGGTCTCGTAGGCGGCACCGCCGGCATGGCGGCGGGAGCGCAGCAGGGCGAAATCCGTGGCGCGCCAGGACAGGGGCAAGGCCTCCTCCCGGCAGGGCGGCGCCACGGGGGCGCGGCGCACCAGGGTCACGTGGGGCACGAAGGGACGGGATTCCAGGGCAAAGCCCAGCTCGCCCACGGCCGCCGCCAGGGCGCCAGCGAGGCCGTGCAGGGCAGCGACGGGAGTGCGGCAGCCGATCCAGGCGAGGTGGTTGTGCTGCCAGTAGCCAAAATGATCCAGGGAAAACTCCAGGGGGAATACGTGGTGCATGACTTGTTGCCGGGCCACCAAGTGGCCGGCTTCCTGCAGGGCCGGCAGGGTTTCGAGGGGAACGTCGCCGAGAAAGGCCAGGGTCAGGTGCAGGGTCTCCCGGGCCATGGCGCGGCCGCCCACGGCCGCCGCCTGGGCTTCGGCCAGGGCCGCCAGGCGCTCAGCCAGGGCCGCCTCGGGCCAGAGGGCGAAAAACACCCGGGCCCGTTCTGGGGACGCTGTCTGACCGGACAAAGTCACTCCCGTTCAATGAGGACGGCGGCCTGGGCTTCCATGCCCTCCTCCCGGCCGGAAAAACCGAGCCGTTCGCAGGTCTTGGCCTTGACGTTGACCCGCTCGGCGGCCAGACCCAGATCGGCGGCGATATTGGCCACCATGGCCGGAATGTGGGCCGCCAGCTTGGGCCGCTGGGCCACCACCGTGGCGTCCACATTGACCACGCGCCAGCCCGCCTGCTGCAGCAGGCTGAGGGTGTGGCGCAGCAGCACCCGGCTGTCGGCCCCCTTCCAGCGCGGATCGGAATCGGGGAAATGGCGGCCGATGTCGCCCAGGGCGGCAGCGCCGAGCAGGGCGTCGGTAATGGCGTGCAGCAGGGCGTCGGCATCGGAATGGCCGAGCAGCCCCAGTTCGTGGGGAATGGTGACGCCGCCCAGGATCAGGGCCCGTCCCGGCACCAGGGCGTGCACATCCCAGCCCTGGCCGACGCGAATTTCCTTGTGACTCATGCCAATGCTCCAAGGGCGGCCCGGGGGCCGAGGCGGCTGCGCAGGATGGCCTCCGCCAGGGACAGGTCCGCCGGATAGGTAACCTTGAGATTGCTGGCGTCGCCCTTCACCAGCCGGGGCTTGAGGCCCAGGGCCTCGATGGCGCCGGCCTCGTCGGTGACGTCCGGGTTGGCTGCCAGGGCCCGGCACAGGGTGCCGTAGCGGAACATCTGGGGCGTCTGGGCCTGCCACAGGCCGTCCCGGGGCACGGTGGCCGCGGCCCGCTGCTGCACATCGGCCCGCTTCAGGGTGTCGGCCACGGGCACCGCCAGGATGCCGCCCACCGGATCGTCCGCCAGTTCCGCCACCAGGGCATCGATCATGGCGGCGGCCAGGCAGGGCCGGGCCGCATCGTGCACCAGCACCCAGTCGTCCTCGGCAGCCGCCATCTGGGCCGCCCTGAGGCCGCTGGCCACGCTCTGGGCCCGGGTGGCGCCGCCGTGGAAAACGGTTTCCAGCTTGGGCCCGAGGGCGCTCCAGTCGTATTCCCGCCACCATTCGTCCCCCGGCGACAGCACCACCCACACCCGGTCGATGGCCGGATGGCGGCACAGGGCCGCCAGGGTGTGGTGGATGAGGGGTTGTCCCGCCAGGGGAAGATACTGTTTGGGAGTGTCGCTGCCGAAGCGGGAACCGCTGCCGGCAGCGGGAACGATTGCGTAGTGTCGGGCCATGCATTAATTTTAACAGGAGGGGCCTCGTCATAACCGGCCGGCCGGGGGACTTTTCCGCCATTTTTGCCCCCCATCAAAAACCAGGCGAAATAAGAAAAAACCATGGAAAACAACTTCCTCACCGAAACCGGGCTGGAATTCGCCCAGGCCTTTCTCCTCAGTCTGGGGGTGGGCCTGCTCATGGGCCTGGAGCGGGAACGGCATTCCTCCTCCCGGGCCGGCCTGCGCACCTTCGCCCTGACCGCCCTGCTCGGCACCATCGCCGGCCTGCTGGGGGAAAAGAGCGGTTCCGAGTGGGTGCTGGCCGCCGGCCTCCTGATGGTGGGCCTGATGATGGTGGCCGCCTACCATTCCCGCCCCGACGCCCAGGACCCGGGCACCACCTCGGTGGTGGCCCTGCTCCTGGCCTACACCTTCGGCGCCATGATCTGGTACCAGGAGCAGACCCTGGCGGTGATGCTGGCCATCCTCACCACCGTGCTGCTCTACTTCAAGACCGAGCTGCACCTGCTGAGCGAGAAGCTGACGCGCAAGGACCTCATTTCCATGCTGCAGTTCGGCGTCCTCTCCCTGGTCATCCTGCCCATCCTGCCGGACCAGGGCTTCGGCCCCTACCTGGCCCTCAACCCCTACCAGGTGTGGTGGATGGTGGTGCTCATCTCCGGCATGAGCCTGGCCGGCTATGCCGCCCTGCGCCTCTTCGGCCAGCAGCACGGCGCCCCCCTGATCGGCCTCATGGGCGGCCTTGCCTCCTCCACCGCCATCACCCTGGTGTACTCCCGCCACGTCAAGGCCACCCCCAACCTGCTGCGCCTGTCCATGGTGGTGATCCTCACCGCCAACGTGGTGGTGCTGGTGCGTCTCTCCCTCCTGGCCGCCATGCTGCAACCCGAGCTGCTGCCGCAACTGCTGCCGGCCCTGGGCGGCGGCCTGCTGCTGGGCCTGGTGGTGATCGGCTGGCTGTGGCGCATCCTCGGCGACCAGAGCGGCCAGCCGGAAACGCCCCTCAACCTGCACAACCCGGCGGAAATCCGCACCGCCCTCACC
Source organism: Azospira sp. APE16 (assembly GCF_047901315.1). NCBI lineage: Bacteria > Pseudomonadati > Pseudomonadota > Betaproteobacteria > Rhodocyclales > Rhodocyclaceae > Azospira > Azospira sp. APE16. The sequence goes on from NZ_CP179682.1 coordinate 2,052,475, forward strand.
TTCGGCTGCATTTACGCCGTGGTGCTGCTGCTGGCCGCCTGGCTCTCCGATGTGGCTGGTTCCGAGGGCCTCTACGCCATTTCCCTGATTTCCGGCTTCACCGACGTGGATGCCATCGCCTTGTCCTCCCTGCGCCTGTTCGGCATGGGCAAGCTGCCCATGCATGAGGCGGTGAACTCCATCGTCATCGCCTTCCTCGCCAACCTAGTGTTCAAGCTGGGCATCGTCTTCTCCGTCGCCGGCCCCAGCCTGGGACGCCGCATCGGCCTGGGCTTCCTGGCCCTGGCCGCGGGCACCATCGGCGGCTGGATATTCATGCACCTGTAGCGTCACCTTCCGGGGAGCGAGCCATGCCCAGCCTTCGTCCCGCCGCCGTCGCCGGCCTCTTCTACCCGGCCGATCCCGCCCAGTTGGCCGCCGACATCGACGCCTACCTGGCCCAGGCCCGGCCACCCACTGCCGCAGGGCCGATCAAGGCCCTCATCGTGCCCCACGCCGGCTACGTCTATTCCGCCCCCATCGCGGCGACCGCCTATGCCGCCCTGGCGCCCCAGGCCGGGCGCATCCGCCGCGTCATCCTGCTCGGCCCCACCCACCGGGTGGCGGTGCGGGGCCTGGCCGTGCCCACCGTGGACAGTTTCGCCACGCCCCTAGGTTCGGTGCCTCTCGACGCCGAGGCCCGGCAGCGTATCGCCGACCTGCCCCAGGTGGTGGCCGACGACGGGGCCCACGCCCTGGAGCATTCCCTGGAAGTGCAACTGCCTTTCCTGCAACGCCTGCTGGGCCCCTTCACCCTGCTGCCCCTGGCCGTGGGCGCCGCCTCCGGCGAGGCCGTGGCCCAGGTACTGGAACGTCTGTGGGACGGCGAGGAAACCCTGATCCTGGTCAGTTCCGACCTTTCCCACTACCAGCCCTACGCCGAGGCCGAACGCCTGGACCAGGCCACCTGCGCCCGCATCGCCGCCGCCCGGGCCGACCTGGCGCCCCGGGAAGCCTGCGGCGCCATTCCCATCAACGGCCTGCTGCTGGCGGCAGCCCGCCACGGCCTGCGGCCCCGCCTCCTGGACCGGCGCAATTCCGGCGATACCGCCGGCGACCGGGAGCGGGTGGTGGGCTACGCCGCCTTCGCCCTGGAGCCGGACCATGGTCCCCACTGAGCCCCTCGCCAACGGGCCGCCCGACGCCGCCCTGGGCCGCCTGCTGCTGGCCCTGGCCCGCCACGCCATCGCCCGGGAACTGGGCCTGGCCGACCCACCGCCCAATCTGGGGACGCCGCCGCCCCGGGCCCTGGAAAAGCCCGCCGCCACCTTCGTCACCCTGACCCGGGACGGCCGCCTGCGGGGCTGCATCGGCACCCTGGAAGCCCGCCGCCCCCTGGGCGAGGACGTGGCCGCCAATGCCCGGGCCGCCGCCTTCCGCGATCCCCGCTTCGCCCCGGTGAGCGTCGAGGAATGGCCCCTGCTGGACCTGGAAGTGTCCCTGCTGCAAACGCCCCGGCCCCTGGCCGCCGCCAGCGAGGCGGACGCCCTGGCGGCCCTGGTGCCAGGCGAGGACGGCCTGATCCTGCGCCACGGCGCCCACTGCGCCACCTTCCTGCCCCAGGTCTGGGAAGCCCTGCCCGAGCCGTCACGCTTTCTTGCCGAGCTCAAGGCCAAGGCCGGCCTGCCCCGGGATTTCTGGTCGCCCCAGGTAGAACTGGCCACCTACCGGGTGCACAAGTGGCACCAGAACAGAGGAGAACGGCCATGAATCCCGACCACACCCCCGCCGTGGCCGAGAGCGCCCACCCGGGCCGCTGGTGGCATGCTCTGGAAGACGGCCGCCTGCAATGCGACCTCTGTCCCCGGGACTGCCGTCTGCACGAAGGCCAGCGCGGCGCCTGCTTCGTGCGCCAGGCCCGGGACGGGGCCATGATCCTCACCACCTACGGCCGCTCCTCCGGCTTCTGCCTGGACCCGGTGGAAAAGAAGCCCCTCAACCACTTCCACCCGGGCACCCCCATCCTTTCCTTCGGCACCGCCGGCTGCAATCTGGCCTGCAAGTTCTGCCAGAACTGGGACATCTCCAAGTCCCGGGACATGGACCGGCTGATGGACGCCGCCAGCCCGGCCGCCATCGCCGCCGCTGCCCTCCGCCTGGAGGCCCCGGCCGTGGCCTTCACCTACAACGACCCGGTGATCTTCGCCGAATACGCCATGGACACGGCCCTGGCCTGCCGCGAGGCCGGCATCCGCAGCGTCGCCGTCACCGCCGGCTACATCCACGCCGAACCGCGGCGGGAGTTCTTCGCCCTGATGGATGCCGCCAACGTGGACCTCAAGGCCTTCACCGAGGACTTCTACGTCAAGCTGTGCGGCGGCCACCTGCAGCCGGTGCTCGACACCCTGGCCCACATCCACCACCTCACCGACTGCTGGCTGGAAATAACCACCCTGCTCATTCCCGGCCACAACGACAGCGACCGGGAAATCGCCCAGCTGGCCGGCTGGATCGAACGGGAACTGGGGCCCGAAGTGCCCCTGCACTTCAGCGCCTACCACCCGGACTGGAAATTCCTCGAGGCGCCGGAGACGCCGCCGGCCACCCTCAGCCGGGCCCGCCGCATCGCCCGGGATGCCGGCCTGCACTTCGTCTACACCGGCAACGTGCACGACACCGCGGGCGGCACCACCGACTGCCCCCGCTGCCACGCGCCCCTGATCGTGCGCGACTGGTACACCCTCAAGCAATATCGCCTCACCGCCAGCGGCGCCTGCCCCGACTGCGGCCACCAGCTGGCCGGCCGCTTCGGCCCGGGGCCCGGCGACTTCGGCGCCCGCCGCCAGCCGGTGCGGCTCGGCACCTGACGAGCGGGAACATCGAAAAGCGGCATGGCCTGCAGGCCAGGAGGGACGGGTATCTTCGACATAGGCCAGCCGCAAGCCGCACCCCGCAAGGCGCTGCGGCCATGACCCTGAGGCAATCCTCCCCGGCGGCGCTACCGCGCCAGCCCGGCCCCGGTGTCGGCAAACGGCAGCGCCCCGGCCGGGCCATCGCCCCTGGGCTATAATCCTGCCTCCCCCGCCTGCCTGATTTACCTCCTCGTGTCCGCCTCCACCTCGCCCGCCCTGCCCGAACTGCCTCCCGAAATTTCCCGCGCCCTGGCCCAGCTGCCGCGCAGCGGCGAACGCCTGCACCTGCCGCCCCTGGCCGGTTCCGCCGACGCCCTGGCCCTGGCCCGGCTGGGCAGCCAGGCCCGCAGCCAGAAGCGCCTGCTGGCCGTACTCACCGCCAGCCCGGCGGACGCCCAGCGCCTGCTGGAGGAAATCCCCTGGTTCGCGCCGGACCTGAAGGTGCGCCTGCTGCCGGACTGGGAAACCCTGCCCTACGACAATTTCTCGCCCCACCACGACCTGGTCTCCGAACGCCTGGCCACCCTCTACGCCGTCAGCCGGGGCGAGTGCGAAGTGCTGCTGGTGCCGGCCACCACCGCCGTCTACCGCCTGACCCCGCCCAGCTACCTGGCGGCCTACACCTTCTTCCTGAAAAAGGGCGAGAAGCTGGACGCCGAGCAGTTCCGCAACCAGCTCACCCTGGCCGGCTACACCCACGTCACCCAGGTGGTGTCGCCGGGGGAATACTCCATCCGCGGCGGCCTGGTGGACCTGTTCCCCATGGGCTCGGCCCTGCCCTACCGCATCGACCTCTTCGACGAAGAGATCGAGACCCTGCGCACCTTCGACGCCGACACCCAGCGCAGCCTCTACCCGGTGCCGGAAATCCGCCTGCTGCCGGCCCGGGAATTCCCCCTGGACGACGGCGGCCGCACCCGCTTCCGCCAGCGCTTCCGCGAAGTCTTCGAAGGCGATCCGGCCAAGTCCGGCATCTACAAGGACGTCTCCAACGGCGTTCCTTCCGCCGGCATCGAATACTGGCTGCCCCTCTTCTTCGAGGAAACCGCCACCTTCTTCGACTACCTGCCCAAGGACGCCGTGCTCTGCCAGCACCGGGACGTGGCGCTTGCCCTGCAGGACTTCTGGCGCGACACCCAGTCTCGCTACAACATGCTGGCCGGCGACAAGGCCCGGCCCCTGCTGCCCCCGGCCGAGCTGTTCCTCTCCGAGGAGCAGTTCTTCGTCGCCGCCAAGGATTACGCCAAGCTGATCCTGGGCACCCCGGCGGAAGGCACGCCGCCCCTGGCCACCGCCGTCCCCGCCGTGGCGGTGGAACGGCGGGCCGAGGACCCGCTGACCGCCCTCAAGCAGTTCATCGCCGGCCGCCAGGGGCGCCGCACCCTGCTCCTGGCCGAATCCGCCGGCCGCCGCGAAACCCTGCAGCAACTGCTGCTGGAACACGGCCTCAAGCCCGCCGCCAGCGCCGACTTTGCCGCCTTCCTCGGCGGCGACGCGCCCCTGGCCCTGGGCGTGGCCCCCCTGCAAAGCGGCTTCTGCCTCGACGGCCTGGCCATCATCACCGAAACCGAGCTGTACGCCGGCAGCCCCAACCGCCGCAGCCGCCAGAACGCCCAGCGCCGGGCCTCCATGGACAACTGGCTGCGGGACCTGACCGAGCTCAAGGTGGGCGACCCGGTGGTGCACGAATCCCACGGCATCGGTCGCTACATGGGCCTGCTACACCTGGACCTGGGCGAAGGCGACACCGAATTCCTGGAGCTGCACTACGCCAACGAGGCCAAGCTGTACGTGCCCGTTTCCCAGCTCCACGTCATCTCCCGCTACTCAGGCAACGAGCCCGATGCGGCGCCCCTGCACAGCCTGGGCTCGGGCCAGTGGGAAAAGGCCAAGAAAAAGGCCGCCGAACAGGCCCGGGACACCGCCGCCGAACTGCTGGCCCTCTACGCCGCCCGGGCGGCGCGCCAGGGCCATGCCTTCGCCTTCACCGAAAACGACTACGAGGCCTTCGCCGACGGCTTCGGCTTCGAGGAGACGGAAGACCAGGCCACCGCCATCGCCGCGGTGATCGAGGACATGAAGTCGGGCAAGCCCATGGACCGCCTGGTGTGCGGCGACGTGGGCTTCGGCAAGACCGAGGTGGCCCTGCGCGCCGCCTTCGTCGCCGTCGCCGGCGGCAAGCAGGTGGCGGTGCTGTGCCCCACCACCCTGCTCTGCGAACAGCACTACCAGACCTTCAAGGACCGCTTCGCCGACTGGCCGGTGCAGATCGCCGAACTGTCCCGCTTCAAGACCGCCAAGGAAACCGCCCAGGCCATGAAGGACCTGGAGGCGGGCAAGATCGACATCGTCATCGGCACCCACAAGCTGCTCTCCAAGGAGATGAAGTTCGACCGCCTGGGCCTGGTCATGATCGACGAGGAACACCGCTTCGGCGTGCGCCAGAAGGAAGCCCTGAAGGCCCTGCGGGCCGAGGTGGACGTGCTGACCCTGACCGCCACCCCCATCCCCCGCACCCTGGCCATGAGCCTGGAAGGCCTGCGGGACTTCTCGGTGATCGCCACGGCGCCCCAGAAGCGGCTGGCCATCAAGACCTTCGTCGCCAAGTTCTCCGACGGCATTATCCGCGAGGCGGTGCTGCGGGAACTGAAGCGGGGCGGCCAGGTGTACTTCCTGCACAACGAGGTGGACACCATCGACAACATGCGGGAGAAGCTCCAGTCCCTGGTGCCCGAGGCCCGCATCGTGGTCGGCCACGGCCAGATGAACGAGCGGGAGCTGGAGCGGGTGATGCGGGACTTCACCCAGCAGCGGGCCAACCTGCTGCTATGCACCACCATCATCGAGACCGGCATCGACAATCCCCACGCCAACACCATCCTCATCAACCGGGCCGAAAAATTCGGCCTGGCCCAGCTGCACCAGCTGCGGGGACGGGTCGGCCGCTCCCACCACCAGGCCTACTCCTACCTCCTGGTGCAGGATGAAAAGGCCCTGACCAAGCAGGCCAAGCAGCGCCTGGAGGCCATCCAGCACATGGAAGAGCTGGGGGCCGGTTTTTATCTCGCCATGCACGACCTGGAAATCCGCGGCGCCGGCGAGGTACTGGGGGAAAACCAGTCCGGCGAAATGCAGGAGGTGGGCTTCAACCTGTACACCGAGATGCTCAACCGGGCGGTGGCCGCCCTCAAGCAGGGCAGGGAGCCGGACCTGACCCAGCCCCTGGGCGTCACCACGGAAATCAATCTGCACGCCCCGGCCCTGCTGCCCGACGCCTACGCCCCCGACGTGCACGAGCGCCTGACCCTCTACAAGCGCCTCTCCAACTGCGAGACGGAGGAGGACATCAACGCCCTGCAGGAAGAGCTGATCGACCGCTTCGGCGAACTGCCGCCCCAGGGCCAGTGCCTGCTGGCCACCCACCGCCTGCGCCTGCTGGCCAGGCCCCTGGGCATCGTCAAGCTGGACGCCACTGCCAGCCAGCTGACCGTGCAGTTCTGCCCCAATCCGCCCATCGAGCCCATCCGCATCATCGAACTGATTCAGAAAAACCGTCACTTCAAGCTGGCCGGGCAGGATAAACTGGCAGTCGTTCGTCATATGCCGACCCTCAAGGAACGGGTCGATGCAGTGAAGGATCTGTTCCGGCAACTGGGCGCCTGACCACCCCGGGCCTGCGTTGCCGGAAAACCCAATTCCGGAGGACAACGCAATGGCAAAGACTGCACTGATCATCGGGGGCGGCGCCCCCAACGCCACCCTCATGGCCGGCGCCCTGGTGGCCTTCGAGGAGGCCGGCGTCGAATTCGACGTGGTTTCCACCGCCGGGGCCGGCGCCCTCATCGGCCTGCTCTACCTGGCACCCCAGGGCGGCGATTCCCTGAAGGCCCTGCGCAGCACCGTGGACATGGGCATCGCCGACGCCCTCTACCAGCGCTATCCGGTCAATTTCAAGGTATTCCAGAAATCCGGCTCCATCGCCGAGGCCTACCGGGCCCTGCTGCAGGCCAATCCCCTGGTCCAGGCCATGGAGCAGCAGCTGGGCGGCCACGAGGCGACGCGGCTGCAGGCCGACCTGATCAAGCTGATGTTCGCCGTGGCCTGCCCCACCGACCTCAATGCCGACAGCCTGGGTCTCTGCGCGCCGGTGCCCTTCCTCGAGCAGGTGGTGGATTTTTCCGCCCTGCAGCAGCGCCACGAGCGTTTCTACGTGAACGCCTACAACATCAACGACCGGCGCATGCAGAATTTCAGCAGCGCCAAGGGCCAGATCAGCGGCGACGCCCTGCGCGCCGCCCTGGCCTTCCCCTTCCTCTACCCGCCGCACCAGATGGTGGACCCGGAGGACGGCCAGCCCAAGTACTACTACGAAGGCGCCGCCCACGACTGCCTCAACTACGAGGCCCTGGTCAGCCACGAACCGGAGGTGAAGGACATCGTGGTCTTCGACGTGCTGGGTGCCGAGAAGCTGATGCGCACGCCGCGGGACCTCTACGACGCCTGGCTGCTCTCCATCATCGTGCCCCTGGTGGAAATCGCCCGGGACGACACCAAGATCTTCGAAGCCAAGTACAACCGGGACGGCAAGTGGAACCTGCTCAAGGTGCCCTTCGACATCCCGGCGGACAAATGGGAAACCTCCCTCGACTGGTCCCGTTCCAACCTGGAGACCCTGTTCCAGGTGGGCTACGACTCCGGCCGCCAGTTCCTCGCCGGGGCCGGCAGCCACCTGCCCCGCCGCGGCCAGGCCGCCAAACCTAGCGCGCCAGCAAAGGGCAAGCGCTCGCCGAAAGGGGGCTGAAGGCCTGTTCCCCGGGGATGGTGCGCAATACCCGCAGGTAGTCCCAGGGTTCCCGGATGTCCCCGGGCTTCTTCACTTCCAGCAGGTAGATGTCGTGCACCATGCGCCCGTCCTCCCGCAGGCGGGCGTTGCGCACGATGGGGTCGCGGATGGGGATTTCCCGCATCCTGGCCACCACCGTGGTCCCCTTGTCGCTGTCGCTGGCGGCCGCGGCCTTGAAGTAGTGGATGAGGGAGGAATAGACGCCGGCCTGCAGGTCGCTGGGCATGGCGCCGGTGCGCTCGAAGAAGCGCTGGGACCAGGCCCGGGCCTCCGGGTCCTGATTCCAGTAGAAGGAATGGGAAAGCTTGAGGCCCTGGGCCAGCTGGGGCTTCATCACATGGACGTCGTTGAGGGCGGTAGCCACCGCCGCCAGCACCGTCTTGCCCTTGCTCACCCGCAGCAGGTCGAAGCTCTGCCGCACCGCCCGGATCATGTCCTGGCCCGCATCCACCAGGGCGATCACCTGGGCCCCGGACTCGGCCGCCTGGCGCAGTTTGACGAACAGCTGCCGCTCCCCCAGGCCGTGATAGGTACGCCCCAGCACCTGGCCGCCGTTGGCCTCGATTACCGCCGCCAGCTCCTTTTCCGTATTGCGGCCGAAGGCATTGTCCAGGGTGATGAAATACCAGGTCCTGGCGCCGCCCCGGGTCAGTTCCCGGCCCAGGGCGGTGGTGTAGGCCTGGCTGTCGTACATCCAGTGCACCCCGGTGGCGGCGCAGCGGCTGCCGGTGATTTCCGTACTCATGACGCCGTTGTAGAAGACCACCGCCCCCTTGGGCCGGTTAATTTCCTGCACCGCCAGGGCGATGGGGGAACTGGCCACGTCGGCAATGACATCTACCCCCTCCTCGAACAGCCAGCGCTTGGCCACCGCCGAGCCCTGGGCCACGCTGTTGCCGTGGTCGGCGAAAAAGAGGCGGATGGGCTTGCCGTTGATCTTGCCGCCCACGTCCTCGATGGCCATGCGCGCCGCTGCCACGGAACCGCTGCCGGTGATGTGGGCATAGGTCGATTGCATATCCACGAGCAGGCCGACGCGGATTTCCCCGTCGGAAAAATCGGCCCGGGCGGCCAGGCTCATGGCCGCCAGAAGCAAGGCCAGGAGCGGCTTTCCAAGCCATGCCCGGAGGCCGGCGGCAGTCCGCAGTGAGCGGCGGGTGGGGAACAGCTTGTCCATTGGCAGCATCTCAGTGGAAAATGCCAAACATCATAAAAGCGAGAAGCGGCGGTCACAACCGCTGATTTCCATTCGGGGACCCAATCCGTGCCGCCACGACCCAGAGCCTCCCAGCGACTCCCCTTCGTCATCTACGGCTTTGCCATCCTGGCGGGACTCATCCTGGTGCTCGGCTTCGCCCGTTTCAACACCCTGCACGAAGTTTTCCTCGACGCCAATTTCGACAGCGTCCACGGCGCCCGCACCCTGCTCAAGGCGCGCTACTTCATCGGCCAGAGCCAGGAGCTGCTGGAGCGGGCCGCCGATTCCCCCGATGCGCGGCGCAAGCACGTGGCCGCCGCCTGGGAAGCCCTGGCCCTGGCCGAGAACTACAGCGCCGAAGGCCGGGACAGCAATCCGGAAATGCGCGCCCGGCTCTCCGAGCGCATCCGCAACCTGAAGCTGAAGACCAACCAGTACCTGGAAGGCAGCGGCACGCCCGCCGCCGACCTGCCCCATCTGGTGCAGGAGTCCCGCCTCCTGGCCGACGACCTGGAAGCGGCGGAACTGGACCGCTGGGGCATGCTCTCTTCCATGAACGCGGCCCTGGCCGAGCGCATGGAGCAGATGCGCCTGTTCATCGCTGCCATCGTGGTCGGTTTCATCGCCCTCATGTCCATGCTGGGCTGGGCCCTGACCCGGGCCAGCCGGGCCGAGAGCGCCCTGCTGCGGGCCAAGGAGGAAGTGGAGGCGATCCAGCAGACCACCCTGGACGCCTCGGCCATCGGCATCGCCTACCTGGACACCAGCAACCACGAAGACAGGCACGTGGTCCTGGCCAACCGGCAGATGGCAGCCATGTTCGGCTACGGCTCCCAGGAGGTGATCGGCCTGCGGGCCGAGGAGCTGTACCCGAGCCGGGAAAGCTTCGTCAGCGCCACCCAGGACATCATGCCCATACTGGAACAGGGCCAGGTGATGCGCCAGGAGCTGATCATGCGGCGGCGCAACGGCGAGTGCTTCTGGTGCGCCGTGTCGGGCAAGGCCATCAATCCGGACGACCTCAGCCGCGGCGTGGTATGGACCTTCGAGGACGTCACCGAACGCAAGGCGGCGGAAAGCGAACTGCGCCACGCCCGGGAAAAGGCGGAGGCGGCGAACCGGGCCAAGAGCGAATTCCTGGCCAACATGAGCCACGAAATCCGCACCCCCTTCACCGGCATCCTGGGGGTGCTGGACCTGCTCCTGCACACGCCCCTCAACGAAAAGCAGGAGCGCTACATCCGCCTGGCCTACGGCAGCACCAAGCAGCTGCTGGCCATCCTCAACGACATCCTGGACATTTCCAAGATCGAGGCCGGCAAGCTGGTGATCCATCCGGAGGAGGTGGACCTGGTGCTGCTGCTGGGCGAACTGACCGAGGTCCAGGCCGCCGCCGCCGCCCAGAAGGGGCTGGAGTTCCGCTATCACATCAAGGGCATCATCCCGCCCAAGATCCATGGCGATCCGGTACGCCTGCGCCAGATCATGGCCAACCTGCTCAACAACGCCATCAAATTCACCAACAGCGGCTGGGTCGAGCTGGACATCGAATGCACCCGCATCGCCCCCGGCCGCCAGCACCTGCGGGTCGAGGTGCGGGACTCGGGCATCGGCGTGCCGCCGGAACTGCAGGAAACCATCTTCGACAAATTCACCCAGGCCGATTCCTCCACCACCCGCCTCTTCGGCGGCACCGGCCTGGGCCTGACCATCTGCAAGCAGCTGGTGGAACTGATGCACGGCAGCATCGGCGTCAGCAGCAACAGCGGCGAAGGCAGCTGCTTCTGGTTCGACATCGAACTGCCGGAGAGCGACCCCACGGTGAGTCCGGTGCCCGTGCTGCCGGCGGGCAGCCCCATCACCGCCCTGCCCCGGGACACCCGCATCCTGCTGGTGGACGACACCGAGGCCAACCGGGAAGTGCTGGCCGAATACCTGGCCCAGGCCCACTGCCAGGTGCGCCAGGCGGCCAACGGCCTGGAGGCGGTGACCCTGGCGGAAAGCTGGCAGCCGGACGCCATCCTCATGGACTGCCAGATGGCCGGCATGGACGGCTACGAGGCCACCCGCCAGATCCGCATCCAGGAAGGCCAGCGGCGGCGCACGCCGATCATCGCCCTGACCGCCTTCGTCATGCGCGGCGACCGGGAAAAATGCCTGGCCGCCGGCATGGACGACTACCTGCCCAAGCCGGTGGACGCCCAGACCCTCATCGCCACCATCGGCAAATGGCTGGAAGGCCGCGAGACCAATCCGGCCCGGACGCCCCGCTTCAGCGGCCGCATCCTGCTGGTGGACGACAACCCGGAAATCCGGGAAGCCAGCACCTGCCTGCTGGAAGCCCTGGGCTGCCAGGTACAGAGCGCGTCTTCCGGCGAAGAGGCCCTGCAACTGGTCCCCGAGGCCGACTTCGACCTGGTGCTGATGGACTGCCGCATGCCCGGGCTCGACGGCTGCGCCACCACCCGGGCCTGGCGGGCCCGGGAACGGGGCACGCCGACGGCCATCATCGCCCTCACCGCCGGCGACCCGGACGAGAGCCGGGCCCAGTGCCGGGAGGCGGGCATGAACGACTTCCTCGCCAAGCCCTTCTCGGAGCAGGAACTGGTCACCCTGCTGCGCCGCTGGCTGGCTCCGCAATAAGCGCCGGCTATCGCGGCATTAGGGTGCGCAAGGGACGGCGGAAGGGTTAAACTCCCATCCTCGGCTTGGCGGCGTCCGTTCCGGTGGGCGCCGGCTCCTCCCGATTGCAACCGGAACCAGTGCTGCCCATAACGACCATGACCACCCCCGACATCGACAACATCAATATCGCCGCCTTCGACCCCATGCCGACCCCGGCGGCAATGCTGGCCAGCCAGCCCCTCTCCGAGAAGGCCGCCGCCGTGGTGCGCCAGGGCCGGCAGGACCTGAAGAACATCCTGGACCGCAAGGACCACCGCCTCTTCGTGGTGGTGGGCCCCTGTTCCATCCACGACCCCGTCGCCGGCCTGGACTACGCCCGCCGCCTCAAGGCCCTGGCCGACGAGGTCTCCGACACCCTGCTGCTGGTGATGCGCGTCTACTTCGAGAAGCCCCGCACCACCGTTGGCTGGAAGGGCTATATCAACGACCCCTTCATGGACGACTCCTTCCGCGTGGACGTGGGCATGGCCAAGGCCCGGGAGTTCCTCCTGCAGGTCAATGAAATCGGCCTGCCCGCCGGCACCGAGGCCCTGGACCCGAATTCTCCCCAGTACTACGGCGACCTCATTTCCTGGACCGCCATCGGCGCCCGCACCACCGAATCCCAGACCCACCGGGAAATGTCTTCCGGCCTGTCCACCCCGGTGGGCTTCAAGAACGGCACCGACGGCAACACCGAGATCGCCATCAACGCCATTCTCTCCGCCTCCAAGCCCCACAGCTTCCTCGGTCTCAACGACCAGGGCCAGGTGGCCATCGTGCGCACCACCGGCAATGCCTACGGCCACATCGTGCTGCGCGGCGGCGGCGGCCGGCCCAACTACGACACGGTCTCCGTCTCCGTGGCCGAGCAGGCCATGGTCAAGGCCAAGCTGATCCCCAACGTGGTGGTGGACTGTTCCCACGCCAACAGCCTGAAGAAGCCCGAACTGCAGCCCCTGGTGATGTCCGACGTGGTGAACCAGATCCGTCTGGGCAACAAGTCCATGGTGGGGGTGATGATCGAGTCCAACATCGAGGCCGGCAACCAGTCCATCCCCGCCGACCTGTCCCAGCTCAAGTACGGCTGCTCCGTCACCGACGGCTGCGTGGACTGGGCCACCACGGAAAAGATGATCCGCGACGCCGCCACCCTGCTGCGCGACGTGCTGCCGGAACGGCAGGCCGGCTAAGCCTTTCCCGGCCCTGCCCATGCTCCTCAGCCCCTACCTGGACACTTTTCCGTCCGTCGGCGAGTCCTGCTACCTCCACCCCTCGGCCCAGCTCATCGGCGACGTGCGGCTGGGGCGGGACTCGTCGGTGTGGTGCAACGCCGTCCTGCGGGGCGACGTGAACCGCATCGAGATCGGCGCCTGCAGCAACATCCAGGATTTCTCCATGGGCCACGTCTCCCACAAGAATGCCGCCAAGCCGGAGGGCTCGCCCCTGCTGATCGGCGACCACGTCACCGTGGGCCATGGCGCCATCCTGCACGGCTGCCGCATCGGCGACGAATGCCTGATCGGCATGGGTTCCATGGTCATGGACGATGCGGTGATCCAGCCCCGGGTCATGCTCGGCGCCGGCAGCCTGGTGTCCCCGGGCAAGACCCTGGAGAGCGGCTACCTCTACGTGGGCCGCCCGGCCGTCCGGGTGCGGCCCCTCACGCCTGACGAAATCGCCTACCTGCGCTATTCCGCCGAACACTATGTGCGGGTGAAAAACAATTACCTGTCGTCGCCCCAGACGACCTGAGTTCCACCCCGATCACCGCTCACCACCATGAATCTCATCATCCAGAACGGCGCCCTGCCGACCTTTCTCCTCGACCGCATTGCCGCCGCCACCCAGGCCGCTGCCGTGGAACCCCGGCCGCCCCGGGTGGTGTGCTTCCGCAACGCCAGCCGCACAGCCGAATTCGACGCCCTGCTGCCCCTGATCGAAGCCGAAAAGCTGGACTGGGCCTTCGTCCCCGCCGGCCGCAAGCTGGCCGACTACGGCCTCATCTGCTTCGACATGGACTCGACCCTCATCACCATCGAGTGCATTGACGAACTGGCCGACTTCGCCGGCAAGAAGGCGGAAGTCTCCGCCGTCACCGAATCGGCCATGCGCGGCGAAATCGACTACCGGGAAAGCCTGCGCCGCCGCCTGGCCCTGCTGGCCGGGCTGGACGCCCGGGTCCTGGCCCGGGTCTATGGCGAACGCCTGCTGCTCTCCGAGGGCGCCCGAGAACTGCTGGAAGCGGCCCAGACGGCCGGCCTGCGCACCGCCATCCTCTCCGGCGGCTTCACCTATTTCACCGAACGCCTGCGCATCGAACTGGGCTTCGACTTCGCCACCTCCAACGAACTGGAAATCTCCGGCGGCAAGCTCACCGGCAAGGTGCTGGGCGACATCGTGGACGCCCAGGCCAAGGCCCACCACCTGAACCGGCTGCGGGACGAACTGGGCCTGGAACGGGAGCAGGTGATCGCCGTCGGCGACGGCGCCAACGACCTCTTGATGATGGCCGAAGCCGGCCTTTCCGTGGCCTTCCACGCCAAGCCCGCAACCCGGGCCAAGGCCTCGGTGGCCATCAGCCACGGCGGCCTGGACAGCCTGCTCAACCTGTTCGAAGCCTGAAGCGTCCCGGCTCCGACAGCAAAACAAAAGCCCCGCAGTGCGGGGCTTTTGTTTGGGCGGGAAATGCTTTCCCGGGACTACAAGCCGGCCAGGGATTCTTCCCGCTTGCGGCGCAGGCCTTCGGGCATGCGCAGGGTCTGGCGGTCCCAGCCCTCCAGGTCGAGCACCCGGTCCAGGCACTCTTCCAGTTCCGCATGGGCGGTGTTGGTGGAGGCGGCGATGAGCTGATGCACCGGCCGCTCGCTGCTCGGCGCCTCCAGACAGTCCTGCTGGTAGCGATAGAGCCCGCGCAGGTCGCGGATGGCCGCCGCCACCTGGGCCGGACAGGCACACATGTAGATGGTTGCCTCGTCGATGATCCGTTCCAGTTGCTGGTCGCTGAAGCGCTGTTCCATGGTCGTGCCTTCCCTGTCCTGATTGCTTCGTTCCACCTCGGCTGCGAGCGGAGTCAATTCACCCGCATCACCCGAATTACTCGGCCTCTTCGATCCAGGCGCCCTGGATGGCTTCCAGGATTTTCTCGCCGCAGTGCTTGGGATCGTCGTTGAATCCGGGCAGGGCCATGACCCAGTTCATCAGGTCCACGAAATTGATCTTGGTGGGGTCCACGTCCGGATGGGCGTCGGCGAGTTCGATGGCAATATCGTTGATGTCGGTCCATTTCATGGCGCTCTCCTCAGTGCTTGCCTTCCTTGGCCATGTTGATGGTGTACTTGGGGATTTCCACCACCAGGGGCGTGGCCTTGACGATGGCCTGGCAGGACAGGCGGGAATTGGGCTCCAGGCCCCAGGCCTTGTCCAGCATGTCCTCTTCCAGATCCTCGGCCGGTTCCAGGGAATTGAAGCCTTCCCGGATCACCACGTGGCAGGTGGTACAGGCACAGGACTTCTCGCAGGCATGCTCGATTTCGATATCGTGCTGCAACAGGGCATCGCAGACGCTGGTGCCCGGTTCGGCCTCGATCACGGCGCCCTCGGGGCACAGCTCCTCATGGGGCAGGACGATGATCTGGGTCATTCTTCTTCTCCGATTTTCACGTCGTCCACACGCTTCCCGGCCAGGGCTCGCTTGATGCTCTGGTCCATGCGGCGGGCGGCAAATTCATTGGTTTCCAGGGCCAGCAGGTCCATGCCGTGGTTGATGGCATGGCGGTCCTCGCCCTGAATGACGGTGCGCAGCTTTTCCAGGGCCACATCGACCCGGGCCCGTTCGCCCGCATCCAGCAGGTGGGGGTCTTCCTTGAGAGCCGCTTCGGTGGCTTCGAGCAGGCGGTCGGCCTCGACCCGGGCTTCCTGCAGGGCGCGGCGGAAGGCGTCGTCCTTGGCGTGCTCCAGGGAAGATTGCAGCATGCCGGTGATTTCGTCGTCGGTGAGGCCGTAGGACGGCTTCACGGCCACGGAGGCCTCCACGCCGGAGGTCTGTTCCCGGGCGGTGACGGAGAGCAGGCCATCCGCATCCACCTGGAAGGTGACGCGGATGCGCGGCGCCCCGGCCACCATGGGGGGAATGCCCCGCAGTTCGAAGCGGGCCAGGGAACGACAGTCGGACACCAGCTCCCGCTCGCCCTGAACCACGTGGATGGCCATGGCGGTCTGGCCGTCCTTGAAGGTGGTGAATTCCTGGGCTCGGGCCACGGGGATGGTGGAATTGCGCGGGATGACCTTCTCGGTCAGGCCGCCCATGGTCTCCAGGCCGAGGGACAGGGGAATCACGTCCAGCAGCAGCCAGTCGTCGCCGGGATTACGGTTGCCGGCCAGCAGGTTGGCCTGGGTGGCGGCGCCGATGGCCACCACCTTGTCCGGGTCCAGGTTGGTCAGGGGCTCCTGGCGGAAGAACTCGCCCACGGCCTTCTGGATGGCGGGAATGCGGGTGGCGCCGCCCACCATGACCACGCCCTTGACGTCGGTGGGACGCAGGCCCGCATCCCGCAGGGCCTTCTTGCAAGGCTGCAGGGTCTTGGCCACCAGGGTCTGGGTGATGTCGTTGAAGACTTCGGCGGAAAGCTTGAGGTTCACCAGTTCGCCGCTGGTGAGCTTGGCGGTGATCGGCGCCTCGTTGTGTCCGGTCAGGTATTCCTTGGCTTCCCGGGCCTTGGTCAGCAGCAGGCGGGCGTCCATGGCGGCCAGGGGCGCCAGCTTGGCGGTCTCGCTGATCCAGCAGAGGATGCGCTGGTCGAAATCGTCGCCGCCCAGGGCCGAATCGCCGCCGGTGGACATGACTTCGAAAACGCCCTTGGAGAGGCGCAGGATGGAAATGTCGAAGGTGCCGCCGCCCAGATCGTACACGGCGTAGATGCCCTCGGAGCCGTTGTCCAGGCCGTAGGCGATGGCAGCGGCGGTGGGTTCGTTGAGCAGGCGCAGGACGTTGAGGCCGGCCAGGCGGGCCGCATCCTTGGTGGCCTGGCGCTGGGCGTCGTCGAAGTAGGCGGGCACGGTGATGACGGCGCCCACCAGTTCGCCGCCCAGGGCGGCTTCGGCCCGGGTGCGCAGCACCTTGAGGATGTCGGCGGAAACCTCCACCGGGCTCTTCACCCCGGCCCGGGTCTTCAGCCGCACCATGCCTGGCGCCACCTGGAAATCGTAGGGGGCGGATTCCACGTGGCCGATGTCTTCCAGGCCCCGGCCCATGAAACGCTTGACGGAGACGATGGTGTTCTTCGGGTCCCGGGCCTGCTCGGCCTGGGCTTCGATGCCCACCACCACCTCCCCTTCCGGGGTGTAGCGCACCACGGAAGGCAGCAGGGCGCGGCCGTCCTCGTCGTTGAGGACCACGGCCATGCCGCTGCGCACGGTGGCGACCAGGGAATTGGTGGTACCCAGGTCGATGCCCACCGCCAGCTTGTGTTCGTGGGGCAGTTCGGACTGGCCGGGTTCGGCGATTTGCAGTAGGGCCATTATTGGTCTTCCAGGGCCACCAGGGCCTCGTCAATATCGTGTTGCAGCTTTTCCAGGAACATCAGGCGGCGGGTCAGGTCGGCCGCCGCCGGGTAGTCGACCTGCTGGTCGAACAGGGCGCCCAGTTCCGCATAGCGATCGGCAATCTGGTCCCGCAGGCGGAAATGCAGGTCTTCCAGTTCATCCACCTGGCCGGCCTGCCGCGCCTCTTGCACGGCTTCGCGCCATTCCATCTGCTCCATGAGGAAATCCACGGGCATGGCGGTGTTGTTTTCGGCGCCCACGTCCTGGCCCGCCAGATGCAGCAGGTACTGGGCCCGCGGCAGGGGTTTCTTCAGGGCCTGGTAGGCCTCGTTGACCCGGGTCGCCCATTGCATGGACAGGCGCCGGTCCGCTTCGGAAGCGTCGGCGAACTTGTCCGGATGCACCTGGGCCTGGGCCTCGCGGAAGCGGGCATCGAGCACGCCCAGGTCCACATTGAAGACCCGGGGCAGCCCGAAAAGGGTGAAATGATCAGCGTTGAAATCCATGGCGGCCCCGATTGTATTGTTTTTTGGGCGGATCAGGCTCCACCCGCGGGCAAAGCGCAGCCAGGGCTAGGCGCGCCCCAAGAAGATGTCCCCAGGGAATCCCTGCGGGACAGTGCGAGCAGCACGGCAAGCCCGGGCAATGACGCCCAGGCAAGCCGCCTCAGACCTTGAAGCTTTCGCCGCAGCCGCACTGATCCTTGACATTGGGGTTGTTGAACTTGAACCCCTCGTTCAGGCCTTCACGGGCATAGTCCAGCTCGGTGCCGTCCAGGTAGGGCAGGCTCTTCGGATCCACCAGCACCTTGACGCCGTGGCACTCGAAAATCTGATCGTCTTCGGCCAGTTCGTCAGCGAACTCGAGCTTGTAGGCCATGCCGGAGCAGCCGCTGGTGCGGACGCCCAGGCGCAGGCCGATGCCCTTGCCGCGTTTGGTGATGTAGTTGGCCACGTGCTTGGCCGCCTGCTCGGTCAGTGTAACCGCCATGATGTGTTCCCCTTGGAAAACTGGACAATAAAGCTCAGTTGTCTCCGTGCTTCTTCTTGTAGTCGGCCACCGCCGCCTTGATGGCATCTTCCGCCAGGATGGAGCAGTGAATCTTCACCGGCGGCAGGGCCAGTTCTTCGGCGATGTCCGTGTTCTTGATCTCCAGGGCCTGATCCAGGCTCTTGCCCTTGACCCACTCGGTCACCAGGCTGGAGGAGGCAATGGCGGAACCGCAGCCGTAGGTCTTGAACTTGGCGTCCTCGATGACGCCTTCCTTGTTGACCTTGATCTGCAGCTTCATGACGTCGCCGCAGGCGGGGGCGCCCACCATGCCGGTGCCGACGCCGCCCTCTTCCTCCTTGGTGAAGGAACCGACGTTGCGGGGATTTTCGTAGTGGTCCAGGACCTTGACGCTGTATGCCATGATGATTGCTCCTTAATTCAGGTTCAGTGGGCAGCCCACTGGACGGTATTCAGATCGATGCCTTCCTTGAACATGTCCCACAGGGGGGACAGTTCGCGCAGCTTGCCCACCTTGCTGTGCAGCAGCTTGACCACGAAATCCACCTCTTCCTCGGTGGTGAAGCGGCCGATGGAGAAGCGGATGGAACTGTGGGCCAGTTCGTCTTCCCGCCCTAAGGCACGCAGAACGTAGGAAGGTTCCAGGCTGGCGGAGGTGCAGGCGGAACCGGAGGAAACGGCCACGTCCTTGATCGCCATCAGCAGGGACTCGCCTTCCACGTAGGCAAAGCTCATGTTCAGGTTGTGGGCGACGCGGTGCTCCAGATCCCCGTTCACGTAGACCGCTTCCATGTCGGAAAGTCCCTTCAGCAGCTTGTCGCGCAGGGCGGCGATGCGCTTATTTTCCTCGACCATCTCTTCCTTGGCCAGACGGAAGGCTTCACCCATGCCGACGATCTGGTGGGTGGCCAGGGTGCCGGAGCGGAAACCGCGCTCGTGGCCGCCGCCGTGCATCTGGGCTTCCAGGCGGACGCGGGGCTTGCGGCGGATGTAGAGGGCGCCGATTCCCTTGGGGCCGTAGGTCTTGTGGGCGGAGAAGCTCATCAGGTCCACCTTGAGCTTGTCCAGGTCGATATCCACCTTGCCGGTGGCCTGGGCCGCATCGACGTGAAAGATGATGCCCTTCTCGCGACAGATCTCGCCGATCTCGGCGATGGGCTGGACCACGCCGATTTCGTTATTCACGAACATCACCGATACCAGCACGGTGTCGGGACGGATAGCGGCCTTCAGCACTTCCAGGTCGATCAGGCCGTTTTCCTGCACGTCCAGGTAGGTGGCGGAGAAGCCCTGGCGCTCCATTTCGCGCACGGTGTCGAGCACGGCCTTGTGCTCGGTCTTGACGGTGATGATGTGCTTGCCCTTGCCGGCGTAGAAATTGGCGGCGCCCTTGATGGCCAGGTTGTTGGATTCGGTGGCGCCGGAGGTCCACACGATTTCCTTGGGGTCCGCATTCACCAGGGCGGCGACCTGCTCCCGGGCCTCTTCCACGGCGGCCTCGGCTTCCCAGCCGTAGCTGTGGGAGCGGGAGGCGGGGTTGCCGAACTTCTCCACCAGGAAGGGGATCATCTTTTCCGCCACGCGCGGATCCACAGGCGTGGTGGCCGAGTAGTCGAGGTAGATGGGCAGTTTCATGTTCTCGTCGCTCCAAAAAGGTTTTGCACGTTCTTGTTGTCCGTTACGACGCCATGGCCGTGAGGCTGGTCAGGCGTTCCAGGGTGCCCTTCAGCACCCCGAGAAATTCTTCAATCTGGGCCGCCGTACTGGTGGCCCCCAGGCTCACCCGCACCGCGCCCCGGGCCAGTTCCGGCGCCACGCCCATGGCCATGAGGACCCGGGAAGGCTCCGGATTGGCCGAGGAACAGGCCGCACCGCTGGCCACCGCAAAACCGGCCCGGTCCAGGTAGCCCACCAGGGTTTCGCCATCCACACCGGGAAAGGCAAAGTAGCTGGTGTTGGGCAGGCGCTCGGCGCCGGCACCGAAAATCCTGGCACCCTGGTGATGCAGACCGGCTTCCAGTTGCTGTCGCAAATCCGCCAGCCGGCGTCGGTTTTCCTTCACGTTACGGGCCGCCAGGGCACAGGCTGCACCGAACCCGACAATGGCGGGGACGTTTTCCGTACCGGAACGCAAGTTCCGTTCCTGTCCGCCGCCGGCGATCAGGGGCTGCAGCTCGACCCGCTTGTCCAGGACCAGGGCCGCGGCACCCTTGGGGCCGCCGATCTTGTGGCTGGAAACGCTGAGGGCGTGGACGCCGGCCCCGTTGAGGGCGCGAAAATCCAGCTCCAGCTTGCCCAGCACCTGCACCGCATCGCTGTGGAACCAGGCGCCGGTGGGCCGGGCCGCCTGGGCCAGGGCGACCACATCCTGCAGCACGCCGGTTTCGTTGTTGGCCAGCATCACCGACACCAGGGCCGGACGCCGGGCCAGAAGTTCAGCATAGGCGCCCTGCTCCACCCTGCCCTCGCCATCAACGGCCAGGGTAGCCACTTCCCAGCCCTGGCGGGCCAGCTGCTCCGCCGGACGGGCGATACAGGGGTGTTCCACGGCGGAGACCGCCAGCAGGCCGGGCCGCAGGCTGGCCGCGGCGCCCTTGAGGAACAGGTTGTTGCTTTCGGAACCGCCGCTGGTGAACACCACCTCGGTGGCATGGGCGCCGGTGGCCGCCGCCACCTGCTGCCGGGCCTCGTCCACCGCCCGCCGCGCCGCCCGGCCGTACTCGTGGCGGCTCGAGGCATTGCCGTACTGCTCGCGCAGATAGGGCAGCATGGCCTCCAGCACCTCGGGATGCAGCGGGGTGGTGGCGTTATGGTCCAGATAGACCGGGGCGAACATGGCGGCGATCCAGCTTTCAGGCGCGGACCAGGACTTCCTTGACCCGGGGCCGGGGACCAAGGCGCTGCCCCGTGAGCAGGGCCACCTTGTCCTGCTGCTTGCTCACCAGGTCGTGCAAGCTCACCGAGGCCAGGTATTCATACATCTTGGCATTGAGGGTGGACCACAGGTCGTGGGTCATGCAGCGGTGTTCTTCGTGGCAGTTTTCCTTGCCGCCGCACTGGGTGGCGTCCAGGGGCTCATCCACGGCGCGGATGATGTCGGCCACCGTCACCTGCTCCAGGGGCCGGGCGATACAGTAGCCGCCGCCGGGGCCGCGCACGCTTTCCACCAGGTTGTGGCGGCGCAGCTTGCCGAACAGCTGTTCCAGGTAAGACAGGGAAATCTTCTGCCGTTCGCTGATGCCAGCCAGGGTCACCGGACCCTCACCGCCACGGATGGCGAGGTCGATCATGGCGGTAACGGCGAAACGTCCTTTGGTGGTCAAGCGCATTTTTAGGCCCTCCAGGAAATACCTGAGAATTTAAGTCAACTATACTGATACCCGGATTTATTAGTCAACTATTTTGCTCAAGTATTTGGGATCGAAACGGTCGGCCACCGCCAACTCGTCCTCCACCCGCACGCCGGCCTGTTCCAGCTTGTGCAGCAGGGTTTCGATGCGCCGGTCGGTTTCCACCGCGTGGTCGAGCAGGCCGTGGATGGCCTTGGCCAGGGGGTCGTCCTGGTTCTGCTGGGCCACGGCGTAGGCGGAAAAGCCCATTTTCACGGCCTTCTCCTCCCGCTTCTGCTCCTGCTCGCCCTGGATGATGCGGGCCGGATTGCCGACGGCGGTGGCGCCGCCGGGCACATCCCGCACCACCACGGCGTTGGAACCCACCTTGGCGCCGGCACCCATGGTGATGGGCCCCAGCACCTTGGCCCCGGCGCCAATGACGACGCCGTTCTCCAGGGTGGGATGGCGCTTGCCCTTGTTCCAGGAAGTGCCGCCCAGGGTGACACCGTGATAGAGGGTGACGTCGTCGCCGATGACGGCCGTCTCGCCGATCACCACCCCCATGCCGTGGTCGATGAAGAAACGGCGGCCGATGGTGGCCCCCGGATGAATCTCGATGCCGGTCAGGAAGCGGGAGATGTGGGCGACGAAACGGGCCAGCCAGCGCAGGCGATGCCCCCACAGCCAGTGGGCCAGCCGGTGCAGGGTGATGGCATGGATGCCCGGATAACAGGTGAGCACCTCCAGCACGGACCGGGCCGCGGGATCGCGGTCGAAAACCGAGTGGATGTCTTCACGCAGGCGGGCAAACATGGATCAATACTCCTTGGATTTGTGGGGTTATCTTAAAATATCCCACTATTTTTATCAACTATTGTCCCGATTAATCTTGGCCCCGGGCAGGGGTTTCTCCGCCGCCGCCAGGATGCCGCGCAGGATGTTGATCTCGTCCTTCTCCAGGGCCGCCCGTCCGAACAGGCGGCGCAGCTTGGGCATGAGGCGGCGCGGGCTGTTGGGATTGAGGAAGCCGGTGGCCGTCATCAGGCGCTCCAGGTGGGCGTAGAAACCTTCCACCTCCTCGTGACTGGCCGGCGGCGTGGCAAAGGGTGTGGCCAGGGAACTGACCGGGGGCGCCCCGTCGAAGGCTGCCTGGCGCACCTCGTAGCACAGCACCTGGACGGCGGCCCCCAGGTTGAGGGAGCCGTAATCCGGGTTCACCGGCACCGTCACCAGCCGCTGGCACTGTTCCACCTCCGCATTGGTGAGGCCGGAAGTCTCGCCGCCGAAGACCAGGGCAATGTCGCCCTGGGCCGTCCACTGCAGCAGCTCGGGCACGGCCTGGCGCGCCGGCCGGGGAATGGGCCCCAGGTCCCGCTGCCGGGCCGACAGGGCCGCTGCCAGGACGGTGCCCTGCAAGGCCTCTTCCAAACTGGTGCAGATGCGGGCGTGCTCCAGCACGTCGGCAGCGCCGGAGGCCCGGGCGGTGGCTTCGTCATCGGGAAACTGTTTCGGATTGACCAGGGTCAGGCGGGACAGGCCCATGGTTTTCATGGCCCGGGCGGCGGCGCCGATGTTGCCGGGATGGCTGGTGTTGCACAGCACGACGCGGATGCGTCCGAGCATCTCAATGGGGCTAATGGGGTTCATGGTGTAAAATGCCGGTTTATCCAAATGCTTAGGGCAGTCGCCGGCCGGGTCTACAAGACCGGAAGCCCGGAAACTGCCCCTTCGAGTTCTTTACAAAAGCCATGCATCCAACCCTGAACATCGCCGTCAAGGCCGCCCGTCGCGCCGGCCAGATCATCAACCGCGCCTCCAACGACATCGACCTGCTCAAGGTCGTTGCCAAGCAGCAGAGCGACTTTGTCACCGAAGTGGATCGGGCTGCCGAAGCCGCCATTATCGAAACCCTGCGCGAGGCTTACCCGAATCACGGGATTCTAGCAGAGGAGAGCGGCGCCTCCGTCGGACGGGATGAGGAATACCAGTGGATCATCGATCCCCTGGACGGCACCACCAATTTCATCCATGGCTTTCCCCAGTACGCCATTTCCATCGCCCTGGCCCACCGCGGCCAGGTGACCCAGGCCGTGGTCTACGACCCCATCCGCAACGAGATGTTCACCGCCACCAAGGGTGCCGGCGCCTTCCTCGACGACCGCCGCATCCGCGTCGGCAAGCGGGCCAAGCTGCAGGACGCCCTGATCGGCACCGGTTTCCCCTACCGCAGCTTCGACCACGTGGATGCCTATCTCAACATCTTCAAGGAACTGACCCAGACCTGCGCCGGCATCCGCCGCCCGGGCGCCGCCGCCCTGGACCTGGCCTGGGTGGCCTGCGGCCGTCTAGACGGTTTCTGGGAATTCGGCCTTTCCCCCTGGGACATGGCAGCCGGCACCCTGCTCATCACCGAGGCCGGCGGCCTGGCTACTGACCTGGCCGGCGAACCCGGCTATCTGGACAGCGGCAACGTGGTGGCGGGCAGCCCGAAAATCTTCGCCCAGCTGCTGCAGACCGTGCAGTCCAACAGGGGCAGCAACCTGCCGCGCTGAGACGCCAAAGCACACCTCGCCCGCTACGGGTATGAAAAAACGGCGCCTGCGGGCGCCGTTTCTCTTTTCCGCGATCGTTTTGCCTCAGCTTTCCGGCATGGGGACGCCGCCCCGTAGCGGCACCGGCACATAGGCGGCAACCCAGGCCTGGAATTCCTCCGCCGGCACCGGCCGGCAGAAGTGGTAACCCTGGGCGATGTCGCAGCCCATGGCGTTGAGGATCAGCAGTTCGGCCTCGTGCTCCACCCCCTCGGCCACCACCTTCAGCCCCAGGCTGTGGCCCAGGGAGACGACGGCGTGCACGATGGCCAGGTCGGCCGAATCGTTGACGATGTCCCGGACGAAGGAAGCATCGATCTTCAGCTTGTCCAGGGGGAAGCGCTTCAGGTAGGACAGGCTGGAATAGCCGGTGCCGAAGTCGTCGATGGACAGGCGCAGGCCGGCCTGCTTCAGTTCGGCCAGGACAGCGCCCACCTGCTCCGGCTCCTCCATGACGATGCTTTCCGTCAGTTCCAGTTCGATGCGCCCGGCGGGCAGAGGATAGTCGCCGACGATGTCGAGCAGGTTTTCCTTGAAGTGCTTCTGGCGGAACTGCAGGGAAGACAGATTCACCGCCACCGGCACCGGTTTCAGGCCCATGGCCGGCCACTGCTGGTCCCACTGCACCTGCTGGCGGCAGGCTTCGGCCAGGACCCAGTCGCCGATTTCCAGGATGGTGCCGGTCTCCTCGGCCAGGGGAATGAAGTCGGCCGGCGAAACGAAGCCCGAGTCGCCCCGCCGCCAGCGGATCAGGGCCTCGGCCCCCACCAGGCGGCCGCTGCGGATCTCCACCTGGGGCTGGTAGAAAAGCACGAATTCCTTGCGCTGCACCGCCCCCCGCAGGGAGTTCTCCAGGGCCAGGCGCTCCCCGGCCCGGGCGTTCATTTCCGGGCGGAAGAACTGGTAGTTGTTGCGCCCCCGTTCCTTGGCATGGAACATGGCCGTGTCCGCATTCTTGATCAGCCCCTCCTCGTCCTCGCCGTCGGCAGGGAAGACGCTGATGCCGATGGAGGCCGTCACCCGCAGCTCCTTGCCGGCGATGTTGAAGGGCGCCGTCAGCTGGGCCAGGACGGCGTCGGCCACATGGGCCGCGTCCTCGGAGCGGCGGATGCGGTGCAGGACGACAATGAACTCGTCGCCCCCCAGGCGGGACACCGTATCCGATTCCCGCACCGCGTCCTGCAGGCGCTTGGTGACGCCCTTGATCAGCTCGTCGCCGACGGAATGGCCGAGGGAATCGTTGATGGTCTTGAAGCGGTCCAGGTCGATGAACAGCACCCCCACCTCATGCCCCTCCCGGGCGGCGGCGGCAATGGCCACGGTGAGCCGGTCCTGCAGCAGCATGCGGTTGGGCAGGCCGGTGAGAGGATCGTGCTGGGCCAGGAACTGGATGCGGTCCTGGGCCGCCTTGTGCTCCGTGAGGTCGGAGTAGATGGCGATGTAGTTGCTGACCGTCCCGGCGGCATCGGCCACGGCGCTGATGGCGGCCCACTGGGGATGGATGCGGCCATCCTTGGCCCGGTCCCAGATTTCCCCCTGCCAATGGCCGGTCTCTTTCAGGCTGCGCCACAGATTGGCGTAGAACGCCTGGTCGTGGCGGCCGGACTGGAGGAAACGGGGCGTCCGCCCCCGCGCCTCTTCCAGGGTGTAGCCGGTGACGGCGACGAAGGCCCGGTTCACCAGCAGGATGCGGTTTTCCGCATCGGTGACGAAGACCGCTTCCCGGCTCTGTTCCAGCACGCTGGCCCACAAGCGCAGCTGGTCCTCCCGGCTGCGGATGGTATGGGCCATGTCCTGCAGGGAATCGAAAAGGCTGGCGAACTCGACGCTGCCCGGCGCCTGCCCGGCGATACCGTCGTACTGGCCGGTCTTGACCCGTTCCACGCTGGCCAGCAGGTTCAGTACCGGCCGGGAGATGCCCCGGTTGGCCAGGGCCTGGCTGAGGGGCACCACCAGGGCCCCGGCCAGCAGCAGCACCAGCAGCAACACCCCCAGGGTTTCCCGCACCTGCTTGTTTACGCCCTCCTTTTCCAGGACCAGGAGCGGATAGGCCTGTTCGTTGCCCAGCAGGGGCAGGGAAAACAGCATGAGGAAGTGCCGGGGCGTCTCCTGCCAGCCGCTCAGGGGATTGCCGGCATTTTTCAGGAGCGGCGCCGCCCGGCTCAGATCGACCTCGGAAGCCAGGGCCTGGATGTCCCCCACCACCTGCCCCTGGGCGAAGAGCAGGCCAAAGTGCAGCGGCGTGTAGCGGGTCACCTGTTCCAGGAAGCCCTGGCCCAGGGTCTGGGCCACCACCACCCGCCCGACCGTGAGAGGCTCGCCCCGGGGAAAGTGGCGGATCACCGGGGCGCTGGCCAGCAGCATCAGCCCGTCGGGCGAGCGGACCATGGCCTGGGTCGGCGGCGCATTGCGGGCCAGGCCGGCGAGGAACTCCACCTCCACCGGCGTGCGTCCGGCGTGCCACTGGTTGGGCGAGAGGGAGTCCTGTTGCCAGGCCAGGGGGGCACCCGCATTGTCGAAGGCCAGGAAGCCCGCCTCCTGGCCGTTTTTCTCCACCCGGCCGAAAGCCACCCACTGGCCCCGGCTGTCCACCACCACCAGGGACAGGTGGTCGGTGGCGCTGGAAAGACGGGCCAGGTCCCCGGCCAGGCGTTTCTTCTCCCCGTCGAACACCAGGGGATCGTAGTGCAGGGGATCGGAATAGCGGGACACCAGGTTGAGGCTGGCCACCAGGGCCTCGTCCGCCGCCAGGCGCCCGGCCATCTGCAGCAGGAAGGTCTGGCGGGCCCGGATTTCGGCACTGAGGGCCCGCTGGGCGGTAGCAAAGACCTCCCGGGTTTCCTCCCGGTGGAAGCGCTCCACCCCGACGGAAAGCAGGGTGCCCACCACCGTCAGCACCAGAAAGATGCTGAGCAGGAGCAGGGCCAGCAGCTTGGCCTTGATGCTGGGGAGCCAGTTGGGGGCGGACATCTAGAAAACCGGCTCCTGGCGGGCGCTGCCCTGCCGCGTCACCAGCTGGCTGGGCACCACCACCCGCCGCGGCACAGGGCGTCCGGCGAGAATGTCCCGCACCACCCGGGCCGTCGCTTCGGTACTCAGGGGATAGGTGAAGGAGGCCCGCTGCTCGCCGTCAGCGATGGCCTGGCGCGCCTCCCGGATGTAGTCGATGCCGACGATGACCAGCCGGCCCGGATCGATGCCGTGCTTGCGCAAGGCCAGGCGGGCGCCGCTGGCCATGCTGTCGGACTGGGCGTAGATGGCATCGAAGGGACGCCCTTCCTCCAGCGCCTCCTCCACGGCCTTGACCGCGTCGGCCCGCAGGTAATTGGCCGGGCGAATGCTGTGCAGGCGCAGGCCGGGGTGGCGGCGCAAGGCTTCGACAAAGGCGGCGGTGCGCATCTGGGAGGTGCTGGCGCCGGGAATGCCCTGCAGCACCAGCACCGTGCCCCGGCCCTGCAATTCGGCGGCGATGAAGGCAGCGGCAGCGGCACCGATCTGCCCGTCGTCGGGCCCCACCCAGGTGGTATAGGCGTCCCCCTCCACCCGGCGCATCAGCAGCACCACCGGGATACCCTGGCGGTAAGCCTTGGCCAGCACGGGCGCCAGGGCCTGGGAATCCCGGGGACTGACGATCAGCACATCGACGCCACGGGCGACGAAATCCTCCACGTCGGCCACCTGCCGGGCCGTCTCGCCCTGGGCATCGGAAAAGACGAAATTGACGCCGGGCTGGCGATTGAACGCCTCCACCAGGGCCCGCACCTGGGCCAGGCGGTAGTCGTTGGCCAGGGTGTCCTGGGCGAAGGCCACCAGGCGGGGGCGCTCGCCCCCCTGGGCTCCCCCTGCGGCAGCCAGGCACCAAAGCAGCAGGGCCGGGAACAACCAGGCCCTCATTTTGTGATTCGGAAACATCCCACTCGCTCCCTGCCGACGGGCATTGCCGATGGTATTTTTTTCTATGACAAAAATACTAGCATGACCCGGGGCTGGCTGCGGCGGTGCACCAAAAAAAGAGCCGATGGTAGGCGCCCCCGCCTACCATCGGCTTACACAAGCACCCGGAAACCGGGCGCGGCTCAAAGGGATTCGGCTCGGCGTCAGCGACGCTTGGACAGCTCGTTGCCCACCAGGCCGCCGGCAGCGGCGCCGGCCACGGTACCCGCCGTGCTGCCGCCAGTCAGGGCGGAGCCGACGACACCGCCGACGACGGCGCCGGTGGCCACCCCGACCTGCTGCCGGGTGGGATTGCCGCTACAGGCGGACAGGGTCATGGCCAGGACGGCAGCGGCGACGAGGGCGAAGGATTTTGCGGTTTTCATGTTGTTCTCCACGGGGTTGGGATGGGTTCAGGGAATGGCGCTGACGTTGCCGTTCACCACCTTCACCTTGTCGCCGGCGGCCACGGCGGGCACGTGGGACTGGGAAATGGTGCGGTAGGCGCCGTCATCCATGCGCACGGTGATGCGGTAGGCGGTCTGGCGATTCATGTTCTTTTCGATGCTGTTGCCGGCATAGGCCCCGCCGGCAGCGCCGATCAGGGTCATGGCCGTATTGCCGCCGCCCCGGCCGAACTGGTTGCCCACCAGGGCGCCGGTGACGCCGCCGGCCACAGCCCCCAGGCCGCTGGCATTGCCTTCCAGCTGCACCATGCGCACCGTTTCCACCACGCCGCAGTTGGCACAAGTGGACTTGGCGCTGGCGGCCCCCTTGGCGGCGGGCTTGCCGCCCTCCTCCGCCTTGGCGGCGTCCTTATCGGCCCCCTTCTCCTGCAGCTGGGAAGACGCCGAGGGAATGAGACCGGTAATGGCACCGATGCCCAGCAGGCTGAAGACGGTGAGAGAGACGGCGGCCGCCGTCAGCAGGGGATGCAGGCGACGGGCCCGCACCGGGGCCGGGGTCGGGGAATGGCCGATTTCGAAAGTGGAATCCATGGTCGCTCCTTGGCAGGGGGAACTGGCTTACCAGTCGTGGCGGTCGTGGTGGTGACGGTGACGATGCTTGTAGTGGCCGCGGTGGTAACCCCGGTCGTGACGGTCGTCGTAGTAGCCGCGGCGGCGGCCATCGTCGTAACGGGAACGGGTATTCAGGGAAACGCCGGCAGCCGCGCCGAGGGCGCCACCGACCATGGCCATGTCGCGGCCGCCGATAGCCGAACCGACGGCGGCGCCGGCCGCACCGCCAAGGGCGCCGCCAACCACGGCATCGCCGTCAATGCCACCGTGGGCATGGGCCGCATTGAACAGACCGGTGCTACCGATCAGCAGGGCCAGCATGACAACTTTCCTGAACTTCATTTTTATTCTCCTGGGCAAAAAGCGCCGCCTTGGGAGTGCGGCTTGCAACCGTTATTGCAACGGCCGTGCCAGGAATAAAACTTCCTTGAAGATCAGTCGGTTAGGAGAAAACAAAAAGAACGGGCCGGCCCCGGAATTTCGGGGCGGCCCGACAGGGGCTGCCATCCTTGATCGCAGCCAATTGATTTAAAACGGATTTATTTTGTCGGGCCAGCCCGACGCCCCTCAGGCGCTGTCGCCGGCCCCGGGCTTGAACTGCTTGGCATCCAGCTGATGCCGTTCCAGCAGCTTGTAGAACTCAGTGCGGTTGCGCTGGGCCAGACGGGCCGCCTGGGTGACGCTGCCTTCGGTGAGGCGCAGCAGGCGCACCAGGTAATCCCGCTCGAACACCTTCTTCGCCTCGTCCAGGGAAGTGAAGGCGCTATCACCGGAGCGCAGGGCACCCTGGATCAGGGCCGCCGGCACCAGGCCGCCGCTCACCGGGGAGAGGGCCACCGCCTGCTCCACCACATTCTGCAACTGCCGCACATTGCCCGGCCAGGGCGCCGTCACCAGGGCTTCCATGGCATCCGGGGCGAAGGCGGTGACGGGTTTGCCGTAGCGGCTGGCCGTGCGCTGCAGGAAATGGTTGGCCAGCAGGGGAATGTCCTCCCGCCGCTCCGCCAATAGGGGCAGAGCCAGGGAGACCACATTGAGGCGGTAGTAGAGGTCTTCGCGGAACTGGCCGCTTTTCAGGAGTTCGTCCAGGTCCCGGTGGGTGGCCGAAACCACCCGCACATCAACCGGCACCGCCTGGGTGGCGCCCACGGGGCGCACCTGGCGCTCCTGCAGCACCCGCAGCAGCTTGGCCTGGAGGGACAGGGGCATGTCGCCGATCTCGTCGAGGAAGACCGTGCCGCCGTCCGCCTCCAGGAACAGGCCCTTGTGGTTGTAGGTGGCGCCGGTGAAGGCGCCCTTGCGGTGGCCGAAGAGTTCGGACTCCAGCAGGTTTTCCGGGATGGCGGCGCAGTTGATGGCGACGAAAGGCTTATCCGCCCGGGGGCTGGCCAGGTGGATGGCCCGGGCCAGCAGTTCCTTGCCGGTGCCGCTGGCGCCGGCGATGAAGACGCTGGCATCGGAGGCCGCCACCAGGCGGGCCCGCTCCAGCAGTTCCTGCATGGCCGGGCTGCCGCCCACCAGATCGGCGCGCCAGGGCTCGTTCTCGCCGCCGCCCTGGGCGGCGGGGGACGCCAGGCGCAGGGCCTGCTCCACCTGCTCCAGCAGGGCCTTGCCGTCGAAGGGTTTGGTGAGGAAACCGAAGACGCCGCGGCGGGTGGCATCCACCGCCTCGGGAATGGTGCCGTGGGCGGTGAGCACAATCACCGGCAGGGTCGGGGCCCGGCGCTGGATCTCGTCGAACAGGGCGAGGCCGTCCATGCCGCCCATCTTCAGGTCGGTGATGACCAGCTGGGGCCGCTGGGCCTGGAACATGACCAGGGCCTGCTCGCCGCTGTCGGCGGTGCGCACCCGGTGGCCGGCGGTGGCCAGGCGCAGGGCCAGCAGTTTGAGGATGTCGGCGTCGTCATCCACCAGCAGCAGTTCGGCCATGGCTATTGCCTCCCCTTGCGGCTGCGTTCGATGAGCTGGCGCTCGATGGACTTGAGTTCGTCCAGCTGTTCCTTCAGCTGCTGGGCCCGGCGCCCTTCCTTCAGGCGCTCGTTGAGCTGGCCCTGGACCAGGGTCGCCAGCTGGCCGGCGGGACCGGCATGGCCGGCCAGGGGTTCAAGCAGGGCCAGGGCCCGGGACTTGTCCTCCAGGGCCGGCTGGGGCAAGGCCAGCAGCACTCCCAGGCGCAGGCGGTTGCCCAGGCTGCGTTCCCGGTTGTAGGCCTGCTGGGCGGACGCCAGCTCCCGCTTCTGTTCCTCGGCGTTGGCGGCGGCAGTTTTCTGGGCCAGGGCCAGGGTATCGAGCACCAGGCGGCTTTCGTCCACCGGCGCCGGTGGCACATGACTGCAGGCCCCCAGGAAGAGGCAGAGGCTCAGCAGCAGGGATGGGAATTTCATGGGTATGCGGTAAGACAAGGCAGTTCGGCTAGGGAGGGTTCAGCGCCCGGCGGCAGCGAGGGGCAGGCTGAGACGGAAACAGGCCCCGGGAGGGCCTTCGGGCAGCATTTCGAGCCGGCCCCGGTGGGCCTGGGCCAGTTCCCGGGCGATGGCGAGGCCGAGGCCGCTGCCGGGGACGCTGGCGGCGGCGGGGCGGCTGCCGCCCAGGTAGAACCAGTCGAAAATGCGTTCCCGGTCGTTGGGGGCGACGCCGGGGCCCTGGTCACGCACGTCCAGGCAGGCAAGGCCGTCTTCGGACTTCAGGGCGACGGCGATCATACCACCCTCGGGAGAGTACTTGACCGCGTTGGAGAGCAGGTTGTCGAGGACCGTGGCCAGCTTGTCCCGGTCGCCCCGCACCGTCAGGGGCTCGCATTCGGCCTGGAAACGCAGGCCCCGGGCCTGGGCTGCCAGACGGTGGTCGTCCAGCCCCCGGCCCACCAGCCGGGCCAGGTCCACCGGCACGAATTCGAGGCGTCCCAGTTCATCCAGGGCCCGCTGGGCATTGAGCAGGCGCTCGATCATGGTCTGCAGCTGGCGGCTCTTGCCCTGGAGGATGGCGACGATCTCCCGCTGGCCTTCGGAGAGGGAGCCGGCGGCGCCGTCGGCCAGCAGTTCCGCCCCTTCGCGCAGGGCGGTCAGGGGCGTCTTCAGTTCATGGGAGACATGGCGCAGGAAGCGCACCTTCTGGGCCTCCAGCTCGTTCAGCTGCTGGCGCAGCCATTCCAGGCGCTGGCCCAGGCGCTCCAGGTCGGCCGGGCCGTGCACTGCCACCGGCGCCTGCAGGTCGCCACCGCCGAGGCGGGAGACGGCGGCCTCCAGTTCCCGCACCGGCCGGGCGATGAGGGCGGCGGCCAGGGCCGACACCACCAGGCCCAGCACCAGCATGGCCAGCAGCTGCTTCCACAGGCGCTGTTCCGCCTCCCCGGCCAGTTCGCCGAGGCGGCTCATTTCCCGGTCGGTGAGGGCGTCGCTGATGCGCTGCACGCCCCGGGCCAGGTCGGAAAGGGCGGCATAGTCTTCGGCCAGGCGGGCCTTGCCGCCCTGGATCTTCTCCAGGCGCTCGCGCAGGGCGGCCTCGGTGTCGATGGTGCGGTTCAGTTCCAGCAGCTGGGCTTCATCCAGGGGCAGCAGGGACAGCTCGCTGAAGGTGGTGCGAAAGCCAGCCCGCAGGGTGTCGTAGTCCGCCAGCAGGGACGGCTCTCCCAGCACCAGGTACTGGCGGGCGGAGCGTTCCAGGGCCACGGTCTGTTCCAGCAGCTGGCGGCTGGCCCGGGCCGCCTGGGCGGTCTGGCCCACGGCCTGGCGGCTCTGCTGCACCAGCAGGTTCACCTCCATGGCCGTCTGCACCAGGGCCACCACCAGAGGCAGGGCCGCGGCGAGAAAGGCCAGGGAGAGCAGCTTGAGAAAGGACTTGGGATAGAAGCGGGGAGACACGACGGGCCGACGCGATATCTGGGGAGGCCCATTCTAAAGGCAAAAAGGCCCGCCGATGCGCCTTGCATCGGCGGGCCCGGAGGCAGCCTCGGGGAGGCTTATTCCTTGATGGCTTCGACGGCGATGCTCAGGGTGACGTCGTCGCCCACATAGGGAGCGTACTTGCCGGCGTTGAATTCGCTGCGCTTGATGACGGCGGTGGCGTTGGCGCCGCAGGCGTCCTTCTTCAGCATGGGATGGGGCATGCACTGGAAGGAGGTGACGCTGAGGGTGACCGGCTTGGTGATGCCCTTGATGGTCAGGTTGCCATCCACGGACACCACCTTGTCGCCGTCAAAGTTCACCTTGGTGGACTTGTAGGTGGCGGTGGGGAACTTGGCGGTGTCGAGGAAATCCTCGCCCTGGATGTGGCCGTTGAACAGGGCGGAGCCGGTATTGACGGACTTCATGTCGATGGTCACGTCCACGCTGCCGCTCTTGGCGGCCTTGTCGATGACGATCTTGCCGCTGGTCTTGTCGAAATGGGAGAGCTGGGTGGAATAGCCGAAGTGGCTGTAGGAGAAGCGGGGGAAGGTGTGGCTGCCGTCCATCACATAGGTTTCGGGAGCGGCCACGGCGGCGAAGGAGGAAGCGGTGATGGCGACGGCGACGAGTTGCTTGATCATGGTGAATCTCCTGTAAGGGGTTTTCTAAGATTTCTCTGGGTACGACTTGGGGTTGGGGCGATACAGCGGTACGGCTTACTTCTTGGCCGCAGCGGCAGCCGCCGCCACGACGTGGAACTTGATCTGGATTTCATTGGCCACGGTGCCGAAGTCGGCCCACATGCCTTCGCCGATGGCGTAGTCGGCCCGCTTCAGCACGAAGGCGCCGTCGAAGACGCCGTTGGTGCCCTCCTGCTTGAAGGTGAAGGGGGCGGTGGCGTCCAGGGTCTTGCCCTTGATGCTCAGCTTGCCGGCGACCTCGAAACGGTTGTTGCCGAGGGCCTTGACGCTGCTGGAGACGAAGGTGGCCTTGGGGAAGGCCTTGGTGTTGAACCACAGCTTGCTTGCCACTTCGTCATTGGCCTCCTGGGAGCCGGCATCGATGCTGGCCAGATCGATCTCCAGGCTGGCCTTGGCGGCCTGGGGCTTGGCCGGATCAAAGGCGATGCTGGCGGCACTCTTCCTGAACTTGCCGTCGATGGGCACGTTCATCTGCTTGTAGGTGAAGGCGATCTGGGTCTTGTCGGCCTGCACCGCGTTGAACTCGACGGCCTGGGCCGGCAAGGCGAAGACGGCGGCGGCCAGGGCGGCGGCGCCGAGGGTTTGTTTGATCATGGTGTTATCTCCGTGACGATGGGGTTGGCGTACGTTTTTCTTGGTGCGACTCAGGAGCGGCCCGGCAGCATGCGGCGCAGGGTGGCGTCCCGGTCCAGGAAGTGGTGCTTCAGGGCGGCGCCGGCATGGGCGGCCACCAGGGCCAGCAGCAGGAAGTTGAGGCTCATATGCACGGTCTTCAGCAGGTTGCCCAGGTCCGGGTCCTTGCCGATCAGGTCGGGGATGGGCAGCACGCCGAAATAGACGGTCTGGAAGCCCTTCGCCGAACTCATCAGCCAGCCCGTGAGGGGGATGGCGAACATCAGCAGATACAGCAGGTGATGCACGCCCTCGGCGGCGAGGCGCTGCCAGGCCGGCATGGGCACGGGAGCCGGCGGCCGGTGGCTAAGGCGCCAGGCAAAGCGCAGCAGCATCAGCAGGAACAGGCTGACGCCGGCCCACTTGTGCCAGGAGTAGATCTGCAGCTTCTGCGGCGACAGGGGCAGGCCGGTCATGTAGAAGCCGACGCCCAGGGCGCCGAAGAGGCCCAGGGCCATCAGCCAGTGCAGGGCCTTGGCGGTGCTGCTGTAACGGTCGGTGCTGTGGTTCATGGTGATTCCTCGCTTCAGTGGGCAGCTACCGCGGCGGACACCGGGGTAGACGCGGAATGGTCGATTTGGTTTGCGTCCCCGGCGGTGACGCCGAAGGCATAGCTGTCCATGCCGATCACGCCATAGACCAGGCCCCCTTCCAGGCGGCGGACGGCGGCCCAGTCCTCGCCGGCGGCACCGATGGCCACCAGCAGAGGCTGCAGGTGTTCGTCGGTGGGATGGGCGCGCACCGCGTGGGGGGCCCGGCGGCGCAGGTCCAGCAGGGCATCCAGGTCGCCGGCGGCGATGGTGTCAGCCACCCACTCCATGAACTCCCGGGCATAGGCCGCTTCGCCGCCGCCCAGGCGGAAGTCCATCAGGTTGTGGGTGATGCTGCCGGAGGCCAGCACCAGCACGCCCTGCTGCCGCAGGGGCGCCAGGGCCCGACCCAGGGCCAGCAGCACCTGGGGCGAACCGGTCATGGGCAGGGACAGCTGCACCACCGGCACGTCGGCTTGCGGGTAGAGGTGCATGAGAGGCACCCAGGCGCCGTGGTCCAGGCCCCGGTGGGGATTGCTGCGGCCGGGGAA
Source organism: Azospira sp. APE16 (assembly GCF_047901315.1). Lineage (NCBI taxonomy): Bacteria > Pseudomonadati > Pseudomonadota > Betaproteobacteria > Rhodocyclales > Rhodocyclaceae > Azospira > Azospira sp. APE16. The sequence continues at coordinate 2,087,839 of NZ_CP179682.1, forward strand.
GCCGGCCCGGGCCAAGGCCTCCAGGACCTCGGCCGCCACCTCGGGGGCACCAGCGGCCGGGTAGCGCAACTGGTACAGGGCCTCCGGGAAGCCGCCGAAGTCGTGGATGGTCTCGGGCCGGGGGCTGGTGGCCACTTCCAGGCCGGCGGTGATCCAGTGGGGGGACACCACCACCACCGCCCGGGGCTTGGGCAGTTGCCGCCCCAGGGCCGTCAGCCGGGGGCCGATGATGCCGGGCTCCAGGGCAAAGGTCGGCGCGCCGTGGGAAATGAACAGGGTGGGCAGGGTCATGGTGCGGTCCCTCTAAAGTGGGCGGCAACAGGTGTGGCCGCGATGGAACGTACTTTATTGAACCGACGATTGAAGATAAATATACAATCCTGTGACTAACTGTTTTGATATTCGGAACAAAATGGACAGATTCCGGGAAATGGAAGCCTTCGTTGCCGTGGTGGACAGCGGCAGCTTCGTCAAGGCGGCGGACCAGCTGCGCAGTTCCAAGGCCGCCGTATCGCGCCTGGTGCAGGACCTGGAAAGCCGCCTGGGCGCCCGCCTCCTGCATCGCACCACCCGCCGCCTGTCCCTCACCGAGGCCGGCCGCCTCTACCTGGAACGCAGCAAGCAGATCCTGGAAGAACTGGAGGACGCGGACAGCGCCGTGGGCCTCACCACCAACCGGGCCGTGGGCCAGCTCAAGGTCAATGCCCCCCTCTCCTTTGGCGTGCTGCACCTGGCGCCGCTGTGGGGCGCCTTTCTCGCCACCCATCCGGAAGTGAGCCTGGACGTGAGCCTCAACGACCGGGTGGTGGATCTGGTGGAGGAAGGCTACGACCTGGCGGTGCGCATCACCCGCCTGCCCGACTCCTCCCTGGTTTCCCGGCGCCTGGCCAGCACCCGCATCCTGCTCTGCGCCTCGCCCCAGTACCTGGCGGCCCACGGCACGCCCCTGACCCTGGCCGACCTGGCCCGGCACCAGTTCATCGGCTACAGCTATTCCCCCAGCGGCGACACCCTGGAACTGGAAGGCCCCCACGGCATGGAAAGTGTCAATCTCCGCCCCCGCTTCCACGCCAACAACGGCGACACCTGCCGCGCCGCAGCCCTGGACCACCAGGGCATCGTTTTCCAGCCCACCTTCCTCTGCCACCAGGACCTGGCCAGCGGCCGCCTGGTGCCCATCCTGCCCCAGTACAAGCAGCGGGAACTGGGCATCTACGCCGTCTATCCCTCACGCAAGCACCTCTCGGGAAAGGTGCGGGCCCTGGTCAATTTCCTGGCGACGGCCTTCGAGCAGGCGCCCTGGGAGAACTAGCCCCCGTCAGCTGCGGGAAAGCAGCCCCAGGAAAGGCACCATGAGGATCAGGAACTGCAGCAGCGGTACGGCAATGACCAGTACCAGCAGCACCCGCGCCACCTTGCCCCAAACCGGCCGGGCGGTATTGTCGCTGCAACGCCAGACCAGGACCGTCACGCTCAAAAGCAGCGTCCACACAAAACCGACGGTCAATGGAAACACGAACATGGACAGCAGCACCTGGGTCTTTCCGTCCAGGTTCCCGATGAGGACATTGACGACAAGGCTGGCGAGGAAGGGCTCCGGAACATAGACAAGCCAGAAGGCCTTCCACAACGGCAGGCGCCCCTGCAGCAGGTCGGCCACGAAGCCGCTTCCTGTATCCGTCGGCTCCGGTTCCCTGGGCTGCGCTGGACGGCGCATTTCCCGGAACAGCAGCAGCAAGGACAGGCCGCTCGAGAGCATAAGCAGGGACAGGCCCCATACTGCCAGGGTGATTCCGCTTTGACGGAAATCGACCGCTGCATGCAGCAAACTGAGGGCCAGTTGCCGCAGGATGCCGACATCGTTCAATTGGCCGATATCGGCCGCCATGCCCTCGGTAATCGCCCCGGTGCCAGCCATGGAAAGAAACCAGTAGAGATAAAAGGCTGCCAGGCCGGTGAAGAAGGACCAGGTATTGAGCAACAACAAGGCGAGGCGGGCGGAAGGATACATGGGGTGGCGCGACATTTTCCGGACCATGACATGTGCAAGACCAGGACCATAACCTGCCGCCCCTTACAACGACAAGGGGCATCCGGGACGCCCGCCCCGGGGAACATCGCCGCCACCCCGCTCACCCGGCTTCGGCAAACACCTCCTGCGCCGCAAACAGGCCGTTGAGGGCCGCCGGAAAGCCGGCATAGACGGCCATCTGCATGATGGTCTCCACCACTTCTTGACGGCTCACACCCACGTTGAGGGCGCCCTGGATGTGCACCTTGAGCTGGGGCGCCGCATTGCCCAGGGCCGTCAGGGCCGCCACCACGGCGATTTCCCGGGAGCGCAGGTCCAGGCCCGGGCGGCTGTAGATGTCACCGAAGGGAAATTCGATCAGGTAGCGGGCGAAATCCGGGGCAATGCCGGCCAGGCTGGCCACCACCTTTTCCCCGGCCTGGCCGTCAATCTCCTGCAGCTTTGCCAGGCCTCTGGCGTAACGCTCGTTTTGCATCGCTTCGGACTTTTCCATGGGAGGCTCCTTTTGCCTTGGGTTGGATGGATGAAGCCTCCAGCTGCCGGTAATGCTCGACCTTGCCGGCCAGCACCGCCGCCGTTTCCTCCAGCTGGCGGATGTTCCGCCGCACGCCCTCCAGGTGCCGCTCCAGCATTTCCCGGCGCGCCCCGGCGGTGGCTTCGCCCCGGCGGCGCAGCTCGGCGAATTCCTGCATCTGCCGCACCGGCATGCCGGTACTGCGCAAGCGCAACAGGAAGGCCAGCCAGGCCATGTCGTCAGGCACGTAGCGGCGCTGTCCTCCCGGCCCCCGGGGCACCGTGCCGATGAGGCCGATGCGCTCGTAGTAGCGCAGGGTGTCGGGACTCAGGCCGGTGCTGGCGGCCGCTTTCTGGATGGAGAGATAGGGCTTCATGGCAGGCATCCTAAAAGCTGGAGCGCACTCCAGGTCAAGGGATAAAAAGGCGGGGAAACAGTCCTTGCGGCGAGCCCCGCGTCATAGGCCACACTCCCCTCCTTCTCCCATCATCCCAAACCCATAACAGGAGATTTCCCCATGCAACTGCGCCGCTCACTGCTCGCCCTTTCCGCCGCCCTCCTTTTCCTCGCGCCCCTGGCCCGGGCCGAAGCGCCCCAGGTGCAGACCCAGGTCCCCGGCTACTACCGCACCCAGCTGGGCGACTTCGAGGTGACCGCCCTCTACGACGGCGCCATCGAGCTGGAGACCAAGCTGCTGAAGAACGCCCGGCCCCAGGACCTGAACGCCCTGCTGGCCCGCATGTTCGTCGGCAACCCGAAGATGCAGACGGCGGTGAACGCCTACCTGATCAACACCGGCAAGAACCTGGTGCTGGTGGATACGGGCGCCGCCAAGCTGTTCGGCCCCTCCCTCGGCAACATCGCCGCCAACCTGAAGGCGGCCGGCTACAGCCTGGAGCAGGTGGATACGGTGGTGCTGACCCACCTCCACGCCGACCACATGGGCGGCCTCAACGACGCCGGCGGCCAGCCCATCTTCCCCAAGGCCCGCATCCTGGCGGCCCAGGAAGACAATGATTTCTGGCTCTCGGAAAAGGTGGCCGCCGCCGCGCCGGAAGGCATGCAGCCCTTCTTCAAGCTGTCCCGGGACAGCGCCGCCCCCTACCTGGCCAAGGGCCAATGGGCCACCTTCGCCGCCGGCAGCGAGCTGGTGCCAGGCATCCGGGCGGTCAAGGCCAACGGCCACACCCCCGGCCACACTGCCTTCGCCGTGGAGTCCAAAGGCCAGAAGCTGCTCATCTGGGGCGACCTGGTCCATGCCCACGCCGTGCAGTTCGCCAAGCCCGGCGTCTCCATCGAGTTCGACGTGGACCAGAAGCAGGCCATCGCCACGCGCAAGGCCATCATGAAGGAAGCCGCCGCCAGCAAGGTCCTGGTGGGCGGCATGCACCTGCCCTTCCCCGGCCTCGGCCACGTCCGCGCCGAAGGCAAGGGCAGCTACGCCTGGGTGCCGGTGGAGTTTGCGCCCCTGCCGGCCCGTCCCTAACTTCCGGCCCGCCCCCACGACAACGGGAATGGAGCGATCCATTCCCGTTTTTCATGGCACCTACCCTGAAAGCGGCACCAGTCCTTTATCTTCAGCATGCCATCGCCGGGATCGGCCAGGGGCGCGGCTTGCAGCCGAGGTGCCGGGCGCAGTGTGAAAGGGCTTCGGCATTTCCGGCATTGCAGCATAGAATCAGCACGGCCCGTAACGCCGGCAAAGGCGAAAAGGCCGCGTCTCCGTCCCCGGCCGGGGACGGCGCCACAACAAACCATAAACATCAAAGGAGAACGCAACATGCAGCAAACCCTTACCCGCATCGCCATCGTCACGGCCCGCCTGGCCGGCACCGCCGCCCTCATTCTCGGCATCCTGCTCTGGCTCGGCCAGGGCGGCGCCCTGCTCCACGCCCACATGGGCACCGGCGCCCTGCTGGTGCTGTCCCTGTGGCTGCTGTCCCTGCTCGGCCTCAAGGCCGCCCCGGCCCTGGCCATCCTCGGCGCCACCTGGGGCGTCGTGGTGCTGGCCCTGGGCGTGTTCCAGACCGCCCTGCTGCCCGGCAACTACCACTGGCTGGTCCAGGCCGCCCACCTGCTGATCGGCATCAGCGCCATGGTGCAGACCGAGCGCCTCGCCGCCGCCATCGGCCGCGCCAACGCCGGCTGAGGACGAACGCCCCACACCCCAGGGCGGCCCGCGGGCCGCCCTTTTTGTTGCCCGGCGTTTTGCTCCGGCGGCGGCCCTCCCACTCTGCGAGGCAGGGCAACGTCCGACAGACACGCCACGCCCGCCCGGGGTGGCCGTGACATAGGTGGCCACATTTCCGGAACGTTCGGCCGGCGGCGGACTCAGTACCCATGTCCCTCCCCTTTTCCGGAGCCGTCATGACCACCGATTCCTTTTCCACCCTGCAGCCCCTGGCCACCGCCCGGGGGCCCATCGACCTCTTCCACTCCCTGCCCGCCCTGGAGGCCACCGGCATCGGCCCCGTCTCCCGCCTGCCGGTGTCCCTGCGCATCGTCCTCGAAGCCCTGCTGCGCCACTGCGACGGCCGCCGGGTGACGCCCCGGCACGTGCACCAGCTGGCCAACTGGCAGCCCCGGGCGGAACGCACCGAGGAGATTCCCTTCGTCGTCGCCCGGGTGGTGCTGCAGGACTTCACCGGCGTGCCCCTGCTCTGCGACCTGGCCGCAATGCGCGATGCGGCGGCGGCCCAGGGCACGGACCCCAAGCGCATCGAGCCCCTGGTGCCGGTGGACCTGGTGGTGGACCACTCGGTACAGGTGGACGAGTACGGCACCCCCACGGCCCTGCGCCGCAACATGGAGCTGGAGTTCCAGCGCAACGCCGAGCGCTACCAGTTCATGAAATGGGGCATGCAGGCCTTCGACACCTTCAAGGTGGTGCCGCCGGGCATCGGCATCGTGCACCAGGTGAACCTGGAATACCTGTTCCGCGGCGTGCGCCGCCAGGGCGAACTGCTGTTCCCGGACACCCTGGTGGGCACCGACTCCCACACCACCATGATCAACGGCGTCGGCGTCGTCGGCTGGGGCGTCGGCGGTATCGAAGCGGAGGCGGCCATGCTCGGCCAGCCGGTGTATTTCCTCACTCCCGACGTGGTCGGCGTGGAACTGCGCGGCCGCCTCAACGAGGGCGTCACCGCCACCGACCTGGTGCTCACCGTCACCGAACTGCTGCGCCGGGAAAAGGTGGTGGGCAAGTTCGTCGAATTCTTCGGCCCCGGCACCACCAGCCTGTCCCTCACCGACCGGGCCACCATCGCCAACATGGCGCCCGAGTACGGCGCCACCCTGGGCTTTTTCCCGGTGGACGAGAAGACCGTGGACTACCTGCGCCAGACCGGCCGCAACGAGGCCGAGGTGGAAGCCTTTGAGGCCTACTTCCGCGCCCAGGGCCTGTTCGGCGCCCCCCGGGCCGGCGACATCGACTACAGCACCCAGCTGAGCCTGGACCTGGCCACCATCGTGCCCTCCCTGGCCGGCCCCAAGCGGCCCCAGGACCGCATCGATCTGTCCGACATGGGCCGCAGTTTCGACACCCTGTTCAGCCAGCCCACCAGCGCCAACGGCTTCGGCAAGCCGGCCGAACAACTGCCGCAGCGCCAGCCCACGGCCCGGGCGGGCGTGGATCTGGGCCACGGCGACGTGCTCATCGCCGCCATCACCTCCTGCACCAACACCTCCAACCCGGCGGTGCTGATCGCCGCCGGCCTGCTGGCGAAAAAGGCGGTGGACAAGGGTCTCTCGGTGCAGCCCCACATCAAGACCTCCCTCGCCCCCGGTTCCCGGGTGGTCACCGACTATCTGGAAAAGGCCGGCCTGCTGGCGCCCCTGGCCCGACTGGGCTTCGCCCTGGCCGGCTACGGCTGCACCACCTGCATCGGCAATGCGGGGGACCTGGCGCCCGAATTCAACCAGGCCATCGCCGAGCGGGACCTGGTGGTGGCCGCCGTGCTCTCCGGCAACCGCAATTTCGAGGCCCGCATCCATCCCGCCATCCGCGCCAACTACCTGGCCTCACCGCCCCTGGTGGTGGCCTTCGCCATCGCCGGCCGGGTCAATGTGGATCTCACCACCACGCCCCTGGGCACGGGCCGCGACGGCCAACCGGTGTACCTGCGGGAGATCTGGCCCAGTTCGGAGGAAATCGCCGCCGTGCTGCCCTTCGCCCAGGACCCGGCCACCTACCGCCGCCTCTACGCCGACTTCACCCGGGACCATGACCTGTGGAACGCGGTGCCGGCGCCGGAGGGACAAATCTACGACTGGCCGCCCTCCACCTATATCGCCCGGCCGCCCTTCTTCGACGGCTTCACTGTCGAGCCGCCGCCCCTGGCGCCCATCAACGGTGCCCGGGCCCTGCTGGTGCTGGGAGACTCGGTCACCACCGACCACATTTCCCCCGCCGGTTCCTTCAAGGCGGCCACCCCGGCGGGCCAGTGGCTCACCGCCCAGGGCGTGAAGTCCCTGGACTTCAACTCCTACGGCTCCCGCCGCGGCCACCACGAGGTCATGGTGCGCGGCACCTTCGCCAACGTGCGGGTGAAGAACCTGATGCTGCCGCCCAAGGCAGACGGCAGCCCGGTGGAAGGCGGCTACACCCTGCTCGACGGGCAGCAGGTGACGGTGTTCGAGGCTGCCAGCGCCTACCAGCAGCGGGGCATTCCCACCCTGGTCTTCGCCGGTGAGGAATACGGCACCGGCTCCTCCCGGGACTGGGCCGCCAAGGGCACCCGGCTCCTCGGCGTGCGGGCCGTGGTGGCCCGCAGCTTCGAGCGCATCCACCGGGCCAACCTGGTGGGCATGGGGGTGCTGCCCCTGCAGTTCAAGGCCGGCACCAGCGCCGCCAGCCTGGGCCTGGACGGCAGCGAGCGCTTCGACCTGCCCGGCGCCGACGGTCCCCTGCAAGCCCAGCAGGACCTGATGCTGCGCATCACCCGCAGCGACGGACGGGTGGAGCAAGTGCCCCTGCTGTGTCGCATCGATACCCCCATCGAGGTGGAATACTTCCGCCACGGCGGCATCCTGCCCTACGTGCTGCGCCAGTTGCTGAGCTAGGCGGCAAGCCGGATAACAAGGCCTCCGCCTGTTTTTTAGGCGGAGGCCAAAAACCCTGGCGGGTGACGCACTTAGGTGATTTGCCCACTGCTTTTCCACAGGCTTGTTCCCCTAAAAGGTGGATAAAGGCGTTTTATCCACCGGCGGAACCCCGCGCCAATGCTCGATCTGCGGCCCATCCCCCGGTTTTGCCCCAATTGCCGTTTTTTTAGGCGGAGAGCAAAAACACCTAGGAATCAGGGGGGTGGCGCGCTTATCCCCGGCCTATCCACAGACTTGCTCCGGTGAATCGGGGATAAGATTTACCTCCCCGACTGCCAACTTTTGACAGCTTTCCACCCGGGCGAGGGACGTAAAATAACGGGTTACAACAACCCACAATAAAATCCCCGACCCATGGTTTTTGGCAAACTCATCGGCCGTCTCACCGGCCAGGACGACACCCCGCTCCAGCCCCTGCCCCTTTCCGCCCTGGTGACGACGCCCGTCGTCGATCCGGCCGTGGCGGCCCAACAACGGCAACGCGCCGCCGCCGAAGCCATGCTGCGGCGTGAAGAAATCATCGACAGCCGCAACCGTCTCTGCGGCTACCGCTTTTCCACCGCCGGCAGCGCCGCCGGACAAACGTCACCCCAGGCCGACGCGCCGGCGGAAAGCGCTTTCCTCTCTGCCCTGGCAGAGATCGACCTGCCCGCCTTCGCCACCCGCCGCCTGGCCCTGGTGCCGATCTCCCGCGCCGCCCTGGCCGCTGGCGGCCACCTGCCCCTGCGGGCCGCCCGCAGCACCTTGCTGCTGGATGTGGAAGGTTCGGACGTGGAGGCCTGGCTGCCCCTGTTGCAGCAGGCCAAGGCAGATGGCTGCCGCCTCGCCCTGCGCGGCCTCACCCTGCTGCCGGAACACGCGCCCCTGCTGGCCCTGGCGGACCTGGCCCTGCTCCGCCTGGACGACTACGACCTCACCGATTTCCAGCGCCTGGCCCGGGGCCTGAAGGCGGCTGCGCCCCAGCTGGAGCTGGCCGCCGACGGCGTGCCCGGCTGGCCGGAACGCCGCATGTGCGCGGCCTGGGGTTTCGACTACTGCCTCGGCCCCTTCACCGTGCTGGCCGATTGCGAGGAACCCGAAGGCAAGCTGGACAACTCCCGGGTCGTGCTCATGGAAATGCTCAACCTGATCCGGGCCGAGGCCGACCTGGCGGACCTGGGCGCCGTGGCCAAGAAGGACCCGGGCATCGCCCTCAAGGTGCTGGCCCTGGCCAACTCCCCGGCAGCCGGCCTGTCGGCGCCGGTGGCCAGCCTGGAACAGGCCATCATGGTCCTGGGCCGGCAGCGCCTGTACCGCTGGCTCACCGTCGCCATGTTCCGCGTCGGCACGCCCCGGGACCGGGACGAGGCCCTGCTGGAAGTGGCCATGACCCGGGCCCGCTTCCTCGAAACCGTGGCCGACGGCGTGCTGGCCAAGAAGGATTGCGACGAGCTGTTCCTGGTGGGTCTGCTCTCCCTCTTCGACGTGCTGCTGGCCATGCCCCTGACCAAGGTGCTGCAGCTGATCAATCTGGCGGACGAGGTGACGGCCGTCCTGTTGCGCAGCGAGGGGCCCTACGCCCGCTTCCTGCAGCTGGCCCTGGCCGTGGAGCACGGCCGCAGCGCCCAGGCGGCGGACATCGCCGGCGAACTGGGCATCGATCCGGCGGGCCTCGGCAACACCAGCCAGCTGGCCCTGGCCTGGGCCGAAGAAGCCCTGGGCATCAGCGCCCCCGACCTCTAGCCTCGGTCGATTGGTCAACTGCCAATCCGGCAGGCCGCAAGACAAAGGGCCGGCAACGCAAGTTGCCGGCCCTTTGTCTTGTGTGTCGCCGCACTCAGCCAACGCGGGAGCAGTCCCGCCCGGCCACTGCCTCCTGGGCGCTTAGGCCTCCTCGGCCACCAGCTGGATGGTCTCGCCGCCGAACTGCACCTTCTGCCCGGGGCGCAGCTTGGCCCGCTTGCGCGTTTCCACCTTGCCGTCCACCTTCACCTGGCCCTCGTCCACCATGATGTGGGCCTCGCCGCCGGAAGACACCAGGCTGGCCGCCTTGAGCAGTTGATCGAGCTGGATGTATTCGCCGCGCACGGGAAAAACAATGGCCATGAAAAATCCTTCAGAAAATGACGGCCGCTAAAGCCAAGGGCCGCATTGTCCCAGACTCAACCGGCAGCCACCACCGGCTCGGGCGAAATATTTTTGGTAAGCCCACCAAATCTTGGTAGAGTTACCAAACAGTATTCACCCACGGCATCCACTGACCATGAGCGTCAAGCAACGGCTCCTCGCCGCCGGCGTCACCCTGCTCCACGAACAGGGCCTGGCGGCCCTCACCCAGCCCCGCATCGCCAAGGCGGCCGGGGTCAGCCAGAGCCATCTCACCTATTACTTCCCCACCCGCAACGAACTGCTGCTGGCCATCGCCGAACAGTCGGTGAATGACGCCCTGACACGCCAGCTGGGCAGCCCGGAGGCCGACCCGGCCCAGGCCCTGGCCGCCGCCATGCGCTTCCTGCCCCGGGTGCGCATGCTGCTGGGCCTGGTGGCCGCCGCCGATCAGGAACCGTCCCTGCGGGAAGCGGTGAGCCGCCTGGTGGACCACGTGCGCCAATCCATCGCCCAATTGCTGAGCCACCTGGGCTACGCGCCGGAGGCGCCCCAGGTACTGGTCTTCCACGCCGCCATCGTCGGCCTGGCGGTGATGAACCTGGGCCGCCAGAGCCCCCAATCCGAAGCGGAGCTGGCCGTGGGCCTGCGCCAGCTTCTGGCCCTCCTGCCCCATCCCACCGCCCCGGGGAGTCCCGCACCATGAAAACCGCCACCCTGCCCCTGCTGCTCGCCGCCGCCCTGCCCCTGCTGGCTGCCTGCGGCCGCGATGCCGCCCCCGTCTACCCGGGTTACGTGGAAGGCGAATACCTCTACCTGGCGGCCCCCCAGGCCGGCTACCTTAAGTCCCTGGAGACGCCCCGGGGCAGCCGGGTGAGCGAGGGCCAGGCCCTTTTCGCCGTGGCGGCGGACCCGGACGCCCAGGCCCTGGCCGAGGCCGAGGCCCGCATCGCCGCCGCCCGGGAAAAGGCGGAAAACCTCAAGGAACCGCGCCGGGCGCCGGAGATCGCCGGGCTGGAAGCCAATCTGCGGGCGGCCGAAGCGGGCCGCCGCCTGGCCCGCACCCGCCTCGACCAGCAGCAGGCCCTGGCGCGGCAGAACTTCGTCGCCCAGGCCAAGCTGGACGAAGCCCAGAGCGCCTTCGACCAGGCCGTGGCCCAGGAGGAGGCGGCCCGCCAGCAGCTGGCCACCTACCGCAGCACCCTGGGCCGCCAGGCCGAGGTCAAAGGCGCCGAGGCCGACCTGCAGGCCGCCGCCGCCCTGGCGGCCCAGAAGCGCTGGGTGGTGGAGCGGAAGGCCGTCAGCGCCCCCGCCGCCGGCGAGGTGACGGAGACCTACTACCGTCCCGGCGAATGGGTGCCCGCCGGCGCCGCCGTGGCCAGCCTGCTGCCGGACAACCGCCGCAAGCTGCGCTTCTACGTGCCGGAAACGGCCCTGGCCGGGCTCAAGCCGGGACAGGCGGTGGAAGCGGCCTGCGACGGCTGCGCCCAGCCCATCCGCGCCAGCATCGACTTCATCGCGCCCCAGGCCGAATACACGCCGCCGGTGATCTACAGCCGGGGCAGCCGGGAAAAGCTGGTCTTCCGTATCGAGGCGGCGCCGGTCCCGGAACAGGCGGCCAGCCTGCGTCCCGGCCTGCCGGTGGATGTGCGCCTGCTGGAGCGCTGAGATGGAAGCCGGGATGAACGACTCCCCGCTGGTCATCGACGTCACCGGCATCAACAAGCACTTCGGCGACAAGCACGTGGTGAAGGACCTGGCGCTGCAGGTGCGGCAGGGGGAAATCTTCGGCTTCCTCGGCCCCAACGGCAGCGGCAAGACCACCTCCATCCGCATGCTGTGCGGCCTGCTGACGCCGGACAGCGGCCAGGGCACCTGCCTGGGTCTGGACGTGTTGCGGGAGAGCGCCGCCATCAAGCGCCAGGTGGGCTACATGACCCAGAAGTTCTCCCTGTGGGACGACCTCACCATCGGCGAGAACCTGGATTTCGTCGCCCGCATGTTCGGCATGGAGCGGCGCCGGGAGGCGGTGGACCGGGCCCTGGAGGAACTGGGCCTGGCCGGCCGCCGCAGCCAGCTGGCCGGCACCCTTTCCGGCGGCTGGAAGCAGCGCCTGGCCCTGGCCTCCTGCCTGCTGCACCGGCCCCGGCTCTTGCTCCTGGACGAACCCACCGCCGGGGTGGATCCCAAGGCCCGGCGCGACTTCTGGGAGGAAATCCACCGCCTCTCCGCCGCCGGCATCACGGTGCTCGTATCCACCCATTACATGGACGAGGCCGAGCGCTGCCACCGTCTCGCCTACATCGCCTACGGCACCCTGCTGGCCTCGGGCACGGCGGAGCAGGTGGTGGCGGCCCAGGGCCTGCACACCCGGGAAATCAGCGGCGCCAGCCTGCACGGCCTGGGGGAGGCACTGCGCGGCCTGCCCGGGGTGGATCTGGTGGCCAGCTTCGGCAACGTGCTCCACGTCAGCGGCCGCGACGAGGCCAGGCTGCAAGCCAGTCTGGAAGCCTTCCTCCAGGGCAAGCCCATGGAGATGGCCGTCGTTCCTGCCTCTCTGGAGGATGCCTTCATCCACCTCATGCAGGGCAGTCCGGATCCGTTCCAGGGGTGATGCCATGAAACAGCGTCTGCAGAATTTCTCCCAAGCCTTCTCCTTCACCTTCTCCTTTTCCCGCTGGTTCGGCATCCTGCTCAAGGAGTTCATCCAGCTGAAGCGGGACCGGCTCACCTTCGGCATGATCGTCGGCATTCCCATCATCCAGCTGCTGCTGTTCGGCTTCGCCATCAACTCCGACCCCAAGCACCTGCCCACCGCCATTGTCATGGCCGACCCGGGCCCTTTCGCCCGCTCCTATGTGGCGGCGATGCAGAACAGCGACTACTTCAAGATCGTCGGCAGCGTGGACGAAAAAGATGCCAACGCCCTGCTGGACCGCAGCCAGGTGCAGTTCGTCGTCACCTTCCCACCCGGCTTCCACCGGGACCTGGTGCGGGGCAAGGCGCCGACCCTGCTGGTGGAGGCGGACGCCACCGATCCCATGGCCGCCGGCGGCGCCATTTCGGTGCTCAACAGACTGGGACTGGAAGTTTTCGCCCCCGACCTGCCGGGGCTGGAAAAGACCGCGACGCCGCCCCTGGACCTGCGGGTGCACCGCCGCTACAACCCGGAAGGGCTCACCTCCTACAACGTGGTGCCGGGCCTCCTGGGGGTGATCCTGACCATGACCATGGTGCTGATGACCGGCCTGGCCATGACCCGGGAACGGGAACGGGGCACCTTCGAGAACCTGCTGGCGACGCCGGCCACCCCGGTGGAGGTGATGACCGGCAAGATCGTGCCCTACATCCTCATCGGCCTGATCCAGGTGACCCTGATCCTGCTCGCCGCCCGCTTCATTTTCGACGTGCCCATGCACGGCAACCTGCTGCTGCTCTACGCCGTGGTACTGCTCTTCATCTGCGCCAACCTGACCCTGGGCATCACCTTCAGCTCCATCGCCCGCAACCAGCTGCAGGCCATGCAGATGACCTTCTTTTTCTTCCTGCCCTCCATGCTGCTCTCGGGCTTCATGTTCCCCTTCCGCGGCATGCCGGAGTGGGCCCAGGTGGTGGGCAATGTCCTGCCCCTCACCCATTTCCTGGTGCTGGTGCGGGGCATCCTGCTCAAGGGCAACGGCATCGACATGGTGTGGAGCAGCGTCTGGCCGATCCTGGCCTTCATCGCCGTGGTGCTGGGTATCGGCCTGCGCACCTTCCGCCGTACCCTGGACTAAAAACCTAGCCCCGGGCGGCGATGACGTCGCCCAGTTCCTCCAGCAGTTCCGGGTACAGCTCTTCCAGTTCGCCGTCGTCGAAACCCAGGTAGGCAAAAGCCTGCTCGCCCCACAGCTGCCACTCGGACTCCTCCGCCACGCCCAGGTAGCGGGCGGCCAGGTGCTCGGCCAGCAGGGACAGGGCGATCAGGGTGCGCACCTCGGCCGGCTCCCGCTCGTCCTCCAGCAGGGTCAGGTCGTGGTGGCCGCGGATGGCGCGGACGATCTTCTCCGGCAACTGCCAATTGTGGGCCAGCATGGCGCCCACCATGACGTGGCTGGTGGCATGGCGCTCGAACTCCACCTCGGGCACCGGCAGGCTGGAATGGTTGGCGGCCATGAGGGTTTCCTTGTAGTCGGGGAAACGCTGCATGAGGATGGGAATGCCGCAGTCGTGGAAGAGGCCGAAGGTGTAGGCATCTTCCACCGAGGTGCCGGGCAGGCGCCGGGCCAGGCAACCGCAGATGGCGGCGTGCAGGTTGGAGCGTTCCCAGAAGCGCTCCATGCTGACCCCGCCGCCCTTGCCCAGGCTGCGCTGCAGCTCCAGGCCGGTGACCACCTTGAGGATGTTCTTCAGGCCCAGCACGGCCACCGCCTGCTGCACCGACTGCACCTTGGAGCGCAGGGCGAAGAAGGGGGAATTGGCAGTCTTCATCATGGACGCCGCCAGGCTGACGTCGCCGCTGATGAGACGGTTGATGCGCTGGAAATCCACGTCGTCCTGGCGCGCCTCCTCCATCAGGGAAAGGACCACGCTGGGGCACGGCGGAATGGTGACGGTACTGAGGATGCCGTTGACGGTTTCCAGCTCGATGCTGGCTGCCATGGCAAGGGGAGCGGACGCCCCCGGGGAAAGCTCCGGAACTTCAGCAAACATGACCAACCTCCCAAACTCAATGGTTAGAGGGAATACACGTGGATTGCGCCGAAGTCTCCTCGCAACCGGCCCGGGATGGCACGTTGCTTATGGCAGTCCCGCCGTCATGGAGCGCCCTTGCCGACGCCCGGTAGACCGGTGACTTTGCGCCCCCGCCTTTCGTACGGGTTTGCCTTTATCAATGGCGCCAACATTAGCACCGGGGCCGGCGGGGGGTCAATCGGGAGCGGCCCGCCAGCGCCGCGGCAAGGGTCTCAGGCAGGGTCCGCCAGGGGCGGCAAACCGTGCTTCTGCCGGGCCCGGGCGCAGGCCTCGTCGGTGATGCCCAGTTCTGCCAGGGGATTGAATTCGCGGCAGGGCGAGGGACGCTGGGCGTAACGGCTGCAGGAGACGGCCACCCCCACCTCGCCGCTGAGGGCGACGCAGCGGGGCGGGCTGGCATCTGTGCCGGCCATGCGCACCAGATGGGGCGTCACGGGCACCGTCAGGGCCAGGGGAATGCCGCCCTCCCAGGCGAAATTCCCGCCCTCCAGCTCGGCCGGATGGAAATCGACGCGGTAGGCGGCGCAGCAGGCGCCGCAGGACTGACAGACCATGACATGACTCGGATCAGAAGGGCCGCAACCGGGCCCGGGGAACGCGCCGCAAGGGTTTGCGGGCGCCCATCATACCCAAGCCCGGGCCGCTTGAAAGCAGGAACATTGGGGCAAAAAACACCGCCGGCAGCGGCCGTCCTCTCCCCCTAGGAATCACCCTAGGTAGTTTTTTTTGAAAAAAACATTTAATTTCATGGCTATGCTGCCGATATCTTGAGAAACAGCTTGAAGCATGGGGTCAATTGGGAAACAATCCGCCCCCCAAAGTCTTCTCAGCCAAGCCGAAATTCGTGCCCAGCCAGGAAGCCGCACCCTGCTGAACCGCCAAGCCATCCGGGCCGCGGTTAACTGACTGATAAAACTTTTACGACCGTTCGCGACCGATGCTGCCGACCCCCACCGTCCGGATCGAAGTCCCCAAACCCCTGTGGCACCGCGTGCTGCAGAAGCTGGCCATGGCCGGCGGCGTACTGCTGGCCTTGGCCCTGGCCTTCCGCGCCGGTCAGCATTTCCCCCTGCCTCCGGCAGCGGAGCCGGTCCCGGTGGCCATGGCCGTGCCGGCACCGCCGGAGCCCGCCGTGGCGGCAGCTCCCGCACCCCTGCCCCCGGTAGCGCCGGATGCCTCCCCGGCCGAGCAGGACGGACTGGAACTGAAGGCCTTTAGCGTGGCCCAGGACCCGGCACTGCCGGGCCAGTTGCGTTACCGCCTGACCCTGGCCAATAGCGGCCGCAAATTCAACGGCACCCTGCAATTCGTAGTGGCCGGAGAACAAGAGGGCAAACCGGCGACCTGGCGCTATCCCGCCGCCGGCGATGCCCCGGACCCGAAGTTGAAAGTGGAAGTCAGCCGTTTCCTCAGAACTGCAGGTGTCATCCCCCTACCGGACGGCTTCACGCCGCGCAACGTCACGGTAGATCTTCTCGAACCCAGCGGGGTTCGCTTGAGCCAACAGACAAGGATGGGACGTACATCATGAAAAATTCCAAACCCCTGCGCTTCGGCGCCAACGGTCTGCCCGACGTCGCCATGAAGGGCGTCATCCCCACCGGTACCACGGTCCACGGCGAAGTCGATTTCTGCGGCGGCCTGTGGGTGGACGGCAACGTGCGCGGCGACCTGCGCGGCAAGGAAGGCGAGACCCCGGTCATCGTGGTTAACCAGCAGGCCTTCGTCAAAGGCCACCTGCTGGCCGACCACGTGGTGGTCTATGGCACCGTCAGCGGCAATATCGAGGCCCGGGAAACCCTCTTCCTCGGCCCCACCGCCAAGGTCAAGGGCGGCCACGTGCGCTACGGCGAGCTGACCATCAGCGAGGGCGCCACCCTCACCGGGCATCTGGTGTGCAACAGGGTGGCCGAGGTCCAGGTCGAGCAGGACGAAGCGGCTCCCTGCCGCGTCACCAAGGTGCGCTCCACGGGCTGAGCGCCCATGGCTGGCGCCGGACCTCGGCCTCAGGCCACCGGCGCGGGCAGGATGCCGGCGGCAGCCAGGCCGGCCTCCACCGCGGCGCAGTCCCGGGCGGGGCGGATGCGCTGATACAGGGCTTCGGCTTCGGGCCAGGTCCGCCGCAGCAATCCCAGCCACAGCTTGATGCGCCCCGGACAATGCCGGGGTTCCAGTTTGGCGGTGACCCGCCGCCAGAAGTCGGCCAGGACCGGCTCCACCACCGCCCAGGCCTCGGCACCGGCAATCGCCTCTCCCTTGATGCGCCGCGCCAGCAGCGGATCGGCCACCGCGCCGCGGCCGAGCATGACGTCGGCACAGCCCGAAACCTCCCGGATTTCCTCCCAGTCGGCCACGCTCCACACCTCGCCGTTGGCCACCACCGGCACCGCCACCGCCTCGGCGATGCGGGCGATCCAGTGCCAGTGGGCCGGCGGCGTGTAGCCCTCTTCCTTGGTCCGGGCATGCACCACCAACTCGGCGGCGCCGCCCGTGGCCAGGGCCAGGGCGCAGTCCAGGGTGCGGGCTGTGTCCTTCACCCCCAGGCGCATCTTCGCTGTCAGCGGCACTTGCGGCGGCATGGCCCGGCGCACCGTGGCGACGATGGTATGCAGCAGTTCCGGATCGTTGAGCAGGATGGCGCCGCCGCCGTGGCGATTGACCATGGGCGCCGGACAGCCGAAGTTGAGGTCCACCGCCAGGGGGCCGAACTCTGCCGCCCGGGCGGCGTTCTCGGCCAGGCAGACGGGATCGGAACCGAGCAGCTGGATCGCCACCGGCGTGCCGGCGCCGGTGCGGCCGGCGTTGTCCAGTTCCGGCGCCATGCGGCGGAAGGCGCGGGCGGGCAGGAGGGCATCGGTGACGCGGATGAACTCGGTGACGCACCAGTCGTAACCGCCGATGGCCGTCAGCACCTCCCGCATCACGTCGTCTGCCAGGCCCTGCATGGGGGCCAGCGCCAGTCTTGCCATGTCGCTGATTTACCGGAAAAAAGAGGGCGTATTCTACCCAAGGCGCAGCCGCCCGGCGCAGGAAATGTCCGGAATCTCCGCGGCGCCACGCGCCAGGGACACGCCAATGGATTATCCTTGCGCGGTTTGCCCCCGTTTTTACGAGATCACCATGGCCGTCATCGAAGTCCAGCATCCCCTGGTCCAGCACAAAATCGGTCTCATGCGCGCCGCCGACATGAGCACCAAGAAATTCCGCGAACTCACCGCCGAACTGGCCCGCCTCCTCACCTACGAAACCTGTCGCGACTTCGAAGTGGAAAGCGTCACCATCGACGGCTGGGCCGGACCGGTGGAAGTGCAGCGCCTGAAGGGCAAGAAGGTCACCGTGGTGCCCATCCTGCGGGCCGGCCTGGGCATGCTGGACGGGGTCCTGGACCTCATTCCCAGCGCCAAGGTGAGCGTGGTGGGCATCGCCCGCAATGAGGAAACCCTCATGCCGGAACCTTATTTCGAGCGCTTCGTCGGCTCCCTGGACGAACGCCTGGCCCTCATCATCGACCCCATGCTGGCCACCGGCGGCTCCCTCATCGCCACCATCGACATGTTGAAGCGCAAGGGCTGCGGCCACGTCCGCGCCATCTGCCTGGTGGCGGCGCCGGAAGGCATCGCCAAGCTGCAGGCCGCCCACCCCGATGTGGACGTCTATGTGGCGGCCATCGACAGCCACCTCAACGAGCACGGCTACATCATCCCGGGCCTGGGGGATGCGGGCGACAAGATTTTCGGCACCAAGTAAGGCGGCGACCATGACCCAGAAACCCGATCCGACCTGGCGCACCGCCCTTTCCGGCGCCCAGATTCTCTTCGTCGCCTTCGGCGCCACCGTGCTGGTGCCCCTGCTCACCGGCCTCAACCCCAGCCTGGCCCTGCTCGGCGCCGGCGTCGGCACCCTCATCTTCCAGATCTGCACCAGGCGCCAGGTGCCCATCTACCTGGGTTCCTCCTTTGCCTTCATCGCCCCGGTGATCTATTCGGTGCAGACCTGGGGCATGCCCGCCACCCTGGGCGCCCTGGCCTCCGCCTCCTTCTTCTACTACGTCGCCGCCGCCCTGGTGAAGTGGCGCGGCGTCGGCCTCATCCACCGCCTGCTGCCGCCGGTGGTGATCGGTCCCGTGGTCATGGTGATCGGCCTGGGCCTGGCCCAGGTGGCGGTGAACATGGCCACCGGCAAGGCCGGCGAGCAGCAGGTGGTGCCCTACGACACGGCCCTGGCGGTAGCCGCCATCGCCCTGGTGGCCACCATGCTCACCGCCATCCGCGCCAGGGGCCTGCTCAAGCTGGTGCCCATCCTGGTGGGCGTGGCCGTGGGCTATGTGGCCGCCTTCTTCTTCGGCATCGTCGATTTCACCAAGGTGCATGAGGCCGCCTGGCTGGCCGTGCCCCAGTTCGGCAGCCCCGAGTTCAACCTGGCCGCCATCCTCTTCATGATTCCCGTGGCCATCGCCCCCATCGTCGAGCACGTGGGTGGCATCCTGGCGGTGGGCTCGGTGGTGGGCAAGGACTACACCCAATCCCCCGGCCTGCATCGCACCCTGCTGGGGGACGGCCTGGCGGTCAATGTGGTGGGCCTCTTCGGCGGCCCTCCGGTGACCACCTACGGCGAGGTCACGGGCGCCGTCATGCTGACCCGCAACTACAACCCGGTGATCATGACCTGGGCCGCCGGCTTCGCCATCCTCATGGCCTTCGTCGGCAAGTTCGGCGCCCTGCTGCAGACCATTCCCATGCCGGTCATGGGCGGCATCATGGTGCTGCTGTTCGGCTCCATCGCCGGCATCGGCCTGAAGACCCTGATGGATGCCCGCACCGACCTGATGAATCCGCGCAACCTGTGCATCGTCTCCGTCACCCTGGTCACCGGCATCGGCGGCCTGAGCGTCACCATCGGCAGTTTCAGCCTGCAGGGCATCAGCCTGTGCGGCGTGCTGGCGGTGCTGCTCAACCTGATCCTGCCCCAGGCGCCGGAAGGCACCGATCCGGCCATCTGATCCCTCCCAACCGTCCTGCCATCCGCACAAGGAAAGCCATGGGTCATCCGTCAAAACCTGCCGTCCCGACCTCCTGCCGCCCCTTTCAGCCTCTCCGCCTCGTCCTCCTGGGGCTGGGCCTGGGTTGGGGCCTCGCCGCCCAGGCGGCGCCGCCGGCCCTGCCCGCCACCTACATCGGGGAAATGCCCTGCGCCAATTGTGTCGGCGTGGATTGGCAGCTGGACCTGGAGGCGGACCACAGCTTCCAGCTGAGCCAGGCCTACCGGGGCAAGGGCGTCACCGCTGCGGTGCGCCGCAACGGCCGCTGGAGCCTGGATGCCAAGGGCGACGTCATGACCCTGGAAGCCCCCGGTAGCGACAGCACCCGCCTTTCCGTGCAAAACCCGGAACGCCTGCGTCTGCTCGACGGCGAGAGCCGCTCCATCGCCAGCCGCCACAACTACGAACTGGTGCGTCTGCCCCAGGCCCTGCCGGCCCGGGTCTCGGGCACCCTCACCGGCCTCTACAGCCGCCAGGGCAAGGAAGGCAGCATCCGCCTCTGCGCTCCGGGCTCGCCCCAGTTCCCCGTCGCCGCCGAAGCGGCCTACGGGGTCCTGGAGTCGGCGGCCGGCAAGCTCGGCCGGGAGGTGGGAGAAGACCAGCTGGTGCGCTTCGCCGGCCACCTGGCAAGCCGTCGCGACGGCCAGGTCAAGGTGGTGGTGGACCGTTTCTACGGCGTCTGGCCCCAGGCCGGCTGCCCCGGCAGCGACGCCGTGGCAGCAGCCCGGCCGGCCGCCTCCCCGGCGACGGCCAAGGCAGGTGCCGGCGGCACCGCCAGCCCGGCGGCAGCGTCGGCGCCCCTGCCCCTGGTCGGCACCACCTGGCGCCTGGTACAGCTGGACGGCAAGCCCCTCAGCCGCCACCGGGGCAACCTGGCGCCCCACCTGCTGCTCCAGGCCGACGGCCGGGTCAGCGGCGCCGGCGGCTGCAACAGGATTCTCGGCAGCTACGAACTGAAGGGCCAGCGCATCGGCTTTTCCCAGATGGGCGGCACCCTGATGGCCTGCATGCACCACATGGACGAGGAGCAGGCCTTCCTCAACGCCCTGGGCTGGGCGCAAAGCTGGCAGATCAGCGACCGCCACCTGCTGCTGCGGGACGGCGACGGCAAGGCCATTGCCGTGTTCCAGGCCGGCAGCGTCGGCAAGTAAAAGCGGCAGGCAAAAGAAAAGGCGGCGGGGAGTCAGACTCCCCGCCGCCTTTTTTTACGACCGCAGCCCGGCTGCGCTCAGGCCATGGCGACCGCGGCTCAGTAGGTGTAGAAGCCCTTGCCGGTCTTGCGGCCCAGGTAACCGGCTTCCACCATTTCCACCAGCAGGGGGGCGGGGCGGTACTTGGGATCCTTGGTGCCTTCGAACAGCACCTGCATCACGGCCAGTTCCACATCCAGGCCGATCATGTCGCACAGGGCCAGGGGGCCGATGGGGTGGTTGCAGCCCAGCTTCATGGCGTCGTCGATGGCGGCCGCATCGGCCAGGCCTTCGCCCAGGGCGAAGATGGCTTCGTTGATCATGGGGCAGAGCAGGCGGTTCACCACGAAGCCCGGGCTGTTCTTCACTTCCACCGGGGTCTTGCCGATGGCCTTGGACAGGGTTTCCACGGCGGCGTAGGTGGCATCGGAGGTCTGCAGGCCGCGGATCACTTCCACCAGGGCCATCATCGGCACCGGGTTGAAGAAGTGCATGCCGATGACCTGGGCGGGACGCTTGGTGGTGGCGGCCAGCTTGGTGATGGAGATGGAGGAGGTGTTGGAGGCGATGATGGCCTCGGGCTTGGCCAGCTCGTCCAGCTGCTTGAAGATCTTGGTCTTCAGTTCGAAGTTCTCGGTGGCGGCCTCGATGATCAGGTCCACACCCTTCAGGGCGGCCACGTCGGTGGCGGTCTGGATCTTGGCCAGGGCGGCGGCCTTCTGCTCGGCCGTCATCTTTTCCTTCTTGATCAGGCGGTCCAGGCTGCCGGAAATGGTGGCCACGCCCTTCTGCACGGCGGCCTCGGAAATGTCGGTCAGGATGACGTCAAAGCCGGAGACGGCGAAAGCCTGGGCGATGCCGTTGCCCATGGTGCCGGCGCCAACGATACCGATAGTTTTCAGTTCCATGTATGTCCCTCTGCAAGCGTTGTGGGTAATTTCCATACCGTGACGTATGGCGAACCGCTACTCTACCGCAGTGCACCGCAGCAATCCAGCCCTCGGCTAGAATCCGCCGATCCAGTGACAGAAAGCGGGCGATGACGGAACGGACGGGAGCGGTGGTGATCGGCGCCGGGGTGGTGGGCCTGGCCTGCGCCCGGGAACTGGCGCGGCGCGGCATCGACACGGTGATGGTGGAAAAGAACGCCGCTTTCGGCCAGGAGACCAGCGCCCGCAACAGCGAAGTCATCCACTCCGGCCTCTACTACCCGAGCGGCTCCCATAAGGCGGCCCTGTGCCTGCGGGGGCGGGAACTGCTCTACGAATTCTGCTGCACCCACCAGGTGGCCCACCGGGCCTGCGGCAAGCTCATCGTCGCCACCTCGGCGACCCAGGAAGCCGACCTCGACGCCCTACAGCGCCAGGGCGAGGCCAACGGCGTGACGGACCTGTGCCGTCTCGACGCCGCCCAGGCCCGGGCCCTGGAACCGGCCCTGCGCTGCAGCGCCGCCCTGCTCTCTCCCGCCACCGGCATCGTGGACAGCCACGGCTTCATGCTGGCCCTGCTGGGCGAAGCCGAAAGCGCCGGCGCCGCCCTGGCCCTGCGCAGCCCCTTTCAGAGAGCCCGGCGCCACGGCGGCCTCTGGCGGATCAGCATCGGCGGCGAAGCGCCCCTGGAACTGGACGCGGCCATCCTGATCAACGCCGCCGGCCTGCACGCCACCCAGGTGGCGGCCGGCATCGAAGGGCTGGCCCCGACGGCCATTCCCCCGGCCCATTACGCCAAGGGCAACTACTACGCCCTGGCCGGCCGCGCCCCCTTTTCCCGCCTGGTCTATCCCCTGCCCGAGCCCGGCGGCCTGGGCGTGCACCTGACCCTGGACCTGGGCGGCCAGGCCCGCTTCGGCCCGGATGTGGAATGGCTGGCGACCCGGGACCCGCAAGCCCTGGACTACCGGGTCGATCCCCGCCGCGCCGACGCCTTCTATGCCGAAGTGCGGCGCTACTGGCCGCAGCTGCCCGACAACGCCCTGCAGCCGGCCTACAGCGGCGTGCGCCCGAAAATCAGCGGCCCCGGTGCGGCGGCGGCGGACTTCTGTCTGCAGGGGCCGGAGCAGCACGGACTGGCCGGCCTGATCAACCTGTTCGGCATCGAATCCCCGGGTCTCACCGCCTCCCTGGCCATCGCCGAAGCCGTCGCCGCCGAACTGCCCGGGCTTCACTGAAACGCCGTCGAAACGTCACAAGACCGTCATTTTCGGCCGGCACACTTGCGTCCAACCATGCCGCAAGTACGAGCCATCTTCATCTCCGACATCCACCTGGGCACCCGGGCGTGCCAGGCGGACCGCCTCCTCGATTTCCTGCGCGAACACCCCTCCGAATATCTGTACATGGTGGGCGACATCATCGACTTCTGGTCCATGAGCCGCGGCGTGTACTGGACCACGGCCCAGAACACGGTGGTGCAGAAGGTGCTGCGCCGGGCCCGCCACGGCGACAAGGTGGTGCTGATCCCCGGCAACCACGACGAGGCCCTGCGGGAGCACGACGGCACCGACTTCGGCGGCATCCAGGTACGCAACGAGCACATCCACACCACCGCCGCCGGCCAGCGCTTCCTGCTCATCCACGGCGACGAGTTCGACCAGGTGACCCGCTACCACCGCTGGGTCGCCGTCCTCGGCGACATGGCCTACAACACCCTGGTGCGCATCAACACCAGCCTCTCCTGGATCCGGCGCCGGCTCGGCATGAGCGGCTACTGGTCCCTCGCCGGCTACGCCAAGCGCAAGGTCAAGACCGCCATCAACTTCATCTTCGACTTCGAGGACTCGGTCATCCGCGCCGTGCGCGAACGGGGCCTGGACGGCGTCATCTGCGGCCACATCCACTGGGCCGCCCTGCGCCCCATGGACAGCGTCACCTACATCAACTGCGGCGACTGGGTGGATTCCTGCACCGCCATCGTCGAACACCTGGATGGCAGCCTGGAGCTGGTGGAATGGGGCAATGCCCGTCCCGCCCAGGCCCGCCAGCCCCTGCTCGACGGCTTGGAGGGCAAGCCGGAAGGCACGCCGATAGTCGATCTCCCGGACCTGCCCCTGCCCGTGCCCGGGCTCACCCGCTCCGGCGAATAGGCAGGCCGGGACGGCCGTCGCCGGCGCCCCTCCGGTAGAATGGCGCCCTCCGCCGCTCTGGACCTGCCCCGCCGCCATGCCCGCCACCGATTACCCGTCCGTACCCCAACGCTGGGTGCTGGACACCAACGTGGTCCTCGACCTCTACATGTTCGAGGAGCCCTCGGTGCAGCCCCTAGCCCGGGAACTGGCTGCCGGCCGGGCCGTGGCCCTGGCCAACGGCGCCACCCTGGACGAACTGGCCCGGGTGCTGGCCTATCCCCAGTTCAAGGTGGAGCCGGCACGGCAGGCCGCCATCTACGCCGCCTACTCCGCCCTGGCACAGCGCCAGCCGGACGACGTGACAGCGCCGCCCCTGCCCAAATGCCGGGACCGGGACGACCAGAAGTTCATCGAACTGGCGGTCACCGCCGGCGCCCACTGGCTGCTCTCCAAGGACAAGCTGGTGCTCAAGCTGGCCCGCCGCCGCAGCGCCCTGGGCCAGTTGCAGATACTCACCCCCCAGGCCGCCCTGGCGCGCCTGGCGGCCCCGCCGGAAGCCGCCTAGGGACTGGCCTGCCGCCCGCCGGCGAAAATTCTCCTGGCCGCCGTCGCAAATAGGCCTATGATTTAAGTGTTATCTCGCAGGAGTCATCCCATGGTTCAGGCAGTCAGCAGTCAAAGCAGCTCCCTCCAGACCCAGCAGTTGCAGCAGACCCAGCAAACGGCCGAGACCCGCCAGGTCGAGCGCAAAGAGCAGGAAAGCAAGGCCGAGGATCGCCGGGAGCCGGTGGAGGAATCCACCAAGGTCAGCCTGGGGCAGCAAGGCCCGTCCGGCAGCGTTGCTCCCAGCCGGTCGCCGACCCAGATGTACGCCTCCGTCGCCGGCATGATGTAAGGCTTTACGCCGCCGCCAGCGCTGCCGCCCATGGGCGGCAGTGTCGTTTCTGCCTTTGCAGTTGGCCCAATCGACCTTGCGCCTGACGCGGCAGCACTTGCCCTGCCGCTTTTTCATTCCGCCCACTCTGCCTTTCCCCGCCTGCTCCCCATGTCCAAGCCCGCTCCCGTTCACACCTGTCCCTGCGGCTCCGGCCAGCCCTACGCCCGCTGTTGCGGCGTCTATCACGGCGGCCAGCCGGCAGGGACGCCGGAGGCCCTGATGCGCTCCCGCTACAGCGCCTACGCCCTGGGCCTGAGCGATTACCTGGTGGCCACCTGGGCGGCGGAAACCTGCCCGCCGGACCTGGATGCCCGCACCCCGCCCCAGCCCAAGTGGCTGGAGCTGACGGTGCATGAGGCCAGCCAGGAAGGGGACCAGGACGGCTGCTGGGGCCGGGTCCGCTTCACCGCCCGGGGCAAGGACAACGGCCGCGCCTTCCGCATGGGCGAAACGAGCCGCTTCCAGCGCCGGGACGGCCGCTGGTTCTACGTGGATGGGGAAGTGACGCTCTAGGGCGGAATAAAAAGGCCCGGGAAACTTCCCCGGGCCTGGTGCGATTTCGTTGCCGTGGGAGACTGCTGCCTCAGTAGCAGACCACCAGCTTGCCGTTGGGGCTGCGACAGTAGGTGACGCCGTCGGGACCGATGACGGAAGTGCCCTTGCCGTCCTTGTGGGGCTGGTAGTAGCGGTAGCTGGGGCTGCGCGGCGCCGTGCGGGCGCCGGGAACCGTGGGCAACGGCTGCACCCCGGTGGTGGGAATGCCGGGCGTGGCGTTGCCCTGCTCGATCACCGTGCCCATCGGCGGCGCCTTCTTGTAGGGGTAGAGGGTCTGGCCGTCCCCCAGTTCGATGGATTGCTCCTTGGGCATCTGGTAGATCTGGGTGCTGTTCTGGGCCTGGGCGGCCGTGGCCAGCAGCCCCAGGACCAGGGCGGTGCAGATGCGTGTGTTCATGGCGCGCCTCCGTCGAAATAGGCTTGCGGGATGGATGAAATTCATGCCTTCAGTCTAGTGGGTGGCGCGGGCCATGGCCAGTTCCCGGATCACCGCCAGGGTGTCCAGGTCTGCCGCATGGTAGGCCGCCCGGATGTAATCCACGTAGGCGACGGCCTCCGGGTCGTCCCCCGGCTCGGCGAAGGAAGTCTCGTAGGTGAAGCGCAGGAAGAGGCGCCCCGCCTCCGGCTCCTCGATGCGGATGGTGAGGCTGCCGCCAGCATGCTGGGCCGTGCGCCGGGTCTCGAAGCAGACCCACTCGGCCTCCACATAGCTGGCCCGGTCCCGCACCTCGGCGGCGCCGAAGACCAGCAGTCGCTCCACCGCCCCCGCTTCCCGGGAGAGGATGCGGCATTCCACCATGCCGGGCAGGAAGGGCACCGAATCCTCCACCCGGGCCATGAGGCCGGCCCACAGGTGCTCCCGTTCCAGGGTGAAGGCCAGGGGATTGTCCGGATCGTTCACTTCCACCAGATGTTCGAAACGCATGCCTTAAGCCTCCACCCGGCGCCGGAAAATATAGGTGTCCGCGTCGGAAATCTCGGGGACGAAGGCGTAGCCGTCCACATTGAAACCCTGCAGCCCTTCCGGCTGGGTCAGGCCGTGGCTGGCGGCATAGCGCACCATGAGGCCCCGCGCCCGCTTGGCGTAGAAGCTGATGATCTTGTAGCGGCCGCCCTTCCAGTCCTCGAAGACGCAATTGACGACGCGGGCCTTGAGGGCCTTGGGCCTGACCGCCTTGAAGTATTCCTCGGAAGCCAGGTTCACCAGCACTGCCGGCCCCGACTGGGGCATGGCGGCATTGAGGGCCTGGGTGATGTCCTCGCCCCAGAAGGCATAGAGGTCCTTGCCCGCGATGTTGCTCAGCTTGGTGCCCATTTCCAGGCGGTAGGGCTGGATCAGGTCCAGGGGCCGCAGCAGGCCGTAGAGGCCGGAGAGAATGCGCAGGTGCTGTTGACACCAGGCCAGGCCAGCGGGCGGCAGGGAGGCGGCATCCAGGCCCTCATAGACGTCGCCGTTGAAGGCCAGCAGGGCCTGCTTGGCATTGGTCGGGGTGAAGGGCGGCGCCCATTCGGCGTAGCGGGTGACGTTGAGCACGGCCAGGGCGTCGGAGATGTCCATCAGCCGGGACAGCTCCGCCGGCGACAGTTCCCGCAGGCGCTGCACGAGGACGGCGGAACGCTCCAGGAAGTCGGGCTGGGTATATTCCGCCGTCACCGGCGGAGTGTCGAAATCCAGGCTCTTGGCCGGGGAGATGACGAAAATCATGGCAAAATCTTCTACCGGAAAGTCAAAAGGACGAATTAGAACATTATGACACGCTCCCTTTCCCCCCAGCCCCTGGAAACCCTGCTGCAGCGCCTCTGCGACCTGGCCGCCAACCCCGACGGCGACCTCCTGTCCCCCCTCATCGAACTGGTGGACGCCCTGCGTCCCGCCGACAGCGACGACACGGCGGCCGCCACCCAGGCCCTGCACGCCCTCTGCTACCTGCTGCAGACCCGCCCCGAGCTGCGGGACGGCCTGCGCCTGGCCCTGCTGCGCCTCTTCGCCGAGAAAAAACAGGTTTCCCTCTATGTGGATGCCGGCGTCTTTCCCAACACCGGCTTCTTTTCCGAGACCGCCCGCCGCCTCTCCCGCACCCTGCTGCCCGACGTGGTGGCGCCCGAATACCTGAAAGACGTGCTCGGCCTGCTGTTCCCCGAGCCGGACGACGAGGTGTGGGTGGACGGCATCGCCGACGCCGAATGGCTGGCCCTGTTCACCCTGCTCGACCTGGGCCGCAGCAGCGTTCGCGGCGCCCCCATGGCGCCGGCCCTGGCCCAGCTGCTGGAAGGCCTGCTGGTCATTTCCTACCGCATCAGCGCCATCGGCCTGGAACCGGAACTGCTGCGGGTGGAACCAAGCATCGAGAACTTCGAGTCCCCCTTCCTGGCCCAGAACGCCGAGATGCTGCGCTTCCTCAAGCAGTTCGAACAGTGGTGGCGGGAGCCGGAATTTGCGGCGGAGGACGACCGCCAGCTGCTGGTGCTGTTCGACCAGTGCCGCGGCATCGGCGACCGCATCCGCAACCGGGCCGCCCGGGAAGGCACCAGCCTCTCCCTCACCTTCCACCTGCAGCGGCTGCGCCAGCACCTGGAGCGGGCCGAGGCCCTCCTCGCCGTCCTGCGCCAGTTGCGCCAGGAACGCTGCCTGCAGGATGCCCTGCCGGCCCTGGTGACCCTGTTCAAGCAGCTGGTGCGGGCCGAGTGCCGCAAGAACGACCTGGGCACCTACTGGCGCCAGAACATGGAACTGCTGGCCCGCCGCGTCACCGAGAATGCGGGCCGCACCGGCGAGCACTACATCACCGAGAGCCGCAGCGAATACTTCGCCCTCCTGCGCTCGGCCCTGCTCGGCGGCTTCGTCATCGCCTTCATGGCCCTCATCAAGCTGGAACTGGCCAAGCTGCACCTGCCGCCCCTGACCGAGGCCCTGGCCTTCTGCCTCAACTACGGCCTGGGCTTCGTCCTCATCCACATCCTCCATGGCACCGTCGCCACCAAGCAGCCGGCCATGACCGCCAACGCCATCGCCGCCAGCATCGACGAAGCCACCGGCCCCGGCGGCAACGCCACACCGCGCAACCTGGACAACCTGGCCGGCCTGGTGGCCCGCACCTGCCGCAGCCAGATCGCCGCCATCATCGGCAACGTGGGCCTGGCCATTCCCATGGCCATGCTCATCGCCTTCGTCCTCGGCAGCATGGGCGGCACGCCCTTCATCGGACCGGAAAAGGCCCACCACCTGCTGGCCGACGTGCATCCCTGGCACAGCGGCGCCATCCTCTACGCCGGCGTGGCCGGGGTCTGCCTGTTCCTCGCCGGCCTCATCGCCGGCTATTACGACAACCTGGCCGCCTACAACCGCATTCCCCAGCGCCTGCTGCAGCTGGAATGGCCCCAGCGCCTGTTCGGCGAAGCCCGCATGCGACGGGTCGCCGCCTATGTGGAAAACAACCTGGGCGCCCTGGCCGGCAACTTTTTCTTCGGCTTCCTCCTCGGCGGCATGACCGCCATCGGCGTACTCTTCGGCCTGCCGGTGGACATCCGCCACATCGCCTTCTCCTCCGCCTACCTGGGTTATGCCGCCGTCGCCCTGGACTTCGCCGCCCCCTGGCAGGAACTGGCCCTGGCAGGCCTGGGCGTGGCCCTGGTGGGCATGGCCAATCTCGGCGTCAGCTTTGCCCTGGCGCTGTATGTGGCCCTCAAGGCGCGCCAGGTCTCCTTCGCCCAGGGGCGTCGCCTGATCGCCAGTCTGTTCGCCCGTTTCCGGCAGGCCCCCCGGGAATTCCTCATGCCGCCTCGTCCCCAGGACACAGAAGAATCCCGGGACCAGCCCGCGGGTTGATAGAATTACGGCTTCGCCCGCTTTGTTCCGGCACCTCGAGCAGTTCATCACCATGAAACGACCCCGCTTCGGCTCCCGCTCCCGCGTCTCCCGCGATGTCTCCCAACTCTCCTGGCTGGCCACCGGCCTCGCCGAATCCGGCGGCAAGCTGGAGGATGCCTTCTGGGAAGCGCGCCTGGCGGCCCTGGTGGAGCAGCTGCTGGCCGACGGCAACGAGGAGGAACTGACGGCGGCCCTGGACCGCCTCTACGAAACCAACGCCCAGGCCCACGACGAGCTGGCGGACATGGTGGAATCCCGGGCCGAGTCGTGCCTCATCAGCCACCAGGGCCAGGACTACGACGTGCTGCTGGTGGCGGCGCCGGTGCTGGCCTGGTCCCGCTTCGGCATTCCCACCGCCAACATCCCCGCCGACACCCTGGCCGCCCTCAAGGCCCAGCTGTGCGGCCACGTCCTGGCAGCCGAGGCCCGCGTCGCCGTGGTGGATTTCCTCTTCAGCCCGGACCAGCTGCCCCGCAGCTACAGCGACACCTACCGCCTCACCAACGAGCTGGGCCGCTGCGCCCTGGCCGTCCAGGACATGGCCCTGGACACCCGGGAAATGCCGGAGACCAACCGTTTCCTCTCCGACACCCGCTACCTCCTGGCCGCCATCGCCGTGCCCCGCCACAGCCCCCTCTTCTACTGGCACGAGGTGGAAGGCAACCGGGAAGTGGCACGCCAGCAGTGGCGCCAGCAGGGCGGCGCCGCCCTGGAGCCCCTGCTCACCGGCTGCGCCTACGAGGCCCTGCTGCCCGACGCCTACCATGCCGCCTGCCGCCAGGCGGACAAGGATTCCCGGCCCTATTCCCTGCGCGCCTCCGTCGCCTTCCTGCAGACCGTCATGGGGGTCGAGCCGGCCTCCCTGCGCGTGGCCATCGGCCCCTTCCACGACCAGCGCCTGGAAGAATACCGCCTCGGCTTCTCCCTCCAGTCCCAGGCGGACAAGGTCATCCACGGCGTCGTCTGGGCCCTCATCGGCACGGAGGACGAAAACAGCGAATCCGTCGCGGAAATGGAAGCCGTGCTGCGGGAATGCGGCGTCACCGACATCGTGGTGCACGACCACCGTTTCCCCTTCGAATTCTGCGACGACTGCGGCGCGCCCCTCTATCCCAATGGCGAGGGCGAGCTGATGCACACGGAAATGCCGGAAGAACAGGCGGAACAGCCGCCGCGCCTGCTGCACTGAGCCCCCCGGCAAGACCTCCGGATAGCTGAACGGCTGCCCCCTTCCAAACGGGGGCAGAGGCGCTCCGCAGCCCCGCTCCTCAGCCCGCTCCTCAGCCCCGCTTCTCAACCCATTTCGCCGGCCGGCGGCGCCCCTGGGGCTTACCCCGCGACGCCCGGGCGGACAAACAGCTGCTCCGTCACCGTCTCGCCCCACTGCCGGCCCTGGCGCTCCTCCCCCAGCACGAAGCCCCTGGCCTCGTAGAGATGGCGAGCCGCCTCGAGACCGGCAAAGGTCCACAGCCGGGTCTCGGCAAAGCCGTAGGCATCGCAATGGGCCAGCGCCGCCTGCAGCAGACGTTGGCCGACACCCCCGCCGCGCACCGCCCCGTCGACGATGAACCAGCGCAGATGGGCGAGGCCGGGCCCCAGATCCTCGCCGTCGATGGCCACCGAACCGACGATACGCTCCCCCTGCAAGGCGACCCACAGGCCGTTGCCCGGGCGCTGCAGCCGCCCGCAGAACTCCGCCAGGCCGGTCGCCACCTGGCTTTCGAAATACTGGCCGAAGCCGGCGTGGCGGGCGTAGAAAAGCCCGTGCATCTCGGTCACCCGGCCGATCACCCCAACCCGATAGCCCGGACAGATCCGCACCGGGGAAATGACCGCCCCGGCGGCGCCGCTGCGCGCCTGGGCGAGGGCCCGGGCATAGGCTTCGAGCCCGGCGTGGACCAGTCCGCGGGCCTCCGGCGCCATGTGCTGCAGCGCCTCCTCCACCTGCCGCCGGCCATAGGCCTCCACCGCTGCCAGGGTGCGACGGCCCCGGGCCGTCAAAGACAGATTCTTGATGCGGCCATCGTGATCGCTCACCGTCTCCGTCAGTTCGCCGGCATCCACCAGCTTGCGCAGCATGCGGCTGACGCTGGACTTGTCCAGGCCGAGACAGGCGGCGATGGCCGCGGCACTCATGCTGCCGTGCTTGCCCAGTTCGATGAGGGCATGCACGGCGGAGGCCGGGTAGTCGGTGGCAGCCAGGGTCGCCTGCATGAATCCCAGTTCCCGCACCATCTGGCGCGAGGCGGCGCGGATGCCATCCACCAGGGCCTGTTCCGGACCTGCCATGTCGCCTCCCGATGGGCTGAAATATGGTTGCACTATACAACCATTGCGACGCCAAGCCCATTGCTGCCGGAGAGGACGGCAATGGCCGGGCTGCCGCCGACCGACTGCAGCAGCGGCGCCGAGCAAAAAAAAGGCAGCCGGATGGCTGCCTTTCCTTGTGCTGCACCGCGACTAGCGGGAGGCCCGGGCCTTCTTCGCCGGCGGCACTTCCGGTGCCGGCTCGGCAGGGCGTTCCGGCGCCTTCTCCGGCAACTGCACGAAGACCTCGTCGCCCTTGATCATGCCCAGCTCGAAACGGGCCCGTTCCTCGATGGCGTCGTAACCCTGCTTCAAATCCCGCACTTCCGCATCGAGGCCGCCGTTGCGCACTTCCAGCTTGCGGTTGGCGTCCTTCTGCTGCTGCAGTTGCCGGTCCACGTCCCAGACTTTCAGCCAGCCGCCCTTGCCCAGCCACAGGGGATACTGGAGCAGGGTGATGAGGGCGATGAGTCCGATGGTGAGCCAGCGCATGGAATGGGGGGATTGGTGAGATCGGGCGATAGTCGGATGCGAAAAGGGCCGGGATTGGAACTTCCCGGCCCTGTCGGCCTTACTTCAGGTTATAGAAGGTTTCGCGGCCGGGGTAGGAGGCGGTATCGCCCAGGTCCTCTTCGATGCGCAGCAGCTGGTTGTACTTGGCGATGCGGTCGGAGCGGGACAGGGAGCCGGTCTTGATCTGGCCGGCGTTGAGGCCCACGGCGATGTCGGCGATGGTGCTGTCTTCGGTCTCACCGGAGCGGTGGGAGATGACGGCGGTGTAGCCGGCGCGCTTGGCCATTTCCACGGCGGCGAAGGTTTCGGACAGAGTACCGATCTGGTTGATCTTGATCAGGATGGAATTGGCGATGCCCTTGTCGATGCCTTCCTTGAGGATCTTGGTGTTGGTGACGAAGAGGTCGTCGCCGACGATCTGCACCTTCTGGCCCAGACGCTCGGTCAGCAGCTTCCAGCCGTCCCAGTCGCCTTCGGCCATGCCGTCCTCGATGGAAACGATGGGGAACTGGTCGGCCAGGTTGGCCAGGTAGTCCACGAACTGGGCGGAGGTCAGCTGCAGGCCTTCACCGGCCAGGTGGTACTTGCCGTCCTTGTAGAACTCGGAAGCGGCGCAGTCCAGGGCGATCAGCACATCCTGGCCCGGGGTGTAGCCGGCGTTCTCGATGGCCTGCATGCACAGCTGGATGGCTTCGGCGTGGCTGCCCAGGTTGGGAGCGAAACCGCCTTCGTCGCCCACGGCGGTGGAGAAGCCCTTCTTGTCCAGCAGCTTCTTCAGGGCGTGGAAGATTTCGGCGCCGCAGCGCAGGGCTTCGCGGAAGGTGGAAGCGCCCACGGGCATGACCATGAATTCCTGGATGTCCAGGCTGTTGTTGGCGTGGGCACCGCCGTTGATGATGTTCATCATCGGCACCGGCATCTGCATCGGGCCCATGCCGCCGAAGTAGCGGTACAGGGGCAGGCCGGCTTCTTCAGCGGCAGCCTTGGCCACGGCCATGGAGACGGCCAGCATGGCGTTAGCGCCCAGGCGGGACTTGTTTTCGGTGCCGTCCAGGTCGATCAGGGTCTTGTCGATGAAGGCCTGTTCCTGGGCGTCCAGGCCGATGATGGCCTCGGAGATTTCGGTGTTCACGTTCTCGACGGCCTTGAGCACGCCCTTGCCCAGATAGCGGCCGGCTTCGCCGTCGCGCAGTTCGATGGCTTCGCGGGAACCGGTGGAGGCGCCGGACGGCACGGCAGCACGGC
Organism: Azospira sp. APE16; assembly: GCF_047901315.1. Lineage (NCBI taxonomy): Bacteria > Pseudomonadati > Pseudomonadota > Betaproteobacteria > Rhodocyclales > Rhodocyclaceae > Azospira > Azospira sp. APE16. Next base: position 2,121,027 of record NZ_CP179682.1, read on the forward strand.
CCATGACGCCGGATTCCAGCAGCACATCGACTTCAACGGTGGGATTGCCGCGGGAATCCAGGATTTCGCGGGCGACGACATCAACGACAGAGCTCATGTTTCTCCCTTTGCTCTTAAAAGTTGCAAACTAAAAACTTCAAACACCCTGGACGACGAGCATGTTCATGTCCGCCGCCTCTTGTCTTGCTGCACGAGCCGCCCGGTATTCGGGGGAATCGTAGAATTTCTTGGCCTGCTCCACGCTCTCGAACTCCACCACCACAAGCCGCGGCGGCTTGCTCCAGCCCCCTTCCAGCACCTCGCTGGCGCCGCCCCTTACCAGGTAGCGGCCGCCGTACTGGGCGATGGCGGTCTGGGCCAGCTGCTTGTAGGTCTCGTAGGCCACCGGATCGGTGACGCTGGCTTCGGCGAGGAGGTAGGCGGCCATGGCGGAAATCTCAGAGCTTCACGTCGGAGAAGAGCAGCATGCCGATCTCGTCCCAGCGCCGCACGATGTCGGCGTGGACCTCGTTGTCGTAGTAGCGCTGCAGCGCCCCTTCCGTCTCGAACTCGGCATAGACGGCGTAATCCCAGGCCTGGGGATCCAGGGTCACGTTGGGACCGTGCTTCCAGGTGACGATACCCGGCACCGCCTTGGGCAACTGGTCCAGCTCGCCCAGCAGGGCCACCACCCGGGGATCGTTGGTGGCGATGCCGGGCTTGGTCTTGAACAGGACGACGTGGGCGATCATCAGAGGCTCAGCTCTTCCAGGGGGCCGGACTTGACCAAACGGTCGATGCCCACCAGCACCCGGAGCAGGGATTCCATGCGGTCCAGGGGCCAGGCGTTGGGGCCGTCGGACATGGCGCAGGCCGGGTTCGGATGGGTTTCCATGAACAGGCCGGCCACGCCGCTGGCCACGGCGGCCCGGGCCAGCACCGGCACGAACTCGCGCTGGCCGCCGGAAGCGGTGCCCTGCCCGCCGGGCAGCTGCACGCTATGGGTGGCGTCGAACACCACCGGGCAGGCGGTGTCGCGCATGATGGCCAGGGAGCGCATGTCCGAGACCAGGTTGTTGTAGCCGAAGGAGGCACCGCGCTCGCAGACCATGATGGTGTCGGCGCCGCCGTTGGCTTCCCGGGCCTTGTCCACCACGTTCTTCATGTCGCCGGGGGCCAGGAACTGGCCCTTCTTGATATTCACCGGCTTGCCGGAAGCGGCCACGGCGTGGATGAAATCGGTCTGGCGGCAGAGGAAGGCCGGGGTCTGCAGCACGTCCACCACGGCGGCCACGGCGGGCACCTCGGCTTCGGTGTGCACATCGGTGAGCACCGGCACGCCGATCTGGCGGCGCACGTTCTCCAGGATCTTCAGGCCGGCATCCATGCCCAGGCCGCGGAAGCTCTTGCCGGAGCTGCGGTTGGCCTTGTCGTAGGACGCCTTGAAGATGTAGGGGATGCCCAGGCGACCGCAGATTTCCTTCATCTGGCCGGCCACATCCACACACAACTGCTCGGACTCGGCGACGCAGGGGCCGGCGATGAGGAAAATCGGCTGGTCGAGGCCAACCTCGAAGTCGCACAGTTTCATTTGGCGGTCGCCTGTTGCTGCTTCAGGGCAGCCTGGACGAAGGAGGTAAACAGGGGGTGGCCGTTGCGCGGGGTGGAAGTGAATTCCGGATGGAACTGGCAACCGACGAACCAGGGATGCACGTCGGCGGGCAGTTCCACCATTTCGCACAGGTCGGTGCCGGGGGCGCGGCCGGCGACGACCAGGCCCTTGGCTTCCAGCTGGGCCAGCAGGGTGTTGTTCACTTCGTAGCGGTGGCGGTGGCGTTCGACGATCTCGGGGGCGCCGTAGATCTGGCGGGCCCGGGTGCCGTCGGCCAGCTGGCACAGCTGGCCGCCCAGGCGCATGGTGCCGCCCAGGTCGGAATTTTCGTCGCGCTTTTCCACCTTGCCGGAGGCGTCCTGCCATTCGGTGATCAGACCGATCACCGGGAAGGGGCTGTTCTGCTCGAATTCGGTGGAGTGGGCACCGGCCATGCCGGCCACGTCCCGGGCGAATTCCACCACGGCCAGCTGCATGCCCAGGCAGATGCCCAGGTAGGGCACCTTGTTTTCCCGGGCGTAGCGGATGGCGGCGATCTTGCCTTCGGTGCCGCGCTTGCCGAAGCCGCCGGGCACCAGGATCGCATCCATGCCCTTCAGGGCGCCGCAGCCGTTTTTCTCGATGTCCTCGGAATCCAGGTAGTGGATGTTGACCTTGGAACGGGTGTGGATGCCGGCGTGCTTCAGGGCCTCGATGAGGGACTTGTAGGACTCGGTAAGGTCCACGTACTTGCCGACGAAGGCGATTTCCACGCTGTGCTGGGGGTGCTCCAGGGCGTCCACCAGGCCGTTCCACACGGAGAGGTCGGCGGCCTTGGCCAGGATGTCCAGCTTGTGGCAGACGATCTCGTCCAGCATCTGGTCGTGCAGCATGGCCGGGATCTTGTAGATGGAATCGGCGTCCAGCACCTCGATCACGGCTTCGCGCTGGACGTTGCAGAACAGGGCGATCTTGCCCTTTTCGTCTTCCGGGATTTCCCGGTCGGCGCGGCACAGCAGCACGTCGGGCTGGATGCCGATTTCCCGCAGTTCCTTGACGGAATGCTGGGTCGGCTTGGTCTTCAGCTCGCCGGCGGTGGGAATGTAGGGCAGCAGGGTCAGGTGCAGGAAACAGGTGTTGTTGCGGCCTTCCTCGAAGCCCATCTGGCGGATGGCTTCCAGGAACGGCAGGGACTCGATGTCACCCACGGTGCCGCCCACCTCGACGATGGCCACGTCGGCCCCTTCGGCGCCACGCTTGATGTGGGCCTTGATCTCGTCGGTGATGTGGGGGATGACCTGCACGGTCTTGCCCAGGTACTCGCCGCGGCGCTCTTTCCTGAGCACCGTGTCGTAGATCTGGCCAGTGGTGAAGTTGTTGCGCTTGCCCATCTTGGCGCTGGTGAAGCGCTCGTAGTGGCCCAGGTCCAGGTCGGTCTCGGCGCCGTCTTCGGTGACGAACACCTCGCCGTGCTGGAAGGGGCTCATGGTGCCCGGGTCGACGTTGATGTAGGGATCAAGCTTGAGGTGGGTTACGGTGATTCCGCGGGATTCGAGAATCGCACCCAGAGAGGCAGCGGCAATTCCCTTACCCAGGGAAGAAACCACGCCGCCAGTGACGAAGACGTATTTGGTCATGACGATATAGCTGCGGGAAAGCCGAATTGTAGCCGATAACCCGGCCGCCTTCCAAACCTGCCGGCAACGGGCGGCCAACACCGGCGAACGCACCACCAACGCCGGAAAATCGGGACCGGGCGCCCTGCCCTGCCCCGGTGTGCCTCAGCGGGCGGTCCAGGCCCCGTCCATGGGCAGGGCGGCGCCGGTCATGCCGGCGCCGGCGGGGGAACAGAGGAACAGCACGAACTCGGCCAGGTCGTCGGCCTCGAGGAAGCGCTTGTTGGGCTGGGCCGCCAGGATCACGTCGCGGATCACCTGATCCTCCGGCAGGTTGTGCACCTTGGCCTGGGCCGCCACCTGCTTTTCCACCAGGGGCGTGCGCACGTAGCCGGGGCACACCGCGTTGCAGGTGATGCCGGTCTCCGCCACCTCCAGGGCCACCGCCTTGGAAAAGCCCACCACCGCGTGCTTGCTGGCGGTGTAGGGCGCCTTGAAGGGCGAGGCCACCAGACCGTGGGCCGAGGCGATATTGACGATGCGGCCCCAGTTACGCGCCTTCATGCCCGGCAGCACGGCCTTGGTGGCATGGAAGACGGAGGACAGGTTGATGGCGATGAGCTGGTCCCACTTCTCTTCGGGGAATTCATCCACCGCCGCCACGTGCTGGATGCCGGCGTTGTTCACCAGGATGTCCACGACTCCCAGCTGCTTCTCGGCGGCCGCCGCCAGGGCCCGCACCGAGGCCGCATCGGCCAGGTCGGCCGAGGTGTAGGCCACCTTGACACCGAACTCGGCGGCCATGGCCGCCCGCAGACCTTCCGCCTCGGCCGCCGGACGGGAACCGTTGAGCATCACCGCGGCGCCGTTACGGGCCAGGGCCCGGGCCACGGCCAGGCCGATGCCGGAGGTGGAACCGGTGACGAGAGCGATTTTTCCGCTGAGCATGGACATCTCCTGTGGGGATGGAATCGGAATGAAGGATAAGGGATGAAAGCCGGAGCCGGCATGCCCCGGCCACCACCAGACCGGGAAGCGCACCGGGTAACGATCTTGAAGGCACCTACCTGGAACATGGCGCCCTTGCTGCCTTGCCGGGAAGGCCGCCCGGAGAACGCCGCCGGACGCGCCTGCCGGCCCTGCCCTTGGCGGAGGCTAGCGGATGAAGTCCCGGCTCACCGCCCGGAACAGGTCGGTGCCGGCCCGGTGCAGCCATTCGAAAGCCACCATCTCCCGGGAGACGATGACGCAGCCGGCCTGGCGCAGGCGCTCCAGGGCCAGGGCCTTGTCCTCGGGCCGGCGGGAGCCGACCGCCTCGGCCACCACGAACACCTCCTTGCCCCGGCCCAGCAGGTCCAGGGCCGTCTGCAGCACGCAGACATGGGTTTCGGTGCCGGTGATGACCACCTGGCGGCGGGCCAGGGCGGGCAGCTCGTCGAGGCAGCCGTCGGCCACGGCGGAAAAATGGATTTTCTCCACCACCTCCTCCGGCGCCAGCATTTCCGCCAGAGCCGGCACCGTGGCGCCCAGCCCCCGGGGATACTGGACCGTGGCCAGCACCGGCACCGCCAGGCGGCGGGCCACCTGGGTCAGCCACAGATTGTGGGCGATGACGGCCTCGCCCTCGTGGATCGCCGGGGCAAGGCGCTCCTGGATGTCGATGATCAGCAACAGGGACTGGTCGGGCTTGATCAGCATGGCACCTCCGGAAAGTCCAGGGGACGGGCCTGCCAGACTATCACGCGCCGGCGGCAGCGAGCATGCTGGCGGCCAGGGCCTCGATACCGGCGTCGCTCAGGTCGTCGCTGACGAAAGGATCGTGACGCCGGCGGCCCTGGTAGTTCTGGCCCTGGGAGCGGCGATAGTGGGGGTCGTAATGCAGGTCGAGCAGTTCCTGCACCAGCTGGGACCAGCCGCCCTCCCGGGCCATGGCCTGCCAGCGGGCCACGGTTTCCTTGCCCTGCAGTTCCTTCAGGTTGTCCAGGCGGCGCACCAGCCATTCCGGGTCCTGCAGGAAGTAGTCGTAATCCCGCAGCAGGAATTCCACCCGGGCCGGCAGGCTGGCCGCCACCTCCAGACACTCGCCACCCCGCACCGCCTCGAGCAGGGCGTCGGGCAGATGCAGGCGGCCGATCTTGCGGCTCTCGGCCTCGACGAACACCGGCCGGGAGCTGTCGAAGCCGGCCAGGGCCTGCCACAGGGCGGTCTCGAAGCCCTTCTGGGCCGGCTGAGGCTCGCCCGGCAGCACCCCCAGCACCGAGCCCTTGTGGGCCGCCAGGGTTTCCAGATCGAGCACCTGGGCGCCCTGCCGGGCCAGGGCCTGGAGGATGCGGGTCTTGCCGCTGCCGGTGGCGCCGCAAACCACCCGGTAGGCAAAGCGCGGCGCCAGGGCGTCGATCTGCTCCATGACGTGCTGGCGGAAGGCCTTGTAGCCGCCGTCCAGCTTGTCCGCCCGCCAACCGATCTGGCGGAAGATGATCTGCATCGCCCCGCTGCGCTGGCCGCCGCGCCAGCAATAGATGAGGGGCCGCCACTCCTTGGGCATGTCGCGGAAACGCTCCTGCAGATGGCGGGCGATGTTGATGGAGATCAGGGCCGCCCCCACCTTCTTCGCCTCGAAGGGCGACACCTGCTTGTACAGGGTGCCCACGGTGACGCGCTCCTCGTTGGACAGCACCGGACAGTTGATGGCCCCGGGCACGTGGTCCTCGGCGAATTCGGCCGGCGTGCGGACGTCGATGATGGCATCGTAGTCACCCAGTTGGGCGACGCTGGCGAGGGCGGGATGTTTCATGTCGGGGTGGCGTTTTTCCGGAAGAGGCGCCATTCTAACGCCCCTCCCCGACCTTCCCACGGCAAACCCCATGGACGACATCAAGCTCACATCCTTTTCCCATGGCGGCGGCTGCGGCTGCAAGATTGCCCCGGCCGTGCTCTCCCAGATCCTCGCCGCCACCCCGGCGGCCCTCATTCCGCCCCAGCTGCTGGTGGGCACCGAGTCCTCCGACGACGCGGCGGTCTACAAGCTCAACGACAGCCAGGCCCTGGTGGCCACCACCGATTTCTTCACCCCGATCGTGGACGATCCCCACGACTTCGGCCGCATCGCCGCCACCAACGCCATTTCCGACATCTACGCCATGGGCGGCACGCCGATCCTGGCCCTGGCCCTGGTGGGCATGCCCCTGGACAAGCTGCCCCTGCCGGTGATCGAGCGCATCCTCTCCGGCGGCGCCTCGGTCTGTGCCGAGGCGGGCATCCCCATCGCCGGCGGCCATTCCATCGACGTGCTGGAACCCATCTACGGCCTGGTGGCCCTGGGCCTGGTGCATCCGGACAAGGTGAAGAAGAACAGCGGCGCCAAGGCGGGCGACGTGCTGATCCTGGGCAAGCCCCTGGGCGTGGGCATCCTCTCCGCCGCCCTGAAGAAGGGCAAGCTTTCCGCCGAGGGCTATGGCCGCATGATCGCCTACACCACCCAGCTCAACCGGGTCGGCACCCGGCTGGCGGAACTGCCGGCGGTGCACGCCATGACCGACGTCACCGGCTTCGGCCTGGCCGGCCATCTGCTGGAAATCTGCCGCGGCTCCGGGCTGGCGGCCCATGTGCGCTTCGCCGCCCTGCCCCTCATCGCCGAAGCGGTGGAACACGTGCAGGCCGGCATCGCCACCGGCGCCTCCAACCGCAACTGGGCCGGCTACGGCCATGAAGTGGCCCTGGAGGCTGGGCTGGAGGAATGGCAGCAGAAGCTCATCACCGATCCCCAAACCTCCGGCGGCCTCCTGGTGAGCTGCGCCCCGGAAGCGGCGGCGGAAGTGCTGGCAGCCTTCCGCGACGCCGGTTTCGGCGAAGCGGCCGTGATCGGCGAACTTTCCCCAGGCACCCCGGGGCTCGCAGTCAGCGCCCGCTGAGCAGGGGCGCCAGCCCCATCCACACATTGTCGAGCAGGCGCGGCTGGGCCTCGGCCAGGGGATGCAGGTTGTCAGCCTGGAACAACTGGGGTTTGTCCGCCACACCGTCCAGCAGGAAATCCACGTAGGCCAGCTTCTCCTGCCGGGCCAGTTCGGCGAAGCTGCGGTGGAAGTCGTCGGCATAGGCGCCGAAATTGGGCGGCAGGCGCATGCCCACCAGCAGCACCTTGATCTGTTGCCGGCGGGCCGCCTTGATCATGGCCGCCAGGTTGTCCCGCATCACCGCCAGGGGCAGGCCCCGCAGGCCGTCGTTGGCCCCCAGGGCCAGCACCAGCACCGAAGGCTGGTGCTTGCTCAAGGCGGCCTCCAGGCGGGAGCGGCCGCCGGCAGTGGTTTCGCCGGAGATGCTGGCATTGACGACGCTATAATCGAAACGCCTTTCCTGCAGCCGGTTCTGCAGCAGGGCCGGCCAGGCTGCCTCCTGGCGGATGCCGTAGCCGGCGGAAAGGGAATCGCCGAAGACCAGGATGGTCCTGGCCATGACTTCAGGCGCCGCCAGCAGCATCAGCCAGGGCAGCAACTTCAAAACGACGAGGATTTTTTCCCGCATGTCCGAACATTCATTGGTGGAAGTGGTGGGTCTGGGCAAGACCGTCAACAACGGCGATACGCCCCTGACCATTTTGCACGATATCGAATTCAGCGTGAGTGCGGGGGAAACCGTGGCCATCGTCGGCGCCTCCGGCTCCGGCAAATCCACCCTGCTCGGCCTCCTGGCCGGCCTGGATTCGCCCAGCAGCGGCTCCGTCCGCCTCGACGGCGAGAATCTCAACGACCTCGACGAAGACGCCCGGGCCCGCCTGCGGGGCCGCATGCTGGGCTTCGTCTTCCAGTCCTTCCAGCTGCTGCCCTCCCTCACTGCGGAGGAGAACGTCATGTTGCCCATGGAACTGGCCGGCATCAGGGAGGCCGCGGCCAAGGCCCGGCAATGGCTGGAACGGGTGGGCCTCAGCCAGCGCCTGCGCCACTACCCGAAGCACCTTTCCGGCGGCGAGCAGCAGCGGGTCGCCCTGGCCCGGGCCTTCGCCCTGGAGCCCAAGCTGGTGCTGGCCGATGAGCCGACCGGCAACCTGGACGGCCATACCGGCCACCAGATCGTGGACCTGATGTTCAAGCTCAATGCGGACCAGGGCACCACCCTGGTGCTGGTCACTCACGACGAGGAAATCGCCGCCCGCTGCGGCCGGCGCCTGCGCATGCAGGAAGGGAAACTGATACGGGAGTGAAAGGACCGCCAGGAAGGCGGTCCGGCAAAGCTCAGGGAGTCGGCAGGACGATGCGGTCGGCGATCCAGTCGCGCAGGGCGCCCAGGTTGTCGTCGAAATGGTCGTAGATCATCAGGCTCTGGCCGAAGACGTAGGCGTAGAGCATGAGACTGCGGCTCTTCGCCTCCTTCTCGGAGAGACCGCAGGCGACGAACAGCTTGCGCGTGCACTCCAGCCGCGACGTATCCACCTCTTCGACGATGGCCGCCGCCTGGGGATCACGCCGGGCCCAGTCGCGCACCGCCAGCTCGATGGGGATGCCCTTGCGGTTGCGCGCCAGGCTGTACACCTGGATCACGTGGTAGATCTGTTCCCGTTCCTTGCCGGGCTGGGCCGTGGTCTGCTTGATGATGTCCTTGATGCGGCCTTCCTTCCAGGTTTCCAGGACAGCCATGAGCAGGTCCTGACGGTCCTTGAAGTGCCAGTAGAAACTGCCCTTGGTCACCCCGAAATTCTTGGCCAGGACCTCCACCCGCAGGCCGTCGGTTCCCTCGTCGGCGAGGACGTTGATGGCCGCTTCGATCCAGTCGCTGCGGTCAAGCTGGGTGCGGACTTTTGTTGTTTTTTCCTGTTTCATCTCAAGCCGTTGACAAGGGTTTTTCCGTACGCTACCGTATGCTGATCCATACCAGCGAGTATGGGCCTATTCTGCGGTTCGGGCCGGGGGCTGTCAAACTCCCCGGAGCAGGCCGGGAGACGCCCCACAAAGGTGGCCGACGGAGTAGGATACTCAGATAGATTCATCAGACAAATTCGCGTAGTCCTAAGGAGGATACATTGAAAGTCCTGGTACCAGTAAAGCGGGTGGTGGATTACAACGTCAAGGTGCGCGTCAAGAGCGACGGTACCGGCGTTGATATTGCCAACGTCAAAATGTCCATGAACCCCTTCGACGAAATCGCCGTCGAAGAGGCCGTTCGCCTCAAGGAAGCCGGCATCGCCAGCGAAGTGATCGTGGTCTCCGCCGGTGTCGCCGGTTGCCAGGAAACCCTGCGCACCGCCATGGCCATCGGTGCCGACCGCGGCATCCTGATCGAATCCGACGCCGACCTGCAGCCCCTGGCCGTGGCCAAGCTGATCAAGGCCGTGGCCGACAAGGAACAGCCCCAGGTGGTGATCTTCGGCAAGCAGGCCATCGACGACGACTCCAACCAGACCGGCCAGATGTTCGCCGCCCTGCAAGGCTGGCCCCAGGCCACCTTTGCCTCCAAGGTGGTGATCGCCGACGGCAAGGCCACCGTGACCCGTGAAGTGGACGGCGGCCTGGAAACCCTGGAAATGGCCCTGCCGGCCGTGGTGACGACCGACCTGCGCCTCAACGAGCCGCGCTACGCCACCCTGCCCAACATCATGAAGGCCAAGAAGAAGCCCCTGGAAACCATCAAGCCGGAAGACCTGGGCGTGGACGTGGCCCCCCGTCTGAAGACCCTGAAGGTGGCCGAGCCCGCCAAGCGCCAGGCCGGCGTCAAGGTGGCCGACGTGGCCGATCTGGTGAGCAAGCTGAAGAACGAAGCGAAGGTGATCTAATGGCTATCCTCGTCATTGCCGAACACGACAACCAATCCCTGAAGGCGGCGACCAAGAACGCCGTCACCGCAGCCGCCAAGATCGGTGGTGAAATCCATGTGCTGGTGGCCGGTTCCGGCTGTGCCAGCGCCGCTGCCGAAGCCGCCAAGCTGGCCGGTGTGGCCAAGGTGAAGGTGGCCGATGCCGCCCACTACGCCGACCAGACCGCCGAAAACGTCGCTGCCCTGGTGGTGGCCAACGCGGCCGGCTACAGCCACATCGTTGCCCCCGCCACCACCAACGGCAAGAACTTCGCGCCCCGCGTCGCCGCCCTGCTGGACGTGGCCCAGATCTCCGACATTGTCGGGGTCGAGTCCGCCGACACCTTCGTGCGTCCCATCTACGCCGGCAATGCCCTGGCCACGGTGCAGTCCGCCGATGCCGTGAAGGTCATCACCGTGCGTACCACCGGCTTTGAAGCCGTGGCCGAAGGCGGTTCCGCCGCAGTCGAGGCCATCGCCGCCGGTCCCGACCTGGGCAAGTCCAAGCTGGTCTCCCGGGAACTGACCAAGAGCGAGCGCCCCGAGCTGACCGCCGCCAAGATCATCGTTTCCGGTGGTCGCGGCCTGGGTAACGGGGAGAACTACAAGACCCTGCTGGAGCCCCTGGCCGACAAGCTGGGTGCCGCCCTGGGCGCTTCCCGTGCCGCCGTGGATGCCGGCTTTGTGCCCAACGACTACCAGGTGGGCCAGACCGGCAAGATCGTCGCGCCCCAGCTGTATATCGCCATCGGCATCTCCGGCGCCATCCAGCACCTGGCCGGCATGAAGGACTCCAAGGTCATCGTCGCCATCAACAAGGACCCGGAAGCCCCCATCTTCCAGGTGGCCGATTACGGTCTGGTGGCCGACCTGTTCGAGGTCGTGCCCCAACTGGCCGCCGCCGTCTAAGGCAGTAGCAAGCACTGCAGGAGCCGGGCATGAATCTGCCGGACAACCTCCTCGACCCGGCCCTGCACTGGCTGGGCTGGGGGCTGTTCGCCGCAGTCTTCCTGCTGGCCCTGCGCCGCGCCCCCTGGGGCCGGCTCGGCGACAGTGCCCAGTCCAATGTCTGGCTGGGCACCATCGTCATCCTCACCCTGCTGTGGAGCATCAAGGCCGGCGTCCTGCCCGGGCTCGACCTGCACCTCCTCGGCGCCATGACCTTCACCCTGGAGTTCGGCCCCTGGCTGGCCTTCGTCGGCCTTTCCCTGGTGCTGGCCGGGATCACGGTCAACGGCGCTGCCGGTTGGGAGAGTTTCGGCCTCAATGCCCTGGTGATGGCCGGCCTGCCGGTGCTGCTGGCCTACGGCATCTACCGCTTCAACCAGCGCCGGCTGAGCAAGAACCCCTTCGTCTTCATCTTCGCCAACGGCTTCTTCGGTTCGGCCCTGACCATCCTGGCCACCGGCGTCGCCGCCAGCGCCCTGCTCTACCTGGGCGGGGCCTATCCGCTGGAGAAGCTGCTCGACGACTACCTGCCCTATTTCCTGCTGCTGGGCTTTTCCGAAGCCTGGCTGACGGGAATGGTCGTCACCATCCTGGTGGTGTATCGCCCCCAATGGATCAGCACCTTCGACGATTCCATCTATCTCGCCAAGAAGTAACCCAAAAGCAACAACCATTAATCAAAGGAGAAAGCGCGAATGAGTCAATACAATGCCCCCCTGCGTGACATGCACTTCGTCATGAAAGAGCTGGCCGGCCTGGAACAGGTCGTGCAACTGCCGGGCTACGAGGAAGTGGACACGGACCTGTCCGACGCCATTCTGGAGGAAGCCTCCAAGTTTGCCGGCAACGTCCTCTCCCCCATCAATTTCAGCGGCGACCAGGAAGGCTCCAAGTGGCACGACAAGGCCGTCACCGTGCCCGCCGGCTTCAAGGAAGCCTATACCCAGTTCGCCGAGAACGGCTGGACCGCGCTGGCCTGTTCCCCCGAGTTCGGCGGCCAGGGCCTGCCCAAGCTGATCTCCACCGCCGTCAATGAAATGTGGAAGTCGGCCAACATGGCCTTCTCTCTGTGCCCCATGCTCACCACCGGTGCCATCGAGGCCCTGATGACCGCCGGCTCCGACGCTCTGAAGCAGAAGTTCCTGCCGAAGATGGTCAGCGGCGAGTGGACCGGCACCATGAACCTGACCGAGCCCAGCGCCGGTTCCGACCTGGCCGCCGTGCGCACCCGCGCCGAGCCCCAGGGTGATGGCAGCTACAAGATCTTCGGCCAGAAGATCTTCATCACCTACGGCGACCACAACATGACCGAGAACATCGTGCATCTGGTGCTGGCCCGCCTGCCCAATGCACCGGAAGGCGTGAAGGGTATCTCCCTCTTCGTCGTGCCCAAGTTCATGGTCAAGGACGACGGCTCCCTGGGCGAACGTAACGACGCCTACTGCGTCTCCATCGAACACAAGCTGGGCATCCACGCCAGCCCCACCGCCGTCATGGCCTTCGGTGACCACGGCGGTGCCGTCGGCTACCTGGTGGGCGAGGAAAACCGCGGCCTGGAATACATGTTCATCATGATGAACGCCGCCCGCTTCGCCGTCGGCATGGAAGGCGTGGCCCTGGCCGAGCGTGCCTACCAGCAGGCCGTGTGGTACGCCAAGGACCGCATCCAGGGTACCGAACTGGGCGTGCGCGGTGGCCCCAAGGTCTCCATCCTCAAGCACCCGGACGTGCGCCGTCTGCTCATGAGCATGCGTTCCCAGACCGAAGCCGCCCGGGCCCTGGCCTACGTGGTGGCCGCCGCCATGGACGCCGCCAAGCACCATCCGGACGAAGCCGTCCGCGCTGCCAACCAGGCCTTCGCCGACCTGATGATCCCCGTGGTCAAGGGCCACAGCACCGAGATGTCCATCGAGGTGGCCTCCGAAGGCGTGCAGGTGCACGGCGGCATGGGCTTCATCGAGGAAACCGGCGCCGCCCAGCACCTGCGCGATGCCCGCATCACCGCCATCTACGAAGGCACCACCGCCATCCAGGCCAACGACCTGATCGGCCGCAAGATGGCCCGCGAAGGCGGCGCCACCATCAAGGCCGTGATCGCCGAGATGCGCAAGCTGGACGCCAAGCTGGCAGCCCAGAACGGCGCCGACTTCGTCGCCATCCGCAAGCGCTTCGCCGCTGGCGTGGATGCCCTGGAACAGGCCGCCAACTGGATCGTCGCCATCTTCAAGGACGACATCAAGGCAGCCCACGCCGGTTCCGTGCCCTTCCTGCGCCTGCTGGGTATCGTTGCCGGCGGCTGGCAGATGGCCCGGGCCGCCCTGGTGGCCCAGGAGAAGATCGCCGGCGGCGACAGCGACCCGTTCTACGCTGCCAAGATCGTCACCGCCCGCTTCTTCGCCGATCACCAGCTGACCAAGGCCCAGGGCCTGACCGACTCCATCATCGATGGCGCCACCGGCACCCTGGCCCTGGCGGAAGAGCTGTTCTGATCCCCTAGCGGCAGTCGCTGCACCTCACAACGGGCCCTGCGGGGCCCGTTGTCTTTTCTGCCGCCGGAACCAATCAGGCGGCCTGGGCCTCGTGGTCCAGATGGAAGCGCCGGGTCAGGCTGGCCATGGAACTGATGTTGATGTCCGCCACCAGCACCCCGTCGATGACGCTGCCCTCCCGCAGAGGCACGGCCAGGGTGATGCAGAAATCCTCGGTGGCCGAAGAGAGGTAGATTTCCGACACGTAGGGCTGGCCCCCTTCGGCCACGTGGGCGAAATAGGGCTGCTCGCTGCGGTCCACGCCGACGCCGCCGGCCTTGATGCGGCCGTACATGTCCGGGTTGATCCAGTTGGGGTAGCGCTGCACCCCGGCACCGTCCAGTTCGAACACCATCTCGAAGAAGGGATAGCTGCGGAACCAGGCATCCAGGGCGTGGGGGTCCCGGCTGCGGGGCGCGCCGATGAAGTCGGCCAGGGCGGCAATGGCGTTTTCCTTCCACAGGCCCAGGCCATGGTTGTGCTGCTGCTTGATCATGGCCGGCGGCACGCCTTCCACCACGATGACGCTGCCCTGCTCCACCTTGCCCACCTTCTTCAGGGCCGCCGCCCGTTCCGCCGCCGCCACCGCATTGGCCAGACGGCCGGTGCTGGCATTGACCACGGCCACCGAAATGCTGGCGATGGGATGGGCCAGGCCGTCGTCGGTGAGGAAATGGCCCCGGGCGATGTCCTCGTGGTCGTAGAGGTGGGAGGCCAGGGCCTGGAACTGTTCCATGATGGAAAGCAGCTCGTCGGTGAGCCCCGGCCCCATGCTTTCCATGACCAGGATGAAGTCGTCGCCACCGATGTGGCCGAGCAGGCATTCGGGACGGCCGACGAAGGTATGGCGCAGCAGTTCGGCCAGGGTGCGGATCATGGCATCGCCGCGGATGAAGCCGTAGCGGTCGTTGTAGGCCTTGAAGTGGTCCAGGTCGATATACACCAGGCACACGGTCTGGTTCTCCGCCAAGCGGGATTCCAGGGTATGGCGCAGGCTGGGGCCGGTGGGCAGGTGGGAGAGCGGATGCAGGTTGCTGCCGTTTTCCCGCCGTGCCAGCATCTGGGCGATCAGGGTCATGGGATGGATCACCCCCAGATACTGCCCCTCGTTGGAGGTGACCACCCAGGGATCCGAATCTTTGCGGTCGTGGTAGAGGATGCGGGCCAGGGCCGGCGTGGTCAGGCGGTGCGGCAGATTGCGCGCCACCGGTTCGCACAGTTTGCCCAGGGTGCGGGCCGCCGCCGACAGCACCTTGCCCCGCCGCACCAGGCCGATGGGCTGGCCCTGATCGGTGACGATGGCCAGGGGCAGGGACGGGGCTTCCTGGAATATCTGCCGCGCCTCCGGCACCGAGGCGCGCAGGTCGATGGACTGCCAGGGGTCCATCAGGTCCGTCAGCTGGAAACGGTCCCGGGGCCGGGAGCGGCAGGAATCGTCCTGGCGCGGCAGGGGCGCCACCTCCGGCTCGGTGAGCAGCTGGGGCTGGGCGAAATAGAAGCCCTGGGCATAGCTGATGCCCATGTCGCGCACGAAATTGACGTCCTCCGGCCGTTCCAGGCCTTCGGCAATGACTGTGGCGCCGAGGCGCTGGGCCATGGAGACGATGGCCTCCAGCAGCACCGAGCGCACCCGGCTGCCCTGGGCACCGTGCACGATGCTGCGGTCCACCTTGATGAAGTCGGCCCGCACCGCCGCCAGGGTGGACAGGCCGTTGAAGCCGGCCCCCATGTCGTCCAGGGCGATGCGAAAGCCCAGGGTGCGCAGGGCTTCGCAGCTGTCGGCGAGGACATTGGGGTCCACCCGCTCCGACTCCACCACTTCGATCACCACCTCGCGCCGGTCGATGCCGAGGCGGTTGAGGTGCTCCACCATGCGCTGGGTCCACTGGCTGTGCAGCATGTTCTGGGGCAGCACGTTGAGGAACAGGGGCGTGCCCGCCGGAATGCGGTTGGCCTTGGCCTCCAGGGCCATGAACTGGCACTCCAGGTCCAGGTCCGCCTCCCGCCCCAGCTGCCCGGCCAGATGGAAGGCCTCGGCGCCGCTGAGCAGACGCCCCTGGGGATGCTCCAGACGGCACAGGGCCTCCAGGGCGAACACCTGGCCGTCCTGGGTCATGTCCACCAGGGGCTGGAAGTGCATGCGCACATGGGGCCGCAGGTCCCCCAGCATCCAGGCGTGGAGCCGGCGGGCGTAGAGGGTGTTGAAAGGCAAGGCCAGTTGCAGGGTGGGCACCAGGCCCAGGCTGGCCTCGCTCTGGTCGCAGTGGACGGCCAGGGTTTCCTTCAGGGTTTCCCGGTTGGTTTCCGCCGCCAGGTTTTCCATGAGCTGGTCCAGGGCGGCATTGTCCGCCGCATCGAAGCGCCACACGTGGCGATCGACCTGGCGGCCGCCGAGGTTCGGCCAGAGGGAGGGAACGTAGGGTCCGTCGTACTTGAGAAAGAGACACATGGGGATGCAGAGCCAGGAGAGATGACACCTTTTCTTAGCAACCCCCGGGCCACCCCCGGCTTTTGACCGGATTACGGGCTGTGCCGGACATCCCCCCCGCACCGCAACCGCCATCAACGCACCAGGATGGAGCAGTCCTTCGCCTACGCTCCCGGCGGGCACCGGGATGGTGCGTTTGACTCAGAAGAAGCGATCCGGCGTCAGCCGCAGGCCCACGGAAAACCACTGGCTGTCCCGGCCCCCGTCCACCTGGCGCCCCACCGTGGCATCCACCTGGACCCGCTCGGGCACCACGAAAAAGCGCAGGCCGGTCTGCCAGTAGGGCTTGACCCGGTTGTCACCGAAGGACTCGGCGATGAGGCTGGCCCGCTCATGCACCCACCACTCGCCCCCCAGGCCCCAGGTCAGGTTGTGACGCTGACTGGCCCGGTCCTTGAGCCAGCCCACATTGGTGTGCAGCACCACCCGGTCGTCGAGGAAGGAGAAGGAAGCCGGCAGGTAGGCGTAGGTATTGCCCAGCAGGTTGGGCCCCGCATTGACGCCCGGATGGGCGATCTTTCCCACCGCCAGACCCCAGCCCCAGCCGTTGCTTTCCAGGGGCTTGAAGAGGGTCTTGGCCTGCAGCACATAGTCGTCGCTGCGGGGAGCGTGGTCGTTGTGGGCCATGCCGGCCCCGGCGGTGATCTCGAAATTGCCGCCCGGATTGCAGGCCGGCAGCATCCACAGTTCCCGGCTCTGGGGATAGATGCGGGCCCAGCTTTCCAGCTGGCAGCTGCCGGCCGTGGTCAGCCGGGCATCGTCGGTGACGAAGGGCCGGGCGGCAAAGGCCAGGGAAGGCAACAGCAGGAACAGGGCAAGGCAACGGATGAACATAAAAAAAAAGCGCCGTCTCGGGGACGGCGCATTTTAGGACAAGAAGGTGACCGTACGGTTACATATTGGGGTAGTTCGGCCCTTCACCGCCCTGGGGCACCACCCAGGTGATGTTCTGGGTCGGGTCCTTGATGTCGCAGGTCTTGCAGTGCACGCAGTTCTGGGCGTTGATCTGCAGGCGGGGATTGGAGCCGTCGGCCTCCCGCAGGATTTCGTACACCCCGGCCGGACAGTAGCGTTGCTCGGGCGCGTCGTACTGGGCCAGGTTGACCTGGATCGGCACGGCAGCGTCCTTCAGCTGCAGGTGACAGGGCTCGTCTTCCTCATGATTGGTGTTGGAGAGGAAGACGGAGGACAGCCGGTCGAAGGTGAGCACGCCGTCGGGCTTGGGATAGGCGATGGGGGTACAGTCCTTGGCCTTCTTCAGCTTGAGGTGGTCCGGGCCGCTGTGGTGCAGGGTCCACGGCGCCTTGCCGCCGAAGAGCTTCTGATCCACGCCGAACATGAAGCCGCCCCAGTGCAGGCCCTTGCTCATCCAGGGCTTGAAGTTGCGGGCCTTGTACAGTTCCTCGTAGAGCCAGGAGGCCTTGAACTTCTCCGGATAGGCGGTCAGTTCATCAAAGCTGCGCTCGGCGGCCAGGGCCTCGAAACAGGCTTCGGCGGCCAGGGAACCGCTCTTGATGGCGCAGTGGGAACCCTTGATGCGGGAGGCGTTGAGGAAGCCGGCATCGTCGCCGATCAGCACGCCGCCGGGGAAGGTCAGCTTGGGCAGGGACTGCAGGCCGCCGGCAGTGATGGCCCGGGCGCCGTAGGAGACGCGCTTGCCGCCTTCGAGGAATTCGCGGATTTTCGGATGGGTCTTGAAGCGCTGCATCTCCTCGTAGGGAGAGAGGTGGGGATTGTCGTATCCCAGGCCGACGACGAAGCCGACGGAAACCAGATTGTCTTCCATGTGATAGAGGAAGCCGCCGCCGTAGGTGTCGTTGTCCATGGGCCAGCCGCCGGTGTGCACCACCAGGCCGGTCTGGTGCTTCTCGGGCTTGATCTCCCACAGTTCCTTGATGCCGATGCCGTACACCTGGGGATCGGCGTCGGAAGCCAGGTTGAACTTGGCCTGGACCTGCTTGCCCAGGTGGCCGCGACAGCCTTCGGCGAAGAGGGTGTACTTGGCATGCAGCTCCATGCCCAGCTGGAAGGCAGGGCCTTCGCTGCCGTCCTTCAGGCGGCCCATGTCGCCGGTGGCCACGCCCTTGACGGAGCCGTCCTCGTTATAGAGCACTTCGGCGCCGGCAAAGCCCGGGTAGATTTCCACGCCCAGGTTTTCGGCCTGCTGGCCCAGCCAGCGACAGACGTTGCCGAGGGAAATGACGTAGTTGCCTTCGTTGTGGAAACAGCCGGGCAGGAGGCCGTTGGGCACCTGCCAGCCGCCGTCCTCGGAGAGGATGAAGAAGCGGTCTTCGGAGACCGGGGCATTGAGGGGAGCGCCCTGCTCCTTCCAGTCGGGGATCAGCTCGGTCAGGGCCTTGGGGTCCATCACCGCGCCGGACAGAATGTGGGCCCCGATTTCGGAGCCCTTTTCGATCAGGCAGACACCGCATTCCTGCCCGTTGGCGGCCGCCAGCTGCTTCAGGCGGATCGCCGCCGCCAGACCGGCCGGGCCGCCGCCGACGATCAGCACATCGTATTCCATGGATTCGCGTTGCATGTCCTCGCTCCGTTCAGATTGTTGTTATGGGATTGTTACAAGCCAAAATTTGCGAATACTATACGCTAACGTATGGTAGCGTTTCAATCACCCCAAACCACACAAGAAAATACCATGGAGACAAAACGTAAACTCATCCTCACCAGCCATATCCCCATCCGCTGGGGCGACATGGATGCCTACGGGCATGTGAACAACACGGTGTACTTCCGCTACATGGAACAGGCCCGCTGCGAATGGCTGGAACAGCTGGGCTACACCGTGGGCCCGGTGGGCGAAGGCCCGGTCATCGTCAATGCCTCCTGTACCTTCCTGCTGCCCCTGACCTACCCGGGCACGGTGGAGGTCAAGCTCTTCGCCGGCCATCCCGGGCGCTCCTCCATTCCCACCCATTACGAACTGCGCCTGGTGGGGGACGACACCCTCTACGCCACCGGCGAATCCAAGGTGGTGTGGATCGACACCGGCAGCGGCAAGTCGGCCCCCATTCCGGAAAGCCTGCGGGCCAGCCTGCAAGACCTCTAAATCCCGGCAGCACCCGGAGACGGGGGCAACGTACCTCCGTCTCCCATAAAAACGATGGAGACAAGATGAACACCGCCCACGATCTGCTGTGGCGGCCCGGCCCCGAACGGGTAGCCGCCGCCAACCTCACCCGCTTCATGGGCGCCGCCAGCCAGGCGGCCGCCGCTCCCCTCAACGATTACGACGCCCTCTGGCAATGGTCCGTGGACCAGCCCGCCGCCTTCTGGTCCCTGCTGTGGGACTTCTGCGGCGTGGTGGGTGACAAGGGCGGCACCGTCCTCGAAGACGGCGACAAAATGCCCGGCGCCCTCTGGTTTCCCGAGGCCCGCCTCAACTACGCGGAAAACCTGCTGCGCTTTGCCGGCCCGGAAGACGCCCTGGTCTTCTGGGGCGAGGACAAGGTCAAGCGCCACCTCTCCCGGGATGAACTGCGAGCCCAAGTCTCCCGCTTCCAGCAGTTCCTTGAGGACGCCGGCGTGCAGCCCGGGGACCGGGTGGCGGGCTACCTGCCCAACCTGCCGGAGACCCTGATCGCCATGCTGGCTGCCGCCTCACTCGGCGCCATCTGGTCCTCCGCCTCGCCGGACTTCGGTGTCCAGGGCGTGCTGGACCGCTTCGGCCAGATCGGCCCCAAGGTCCTGGTCTGCGTGGATGGCTACTGGTACAACGGCAAGGCCGTGGATTGCCTGGCCAAGAACGCCGAGGCCGCCGCCCAACTGCCCAGCCTGGAAAAGGTGGTGGTGGTGCCCTACCTGGCCGCCACGCCCGATATCGGCGCCATCCCCAAAGCCGTGACCTGGGATCAGTCCCTGGCGCCCTTCTCCGCCACGGCGCCGGCCTTTGCCCGCCTGCCTTTCAGCCATCCCCTCTTCATCATGTATTCCTCGGGCACCACCGGCGTGCCCAAGTGCATCGTCCATTGCCACGGCGGCGCCGTGCTGCAGCACCTCAAGGAACACCAGCTGCAGGGCGACGTGAAGCCCGGCGACCGGGTCTTCTACTTCACCACCTGCGGCTGGATGATGTGGAACTGGCTGGTCTCGGGCCTGGCTTCCGGCGCCACCCTGCTGCTCTACGACGGCAGCCCCTTTGCTGATCAGGGCAAGGTTCTCTTTGACTACGCCGACGCCGAAGCCATGACCCACTTCGGCACCTCGGCCAAGTTCATCGATGCCGCCGCCAAGATGGGCCTCAAGCCCCGGGAGACTCACAAGCTCGACGCGCTGCGTGCCCTGTTCTCCACCGGCAGCCCCCTGAGCCCGGAAGGCTTCGACTACGTGTACCGGGACATCAAGCCGGAACTGCAGCTGGCCTCCATTTCCGGCGGCACCGACATCATTTCCTGCTTCGTCTTAGGCGCCCCCACCCTGCCCGTCTACCGTGGCGAGATCCAGTGCCGGGGACTGGGCATGGCGGTGGACGTGTTCGACGACGACGGCAACCCGGTGCGCCGGCAAAAGGGCGAACTGGTATGCACCAAGCCCTTCCCGGTGATGCCCGTGGGCTTCTGGAACGATCCCGACGGGGCCAAGTACCACGCTGCCTACTTCGAACGCTTCCCCAACGTCTGGTGCCACGGCGACTTCGCCGAGCTGACCGAGCACAACGGCATGGTCATCTACGGCCGCTCCGATGCCACCCTCAACCCGGGGGGCGTGCGCATCGGCACGGCGGAAATCTACCGGCAGGTGGAACAGCTGGAGGAAGTGGTGGAATCCCTGGTCATCGGCCAGGACTGGCCGCCAGGAAAGTACGACGACGTGCGGGTGGTGCTCTTCGTGAAATTGCGCGACGGCCTCACCCTGGACGACGCCCTGAGCGTGCGCATCAAGGAGCAGATCCGCCGCAACACCACGCCGCGCCACGTGCCGGCCAAGGTGGTTCAGGTGCGGGACATTCCCCGCACCAAGAGCGGCAAGATCGTGGAACTGGCGGTGCGCAACGTGGTGCACCAGCGGCCGGTGAAGAACGTCGAGGCCCTGGCCAATCCGGAAGCCCTGGAAGAGTTCCGGGAACGGCCGGAACTGGCCAGCTGAGAGAAAGCCACCCGGGGGCAGCGGCAACGCGGCGCCAGCCCCCGGCGCGAATCTGGCCGGGACGATTCCCTTCACGGCACCTGGCCTGGAAAGCAGCAGGGATGCGGCAGACGGGGCAGGATACCGCAAGACGCCCGTCCCCCGGGTATCCCGGGGCATGGGCTTCAGAACAGCTCGATTTTCTTGCCTGCCGGCGGTGCCGGCTTGGAGAGGCTGTTCGCGTAGGCCTCTTCCTCCCGGCTGACCTGGGCGACGATGCTCTGGGTCACCGGCATGCGCATGCAGAAGGCGTCGCCGGTGCCCGGCACGAACACCACCTTGCGCGACCAGGGGCCCAGCACGTCGGAAGCCAGCACCGGGATGTTTTCCCGCTGCAGCCACTCGGTGGCGAATTCCACATTGCGTTCGCCGATGGAGGTGAGGATGGCGGAAACGATGTTGCCGCCGCCGAACATCTTGGCCACCAGCCGCCGCTTCTGGCCGCCCTGGGCCAGCAGGGCATTGACCAGCACTTCCATGGAATAGTCGCCGGAGAGGATGGTGTCCGGGTCCAGCTCCCGGTCCTTGCCCCGGCTGGGCAGAAGGAAGTGGTTCATGCCGCCGATCTTCAGCTGGGGATCGAACAGGCACACCGCCACACAGGACCCCAGCAGGGTGGAAATGGGCTGCCCCCCGGCCACGGACCAGCCGCCGGGACGGATCACATGGGCAATGCGATCCAGTTCCTTGCCGGTCATCTTGGAATAGTCGGGGGTGGGAGTCACGGGGCCTGCACGCTGAAAAAAGAAAACAGGGCCAGAAGGTATATCAGATACGACCGCCAGCATAGGCAGAAATTCCGCATGGGGCGGCCTTCCGCCACCGGAGGCCCGCCTGCCGCCCCGTATGCCACCCGGGAAAAAGGAATCGTCGCCGACCTAAAAAAGCATCGACAAATATTCCAATGCCATCTATTAATAGAAATGGGCGCTGCAGTACCGACTCCCCCGGGCGCTCCGAACAGAGCCTGCACGTAGGCTCCCCCTTGGCCGGACGGATTCCATCGTCCGGTATTTTTTTGCCCGTGCCTCAGGCCGGGTCGGCCAGCAGGCCGCGGTAGAGATGGGCCTTGATCTCCGCCAGGTCCATCTCCGCCGAGCCCAGCCAGGGCAGGACGTCGCGGAAGGCCAGGATCATCGCCATGGCCCCGAAAATGCCGACGTGGAACAGCACCGGGTCGGAAGGACGCAGCAGCCCCGCCTCCATGGCCTCCAGCCAGAAGGGCACCAGGCCGTCGCAGGAGGGACGCAGCAGGCGGGCCACCAGGAAGTCGCGGCGCTCCCCCGGCAGCGGCATCTCGCGCATGATCAGCATGGTCACGGCGGGCCGCTCGATGAGCTTTTCCACGAACAGGTCCAGCACCCGGGTGACCCGCTCGGCGATGGGCTGGTCCGCCTCGATCAGCGGCAACAGTTCATGGCTGCGGGAATGCTGGAAATCGGCCGCCATGGATTCCACCACCGCCTGCCACAGACCTTCCTTGGAGCCGAAGTGGTGGAAGATCATGGCCACGTCAAAGCCCGCCGACACCGCAATGGCCCGCAGGCTGGCGCCGGCGAAACCGAGTTCGGAGAAAGCCAGCAAGGCGGCGGCCAGCAGCTTTTCGCGGCTGTCCACATCGGTGCTGCGGGGGCGCCCGGGACGGCGCGGGGATGAAGGTGGCGGGCTCATATTCGGAGCGCAAAGATATCACGTTCGGCCAGGCACAGACGGTTACAAAGAGCCCCTTGTCATTATTAAACGATCGCTGAATAATGGATCGACCCGGGGCCGGCCCTGCAAATGGCCGACCATCAGGCTCCGGGACGGTTTTCCATCCAATCAAAGAGCAGGAGTCACCCATGTCAGAAAAGCTGAACTTCGCCTCCTTGGCCTCGCTTTCCCAGGCCAACAACGCCTTGGCCACCTCCTTCCTGGGGGCCACCCAGGTCTATTTCGACACCATCCAGAACCTGGCCGAACTCAATTTCGGCGCCGTGCGGCAAATGCTGGAAGACGAGGCGGCGGGCTACAAGCAACTGCTCGGCAGCACCAGCGTCCAACAGGCGGTGGATATCCAGACCGGCCTGGCCCATACCCTGCTGAAAAACGGCACCGCCTATGCCCAGGCCGCCTACGAGCTGACCACGACCGCCGCCGGAGAACTGGCCCCCGTCATGCAAAGTCAATATGTAGAATGGCAGGCAGCCGTGGAGGATGGCGCCCGCCAGACCGCCGCCACCCTGCCCTTCGGCAAGGACCTGGTCCTGGCCGCCATCAAGCAGGGTGGCGCCCTGACCCAATCGCTGCAGCAGGTCGCCGCCGCCATGCCGAAAGCGGCCGCAAAAAGCAAAAAATGATGTTCTCCCCGGGGGCCGCCAGCGGCCCCCGCCCGATAGAAAGGAGACCCCATGCCCCCCGCCGTCGCCACCTCTCCCCTCCTGCCCCTGATCTCCCCGGCCGCCCAGGTGCTGACGCCCCTACAGGCCGACAGCGCCACCCAGCGCCTGGATCAGCACGTGCACGCCACCATCGCCCAGCTCACCAACTCCCTCTCGCCCCTCACCCTGGCCATGGCCATGATCGACTGGGCCGGGCACCTGGCCGTCTCCCCCGGCAAACAGCTGGAACTGCTCAAGCTGGCGGCGACGGAAGCCGCCGCCCTGCAGGCGGCCCAGCTTTCCATGCTCAACGAGGGGCCGGACTTCGTCGCCCCCTGGAGTACCGACCGCCGCTTCAAGGAAGAGGCCTGGCACCGCTGGCCCTTCAATGTCATGCAGCAGTCCTTCCTCCTCACCGAGCGCTGGTGGAAGGCGGCGACCCACGGCATCTGGGGCGTTTCCGCCCACCACGAACGCATCGTCTCCTTCGCCGCCCGGCAGATTCTTGACCTGCTCTCCCCCGGCAACAGCCCCCTCACCAATCCGGTGGTGCTCGAACACACCATCCGCGAAGGCGGCCAGAACCTGTGGCGCGGCATGGCCCATCTGCAGGAGGACCTGCAACGGGCCATGAACAACGAGCCCCCCGCCGGCAGCGAGGATTACGTGGTAGGCCGGGACGTGGCGATCACCCCGGGCAAGGTGGTGGCCCGCACCCGGCTGATGGAACTGATCCAGTACTCCCCCACCACCGCCAAGGTCCATCCCGAGCCCATCCTCATCGTGCCGGCCTGGATCATGAAGTACTACATCCTGGACCTCTCGCCCCACAACTCCCTGATCAAGTTCCTGGTGGACCAGGGCCATACCGTCTTCTGCATTTCCTGGCGCAATCCAGACGAGGAAGACCGGGACCAGGGCATGGACGACTACCTGGAAAACGGCTTCTTCGCCGCCCTGCAGGCCATCAACGACATCGTGCCCAAGCGCCGGGTGCACGCCACCGGCTACTGCCTGGGGGGCACCCTGCTGGCCATCGCCGCAGCCGCCATGGCCCGGGACGGGGACGAGCGCCTGGCCTCCATCACGCTCCTGGCCGCCCAGACCGACTTCACCGAGCCGGGGGAACTGGCCCTCTTCATCGACGACAGCCAGATCAGCCTGCTGGAAGCGCAGATGGCGGAAAAGGGCTACCTCTCCGCCGGCCAGATGGCGGGCGCCTTCCAGCTGCTGCGCTCCTACGACCTGCTGTGGTCGCGCATGGTGAGCCAGTACCTGCTGGGCGAACGGAGCGCCATGAACGACCTCATGGCCTGGAATGCGGACACCACCCGCATGCCGGCCCGCATGCACAGCCAGTACCTGCGCCAGCTGTTCCTCAACGACGACCTCAGCGAAGGCCGCTACCAGGTCGGCGGCCGGCCCGTGTCCCTGGGCGACATCACCATCCCCATCTTTGCCGTAGGCACGGAAAGCGACCACGTGGCACCCTGGCGCTCGGTGCACAAGATCCACTACCTGAGCCCGGCCGAAGTCACCTTCGTCCTCACCAGCGGCGGCCACAACGCCGGCATCGTCAGCGAACCCGGCCACCCGCGCCGCCACTACCGCCTCCACACCCGGCCCGCCGGCGAGGTGTACGTGGCCCCCGAGCAATGGCTGGCGGAAACCCCCACCCGGGAAGGCTCCTGGTGGACCGCCTGGCAGGAATGGCTGGCGGCCCGTTCCGCCGCCCCCGCAGCGCCGGCCAAGACCGGCTCCAAGCGCTATCCGCCCCTGGAAGACGCGCCCGGCAGCTACGTCCTGCTGAAGTAGGCAGCCGGCTCCGGGGCCCTTCCCCGGGGCTGCGCTCCCGCCGCCCCCGCCGCGCTGCGGGTAATATGCCATCAGGCCCCCGGGCGACCGCCCGGTCTGGCGGCCCGCCCCGGAGCGCCGCCGGGCGCCCCTGACAAGCACCGCCCTTCCACCAGCCCCTGGACTTCCGATGAAAAAGATCATGTTCTCCGGCCTCCCCGCCGACGTCAGCGAAAGCGGACTGCGTCAGGCCCTGGCGCGCTTCGGCCCCGTCGGCGAGATCGCCATCGTCCGCGACGGCGACCCGCAACAGCCCATCGCCATCGTCGAGATGCGCATCACCGACCAGGCCGCCTTCGACCTCACCACCCGCATCACCGACATCTGGCACGACGGCCGGCGCATCAACGCCTGGGTGTTGCTGCACTGAAACGCGCCCCATGCCTGCACCGCCGAGCGAGGCCGCCATGCCCGCCGCTCCCCTCACCGCCTGCCACGAGTGCGACATGCTGCTGCAGCCGGTGGCCCTGACGCTGCCCCGCAGCCGGGCCCACTGCCCCCGCTGCGGCGCCCGCCTCTACAGCTTCCACCGGGACCGGCTGGAGAAAATCCTGGCCCTGACCCTGGCGGCCCTGGTGCTGCTGCTCACTGCCAACCTGTACCCCATCGTCGGCCTCAACATCCAGGGCAACTACACCGAAACCACCGTCATCGGTGCCGTCCGGCACCTCTGGCAGGATGGCCGGGAGGCCCTGGGCGGCCTGGTGCTGCTGACCACGGTGCTGATGCCGGCCATCGAGCTGGGCGCGGTGCTGTGGCTGGTGCTGCCCCTGTGGCAGGGCCGCCGCTCGCCGGCCTTCGCCCCGGTCTTTCGCGCCTTCCGCCTGGCCCATCCCTGGGCCATGGTGGAAGTGTTCATCCTCGGCGTCCTGGTTTCCCTGGTGAAGCTGGCCCATCTGGCCGACGTGCTGCCGGGGCCTGCCATCTGGTGCTTCGGCGGCCTCATGCTGCTGCTGGCCGCCCTGGCCGGCCTGCTCGACGGCCATACCCTGTGGCAGGCCTGGGACGAGGCGCATCCGGACGACGGGGCCAAGCCGGCATGAGCCGCCGCCATACCGCCGCCAGCCAAGGGCTCGCCGTCTGCGAGGTATGCGGCCAGCTGGCTTCCCTGGAACAGCACGAACACTGCCCCCGCTGCCAGGCGCCCCTGCACCTGCGCAAGCCGGACAGCCTGGCCCGCACCTGGGCCCTGATGCTGGCCGCCTACGTGCTCTACCTGCCGGCCAACCTGCTGCCCATCATGGAGACCCGCTCCCCCTTCGGCACCCAGCACGACACCATCATGAGCGGGGTGGTGGTGCTGTGGGACACGGGCTCCTGGGAACTGGCCCTGGTGGTCTTCTGTGCCAGCATCGTGCTGCCCATGCTCAAGCTCTTTTCCCTCACCTACCTGCTGCTCAGCGTGCATCGCGGCTCCCACCGCAACACCCGGCAGCGGGCCCGGCTCTACCGGCTGCTGGAACTGATCGGCCGCTGGTCCATGCTGGACGTCTACGTGGTCACCCTGCTGGTGGCCCTGGTCCAGGTCCAGTCCCTCGCCATCATTTCCCCCGGACCCGGGGTGGTGGCCTTCGGCGCCGTGGTGGTGCTGAGCATGCTCGCCACCATGGCCTTCGACCCGCGCCTCATCTGGGACCGGGCCGTTCCCCAGAACGTACCCCCTGACACTTCTGCCGCCTCCGCCGAGGAACACCGCCATGCCTGACGACACGCCCCTGCCCGCCGCCGAGACGGTCCGCGTCACCCCGCCCCGCCGCCGCCCCACCCTGGTGTGGATCATTCCCCTGCTGGCGGTAGCCCTCAGCCTGGGCCTGGGCATCAAGGCCCTGCTCGAGCGGGGGCCCCAGATCACCCTGCAGTTCGCCCGGGCCGAAGGTCTGGAGGCCAACAAGACCCGCCTCAAGTACAAGGACGTGGACATCGGCACGGTGACGGACATCACCCTGAGCCCGGACCGCAGCTCGGTCCAGGTCAAGGTCCAGGTGAATAACAGCGCCAAGGGCCTGCTGGTGG
Organism: Azospira sp. APE16; assembly: GCF_047901315.1. NCBI lineage: Bacteria > Pseudomonadati > Pseudomonadota > Betaproteobacteria > Rhodocyclales > Rhodocyclaceae > Azospira > Azospira sp. APE16. The sequence continues at coordinate 2,148,326 of NZ_CP179682.1, forward strand.
AGGACAGCCGCTTCTGGGTGGTGCGCCCCCGGGTCACCGTGGGCGGCGTTTCCGGCCTCGCCACCCTGCTCTCCGGGGTGCATATCGCCATCGACCCGGGCCACTCCGGCAGCGACGCCCGGGAATTCGTCGGCCTGGAGGAGCCGCCGGCCATCACCAGCGACACCCGGGGCAGCCAGTTCAAGCTCAGCAGCGACACCCTGGGCTCCCTCGACATCGGCGCCCCGGTCTATTACCGACGCATCCCGGTGGGCCGGGTCATCGGCTACGCCATGCAACCCGACGGCCGTGGCGTCGATGTGCAGATTTTCGTGGATGCCCCCTACGACCGCTTCGTCAGCCCCAATTCCCGCTTCTGGCACGCCAGCGGCGTCGATGTGGCCATGGATGCGGACGGGGTCAAGCTCAACATGCAGTCCGTGCTCAGCCTGATGCTGGGCGGCGTCGCCTTCTCCAGCCCGGAAGGGGAGCCCGGCGAGACGCCGGCAGCGGCACCCGCCGCCAGCACCTTCGTCCTCCATCCGGACCAGGCCACGGCCCAGCGCATTCCCGACAGCAGCTACCAGAAATACGTGCTCATCTTCCGCGAATCGGTGCGGGGCCTGACGGTGGGCGCTCCGGTGGATTTCCGCGGCATCACCGCCGGCGAGGTGTCCCGAATCGACCTGGATTTCGACCAGACCACCAAGAACTTTTCCATGGCGGTGGAGATCAAGCTCTACCCGGAACGCCTCAGCCGCCGCAGCCGCGGCATGGGCAACGCGGAACCCAGCCGCAAGGACATCCGCGAAGTGCTCAACGCCATGGTGGCCCGGGGCTTCCGCGCCCAGCTGCGCACCGGCAACATCGTCAGCGGCCAGCGCTACGTGGCCCTGGACTACTTCCCCAACGCCAAGCCCGCCGCCATGCGCTGGGGCAAGGGCATTGCCGAACTGCCGACCCAGCCCGGCAGCCTGGACTCCCTGCAGGACCAGCTGGAAACCATCGCCACGACTCTGCAGCACACCCTGCAGCACACGGACAAGCTGATCACCCGCCTGGACCGGGAAGTGGTGCCGGAACTGGCCGACACCCTGCGCGATGCCCGCAAGGCCCTGGACCAGGCCAACAAGGTCCTGGCCAGCGACGCCCCGATGCAGCAGGAAGTGCGCGACACCCTGCGGGAAGTGGGCCGGGCCGCCAGCGCCGTGCGCAACCTGGCGGACCTGCTGGAACGCCAGCCCGAAGCCCTGCTCAAGGGCAAGAAGGACGATTGAGAGGATTGAGAGAAATGCCGACCATGCCCACGCGCCGCCCCATCGCCGCCCCTTCTACCCTTTCCGCCTTCGCCGCCGCCCGGCGCGGCGCCCTCGCCATCCTGGGCACTGCCCTGCTCCTGGCGGCCTGCGGCACCACGCCCAAGGCCAGCCTCTACACCCTGGACGACGGCCGCCCCGGCGGCCAGGGCAACGGCCCCAGCGTGCTGCTGCTCAGCGCCAGCCTGCCCGAATTGCTGGACCGGCCCCAGCTGGTGCTGCGGGGCCCGGACCAGCGCATCTTGCTCAGCGAACAGCAGCGCTGGGCCGAGCCCCTGCGCAGCGGCATCGCCCGCAGCATCGCCGCCGACCTGGGACGCCTGCTGGCCTCCTCCCGGGTGGCGGCCCTGCCCAACGGCGCCCCCCATTTCGACGCCGACTTCCGCCTCACCCTGCACGTGCAGCGCCTGGAGGCCCAGGTGGGCCGGGGCGTCGATCTGGATTTGCTGTGGACCCTGCAGCCGCGCCAGGGCAAGGAACAACTCGGCCGCAGCCAGGTGCACGAGCCGCTGGCGGCAGGGAACGAAACCATGACGGGCGACGGTGGCGCCGCCGCCCTGGTGGCGGCCCAGCGCCGGGCTCTCAGTCAGGCCGCCGCCGAGATAGCCGCGGCCATCCGGAGCCAACCCCTGCCGGCTGCAGCCCAATAGGGACGGCCACCTTCAGGCACGGCAGGCCGGGAACAAGGCGCCATGCGCCTTCCCGGCCACCCTATTTTTCAGGCCGCCACCTTGCTGGACGGCGGCCCCGACTGTCCCCGCCTTAACCCAGGGCCCGGGTGACGATCTCGAACACGTCCCGGGACAGGCCGGGATGGTCCCGCAGACTTTCCAGGGCCGCCCGGCTGTGGGCCTGGCGACCGGCGTCGAACTTCTTCCAGCGATCGAAGCAGCGGGCCAGGCGGGAAGCCACCTGGGGATTGCGGGCGTCCAGGGCCTTGATCTGCTCGGCGAAGAAACGATAGCCGGCGCCGTCGGCGGCGTGGAAGCGCACCAGGTTGGCACCGAAGGTGCGCAGCAGGGCATAGACCTTGTTGGGATTGCCGAGGTCGAAGGCCGCGTGGCCGGTGAGACGCTGCACCGTGGCCAGGGCGTCGGGCTGGCGGCTGGAGGACTGCACCGCCAGCCATTTATCCACCACCAGGGCCTCGCCCTGCCAGCGCTGGTAGAAGGCGGCCAGGGCCGTCTCCCGCTCGGGGCAGTCGCCCAGCACGTTGGCCAGGGCGGCCAGGGCGGCGAACTGGTCGGTCATGTTGTCCGCGTCCTCGAACTGGCGCACGGCCAGCTGGCGCATGCCCGCGGTGTTGAATTCCAGCAGGTAGGAGAGGCACAGGTTGCGCAGGGCGCGGCGGCCCGCATCTTCGGCGCTGGGCTGGTAGGGGCCGCTGGGGGCCAGTTCCGCATAGACGGCAGCCAGCTCGGCCCGCAAGCCCTCGGCCAGGGAGAGGCGCAGATGGTTGCGGGCGGCATGCAGGGCATCCGGATTCACCTCCTCCAGCATCTCGGCCAGGGTGGCCTCGCCGGGCAGGGTCAGGGCCTCGGCGACAAAGGCGGCGCCGGCATCCTCATGACTGCTGAGCAGGCGGCGGGCGGCGGCGATGAAGCCTTCCGGCACCACCGGCGCCTTACCGGCGGCGATGGCCCCGGTAGCTTCCAGGATCAGGCGGGAGGCCAGGCGCTGCCCCGCTTCCCAGGCGTTGAAGGGGTCGCTGTCGTGGGCCAGCAGCAGGGTCAGGTCGGCGTCGCTGTAGGCGAAGTCCAGCACCACCGGAGCGGAGAAGTCCCGCAGCAGGGAGGGCACCGGAGCCTCCGCCACATCCTCGAAATCGAAGCGCTGGGTGCTCTCGGTGAGCAGCAGGGTGCGGCTGTGGCCGGCCAGTTCCTGGCCCTGGCGGTCGAACAGGGCGACGCGGATGGGGATCAGGTAGGGCCCGTTGTCCGAAGCCTTGGGATTGCTCTGGGTGAAGCTCAGACTGTAGCGCTTGGCCGCGGCATCGTAGCTGGCCTCGGCCTTGACCTGGGGCGTGCCGGGCTGGCTGTACCAGCGCATGAACTGGGTGAAGTCGAAGCCCGAGGCTGCTGCCATGGCGGCGACGAAATCGTCGCAGGTGACGGCCTGACCGTCATGGCGGCGGAAGTATTCGTCCATGCCGGCGCGGAAGGCTTCGCGGCCGATCAGGGTCTGGATCATGCGCACCACCTCGGCACCCTTTTCATAGACCGTGGCGGTATAGAAGTTGTTGATCTCCATGTAGGAGGCGGGACGCACCGGATGGGCCATGGGGCCGGCGTCCTCGGGGAACTGGGCGGCGCGCAGGCCGCGCACCTCGCGGATGCGGGCGGTGGTGGGGTTGTGCAGGTCGGCGCCGAATTCCTGGTCGCGGAAAACGGTGAGGCCTTCCTTCAGGGACAGCTGGAACCAGTCCCGGCAGGTGACCCGGTTGCCGGTCCAGTTGTGGAAGTACTCGTGGGCCACGACCCGGTCGATGTTCTCGAAATCCACGTCGGTGGCCACGTCGGCCCTGGCCAGCACGTATTTGGTGTTGAAGATGTTGAGGCCCTTGTTCTCCATGGCCCCCATGTTGAAGTCGCCCACGGCCACGATCATGTAGTGGTCCAGGTCGCATTCCAGGCCGAAGCGCTGCTCGTCCCAGGCCATGGATTTCTTCAGGGCCAGCATGGCGTGGGGGCACTGGTCCAGCTTACCCGGCTCCACGTAGATGGCCAGCTGCACCGTGCGGCCGCTGGCGGTGGTGAAGGTGTCGCGCAGCACGTCCAGCTTGCCGGCGACGACGGCAAAGAGGTAGCAGGGCTTCTTGAAGGGGTCCTGCCAGCGGGCCCAGTGACGCCCATCGGCCTCGTCGCCGCTGGCGACGGGATTGCCGTTGGCCAGCAGCACCGGCAGGACCGACTTGTCGGCGTGCAGGGTGACAGTGAAGGTGGCCATGACGTCGGGCCGGTCCGGGAACCAGGTGATGCGGCGGAAGCCCTGGGCTTCGCACTGGGTGAAGTAGCCGTCGGCGGAGCGGTAGAGGCCGGAGAGCTGGGTGTTCTTTTCCGGCACGATGCGCACCACGGTCTGCAGGGTGAACTGCTCGGGCACCGTAGGGATGGTCAGGGTTTCGGCTGCCACCGTGTACTCGCCGGCTGCCAGCGTCCGGCCGTCGACGGCGACCGATACGGTTTCCAGCTCTTCGCCATCCAGCACCAGGGCCTGGGCCCCGGCGCCCGCCGGATTGCGGCGACAGGCCAGGGTGGCGGTGACGGTGGTACTGCCGGGGCGGATGTCCACATCCAGGTCCACCGTGTCCACCAGATAGGCGGGCGGGGTGTAGTCCTTCAGGTAAATGGTCTGGGGCGTTTCGGTTTTCATGGTCGGCGGGGGCCGCGAGCGCAGCCGCGAAAATGGGGAACAGGCGGCAATGATACGCCAGCCCTCCGCCGCCCCCGGAGCGTCACACAGATTAAAAACAAAGGTGTTATCGTTCCGGCATAAACTATTTCCCACTCGCCGTCCCGGCTCCTCCACCATGAAACCCCGCCAGATCCACACCCTGCACCGTCCGGCCGCCAAACCCAACGGCCAGCCTCCCTGCCTCTTCGTCCACGGCGGCTACATGGACAGCCGCTGCTGGGACGTCAATTTCCTGCCCCGCTTCAACGCCGCCGGCTACGACTGCGTCGCCCTCGATCTTTCCGGCCACGGCCAGAGCGAAGGCCGGGAACGGCTCGACCGCTTCGGCCTGGATGACTACGCCGACGACGTGCTGCAGGTGATGGCCAAGCTGCCCCGGCCGCCCGTCCTCATCGGCCACTCCATGGGCTGCGCCGTCATCGAGCGGGTGCTCGAATGCCAGGGGGCCCCGGCCGCCGTGCTGCTGGCCCCGGTGCCCACTTCCGGCACCCAGGGTTCCATCATGAGCTTGGCCCTCAAGCATCCGGATTTCTTCGCCAAGATTCCCGCCATCAGCCAGGGCGAGATGGACGAAGCCAGCCTGCTCCTGATGCGGGATATCTACTTTTCCCCCGACATGCCGCCCGAAGGCCTGCTGCAGTTTGCCCACCTGATCCAGCCCGAATCCGCCGAAGCCGCCGCCGACATGGCCGGCCTCGGTTACCGCAGCTACCGCTCCCGGCCCGAACTGCCGGTGCTGGTCATGGGTGGCCAGTTCGACGCCGTCTTCCCCCCCTCCAGCATCGGCTTCACCGCCCTGCGCTGGAACGGCGACTTCAAGATCATCCCCCACTGCGGCCACATGCTCATGCTCGACCATCCCTGGCCCAAGGCGGCGACGGAAATCCTGCAGTGGCTGGAAGATCGCTAGGCAAACCCTGACGGCAGATGATCCCGGAATTTCCAAGCGCCGGGGTCATCTGGCGATGACCTGGCCGTTGGCCGACGATCCCCTACCCCGCGCTGTGAACGAAGCCGGCAGCCGGCGACAAATCCACTTCCCCGTTTTCAGGCTGCAAGCCCAGCCCCCGCACGGAAGCGGGAGCCCCCCTTTTTGTCCTGCACCACAGTTGCCCCACGCAGGTCCTCAGCCCCGATTCCCGCCCCTCGCCGCAACAGGACAAGGCTATGCCAGCAATGGATCAATTACGCCCTTGCCATGGACTAGCAACTTATCCTATATTTGCGAAAACTTAATATTTAATATTAAATTTTCGACTTTAAACAGGATATTTGATGGATACGCCACAACATCGCATCCGCCGTGCGTCCCGCCTGCTGCGGGTGGTTTCCCTGGCTGCCGCCCTGCTCCTGCCGCTGCTGGTGGCCTATCTCTGGGCCCATGTGGAACACTGGGCCGACTGGGGTGTGACCTGGTCCGACGCCTTCCGCATCGCCGGGGTGGCGGCTGCCGATCTCAGCATGTCGCAGCGGCTGCTGGGCTATCTCACCGATCTGCCGGCCCTGGCGGCGGGCAGCTACGTCTTTTTCACCCTGGCCGGTATCTGCCGGCGCTATGGCAACGGCGAGCTGTTTTCCACCGCCGTGGCCCGCGCCTATCGCCGCTTCGCCCTGGGCATGCTGGCCTGGGCCGGCCTCAAGGTGCTGTCCCAGACCCTGCTGGTGCTGGCCCTGACCCTGGACCATCCGCCCGGCCAGCGCCTGCTTTCCATCGGCATCGGCAGCGACAGTCTGGCCATGGTCCTGGTGGGGCTGGCGGTGCATCTCCTGGGGCAGGTGATGGAGGAAGGTCGCCGCCTGCAGGAAGACAACGCCCTGATCCTGTGAGCGGCCATGGCGATCATTCTCAATCTGGACGTGATGCTGGCCCGGCGCAAGATGCGCTCCCGGGAGCTGGCCGAGGCCATCGGCATGACCGAGCAGAACCTGTCCCTGCTCAAGAGCGGCAAGGTCAAGGGGGTGCGCTTTTCCACCCTGGAGGCCATCTGCCGCCACCTGGCGTGCCAGCCGGGTGACCTGCTGGAATACCGGGCGGACGAGGGCGATGAGAGCCTCGGCTGAGTCCTGCCGCCGCCTCGGGGCCGGCCTCTGCCTGGGCCTGCTGCTGGGCGCCCTGTGGCCGGGCTCCAGCCGGGCCGGGGACGGGCCGCCGCGCCAGGTGCTGCTGGAGGAAGGGGAGCCGGTGCGCATCGAGGCCCGTCCCCGCCAGACGGAAACCACCTACGGCCATCCCGGCGGCGAATCCCGGGTCGAGGTGCGCAGTGCCGGCGGCCGCTACTGCCTCACCAGCTACCGGGACAATCCCATCCTGGCCAATGTTTACGCCACTCCCGGGGGCGGCCAGCTGGCCGTGCCCACCAATTGCCCGCCTTGAGGCATGCCCTCTGGCAATGGCCGCCCCGCCTGCCTCGGCGGGAATGGGGAAAGCACCTGTGACACTGTGTCACATTCCTTTAGTGATAGTCCTCCCCTAGCATCCGCCTCCGCTGACTGACCCATCAACGCCGCTCCGCGCCCCGGGGAAACGGCGTCCGGCCATCCCGGCCCGATGGGCACTTTCCCGGATAGGTGTTCCATGCTTCCTGCCCCCGTCGCCTGCTGCGGCCGTCCCTTGCCCCACCGCCTCGCGCCCGTCTCCCTCGCCGTGCTGATGGTCTTTTCACCCCTGGCCCGGGCCCAGAGCGCCGACACTCCCCGGGTGCTGGACGAGGTGGTGGTGCGGGACCAGGGCCTGCAGGACGACCTGGCCTTCGACAAGAAGGTGGTCACCGGCAGCCGCCTCGGCCTCAGCGTCAAGGAGACGCCGGCCGCCGTCACCGTCATCGACCGGGAAGCCATCGAGCGCCGCGGCGCCGACAATACCCAGGAAATCCTCAAGGGCGTGGCCGGCATGACCGCCTCCTCGGCCCCCGGCTCCCCCGGCGCCGTGTTCTATCGGGGCTTTTCCGGCGGCAGCGTGACCCAGCTGTTCAACGGCATCACGGTGCAGTACGACACCATCGCCGCCCGCCCGGTGGATAGCTGGATCTATGACCAGGTGGAGGCCATCGGCGGCCCCTCCAGTTTTCTCTACGGTGCCGGCGCCATCGGCGGCTCCATCAACTACGTCACCAAGCTGGCCAACCGGGACGGCGACTTCACCGAGGCCAAGGCCCGCTACGGCAGCTACAACGCCACCCAGGTGGCCATCGGCACCAACCGCCGCCTCAACGACCGCAACGTCATCCGCCTGGATGTGAACCGGGATTCGGCCCGGGGCTGGAGCAAGGGCACCAAGCGGGAAGCCTGGCAGATGGCCGCCTCCCTGCTCACCGACCTGACCCCCGACCTGAGCCACACCCTGGCCGTGGAATACCAGAAGGAAACGGTGGACCGGCCCTACTGGGGCACGCCCCTGACGAAGCCTTTTGACGGCAAGGTCCACATCGACGATGGCACCCGCTTCAAGAACTACAACGTCAGCGACGGCCTCTATGAGCAGACCGTCAAATGGTTCCGCTCCATCCTCGACTACAAGGTCAATGACCAGCTCAAGCTGCGCAACACCCTCTACCACTACGACGCCCTGCGGGACTACCGCAACGTGGAGACCTACGCCTTCAACGCCAGCAACACCCGGGTCAACCGCAGCGGCGGCCTGCTGCAGCGCCACGACCAGGATGTGAACGGCAACCGCTTCGAGTTCAACTGGGACAGCACCCTGGGCAGCCTGCCCACGGCCTGGGCCGGCGGCCTGGACTACAGCCTCAACAAGCAGACCCGCTACCCGGCCTCCACCGGCAACGCCGCCCTGGGCAACGTCGATCCCCTCACCTACGATCCGGGCACCTTCAACGGCGTCACCGGCCTGGCCAGCGACGTCTACCGGCCGGACCGCTCCAACCGGGTCACCACCCTGGCCCTGTTCCTGGAAAACCGCACCTTCCTGAGCAAGGACCTGTCCCTGCTGACGGGCCTGCGCCAGGACCACATCGACCTGGAAGTGACCAACTACCGCACCGTCACCGCCACCGACCCGGCCTACTTCAAGCGCACCTACACGCCCCTCACCGGCCGCGCCGCCCTCACCTACGACCTGACGCCCAACGCCAACGTCTATGTGCAGTACAGCACCGCCGCCGATCCCCCCGCCGGCATCCTGGCCACGGCCAGCTTCGCCCAGGTACGCAACTTCGACCTGACCACCGGCAAGCAGCACGAAATCGGCAGCAAGTTCGCCTTCGCCGAAGGCCGGGGCCACGGCAGCGTCGCCTACTACGAGATCACCCGCAGGAACATCGCCGTGGCCGACCCCAACAACCCGGGCACCACCATCCCCGTGGGCCAGCAGTCCTCCCGGGGCATCGAGGTCAACGCCGCCTACCAGCTCACGCCCCGGCTCCAGGCCTCCGGCAATTTCTCGGTGGTGGATGCCCAGTACGATGACTTCACCGAAAAGGTGGGCAGCGTCGCCGTCTCCCGCCAGGGCAACCGGCCCAGCGGCATCCCGGCCCGGGTCACCAATCTCTGGCTGAGCTACAGCCCCAGCGCCGACTGGCGCGTCGGCGGCGACCTGCGCTACGTCTCGGACCGCTACGCCGACGCCGCCAACACCCTGAAGGCCGAAAGCTACGGCCTGCTGGGGGCCTTCGTGCAGTACAAGCTGGACCGCAAGACCACCCTGACGGCCCGCATCAAGAACCTGACCGACAAGGTCTACGCCGAAAACGTCTCCGGCACCAACATGGTCTATCTGGGCGCCCCGCGCACCCTGGACCTGTCGGTCCAGACCAGCTTCTGAGGCCCCACCGGCCCCCGCCCGGGGGCCGGCCCTTCCACCCAGCCGCCTGCCCTCCATGAAACGTCTGCTCTTCCTCGGCCACCGCTGGCTCGGCATCGCCCTCTGCCTGTTCATGGCCCTGTGGTTCCTCTCCGGCGTGGTCATGATGTACGTCGGCTACCCCAAACTGGGCACCGCCGAACGCCTGCAGACCCTGCCGCCCCTGGCCTCCGCCGGCTGCTGCGTCAATCTGGAGCAGGCCCTGGCCGCCCTCCCCGCCGGCGCCCGGCCCCGCAGCCTGCGCCTGACCAGCATCGGCGGCCGCCCCGTGTTCATCGCCGGGCTGGAGAAAAACCGCTTTGCCGCCATATCCGGCCATGACGGCAAGGCGGTCGGCAGCATCGGCGCCGAGGCCGCCCTGGCGGCGGCCCAGGCTTTCCTGCCCGGCCAGCCGGCCCGCTACCTGGAAGCCCTGCAGGAAGATGCCTGGACCCACTCCCGGGCCCTGGACGGCCACCGCCCCCTGCACGTGGTGGAAATGGACGGCAGCGACGACGGCCAAGGCCGCACCCTGCTCTATGTCTCCGCCAGCACCGGCGAGGTGGTGCGCGACGCCAGCGCCACCGAGCGCACCTGGAACTGGCTCGGCGCCTGGCTGCACTGGCTCTATCCCCTGCGCGGCGGCGCGCTGGACGGCTGGTGGACCGAGATCATCATCTACACCTCCCTCGCCGCCACCCTGCTGGCCCTGAGCGGCCTCGTGGTGGGCCTCCTGCGCTGGCGGCGGCGGCCCTACGCCAACGGCAGCCGCAGCCCCTACCGCAAGGCCATGCTGCGCTGGCACCACTGGCTGGGCCTCATCTTCGGCCTGCTCACCTTCACCTGGATCCTCAGCGGCCTGCTCTCGATCAATCCGTGGAAGGTCTTCGACGCCGGCACCCCCAAGCCGGCCCCGGCCCGCCTGGAACTGGCCGCCGGCACGGACGCTCCCGGCATCGGCGAGGTGCTGCAACGCTTCCGCGCCGACGGGCTGGAGGCCCGGGAGCTGGAATGGCTGACCTTCGCCGGCACCACCTACGTCCAGGCCCGGGATAGCCAGGGCCACAGCCGGCTGCTGCCCTGGCAGCGGCAGGGCGTGGTGCAGGCCTCCCTGGAGCCGGGCGTCCTCGAGGCAGGCGGGCGCCAGCTGCTGCCCCAGGCCGGGCTGGCGGCGACCCACCTGCAGACGGAATACGACTGGCACTACTACCAGCGCACCTACCACTCCATGACCGGCCACATGGAAAAGGCCCTGCCGGTGCTGCGCCTGGAATTCGACGACCCGGCCCATACCTGGCTCTACCTGGACCCGCGCAACGGCGCCCTGGTGCAACGCCTGGACGACCGCCTGCGCCTCAAGCGCTGGCTTTTCGCCCTCTTCCACAGCTGGGACTGGCTGCCCCTGCTGCAGCACCGGCCCCTGTGGGACATCCTGCTCATCGTCGCCAGCCTGGGGGGCTTCCTGGTCAGCCTCAGCGGCCTGGTGATCGGCCTGCGCCGCCTGGCCCGGCCCCGGGGCTGAGCCGCCGGCATCCTCTCCCCGGGCCGGGAATGCCCCAGAAATGGGCATCTCCGGCCCGGTGTTGTATTCCTGCACCGGAAATGTGCCCGGCCCCGCCGGGGCGCCCCTCCTTTTCCGGGAAAAATTCCCATAAATCAGCGACAATCCGCTCCCCCGGATGGAAAGCACGGCTCTTGCTTCCATCCCCATCATCGCCCCCTAGGGAGTCTGGGACCATGACCACCGTCCGTCATCTGGAAATCGCCGCAGCCGCCGAGCCGCCGGCTGAAGGCACGCGCCGCCTCATCGACGGCCAGGAGCGGGTGTACTACGACGGCTACTGGATCAAGACCTACCCGGTCCCCGCCGACTCCCTGGACGCCAAGAAGCGCCTGATCGAGGCCCTCACCCGGCGCCTCTTCAACCACACCGAATACGGCCTCAACATTCCCGGCCACCGCCTGGCCGAAGCCCGGGCCGCCTACGCCGCCGAGCAGGACCCGGGCAAGAGCCGGGTCAAGGCTGCCATGCTGGCCGGCGCCCTCTTCAACCGGGCCACGGACATTTTCCGCAAGCTGGTGGAGCTGCAGGCCGAGGGCATCGAGGTGGGCTGCGACGACGCCCTGATGCGGGAATGCGGCCAGTACCTGATGGAAGCCATGGAGCTGGGCCGCTTCGTCCTGCACCGCAGCGGCGAGGAAGGCATCGACGAGCTGTGGGGCGAGCCCTTCCGCGCCTTCTCCATTCCCGTGGAAGACTTCTACGAAGGCCGCTACATCAAGATCGGCCAGACCCTGCGCGACATCGACCGCATCGCCGCGGCCATGATCGACACCATCGGCCAGGTGCCCCTCTTCGCCGGTGTCGCCGGCCCCATCCGGGACCTGGCCGCCGCCGCCAAGGTGAAGACCGAGACCCTGCGCACCGATCCGGAAATCTTCGACATCTGGTCCTCCCTGGTCACCGCCGGCGAGCGCCTGGCCAACTTCACCCCGGGGCCGCCCACCGGCACCCCCAGCCGCTGTCCGCCCCCTGCCGGCTCCCCGGTGCACAGCGTCTCCGACGGCCTGCACCTGCTGCGGGCTGGGCGGGACCTGGTGTTCTACATCACCCGGGCCCGCACCCCCATGCCCAAAAGCACCCGGGAATACATCGAGCGCTGCCAGACCTACCTGGCCATCGGCAGCGTGCCCTTCGCCCCGGTGCCGCTACCCGCCTGATCCCGCCTGATCCCGCCTGATCCGGGCAGGCGCCGCCGGCCTAGCGGCCCGCCGCCCCGGGGCCGGGTCCGCCCTCAGGGCTCGCCGTCCCCGTCGGAACCGGGGCCCTCTTCGGCCTCGCGCATGATCTGCTCCCAGGCCACGGCCATCAGCAGCACCAGCAGCATCACCAGCTCGGTGACGGCAAAACTCACCATCGAATCCGTGCCCAGGCCCAGCAGGGGCGGCATGACCAGGGCCCCGGTCCCAAAGAAATTGCTCCAGCGTGAGGTGTCCATGGTGCTACTCCCGACAAATGTCACTCCCTGATTGCTGCAGAGCACAAAACAGGCCACAACCCCGCCCTGCCACCCCGAGACGCCCTATCCACGGGCATCACCGGGCAGGCACCGCCGTCCGGCCCGGTCCCTGGACCTTCCCGGCCACCCCGTTTTCCCCCGCCCTTCGCCCCACATCGGTGCCATCCCTCCCCGCCCCGGCGGACCGTTGCAAATGAAACCTTGCCATTTGCCCGGTTACTGTATAAAAATACAGTCAACCGATTAGGAGACCGCCACCATGGTCAAGCTCACCCCGCGCCAGCAGGAAATCCTCGACTTCATCCGCAACCATGTGGAAACCCTGGGCGCCCCGCCGACCCGGGCCGAAATCGCCCGGGCCTTCGACTTCGCCTCCGCCAACGCCGCCGAAGACCACCTCAAGGCCCTGGCCAAGAAGGGCTCCATCGTCCTGGAACCGGGCTCGGCCCGGGGCATCCGCCTGGTGGAGCAGCTGGGCCTGCCCCTGGTAGGCAGCGTCGCCGCCGGCTCCCCCATCCTGGCCGTGGAAAACGTCCAGGGCCGCTACTCCGTGGCGCCGGACATGTTCAATCCCCGGGCCGACTTCCTGCTCAAGGTGCGGGGCCTCTCCATGCTCGGCGCCGGCATTCTCGACGGCGACCTGCTGGCGGTGCACCGGACCACCCAGGTGCGGGACGGCCAGATCGTGGTCGCCCGCATCGCCGACGAAGTCACGGTCAAGCGCTTCAAGCGCAACCTGGGGCGCATCGAACTGCTGGCGGAAAACCCGGATTACGGCCCAATTCTGGTGGACCCGAACCGGGACGATTTCGCCATCGAAGGCGTGGCCGTGGGCCTCATCCGCGGCGGTTTTTCCGGCAGTCTCAGTTGACCCCGACTGATCCCCGCTGACCAGCCACTTGCGAAGGAGCCGTCCATGACCATTCCCCGCCTCACCACCCTGACCCTGGGCGTGGACGACCTCTCCCGGGCCACCGCCTTCTACCGCCACGTCTTCGGCCTGCTGCCCCGGGACGACTACGAAGGCATCGCCTTCTTCCAGCTGCCCGGCACCTGGCTCATCGTCTATCCCAAGGACAAGCTGGCCGAAGACATCGGTCCCGACACGGCCCTGGCCGGCCCTGGCTTCAACGGCATCACCCTGGGCTACAACGCCCGCAGCCGGGACGAAGTGGATACCGTATTCGCCCAGGCCAAGGTCGCCGGCGCCCGCATCGCCAAGATGCCCCAGGAAACCTTCTGGGGCGGCTACAGCGGCTATTTTCAGGACCCGGACGGCTACTACTGGGAAGTGGTGTGGGGCCCCATGTTCGACCACGCCCCCGACGGCAGCCTGCTGTTCCGGGAGGGTTGAGCCGGGCAATCCGCCACTGCGGAAGCGCAGCCGAGTCTGCCGGCAGATCCGCGGCGCTCCCGCCCGGTCTTCCCCCGCCTGCCGCTGCGCCGCCCGCGATGCCATCCGCTCCACCCTGACGCCCTAACCCGCCTTTTTTCCAGGCAAGCACAGGCCGCCCTGCCGGGCACGGCCCCGCCCCGGCTGTCGCCGTTTTTTGCCGACAAGCCGGCCGCCGCCAGAGACGAAGGCCCGTCACAAACCCTTTTGCCGCCCTGACCCGCAGCACCGACAAAGCCGTTACCCCCGATCCGGCAAACGCCCCAGCCACCCGACCAAGCCGCCCGACAACAGCAGACACCAGCCAACGACAACCTCGCCGCACCCCAGCCGCCGATCGCTCAAGCCCGCCACCACGCCCACGACTACACCCGCAACCAACCCGCAACCAACCCGCAACCAACCCCTACCAACCCCTACCAATCCACCTCCTGCGCCGACCATGTCCGCCCTGCCTTCTTCCCCCGCCCCCGTCACCCTGGCCGATCTCCTGGCCCGGCCCGACGTCTGGCGCGGTGACGCCCTGGCCCGGGTGAAGGCCCCCGGTCTGGCCACGGGCTACCCGGAGCTGGACCGGGAACTGCCCGGCGGCGGCTGGCCGCGCCAGGCCCTGAGCGAATTCCTGGCGCCGCCGGAGGCCGGCGTCGCCGGCCTGCTGGCCCCGTCCCTGGCCGCTCTGGCCGGACCCCTGCTGCTGGTGGCGCCGCCCTGGCCCCTGCACGCCGCCGGCTGGGCCGCCGCCGGCCTGCCCGGCCAGCGCCTGCTGGTGGTGGAGGCCCGGGGCCAGGATGCCGCCTGGGCCTGCGAAACGGCCCTGGAAGAAGGCGGCTTTGCCGCCGTCCTGGCCTGGCTGCCGGACATCGACGCCCGGGGCCTGCGCCGCCTGCAGCTGGCCGCCGAAAGCTTCAGCGGCCCCGCCTGCCTGGTGCGTCCCCCGGCCCGGCTGCGGGAATCCTCCCCCGCCCCCCTGCGCCTGACCGTGGAATGCCGGCCCCAGGGCCTGCTGGTGCAGATCGTCAAACGCCGGGGCGGCGGCCTGCCCCCGCCCCTCACCCTGGTGCCGCGCCTGGCCGTGGCCCGCCTTCAGGAACGCGACCGTGCTCTGGCTCGCCCTGCGCTTTCCCCTGCTGCCCCTGGACGCCCTGGCGCCCCCGCCCGACGCCCCGTCCACGCCTAGGGCCGCCGCCAGCCAGGGACGGGTGGTAGCCGCCAACGGTGCCGCCCGGCAACTGGGGGTGGCGCCGGGCATGGGCCTGGCCTCGGCCTGGGGCCTGGCGCCCGAGCTCAAGGTGACGGAGCGGGACGGCGCCGCCGAAACCCGGGCCCTGGCCGGCCTGGCCTGCTGGGGCGGCAACTTCACCCCCCAGGTCAGCCTGGACCAGCCCGCCGGCCTGCTGCTGGAAATCGGCGGCTGCCTGCGCCTCTTCGGCGGCCTCCCGGCCCTGCTGCAACAGGCCGTGGACGGCGCCCTGGCCCAGGGTTACAGCCTCGCCGCCGCCTGCGCTCCGACGCCCCTGGCCGCCCGCTGGCTGGCCAACGGCGCCCCCTGGCTGGAGCCCGCCGCCGACGGCCCCCGGCCGGCAACCGCACCCCTCCTGGCCGAAAACGGCGGCCCCCTGCCGGTGTGCACCGACCCGGCCCGCCTGGGGGCCGCCCTGGCGCCCCTGCCCCTGGACTGCCTGGAACTGCCCCGACAGCAGCGGCAGCGCCTGGAAAACTTCGGCGCCCGCCGCCTCGGCGACCTGCTGGCCCTGCCCCGGGCCGGCCTCAACCGGCGCCTGGGCCTGCAACTGGCCGCCGACCTGGCCCGGGCCCTGGGCGAAGTGCCCGACCCCCGGCCCCGCTTTCCCTTTCCCGACACCTTCCGCCAGGGCCTGGAACTGCCGGCCCGGGTGGACGACGCCCCCGCCCTCAACTTCGCCGCCCGCCGCCTGCTGCAACAGTTGCAGGGCTGGCTCGCCAGCCGGGGCGCCGGCGTCGGCCGCTGCACCCTGGAACTGCAGCACGAGAAATACGCCGGCAGCACCCGCCGCGGCCTGCCGCCGACCCGGCTGGTGCTGGGCTTCGCCGGCCTCACCCGGGACGGGGAGCGGCTGCAGCGGGTCCTGAGCGAACGCCTGGGCCGCCTCGCCCTGGCGGCGCCGGTGGACGCCCTTACCCTGATCGCCGACCAGGTGGAGGAACTGCCGGGCAGCGACCGCCAGCTCCCCGGCCAGGCACCGCCGGAAGAAGAAGGCAGCGACCCGGCCCGCACCGCCGTGGCCCTGGAACGCATCAAGGCCCGCCTGGGGGAGGACAAGGTCTACAGCCTGGCCGCCGTGCCGGACCACCGCCCCGAGCAAGCCACCCGGCGCTGCGCCCCGAACCTCGATCTCCAGGGCATCATGGCCAGGGCCCAGGACCCGAGCCACTCTCAGGCCATGGCAGGCCAGGGGCCGCGCCCCCTCTGGCTCCTGGCCCACCCCCAGGCCCTGGGCGAGACCCAGGGCCGCCCCCGGCACGGCGGCCCCCTGCAACTCCTGGCCGGGCCGGAACGCATCGAAAGCGGCTGGTGGGATGAAGGGGAAAGTGCCGACGGCCTTCCCGCCCCCGGCGACCTGCGCCGCGACTACTTCGTCGCCCGCAACCCGGCCGGCGAATGGCTGTGGGTGTTCCGGGACGAAAGCGGCTGGTTCCTCCACGGCAGGTTCGCATGAGCCGGCACCATCACGGGCGGCTCCCGGCCCAGGACGACGCAAGCCGTACCGCCGGCGGCCTTCCAGCCAGCCTCCCGGCCAGCCTGTCTCCGGCAACCGCCCGAGGGAACGACAGCCCCCGGCGCCCCGGCCGCCTGCCGCCTTCCAGCTGGCCTCTTTCCAACCGGGCACTTCCTCGCCCGGCCTGCCTTGCCGCACGCCGGTCAAGGCATTGCACCACCGCTCCCGCCAGCAGAAGCCGCTGAACCATGCCGCTCCCGGAAACCACCCCGCCGCCGGCCCTGCCCGACTACGCCGAGCTGCACTGCCTCTCCAACTTCTCCTTCCTGCGGGGCGCCTCCCACCCGGAGGAATTGGTACAGCGGGCCGTGGAACTGGGCTACGGCGCCCTGGCCGTCACCGACGAATGCTCCTTCGCCGGTTCGGTGCGGGCCCACGTGGCGGCCAAGGCGGTGGGCCTCAAGCTCATCCACGGCACCGAGATCGTCCTCGCCGACGGCCTCAAGCTGGTGCTGCTGGCCCAGAACCGGGAGGGTTACGGCAACCTCTCGGCCCTTATCACCCTGGCCCGGCGCCGGGCCGAGAAGGGCGCCTACCGCCTGACCCGGGGCGACCTGGAGGGCTTCGGCCCCAGCGGCGCCCTGCCCGACTGTTTAGCCCTGTGGGTTCCGGGGCCGCAGTTCGACTCGCCGCCCGACCCCGCCGACGGCCGCTGGCTGGCCCAGCGCTTTCCGGGCCGGGCCTGGCTGGCGGTGGAACTCCACGCCGGGCCGGACGACCGGGGCCGCCTGGAACAACTGCAACAGGTGGCCGCCGACTGCGGCCTGCCGCTGCTTGCGGCGGGCGACGTGCACATGCACAGCCGCGCCCGCCGCCCCCTGCAGGACGTACTCACCGCCCTGCGCCTCAACACCACGGTCTTCGCCGCCGGCCACGCCCTCCACCCCAACGGCGAACGCCACCTGCGCCCGCGCCTGCGCCTGGCCCGGCTCTACCCGCCCGAACTGCTGGCCGAAACCCTGGCCGTGGCCGCCCGCTGCACCTTCTCCCTGGACGAGCTGCGCTATGAGTACCCGGAAGAAGTGGTGCCCCACGGCCTCACCCCCGCCGCCTACCTGCGCCAGGAGGTGGAAGCGGGCCTGGCGGTGCGCTACCCGGATGGCGTGCCGGAGAAAGCCCGGGCCCAGGTGGAATACGAGCTGGGCCTCATCGCCCGGCTGCAATACGAGGCCTACTTCCTCACCGTGTACGACATCGTGCGCTTCGCCCGCAGCCGGGAAATCCTCTGCCAGGGCCGGGGCTCCGCCGCCAACTCGGCGGTGTGCTACGCCCTGGGCATCACCGAGGTGGACCCGGCCAAATCCGAACTGCTTTTCGAGCGTTTTATCTCCGCCGAGCGGGGCGAGCCGCCGGATATCGACGTGGATTTCGAGCACCAACGGCGGGAGGAAGTGATCCAGTACCTCTACGCCAAATACGGCCGGGAGCGGGCCGCCCTCACCGGCGCCCTCATCACCTACCGCACCCGGGGGGCGCTGCGGGACGCAGGCCGGGCCTTGGGTTTTGGCCGGGAGCAGATCGACGCCCTCGCCAACACCCTGGCCTGGTGGGACAAACAGGACGAACTGCCCGAGCGCCTGCGGGCCGTGGGCCTGGACCCGGAAAGCCCCCGGGTGGCCAAGTGGCTGGCGGTGAGCCGCGCCCTGCGGGGTTTTCCAAGGCACCTGTCGCAGCACGTGGGCGGCTTCGTCATCTCCCGCGGCCCCCTGTCGCGGCTGGTGCCCATCGAAAACGCCGCCATGGAACACCGCAGCGTCATCCAGTGGGACAAGGACGACATCGACGCCCTGGGCCTGATGAAGGTGGATGTGCTGGCCTTGGGCATGCTCTCCGCCATCCGCCGCGCCCTCGACATGCTCGGCGCCCGGGACGGCAGGCCGGTGCGGTTGCAGGACATCCCCCGGGAATCGAAAGCGGTGTACGACATGCTCTGCCGGGGCGACAGCCTGGGCATCTTCCAGGTGGAATCCCGGGCCCAGATGGCCATGCTGCCGCGCCTCAAGCCGCGCCAGTTCTACGACCTGGTGGTGCAGGTGGCCATCGTGCGGCCCGGCCCCATCCAGGGCGACATGGTCCATCCCTACCTGAAACGGCGCCACGGCGAAGAGAAGATCGAGAAAATCTCCCCGGCGGTGGACAAGGTGCTGGAGCGCACCTACGGCGTGCCCATCTTCCAGGAACAGGTGATGCAGCTGGCCGTGGTGGCCGCCGGCTTCACCCCGGGCGAGGCGGACCAGCTGCGCCGGGCCATGGCCGCCTGGAAGCGCAAGGGCGGCCTGGAACCCTTCGAGCAGAAGCTCATCCGCGGCATGCAGGAGCGGGGCCTGCCCGAATCCTTCGCCCGGCGCATCTTCGAGCAGATCAAGGGCTTCGGCGACTACGGCTTCCCCGAATCCCACGCCGCCAGCTTCGCCATCCTGGTTTATTTCTCCGCCTGGCTGAAACGCTACGAGCCCGCCGCCTTCCTCTGCGGCCTGCTCAACGCCCACCCCATGGGCTTCTACGCCCCCGCCCAACTGGTGCAGGACGCCCAGCGCCACGGCGTCACGGTGCTGCCACCAGACGTCACCCACAGCGCCTGGGAATCCCTGCTGGTGGAACTGCTGCCTGATCACCCGCCTTCCCGCCCCCGCACCGTACGCCTGGGCCTGCGGGAAATCGCCGGTTTCAACCAGGCCGCCGCCGAGCGCATCGCCGCCGCCCGGCAAGACGGCCCCTTCACCTCGGTGGCCGACCTGGTCGCCCGGGCCGGGCTGCAACGCCCGGAACTGGAACGCCTCGCCGCCGCCAACGCCCTCCACGCCCTGGCCGGCCACCGCCGCGCCGCCGCCTGGGAAAGCGCCGCCGTGGAAAACACCGGCCAGCCCCGCCACCATGGCAGCCGCAACGGCCAGGAGGCGGAACAGAGAAAGGAAAAAGGAAGAGGAAGCGCCAAGGCCCTTGGCAACCGCAGCAGCACCAGCGACGCCGCCAACGCAACAGGCCGCAGCAAAAACGGGATGGACGAGAGGGACAAGGGGGATGAGAGGGGCCACGCCCTCCCCATCCAGGGCGACCTCTTCGCCGCCCTGCCCCCGCCCGCGGAAGCCCCGCCGCCCCTGCCCGCCCCCACGGAAGGCGAAGACCTGGTGGCCGACTACGCCACCCTGGGCCTCACCCTGGGCCGCCACCCCCTGGCCCTGCTGCGGGAACGCCTCACGGCGGGCCGCTTCATCACCGCCGCCGAACTGCGGGCCGCGCCGGACAAGAAACTGGCCCGGGCCGCCGGCATCGTCACCCACCGCCAGCGCCCCGGCACCGCCAGCGGCATCGTCTTCGTCACCATGGAAGACGAAACCGGCCCCATCAACGTCATCCTCCGCCCCGAACTGGTGGAAAAACAGCGCCGCGAAACCCTGGCCGCCCGCCTGCTGGGCGTCTACGGCCAACTAGAATCCCACCACGGGGTGACCCATCTGGTGGCCAAGCGGCTGGTGGATCTGACGCCGCTACTGGGGCGGCTGACGACCCGGAGTCGGGATTTTCACTAGGGCATCAGCCTAGCCGGGCAATGCGGGAGGCGGCTTCATCCATACGCTGGCTGATCGCCTCGATGCAGGGAGCGAACCTGCCGGAGAAGCCAGCGCAATCCCGCAGCCGGGCCAGGAAGGTTTCAGCCAACGCCAAAGCCTCGCGCCAAATGGCACCATCGACCGAAGCCGACAGCGAGAGCGGCGAAAGCGGCGGCAGCGTATCTGCCACCACGCCGCTACTTTTCGGCGCAAACCCCATGGGCAACATGTCGTAGGCTGGTGCCAGCCGATACGGGCGGCCTTCGCCACTGAGAAACGACAAGTTCCCCCCGTGCATGTCCGTATTGCCGATCAAGGTACCAAAGGCCCACAGCCGCGCCGAACCGGCGACGGCGTCGGGGTGAACATGGCCATCCGCCACTAGGCGGCGCACCAGGGCGGGCCAAGGCGCCGCCGCATCGCCCACGTACTCCGCCTCCAGGGCACGCAGGGAGAAGACGCCCACGCGGCCCAGCTTGCCGACGCGGTCAAAGCGCGGCACCTCCAGAAAGCGCTGGCCGCCGAAATCAAACACCTCGGTTTCCACCCCCAGCACCGCCAGGGCCAGATGCTCGGCCAAGAGGAGATCACGCCACCGCTCACTGACCGGGTTGTCGTCCTGTGCCGAAAACTTCACCAGCACATGACCACGGGCGGAATAGGCGCAGAACTTCGGCTGTTCCCCACCGGCGGAAGAGCCGGGAACCTCCCCGGCGCCAACGGCCCGGGCCAGGGCGGGGTATTCGGCCTCCCGATCCAGGGGAGACGGTTCTGCCATGCCAATGAAGCGGTCGCGGGACAAGTCCCCGATCAGCAGGTTGCCAATGGCGTCATGCCCATGGGCCAGGAGCGCCCGGATCACCTCCCCATCGCCCCAATGCTCCGGGTTGCCCGGCAACCCCAGGGCGCCCGCATAAGCGGCGGCATAGGCCCGACCGAGATAACCCTGGGGGCGCATATCCAACAACCACCACGGCAACCCATCGCTATGCAGCGTCATCCCGTCGGCCTGCACCATGACAAACCCCGCCGGGCGAACCGGCACGAGCTGGCCCAACTCCCGAATCTGCCCCGCCTCGCTGACACGATAGATCGGCGCCGCCGTAAAGCCCCGAGCAGCATCCCGCAGGGCATAACGAATAGCGGCGCCGGCGCCGATACGAATCACCTCATCCCCCAGCGCCGCCAGCGCACGGGACATGGTCGGCTGGCTGATCCCCGCTTTTTCAACAAGTTGGCGAGACGACAGCGGCCCCTGCCCGAGCAGAAGACGAAGGGAATCGGAATGACGAGTCATGGTAATGAATGACTAAATGAATAGATTGTGAATAGCTATTCTAGCCGCCCGACAAGCTCCCGTCACAGCATTTTCCGCAACCGGCACAGCAGCGGCATGAGCAGAATGAGCCCCTGGGCCCGATGTGGCATCGCTCAACGGCGGGCCGCTTCATCACCGCCGCCGAACTGCGGGCAGCGCCGGATAAGAAACTGGCCCGGGCCGCTGGCATCGTCACCCACCGCCAGCGCCCCGGCACCGCCAGCGGCATCGTCTTCGTCACCATGGAAGACGCCCATCAACACCAGCGCCCCGAACTGGTGGAAAAGCAGCACCGCGAAACCCTGGCCGCCCGCCTCCTGGGAGTCTACGGCCAACTCGAATCCCGCCACGGCGTCACCCATCTGGTGGCCAAGCGGCTGGTGGATTTGACACCGCTACTGGCCCGGCTGGCGACGACGAGTCGGGATTTTCACTAGGGATTGCTATCAGCAAATTCCAGTCATTGAAGTATTTGTAGCTAACTGTTCGTCATCCAAGCTTCAATCGTTCCGGAATCTCTAAGCAGTAAGACCTTCATGTCTACTCCCTACTCACCATCATTTCGATCTTGAGCCCACGATGCAAAACACGTATTCTTGCATGCCACCAACATACCCGTGTTACTTGAACGGGGAAATGGAATCCCCAACTAACGGAACAAGACGTTGACTTAGATGTCAATACACCAAGATATTGCTGATAGAATCAGCGAGAATAGGCTTTTCCCGCTACAACCACTGATGCCTCCGCCCCCAGGATCACAGCTCCGTACGATGTTCATAACAGAAGAGATTCAATCCCTTCTAGTTGGGCCGTGGCGCAGCGAAAGCTGGGAGGAGCGCTGCGGCTACTTGCATGCAGACCTTGATCGCTTTGTTCAGGGTGGGGTCTTGTCAGTTGCTGAACGACCCATGTCTGGTGGGAGGAGTTCGTATTTGCGTCAGTTATATCGCTGGCGTGAGGAGGTGTGGGAAATCAGGAGCAGAGATCCACAACCAGGGATTAGAGTGCTTGGAAGGTTTGCCGAAACGGATATTTTTATCGCTACCAGTTGGTGGCATCGGGCAGACTTAGGAGGTCCAGGAGAACGCGCATGGAGGGATGCAATTGTCGAATGCAAAACTCAATGGAAACACCTTTTTCCTGCCTATGAACCAAAATCATCTGGAGTCAATGTTCATGACTACCCAAACGACTATATCTCAACCAACACTTTGCTCGTCTAACGCAATATCCGACACCCCTCCCCTATCTGTTGGCGTGTTGGCATATTTCCGTGGACGACTAAGTAACCGAATCCATGAGTTAGTTCTTGCCGAATTTTTGGCTCAAGAACGGGAAGGAAAGACAACTCGTTCATGTCTTGCGCGGCGAATTAGGCGAAAACCGGAACAGGTCACACGCTGGTTTGGCTCACCAGGAAATTGGACATTAGACACATTGAGTGATCTCCTCATCGGAATGGGTATGGAGCCCACACTTTCTTTGCAAAGTGTAATAAGTGAGAAACACAGACCATCAACCCAAACATTGGGCATATTGAATTTAACATACCAATTAAATAATCTCTTTGAGGTACAAACAGCGCAGGAAGTTGCTCAAGATATAGCCACCGGAAATCACAAGCCTATCTACGTTAGCCTACGACCATTAACACAAGACACAAAGAGCAAAATAAAAGCTATTGAAATTCAAACAACACCAGCTCTTAGTCAGATACATAGCAATATTAATTTTGAAATAGTGGAGAATAAAAGTGCCAACACCAAAACCGCTACAAAATGAAATTCAAACTTCAAAGAGCATGCCGACAAATGTAATTTATGCAGACCGATTCACAAATATTGGAATTGGTTCCGCTGTTACTCGACTTACTCTTGCCGTCGAGGCTGGCGACAATAACTTTGCGCCAACTGCCCAATTAATTATGCCAACACCCGCCCTATTTGAAGCAATCCAATTTATGGCAGAAACAATTAACAATGATGAAATTAAGAAAAACATAATTAGCACATTGGATTTGTTTAAGGAAAAAATAATGAATCCAAAAGAACAACCAACCTCTAACATTCTTGACTAATTACATTTAAAAATAAAAAACACCCCAGCATTTAGATCAACCTTCTTTAGAAAATGAATTATGCCAAGGAAAGAGAGTTTCCACCGCATTTCTATTCAAACTTTTGAAGCAGTCATTAACTGAGCAAATTAGGGAATATCTACTTAAGGGCAACCCCATCATTTTTAGAATAAAGCATTGTCTTGGTCTAGACTGGCATGCCTAGTACCAATATCGCCCCCCATGCCCTCCCCCCTCCCCCAACAACTCACCTTCCTCCGCGAAATTGACCGGCTGAAAAGCGTGGTCCGGCTTACGCCCCTGCTTGATCGCTCGCGGCGGGAGAACAGTGCGGAGCATTCCTGGCATCTGGCCCTCTATGCCCTGGTGCTGGCGGAACATGCGGCGGGGGAGGTGGATGTGCTGCGGGTGGTGAAGATGCTGCTGATCCACGACATCGTGGAGATCGACGCGGGGGACGTACCCTTCCATGTGCCGGAAACCCATGCGGGGCAGGCGGAGCGGGAGCGGCTGGCGGCGGAGCGCCTTTTCGGCCTGCTGCCGGAAGCCCAGGCGGCGGAGTTTCGGGAACTGTGGTTCGAGTTCGAGGCGGCGGAGAGCGACGATGCCAAATTCGCCAAGGCCCTGGACCGCTTTCAGCCCATGCTGCACAACGCCGCCACCGAGGGCGGCACCTGGGTGGAATGCGCCGTCACCCTGGAGCAGGTGAAGCAGCGCTGCCGCCCGCCCATCGAGAAGGGCTCCCCCGCCCTGTGGGCCGTGGCCGAGCAGATGGCCGAGGCCCACCTGGGCCCGGCCGGCAGCGAGACGCCGGACCAGGTCGCCTGAGGCCAGGTTCCGGGCCTCGGTCAATCCTCCTTCTACCCGCCGGGCCCCGCCCGGGGGCGGGCTTGCCGCCTAATCCACACCCGCCACGCTCGCCCCATCCTGCCCCGGCCTGCCGAAGCGGGTCGGGGGCGCTTCCGTCAGGGGGCTGTCGGCTTCCATCACCGGCTCGCCCTGGCGGCGTTGCAGGGGAATGACGCCGGCCCAGGCGGGCCAGGTCAGATCCTCCGCATCGTCCTTGGGGCCGCCCTGGCGCACCTTGGCCGAGGCTTCGGCCAGGGAGAGGCGCAGCACGGCGGTGGCGTTCACCTCCTTGGCCGTCATGGGCCGCAGTTCCTCCCAGCGCCCCGGGTAGAGGCCTTCGATGAAGGCCCGCAGGGCCCGGTGTTTCTCCTCCGGCTCGGTCACCGCCTCGAAACGGCCGTAGATCACCACGGAGCGGTAATTGAGGGAGTGGTGCATGGCGGAGCGGGCCAGCACCAGGCCGTCGGCCAGGGCGATGCTGACGCAGGCCTCCCCGGCCAGCAGGGCCTGGCCCAGGCGCGAGGCCTTGGCGGCGTGCAGGTAGAGGTGGTCGCCCTCGCGCCAGTGCAGGGTGGGAATGGCGTGCACGCTGCCCTCCCACTGGAAGGCCACGGTGCACAGCAGGCCCGCATCCACGATGGCGGCGACGCTGGCCAGGTCGTAGGCGGCCCGCTGGGGCCGGCGCAGGACCCGGGTGCGGGCGGAGGGGCTGGAAGAGGCGGAAGGGCCGGAAGGGTTTGGGGAAGGCTGGGATTCGCGCATGGCGGCAAGCTCCGGTGAATGGAAACAGGGCCAGCCTAAGGCTTGCGTGGTACCTTCTGTAGCGCCACCAAACACATTATTCATGGAGCCACGATGGAACTGGACTGGCTGCTGGCCCCGCCCCTGCCCGAGGCCATGCCCCGGCAGCGCCTGCTCTACCACCGCCTGCGGGACGCCATTCTCTGCGGCCGCCTGGCCCCGGCCACGCGCCTGCCGGCCAGCCGCGCCCTGGCCGATTCCCTGGGCATCGCCCGCAACACGGTGCTCTTCGCCTACGAGCAGCTGACGGCCGAAGGCTGCCTGGTGGCGGACCGCCAGGGCACCCGGGTGGCGCCCCTGGCCGCCCTGGGCGCCACCGCCGACGGGCCTGCCGAACGCGGCCCGGCCCCGCCTTCGCCGGGGCTGTCGGCCCGGGCCGAAATCGCCCGCCAGCCCGCCGCCGTGCCCCATGCGCCGCCCCTGCCCTTCAGCCCGGGCATTCCGGATTACGGCCCCTTTCCCTTCCGCGCCTGGCGGGGCTGCCTGGAGCGGGCCTGGCAGGAGGTGAGCTGGCGGGAACTGGGCTACACCGCCCACGGCGGCGACCCGGCCCTGCGCCGGGAACTGGCGTCCCACCTGACCACGGTGCGGGGCCTGCCGGTGGCGGCGGAGCAGATCGTCATCACCAGCGGCACCCAGAGCGGCCTGGACCTGTGCGCCCGCTTCCTGGCCGACGCCGGCCACACCGCCTGGCTGGAAAACCCGGGTTACCAGGCGGCCCGCATCGCCTGGAGCCTGGCCGGCCTGGCCCTGCACGACGTGGCGGTGGACGAGGGCGGCATGGCGCCGACGGCGGCGGACTGGGCGGAACGGCCGCCCCGGCTGATCCTCCTCACCCCCTCCCACCAGTACCCCACGGGCCGGGTCATGCCCCTGGGGCGCCGGCTGGACCTCATCGAGCAGGCCCGGCAGGCCGGCGCCTGGATCGTCGAGGACGACTACGAAAGCGAATTCCGCCGCGCCGGCCCGGCGCCCCCGGCCCTCTTCGGCCTGCAGGAGGAGGCGCCGGTGGTCTATGTGGGCACCTTCAGCAAGACCCTCTACCCGGGCCTGCGCCTGGGCTATCTGGTGCTGCCCCGGGGCATCGCCGCCGACTTCGCCCTGGCCGCGGCCCAGACCACCCGGGCCGGCCAGGGCATCGAGCAGCGGGCCCTGGCGGACTTCATCCGGCGCGGCCACTACACCGCCCACCTGCGCCGCATGCGCGCCCGCTACGCGGCCCGCCAGACGGCCCTGCGCCAGGCCCTCAGCGCCGCCCTGGGGCCGGGCTTGCAACTTACCGGCGGCGAGGCCGGCCTGCACCTGGTGCTGGAACTGCCGCCCCAGCAGGACGACCGGGCCGTGGCCGCCCGGGCCGCCGCCCTGGGCCTGGGCCCGCGCCCCCTCAGCCACTACGCCCGGCCCCCGGTGCGCTGCAACGGCCTGGTGCTGGGCTACGGCAATCTGGAAACGGGCATGGTGGGCGATGCGGTGCAACGGCTGAAACTGGCCCTGGCGCTCGGGGAACCGCTGCCGGGCTGAGACATGGGCGGGCGCGGGGCAGCGGGGCACGGCCGCTTTTCCGCGAACGCCCGGAACAGGCCCGGGCGGACAGGATGGCTCCATGGCCGGCCCCCGCCGGGAACGGGCCCGGCGCCGCCCACCGGCCATCCCGTCGGCATGAAGCCAGAACCTGCCGCAGCCATGGCCTGCCGCCCGGGCCGGGGCGGAAAATCGTCCTTAAACGACGCTGCCGCCTCGCCTAGAATGAAGACGGCGACGGCGGTCCGGCAGCGGCAAAGATGGCGCCGTTGTGAGAGAATCCGGGCCCAGAAACCAATCGGGGCGCCCGCCGGCGCTTTCCCCACCTGCAAATCCATAGGCACACCATGAGCACCCAAGGCACGCAGCGCCGCAGCACCTTCGACAAGATCGAGATCGGCCAGAAGTTTTTCGACCCCATCAGCGCCGAATACTTCGTCAAGCTGACCGACACCACCGCCGCCATGGTCACCGGCATCGGCGACGGCACCATCCCCGACGAATTCGAACCGGAAGACGTGGTCCGCATCGACGGCTAAGGGGCTTTCCAGCCCCTCCGCCCCGACCCGCCCCGGCCGGCCATTCCAGGCCGGGGGCAGCCAAGGGGCAGAAAGCACAGGCGCCATGGACGCACCCGCCCCCTGGGGCAATCTGCTGGCCGTTCCCGACGGCCCCCTCGACGGAGAGCGCTTCGACGCGCTGCTGGCGGGTGGCGCCTTTCGCCTCGAGCGCATCGTTTCCACCGGCCAGTCGAGCCCGCCCGGTTTCTGGTACGACCAGGAGGACGGCGAATGGGTGGCCCTGCTCAGCGGCGCCGCCGAACTGCAGTTCGAGGACGAGGCCGAGCCGCGCCGCCTGGCCCCCGGCGACTGGCTGCACATCGCCCCCCACCGCCGCCACCGGGTGCACTGGACCGCCCAGGACCAGGCCACCGTCTGGCTGGCCATCCACTACCGTTAGCCGTTCCTGCCGGCTGCCCCTCGGGCGGCCCGCATGCCTCCAGCGGCGACTGCCGGCGCCCTTCCCTGCCTTGCTTCACACCCCGTCTTGCGCCAAGCCCCGCCGCTGCTGCGCCCGGGGCCGCGCCGCCCTGCCCTAGCGGTAATCGATGACCGAGCCGTCGGCCCGGCGCAGCACGATCTGGTCGCTGCGCTGGATGCCGTCCACGGCCCGGCGGCAGAGGTCGAGAAAATGCTGGATGCCCCGGGTGCGGAATTTCTGGCGATGGATGATGAAGTGGAACTGGCGCCGCAGATTGAGCCCGGGGGGCGGCAGTTCCGCCAGGCTGCCGCGGCGGAAGGCCTCCTTCAGGGCCAGACGGGAAATGCAGCCGATGCCCAGACCCGCCTCCACGGCCCGCTTGATGGCCTCCGTGTGTTCCAGTTCCAGCGCCACTTTCAGCCGGGGCAGCCGTGAACCCAGCGCCCCTTCAAGGGTCTGGCGGGTGCCCGAGCCGGGCTCCCGCAGAATCCAGGGCTCGGCCAGGAGGTCTTCGAGCGTGGCGTCCTGCCTGCCCGCCAGGGCATGGTCCGGAGCGGCGAAGACCGCCAGTTCGTCCTCGATCCAGGGCGACACTTCCAGATCCGGGTGCTGGCAGACGCCTTCGATGAGGCCGAAATCCAGCTCGAAATTGGCCACCTGGCGGATCACCGTGGCGGTGTTGTGCACCTCCAGATGGACCCGGCCCCGGGATTCCTCCGGCCGCCCGCCCATGAACTCTCCCAGCAGCAGGGGCGCCAGGTAGTTGCCGATGGTCAGGGTCGCCCCCAGGCGCAGGGGGCCGCCTTCCCCCTCGCCCTGCAGCAGGGCCTCCACGTCCCGCCCCTGGTCGAGCAGGGCCTGCACCCGGGGCAGCAGCTGGCGCCCCAGTTCGTTGAGCTGCAGGCGCTTGCCGTGGCGGTCGAAGAGGCGGGTGTCGAACTGCTTTTCCAGCTCGTTGAGGCTCATGCTCACCGCCGACTGGGACAGGGACAGGCTCTCCGCCGCCCGGGAGACGCTCTCCTGGCGGGCCACGGCGACGAAGGATTCCAACTGGCGCAGGGTGAATTTCATGGCGAGGGGCCTTGCTTATCAATTTGTCTGACTGATTATATAAATTTAATTCGATTCATATATATGAACCCGCCCCCTAGAATCCGTTCCAACTTCCCGTCACCTTTGTCCCCACGATCCGCGAAAGTCCTGCCATGTCCTCGTTCATCCACGAAGAAGTCACCAGCGTGCATCACTGGAACGACAGCCTGTTCAGCTTCAAGACCACCCGGGACCCGGGGCTGCGCTTTCGCACCGGCCAGTTCGTCATGATCGGCCTGGAAGTGGAGGGCCGCCCCCTGATGCGCGCCTACAGCATCGCCAGCGCCCACTACGAGGACCATCTGGAATTCTTCAGCATCAAGGTGCCGGACGGCCCCCTCACCTCCCGCCTGCAGCACCTCAACCCGGGCGACAAGATGCTGGTCAGCCGCAAGCCCACCGGCACCCTGGTGCTGGACGACCTGAAGCCCGGCAAGCACCTCTACCTGCTGGGCACCGGCACCG
Organism: Azospira sp. APE16; assembly: GCF_047901315.1. Taxonomy (NCBI): domain Bacteria; kingdom Pseudomonadati; phylum Pseudomonadota; class Betaproteobacteria; order Rhodocyclales; family Rhodocyclaceae; genus Azospira; species Azospira sp. APE16. The sequence goes on from NZ_CP179682.1 coordinate 2,177,660, forward strand.
GCCTGGCCCCCTTCATGAGCGTGATCCGGGACCCGGAGGCCTACGAGCAGTTCGACAAGATCGTGCTGATCCACGGCGTGCGCACGGTGAGTGAACTGGCCTATTCCGACTTCATCGAGAACGAGCTGCCCAACAATGAGTTCTTCGGCGAGCTGGTACGGGAAAAGCTGATCTACTACCCCACCGTGACCCGGGAACCCTTCCGCAACCAGGGCCGCCTCACCGACCTGCTGGAAAGCGGCAAGCTGTGCGCCCAGATCGGCCTGCCCCAGCTCAACCCGGAAACCGACCGGGCCATGCTCTGCGGCAGCCCGGCCATGCTGGCCGACACCAGCGCCATGCTGGACCGCCTCGGCTTCCAGGTTTCCCCCCACATCGGCACTCCCGGCGACTACGTCATCGAGCGGGCCTTCGTGGAAAAATAAGGCGCTTCGCGCGCTGCCAAAAACCGGGCCCGGCGCCCGGTTTTTTTTTCGCCGGCGGCGACCTTGGTTCGCCATGCCGGCAGTCGGCTCGCGACACCGCGACGGCATCCTGCCGGCATGAATTTGTGAAACTTGATTCACATCAAGTTTTCGACTTTCCAAGGTACTGGATTGCAAGGAGAAAATCCGCCCCCCACACCACCCCCGCGCCATCGCTTGCCAGACGCCATCTTTCGCCCGTTGCACAAAAAAACCAAGACGACATCAACGGGGGTTGGACATGGAAATCACGACAGGTGAGAGCATCGCCTCGCCAACGCTCATGGAAGTTCTGCAGGAAGTGCTGCAGGACGCCCGGATCGCCCATCGGGTCAGCTGGGAACGCTGGGCCCCGGGCACCCTGTGGCAGTCCTGCCACAACCGCAGGCAAAGTCTGTTCGTCGTCCGCCACGGCCGCCTGGAACTGGCGGTGACGGATGCGGAAGGCCGGGAACGCTCCCTGCGCCTGCTGGCCGAATCGGAGTTGTTCGGCACCGAGGCCCTGGCCGCCGGTCCCGCCGCCGAGGGCGAGGCCGCCCGGCAGGATTACGGCATCCGCGCCGTCACCTATTCCGAAGTGCTGCAGCTTCCCCTGGACATCGTGGACCAGCTGATCGCCCAGCTGCCCATCTTCCGCAAGGCCCTCACCAGCAGCATCGCCAACCACATCTGGGCCCTGGAACGGGAGCGGGAACACGGCCGCTCCATGCCCACCAACAACCGTCTGCTGTGCTATCTGCGCTGCGGGGAGAACGGCATCCGGAGCGGGCAGAAGCCCAGCGGCAAAGCCACCCTGCCCATGCACCTGCTGGCCCGGCGCATCGGTTGCAGCGCCGGCCACCTCTCCCGCTCGGTCAGCACCATGGTGCGCCAGGGCATGCTGCTGCGCCAGGACGGGCGCCTGCAATTGCAGGGCGACGGCGAACGGCCCTACGCCTTCTGCGAAGGCTGCGCCTAGCCATCAGGTCAGCTCACCGCCGCGGCAGGAAGGCCCGGGTACGTGAGTCAGACTCAGTAAGGCAAGGGGAAGCGGCGGCACAGTTCCGCCACCTGGGCCCGGACCGCAGCGGCGACTGCCGGGTCCGGCGCTTCCGGATTGGCGGCCAGGGTTTCGAGCAGATGCACGATGAGACCGCCGATCAGGCGGAACTCGGCGGTGCGAAAGCCCCGGCTGGTGCCGGCCGGGCTGCCGACGCGGATGCCGGAAGTGACCATGGGCTTTTGCGGATCGTGGGGAATGGCGTTCTTGTTGAGGGTGATGCCGACCCGCTCCAGGGCCTTCTCCGCCACATTGCCGGTCAGATTCAGGGGCCGCAGGTCGGCCACCGCCAGATGGGTGTCGGTGCCGCCGGAAACGATGCGCAGGCCGCCGGCTGCCAGGGTCTGGGCCAGGACCTGGGCGTTTTCCACCACCCGGGCCGCATAGCTGCGGAACTCCGGTTGCAGGGCCTCGCCGAAGGCCACCGCCTTGGCGCCGATCACGTGCATCAGGGGTCCGCCCTGCAGGCCGGGAAAAACGGCGGAATCGATGGCCTTGCCGAAGGCCGCGTCGTTGCTCAGGATGAGGCCGCCCCGGGGCCCGCGCAGGGTCTTGTGGGTGGTGGAGGTCACCACGTCGGCGTAAGGCAGGGGCGACGGATGGGCGCCGCCGGCGACGAGGCCGGCGAAGTGGGCCATGTCCACCAGCAGCCGCGCCCCGACCCGGTCGGCGATGCGGCGGAACTCGGCGAAATCGAGAATGCGGGAATAGGCGGAACCGCCGGCGATGATCAGCTTGGGTCGGTGTTCATAGGCCAGGTGTTCCACCTCCGCCATGTCGATGCGGTGGTCGTCCGCCCGCACGCCGTAGGCGACGCCGCGAAACCACTTGCCCGACTGGTTCATCGGCGCCCCGTGGGTCAGGTGGCCACCGGCGGCCAGGCCCAGGCCGAGGATGGTGTCGCCCGGTTGCAGCAGGGCCAGATAAACGGCCTGGTTGGCCTGGCTGCCGGAATGGGGCTGCACATTGGCGTAGGCGCAGCCGAAGAGGCCCTTGGCCCGGGCGATGGCCAGGGCTTCCACCCCATCCACCGGGCCGCAGCCACCGTAATAGCGCCGGCCCGGGTAGCCTTCCGCGTACTTGTTGGTGAGCACCGAGCCCTGCATTTCCAGCACGGCGGGGCTGACGATGTTCTCCGAGGCGATCAGCTCGATCGAATTCCGCTGCCGCGCATATTCGGCAGCCACGTAGCGGGCCGCTTCGGGGTCGGTGCGGCCCAGTGCTCCGGGGGCCTGGTCGCATGGCTGCCGGGGCAGATCGTTTGGGTTGTTCATCTCTCGTTGCCTTTCTCTGTTGCTGATGGACGAGGCGCCGGCAGCCCCGGCGCCCATTGCGGGTATCCGCCCGGGCCCGGCCCTAGCGCCCCTCCCCGGCTGCGGACTGGCCCAGGCGGGGCATGCCGCGCAGGAGGCGCAGGTCGCCGTGGATCAGGGCGTGGGCTGCCAGGCCGGCGAGCAGGCCCCAGAAGGCGCCCCCCAGGCCGAACAGGGTGACGTTGGCGGCGGTGGCGAGAAAGGTGATCAGGGCCGTTTCCCGCCCCCGCAGATCCACAAGGGCGGTGGCCAGGCTGCCGCCGATGGCGCCGAGCAGGGCCAGGCCAGCCAGGGTGGTGATGAAGGCGGGCGGCAGCACCACGAAGAGGGCCGCCAGGGTGGTGCCGAAAATGCCCACCAGGGTGTAGAACACGCCGCAGGCTAGGCCGGCGATGTAGCGTTTGCCCGGCTCCTCGTGGGATTCCCTGCCGGTGCAGATGGCGGCGGTGATGGCGGCCACGTTGAAGGCATGGGAGCCGAAGGGCGCCATCAGCAGGGAGCCCAGCCCGGTCACCGCCAGGATGGGGCTGGCGCTGGTCTTGAAGCCGTCGTTGCGCAGCACCAGCATGCCCGGCATGTACTGGCCGGTGAGGGTGATGACGAAGAGCGGCAGGGCCACGCTGAGCAGGGCGTTCACCGAAAAGGCGGGCGTGGTGAACACCGGCAGGGCCAGCTTCAGCGAGACCCCGGCAAAGCTGGCCTGGCCGAGCCCGAGCAGCAGCAGGATGCCGGCCACCAGCACGCCGACGATGGCATAGCGGGCGGTGAAGCGGCGCAGCAGGGCATAGGTCAGCACCAGCACCCCTACCAGCAGCGGGTCCATGCCGGCGCCGCCGAAGGCGCCGATGCCGAAGCGCAGCAGGATGCCGGCCAGCAAGCCGGCGGCGATGCCGGGAGGAATCATCTTCACCACCCGCTCGAAATAGCCGGAGACGCCCAGCACCATGAAGCCGACGGCGGAGAGCATGTAGGCGCCGATCATTTCCGCATAGGGCGTGGTGGGCAGCACGGCGATGAGGAAAGCGGCGCCGGGGGTGGACCAGGCGGTGATGATGGGCTCCCGGTAGCGGTAGCTCAGCCAGGCGCCGGTCAGGCCGACGCCCACGGAAATGGACCAGATCCAGGAGGCGGTCTGCTCCGGGCTCAGGCCGGCCGCCTTGGCGCCCTGGAAAACCAGGATGAAGGTGCCGCCGTAATTGACGATGACCGAGATCAGGGCCGCCACGGTGGGGTGCAGCAGGTCGGCGGGCTTGAGGGATTGGGTGTTCACGGGCGGTCTCCTGGGGCGTCGGTTGGCCTTGTCAGCCCCGCCAGTGTGGCGGCAAAATGGCCTTGTATAAATTGCCACTTTTGATAATTAATAAGACCACTTTTCCATGCCCGGACAGTGCCGGATGTCGCCTGCCGCACTTCTCCGGCCGCTGCCGACGCCGCTTTTCCCGATTCCCGTGCACCGAACTTCACTTTCCACCAAGCTGAGAAACTCTCCATGAGAACCCGTGCCACCGCCTACCCGATCTGGAACCGCTTCGCCCCCGAAGCGGGCAGCCGGCTGTCCATGCGCGAGCAGCTGGTGCGCTTCTTCCGCCAGGGGGTGGCGGACGGCACCCTGCAGGCCGGCATCCGCCTGCCCGCCTCCCGGGTGCTGGCGGCGGAACTGAAGCTGTCCCGGATCACCGTCTCCGGCGCCTACGAGCAGCTGATCGCCGAAGGCTTTCTCGAGGCGCGCCAGGGATCGGGGACCTATGTGGCAGCCCACGCCGCCGGCCCGGCCCGGGCACCGGCTCCTGGGGGCAGCGCTTCGATCGCGTCTGCCGCTTCCGCCAGGAACACTGCCCCACGGCGGCCGGCGGCAGCCCCCGCAAGCACGCCGGGCTCCCAGCGCGCCCGTTGCCTGCGCGGCCCCGACTCCATGTCCATGGCCCAAGCCGCCTGGCCCCTGACGCCGGGCCTGCCGGCCCTGGATGCCTTTCCCTACGCCCTCTGGGGCCGCCTCGACGGCCGCTTCTGGCGCCGCCATCCGGCCCCCGACCTGTCCTACGGCGAGCCCCAGGGGCTGCTGGCCCTGCGGGTGGCCCTGGCCGAATACCTGGGCGCCGCTCGGGGCGTGGTCTGCCGCCCGCACAACATCATCATCGCCCCCGGCGCCCAGGCGGCCATCGCCATCGCAGCCCTGGCCCTGACCGACGCGGGGGATTCGGTGTGGGTGGAAAACCCCGGCTACGACGCTGCCTACCGCAGCCTGGTCCTCTCCGGCGTGACGGCGGTGGGCATCCGGGTGGATGACGCGGGCCTGGACGTGGAGGACGGCCGCCGGCGGGCGCCGGAGGCGCGGCTGGCCCTGGTCTCGCCCTCCCACCAGTATCCCCTGGGCGTCACCATGAGCCTGGAGCGCCGTCTGGCCCTGCTGCAATGGGCCGACGAGGTCAACGCCTTCATCCTGGAAGACGATTACGACAGCGAGTTCCGTCACGAAGGGGCGCCGACCCCGGCGCTGAAGGCCCTGGATGCGCGCAACGGCCGCGTCATCTACATCGGCACCCTGAGCAAGCTGCTGGCCCCGGGCCTGCGGCTGGGCTATCTGGTGGTGCCCGACGAACTGGTGGAGGTGCTGCAGACGGTGCGCAACGGCACCGACCACCGGGTACCCGCCTCGATCCAGGCCACAGCGGCCGAATTCATCGGCAACGGCCACCTGGGCGCCCACATCCGCCGCACCCGGGCCCTTTACGGGGAACGGCGGGCCGCCCTGCTCGATGCCCTCAGGGAAGCCGGAGAAGCACGGTTTTCCGTCACCCATGCGGCCACCGGGCTGCACCTGCTGGCCCATCTGCCCGGGCGGGTGGACGACCTGGCCCTGGCCGCCGCCGCCCGCGCCCACCGCATCGGCGTCACACCCCTGTCGGCCTACCGGGTCGGCCCCGGGGCCGGCGCCTCACGGGGATTGCTGATGGGCTTCGGCAACACCCGGCCGGAAGCGATCCGGGCCGCCGTACGCACCCTGTGCGGGCTCTATCCGGACGCCGGCTGAAACGGTGGCGGTGCCGCCCTAGGCCTCGCCCCGGGCCAGCACCACGGTGAACCAGAAAGTGGCGCCCTGGCCGGCCTGGCTGTTGATGCCGATGCAGCCGCCCATCATTTCCACCAGGTGCTTGCTGATGGAGAGCCCCAGGCCGGTGCCGCCGAACTTGCGGGCGATGGAACCGTCCACCTGGGTGAAGGGGGCGAACAGCTGGGGAATCTTTTCCGCCGGGATGCCGATGCCCGTGTCGCTGACGGCGAAGCGCAGGATGACGTTGCCGCCGCTCTCCCCTTCCCGCCACACCGAGAGGGTGATCTCGCCCCGGGCGGTGAACTTGACCGCGTTGGCCGCCAGATTGACCAGGATCTGGCGCAACCGCCCCGGATCGCCGCGCAGCTTGAGGGGCACGTCCGGCTCCACATGCAGGTGCATCTCCAGGCGCTTGCTCCGCACCTGGGGCGCGAACAGTTCCATCACCTGGGCCAGCTGCTGCCCCAGGTCGAAGTCCCGGCTCTCCAGGTCGAGCCGGCCGGCCTCGATCTTCGACAGGTCCAGGATGTCGTTGATGATGGCCAGCAGGGATTCGCCGCTGCTGTTGATGACCTCCACGTATTCCCGCTGCTCCTCGTCCAGGGGCGTTTCCCGCAGCACCTGGGCCATGCCGAGGACGCCGTTCATGGGGGTGCGCAGCTCGTGGCTCATGTTGGCGACGAACTCGGACTTGGCCCGGCTCGCCTGCTCCGCCGACGCCAGGGCATCCTGCAGCCGCTGCAGGCTCTCCAGCTGGAATATCTTCAGCAGGCCCATCACCGCCAGGGCCACCAGCACGGCGCAGGCCGCCCGCAGCAGTTGCACCGGGACGTGGAACAGTTCGAGGAAGGTCTGCTGGTTGATGAGGGATGGCGGGAACCAGTCGGCCCGGGGCACCACGATGCCCCCCAGCACGGCATGGAGGATGAAGGCCCCGGCCGCCACATTGCTGGCCAGGCGGATGGAGCGCTGTTCCGCCGCCGGCATGGTCTCCAGCAGGACCTGCCGGCAGTAGAGGTAGAAGCCGATGCCGGTCAGCAGGCTGGCGGGAAAGCCGCCCAGGTAGCGGGACCAGATGGTCATGCCCAGGAGCGGCGCGGCGCTGAGGCCGGCGCCGAGAGCGACGCCCAGGAGCATGGGGAAATACAGCCAGGGTCCCAGGAGCCAGCGTACACGGGCCTGCCAGGGCGATGGGGCGAGGGAGGCCAGCACCAGGTTGCGGCCGAACTCGAACAGGAAAAGGTAGGAAAGCAGCAGCAGGAAGGGGCGCGTCGCGGCCAGCCAGGGCACGTCGCCCCGCACTTCGCGCCACAAGTCGGTCCATTCGAGGAAGCCGTGGACGAAACCGAAGGCCGCCAGCATCCACAGGATGCGGGACAGCTGCAGATGGCTGCGGTGGTCGTAGCGGACGACGATGACCACGCCCATGAGGAGGAAGGCCAGGCCGTAGACCAGATAGACCACATCCATCGTCATTCACCTTTTCTAACGACGCCGCAATGGCACCATGGTCGCATTCCCGGCCCCTTCGGGCCAAGCACCGGAGCCGCTCTCCGACGGCATCAGGCGGCGGCAGGCCGGGCCGCCCGCATGGCGGCATCCATGTCCCGGGCCGCCACCGCCACCACCTCGGCGTCGATGCGGCCCTGGTGCGCCAGTTCCTGGAGGAACTGCAGCACGGCATCGGCCGAGAGTCCGGCCCGGTAGGGACGGTCCTGGGCCATGGCCTGGAAAATGTCCGCCACCCGCAGGATGCGGGCCTCCCGGGACATGGCGTCCACGGTCAGGTGGAAGGGGTAGCCGCTGCCGTCCGGCTCCTCGTGGTGATAGGAGGCCCAGGCGGCAATTTCCTCGAAGCCCCGGATGCGGTGCAGGATCTGGTAGGTCTCGAAGCTGTGGGCGTTGATCATCTTGCGTTCCCGCTCGTCGAGCTGGCCCGGCTTGTCCAGTACCTCGTCGGGCACCCGCAGCTTGCCCAGGTCGTGCAGCAGGCCGGCGATTTCCAGGCGCTCGCAGTTGGCCTGGGGCACCCCCATGGCCTCGGCCAGATGCCGGGCCAGACGGGCGACGCCGAGGGAATGCTCGGCAGTGAAGGGGCTCTTGGCATCGACGATGCGGGAGAAGATGCCGGCCAGCTGCTTCAGCTGGGCCAGGGAGGCGCGGCAGGGCTGACCCTGGGCCAGCATGTCCTCCAGGGCGGACTGGATGCCCCGGGGCTCCAGGCGCAGCCAGAAGGCCTCGGCGGCAGAGGCCTGGAGAAAGGCTTCCACCAGTTCGGGGGCGAAGAAGGTGCCGGCGCTGTCGCGGATTTTCTGGCGGATGGCCGGCGCCTGCATGAGCACGTTGCCGCTGCTGTAGTAGGGCGCGGTCAGGGCATCCACCCGGTCCACCAGGAAAATCAGGTTGGCCTGCTCGGCCACCTGGCGGGAGACGTCGGCCCGCCCCTGCAGGTCCTGCCAGTGGGTGTGGTGGTAATGCACCGGCTCGGCCATGGCGGCCAGGGGCCCGAAGTCCCGCAGCAGCTCGCAGCCGACGTTGCAGTGCTCCTGGGACATCTGCCAGTCGAATTCGCTGACCAGGTGGTTGTGGGTGCGGGTGGAGGAAACCCCGATGTCGTGCAGCAGCCCCAGGTCGAAGAGAAAGGTGGTGTCGCCCCGGTCCAGCCCCATGACCCGGGCGCAGGCCGCCGCCATGATGCCCACCCGCTTGCCGTGGGCCACGTCGTCGATGCCCACCAGGTCGAGGGCGTCGGAAAGGGCGTAGATGACCTGGCGCAGGTCCACATCGATGTAGGAGGCAGCAATGGGCGAGGTATTCACAGTCATCCTTGCGGGAATGGGATGGGACCACTCAGTGTGCATGACGCACTGGTTCAAGTCAGCTAGTCAATCACCCAGGGGAGGAGACGGGTGCCGGGCGCGGACCGGGAAAGCAATCGCCACGTCCAGTCCCCCCAGATTGGCGGCGGCTCCCAGGCTGAGGCGGGCGCCATGCAGTTCGGCGATCCGCGTGACAATGGAAAGGCCCAGGCCGTGGCCGTCACCGGCGCCCGGATCGAGCCGGCGGAAGCGGGCCAGGGCCTCCTGGCGCTGCTCCGCGGGAATGCCCGGGCCGCTGTCGCGCACATGCAGGACGGCATCAGCGCCGCCGTCCCCCTGCGCCTGGCAGCAGACCAGCACCCGGCCACCGGCGGGCGTATGGCGGATGGCGTTGTCCAGCAGGTTGCGCAGCAGCACCTGCAGCAGCAGGGGCGAACCGGTGACGCTGATTTCCGGCCCCTCTTCCACCTCCAGCTCCACCCCCTTGTCGAAGCCGGCCGGGGCCAGGGAGGCCACGGTTTCCACCGCCAGGCGGCGCAGGGGGCAGGCTTCCTGGTCCGGCAATTCGGCCTGGGCGTCCAGCCGCGCCAGGGTCAGCAGCTGATCCACCAGCCGCGCCGCCCGGCGACTGCCGCTGACCAGATGGGCCAGGGCCCGCTGCCGGGTTGCGTCGTCGCCGGCGGCCTGGGCCACTTCCGCATGGGTCTGCAGCACGGCCAGGGGCGTGCGCAATTCGTGGGCCGCATCGGCGGTAAAACGGCGCTCATCGTCCTGGGCACGCCGGACCTGTTCGAACAAACGGTTGAGACGTTCCAGAATCGGCACCACTTCCCGCGGGGCCTCGGCCAGGGATATGGGCTGGAGCCGCTGGGGCGCCTGGGCGCCGATGGAATCGGCGAGACGGGACAGGGGGCGGAATGCCAGCAGGACGAAAATGCCGAGCACCAGGCCCAGCACCGGCAGGCCCACGCCCATGGTCTGCAGCAGATGGCTGGCCACCTCGTTGCTGATCTCCGCCCGGCTTTCGGCCGCATCGGCAACCTGGATCAGGTAGTGGCGGCGGGCATCGCGCACGCTGAAGACACGCCACGCCTTGCCGTCGATAGTCACATCGGAAAAGCCCTCTTCCCGCGGCGACAGACGGCTGTCGGGCGCCCGGGGGGAGCGGGTCAGCAGACGCTCGCCATCCCACACCTGGAAGGCCACCTTCTTGTCGTAGCGATGCCGGGGCAGGCGCTCGCCGATGTCGTCGGCCTCGTCGCCGAGAAAGGCGAACAGCAGGGTGGCCGATTGGGCCAGGTGGGCATCGAGCAGTTCTTCGGCCTCGTGCCGGGCCTCCCGGTAGGCGATGACCCCGACCACGCTCCACACCAGGGCGACGGCGGCGAGGATGCCGAAGAGAATGCGCAGGCGCAGGGAATAGGTGCGCATCATGGCGCCGGGCTCCGGCCGGCTTCGGGGATCAGGTAGCCGACGCCGCGCACGGTGCGGATCAGGTCGGCCCCCAGCTTGCGCCGCAGGTGATGGATGTGCACCTCGATGGCATTGGATTCCAGCTCGCTGCCCCAGGCATAGAGATGGGATTCGATCTGGGCCTTGGTCAGCACCCGGCCGGCCTGGGCCAGCAGTTCGTGCAGCAGGTCGAATTCCCGGGCCGACAGTTCCACCGCCTGCCCCGCCAGGGTCACCCGCCGCCCGGCCGGGTCCAGGCGCAGATTGCCATGGACGATTTCCGGCACGGCGCGGCCACCGCGGCGACGGGTCAGGGCCCGCAGGCGGGCGCCCAGTTCCTGCAGGTTGAAGGGCTTGATCATGTAGTCGTCGGCCCCGGCATCGAGGCCGGCCACCACGTCATCCGGCGCATCCCGGGCGGTGAGGATCAGCACCGGCATGGCATCGCCCCGGGCCCGCAGCTGGCGCAGCACCTCCAGGCCGGACACCTTGGGCAGCCCCAGATCGAGCACCAGGGCGGCAAAGGGCTCGCTGGCCAGGGCGTGGCCGGCAGCCTCGCCATCCTGCACCCAGTCGGCCTGCCAGCCGCCCTGGCGCAGGCCCATCTGGATGCCTTCCCCCAGGGCCTGGTCGTCTTCCACGATGAGAATTCGCATGATTGCTGCCGGACCTCTCTATTGTGTGCGCCCTATCCAATCACGCCAGCGCCAGGGCAATGGCGCCACCAATCAGGGCCAGCAGCCCCACGGCCACCGGCAGGTGACGGCGGGCAATGCCGTCCTCCGGCCGTCCCTGCTTGTAACCGTGCCACATGGCGGCCACCAGGTTTTCCCGGTGCAGCAGACTGCTCCACAGCACGGCTGCCACATGGACGAAGACCAGCCCCAGCATGGCGGAGGCCACGCCTTCATGGACCTCTTCCAGCCAGTCCCCGGCCACCTCGTTGAAGGTCATCCAGCCGGTGGCGGCCGTCAGCAGGCCCAGGCCCAGGAGGGCCAGCACGGCCAGGGCGCCGGCGGGATTGTGGCCGGTGTAGTGCGGCGGGCGCAAGCGCAGCATGCCGAGCAAATACTCGCGGATCGCCGCCTGGCCCCGGACGAACTGGCTGAAGCGGGCGTAACGGCTGCCCACCAGCCCCCACAGAAGGCGGAAGACGATGAGGGCCGCCACCACGTAGCCACTGGCGATGTGAATTAGCTGCCAGCGTTCCGACTCGCTGGTGATGAAGGCGGTGGTGAAGGCCAGGGCCAGGCTCCAGTGGAACAGGCGCACCGGCACGTCCCACACTAGGATTTTGCCGGGGAAGGAATCCGACGCGTTGGCGGCGGTAATACGTTGTTGCTCATGGGTAGTCATGGCGGTTCCTCATCGACGGCCATCGGCCGGCTGCAGGGAGCCTTCGCCGAAATCGCCCTGTTCGGCCCGGCGATGGCATTGCTGGCACTGGGCCATGGGCGTGGCCTTGGCGCCGGCCGGCACCTTGGGCAGCGGGTAGCCGCGCAGCTCCGCGGGCCGATGCTTGCGCTGGAACCAGGCGGTGGTGGTGAGGCGCGGCGCCGCCCCCTTGCCCTCATGGGCGCTGCGGGTGCTGGCCTGGGCTTGCAGCAGGCTGGCGATCTCCCGCTGGGCCTGGGGCTCCAGGCTGGCGTCGCTGCCGAAATGGCGCTCCAGCTGCTGCAGGGTCACCTTCCAGCCGGCAGCATCCATCAATGCCGGCGGATAGGCGACGTGGCAACTGCCGCACTCCGCCGCGTAGGTTGGAGACAGGGCATAACGATGGTCGCCGGCCCAGGCGCCGCCAGCCAGCAGCAGGGTTGCCAGGGACAGGCTCTGTAGTGTTTTCATGGCATCACTCCTCAGGGTTTCACGGTCAGCAGATAGGCCAGCAGGTCGCCCTTCTCCTCGGGCGTGCAGGCCCGGCCCAGCACATCCTTGCAGTTGCGGCCGAACCATTTGTCCACCTTGGCGGCATCGCTGAAACGACGGGGATTGGCGGCCGGAGCCAGGGGTTCGATCAGCTTGCGGGTCACCGCATGGGCGCCGCCCTGGCCCGGGTTGCTGGTATGGCAGGAAGCGCAACTCCAGTCGCTGCCATGGGTAGTGCTGAAGAAGCTGCGGCCCCGCTCGGCGGAAAAGGCGCGCAAGGCGGGATTGGACTGCCGGGCCTCCGCCAGCCAGGCGGCCTGCAGTTCGGCAGGCGAGGTGGGCGATGCGGCCAGGGTGCTGCCGGCCAGGAGCGCCAGGGCGACGCCCATGGCCAAGGGTCTGGGGAAATACATTTGGGTCTCCCAAAGTGAATACGGGAGCCAGTATTGGCAGCCAGGATTAAGCCAACCTTAAGTCCCCCTCCCGCCCCAAGGGAAATTCGGCCAGACTTCTCCCCCCGACCTTCCCCCCCGCCGCCAGACACGGGATAATCCGCCCCTTCGGCGGCCCCTGCCGCGCCCATCCATTTTTGCGAAGCCCATGGCAACCAAGAAGAACAGCGATCCCTCCGGCCACACCCCGATGATGCAGCAGTATTTGGCGCTGAAGAGCCAGCATCCGGGCACCCTGCTCTTCTACCGCATGGGAGATTTCTACGAGCTGTTCTTCGAGGATGCGGAAAAGGCCGCCCGCCTGCTGGACATCACCCTCACCACCCGGGGCCAGTCCGCCGGCCTGCCTATCAAGATGGCCGGGGTGCCCTACCACGCCGTGGAGCAGTACCTGGCCAAGCTGGTGAAGATGGGCGAATCCGTGGTCATCTGCGAACAGGTGGGCGACCCGGCCACCAGCAAGGGCCCGGTGGAGCGGGCCGTCTCCCGCATCGTCACCCCCGGCACCCTGACCGACGCCGCCCTGCTGGACGAGAAGCGGGACACCCTGCTCATGGCCCTGACCGGCGGCCGGGGCGTCTGGGGCCTGGCCTGGCTCAACCTGGCCAGCGGCGAATTCCGCGTCAGCGAAGTGGCCACGGAAAAGCTGGCCGCCACCCTGGAACGCATCCGCCCGGCCGAAGTGCTGCTGCCCGATTCCCTGGTGCCAGAAGTGAATATCAGCGCCGCCACCACCCGCCGCCCGGACTGGCATTTCGACGCCGAAGCGGCCAAGCGCCTGCTGCTGGAGCACTTCAAGGTGCAGAGCCTCACCGCCTTTGCCGCCGAAGACCTGCGCCCCGCCCTGGGGGCCGCCGGGGCCCTGCTGCAGTACGCCCAGGCCACCCAGACCCAGGCCCTGCCCCACGTCCAGGGCCTCATGGTGGAGCGGGAGTCCGCCTACCTGGGGCTGGATGCCGCCACCCGCCGCAACCTGGAGCTGACCGAGACCCTGCGGGGCGAAGCCTCCCCCACCCTGTTTTCCCTGCTGGATTCCTGCATCACCGCCATGGGCGCCCGTTACCTGCGCCACGCCCTGCACCATCCCCGGCGCGATCGGGCGGCGCCGGCGGCCCGCATCGACGCCATCGGCGCCCTCATGGCGGACCACCTGGCCCTGGCCCAGTACCTGCGCAGCGGCCTGAAGGGCTTTGCCGACGTGGAGCGCATCGCCGGCCGCATTGCCCTGCGCAACGCCCGCCCCCGGGACCTCTCCAGCCTGCGCGACTCCCTCGCCTGCCTGGAGGAACTGCGCCGCCCCCTGGCCGGCCATCCCTCGCCCCTGCTGGGTGAGCTGTGGGGCCAGCTGGAAGCGCCGGTGGAGGCCATCGACCTGCTCATGCGCGCCATCGCCCAGGAACCGGCGGCCATGGTGCGGGACGGCGGCGTCATGGCCACCGGCTTCGATGCCGAGCTGGACGAGCTGCGGGCCCTCAACGACAACTGCGGCGCCTTCCTGGTGGACCTGGAAGCCCGGGAGAAGGAACGCACCGGCATCGCCACCCTCAAGGTGGAATACAACCGGGTGCACGGCTTCTACATCGAAGTCACCCACGCCAACACCGACAAGGTGCCGGACGACTACCGCCGGCGCCAGACCCTGAAGAACGCCGAACGCTACATCACCCCGGAACTGAAGGCCTTCGAGGACAAGGCCCTCTCCGCCCAGGACCGGGCCCTGGCCCGGGAAAAGTGGCTCTACGAGCAGGTGCTGGATCAGTTGCAGCCGGTGGTGCCCCAATTGCAGGCGGTGGCCCGGGCCCTGGCCCAGCTGGACATGCTGGCCTCCTTCGCCGACACCGCCGTGGCCCGCAACTGGTGCCGCCCCGAATTCACCGACCGGCCCGGCCTGTGGCTGGAAGCGGGCCGCCACCCGGTGGTGGAAAACGAGTTGCAGACCCAGGGCGACACCTTCATCCCCAACGACCTGGACCTGGGGGAAAGCGAAGAAGCGGAACGCCGCCTGCTGCTCATCACTGGCCCCAACATGGGCGGTAAATCCACCTACATGCGGCAGACGGCGCTGATCGCCCTGCTCGCCCACGTCGGCTGCTACGTGCCGGCCAAGGCGGCCCGCCTGGGGCCCATGGACCAGATCTTCACCCGCATCGGCGCCTCCGACGATCTGGCTTCGGGCCGCTCCACCTTCATGGTGGAAATGACCGAATCCGCCGCCATCCTGCACAACGCCACGGAACAAAGTCTTGTCTTGATGGACGAGGTGGGCCGGGGCACCTCCACCTTCGACGGCATGGCCCTGGCCATGGCCATCCTGCGCCACCTCTTGGCAAAGAACCGCAGCCTGACCCTGTTCGCCACCCACTATTTCGAGCTGACCCGCCTGGCCCACGAATACCCGGCCCTGGTCAATGTGCATCTGGACGCGGTGGAACACGGCGACCGCATCGTCTTCCTCCATGCCGTGGAAGAAGGCCCGGCCAACCAGAGCTACGGGATTCAGGTGGCGGCCCTGGCCGGCATTCCCAATGCGGTGGTGCGGGCCGCCAAGAAGGAACTGCGGCAGCTGGAAACCCGTGCCGCGGTGGACCCGCTGCAGCCGGACCTCTTCGCCGCCGTCCCGGCGCCCGACGAGGGGCCGGAAGCTCCGGCCCACCCGGCCCTGGAGCGGCTGGGGGAGATCGATCCGGACAGCCTCTCGCCGCGAGAGGCACTGGACCTGCTGTACGAACTGAAGACCTTGCAGCGGGGCTAGGCGCGGGTGTTGCAGAGCCTCATCCCCTGGGTGGACCATCCCTGGCTGCTGCTGGCCTGCCTGGCCCTGTCGGTGCCGCCCCTGCGGGACATCTGGCGCATGATGTTCGACGACGCTGCCGACTTTGCCGAAGACCTGAGACTGGCCGCCCTCCCCGACTGGTGGGCCTGGTTCCAGGGCCGCTATTGGGACGGCCAGTGGGCCGAACTGAAACTGACCGTCTTCGCCCTGCTCTGCGTCGGCCTGCCCGCCGCCCTCTACCGCATCATCGCCGGCTGGGTGAACTGAAACTCTTCCTCCATGCCCTGGGCGCAGCCGGCGTCGAACAGGTCGGCCAGATGCACCAGCCAGCTGCGCAACTCCCGGTAGTGAGGCTCGAAGTCGTGGTGGAAGCTGCGGCTGGCCTCCTGCTCGTCACCCTGGGCCTGGGCCCGGGCGATGGTCCGCACGTCCTCGCACACCTGGCGGTGGATGCGGGCGAAATCGGAGAAGGAACCCAGATCGCCGAAGTTGCGCCGGGCGCCGCTGGCGATCCAGCGGCCCAGGGGCCGTTCTTCCAGCCGGGGCAGGCGCTCGCACCACATGGGCCCGGGCGTACGCCCGTCCACCACCCAGGCGGTAACTTCGCGGCGCACCGCCGTCCATTCAGCCGCCACGCGGCAGAAGTTGATCTGGCTGCGCACTTCCTCCCGTTCCCGCCGGGAGAAGGGACTACCGCTGAAGAAGGCTCGGATAAGGTCGAGGGGACGCATGGCACACCTCTTTTCTTATAGTGGTTGGCTTGATTTAATTTTATGCCTTTGCGCATAAAACGAAAGTAATATTCGGCGCCCCCAGGGTTCGTCCTAGGTACTTCCCGGGAAAGTCCCTAGGAACCAACTCGTAGTTTGCATATACCCAATCGATCTAGAAAACCGCTTTTTTAGTGCTAGACTCTCATCCACTGTCATGGCGGCCACCGAGGGGCCGCCCCACCGATCATCCAAACAAGGGAGACTCCTGATGCCGAAGCTCGAAACCCTGGCCGTACATGCCGGTTATTCCCCCGATCCCACCACCAAGGCGGCGGCGGTACCCATCTACCAGACCACCTCCTACGCCTTCGACAACACCCAGCACGGGGCTGACCTGTTCGACCTGAAGGTGGCGGGCAACATCTACACCCGCATCATGAACCCCACCCAGGACGTCCTGGAAAAGCGCGTCGCCGCCCTGGAAGGCGGCATCGCCGGCCTGGCCCTGGCTTCCGGCCAGGCTGCCATCACCTACGCCATCCAGACCATCGCCGAAGCCGGCGACAACATCGTCTCCACCGCCACCCTCTACGGCGGCACCTACAACCTGTTCGCCCACACCTTCCCCCAGCTGGGCATCCAGGTGCGCTTCGCCGACTACCGGGACCCGGCCTCCTTCGAGAAGCTGATCGACGGCAAGACCAAGGCCATCTACGCCGAAACCATCGGCAACCCCCTGGGCAACATCACCGACATCGAGAAGCTGGCCGAGATCGCCCACCGCAACGGCATTCCGCTGATCGTGGACAACACCGTGGCCAGCCCCTTCCTGCTGCGTCCCATCGAGTTCGGCGCCGACATCGTGGTGCATTCCCTGACCAAGTACCTGGGCGGCCACGGCAATTCCATCGGCGGCATCATCGTCGATAGCGGAAAATTCCCCTGGGCCGAGCACAAGACCCGCTTCAAGCGCCTCAACGAGCCCGATGTTTCCTACCACGGCGTGGTGTACACCGAAGCCCTGGGCCCCGCCGCCTACATCGGCCGCGCCCGGGTCGTACCCCTGCGCAACACCGGCGCCGCCATCAGCCCCTTCAACGCCTTCCTCATCCTGCAGGGCATCGAGACCGCCGCCCTGCGCATGGAGCGCATCACCGACAACACCATCGCCGTGGCCAAATACCTGCAGAGCCACAAGAAGGTGAAGTGGGTGAACTACGCCGGCCTGGAAAACCACCCGGACCACGCCCTGGCCAAGAAATATCTGGGCGGCAAGCCCTCCGGCATCCTCACCTTCGGCGTCGAGGGCGGCATCGAGGGCGGCACCCGCTTCCAGGACGCGCTGCAATTGTTCACCCGCCTGGTGAACATCGGCGACGCCAAGTCCCTGGCCTGCCACCCGGCCTCCACCACCCACCGCCAGCTCAACCCGGAAGAACTGGCCAAGGCCGGCGTCACGGTGGATACGGTGCGCCTGTCCATCGGCATCGAGCATATCGACGACCTCATCGCCGACCTGGAACAGGCCCTGGCCGCCGTCTGAGCCAAACCTGCCGCAACCACGAAACGGGGCCCCAGGCCCCGTTTTTTTTTGCTCCCGGCGCCCCCCGGGACAATCGCCGCCTCGCATTCGGCATATGCCGATTGACAAGACGCCCCCGAATTTTTGACACTGGAACCATGGGCGGCGAGCCGGCCCGGCCATGCCTGGTGAATCAAAGGCCGCCGCCGCTGTCCGAATGGCGGACGGAACCAGGATCGAGCCTGAGCGGGAGTGCGGATGGGCAATTTAGCAACGCGGATGCGCCGAAAAATCGAAAGCCTGCCCCTGAAGATCAAGGCAGCCCTCTTCTGCGCCCTCATTTTCGCCCTGGGCATGGGTTCCCTCGCCTACTACGTGGCCGACGCCCTGCGCCGGGATTCGGTGGTCCTCATCGGCCAGGAGCAGAAGACCGGCGCCGACTTCCTCGCCCGGACCCTGGAAGCGGAACTGCGGCTGCGCCTGGACGTCATCGACGGCCTGGCCCGCCACCTGGTTGCCCAGTCCCTCAACTCGCCCCGGCAGATCCAGACCTTCCTCAATGAGCAGACGGTGGCCAGCCGCATCTTTTCCCGGGACATCTACTTCATCGCCGCCAACGGCATCCGCACCGCCGAGTATCCGCAACGGGGCCACGTCGGCACGCCCTACAACGACAGCAGCTATTTCATCAGCATCCGGGACACCCGCAAGCCGGCCATCCGGGTCTGGTTCGGCCGCTTCGCCAAGAAGCCGGTGCTGCTGGTGGCGGTACCCGTCATCGCCGCCGACGGCACCTTCCTCGGCGCCCTCTGCGGTGCCGACGTGATCGCCCCGGGCAGCCCCCTGCACCTCACCGACGAAGTTCGTAACGGCCAGAGCGGCGGCTTCCACGTCTACGCCCTGGACCAGGGCATCTTCGCCGCCAGCACCGACCCCACCCGGGTCCTGGAAAAGCTGCCGGCTCCCGGCATCAACCCCCTGCTGGACCGGCGCCTCAAGGGCTACACCGGCCCGGGCCAGACCGTGGATTCCAAGGGCCTGGAAATCATCAGCGCCGCCACCATGGTGCCTACCGCCAACTGGATGGTGGTGTCCTACCTGCCGACCCGGGAAGCCTTCGCTCCCCTGGAGCGGGCCACCACGCGCATCTACAGCGGCGCCGCCCTCATCACCCTGCTGGTGGCCCTGCTGGTGTGGCTGGGAGTGCGCCGCTCCCTGGCGCCCCTGGAACGGGCCGCCCGCCAGATCGGCGAAACCGGGGCCGGCCACATTCCCCTGGAGCCGGTGGAGGTCCAGGGCAGCGGCGAGATCCGCATGCTGCTGCAGAACTTCAACCTGCTGCAGCAGCACATCGCCGCCCAGAACGAGACCATCCGGCAGGAGCGGGACCACCTGGAGGTGCTGGTGGAGGAGCGCACCGCCGAGCTGGTGGGGCTGGCCAAATCCCTGCGGGACGCCAACCAGGAGCAGCAGGCGGTGTTCGACGCCGCCCGCATCGGCATCATCCTCACCCGGGACCGCATCATCCGCCGCTGCAACCGCACCATCGAGGAAATTCTCGGCTACGAGCCGGGGGAAATCCTGGAGCAGAGCACCCGCATCTGGTACCCGGACGAGGCCACCTTCCTCGCCGTGGGCGAGCGGGTGCGGGAGGGCCTGGCCCGCCACGGCTACTTCCGCGAGGAACTGGAGCTGGTACGCAAGGACGGCAGCCGCTTCTGGGGCCGCATCATGGCCCAGGTGATCGACCGCAACGCCCCGGAAAAGGGCATGGCCGGCACCGTGGAAGACATCGGCGAGGAGCGCCGCATCCTGGCGGAGATGGCCCAGGCCAAAGCCCTGGCCGAAGCGGCGGCCCAGGCCAAGGCCGACTTCCTGGCCAACATGAGCCACGAAATCCGCACCCCCATGAATGCCGTCATCGGCATGACACACCTGGCCCTGAAGACCGACCTGGACGAACGCCAGCGCGAATACCTGCGCAAGATCCAGCATTCCAGCCAGCACCTGCTGGGCATCATCAACGACATCCTGGACTTCTCGAAAAGCGAGGCCGGCAAGCTGCACATCGAGCAGATCGACTTCGACCTGGAGAAGGTGCTGGAGGACGTCTCCAGCCTGATGTCGGAGCGGGCCACCAGCAAGGGACTGGAGTTCGTCATCGAAATGGCCGACGAGGTGCCGCGCCACCTGGTGGGCGACCCCCTGCGCATCGGCCAGGTGCTGATCAACTACGCCAGCAACGCGGTGAAATTCACCGAACGGGGCGAGGTGGCCATCCACGTCGGCCTGGAGGAAGACCAGGGCCAGGAGGTGCTGCTGCGCTTTGCCGTGCACGACACGGGCATCGGCATCAAAGCCGGGGAACTGCCCACCCTCTTCAACAGTTTCCAGCAGGCCGACAGTTCCACCACCCGTAAGTACGGCGGCACCGGCCTCGGCCTGGTCATCGCCAAGCGCCTGGCCGAACTGATGGGCGGCCAGGTGGGGGCCGAGAGCGAGCCGGGCCGGGGCTCCACCTTCTGGTTCACCGCCCGCCTGGGCCGGAGCAGCACCGCCCGCCACCGGGCCCAGCCCCGGCCCGACCTGCGGACCCGCCGCCTGCTGGTGGTGGACGACCACGACCATGCCCGGGACGTGGTCTGCGACATGCTGCGCAGCATGAGCTTCCAGGTCAGGGACACCGATTCGGGCAACCGCTGCCTGGCCGAACTGCAGCGGGCCAGCGCCGCCGGGGAGCCTTACGACATCGTCTTCCTCGACTGGCAGATGCCGGAAATGGACGGCCTCGCCACGGCCCGGGAAATCCGCCGCCTGGAACTGCCCCAGCCGCCCCTGGTGCTGATGATCACCGCCTACGGCCGCGATGAGCTGGCCCGCAGCGCCGGCGAGAGCGGCCTCCAGGGCATCGAGGAAATCCTCATCAAGCCGGTCAGTCCTTCCCAGCTGTTCAACACCGTGATGCGCATCCTCGACCATGAGGACGGCCCCCACAGCGCGGCCGACCCGGAGGCCCTGCCCGACCTGGCGCCCCTGGCCGGCCTGCGGGTGCTGCTGGTGGAGGACAACCAGCTGAACCAGGAAGTGGCCAGCGAATTCCTGGCCGGCGCCAACATGGTGGTGGATGTGGCGGACGACGGCGCCAGCGCCCTGGAAAAGGTGCGTCAGCAGCGTTACGACGTGATCCTGATGGACATGCAAATGCCGGTCATGGACGGCATCGCCGCCACCCGGGAAATCCGCCGACAGTTCCCCGCCGCCGTCCTGCCCATCCTGGCCATGACCGCCAACGCCATGGAGCAGGACCGGGAACGCTGCCTGGCGGCGGGCATGAACGACCACATCGCCAAGCCGGTGGACCCGAGGGACCTGCTGGGCAAGCTGCTCAAGTGGCTGGCCCCCGGCGCGCCCCTCGTGGCCCCGCAGGCCGCCGCGCCGCTGCCCGGCACCGTCACGCCGACGCCGCCGGTCGCGGCCCCAGCCAAGGCCGACCGCCAGCCCTTCGCCGGCATCCCCGGGCTGGATGCGACCCTGGGCCTGCACCAGGCCCTGGACCGGGAAGGCCTCTACCTGCGCCTCATGGACAAGTTCGTCAGCGGCCAGCGCGACGCCCCGCAACGGCTGGCCCGGGCCATCGATGCCGGGGACTGGGTCGGGGCCGAACGGGAGGCCCACACCCTCAAGGGCGTCAGCGCCCAGATCGGCGCCATGCCCCTGCGCGACCTGGCCGAAGGGCTGGAGCACGCCATCCGCCAGCGGGACCCCCCGGACCTGCTGCAGGACCTGCTAGGCAAGATCGCCGACAGCCTGCCCCCGCTGGTGGACGCCATCGCCGCCGTCCTGGCCACCCAGGAAGTGCCGGCGGCCAAGGCCACGGTGAACTGGATGCAGGTGGAGGAAGTCTGCGCCCGCCTGGCCCAGCAGCTGGCAAACGACGATTTCGCCTGCGAAAAGCTCCTGGACGAACACGAGGCCCTGCTCCACGGCGCCCTGGGCGAGGACTTCCCGCCCCTGGCCCGGGCCGTGCGCGACTTCGACTTCACCCAGGCCCAGGCCCGGCTGCAGGCCCTGGCGGCAAGCCACCGGCTCAAGCTCTAGGGCAGCCCCGGGGCCGCCTCCGCCGCCCCGGCACAAAATCCTGAAAGGCCCCGGCGAGTTGTGTATATTGCGGCTGCGCCGGCCCGCCCGACCCGAACACCCACCCGGTCACGCCCCCTGTCATGCCGCCGGCGCACCGTGACTGCCGCCCTGCCAAGACCATGCCGCTACGCAAAATCAACCCTGCCGCCTACGACGCCCTGCTGGCCGAAAAGATCGCCCGCTACCGGGCCGACTTCGCCCCCTTCGATCTGCCCGAGCCCCACATCGCCCGCTCCGCCCCCCTGCACTACCGGCTGCGGGCCGAGTTCCAGATCGTCCGCCGCGAGGGCCAGGTGGCCTACGCCATGTTCAACCCGGACAATCCCCGGGAAGCGGTGCCCCTGGAAACCTTCCCCGTGGCCTCCGCCACCATCTGCGAAATGATGCCGCGGCTGCGGGACGAACTGCAGGCCAGCGAACTGCTCAAGGACTACCTGTTCCGCGTGGACTTCCTCTCCACCCTGAGCGGCGAACTGCTGGTGACCCTGGTGTACAAGCGGCCCCTGCGCCCCCTGTGGGAAGCGGCCGCCCGGGACCTGGCGCAGCGGCTCAACATCCAGCTCATCGGCCGCAGCCGCGGGCAGAAGCTGGTCCTGGGCCGGGACTGGGTCGAGGAAAGCTTCGAGCTGGAAGGCCGCCAGCTGCGCTACCAGCAGATCGAGGGCGCCTTCTCCCAGCCCAACGGCGAGGTGAACCGGCAGATGCTGGCCTGGGCCTGCGCCCGGGCCGACACCCTGGGCGGCGACCTGCTGGAGCTGTATTGCGGCAACGGCAATTTCACCATCGCCCTGGCGCCCCACTACGAGCGGGTGCTGGCCACGGAAATGAGCAAAACCTCGGTCCATGCCGCCCAGTACAACCTGGAAGCCAACCGGGTGGACAACGTCAAGGTGGTGCGCATTTCCGCCGAGGAATTCAGCGAAGCCTACAGCGGCACCAAGGAATTCACCCGCCTGGCCGGCATCGACCTGAAGGGCTACCGCTTCTCCACCGTCTTCGTGGACCCGCCCCGGGCCGGCCTGGACGACGGCACCCTGGCACTGGTGCGGGGCTTCGACCACATCCTCTACATCTCCTGCAACCCGGAGACCCTCAAGGCCAACGTGGCAGCCCTGCACGACACCCACCGCATCGCCGCGGCCGCCGCCTTCGACCAGTTCCCCTACACCGACCACCTGGAGTGCGGCCTGCTGCTGAGCCGCCGCTGACACCCGGCCTGCCGGCGCCCCTGCCGGCAGCCGGCCCCGGGCGGAAGAGGAACGCTGTCATGGCATGGCCCGGGAGGCAGAAAGGACGCCATTCTCCAGCCACGACAGGCCGGAATGTCCGTCCTTCCTTGCTCCCAGGCCGATGACCTGATGGCAGGACACCCCGGGACTGGCGCCGCCTTTCTCGCTTATCTTTCTCGCTTATCTTTCTCTCCCGCTTTTCTGCCGCCTTCCCCGCCAGCCGGCCTGTCTCTTTCATCCGCCACACCTTGCACCTGCTCCCGGCAGCGCCCGGCGACTGATGCCTTCCACCACTTACCACCGCCGGCTGATGCCGCAGCAACGCCGCTCCGCGATGGCCGCCGTCCTTTCCCCCGGCCGCCGGCCTCGGTAGACTGGCGCCTCCATGGCCCCATCATTCCGTTGTCGGCCTCATCCAACGCGCTTCATTCCTACGCCCCGAAGAAACCCCATGGCCCGTCGTCTGCTGCTGTTCCTCCTGCTTCCCCTGCTGCTCCTCGCCAGCCCGGCCCTGCGGGCGGCCGGACTCAGCGTGGGCCTGGCCGCCGACGTTTCCTCCCTGGACCCCCACTATCTCAACGCCGCCCCCAACATCGCCGTGGCCAGCCACTTCTTCGAGACCCTGGTGGCGGTGGACAAGGACGGCCAGCTGGTGCCCGGCCTGGCCCAGTCCTGGCAGGCCATCAATCCCACCACCTGGGAATTCAAGCTGCGCCCCGGCGTGAAATTCCACGACGGCAGCCCCCTCACGGCGGAGGACGTGGTCTTCTCCCTGGACCGCCCCGCCAGTCTCACCCAGAGCCCGGGCCCCTTCACCGGCTTCACCAGGGCCATCAGCGGCAAGAAGGTGGTGGATGCCCACACCCTGCGCCTGACCACGGCCCAGCCCTACGGCCCGCTGCCCCTGGACCTGGCCTCCATTTTCATCGTCTCGAAGAAAGCCGCGGCCAAGGCAACGACGGAAGACTTCAACAGCGGCAAGGCCCTGGTGGGCACCGGCCCCTTCCGCCTGGTGAAGTTCCGCCGCGGCGAGGCGGTGGAGCTGGCCCGTTTCGACGGCTACTGGGGTGAGAAACCCGCGTGGGACACGCTCACCCTGCGCATCCTGCCGGCGGATGCCGCCCGCCTCGCCGCCCTGCTGGCGGGCCAGGTGGACATGATCGAAGGCGTGCCCGGCGCCGACGTGGCCAGGCTGAAGAAGGACGCCCGTTTCCGGCTGGAGCAGCGCGTCTCCTGGCGCACCCTGTTCCTGCAACTGGACCTCTTCCGCGACGCCTCGCCCTTCGTCACCGACCTGGCCGGCAAGCCCCTGGCAAAGAATCCCCTGAAAGACCTCAAGGTGCGCCAGGCCCTCTCCCGGGCCATCAACCGGGAGGCCCTCGCCGCCCGCACCCTGGACGGCCTCGGCGTGCCCGCCAGCCGCCTGGTGGCGCCGGGCATTCCCGGCCACGGCCAGCAGCCGGCGGCGGAGCCCTACGATCCCGAAGGGGCCAAGCGTCTGCTGGCCGAAGCGGGCTACCCCCAGGGCTTCGCCCTGACCCTGCACGGCCCCAACAACCGCTACCTCAACGACGAGCAGATCCTGCAGACCCTGGCCCAGTTCTTCGGCCGCATCGGGGTCAAGACCAAGGTGGAAACCCTGCCCCTGGCCGCCTATTTCGGCCGCCTGCGCCATGCCGATTTCAGCGCCGCCCTGCTCGGCTGGGGCTCCCTCTCCGGCGACTTCGCCCTGCGCACCCTGCTCGGCACACCCGACGAGAAGAGCGGCTGGGGCGCCTGGAACTGGGGCCGCTTCAGCGACGCCAGGGTGGATGCGGACATCCGCAGCGCCCTGTCCAGCACCGACCCGGCCCGCCGCAGCCGCGCCGCCGAGACGGCCATGGATCAGGCCATGCAACAATTGCCGGTGATCCCCCTGCACCATCAGGTGGCCACCTGGGCCCTGCGCGCGGGCCTCACCTACCCGGCCCGCATCGACGAATTCACCTTCGCCGCCCAGGTGCGGCCCCGCTAGGCCGGCAGGCACGCCGAGCTGCCCCAACCCCGGACGAGACCCGCACCGTGACCTTCATCCTCCGCCGTCTGCTGCACGGGGCCTGGGTCCTGCTGGCGGTCTCCGCCCTGGTCTTCGCCGCCCTCTACGTGGTGGGCAACCCGGTGGAACTGCTGGTGGATCCCCAGGCCGACCCGGCGGACACGGCCCGCACCATCGCCGCCCTGGGCCTGGACCAGCCCCTCTGGCGCCAGTACCTGACCTTCCTCGGCAACGCCGCCCGGGGCGACCTGGGCACCTCCTTCATCCACGGCGTGCCGGCCCTCTCCCTGATTCTGGAACGCCTGCCGGCCACCCTGGAACTGGCCGCGAGCGCCCTCTTCCTGGCCCTGCTGCTCGGCATACCCCTGGGCCTGTGGGCCGGCCTCCGGCCGACCTCCCTCGCCGGCCGCCTCATCGGTGCCGCCTCCACCCTGGGCTTCGCCCTGCCCGCCTTCTGGGTCGGGCTGATGCTGATCCTGGTCTTCGCCGTGCAACTGCAATGGCTGCCGCCGGGGGGCCGGGGCGAGACCCGGGAAGTGCTGGGCCTGTCCCTGTCGGTTTTCACCCTGGACGGCTGGCGGCACCTGCTGCTGCCGGCCCTCAACCTGGCCCTCTACAAGGCCGCCCTGGTGGTGCGCCTGGTGCGGGCCGGCAGCAGGGAAGCCCTGGCCCAGGACTACGTGCGCTTCGCCCGGGCCAAGGGCCTGACGGAAAGCCGGGTGGTGACGGGCCATGTGCTGCCCAACACCCTCATTCCCGTGGTCACCGTGCTGGGCATGGAACTGGGGGCCCTGATCGCCTTCGCCGTGGTCACCGAGACGGTGTTCGGCTGGCCCGGCATGGGCAAGCTGTTGATGGACGCCATCAACGCCCTGGACCGCCCCGTGGTGGTGGCCTACCTGCTCTTCGCTGCCGCCCTTTTCGTGGTCCTCAACCTGCTGGTGGAACTGCTCTACGGCTGGCTCGACCCCCGGGTGCGGGAGGGGCGGCAATGAGCGAGTCCCGTCCCGATTCCTCTCCCGATTCCTCTCCCGTTTCCACTTCCGCTGGCGGCGGCGTTGCGGCCCCCTGCATGGGCCGTTTCTCGTCATCCTTCCTCGCCCGCTTCGCCGCCAACCCCGCCGGCAAGCTGGCCCTGCTGCTGCTCGCCCTGACCCTGCTGGCGGCCTTCGCCGGCCCCTTCCTGGCGCCCCAGAACCCCTACGACCCGGCGGCCCTGGACATCCTGGACACCCGCCTGCCCCCGGGCAGCGCCGCCGCAGCCGGCGGCACCTATCTCCTGGGCAGCGACGAACAGGGCCGGGACCTGCTCTCGGCCATGGTCTACGGCCTGCGCCTGAGCCTGCTGGTGGCGGGCGCCGGCGCCGGCCTGGCCTGCCTCCTGGGGGCCGCCCTGGGCCTGACCGCCGGCTACTTCGGCGGCCGCTGGGAGCGGCTGGTGCTGGCCCTGGCCGACCTGCAGCTGTCCTTCCCCGCCCTGCTCATCGCCCTGGCCCTGCTGGCTCTCTCCGGCCCGGGCCTCTTCAAGGTGGCCCTGGCCCTGGCCGCCTCCCAGTGGGCCTACTTCGCCCGCAGCGCCCGGGCCGCCGCCCTGGTGGAATCGGGCAAGGACTACATGGCCGCCGCCCGCCTGCAGGGCCTCTCCCACGCCCGCCTGCTGTGGCGCCACCTGCTGCCCAACTGCCTGCCGCCCCTGCTGGTGATCCTGCCCCTGCAGCTGGCCGCCGCCATTTCCCTGGAAGCCACCCTTTCCTTCCTCGGCCTCGGCGCCCCGGCCACCGAGCCCTCCCTCGGCCGCCTCATCGCCAACGGCTTTGCCTACCTGCTCTCGGGCCAGTACTGGATCAGCCTCTATCCGGGCCTGCTGCTGACCCTGGCGGTCACCGCCATCACCCTGGCCGCCGACCGGCTGGCCGCGGTGCTGGACCCGCGCCGGCAGGAGGACTGACAATCCTCCCCCTGCCCAGGCCCCCCACACCAACCGCCTTCCAACCGATATCCGCCATGCGACTGATCGACCAACTGCAACGCCTCTACTGCCTGCCCCAACAGAGCGGCCACGTCCTGCCTCCGGGCGCGGCCGTCACCGCCCCGGCCCGCCGCCTCGCCGCCGCCGACCTGGAACGGGGCCCGGCCGGCGAGGCCGCCATTGCCCTGCACCTGACCAGCCCGGAAGGCCATGCCCGGGCCCTGGTCATCGAATTTGCCCGCAGCGCCCACTGGCCCCAGGCCGCCGCCCTCTGCCAGGCCCTCACCGAGGAACTGGAACTGCCGGCCCCGGCCGTGGCCGTCGGCGGTCCGGCGGGCTACCAGCTGTGGCTGTCCCTGGCCGAGCCCCAGCCCGTCGCCGCGCTGCAAGCCTTCCTCCAGGCCCTGGTGCACAAGTATCTGGCCGACGTGCCCGCCGCCGCCCGGCGCTGCTACCCGGTCGACGGTGGCGAGGGCAACGACTGCCCCCGACTGCCCCCGGCCCGGCTGGCCAACGAGGGCTGGAGCGCCTTCATCGACCCCACCATGGGCGCCATGTTCGCCGACGAGACCTGGCTGCCCATGGCCCCCAACGCCGACAAGCAGGCGGACATGCTGGCCGCCCTGAAAAGCATCGGCACCACGGATTTCCAGCGGGCCCTGGCGCAACTGCAGGCGGAGTCCGCCGCGGCCGTGGCTAACGAGCCGCTGGCCGAACCGCCCGTACAGCCAACAGCCAAGCCATTCTCCACGGCACCTGCCGCGACAGCCGCGTCCCTGGCCGCTCCCAGCCTGGGCAGCCAGTTCAGCGATCCCCGGGACTTTCTCCTGGCGGTGATGAACGACGCCGGCGCCAGCACCGAGCAGCGCATCGAGGCGGCCAAGGCCCTGCTGCCCTATTTCCACGGACCCAAGCGCTGAACGGTGCCGCCGCGCCGGACGGCGCCCGCTTCTACCACCACTCTCCCACCACTTCCCCAACCACTTTCCATACCCTCCACTCCGCCGGAGCCAGCCATGAGCACCTTCACCAAAGTCACCCTGTATACCGATCACGACGGCTACGCCCGCTTCCGCGAGGAAGAAGTGCCCCTCAGCGAAGGCACGCCCCAGGCCATGCTCTCCGCCCTCACCCCGGCCAAGGCCTGCCAGTTCCGCCAGAGCCCGGTGGGTTTCCGCAGCCAGTTCCACTGCACCACCGAAGAACAGTGGCTGTTCGTCCTCGGCGGCGAAATGAAGATCGGCCTGCAGGACGGCAGCAGCCGCAACTTCAAGGCCGGCCAGCACTTCTACTCCGCCGACACCCTGCCCGCCGGCGCCACCTTCGATCCCAAGGTGCACGGCCACTGGAGCTGCCAGGTGGGCGACGAGCCCCTGGTGACCCTGTTCGTCAAGGTGTAAGTCCGGTTCCCGGCAATCCCGTGGCGGCCCTGATGCCGCCGGTTGCAGACGCCAAAACGGCCGCAGCGATGCGGCCGTTTTCTTTTTGGGCGGCGGACTATACTGCCCGGACAGGTCGGCCCGGGCAGTCGTTTTTTCCGCCATCCTTCACCATAGCCATTGGCTATTTCTAATATTCAATTAATCAATTTTAATAATTACAGCCGATTCACTAGACTGCCTCATATCCGATCATCAACGGTTCACCCAAGGAGGAAAAAATGGCAAACGACACGAATCAAACCAAGCCCGCCGGCCAATGCCCGGTCATGCACGGTGCCCAGACCACCGCCGGCAGCCAGACCATGCAATGGTGGCCCAAGGCCTTGAACCTGGACATCCTGCACCAGCACGATGCCAAGACCAATCCCATGGGTGCCGGCTTCAACTACCGTGATGAATTGAAGAAGCTGGACGTGGCCGCCCTGAAGAACGACCTCAAGGCCCTCATGACTGACAGCCAGCCCTGGTGGCCGGCCGACTGGGGCCACTACGGCGGCCTCATGATCCGCATGGCCTGGCACTCCGCCGGCACCTACCGCATCGCCGACGGCCGGGGCGGCGCCGGCACCGGCAACCAGCGCTTCGCCCCCCTCAATTCCTGGCCCGACAACGCCAACCTGGACAAGGCCCGCCGCCTGCTCTGGCCGATCAAGAAAAAATACGGCAACAAGATCAGCTGGGCCGACCTGATGATCCTGGCCGGCAACATGGCCTATGAATCCATGGGTCTCAAGACCTTCGGTTTCGCCTTCGGCCGCGAAGACATCTGGCATCCGGAAAAGGACATCTACTGGGGTTCCGAGAAGGAATGGCTGGCCCCCACCGGCGCCGAAGGCAGCCGCTACTCCGGCGAGCGGGACCTGGAAAACCCCCTGGCCGCCGTCATGATGGGCCTCATCTATGTGAATCCCGAAGGCGTGGACGGCAAGCCCGATCCCTTGAAGACCGCCCGGGACATGCGCACCACCTTTGCCCGCATGGCCATGAACGATGAAGAAACCGTGGCCCTCACCGCCGGCGGCCACACCGTCGGCAAGGCCCACGGCAACGGCAGCGCCGCCAACCTGGGCCCCGCCCCGGAAGCGGCGGAGCTGGATGAACAGGGCCTGGGCTGGAACAACCACACCAGCCGTGGCATCGGCCGCGACACCGTGACCAGCGGCATCGAAGGCGCCTGGACCACCAACCCCACCCAGTGGGACAACGGCTACTTCAAGCTGCTGCTCGGCTACGACTGGTGGCTGCAGAAGTCCCCCGCCGGCGCCCACCAGTGGGAGCCCATCAACATCAAGGAAGAGGACATGCCGGTGGATGTGGAGAACCCCAGCATCCGCTGCAAGCCCATCATGACCGACGCCGACATGGCTCTCAAGTTCGACCCGGAATACCGCAAGATCGCCGAGCGCTTCCGCGACGACCAGGCCTATTTCTCCGAGACCTTCGCCCGGGCCTGGTTCAAGCTGACCCACCGGGACATGGGCCCCAAGGCCCGCTACTTCGGCCCGGACGTGCCCCAGGAAGACCTCATCTGGCAGGACCCGGTCCCCGCCGGCCGTAAGGACTACGACGTGGCCGCGGTGAAGGCCAAGATCGCCGCCGCCGGCCTCTCCGTCGGCGAGATGGTGGCCACCGCCTGGGACAGCGCCCGCACCTACCGGGGCTCCGACAAGCGGGGCGGCGCCAACGGCGCCCGCATCCGCCTGGCGCCGCAGAAGGACTGGGAAGGCAACGAACCGGCCCGCCTGGCCAAGGTACTGGCGGTCTATGAAAAGATCGCCACTGAGACCGGCGCCAGCATCGCCGACGTCATCGTCCTGGCCGGCAATGTGGGCGTGGAACAGGCCGCCAAGGCCGCCGGCTTCCCGGTCGAAGTGTCCTTCGCCCCGGGCCGCGGCGATGCCACCCAGGCCATGACCGACGTGGAATCCTTCGAGGTGCTCGAACCCCTGGCCGACGGCTTCCGCAACTGGCAGAAGACCCACTACGTGGTGACGCCGGAAGAAATGATGCTCGACAAGGCCCAGCTGCTGCGCCTCACCGCCAGCGAGATGACCGTGTTGGTCGGCGGCCTGCGCGTCCTCGGCGCCAACCACGGCGGCAGCCAGCACGGCGTGTTCACCGAGCGGGTCGGCGTGCTCAGCAACGACTTCTTCGTCAACCTGACCGACATGGCCTACACCTGGAAACCCACGGGCCGCAACAGCTACGCCATCGTCGATCGCCACAGCGGCGCCACCAAGTTCACCGCCACCCGGGCCGACCTGGTCTTCGGCTCCAACTCGGTCCTGCGCGCCTACGCCGAGGTCTACGCCCAGGACGACAACCAGGAAAAGTTCGTGCGCGACTTCATCGCCGCCTGGACCAAGGTGATGAACGCCGACCGCTTCGATCTGAACTAAGGCACCAAACCCCGCCGCCGCCCGCCAGGGTGGCCGGTGAGGCGCTTTACCCCAAGGCCCGGCGGCGTTGCCCCGGGCCTTTTTCCATGTGCAAGCAGTCGCAAGGATTGGTTGCATGACATTTAGCTGAACGACTGGCAAAATCAACGCGGCATTGAACGAGCGCCGTGTATGCCCGCCATCTATCTCCTCGAATATTGCCGCCGGTCTAGCATAAGCCTCCATTGGGAAGCGTCCCGGACTGCCGCATTTTCCGGCTTATACGGCGTTCCACCGGCTTATATGGCAGTTTTATCGTCTACTTCACGTTAGAAATCACTATGCCCACTCATCACGCGAAAGATGACTACCTCGAGAACGGACAGCCTGTTCATCGGTTGTCATATTGCGCATTCCTTGATGTTCTTGGATTCTCCGCCCGCATTCGTGCCAGCTACAAGGACAAAACGGCGAATAAACTTCTACGCCAATTTCACGCAATCTTTGAGAGGCGAATAAACCGGCTGAAATCCGAGGTCGACGAATCTCTACTGTATTTCAAGTCATTTTCAGACAACGTGCTGTTGGCACACCCACGTTTCAGCCACGACATGGAGTCCGAGTTCGGGTTCATCCTGTGGTCAATTAGCGAATATCAATTTGAGATGGCATTGCAAGGCTTCTTCATCCGCGGCGGCCTCTCCGTAGGCAATCTTTTCGTCGATGACAACAGTGTCTATGGCGAAGCCCTGATTGATGCTTATGAGTTGGAAAGCAAGGTCGCGGTTAACCCGATAGTTGTCCTGTGTGACAACACGATGAAATTTGTAGATCACCACATCGGGTACTACTACGGCGAGTCGTCCCCTCAGGTTCGCCACGTCCTCGTCAATGCAGATGGCCGATATTTCATCAACTACCTCTCCGAGTGCATCTTGGAAACCGATGATGGAGAGGAACTTCACGCGGATTCGCTGCACAAGCACAAAGAGCAAATCGAGCTTGCGCTTTCGCTCTATGCTGACCAAGCAGCCGTCTTCGCCAAGTTCTCCTGGCTCTCTGCCTATCACAACTATTTCTGCGAGTCCGTATCCTCGTATCCAGGATATTCGGACGCGCTAAAGATAGACAGCGAGCTTGCGACAGTGAAATTCAAGACGCTGGTGAAAAAGTGATTTCTAACCTTTCGGTCAACACGGACCTTGCACATAAAACCGCGCAAGGCCGGTTACCTCCCCGTTAGAGCTTGCTCATGCAGCCCACAGAATTCAACGACAGCTTCAAGTTATTTCCATATCGCAAAGACTATGAGGATGGAAGAACGAATAACGGCGGCATTGATTTATCGAGAGAGCCTTGGCGTATTGCTGAAATAACAGAGGCGAAAGACTTCCCGGAACTTCTTCACCTCATCAAGGAGTTCAACAAAAACAGCTCTCCGTTTCTCACGCTTGGCTGTGAGGCGAGCTTTGACGAAGGCTTGATGCACGGATACGTAGAGTTCACGCTCAAAGACGATAACTTGGCAAACGACTTGTCATTCATCGCTGAGCTTGATGAGAATTTTTACGCTTGGGCACGAAAAATTGACCCAGAGCTTGAGTCCACGCTGCGCAATGTTCTTGCTTGGGAATACACGCCCTTCTCGTATCACGGAGAGTCGCAAAAGCACAAAGTTTCGTTCTTCTTCCGTGCTCCCGACCAAGATTACGCTGGCAAAACCCTCAATGTTGTTCGCACTTACTTCTGCGAAACTCTTGCGAAAACGCTAACCGATGCCCCGTCGCTCTAACAATTCCGTCGAGAGGGACCGCCCACAAGCTGCGCTTGTGGGTTCCCTTCGCGGCTTCGCCGCTACGGCGGCCCCTCACGTCAAACGTTAGAGCGCGCTACTGAATCTATGGGCTACCGTCGTTACCGTCGAAAGCGTTCCATGGCAGGGGAAGCTATGGCGGACACCGCATTCATCGTAAATCGCCTTTCATGGAAGGGTGCTGTAATTTTTGGTGTAGTTCAGTTTGTGGTGTTCTATTGGCTGCTTCCGGCGTGGGTCAATCACCAACTCGACTCACTGCA
This sequence comes from Azospira sp. APE16, assembly GCF_047901315.1. Classification (NCBI taxonomy): domain Bacteria; kingdom Pseudomonadati; phylum Pseudomonadota; class Betaproteobacteria; order Rhodocyclales; family Rhodocyclaceae; genus Azospira; species Azospira sp. APE16. The sequence continues at coordinate 2,210,394 of NZ_CP179682.1, forward strand.
GAACAATATGTTTCGCCCCATTGTGGAGGCCGTTTTTGCTCGGCGGGTTCACTGGCTTCAGTGGCTTGCTATTGCGCTCGCTCTCGTTTGCTCGCTCTTCGCTGTCCGCAACTACTTCGCCTCAGAACGTCTTGGCCGTTATGGCGAGAGCAACGTCAGTTTCTTTAGTCGTCTTTTGGCGCGATGGCTCGACTAATGGTCATTCAAGCCGCACGCTCTAACCCTGCGCTCAACCGGACCTGCGCGAAAAACCGCGCAGGTCCAGTTAGCTCCACGTTAGTTCTACGTTTCAAGCTCCCCGCCGATCCAAACTTACCAGTTCTGCCTAAGGCCGTTAGCCCCCGCTTTACCATTCGTCACAACCTCCCCCGCCCCTTTTCGTTAGCATGTCGGGCACGCTCCCCTGACGCCCCGCCATGCCGCCTTTTCTCCGCGCTCTCAATTCCCGCAATTACCGGCTCTATTTCGTCGGCCAGCTGATTTCCCTGGCGGGGACGTGGATGCAGCAGATCGCCATGGCCTGGCTGGCTTACCGGCTTTCCAATTCGGCTCTCGTGCTGGGCAGCGTGGGCTTTGCCAGCCAGATTCCCATCCTCTTTTTTTCCGCCTTCGCCGGGGTGTGGAGCGACCGGGTGGACCGGCGGCGCCTGCTTCTGCTGAGCCAGAGCCTTTCCATGGTGCAGGCCCTGGTGCTGGCGGTACTGGCCTGGATGGAGTGGATCACGCCGGGGCTGCTGATTTTCATGGCCCTCTGCCTGGGCTGCATCAATGCCCTGGACGTGCCGGCACGGCAGGCCATCGCGGTGCAGTTGGTGGACGACAAGGAGGACCTGCCCAACGCCATCGCCCTCAATTCCTTCCTCATGAACGCGGCCCGCTTCGTCGGCCCGGCCCTGGCGGGGTATCTGGTGGTGCTGATGGGGGAGGCGGTGTGCTTCCTGCTCAATGCCCTTTCCTACCTGGCGGTGCTGCTGGCCCTCTCGGCCATCCGCCTGCCGGCCCAGGGCCCCAGTCGGCCGGCCCCGGCCCTGGATGCGCTGAAGGAGGGTATCCGCTATGTGCGCGGGCATGGCCCGATCCGGCGCTCCCTGCTACTGGTCTCCTGCATCAGTTTCCTGGCCACGCCCTATGCGGTGATGATGCCTCTCTTCGCCAAGGAGATTTTCGGCGGCGACGCGGGCACCTTCGGCCTGCTCATGGGCTGCGCCGGCGCTGGCTCCCTGGTGGCCAGCTTCTTCCTCGCCAGCCGGCGCGACACGGGCGGCCTGGAAGGCAAGGTGGCCCTGGCCGCCCCGGCGGTGGGGGCCGCCCTCACCTGCTTCGCTCTCAGCCCCTCCCAGCAGGTGGCCTACCCCATCATCATGAGCATCGGCTTTTGCGTCATCATCACCATCGCCGGCAGCAACACCCTGATCCAGACCCGGGTGGACAACGCCTACCGGGGCAGGGTCATGGCCATCTTCTCCATGGCCTTCCTCGGCATCGCCCCCCTGGGCAGCTTCATCGTCGGCAGTGTCGCCCATCAGGTGGGCATCCGCCCCACCCTGGCGGCCTGCGGCCTGCTGACCCTGGCGGCGGGGCTGGTTTACCGCCGCCTGACCCGGGCCGTCTCAGCCCAGGAGCCAGTTGAGCAGGCCGCCGCCGAGCACCAGATGGACAAAGAGGGCGGCACCCAGCAGCAGCGGCCGTAGGCCGGCCCGGCCCATGCGGGCCAGGGTGGTCTCCAGGCCCAGGGCGGCCATGGCGGCCGTTAGCAGCACCATGCCGCACTGGCGCAGGGCCGCCACCGCCCCTTCGGGCAGCAGTTGCAGGGAATTGACCCCGGCCAGCAGGATGAAGGCCACGGCAAACCAGGGCACCGCCACCGAACTGCGGCGGGACGCCCCCTCCGCCTCGGCCCCGCCCCGCCGCGCCAGATAGGCGCCGAGCAGGAGCAGGAAGGGCACCAGCAGCAGCACCCGGATCATTTTCACCACCACCGCACCACGGGCCACCTCCGGCCCCAGGGCATCGCCGATGGCCACCACCTGGGCCACTTCATGCACGGTGGAGCCGACGTAGCGGCCGAAGTCCAGATGCTGGGGGCCGATCCAGGCATACAGCAGGGGATAGAGGCCCATGGCCAGGGTGCCGAAGAGCACCACCGTGCCCACCGCCACCGCCGTCTTTTCCGCCGTGCGGGCTTCGTCCAGGCGCAGCACGGGCACCGTCGCCACCACCGCCGCGGCGCCGCAGATGGCGCTGCCGGCGGCAGTAAGCAGGGCCGTCTCCCGGTCCAGGCCGAGCAGGCGGATGCCGATGAAACAGCCCAGGGCCAGAGTGGAAGCCACCAGCAGCACGTCCGCCAGCAGACCGGCGCTGCCCACGGCGACGATCTGCTGCCAGGAGAGGTTGAAGCCGTAAAGGGCCACCCCGGCCCGCAGCAGGTTGCGCTGGGCCAAGCCCAGGCCGGCGCGGCGGGCGCCCTGGGCCAGGGCCGGCCAGCCGTTGCCGAGCACGGCGCCGATGAGGATGGCCAGGGTCAGGGAACTGGCGCCGTAGCGCACCAGGCCGGCGCCCTGGGCCAGTCCCAGGGCCGCCACGCTGATGGCGGCCGCCAGGGCCAGGCCGGGAATCCACTGTCTCCACTGCCGCAGGTTTGCCATGAGTTTCTTTCTCGAAAACGAACCTGGCGAACATTAGCCCCCGCTCATACAATAGGTAAAACCGATAATTCTTATTCAATACATCAGTCAAGCCGATGAAAATCACCCTGCGCCAGCTGGAAGTCTTCGCCGCCGTGGCCAGCCACGGTCACGTCACCCGGGCCGCCGAGGCGGTGGCCCTGACCCAGTCCGCCGCCAGCATGGCCCTGGCGGACCTGGAGCGGCAGCTCTCGGTGCAGCTCTTCGACCGGGTGGGGCGCCAGCTGCTGCTCAACGAGGCGGGCCGGCAGCTGCTGCCCCGGGCCCAGCAGGTGCTGGACCAGGTGCGGGAGATCGAGGCCGGTGCCGCCGGGTCCGCCGCCTTCGACCTGCACCTGGGAGCCAGCCTGACCATCGGCAACCACCTGCTGCCGCCCCTGGTGGCGGAACTGCAGCGGCGCCATCCCCAGGGCCGGGTGCGCCTCTCCCTGCACAACACGGAACAGGTGCGGGCCGACCTGCTGGCCTTCCGCATCGACTTGGGCTTCGTCGAAGGGCCGGTGCAGGAGCCCCGCCTGCGGCGCTTTTCCTGGCGCCCGGACCGGCTCCAGGTGTTTGCCCCGGCGGGCCATCCCCTGGCCGGCGGCACCGCCACGCCGGCAGACCTGGCCGGGGCCGGCTGGGTACTGCGGGAGCGGGGCTCGGGCACCCGGGAGGTGTTCGACCGGGCCCTGGCCAACGCCACCCTGACGCCCCGGGTGGCCCTGGAACTGGAACAGCCGGAGGCCATCCGCCAGTGCGTGCGGGCCGGCCTGGGCCTGGGCTGCCTTTCCCGCCTGGAGCTGGAGGATGCCTTCCAGGCCGGCTGGCTGGCCCCGGTGGCAGCCCCTTTCCTCAACCTGGAGCGAGACCTGCAGGTGCTGGTCCATGCCGACCGGCACCTGAGCCCCGGGCTCCTGGCGGTGCTGGCCCTGTGCGGCATCGAGATTTGACCCGCATCAGAAAACCGGCGGCGCCAAGGCCTATGATGGAGACATCGTCCATCCATTGAGGAGAAGCGTCATGGCCCAGATGATGAAAGCCGCCGTCGTCCACGAATTCGGCAAGCCCCTGGTGATCGAGGAAGTGCCCGTGCCCGAGGTGCCGCCAGGGCAGGTGCTGGTCAAGGTGGTGGCCTCCGGGGTCTGCCACACCGACCTCCACGCCGCCGACGGCGACTGGCCGGTGAAGCCTTCCCTGCCCTTCATCCCCGGCCATGAGGGGGTCGGCTACGTGGCCGCCGTCGGCGCCGGCGTCACCCACGTCAAGGAAGGGGACCGGGTCGGCGTCCCCTGGCTGCACACCGCCTGCGGCCATTGCGAACACTGCATCACCGGCTGGGAAACCCTCTGCGATTCCCAGCAGATGACCGGCTACACGGTGAACGGCGGCTATGCCGAATACGTGCTGGCCGATCCGGGCTATGTCGGCAAGCTGCCCGACACCCTGGAATTCGCCCCCGCCGCCCCGGTGCTGTGCGCCGGCGTCACGGTGTACAAGGGCCTCAAGGTGCTCGAATGCAAGCCCGGCGATTGGGTCGCCATCTCCGGCATCGGCGGCCTCGGCCACATGGCGGTGCAGTACGCCAAGGCCATGGGCTTCCACGTCATCGCCGTCGATGTGGCGGACGAAAAGCTGGCCCTGGCCAAGACCCTGGGCGCCGACGTCACCCTCAACGCGGCCCAGGTGGACCCGGTGGCGGAAATCCAGAAGCAGATCAAGGGCGCCCACGGCATCCTGGTCACCGCCGTCTCCCGCAGTGCTTTCAGCCAGGCCCTGGGCATGCTGCACAAGCGCGGCACCATGTCCCTGGTGGGCCTGCCCCCCGGCGACTTCGGCCTGCCCATTTTCGACGTGGTGCTCAACGCCAAGACCGTGCGCGGCTCCATCGTCGGCACCCGCAAGGACCTGGAAGAAGCCCTTGCCTTTGCCGGCGAAGGCAAGGTGAAGACCCACTACAGCACCGACAAGATCGAGAACATCAACGACATCTTCGGCCGCATGAAGGCCGGCCACATCGACGGCCGCATCGTGCTCAACATCTAGCCGCGCCAGTACCAGGGCAACTGCTGCCAGGCCGGCTCCCCGGAGCCGGCCTTTTTCATGGCCGCCCGGGCCGCCCTAGGCGCCTTTCGTTGCCTCCGCGGCCCGCGCCTCCTCGGCCCGGTGGATGAGGCGCTTGCGCCGCTGCACCAGGTTCTGCAGCTGGGTCAGGCCGTAGAGCAGGGCCTCGGCGGTGGGCGGGCAGCCGGGGATGTAGATGTCCACCGGAATGATGCGGTCGCAGCCCCGCACCACGGAGTAGGAGTAGTGGTAGAAGCCGCCGCCGTTGGCGCAGGAGCCCATGGAGATGACGTAGCGGGGCTCGGCCATCTGGTCGTAGAGCTTGCGCAGGGCCGGGGCCATCTTGTTGGTGACGGTGCCGGCGACGATCATCAGGTCCGCCTGGCGCGGGCTGGCCCGGGGCATCATGCCGAAGCGGTCCATGTCGTAGCGGGAGGCGGCGGCGTGGATCATTTCCACGGCACAGCAGGCGAGGCCGAAACTGAGATACCAGAGGCTGTTGCTGCGCACCGCTTCGGTCAGGGTGTCGACCTGGGTCAGCAGATAGCCGTCGCCGTACAGGGTGGGAGCGTGTTGCACCGTTTTCTCCAGACAAGGGAAACGGTGGCCAGTCTAGGCGGGGGAAAAGAGTCCGGCTTGTACGGAGTCGACATCGTCGGGCAGGAAGAGGTCGCGGAAGTCCCGCTGCCCCAGGCGGTACCACCAGTATCCGGGAGCCCCATCGGCGACGGCGCGCAGCAGCTCCCCCGGGGAGGCGCCGGCCATGTCCCGGTAATCCCGGTCCATGTGGGCCTGGTCGTAGTAGCCGAAGTCCTGGGCGATGCGGGTCAATTCGCCCCGCCGGGGCGGCTGGGCCTGGAGACGGGCCAGGGAGAAGCCGAAGCGGGCCACCCGCCGCAGCTCCCGCAGATTGGCGCCGTAACCGTGGGCCACCCGCCGTTCCAGCTGGCGCAGGCCGATGCCCAGGTGGGCGGCGATCTGGCCGGCGGGAGAAAACAGGTGGGTGGAGGCGCCCAGCAGGTCGGCCAGCCGCGCCGGGTCGCGCCGCGGACGCAGGCAGCGGCGCAGCAGGCCCTGCACCGCCGCGACCCAGTCGGCCGGGGAGTCGCTGGCATCCACCGTTTCCAGCATCTGCCGCACCAGCAGGGGCGGCAGCACTTCATCCAGGGGCACGATGCGGTCCCGCAGCTCGCCGACGCCGGGCCCCAGGGCTTCGGCCATGACGCCGGGGCGGAACATGACGGAAAGGAAGACGCTGCCCGGCGCCGCCCGGGACTCCCGGGGGCCCAGATAGGGCCCCGTCAGGCTGGCACGGGGCACGGCCCGGCAGCTGCCGTCGGCCAGGGGCTGCGCCGCACCGCCCCGGGCGAACAGCAGCAGGCCGGGGCTGAGGGCCGAGGGCAGACGGGAGAGACAGCCGTCCAGGGGCATCACCAGGATGTGGTAGATCCAGGGAGCCAGTTCCGGATGGGGCGCCACCACCAGGGGCATAACCATGGGCCGAACCTTCATGCAAAGGGAATTTCCCGCCAGTCTAGCGCAGCCGCCGGCCGATGAAAAAAGTGGCACCGGGGATAGCCGGCCGGGACCGGCCCCGGCCGTGCCTGTCAGCGGCACCGCCTCCAGGCATGGCCACCTTGCCGGCCACCCCACGGCACCACCTGGAGAGGCTTATCTGGCGCGGCTTCTGGCGGCGCCATGGGGCCGCGGGGACGGCCTCAGGGGGCCGGCTGGGGGTGGGGCATGGGCCGCACGGCGTGGCGCGGCCTGGCGGGGCGGAACGAGAGGGCGGCCGGCCGGTTCCCCCACACCGCATCGGCCCACAGCCGGGTGAAGATGCAACGGGCTTCTTCGATCATCCGGGTCATGGCTGGCTCCTTCACGGTGGTGGCATCAAACGTGAATCCACCTTAGCAAGGGGCGGCGGCGCAAGCCAATTGAATCGGGAAATAGTCCTTATAGCCGGCCTGCATCGCCGGCCTGTGGGCCTGCCCACGCCCCCTGCAGGAGGGAAAGCACGATCCGCCGGCCCTGGCGGCCCACGGCGCTCAGGCCCCCGGCCGGTCCCGGGAGGGAAGGCGCCACAGCCACAGGCACATGAAAAGGCCGAACGCGGCCAGGCCGGCCTGGGCCCAGGGATTTTTCACCACCAGCAGGATGGAGGTGGAAAAGGTCAGGGCCATCAGTAGCACTCCGGCCCGCTTGGCCCGGTAGGGAATGGCCCGGTGCCGCCGCCATTCCAGGATGGGCGGGCCGAACAGGCGATGGCCGGTGAGCCAGCGGTAGAAACGCAGGGACGCCCGGGCGTAGCAGGCGGCGGCCAGCAGCATGAAGGGAGTGGTCGGCAGCAGGGGCAGGAACAGGCCCACCACCCCCAGCACGACGCACAGGCTGCCGGCGGCGATGAGCAGACCCCGCACCAGGGGCGAGGCATGTTCCACCACCTCGGCGGCGGCCTGCAGTTCCGCCGGGGTGACCGCGCCCTCTTCCGCCAGGGGCTCCATCCCCTGCCCCGGATCGCCCATGGGCTCAGGCCTCCCCTGCCCCGCGCTCCCCGTGGCCGGCCACGTCTTCCACCGGTTCCTTGGCCGGCTTGGGCTTGGCCGGGCTTTCCTTGGCCTTGCTCCTGCGCGGCGCCTTGGGCTTTTCCGGCGGGCCGTGGCGCTGCTGGGCCAGTTCCATGAGCTGGGTGGCCACCTTGCCGCTGACGCTGTCCGGGGCCACCTCGCCCTTGGCATCTGGAGTGCCCGCCGGCAGGCCGGTAAGCAGGGCCATGGCCTCATCCACATGGCGCACGGCGAAGACGTGGAAGTCGCCGCGGCGCACCGCCGCCACCACGTCGGCCCGCAGCATGAGGTGGGAGACGTTGGCGGCGGGAATGATCACCCCCTGCCTGCCGGTCAGGCCCCGGGCCTGGCAGATGTCGAAGAAGCCTTCGATCTTTTCATTGACGGCGCCGATGGGCTGGACCTGGCCCAGCTGGTTGAGGGAGCCGGTCATGGCCAGGGACTGGTGCAGGGGCAGCATGCCGATGGCCGACAGCAGGGCGCACAGCTCGGCCAGGGAGGCGCTGTCCCCGTCCACCTCGCCGTAGGACTGCTCGAAGACCAGGCTGGCATTGACCGAGAGGGGCACCAGGCGGCCAAAGCGGTTGGAGAGGAAGCCGGAGAGGATGAGCATGCCCTTGCTGTGCAGGGGGCCGCCCAGTTCCGTTTCCCGTTCGATGTCCATGACGTCGCCATCGCCCATGCGCACCGCGGCGGTGACCCGCATGGGGTGGGCAAAGGTCAGCTCGCCCATGTCGATGGCGGCGAGGCCGTTGATCTGTCCGATTTCCATGCCCTCGGTGGCAATCATGAATTCGCCGTTGAGAATGGCCTCCTGCTGCCGCTCCCGCACCCGGTCGGCGCGCCGCACCTGGGCCGCCAGGGCCCGCTCCAGATGCTGGCGGTCGATGTCGGGGGCGCCGTCCTTCTCCGCCATCCAGTCCGCCTCCCGCAGCAGGTCGGCCAGCACCCGGGTGCGGGTGGTGAGCTTGCGCGAATCCTCGGCCAGGCGGGCCGCCCGTTCGATGGTCCAGGCCGTGGCGGCCCGGGTCAGAGCCCGCAACTGGTCGCGGCGGGCCAGGGTGGCCAGCAGGCGGGCGTAGAGCAGCGCATTCTCCGGGCCCCGTACCACGTCGTTTTCCAGGTCTGCCGCCACCTTGAACAGGGCGCCGAATTCCGGGTCCATTTCCGAGAGCAGGTAGTAGGTGTTGCGATCGCCCACCAGCACCACCTTCACGTCCAGGGGCATGGGCTCCGGCTCGAGCTGCTGGGTGCTCTGCAGGCCGAAGAGATCCTCCGGAGATTCCAGGCGCAGGCGCTCGGCCTGCAGGGCCCGCTTGAGACCTTCCCAGGCGTAGGGCTGGGTCAGCAGCTTGCCCGCATCCAGCACCAGGGCGCCGCCGTTGGCCCGGTGCAGGGCGCCGGCCCGGATCAGGGTGAAGTTGGAAACCCACATGCCCATGTGGGCGGTGTGTTCCACCCGGCCCAGCAGGTTCTGGAAGGTGGGCAGGCTCTCGCACACCACCGGCCGGCCGCTGGTGCCGCTGTTGTCCACCAGCAGATTGACCAGGTAGCGCTGCAGGGAAATGCTGCCGGAGAAGAGCAGGGTTTCCATCTCCCCCTCGCCCTTCTGGGATTCCCGCAGGTTGTCGCCGGTTTCCACCACGTCGTGCAGCACCGCGTCGAGGAAGACGCTCACCTCCGCGAGGTCGGCATAGGCGGGCTTGAGTTCTTCGATCTCGTGGCCCACGGCCAGGCGCAGGGCCTCCCGGGAGATGTCCTTGACCTTGGCCTGCAGCTCCCGCTGCCAGCGGGGGAACTGGCTGACCAGGTCCTGCAGGCGCGGCTCGTAGGATTCGATGATGGCGTCCAGCTCCTCCTGGCGCTCCTTGGGCAGGGCGTCGTACTCCTCCTCGCTCATGGTCTCGTCCTCGCTCTTGGCGGGGACGAAGGTGAAGCCTTCCTCGGTGGACAGCAGGGCCACGCCCTTGCTCATGGCCTCCCGGCCAAGAGTACGCAGGGCCGTGTCCTCCCGTTTCTTGGCCTCGCTTTCCAGGGCATTGAGGCGGCGCCGGTAGTCGTCGCTCTCGAAGGCGGCGGTGAGGGCCGGGGCCAGGCCGGAGACGAAGTTCTGCATGTCCTCCCGCAGCTTGCTGCCGCGGCCGGCGGGCAGCCTCAGCAGGCGCGGCCGGGTCGGTTCCTGGAAGTTGTGCACATAGCACCAGTCCCAGGCAGCATCGCCGTTGCCGCGATGGCGGAACTGGGTGTCCAGCACCCGATGCACCAGGGCGTGGCGGCCGCTGCCCGGCTCGCCGAGGACGAACAGGTTGTAGCCGTGGCGGGGAATGTCGAGACCGAAGCTCAAGGCCTCCACCGCCCGGGGGTGGGCGAATTCCTCGGCCAGATCGTCCAGTTCGGCGGTGGTGGCGAATTCCAGCAGGCTCTCGGAACAGGGCGTGAACAGGCGCTCCGGAGGCAGGCGGCAGGGATGTTGGCGAAAATCGGTCATGTTCTTCTTGGTTGTTGTGTTCCGCCGCCGGGGCTGCGGAAAAAAAGGAAAGCCGGGACTACTTGATCTCTTCCACCAGCAGCCAGACGGTCCGGTTGTCGCGCACGTCCTGGGTGGACAGGGTGCTGTTGGCCCGATCGCGTCCGCTCGATTCCTGGCCCATGCCGCCGAGGGCGATCCACTCGCCCAGGCGGCCGGAGACGGTGGTGCTGAGGCGCTGGATATTGGCGCTGCCGGGGCCGTAGCTGCCCGGGTTGTCGTTCTGGGGGCTGATTTCCAGGGTCACCCGATCCCCCGCCAGATGGGGCTCGGCATAGAAGCCCTGGCCCAGGTCCCGGTACACCGTGCTCTCGGTCACCACCACGCCATTGGGACCGAGCACGGCCTGGCGCAGGGGCACCGGCACGGACTGGCCCATCTGGATGAAAGCCCGGCCCCCTTCCATCACCTGCACCATCTGCCCGGCGGAACTGCTGCGGGTGCTGCGGGTGTCCACGATCTCCGTGGTCACGCTGGAGCCGCCCCGCTGGATCTGCACGCTGCCGCCGCCGCTACGGCCGAGGCTGCCGCTGCCGTTGAGGGTGCCGGCGGCACCGGGGGACTGGATGATGCGCACATTGCCGCCCAGGCCCACGTTGCCGGAGACGCCCACGTCCCGGCCCCGGCTGTCCAGGTCCCGGTTCTGGGTGACCCGGATGCGCAGCATGCGCGGCGGCGTGTCGATGGAGGCCAGCACCTGCTTCAGCTGCTCCCGGTTGCGCCGGCTGCCCTTGATGATGAGCTGGTTGTTCATGCCCGACACCGCGCCGCCCGGCTCCACCAGGGGCTGCAGTACCGGCAGCACCTGGTCCACGGTGCGGCTCTTGAGGGGCACGATCTCCACTTCCTGCTGGGCCCAGGCCATGGAGAACATCCCCAGGAACAGGCCCAGGGCGAGCAACGGAACCAGCAGCAGACGCTTCACGGCAGACCTCCAATGATCGGCACGGCAGGAAAGGGGCGGCACCAGTGTCGCCCCGCCCTCCCGAAAACTCAAGCCAGATGGGGCAAGGCCAGGTAGTCCCGGGAACGCATTTCCACCAGGCGGCTGACGGTGCGGAAAAACTCGCCGGCGTGGGTACCCTCGGTGTACAGCCCTTCCGGCTCGCACTCGGCGGTGGCAATGAATTTGACCTTGGCGTCGTAGAAGATATCCACCAGCCAGGTGAAGCGCCGGGCCATGTCGCGCTGGGTGGAATTCATGCGGGGCAAACGGGAGACCAGCACCGTGTGATAGGCCCGGGCCAGTTCCAGGTAATCGTTCTGGGAACGGGGGCCGTCGCACAGGGCCTGGAAGTCGAACCACACCACCCCGGCGGAGCGGCGCAGCACGGGAATCTCCCGGCCCAGCACCTCGATGCTGCCGCCGGCCTGCCCTTCCCCGCCGGCCAGCTCCCGGAAGTAGTCGGCCATCTTGGCCTCCGCCGCGTCGTCGGCCGGATAGTGGTAAATCTCCACCTGCTCCAGGGTACGCAGGCGGTAGTCGATGCCCGCCTCCACCTGCACCACGTCCAGCTGCTGCTTGAGCAAGGCGATGGTGGGCAGGAAGTTCTGCCGCTGCAGGCCGTTGGGGTAGAGGTTCTCCGGCGGGTAGTTGGAGGTCATCACCAGCACCACCCCCTTGGCAAAGAGCTTCTCCAGCAGCCGCCCCAGGATCATGGCATCGGCGATGTCGGAAACGTGGAACTCGTCGAAGCACAGCACCCGGGTCTCGGCAGCAATGCGCCCGGCCAGGATGGCCAGGGGATCGGTCTCACCCTTGAGGCTTTCCAGGTCCTTGTGCACCTGCTGCATGAAGCCGTGGAAGTGAATGCGCTTCTTGCGCTTGTAGGGCACGGAATCGTAGAAGCAGTCCATGAGGAAGCTCTTGCCCCGCCCCACCCCACCCCAGAAATAGACGCCCCGGGGCACTTCCAGGCGGGAATTGAACATCTTGTAGAGCTTGTTGCGCCGCGCCGCCTTGAAGGCCACCAGCTCGTAATAGAGCTTCTGCAGCCGCTCGGCTGCCGCCTTCTGGGCCGCATCGGCAGTGAATCCACGGGAGGCCAGCAGGGCCTCATAGGCATCGAGCATGCCGCGCTCGGGAACATTGAGAGTACGGTGGGGCATGGGGAATCCGTCGGGAGCACCTCGGGGGGTGCGATGTTGTTGTGGCGCCTGGCAGCCTGAAAGGAGCGGCGCAGAAAGGAGGCTATTTTAAAACATCAGCCGGGGACGGCCCAGCGTTGGCGAGAAAGATCATCTAACCGTCAGAAGCAGCCGTTGATTTGGGAGCAGAAGCGCGCATTTCGCGCCGAAGCGGACGCCCAGTGTTCTCGAACTGCTCGGTCGGTTTATGCTCCAGAATGAGAGTTCTAAATCGTCCAGAAATTAGAGTGTATTCAATGCAACCAATACCTTTAACAAAAAGGTTCCCCCCAGTACCTCTCGCAGAATTGCTTGAAGGCATCGCCAACTTCAAAACAGCGAGCCTCCATGCAAAGCAAAGCTTCATTGATCGTGTCGTTGCAGCGCATCCAATGCTATCTGTTGATTGGGGGCCGGGGTGGCATTTTCGGCGAGCCAGAAAACTTGAGGACGGAGATACCCTTCCAGAATCAGTGGACGACTTGATCTGGCGAAAAAACAAAACTCCGGTAATGCAGCGAGCCAATCCAGAGGGATTTCAGGTTCTCTATGTGGCTGACAAACAAGAAACCGCCTTTAAAGAAGTGCATGTGGAAGACTCGGATGTTGTACTGACCGAGTTTTCGATCAGGGATGGACTCAAAGCACGAATCGCCCCAATTGGAGAAATATTCCATGTCCAACGATGTGGTCGCGGGAACCTCCTAAAGGGCGATTGCGCTAAAAAAATCAGTCAAATTCTGAATAACGAGGGTGATGCAAATGCTAAGTCCATTGTTATCGCAGACGCATTCCTGCATCACTGCCTGACAGATGGGGCTGATGATTACTACGTTTCGTCCTACGCAGCAAAGGCAATTTTTACAAAGCTTCCGGAAGTTTCGGTTGTTGGATTTCCCAGCAGTCAGCAGTCAGGTGCAGTTAATTTTGCAATTCGCGGTGATCACCTATGGGAGCAGTGGGGCATCGTTTCCGTTAAGGTGGGACGTGCGAAGCACTTGGCATTCGGACTCTACAACTACACCAATCAAAGCCATGTAACTGGGATTTTTGCATCTGGGAAGCTGCAGTGGGGAGACAGGCATGAAGGGATCACGATATTGTTAAGCCCACCATGGACTAAAACCTAATCAATTAATGGAGAGCAGCAGTTGACCATGATTAACACCACTTGCTAACGGTCCGCTTCAGCTGAAAAGCTGCCTTACAGCAGCTGCCGAATAAACCATCCCTTCAGATCGTTAGCAGTCCCCAGAAAAAGAAAAAGGCGAGGAGTAATCCTCGCCTTTTTGTCTGCACCGGGCCGCAGCCCGAATGCTTTCCGCTTAGAAGTGCAGCGGGCGCTTGTCGCAGGCCAGGGCGGCTTCGTGCACTGCTTCCGACAGGGTCGGGTGGGCGTGGCAGATGCGGGCCAGGTCTTCGGAGGCGCCGCCAAACTCCATGGTCACCACGGCTTCGGCGATCAATTCGGAGGCATTGGGGCCGATGATGTGCACGCCCAGGATGCGGTCGGTCTTGGCGCAGGCCAGCATCTTGACGAAGCCGGTGGGGTCGCCCATGCCCAGGGCCCGGCCGTTGGCCAGGAAGGGGATCTTGCCGACCTTGTAGGCCACGCCGTCAGTCTTGAGCTGCTGTTCGGTCTTGCCGACCCAGGCGATCTCGGGGCTGGTGTAGATGACCCAGGGGATGGTGTCGAAGTTGCAGTGACCGGCCTGGCCGGCCATCAGTTCGGCAACCATGACGGCCTCTTCCATGGCCTTGTGGGCCAGCATGGGGCCGGACACCACGTCGCCCACAGCCCAGACGCCGGGCAGGTTGGTGCGGCAGTGGCCGTCCACTTCGATCTGGCCGCGCTCGTTGAGCTTGAGGCCGATCTTTTCGGCGTTGAGGCCGTCGGTGTTGGGCACGCGGCCGACGGAGACGATCAGGCGCTCCGCATCCAGCTTCTGTTCCTTGCCGTCCTTGTCGGTGTAGGCGATGGAAACGCCCTTCTTGCTGACCTTGGTCTCGCCCAGCTTGACGCCCATCTGGATGTTGAGGCCCTGCTTGGTGAACAGCTTGAGGGCTTCCTTGGCCACGTCCTGGTCGGCGGCGGCGAGGAAATCGGGAGAGGCTTCCAGGATGGTCACTTCGGAACCCAGACGACGCCACACGGAGCCCATTTCCAGGCCGATGACGCCGGCGCCGATGATGGCCAGCTTCTTGGGCACGGACTGTTGTTCCAGGGCGCCTTCGTTATCCAGCACGATTTTCTGGTCCACGGCGATGCCGGGCAGATGACGGGCCTTGGAGCCGGTGGCGACGATGACCTGCTTGGCCTCGACGACTTCGTCGCCGACCTTGACCTGCCAACCGGCGCCGCCCTGACCGACGAAGGAACCGTGGCCGTTGAGCTGGGTGACCTTGTTCTTCTTGAACAGGCCCTTGATGCCGGAGGTGAGCTGGGTCACCACGGCGGTCTTGCGGCCGATCATGGTGGGCACGTCGATCTTGGGCGCGCTCACCTGGATGCCCTGGGCGGCGAAGGCGTGGCCGGCTTCCTCGAACAGGTGGGAGGTGTGCAGCAGGGCCTTGGAGGGAATGCACCCCACGTTCAGGCAGGTGCCGCCGAGGCGGGGCTCACCCTTGGGATCGGCGTAGGGATTGGATTCGCAGCAGGCGACGGAGAAGCCCAGCTGGGCGGCGCGGATGGCAGCCACATAGCCGCCGGGGCCGCCGCCGATGACGAGAACGTCGAATTGTTTGGACATGGTCAGAACCTTTCGTTCATGAAAAGAACGCAGAGGGCGAAGGCTGGTGGCCCCGCGGCTCTGCGTTCCTTGGATCAGTCAGTCAATGCGCATTAAACGCCGAGCAGCAGGCGGGCGGGATCTTCCAGGGCTTCCTTCATGGTCACCAGACCCAGCACGGCTTCGCGGCCGTCGATGATACGGTGGTCGTAGGACATGGCCAGGTAGTTGATGGGGCGCACCACCACTTGACCGTTCTCGACCACGGCGCGGTCCTTGGTGGCATGGATGCCGAGGATCGCGGACTGGGGCGGGTTGATGATGGGGGTGGAGAGCATGGAGCCGAACACGCCGCCGTTGGAGATGGAGAAGGTGCCACCGGTCAGTTCTTCGATGGAGATCTTGCCGTCCTTGGCCTTCTGACCGTATTCGGCAATCTTCTTCTCGATGTCGGCGATGGACATCTGGTCGGCATCACGCAGGATGGGCACCACCAGACCGCGGGGGGAGCCCACGGCGATACCGATGTCGATGTAGCCGTGATAGACGATGTCGTTGCCATCGACGGAGGCGTTCAGGATCGGGTACTTCTTCAGGGCAGCCACGGCGGCCTTGACGAAGAAGCCCATGAAGCCCAGACGCACGCCATGTTCCTTCTCGAACTTGTCGCCGTACTGCTTGCGCAAGGCCATGACCGGGGCCATGTTCACTTCGTTGAAGGTGGTGAGGATGGCGTTTTCGTTCTTGGACTGCAGCAGGCGCTCGGCGATGCGGGCGCGCAGGCGGGTCATGGGAACGCGCTGTTCCGGACGGTCACCCAGGGGGATGGACACGGCAGGGGCAGCCACGGCGGGCGCGGCGGCCTTGGCCTGGGCGCCCACGGCATCTTCCTTGGTGACACGGCCACCACGGCCGGTGCCGGAGACGTCGGCGGCAGCGATGCCCTTCTCGTCCAGGATCTTGCGGGCGGCGGGGCTGGCGGTGCCGGCAGCAGCAGCCGGAGCAGCGGCAGCAGCCACCGGGGCCGGCGCGGCAGCGGCGGGAGCAGCGGCGGCAGCCGGAGCGGCGCCGGCGGCAGCCTTGGCTTCGGTGTCGATCTGGGCGATGACTTCGCCGGAAACCACGGTGTCGCCGTCGCCCTTGATGATCTTGACGATCACGCCGGCATCGGGAGCGGGCAGTTCCAGGACCACCTTGTCGGTTTCGATATCGATGAGGTTCTCATCGCGGCTGACAGCTTCGCCTGCCTTCTTGTGCCAGGACACCAGGGTGGCTTCGGCAACGGATTCGGACAGTTGCGGGACTTTGACGTCGATAATCATGATCTACGTTTCCTTTGTCTCTCGGTTTTAGTTCAGTTTGCCCAGTGCTTCTTCCAGCAGGGCTTTTTGTTGCTCCACGTGCTTGGCCAGGTAACCCACGGCCGGCGCAGCAGCAGCAGGACGGGCCACCACGTGCAGGGTCTGACCCTTCTTCAGGGCGACTTGCAGGCGGTGAGCCTTGGCGTACCAGGCACCCTGGTTCAGGGGCTCTTCCTGGCACCACACCAGTTCCTTGGCGTTGGGGAACTTGGACAGTTCCTCATCGAAGCGCTTGTCGTCGAACGGATACAGCTGCTCGACGCGCAGGATGGCGATGTTCTCCAGCTTGCGTTCCTTGCGGGCGGCCACCAGGTCGTAATAGACCTTGCCGGCGCAGGCGATGACACGGGTGACCTTCTTCGCTTCCAGCTTCTCGGTTTCGCCGATGATGGTCTGGAAGGTGCCGTTGGCCAGCTCGTCCAGGGAGCAGGAAGCGCTGGGGTTGCGCAGCAGGGACTTGGGCGTCATCACCACCAGGGGCTTGCGCTGCTTGCGCACCATCTGGCGACGCAGCAGGTGGAAGATCTGGGCGGCGTTGGAGGGGTAGCAGACTTCCCAGTTGAACTCGGCGGAGAGCTGCATGTAGCGTTCCAGGCGGGCGGAGGAGTGCTCCGGACCCTGGCCTTCGTAGCCGTGGGGCAGCAGCAGGGTCAGACCGCAGGCACGACCCCACTTGGCCTCGCCGGAGCAGAGGAACTGGTCGATCACCACCTGGGCGCCGTTGGCGAAGTCGCCGAACTGGCCTTCCCACACCACCAGCTCATTGGGCTCGGCGGTGGCGTAGCCGTATTCGAAGGCCAGCACGGCCTCTTCGGACAGCACGGAGTCGAAGCTCTGGAAATTGCCCTGGTCTTCCTGCAGGTTGGCCAGGGGGATGTAGGAACCGGCGTCCCACTTTTCCCGGTTCTGGTCGTGCAGCACACCGTGACGGTGGAAGAAGGTGCCGCGACCCACGTCCTCGCCGGAAATGCGCACGCCGTAGCCCTGGGCCAGCAGGGTGGCGTAGGCCAGGTTCTCGGCCATGCCCCAGTCCACCGGCAGCTTGCCCTCACCCATCTGGGCCCGGTCTTCGATGATCTTCTTGACGCGGGAGTGCATGGTGAAGTTTTCGGGAATGGCAGTCAGGCGCTTGGCCAGACGCTGCAGTTCCTTCTTCGGCACCTTGGTGTTGCCGAGCTCGGTGTACTTCTTGTTGGTGTAGGGCGCCCAGTCGTTGGCGTGCTGACGCTTGTAGTTGGACAGCACGGGGTCGGACAGCAGCTTGCCCTGGTCCAGGGCGGCGCGGAAGTCCTTGATGATCTGGTCGGGACCGTCGGCGGAGAGCACGCCCTGGGCCACCAGCTTGTCCGCATACAGCTTGCGGGTGCCGGGGTGGGCCTGGATCTTCTTGTACATCAGGGGCTGGGTCACCATCGGCTCGTCCTGCTCGTTGTGGCCGAGCTTGCGGAAACAGATGATGTCGATGACCACGTCCTTCTTGAAGGTCTGACGGAATTCCAGGGCCAGCTGGGTGACCAGGGCCACGGCTTCCGGATCGTCGCCATTGACGTGGAAGATCGGGGCTTCGACCATCTTGAAGATGTCGGAGCAGTACAGGGAGGAACGGTAGTCCCGGGGATCGGAGGTGGTGAAGCCGATCTGGTTGTTCACCACGACGTGCACCGTACCGCCGGTGCCGTAGCCGCGGGTCTGGGAGAAGTTCAGCATTTCCTGGTTCACGCCCTGGCCGGCAACGGCGGCATCGCCATGGATCAGGACGGGCAGGATCTGGGCCTTGGCCGCATCGTCACCGCCGCGACGACGCTGGCGGGCATAGACGGAACCTTCCACCACCGGGTTCACGATTTCCAGGTGGGAGGGGTTGAAGGCCAGGGTCAGGTGCACCGGACCATGGTCGGTGGACACGTCGGAGGAGAAGCCCATGTGATACTTCACGTCGCCGGAGGACAGGTCCTGGGCCTTCTTGCCTTCGAACTCGTCGAACAGCATCTTGGGCGCCTTGCCCAGGGTGTTCACCAGCACGTTGAGGCGGCCGCGGTGGGCCATGCCGATGACGATTTCCTGGACGCCGGTGGCGGCGCCGGTGCGGATCACTTCGTCCATGGCGACGATGAGGGACTCGCCGCCTTCCAGGGAGAAGCGCTTCTGACCCACGTAGCGGGTGTGCAGGTAGCGTTCCAGGGTCTCGGCCACGGTCAGGCGGTCGAGCAGGCGCTTCTTGCGCTCGGGCGTGTAGTTGCCATTGCCGCGGCTGGGTTCCAGGCGCTCCTGCAGCCAGCGCTTCTGGGCAATGTCGCTCATGTACATGTATTCGACGCCGATGGAACCGCAGTAGGTTTCCTTCAGCGCCTCGATGATCTGGCCCAGGGGAGCGCGATCGGCGCCGAACTGGAAGGAGCCGGTATTGAAGGGCTCGTTCAGGTCGGCGGGCGTGAAGCCGTAGAAGGACGGCTCCAGTTCCTGGATTTCGGGGCGTTCCTGGCGCTTGAGCGGGTCCAGATTGGCCCAGCGGTTGCCCAGGAAGCGGTAGGCATTGATCAGCTGCAGGACGGCAACCTGCTTCTTGTCGTCAGCGGCGGCCACCACGGTACGCACCGGACCCCGCTTGCCCTGTTCGGCAAAGGCGGCGATCACGGGGAAGTGGGGAACATCGCGGGCAGCGGCACCCGGCTGCTGGGCCAGCTTGTCGAAGTATTCGCGCCATTCGTCGGGAACGGACGCGGGATTGTCGAGGTAGTTCTCGTACAGCTCCTCCACGAACGGGGCATTGCCGCCGAAGAGGTAGGAGGTGCCGAAGTTTTGCATCATCATGGCAATCACCTGTGGTGTGGTTTTATTGTTGGAACGTCTGTCTCTCACTGCAATCGGCGGAATTTTCCGCCGACCATTGAAAAAAAGGGCGGCCACGCCGCCCCTTTTCTCGTCTTACTTACGGCTGGCCAGCGGCGCGACGTCGCGCTTGGCGGCGCCGATGTACAGCTGACGCGGACGACCGATCTTGTATTCCGGATCGGTGATCATCTCTTCCCACTGGGTCATCCAGCCCACGGTACGAGCCAGGGCGAAGATGCAGGTGAACATGGAGGTGGGGATACCGAGGGCCTTCTGCACGATGCCGGAGTAGAAGTCCACGTTCGGGTAGAGCTTCTTCTCGACGAAGTACGGATCTTCCAGGGCGATCTTTTCCAGTTCCATGGCCAGCTTGAACAGGCGATCGTTTTCCAGGCCCAGTTCCTTCAGAACGTCGTTGCACACCTGGCGCATCAGCTTGGCGCGGGGGTCGAAGTTCTTGTAGACGCGGTGACCGAAGCCCATCAGCTTGAAGGAGTCGTTCTTGTCCTTGGCGCGGGCGATGTATTCGCCGACGCGGGAGACGTCGCCGATCTCTTCCAGCATCTGCAGGCAGGCTTCATTGGCGCCGCCGTGGGCAGGGCCCCACAGGCAGGCGATACCGGCGGAGATGCAGGCGAAGGGGTTGGCACCGGAGGAGCCGGCCAGACGCACGGTGGAGGTGGAGGCGTTCTGCTCGTGGTCGGCGTGGAGGGTGAAGATGATGTCCAGGGCGCGGACCAGCACGGGGTTCGGCTTGTAGGTCTCGCAGGGGGTGCCGAACATCATGTGCATGAAGTTGGCGGTGTAGTCCAGGTCGTTGCGCGGGTACATGAACGGCTGACCGGTCGTGTACTTGTAGGCCATGGCAACGATGGTGGGCATCTTGGCGATGATGCGGTTGAAGCTGATGCTGCGATGCTCGGCATCGGAGAAGTCCATGGCTTCATGGTAGAAGGCGGACAGAGCACCGACCACACCGACCATCACGGCCATGGGGTGGGCGTCGCGGCGGAAGCCGCTGAAGAACTTGGCCAGCTGTTCGTGCACCATGGTGTGGTTCTTGATGGTGTCTTCGAAAGCGGTCTTCTGGGAAGCGTTCGGCAGTTCGCCGTTCTTCAGCAGGTAGGCGACTTCCAGGAAGTTGCAGTTTTCGGCCAGTTGCTCGATGGGATAGCCGCGGTACAGCAGCTCGCCCTTGTCGCCATCGATGAAGGTAATCTTGGATTTGCAGCTGGCAGTGGACAGGAAGCCGGAATCGTAGGTGAAGAGACCGGTTTTGCCGCCCAGGGTACGAATGTCGATACAGTCGTTGCCGTGGGTGGGAGACATGATCGGGAAATCGACCGGCCCTTGGCCTTCGATATTGAGAGTAGCCTTGCGTTCGCTCATTTTGCAGCCCCTGTGGTGGTGGTTGTCATCACTACTTTTTTAGCGAAGGACGAGGCGCCATGGTGGCGCCCCTTCCTTACTCAGCACTTACGCAATTTGGCCAGTACGGCAGCCTCATGCGGGTCGGAAAGTTCCTTGCCCCCAACAATCAGGCCAAGGAAATCCCAATCTTCTAATTCCGCCAGCTTTTTGAAGGCTTCGACCTCCGGTTCCGTCAGCTTGTCGAATTCCTGGTCGAGGAATTTGGTCAGCGTCAGGTCCAGCTCCAGGAGGCCGCGGCGGATGCAGCGCCAGCGAAGGCGCTCGTATTCAGCACGATCCATTAAACAGCACGCCGAACCATCATTTCCTTGATCTTGCCGATGGCCTTGGTGGGGTTCAGGCCCTTCGGACAGACATCAACGCAATTCATGATGGTGTGGCAACGGAACAGGCGATACGGGTCTTCCAGGTTGTCCAGACGTTCATTGGTGGCCTGGTCGCGGGTATCGGCGATGAAGCGGTAAGCAGCCAGCAGGCCGGCCGGACCGACGAACTTGTCGGGGTTCCACCAGAAGGACGGGCAGGAGGTGGAGCAGCAGGCGCATAGGATGCACTCGTACAGGCCGTTCAGCTCTTCACGCTCTTCCGGAGACTGCAGACGCTCGCGCTCGGGAGGAGGATCGTTGTTGATCAGGTACGGCTTGATGGAGTGGTACTGCTTGAAGAACTGGGTCATGTCCACGATCAGGTCGCGCACCACGGGCAGACCGGGCAGGGGCCGCAGCACGATGGGCTGGGGCAGCTCGTCCACGTCGGTGAGGCAGGCCAGACGGTTCTTGCCATTGACGTTCATGGCGTCGGAACCGCACACGCCTTCGCGGCAGGAGCGGCGGAAAGCCAGGGAATCGTCCTTGACCTTCAGGCGCACCAGAGCATCCAGCAGCTTCTTGTCGGACTGTTCCAGTTCGACGGTGATGTCCTGCATGTAAGGTGCGTTGTCCTTATCCGGATCGTAGCGATAGATCTTGAATTGAACGGTACGTTTGGTATTGGCGCTCATTTGCGTAATTCCTTCCTGGCCTTAGTAGGTCCGCTTGGCGAGAGCGATGGACTCGACGTCGGCAGACATCGGCTGCAGGTTCACCGGCTTGTAGTCGAGGCGGTTGCCTTCGGAGTACCACAGGGTGTGCTTGAGCCAGTTCTTGTCGTCGCGGCCGGCCGGGGTCTCGGCGGTATCCAGGGCATCGTCGCGCACGTGGGCGCCGCGGGATTCCTTGCGGGCTTCGGCGGAGATCATGGTGGCCTTGGCCACTTCGATCAGGTTGTCCAGTTCAAGGGCTTCGGTACGGGCGGTGTTCCAGACCTTGGACTTGTCCTTGATCTCGGTGGTCTTGGCCCGTTCGGCGACCTTCTTGATTTCCTCGACGCCAGCCTTGAGCAGGTCGTTGAAGCGGAACACGCCGGCATGCTTTTGCATGGTGCGCTGCATGGCCAGACGGACTTCATGCACGCTCTCGCCGTTCTTCTGGTTGTCCAGACGGGCGATACGGGCCAGGGAAACGTCGGCGGCGTTGGCCGGCAGGGGCTTGTGGGCGCGGGGATTGCCCTTCAGGTCTTCCACCACGGACTCGCCGGAGGACTTGCCGAAGACCAGCAGGTCCAGCAGGGAGTTGGTGCCCAGGCGGTTGGCGCCATGCACGGAAGCGCAGGCACATTCGCCGGCGGCGTAGAAACCGCCCACGGGAACGGACTTCTCGTCGCCCTTCGGCACAATGACCTGGCCCTTGTAGTTGGTCGGAATACCGCCCATCTGGTAGTGGCAGGTCGGCACCACGGGGATCGGGGCCTTGATGGGATCCACACCGGCAAACTGGATGGAGATTTCACGAATGCCGGGCAGGCGCTTCATGATGGTCTCGGGGGACAGGTGGGTAATGTCCAGCAGCACGTGATCCTTGTCGGGACCGCAGCCGCGGCCTTCGTTGATCTCGGTCACCATGGAACGGGACACCACGTCGCGGGAGGCCAGATCCTTCAGGTTGGGGGCATAGCGTTCCATGAAGCGCTCGCCGGAAGCGTTGCGCAGAATGCCGCCTTCGCCGCGCACGCCTTCGGTGATCAGCACACCGGCACCGGCCACGCCGGTGGGGTGGAACTGCCAGAATTCCATGTCTTCCAGGGGGATGCCGGCACGGGCAGCCATACCGACGCCGTCACCGGTGTTGATGAAGGCATTGGTGGAAGAGTAGTAGATGCGACCGGCACCGCCGGTGGCGAAAATGGTGGCCTTGGCGTGGAAGATGTGGACTTCGCCGGTTTCCATTTCCATGGCGGTCACGCCCAGCACGTCGCCGTCTTCGTCACGGATCAGGTCCAGGGCCATCCATTCCACGAAGAACTGGGTGTTGGCCTTGACGTTGCGCTGGTACATGGCGTGCAGCATGGCATGACCGGTACGGTCGGCAGCGGCACAGGAGCGGTTCACCGGCTTCTCGCCATAGTTCTGGGAGTGGCCGCCGAAGGGGCGCTGGTAGATTTTGCCGCTGTCCAGACGGTCGAAGGGCATGCCGAAGTGTTCCAGTTCCACGACCACTTCGTTGGCCTTCTTCACCATGAATTCGATGGCGTCCTGGTCACCGAGCCAGTCGGAACCCTTGACGGTGTCGTACATGTGCCAGTGCCAGTTGTCCTCGGTCACATTGCCGAGGGAGGCGGCCACGCCGCCCTGGGCGGCAACCGTATGGGAACGGGTGGGGAACACCTTGGACAGCACGGCGGTCTTGAGACCGGCTTCGGAAACTTGCAGTGCGGCGCGCAGACCGGCACCGCCGGCACCCACGATCACCACATCATACTTATGCACGGGGATAGTCATTACTTACAGTCTCCACAGAATCTGAGTGGCCCAGCCGGCGTAGCCGAGCAGGGCGAAAATGGTCAGGACATGCAGCACCAGGCGGATGCCGGTGGGCTTGACGTAGTCCATCCAGATGTCACGCACGCCGATCCAGGCGTGGTAGAACAGGGAGATGAAAAACAGGAAGGTAATGAACTTCATGAAGCCGTTGGCGAACAGACCGCGCCAGGCTTCGTAGGTATTGGGGCCGATAGCACCGACGGCGGCCAACAGGATGACGGAATAGACGGCCATGATGACGGCCGTGGCGCGCTGGGCAATCCAGTCCTTCAGGCCGTAATGGGCGCCAACAACAATGCGATTTACCATAGCAGGGCAACTCCCAGGATGACGGTCAGCGCGATGCTGACGGCGAAGACGATCTTGCTGGTCAGACGGGCGGATTCGAGATCAACGCCCATGTGCACATCCAGGAACAGGTAGCGGATACCGGCACAGAAGTGGTGACAGAAGGCCCACAGCAGGCCCAGCAGGATGATCTTGACCAGGGGATGGGCTGCGACGGCCTTGAAGGTGGCAAACGACTCGGGCGTCGCCAGGCTGCTTTGGAACAGCCACAGCAGCAGGGGCAGACACAGGAACAGGCCGGCGCCGCTGACGCGGTGGAGAATGGAAAGAATACCCGGTAGGGGCAGGCGGATCGTTGTCAGGTCCAGATTTTTCGGACGCTTCTTTTTGATACTGAGTTCTGCCATGAACGTCATCCCTCTTGCTTGTTGCGAAACGGCGACTGAACTGCCACCGCACCCTTATGAAAGTTATAAATTATAGTGTTTTTCGACTTCCCTTTGTTTCCGAATTTCCGTTGCCGCCGACCTCCTTGCCTCAGCCTAGTTCATTCAGATAATGGTGTTTCTGGGTCGAGTAAAAGCCGCGGCGCCACTCGACCGGCTTGTTGCCGTAGGTAAATGCCACCCGCTCCACCAGCAGCAGGGGACTACCTTCCGGCACCCGCAGCAAATCCGCATTGCTCTTGTCCGCAGCCACGGCACGAATGCGCTCTTCGGCGCGGATCATGCGCACGCCGTAACGGGACTCGTACATGCTGTAGAGGGATTGATCGCTGCCCTTGAGGATTTCCAGGGAGAGATCGGGAAAGAGATCGCTGGGCACATAGATTTCGTCCAGCACCACCGGCTCGGCATCAAAGCTCAACAACCGGCGCACGATGGTGATGGGCTTGCCGACTTCGAGACCGAGAACCCGCGCCACATCCTGACCGGCCTTGGCACGCCAGCATTCGATGGGTTCGCTGTGGGATTGCTGCAGGCCGCCTTCGTTGGGAACGAGGCGCAAAAAACGGAAGAAGGAACGGGGATCGTTGTGGGTGGCGACGAAAGTGCCCTTGCCCTGACGACGCACCAGGAGATTTTCGGCAGCCATCTCGTCGATGGCCTTGCGCACCGTTCCCTGACTCACACCAAAGCGCAACGCCAGCTCGGATTCGCTGGGAATGGCATCGCCGGGACCCCACTCCCCCGCTTCCAGGCTACTCATCATCAACTCCTTGATCTGACGATACAAAGGGCTGAAGGTGGGCGACAGTGACGTAACTTGGCGGGTCATAATCTGGTTATTTCAGCACAAAAAACGTCAATAGTCTATTCTAATACTTACATCTTATATAAGACATAAGTTGCAACATTGACACCCCGGAAACGAGGGCATACTATTTCAAAGCTTGGCGCGGAGAGCCTGCGCCGGCGACGAATTCACGAATTTTGTTCAACGACTGTACTCACAGGAGTCGCACCATG
Organism: Azospira sp. APE16; assembly: GCF_047901315.1. Lineage (NCBI taxonomy): Bacteria > Pseudomonadati > Pseudomonadota > Betaproteobacteria > Rhodocyclales > Rhodocyclaceae > Azospira > Azospira sp. APE16. Next base: position 2,235,309 of record NZ_CP179682.1, read on the forward strand.
TCCAAAGCCCCCATGCGCGTAGCCGTTACCGGCGCCGCCGGCCAGATCGGCTACAGCCTGCTCTTCCGCATCGCCTCCGGCGAAATGCTCGGCAAAGACCAGCCCGTCATTCTGCAGCTGCTCGATCTGCCGCAAGCCCAGCAGGCCGTCAAGGGCGTGATGATGGAACTGGAAGACTGTGCTTTCCCGCTGCTGGCCGGCATGGTTGCCACCGACGACCCCAACGTCGCCTTCAAGGATGCCGACGTCTGTCTGCTGGTGGGCGCCCGTCCCCGCAGCAAGGGCATGGAGCGTGCCGACCTGCTGACCGCCAACGGTGCCATCTTCACCGTTCAGGGCAAGGCCATCGCTGAAAACGCAAAGGAAGACGTGAAGGTCCTGGTGGTGGGCAACCCCTGCAACACCAACGCCTACATCGCCGCTTCCGCCGCCAAGAAGGTTGGCCGCACCAACCCCCGCAACTACCACGGCATGCTGCGCCTGGACCACAACCGCGCCCTGTCCCAACTGGCTGCCAAGACCGGCCGCGCCGTTTCCTCCTTCAAGCAGATGGTCGTCTGGGGCAACCACTCCCCCACCATGTACGCCGACTACCGTTTCGCCACCTCCAACGGCGACAACGTCAAGGGCCTGGTGAACGATGCCGTGTGGAACAACGACGTCTTCCTGCCCACCGTGGGCAAGCGCGGCGCCGCCATCATCGAAGCTCGGGGCCTGTCCTCCGCCGCTTCCGCTGCCAATGCCGCCATCGACCACGTGCGTGACTGGGTCCTGGGCTCTTCCGAATGGGTCACCATGGGCGTGCCTTCCGACGGCTCCTACGGCATCCCCGAAGGCGTGGTGTACGGCTTCCCCTGCGAGTGCAAGAACGGCGACTACAAGATCATCCAGGGCCTGGAGATCGACGAGTACAGCCGCGGCAAGATGAACGCCACCCTGGCCGAGCTGGAAGAAGAGCGCGCCGCCGTGGCTTCCATGCTGTAAGCAACAGCAAGCCACTTGCTGCAAAGGCCGCGGTAAAATGCCGCGGCCTTTTTCTTTGGAGCTTTGCCCATGACCCTGCGTCATCCCAACGACGTTCTCTTCGCCGGTGAAAAGCCCTTCCCCGTCCTGCCTGTGGTGGACCACTACGCCGGATCGGAAAAGCTCATGAAGAAGGCCCTGCAGCTGCAGCAGGAACTGGCCCATAACAACCAGCCCGTTTTCGACATCACCTGCGACTGCGAAGACGGTGCCCACGCCGGTGCCGAAGCCGAACATGCGGAAATGGCCGCCGGCCTCATCAGCGGCAGCGACAACCGCTTCGGCCGGGTCGGTGCGCGCATCCACGACATCACCCACCCCCACTGGCGCCAGGATCTGGAAATCCTGGTCTACCACGCCGGCCAGCGCCTCGCTTTCCTGACCATTCCCAAGGTTCGCTCCGTCGACGATGCGCGGACCCAGATCGATGCCCTGCGCAGCATCGAGGCCCAGTGCCGAATCAGTCGCCCCATTCCGGTCCACGTGCTGATCGAAACCCACGGCGCCCTCAAGGACGCCTGGGAAATTGCCGCCCTGCCCGGCGTCGAAAGCCTGGACTTCGGCCTCATGGACTTCGTCTCCGGCCACCACGGTGCCATTCCCGGCAGTGCCATGAAGAGCCCCGGCCAGTTCGACCACCCCCTGGTGGCCCGGGCCAAGGCCGACATCGCCGCCGCCGCCCTGGCCAACGGCGTGGTGCCTTCCCACAATGTCACCACCGAAATCAAGGACACGACCGTGGCGGCCGACGACGCCCGCCGTGCCCGCCGGGAGTTCGGCTATCTGCGCATGTGGAGCATCCACCCCAACCAGATCATGCCCATCGTCGAAGCCATGCGCCCCGACTTTTCCGAAGTGCAGGAAGCCACGGAAATCCTGGAAGCCGCCCAGGACAAGGACTGGGGCCCCATCCAGCATGCCGGCCGACTGCACGACCGGGCTTCCTACCGCTACTACTGGGAACTGCTGCAGCGGGCCCAGGCCACGGGCATGGACATCCCCGCCGGCGCCGCCCGGCGGTTTTTCAGCCAAAGCTGACAGGCATCAAAGCGCATCGAGCATCGGGGCTCCTATTCTGGAGCCCCTTTTCATGTCGGGCCGGCCAGTTGCCGCTGCCTGGCCCAAGCGGACACACCATCGTGAAATTTGCCGAACACCCGCTGTGGCTGGTGGGCTTTCGCCCCTTCTTCGCCCTCGCCTGCCTGGCTGGCCTGAGCCTGCCCTTGCTGTGGGCCGCCGTCTTTTCCGGCGCCCTCGCCCTGCCTGCCGCCTCCATTACCCCGCTGCAATGGCACGCCCACGAAATGTTCTTCGGCTTCGGCTGGGCCGTCCTTGGCGGCTTCCTGCTCACGGCCACGAAAAACTGGGTCTCGGTGCGAGGCCATCACGGCGCTTCCCTGGCCTACCTGGCTGCCGCCTGGCTGCTGGAACGGGTGGTCATGGCCACCGCCGGGTCATGGCCCGGCTGGCTGTTCCACCTGGGCAGCAACCTCTTCATCGGCAGCATCATCGTCATGCTGCTGCATACGCTGATCCGCTACCGGGCCCAGGACAGCTACCGGGACAACTACTATTTCCTGCTGGTGCTGCCGGCCTTTCTCGTGGCCAAGCAATTGCTGCTGCAGCCGGAGACCTTCGCCATCGGCGTCGGCATCACCCTGGGCCTGTTCCGCATGGCCTTCCTGGTGATGTTCGAACGGACCCTGACCCAGTTCATGAAAGGCGTGTTCCAGGTCGCCATCCTCCGCCATCCGCGCCTGGATGGCGCCATCAAGGGGCTGGGGCTGCTGCTGGTGCTGCAACCCCTGCTGCCGGCGCCGGCCGGCGCCGTCCTGGCCCTGCTGCTGGCCGCCCTGCTCCTGCTGCGCCTGGCATTCTGGAAGCCCCTGCTGGGTCTCAGCCGCATCGACATCGGCGTCATGTACCTGGGCTATCTGGCCATCACCGCCCAACTGCTGCTGGAGAGCCTGCATTACTTCAGCCCGGTGCCCTGGATCGGCTCCCTGTCGCTCCACGTATTCACCTTCGGCGCCATGGGCCTGGTGATTCCGGCCATGCTGATCCGCATCGCCAAGGGACATACCGGCCGCAAGGTGGTCTTCGAGACCCTGGACAAGCTGGCCCTGGGGCTGATGCTGCTGGGTTTTGTCCTGCGCATCGTCATGCCCCAGTTTTTCCCGGCAGCCTATGTGCATTGGATCTATCTGGCTGCCGCCTGCTGGCTGGGCTGTTTCGGCCTGCTCGGCTGGCGCCTGATCCCCTTCCTGCTCGCTCCCCGGGTGGACGGCAAGGTGCATTAGCCTGGAAGGGCGCCATGGCGCCCTTCCAGGCCGAGGCGGCCCACTAGCCGCGGTAGCCGCCGGCCTTCAGCATCCGGTCGTACAGCACCACATTGACCGTCGCTGCCAGGTTCATGCAGCCGTGGGTCGGGATGTAGACGATATCCTGGCACCAGGAGGTGACGTTCTTCCTCAGGCTGCCATCCTCCGGGCCAAAGATGTAGAAGGCCCGCTCCGGGTGGCGGTACTCGGTCAGGGGCTTGGCCTCCGGCACCAGTTCGATGGCCACCGGCACACAGCCCAGGGGGATCACCTGCTGCAGATCGTCCACGCCGATCAGGGGCAGCTGCTGATGCACCTGCTTGGTGTCGGTGCAGAATTCCTTGGCCGTGTCATAGCGCTTGCCGGTGTAGAAAACCGTATTGACCCCATAGCAGCCGGCAGCCCGCATGATGGAGCCCACGTTGCCCGGGCTTTTGGGGTTGTACAGGCCGATGCAGGAATAGCCGCTGCAGGTTTTGATGGCCTGCTTTTTGGTGATGATTTCCATTGTTTCCCTTAACACGGCAAAGCCGGCGACTGGTCATGGCGCCGTTGCCCGGAGCCGGAGCATAACCGATCCCGGCCGGCATTCCATAGCAGTCAGCCGTGCCACCGTGGCTGCCAACAGCGGGATCGGCACGCCAAAGGAAAGGTGTCGCTGCAAAAAAAAACGGCCCCGCCGAAGCGGGGCCGCATCTCCTCGTGTTGCTTCCTTTGGTTTTGTCTTGCGCCGTACCGCTCAGACGGTAACGGTTTCCGCCACTTCCACGAACTCGGGGATCTGGTCGAAGTTCATGTAGCGGTAGATGTCGGCAGCCTTGGCGTTAACCACCTGGATGTATTCCATGTACTCGGCCACAGTCGGGATCTTGCCCAGCAGGGAGCACATGGCGGCCAGTTCGGCGGAGCCCAGGTATACCCGGGTGTCGATGCCCAGACGGTTGGGGAAGTTCCGGGTGGAAGTGGACATGGCGGTGGAACCCTTGCGGATCTGGGCCTGGTTGCCCATGCACAGGGAGCAGCCCGGCATTTCCATACGGGCACCGGCCTTGCCGAGGACGCTGTAATAGCCTTCTTCGGTCAGGATCAGGGCATCCATCTTGGTGGGCGGAGCGATCCACAGGCGGGTCGGAATGTCGGACTTGCCATCCAGCACCTTGCCGGCAGCGCGGAAGTGACCGATGTTGGTCATGCAGGAGCCGATGAACACTTCGTCGATCTTGTCGCCGGCGACTTCGGAGAGGACCTTCACGTCATCCGGGTCGTTGGGGCAGGCGACGATGGGTTCCTTGACGTCGGCCAGATCGATCTCGATCACGGCGGCGTACTGGGCATCGGCGTCGGCCTTGAGCAGGGTACCGTTGGCGATCCACTCTTCCATGGCCTTGATGCGGCGCTTCAGGGTACGGGCGTCCTGGTAGCCTTCGGCAATCATCCACTTCATCAGGGTGATGTTGGAGCGCAGGTACTCGACGATCGGCTCCTTGTTCAGGGCGATGGCGCAAGCAGCGGCGGAACGCTCGGCAGCGGCGTCGGAGAGCTCAAAGGCTTGTTCCACCTTCAGATCGGGCAGACCTTCGATTTCCAGGATGCGGCCGGAGAACACGTTCTTCTTGCCCTTCTTCTCCACGGTCAGCAGGCCCTGCTTGATGGCGTACAGGGGGATGGCGTTGACCAGATCGCGCAGGGTGATGCCGGGCTGCATCTTGCCCTTGAAGCGCACCAGCACGGATTCGGGCATGTCCAGGGGCATCACGCCGGTGGCGGCAGCGAAGGCCACCAGACCGGAACCGGCCGGGAAGGAGATGCCGATGGGGAAACGGGTGTGGGAGTCACCACCGGTACCCACCGTATCGGGCAGCAGCAGACGGTTCAGCCAGGAGTGGATGACGCCGTCACCAGGACGCAGGGCAACGCCGCCGCGGGTGCTGATGAAGGAAGGCAGTTCGCGGTGCATGCGCACGTCCACCAGCTTGGGATAAGCGGCGGTGTGACAGAAGGACTGCATCACCAGGTCGGCAGAGAAGCCCAGGCAAGCCAGGTCCTTCAGCTCGTCGCGGGTCATGGGACCGGTGGTGTCCTGGGAACCCACGGTGGTCATCTTCGGTTCGCAGTAGGTGCCGGGCAGGATGCCCTTGCCTTCCGGCAGACCGCAGGCACGGCCCACCATCTTCTGGGCCAGGGAGTAGCCCTTGCCCGGATCGTTGGGCTGCTGGGGCAGGCGGAACAGGGTGGAAGGAGCCAGGCCCAGGGCTTCGCGGGCCTTGGTGGTCAGGCCGCGACCGATGATCAGGGGAATGCGGCCGCCGGCGCGCACTTCGTCCAGGATCACGGGGGTCTTCAGCTGGGCTTCAGCGATGACGGCACCGTTCTTCAGGGCGGTGACCTTGGCGGTGGCCTGGTCGATCTTCAGCTCGATCTCGTCGCCCATGTCCATCTGGCCAACGTCCAGCTCGATGGGCAGAGCGCCGGCATCTTCCATGGTGTTGAAGAAGATGGGAGCAATCTTGGAGCCCAGGCAGACGCCGCCGAAGCGCTTGTTCGGCACGAAGGGGATGTCTTCGCCGGTGAACCACAGCACGGAGTTGGTGGCGGACTTGCGGGAAGAACCGGTACCCACCACGTCGCCCACGTAGGCGATCAGGTTGCCCTTCTTGGCCAGGGCTTCCAGTTGCTTGACGGGACCGCGCTCGCCAGCCTTGTCGGCTTCGATACCCGGACGGGGGTTCTTCAGCATGGCCAGGGCATGCAGGGGGATGTCAGGACGGGACCAGGCATCCGGAGCGGGAGACAGGTCGTCGGTGTTGGTTTCGCCGGTGACCTTGAACACGGTCAGCTTCTGGGAAGCGGGGACTTCGGGACGGGAGGTGAACCACTCGGCATCGGCCCAGGACTGCATCACGGCCTTGGCGTTGGCGTTGCCACCCTTGGCCAGCTCGGCCACGTCGTGGAAGAAGTCGAACACCAGCAGGGTCTTCTTCAGGCCTTCGGCGGCCACGGCGCCGACTTCGGCGTCGCCCAGCAGGTCGATCATGGGCTTGACGTTGTAGCCGCCGAGCATGGTGCCCAGCAGTTCGGTGGCCTTGGCGCGGGAAATCAGGGCACAGGAAAGCTCACCCTTGGCCACCTTGGCCAGGAACTCGGCCTTGACCTTGGCGGCATCATCAACACCGGCGGGAACACGGTAGGTAATCAGCTCCACCAGGGCCTGCTCCTCGCCCTTGGGCGGGTTTTGCAGCAGGGCGACCAGATCCTTGGTCTGGGCGGCGGACAGAGGCAGGGGGGGGATACCGAGTGCGGCACGCTCGGCGACGTGTTGGCGGTAGGCTTCAAGCACGGCTGGTTCCTCTCGACAGGTGGAATTCAGTGATCTGGGGACAGGGGAGCTGCCCGAAATACGCAACTGCATTCGCAGTCGCCGGAAGCTCCTTAAGTCTTATATATGATATCAGACATCACAGCGGATTTGTGCGACGCCAGAACGCAAAAAAATAGCGCAATACGGGACAAAGGAACAGGGGCGCCGATCAGCGGGCGGACTGCTGCTCCCGGCGACGATGGGCGCGCACCGCCGGCACCAGCAGGCCCGCCAGCGCCAGGAGCAGGAGGGCCAGGGGCCAGCGCACGGGCTGGTTCCATTCCCGCTGCCGGGCCACCCGGTCGGCGCCATCGACGCGCTGGTACTTGAGGGTGTTGTTGCCCACATCCGTGGGCTTGCGGTTGTAGAGCCAGCGGTGGCCGAGGGTGTAGTTCTTGGGGTGGAAGCCGAAGACCCAGGGGGCATCCTGCTGCACCAGATGCACCATCTGGCGGATGATCTTTTGCCGCTCAGGCCCGTTCTCCATGTTCTTCATGCGTTCGAAGAGGCGGTCGAACTCCGGGTTCATGTAATTGGCGGAGTTCTCTCCCCCGTGCTTGACCCGGGTTTCGCTGCCGTGCAGCAGGAAGAAAAAGTTCTCCGGATCCGGATAGTCCGCATTCCAGCCCAGATAGAACATCTGCACCGCGCCCTTGCGCAGCTTCTCCTGAAAACGGTTCCAGTCGGTGGAACGGACCACCAGCTGGATATCCAGCTTGGCGAACTGGCGGGTCAGCCAGTCCAGCCGCGACTTGTCGCCCATGCCGCCGCCGGTAGTGTCCAGATTCAGCACCAGGGGTTCACCGGTGCGGGCGTTGCGCCCGTTGGGCCAGCCGGCCTCGGCCATGAGGCGGCGGGCGCTCTCGATGGACTTGCGCCTGGGAGCGCCGTCCCGCCAGTCGTAGACCACCGGATTGATACCCCCCTGCCCTTCCTCGAAGCCGAAGATTCCGGGCGCCAGGGGGCTCATGGCAGGAATGCCACGGCCATTCATGAAAATGGAAATGAACTCTTCCTGGTCGATGCCGATGGAAATGGCTTGGCGCAGCTTGCGCCCCCCATCGCCCAGGCCGCCGACCAGGCTGTCCTGCATGTTGAAGCCCATGTAGAAAATGGAAGCCCGGACGCTGGTGAGGAGGCGGATGCCCTTTTCCTGCATTTCCTCGGTGAGCTGCACATCGCCCCCCACATTGAGGCGCACCGCCTGATCGAAACTGTCGGAGGAAATCCCCGAAGCGTCGTAATAGCCCTGGAGGAACTTGTTCCAGTAGGGAATGCTTTCCTTCTCCCGGGTGAACACCACCTTGTCGATGAAAGGCAGCGCCTTGCCGCAATCCGCCAGCAGGCCCTTCTCCCGGTCACCCGGATCACCTTCACAAGGATAGGTTTCCCCGTGGAAATTGGGATTGCGCTCCAGCACCATGCGGCTATTGGGATTATTCTCCGTCAGCATGTAGGGGCCGGTGCCGACCGGATACCAGTCCAGGCTCAGGTTCTTTTCCGCCATGCCGGGCTGGCTGTAAAAGCGGTCCGCCTCCCGCGGCACCGGGGCGAAGAAGGGCATGGCCAGCCAGTAGAGGAACTGGGGATACTTGCCCTTGAGGCGAACCCGCCAGGTATAGCGATCCACCTTCTCCACCCCGGCGAGGGGATAGCGGTCCAAGTCCAGCCACCCGCCTGCCGGCGCTTTGGCCGCTTCGGCCTGCAGGATCTTGCCCAGCGCGGCCAGGCCTTCGATGCGTTCGGCCATCATGCCGAAAATGGGGGAATGGAGACGGGGATGGGCCAGGCGCTTCATCTGGTAGATGTAATCGTCGGCCGTCAGCTCGCGGCTGCCGGTCTCGGCAAAGTCGGCCAGGCGCCGTACATCCTGCAGCTTGAGGGGATCGAGATCGCCATAAACGGGGGTGCCGTCGGCCTTCAGGGCAAAGGCCGGATGGGGCTGGTAGCGGATGCCGGGTTTGATGCGGATTTCGTACACGCTGCTGGCAATCAGGCTCTCGTCGGCAGTGGCCGGCAATTGACGGCCGGCGGCATCGTAATAGCGGGGCACCGGCACGCTCTCGGCCGTGGCGGGAATGAGGGTGTAGGGACGCTTCAGATAGTGGTACTGGAGCGGCGGCTCGTAGATCTGGCCGGTAAAGACGCTCTCGTCCTCGGCGTAGGACTGGACCGGGTCCAGGTGTTTGGGGCGCTCGGTGAAGGCCGAATAGAGCACGTTGCGACCGGCTTCCGCCACAGGATAGGGGTCGTTCCAGGGGCCTTCACCGCATCCGGCCAAAAGCAAGGGGAGCAGGGAAACCACGAGGGAGACGATCCCGGAAAGAGAGCCTTTGCGCATGGCCCGGAGTTTAGCGGAAGCGCCTGCGAGCGTCATTAAGGAGCCCCCGGCCCTTAACCTCCCGTGACGCACTGCGGTAAAATGCGCCCCGTTTCCGCTATAATCCCGCGGACTTTCAACTTAGGGGCATGTATGGGCTTTCTTGCCGAAAAACGCATCCTGATCACCGGGCTGCTCTCCAAGCATTCCATCGCCTATGGCATCGCCAAGGCTTGCCATCGTGAAGGCGCCCAGCTGGCTTTCACCTACCAGAACGAACGCTTCCAGGAGCGGGTCGCCAAATTTGCCGCCGAGTTCGACAGCACCCTGGTGCTGCCCTGCGACGTCGCCAGCGACGAGGAAATCACCAACCTGTTCGTCGAACTTGGCAAGCACTGGGACAGCCTCGACGGCCTGGTCCACTCCGTTGCCTACGCGCCGTCCGAATCCCTGGAAGGCGACTTTCTCGATGCCATTTCCCGCGATGCCTTCCGCATCGCCCATGACATTTCCTCCTACAGCTTCCCGGCCCTGACCAAGGCCGCCCGCCCCATGCTGAAGAAGGCCAACGGCTCCGTGCTGGCCCTCTCCTACCTGGGCGCCGAACGCACCATGCCCAACTACAACGTGATGGGCCTGGCCAAGGCCAGCCTGGAAGCGGCCGTGCGCTACATGGCCACCAGCCTGGGCCCCGAAGGCATGCGCGCCAACATCATCTCTGCCGGCCCGATCAAGACCCTGGCCGCCTCCGGCATCGGCAGCTTCGGCAAGCTGCTCTCCTACAACTCCCACCACGCCCCCCTGCGCCGCAACGTGACCATCGAGGAAGTGGGTAACGCCGCCGCTTTCCTGCTGTCCGACCTGGCCAGCGGCATCACCGGCGAAGTGCTGTACGTGGACGGCGGTTTCAACACCACCGCCCTGGGCAACGCCGAACCGATGGGCGCCTGACGAGAAAGCCCTTCTCCGGCGGCCCGTCAGCCGCCGCAATAAAAAAGCCGACCGTTTTCACGGTCGGCTTTTTTGTGCCTCGGATAATGCGGATCAACGATCCTTGTTATCCTCCAGGGCGGCCTTGTTCACTTCGACCTTGTAGCGGGCACGCAGGCCAGCCAGGTAGGCGGCGAAATCTTCCTGGGCCACCAGGGAGGTGTATTCCTTCTGCAGTACCTTGCGCTTGCCTTCATCGAGGGACGAGGGCTGGCTGACCTTCATGATCTTGTACAGCACATAGCCCCCGTTGTTGGGGAACTCCACCCCGGTATAGGCAGGCAGCTTGCCGGCGTCGGCTTTGAAGATAGCCTGCAAGGCCGCAGGCGGCACCTGGCGGCTGCCTTCCATGCGCGACACATTCTTCACTAGAGCCCAGCCCAGCTTGTCCTCGCCGGCCTTCAACTGGGCCAGCTTCTCCTCGCCGGCCTTCTTGGCCAGGGCGTTGCTCTCCTGGATCTTGAGGATTTCCTCAATCTGGCCCTTGACCGTATCGAACGGCTTCAGGCTGGCCGGCTTGTGTTCGACGATACGGGCAGCCACCAGGGTGTTGGGGGCGATTTCAACAGCTTCGGTATTGCGCTTGTTCTTCAGCACATCTTCGCCGAAGAGGGCGGCCAGCGCCTTCTCGTTGCCCAGGACTCCGGCGTTCTGACCGCCGCGACGGGAGAACCAACCTGTCTGCTGCAGCGGCAGCTTGAAGCGGTCCGCCGCCGGCTTGAGGCTGTCGGACTGTTCATAAACCGTGTTGCTGAAGGCCTCAGCCGCTTCGGCAAACTTGCGGGAGGCTGCCTGACGCTTCAGTTCGGCTTCGATCTCCGGCTTCACCTCGTCCAGGGTTTTCAGCTTGCCGCCCTTGATGCCGGTGACCTTGATGATGTGGAAACCGAAATCGGATTGAACCAGGCCGGACAGTTCGCCTTCCTTCTGGCTGAAGACCGCATCCTCGAAAGGCTTGACCATGCTGCCCTTGCCGAAGAAGCCCAGATCGCCACCCTTGCTGGCAGAACCGGGATCCTTGGATTCGCGCTTGGCGATATCGGCGAACTTGGCGGGGCTCTGCTGCACTTCCTTGAGCACGGCTTCGGCCTTGCTCTTGGCCTGGGCCACGTCGCTGCCGCTGGGAATAAGGATGTGGCTGGCGCGGCGCTCTTCGGACTGCTGGTAGCGGTCCTTGTGACCTTCATACCAGGACTTGATCTCTTCCGGCGTCACGACCAGCTGGGCCAGCAAGGCATCGACCGACAGCTGCACGAACTCGGCCCGCACCTGCTCCGGAATTTCGAAGCTGGCCCGGTTTTCCTCATAGAACTTCTGCATGGCCTCGGCACTGGGCTTAGCCTGGGCCGCAAACTGCTCGGGCACAATACGCAGCTCTGCCACTTGCCGCTCTTCCGCCTGAATGCGCAGCATGGCTTCCGCGGCTGCAGCCGCCACCATGCCCGTATCGCTGACGGAGCCGACCAGCTGCTGCAGCGTCAGATCCTGACGCAACTGGGCTTCGAAACCGGTCTGGGTCAGACCCTGGGCCTTGAGGGCGGTTTCGTAACGTGCGGCGGAAAACTTGCCGTCTTCCTGCAGGGCGGGAATCTTGCTGATCACATCGCGCAGCAGGTCGTCGCTGGCCATGAGGCGGCGCTTATTCGCCTCCAGCAGCAGCACCCGCTGATCCACCAGGGAATTAACCACCGCCAGGCGAGCCTCGGGAGACTCCATCAGCGCCGGATTGTAGTTGGGTCCCAGGGCACCCCGGAGCCGCTCCTGCTGGTTGCGCCAGGCCTGCTGATACTGCTGCAGGGTGATGGGCGTGCCACCGACAGTCGCCACATCGCGACTGTCGCCCGCATTGCGGATGTAGGATTCGACCCCCCAGAAAGCGAACGGCAGGGTGATCAATCCGAGAAATACCTGAACGATGCGTTTGTTGTTGCGGACGGCGTCAAACATAAGAAGGCTTCCGTTGTTTGGCTCACTGAAATAAAAAAAGGCGAACTTTCGTTCGCCTTTTTGCTTACTGGCGGAGTGGACGGGACTCGAACCCGCGACCCCCGGCGTGACAGGCCGGTATTCTAACCGACTGAACTACCACTCCTGACTAACTCTGTACGCTCTTTTTCTGGTGGGTGCTGACGGGATCGAACCGCCGACATCCAGCTTGTAAGGCTAGCGCTCTACCAACTGAGCTAAGCACCCGTGCCGTTTGGCTAAGCGCGAAAGACCGTTAGTTTACCGCATCCTTGAGCGCTTTACCAGCGCGGAACTTCGGCACCTTGGCTGCCTTGATCTTGATGGTGGCGCCGGTGCGCGGGTTGCGGCCGGAACGGGCAGCACGCTTGCCAACATAGAAGGTGCCAAAACCCACCAGGGTCACCATGCCGCCCTTCTTCAGGGAAGTCTTGACGGCACCGATGGTGGCATCAAGCGCACGGCCGGCTGCAGCCTTGGAGATATCCGCAGACTTGGCGATTTGATCGATCAGTTCAGATTTGTTCACGTAAGCCCCCTTACATAAAGGTTGTTAACAGGAAAGTCCTGCACGCACTTTTATAACAAGCCGGAAAACCTTGTGTCAAGCGGTTTCTAGCCGATTTGGGGGATATTCTGAGGGGGTGTTGCCATGCCGGAAGAATTGCATCCGGCATGGCAAAAATGGCATCAGTGGGTGATGACGCCGGAATTGGCGGAATCATCCGCCTGGGCGGCGACCGGCGCCGCTGCTTGATCTACAGCTGGCAGAGGCTCGGGCATGCGCTCCAGGGCGTGCTGCAGCACCTGGTCGATCCAGCGCACGGGAACGATCTCGATCTTGCCCTTGATGCTGTCGGGAATCTCGGTCAGGTCCTTGACGTTCTCTTCCGGGATCAAAGCCTTCTGCAGGCCGCCGCGCACCGCGGCCAGCAGCTTTTCCTTGAGACCGCCGATGGCCAGCACCTCACCCCGCAGGGTGATTTCGCCGGTCATGGCCACGTCGCAACGCACCGGAATGCCGGTCAGCACGGACACCATCGCCGTGCAGATGCCGATGCCGGCGGAAGGACCGTCCTTGGGAATGGCGCCTTCGGGCAGGTGGATGTGGATGTCGGTCTTCTGGTAGAAGTCGTCCTTGATGCCGAGGGACTGGGCCCGCTGGCGCACCACGGAAACGGCCGCCTGGATGGACTCCTGCATCACCTCGCCGAGCTTGCCGGTCTTGATGGTATTGCCCTTGCCCGGCAGGGCGGCGGTTTCGATGGTGAGCAGTTCGCCGCCCACTTCGGTCCAGGCCAGACCGGTCACCTGACCCACCTGGTTTTCCTTTTCCGCCATGCCGAAGGTGTAGCGGCGCACACCGAGGAACTTGTCCAGATTGCGTGCCGTGACGGCCACCTTGGTCTGGCTCTTCTTCAGCAGCAGGGTCTTCACCACCTTGCGGCAGATCTTGGAGATTTCACGCTCCAGGCTGCGCACGCCGGCTTCCCGGGTGTAGTAGCGGATGATGTCGCGCAGGGCGCTTTCGGCCACGGCGATCTCGGTCTTCTTCAGACCGTTGTTCTTCATCTGCTTGGGCAACAGGTAGCGCAGGGCGATGCTGACCTTCTCGTCTTCCGTGTAGCCGGAGAGGCGGATCAGCTCCATCCGGTCCAGCAGCGGGCCGGGGATGTTGAGGGTGTTGGCCGTCGCCACGAACATGACCTCGGACAGGTCATATTCCACTTCGACATAGTGATCCACGAAGGTGGAGTTCTGCTCCGGGTCCAGCACCTCCAGCAGGGCGGAGGAAGGATCGCCGCGGAAGTCCATGCCCATCTTGTCCACCTCGTCGAGGAGGAACAGGGGGTTCTTCACCGCCACCTTGGTCATGTTCTGCAGAATCTTGCCCGGCATGGAACCGATGTAGGTACGGCGGTGGCCGCGAATCTCGGCCTCGTCCCGCACGCCGCCAAGACTCATGCGCACGAACTTGCGGTTGGTGGCCTGGGCGATGGACTGGCCGAGGGAGGTCTTGCCCACCCCGGGAGGTCCGACCAGGCACAGGATCGGCGCCTTGAGCTTGTCCACCCGCTGCTGCACGGCGAGATACTCGAGAATGCGTTCCTTGACCTTCTCCAGACCCCAGTGGTCCTTGTCCAGAATCTTCTGGGCTTCGGCCAGGTCCTTGGAGACCCGGGTCTTCTTCTTCCAGGGCAGCCCCACCAGGGTCTCGATGTAGTTGCGCACCACGGTGGCTTCGGCCGACATGGGCGACATCAGCTTGAGCTTCTTCAGTTCAGACTGGGCCTTGGCGACGGCTTCCTTGGTCATGCCGGCAGCCTTGACCTTCTTTTCCATCTCTTCCAGGTCGGCCCACTCTTCGCCTTCGCCCAGTTCCTTCTGGATGGCCTTGACCTGTTCGTTCAGGTAGTACTCGCGCTGGCTCTTTTCCATCTGGCGCTTGACGCGGCCGCGGATGCGCTTCTCCACCTGCAGGATGTCGATTTCGGACTCGAGCTGGGTCAGCAGACGCTCGATGCGCCCCTTGATGTCGAACAGCTCGAGGATTTCCTGCTTCTGTTCGAGCTTGAGCGGCAGATGGGCAGCGATGGTGTCGGCCAGTCGGCCGGCCTCTTCGATGCCGGCAATGGAGGTGAGGATTTCCGGCGGAATCTTCTTGTTCAGTTTGACGTACTGGTCGAACTGGGCAATCACGGCCCGACGCATGGCCTCCACTTCATGGTTGGGGCCGTCTTCGCCGGCGATGGGCGTGGCGGTGGCGAAGAACATGGTCTGCTGGTTGTCCACCGCCGTGATGCGGGCGCGCTGGGTGCCTTCCACCAGCACCTTCACGGTACCGTCGGGCAGCTTCAACATCTGCAGGATGTTGGCAACGCAACCGATCTCGTAGAGGTCCTCGGGAGCGGGATCATCCTTGGCAGCGGACTTCTGGGCCACCAGCAGAATGCTCTTGCCGGCCTCCATGGCGGTTTCCAGAGCCTTGATGGACTTCGGGCGCCCCACGAACAGGGGAATAACCATGTGGGGGAAGACCACCACGTCCCGCAGGGGCAGCAAGGGCAGATCCACGGGCTCGGAAGGTAATAGGGTAATGCTGGACATGGTGAGTCCTTATGAAAAGCAATCACCCCTGAAGATAGGGGCGATGGAAGGATTCTTCAAGCCCGGGGAGTCACCAAATTTGGCGACTCCCCGGCTTGCAGGCAATGCGCGGGATCAGTTGGAGCCGGAAACCTTGGGCTGCTCGGCGTAGATGAGGATGGG
This sequence comes from Azospira sp. APE16, assembly GCF_047901315.1. NCBI lineage: Bacteria > Pseudomonadati > Pseudomonadota > Betaproteobacteria > Rhodocyclales > Rhodocyclaceae > Azospira > Azospira sp. APE16. The sequence goes on from NZ_CP179682.1 coordinate 2,250,556, forward strand.
CTTGGCTTCGCCGGAGATCATGCCTTCGTCGATCACCACCTTGGAGACATTGTCCATGCCCGGAAGTTCATACATGGTTTCCAGGAGCACGCCTTCCAGGATGGAACGCAGGCCCCGGGCGCCGGTCTTGCGCTCCAGCGCGCGGCGGGCGATGGCAGTGAGGGCCGCGGGACGCACTTCCAGTTCGGCACCTTCCATGGCGAAGAGCTTCTGGTACTGCTTGATCAGGGCGTTCTTCGGCTCGATCAGGATTTCCACCAGGGCAGCTTCGGACAGTTCGTCCAGGGTGGCGATCACCGGCAGGCGGCCGACGAACTCGGGGATCAGGCCGAACTTGATCAGGTCCTCGGGCTCCACGGTGCGCAGCACTTCGCCGACGGCCTTCTTGTCTTCCTTGCTCTTCACTTCGGCGCCGAAACCGATGCCGCCGCGGGTGGAACGGTTGCGGATGACCTTTTCCAGGCCATCGAAAGCGCCGCCGCAGATGAAGAGGATGTTGGCCGTATCCACCTGGACGAAGTCCTGGTTGGGATGCTTGCGCCCGCCCTGGGGCGGCACGCTGGCCACGGTACCTTCGATCAGCTTGAGCAGGGCCTGCTGCACGCCCTCACCGGAAACGTCCCGGGTGATGGAGGGGTTGTCGGACTTGCGGGAAATCTTGTCGATTTCGTCGATGTAGACGATGCCCTGCTGGGCCTTCTCGACTTCGTAGTCGCACTTCTGCAGCAGCTTCTGGATGATGTTTTCCACATCCTCGCCAACGTAGCCGGCTTCGGTCAGGGTGGTGGCATCGGCCATGACGAAGGGCACGTTGAGCAGGCGGGCCAGGGTCTGGGCCAGCAGGGTCTTGCCGGAGCCGGTGGGACCGATCAGCAGGATGTTGCTCTTGGCCAGTTCCACGTCATCGGCGCTCTTGCCCTGATGGCGCAGGCGCTTGTAGTGGTTGTACACGGCCACGGAGAGGATTTTCTTCGCCACTTCCTGGCCGATCACGTACTGGTCCAGGATGCTGCAGATTTCCTTCGGCGTCGGCAGGTCGTCCTTGCCGCCCTTGCCGCCGACGTCACCAGCGATCTCGTCGCGGATGATGTCGTTGCACAACTCGATGCACTCGTCGCAAATGAACACGGACGGTCCGGCGATGAGCTTCTTCACCTCATGCTGGCTCTTGCCGCAGAAGGAGCAATAAAGCAGCTTTTCGGCGCTGCCGCTTTTCTTTTCCGTCATATGTCGTCCCCTGCCTTATTTTGCTTCCTGGGCGTCGGCACGGCTGCTCAGAACCTTGTCGATCAGGCCGTATTCCATGGCTTCGGCTGCAGAAAGGAAGTTGTCGCGATCCGTATCCTTCTCGATACGATCCACGGGCTGGCCGCTGTGCTTGGCCATGATCTCGTTCAACTTGGCACGCAGGGAGAGAATTTCCTTGGCGTGGATTTCGATGTCGGAGGCCTGGCCCTGGAAACCGCCCATGGGCTGGTGAATCATGACACGGGAATTGGGCAGCGCAAAACGCTTGCCCTTGGCCCCGGCGTTGAGCAGGAAAGCGCCCATGGAGGCAGCCTGGCCCATGCACAGGGTGGAGACGTCGGGCTTGATGAACTGCATGGTGTCGTAGATGGACAGGCCAGCGGTCACGGAACCACCCGGGGAATTGATGTAGAAGAAGATGTCCTTGTCGGGATTGTCTGCTTCCAGGAACAGCAACTGGGCCACCACCAGGTTGGCGGAGGCGTCGTTCACCGGCCCGACCAGGAACACGATGCGTTCCTTGAGCAGGCGGGAATAAATGTCAAAAGCCCGTTCACCGCGGCCGCTTTGCTCAACCACCATGGGGACCAGCCCCAGGGCTTGGGGATCCCACTGGCTGCCGTTATCGATCTTCATGCGCATCCTCTGTTTTTTGGTTGGGGGAGTCGAAGGTTTGGGACGTTGCGGTGACTTATTATGACGCAGGGGCCGCAAAAACTTGCAGCCCCCACGTTACTTCTTCTGCGGATGCGAAGCGCGTCTTAGGCGCGGCGACCCATCAGTTCGTCGAAGTCGGCGGTCTTGTCGGTAACCTTGGCCCGTTCCAGGACCCAGCTTACCACGTTATCTTCGACCACGACGGCCTCGACCTCGGCCAGACGCTGGGGCTGGGCGTAGTACCACTTCACCACTTCGTCCGGGTTCTCGTAGGACTGGGCAGCCTCTTCCACCATGGCCTTGATCTGCTCGGGCTTGGCGTACAGGTTTTCCACCTTCACCAGCTCGGCCAGCACCAGACCCAGGGTGACGCGGCGCTTGGCCTGTTCGCCGAACCACTCGGGCTTGACCGGCAGGTCCTTGCCCTTGAAGCCGCGGGCTTCCATGTCAGCCTTGGCGGCCTGCATCAGACGCTCCACTTCGCCTTCGATGAGGGCGTTGGGCACGTCGATGGGGTTGGCCTTGAGCAGGGCTTCCATGACCTGATCCTTGGTCTGGGCCTGGATGCGCTTCTTCACTTCGCGACCCAGATTGGTCTGGATCTCGGCGCGCATCTTTTCCACGTCGCCGTCGGCGATGCCCATCAGCTTGGCGAATTCGGCATCGACCTCGGGCAGCTTGGCGCCCTGGACTTCCTTGACGGTGATCTCGAACTGCACAGACTGGCCGGCCAGGTCCTTGGAGAAGTAGTCAGCCGGGAAGGTCATGTCGAAGGTCTTGGACTCGCCAGCCTTGAGGCCTTCCACGTTGTTCTCGAAATCGGCCAGCATCATGCCTTCGCCCAGGACGAAGGGGTAATCGGTGGCCTGGCCACCCTGGAAGGCAACGCCGTCCTTCTTGCCCAGGAAATCGATGACCACGCGGTCGCCCTTGGCGGCGGCGCGCTCGGCCTTGTCGAAGGTGACGCGCTGCTTGCGCAGGATGTCCAGGGTCTTGTCCACTTCGGCAGCGCCGACTTCGAAGGACAGACGCTCCACGTCGGTGGTGGAAACGTCGCCCAGGGTGATTTCGGGATAAACCTCGAAAATGGCGGAGAATTCCAGCTGGGTGTCGCTCTCGGTCTTCTTGGCCTCGATGCGGGGATAGCCGGCCACACGCAGCTTCTGGGCGGTCACGGCTTCGCCGAAGGCCTTGTCCACAGCGTCGGCCAGGGCTTCGTGGCGGGCCTGGGCACCGTACTGCTGCTTGACCATGTTGAACGGCACCTTGCCGGGACGGAAGCCGGGCAGCTTGACGCTCTTGCCCATGCGCTTCAGACGCTCGTCCACGTCCTTATCCAGATCGGCGATGGCAACGGCGATATCCAGGCGACGTTCCAGGGCGCTGGAGACTTGGGAATTCTCTTGCATGCGTTTTCCTTAGTGACAACAAGGGCAGCCTAGGCCGCCCGATCCGTGGTGCGAGAGAAGGGACTCGAACCCCCACGCCTTGCGGCGCTGGAACCTAAATCCAGTGCGTCTACCAATTCCGCCACTCTCGCGCAAACGAGCTATTTTACCCGAGTTGCCTCTATACTGTAAGCCTTGCCCCACGCCGCGAATCCGCTGGGGCCGCAACCGCCAGAGACGACGCCGGCCTGGCCCGGCAAGCGTCCGCCACGACCGCATGCCCATGCCCGTCGATCACTACGAAAATTTCCCTGTCGCCTCCATCCTCCTGCCCCGGCACCTGCGCCGCCCGGTGGAAGTCATCTACCGTTTCGCCCGCAGCGCCGACGACATCGCCGACGAGGGCGAGGCCGGCGATGCCGAGCGCCTGCAGGCCCTGGCGGCCTACGGCGCCGAACTGGAGCGCATCGAGGCCGGCATCACCCCGGAAACGCCCCTGTTCCAGGACCTGGCCCCCATCCTGGTGGCCCACGATCTGCCCCTGCAGCCTTTCCACGACCTGCTCTCGGCCTTCGCCCAGGACGTCACGGTCAAGCGCTACGCCGATTACCCCGCCCTGCTCGACTACTGCCGCCGCTCCGCCAACCCGGTGGGGCGCATCATGCTGCACCTGTTCGAAGCCGCCACGCCGGAAAACCTGGCCCACTCGGACGCCATCTGCACCGCCCTGCAGCTGATCAATTTCTGGCAGGACGTGGCCGTGGACTGGGAGAAACAGCGGGTCTACCTGCCCCAGGAGGACCTGCTGTGCTTCGGCCTCGACGAAAAAGCCATCGCCGCCGGACAGGTCGACGAGGCCTGGTGCTCCCTCATGGATTTCCAGGTGCAGCGGGCCCGCCAGCTGATGCTGGACGGCGCCCCCCTGGCCCTGGACCTGCCCGGCCGTTTCGGTTGGGAAATACGCCTGACGGTGGAAGGGGGCCTGCGCATCCTGGAAAAAATCGGGCAGGTAGGGGGCGACGTTTTCCGCCGGCGCCCCCGCCTCGGCGGCGGCGACTGGTTGCTCCTGGCCTGTCGTGCCGCCCTCTTCCGCCACGGATGCCGCTAGAATCCCGCCCATGAATCCCCACGACTACTGCCAGCAGAAGGCAGCCGCCAGCGGCTCCTCCTTCACCATCAGCTTCACCCTCCTGCCCCGGGAGAAGAAACAGGCCATGACCGCCCTCTACGCCTTCTGCCGGGAGGTGGACGACGTGGTGGACGAAGTCGAGGACCCCCAGGTGGCGGCCATCAAGCTGGCCTGGTGGCGCCAGGAGGTGGAGCGGCTCTACGATGGTACGCCCCAGCACCCGGTGGCCCAGGCCCTGACTGAGGTGATCAAGACCATTCCCCTGGACAAGGAACTGCTGCTGGAAATCATCGACGGCATGGAAATGGACCTGACCCAGGCCCGCTACGCCGACTTCAAATCCCTGCAGCTCTACTGCTACCGGGTCGCCAGCGTGGTGGGCCTGCTCTCCGCCGAAATCTTCGGCATGACGCAAAGGGCCACGCGCAAGTACGCCCACGACCTGGGCATGGCCTTCCAGCTCACCAACATCATCCGCGACGTGGGCGAGGATGCCCGCCGCGGCCGCATCTACCTGCCCATGGACGAACTGCAGCGCTTCAACGTGCCGGCGGCGGACATCCTCAGCAGCCGCCCGACGGAAGCCTTCGCCGCCCTCATGCAGTTCCAGATCGAACGGGCCCGTGGCTTTTACGAGCAGGCCTTCGCCGCCCTGCCGGCGGCGGACCGCCGCCAGCAGAAGCCGGGGCTGGTGATGGCCGCCATCTACCGCAGCCTGCTGGAAGAAATCGCCGCCGAGCCCGGGCTGGTCCTCACCCACCGCATTTCCATCCCGCCCGGACGCAAGGCCTGGCTGGCGCTCAAGGCGTGGATCAAGGGCTGACGCCGTCCGGCACCGGGGCACCGGCCCGGGTCGCCATTGTCGGCGCCGGCTGGGCCGGCCTGGCCTGCGCCGTGGCCCTGGTCCGCCAGGGCATCCCCGTCAGCATCTTCGAATCGGCGCGCCAGCCGGGCGGTCGCGCCCGCCTGGTCCAGGTCGAAGGCCTGGCCCTGGACAACGGCCCCCACCTGCTCATCGGCGCCTACGGCGCCACCCTGGAACTGATGGGCCAGATCGGCAGCGCCGGGCACCTGCGCCGGACGCCCCTGGCCCTGCTGACGCCACCCCACTTCAGCCTGCGCCTGCCGCGCCTGCCCGCCCCCCTGCACCTGGCCTGGGGCCTGCTCACGGCCAAAGGCGTCGGCCTGGGCGAGAAGTTCGCCGCCGCCCGCTTCATGCAAGCCCTCAAGGCCGGCGGCTACCGGCTGCCCGCCGACTGCAGCGTCAGTGAACTGCTGCAACGGTACCGCCAGGGCCCCCGGTTGACCCGCTTCCTGTGGGAGCCCCTGTGCCTGGCTGCCCTCAATACCCCGGCCGCCGCCGCCTCGGCCCAGGTCTTCGCCAACGTTCTGCGCGACAGCCTGGGCGGCCCGGGAGGCGCGACGGACATGCTTTTGCCGACCACCCACCTGGGGGGCCTCGTCCCTGAACCCGCTGCAACCTGGCTGGCTGAAAAAGGCCAGCCGGTGCGCCTCTCCAGCCGGGTACGCCGCATTTCGGCCAGCAGCGCGGGCTGGCGGCTGGAGTGGGAAAACGAAGGGCAGACGGGCAGTGCCGAATTCAGCCAGGTGGTGCTGGCCACCGCCCCCCAGCACGGCGCCGCCCTGCTGCCGCCGGCACCGGCCCTGGACGCCCTGCGCCGGCAACTGGCCGCCTTCGCCTACGAGCCCATCGCCACGGTGTATCTGCAGTACGACGCAGACGTGGCCCTGCCCTTTCCCCTGCTGGGCCTGGCCGGGCCTATCGGCCAATGGGTCTTCGACCGGGGCCCCCTCGACGGCCACCGGGGCCTGCTGGCCTGCGTCCTCAGCGCCCACGGCCCCTGGGAAGCGCTGGCCCCCGAGGCCCTGGCCCAGTCCCTGCACCGGGAGCTGGAAAGCGCCCTCGGCCGCCCCCTGGCGCCACCCCGCTGGCAGCGCACCATCCGGGAGGCCCGGGCCACCTTCGCCTGCCGGCCCGATCTGGAGCGCCCCGCCAACGCCACGCCCATGCCCGGCCTGTGGCTGGCCGGCGACTACACCGCCGGCGACTATCCGGCCACCCTGGAAGGGGCCGTGCGCAGCGGCCATACGGCCGCCCGTCTGATCGCCGCCAACCTGGCTTAAGTGCCCCGCCTCAGGGCCGGCCGGGAAGCCGGGGCAAGTCGCCCGGCACCGCACACAGGCGCTGCACCATGGCCGCTTTTGGCACCTCCACCTCTCCCGCCTCGTAGGCAACCACCTGCAGCCCCTGCTGCCGGCAGACCTCCAGCAATTCCCCCGGCTGCAGCAGGAAATCCGGCCGGCTCGGCTTGCCGAAACGCTCGTTGCCCGCCATGAAGGTCTCGTAGAGCAGCATCCCTCGGGGCGCCAGGGCTGCCGCCAGCAGGGGCCACAGGGGCCGGTGCAGATAGTTGGTGACGACGATGCCGTCAAAGCGGCGTCCGGCCAGAGGCCAGGGAGCACCTTCCAGGTCCGCCGCCAGGGCTTCGATGCCCGGCAGCCCCGCCAGGGCAGCAATAGCTTCGGCATCCCGATCCACGGCCGTCACCGCCAGGCCCCGGGCCGCCAGCCAGCGGGCATGGCGGCCGCTGCCGCAGGCCAGGTCCAGCACGCTGCCGCCGCCGGGCAGGAGGTGGGCAAAACGGGTGATCCAGGAGGATGGCGGCAGGACGGAAACAGGGGCGGACATGGGAGCTCCGGACGAAGGCTGGGCGAAAGCCGGGAGCAAGGGCTCCGGCCAAATATGGTGCAATGCAACATGGCGTACGGGTGAAACAGGGCGCGCCCGAATCAACCCCGGCAAGCGGCCGGCAATCGGCCCGACAGGCAGACTATAGGTTTAATTGTCACTTTCCTGACCTGGATCAAACGGCAACCGGGGGCTGCGGTTTTCCCCATGAGACACCTTCTGACTTTTGTGCTAGATTTTTGCGTCGCACAATATCAAACTGGAACTCGAATCAGCACCGGCCAAGCCGGGCTGGTCCAAAGCTCGGGGACAAGTCATGCACGAAGAAGAACACTACCTTACCAGCCTGTTCGAACCCAAGTCCGTCGCCGTCATCGGCGCCTCGGACCGGGAAAACTCCGTCGGCAACATCATCTACCGCAACATCGTGGCCGCCGGCTACAAGGGCCGCCTCTACCCGATCAACCCCAAGCACGACACCGTGCAGGGCGTACAGGCCTACAAGTCCATCGAGGAGATCGGCGCCCGCGTGGACCTGGCCGTGATCGCCACCCAGGCCCGCACCGTGCCGGCCATCATCGAGCAATGCGGCCGCAGCGGCGTCAAGAACGTGGTGGTCATCACCGCCGGCTTCGCCGAGGCCGGCCACTCCGGTGCCGCCCTCGAACGCAAGATGGTGGAAATTGCCCGCAGCTACGGCGTGCGCATCCTGGGCCCCAACTGTCTCGGCCTGATCCGCCCGGTGCAGGGCCTCAACGCCACCTTCGCCAACATCTCCGCCAACCCGGGCAACCTGGCCCTGGTCTCCCAGTCCGGCGCCCTGTGCACCGCCATTCTCGACTGGGCCAAGGTCAATGACGTGGGCTTCTCCTCCGTCATTTCCACCGGCGGCTCCGCCGACATCGATTTTGGCGAGATTCTCGACTACCTGGTTTACGACAACCGCACCCACTACATCCTCATGTACGTGGAAGGCATCCGCAACGCCCGCCGCTTCATGAGCGCCATGCGTTCGGCCGCCCGCATCAAGCCCATCCTGCTGCTCAAGGCCGGCCGTTACGAATCCGGTTCCGTCGCCGCCCAGGTGCACTCGGGCATGGCCCTGGGCTCCGACGCGGTGTTCGACGCCGCCCTGAAGCGGGCCGGCGTGGTGCGGGTGCGCAACATCGGCCAGCTGTTCTACGCCGCCAAGGGCCTGGCCTCCAAGTTCCGCCCCGACGGCAACAAGCTGCTGATCATCACCAACGGCGGCGGCCCCGGCGCCATGGCCGCCGACCGGGCCGCCGAACTGGGCATCCCCCTGGCCGACCTGTCCCAGTCCACCATCGCCTCCCTCAATGCGGTGCTGCCGCCCACCTGGTCCCACGCCAACCCCATCGACATCGTCGGCGATGCCACCCCGGAACGCTACCGGGACGCCATCCTGGCCGGCACCCAGGACCCGGAGGTGGACGGCATCCTGGTGATGCTGACGCCCCAGGCCATGACCCAGCCCGAGGAAGTGGCCAAGGCCGTGATCACCGCCAGCGAGACCTGTACCAAGCCCATCGTCGGCTGCTGGATGGGCGAACAGCAGACCTACCCGGCGCGCAAGATGCTGACCGAAGCCGGCATTCCCGCCTTCCGCATGCCGGAAACGGCGGTGGACCTGTTCTCCCATCTGTCCACCTACTACCGCAACCAGAAGCTGCTGCTGCAGACGCCGGAACCCATCTCCCGCCAGGCCAAGACCGCCACCGAAGGCGCCAAGATGCTGATCGAGGCGGTGCTGTCGGAACGGCGCAAGGTGCTCTCCGAAATGGAGTCCAAGTCCGTGCTGCGGGCTTTCAAGATTCCCGTGGCCCAGACCATGGTGGCCCGCACTCCCACCGAGGCCCTGCTGCTGGCCGAGCAGATCGGCTTCCCGGTGGTGATGAAGGTGGATTCCCCCGACCTGCCGCGCAAGTCCGAAGTGGGCGGCGTGCGCCTCAACATCATCTCCGCCGCTGCCGTGCGCAATGCCTACCACGACATTCTCGACACCGTGGGCCGCAACGCCCCCAGCGCCCGCATCAACGGCGTTTCCATCGAGCCTTTCGTGGCCCGTCCCAACGGCCGGGAACTGAAGGTGGGCGTGATCCGGGACCGGGTCTTCGGCCCCGTCATCACCTTCGGTGTCGGCGGTGCCGAGTGCGAGGTCTTCAACGACACCGCCGTGGCCCTGCCGCCCATGAACAGCTACCTGGTGGAGGACCTGATCCGTTCCACCCGGGCCGCCAAGATCCTGGGCGACTACCGCAACATGCCCGCCGCCAACATGGAGGCCCTGGAGGACGTGCTGCTGCGCATCTCCCAGATGGTGTGCGAACTGCCCTGGCTGCAGGAGCTGGACCTCAACCCCCTGATCGTCGATGAAAACGGCGCCATCGCCGCCGATGCCCGCATCGTCATCGACTTCGCCCCCTCATCCGGTGACCGCTATTCCCACATGGCCATCCACCCCTACCCGGCCCACCTGGTGGAGGACTGGGTCCTGCCCGACGGCCAGGTGGTGGTGATCCGCCCCATCCGTCCGGAAGATGCGGAAATGGAGAAGGAATTCGTCGCCCACCTGTCCGACGAATCCAAGTACTTCCGTTTCATGGACACCCTGCGGGAGCTGACCCAGTCCATGCTGGTGCGCTTCACCCAGATCGACTACGACCGGGAAATGGCCTTTGTCGCCGTCACCGAGGAGGACGGCAAGGAAGTCCAGGTGGGCGTCTCCCGCTTCGTATCCAACCCGGACGGCGAGACGGTGGAATTCGCCCTGGCCGTGGCCGACGGCTGGCAGAAGCGCGGCGTCGGCCGCAAGCTGATGAGCGCCATCATCGAGTGCGCCCGGGCCAAGGGCTACCGGGCCGTGGTGGGCGACGTGCTGGCCCTCAACTCCAAGATGTTCAAGCTGATGACCAGCCTGGGCTTCACCATCCACCCCCACCCCGAAGATCCGGCCGTGAAGCGCGTCATCAAGCCCCTCACCGACTGATCCGCGCGGCGCCCCTCAAAAGGGGGCGGGGTCCGGGCCGGACCGCCACCAGGGACGGCCCCGGAAATCCCTGCCCTCGCCAACAAAGCAAAAGGGCCAGGCATCACGCCTGGCCCTTTTGCTTGGTATGGTTGCCGTAACCGGCTTACTTGCTGTTCACATCGTAGGGGTAGGACTTCTGGGCCACCTTGGCGGCCTTGAAGCCTTCCTGCTCTTCCTGGGGCAGTTCCTTGTCCCACCAGATGGCCCGGCCCTTGCGCTGGTCTTCCACCCACTCCGGGTTCTTAGCCAGCATTTCGCGCATGAATTTGGTGTGATCGGATTCGTACAGGGCCATGCCAGGGACTCCCAATGATTGGAGGGTTGAACGCAAGGCCTGGATTATAGCCCAACTCCCCGGAAATTCTGCGGCCGCCCCCGTGGGCCCGCCCCGCCTTGACACTGGCGATTTCATTACGTTAACGTCAACGTCAATAAACAATATAAAACGCGTTACGCGATCCGGGCAGGGGGGAGTCGGGCCGTCGTCGGCCGCTTCTCGATCTCAGGACCACCTGACCACACAGGCCGGTCCGTTCTCCCTGTTCTGTCGCGGGTTGTACCGGAGCAATCCGGCGTTGCCTTTTCACACTGAACGACAAAACAGAGGAGAACAAGTTGTCTGCTACTGAAGCCTTTCTCAAGGCCCGCGACTTCCTGCTGGCCCACCGCACCGACTACACCACCGCCTACAACGGCTTCCAGTGGCCCCAGCTGACCGAGTTCAACTGGGCCCTGGACCACTTCGACGTCATGGCCAAGGGTAACGACAAGCCCGCCCTGTGGATCGTTGAGGAAGACGGCACCGAGCACAAGATTTCCTTCGCCCAGATGTCCGCCCGTTCCAACCAGGTGGCCAACTGGCTCAAGGCCCAGGGCGTCAAGCGAGGCGACCGCATCCTGATGATGCTGGGCAATGAAGTGCCCCTGTGGGAAACCATGCTCGGCTGTATCAAGCTGGGCGCCGTGCTGATTCCCGCCACCACCCTGCTCACCCCCGAAGACCTGCGCGACCGCCTGGACCGGGGCCAGGTCAAGCACGTCATCATCGGCGCGGCCCACACCGACAAGTTCACCGACCTGGCCGGCGACTACACCCGCATCTGCGTCGGCGGCGAACCCGCCGGCTGGAAGTCCTTCAAGGACAGCCACACCACCTCCGCCGAGTACACCCCGGATGCCGCCACCAAGGTTTCCGACCCCCTGCTGCTGTATTTCACCTCCGGCACCACCTCCAAGCCCAAGCTGGTGCTGCACACCCACCAGAGCTACCCGGTGGGCCACCTGTCCACCATGTACTGGATCGGCCTGCAGCCCGGCGACATCCACCTCAACATTTCCTCCCCGGGCTGGGCCAAGCACGCCTGGAGCTGCTTCTTCGCCCCCTGGAATGCCGGCGCCTGCATCTTCCTCTACAACTACAGCCGCTTCTCCGCCAAGTCCATGCTCAATGTGCTGGAGAAGTACCAGGTCACCACCATGTGCGCTCCCCCCACCGTGTGGCGCATGATGATCCAGGAAGACCTGGCCGCCTATAAGGGCCGCCTGAAGATCCGCGAACTGATCGGTGCCGGTGAGCCCCTCAACCCGGAAATCATCGAGCAGCTGCAGAACGCCTGGAACATCACCATCCGCGACGGTTTCGGCCAGACCGAAACCACCGCCGAGATCGGCAACACCCCGGGCCAGCCTCTCAAGCCCGGTTCCATGGGCCGCCCCCTGCCGGGCTACCAGGTGGTGCTGGTGGATAGCGAAGGCAACGAGGCTGCCGAGGGCGAGATTTCCCTCAAGCTCAACCCGCGCCCCCTGGGCCTGATGGTGGGCTACTCCGGCGACGCCGAGAAGACCGCCGAAGTGATGCGCGACGGCGTCTATCACACCGGCGACGTGGCCACCAAGGACGAGGACGGCTACATCACCTACGTGGGCCGGGCGGACGACGTGTTCAAGGCCTCCGACTACCGCATCTCCCCCTTCGAGCTGGAATCCGTGCTGATCGAGCACCCGGCCGTGGCCGAGGCAGCGGTGGTTCCCTCCCCCGATCCGGTGCGCCTGGCCGTGCCCAAGGCCTACGTCATCCTGCGCAACGGCGAGAAGCCGTCCAAGGAACTGGCCAAGGACATCTTCACCTTCCTGCGCGCCAACCTGGCTCCCTACAAGCGCATCCGCCGCCTGGAGTTCTCCGACCTGCCCAAGACCATCTCCGGCAAGATCCGGCGCGTCGAGCTGCGGGCCAACGAGGCCAAGCGCCGCAATGCCAACGAAAAGGGCGAGTGGGAATTCTTCGAGGAAGACTTCCCCGACCTGAAGGGCTGAGCCCCCCCGGCTACGGCAAAAAAACGGCGGACCCGCGGGTCCGCCGTTTTTCATTCAGGACTGTTCCGGTCTACTGGAACACGATGGGCTGGGCGGCACCGGCACAATAGTCGGCGAGAAAGTCGTCCACGGTTTCCGTGTCCGTCCCTTCGCCCACCACTTCCCGGATGGCCCGGTGGAACTGCTCCGCCCGCACGCCCTGAATGAACAGGGAGCGGTTCCCGGTCTTGTCTACCAACTCGAAACCGTACTGGGCCGGGTAGGCCAGAACCGAATACTCGTCGCTGCTGTAGAACGTGTCCATGATCGGGTCCTCTCGTGTTAAAACGAAGGGCGGCCATTCATCCTTTCCGCATCTTCATCTCCCACATGGGAGTGCCACCCGCCGTTTTCAAGAGTATGAACCTTCCCGGGGCGAAAAAGTGCCCCGCCCCGGTGTTTTCCCCAGGTCGGGGCGTTACACTGCCGGCTCATCCCGAGGAGCCGACCATGCCCTGCCGCTGCGCCTGGGTCAGCGATGACCCGCTCTACCAGCATTACCACGACACCGAGTGGGGCGTGCCCCTGCGGGACCCCGCCCGGCTCTTCGAATTCCTCCTGCTGGAAGGGGCCCAGGCCGGTCTCTCCTGGATCACCGTCCTGAAAAAGCGGGAAACCTACCGCCTCGCCTTCGACCAGTTCGATCCCCGGCGCATGGTGGCCTACGACGAGGCCAAGGTGGCCAGCCTGCTGGCGGACCCGGGCATCGTGCGCAACCGGCTCAAGGTGGCCGCCTTCATCCAGAACGCCCGGGCCTGGCTGCAGCTATGCGAGGAAGAAGGCGATGCCGCCGCCTACCTGTGGCAGTTCGTCGGCGGCGCGCCGCGGCAGAACCGCTGGGCCAGCATCGCCGAGGCGCCGACCCGCACCGCCGAATCGGACGCCATGAGCAAGGCCCTGGCCAAGCGCGGTTTCAAGTTCGTCGGCTCCACTATCTGCTACGCCTTCATGCAGGCCACGGGCATGGTGAACGACCACACCACCGACTGTTTCCGCCACGCCGAAGTGGCGGCCACGACCTAGGCCCGGCGGTCACGCCGCTGTCATGTGGGGGTGCTAAAAAAGGAAGCCCCCCAACCAGGAGACAGCCGCCATGTACGACCTGCAACCCGCCACCGCCGCCCTGCACCAGGGCTCCCTCAACGCCTTCTCCAGCATCGCCGGCCTGCTGCTCGATTCCGGCCACCGCACCCTGGACATCTGCAGCGCCGCCCGCCAGGACCTGCTCGAATCCTTGCAGGCGGACGATGGCGCCCTGCCCCGCCTGGACGCCGGCAAGACCGGCGACACCCTGCACCGCCACTCCCTGGCCCTGACCCAGGAAGGCCTGGGCGCCCTGATGGCCCTGCAGGAAGAGGCCATCCGCTTCTTCGAAGGCCACAGCCACGGCCTCAGCGCCTTCGTCGCCCACAGCATCGAAAAGGCCGGCAAGGGCCTGCCGGCGGAAATCCTGCCGGCGGTGAACCTGTTCCAGCAGAGCGTCACCCAGCTGGACCACACCCTGGGCCACCTGGCCGCCAACGCCTCCCACACCGCCGCCCAGGCGGCCACCCAGATCGAGGCCAGCCTGGCCGAGGAAAGTGCCGCGAACGAAGACAACGGCAGCAAGCCCCGCAGCGCCTCCCGCCGCAAGGGCGCCTGAAACACCGCACCGGGCGCCGCCAGCAGCCGCGCCCGGCGCCCCGCTACAGGCCGCCGGGCGGAGCCGCCGCCGCCCGGCTACAATAGCGCCCCGCCCTTTCTCCCAGCGCTCCCCATGTCGGCATCCCAGAAACTCGGCAACACCACCTTCCACGGCCTCGACGCCGTCCGCCTCACCCTGCCCGACGGCAGCACCGCCGTCATCAGCGCCTTCGGCGCCCAGGCCCTGTCCTGGGTCCCCGCCGGCGGCGGCGAGCGCCTCTATCTCAGCCCCCAGGCCGACTTCGGCGGCAGCGTCCCCATCCGTGGCGGCGTCCCGGTGATCTTTCCCCAGTTCGCCGAGCGCGGCCCCCTGCCCAAGCACGGTTTCGCCCGCACCGCCACCTGGACCCTGGAAGAGTGGCGCGAACAGCCGGAAGCGGAAGAAGGCGGCTTCGCCTGCGCCGTCTACAGCCTCACGGCCGACGACGCCAGCCGGGCCCTGTGGCCCCACGACTTCCGCGCCGAGCTGACCGTGGCCCTGACCCGCGACCGCCTGGACATCGAACTGGAAGTGGAGAATCCGGGCAGCGAACCCCTGGAATTCACCGGCGGCCTGCACACCTATCTGCGCGTCAAGGAAGTGGAGAACGTCACCCTCACCGGCCTCCACGGCAGCCGCCGCCAGCTTCCCGGCAGCCAGGAGACCAAGGTCGAGACCGGCCCGGAACTGATGGTGGATGACGAGGTGGACCAGGCTTATCTGGACGTGCCCCGCCCCCTGCTGCTGAAGGACGGACGCCAGGCCCTGGCCATCGCCAGCGAGGGCTTTCCCGACGTGGTGGTGTGGAACCCCTGGGAACACCGCTGCGCCAGCCTCAAGGACATGCCGGCCAACGGTTTCCGCCACATGCTGTGCGTCGAGGCCGTGGCCGTGGGCAAACCGGTGGTGGTGGCCCCCGGCGCCTCCTGGTGGGGCCGCCAGACCCTGGTGACCCTGGACGCCTGATCCCGAAAAACAGGCAGGGCGGAGAGGCAATATCCACGGACCTCTCCACCTGCATCAGGCCAAGATGGCCGTCCCTTCTGCCGTTCCGGCCAGGCCTCTGAACCGGGCCTGGCCAGTCACACAACAGCCCCATCCCTGCGATGACCGCTGAGGCCTCTGTGGCCCGGCGACTCCAGTTTTTTCAAACCTGGCGCCGCCCCACCCCCAGAGCCGTCAGCACGGCGATGGACTGGAGGATGGCCACCCCCACCAGCACGCTGGCGAAATGGCCGGCATCGAGCATGGGCCCGAACAGCAGGGGCGACAGGGCCAGCCCCGTATCCAGCCCCGAATAGACGAAACCGTAGACCCGGCCGAAAGCCTGCTGGCCGAAACGGGCCGCCGCCGCCCGGCGCACCAGCAGGTCCCGGGAAGGGCCAGCCAGGCCGTTGCAAAAGCCGATGCAGGCCATCAGCAGCGGCACCAGGGCACCAGGCACGGCACCGCTGGCCAGCAACAGGGCCAGCAGGGCCGCCGTGGACAGGATCAGGGCGATGCGCCGGTCGTGGGCCATGGCCTTGCCGGCGAGAAAGCCGCCCAGGGCCATGCCGCCGGCCCCGCCCAGGAGAAAGGCGGTGATGGCGCTGGCCGCCAGGCCCACGGAAAGACCATAAACCTGCTGCAGCACCGGCGAGCCGAAATTCTGGAAGGCGCCGAAGGCGGTGGTGGTAAACAGGAAGAAGCCAAAGCACAGCCACACGGGGCCGCAGCCAAGGAAGGCGAAGGGGGAGCCGGCAGCCCCGTCGTGCCGGCTTGCTCCATGGGGCGGATCGGCCAGCAGATGGCGGAAGCAGACCAGCAGGCCGAGGGCCAGCAGGGCCACCGCGCCGGCGCCCAGGGCGGCGCCGCGCCAGCCGGCCAGGGCCGCGATGCCGGTGAGGAAGGCCGGTGCCGCCGCCCAGCCCAGGTTGCCGGAAAGGCCGTGAATGGAGAAGGCATGGCCCAGGCGGGCCGCGGAAACATGGCGGTTGAGCAGGGTGAAGTCCGCCGGATGGAACACCGCATTGCCCAGCCCCGCCAGGCCGGCAGCCAGAAACAGGCCGGCATAGCTGTGGGCCAGGGCCAAAGCCACGCCGGCGGCCGCCAGGCAGGAGACGCCGAAGAACAGCACCCGCCGCTCCCCCAGCCGGTCCACGGCGAAGCCGGCCAGGGCCTGGCCGATGCCGGAAACGACGAAGAAGAGGGTCATGGTGGCCCCCACCTGGGTGAAGCTGAGGCCGAACTCCTGCATCAGCCAGGGAAAGAGGGGCGCCAGCAGGAGATGGAAGAAATGGGAGACGCCGTGAGCGAAGCCCACCACGCTGATGGTGGCGTATTCGCGCCGGCGCTGCAGTCTGGCGGTCTCGCCTGCTTCAGCGCCGGCAGGGGCGGCAGTCGTGTCGGTGACGGCGGCAGCGAGCGCCACAGGTTCGGGGGATGCCACGGCGGCGTTGCTATCGGTACCCATGGGCCCGGCTCCTGATGATGGAAAACAGGCTGGCATGCTAACCCTCCCGCCCCCTGGCAGAAATGCGCCAGACGGACAATAATTATCGTAATCCGGCCAGCCGTACTGCTGACCGTACCGCCCCGGGCCGGCGCTGGCCCGGCCCCAGCACCAACCCGCTCCGGCCCGATTCCAGCCGGCAGATGCCGCCCCCAACCCGCTCCCTCCGGAAGACGCCCATGCCCGCCGCCCAGCCGCGCCTGCCCTACGATCCCTGGCCCCGCCGGCCCCCCAGCGCCGCCGAGCCGGTCACGGTGAACCTGCGCAAGGCGCCGGCCGACGTGGAAATCCCCTGGCACAGCCACGACTGGGCCCAGCTGGCCTACCCCATCGCCGGCACCATCCGCCTGGCCACCGCCGACATGGCCTGGATCGTGCCGCCCCTGCGGGCCATCTGGATTCCGCCCCAGGTGGCCCACACCGTGGTCATGCTGGGCCAGGTGGAGCTGCGCACCCTCTACGTGGATGCGGCGGCGGCCCCCCTGCCCCTGGATTCCTGCCGGGTGGTGGAGATCTCCGACGTCATGCGGGCCCTGAGCGAGGCCCTGGCTGCCAGCCCTGCCCCCGCCGAACCCCGGCGCGGCCTGATGACGGCCCTGCTGGTGGAGGAGATGCGCCAGGCCAAGCCCCTCTCCCTGGGCCTGCCCCTGCCCCGGGACCGGCGCCTGATGGCCCTCTGCCAGGCCCTGCTCGACCAGCCCGCGGCGGACCTCAGCCTGGAGGCCTGGGCCGCCCGGGTCGGCGCCAGCAGCCGCACCCTGGCCCGCCTCTTCCAGAAGGAGCTGGCCATGCCCTTCGGCGCCTGGCGCCAGCAGCTGCGCCTGTCCCGGGCCGCCGCCCTGGTGGCCCAGGGCCGCAGCCTGGGGGCGGTGGCGGCGGAACTGGGCTACGCCAGCCCCAGCGCCTTCTCTGCCATGTTCAAGCGGGCTTTCGGCCAGTCGCCGCGGCAGTTTTTCCGCCAGTAGCTGCGGCTCCTGTTACACACTGTATCAACCTGGATCAAATGCCTGGCCTAAACTTGTTGCATTGCAACATTCAACAGGCGCAGAATCGACCTCATCCCGAAGCCGTATCGCCTGAGGAGCCAGCCATGAACGCCATTGAACGCCAACAACTGACCTCCCTCCTGCAGCGACTGAGTCATGTGCAGTCGCAGCAAACCGAGGTGGAAATCGAATCCGTCATCCGCGAGGCCTGCGCCGGCCAGCCCGAGGTGGCCCGCCTCCTGGCCCAGCAGGTCCTGGGCCTGGGCAACACCGCCCACGCCCCCTGCTTCCACTGCGCCCCGCCCGAAGGCAGCTACGCCTTCGAAGCCGCCGGCATCCCCCACCAGCACTGAGCCGGAGCCGCCCCCAGCGGCGGCTCTTCGCCCCTTCGCTTCCCTTCTCCCGGCCCCGCCCAGGGGCCGCGCCGGGCCTTAGGCCGGCACTTCCAGGCTGTCGCCGGTGAGGAAGAACTGCCCGCCCGCCACGTAATGCAGGGTGCGCAGTTCCTCCGCCGCGAACAGCCAGCGGCCGTCCCGGAAGGCCCGGTCATCGGCCCAGGCCGCCACCACCTCGGCCAGGAAAAGGTCGTAGGCCTGCTGGTTGTGAGCTTCCGGCAGCACCCGGCATTCCAGCCAGGCGGCACAGCCCTCCACCAGGGGCGCCCCCACCTTTTCCGCCGGCGCCGTGGCCAGCCCCAGGCGCGCGAACTTGTCCCCGTCGCGGCCGCTGCAAGAACCCACGGCCACCACCGCCCCGGCCAGGGCCCGGCCGGGAATGCCCAGCACGAATTCACCGGAGCCTTCCACCAGGCCCCGGGTATGGGCGCCCTTGTCGATCACCACCGCCACCTTGGGCGGCGAAAAATCCAGGGGCATGGCCCAGGAGGCCGCCATGACGTTGCGGCGTCCCTGGTTGGCGCTGCTGACCAGGGTCACGGGGCCGTGGTTGAGCAGCTTGTAGGCCTGGGACAGGGGAACGGCGACACGCATCTTTTTCTCTCCAAGCAGGATGGCTACGGGAGCCTCAGTGGCCGCCCCGGTATTTCAGTTCGCCGGCCTCGACGGCAAAGCCCAGCCAGTTCTCCGGCGGCGGCAGGGGGCAGGTGGCGAAGGGGGTGAAGGCGCAGGGCGGGTTGTAGGCCCGGTTGAAGTCCAGCAGCACCTTGCCGTCCTGAGGCGGCGGGCAGCGCAGGAAACGGCCGGCGCCGTAGGTCAGGCGGCCGCTGCCGGCATCGCGGAAAACGAAGAAGACGCCCTCCTCTCCCGTTTCCATGGGCAGCAGGGCCACCGTCTGCCCGGCGTGGTCGAACACCGCCCGGTGCCGCACCGTCACCGCCTTCAGTTCGCCGGTCACCGTCGGCACTTCCATGGTGACAGGCTCGGCAAGGGTTTCCCAGGCGGCCTCGATGGACCAGGCCGGCGTATAGGGCAGGCACTCCAGCCCGGCGAAGGGCCGCTTCGCCTGCCACTCCAGATCCCGCAGGCGCACCGCCAGACGGCCTTCCCGCTCGATGATGAAAAACTGGTAGGTGCCGCTGCGCACCGGCGTCGGCTCCCCCTGGGCATCGGTCTGCAGGGCCTGGACCCCGCCGCCGGCGGGCTCCCAAGTGATGCTGGTGCCCTGCCAGCGCAGCAGCCCCAGGCGCTCCGGACCGTCGGGCAGGCGCACCAGGCAGTCGGCGCCGGCACCCACGGCGTTGTCGCCGGGTTCCAGCCA
The DNA here is from genome assembly GCF_047901315.1 of Azospira sp. APE16. Lineage (NCBI taxonomy): Bacteria > Pseudomonadati > Pseudomonadota > Betaproteobacteria > Rhodocyclales > Rhodocyclaceae > Azospira > Azospira sp. APE16. The sequence continues at coordinate 2,269,945 of NZ_CP179682.1, forward strand.
GATGAGGCCGATCAGGCCGGGCCAGCCTTGCGGCGCATCCAGTTCGGCCAGGCGGCGCTGGCACCAGCGCTGGTGCCGGGCCGCCGGGGAAGCATCGGTGGGATCAGCTGTCATGGGGCAGGCTCCTCAAAGAAAAACGGCCCGATGCCGGGAAGCATCGGGCCCTTGGGCACAAGGTGGGTCAATCCTTCCGGCACACCGCGTAGCAGGCCATGATGCCCTGGGGGGCGCCGTAGTTCTGGGGATTGGTATCGCCGATACCTTCCTTGGCGGAGAGGTTGATATGGAAATCCCCCTCCACCCAGGTGAAGCCGCTGGATTCATGAATGCGGCGCAGGGCGGCGGGCGAATAACGGAAGTTGTCTTCCGGGCTGGGATGGTAGGGAAAGAGGAAGGGCGCCGAATTGATCAGGTAGCCGCCCTTCTTGACGATCTTGTAGAGGGCGTCGGAAACCTTGTAGGGATTCTCCACATGCTCGAACACCGACACCATGATCACGGTGTTGAAGGTGTCCGCATATTTTTCCGGCAGTTGCTCGATGTAGGGGTCCCCGTACTCCGGGTTGGCGATGACGTAGGCCGGGTCGATGAAGGTCCAGGGACGCTCGATCCGCACATAGCGGTCGTTCTGCACCGGGTGGGGCACCTTGATGGACCACTTGTGGCCGTCCAGGTCCAGATCCAGGGCCAGGGCCTTGGCCATGGAGATATCGTAGTCGGCGATGCTGGGAGCGATCAGCCCCCCGGCATCCAGCAATGGGCCCTGCAGGCCGTAGCGTGCGTGAAGGGTGCGGATCAGGTCGATATCTTTTTTGAACATGGCGTCTCGCGGAAAGGATGGGGACATGAACGGCTGACGGCCCCTATTCTAGCCTTGCCGCCCCGGCACCGGCATAGGCAAGCCTAGAGGCGGAAGCGCCGGGCCAAATCGAAGGAGTTGCGTACCCCGATGTCGCCGCTGTGGGCCCTGAGCCAGTCTTCGGCGGCGGCGTAGCCCAGGTCGTGGAGCTTTAGCAGGAAGGGCCAGTCGGCCGCCACCTTGGTTTCGGAGCCGAACTGGTGCAGCAGGTCGGCCGCCTCGATGAGATGGAAATGGGTCTGCAGGATGCGTTTTTCCAGCCCCCCCGCCTCCAGGCCCAGGCGCTCGGAGAAGTCGATGACGTTGGCGAAGAGCAGCATTTCCCGCAGCACGCTGGTGTTGAAGGCCAGCTCCATGGCCCGGGCGCGGATTTCCTCCACCGTGGTCGGCACCTCGCCGTAGGTGGGCGGCGCCAGCAGCACCAGCAGGATTTCCGGACTGTCGCATTCGTAGAACAGGGGGAACACCGCCGGGTTGGCAGAATAGCCGCCGTCCCAGTAGGGCTCGCCGTCGATTTCCACGGCGTGGTGGATCATGGGCAGGCAGGCCGAGGCCAGGGCCGCCTCCACGCTCAGTTCGGCGTTGCGGAACAGGCGCAGCTTGCCGGTGTTGGCGTTGGTGGCGGCGAGGAACAGGCGCACCGGGCTGTGCCGGCGCAGGCCCTCGAAATCCACCCGCTCCTTGAGCAGCTGGCGCAGGGGATTGAAGTTGAGGGGATTCAACTGGTAGGGCGAAAGGTACTGGGTCCAGTTGAGCATCATGCGGGTGGCCGGCATCAGGGCCAGGCCTTCGCCGCCCTGCACCGGCATGGAGAGATCCAGAGGCACACTGTCGGCGATGGCCTGCCAGAACTCTTCCAGGGCCAGGCGGGCCCACTGGGGACCGCCCTTCATCAGGCCGTCGGCCAGCACCAGGGCGTTCATGGCGCCGGCGCTGGTGCCGCTGATGCCGTCGAAGCCGTAGCGCCCGTCCGCCAGCAGGCAGTCGAGCACACCCCAGCTGTAGGCGCCGTGGGCGCCGCCGCCCTGGAGCGCCAGATTGAGGGCCAAACCCGTGCTGCCTGCTGCCGTCTGCTGAACTGCCATGTCTGCTCCTCGGATTGACTGATGGGTTCCCGGCTAGGATACTTCGCCCGGCGCCGCGGCGGCGCATCTTGCCGCTTTTTGACGGGCGCCCTCGGCGGGGCCGCAGCCTTGCCGACCTTTCCCGAATCGCTCTGCCAGGATTTCCCCATGCTGCAAAAGCTCTCCTCCTTCCCCGGCGTGCCCGGTCCCGTGGTCATCATCGTCATGGACGGCTACGGCCTGCCCAAGACCGACGTCGGCAGCGCCATCGCCGCCGCCAGGAAGCCCACCCTGGACAAGCTCTTCGCCACTTGCCCGAACATCCGCCTGAAGGCCCACGGCACCGCCGTCGGCATGCCGTCGGACGACGACATGGGCAATTCCGAAGTGGGCCACAACGCCATCGGCGCCGGCCAGGTGTACGCCCAGGGCGCCGCCCTGGTGGCGGGCGCCATCGCCGACGGCAGCATCTGGCAGGGCCAGGCCTGGCAGGAGATCGTCGCCGGGGCCAAGGCCGGTCGTGGTGTGCTGCACTTCATCGGCCTATTCTCCGACGGCAACGTGCACAGCCACATCGACCACCTCAAGGCCATGGTGCTCCAGGCCAAGGCCGAAGGCGTCAAGACGGTGCGCATCCACGCCCTGCTGGACGGCCGCGACGTGCCCGAGACCAGCGCCCTGGAATACGTGGAGCCCTTCGAGGCTTTCCTGGCGGAGATTTCCGACCCATCCTTCGACGCCCGCATCGCCTCCGGCGGCGGCCGCCAGGTCATCACCATGGACCGCTACGAGGCCAACTGGGCCCTGGTGGAAGCCGGCTGGAAGACCCACGTGCTGGGCCAGGGCGAGCAGTTCGCCAGCACCGCGGAAGCGGTCAAGGCCCTGCGCCAGCGCCATCCCGGCACCATCGACCAGGACCTGCCGCCTTTCGTCATCGGCGCCAATGGCCAGCCCGTCGGCACCATCGAGGACGGCGACGCCGTGGTCTTCTACAACTTCCGCGGCGACCGGGCCATCGAAATCACCCGGGCCTTCGAGGAGGCGGATTTCGACAAGTTCGACCGCGTCCGCACGCCCAAGGTCACCTACGCCGGCATGCTGCAGTACGACGGCGACCTGCAGCTGCCCAAGCGCTTCCTGGTGGCCCCGCCGGCCATCAAGGACACCATGGGCGAGTGGTTCGCCAAGAGCGGCGTGACCCAGTTCGCCTGCTCCGAAACCCAGAAATTCGGCCACGTCACCTACTTCTGGAACGGCAACCGCTCCGGCAAGTTCGAGGGCGAGACCTACCAGGAAGTGCCCAGCGACGTGGTGCCCTTCGAGCAGCGGCCCTGGATGAAATCCGCCGAGATCGCCGACGCCATGATCGCCGCCCTGAAGAGCGGCCAGTACAAGACCCTGCGCTGCAACTTCGCCAACGGCGACATGGTGGGCCACACCGGCAACTTCCGCGCCGCCACCCTCTCCGTCGAGGCGGTGGACCTGGCCCTGGAGCGCATCCTGCCGGTGATCGACGCCATGGGCGGGGTGGCCCTGATCACCGCCGACCACGGCAACGCCGACGAGATGTTCGAGCTGGACAAGAAGACCAAGCAGCCCCAGCTCAATGCGGACGGCTCCTTCAAGGCCAAGACCGCCCACACCCTCAACCCGGTGCCGCTGATCCTTTACGACAACGTCAGCGGCGGCAAGCTGGCCCTGAAGCAGACGGAAAGCGCCGGTCTCTCCAACATCGCCGCCACCGTGGCCAACCTGCTGGGCTACGAAAAGCACGCCAAGTGGGACGAGAGCCTGCTGCAAATCCGCTGATCCCACGGCATCGACGCAACAAGGAAACGGCGGCCCCAGGGCCGCCGTTTTGCATTGGCCCTTCTTGACGCAGCGGCTGGACGCCCCGTGGCACAGGGGTATGATGCTGGGCCATGGACAAGCTCGAAGTCTTCAACACCCTGGCAGCCGGGGTCGGCCACGGCGAACTCGCCTTTCCCACCAGCGCCCAGGTGGCCATCAAGGTACGGCAGGCCTTGGACGATCCGGAATGCCACATCGAAGCTGCCGCCCATCTGGTGCAGGCCGAGCCCCTGCTGGCGGCCCGGGTGGTGGCCATGGCCAACTCGGTCACCTACAACCGCGCCGGCAATCCCGTCACCGACGTGCGCACCGCCGTCGCCCGCCTGGGCTTTCGCACCGTGCGCGCCCTGGCCATGGCCCTCATCACCCGCCAGCTGTCCGGCAGCCCCAGCGACCCCGCCTTGCAGACCATGGCCGCCCAGCTGTGGCAACACACGGCCCATGTGGCCGCCCTGGCCCACGTCATCGCCCGCCGGGTGACCAAGGTGGATGGGGAAACGGCCATGTTCGCCGGCATCGTGCACGAGGTCGGCGGCTTCTACCTGCTGTCCCAGGCCAAGCGCCAGCCCGGCCTGCTGGATGGGGATTTCGACGCCTGGATGGAAGGCGGCGAAATGATCCTGGGCCGAGCCGTACTGCAGGTGCTGGAAGTGCCGGCACCGGTGCAAGAAGCCATCGAGGCCTACTGGGACGGCTTCCTCGCCATCCCGCCCCACTCCCTCGGCGACACCCTGCTGCTGGCCGAGGAACTGTGCCCCGTGCCCTCGCCCCTGCACCGCTTCAACAGCCGCGGCGCAGCCACGGGCGGTACCGACATGGGCGCCGGCGCCAATCTGGACATGGTGCTGGGGGAGGAAACCCTGAGCGGCATCCTGGCCGAAGCGGCGGAAGAAGTGGGCTCCCTCACCGGCGCCCTGCAGTTCTGACGACTTTCCAGCCGCCGGCAACATAGCGCCCCCATTCCCCCATCCTCTGGAAGCCGCACCCGGCGGACTTCCCAGCCATGCCATGCCGGAGATCGCCTATCCGCGAGCCTCTCCGGCCACCCCATCCAAGCGGCCATGAAAAAGCCGCCGACGGCCAGGCCGCGGCGGCTGCTTTGCTGCGGCGGCAACGCCGCCCCGCGAGACCCTCAGACCAGGGTCAGGGTGACGTCGATATTGCCCCGGGTGGCGTTGGAATAGGGGCAAACCTGATGGGCCTTGGCCACCAGGTCCTCGGCCGCCTGCCGCTCCAGGCCCGGCAGGGCGATGCGCAGTTCCACCTCGATGCCGAAACCGGCGGGGATGACGCCGATGCCCACCAGGCCCTCGATGCTGGCCTGGGCCGGGAAGGCGATCTTGTCCCGGGCGGCAACGAATTTCATGGCGCCCATGAAGCAGGCCGAATAGCCGGCGGCGAAAAGCTGCTCCGGATTGGTGCCGGCACCGCCGGCCCCGCCCAGCTCCTTGGGCGTACTCAGGGACACCTCCAGATGGCCGTCGGCGCCGACGGCACGGCCGTCACGGCCGCCGGTGACTTGGGCCTGGGCCCGGTACAGCACTTTTTCGATCGACATGGTCTTTCTCCTAGAAAAGTGGGAACTGCCTGCGACGACTTCGGAACGGTCCGGGCGCATCGCCGCCCATGAAAATATCAAGCATCGCTATTGAATCGCGCGCTATATATTTGCCGGAAGAAAAGGGCCGCGAGGCCCTCTTGTGCCGGCGCTTTACGCCTAGCCAACCTTCAACCATAGGCCTGCAGCCGCCGGCGCAGGTCGTCCAGTTCGCCCTTGAGCCGGCCCAGTTCGTCGGTGGAACAGGCGGCGGCGCAGAGCATGGCGGCGGGCACGGCCTCGGCCTGGCGACGCAGATCCCGCCCCGCCTGGCTCAGGCTCACCACCACCTGGCGCTCGTCGCTGGCGGCCCGGCTGCGGCTGAGCAGGCCCGCCGTCTCCAGGCGCTTCAAGAGGGGCGTCAGGGTGGCCGAATCCAGGCCCAGGGGCTCGCCGATCTCGGACACGGTGAGGCCGTCCCGCTCCCACAGCACCAGCATCACCAGATACTGGGGATAGGTCAGGCCCAGGGGGCCCAACACCTTGCGATAGACCTTCTGCATGGCCAGGGTGGTGGCATACAGGCTGAAGCAGAACTGGTTCTGCAGCAGCAGGGAGGCCGGGCTTGGCGCGGTGGCGTTGTTGGGCTTGTCATCCATGGCGCCCATATTAAATAGCGCGCTATTTAATTGCAAGCACTTTTTATTACCCTCCGGACGCCAGGCTCCCCAGCCAGGCCAGCACCGTCAGCACGGCCAGGGCGCCGCCCCGGGTGCACCAGGGCGGCCGCCAGGCCAGCAGGAACACCAGGCCGGTGGCCGCAGCGGAGAGCAGGCCGATCCACAGCACCACGCCCTGGGCCGCGCCCCAGCCCGCAAGGCAGGGCGCCAGGGCCAGCAGGCAGCCGCTCCAGCCGGCCAGGCGCAGGACCCGGCCCCGCCCCGGCGTCAGGGGATGGTGGTAGCGCTGCCGGTAGTGGCGGGCCATGCCCAGGCACAGGCCCAGCATGCCCAGATAGGCCAGGCCGAGACTGGCGGCGGCGTGCAACCAGGAAATGTTCATGCTGCCTCCTTGGCCGCTGCGGCGGCAAAACGGCGGCTCACCCGCCATCCCAGATAGACCAGGGCCAGGCCGCCGACGAGAGCGGTCAAATCCACCCCCAGGCGCATGGCATCCAGCAGCCCCGGGGCGCCGGCCACGTCGCACAGAGGCAGCAGGGCCCAGGCCAGGCCGGCGGCGTAGAGCTGCCCGCGCCAGGCCGCGCCGGGGGGACGCAGGCCGGCATGGACCAGGGTCAGGGCCCACACGGCGAAGAAGGCGCCGATCTCCCAGGCCGCCCGCTCCGCCAGGTCCGCCGGCAGCAGCCGGTTGGCCCAGAGGAAGGCGGCGCTGGCCAGCATCACTCCGGCCACGGTGGCCACGTTGAGGCTTTCAATGGCGCCATAGACCCGGGCCGTGGCGGCCCCGAATTCATGGCCGGGACGCTTGCGCCGTTTGATGGTGAACAGCACCAGCCCCACCGCCATCATGGCGGTGCCGGCCAGGCCGGAGAGGAAATACAGCCACTGGGCCGGATAGCCGCCGAAATGGACCAGGTGCAGCCCCACCTGGGTGCGGAAGGCGTAGGCCACCGGGTTCCACTCGGTCTGCCGCCCCAGTTCCCAGCCGCTCACCGCGGCGAAGGTGATGTGGTCGGCCACGGCGCCGAGGCGGTCGTCCAGATGGCGCATGAACTGCACCGTGGCTTCCCGGTCGCCGGGGGCGCGGATGCCGATCCAGCCCACATGGCCGGCGCCCAGCACCGTCTCCGCCTCCTGCAGCAGGGGCGCCAGGGACGGCAGGGGCGCCGCCACGCCCGCCGGCCGGCGCTCGAAGCTGCGCACCACGTCGCCCCGGGGGCCGCCGGCCTTGCCGTCGTAGAAATGGTAGGTGGCGGCGGGCAGGTAGCTGTCCACCAGGATCACCACGCCGGTATAGGTGATGAGCAGGAGAAAGGGCAGGCCGAGGACGCCGAGGACGTTATGGGCGTCCAGCCAGCTGCGCTGGGCCGAAGACTGGGGGCGGAAGGTGAAGAAGTCCTGGAAGATTTTCTTGTGCACCACGATGCCGTTGATCAGGGCCGCCAGCATCACCAGCCCCACCAAACAGACCACGGCCCGCCCCACCTTGCCCGCATCCAGTTCGGCGTGGAAGTGGGTGAAGAAATGGCCCCCTTCCGTGGCCCGCACCGGCAGCACCTCGCCGCTTAGCGGATGCAGGACTTCCTCCCGGGTCTGCTCCCGGCTGCCCCAGACGATGCCCACCGCCGGCTGGCGGGACGAGGGCATCTGCACGCGCCAGATGGGCGCCCCCTCCCCCACCTGACGCAGGCGCGCCTCGGCCACCGCCAGGGCCCGGGCCGGCTCGGCCGGGGCATGGCGGATTTCCGGGCGCATCCAGTGGCTGATCTCCGGCTCGAACACGGCCAGGGTGCCGGTAAAGAAAATGGGCACCAGCAGCCAGCCGAAGAGGAGACCGCTCCAGGTGTGCAGCCAGGACATGGACTGGGTGAACGTGGGGGCCTTCATGACAGCACCTTTCCCAGGTAGCCGAGGCCGGCCAGCAGGGCCGCCAGGGCCAGCAGCCAACCCCAGGCCCGGGCGGCGCTGGAGGCGGCAAAGGCCCACAGCAGGGCCAGCAGCAGGGGGACGGGCAGGATCTGGCCCATGAGGAACCACAGGCTGACCCGGGCCAGGGGCAGCCACACCCCCAGGGCGAAGACCAGGGCCCAGGCGGCCGCGTAGCCCCCCAGGCCGGCCGCCAGAACGCGGCTCAGGACCTGGGTCCAGGATTGGTAGATACGCATGGCAATGCATCCGAAAAGGGACCAGGGGCCCCGGTTGGCGAAGGAAAGGGCGAACACGGCAATGGGCGGCCTCAGGGCGCCATGGCCTCGGGATCGCCGAGGAAGGCCAGGGCCCGGGTCAGGGAGGGCAGGATCACCGAGCCGTGGTTCTCCCCGGCCAGCACCTCGTAGCGCACCGGCCCGGCCAGGCGGGCGCCGCCGGCCAGCCACAAGCCCATCTCCCGGGCGTCGGTGACCATGGGGCGGCTGGCCAGGAGGCGGGCCCGGGGCGAATCCGGGTTGTCGCTGGGCGGATCGTCCTCCCGGGCGCCGACGGTGATCAGCACCTGGGCCTGGCGGCGGGCGCCGGCGGCCAGTTGCTCCCGCTCCAGGCGCAGGTAGCGGTCGCCGTACCAGACCGAGGGACTGGCGGCGACGTAGGTGTGGAAGGCCTGGGGCCGGGTGAACAGCACGTGCAGGGCGAACAGGCCGCCGTAGGAATGGCCGAACAGGCCCTGGCGCGCCGGATCCACCGGGAACTCGGCGGCGATGAGGGGCTTCAGCTCCTCCTCGATGAAGGCCAGGAAGCGGTCGGCACCACCCTGACGCTCGCCGCCCCGCTCGGATTTGGGCCGGCCGGGCGGCAGGGGCGGCGTGTAGTCGTCGGCCCGGGCCGTCACCGCCTCGTCGGCGGACCCCGGATAGCCGATGGCCACCACCAGGGTGGGCGGCACGCCAGTGACGGCGGCACGCTCGGCCATGCGCCGAGCCACCACCGACAGGGTGGGAAAGGCCGTATTGCCGTCCAGGGCGTAGAGCACCGGGAAGCCGGCGGCAGGGGCGGCCCCGGCCGGCTTGGCGACGAAAATCCGGTAGGTACGGCCGGTATGGCGGGACGTCACGTCCCGCTGCAGGGACTGGGGCAGTTCCACCGGACGCCAGGCGGCCTCGTCGCGAGCCAGGGCCGGGCTGCCGCCCAGGGGCAGCAGGGGCACCAGCAGCAGGCCCAGGAGAAGGCCGCGGCCCAGGCGCAGGGACAACAAGCTCATAGATTGCATGGATGCCTCGAAAAAAAGAGCCCCCGGCCATTGCCACGGCCCGGGGGCGGGAGGAACGGACTCAGAAGTCCACCGAGGCCGACAGGCTGACGCTGCGGGGCGCGCCGATGGTGGCCATGGAATAGCTGTCGGAGAAGCTGCCGGAGAAGTAGTTCTTGTCGAAGACGTTGTTCACGTTGGCGCGGAACACCACCTTCTGCTCGGCCACCCGGGTCGTGTAGCGGGCGCCCAGGTCCAGGATGGTCCAGGCCGGCAGCTGGTGGGTGTTGGCTGCGTTCAGGTAGAACTTGCCGTTGTAGGTCAGGCGGCCGGTCAGGGTCAGGCCGTTCACCCAGGGCGTATCCCATTCGGAGCCCAGGGTGGCCTGCCACTCGGGCACGCCGATGGCGGTGTTGCCGTCATAGGTGCCGTTCTGGGTGCGGGTCAGCTCCGCCTTGGTATAGGTGGCACCGCCCAGCAGGCGCACATTGCGGCTCACCTCGCCGAAGGTGTTCCACTCGATGCCGCGGTGGCGGCGTTCCTGGCCGTCAGTGTAGGCATTGCCCACCTTCATCATGCCCGGCTTGGTCAGTTCGAAGAGGGAGACGGTGTTGGCAAACTTGCCCGCTTCCCACTTCACCCCCACTTCCTTCTGCTCGGTCTTGTAGGGGGCGAAGGTATGACCGTAGTTGGTGGCGGTAACGTCGGTGACCGTGTCGCCCTTGCTCAGGCCTTCGATGTAGTTGCCGTAGAGGGACACCGGTGCCGCCCAGGGCTTCACCACCAGGCCGACGGAGGGCGTCACGGTGCTCTTGTCGTAGCTGGAGGTCTGCACCCCGGTGGTGCCGTTGAAGTTGCGGGTGCGCACCCGCTGGTCCCGCAGGCCCAGGGTCAGCAGCACCTTCTCGTCGAGAAAGGAGAGGGTGTCGGCAATGGCCAGGCTGGTCAGGGTGGTTTCGCCGGTCTTGCGCGCGCTACGGGGCAAGGTGCCGACGTTGGCCGCCGCCGGGTTGTAGATGTTGGAGGCGAAGCTGGTGCCGGACTTGGTCAGGGAACCGCTTTCCTGCAGCAGGCCGGAGGTGCTCACCACCACGTCGTGGCCCACGTCGCCGGTCTTGAAGCGGCCCTTGAGGCCGATCTCGGAAGCGACGGAATCGCTGAAGCCGTACTGGCCGGTGAGCACCCCGGTGAAATTGCCGTTGGCCTGGATGTTGCGGGCGTGGGTGCCGTTGATGAAGCCCCAGTAGTCGTAATGCTGGGTGCCCAGGGAGCCGTAGACGGAAAGCTTGTCGTTGATCTCGTAGTCGGCCCGCAGCATCAGGCCCATGTTCTCCAGGGTGCCGTAGGCGCCGGGGAACAGGTTCTGCTTGGCATCGGGCGCGCTGAGGGGGGACGGCAGGGAATCGGCGAACCAGTAGGCGGAGGCCGGCGTGCCGCCCTTCATTTCCTCCTTGCTGTAGTAGAAGTCGCCGGACAGCACCAGGGCCTCGCCCCGGTAATCGGCGCCAACGGAGAGGAAGTCCCGCTTCTTTTGCTGGCCGTCGGTGGTGGTGTCCCCTTCCCGGTGGGCTGCATTGACCCGCAGGCCAATCTGCTTGGTGGGGCCGAAGCGGCGGCCCAGGTCCAGATGGGTGCCGATCTGGGAATCGGAGGTGTAGTCCACGGTCACCCGGGTCAGGGGATCGTCCGCCGCCCGCTTGGTCACCAGGTTCACCACGCCGCCGACACCGCCGCCGGGAGGCATGCCGGTGAACATGGCGCCGGGGCCCTTCAGCACTTCCACCCGCTCCAGGAACTCCACCGGCACGTGGCCCTGGGGCGTCATGCCGAAGAGGCCGTTTACCGACAGGTCGCCGGCGAAAACGTCGAAGCCGCGCAGGCGGAAGTTCTCGTAGAGGTGGCCGGCGGAAACGGTGTAACGGGCGGAGGGCTCGTTGGCCAGCACGTCGGCCACGGTGCGGGCCTGCTGGTTTTCCACCACGTCGGCGGTATAGGCGGTGATGCTGAAGGGCGTGTCCATCACGTCCCGGTTACCCAGCATGCCCAGGCGGGCGCCCCGGGCCACCTGGCCACCGGCGTAGGGGGCCGGCAGGGAGAGATAATCGCCGCTGGCGGTGACCTTCACTTCCGGCAGGGCAGCCTCGCTGCGGGCCGGCAGGCGGCGCAGGGTGTAGGTGCCGTCGCTGCCGGGCACGGCTTCCAGGCCGCTGCCGGCGAGGAGTTTGACCAGGGCCGCATCGGGGGCAAACCAGCCGTCCAGGGCCGGGGCGGTCTTGCCGGCCACCAGGCTGGCATCCACCCCCAGCAGCAGGCCGGTCTTGGCCGCCAGCTGGGACAGAGCCTGGCCCAGGGGCTGGGCCGGCTGTTGCAGGTGGATGCCGGCCTTGCCGGCGGCCGGGTCGGCCCACAGGGGCCCGGCACAGCAGAGGGCGAGGGCCAGGGCGGTGAGACGGAAGGCGGGCCGGGCCTGTCGGCGGCCGGGGCGCTGGGCTGGTTGGGACATGCAGACTCCTGAAAAGACGGTCGAAAAAAAGTGGCTTTCACTTTCCATGACCGGCGAGAAACGGAATCGGGCAGTCCCCAGGCAAAATATTTTTAATAATTTTCAGGTACGGACCCGGATCAGCCAGCGGGAGTGGCGCTCCACCCGCAGGGGCAGCACCTCGGCCAGCAGGCGCAGGGCCTTGTCCACATCGTCCGCCGGCAGGGCGCCGGTAAAGCGCAGGCGGGCCAGATCGTCGCCGCTGGCGTGCAGGTGGCCGGGGAAATAGCGGTTGAGCTGGGCCAGGACCTCGTCCAGGGGAGCGTTGTCGAAAATCAGGCGGTGCCGCTCCCAGCTGTCGGCCGCCGGTGCCGCCGCCAGGGGCTCGGCCGTGCCGCCCGGCCCCAGGCGCAGGGCCTGGCCCGGCCCTAGGGTGACGCTGGCGCCGCCGCGGGCGGCCCGCACGGCGACGGAGGATTCGATGACGCTGACCAGGGTGCCGTCGCCGCTGCGATCCACCACATAGCGGGTGCCCAGGGCCTGGGCCGTGCCCTCCTCGCTCACCACCCGGAAGGGGCGGCCCGCCGGATCGTGGGCGACCTGGGCCAGGACCCGCCCGGCCAGGAGGCGCACCCGGCGCTCCGTGCCGGAAAAATCCAGATCCACGGCGGAACCGCTGTCCAGGGTCAGGCGGGAGCCGTCCGTCAGGGTCAGTTGCCGCACCTCGCCGATGCCGCTGCGCTCGTCCGCCAGCCAGTGCTGGCCGTGACCCAGGAACAGCAGACAGAGGCCGAGCAGGGAGGCGGCCCCCAGCAGCAGCGGCCGGCGGGCCGGGGCGGCCCGGGGCAGGGGCTGTTCCAGGGCGTCCCACATCAGGCGGATCTGGCGGAAGGTCTCCTGGTGACGGGGGTCGGCCCGCAGCCAGGCCTGGAAGTCCCGCTGCGCCTCGCCGCCGGCACCGCCCTCCCCCGTCTCCTCCAGTTCGTCGGCCAGGCGTACCACCCAGGCAGCCGCGGCCTCCCTGATGGCGGCCAGTTCCTCCCGCTCACAGGTGGCCATAGAGCCTCCCGTGGCAATGGGCCAGGGCCTTGGCCAGATACTGCTTGACGCTGCTTTCGGAGACCTGCAGCTCGGCGGCGATAGCGGCGTAGGAAAGGCCTTCCAGCCGGGCCAGGAGGAAGGCGCGGCGCGGATTTTCCTCCAGTTCCTCGGAGAGCATGAGCAGCACCTGGCGTAGCAGCTGGCGCATGGCGACGATGTGTTCGGGGCTGGGCTCGCTGTCCGGCTCCAGGAGCAGGACCAGGGCCTGCAGGGTTTCCCGCTCCACCCGGGAGCGCTGGTGCAGGTTGATCAGCAGGCGGTTGGCCGTCACCAGCAGGTAGGCGCGGGGCTCCCGCAGGGCCGGCATTTCCGGCAGGGCCAGCAGCTTGAGGAAGGTGTCCTGGGCCAGGTCGGCGGCGTGGTCGCGGCAGCCCGTCTTCTTTCTCAGCCAGCCGAACAGCCAGCCGTGATGGGACCGGTAGAGATGGTCGACAGATTCGGTCGAAGAAGCGACGTGCATGCAGGAACTCCGCGGGAAAGCCAGGTGGACGGAAAACGTGGCTGGCGCGGAGTAAGGCACTCACTGCTGGCTAGATGCGAATTATTCTCAAATATGTAGCAAGATGCAAGCGCCGCCCGGGGGGCCGACTCCCGCCGCCATCGGGGCCGGGGCATCGGCGGCACCTGGCACCGTCCCTCCCCGCCTCTTGTTCGGAAGGCATCCAGGCCCCAGAATAAACCGACGTCATCAGCCACCGCGTCACTCACCGGGACCCCACCAGCCATGAATGCTCCAGCCAAGATTCCCGCCGTCGAGGCCCCGGGCGCCGACATGCCGCGCTGGCTGCCCCATGCCCTGGTGGCCCTGATCATCGCCACCCTGGTGGTGTCCCTGGCCGCCATGGCCATCTGGGAGGAGCGCATCCGCTATCGGGAGCGGGCCGAGGTGGCGACCCAGAACGTCTCCCACATGCTGGACCTGCACCTGAGCAGCGTCTTCGACAAGATCGACGTGGTGCTGCAATCGACGGTGGCCCAGTACCAGGAGCAGCTGGCCGGCGGCAAGGTGCGGCCCCTGGAACTGAAGCTCTATCTGGAACGGCAGCAGGCCCTGGTGCCCGAGATCATCAGCCTGCGCATCATCGACCGGGACGGCGTGGTGCGCTACGGTGCCGGCATTCCCGGCGGCGGCCCGGTCAACCTGGGGGACCGGGAGTACTTCCTGCGGGCCCGGGACGGCAGCGCCAGCGAACTGATCATTGCCGGTCCCCTCATGGGGCGCATTGCAAAGCAATGGGTGGTCACCCTCTCCCGCCGCATCGAGGCCCCGGACGGCACCTTCGCCGGCGTGGTCTATGCCGCCATCCCCACCGTGCATTTCGAGCGCATCCTCGCCTCCGTCAGCCTCGGCCCCCAGGGCGCGGGTTCCATCCGCACCGCCGACCTGGCCCTGGTGCACCGCTATCCGAGCACCCGCAACGCCGTCGGCAGCCGGGAGGTTTCCCAGGAGCTGCTGGACATGCTGCGCCGGCACCCGACGGACGGCCAGTACCTGGCCCGCACCAGCCTGGACGGCGTCGAACGCAACAATGCCTACCGTCGCCTGGAGTCCTACCCCTTCTACGTCATCGTCGGCATGGCCAGCCGGGACTACCTGGGCGGCTGGCAGGAGCACAGCCTGATCCTGGGCGGCCTGGCGGCCCTGGCCGTGCTGGCCATCGGCCTGGCCGCCTGGCTCATGTACCGCTCCGCCGAGCGCCTGCGGGCCGACCTGGCGGTGCGCAAACGCATCGGCACCGAGCTGGAGACCCTGCTGGAGGAACGCACCCGCCTGGCCACGGAACTGGCGGAGCGGGCCGACGAGGCGGAGGCGGCGAACCGGGCCAAGAGCACCTTCCTGGCCAAGATGAGCCACGAACTGCGCACTCCCCTCAACCACATCATGGGCTTCACCACCATCCTGCAGCGGGAAGTCCAGGGCCCCCAGGGCCAGGACCATCTGCACAAGGTGGAACAGGCCTCCCAGCGCCTCCTGGAACTGATCAACTCCATCCTCGACGTCTCCAGCATCGAGAGCGGCAAGATCACCCTGGCCCTGCGCGACTTCGGCCTGGCCGAGCTGCTGGAGGAGGCCCGCCAGGGCCTGGCCGAAGCGGCGGCGGCCAAGGACATCGGCGTCCAGGTGGTGAGCGACCCGGCCCTGCCGGCCCGCCTGCACGGCGACCCGGAGCGCATCCGCCAGGTACTCAACGGCCTGCTCGACAACGCCATCAAGTTCTCCGAACAGGGGCCGGTGATCCTGCGGGCCCACCGGGTGCCCAGCGACGACGGCAACGTGCGGGTGCGTTTCGAGGTCAGCGACCAGGGCATCGGAGTCGCCCCCGAACTGCGGGACAACCTCTTCCAGATCTTCAACCAGGGCGACAATTCCAGCACCCGCCGCTACGGCGGCGCCGGCCTCGGCCTGGCCCTGTGCAAGCGCCTGGTGGCCCTGATGCTGGGCGAGATCGGGTGCACCTCCGCCCCAGGCGACGGCAGCACCTTCTGGTTCACCCTGCCCCTGGGGGCGGTGGACGAGAACCCCGGGGTTCTCGGCGCCGGCGACTGGCAGCGGGTGCGCCACGTGCTGGCCGAACTCGAAGCCCTCCTGGCCGCCGACAACTTCCAGGCCCAGACCCTGTGGAAGCGCTACACCCCCCTGCTCCACGCCGCCCTCGGCCCCGGCGCCCGGGCCTGCGACGAGGCCATCGACAGCATCGACTTCGACACCGCCCTGCGCTGCCTGCGGGAGGCCCGCCGCGCCGTGCCCGAGCTGCGGGACCCGGCCCACTGAAATACCGCCGGGCCGGTTGCCCTCCGGCACCCTGCCCCAGGATCAAGCAAGCACGCCCATCTCCGGCATGGGTCGGCCACAATGGCCGCCCCATCTGCCTCCCCGGGCATGCCCCGGGGGAAAATCCGGCGCAAAAAAAAAGCGGGCTAGGCAGCCCGCTGTGTGTCGTCCCCGGCCGGACCCGGCGCTTCCCCGGGAATGGGCAGGCTGAAGAGGCGCTTCAGGCGCACGCATTCCGGATTGAGGCTGCCGTCCTCCAGCAGGGCCGGAAACTCCCGGCACACCGAAGGCCGGTTGTCGTAGATGCCGCAGCGATTGTCCGCCTGCAGGGCGATGCAGCGCCCCTCCCCCGACTCCGTGCCCTTCATGCAGGCGCGGAAAGGCGTCAGGGACGACGTCAGGGCTTCCGGCACATAGCCGCCGGGCTGGGTATCCAGCTCCCCGTGGTAGAAGGAAACGCGAAAGAACTTGCAGCAACAGCCGCAGCCGACGCAGGGATGGTCGTTCCCCGCCATGTCGTAGAAAACCCGGTCGTCCTCGGTGCGAATGCTGATCTGGGGCATGTCGTTCTCCCGGCCCGCCCGGGCCGGCACAAGCAAAAGATGGATGGAAATGGCCCCCGCCGCACCACCTCCGTTGCCCACCGTGGGTTGGCAACCGGACAAGAGGGCCGGGGACGGGCAGTTTAAAAAAACTCGGCGCCCTTGGTAAGCCCCCCGACACATCCGCCACATCACGACACTCGGGGCCGGCCCGCAGGCAGCAAGACGGCGATGTCTACGTCAGGCGCGGCACCACCTGCATTGGTGCATCGTCGCCGGTATCCGCCTCACTCCCACCCCCGTTCATATGCCATTACAATATCCAAACTAGATACCTGCCACAGCCAGAGCGAATCTGCTCCAGCCTGGCCATCGCCACATCCTTTGGGGGAAGACATGAAATTCCTGCAACGTTTCGGCATCGGTGCCGCCGCCCTGCTCCTGCTGGCCTGCCTGCCCGGCTGTTACAGCCATTCCCTCGACTCCCAGGGCAGGGCAAATGGGATATTTGCCCTGCCGGACGAGGTGTTGAAAGCGCACGGCATACTGAAAGAGCAGCTGGCCGGCAGCGCAAAGCAGCGCTTCGAGCAGGAATGGGAACGGCGCCTGACCCTACGGGCCCTGAGCTGCGCCAAGAATTACGATCCGTCCCGACATGCCTCCCTCGATGAGGAACGGGGAAAGCTCAACGACCGGACCTGCTTTCGCGAGCAGGATGAATCCATCGGCCAGTGGCTGGTCCTGCTGCGGGTGGGCCTCGAACTGGCAAAGCCGGCCCTGCGCCCCGTTCCCGCTGCAGCGCCCCGCTTCATCGCCAGCGAAGAAAGGCTGAACGGAGGTGCTTTTGCCCAGGAGGCCGGCGTAGCAGCCCTGGCCGGAGCGAATAGAACGCTGCAGGTGGTGGACTTAGGATCGGGCCAGCGGATTCTCAAGGACAAGCTGACCGATAACGCGAAAGTCCAGATCTCCTTCAACGGTCGGATAGTGATGAGCAACAAGGGCAGCCAGCAGATAAGCTTCCGCAACGCCGAAAACGGCGACGAGATCGGCCAGCTGTCAGGCATCTCCAATGGTGCCCTGGTCTGGCTGGACCGGGAACGAGCTGTCTATTCCCGCGAAATCAATAAGCGGCAGCGGGCCCTGCTGGTGAACTTCCGCGACGGTAGTGAAACGGAACTGCCTCACTCCAGGGTCATGGCCGCCTTCAGCGTACCCAACTCCCCAGGGCAGTACATTCTTTACACGGACAAGGGCATGTCCAAGATGGAAGTTACCAGCCGAGACGGCAACACCTCGGTTGCCATCGTCGGTGAGGACCAGCGGGCATACAACAACTGGGGGCGGGCGCCCCCCGCCCAGACCGCGGACGGCAGATTCCTCGTTGCTCCCGCGCAGGCCGGGCTGACGGTACTGGATACGGAAAGCATGAGCACCAAAGCAGTGGACCTGGGACCGGGAAGTTCGGTCCAGATGGTTGTCGCCACTGAAGACGCGGACAAGGTCATGCTGCGGCTCATCACTCCCGCCTCCGCCACCTCCAGCCCTTACCGGGACTATCTCTACACCCTCTCGGCTGGAAACCTGACCCCCCTGGAAAGCCCGGCCAGCGGTGATCTGACCTACGTGCCGGCACTCAAGGCCCTGTTGGTATTCAACAACGACCGGATCACGCGCTACGAAGCCGTGGCGGCTGGCGACCCCATTGGGGTGGACCAATTCGCTGCCGACCGGCGCATGGCCCAGATACAGCGCCAGATGGATTCCATGCAATATCCTCTCCCACCTGAATCTGGCACTTTGTCTCTCTCCCGGCCCCAGCCTCCTGCTCCGCCATCCGCCGGCTCGGCGCCAGTGTTGGCCGGTCTGCCGGGCAACGCCAGAATCGAAGCCATTGGCGTCTACCAGGGCATCCGCTCCCCCCGGCAAAGAGCGGGTGAAGTGCCGGCCATCCCGGTCCGGGTGCACAACACCGGACGCCCCCTGGTACTGGTGCTGAGTTCCTACGAATCGGTGACGTGGCAGGTACAGGCGGACGCCGGCGTAAAGATCGTTGCCGTACTGCTCAGCGGCTACAAATCATCAACTGTTCAGGGCACGGGCGATGCCCGCATCATGTCCCTGGGTACCCACTACGCCTACGAACCGACCGGAACACAGTACGAGGAGTTATCCATGGCCGTGCTGCGAACCACCGGCAGGCGTATCCACAACATGCAGGGCGCCTACGAAGGACGGGAATTCGCGATCCGCAGCAACTGAACCTTCCCCGAAAAAAAAGGCGGCACCGGATTGCCCGGTGCCGCCTTTTTCTTTGCAACCAAGGTCAATGCCGGAGCTCAGCCCTTGGCAAACCGCATCACCCCGCCCTCGTCGCAGCTGACCAGGATGGTGTCCTTGGGGCCGAAGTTGCCTTCGAGAATCTGCTTGGCCAGCGGGTTCTCGATGTGCTGCTGGATGGCCCGCTTCAGCGGGCGGGCGCCGAAGATGGGGTCGAAGCCGGCCTTGGCCAGTTCGTCCAGGGCGGAATCGGCCACCTCCAGGCGCATTTCCAGCTGGGCCACGCGCTTTTCCAGATAGCCGAGCTGGATGCGGGCGATGTTGCGGATGTTCTTCTCGTCCAGGCTGTGGAAGACCACGGCCTCGTCGATGCGGTTGATGAACTCGGGGCGGAAGTAGCTCTTCACCTCGCCCATCACCGCCAGCTTGATCAGCTGGTAATCGTCGCCGGCCATCTGCTGGATCATCTGGCTGCCCAGGTTGGAGGTCATGACGATCACGGTGTTCTTGAAGTCCACCGTGCGGCCCTGGCCGTCGGTCATGCGGCCGTCGTCCAGCACCTGCAGCAGCACGTTGAAAACGTCCGGGTGGGCCTTTTCCACCTCGTCCAGCAGGATCACGCTGTAGGGCTTGCGTCGCACCGCTTCGGTCAGGGTGCCGCCTTCCTCGTAGCCGACGTAGCCCGGAGGCGCGCCGATGAGGCGGGCCACGGAGTGCTTCTCCATGAACTCGCTCATGTCGATGCGGATCAGGTGCTCTTCGGAATCGAAGAGGAACTCGGCCAGGGCCTTGCACAGCTCGGTCTTGCCGACGCCGGTGGGGCCGAGGAAGAGGAAGGAGCCGTAGGGCCGGTTGGGGTCGCTCAAACCGGCGCGGGAGCGGCGGATGGCGTCGGACACCAGGCGCACGGCCTCGTCCTGGCCCACCACGCGCTGGTGCAGGCGATCTTCCATTTTCAAGAGCTTGTCCCGCTCGCCCTGCATCATCTTGGAGACGGGGATGCCGGTGGCCCGGCTCACCACTTCGGCGATTTCCTCGGCGCCCACCTGGGTGCGCAGCAGCTTGTTCTGCTGCTGTCCGCCTTCGCTGGCTTTCTCGGCCACCTTGAGCTGGGCTTCGAGCTGGGGCAGTTTGCCGTATTGCAGCTCGGCCACCTTTTCCAGCTTGCCTTCGCGCTGCAGCCTGGCGATCTCGGCCTTGATCTTGTCGATCTCTTCCTTGACGTGGGCGGCGCCGTGGACCTGGGCCTTCTCGGCCTTCCACACTTCTTCCAGGTCGGAATATTCCTTCTGCAGCTTGGCGATTTCGTCCTCGATCAGGCCGAAGCGCTTCTTCGAGGCTTCGTCCTTCTCCTTCTTCACCGCTTCCCGCTCGATCTTCAGCTGGATGATGCGGCGGTCCAGCTTGTCCATCACTTCCGGCTTGGAGTCGATTTCCATCTTGATGCGGGCGGCGGCCTCGTCGATGAGGTCGATGGCCTTGTCCGGCAGGAAGCGGTCGGTGATGTAGCGGTGGGAAAGTTCTGCCGCGGCGACGATGGCCGGGTCGGTGATGTCCACGCCGTGGTGCAGCTCGTACTTCTCCTGCAGGCCGCGCAGGATGGCGATGGTGGCTTCGACGGAAGGCTCGTCCACCAGCACCTTCTGGAAGCGGCGCTCCAGGGCGGCATCCTTCTCGATGTACTTGCGGTATTCGTCCAGGGTGGTGGCGCCGATACAGTGCAGCTCGCCGCGGGCCAGGGCGGGCTTCAACATGTTGCCGGCGTCGATGGCGCCCTCGGCCTTGCCGGCGCCGACCATGGTGTGGATTTCATCGATGAAGAGAATGATGCGGCCTTCATCCTTGGCGATGTCGTTGAGCACGGCCTTGAGGCGCTCCTCGAACTCGCCCCGGTATTTGGCGCCGGCCAGCAGGCCGGCCATGTCCAGCACCAGCACCTTCTTGCCCTTCAGGGTTTCCGGCACCTCGTCATTGACGATGCGCTGGGCCAGGCCCTCGACGATGGCGGTCTTGCCGACACCGGGCTCGCCGATCAGCACCGGGTTGTTCTTGGTACGGCGCTGCAAAATTTGAATGGCGCGACGGATTTCGTCGTCCCGGCCGATGACCGGGTCCAGCTTGCCCTGGGCGGCCCGCTCGGTGAGGTCCACGCAGTATTTCTTCAGGGATTCGCGCTGGCCTTCGGCCTCCTGGCTATCCACGCCCTGGCCGCCGCGCACGGCGTCGATGGCGGCTTCCAGGGATTTCTTCTCCAGGCCGTATTGCTTGGCGATGCGGGAGGTTTCACCCTTGTCGCCGGTCAGGGCCACCAGGAACATCTCGGAGGCGATGAACTGGTCGCCCCGCTTCTGGGCTTCCTTGTCGGTAAGGTTGAGCAGGTTGGTCAGGTCGCGGCCGATGGTGACGTCGCCACCGTGGCCTTCCACCTTGGGCAGGCGGGCGATGGCCTGCTCCAGGGCGGTGCGCAGGGGCGGCACGTTGACGCCGGCCCGGGCCAGCAGGGAGGCAGTGCCGCCGTCGTCCTGGTTGAGCAGGGCCAGCAGCAGGTGGGCCGGGTCGATGAACTGGTTGTCGGCGCCGATGGCCAGGCTCTGGGCGTCGGCCAGGGCCTGCTGAAATTTGGTGGTGAATTTGTCGAAGCGCATGGGAGCTCCTTTCCGATGGATTGACCGGAAGATGGGGGCACTCCCTTTGATTTCAACTACCTGGCTGCCCTAATTGCAGGGCCGCGCTTCATGGCCGGCGGCAGCCTGCAGCCAGCGGGCCTCCAGTTCTTCGGCCGGCAGGGGATGGGAAAACAGATAGCCCTGGCAGGTGCGGCAGCCGTTTTGCAGCAGGATGCCACGCTGCTGGTCGGTCTCCACCCCTTCGGCCAGGATGTCCATATCGAGGTGCTGCCCCAGCTCGATGATGGAGGCGACGATGTTGGAACTGACCGGGTCGTCGGCAATGTCCCGGATGAAGCTGCGGTCCAGCTTCAGGGTGTGCAGGGGGAAGCGCTTGAGGTAGGAAAGGGAGGAATAGCCGGTGCCGAAATCGTCGATGGCAAGCCGGATGCCCATGGCCTCCAGGGCTTCCAGCTTGGCGTCCACCTGGGCCGAATTGTCCATGAGCAGGCTTTCGGTGATTTCCAGCTCCAGGTAGCGGGGCGCCAGGCCCGTCTCCGCCAGGATGGCGTTGATGCGCTGCAGCAGGTCGGCCTGGCGGAACTGGCGGGAAGAGAGATTCACCGCCACCCGGCGGATCGGCAGGCCCCGCGCCACCCACTGCTGCATCTGGCGGCAGGCCTGGCGCAGCACCCATTCCCCCAGGGGCAGGATCAGGCCGGCTTCTTCCGCCAGGGGAATGAAGCGGGCCGGCGGCACCAGTTCGCCACCGGGAAGGCGCCAGCGCACCAGGGCCTCCACCCCCTCCAGGCTGGCGGTGCGAAGATCCACCTGGGGCTGGTAGTACAGCAGGAACTCCTCCTTTTCCAGGCCCCGGCGCAGGGCCGCCTCCAGGGCCAGGCGGGCATCCGCCTGCCGGGTCTGGACTTCGCTGTAGAAACGGAAGGTGTGGCGCCCCGCCGCCTTGGCCTGGTAGAGGGCGGAATCGGCATGCTGGATCAGGGTGGTGGCGTTGTCCCCGTCCGCCGGATAAAGGCAGATGCCGATGCTGGCGCCGACGTAGACCTCGCTCCTGTCGTCGAGACGGAACGGTGCCGCCAGTTGCTCCAGAAGCTTTTCCGCCACCACGGCGGCCCGTTCCGGGGTGGCCGCGGTTTCCAGCAGGAGCAGGAATTCGTCGCCGCCCAGGCGGGCCAGGGTGTCGCTCTCCCGCAGGCAGGGCCGCAAGCGCTCGGCCACGGCACAGAGCAGGCGGTCCCCGGTCGGATGGCCGAGGCTGTCATTGACGTCCTTGAAGCGGTCCAGGTCGAGGAAGAGCACGGCACCGCTGCCGCCTTCCCGGGCCGAGAGGCTGAGGGCATGCTCCAGGCGGGCCAGGAACAGGGTGCGGTTGGGCAGGTCGGTCAGGGGATCGTGGTGGGCCAAGTGCAGCAGCTTCTGCTCGGAGCGCCGGATCGGCGACAGGTCGAGAAACACGCCCACATAGCTGACCGGCTGGTGCGCCTCGTCGCGCACCGTGCTGATGGTCAGCCATTGGGGATAGGTTTCGCCGTTCTTGCGCCGGTTCCAGATTTCCCCCTGCCAGTGGCCGCTCTCCAGCAGGTCGCGCCACAGCTGGCGATAGAAGGCGCCGTCCTGGCGGCCCGACTTGAGCAGGCGCAGGTTGAAGCCCTGCAGTTCCGCCTCGCCGTAGCCGGTGATCTGGCAGAAGGCCGGATTCACCGCTTCCACCCGGCCCTCCAGGTCGGTCACCACGATGCCCTCCCGGGCGGCGGAGAAGACGGCGGAGGCCAGGTTGAGGCGATGCACGTAATCCCGGCAGGCCGCCAGCTCCCGGGGAGTGCCGCTGCGGTAGAGCAGCAGGTAGAGCACGGCGGCGCTGCTCCCCAGCACCAGCACGGCGGCACCGCCGTCGGAGAGGCCGGCCGCGCCCTGCAGCACGGCCAGCAAGGCGCCGCCGGCGCACAGGTAGAGCAGCACCAGGGGCCAGGCCTGGCGGTGCCCGGGGCGCAGCAGGGGATTGGCGCAGCAGGCCGGCGCCGAGGATTTCGGCGCCGGGCTCAAAAGAGCTCCACCAGGCCGCCGGCCGGCGCCTTGCTGCTACCGGTGATGCTGGCATAGAGGCCCTGCACCAGCTGGTCCAGGGGTTCCTCCCGGGGGTGGCAGGCCTCCAGGGACTCCAGGGATTCGAGCTGCAGCACCAGGGACTGGACGTAGTCCTCCATGCGCAGCATGCCCTCCTGGATGCGTTCGATCTGCTGCCGGGTGATGTCCTGGAACTGGATGCTGCTCATCACCTGGAGAATGGCCTGATCCAGCATGGCGGCACCGTCGCAGATCAGGCGCACCGAATTGGCCTCGCCGCTGATGGCCTGCTGGATGCCCTCGGCCAGTCCTTCCAGCTGGGCGGTGATGGCCTGCAGGGAAGTACGTTCCGCGTCCACGTGGGTGCCGGCCAGCTTGTGTTCGAACTGGGACTGGATGCTCTGGGCCATGGCCGAGATGCCGGCATGGATCTGGGTGGCGGCCTGGTCCACCTCGCCCGACAGCTTGCGCACCTCGGTGGCCACCACAGCGAAGCCGCGCCCCGCCTCCCCGGCCCGGGCCGCCTCGATGGCGGCATTCAGGGCCAGCAGGTTGGTCTGGCCGGAAATGTGCCGGATCACCTCCACCAGGCCGCCCAGGGCCCGGGTTTCGCCGATGACCCGGCTGGTGCGCTGCTGGTCCTCCGCCGATTCGCTGACCCGCTCTTCGATGTACTGCTCGAGACGGGAGATGACGGTGCGGTTGTGGGCCATGCGGGCCTCGGTGTCTTCCGTCAGGCGGGCACTCAGCTCGTCGGCCTGGGACACCATCTGCTTGAGGTCGCCCATGGTGGCGTCCAGGTTCTCGCACTGGACGATGATGTCCCGCGCCGCCCCTTCGGTGATCTGCACCAGCTGACCCAGCTGCTCCCGCGTCAGCTCGCCGACCCGCCCCACTTCCCGCACCCGCCCGGCCAGTTCGGCGGCGCAGGCCAGGCGCTCCCGGGAGCGCTGCTGCAAATGCTCGGCCGCCACCCGGGAGCCGAGCAGGAAGTCCCGGTAGAACAGGCGGGAGATGGCGTAATGGACGCAGAAGGCAACGACCACGATGCACATCGAACCCAGGGTATCCACCACCCGGTCCGACAGGCCCAGGGAATTTTCGGCAAAGCGGTGAAAGGCTTCATGGCCGCCATAAACGGCGGCCCCCGTGGCGGCGGCGATGGACAAAAAGGCCAGGATGCCGCGCTTGAAGAGGCGTGATGCTTCCAATGATTCCTCCAGGGAGCTGTTGTTGTCCCGCATCCACGGTCGTGGTGATGGTTCCTGGAGTTGCGCGCCGGGATGGGGTGGTTTGCGGCTGCCACGAACATGGCCGGCAGCCCTGCTGGCCGCCACCGATTCCAACCAGGACGAATTTATGACGCTTTGATTCGCCCCGGTATCACCCGGGACCTGATTCCCCTATCACCTTCCTGCCGGAGGTCTGTCGTCGTTGCAACTACAGCCTGCCGGGGAAAGCTCGAGCCGTACGGGATGGCCCTAAAAGGGGGCCGGCGGGCTGGCGATGAGGCGGTTGTTGATGGCGTAGAGGGTCAGTTCGGCATTGTTGCGGATGCCCATCTTGGCCAGGATGCGGGCCCGGTAGGTGCTGATGGTGTTGGGGCTGCGGTGCAGGGTTTCGGCGATCTGGGAAACGGAGCGTCCGGCCGCCAGCAGGCACATCACCTGGTACTCCCGGTCGGAGAGGTTCTCGTGGGGCAGGCACTGGCGCCGGCCGCTCACCTCCAGGGCCAGCCACTCCGCCAGGCGGGCGCTGACATAGGTGCCGCCGGCGGCCAGCTTGCGCACTGCCCGCACCAGTTCCTCCGGTGCGTTTTCCTTGTTGAGAAAGCCGCTGGCACCGTTCTTCAGGGCGCGCATGGCCAGGTGCTCCTCCGAGTGGATGCTGAAAATGAGAATGGGCATGGCCGGCGCGATGCGGTGGATTTCCGGCAGGGCCTCCAGGCCGTTGCGGCCCGGCAGGTTCACATCCAGCACCAGCACGTCGAAGCTGCGCTGTCGCAGCAGCAGCAGGGCCTCGTCGATGGTGCCGGCCTGGGCCGCCACTCGCATGTCGTGTTCCTGGTCGAGGATCTGGCTGATGCCCCGGCTGACGACGGGATGGTCGTCAATGACCAATATTTCCAATATCCGTCTCCCTTGTTATGAGTGGAACGAGAACCCGCACCCGGGTGCCCTCGATTTCCGGGCGGGTGGCGATGTGCACCTCGCCACCGCATTGGGCTGCCCGCTCCTTGATGCCCAGCAAGCCCAGGGAATGGCCGTGGGCGGGCAGCATCGGCATCCCCCTGCCGTTGTCCCGCACCTCCAGCAGGACCCGGCCGTCGGCCAGGCCCAGGCTCACATCGATGCGGTTGGCCTGGGCATGGCGCGCCACATTGGTCAGCAGTTCCTGGCAGATGCGGAACAGATGGGTGGCCAGGACATCCGGCAGCTCCAGGCGCTCCCGGGGCACCACCACGTTGCAGCGGATGCCCAGGCGGCGGCGGAAATCGTCCACCAGCCACTCGACGCCGGCCCCCAGGCCCAGGGTATCGAGGATGCCGGGGCGCAAATCCCAGGAAATGGTGCGCACGGCGCGCAGGGTGTCGTCGATGAGGCGGCCGACCTCCTGCAGCCGGGTCTTTTCCTCCGCCTGTCCGCCCAGCAGGCGGGCCCGCAGCCAGGCCATCTCCAGCTTCAGCACGGTCAGGCTCTGCCCCAACTGGTCGTGGATTTCCAGGGAGATGCGGGAACGCTCCTCCTCCCGCACCCGCTGCAGGCCTTCGTTGAGGGCCCGCAGCTGGTCCCGGGAGCGCATCAGTTCGGCGTCGGCCTGCTTGCGGGCACTGACGTCGTGGATGTAGCCATGCCAGATGACGCAACCGTCGTCCTCCAGCCGCGGCACCGCCTTGCTCTCCACCCAGCGCACGCCCCCCTGGGGATGATGCACGCGGAACTCGCAGTGCCAGGGGGCCATGGTCCGGGCCGACTCCAGCACCACCGCCAGCACCCGTTCCTGGTCGGCGCCGTGGATGCGGCTGAGGACCGGCCCCAGGTCCTCCGTCAGGTCCTCCGGCCGCAGGCCGAAGATGTCCACCGAGCCCTGCATGGCGTAGGGAATGCAGAAAGTGCCGTCGGGCCGCAGCTTGATCGAATAGATGACCCCGGGCACCGAGGCCGCCACCCGGGCCAGCTTGTCCTGCAGCATGAGGCGCTGCCGCAGGCCCTCTTCCGCCTGGCGCCGGGCGGTGATGTCCATGTGGATGGTGACCAGGCCCTGCAGGCCCGAACCCAGGGGCGTCGCCTGCAGCAGATACCAGCGCTCGCCGGCAGGACCATGGCAGGGATACTCGATGCTGGCCACCGGCAGCCTTTCCTCCAGCACCGCCTGCATGCCGGCCAGGGCTTCCGTCGCCGAAGCCTCGGGAAAGGAGCGGCGGCAGACCTCGAAATAGTTGAGTCCCACCCCTGCCGCCAGCTCCTCGCCGGCGCCGTTGCCGAGGGCGAACTCGGACCATTTGCGGTTGGTGCGCAGGATGTTGCCCTCCCGGTCCAGCACCGCCACGGCCACGTCGAGGGAATTCATGATGGCGTTGGTGAGAATCTCGTTGCGGCTGGCCAGGGCCTGGCTGCGCCGGTTCTCCGTCACGTCCAGCAGGGTCCACTGCAGGTAGCGCTCGCTGTCGAGAAAGACCAGGTCCACCGAGATCAGCAGGTGGCGCACCTGGCCGTCCGGGCGGCGGATGGAACGCTCGCTCTGGTAACCCCGTCCGTCGATGAGGATGGAGGCCAGGGCCACCTCCCGCTGCTGGGGCGAGCCCCACAGATGCAGGGCGAAGGACGTCATGCCGATGACCTCCTGCCGCTCCAGGCCGTAGATATGGAGAAAGGCGGGATTCACGTCCACCAGGGAGCCGTCGGCCACCCGGCAGAGGGCGATGCCCGCCGGGCAGGTGCGGAAGATGGTGGAGAAGCGGGCCTCGCTCTCGCGCAGGGCGATTTCCACCTTCTTGCGCTCGGTCACATCCTGCAGGGTGCCCATGGCCATGGCCCCGCTCCGGCGCCGGCGTTTGCCGCCACGGCCGGGCAGACCGGAGGAGAGGGAGAGATGACGCAGGCCCCGGTGCGAGTCGCCAACGCGGAATTCCACCGTCCCCGGCGCCGCCGTCGTCGGCGGATGCAGCCAGATGCGGCGGATGCGCTCCCGGTCTTCCGGCACCACGCATTCGAGGAATTCGGCCAGACGCGCCGCCCGGGTCGGCAGGCCCAGCAGCAGGCTGGCGCGGCCGTCGAGGAAGATGCGGTCCTGCTGATGCTCGTAGCACCAGATGCCCAGGTCCGACGATTCGAGGGAGAGGTGCAGCAGCCGCCCCAGGTTGAGGGAGGACAGCAGGCGGGGAATGGTTTCCCGGTCGAGCAGCAGCAGGCTGCAGGACCACCCGATGCCGACCAGAATCAGCGCAGTCAGGAAGTCCGGCCAGATTCCTCCCATGATTCCTTCCTCCAGCATGTCCTAGTCGCTAATGGCGCCCCCCTTGCCGCCCGCCCTGACCGCTCCTCCCGGAGATAGGCTGAGATTCGGCGGCAATGGAACTGAGCCCAGAAAAAGGCCGGTGTATTCTTGTTGTGAACAAACGATGTATTGCGCTACGTCCTGTTCCCCTCCCCCACGCCTTGCTGGGGACCACAGGAGCTTCCATCCGTACGCTGCAACCCATCCGGACCGGATTGAGGCAGAACGTCGAGGCAGCATCGGCCCTGGACCTACCGACCAAACTCACCATTTTAGGGCGCCGGACCTGGCCCACCTATCAGGAGCCGATTCATTTGTGTGTAGCGAAAATCGTTATTGTATATGGCGCTTTTCACTACATCCCCAGCTTTCGCGCCCCTATTCCCACGGCATCCTGTTTTTAGAACATCGGCGTAGGACAGGCGCCTAATCGTCGTTTCCGGACAGCGGCGTTTGTCGGGACGGGCCCAGTTTCGGCTAGAATCTCCGCAGCAGATTTGCTCTGCCTTAAAAAAACAACGAGCAGGCATGCCGTCCGGGCGCCTGTGGAGGAAGACACCATGACTACCGGAAAACCCGTTTCCATTCGTACCAAGTTCCTCTGGCTCACCGGCATCACGGTCCTGAGCCTGGTGGTGCTGTTCGCCGTGGTGCTGGCCACGGAAAAATCCCTGCTCATGCAGGATCGCCAGGAAAAGGTGCGCAACCTGGTGGAAGTGGCCCACGGTCTGGTGGCCCACTACGACAAGCAGGTCCAGGCGGGCAAGCTGAGCAAGGAAGAAGCCCAGCAGGCCGCCATCGCCGCCATCAAGGACCTGCGCTACGACAAGATCGAGTATTTCTGGATCAACGACCTCAACGACCTGATGGTGATGCACCCCATCAAGCCGGAGATGGACGGCAAGAAGCTGGACCAGCTGAAGGACAAGGCCGGCAAGTACCTCTTCCGCGAATTCAACGAGACGGTGAAGAAACAGGGCGCCGGCTTCGTCGACTACCTGTGGCCCAAGCCCGGCTTCGAGGACCCGGTGCCGAAGATCTCCTACGTCAAGGGCTATGAGCCCTGGGGCTGGGTCATCGGCAGCGGCATCTACACCGACGATGTGAACGCCATCTTCAAGCAGGAAGCCATCAAGTTCCTCATCTGGGGCCTGGCCATCGGCGGCCTCATCAGCGTCTCCCTGTTCCTGGTGCGGCGCAGCCTGCTGCGCATCCTGGGCGGCGAACCCCACGAGGCCACGGTCATCACCAAGCGCATCGCCGCCGGCGACCTGACGGTGGACATCCGCACCGAGGCCGGCGATTCCACCAGCCTCATCGCCAGTATGAAGGAAATGCAGGAAACCCTGCGCAGCATGATCGGCAGCATCGTCGGCGGCGCCGAACAGCTGTCCACCGCCGCCGCCCAGCTGATGCGGGCCTCCGAGGAAGTCACCGGTTCAGCCCGGGAGCAGAGCGAATCCGCCGCCTCCATGGCCGCCGCCATGCAGGAGATGACCGTGAGTATCGACCAGGTGGCGGAAAACGCCCGGGAAGCCCACGCCATCAGCACCCAGTCCGGCGACTATTCCCAGCAGGGCACCGTGGTCATCCACAACGCCGCCCAGGAAATGCGCCAGATCGCCGAAGCGGTGCAGGCCTCCTCCTCCATCATCGAAGAGCTGGGCCGCCAGTCCGACCAGATCACCTCCATCGTCAACACCATCAAGGAAATCGCCGACCAGACCAACCTGCTGGCCTTGAACGCCGCCATCGAGGCGGCCCGGGCCGGGGAACAGGGCCGGGGCTTTGCCGTGGTGGCCGACGAGGTGCGCAAGCTGGCCGAACGCACCAGCCTGTCCACCCAGGAAATCGCCGACACCATCAGCAAGATCCAGGCGGGCACCCGCAACGCCGTGGCCAGCATGGAACTGGGCGTGAATCAGGTGGACAAGGGGGTGGAACTGGCCAACGAGGCCGGCGAATCCATCAACAACATCCGGGACGGCGCCCAGCGGGTGACCCAGGTGGTGAACGACATCACCAATTCCATCAAGGAACAGAGCACCACTTCCAGCGACATGGCCCAGAGCATCGAGCGCATCGCCCGCATGTCCGAGGACAGCGCCAACGCCATCGCCCACACGGCCGAGGCGGCGCGCCACCTGCAGGAACTGTCCCTGGAACTGCACGGTTCGGTGAGCCGCTTCAAGACCCACTGAGGCGACACCGCCGACCACGCCAAGGCCGCCTGCGGGCGGCCTTTCTCATGGGGCAGGCCAAAGGCTCCCAATGACTGAAGCACCACCCCACCCCGTGCCCGCCATGGTCGTCCGGCGTCGGCCGGAGGCCGGCACCCCCCCATGAAAAAGCCGCCTGACGGCGGCTTGATCAATCCCTGTGACGGCCATCAGCCGCCCGAGCGTTATTGGCCAGTATCTGCAGCAGGCTCTCCAGCAACGGCAGGTGCCCCGGCCTCGGTGGGGGCCGACGACACCACAGCTGGTACCGTACCGGTGGGTTCCTCTGCCATTGCAACCGCCCCGGTTGCCAATCCCAGCTTGCCCTGCAACTCGGCCGCACAACGCTTGGCGATCTCCCGGGAAGCATTCTGCAGGGCGCCGAACTCATCCCGTTCCCATTCTTCCTGGGGCATCTTCTCCCCGTATTCGCCCTGGCAGGACTCCTTGAAGTAGATCGTGTCGCTTTCCTTCTGGTAGAGCTGCACGCTGACGTTGTAGCGCAGGGTATAGTCGCTCGACAGCATGGAATAGTCGAGTTGCCACTGGGGCTGGGAAACGGTCAGTTGCAGGTCGGCGGCAGAAGCACTGCGCTCAGCGCCGGCGGTGGCGATATTCAACTGCGGCACCTGGGACAAACTGGCCAGGAGTTCTTGGCTGACAGCCAGGACCGGCCCCTCCTTCGCCACCTGAGCCCGAGGCTTGGCCGCCTGGGCCTCGGCGGCGCTGATGACAGCACTATTCACGTTCTGGCTGAAAGTGGTGGCTATCTGCATATTGGCTTGCATCTGCTGGGCACTCGCACCCGGGTTGGTTGTGCCCGAGGCCATGGCACTACCGGCCACCAAGCCGAGCAGAAAACCGCCGACCTCGGCTCCCTTGGAGCGGATATGGAGCAGATTTCCCTGGACCTTGAATACCACCGGAGCTGAATGCAATTTTTCCAGCAGGGCGTCACCCTGCAGAGGTTGGCTGGCGGGACCGAACAGGCCCGCAGCGGCAGACTGGCTGAAGGTAACGGCGAAGGCGATACAGGAAGCGGTAAGAGAAAAGCGGTTCATGGCGGGGTGGCCGCGGCAGCGAAAGCGGCGGCAGAACAATTGGACCCGGGCATCATATCAACTCATGACATTTGCACAATTCGGGAACAAACGGACTTGCCGGACCCCGGCGACGCCACCCCAGGCAACAACGAAACCCGGGCTGGTGGCCGTGAACAAAAAAAAGCCGCTGCAGATTTCGTCACTCCCTGGAAAGGAAGACGGGACGGGCATCCCGGGCATGGCATGCCGGAGAGCGGCGTCCTGCCTGTCTCCTGGAGTGGCTTATTTGCCGCCCTTCTCCCAGCGGGCGGCGGCGGAGTCGTCCGTTTCCCGGGCGTCCACCCAGCGGGCGCCGGCGGGGGTCACTTCCCGCTTCCAGAACGGGGCCCGGGTCTTCAGGTAGTCCATGATGAACTCGCAGGCGGCGAAGGCCTCGCCCCGGTGGGCGCTGCTCACCGCCACCAGGACGATCTGGTCGCAGGGCTGCAGGGTGCCGACCCGGTGGATGATGCGGGCGCCGAGGATGTCCCAGCGCGCCCTGGCCTCGGCGACGATGGCCTCCAGGGCCTTTTCCGTCATGCCCGGGTAGTGCTCCAGGGCCATCTCGGAAACGCCGCTGCCCTCGTTCATGTCCCGCACCAGGCCGACGAAGGCGGCCACGGCGCCGACGCCGGGCTGGCCGGCGCGCAGGGCCGCCACTTCGGCGGACAGGTCGAAATCCTCTTGCTGCACGCGGACGCTCATGATCGCTCCTTCAGGGAATCAGCCGCATCAGCCGCCGGTGACCGGCGGGAAGAAGGCCACTTCGTCGCCGTCGTGCACCGGGGTGTCGGCCCGGGCCATGTCCTGGTTCACCGCGAAGCGCAGGTTCTTGGTGGTCAGCAGTTTTTCCCAGTCGCCGCCCCGGGCCGCCAGGTGGGCCCGCAGGGCGCCCACGTCGAGCAGGTCGAGGGGCGGCGAGACTTCCTCGGCGGCCGTGCCCAGGGCTTCCCGCAGGCCGGCGAAATAGAGCACCTTGATCATGACGGAACCTTAGCCCAGGAGTTCGGAGAAGGAGAGGAAGCGCACGGTGTCGCCGGCCTGGATCACCTGCCCCGGAGGATTGTCGATGAGGCCCGTGGCTTCCACCAGGGAGGCCATGACCCCGGCGCCCTGATGGCGGTAGAGGGCCACGGAGCCTTCGGCGGTGAGGCTGGCACGGAGGAATTCGCGGCGTTTGTCGGCCTTCTTCCACTCGCCGGCAGCCGGGAGGGAGTAGGCCCGGGGGGCCACCTCGGTAGCGCCCTGGCTGCGCAGGATGAAGGGCCGCACCAGCATGAGGAAGGTGACGAAGGCGGAGACCGGGTTGCCCGGCAGGCCGATGAAGGCGGCGCTGCCCTGCCCCGCGCTTTCGCCTTCGCTGCGGCGCACTTCGCCGAAGGCCAGGGGCTTGCCCGGCTTGATGGCGATGCTCCACAGGTTGAGGCTGCCTTCGGCTTCCACCGCCGGCTTGACGTGATCTTCTTCGCCCACGGAGACGCCGCCGCAGGTCACCACCAGATCGGCGGCGTCGGCGGCTTCGCGCAGGGCGGCCCGGGTGGCTTCCAGGCTGTCGGGCACCTGGCCCAGGTCTTTCACTTCGCAACCCAGGCGTTCCAGCAGGGCGACGATGGCGAAGCGGTTGGAGTTGTAGATGGCCCCTGCCGGCAGGGGCTGGCCCGGCATCACCAGCTCGTCGCCGGTGAAGAAGGTGGCCACCCGCAGGCGGCGATACACGGGCACTTCGGCCAGGCCGACGGAGGCGGCGAAGGCCAGTTGGGCCGGCCCCAGGCGGGTGCCGGCGGCGAGGATGCGGGCGTCCTTGGCCACATCTTCCCCGGCCCGGCGGATGTTCTCCCCGGCCTTGGGCACGTGCTGGAAATTGATCCGGCCTTCGCCGGCATGCTCGCAGCGCTCCTGCATGATGACGGCGTCGGCGCCGGGAGGCACCGGGGCGCCGGTGAAGATGCGGGCGGCGGTGCCCGGTTCCAGCGTCGTGCCGACGGAACCGGCGGGAATGCGTTGGGAGACCGGCAGCACGGTGCCGGGCACGGGAATGTCGGCGGCGCGCACGGCATAGCCGTCCATGGCGGAGTTATCCAGGGGCGGCACATTGACCGTGGAGGTCAGGTCCTGGGCCAACACCCGGCCGGCGGCGGCCTGGGTGGGCAGCCAGCGCACTTCGCTGACGGGCTTGGCAGCGGCCAGCAACTGGGCCAGGGCGTCTTCAAAACTGAGCATGGGCGTCATCCTTGGAGTCTTGGCTTTGCATCATCGCTGTGGGTGCTTGAAATAGTCCATGACGAAAGCGGCCACCGCTTCCGCATCATTCACATCGAGCACCGGCAATGCGGTGTGCACCGGGCTGTCGGTGGCCACGGCGACGATGTGGGGATTTTCAGGATACAGGGGCGCCTTGCCGTTGGCGGCCCGATACACCTCGATTTTCGGGATGGCTTCCTGCTTGAAGCCTTCCACCAGCACCAGGTCGCAGGGGGCGAAGCGGGCCAGGTGTTGGGCCAGGGTCGGCTCCGCCTCTTCCCGCAGTTCGTGCATGAGGGCCCAGCGGCTGCCGCAGGTGACCATCACCTCGCCGCAACCGGCCTGCCGGTGGCGGTAGGAATCCTTGCCCGGGGTATCCAGGTCGAAACCGTGGTGGGCATGCTTGATCAGGGAGACTTTCCAGCCCCGGGCGATGAGCCGGGGAATGACCTGCTCCACCAAGGTGGTCTTGCCGGAGCCGCTGGTGCCGGTGAAGCCGAAAACCCGAGGGGGACGCACTTCCTCCGCCATCACTTTTCCTCCCGGCAGGGCACGGCGAAGACGGCGGCAAAACCGCCGCCGGCGGTGCGGAAATTGGTGGTCTGGCCCTGGTAGAGGCGGGCCGCGGCCAACTGCACCTGGCCCTGGTAGGCATAGGCGCGGATGTCCAGCTTCAGGTGGGCGTGGCTGTCGCCGGCGGCGGGGCCGGAGAAGACGCGGCGCTCCGAGGGGGGCACCAGGGCCTGGGCCACGTAGGCGGTGCCGTCGTCCTGGCCGGCGGCGAGGATTTCCTCGAACACCCGCTTGGTCAGCTTGTCGCCCCGGTAGGCGGCGCGGCTGCCGAAACCGGCGGCGGGCTTGAAGAACCACTGCTTGCGCTGGCTCCACCACTGTTCCCCCTCCGCCGCCCGCACCAGGCGGGTGGGGGGAATGGTGGCGGCGAAGATGCGGCGGCAAGCCTCGGGCACTGCCAACTCGGCCAGCCGCTGCGGGTCGGAGAGCAGCACCAGGTTGCGCTTGTCGGCAAAGAGGGCGTGGGCCCGGGGATGGGGCGTGACCACCGCGGCACCGGCCAGGTAGGCCTCTTGCAACGGCGCGCTGGCCGGCTCTTCCAGGGCGAAGTCGGTTAGGCGGTTATAGACCAGGTCCACCGGCTGGCCGCCGTGCCACAGCACGCCGTCCCGGTAGGTGAATTCGCCGGGGTCGGCCACCACGGCAGCGATGCCGGCGGCTTCGAAGAGGCGGCGGAACAGCTCGAACTCGGGGGCCAGGTACTGCTCCGCCGGCGCCGTATCGACGATGGCGATGCGGCGCAGGGGCGCATCGCCCCGGGCCAGGCGCCATTCCTCGCGGAACATGGCGAGGAAGGCGGCTTCCACCCCGCCGGCCTCCGGCAGGAAGTGGCTGACGGTGGCGCAGCAGGCGCGCTGGGCCCGGGCCAGCTTGGCGTTGAGCAGGCCGCCGCCGGCGTTGGTGTTGATCTCGATGAGGCGGGGACCGTCCACGGTGAGGTGGAAGTCGTAGCCGAGGAAGACGCCGGCGTTGGGCGGGGCGAAGCTGGCACTCTGGGGTGCCCAGGCCAGCACCGCTGCCTGGTAGGCCGGCAGGCGCACCACCTCGTCCACCGCCGCGGCCAGTTCGGCCATGGCTTCCAGGTGGGCCTCGCCGACAAAGACCATGGTGTCGGAAAAGAGGTGGGGCCGGCTCTCGCGCAGCGCCCGGTAGAAATCGCCGTTGCCCCCCTCCCCTTCCAGCTGGGCCTCAAGGGCGGCGTGGTCCAGGGCCAGGCAGGCGCAGTCCCGGTTGAGGTGGGCGGCGGCCTCCCGGCAATCCGGGGAAAGCTCGTCGAGGCGGGGAACGGGAGGCAGGATGGCGGCCGTCATGGGATCAATTGGGCTGGAGGGCGGCATAGAAATCCAGGACTTCGATCAAATCCCGGGTCCGCTTCATGGGCGGCAGGCTGCGCCAGACGCGCTTGCCGTAGGGTTTGGTGATGAGCCGGGGGTCGCAGATCATCAGCACGCCCCGGTCCGTCTCGTCGCGGATGAGGCGGCCGGCGCCCTGCTTGACGTTGATCACGGCCCGGGGCAGCTGGTATTCCATGAAGGCGCTGCGGCCTTCCTTTTCCATCTGTTCCACCCGGGCTTTGAGCACCGGGTCGTCCGGCGGGGCGAAGGGCAGCTTGTCGATGACCACCAGGGAAAGGGCCTCGCCGCGCACGTCCACGCCCTCCCAGAAGCTCTGGCTGCCCACCAGGACGGCGTTGCCGAGGCGGCGGAAGCGTTCCAACAGCTCGGTCTTGCTGCCTTCGCCCTGGAGCAGCAGGGGCATTTCCAGGCCCTCGTCCTCCAGCTTGGCGGCCAGCAGTTCGTGGGTGCGGCGCATGGCCCTGAGCGAGGTGCACAGGAAGAAGGCGCCGCCGCCGCAGGCCTTGAGGGCGGGCCAGGCGGCCTCCACCACGGCTTCGGTGAAGCCGGGCAGGTTGGGATCGGGAATGTCCCGGGGGGCGTAGAGCACGGCCTGCTGGCCGTAGTCGAAGGGGCTTTCCCAGCGGGCCGATTCGGCGTCCCACAGGCCCAGCTCGTTGCAGTAGTGGGAGAAGTCGGCCTGCACCGCCAGGGTGGCGGAGGTGAAGATCCAGGCCCGGGGATGGCCGTCCAGCTGCTTGCGGAAGAGGCGGGCCACATCCAGAGGGGTGGCGTTGAGCTGCAGGGAATGGTTGAAGGCCTCACCCCAGCGCACCACCCCGGGCTGCTCCTGGCGCCACTGGACGAGGCGCTGCAGCAGTTCGCCGTTGCGCCGCCAGCAGTTCTCCAGGCCCTCGCTGCGCTCAGCCTGGTTTTCCAGGATGGCGTTGAGCAGCTCCAGTTCCTTTTCCAGGTTGGCAAGGCCGTCGAGGAACTGGGCGTTGCCCTCGAGCTGGCCCCAGGCGTAGCGGGCCGGCTCCACGGCGACGGTGAGGCGCAGGTCCTTGGCGGCCTTGTCCACGATGCGGGTGGCCTCCTGCAGGTCGAGGCAGTCCCGGGCGCTGGCCAGGCCCTCGCTGCGGGCGTCCCGGGCCAGGTCCAGGACCTGGGAGGTGGAGAAGCTGTCGCCGAAGAAGAGGCTGGCGGTTTCCGGCAGCTGGTGCGCCTCGTCGAAGATCACCGCGTTGCAGGCCGGCAGCAGTTCGGCCATGCCTTCGTCCTTGAGCATGACGTCGGCGAAGAAGAGGTGGTGGTTCACCACCACCACGTCCGCCGAGAGGGCTTCCTTGCGCGCCTGCAGGACGAAGCATTCCTTGTGGTGGGGGCACTCCTGGCCCAGGCAGTTCTCCCGGGTGGAGGTGGCCATGATCCAGGCCGTGGCGTTTTCCGGCACGTCCAGGCACTCGGCCTTGTCGCCGCTGCGGGTTTCCTTGGCGAAGCGGGCGATCTTCTGGATGTAGGCCACGTCCTCCCGGTTCTGGAAGCGGCCGTCGAGCAGGGAGCGGTCCAGGTGGTAGGGGCAGACGTAGTTGGCCCGCCCCTTGAGCAGGGCCACCTTGACCGGGGCCTTGAGGGCGGCGCGGACGGTGGGGATGTCCTTGTTGAAGAGCTGGTCCTGCAGGGTCTTGGTGCCGGTGGAGACGATCACCTTGCCGCCGGAAAGCAGGGCCGGTACCAGGTAGGCGTAGGTCTTGCCGGTGCCGGTGCCGGCCTCGGCCACCAGCATGCGGTTGTCGGCGATGGCGGCGGCGATCTTCTCGGCCATCTCCACCTGCTGGCTGCGGGTGCGGTAGCCGGGGATGTTGGCGGACAGGGGGCCGCCCGGCTCGAAAACGGCGGCGGTATCAGCGACGAGATGGGGAGAGGCGAGCATGGAGGCGGGACCGAAACAGGGTGCCAATGCTACCAGAAAGCCGGCCCGCCGCCTGCGCCGGCCGCAGGGCCGCACCCGGCGCCGGCCTTGCTCCCCGGGCTGCCGGGCAAAGCGCCGGAGGCCGGCGCCGTCCGGGTTTCCCCACGACTGCCGCATATAACTATAGTAATATTCACGCTCGAAATTCCGCCGCCGTTCTCCGTGTCTCTGGTCATCAACGAAAAATCCCTCCCCCGCCTGCAGCTCATCGGCATGCTGACCCTGGTCCTGGTATTCACCCTGGGCCTGGGCATCCACTTCACCCTGCAGCACGAGCGGGATTTCGAGGCCAGCCTGGCGGCCCTGGAGGCGGAAACCCTGGCCCAGCAGCAATCCCTGCTGGAAGCCGAGGTGGATTCCAAGCGCAACTACCTGGAGTTCGTCCGCTCCCGTACCGAATCGGTGCTCAAGACCAGCCTCAAGGTCCAGGTGGACCAGGCCCTGGCGCTGGCCGAGGCCATTTATGCCCAGGAAAAGGGCAAGCACCCGGAAAAGGAAATCCGCCGCCTGGTGGTGGAGGCCCTGCGCCCCTTGCGTTTCTTCGACGGCCGGGGCTATTTCTTCATCGACGACCTGGCCGGCAACTGCGTCCTGCTGCCCACGGCCCCGGGCCGGGAAGGTAGCTCCCTGCTCGACAACCGGGACGACAGCGGCCACTACATCATGCGCGGCCTGATCGAGGCGGGCACCCGGGGCGACGGCTATTCCCGCTACCGCTGGTACGCCCCCGGCAACGAGAAGGAAATGGCCGACAAGATCGCCTACGTGCGCCGCTTCGAGCCCTTCGGCTGGCTCATCGGCGCCGGCGACTACCTCTACCAGATGGAGGCGGACCTGCAGCGGGAGGCCCTGGAGCGACTGCGTTCGGTGCGCTTCGCCCACGACGGCTACCTGGCGGTGCTGCACGAGAACGGCAACATCCTCATCACCCCCGCCAACCCGGGAATCGAAGGGCGCCGCCTGGAGAGCCTGGGGGGCAGCGACGAACAGCGCACCATCGCCCGCATTCTCGACCTGGCGCGGCAGGGCGGCGGCCCCATCCGCTACGACTGGATCAACCCGGCCACCGGCAAGCTGTCGCCCAAGCTCTCCGTGGTGCGGCCGGTGGAATCCTGGGGCTGGGTGCTGATCGCCGGGGTCTACCTGGACGACCTGCAGGAAGACCTGGCGCGCCGCCGCAGCTCCCTGGAATCGGGGGTGCGCCAGCACATCAGCACCACGGCCCTGGTGCTGGCCGTCGCCGCCGGCGCCACCCTGCTCTTCTCCTTCTTCTTCTCCGGCTGGCTGGCCCGCCTCTTCCGCCAGTACCGGGAGGACCTGGACAGCCGCAATGCCCAATTGCTGGAAAACGCCCGGGAACTGAAGCTGGCGGCCCAGGTGTTTGAGAGCGGCAACGAGGGCATGGTCATCACCGACTGCAGCAACCGCATCGTCACCGTGAACCAGGCCTTCACTCGCATCACCGGCTACCGGCCGGAAGAGGTGGTGGGGCACAATCCGTCCATGTTCTCCTCGGGCCGTCACGATGCGGATTTCTACCGCCAGATGTGGCGCCAGTTGCAGGAGACCGGCGCCTGGTCCGGCGAAATCTGGAACCGGCGCAAAGACGGCTCCTTCTTCCCCGAGTGGCTCAACATCAGCTGCGTGCGGGATGACGGCGGCCAGGCCAGCCACTACATCGCCGCCTTCTCCGACATCACCGAACGCAAGGCGGCCGAGGCCCAGGTGCGCCACCTGGCGGAGTACGACGCCCTCACCAACCTGCCCAACCGGGTGCTGCTGCAGGATCGCCTGGGCCAGGCCATCGCCGCCGCCCGGCGCTCCGGCACCTGCCTGGCCCTGCTCTTCCTCGACCTGGACCGCTTCAAGAACATCAACGACTCCCTCGGCCATGCCGTCGGCGACCAGGTACTTTGCCTGGTGGGCGAGCGGCTGGTGGCGGCGGTGCGGGCCAGCGACACCGTCAGCCGCCAGGGCGGCGACGAATTCGTGGTGCTGCTGCCCCAGTTGGAAAGCCCGGCCCAGGCCGCCAGCGTGGCGGAAAAGCTGCTGCACACTCTGGCCACGCCCCTGGCCATCGACGACTACGAGCTGGCGGTGACGCCCAGCATCGGCATCGCCGTCTTCCCCGAGGACGGCGAGGATGGCGACACCCTGCTGAAGAACGCCGACGCCGCCATGTACGTGGCCAAGGAAAGCGGGCGCAACAACTACCAGTACTTCACCGCGGCCATGAACGCCCGGGTGTCCCAGCGGCTGCTGCTGGAAAACAACCTGCGCCAGGCCCTGGCGCGCCAGGAGCTGGCCCTGCACTACCAACCCCAGTACGACCTGCACAGCGGCACCCTGGTGGGCTGCGAGGCCCTGCTGCGCTGGCGGCAGCCGGAGCAGGGCCTGATCCCGCCGGACCGCTTCATCCCGGTGGCGGAGGAGACGGGCCTGATCCTGCCCATCGGCCAGTGGGTGCTGCGGGAAGCCTGCCGCCAGGCCCAGGCCTGGCAGGACGCGGGCCTGCCGCCCCTGGTGGTGGCGGTGAACATTTCCGCCGTACAGTTCCGCCAGGCCAACCTGGCCGCCCTGGTGCAGGAAGCCCTGGCCGCCAGCGGCCTGTCGCCCTGCTGGCTGGAACTGGAGCTGACCGAATCCATGCTCATGGAAGACGGCGAGCGCCACACCCAGACCCTGGCCCAGCTCAAGGCCATGGGCATCCGCCTGGCCCTGGACGACTTTGGCACCGGCTATTCCAGCCTGGCCTACCTGAAGCGCTTCTCCCTGGACAAGCTGAAGATCGACCGCTCCTTCATCCGCGACCTGCCCCAGGATGCGGAGGACGCCGCCATCACCACCGCCATCATCGGCATGGCCCGGGACCTGGGCCTGGAAACCCTGGCCGAAGGAGTGGAGACGGAACAGCAATGGTCCTTCCTCGCCGAGCGGGGCTGCGCCCAGATGCAGGGTTTCCTCCGGGCCCGGCCCATGCCGGCGGACGAGATCACCGCCCTCCTGGGCCGCCACGGCAGCGCCACGCCCGCGAACGACTGAGGACGCCGCAGCGGCACCTGCCCCGGGAGGCAGGCGGGACGGACCTGGGCGCCGCCCCATGCCGGAAACGCCCTTCCCTGCTGGGTTTCAGGCAGATCGTTGGTGGCGCGCCGCTTTCCGCGACGTCCCGCCATGGACGAAATCAAAGCCCCAAGCCGGGGCGTTTGCGGGCGGATTGCGCGTAGAATGGCGGGTCCATTTTCAGACCCATCCCATTGCCCATGTGGTTCAAGAACCTGCAAATCTACCGTCTGCCCGCAGGCTGGAAACCCAGCCCCGAAGCCCTGGAAACCCAGCTGGGCCGCAACCGTTTCAACCCCTGCGGTCCCATGGACCCGCAAACCAAGGGCTGGCTGCCCCCCACCGACGAGCCCGCCCTGGCCCACGCCCAGGGCCCCTATCTGCTGCTCTCCCTGGCCGTTGAACACAAGCTCCTGCCCTCCTCCGTGGTCAACCAGACCGCCCAGGAACGGGCCGAGGAACTGGCCGTGCAGCAGGGCTATCCGGTGGGCCGCAAGCAGCTCAAGGAACTGCGCGAACGGGTGCGCGACGAACTGATGCCCCGGGCCTTCACCCGCCGCCGCCGCACCAGCGTCTGGATCGACACCGCCGGCGGCTGGCTGGTGGTGGATGCCAGCAACGCCTCCAAGGCCGAGGAAGTGCTGGAGATGCTGGGCAAGTCCCTCGACGAATTCCCCCTCACCCGCCTCAACACCACCATGTCCCCGGTGGCGGCCATGACCGACTGGCTGGCCGGCGGCGACGCCCCCGGCGCCTTCACCATCGACCGGGACTGCGAACTGAAATCTCCGGTGGAGGAAAAGGCCGCCGTGCGCTACGTGCGCCACACCCTGGAAGGGGACGACGTGCGCCAGCACATCGCCGCCGGCAAGCTGCCCACCCGCCTGGCCCTGACCTGGAACGACCGCATTTCCCTGATCCTCACCGAGAAGCTGGAAGTGAAGCGGGTCGCCTTCCTCGACGTGGTCAAGGAAGAGGCGGAAAAGCAGGCCGAGAACGCCGCCGAGCAGTTCGAGGCCGACCTGGCCCTGATGAGCGGCGAATTCTCCCGCCTGCTGCCGGCCATCGTGGAGGCCCTGGGCGGCGAGCAGCCCCTGCAATAAGTCATTGAATTCAACGGCCCCCTTGAAAAGGAGGGGGCCTGTCGGGTTAGAATCGCCCCCTATGACCAAATCCGAACTCGTTGCCGATCTGACGGGCAAGCTTCCCCATCTGACCACCCGGGATGTGGACTTTGCCGTCAATCTGATGCTCGACGCCATTGCCGAAGCGCTGACCCGGGGCGACCGGGTGGAAATCCGCGGTTTCGGCAGTTTCTCCCTCAACTACCGTCCGGCCCGCCAGGGCCGCAATCCCAAGACCGGTGAACAGGTGGAAGTCCCGGCCAAGCACGTGCCCCACTTCAAGGCCGGCAAGGAACTGCGGGAACGGGTCCAGGAAGCCGCCGAAGCGGCCGCCCGGGATCAGCGCCTGCGCCAGGCCGCCTGAACCCCGCAGCACCCCGCCACACCGATCCACACACCCATAACACTCGAGACAGACCATAAAAAAAGGGGCGGCCCACGGGCCGCCCCTTTTGCATGCTGCTAGCGCAACGTTCAGTCGCGCTCGCCGGTGAAGGCCATCAGCAGGTTCAGCAGGCTGACGAAGACGTTGTAGATGTCCAGGTACACCGACAGGGTGGCGACGATGTAGTTGGTCTCGCCGCCGGTGACGATGCGGCTGATGTCGTAGAGGATGTAGGCGGAGAAGAGCATCACCGCGGCAGCGGAGATGGTCAGGGCCAGGGCCGGGATCTGGAAGAAGATGTTGGCCAGGGCCGCCAGCAGGATCACCACCATGCCGATGAAGAGGAACTTGCCCATGAAGGAAAAGTCCTTCTTCGTCACGGTGGCCACGGTAGCCAGGGTGAAGAAGATGGCACCGGTGCCGCCGGCCGCCATGGCGATCAGGGAACCGCCATTGGAGAAGCCCAGGGCCACCTGCAGGATGCGGGACAGCATCAGGCCCATGAAGAAGGTGAAGCCCAGCAGCAGGACCACGCCCATGCCGCTGTTCTTGGTCCGCTCGATGCCCCACATGAAGCCGAAGGCGATGCCGAGGAACAGCAGGAAGGAAATCATCGGGCTGCCGGCGAAGAAGGAGAAGCCCATCTGCACGCCGACCATGGCCCCGATGACGGTGGGGATCATGGAGAGGGCCAGCAACAGGTAAGTGTTGCGCAGCACCTTGTTCTGGGTGGCAAGGCCGGCCTGGGTGCCGGCACCGGTCATTTGATACTGGGGAAGCATGGAGTCCTCCAAAAGAACGAGTTGGTTTTTGTTAACGGCTAAGACTAACCGGGCCCCGGCAAAGTTGCAAACCTGGGAGCCCCCCTTACACACCGTTACAGAAAGGCATTCCGGGCGGTCACGCCGGCGCCGCCAAAAGGGCCGCCGGCCTGTGCTATGATTGCGCCCCACATCGCCCTCCGGCCCGCTGTCCTGCAGGCTCCCGGCGACTGCGGAGGCTTGGGTGAGTGGTTTAAACCAGCAGTCTTGAAAACTGCCGATGGGCAACCATCCGTGAGTTCGAATCTCACAGCCTCCGCCACTTTTTCCTCCCCCTGCCGTCACGA
The DNA here is from genome assembly GCF_047901315.1 of Azospira sp. APE16. Lineage (NCBI taxonomy): Bacteria > Pseudomonadati > Pseudomonadota > Betaproteobacteria > Rhodocyclales > Rhodocyclaceae > Azospira > Azospira sp. APE16. Next base: position 2,312,581 of record NZ_CP179682.1, read on the forward strand.
TCCAGCAGCCCGTGCAAAAAGGGCTCGGACGACGTCATTGCATCAATCAAGCCGCGGTATCCCGCCAGACGCTCTGCCGACCAAGCCGGCCCCAAATCTGCCCCAAATTTTCCCTGCCACCCCGCACACCGTGAAGGCGGGAATGACCTGACTCAGGGCGCGGAACGGACCGCCTGCAGGCCGGCGATGGCGCCGCTCCAGACGACGCTGCAGCGCCGCTCCGCCGCCTCTTCGCAATGGCGAACCGCCTGGCGCTGGGCCTCGTTGAGGTCGGCGAAACCGAAGGTGAGGAAGGAGCGCCGGTCGCCGGCGTGATCCGGCTCGGAGCGGGCCAGGACATAGAAGCCGGCCTGGGTCACGGCCAGCGTCACCTGACAGTTGGCGGCACCGCAGTTGGCCAGGGCCCGCCTGCGGGCGTCCGGCAGGCCGGCGCTGCTGCGGGAGAAGGCAGCCTGCACCTGGTTCTCCGCCCGCACCACGGCCTTGGTGGTATCCAGCGCGCAATCCCGACGGGGGGCCTGGCGGTTGCACAACTCCAGGGCCGCCAGATTGGCTTCCAGTTGGCTGTCGCGGGTGGCCCAGCCGCTGGCCTCGCCGCTGCCGGCCGCATAGGCCGAGGCGCCGGCCAGGGCCCCGGGGGAAGCCAAAAGAATCATCATCGCCGGCACCAGCCGACCCACCACGCTGCCTGTCACTGCCCATCTCCCAATAGAAATCCGCACCGCTGCCAGATTACCCCTGCCAGCTTACCCGTTCACCCCAACTCGGAACCAGCGGCCGCTCCGTACGCGCCTGCGCCGGGGCAAGCGGTGCAATGCGGAGCGCGCCAGTTCTAGCGAAAAAACCGTCGCCGCGTATCCGCTCCCGGCCACAGGGCGACGGCCCGGCAGGTCCAGGCTAGTCGCTGCTGCCAGAACGGGTGCCTTTCCTGCCGGCGGGGGCGGCGATCTCGTTGCGCCGTTTGACGGCGCCGCTGAGGTCCTCCATCTGTTCCAGCCAGAGCAGGGTGTCCGCATAGGACATGAAGCGCTGCAGATAGTCCGGTGACACCTCCTGCATCAGTTGCAGGGCCCGCAGCACCAGCAGGTGGGAATTGAGGGGGCCGGCGTTTTCCGGCGCCTGGGCCAGGGCCTGGGCCAGCTGCTGCTCGGCGCTGAGACGGGACCAGGTGCTGCGGAAATAGCGCAGGGACTTGAGTTCCCGGGCCGGGGAGACCGTGCCGGAAGGGGCCTCGCCAGTGCCGGTCGCCACGGCCGGTGCGGCGACAGGAGTTGCCGGCGCCCCCTCGGGAGCCGCAGGCGGCGGTTCCGCCGCGCCTCCCTGCCCTGCCCCATCGCCCAGGCCGGCCATGTACGCCAGCAGGCCAGCCAGGGGGCCCGGCCCGGCGAAGGCATCCAGGGCCCCAATGCGGCGGGTAAGGCCGGCGAGGTCGCCGGCAGCGAACAGGGCCTGCAACTCGTCGGCTGCCTGAGGATGCCGCGCCGCGGCCCGGGCCAGGGCCTCGGCGGCGGACTGGCGGGCGGCGGCAAGACGCCGGCCGTAGGCGTCCATGGCCGCCTGCAGCCGGGAGGCCAGCCCTTCGGCAACGCCCCCCCGGTACGTCCGGCTGCGGCGGGCCAGGGCTTCCAGGTAGCGCAGGCCGACCGGGTCGAAGCCGGCGGCGCCCTGTTGCCGCAAGTCTTCCAGGGCCGCGTGGCCGGCCGTGGGCGGCAACGGCACGGTGCCGGCCGGCGCGCCCGGGGCGGCCTCAGTCATGGGGCTTGCTGCCGCCATTGGTGGTCCTGGGCACCGGCGCCATTTCGACACGCCGGTTGCGGGCCCGGTTCTTGGCGTCCACATTGGGCGCCACCGGCTGCTCGGAGCCGAAGGCGGCGGCGAAAACGGCGGACGAGGGCACGCCTTCGTCGATCAGGGCCCGGGTCACGGTCAGGGCGCGCTGGGCCGACAGCTCCCAGTTGTCGTCGAACTGGCGGTTGCTGCCCTTGACCGGCATGTCGTCGGTGAAGCCGCTGACCATGAGCATCTCTTCCCTCGCCCCAAGGTAGGCGGCCAGGGGCGCGGCCAGGCTCTTCAGCACCTGCCGCCCCTCGGGCTGCAGTTGGTCGGAGTTGAGGGAGAACAGCACGCTGCCGCTGATGCCGATGCGCCCGTTGTTGAGGGTCACCCGGCCCGAGGCCAGGGGAATGGCCAGGGCCTTTTCCAGGGCCATGCGCCGCTGTTCCTCGACCTGGCGCTTTTTCACCTCGGCCTCCAGGGTGCTGACCAGCTCCAGCTGGACGCCCAGCACCCCCACCAGGATCAACACGAAGGCGCCCAGCAGACCGGCCATGAGGTCGCCGAAGACGGCCCACACGGGGGCCGTCTGTTCGACGCTGGCGTCCACCTCCTCCATCAGCCCACCTCGCCGGCGACGGCGGCCGGCCGGGCGGAGAGGCCCTGCAGGTCATCGACGATGCGCTTCTGGGACATGATGCTGAGGTCGATGATTTCCCGGGCCTGGGCCACGTAGTAGGCCAGCTGCTCGTCGCTGCGGGCCATGCTCTTGTCGAGGGAGCCTTCGAGGCGCTGCAGGTTGGCCACCAGCTTGTCGTTGGATTCGGCGAAGCACTGCACGGCATGGCCGAAGGCCTCGCTGAGGCTGGCCACTTCCACGGCGCTGGTGGTCATCTGGGAGGCCACGTCGATCATCCGGGCCGACTCGCCCCCCACCTTGTCGGTGAATTCGGCGCCGACCCGCTCCAGCATGGCGGCGGCGGAGGAAACCAGGGCGTCGATGGCGCTGCGCTGTTCCACCGAGGCATGGTTGATGGCGTCGAGCAGGCCGTTGAGGGTTTCCATGAGACGGCGGCGCTCTTCCAGCAGTTCGTTGTCCCGCACCATGCTGCCGGAGAGCTGCTGGCGCAGTTCGCCGATGACTTCGGCGGCCACCCGGGGCGCCTCGGCGGCGGTCTGCATGAGCCGGGCGATTTCGTTGATGGTGTCGCTGGCGTGGGCCTGGGCGTTTTCGCCGATCTGCCGGGCGGTCTGCTCCAGGGTGGCGCAGATCTGCTGCTGCTGGGCCAGGGTCCGGGCCCCGGCTTGCTGCCACTCGCCCTGGAGGGAGGCGGCCATGGCCTGCAGGGACTGGGCCAGGGCCTGCTGCCGCTGGGCATCCTGGGCCGCCAGGTCGGCCTGCAGGCTGCGCAGTTCGCCGATCACCTGGGTCACCACCCGGGGCGTCTCCGCCGCGGCCTGCATCAGCCGGGCCACTTCGTCGATGGTGCGGCGGGCGTGCTCTTCCGCATTGGCGTTGAGGCTTTGGGCGCTGGCCTCCAGGGTCCGGCAGATCTGCTGCTGCTGTTCCAGACCGCGTTCGCCCGCCTGACGCCATTCCTGCTGCAGGCTGGCGGCCATGCCTTCCAGGGACTGCTGCAGCGCCGCCTGGCGCTGGGCTTCCCGGGTCGCCAGATCGGCCTGCAGGCTGGCGTTGTCCTCACGGACACCGGACAGCAGGGTCGCCGTTCCCTGCTCGAAGGCGGCTGCCAGGGCGGCCACCTGGGAGGTGACGCCGGCGGCCACCCGCTCGTGCAGGGAGGTGGTTTCCCGGGCGATGCCGGCCATGGTGGCTTCCACCACCGGCTGGATGGCGGCGCCGGCGGCCCGGGCGCTGTCGCTGAGGCTGGCCTTGAGGGAGGCATCGACGGACTGGGCCAGATTGCCATAGACCTCCCGCACGTCCCGGTGGAAGGCTTCCTGGCTGGCGGCCAGACGCTGGTGCAGTTCCAGACTGTGGCGCTCCATCTGGGCCATCATGGCCTGCAGCTTGTCGGCCACCTCGGGCAGGGACTGGGACTGGGCCTGCAGGGCCTTGAAGGTTTCCTGGCGCTGGTGCACCAGGGAAAAGCCGCGCAGGCTGGTAGCGATGCGGCTGTCCAGCCCCTGGGCGGTGAGCAGGCGCTGGCGCCGGCACAGGGAGGAGATGAGGCCCAGCATGGCGGAGGCGGCAACGCCGGCGACGGAGGTGCCGAAGGCCAGGCCCAGGCCCTTCACCGGCGCCGCCAGGGAGGCGCGGATGGTCTGCAGGTCGGTGGTGCTCTCCAGGGCCAGAACGGCGCCGTTGAGGGTCACCACCATGCCGAGGAAGGTGCCGAGCATGCCGAGCATGACCAGGAGGCCCACCAGATAGGGCGTCACCGTGGGGCCGGGCAGGCCGGGCCGCTCCCCCTCGATGCGCAGGCGCACGGCGCTCTGCAGGGAGGGATGGACCTGCACCAGCCAGTCCGCCAGGTGTTCCAGGTTTTCGGGAATGCGCTCCAGGGCCCGGGCCAGGCTCTCCGTGGCCTGGTGGAAGCGCAGCAGTTCCAGGGCGCCGGCGCAGTACACCACGCCGATGATCAGGGTCATGCTGAATGCCAGGGGATGGGAGGCCATATAGCCCACCCCTACCCAGCAGACGGCGATCAGTCCCACCGCAAAGGCGGCCAAGCAGAAATTTCGGTTCATTGCGACTTGCTTACCTCATTGCCAAAAGCCTCCACCAGTCCCAGGACCGGTTGCAGGCGAATCTCCAGTTCCGCCAGCAGCACGCTCTGCAGATCCTTGCAGAACACCGCCAGCCAGCCTCCCGGCTGCATCCAGCGCGCCACCCCGTCGGCCTGGGAGGAAGCCTCCAGGGCCGAGGCGTAGGCGTCGCGCAATTGTTCGAAGCGTTTTTCCAGCAACAGGGGCACGTTGAGGAACAGGTTGCGCTCCCGTTCCGCCAGGGCCTTTTCCAGGACCCCGTCCAGCCCCGACAGCTGGCGCAGGGACGGGGAGCCGCCCTTGAGCGCCTCCCGCACCTGGGCCCGCAGCTGCACCAGGGCCGCCTCCATCTCCCGTTGCTGGGCCAGGTAGTAACGCCGGTAAGGCAGGTACTTGCCGCCGCTTTCCAGGGTGGCGCCGGCTTCCGGCACGGACAGCTTGATGCGGGCCTTGCCTCCGCCCCCCTGGGTGATGGCATCGCGCAGGGCCGCCTGGGCCCGGGCCACCAGGGCAGCCACCTGGTCCGCCGCCCCCGCCGCCGTCCCGCCCGGTCCCTGGCGCAGGGAAGGATGGAGGGCGCCGGAAAGGGCGATGGCGTGGTTGAGGTCCAGCCACTGCCCCAGCCGTTCGGCGAAGGACGGCTTGCCACGGCTCTCCGCCCTGGCATCGCCCCGCTCCCCGGCGTTGAAATCGGCGAGCAGGCGCACGAGCCGTGAACTGTTGAAATTGGTACGCGACAAATACGTCTTCACTACGGCGATGGGTTGTACCAACGGATTGCCGGAAGCGGTGCCCGCCGGGGGCCCGGCCCTTCCTCGATCCACCAAGTTGCCGGCGGCGCCCCTAGGCCGCCAGGCGCCGGGCAAGCCAGGCGCCGATGTCCGCCACCTCTTCCAGGCAGACGGAATGTTCCATGGGATAGAGGCGCCATTCCGGCGCCAGACCCCATTGTTCCAGCCAGTCCCGGGCCTGCAGGCCCAGGGCCGGCGCCACCACGCCGTCGTCGCTGCCGTGGGCGGCGAACACCGGCAGTTCCCGGTTGGCCGGGCGCAGCTCCCGGCGCACCAGTTCCGGCGCCGGCAGGTAGGTGGACAGGGCGATCAGTCCGCCCAGGGGCTCGGCCTGGGTCAGGGCCGTGGTGTAGGCCACGGCGCCGCCCTGGGAAAAGCCGGCAAGGAAAATGCGCCGACTGGGAATGCCCGCCGCCACCTGTTCGCCGATCAGCTGCCGCACCGTTTCCCGGGAGCGCTGGAGACTGGCCTCATCCACCTCCCGGCTGCCCGGGGCCAGGGACAGGATGTCGTACCAGGCGCGCATCTCGTAACCGCCGTTGCAGGTGACGGGCATGTAGGGCGCGTGGGGAAAGATGAAGCGGCCGGGCAGTTCGGGCGGCAGCCCCAGTTCGGGGATGACGGGCACGAAATCGCTGCCGTCGGCACCCAGGCCGTGCAGCCAGATAAGGGCGAAGGTCGGCGCGGAACCGGTATCGATCTGGATCGGGGCGTCGTTCACGGGCACACGGCGGGAAAGAAAACGGGGACGCCGGGTCAGTCCCGGCGCACCGCGTCGGCCCAGCAGTTGGGCGTTTCGTAGAGGCGCACCTGCTGCAGGCGCAGATGGTTGCTGTAGCTGTCCTGATAGACCGCATCGAGAATGCGGAAAGCCGTTTCCGACAGGTTTTCCGCCGTGGGAATGCAGTCCAGCACCACGGTCTTGTGGTCCGGCAGGGTCTGCAGGAATTCCACCACCGCCTTGTCCCCGGCATAGACCAGGAAGGCGTGGTCCCACACATCCACCACATGGGCCTTGGCCAGGGCCTTGACGTCGGAGAAGTCCATCACCATGCCGTTGGCCGGATCGCCGTCCTTGCTGATGATGTCGCCGGCCAGGGTGATTTCCAGGACGTAGCGGTGCCCGTGTAGATGGCGGCACTGGCTGCGGTGATCGGGAATGCGATGGCCGGCATCGAATTCCAGGCGGCGGGTGATTAGCATGCTGGGGAGGTGTTTTTGTAAGCCGCTGATTATATCATTGGCCACCAGCCCGCCCCGCCGCCGCTGCCGGGCGCCTCTCCGGCCCGGCCCCAGCCCCGCTCCGGCCATTCTTCAGCCACTGTCCGACCGCCCATGGAATCCCCTGCCCAGCCCCTCAGCGTCACCGACCATCGCCGCGACAGCGCCGGTCTGACCTACGTCTATCCGGTGGTATCGCGCCGGGCGGGCGGCATTTCCGTCGGCATCAACCTCAATCCCAACAACGCCTGCAACTGGGCCTGCGTCTATTGCCAGGTGCCGGATCTCACCCGGGGCGGCCCGCCGCCCATCGACCTGGCCCAGCTGGAACGGGAACTGGACGCCATGCTGACGGACCTCCTGCAGGGCGATTTCATGCAGCGGGCCGTGCCGCCGGAAGCGCGCCGGCTGATGGACATCGCCTTTTCCGGCAACGGCGAACCCACCAGCGCCCCCGAATTCCCGGCGGCGGTGGAAGCAGTGCGGCGCCAGATCGAACGGCACCAGCTGCAGGGCCGCATCGCCCTGCGCCTGATCACCAACGGCAGCCTGCTGCACCGGCCCGAGGTCCAGGCCGGCATCGGCCGCCTGGGCGAAGCCGGCGGCGAGGTCTGGTTCAAGGTGGACCGGGCCACGGTGCCGGGCATGGAGGAAATCAACGGTACCCGGGGCGATCCGGGCAAGGTCCTGGCCAATCTGCGCCGCTGCGGCGAACTGGCCCCCACCTGGGTCCAGACCTGCCTCTTCCGCCGCGACGGCGCCGCACCAGCGGAGGCCGAGCTGACGGCCTACCTGGAGCTGCTGGCCCAGGCCGGGGAACGGCTGCGCGGCGTCCATCTCTACGGTCTGGCCCGCCCGTCCCTGCAACCCGGGGCCAAGCGTCTCGAGCGCCTCAGCCCGGCGGAACTGGAGGCGGTGGCCGTGCGTATCCGCGCCCTGGGCCTGCCGGTCACGGTCAGCCCCTGAAAAACGGCACGGCAGACCCCAAAAGAAAAAGCCCCTGCAAGCAGGGGCTTTTTTTACAGCAGGGTACCGATATGAATCAGGCGGCCTTCTTCTGCTTGGCCTTGGCGGCCTTCTTCAGGTTCTTCAGGGTTTCGGGTTCGAAAGCCTTCAGGTACTCGACCACTTCGATGTCCTCGCGCTTGATGCGCTGGATATCCACCTGCTCCACGTGCACCAGGCGCAGCAGTTCGCGCACGGGCTTGGGCATGTTGCGGCCGCTCTCGTAGCGGGAACCGCCGCTCTGGGTGACGCCGATCTTGGACCAGAATTGCTGCTGGTTCAGGCCCAGCTTGCGGCGGATTTCGCGGGGGTCGATCTTTTCAACCAGTTTGACATTGCTCATGGTGTGTTCCTCTCGAATATTGGGGTGTCAATCTGCTCTGGCAGAGCCGTTTCGGCGCCAAACTGCTTGCCGAAGGCCATGTTCTGGGACACCCAAAACATATCACCAAAGTCATAGTACGTAAGTATAGGCCATTCACATATATTTGCAAGTGGCATGAATCAAAAAATCACTAAGGGATTTCACTTAGTTGGCCTAACCGAACACCCTACTGTTAGGCACGCGGTTCAGATAGAATCACGGGTTTTCTTACTCCGCTCAATTGGATAACGAATGGCGCTGATAGTTCAGAAGTACGGCGGCACGTCGGTGGGCTCGACGGAGCGCATCAAGAATGTGGCCAAGCGCGTGGCCCGCTGGAAGGCAATGGGCCACGATGTGGTGGTGGTGCCCTCGGCCATGTCCGGCGAAACCAATCGCCTGATCGGCCTGGCCAAGGAAATCTCCGCCACCCCCTCCCCCCGGGAACTGGATGTGATCGCCTCCACCGGCGAACAGGTGACCATCGGCCTGCTGGCCATGGCCATCCAGGAAGAAGGCCTCAAGGCCAAGAGCTACACCGGCTCCCAGGTGCGCGTGCTGACCGACAGCACCTTCACCAAGGCCCGCATCCTGCAGATCGACGACGAGCGCATGCGCAAGGATCTGGCCGAAGGCAACGTGGTCGTGGTCGCCGGTTTCCAGGGCGCCGATGAAAACGGCAACATCACCACCCTGGGCCGCGGCGGCTCCGATACTTCCGCCGTCGCCCTGGCCGCCGCCCTCAAGGCCGACGAATGCCAGATCTATACCGACGTGGACGGCGTGTACACCACCGACCCCCGCGTCGTGCCGGAAGCCCGCAAGCTGGACACCATCACCTTCGAGGAAATGCTGGAAATGGCCAGCCTCGGCTCCAAGGTGCTGCAGATCCGCTCCGTCGAGTTCGCCGGCAAGTACAAGGTAAAACTGCGCGTCCTCTCCAGCTTCCAGGATGAAGGGGAAGGTACGCTGATCACTGTTGAGGATGACAAGAACATGGAACAACCGATCATTTCCGGCATCGCCTTCAATCGCGACGAAGCCAAGCTGACCGTGCTGGGCGTGCCTGACCGTCCCGGCATCGCCTACCAAATCCTCGGCCCCATCGCCGACGCCAACATCGACGTGGACATGATCATCCAGAACGTCGGCGTGGACGGCACCACCGACTTCTCCTTCACCGTCAATCGCAGCGAATACACCAAGGCCATGGCCGTGCTGGAGCAGGTCAAGCAGCACGTCGGTGCCCGCGAGATCGTCGGCGACAACAAGACCTGCAAGGTTTCCGCCGTCGGCGTCGGCATGCGCTCCCACCCGGGCGTGGCCAGCCAGATGTTCCGCACCCTGGCCGAGGAAGGCATCAACATCCAGATGATCTCCACCTCCGAGATCAAGATTTCCGTCGTCATCGACGAGAAGTATCTGGAACTGGCCGTGCGCATCCTGCACAAGACCTTCGGTCTGGACCAGGCGTAAACGGCGCCGCCCAGTTATTTGCAGCCCCGGCTGCAAAGTAGTTTGACCCGGGCCGGCTAACCCGTTAATATGCCGGCCTTCCGGAGACGTGGCCGAGAGGTCGAAGGCACTCCCCTGCTAAGGGAGCATACGGGCTAAAACTCGTATCGAGGGTTCGAATCCCTCCGTCTCCGCCAGCCTTTCCTGCAGTAAAAAAGGCTTGGCAAATGAAGCGTGTTTTTATACAATCTCGCTTCTTTGCGGAAAGTAGCAAAGAAAGTAGTAAAAAGTTGCAAGACAGCGCGCCCGTAGCTCAGCTGGATAGAGTACTTGGCTACGAACCAAGGGGTCGGGCGTTCGAATCGCTCCGGGCGCGCCATCAAGCATTCAGGCCAATCTTAGGATTGGCCTTTTGCTTTTTCAGGCCCCGTTTTTCCCTTCTCCCCCCCTTCCCGCCGAAGCTGAAAAAAATCGTCCGGAACCCCTGGCGTTTTTGTTCCGAATCCGTATAATGCGCACCTTCTGTTGCGCGCCCGTAGCTCAGCTGGATAGAGTACTTGGCTACGAACCAAGGGGTCGGGCGTTCGAATCGCTCCGGGCGCGCCATTCAGATAAGCAGGAAAGCCAAGGGTTCAGACGTCAGCGCGTCTGGGCCCTTTTGCTTTTCCGGGCGCCCCCGGCGCCACTTCTGCACCACCGGCGATGCAATCACCGCCCTGCCCGGCGAAGCGGGCTTCGCTGCCGCAGCCAAGCCGCCGACTGCGGCGATCACAGCCCCTCCCGCACCACCGCCGTCAGGCGAAATATTTCCTTACAAAGTGCTCCTGCAGGACGGCGCCAGGCTCCGTATACTTCGCCCGCCAGGTAGCCAGGATTTCCGCCATCCCAGCCCCCCAGCCCATAACAAGACTCGGCCGATGCATCGGCCTTCACTTTCCCCATCGAGAGTCCTGCCGCCATGGTGCTGTCACCTAACGCCCTGCCCTTGCCCCGCCTGCGCCCCCTCCTGCCGCTCCTGCTCGCCGCCCTGCCTCTGGCCGCCGCCGCAGCGGAAGCAGAGGCCCCCACAACCAAACCCGCCAGCAGCCAGAAGGATGGCCGCACCCTGGGGGAAATCGTGGTTTCCTCCACCCGCCTCGACGACACCGAGCAACGCCGTTTCGCCACGGCCGCCAAGATGGTTTTCGGCCGGGAGGAACTGGACCGCTACGGCGATTCGTCGGTGGGCGACGTCCTGAAGCGTCTGCCGGGCGTCACCATGTCCGGCACCCCGGGCCGGGGCGGTGACATCCGCATGCGGGGTCTGGGCAACGGCTACACCATGATCCTGCTCAACGGCGAGCCCGCGCCCCGGGGCTTTTCCCTGGACAGCATCCCGCCCGAACAGGTGGAGCGCATCGAGGTGATGCGGGCCCCGGTGGCGGAGCACAGCGCCCGGGCCATCGCCGGCACCATCAACATCGTCCTGCGGGAGGACTTCGCCCGCAAGCAGAACGACTTCCGTCCCAGCCTCAACCTGGAGAACGGCCGCCTGCAGCCCTCCGTCTCCCTGCAGCGCAGCGACACCATCGGCAACTTCGGCTACAACCTCAATGCCAACCTGATGCACCGGGACCAGGACAGCGAAGTGGCCACCACCACCAGCGCCCGCAACCTGGCCACCGGCATCCCCATCCTGCAGCGCCTGGAGGAAAACCGCAGCCATACCGTGGCCGACGGACTGCACCTCTCCTCCCGCCTCAACTGGAAGCTGGACGGCGGCGACAGCCTGAGCCTCAATCCCTTCCTGGCCCAGAACCAGAGCGCCACCACCGGCAACACCCAACTCACCCAGAGCGTCGGCGCGGCCCCCTATGCCAATGCCAGTTGGCGCACCGAGAACGAGAGCACCATGCTGCGCCTCATGGGCAACTGGAAGCATCGCCTGGACGGCGGCAGCAAGCTCGACATCCGCTTCAACGGCGGCCTGGCCAACAGCGACAGCACCACCGACCGGCGCGAATACGATGCCGGCGGCGCCGTGGCCCACACCCACTGGAACAGCACCAGCATCCGCGACAGCAGCTTCAGCACCGCCGGCAAGCTCTCCCATCCCCTCAACCGGGAGCACAACCTGGCCTTCGGCTGGGAACTGGAACGGGGCCAGCGCAAGGAGAGCGCCACCACCGTGCAGGATGGCGCCCTGCAACTGGCCCAGTTCGGCAGTGACCTGCAGGCCAGCACCAGCCGCCTGGCGGCCTTCGGCCAGGACGAGTGGGAAGTCTCGCCCCTGTGGTCCCTCTACGGCGGCCTGCGCTGGGAAACCATCCGCACCCGCAGCGAGTGGGCCGCCGGCTCCGCCAGCAACGACAGCAGTGTGGCCAGCCCCCTCTTCCACAGCGTCTGGCGTTTCACCGAGGAGAGCAAGGACCAGATCCGCCTGGGCCTGACCCGCAGCTACAAGACGCCGACCCTGAACCAGCTGGTGCCCCGGCCCAGTCTCTCCAGCACCTATCCCACCAGCGGCGCCAACACGGTGGACAAGGCGGACAGCGCCGGCAACCCCAACCTCAAGCCGGAACTGGCTTGGGGCCTGGACCTGGCCTTCGAGCATTATCTGGCGGAAGGCGGCATCCTCAGCGCCAGCCTGTTCCAGCGCAACATCGACAACCTCATCCGCAACGTCACCTCTCTGCAGAGCGTCAGCTGGTCGCCGGTGCAGCGCTGGGTCACCACGCCCCAGAACATCGGCAGCGCCACCACCCGGGGCATCGAGCTGGAAGCCAAGTTCCGCCTGCCGGAACTGCTGGCCGAGGCCCCGCCCGTGGACATCCGGGCCAACCTCAGCCGCTTCTGGTCCGAGGTGGAGGGCATCGCCGGCCCCAACAACCGGCTCGACCAGCAACCCACCTACAGTGCCAACCTGGGGGCCGACTACCGCCTGCGCAGCCTGCCCCTCACCATCGGCGGCAACCTCAACTGGACCCCCGCCTACACCGTGCAGCAGAGCAACACCCAGACCTACACCCAGCAGCTGAAGCGGGTTTACGACGTCTATGCCCTGTGGCAGGTGCAGCCGGACACCCGCATCCGCTTTTCCGCCGCCAACCTGCTGCAGGCGGATTACGACACCGGCGCCACCTACCTGACCGGCAGCACGGAGCAGTCGGTGCAGAGCAGCACCCGCACCTACCGCATCTTCTCGGCCCGGCTGGAGATCAAGTTCTGACGCGGCCCGCAGCCCGGCGATCGACCTAAGTCATTGATCGTATTGGCCAAGCGGGAAACCCCCGGACTACCGGCAAGGGCCGGGGTCCGCTTCCCGCCGCCGGCACGGTGCCTCCGCCCCCGTTTTTTTGCACCAGATCGGGGCAGGAAAAATCCATCCCGCAGTCATCCCAATCCGGGGGAAAGCCCCATCCCTGCTGAATTTCCAGCAAATCAGGCTAGGCAGCTTCGTCCCGTTATGCCAGAATCCCTGCCGAGCGCGGAATCCCGCGTCACCTTCGAAACCAAGGAGATTTCTGAATGAACAAGAGCGATCTGATTGACGCTATGGCGGCTGGTGCCGACCTGAGCAAAGCTGCTGCCGGCCGTGCCCTGGACGCAGCCATCGAAGCCATCACCAAGGCCGTCGCCACCGGCGACAGCGTGACCCTGGTCGGTTTCGGTTCCTTCAAGGCCGTCAAGCGCGCTGCCCGTACCGGCAAGAACCCCAAGACCGGTGCCACCATCCAGATCCCGGCTTCCACCAGCCCCAAGTTCTCCGCCGGCGCCGCCTTCAAGGCTGCCGTCGCTCCCAAGAAGAAGTAATCCTTCTTCTCCGGAAAGAAAAGGCCGCCCAAGGGCGGCCTTTTTGTTTGACCGGGGCCGGCAGCGACGGCCCCTGGCCAGCCCCTACTGCAGGCTGAAGTCCACGCGCCCGCCCACCGGCGCCCCCTTGGGTGCTTCGCCGCCCACCTTGGGCGACAGCAGGAACAGGCGCTCGGCCGCGATACCACCCTTCTCCACCAGCCAGGTCTGCACCGCCGTGCCGCGACGCTGGGCCAGCTGGCGCATCTCCTCTTCTTCGGCGGGAATGTTGGCGAGCATCAGGGCTTCCATCTCCGCCACCGGCAGGCTCTTGGTGAGGCCGATGAAATTGCGCGGCTTCTTGAAGGACTCCTCCTTGTAGGCCTTCTCCAGGTAGCGCGGATATTCCTCGGCGCTCACCGTGACCGCGGCGATGCTGCCGGAGGCCTTGCCGCCCTTGGCCTGCTCGGCCAGCTTCTGGGCCCGCACCTTGCGCTCCAGGATGGCGCGCTTGAGGCCTTCCTGCTCCGCCGCCGGATCGGCCGTGCCGGTGATTTCCAGTTCCAGGGCCGGACGTTCGCGCAGGGCCTTGGCAATGGTCTCCAGGCGCTTTTCCACCTCCGGGGTGATGCGTGCATGGCCGGCATCGAAAGCCACGTAGGAGAGTTCCTCGCCGCCGCCGAAGAGGGAGGACAGCAGGGTGAAGGGCGAAGTCACCGCCTTGGTCAGCAGGTTGAGGATCATCTTGCCGACGATGCCGCCGATGGAGAACTGGGGATCGTTGAGGGAGCCCTGCACCGGCAGGTTGAGATCGATCTCGCCCCGGGAGTTTTTCAGCAGCGCCACCACCAGGCCGATGGGAATGCCCAGGGCGTTGGGGCTCTCCACCTTGTCGCCGAAGGTCAGCTGGTCGATGAAGATCTTGTTCTGGGCCTGCAGCTCGCCCTTCTCCACCTTGTACTGCACATCCACCGAGAGCTTGCCCTTCTCGATGGTGTAGCCCAGGTAACGGCCCGAATAGGGCGTGAAGGAGGACATCTCGATGCCCCGGGCTTTGGCCTGCACATCCAGGGCGATTGGCGAGCCCAGGGGATCGATCTTGCCGGAGATATCCAGGGGCGCGGTGCGGTCCACCTTGCCCCGGATCAGCAGCTCCGCCGGCTTGCCCGCCGCCAGGGTGCCGATGCGGCCCGACAGGTCGGTCAGGTTGGCGCTGTAGTTGGGCTTGATGAAACGGTCGGTGAAGTTGATGTTGCCACCGGCCAGCACCACCTTGCCGATGCGGATCTGGGGTGCCGGCCCGGCGGGCTTGGCCGGGGCAGCGACGGGGGCAGGAGCTGCAGCCGGCGTCGCCGGCACTGCGGCGGCGGAAGCGGCAGGCGCAGCGGCGGCGGGCTTGGCGCCTTCGTCCTGGCGCACGATGTCCTGCAGGTTGAGGCGGCCTTCGGGCGACAGGATGGCCCGGGCGTAGAAGCTGGTGATGGCGATCTCGCTCACGGCAAAGCGGGGCGGCACGCTGCCGGCCTCGACCCCGGTCAGGCGCAGACTGCGCCAGCGCAACAGGTCGGTGGCGTTGAGCTTGTCCAGCACGTTGAAGTCGGTGAGATTGACGTCGCCGTCGAAGGCCACGCCGGGAGCGGCTCCAGCGGCCCCAGCCGCCACCTTCAGCTTGCCCTTCACCGTCAGGTCGCCCTTGGTCAGCAGGGCGTTCAGCTGCTCCGCCGCCAGCCCCTGCAAGGCCACCAGATTGACCTGTTCCAGATCCAGCTGCAGATCGGCAGCCAGGGGGGCGAGGGCGGCCGCCCCCTCCACCTTGAAGCGTCCCTGTTCGTTGATGCGAGCCTCGATGCCGATCTGGCTGCGACTGCCGGCGGCGGAGGAAAGACCGGCCACATGGAGGTCCAGGCCGTCCACGCTGAGGGGCGGCACCTTCTCCAGATTGTCGTCCGTGTAGCGCAGCTTGCCGCCGCCGACCCGCACCTGGGCCACCTGCCAGCCCCAGGGCGCCGGCACCTTGGCTGCCCCTGCCGTACCACCCACCTTGGCCGGGGCCTTGGCAGGTGCTGCCTTGGTCGGGGCCGCCGGCGTGGGTGCCAGGGCGGCCAGGGACTGCAGCAGATCCACCTCGCCGCCCTTGAGGCGACGTACCCCGGCCTGGGGATTTTCCAGGGTGATGCCGGCCACCTTGGCCTGACGGCTGACCAGATTGACCGACACCCCATCCAGCGTCAGGGCGGAAAAACCGAGGAAGGGCTGCTTCTCGCCGTCCCGGGAGAAGGCCAGATCCCGCACTGCCAGCTTCAGGTCCACGCCCTTGGCGTCATCCAGGGTAGCCCGCTGGATGCCCAGCTGGATGGCTCCCACCTGCAGCCCCACCTTGTTGCCCTTGGCGGCGACACCCTTGATGCCCAGGTCGCCGCTGAGGCCGACGCTGGGGGCCTGGCCCTCGGCCTGGCTGAAGGTCACCGCCAGATCGCCTTCCAACTTGGCGGCCGTGACGGTCAGGGGAATGTTGGCGGGAATGTAGGCATCCACCCCGGCCAGGTCGAAGTCCCGGATTTCCACATCCACCACTGCATCCTTGCCCGGGGCGAAGGGACGCAGCTTGCCGCCGAGGGACAGGGGCGCACCATTGAGCTTGGCGGCGAAATGGGGTTCGACGAAGGATTCCACGGTGCCCGGCGTGTTGGCCAGGAAGGGAATGCCCAGGGCCAGGTCGGTGATGTGGTGGCTGACCTTCACCGGCCGGTCGTCAAAGTCGATGCGGCCGCCCTCGACGGCGATGTTGGCCACGGAGAATTTCGGCGGCGGCCCCTCGGAGGGCTTTTCCGTCCATTTCTCGATCAGGTCCGAGATGTTGTAGCGGTTGCCCTCCTCCCGCACCAGGTGCACATAGGGCCCCACCAGCTTGACTTCGCTCACCACCGGGATGCCCCGGGCCAGGCTCATGGAGGAGACATTCACGTGCAGGCTGTCGAAGCCCAGCAGGCGCTGTTCCGCCGGCACGCTGGCATCGGCGCCGCGCTGCCCCACGGCAAAGCCGCTGATGGTGGCCGACAGGGTGTAGGGGGAAACCTGGATGCGCTCGATGCGCACCGGCCGCTCGAATTCCTCGGCCAGCAGGGATTCCAGCTTGGCCTTGGCAAAGCCCGGCAGCCAGAAATAGCCGAGGAGGCCGAACAGCACCAGGAAGATGCCCAGACCCCAGGCTCCCTGGCGCACCCGCCGGTGGCGGGCGAAGGCTTGCAGGCGGGGTTGCAGGTGTTGCAGGCCGGCCTGGAGCCGGGTGGAGAGATCGTTGTTCTGTCGGGGTGCGGAGGCAGTCATGGCAATGCTCTTTTCTTATGGTGTAACGCCAGTTTATTACGACGAATGGGAAATCCGGTACGACCTTGGTCACATCCGGGAACTGCCCGGCCAAATTCCCGACTAATTTACTAGGACATAAACCAGCTCAAGGGAGGCCGTCCATGGACGCCGGCGACAAGTATTCGGTGGAACGCATCACCTGGTTCAAACGCTGGACGGACAAGCTCTTCTCCTTCCGTCTGACCCGTCAGCCGTCCTTCCGTTTCGTCCCCGGCCAGTTCGTGCGCCTTGGCCTGCCCCTCACCACGGCCCCCGACAGCCCCCTGGCCTGGCGCCCCTACTCCATGGTTTCCGCCGCCTACGACGAGCATCTGGAGTTCTATTCCATCGCCGTGCCCGACGGCGAATTCACCTCCCGCCTGGCCCGCCTCGGGGTCGGCGACCGGGTGGCGGTGGACCGCCAGGCCTGGGGCCACCTCACCACGGATCGCTTCCAGGGCGGCCGGGACCTGTGGCTGCTGGCCACCGGCACCGGCCTGGCGCCCTTCCTCTCCATCCTCAACGACCCGGCGGTGTGGCAGCAGTACCAGCACATCGCCCTGGTGCACAGCGTGCGCGATGGCGCCGAACTGACCTACCGGGACTGGCTCGCCGCCCTGCCCGGCCACCCCCTGGTGGGAGAACTGGCCGACCGCCTGCGCTACCAGCCGGTGGTAACCCGGGATGGGGCTGCCCCGCCCGGCACCCTGAGCCGGCGCATCCCGGCCCTGCTGGCCGACGGCAGCCTGGAAGCGGCCCTCGGCCTGGAGATCGACCCGGCCCACAGCCGCCTCATGGTGTGCGGCAATCCGGCCATGGTGGAAGACACCCGCCTGGCCCTGGAGGCCAAGGACTGCCGCCTCTCCAAGCGGGGCCAGCCGGGTCAGGTGGCCCTGGAAAATTCCTTCTAGGCGGTCATGCCGTCGTCACGGCGGCTATGGCACACTGAACGGCAGCCCTTTGCCCAAGGAGACTTCCATGCAGGTCGGCGTACCCAAGGAAATCAAGGTCCACGAATACCGGGTCGGCCTGGTGCCGGCCACCGTCCGCGAACTCACCGCCCGGGGCCATCAGGTGCTGGTGGAACAGGGGGCCGGCCAGGGTGTCGGCTACGACGACGGCGCCTATGCCGCCGCCGGTGCCACCATCGTGCCCGATGCGGCTTCTGCCTGGCGTGCCGATCTGGTGGTCAAGGTGAAGGAGCCCCAGCCGGCCGAATTCCCCTACCTGCGCCCGGAACTGACCCTCTTCACCTACCTGCACCTGGCCCCGGACCCGCGCCAGGCCCAGGCCCTGGTGGATTCCGGCTGCACCGCCCTGGCCTACGAGACGGTCACCGACGCCGTCGGCGGCCTGCCCCTGCTGGCGCCCATGTCGGCGGTGGCCGGGCGCATGGCGGTACAGGTCGGCGCCCACTGGCTGGAAAAGGCCCAGGGCGGCCGCGGCGTGCTGCTCGGCGGCGTGCCCGGGGTACCGGCGGCCCACGTGGTGGTGCTCGGTGCCGGCGTCGTCGGCAGCCACGCCACCCGCGTCGCCGTGGGCCTGGGGGCCGAAGTGACGGTGCTCGACCTGTCCCTGTCCAAGCTGGAGGCCCTGGACCGGGAGTACCCGGGCCGGGTGCGCACCGTCGCCGCCACCCGGGAGACCATCGAAGCCTACGCTGTCCGCGCCGACCTCCTGGTGGGCGCCGTGCTGGTGCCCGGCGCCGCCGCGCCGCGTCTGGTGGACCGGGACCTGGTCGGCAAGATGAAGGCCGGCAGCGTCATCGTGGACGTAGCCATCGACCAGGGCGGCTGCGTCGAGACTTCTCGCCCCACCACCCATGCGGACCCCACCTACGTCGTGGACGGGGTCATCCACTACGGCGTCGCCAACATGCCCGGCGCCGTGCCCCGCACCTCGGCCCAGGCCCTCAACAACGCCACCCGGCCCTTCGTCCTGGCCCTGGCCGACAAGGGCTGGCGGCAGGCCACGGCGGACGATCCCCACCTGGCCGCCGGCCTCAACGTCAACGCCGGCCGCATCGTGCACGGGGCGGTGGCCGCCGCCCTGCAGGGCAATCCGGGTTGAGCCCGGCCCTCACCAAGGGGCTATGACCCTGGTCATAGCCCCGGGGAACTAGCCCTTGATCCGCCCCTCGAAAAGGAGAAAGTCAAACCCATCAACTCCGGTGCGATGCAAGCCATCCGAACCGGCGGATCACTCCCCGAGCTGTAGAGTGCGGCGGCGCCCCCGGCCCCGCATACCGGGCCCCTGGAGGTAGCGGCATGAGCAGTCCAACCGAGGCAGGCAACGCCACATCCCGGACGCCCCGGGAGCACTCCTTTGCCCCCCCTGATTTCCAGGCCCTCTTCGAATGCATCCCCACCCCCTGCCTGGCCCTGGACCCGGAACTGCGGGTCATCGCCGTCAGCAGCGCCTATACCGAGGCCACCTTGACCCGGCGGGAGGACATGCTGGGGCGGGACATGTTCGACATCTTCCCGGACAACCCGGACGATCCCGCCGCCGACGGCGTGCACAACCTGCGGGCCTCCCTGGAACGGGTGCTGCAGACCGGGCAGCCCGACCTGATGCCGGTGCAGAAATACGATATCCGGCGCCCGCCGGAACAGGGCGGCGGCTTCGAGGTGCGTTACTGGACGCCCATCAACACCCCGGTGCTCGATGCCGAGGGACGGCTGCGCTACATCATCCACAAGGCCGAGGACGTCACCGAGTTCGTCATGCTGCGGGAACAGAAGCTGGAGCAGAGCCGCATCACCGACTCCCTCCGGCAGCAGGCGGAAAAGATGGAGGCGGACATCTACGCCCGCTCCAAGACCATCGCCGAAAACAACCTGCGCCTGCACCAGGCCAACGCCGAGCTGGCCCGGCTCTACGAGAAGACCCGGGAACTGGATGAACTGAAGACCCAGTTCTTCGCCAACATCAGCCACGAACTGCGCACCCCCCTGACCCTGATCCTGGGCCCCGTCGGCAAGCACCTGGCCGACCCGGACCTGGCGCCCGCCCTGCGGCGGGACCTGGAGGTGGTGGAACGCAACGCCCGCATGCTCTACCGGCACGTCAACGACCTGCTGGACGTGGCCAAGCTGGAAGCCGGGCGCATGGTCATGCACTACACGGAGGGCGACCTGGCGCACCTGACACGGGTCATCGCCTCCCACTTCGATTCCCTGGCCGAAGGCCGCCGCGTCCGCTACGTCGTGACCACGCCGCCGGACCTGACGGCCCAGGTGGATGCGGAAAAGTACCAACGCATCCTGCTCAACCTTCTTTCCAACGCCTTCAAATTCGCCGGCGACGGCGGCGCCATCCAGTTGCGCCTGACGGCGGCCGGCGGGCAGGCCCGGATCGAGGTGGAGGACAACGGCCCGGGCATTCCCGAAGCCATGCGGGAGCAGGTATTCGAGCCCTTCCGCCAGGTGGAGGGCGGCAGCAGCCGCCACCACGGCGGCACCGGCCTGGGCCTGGCCATCGTGCGGGAACTGGCCCAGCTCCATGGTGGCAGCGTCCGTATCGATGCCGCCCCCTCCAGCGGCGCCCTGTTCACCCTGGAACTGCCCCTGCTGGCGCCTCCCGGCACCCAGTTGCAGGCCCAGGGCGAAGCCCTTCCCGGCGACCTCAGCCGCCAGGCCCTGGAAGAACTGCAGCCTCCCCCGGCACTACCGGAACACCGCCAGGGCCGGGCAGATGCGGCCCTGCCCCTGGTACTGGTGGTGGAAGACAACCCGGACATGAACGCCTTCATCTGCGAGGCCCTAGGCCGGCACTACCGCGTCGCCTCCGCCCGGGACGGTCAGGAAGGCCTGGAAATGGCCTGTCGCCAGACACCGGACCTGATCGTCAGCGACGTCATGATGCCCCGCCTCAGCGGCGACCGCATGGTCCAGGCCCTGCGCCAGGAGCCGGCCCTGGCCGGGGTGCCGGTGGTGATCCTGACCGCCAAGGCCGACGAGGACCTGCGCATCCGCCTGTTGCAGGACAGCGTGCAGGACTTCCTCAACAAACCCTTCTCGGTGGAGGAATTGCTGGCCCGGGTGAGCAGCCTCCTCACCGAACGGCTGCAGGCGGCGGACCTGCTGCGGCAGAGCGAAAAGCGCTTCCGCGCCACCTTTTCCCAGGCCGCCGTGGGCATGGCCCATGTGGCGCCGGATGGGCGCTGGCTGCTGGTGAACCAGCGCCTCTGCGACATTATCGGCTACCCCCGGGAAGAACTGCTGGGCCGCACCTTCCAGGAAATCACCCACCCGGACGACCTCTACAGCGACCTGGAACAGATGCATCGGCTGCTGGCCGGCGAGATCGACAGCTATGCCATGGAAAAGCGCTACCGTCACCGGGACGGCCACCTGGTGTGGATCAATCTCACCGTCTCCCTGGTGCGGGCGGCGGACGGCAGCCCGGAGTACTTCATCGCCGCCGTGGAGGACATCCAGCGGCGCAAGGAGGCGGAAGGGGAAATCCACCGTCTCAACGCCGACCTGGAGCGACGGGTGGAAGAGCGCACCGCCGAGCTGCGGGCCGCCAACCGGGAACTGGACAGCTTTGCCCACGCCGTTTCCCACGACCTGCGGGCGCCCCTGCGGGCCATCACCGGCTTCAGCCGGGCCATCATCGAGGACCACGGCACCGCCCTGCCGGCGGAGGCCCGGGAGTTCCTCGACCACATCATCGCCTCGGGCCAGCAGATGGGCGCCCTGATCGAGGGTCTGCTGACCCTCTCCCGCAGCAGCCGGGAAGAACTGCGGCGGGACGACATCGACCTCTCCGCCCTGGCCCGGCGCATCCTGGAGGAACTGGCGCGCAGCGAGCCCGGGCACCGGGTGGCCTGGCAGGTGGAAGACGGCCTGGTCGCCCGGGGCGACATCCGCATGATCGGGGTGGTGCTGCGCAACCTGCTGGGCAACGCCTGGAAATACACGGCCCGCACTGCGGCACCCCTGATCCGGGTGCATGCCCGGCGCCAGGAAAAGCAGATCCAGTTCTGTATCGCGGACAACGGCGCCGGCTTCGACATGGCCCAGGTGGGCAAGCTGTTCCAGCCTTTCCAGCGGCTGCACCGGCAGGACGAATTCCCCGGCATCGGCATCGGCCTGGCCACGGTGCAGCGGGTGGTGCATCGCCACGGCGGCAGCATCGAGGCCCGGGGCGAAGCCGGCCACGGCGCCAGCTTCTGCTTCACCCTGCCCCTGCCGGAAAACGAGCCGGCCCCGCCAGCCCCGTCGACTCCAGCGGCCCCCGGCTAAGGCGCCGGCACGGCGGCTCAGCGGCCGGAGAGGGCGTGGCCCAGCATGGGGCCCATGCCCGCCATCACGGTCTGGTTGGCCTCTTCCATGGCCGCCAGGGCCTGCAGGGATTCCTCGGTGCGGCCGGCGTAGTGCAGCTCCAGGGCCTGGCGTGCCCGCTGGTGCACCGCCCGGTGGGGCGATTCCAGGGCGCTGTAGCCGGGCAGGCGGGCAAAACGGGCCTTCACTTCCGCATCGTAGTACCAGCGTCCCAGACGGCACTCGGTCTCGTCCGGCACCTGCTCCGGGCGCAGGCCGGAGATGCCGAGAAAGACCTTGTACACCTCCAGCTTGAGGCTCAGTTCCTCCAGATTGGCCAGTTCCACATTGGCCAGCAGGGCGGCGCCGTCCACACTGGCCTCCATGGCGGCGGAGAGGCCCTGCAGGGCTTCCATGCTGCGCATGGCCGCCTCGCTGTCGGCGGCGAAGCGGGCCGCATTGCCCGCGCCGGCCTGCATGGCGTCATGGGCGGCGCCGGTTTCCGTCTGGATGGTGGTGACCAGGGTGCCAATATCCACCGTGGCCCGGGTGGTGCGCTCCGCCAGCTTGCGCACCTCGTCGGCCACCACGGCGAAGCCCCGGCCTGCCTCGCCGGCCCGGGCCGCCTCGATGGCAGCGTTGAGGGCCAGCAGGTTGGTCTGGTCGGCGATCTCCTTGATCAGCTGAACGATGCCGCCGATCTCCCCGGCCCGCCGGGCCAGGTCTTCCACCCGCCGGGAGGAGTGGCCCAGGTGCTCCACCAGGGAAGTGAGGTTGCTGGCGATGCGGGCGAAGGATTCCCGGTTGTGCAGGGCCTGGCCGGCAGCTTCGGCGGCGGAGAGCTTGTCCTGGTTGAGGTGGCCGGCGAGGCCGACGAAGGACTGGCTGACCCCGGCCAGGGAGGCGCCGAAGGCATCCAGGCTGCCGAACACCCGGCCCAGGCTCTGGCGTTCCTGCTCCAGGTTTTCCGCCTGCTGCCGCCACTGTCCGGCCTCGGCCTCAAGGCGTTGGATTTCTGCCCGGGCCTGCTCGTCCCGGGCCGCCCACTGCCGCACTTCCTGCTCCAATTGCGCCAGCCGCCGCTGCTTTTTGCCCCACAACATGATGCTCTCCTGAGAATATCCGACAAAATTTGTCGGGATTTAATAGTTGAGCATTTTACTCGGCTATACCCCCGTGCATTTGATCCAGGCTAAAAACGGCTCCGCCCATTTATTATTCCTATAAAGAATAAACAAAAGACTATTAAGTCTTTTTAACGCTTAAGCAGATGACCTAAAGTTCGGCCATCCGCTCCCAACCCAGGAGAACACCATGACCCGCCGGAACGCCTGCCCTCCTTGTCGAATGTGCCCGACACCATCCGCCAGACCCAGCTTCCGCCCATGGCGCAGTTCATCAAGCACATCACCAGATTCCGGAGAACACCATGCCCCTGACCGATCTCGTCCATTACCTGAACGACCGTAACCGCAGCCAGTACGGCCCCCACCTGAGCCCCGGCGACTCCCTCAGCCTCGCCCACAACCGGGTCACCGGCCGCTTTGCCGGCCTCACCCTGGACAGCGCCTTCCAGCCCATCACCGACGCCCGCAGCGGCCAGGTTTCCGGCCACGAAGCCCTGCTCCGCGCCACCGCTGCCGACGGCAGCCCCCTCGCCCCCGAAGCCGTCTTCGTTTTGCCCACGGACGGGGAGGAAATCGTTTTCCTCGACCGCCTGGCCCGCACCGTGCACGCCCTCAACTACCTGCTGCAGACCAAAAGCAGCGGCGGCGACCTCTACCTGAACATCCATCCGCGGCACCTGCTGGCCATTTCCGGCGACCACGGCCTGGTCTTCGAAGCCATCCTCAAACGCCTGGGCCTGACCCCGGAGCGGGTGGTGCTGGAAATCCTGGAAAGCGCCATCGACGACTCCGGTCGCATCAAGGAGGCGGTGGCCAATTACCGTTCCCGGGGCTACCGCATCGCCATCGACGACTTCGGCCGCCACCATTCCAACTTCGACCGCCTGTGGCAACTGGAGCCGGACGTGGTCAAGCTGGACCGCAGCCTCATCGTCGAGGCCGGCACCAATCCCAAGGCCCGGCGCGTGCTGCCCCGCCTGGTGGAAATCGTGCACGACCTGGAGGCCCGGGTGGTCTTCGAGGGCATCGAGACGGCGGACCAGCTGGCCATCGCCATCGACGCCGGCGCCGACCAGCTGCAGGGCTACTACCTGGCCCGCCCGGCCCGGGAATGCCTGCCCGCCCGCCATGCCCTGCTCGACACCGGCATCGCCACGCCCTTCCCGGCCGCCGCTGGCAGCCCCCCTGCAGCTCCCGGCCCCCACGCGGGCTTCGACCCGTTGCCGGAACATCAGCGGCAGGCCGCCTGAACGCCGCCCCTCGAGTGTCGGCTTGTCCAATATATAGCCAAACGAACTATTTAAATCTTAATTCATTATTTTTCGGTTATTAGCCAGCTTTCCTATAGTGGCACCGTCCATTCACGAATCGAGCCAGGAGCTTCCATGAAAAATACCCGTACCTCCCGCTTCCTCAAGCGCCTGCCCCAGCGTCTGCTGGCGGCCCTGGCGGTGGCTGCCGCTGCAGCCGGCGCCCAGGCCGAGACCCTCAAGGTGGGCCACCTGCCCGTCACCGGCCATGCCAAGTACTTCGTCGCCCAGGAACAGGGCTTCTTCAAGAAGGAAGGCCTGGAGGTGGAACTGGTGGAATTCCAGAACTCCGCCGACGGCATCAACGCCGTCATCGCCGGCAAGCTGGACGTGGGCACCTTCGGCACCACCGCGCCCCTGCTGTTCTACTCCAAGGGCTCGGACATCAAGATCATCGGCGGCATCATGGGCCAGGACGCGGCCCTGGTGGTCAAGCCCGAGCTGGCCGGCACCATCCGCAGCCTCGCCGACCTCAAGGGCAAGAAGGTCGCCACGGTGCGCCTGGCCTCCGGCGACGCCGTGCTGCGCGGCGCCCTCAAGGACGCCAAGATCAACTGGAAAAGCGACCTGCAGATCTTCGAACTGAAGAACCCGCCCGCCGTCATCGAGGCAGTCAAGTCCGGCCAGGTGGATGCAGGCCTGGTGTGGGGTCCCCATGACCTGCGCGCCGAACAGCAGGGCCTCAAGGTGGTGGTGCGCTCCGGCGACCTCTCCCCCGGCCACCCCTGCTGCCGCGTCATCGTCTCCGGCAACAAGCTGAAGGACGCCGCCACCCTGGAACGCTTCCTGCGCGCCGTGCTGCAGGCCGAGAAGTACGCCGCCGAGCACCGCAAGGAGACCATCGACGCCATCGCCAAGTACATCAAGCTGGATCGGGCCATCCTGGAGAAGGGCTACTACTCCCCCAACCTGGAACAGCGCAGCGACCCCAACGTGAAGGGCGTGGAGAAGTTCTGGCTGTCCATGATCGGTTCCGAGTTCATCGAGGGCAAGCGCCCCCTGGCCCCCATCTTCGAACTCTCCATCTACCAGAAGGCCCTGGAATCCCTGGCCAGGGAAAATCCCAAGGACGCCTTCTACCAGGCCCGCCTCAAGGAATTCAAGGAAAGGGACACCCTGTGAGCAACGCCGCCCAGACCAGCGCCACCGGTCTGGCGGTGGATAACGTCTCCTTCGCCTACGGCGAGGGAGACACCATCCTCCGCCGGGTCGCCCTGGAAGTGCCCGAGGGGCAGTTCCTCACCCTGCTGGGGCCTTCCGGCTCCGGCAAATCCACCCTGCTGCGCCTCATCGCCGGCCTGGAAGCCCCCACCGACGGGCGTCTGGCCTGGCAGGGCGCCACCATCACCGGCCCCGGCATCGACCGGGCCGTGGTCTTCCAGAACTACTCCCTATTCCCCTGGCTGAAGGTGGAAGACAACGTGGCCCTGGCCGTGGCCAAGGCCCACCCCAAGCTCTCCCGCGCCGAACGCCGGGAGAAGGCCCGGGACTATCTGGGCCGGGTGGGACTGGCGGACGCCGCCGGCAAGTACCCCTTCCAGCTTTCCGGCGGCATGCAGCAGCGCGCCGCCATCGCCCGGGCCCTGGCCCTGGAAGCGCCGGTGCTGCTGATGGACGAACCCTTCGGCGCCCTCGACCCCATCAACCGGGGCAAGCTGCAGGACCTGCTGCTGGAAGTGTGGCAGAGCACCAGTCCGCGCCGCACCATCGTCTTCGTCACCCACGACGTGGACGAGGCCCTCTACCTGGGAGACCGGGTGGCGGTGCTGGGGGCTTCCCCCGGCCGGGTCCTGGCCCAGATCGAGGTGCCCTTCGAGCGGCCCCGCAACCGGGCCCGCCTCTTCGCCTCCCCGGCCTTCCACGCCCTGCGCGAGGACATCGCCGAACGCCTGGACGCGGACGTGCTGTCCGGCCTGGCGGCGGCGTAAGGCCAACGTACTGAACTGATGTGAAGGAGAAATCCATGTCCGAATCCCTAGCCCTGGAAGGCGAGGCCCTGGCCTCGCCCCTGGTGGACAAGACGCCCCGGCAGGGCCGCTCTGTTCCCCACTCCGGCCTTTTCCCGGCCCTCCTCTCCCGCCTCCCCGCCTGGGAAGCCGTGGCCCTGTGGGCCGTGCTGTTCCTGGCCTGGCAGGGTTCCACCTATTTCATCGACCAGAACGCCAACCCCCTGTTGCCCGGCCCCCGCATCGTCGCCGAGGCCCTGTGGGAATCCCTGCCGGAACTGTGGAAGGGCACCGTTTCCTCCTTCTTCATCCTGGCGCCGGGTTACCTGCTGGCCGTCGCCGCCGGGGTCGCCCTCGGCCTGGTGGCCGGCATCGTGCCGGGGGTCGGCCGCGGCCTGTTCCCCTTCGCCAAGGTGGCGGCGCCCATCCCGCCCACGGTGTACATCCCCTACGCCATCGCCGTGCTGCCCACCTTCCACCTCTCCGCCACCTTCGTCGTCTTCATCGGCGCCTTCTGGCCCGTGTTCCAGAACTCCGCCGCCGGCGCCCTGGCGGTGGAAGGCCGGCACCGGGACAACGCCCGGGTGCTGGGCTTCTCCCGCCTGGAAACCCTGGTGAAGGTGGTCTTTCCCGCCAGCCTGCCCCACATCTTCTCCGGCGCCGCCGTGGGCCTGGGGTTCTCCTTCATCCTGCTCACCGTGGCCGAGCTGTTCGGCGCCAACGCCGGCCTGGGCCGCTTCGTGCAGTACTACGCCGACTTCGCCGACTACCCGCGCATGGTGGCCGGCATCCTCTACACCGGCCTCGTCACCTGGCTGGCCATGACCGGCCTGGACAAGCTGCGCCACCGGGCCCTCTTCTGGGTGCGCTAAGAAAGTCCGCCATGCCGTCACCGTCACGCACCCTGGGCCTGCTGGCCCTCCTCGCTGCCCTGGCCTCCGCTACGGCGGGCGCCGGGGAAGCCCGCTTCTCCCCACTCTTCACCCGGGAAGCCACGGACCTGCAGGCCGAGGCCCGGGCCGCCCGGGCCGAGGGCAGGAAGCTGGCCGTCGCCTTCACCCTGCCCGACTGCCCCGGCTGTCGGGAGATGGAACGCACGGTCTTCCAGGACCCAGGCGTGACGGCCCGCTTCAGCCGGCATTACCGCAGCGTCAAGGTGGACCTGGCCCGTAGCGAACCCATCCTCGATCTCGCCGGCCGGCGCGGCTCGGCGGCCGACTTCGCACGGCAGCTCGGCGCTTTCGCCACCCCTTCCTTCGCCTTCTTCGACGGCCGGGGCGAATTCCTCTACCGCCATACCGGCACCCTGGCCGCCGCCGATTTCAGTCGCCTCGGCCAGTACGTGGCCAAGGCCGAATACGAGCAATACCCCTTCGCCGGCGCCAGGGCCAGGGCCGCCCAGGCGGCCAACGCGCCCCGGCTGCAGGCCGATACGCCTGCTGCCGGCCTGCCCCGCCGCCCCGAATTCCGCCTCGCCGACACCGCCGGCAAGGTGCGCCGCCTGGCCGATTTCCGCGGCCGGGCCGTGGCCCTGGCGGTGGGCTACAGCCAGTGCCCCGACGTCTGCCCCACCACCCTGGCCGAACTGAAGGCCGCGGTGGAAGCCCTGCCCGCCGCCCAGCGCCGCCAGGTGCAGGTGCTCTTCGTCACCCTGGACCCGGAGCGGGACCACGCCGCCCTGCTCCGGGAATACGTGGCCGCCTTCGCTCCCCAGGGCGGCCGCCCCTTCCTCGGCCTGTGGGGCGGCGACGGCGCCACCGCCGACCTGATCCGGGAACTGCAGCTGGTGGCCGAACGCCAGCCCTCCGAGAGCATGGGCTACACCCTGGACCACACCGCCGGCGTCTTCCTCTTCGACAAGGCCGGCGTCCTGCGCGGCCTCTCGCCCTACGGCCAGCCGGTCGGCGCCCTCGCCGCCGACCTGGGCCTGCTTGCCGCCGAGCCCAAGCACAGCGACAAAACCATTCAGGTCGCCACCGATCAGCACCTCACGCAAGGGAATCCCCGCCATGTCCATTAACAAACTCCTGCCCCTGGCCGAAGCCGCCCAGCGCTACGCCGGCGATGGCATCCAGTACGCCAGCGGCGCCGGCCTGCCGGTAGGTGCCGACGCCATCGCCTTCGGCCGCGAACTGGTGCGCCAGGGCCGCCGCAACCTGCACGCCCTGTTCCACTGCAACACCCAACAGCTCAACCTGCTGGCCGCCGCCGGCACGGTGGACAAGGCCGAGGTGGGCTTCTCCGGCCTGGAGGGCTTCGGCTTCGCCAACGGCCTGCGCCGGGTGGTGGAAGAAGGCAAGCTGGCCCTGGAGGACTACTCCAACCTGGCCATGGCCCTGCGCTTTCTCGGCGGTGCCCTCAACTGGCCCTTCGTCCCCGCCACCACCTGTATCGGCTCCGACATTCAGCAGCGCAGTGCCTTCGCCCCCGAGGAATACCCGGCCACGGGCAAGATTCCCGAGATCGCCGACCCCTTCTCCGGCCGCACCCTGGGCGCCTACTCGCCCCTGAAGCCGGACCTGGCGGTGATCCACGTCACCCTGGCCGACCCGGAGGGCAACGCCATCATGATCGGCTCCGAGTGGAGCCGCTTCGAACTCTCCCGGGCCGCCAAGCGCCTGGTGCTGGTGGCCGACCACATCGTGGACACGGACTGCATGCGCCAGTACCCCAACCTGGTGCGCATCCCCGGCCTGATCGTGGACGCCGTGGTGTGGTGGCCCTTCTCCGCCTGGCCCGCCGCCTCCCCCGGCGTGCATGACGTGGACGAAGCCCACATGAGGCTGATGAACGAATGGTTGGCCACCGAAGAAGGCACCTTCCGCTACATCGACCGCTACATCTTTTCCTACCAGACCGTGGATGCCTACCTCAACCTCATCGGCCAGGACGTCATCTCCAAACTGGAAGACAGCCCCACCCGCTTCCTCCTGGACCCCTATCGCCAGTGGATCCTCGACCGGGCCAAGGTGGAACAGCTGCAAGCTGAAAATCACATTCTGAAGAGGGCCGCATGAGCCACCGAGCCTGCGTAGCTGCGAGCCACGCGAGGGCGGCCAGCCCACGACGCCACTTCCCTTTGCATACCACTCCCCTGACTGAGAGGGCCGCCTGATGAGCACCGCAACCGCCACCCGCACCGACTCCGCCCCGGAGGCCGCCGAACGCAAGGGGCCCCTGCGCTACTCCCGCCAGGAGATGATGGCCATCGCCGCCGGCCGGGAAATCAAGGACGGCGAACTGGCCATCTTCGGCGTCGGCCTGTCGCTACTGGCCGGCTACTTCGCCCAGGAACACCACGGCCCCAACATCCGCTCCATGACCGAAGGCGGCATCTACGGCGCCACGCCCATCGGCGGCCTGCCCTGGGGCATCGAATGCAACCGCCTCTCGGCCAACGCCACCAGCTTCACCGGCGGCCTCGACGCCCTGGGCTTCCTCGTCGCCTCCGGCCGGGTGGATGTGGGCCTGATCGGCGCCGCCCAGGTGGACAAGTTCGGCAACGTCAACACCACCGGGATTTGGAGCAAAAGCGGGGACCGCAGCCAGGGCCTGGGCGACACCTACACCCCGCCCAAGACCCGCCTCACCGGCGCCGGCGGCGCCAACGACATCGCCAGTGGCGCCAAGCGCACGGTCATCATGGTCACCCACGAGGCCAAGCGCTTCGTCGACAAGGTGGATTACATCTCCTCCCCCGGCTATCTTGAAGGCGGCGACGCCCGGGCCCGCTACGGCTTCGTCGGCGGCGGCCCTTCCGCCATCGTCACCACCCTGGGCATCCTGCGGCCCCATCCGGAAACCAAGGAATTCTGGCTCGACGCCTACTACCCCTTCTCCAGCGTGGACGAAGTGCGGGCCCAGACCGGCTGGGACCTGAAAGTCTTCCGCCACGCCCGCATGATCGCCCCGCCCACCGTGGCCGAAGTGGAGGCCCTGCGGCGGGTGGATGTGACGGGGATGCTGCGGCGGGAGAAGTAGGCCCATCGCGGCAAACCAAAGTCCCCCCGGCAGGCAAGGGGCTGGAAACAAAAAAAGGCGCTGATTCCACGCGGAAATCAGCGCCTTTTCATTACTGCCGCGCCAGGACTCAGGGCCCCGGCTCAGCAATCCCTAACCAGGTCCGGCGGGCTGCCCAGGCTTACAGGGCGCTCTTGAGAATGGTGGCAACCACGTCCCGGGGATAGGTCTCGGCCACACCGAAATGGACCGCGTTGCCCAGCACGTTGTCGATGGTCTTGGGCAGGTCGGCCTCGCTGATGCCCAGCTGGGAAAGGCGGGTGGGGGTGCCGATCTTGTCGAACCACTTTTCCAGGGCGGCGATGCCCTGCTCGGCGGTTTCCACGCCGAACACGTACTTGGCGAAGCGCTGGAACTGGACCGGGTTGCGGCTGTGGTACCACTTCATCCAGGCCGGCATGACCACGGAGAGGCCGGCGCCGTGGGGCACGTTGAAGAGGGCCGAGAGGGAGTGCTCGATCATGTGGTTGGGGTAGCTGTAGCCGGAGATCCCTGCATAGAGCAGGCCGTTCAGGGCCTGGGTGGCGGCCCAGGCGAACTCGGCCCGGGCTTCGTAGTTTTCCGGGTCGGCCAGCAGGGTTTCGGTGGTTTCGATCACCGTGTTGATGATGGCTTCCACCAGGCGGGACTGGAAGCGGGGCTCGTCCTTGGCGGTGAAATAGCCCTCGATGGCGTGGGCGATGACGTCCGCCGCCGAATACACCAGGTAATCCCGGGAGACGGTCTTCATCAGCACCGGATTGACGATGGAGACCTTGGGATAGGTATGCACGGAGGTGATGGCGAACTTTTCCTGGGTGGCCTCGTTGGTGACCACGGCACCGTTGTTCATCTCGCTGCCGGTGGCGGCCAGGGTGAGGATGTCGAACACCGGCAGGGCGGATTCGATGCGCCCCTTGCCGATGAAGAGATCCCACACGTCGCCGGCGTAGGGCACGCCGGCGGCAATGGCCTTGGAGCTGTCCAGCACGGAACCGCCGCCGACGCTGAGGATGGCCTCCACCTGATGATCCCGGGCCAGGGCGATGGCCTCCCGCACTTTGGAAATCACCGGATTGCTGACGATGCCGCCGCATTCGACGAAGGCGATGCCCTGCTCCGCCAGGCTCTTGCTGACCACCTCGAAGAGGCCGTCCCGCTTGATGCGCTCGCTGCCGTAGCAGAACAGCACCTTCTTGATGCCGTGCTCGGCCAGATGGCGACCGATGGCCTGTTCCTTGTCCTTGCCGAATTCGACTTGGGTGGGGTTGAAGAAAGTGAAGTTGTCCATTTGAAAATCCTCCTGAAGGGAATGGGGACGCATTGAAAAACGCGATGGACGAACTGTAGCGGGGCAACAAACATCCAACTACCGCCAAATGGTTTGTATTATTTACAACCATTCGATGTAAATAACCCGGGAAAGCCCCATGGCCATCAACGAACTGCGCTCCATCGCCACCTTCATCCACACCGTGGAACTGGGCAGCCTGAGCAAGGCCGCGGCGGCCCAGCAGATATCCCCCCAGGCCGCCAGCAAGGCCCTGGGCCAGCTGGAACAGCACCTGGGGGTGCGGCTCTTTCACCGCACCACCCGCAGCATGTCCCTGACGGAAGAAGGGCAGCGCTTCTTCGAGGCGGCCCGGCCCTCCCTGCTGGGCCTGCAACAGGCCCTGAGCGGCGCCCGGCAGACCCGGGAAGACCTGGCCGGGCCCCTGCGCATCGTCGGCCCCCGCTCGGTTTCCGTGTCGGTCATCGGCCCGGTGATCGAGGAATACTGCCGCCTCTACCCGGAGGTGCAGCCGGACATCCAGCTCGACGACCGGCGCAGCAACTGGGTGGAGGAACGGGTGGATGTGGGCTTTCGCCTGGGCGCGGCACCGGAGGAAGGCCTCATCGCCCGGCCCCTCTTCCCCATGCAGATGGTGATCTGCGCCGCCCCCAGCTACCTGCAGCGGCACGGTGTGCCGCGCAGCCTCAACGATCTGGAGGCCCACCGTTGCAGCGTCTTCCGCCACTCCGAAGACGGCCGCATCATCCCCTGGCGGGTCAAGGTGGGCGACGGAGAGCAGGACCACCCGGTGCGCCCGGCCTTCTGCACCAACGACGAACAACTGGAACTGCACGCCGTGCTGGCCGGCGAGATCATCGCCCAGATCGCCGTGCCCACCGGCGGCGCCCTGATCCGCAGCGGACGCCTGGTGCCCCTGCTGCCGGAACACATGACCGACAGCTACCAGATGTTCATCTACTACGGCAGCCGCCGGGCCCAGCCGGCCCGGGTGCGGCGCTTCATCGACCTGGCGGTGGAACGGCTGGCCAACAGCCGGGAGTTCGTACTGAGCCGGGAGGAACTGGCCCGGGCGGCGGCGGCAGCACAGTAGGCGAAATCAGCCCAGCCACCTCACTGGGCTAGAGCGGCCCTTTCTGCAGCCCTTTCTGCGCCCTTGCGCGGCGCCCGCCGAGCTTTACCTGTCATCAGCGACACATCCCCGGAGCCGCCACCCGCCCCGCCGGTCAGCACAATTGCATATATTCAAATTAGCAATATAGGCATTTCAAAATAGTATTTTTCATAATAAACACTCCCCCACTAGGCTTGCCTCCATCGCCCGCAACGACGCCCCGCCGTCTGCCGGACATCCACCCAGGAGGAAAAGCGCCATGCCAGTTCAAGCCCTCAGCACCGCCTTCGCCAACGGTGCCGCCCCATCCCGTCACGCCGGCGCCCAGGCGTCATCCGCCCCCGCTCCCAGCGCCACCACCAGCCACCCCATTCTCGAACGGGCCCGGGCCACCGCCCAGGCCCAGGGCACGCCCTACGCCGGCGGAGTCACGCCCAAGGAAGCCTGGGAGCTGTTCTCCAGCGGCGCCGCGGCCCTGGTGGATGTGCGCACCGCCGAAGAGCGCAAGTTCGTCGGCCATGTGCCCGAAACCCTGCACGTGGCCTGGGCCACCGGCACGGCGCTGAACCGCAACCCCCGCTTCGTCAAGGAGCTGGAAGCCAAGGTGAAAAAGGACCAGCCGGTGCTGCTGCTCTGTCGCAGCGGCAAGCGCTCGGCCCTGGCCGCCGAGGCCGCCGCCAAGGCGGGCTTCACCCAGGTCTTCAACATCCTCGAAGGCTTCGAGGGCGATCTGGACGAGCAGCAGCAGCGCGGCGCCCTGGGCGGCTGGCGCCACGCCGCCCTGCCCTGGGTGCAGGACTGAACATGGCCGCCCCCACCTACGGCTGCGGCCAGTCCCAGGGGCCCCAGGGCCAGCGCCCGGGCGCCAAGTGGGACCTGGGCCGCATCGTCGCCGAACTGCGGGCCGAGCGGGAACGCTGGCGCGAACGCCAGCAGCGCCAGAAGGACGTGGGCGGCCGCGAGCTGCCCTCCCGGGAGGTGCTGCAGGAGATCGTCGCCGCCCTGCAGGGCGCCCTCTTCCCCATGCGCCTGGGCCCGGCCCAACTGCACCAGGAGAGCGAGGACTACTACATCGGCTACACCCTGGATGCGGCCCTGGAATCCCTCCTCGGCCAGGTGCGCCTGGAGTTGTGCTACGCCGCCCGCCACCACGCCACCAGCGACGGTGTTGTCGAGGAGCGGGCCCTGCACATCGTGCGCAGCTTTGCCGAAGCCCTGCCCCAGGTCCGCGCCCTGCTCGATACCGACGTGGAAGCGGCCTACAGCGGCGACCCGGCAGCCCGCAGCGTCGACGAAGTGCTGCTCTGCTACCCGGGCGTGGTGGCCATGATCCACCACCGCCTGGCCCACCAGCTCTACCACCTGGGCGTGCCCCTGCTGGCCCGCATCGTCGCCGAGCTGGCCCATGCCGAGACCGGCATCGACATCCACCCGGGGGCTTCCATCGGCGCCGGCTTTTTCATCGACCACGGCACCGGCGTCGTCATCGGCGAAACCGCCGTCATCGGCCAGCGGGTGCGCCTATATCAGGCCGTCACCCTGGGCGCCAAGCGCTTCACCACCGACGAGGCCGGCAACCTGGAAAAGGGCCAGCCGCGCCACCCCATCGTCGAGGACGACGTGGTGATCTACGCCGGTGCCACCATCCTGGGCCGCATCACCATCGGCAAGGGCAGCAGCATCGGCGGCAACGTCTGGCTCACCCACAGCGTGCCCCCGGGCAGCCACGTGACCCAGGCCGATTCCCAGCATTCGCAGCACTCGCTGCCGCCGCCGACGCCGCTCAAGGCCGCCGCAGCCTGATTCATCCCGATTTCACTTTTCAACAACCGCTCCATCACAACTCAAGCAAGGAGAGTCATCCATGACCGAAGTCGTCCATCCGGAAGGCGCCCAGGCCCTCGGCGACAACGCCGCGCGGCAACTGGCGAATGCCACCAAGACCGTCCCCCAGCTATCCACCATCACCCCGCGCTGGCTGGTGCACCTGCTGCAGTGGCTGCCTGTGGAAGCCGGCATCTACCGCCTCAACAAGGTCATCAACCCCCGGGACGTGCGCGTCGCCTGCTCCCAGCGCGATGAATCCGAACTGCCCCAGACCTTCGTCGATTACGATGCCCAGCCCCGGGAATACTTCCTCAACGCCGTCACCACCATCCTCGACGTGCACACCCGGGTTTCCGACCTCTACAGCAGCCCCCACGACCAGATCAAGGAACAGCTGCGCCTGACCATCGAGACCATCAAGGAACGTCAGGAATCCGAACTCATCAACAACCCGGACTACGGCCTGCTGGCCAATGTGGATGACGCCCAGCGCATCTCCACCCTCACCGGCGCCCCCACTCCGGACGACCTGGACGACCTGCTGACCAAGGTGTGGAAGGAACCGGCCTTCTTCCTCACCCACCCCCTGGCCATCGCCGCCTTCGGCCGCGAGTGCACCCGCCGTGGCGTTCCGCCCCCCACCGTTTCCCTCTTCGGCTCCCAGTTCCTCACCTGGCGCGGCATTCCCCTGATCCCTTCCGACAAGGTGCCCATCGAGGACGGCAAGACCAAGATCATCCTGCTGCGCACCGGCGAAAAGCGCCAGGGCGTGGTCGGCCTGTTCCAGCCCGGCCTGGCCGGCGAACAGAGTCCGGGGCTGTCGGTGCGCTTCATGGGCATCAACCGCAACGCCATCGCCTCCTACCTGATTTCGCTCTATTGCTCCCTGGCCGTGCTGACCGAAGATGCCCTGGCCGTGCTCGATGACGTGGAGATCGGCAAGTACCATGACTACCCCGACACCTACAAGTAACCCGCCGGAAGGCCTGGCCGGACTGCTGCCGGCGGGGCTGCCCAACGAGGCCACCCTGGCCCGGCTGGCGAGCGATTTCTTCGCCGCCCTGCCGGGCAATCCGGGCCCCGTGGAAAACCCCGCGCCGGTGGGCAACGTGGCGCCCCAGTCCCACGAGCCGGTGATCGCCCTGGGCCAGCGGGCGCCTTCCCTGGCGCCGGCGGCAAGCAGCCAGACCGGTGCGCCAGACTCGGCTGTGGAAGTCATTCCCGGGGCAGGCAGGCCTGGGAGCGCCATCCTGGGCGTGCCCCAGGCCTATGCCCCCGCCCTGCCCCAGTCCGCTTCGTCCGCAGCGCCGGTGTTCGCGCCCGCCACGCCCTATTACTTCCTGGGCGAAGGCAGCGCTTACCCTGCCCACCTGCCCAAGGAGAACGAGATCGTGGTGCCGCGGGACGACCGCGTCACGGCCCAGTCCTTCGGCCTGCCCGGTGCGGAAGATCTGAAGGCCCTGCTGGCTGACAACAAGGCGCCCCGGGAAAGCAAAGGCAGCATTCCCGCCGCCGTGCCCAGCCGCAGTTCCTCCTTCTACTTCCTCGACCCGGTGGGGGCCGATGCGGCCCAGGCCGAGCCCCCGGTGCAGCCCCTGGCCCACCCGCCCCTGGATGTCAACGCTATCCGCCGCGACTTCCCGATCCTGGCAGAACGGGTGAACGGCAAGCCCCTGGTGTGGTTCGACAACGCCGCCACCACCCACAAGCCCCAGGCGGTAATCGACCGGCTGGCCTGGTTCTACGCCCACGAAAACTCCAACATCCACCGCGCCGCCCACGAACTGGCGGCAAGGGCCACGGATGCCTACGAGTCGGCGCGGAACAAGGTGGCGCGCTTCATCGGCGCCGGCTCTGCCAACGAAATCATTTTCGTGCGCGGCGCCACCGAAGCCATCAACCTGGTGGCCCAGAGCTGGGGGCGCCAGAACATCGGCGCCGGCGATGAAATCGTGGTCTCCATCCTGGAACACCACGCCAACATCGTCCCCTGGCAGCAGCTGGCGGCCGAGAAAGGCGCCAAGATCCGCGTCATCCCGGTGGACGACGACGGCCAGATCCGCCTCGACGAGTACCAGAAGCTGCTCAACGAGAAGACCAAGCTGGTGGCCATCACCCAGGTTTCCAACGCCCTGGGCACCATCACCCCGGTCAAGGAAATCGTGGACCTGGCCCACCGGGCCGGCGCCAAGGTGCTGGTGGACGGGGCCCAATCCGTCTCCCACCTGCGGGTCAACGTGCAGGCCCTGGATGCGGACTGGTTCGTCTTCTCCGGCCACAAGGTCTTCGCCCCCACGGGCATCGGCGTGGTCTATGGCAAGGCCGCCATCCTGGAAGCCACCCAGCCCTGGCAGGGCGGCGGCAACATGATTGCCGACGTCACCTTCGAGCGGACGCTGTACCAACCGGCGCCCAACAAGTTCGAAGCCGGCACCGGCAACATCGCCGACGCCGTGGGCCTGGGCACCGCCCTGGACTACGTGGAACGCATCGGCCTGGAAAGCATCGCCCGCTACGAGCACGCCCTGCTGGAATACGCGACCCACGGCCTCAAAACCGTGCCCGGCCTGCGCATCATCGGCACGGCAAGGGACAAGGCCAGCGTCGCCTCCTTCGTGCTGGAAGGCTTCAAGACCGAAGAAGTGGGCAAGGCCCTCAACCAGGAAGGCATCGCCGTGCGCTCCGGCCACCACTGCGCCCAACCCATCCTGCGCCGCTTCGGCCTGGAAGCCACGGTGCGGCCATCCCTGGCCTTCTACAACACCTGCCAGGAAGTGGATCACCTGGTGGCCACGTTGAAGCGGTTGAAGGGGGGGAGGAGTACGACGGTGTTTGGGTGAGGGTTAGCGAAAGCCGCAAATGAAAAAGCCGCCCGGGGACGGGCGGCTTATCGGCCAGAGCCAACGTACGAGGGCCGCCCCAGATCAGTCGGCAGTCCGCCAGCTACCTGCCGTTAGCAACTGTGTTGAAGGTCAAGCCCTGAAGCGCACCAGGGGGAGTTGTTTTTGACTACGGCATTGATCACAGTCAGCAGTTTGCGCATGCAGGCGGTCAGCGCCACCTTCTTCGGTTTGCCTTGTGCACAGAGGCGCTGATAAAACTCCCGGATTGGCGGGTTGCTGCGCGTAGCTGACAAAGCCGCCATGTAGAGCACCTGACGTACCTGCGCCCTGCCACCCCAGATCACACGCTCGCCACGATGTTTGCCGCTGTCGCGATTGAACGGTGCGAGCCCCGCTAGTGCTGCAATTTCCTTACGGTCCAGCTTTCCGAGTTCGGGCAATTCCGCCAGCAAAGTCATGCGCGTCACTTTGCCTACCCCTGGAATGGCTTGCAGCAGATCGTCTTTCTCGCGCCAGACCTCGCTCGTCCGCAGGCGATGCGTCAGATCAATATCCAGTGCAGCAATGCGTTCATCGAGCCAGGCAATGTGTTCCTTCAAACTCGTCTGCTGCACTACCTCCGCCCGATCCAGCCGCAGCTTTTCCTGCACACGCATGTCGATGAGCTGGCGCCGCCGTGCCAGCAGCGCAGCCAGGGCTTGTGTCTCTTCATCCTTCAGAATTCGCACCTGCGGCCGGATCGCTTGCGTAAAAGCAGCCAGAATCAGGGCATCAATCCGGTCGGTCTTGGCCAGTCGCCCACACGCCTTGGCGTAGTCCCGTACTTGCCGAGGATTGACCACGGCTACCGGCACACCGGCCGCCGCCAGTGCGCTGGCCAGGGCTGTCTCAAGCCCACCCGTCGCTTCCATCACCACTAAGGTGGGAGGCTGTTCGCACAGGCGTTGGCACAAGCCCGCTATCCCCACCTCGTCATGCGCCAGCCGTTCAGCACTGCCGGTAGCAAGGAAGCCCACATCGAGCCAGGCTTTCGATACATCGATTCCTACAAATGATTCATTTATCATGTCAGCCACCCTACCTTGCAAATCCGGGCTCATGGCCCCAGCAACTGTTCGGGTTAAAAGACAAGCAGGCGTGGCGCTCAACGCTAACGTACGGGTTCATGACCCCAGGCCTCAACGAGCTGCCACGCCCCAAAACCCGCCGGGGCATAAACCCCGGCGATTACTCCGATTCTTTTATGGAATCGGTGGAATGAACATACAAGGCCTCAAATTCCGCTGATTACTGAAGCGAGAACGGATTCGTCGAGAAATCTAAGCCGTCTGTGAGAAGGCGCGATACGACGTTTCCAATTGCATCGAGAGGTTCTACAAGCCGTAGCGATGCCAAGTTCATGCAAATGGCGTTTCTCCAATAGAGTTCGAAGATCAACACTTCAACCGATAACTAGGTGTCTACTGAAGCCGGGGCGGTTCACTAGCTAGCAATTTCCGTCGGTAATGAAGCCGTTTGCTGACATCAGACCCCCACTTTGCAACAGCCGATCGGCCATCAGCAGGAGTCGAGCCGAAGCTAAATTGGTGCTAGCGGAGATCATGCGATACATTTATGCCGTAAGCAATTTAATGGCCAGAAGATGAAAACATCCGACATAAAGGGGCCGGGGGTCGATGCGTGGTTGCTTCAACGACTTCATAGCTGGGGCATTGAGTCACTGACGGATGTTCAGCAGCGGGCGCTCGCTGCCGGTGCGGCAGATGGTTGCAGCCTTGTCGTAAGTGCCCCAACGTCGTCCGGCAAGACTTTAGTGGGCGAGATTGCGGTCTTGTGCGCCCTTCGACTCGGTATCCGCGCGATCTATCTCGTTTCCCATAAAGCCCTCGCAGACCAAAAGTACCTCGATTTCGTCGCCCGCTTCGGCGAAAGCGCCGCTGAACCCATAGGGTCGGTTGGGCTGAACACAGGCGACCGCACTGAAGGCGATATCGATGCACAGCTAATGGTCGCGACCTACGAGAAGGCATTGGGTCTGTTTCTGAGCGGTCAGTTCAGACCGAACAATGCTCTGGTCGTTGCGGATGAGTTGCAGATTCTGGGCGAGCCCGGGCGCGGGCCAGATATCGAAGCACTGTGCTCAGCGCTACGCCAGCGCGGAATCAAGCAATTCGTCGCGTTAACCGCTACCGTCGAGAATCCTGATGATATTGCCGGATGGATGGGGTGCGGCCTTGTTCGCAGCACGCACCGCGACGTGCCACTTTACCAGGAAATATGGTACCAAGGCCGTGCCTATAGTACGAGATTCGGCGACGATAATGGACACGAAGCGAACGGCGGCGCTGCTGCAACGAATGACATTGGCGTCGTTGTTGATCATTTGCTGCAACTCGGGCGTGGCCCTGTTCTGGTATTCACAGAGAGCCGCCGTGAAGCGTTAAATTTCGCGACTACGTTCGGGCAGAATCGACCCCGCGTCGGTATTGGCATTGCTTTGGCGCAGCAACTCGATTTGTTCTCAGAGCCAACAGAGGCCTCCGATCAGCTTCGCGAAAACGCCGAGCGTCGCGTTGCCTTTCATACGGCCGATCTGTCGCCGCAGGAACGCCAAGTTATCGAGGGAGGCTTCACCGACGGCAAGTTCGAGGTTTGCTTTGCCACTTCGACTCTCGCTGCCGGAGTTAACTTCCCGTTCCGGACGATAGTTTTCTCCAAGCTCACCTATCAGTACGGCGACCGGGCGGGAAGTCACGTTATCAGGTCCGACTACCGCAACATGTCAGGACGGGCAGGTAGGCTGGGTATGCACCCTGACGGGTTCGCCGTTTTGCTGCCGCAGAACAATGTTGAACTTGCACATGCCAACATGCTGGTGCTGCCAGACAACGATCGGCTTCATTCGCAGTTGGTTAACCTGAGCTTGCGCAAGTCGATCTTGGCGCTGGTCGCTTCTGGGCTAGCCAGTACCTTCGCTGAGGTGATGACGTTCTTCGAGAATACGCTGTACTGGTATCAAACGCTGAACCGAAATCCAGCAAAGCTGGCAACACTGACCACCGAAAGCCGTGCGGCCGTTGACTGGCTGAATGCCAATGCACTGATCCGCGAACAAGGCGGCGCCTTGTTTATCACACCGTTGGGCAACGCAGCAGCGATGTCCGGCCTGCTTCCCGCTACGGCGGTCCAGCTTGCCGCCATGCTACGTGCTATCGGTCCAAAACTCATGACGAACTTCGATGAGTGGATCCCGGGATTGATCTACGCCGCATGTGCTAGCGATGAATTCAGGGCTGAGCGGCCATCTCGATTCTTTCCTTACCCGTCACGAATTACATACGAGTCGGTGACGTTCTGGGCGACGAAGCCGTTGCCCATAGAGCTTGATCGCAACGACCTTAAGATGGCGCACTGTGCCCATGCGATCGCGCTTTATGTCGAAGGACTCGCAGATCGCAAGATCACGCACATCACCCACGTACCAGGCGGCATGATTCATCGTCTGGCGCTGGACGTGGCTTGGGTGCTTGATGGTCTGCACAAGCTCTCCACAACGCCTGAACTCAGTTGCCCGCAATCGGTCAGCAATCAGATCGCTATGCTGGGACGCCGCGTCCGCTGGGGCGCCCCAATTGAAGCGCTGGACGTGCTGCGGGTAGCCGAGCGTCACGGCGTGCCGGGATTCGGTCGGCAACGCGCCATGGGGCTAATCGCACAGGGCATCGCGACGCTCCACGACGTGCTGGGAACTGCGAAAGACAAACTCGTGCAACTGCTTCGGAGCGAGCCGCGAGCGGAGGCGCTAATTGATGCTGTCTCAAGCACCGTGGGGCTCGGACCCAGTCGGCTCGCTGCCGCGCATCATAAGACCGGACAGGAGTTGGGGATCGAGCTCCAAGTAAGGGCATGCGACGATGCTTTAGGCACAGACTACGAAGAAGCAATCGCGACGCTTATGCGGGTCGAAGCCGCTTGGGCCGTGACCGTACTCGACGACGGTACACGACCAAATGTACCAGACTTGCTTATCGAATTGGGCTCTCAGCAAGTCCTTCTTGAATGCAAAACATGCACAAAATCTCCTCCCCTCATCAAGAAAGAGGAAGCCTGGGCGGTTGTTCAGAAGGCGGCAGATTTTGATCCAGCGATGCGGCGGGTGACATTAGGTAAGCCGGCGTTCGACGAAACTTCGAAAAAGAAGGCGGCGGCATCGAAGGACATTACGCTGGTCGAACACAGCGTGTTCATGGAAGGGTTGCTGCGCGTGCATGGCGGTACGCTATCTGCAGCTGACTTCATGGCATGGCTCGGTAGCCCTGGCGTTGCCGAGTTTGAACGACTTGGTGGAAGTCCAACATATCTCGGAAAATAGAGGCAGCGATCGTAGAAAGATAGCAATGCAATTTCCGAAGGCAGGGGCAAACTATGCCCAAGAACGCCAAGGCATCGCGGCAATTCAAAGTTACGCCGCTCTTCGCCGACAAATCTGGCGTGAAACTGGAACCGGC
Source organism: Azospira sp. APE16 (assembly GCF_047901315.1). Classification (NCBI taxonomy): domain Bacteria; kingdom Pseudomonadati; phylum Pseudomonadota; class Betaproteobacteria; order Rhodocyclales; family Rhodocyclaceae; genus Azospira; species Azospira sp. APE16. The sequence continues at coordinate 2,354,271 of NZ_CP179682.1, forward strand.
GACGTGGGTGTCGACGGTCACCTTGAGTTCGTGACGCCGGACGGGTTCACTACAAGCCGGATCGTAGCTGTCCAGGTTAAATCAGGGGTGTCGTACTTCGACAAGCCATCTGCTCGCGGGTGGAAGTTCTATCCCGCGGACAAGCATCGACACTACTGGGAGTCCTTTCCGCTGCCCGTTCTACTGGTGCTACACAATCCAAATTCCGGCAGCGCATACTGGGTCGACGTTCGGCAAGCATTGCGCAATCCCGACGCCGAAAAGGCCTTCGTCGAGGTGCCAGAAGGTAACTTATTGAATGGGACGGACGCGATTGCGCTCTTTGAGACCGCGGGCGTGCAGGACCAGCCGTTTATTGAACACCTTGACGGCGTACTTGCAAGGCTTCTCGCCACGCAATCGAACAATGCAAGTTTCCCGCTCAGTCACTTTGATCTGTTCGCGCATGGCCTTACCAACATCTGTCGCAGCATCTACTACGGCATGGATGTGGTTTGCAACGCCGTCGAATACAATCTGGCTGCTACGAATTCCACGTCCAGAATGGGGATGGGCGACACCGAGCATCAGTTCGCCTTTGATTTCGTCAAGTTTCTGCTCGCGCAGAGTCTCGTCCAGATCGACTACGCTGACTGCCTTATCGATTGGGTGGACAGGAAGATGCAGCCCCACTTCGTCGCGCCACTCACCTCTCGGGGCAGAGCGCTTGTAGCGCTAGTCCACCAGAAAGAGCAGATATTGGTTGCGGAGGGCAAGATGCCGGATACGGGCCTGATGCACGTCGCGCAAGAGGGATTTTTTGGCATGATTTTGGAGTCGCACTTCCAGCGATTTCCGCTTATCCGAAAGTTCCAGGTGGCTTGTGCCGCGTGAGGTCCTGAAGGCTGGCCGAACGTTCCATACCCGAACTACCTACAGTGCCTATTGTGAGTTACCTGATGCTGAAAAGCTGCGACGGACATAAAAGAGGCCGGTCTAGCGCGACGCCAGCTACACGCTTTCACAGCAGACGTGTCTGGCGAGACCTTCTACGCCAGCAACTGGCTAGTGTGGCAGACGGCGATACTGGCTTACATGGACAACAAGTGCGATGAATCAGCCCAAAGCCGTCAGCCACCGGTTGTGATATTCCAATACATCGAGTGGTAGTTAAGTAATCAGTTCCAGACTCGATCTACGACCGAGTTGGAACACAGTGCGACATGGAACTACCTCATTCATCTGAAAATACTCGGGCTTCTCAAGCGAGAGATTTCCGTATCACGGACATTCAGAATTTTGATGTAGCCAAGTGAAATGCAACAGAGAGGGCCCTTTCACGGCGTGCCCCTCGCAGCACCAGACTGAGGCACTGCCCGAGCAGGAAACCCACCCTCGTTACCTATTTTCTGAATGGCCTAGCTCAATTTCGAAACCAATTGAACGGCGCGAACTAGCTAAAAACCTATGTCTGACAATTCCGAGACACTCACCGCATCTCCGATTGAAACGCTTGCGTTAGCGGCGAGCAGCAAATTCCGAGATGACTATATCGAACTCAGCCGCTCGCTGTTTCATTCAGAGGAGGCCGCCAATAAGCTGCACAACGCCGGCGAGTTCGGCCGCTACCGTGAGCAAGTCATTCGAAGCCTCTTGGCCGGCTTCTTACCCGGGCGCCTCTCGATCGGAGATGGCTTCGTGCTTACTCCCGATGGGAATCGGAGCACGCAGTGCGATGTCGTTGTCTACGACCGCGATGAAACACCGCATATTGAAGCCGCAGGCGGACGGTGTTTCTTTCCGCTCGAGACGTGTGCCGCCGTCGGCGAAGCAAAGTCGAAACTGACTTTCGCTGAACTCAAGGAGTCGCTCGAAAAGCTCCTCGCCATCAAGCGCATGCGTGCAACGATGAAAATGCAGATGTACCCGGTTACTGAGGCCATATCTTTCGCAGAGGCTGCCAAGGAAGATCCGAGCTTATTCGAAGAGCCCTCCGGATACTTCCGCCCACAAGAACAGGAATCCCACAATCTGGTGACATTCCTTGTCTGCGAAAGTATCCAGTGGCCTGCAGGTCAAGCGCCTGGGAGCCCGGACTTTGGCAAGGTATTGAATGATCTATACGACGACAAAGAGGATCCGTATCTTCGCCACAACTTTATTCTCAGCGTAAAGCAGGGCTTCCTTTCCTATTTCTTCACCATGCCCGACGACCGGGATCCCGGTGAGTACCGACGAATTCCTTATCCACATCCAGTCCAAAGCCTCCGACCGCCTCGTGGTGTAGGGGACAACGTACCAACGAAGTGCGGCTGGCGCTGGCTTCCGGCGACAGACGCAAACCACCACATTTTCACGTTCGCTTCGGAGCTTGCCATCGCGGGGGGCGCCGCGTGCATTTTTCACTTCACCCCAAAAGCGTACTCATGGTCGCAGGATGGGTTTGACTTCGCCTACTTCCATACCAACTAGGTCGGACGCGAAACCCAGTCGCCATCCACTCTCTGTAAATGGTGGCATTGGCGAGTACGTCCCAGTGGAGGTGAGTCGGTTTCCGTCGCCAGCGGCGGCAATTCGCCATGTTGCCGACGTAGAACTCGAGGTGCCTCAAAGTTCGGATTGGCCGAATAGCGGCCCTTCAGTCTGCTGACCTCTTTCCAAGATTCTCTTGAAGCAACTTGAGTTGCTCCAGCTCAGGACTAGTCTGTCCCGATTCAGATTGCGTCCTCCCCGTCAGCAGCCAAAGCGAGTATTCGGGCCACAGTCGCCCGATCGCTTCCAGGTGCTCCGCTGTCGCCCGTTTCCTCTCCAGGCATACGTCGCGCCATGACGTGGCGTTGATGCCCGTCATCTCTTCGAGTTCTTTGTACTTGCGCAGGGGGTTGGTCTTGGCGGCCACCACCATCAATAGACGCTCTATACCCATAGAAATTATCAATTAGACGAGAAATGCTGCGTACATAAATATATGTGTAATATTTCTATCGCTACGCATATAATACGCGACAGAAGTGTCTCATAGTGGAGCAAAGTGATTATGACAGCCGCAGAACGAATCAACCAGCAGACGCTGGTTCCAATCATGCACTGGAAGAAATTCGCGGAAGTGGTGGGTATCGAAGAGGGCGTGCTGCGGGGCCTGTGCGACCGGGACCATATTCCTTCCATCTGTTTCGGTAAGCACCGCTTCATCAATCTGGCCAAGCTCAACGATATTTGCCAACGCCAGGGCTGTGCTGCGGATATCCCGCTCCAGCAATGCCCTCTGACCAACCAGGAGGGTTGAGCCATGAAGCGGAAAGGCCATAAACCCTGCGCCCTGGAGGCAAGGCTGAATCGGTTGGTAGCCGTTTCCCTCGCCCACCTCCACCAAATGGAAACCCCGGCTCTCATGCCAAGCAACCGCCCTCTGCCCCGGGACCGGGCCCGCTATATCCGCCGCTATGTGCCGGAAGTCATTGCCCAACTGCATCAGTTACGGGAACTGGCACTCGCCCTTCTGGAACCACCACAGGACTTGCTCAAGCCGGGAGAGGCTTCCCGTAACACCCCCATCACCTGTGCCTCCTGCCATTACCAATTGCCCCTGGGCTGCCACGGCCTGTCGATACGTTGTACGGCCCAGTTACTGGTCCAGGAGAAGCATCTGCCCCGCTATTGCGCTGACTATCGGCCCCAGGCCCTGGCGCACCAGCAGCCTGCACTCACCAGGGATGCCCAGTTGCTGCTGCCGACGACCAAGCATTGCGGAGAGAGTACGGGGCACGCCGCTGAGAAGTAGGACAATGGAAAAACCCACCATCACACCCCACGAAGCGGAGTTGAACCGGCTGATACTGCTGGCCCAATCCCGCCTCCACGCCATGGGCGACGGCGGCTTCGTCCAGGGTTGCAGCCTTTCCCTGCGGGAAAGGGCGCGGCTGATCCAGGTGGCTTCGCTGGATGCCATGGCGACGCTGCAACGGATGCGGGAGGTGGCCCTGGCCGTACTCAACGGCGTACCCCTGGCCGGTGACAAGGAAGTGAAATGTGCCGACTGTCGCCACCATGTGCCCAGCCTGACCTTTGCCGACGAGGCCAGTTGCGCCGTGCATCTGAGCCTGCAAAGCATGCACCGACTGCGCCATTGCAGCCATTTCCAACCCCTGGCGCCCAAGCCGCCGGCGGTGCCCGCCGATCCTACCGCCTGAAGGCATGGGCGCGGGCCGGGATTGCATCCCCTGGCCCTGCCCTCCTGACCTCCTTCGTCGCCACTCAACAAAGCCGCCCGGCAAACCGGGCGGCTTTGTTCTTTGCCATGTCCGGAACTGGCGTAGCCTTGAGGCTTGCGGCTGGGCCACCGACAAACCTCCGACACTCTGGCCGATAATGGGGCAATGCCTCCGGCAGTTCCCCCGGGCCAAGCCCGGCAGCCGCTGCCCGTTACCGCCAACTATTTTTTCACCCACCCACAATATCCATGCCCTTCATCCGTCTACCCAGGCATGGACACATCGTTCTCCCTTTCCCTGCCCCGCGACGAGACCCGCCTGATGGCCGAGCAGAACCGACGCCTGACTGAAGCCATTGCCCGGGAGAGCGGGCGGCTGGGGAGTTTCATTCGCCGGCGCGTGCCCGACCCGGGCGAGGCGGAGGACATTCTTCAGGACGTGTTCTTCGAGCTGGTGGAGGCCTGGCGCCTGCCGGAGCCCATCGAGCAGGTGGGGGCCTGGCTGTTCCGGGTGGCCCGCCACCGCATCGTGGACCGCTTTCGCAAGCGCCGGGAGGAACCCCTGCCCGTGGCCGTGCAAGAAGACGGCGACGAGGAGCATTGGCTGGAAGCCGCCCTGCCGGCGGACGACGGCGGGCCGGAGGCGGCCTATCTGCGCCGCCTGTGGCTCGATGCCATCGCCACGGCCCTGGAGGAACTGGCGCCGGGGCCGCGGGAGACCTTCATCGCCCACGAGATCGACGGCCGCAGCTTCAAGGAGATGGCGGCAGAGAGCGGCGTGCCCATGAACACCTTGCTCGGCTGGAAGCGGCAGGCGGTGCTGCACCTGCGCCAACGGCTGCGGCCCCTTTACGAACCCCAATCCTGAACAGGAAACCAATATGAAATGCAGAACTGGAAAATCCGGCTGCGCCTCGCGCTGCCTCAAGATCGGCCTGATGGTCGTGGTCGGCATCGGCGCCCTTACCTGGGTGGTGATGCAGTTGTGGAATTGCCTGCTGCCGGACCTCTTTGCCGGGGTCTCCCCCATCGGCTACTGGCAGGCCCTGGGCGTGCTGGTGCTGAGCCGCATCCTCTTCGGCGGCATGCGCGGCGGCGGCTTCCACCACTGGCGCGAACGTCGTGCCCACTGGGAAAGCCTGACGGAAGAAGAGCGGCAACAGCTCAAGGGCCGCTTCCACAGCCGCTGGAGCCGCTGCTGCACGCCCCAGGCGGAAGGCGCCGAACCCCAGGCCAAGGCCGCGGACAAACCGGCCGACCAGGCCTGATGGCCTGAAACCTCCCCGCCCCCCGGGCGCACCTCGTGCCGCCCGGGGCCGCCGGCCACACGCCGGCCTCCCTGGAAAACCCCATGCGCCCTGCCTCCCTGACCTCCCCCCGCCCAGCCACACCGCCCGCTGCTGCGGCCCAGCCCGCCCTGCCCGGCCGCCTGCGTCGGGCCCTGTGGCGCGTGCTGCCGCTCATGGGCGGCCTCCATGCCTACATCGGCTGGCGCCTGCTGCCGTCGCTGGATCTGCATCCCGCCGCCCTGGCCCTGGCCATTGCCGGGCTGGCCCTTTCCGCCTGCCTGGTGCCCCTGGGCCTGCTGGGCCGCTTCGTCACCGACAACCCGACCCTGGCGGACCGGCTCAGCTGGCTGGGCAGCCTGGCCATGGGCCTCTTCTCTTCGGTGCTGGTGCTGACCCTGCTGCGGGATGCGGGCCTGCTGCTGGCCGGCACGCCTTCCCTGGCGCAGCCCACGGCCCTGGCGGTGGTGGCTGTTGCCGGCCTGTTCACTCTCTTCGGCTACGTCAATGCGCGGCGGGTGGCCCGCATCGTCCGGGTGGAGGTGCCCCTGGCCGACCTGCCGCCGGAATTGGAGGGCTTCACCGTCGTCCAGCTCAGCGACATCCACGTGGGGCCCACCATCAAGCGGGACTACGTACAGGCCATCGTGGACCGGGTCAATGGGCTGGAGGCGGATCTGGTGGCCATCACCGGCGATGTGGTGGATGGCAGCGTGGAGCATCTACGGGAACACACCGCGCCCCTGGGCCAGCTGCGCAGCCGCCACGGCAGCTATTTCGTCACCGGCAACCATGAATACTATTCGGGCGCCGTGGCCTGGCTGGCGGAGTTCGAGCGCATCGGTCTCCAGGGGCTGCACAACGGCCACACCGTCATCGCCCACCATGGCGCCCGCCTGGTGCTGGCCGGGGTGACGGACTATTCGGCCGGCGCCTTCGATACGGCCCAGGCCAGCGACCCGTCGGCAGCCCTGGCCGGCAGCCCGCCGGGGCTAACCGGCATCCTGCTGGCCCACCAGCCCCGCTCGGCGCCGGCTGCCGCTGCCGCCGGCTTCGACCTGCAGCTTTCCGGCCACACCCACGGCGGCCAGTTCTGGCCCTGGAATTTCTTCGTGCCCCTGCAACAGCCCTTCACCGCCGGCCTGCACCGCCTGGGCCGGCTAACGGTCTACACCAGCCGCGGCACCGGCTACTGGGGCCCGCCCAAGCGCCTCGGCGCGCCTTCGGAAATCACTGTGCTGCGGCTGGTGAAGGCTTAGGAACCGAGCTGGACGTGAGCCGGAAAACCCGGCCCGCTGTGACAAAAAAGGCGCCCATGGGCGCCTTTTTCCTTGCTGCTTCGGGTGCTGGTTACGCCGAGGTGAGGCTCGGGCCCCACCCCTTGGCGCTCACACCCGGTACTGGGCCACCACCTGCTGCATCTCCTGGGCCAGGTGGGCCAGTTCGCCGGCGGTGTCGGAGGTGGATTGGGCGGCGGCGCTGTTCTCCTCGGACATCTGGGCGATCTTCTCCACCTGCTGGGCGATGGCGGTGCTAGCCACGCTCTGCTCCCGAATGGCGTCGGAAATGTCGCCCACCATATCCACGGTGCGGCGGGAGCCGTCGCCGATCTCCTGGATCGCCTGATTGGCCTGCTCGGCCCGGGAGACGCCGGTATCCACCCGCTCCACCACGGCATGGATGCCCTGCACCGCAGCCTGGGCACCTGCCTGCATTTCCAGGATGGTGCTGGCGATTTCCTGGGTGGACTGGGTGGTGCGCTCGGCCAGCTTGCGCACTTCGTCGGCCACCACGGCGAAGCCCCGGCCCTGTTCGCCGGCACGGGCGGCCTCGATGGCGGCGTTGAGGGCCAGCAGGTTGGTCTGGTCCGCCACTTCCTTGATCACCGAGACGACGTTGTTGATGCGCTCGCTTTGCTGCTCTAGCCGGCTGATCTGCTCGGAGGCGTGGCGCACCGTTTCGGCGATACTGTTGATGCCGGCCACGGTGTCGCCGATGATGCCCTCGCCCTTGTGGGCCAGCTCGCCGGAGGCGGTGGAAAGCTGGTTGGCCTCGCCGGCCCGGTCGGCCACGTGGTTGATGCTGACGGTCATCTCCTCCACCGTGGCGGCCATGCTGGAAGCGGCTTCGCTCTGATGGCCGGAGGCGATGGACATTTCATGGGAGGCATTGGCGACCCGGTTGGCGGCAGTATTGACGGCCTCGGTGTGGCTGCTGATTTCCCGGAAGCTGGCCTGCAGGCGGTCCAGCAGGCGGTTGAAGGCGGTGGAGGCCTGGGCCACTTCATCGCTGCCCCGCACCTCGAGGCGGCCGGTGAAATCCAGGTCGTGCTCGATGCGCTTGAACATGGTCACCATATTGCCCAGGGACTGCTCCACATGGCGGTAGACCAGAAAGCCCAGGCCGGCCACGCCCAGGGTGGCCAGCACCATGACGATCATGGAGACCACCTTGCCGCTGCTGTAGGCCTCGGCTGCCTTGCGCACTTCCTGGGTCGCCAGTTCCTCGTTGTACTTGATGTGGGCTTCCACGTTGTCGGCGATGCGGCGGCCCAGGGCCCCGGCCAGGACCGCATCCTCCTTCGCCTTGTCCACCTGGCCGGCGCGGATGGAGGCCATCTGCCTGTCGATCAGGGAAAAGTACTCGGCCAGCATGCGCTTGGAGTTTTCCAGGTACTCCTTGTCCTTGTCGTCGCTGACCAGGGGCTCATAGCCCTTGACGTAGCCCTGCAGCCGCTCCCGGTTGTTCATCACCTGCTGGGCCAGGGCCGGCCGCTCGGCGTCGGGGCTCATGATGTAGGTGAGCATGAAGGTGCGCAGGCGGAAGAAGGAAGACTCCATGTTGGCCACCATGCGGATGCTGGGGATGGAGTTTTCGTTGGCGAACTCGAGGTTGGCGTTGATGGCGCCCATCTGGCGCAGGCCGAAGGCGCCGACCACGACCAGTCCGGCCACGGCGATGAGAATAAGGATGGCGAGGCGCTTGGCGATCGTCATGACGGTTCCTTTCGGGAGAGCGGGTTGGCATTGGAGTTTGGTTTATGACCTAAGTCATAAGCCCTATGACTCGCGTGCATTATGTCCGTTCAATTCCCGACATACCTGATGCCAAGCTGACGAAGCCGCTTATTTGCACCAACCTAGTAATCACCCTGGGTCGACAAAAAAAGGCCGGCCGGCACCCTGGGGGCACCGGCCGGCCTGGTCCTGACGTTGCCTAGAAGGCCCAGCGCAGATTGAAGGCGGCGCTGCGGTTGTTGAAGCCCTGGCGGTGTTCGCCTTCAGGCATAGGCCACCCAGCCGCGGAAGGCAAAGCCGGCGTAAAACAGCTGCACATCGTGGAAACCGGCCTCGCGCAGGATGCCTTCGTCCTCCTCGGGACTGAGAATGGTCAGCTCCCGCTCCACCTTTTCCCGGGTGGCCTGCGCCTGTTCCGGGCTGCTGCCAGATGCGGTCAGAAAGGCAGCATAGCGGGACATCCAGATATCCCGCCGTTTCTGCTCGGCCTCGGCACTGAGATGGGCAACGACAAATGGGGCCCCAGGCTTCAAGCGGCAGCGAATCTCCCGCAGCATCGGCAGGCGCTGCTCTCGGGGTACGAAGTGGCAGGTCAGCAGGCAGGTGGCGGCATCGAAGGGGCCTTGCGGCGCATCCTGAACATAACCCTGGTGTAGCGCGATCCGGGAAGAAAACGGGCTGAGCCGTTGGGCCGCCAGTTCCAGCATGGGCCCACTGGGATCGACCCCGTCAAACTGCCAGCCGGGATGGGCTCGGGCATAGTCTTCCAGCTCCAGCCCGCCGCCGGCACCCACCACAAGAATCCGCCCCTGCCCGGCCACCCGCTCCTCAATGAGGAGGCGGGTCATCGGCAGCAGGCTGAGATAGCCGGGAACGTTGCGCCGGGGCCCTTCGGCGTACTTGTCTACCGCGTCGGGAGTCTGAAAGGCTGCATGGGGTGTGGGTTGCATGGGCGAATTATCCCATACCGCCCCTCAGCCTTTTGATGGTGAAAGCAAAAGCGCCAGTCCCCTGCGCCTGCCTCAGAAGGCCCAGCGCAGATTGACGGAGGCGCTGCGGTTGCTGAAGCCCTGGCGGTGTTCGCCGTCTATCCGATTTTCTATCAAAGGTACCGCCCATCTAACCGCATCCACTCTCAATGCCCTGCATTAATGACATTTTCATGCCATCATCGGGCTTTCGCCTGACCACTCCGCGCCGATACCCATGTCCGTGAAATACCGATTCGTGCTCGCCCTCCTCAGCCTGGCCCTGGGCGCCTGCACCGCCCTGCCCTCGCCCCGCGAACGGCAGGACCATGCCGACAACCTGGCGGCCGCCAGGCAATGGCAGAAAGGCACGCTCACGGCAGCGCCCTTCACCCTGCGCACCTACGAACCCGTGACGCCCCGCCAGGGGGACACCCTGGCGGTGTATATCGAGGGCGACGGCCTGGCCTGGCTCAATCCCAGCCAGCCCTCGGCCGACCCCACCCCGGTCTCGCCCCTGCTGCTGCAACTGGCCCTGGCCCAGCGGGAAGGGAAGGCGGCCTACCTGGCCCGGCCCTGCCAGTACGCCGAGCCCGGCGCGGCCCCCTGTGCGCAGCGCTACTGGACCGACGGCCGCTTCGCGCCGGAGGTGATCGACGCCATGGACCGGGCCCTGGACCAGCTGAAGGCACGCCAGGAGGCCCGCACCCTGGTGCTGGTGGGCTACTCGGGCGGCGGCTCCGTGGCCGCCCTGCTGGCGGCCCGCCGCAGCGACGTGGCCCGCCTGGTGACTATCGCCGGCAATCTGGACCACCGGGCATGGACCACTTTCCACCGGTTGACGCCCCTCGATACCTCCCTCAACCCGGCCGACCAGGCGCAGCGGCTTGCCGCCATCTCCCAGATCCACTGGATCGGCGGGCGGGACACGGTGATGCCGGCGGAACTGGCCCGCCGCTGGCCGGCGGCCCTGCTGGGGCCGCGACAGGAAAACCTGAAACTGGTGCCCGAAGCCAGCCACGGCCAGGGCTGGCCCGATCCGCGCCAGACGCCGGAATTTCCCCTCGGCCCCAGGAGCAACGGCAAGCCCCGGCCCTGAGAGCGGCGACCAGCGCCGCCCTCAGCCCCCCCTGCCGCCCCGACCGCACTTGCCAACGCCCCCGGTCGGGGGACAATGCCGATTCTCCTTTACCCCCACCGACCGCCGCCACGCCCGCCATGTTCCCCGCCACGTTCCACATCTCGCGCCTGTCTCCCCGCGCCCTCTGCCGGAGCCTGCTGTTTGCCGTCGCCCTGCTCCTCTCCTTCCAGGGCCTTGCCCAGACGCCGGACTGCCCCGCCACCCAGCACGCGCCCCCCTCGGCGGAGGAGACCCGGGAATACCTGAAGAACGCCCGGGACCACGGCTTTCTCTGGCGCATCGAGAAGGACGGGCGGGCCTCCTACCTCTACGGCACGGTCCACGTGGGCAAGCAGGAATGGCTCTACCCGGGCCCCCTGATGCGCCGGGCCATGGCGGAGACGGACACGGCGGCCCTGGAGATGGACGTGCTCGACCCGGCCATCGCCGCCCGCATCCAGCAGCTGATGCTGTTCCGCAAGGGGCCCAAGCTGCCGGCCGGACTGCAGGAGCGAATCCGTCGCCAGGCGGATGCCTCCTGCCTGCCCTACGCCGCCATCGCCGCCCTGTCGCCGGAACTGCAGGTGGTGACCCTGACGGTGATGCTGGCGAAGAAGGAAGGGCTGGACCCGGCCTACGCCCTTGACGTGATGCTGGCCGGCTTCGGCCACGGCACCAAGCGCCCGGTGGTTTCACTGGAGGAGCCGGAACTTCAGATGAAAGCCCTGCACATGAAGACGCCCCGGGAGACCCAGGCCTTCGTCGAGGCCAGCCTCAATTCCCTGGAGTCGGAGAAGGCCCTGGGCGCCCTCAAGCGTCTGGCCAAGGCCTGGGAGGAAGGGGATTACGCCACCATGGCGGACTATCCCGCCTGGTGCGAGTGCATGGAAACGCCGGTGGAACGCAAGGCCATGCAGCGCCTGCTCAACGAGCGCAACCCGGACATGGCCAAACGCATCGACCAGCTGCACCGCCAGGGCAGCCGGGTCTTCGCCGGCGTCGGCAGCCTGCACCTGTTCGGCCCCACCGGCCTGCCCGCCCTGATGCAGAAGAAGGGCTACACGGTGGAACGGATCGACTTCGCCCGGCCCTGAAGGCGGCGCAGCCAGGCCCACGACACTACCCTGGGCCGCCCATCGGGCGGCCCTTTTTCTGCCACCGGAACGCCATCACCCCGACCACGGCATGGCGGAGCCAGGCCCGATGCTGAGCCCACCAGCTTCGCTCATCCGGCAGTCCCTGATGCATGCAGGATGCCGCAGTCGGGACACATTTCTGTCACTTTACTTTCATACAGTTACGTTCCAGAATCCGCCGGTTTTCTTTTTTCGCGGAGCGCACCTGTGGGCCCATGTTCGAGTGACAGTACGGCGCCGGTCTTCGTGACCGGGGCAGCCTCGGCCGGATAACGCGCAGCCTCCCCTGCCTTTATCCCGCCCCGGCGGGATGCGGCAACCCAAGCCTGATTGAAGGTTCCCAGGCTTGCCCCCTCCCTTTTCGTACCTTATCGCCAGCCGCACCCGTGCAGACGGGTTCCGGCCCGTGCGCCCCCTTGCCCTTGCCGGCCCATGGCAGGACAAGGCTGCGGCCATGGGTGCGGCTGGCGGTCCCGTCCTCGTTCGCGGGTTGCCGTGGGGCACCATTTTTGGAGCACGCCATGACCCTGCAAGCCATCGACAACATCAACCTGGTCTCCCTAGCCGACTCGACTCTGAGCCTGACCACGGCCTTCATCCTGGGCAGCCTGATCGGCCTGGAACGGCAGTACCGGCAACGTACCGCCGGCCTGCGCACCAATGTGCTGGTGGCCGTGGGCGCGGCCATTTTCGTGGACCTAGCCAACCGCCTCAACGGCCATGCCGGCGCCATCGGCGTCATTTCCTACGTGGTGTCGGGGATCGGCTTTCTCGGTGCCGGCGTCATCATGCGGGAGGAAGGCAATGTGCGCGGACTCAACACCGCTGCCACCCTGTGGGGCTCGGCCGCCGTCGGCGCCTGCGCCGGCGCCGACATGCTGCTGGAAGCCCTGCTCGGCGCCACCTTTGTCCTGGCCTCCAACACCCTGCTGCGGCCGGTGGTGGACCGCATCAACCGTCAGCCCATGGACACCCTGGCCGTGGAAGTGACCAATACCGTCTATGTGATCGCCCGGCAAAGCCACCAGAAACAGGCCCTGCATCTGCTGGAAAACGCCCTGGAGGCTGCCGACTTGCCCACCCGGGACCTGAAGGTGCACGCCTTCGGCGAAGATGCAGTAGAAATCGAGGCGGTCCTCGCCGCCAATGCGGTGGACGGCGAGCACCTGGAACGGCTCACCCGGCAACTGGCAGAACAGCCGTTCATCTCCCAGGCCTTCTGGAGTCCCAGCACCACGGAATGAAGCCGGCGCAGCCTAGGCCGGCATTTCGGCCCGGCCGTAATCGGCCACCACCTCCACCAGCCAGTCCATGAAGACCCGTACCCGGCGCGGCAGGTGGCGGCGGTTGGCATAGAGGAGATGCACCGGCATGGGCGGGGCGTTGAACCCGGGCAGCACCGGCAGCAGCAGGCCGGCCTGCAGCAGGGCCTGCATGCCCGCCAGCGGCACCTGGATCAGGCCCAGGCCGGCCAGGCAGGCGGCGGTGTAGGCGTCCGAATTGTTCACCGTCACCGCCCCGGCCATGGGGATGCGGCGCAGCTCTCCGGCCCCGTCCACGTATTCGAAGCCGGGGGACTTGCCCCCCAGGATGGGGACGTAATGGATCAGCCGGTGGGCGGCCAGGTCTTCCAGGGAATGGGGCGTGCCGTGCCGTTCCAGGTAGGCCGGGCTGGCCAGGTTGAGCTGGCGCAGCTGGCCCAGGGGCCGGGCCACCAGGGAGGAATCCCCCAGGGCGCCGACCCGCAGCACGCAGTCGAAGCCTTCCCGCACCAGGTCCACGCGGCGGTCAGTGCTGCTCACTTCCACCTCCAGCCCCGGGTGCCGTTCGAGAAACTCCGGCAGCCGGGGCATGACCGCGTGGCGCGCCGTCCCGGCCGGCATGTCCACCCGCAGGCGGCCGCTGAGCTGGGCTTCGTCGCGGCGGAACATGGTCTGCAGTTCCTCCATGTCCGCCAGCAGGTCCCGGCTGCGCTCGTAGTAGGCCTGGCCGTCCTGGGTCAGCTGCACCCGGCGGGTGGTGCGGTGCAGGAGGCGGGCGCCGAGCTGGCTCTCCAGCCGTTGCACGGCGGCGGAAATGCTGGCCTTGGGCAGGCCCAGGCTGTCGGCGGCCTGGGTGAAGCTGGCCAGTTCAGCCACCCGCAGGAAGATTTGCATGGCGTCGAGCTGGTCCATGGCGCCCTCATTGTCTATGAATGACGAACAGTCTAAACAAATCAAGCGTATTTATCCGGAACTTTTCGATCAATAGACTGGCTTCCACGGTCGGCCCCAGGGCCGGCCCTCCCCCATCTTCAAGGAGCCAGACATGACCAAGATCGCACTCATCACCGGCGGCAGCCGGGGCCTGGGCCGCAACGCCGCCCTCAAGCTCGCCGCCCGCGGCGTGGACATCATCCTCACCTACCGCAGCCGGGCCGACGAGGCAGCTGCCGTCGTCGCCCAGATCGAGGCCCTGGGCCGCCGCGCCATGGCCCTGCCCCTGGCGGTAGATGAAGCCGCCGGCTTCCCCGCCTTCGCCGAGGCGGTGCGCCAGGCCCTGGCCGGGACCTGGCGGCGGGAGCGTTTCGACTTCCTGGTGAACAACGCCGGCATGGGCATCAACGCCGCTTTCGCCGAGACCACGGAGGCCCAGTTCGACCTGCTCATGAACACCCACCTGAAAGGGCCCTTCTTCCTCACCCAGGCCCTGCTGCCCCTGCTCAACGACGGCGGGCGCATCCTCAACGTCTCCACCGGCCTGGCCCGCTTCGCCCTGCCCGGCTACGCCGCCTACGCCAGCATGAAGGGCGGCATCGAGGTGTTGACCCGCTACCTGGCCAAGGAACTCGGGCCCCGGGGCATCGCCGTCAATGTGCTGGCCCCCGGCGCCATCGAGACCGACTTCGGCGGCGGCGCCGTGCGCGACAACGCCCAGCTCAACGCCTTCATCGCCGCCCAGACCGCCCTGGGCCGGGTCGGCCAGCCGGACGACATCGGCCATGCCGTGGCCGCCCTGCTGTCGGAAGAGACGGGCTGGATCACCGCCCAGCGCATCGAGGCTTCCGGCGGCATGTTCCTCTGAGCAAAAAAAAGCAGCCGTCCCTGGAGCGGTACGGCTGCGAAAAGGAAAGGGGGCTGTCATGGCCCCTTTCCGGGGGTTGGGGATAAGGGAAACGGCCGGGCCTACTGCACGCCCTGCCCCAGCTTCTTGCCGTTCACCACCACGCCGTAGAGATTGACGCCGTCGTCGGCGTGGTAGCGCTTGCGCGTCTCGTCGATGCTGCCGTTGATCAGGCGCGGGTCCTGGGGCCGCTCGTGGGAATTGATGTAGGCGGCCACGTCCCAGGCCTCCTGGTCCGAGAGGGTCTCGCCCCGGCCCAGGGGCATGTTGTGCTGGATGAAGCCGGCAGCGGTGTTGATGCGGTGCATGCCGGCGCCCCAGTTGTAGGAGTCCTTGCCCCACAGGGCGGGGAAGACGGAGGTGACGCCCACCTTCTTGCCCTCGCCGTTTTCGCCGTGGCACAGCTGGCACTGCTTCTCATAGACCGCCTTGCCCCGGGCGATGTCGTAGCCGCCCTTGGGCGGCGGCGGCTCGTCGAAGCCCCGTCCCGGCAGGGCCTTGCCCGTGGGAGCGCCGGTGGAGAGCCAGTAGGCGTAGGTGGTGAGGGCGGTGAGGATTTCGCTGTCGGCCGCCGGTGGCTTGCCGTTCATGCTGAACTGGAAGCAGCCCTGCATGCGCTCCACATAGGTATTCACCTTGTTGTTTTTCTTGCGGTAGGCCGGATACATGGGATAGGCCGCCCACAGGGGCGCCGAGTTGGCCTTGCGGCCCCGGTCGATGTGGCAGTTCACGCAGTTCATCTCGTTGCCCACGTATTCGGGCGCCAGGGCCTTGGTGTTCATGAACAGGTCCTGGCCCCGGCGCACCAGCTCGCCGAAGGCGTTGTTGGGAATGTCAGTGTCGGCCGGGGGCTGGAAGTACTGCTGGCTCACCGGCTTGGCCGGAGCCTTGGGCAGCTGGGTCTGGTCGTCCAGGCGGGAATTACGGGGAGTGTTGGCGGTGTCGGCTGCCTGGGCGATACCGGCGAACAGGCAGATGCTGCCCAGCAGGGCGGCAAGAATCTTGGCGTTTTTCATGGCGGGAATCCTTTCGATGTAGGGGGAACGTTCGTCTCAGCGCAGGCGATGCTGGCTTTCGTCGAAGGCTTCCTTGGATTCCCCCAGGCCGGCGAAATAGTCGGCCACGGCCTTGATCTCGGCTTCGCTCAGATCCACGGCGATGTGGGCCATGAGCCCGTTGGGGTCGTTGCGGCGGCTGGGCGGCACGGCGGCCACCGCCTTGGTTTTGCGGGTCGCGGCCACGGCCTTGGTGCCGCGCCAGGCCTTGAGCTGGTTCTCGATGTAGAGGGCGGACTGGCCCGCCAGGGGCGGGAAGGTGTCGCCCACGCCGACGCCGGCGGGGCCATGGCACAGGGTGCATTCGGGGATGTTGCGCTCCCAGGCGCCGCGCAGGGCGATCCAGGCGCCGCTGCCGGGCTGGGGCCGCTCCACCGGGCCGGGCTTGATATTGACCTTGGGCAGCTCGGCGTAGGCCTTGGCCACGGCGGCCACTTCCTCTGGCGTAAGGGACTGGGCGATGGGCTGCATCACCGCATTCTCCCGGCGGCCGGCCTTGAAGTCGGCCAGCTGCTTGGCGATGTAGGCCTCGGGCAGGCCCGCCAGGCGCGGAAAGCCGGCGGCGGCCATGCCCTTGCCATCGGTGCCATGACAGGTGATGCAGGGCATGGCCGCCGGATTGGCGCCGCCCTTCTGCATGATGTCGCTGCCGTCGACAGCCTGGGCCGACAGGGGCAGCAGCGCCGGCAGCAACAGGAGGCCGGACAGCAGCGGGGTAATCAGTTTTCTCATGGGGTATCTCCTCTCGAAGTTCGGGAATGAGTGACGGAGCGGTCGGGCGCTCTCTATTCTGAATGCATATGCAGATGGCTGGGGGTCGGATTTCTCCTCGGCTACGTCAATCTCGATCCGCCCCCCGGAAAAAAGCCGCCCCGGGAGGGGGCGGCAGCCTCAGGCTCAAGGCGGGTCGGAAAGCTGGATGAAAGGGGGCCTCAGTAGCGGGCGTCCTCCGGCTTCTTGTCCTTGGGCCAGTCCTTCACCTTTTCGGGGAAGTCCGGGCGGGGCTGGTGGCTGAAATACTCGGCCACGTCCAGGGCCTCCTGGTCGGAGAGGCCGCCCTGGCCCAGGGGGAACTTGCCGTGGAAACCGATAGGCATGTTGCGTTTGACGAAGGCGGCGGCGGTATAGGTGCGGGCCATGCCGGCGCCGATGTTGAAGGACTCGTCGCCCCACAGCGGCGGATAGACCATCTTGCCGTCGGCGGACTTGAGGCCTTCGCCGTTCTCGCCGTGGCACACGGCGCACTGCTCGGCGTAGATCTTCTTGCCGTTGTCGCTGTTGGGCTTCAGGGAACGGTCGATCTTGCCGATGCCGCGGCCCGGCACCTTGTCCTCCGGCTTGGTGGCGCCCTTCATCCAGTCGAAGTAGGCGACCATGGCCTTCATGTCCGCCGACTCCACGGGCAGGGGCTTGCCGTTCATGGAGCGCTTGAAGCAACCGTTGATGCGGTCCTCCAGGGTGATGATGCGGCCGGCCCGGGGCGCGTAGCTGGGGAAGAAGGCAGAGACGCCGACGAAGGGCGAGCCGTCGGCCACGGTGCCGGCATTGAGGTGGCAGCTGGTGCAGTTGAGCTGGTCGCCCACATGGTTGGGCAGCAGGTCCTTGGTTTCCAGGTGCAGACGCATGCCGCGCACCAGCTGTTCGGCGTTGGGCTTGGCCAGCATGTCGGCCAGGCGCGGCGTCTCGAACTTGCTGCTGTCGATGGCCTTGGGGTCCTGCTTCACCACTTCGGCCCGCATCTTCTTCACCTGGGAGGCGGTCACGGCTTCGCCGCCGTTGCCCCAGCTGCTGCGGACGAAGGTGATCAGCTCGGCCAGCTCCTGGTCGTTGAGGCGGGCAAAGCCGGGCATGGTGAATACCCGGGGATGGGCCGCCGTAGAGGCGGTCTTCCAGCCGGTGAGGGTGATGTGCAGCAGGGTGGCCGGATCCTTCGCCGTCACCGCCGGGTTGCCGGCCAGGGGCGGGAAGATCTTGCTGACGCCGTTGCCGTCCTGGCGGTGGCAGTCGCCGCAGAACTGCACATAGGCCAGGCCGCCGCGGGAGCTGAAGAGGTTGCCTGGGACCTTGCCCGCCACCTCGCTGCGGGGCACGCTGGGGGCCGGCAGCTCATGCTCGCCCGGGGGCAGGGACTTGAGATAGGTGGCGATGGCCACCAGGTCCTCGTCCTTCACGTGCTGGGTGCTGTGGTGGATGACCTCGGCCATGTTGCCGGAGGCGGTGGCGAAGCGGTTCTGCCCGGTCTTGAGGAACAGGGCGGTGTCCTCCACCGTCCACAGGCCGCGCAGGCTCAGGGCGCGCCAGGATTCCACGGTCTCCCCGGCGAGGAAGTGCTTGCCCTTGCTGCCGGCGTCACTCATGGCCTTCTCCTGGAAGGCGATGCCCCGGGGCGTGTGGCAGGCGCCGCAGTGGCCCAGGCCCTGGACCAGGTAGGCGCCCCGGTTCCAGGTGGCGTCCTTGCCGGCGTCGGGCTGGAAGGGAGTGGCGTCGAGGAAGGCCCAGTTCCACAGGGAAAGGCCCCAGCGCTGGTTGAAGGGCCAGCGCATGGCGGTGGGCTTGTTGGCCTGCTTCACCGGCGCCAGGCCCTGCATCAGGTAGGCGTAGAGGGCCTGCATGTCCTCGCCGGTCATTTTGGCGTAGGAGGGATAGGGCATGGCCGGGTAGAGGTTGTGGCCGTCCGCCGCCACGCCCTTGCGCATGGCCCGGTCGAACTGGGCGAAGGTGTAGTTGCCGATGCCCGTTTCCTTGTCCGGCGTGATGTTGGTGGAGAAGAGCACGCCGAAGGGCGTGGCCAGTTCCCGGCCGCCGGCCATGGACTTGCCGCCTTCGGCGGTGTGGCAGGCAACGCAATCGCCCAGGCGGGCCAGGTATTCGCCCCGGGCGATCTGGCCGGCATCGGCGGCTTCGGCCCGACCCAGGCCGGCGGCGGCCAGGGCGGAGAGGAGGAAGGTGGCGGCGGCGCTGCGCCACAGGCGCGTCAAGGCGCCGGCCGGCGCCCCTGCAGGCACGGATGGGACATGGGTCATGGCTGTACTCCCTGTACTTGGTTTGTTTGGGATCAAGTCTAGGGAGGGTGCCCCGCCGCGCCTATTCGGATATCCGGTTAGGGCCATAACCGAAAGTGACTATTGCCGGCGGCTGCCTAAACCGCTTGTCCTGGGCGCCCCGACCTGCCCTCCCCGCTGCACATCGCCATTTCCCCGGCCCCGGGATCATGGCAACATCATGCCAATTCCATTATTCCACTCGCCCATGCAGCCGCCCACCACACCCGCCGCCGACCGCCGCATCCTCATCCTCGACGCCACCCCCGACGACGACGGCCCCGACCGCCGGGTGGCCGACCGGCTGGCCGCCCTGGCCACCGACAGCGGCGCCCTGATCAGCCGCTTCCGCCTGGAAGAGGTGCGCCTGGCCCCCTGCCTGGGCGACTTCGAATGCTGGACCAAGACCCCCGGCCTGTGCCGCACCCAGGATGACGCCAACGCCATCGCCAAGGCCTTCCAGCAGGCCGACCTGGCGGTGATGGTGACTCCCCTCTTCCACGGCGGCTACCGGCCCTCCCTCAAGGGCGCCCTGGACCGGCTGCTGGGCGTGATCCACCCCTTCTTCCACGAATCCCTCGGCGTCACCCGCCACCAGCCCCGCTACGAGCGCTATCCGGCCATGCTCTTCGTCGGCCTGGAAGCCGCGCCCGATGCGGCGGCCCGGGAACTGTTCGCCGCCTTTGCCGGCGGCAACGCCATCAACCTCATGGCCCCCCGTTTCCACACCCTGGTGCTGGCCCCCGCCACCGCCCCCTGGGAAGAGGCCCTGGCCGCCGGCTTCGCCCAGGCCCTGGCCGGCAGCGACGGCGAACCCTTCCCCCACCACCCGCCGGCGGACGCCCTGGCCCGGGCCTGCGCGCCGGACCCGGCCCTGCCGCCGGCGCCGGTGCAGCGCGCCGCCCTGCTGGTGGGCAGTGCCCGGCCCAAGGGCGAAAGCACCTCCGAATCCCTGGCCCGCAGCCTGGCGGAAAACCTGGAACGGCAGGGCGTCGCCGTCACCCTGGTGCACGTCATCGACTTCATCAAGCCCGGCCGCCGCGCCGACGCCGCCCTGGCCGCCCTGGGCGAAGCCGAGCTGCTGGTGGTGTCCGCCCCCCTCTACGTGGACGGCCTGCCGGGCCTGGTCCTCAAGGCCATGGAACAGATCGCCACCCAGCCCGGCCGCCTGCAGCGGATCGCCGGCCTGCTCAACAGCGGCTACCCGGAAGCAGCCCACAACCGCTCCGCCATGGCCCAGCTGCGCCGCTTCGCCCACAACGCCGGACTCGGCTGGGCCGGCGGACTGGCCATGGGCGCCGGCGAAGTGCTGCACGGCAAACCCCTGGCCAGCATGGGCTTCATGTTCCGCAAGCAGATCGCCGCCCTCCGCCAAGCCGCCCCGGCCCTGGCCGCCGGCCGCGGCATCCCCTCCGAAGCCAGCGCCTCCATGGCCCGCCCCCTCCTCCCCGCCTGGCTGTTCCGCCTGGCCGCCAAACTCCGCTGGTTCACCCAGGCCCGCAGCCACGGCACCCCATGGAACGACCTGGGAGCCAGGCCCCATGAGTTGAAGCGGGAGGAGAAGCCGCTGGGGGATGGGGGCTGAGTTGGCGGGCCGCAGATGGGATTGAACGAAACCGAAGGAGACGTGGGGAAAAGCGTCCCCATGAAGTCGTTGGGAAAGCTCATAAAAATGACATTTAGCTGACCGACTGGCAAAATCATCGCGACGTTGAACAGGTGCCACTTATGGCTGCCATCTATCCTCGCGGCATTGCTGCCAATCTAACGAAATTCTGTATATGAAAGCCTCCCAGGCTGCCACTATTTTCTGCTTATACGGCATTCCGCCGGCTTATATGGCAGTTATGCCATCACTTCACGTTAGCGAATAGGATAGTCATGCGCAAAGTTTTCTTACTCACGGGTTTTCAAAACTGGGGCAAAACTTATTTGATTAAGCAGTTGTTTTCGAGAAGTCGATTCCACAAAGGCAGCACATATTCTTTTGGAGACCATGACTTTCTTGTTCTTCCACAATCAAATGATGACCTTGGAAAAGATGGCTATGAAGATGCCTATGAAAAGAGAATAGAAGAGCTGGGTAAAAATGGAATCGAGCCAAAGTATATTTTTTCTGCCTTTTGCCCCACAAAAGAACCACAGAACTTATCCGCGAAAATAATTAATAATTTGTACGCAAGAGACAATGTGATCGTGATTCCTATTGAGTACAAATGGTGTGAGCACGCTCGACTCCAGCTTCCTGAAATATCGTCTTATTTTTCACCCTTGCCAAACGTCTCTATTTCACCGTTATCAGGCAAGGATCCGTCAAAAAAACTAGCGACTCTTCAAAAAATTGTTCTTTCTAATCTACCGTGAAATTCGCTAACAATTCCGTCAAAAGGGAGGCCGCAAGCTACGCTTGTGGCCTCCCTTCCCGGCTTCGCCGATGCGGCGACCCCTCACATCAAACGTTAGCCCCAAAGCCCCTCTACGCTGTACTTACTGTCGTATTCTTGGGATCGGCTGCGGCTTATGTGTTGCTGCCACATGGGGAGCTTATCCAGCAGCTTGCCGCCGTTCCTCTCGTTGGCTCACTCGTTGCTGCATTGGTTCAGACTTTACGGGATCAAGCTGCACACGAACGTCAATTGATTCTTCAAGCTTCCGAGCATCAGTTTGCTATTGGGGCCAGCTCCCACATGGCGGATGTTGCCTTTGATAAACATGTGATCTTTTGTGAAGAGTACGTTCAAGAGGTGTTTGCTACGCTTGGCACCTTGTTTCGCGAAGGACCAACAGAAAATGTTTTGCCGCACGCCTCAACGCTATTTCAAATTCGAAATAAACACGCCGTCTGGCTAACCAATGATCTCGATTCAGACCTTCAAAAATTTGAGGGTGCTCTACGGAAGATTGGCGCAAGCGATTGGTATCTACGTAACGCTGAACGTGCCGAAGATCGGCAACAGAAAATCGAAGAAATGTACAAAACCCTTGCAGATGTTCTTGGGCAAGAAAACATGGGACCAGAATGGCAAGGACAACCATTATCAGCAGATCTCGCAATATCTACGGTCATTCGAGGTTTGCGGCAAGTTCTTGGCACTGAAGAACTAACCGAATTGCGTTCCGCCTTAGTTCAATCTGCTTTGATTAACGTTAAAGAAAATAGCTAATCCTTCGGTCAAGCGGGACTGCGGAACCGGCCTGGCTTCTCCGATCCATCGTTTTCGCGCCGCAGCCCCTTACCTCCAACGTTAAAGCGCACACCCATGCCGCCCGCCAATCGTACAGACGCTGTCCCGAAGGAGCTAGACAAACTTCAGGAGCTCGCCCGGGTTGCCTCGCACAAAGCGCTGGAGGAATACGAGTCGCCCCCCAAGGAATGGGAGGCCAATCTCACACTTGGAACGGTCTTCGATGGCGATGACAGAATCTTTGAGTTGTACGTGGCAGCGGACAATCCCAAAGATACAATCGTTATCAGTTCAGCGCGTGTAGATCGCAAGAACCATTCGGTTCAAGTGGTAATCACAAACCTAAAAAGAAAGATCGCACCTTGACTTGCGCATTCAAAGCTGGCGGCTTAATGCGCTCTAACATGACGCTCAGTCGCTCCGCGAATGGAATCGCCTTGCTCGTGGGAATACCGAGAATGCGATGCTCTCTTCTATGTTTGAGAGTAGCAGCCCTAAAACCACGCCAGTGCCTAGCGGCAATCAGCCCCAACAAAAAAGCCAACCCCAGGGTTGGCTTTTTTGTTTTCCCGCTCCGACCTACAGCAACGGCGGCGTACGCGAAGCGACCATGAGGCGGTTCCAGCCGTTGATTTCGACTACGCACAGGGTCAGGTTGGCGATTTCCACCGGGCTGAAGTGGGCTTTGACCTCCTCGTAGATGGCGTCCGGCACTTCCTGGCCGCTGAGGGCGGTGACGGCTTCGGCCCAGGCCAGGGCGGCACGCTGGCGGGGGTCGAAGACCGGGGCTTCCTTCCAGGTGGCGGTGAGGTTGATCTGGTTTTCGCTGAGGCCGTACTTGCGGGCCAGGGGCACGTGCATGGCGACGCAGAAGGCGCAGCCGTTGATCTGGGAGACGCGCAGGCGCACCAGTTCGAGCAGGCCCAGGTCCAGGCCGGCGCCCTGGACGTAGGTGTGCACGCCGAACATGGCCTTGTAGCCGTCGGGGATCAGTTTGCCGATATCGAAGCGTTGTTCCATGGTTTCCATCCTTGGGAGAGTTGGGGGAATCCCGCGCTGCAGGATGGGGCCATCCTAATGGGCCGGTGGTACGATGCATACGTCCATTTATCGACCATTTGATTGGTCCACTTGCCATGAAACGTGCCGCAGAACTGGAGCTGGCCCTGGCTCCCCGGGCCGAGGGCGTGACCCTGCAACGCTGGCTGTGCGGGGAGCTGCGGGCCGCGATCCTGGCCGGGCGCCTGGCGCCGGGGTGCCGCCTGCCTTCCACCCGGGACTTCGCCCGCCAGCAGGCCATCTCCCGGGGCACCGTGGTGGCCGTCTACGACCAGCTGATCGCCGAAGGCTATCTCAGCGGCGCCACCGGCAGCGGCACCACCGTGGCTGCGGCCCTGCCCATCGCCGCGGCCGGCACGGCGCAGCCCCGGACCAGCACCGCCCCGGGCGTTGCCCGCGCTGCCGCCGCCGACAGGGCGGAGACGGACGATGCCGCCGCCAACCGCCCCCGGCTGTCGCGCCAGGGACAACTGCTGGCGAACAGCCCTTTCCTCTCCCGGGAGGGTATGGTCCTGGGGCGGCCCTTCAGCCCCAACCAGCCGGACCTGGGGGCCTTTCCCCACGCCGTCTGGCAGCGCCTCACGCACCAGCAGGGGCGCGGCCTGCGGCCCGACGACATGGGCTACGGCGACGGGGCCGGCCATCTGCCCCTGCGCCGGGCCATCGCCGAGCACCTGCGCTATTCCCAGCGGATCGACTGCCATGCGGGCCAGGTGATGATCCTGTCCAGCGCCCAGCAGGCCCTGGACCTGTGCGCCCGCCTGCTGCTGGACCCGGGCGATACGGCCCTGGTGGAAGACCCGGGCTATCCCGGGGCGGCCCGCCTGTTCGAGTTGGGCGGCGCCCGGGTGCAGGGCGTGCCGGTGGACCGGCTGGGCCTGTGCACCGACGCCCTGCCGACGGCGGCGGATGCGCGACTGGCCTACGTCACCGCCGCCCACCAGTCGCCCCTGGGCGGCACCCTGCCCCTGGAGCGGCGCCTGGCCCTGCTGGCCTGGGCCGAAGCGGGCCGGCGGATCATCATCGAGGATGACTACGACGGCGAGTACCGCTTCGACGGGGCGCCCCTGCCGGCCCTGAAAAGCCTGGACCGCCACGACCGGGTGATCTACCTGGGCACCTTCAGCAAGCTACTCTTTCCCGCCCTGCGCCTGGCCTACGCGGTGGTGCCCGAATGGCTGGCGGAACCCTTCGCCTCGGCCATCTCCCTCACCGTGCGCCACGCCCCGATCCTGCCCCAGGCGGTGCTGGCCGCCTTCATCGGCGAAGGCCATTTCGCCCGCCACCTACGCCAGATGCGTCGCCTCTACGGCGAGCGGGCCGCCTGCTTCCAGCACGAGTGCGCCACCCAGCTCGACGGCCTGCTGACGATGCTGCCCATCACCACCGGCCTCGACGCCACCGCGCTCCTGCCCCGGGGCAGCGACGACCGGGCGGTGGCCGCGGCCCTCGGCGCCTGGGGCGTGGAAGCCCGGCCCATCTCTTTCTACGACATGGGCCAGCCGGCGCCGCCGGGGCTGGTCATGGGGTTCTCCGCCTGCAACGAGGCGGCGATCCGGCGCGGCATGGCCACCATGGCGCCGGTGCTGGAATCCTTCAACGCGGCAGCGGCCGGCAACAGGGGCCGGGCAACCGCCGGCGTCTGACGACTCTCAGTCCAGCCCGGCCGGGTCGGCCCGCAGGATCAGCCGGGCCAGTTCGGCGGCACTGCCGGTGCCGGTCTTTTCCATGACGTGCTGACGATGCACGTGCACCGTGTTTTCGCTGATGCCCAGGGCCCGCGCCACTTCCTTGTTGGCCTGGCCCAGGGCCAGCAGCCGCGCCACTTCCCGCTCCCGGGCCGAGAGGCGCTCCAGGCATTCCCGGGCCTCCTGGTGGCGGCGGCTGGCGGCGTGGCGTTCCAGGCTCAGCTGCACGGCCCGCTCCACGGTGTCGAGGAACT
Source organism: Azospira sp. APE16 (assembly GCF_047901315.1). NCBI lineage: Bacteria > Pseudomonadati > Pseudomonadota > Betaproteobacteria > Rhodocyclales > Rhodocyclaceae > Azospira > Azospira sp. APE16. The sequence goes on from NZ_CP179682.1 coordinate 2,379,371, forward strand.
GCTGATCCTTGAAGGGCTTCTGCAGGAAATCCACGGCCCCCTCCTTCATGGCCTGCACCGCCAGTTCCACGTCGCCGTGGCCGGTCATGAAAATGATGGGGAAGGGATTGGCGGCCGGATCGCCGGCCTTGAGGCGCCGCTGCAGTTCCAGGCCGCTGACCCGGGGCATGCGGATGTCCAGCACCAGGCAGCCGCCGCCGGCGGAAAAGGCGGGGGCGGCGGCGAGAAAGGCTTCCGCCGATTCGTGGCCCACCGCCTGCCAGCCCACGGACTCGAGCAGGAACAGGAGGGAGCGGCGGAAGGGGGCTTCGTCATCCACCACGTGGATGACCGGGGGCGTGGCAGTGGTGTTCATAGGGGCGTGCTTTCGCCGTCAGCGGCCAGGGGCAGGGAAAAGTGCAGGACCAGGCCGGGGCCGTCGGCGGGTGCGGCGGCCGCCAGTTCGCCGCCGTGGGCCTCGATGATGGTCTTGCAGATGGAGAGCCCCAGGCCCAGGCCGTCGGGCTTGGTGGTGAAAAAGGGTTCGAACAGGCGCTGCTGCAGTTCGGGGCTGAGGCCGCCGCCGTGGTCCCGCACGGCGACGCGGCAGCGCCCTTCCCCGGCACTGAGGCTGACGGCGATGGGGGCATCGCTGCCGACGGCCTCCTGGGCGTCCCAGGCGTTCTTGAAGAGGTTGAGCAGCACCTGCTGCAGTTGCAGCGGGTCCGCCAGCACCTGGCGTCCGCCGGGCGGCAGGGCGTCTTCCAGGGCGATGGCCGGGGCATTGGCCTGGATGCCCCGCAGCAGGTCGGCGCTTTCCCGCACCAGCTGGGCCAAATCGCAAAGCTGCCGCACCCGGCTGCGCTTGCGGGCGAAGGCCCGGATGCCGCCCAGGATGCCGGCGGCCCGCTCCGATTCGCTGGCGATCTCTGCCGCCGCCTGCTGCAGGGCCTCGGGCGTCAGGTTGCCGGCCTGCTGGCGGCGCAGCAGGCTGCGGGCGTAGTTGCCGATGGCGGCCAGGGGCTGGTTCAGTTCGTGGGCCAGGGTGCCGGCCAGCTCCCCCAGGATGGAGAGGCGGGAGAGATGGTCCATCTGCTCCTGGCCGGAACGCAGGGTGGCCTCCAGCCGGTGCCGCTCGGCCAGGGCGAAGGTCAGTTCCCGGGTGCGCCGCTGCACCAGATGCTCCACCCGCAGGGTGTACAGGCCGCCGCCCAGCAGGAGCAGCGCCAGCCCCGCCGCCCAGGGCCAGTAGCGGTGCCACAGGGCATCCCAGCCGGTCTCCCGCAGGAAGGCGTAGGGGCCGATTTTCAGTTCGCGGAACAGCTCGTGCACCGGATGGTAGTCGGCGGGCACGCTCCAGGTCTGGCCGCCCTCGTCCGGCGGCAGGGAGAGCAGGGCCAGCAGCACGGCCCGGGACAGGGCCGGGTCGGTGCCCCGGGCGGCGGCGAAGGCCCAGCCCGGGTAGAGGGCGGAGGTGACGCCGCAATGGCCCACGTCGGCCCGGGGCGAGAGCACCCGCAGGCGGCCGGGCGGCACTGTCCCTTCCCGCTCCAGGCGCTCCAGCAGGCAGGCCCGCAGCACGCCGGCGTCGGCCTCGCCGCGCAGCACCGCCTCCACCACCCGGGGCATGGGGAAGCCGGTGAACAGGGGTCGGGGCTGGCCCTGCTCCGGGTCCAGACCGTGGCGGAGCAGTTCGGCCCAGATCAGCTGGTAGCCGCCGAAGGCATCCTCCGCCACCGCCGCCAGGGTGGCGCCACGCAGGTCCTCCAGGCGGCGCAGGTCGCGCCGCCGCTCCAGCACCACCACGGCGGAGCCGACCACGTGGGCCGGGTCCTGGGAAGGGGCGGAAACCTGGGTGGCGATGCGGCTGATGCCGTGCTCCGCCTCCAGGGCGACGTAGTGGCCCGGGTTGGTGACGACGAATTCCACCTCCCCGCCCTGCAGGGCTTGGGACAGTTCATCCAGGTCGTACTGGCGCAGCTGGATGCGGTGGCCCGGCAGGCGCCGCTCCAGTTCCTGCACCAGGGGCTTCCACTGCACCTCGGCCTCTTCCGAGCCGAGCCAGGCCAGCACCCCGAGGCGGATGTCCGCAGCGCCGGCGGCAGCGGCCCACAGGCCCAGCAGCAGGAGCGCGCCGCAGCGGCCCAGGGCCGGCGCGAGGGAGGCGGGAAGAAAAGCGGAGAAGGGGGTACGGCGGCAGGCAGGCATGGCCCGGATTGTAGCCGGGGCAGGCGCCGAAGGGGCGTCCAGGGCCGGGCCTGGACCAGACCTGCCGGACAGGCAGGCGGGACGGCGGACCGGGCGACGGCAGGGCGCCGAGGTCCGCCGGACAAGGCCGAGGGCTTACTTCAGGGAGAGGACCCAGGTCGCCAGCTTCTTGGCTTCGTCGGGGGTGACGTTGTTGGGGGGCATGGGCACTTCGCCCCAGACGCCCTTGCCGCCGGCCTTGATCTTGGCGGCCAGCTTGTCGACGGCGCCGGCATCGCCCTTGTACTTGGCGGCCACGTCCTTGTAGGCGGGGCCCAGCACCTTCACCGCCACCTGGTGGCAGGACATGCAGTTCTTGGCCTTGGCCAGGGCTTCGTCGGCCTGGGCGTTGCCCAGCAGGAGCAGGCCGCCGAGGGCCAGCAGGGAGAGGTGGGCGGATTTCATGGCACGCTTCCTTCGGTGTAGTGGTTGGAAAGCGGCACTGTGCCGGCCCGGGCAAGTTTTTCGCGCTGCGGCCGGCGGCCCGGAAATAATCCTTTGTTACCAGTCAGTTGGCGAAGTGCAGGCTTGATCCCGGTCAAGAGCGGCGGGCGGGCCTCATTTGCCCAGCCGCTCGTAGAGCTTCACCGTGGTATCCATCAGGCGCAGCAGGCGCTCGCCTTCGGTGAACACCACCCGGGCGTGGTGGGTGCGCCGGGCCCGGGACAGGTCGGGCAGCAGGGAGGCGATGAAGACCTGCCACTGGGCGTCCACCTCCTTCAGCTGCAGCGCCAGCTCGGCCACGCCGTGGCTGTTCTGCTGCAGCTCGGCCAGGTTGCGCGCGAATTCCCGCACCGATTCGGTCAGGGCCGGCTCCCCCAGGTCTTCGCAGCCGGGCCAGTCCCAGAAGAGGAAGAGCTTGCACACCCGCTGGGAGATCATGCGGTTGCGCCCGGCCGTATTCACGTAGTGGGCATCCGGGGTTTCGCCGCACAGTTCGGCGGCCTTGGTCATGGCGTCGGTGGCCTCCAGCATCTTTTCGCTGAGCCCCAGCACGGCGGCGGCCTCGGCCGGGGTGGCGCTGCCCAGCAGGGCTTCCCGGTAGGCGGGCCAGATGGCCTGCACCGCCTGCAGCCGCTCGCCCACTTCGGGCGCCAGCGCCAGGCCGTCGAGGCGCTTGTCCACCCGCTCGAAATCCCCCACCAGGGCCCGCAGGCGCACCTGGTATTTGGCCGGCGGCAGGCCGGTGGCGATCATGGCCCAGGAGGTGGCCAGACGCTGGGAAAGGACCCGCAGGCGGCCGCAGAGATTGACCAGGGCGCCGGCGGACAGCTTCTTGCGCGGACGGATGATCTCGGCCCGCTCGCGCCGGGAAAAGCTCATGCGCCGCTCCGGATTGCCGTTCTCGTAATCCCGCAGGGCGGCGTTCTGGATGTAGAGGACGCGCCCGTCCACCACGATCAGGCCCAGGTCGATCAGCTCCCGCAGGCAGCGGGAGAAGGACTCGGGGGTGATGCCCAGGCGGGCGGCGATCATTTTCTTGCTCGGGCGCAGGGTCACCGGCGTTTCGCCGGCGGACTTGAGGGCTTCGCCGCCCTGGGCCAGCAGGTAGTCGAGGACCCGCTGGGTGGCGGAGAGGCCGTAGTGGTAACTGGTGACGTCGCATTCCGTGCTGCGCAGACGCAGGGCCAGGAGCTGGATGAGACGGTCGCTGAGGGGCAGGTCCTGCTGCACGATGGCGCGCAGGCGCCAGGCGTCGATGACCAGGATCAGGCTGCTGCCCAGGCTCTCGCACTGGGAGGTGTAGCGCTCGGCGCCGAAAACTTCGCCGGGGGCCAGGAGCTGGGGGCTCTGGATCAGTTCCAGGGTCTTCTCCACCTCGCCGGCCAGGCGGGTGCTGCGACGCAGGGTGCCGCGCACCAGGACGAAGGCTTCCTTGACCGGGCTCTGCACGGAGAAGATCTGGGTGTGGGCGGGAATGGAGACGACCCGGCTGGCGGCCAGCAGCTGGTCCGTCACGCTGTCGGCCAGGCCGTTGAAGAGGGGGATGTCCGACAACAGCTCCCGGCTGCAGCGTCGGCTTTCCTTGGGACTGAACATGGGCGATTCCGGCTAGGGGTGACCAATGAAAAGACGAGAGAAGGATCACCTTCTCTCGTCTTGCTGGGATGCCGCTTCAGGAGAGGCTAGACCCCATTAGTACACATCGTGCTGGGTGTTGTAAACGTTGAACTTGCCCGTCGGCGTCACCAGCTTGGGGTCCTTGATCACGGCCTTCAGCTTGCGGGTCTTGTCGTCCACCACGACGATGGCCGATTCCTGGTCCTTGCCGTTCCACACGGAGAACCACACTTCGTCGCCGGCCTTGTTGTACTCGGGCTGGACGATGCGCTTGGGGCCATCCTTGATGCCGGACCAGTCGCCGATGGGCAGCAGCTCGTAACCCTTGTCCAGGTTGTTCACGTCCCACACCGCCACGGACTGGCTGATGTTGGCTTCCGGGTTGAGGGTGGTGTCCACCCACAGGTTCTTGGACTTGGGATGGGTCTTCAGGAACAGGGAACCGCCGCCCAGGCCCTTCAGGGTGCGTACCACCTTCCAGGCGTTGTCGCCGTGCTTCACCGGGTCGGTGCCGATGAGGGAGATGGAATCGTCGCCCAGGTGGCCGGTGGCCCACACGGGACCGAACTTGGGATCGACGAAGTTGGCGCCCCGGCCCGGGTGCGGCGTCTTGCCCACATCCACCAGCTTGGCCAGCTTGCCGTCCTTGGTGTCGATCACGGCGATCTTGTTGGAGGCGTTGGCCGCATCCATGAAGTAGCGGTGGGTGGATTCGAAACCGCCGTCATGGAGGAAGGGCGCCGCCTCGATCATCTTGATCTTCAGGTTGTTGAGATCACGATAATCCACCGAGTAGACCATCCCGGTTTCCTTCACGTTCACGAAGAATTCCGGGTTGAAGTGGGAGGAGACGATGGCCGCCACCCGGGGTTCCGGATGGTAGTCCTGGGTGCCCACGGTCATGCCCCGGGTGGAGACGATCTTGCGCGGCTTCAGGGTATCGCCGTCCATGATGACGAACTGGGGCGGCCAGTAGGTGCCGGCGATGGCGTACTTGTCCTCGAAACCCTTGGCCTTGGAGCTTTCCACCGAGCGGGCTTCCATGCCCACCTTGATCTCGGCCACGGTGTCCGGCTTTTCCATCCACAGGTCGATCAGGTTGATCTTGGCGTCGCGACCGATGACGAACAGGTAGCGGCCGGAGGCGGACATGCGGGAGATGTGCACCGCGTAGCCGGTGTTGAGGATGCTGACGATCTTCTTGCTGTCGCCGTCGATCAGGGCGATCTCGCCCGCATCGCGTAGGGTGACGGAGAAGAGGTTGTCCAGGTTGAGGTTGTTGAGCTTCTTCTTCGGCCGCTTTTCCACCGGCACGATCACCTTCCAGCTGGCTTCCATTTCCTTCAGGCCGTACTCGGGAGGCGCCGGGGGCGTCTGCTGGATGTAGCGGGCCATGAGGTCCACCTCGTCGTCGCTGAGAACGCCGGAAGTGCCCCAGTTGGGCATGCCGCCGGCGGAGCCGTACTTGATGAAGACCTTCAGGTATTCCAGGCCCTTGGCGATGGTCAGGTCCGGCGTCAGAGCCTTGCCGGTGGCGCCCTTGCGCAGCACGCCGTGGCAGCCGGCGCAGCGCTCGAAGAAGATGCGCTTGGCCTTTTCGAACTCGGCCTCGGTCATCTTCGGCGCCAGGGGATTGATGTCCTGGTGCATGGGCACGCTGGCCAGGGGCGAGCCGCCGCCGGCCTGGTAGTCCCGCATGGTGGCGTCACCGTGGGATTCCGGGGTGCCGGCAAAGGCGAACTGCATGGCCAAGGCCAGGGCCGGAATGGCCGCCAGCCTGAGTAGGTTGAAACGCTTCGTTTTCATGGCTCCCTGTTCCTGAAAAAATTGAGTGAGGAGGCCCCAATTTCTTCAGCGGCAGAAAACGTACTTTGATCAGGGTCAATAGAATCGGGCGCCACGGTGGAAGCTGGGTTCCACGCCCCATGCAGGCTTGACGCGCGTCAAGGTTGTCCCGCCGGCATGGTTCCGGCGGCGCAAAAAAAGGCCATCGCCGCCCCCCGAAAAACGGGGACACTGCCCCGGCCCTAGAGGGGCAGTTCGGCCTGGACCAGGGGCGCTGGCAGGGCCGCCGCTGCCGCCGCCGGCAGCAGGGAACTGGCCCGCACTCCGAGCAGGCGGAGGCGCTGCTGCAGAGGCACCCGCTTCAGGCATTCGCCGGCGGCCTTGCGGATCGCCGCCCCGTCGGCGGTGGGAACGGCCAGGGTGAGGTCCCGGGTCACCGACTGGAAGTCCGCATAGCGCAGCTTGATGCCGATGGTGCGGGCCACGTAGCCCTGGCGCGCCAGGTCGTCGGCCACCCGCAGGCACATGCCGGTGAAGATTTCCGACAGCTCGGCCCGGTCGTGACGGGCGTGCAGATCCCGGGAGAAGGTGCTTTCCCGGCTGATGGACTTGGGCTCCCGGGAGGTGCTCAAGGGCCGCTCGTCGATGCCGTGGGCGGCCCGGTGCAGCCAGGCGCCGGTGCTGCGGCCGAAGTGCTGCACCAGCATTTCCGGCGGCGCCGCCGCCAGGTCGCCGATGCTGTGGATGCCCAGCTGGCCCAGGCGTTCGTTGGCCTTGGGGCCGATGCCGTTGATCTTCTTCGCCGCCAGGGGCCAGATGCGGGTCGGCACCTCCTCCATGCCGAGCACGGTGATGCCGTCCGGCTTGTCCAGGTCGGAGCAGATCTTGGACAGCAGCTTGTTGGGGCTGATGCCGATGGAACAGGTGAGGCCGGTGGCCGCCAGCACCGCCGCCTTCAGGCGCCGGGCCAGGGGCAGCGTGGCCTCCTCGATGTGGCTGAGGTCGATGTAGATTTCGTCGATGCCCCGGTCCTCGATACAGGGCGCGATGGCCGCCACGGCGGCCTTGAAGCGGCGCGAATAGTCCCGGTAGGCGTCGAAGTTGGCCGGCAGCAGGATGGCATCGGGCGCCAGCTGGGCCGCCTTCATCAGCCCCATGCCGGAAAAGACGCCCAGAGCCCGGGCCTCGTAGGTGGAGGTGGTGATGACGCCGCGCCCCACGTAGTCCCGCAGGCGGGCGAAGTGCAGGCTGCCGTCGGCCTGGCGCCGGGGCCGGTCCACGCTGCGGCCACCCACCACCACCGGCTGGCCCCGCAGCTCCGGGTAGTGCAGCAGTTCCACCGAGGCGAAGAAGGCGTCCATGTCCAGGTGGGCGATGCGCCGTTCGGGCAGCACCGCGGCAGGCATCGCTGTTCCGGCCGCGGCAGCGGGCAGGTCGGCGGGCGGGACCGGGGCACGGGAATCATCAGGGAGTGGGCAGGGCTCATCCTTCATTGCTGTATAAATATACAGTACATCGGCCGGGGCGTTAAGAGGCTGCCCCGGCCTGCCGGCGCGCCGCCCGTCCCACGTCGCCTTTCATCTGCCACCTTGCCTCTGCCACCGTTCCCATGTCGCAGCGCACCAATAGCGCCAAGGAGATGCCTGATTTCATCGGACCTGCCGGGCAGCGCTTATTCCATGGGCATTAACAGACCCCCTCCCCGGAAAGCCACTTACAGTAGGACTCTTGGCATATGACCTCTGGAGAGTGGCGTATTCATTGCGCTTCCAGAGTGGGCGTAAGATGCATTTACCCCTTTTGTCATCGGGGGTAAAGGGTTCCGCCGCCAGGCCCGCCCGCCCTCTGCCGCAGAGGGCGACGACCGGCGCCGGGACCGTCCGCAGGCACGGGCGGCACCGGGCTAACACATCCCCGCCGGCTTCTCACCTAGGCGAGACCCCAGGGTCATTCCCGGGACTCGACCCGGGTCCCAGGCAGGGTTGCCGTGGCTATGATGGCGCCGCTCGATACATCGACACCGATACTTATAAGACAACGCTAGGGGTAATAACATGATCAATCTGCACAACCATCTGCTGGCCGTCACCAAGACCAATATGGAAAACACCCTGGACCTGGCCCACGGCAGCTTCGCCAGCATCGAACGTCTCGCCAACCTCAACCTCAACACCGCCCGCGCCCTGCTGGAACACGGCATCGAGCACACCCGCTGCGTCATGGGCGCCAAGTCGGCCCAGGAAGTGCTGGAACTGCAGACCAAGGCCACCCAGCCGGTCCTGGGCCAGACCCTGGCCTACCTGCAGAACGCCCAGCAGATCGTCACCATGAGCCAGCAGGAACACAAGGCCCGGGTGCAGCAGCAGGTCACCGACATGGGCCAGCAGGTCGCCGCCACGGTGGAACACGCCGTGGCCGCCGTCACCCGCCTGGGCAAGCCGATCAAATAATAAAAAATAGGGGGACCCGCCGGCCTCGTCCGGCGCTTGCTCGACCATGAGGACGGCCGGATCTCCTGGAGATTCGGCCTTTTGTTTTGGCGCCCCCGCTCCGGGCCGCGACACCCGCTGCGGCCTCCGCCCCTGCCCTGCCCCGCACCGGGAATGGGACCGGCGCTCCTGCCCCCTCCCCCTTCCCTACCCGTCCTTACTGGCGGCCGCCCAGTTCCCGCTGCACCGCCCGGTAGAAGCGCTCGTAGAAATCCCGGGCGGCCACGGTCTCGCCCCGGGTCTTGACCTGGTTGTCGCCCTCGGTGCTGCTGCTGAAGGAAATGGGGGCCACCAGGGGCACGCCGACGCTGGTGCTCTGGCGGGTGGTCTTGACGTCGAAATGCTCTTCCGTGGCGGTGACGAACAGGGTGGCGCCGCTGTGCGCCTCGCTGCAGGCCAGGTGCAGGCGCAGCTGGGCGTGGCCCTTGTCGTCCACCCGGAATTCCTTGGCGCCGCTGAAGGTCAGGGCGTCGCGCCCGGGCAGCACCACGTAGCCGTCCCCCAGCAGGACCCGCCGGGCCGCATCGCACAGGGGCGCCGCCGCCGTGGGGAAATCCCGGCGATGGCGCGGGTCGGACTGGAAATCCTCCCGTTCCGCATAGCTGCCGGGACCGCCGCAGGCGGCCAGCAGCAGGGGCAGCAGCAAGAGGGCGCATCGTTTCATGTCGTTCTCCCTTCCGCCGGGGCCGGGCGGCCCCGCACCCCCTAATTTTGCGCCCCTTTAATGCCTTTTGCCTGCCCCGCCGGCGATGGCGGCGCCAAAGAAAAACGCCGCCGGCGCAAGGCCGGCGGCGTTGCCAGGGGAGAAGGAGAAAAGCTACAGGGCCCGCACCGGGGCGGCGGCGAAATGGCCGGCGCTGTAGTCGCGCATGGCCTGCTGGATTTCCTCCGCCGTGTTCATGACGAAGGGGCCGTACTGGGCGATGGGCTCGCCCAGGGGCCGGCCCGCCACCAGCAGCAGGCGGGAATCCTCCGCCGCCGCCAGGTGCACGCCGGGGGCGCCGTCGTTGGCCAGGATGGCCATGTGCCGGTCGGGCACCACATTGCCGCCCACCTCCACGCTGCCCCGGTAGGTGTAGGTGAAGGCGTTGTGGCCGGCGGGAATATCGTGGAACAGGGCGCTGCCGGCAGGCAGGTGGATGTCCAGGTAGAGGGGCTCCGTGTCCGGGCGCTGCACGGCCCCGGCCACGCCCTGGCTGGCGCCGGCGATGATGCGCACCCGCACGCCCGCGGGGGTGGTGTATTCGGGAATGGCGGCGGGCGGAATGTCCCGGTAGTAGGGCGCCACCATCTTGTTCCTGGCCGGCAGGTTGAGCCATAGCTGGAAGCCTTCCATCAGGCCCTCCTCCTGCTCCGGCAGTTCGGAGTGGATGAGGCCGCTGCCGGCGGTCATCCACTGGGCGCCGCCGGGGCCCAGCAGGCCCTCGTTGCCGACGCTGTCGTGGTGGCGCATGCGGCCGGCGATCATGTAGGTGACGGTCTCGAAGCCCCGGTGGGGATGGTCGGGAAAGCCGCCGATGTAGTCCTCCGCGTTTTCGTTGCGGAAGGCGTCAAGCATGAGGAAGGGATCGAGGCGGCGCTGCAGGTTCTGGGTCAGCACCCGGGTCAGGCGCACGCCGGCCCCGTCGGAAGTGGCCATGCCCCGCACCAGGCGTTCCACGGCCCGGGAGGCGGCATTGGCAGCGTTGGCGGCAGCCGGTGCGGCCGGCGGCGCGGTACGGTGGAGAGTGGTCATGGCATGGACTCCTGATGAAGCCGCATCCCGGGCGGGACGGCGGCGGGGAGGACGGGCCTCCCAGGTTAAACGGTGGACAGCGCCGGCCCAGGCCCGTTGCCCGCAGGCAGGGGAGCGGACCGGCGGCGTCAGGCTCAGGCGGCGATGGCGTCGATCTGGGCCTGGGCTTCGGCGAAGCCCTTGGCGGCGGCATCCGGCCCCATGGCCAGGCCCTCGGCGTAGATGAATTCCACGTCGGTCATGCCGAGGAAGGCCAGCACGCTCTTCAGGTAGGGCACCTGGGAATCGGCCGGGGTGTTGCGGTAGAGACCGCCCCGGGCCAGGGCCACGTACACCTTCTTGCCGGTGATCAGGCCTTCCGCTCCCTTCTCGGTGTAGCGGAAGGTGACGCCGGCACGGGCAATGGCGTCGATCCAGGCCTTCAGCTGCACCGGCACGCCGAAGTTGTACATGGGCACGCCCAGCACGATGGCGTCGGCGGCTTGCACCTGGGCGATGAGGGCATCGTCCAGGGCCACCCGGGCGGCCTGCTCGGGGCTGCGCTGCTCGGCGGGGGTGAACAGGGCGGAGAGGGCCGGCTCGTCCAGCACCGGATGGGGATTGGCGGCCAGGTCACGCACTTCCACCAGGGCGCCGGGATGGGCGGCCTGCAGGCGGGCGGTGATGGAATCGGCGACGCGGGTGGAGTTGGAGCCGGCGGAACGGGCGCTGGCGTTGATCTGCAGGATTTTCATGATGGTTTCTCCGTGGGGTTGGGGTGCGGGGCCGGGCTGCTTGATGCTGCTCCGGCGAACCGTTGAGTGCACTTTATTACCCGCAATAACGCATCGGAAGCCCTTCAAATGGATATCATTGTTCCATCAATGCAACGACACGCCATTTACGCCCGGAGCCCGCCATGACCCCCGACCTCAAGCTGGACGCCAACGACCTGGTGCTGTTCGCCCGCATCATGGAAGCAGGCAGCTTTTCCAAGGCCGCCGAGCGGGTGGGCCTGCCCAAGTCCACCCTCTCCCGCCGCATCACCGCCCTGGAGGCCACCCTGGGGGAACGGCTGCTGACCCGCAGCACCCGGCGCCTGGCCATCACCGAATTCGGCGAAGGCATCCTGGACCACGCCCGCCGCCTGCTGGAGGAAACCGAAGCCACCGCCGCCCTGGCCCTGCACCGCCAGGCCACGCCCCAGGGCGTGCTGCGGGTTTCCATGCCGCCGGACTTCGGCGAGCTGGACCTGGCCCCGGCCCTCATCGACTTCGCCGCCCACTACCCGGCGGTGCGCCTGGAACTGGACCTGTCGCCGCGCCGGGTGGACCTGCTGGCGGAACGCTTCGACCTGGCGGTGCGGGTCGCCAGCCAGCTACCGGACGACACCAGCCTGGTGGCCCGGCCCCTGACCCGGTTCCATTCCGGCCTCTACGCCAGCCCGGCCTACGTCGAGCGCCACGGCGCCCCCCGGGCCCCGGCCGAGCTGATGCAGCACATCTGCCTGCGCCTCATCACCAGCAACGGCGAAGCCCAGCCCTGGCGCCTCTCCTGCGGCAACGAGCGCTGGGAGGGCCTGCCCACGGGCCCCCTGACGGCCAACTCGGTGGGCATGCAGCGCACCCTGGCGGCCCACGGCATGGGCATCGTCGGCTTGGCCCACCGCTTCGCCCGCCCCTATGTGGAAAGCGGCCAGCTGCAGCGCCTGCTGCCCGCATGGGAGCTGCCCTGCGTCACCGTCTGGTGCGTCACCCCGGGACGACGCCTGCTGCCCACCCGCAGCGCCGCCTTCATCGACATGCTGCGACTGACCCTGGACGTGCCGGATAACCCGATCCCGGGCCGCGGCGGAATATAGAAAGACACAAGCGGTATTTCACAGCCCTGCGGGCCGGGCCCTACAGTGGCAGCCTGTTCAATGCTGCCGCGCCCCTTGCGGGCCCCATCGCCATGCACACCAAGTCCCACCGCCCCGCCGGAGTCCGCCCATGAGCCGCGGCCTGACCCTGGGCGACACCCTTTCCTGGCCCGCCCGCTACTTCCCCGACAAGCCCGCCCTCATTGCCTGGGAGGGCGGCGATCACGACACGCCGGCCCAGCGCCGGGTGTGGACCTACGCCCAGCTCAACGCCGAGGTGAACCGCCACGCCCACGCCCTCCTCGCCCTGGGCGTGCAGAAGGGCGACGTGGTCGCCGCCTTCCTCTACAACACCCCGGCCTTCGTCTTTTCCCTGCTGGCCACCGCCCGGGTGGGGGCCGTCTTCAATCCCATCAACTACCGCCTGGCGGCCCAGGAACTGGCCTTCATCCTGGAAGACGGCCAGGCCAAGGTGCTGCTGTTCGAGCAGGAAGGCAGCGAGGTCGTGGAGAAGGCGCGGGAGCACGGCGTACCCACGACCCACTGGATCTACGCCGACACCGACGCAGCCCCCGCCTTCGCCACCGCCAGGCTGGACCAGCTGGTGCGACACCAGCCCGCCACCCTGCCGCCGGTGATCGTGGAGGAAAACGACAACTGCATCCTCATGTACACCAGCGGCACCACCGGCCGGCCCAAGGGCGTGCTGCACAGCCACCGCAGCAAGCTGGCCCACAACGCCATGATGCACCAGGCCATGACCCTCTCCCGGGAGGACGTGGGCCTGGCGGTGGCGCCCCTGAACCACACCGCCGAACTGCACACCAGCTTCCTGCCCCGCCTGCAGCTGGGGGCCACCCAGGTGCTGCTGCGCCGCTTCGACGCCGGCGAGGCCTGGCGCCTGACCGAGGTGGAGAAGGTGACCCACTTCTTCGCCGCCCCCACCATGGTCACCCTGCTGCTGCACCACCCGGACGTGGCCAGCCGGGACCTTTCCAGCCTGCGTCTGGTGGAATACGGCGGCGCCTCCATGGCGCCCCACCTGATCCGGGAATGGGACAAGAAGGTGGGCGCCGGCCTGGTGCAGATCTACGGCACCACGGAAATGGGGCCCTGCATGTCCGTGCTCTATCCCCACGAACAGCTTTCCCACGCCGGCTCCGCCGGCCTGCCCTCCCTCAACCACGATCTGCTGGTGGCCCGGGTCAAGGCCGACGGCAGTCCTTCGGACCCCGCCGACCTGGCGGCGCCGGACGAGGTCGGCGAAATCCTGGTGCGGGGGCCCTGCATGATGGGCGGCTACCTCAACCGCCCGGAGGCCAACGCCCGGGCCCTGGCCTTCGGCTGGTACCACACCGGCGACCTGGGCAGCCTGGATGCCAACGGCTACCTGTGGATCCGCGACCGCATCGACCACATGATCAATTCCGGGGCGGAAAACGTGTATCCGCGGGAAGTGGAAGACGCCCTGGTGGAACACCCCGGCGTGCTGGAAGTGGCGGTGGTGGGCGAGCCGGACGATACCTGGGGCCAGGTGGTGGCCGCCCACGTGGTGGCCAAGCCCGGCGCCACCCTGACCCAGGAGGCCCTGGACCACTTCCTCCTGGAGGGAGACCGGCTGGCCCACTACAAGCGGCCCCGGCGCTACCACTTCATCGAGGCCCTGCCCAAGACCACCAGCGGCAAGATCCAGAAACACCTGCTGCGTCAGGCGGGGTAAGTGGGGACCGGCGGGGATGGGCAAGGCGCCTTTCCCCCCGGAACCCGGCACCGGAAAAGGGGAAAAAACACGGCAGCTACGGGAAATCCATAGCATTCAGCGGCTTGTCAGTCCCCGGTTCGAGGGCTAAAGTTCCGCCTTTGCGGTTTTCCCCTCCCTGGCGCCGCGCTTCCCGCCCGGCCCCCGGCCCGGCGCAAGTCCCCGCCAGCCGGCGCCCGCGGCACTTTCGGCGAGCCTGACTGTCCCAAGGTGCCCGACGACGACCCGAACCATCCAGAACAGCGTTTTCCCATAATGACAACTCAAAACACCGATTCCCCCGCCCTGGCGCTACGGGGAGTCAGCAAAAGCTTCCGCACCCCGGACGGCCAGCAGGTGGGCGTGCACCCCACCGACCTGGACGTGGCCCCGGGCGAAATCCACGGCATCATCGGTTTCTCCGGCGCCGGCAAGTCCACCCTGCTGCGCCTGGCCAACCTGCTGGAGCGCCCCGACGCCGGCCAGGTGGTGGTGCACGGCCAGGACCTGATGACCCTCTCCCCCGCGGACCTGCGCACCGCCCGCCAGCGCATCGGCATGATCTTCCAGCACTTCAACCTGCTGCATAACCGCACCGTGGCCGACAACGTGGCCTTCCCCCTGCGCATCGCCGGGGCCGACGAGGCCCGCATCAACGAGCGGGTGAAGACCTGCCTGGAATTCGTCGGCCTCTCCGAAAAGGCCGGGGTCTATCCGGCCCAGCTTTCCGGCGGCCAGAAGCAGCGCGTCGCCATCGCCCGGGCCCTGGCCCCGGAGCCCCACGTGTTGCTGGCGGACGAGCCCACCTCGGCCCTGGACCCTCGCACCACCCAGTCCCTGCTGGAAGTGCTGGCCGACGTGAACCGCCGCCTGGGCGTCACCATCCTGCTGGTGAGCCACGAGATGGGCGTCATCCGCCGCCTCTGCCACCGGGTTTCCGTCATGGAAGCGGGGCAGATCGTGGAGCGCCTGACCATCGCCAACGGCCGCATCCCGCCCGACTCCCAGCTGGCCCAGTGGCTGCGCGAATACGGCGATGCCGAAGGCGACGCCGAGGAAGCCGCCGCCGAGCCCGCCCCCCAACACCTGCTGAGCGAGGCCGCCCATGGCTGATGAAACCCTGGCCCCCGTGCCCACCATCCTCGACACCTTCATCGAACTGCTGCCGGAAATCGGCAAGGCCGCCGGCGAGACCGGCCTGATGATGCTGATCTGCCTCACCGCCGCCGTCATCGTCGGCGGCGCCCTCGGCATCCTGGTCTTCCTCACCTCCCCCGGCCAGGTGCTGGGCCGTTACCGTCGCTTCAACCTGGTGGCCAACGGCTTCATCAACGTCTTCCGCTCCTTCCCCTTCATCATCCTGCTGGTGGCGGTGTCGCCCTTCACCCGGCACATCGTCGGCACCTCCATCGGCCCCCTGGCCGCCAGCGTGCCTTTATCCCTGGCCGCCATTTTCTATTTCGCCCGCATCATCGAGCAGACCCTGCGCGACGTGCCCCGGGGCGTCATCGAGGCGGCCGAAGCCATGGGCGCCTCGCCCCTGCAGATCGTCACCCAGGTGCTGCTGGTGGAAGCCCGTTCCGGCCTGATCCTGGCGGTCACCATCACCGCCGTCAGCTTCCTCTCCTACTCCGCCGTGGCCGGCGTGGTGGGCGGCGGCGGCATCGGCGACCTGGCCATCCGCTACGGCTACTACCGCTTCCAGACCGACGTGATGCTGATCACCATCGTCCTGCTGGTGGTGCTGGTGCAGGGCATCCAGTTCTTCGGCCAATGGCTGGCGCGGCGTGTGGACAAGCGCTGAACTGAGTAGAAAACCTTTTTAGCCACAGAGGACACAGAGAGCACAGAGAAAAGGCAAAAGGCGATAGGTCTGGGAGGCAATAGGGACGCCATTGTTCAGCATGGCATGGCTGAGAAGTCCGTCCTTATTGGCTGCCAGGGCACCGGCCCTTTCCAGGTTCCTCGCCCTACCCCACGGAGAATGAACCCCCTCTGTGATCTCTGTGCCCTCTGTGGCAAACGCTTTTGATTCACCCCCAACTACGGAGTCCAAACACATGAAACTGATCCGTTCCCTCCTCGTTGCCGGTCTGGCCCTGGGCCTGGCGGCGGCTCCCGCCTTCGCGCAGGAGAAGAAGAACCTGACCATCGGCGCCACCGCCGGCCCCAACTTCGACCAGGTCAAGCTGGGCATCAAGCCCATCCTGGAAAAGAAGGGCTACAGCGTGAAGCTGGTGGAATTCAACGACTACGTGCAGCCCAACCTGGCCCTGGCCCAGGGTTCCCTGGACGCCAACGTCTTCCAGCACGTCATCTACCTGAAGAAGTTTTCCGCCGACAAGGGCCTCAACCTGACCGACGTGGTCAAGGTGCCGGTGGCCCCCATGGGCCTCTACTCCAAGAAGGCCAAGAGCCTCAAGGACGTCAAGGACGGCGACCGCGTCACCCTGCCCAACGATCCCTCCAACCTGGCCCGGGCCCTGCACTTCCTGGAGCAGAACGGCCTGATCAAGGTCAAGGCCGGCATCGACGCCCTCAAGGCCACCGAGAAGGACGTGGCGGAGAACCCGCGCAAGCTGCAGCTGACCCCCATCGAAGCTGCCCAGCTGCCCCGCACCCTGGACGACGCCGGCCTGGTGGTGGTGCCCGGCAACTTCGCCATCGCCTCCGGCCTCAAGCTGAGCGAAGCCATCTCCCTGGAAAAGACCCCGGATCACTACCTCAACGTGGTGGCGGTGAAGACCGAAGACCAGAACAAGGCCTGGGCCCAGGACATCGTCGCTGCCTTCAAGTCCGCCGAATTCAAGGCCGTGCTGGACAAGCACTTCCAGGGCTACGCCCGCCCCAACTACTGGCAATAAGCGGACAGCCGGCCCCAAGCAGGCCTAACCGCCCCGCCACAGGCCGCCTCCGGGCGGCCTTTTTCTTGGCCGGCGCCATCCGCCGCCCCTCTGGCCGGGCGCGTCCCCAGCCCCATATTCCGCCGCCGCATATCGACCCCACCAATCGGTATTTCCGCCGGCGCCGGCAAATCCCTAAAGTGGCTCCCATCCTCACTTCCGGCGTAGGGCCCGGTCGCCGCGATCGGCCCCCGCCCGCAACCACTGGAGCCCCGGCATGGCACGCCTGTTCACCCCCGATGGCAAGTACGAAGCCGACCCGGCCACCGTCAACGCCCTCGCCCGCAGCCTGGGCCTGACCCTGCGCCACCTGCCCCTGCCCCAGGACCCGCACACCGCCGCCCTGCTGGCCCGGCCCGAACTGGACCCGGCGCAACAGGCCCAGCTGCTGCAACACCTCGACGCCAGCCTGGGCCAGGCCGTGCAGGCCCCCGCCGGCGCCGGCCGGGACCTGGTGGCCTTCCACGCCGACCTGCCCGAACTGCCCCGCCTGCGCCAGCAGTTCGCCCAGGTCCATACCCATACGGACCACGAGGTGCGATACATCCTGGCCGGCACCGGCTACTTCGGCGTGGTCCGGGCGGATGGCAGCCAGGTGCTGCTGGAAGCGGGCCCCGGCGATTACCTGGAAGTCCCCGCCGGCGCCGAGCACTGGTTCGCCCTCGGCCCCGACCCTGGGCTCAAGGCCCTGCGCCTCTTTTCCCGGGAGAAGCACTGGGTCGCCGACTACACCGGGCGCCAGGCCGACCCCGCCCTGCTGGGCCTACTGCAGGCCGGCACTGACAGCCACTGAGCCAACGTAGAAAACAACCCCAACCATCCCCCATCCCCACCGGAGCCATTGCCATGAAAATCATCCACACCCTGCTGGCCGCCGCCCTCTCCCTGGGCCTGGCCGCCGCCGCCCCGGGCGCCCTGGCCCAGGAGAAGAAAAACCTGACCCTCGGCGCCACCGCCGGCCCCAATTTCGACCAGCTGAAGCTGGGCATCAAGCCCATCCTGGAAAAGAAGGGCTACAGCGTGAAGCTGGTGGAATTCAACGACTACGTGCAGCCCAACCTGGCCCTGGCCCAGGGCTCCCTGGATGCCAATCTGTTCCAGCACGTCATCTACCTGAAGAAATTCGCCGCCGACAAGGGCCTCAACCTGGTGGACGTGATCAAGGCCCCGATCGCCCCCCTCGGCCTCTATTCCAAGAAGCGCGCCAGTCTCAAGGAACTGAAGGACGGCGACCGCATCACCCTGCCCAACGATCCTTCCAACCTGGCCCGGGCCCTGGTGTTCCTGGAACAGAACGGCCTGCTCAAGGTGAAGCCGGGCACCGATCCCCTCAAGGCCACCGAGAAGGACGTGGCGGAGAACCCCCACAAGCTGCAGCTGACCCCCATCGAGGCCGCCCAGCTGCCCCGCACCCTGGACGATGCCGCCTTCGTCGTCATCAACGGCAACTTCGCCATCGCCTCCGGCCTCAAGCTGAGCGAAGCCATCGCTCTGGAAAAGACCCCCGACCACTATCTCAACGTGGTGGCGGTGAAGACGGAAGACCAGCACAAGCCCTGGACCCAGGACATCGTCGCCGCCTTCAAGTCCCCCGAATACAAGGCCGTGCTGGACAAGCACTTCCAGGGCTACGCCCGCCCCGCCTACCTGCAGTGAGGCCGGCGCCCCGCGCCAAAGCAAAGGGCCACCCCGGGGTGGCCCTTTTTCATGGCGGCCCGGCAACGGGCTGGCGGCGGATTGGCGCAGAATGGGGGAAAATGCCGACCTGCCCCCCGCCAACCCAGGATTCAGCCGTGAGCATCACCCTCAACGAAAGCGAAGTGGAAATCGTCGCCATCCGCGCCCAGGGCGCCGGCGGCCAGAATGTGAACAAGGTCTCCAACGCGGTGCACCTGCGCTTCGACGTGGGCGCCTCGTCCCTGCCCGAAGAGATCAAGGCCAGGCTGCTGGCCCGGCGCGACCAGCGCCTCAGCAGCGACGGCATCATCGTCATCAAGGCCCAGAAGCACCGCAGTCTGGAGCGCAACCGGGAAGACGCCCTGGTGCGGCTGCGGGAAATGATCGCCGCCGCGGCCTTCGTCCCCGTCCAGCGCCGTCCCACCAAACCCAGCCGCAGCTCCCAGCGCAAGCGGGTGGACAGCAAGGTCAAGCGGGGCCTGGTGAAGCTGCAGCGGGGCCGGGTCAGCGAGTAGGGAAAAGGGGGAAACAGGGAAAGTCCGCACGGGGCGGACGCCCCGGGCCGGGGCGCGCTGTGTGGCGCCCGGGTCCCGCATCCGCCAAGGATTAGCGGATCACCTTGAGCAGTTCCACCTCGAAGGTCAGGGTGGCGTTGGGCGGCACGGCGCCACCGGCAGCACCACGGGAGCCATAGGCGATTTCCGGCGGGCAGGTGAGGCGGGCCTTGCCGCCTTCACGCATCTTGGAGACGCCTTCGGTCCAGCAGGGAATGACCCGGTTGAGGGGGAAGGTGGCGGGCTGGCCCCGCTTGTAGGAGCTGTCGAACTCGCTGCCGTTGGCCAGGGTGCCCCGGTAGTGCACCTGCACCGTCAGTTCGGGGGCGGCCTTTTCGCCGCTGCCGTCCTTGAGGGATTCATAGACCAGGCCGGAAGGGGTCTTTTCCGGGGCGCCCGCCTGAACGCCGGCGGCAGCCAGGGCCGCCACAGCGGTCAGCATGAGTTTTTGCCACAGTTGCATGATTTCTCCATCAGTTTGAGCGAAAGGCCGAATGCATGCCGGGCCGGCCGAGCAGCACTCGGGCGGGGCCGGAAGCGGTATGCAGCGCCCGATTATAGGCCGCCAGCCGCCATGCGGCGCCAGTCTGGAGCACTCGGCCATGAGCCGGGCACTTGCGGATTCCGGCACCGTTCGCCCCTGCGGGTTTCCACGTACTGACGCCGGAGGGCCCGGAGCCGGTATAATTGACGGTTTCCTCCCCATTTCGCATGAGCTGCCCGGGATTCGTCCCGCCGCCGCCCGCCCAACGGGGAACCCGGTCAAACCAGGACAGGCTGGAACCACAAGCTTCCCAGCCCGGGCCTGGGCGCAGGTTACGAGAAACCTGTGCCGGCCAGGCAAGCGCCGCGCCCAAAAGGCGGGCATTGCCGCACCGGCGCCGATATCGACAGGCGTTCCGCCAGGGCCCACCGGCCCGGCCCGACGCATTGGTACGAATCAAAAACAGAATTCACTGGAGAAACTATGCGCTTCCTGCCCAAATCCCTCGTTCTGGTTGGCGCCCTCGCCGCCGCCGGCCTGGCCCAGGCCGCCGACATCAAGATCGGCGTGGCCGCCGCCCTCACCGGCGGTGCCGCCCAGTACGGCGTCGCCATCCGCAACGGCTTCCAGCTGGCTGCCGATGAAATCAACGCCAAGGGCGGTGTGAACGGCAACAAGATCCAGCTGGTCGTCGAGGACGAGCAGGGCAAGAAGGAAGAAGGCATCAACGTCTTCAAGAAGCTGATTTTCCAGGATAAGGTGCTGATGGTCTTCGGCCCCACCCTGTCCAACTCCATGTTCGCCGCCGGCCCCGTGGCCAACGGCGCCAAGACCGTGGTCTTCGGCACCTCCGTCACCGCCAACGGCATCACCGACATCGGCCCCTACGTCTTCCGCAACTCCGTCATGGAATCGGACGTGCTGCCGGTGACCGTGGCCACCGCCACCAAGCACTACAAGCTGAAGCAGGTCGCCGTCATCTACGGTAACGACGATGCCTTCACCAAGAGCGGTTACGACGTCTTCAAGAAGGTGCTGGAAGACCAGAAGCTGCCCGTCACCACCACCGAGACCTACGTCAAGGGCGACGTGGACTTCAAGGCCCAGCTGACCAAGATCAAGGCCTCCAACCCGGATGCGGTGATCTGTTCCTGTCTGGCCGAAGAAGCCGCCAACATCATGCTGCAGGCCCGGGGCCTGGGCATCAAGGTGCCCTTCATCGGCGGCAACGGCTTCAATTCCCCCAAGCTGTTCGAGATCTCCAAGCTGGCTGGTGAAGGCACCTTCGTCGGCAGCCCCTGGTCCAACACCAACCCGGCGCCCGCCAACAAGGCCTTCGTCGCTGCCTACGTGAAGAAGTACAACGCCGAGCCCAACCAGTTCGCCGCCCAGGCCTTCGACGCCCTGCACGTGGCCGCCGCCGCCCTGCAGGAAGTGAAGCTCTCCGGCGACATCGCCGCCGACCGGGAAGCCCTGAAGAACGCCCTGCCCAAGGCCACCATCAACGGCGCCACCGGCCCCTTCAAGTTCCGTCCCGCCGTCACCAAGTCCGGCAAGCCGGGCGGCTGGGATGCGGATCAGAAGCCCTTCATCTACGTGGTCAAGGGTGGCAAGTTCACCGCCTTCGACGGCAAGTAAGCGACTGTCCGCGTAAGCCTGTCTTACCCACCAATGCGGGGCCGATGAAAGTCTGCCCCGCATTGCATTTGCAACTGGAATTTCACCATGCTTGAACAACAACTCCTCAACGCCCTGACGCTCGGCAGCGTCTACGCGCTGTTCGCCCTGGGTTTCACCCTGGTGTTCGGCGTGCTGGCGGTGATCAACCTCTCCCACGGAGCGGTGTTCATGGTCGGCAGCTACGCCGCCCTGGCCATGGTCAGCCACCTCAACGCCCCCCTGTGGGTGGCCATGCTCGGCGCCATGGTGGTCAGCGGCACCATCGGCCTGCTGGTGGACGTGCTGGTGCTGAAGCCCCTGCGCGCCCGCAACGCCCCCCACCTGATTCCCATGATCGCCACCATCGGTGTCGGCATCATGCTCACCAGCGCCGCCCAGGGCCTGTTCGGCGCCGAGGTGCTGCGCTTCCCCGAGGACGTCATGCCGGCCGGCGAATTCATGGTCGGCGACGTCCATGTACGGGCCCTGGAAATCGCCATCGTCGCCATCGCCTTCCTGCTCATGGCCGTGCTGTTCACCATCTTGAAGCGCACCCAGCTGGGCCGCGCCCTGCGGGCCATCGCCGAATCCCCCAAGGCCGCCTATCTGCTGGGCATCAACGTGGAAGGCCTGTTCCACATCACCTCCTTCGTCGCCGCCGCCCTGGGCGGCATCGCCGGGGTGCTGATCGGCCTCAACTTCAACGCCATCACCCCCTTCATGGGCCAGCCCATGCTGCACAAAGGCATCGCCGTGATCATCCTCGGCGGCATGGGCGACATCCGCGGCGCCCTCATCGGCGGCCTCTTCCTGGGCTTCGCCGAGGTCATCAGCAAGGCCTACCTGTCGAGCCAGATGGGCGACGCGGTGGCCTTCGGCCTGCTCTTCCTGATCCTGCTGGTGCGGCCTTCCGGGCTGTTCGGGCGCAAGCTGGAAAGGAAAGCGTGATGGAATGGTTTAACGACTTCTGGTCCACCTACAGCACCCTGGTGTTCTCGGTGGGCGTCCACGCCCTGTTGGCCCTCTCCATCTGGCTGACCCTTTCCTGCGGCCTCCTGTCCCTGGCCAACGCCGCCTTCATGGGCGTCGGCGCCTACGTCTCGGCCCTGCTCACCCTGCACCTGGAGTGGTCCTTCGGCAGTGTGCTGCTGGCCGGCGGCATTGCCCCGACCCTGGTGGCCCTGATCATCGGCGCCCCTGTACTGCGGCTCTCCGGCGTCTACCTGGCCATGGCCACCCTGGCCTTCGGCGAGGTGGTGCGCATCACCGTGCTCAACCTGGAGATCACCGGCGGCCCCGAAGGCCTCAACGGCATTCCCCTGGCCACCGAAGGCTGGCACATCGCCCTGATCCTGGCCGTCACCGTCTATGGCCTGGCCCGGCTGCGCCGCTCCAAGGTGGGACGCGCCTTCGAGGCCATCAAGGAAGACGAGGTGGCCGCCCGCCTGATGGGCATCAATGTGGACCGCTACAAGCTGCTGGCCTTCTCCCTCGGCGCCTTCATCGCCGGCGTGGCCGGGGCCCTCAACGCCCACTTCACCTTCTTCATCAGCCCCCGGGAATACGGCTTCGAAAACGCCGTGGACATCCTCACCATGGCGGTGCTGGGTGGCACCTCCAGCCTCATCGGCCCCATGCTCGGCTCCTCCATCCTGACCCTGCTGCCGGAACTGCTGCGCTCCCTGCAGGATTTCCGTTCCCTGGTTAACGGCGCCGTGCTGGTGCTGGTGGTGCTGTTCCTGCCCAAGGGCCTGTGGGAATCCCGCCGCATCCGCGCCTTCTTCAAGCGTCTCAAGGGAGGTCAGGCATGAACGCCCCCCAGCAACCCAATCTGCTCTCCATCCGCAACGTCGGCAAGCATTTCGGCGGCCTGCACGTGCTGCAGGACGTCAGCTTCGAAGTGCCCGCCGGTAGCATCTACGGCCTCATCGGCCCCAACGGCGCCGGCAAGACCACGGTGTTCAACCTCATCACCGGCCTGCTCACCCCCAGCGCCGGCCAGATCGACTTCCAGGGCGAATCCCTGATCGGCCTGCAGCCCCACCGCATCACCCACCAGGGCATCGCCCGCACCTTCCAGAACATCCGCATCTTCAAGGAAATGGACCTGCTGGAAAACGTCATGGTGGGCATGCACGACCACCTCAACTACGGCGGTTTCGGCATCTTCCTCAACAGCCCGGCCTGCCGCGCTGCCGAGAAGAAGGCCCGGGAACGGGCCCTGGAGCTGCTCTCCTGGGTGGGTCTGGACCACAAGGCCGACATGCTGGCCGACAACCTTTCCTACGGCGACCAGCGCAAGCTGGAATTCGCCCGGGCCCTGGCGACGGAACCCAAGCTGCTGCTGCTGGACGAGCCGGTGGCCGGCATGAACCCGTCGGAAAAGACCATCCTCATGGAAGAGATCAACAACATCCGCAACCGGGGCTACGGCGTTTTCATGATCGAGCACGACATGCGCTTCGTCATGGGCCTGTGCGACCGCATCGCCGTGCTCAACTTCGGCCGCATTATCGCCGAAGGCACGCCGGACGAAGTGCGCAACAACCCGGATGTGATCGAGGCCTACCTGGGCAAGGAGGACGAGTAATGAGCGTACTTCTGCGCGTACACGACCTGGCCGTGGCCTACGGCCACATCGAGGCCGTCAAGGGCCTGGACTTCCACCTCAACGAAGGCGAGATCACCGCCCTGGTGGGGGCCAACGGCGCCGGCAAGAGCACCACCCTGCTGGCCCTCTCCGGCCTCATCAAGCCCACCCGAGGCAAGATCGAGTTCCAGGGCGAGGACATCTCCCGCCTGCCCGCCCACCAGATTGTCGAGCGGGGCCTGGTGCAGGTGGCCGAAGGCCGGGCCATCCTCACCACCCTGACGGTGGAGGAAAACCTGCAGCTGGGCGCCTACACCCGGCAGGACAAGGAGGGCATCCCCGCCTCCATGGAAGAGGTGTACCAGCTCTTCCCCCGCCTCAAGGAACGCTCCCAGCAGTTCGCCGGCAACCTTTCCGGCGGCGAACAGCAGATGCTGGCCATCGGCCGGGCCCTCATGGCCAAACCCAAGCTCCTGCTGCTGGACGAGCCCTCCATGGGCCTGGCCCCCATCGTGGTGCAGGAAATCTTCCGCATCCTGGTGGAGATCAACCGCCGCGGCCTCACCATCCTGCTGGTGGAGCAGAACGTGCGCCAGGCCCTGAAGATCGCCAAGCACGGCTACGTCATCGAGACCGGCAAGATCGTGCTGGCCGATTCCGGCGCCAACCTGCTGGCCAACCCCAAGGTGGAAGAAGCCTACCTGGGCGGCTGACACACCCGACCGGGAGTGGCCGACAGGCCACTGCCCCACAAACAAGAAGGGACGCCATTCTCCCGGCACACCGGGCCAGGAATGGCGTCCCTTCTGCATTTCAGCGGCCCTATCTGTGCGGTGACGGGCCCCAGAATCTTCCCATCAAAGCTGCCGCCCAGGGGCGATGCAAAATTGCCACCTGCCGGCGTAGCAGGCCGACATCTTGTTCCTCCGGGGTTATCGAAGCTCAGGTTGCACCGGCTTTCCACCAGGAACGAATGTGGTGGAAATAGTCCCAATGCAGCCGTGCGCAAAAAACTGGAGACATGACATTTGGCTGGCCGACTGGCAAAATCAGCGCCACATTGAACCAGTCACGCATGCCACGCATGACCGCCATCTATCCCCGCAAATATTGCCGCCAATCTAGCGGAAGCCTCTATTGGGGAGCACCCCAGGCTGTCGCGTTTTCTGGCTTGTGCGGCGTTTCGCCAGCTACTTCACGTTGGTGCTCTCAATGACCCACTCAGCCACAAGTATCGCAATAAAAAGCTACTTTCAAGCTAAGCGTAAAGAGCTTATGGCCCTTAGCGAGTTGCCGGTTTGCAAGCATTCCGGACTTATCGGTGGACACCGGGAACAAATCTACAGAGCCTATCTCGCCGACCTCTTGCCGCACCGGTATTCGGTGGGCCGCGGGATGGTCTACGGCATGTTCCATCAGAGCAGAGAAGCAGACATAGTTGTCTGGGACTCGCACACCTATCCCTCTCTCCCGCTTCTCGATCACTCCTTCTTCTTCGCCGAATCCGTAAAAGCAGTTATCGAAAGCAAGAGCAATTGGAGAGCCGATGAGTTCGGTGATGTTCTTGTGAAGTGCAAAGCCGTGAAGGACATCGTACCCACAAAGGAACCATCTCTTGCCGACGAAGTTGCCATGCTCCAGCTTAACGTAGCTTCTCTGAAACATGGCACACCGCATGACGGAATGCTTATTGCGAATCCACATATTGGAACGACCGCAATGTTCCTCCGAGGCGGAAGCACCGTGACGCCAAAGCAACTAATCGCTCTCTGCGCTGAAGATATTGATAGCTCTTGGCCCGATGTACTACTTTTTCTTGAGACAGGACTCTTGGTTACAAAAAACTACCCAACAGACGAATCAAACCGTGGTCATCTTTCATTTTTCAACTATGGCGAGAATGCCCTTTTGGCATTCTCGACTGCATTACTCAAACTAATTGAAGATAGGGTGGTTCACAGCGAGTCACGCTTTTACCTTGAGCAATATGCATTCCAGATACTTACGAAAGAGCCAATATTCACATCAACATTCAAGCTAACCCGCTTTGCTCCAGGTCGAGTTCCGTTATGGGGATAGCCCAAACCCATCATTCCACCGGACCTTCACGAAAAGCTGCACAAGCCGGTGAATTCAGACGTTAGCACTCTCGGAGAACATGCATGCGTCAGCCGTACGAGAATATTCTTCTCGGAAATTTCATTCTGACCCTCGGTTATCTCGCAGGACAGCGCGGAATTAAACTGAATCAAACCGCATTGCAACTACTGCAACAAACTCCGGATGATCGTACTGTCGGTGACCTGTTCGCCAATTTGAAAGGCAGGAACTTCATTTTCGAATTCAAGCGCAACGAACTCCAGGTAAAGTCCGAGTTTGGAAAGCCACCACGTGCCAAGCTATTGGCAGCACTCAGACATCCAGATGCAAAGGCGGTAGCCGAGTTGTCGTTCCGTTGTCACTTCATGTGCTTCCCTATTCGAGTCGCAACAACCACTCTCTCGTTTATGCCATATGCCTCTATTCGAGATATCACTTCTCAAGATCGCCAAAACAGTCTTGATCTTTCAGAATTTTGCGAGGCCCTACTAGGCTCAGTAGCAGGGCTGGGTGTGCCCTATGAGCTGTTTTCAAATTACCTCGATGTCTTGGCTCATTTCGCCGACGACAACCCTCCCGACGGTGGAGGTGGCGGAGGCATGGGGGCAATCATGAATATTTCCGACAGTGGTGAAATCACGGTTGTCGAAATTGATAGTCTTCGAGTGTTAGCAAGAACACTCGATCATGAGCCTCAACCACCAACGCACACGAAGACAAGAACGATGTCTCGCGGTTTCGAGCGCTAACCAATCATTCCACCGGACCTTGCGCGAAAAGTCCGGCAACCTCCAACGTTGGAAGGCACTACGGAGCACACAGTGATATCAGATGCAGGCATTCTTTCCAGAATATTGTTCGGACTTCTTGGCCTACTCGGTTTTACGTACATATCAAATAGAGACAAGGCGAGCCGCTACGTCGCAGAGGTATTGCGGCATGCCAAGCTCATTGTCGAACATAAGTCTTTTCCTGACGACCGAGTTGAGTACGCTCACGAAATGGTCAAGAAGCTCTACGAGGGGGTATCTGGGGCGGTCGGCAACATACTAGCAAGCGATGACGTAGCAAAGATTCGCCAGGCCTTGTCCGCTGCGCGAATCTACTACTGGGTTCGGCACTACGATGGGATGTCGGGAGAAGAAATCCTGGAAATTGTTGACGAACGCCTCCGTCATATCAAACGCGGCGAGACCCGCCACAACTCAAACGAATACATCATTGAGGAGCTCAAGAACGTAGACCGACACTCTCCGCGACTTGCCGAACACAAAATTGAGCTCATTAGGGAAAATTGCTTAGCGGATATTGCTGAGCTTGAAGAGCTCGTTCTCAACGTCGTCATTGCCAAGTTGCGAAAGTGGTGACGCCCGACCCTTTTGCTAACACAGATGTTTCGCCGAAAGCCAGTGGAACACTAGTTACCTTGAAACTTGAACATCTACTTCCCAAGCAGACAATTACCACCTCGAATCGGAAGCCACCGTAAAGCAATGGCCGGTCTGAAAGCAGAACCGGCCATTTTTCATTGGGTACATCACGGCAACCGATGACCCGGCTAAGAGCCCGCGGGCTGCCCTCGAGTCACTGAGTGGCAAGGCGGGAAGTCCACTGGGTAGATGCCTCTCGATGCACCGGAATGGCTGCATTCGTGGGCATGCCCGGCCCGGCGCATAAGAAAAGAAAAAACAGCTATTTCCGCCCCGGGTCGGGCGGGCCCTACAGTGGCCGGCACAACGATCACCGTGAGCCGACCATGCCCGACATCTACAACACCATCACCGAAGCCGCCGCCGAGGTTACCGCCCGCATCGCCGAGGTGCTGGAGATCCGCGCCGCCGAGCCCCAGCAGAGACGCATGCTGGAAACCTATCTGGCGGAAATTCCCTTCCCTGCCAACGCCCGGGTCCTGGAAGTGGGCTGCGGCACCGGCGCCGTCGCCCGCCGTCTGGCCGCCTGGCCCGGGGTGGTGGAAGTGGTGGGCCTGGACCCTTCCCCCATCTTCCTCGCCAAGGCCCGGGAACTGGGCGCCCACCTGCCCCACCTTTCCTTCCGCGAAGGCGGCGCCCACGGCCTGCCCTTTGCCGACGGCCATTTCGACGTGGTCATTTTCCACACCACCCTGTGCCACCTCTCCCAGCCCTTGGACGCGCTGCAGGAGGCCCACCGGGTGCTGCGCCCTGGTGGCCGCCTGGCGGTGTTCGACGGCGATTACGCCTCCACCACCTTCGGCACTGGCGACCTGGACCCCCTGGAAATCTGCGCCCACGCCTTCCGCGAGCATTTCATCGACGACAGCTGGATCGCCCGCCGCACGCCCCTGCTGGCGCGTCAGGCCGGCTTCCGGGTGGATGCCTTCCACAGCCACGGCTACACCGAGAGCAGCGCCCCCAGCTATCTCTACACGGTGGTGGATCGGGGCGCCGACGCCCTGGCGGAAGAAGGCCGCATCGGCCGCCCCCTGGCGGAGGCCCTCAAGGCCGAAGCCCGGCGCCGGGCGGAGGCCCATCAGTTCTTCGGCCACATCGGCTACACCAGCCTCATCGCCGAGCGACTCTAGCCGCCGGACGCCCCTGCCCTGGCGGGCGTCGATGCCGGTGACGGCATAGACGTCGGCCACCGGCGCCACGCTGCGTCGCGGCCGCCACGTCAGGGATTTGCCCAGGGGCCGCATCAGCGGTTATGGTCGGGCATGGTGGCCGCCGGGGGGAAAGCCCTAGAATGGCGGCTGCGACCTTCACCTGGAGTCTGGCATGCCGCCCCGGAAACACCCCGCCCATCTGGCCCTCGTCCTGCTGTCCCTCGCCTGTCTCGCCGCCCCGGTGGCGCCGGCGGCAGCGGCGCCGCTGAAGGTGCTCGGTTTCGACGACATGAGCTGCCAGGCCTGGGTCCGCTCCCGGGACGAGGCGGAGCAGCGGGCCCTCTATCTGGCCTGGATGCGCGGCGTCCTCACCGGCCACAACTACGCCCGGCAGAGCCAGCAGGTTTCCGCCATTTCCAGCGGCACCATCGAGAACTACGTCAATCGCTATTGCAGCGAAAAGCCCACGGGGGATTTCGGCGACGCCATCCTACGCCTTTCCGACCAGTTCTCCGGCCGCAACGCGATCCTCACCAAATAAACGGCGGAGCCTGCCCATGAGCAAGAAGAGCATCGACCACCAGGGCCTGGACCAGGTGGTGCTGGCAGCCCGCCAGGCCCGGGACGAACGGGAAAAGGGCTACCGGGAACGGGCCCTGAAGATTTATCCGTGGATCTGCGGCCGCTGCGGCCGGGAATTCACCCACAGCAACCTGCGGGAGCTGACGGTGCACCACCGGGACCACAACCACGACAACAATCCCGTGGACGGCAGCAACTGGGAGTTGCTGTGCCTCTACTGCCACGACAACGAACATCAGAAGCAGATCGAGTTCGACCAGGGCAACCGGGCCACCAACGGCTTTGGCGGCGGCGCCAGCCATTCCCCCTTCGCCAACCTGAAGGCCCTGCTGGGCAAGGGCGAAGGTTCGGACTAGGCCCGCGGCGGCATCAACAGTGACAGCCGGGGAGCAGGTCCGCACCGGCCCGGCCGCCCCGCTTTTCCCCAGGACTTTCCTGATCCCGCCGGCCTCTGGGACCGGCCCTCTTCCTTCACCAGCCAGACACCCGTTTCATGGATTCCCGACCGGCACGCCCCCAGGCGCCCCTGTGCAACCGCTGCGCCCACTACTACATCACCCACGACGTGAGCTTTCCCTACGGCTGCCGGGCCCTGGACTTCAAGAGCCGGCGCCCGCCGATCCTGGAGGTGCAGGACGCCTCGGGCCTGGAGTGCCAGTACTTCCTGGCCAAGAGCGGCCCCCGGGCCTAGCGGCGGATGCCGCTGTGGCGGGCCTTGCGCCGCCAGCAGGCGGGCGTCTGCAGGGCCAGCGTATCCACCGGCTTGCTGCCGAACAGGGCCTGGGCGAAAGCCCGGCGCTCCCGTTCTTCCTGGGTGACGCCGGCGATGTGTTCAAACCATTTCTGAAGGCGGTTCATGGCGACTGGCTCCTCGATGTCGGATGGATTGCAAGGTTCGGTACGGTTCGAAATGCCGTCCTTGGATGCAAGAATATCCGACTACTGTATAAATGTACAGTAGTCGGATATTCGGCTTCCCCGCGCCCGGAACGAGGCCGCTGCAAGGGCCGTCCGCCGGGCCTGGCAGCCGCCCCGGAAGCCAATAGGGACGGCCTTCTCCACAGGGCGCTGGGCCGCCGGGCCCGGGAGTGCTATGTTCCGCCCTGCACTCAACACGGAGCCCCGCCCATGGCCTGGGAGAACACCCCGCAGACCTTCACCTCGGAACGCGGCCTGCGGGCCGCCCTCATCTTCGCCCTGGCGGCCGAACGCCTGTCCCTCTATTACGAACACGGCCAGTGGCTCACCGACGCCCAGGGCGCCACCCTGGCCGCCGACTGGCTGGCCCGCTCCAAGCAGACCATGGCCCTGGCCGAGCGCCGCCATCTGGCCGGCCTCAGCGACCGCCTGGCCCGGGACATCGCCGCCTCCCTGTCCCGGGAGGCGGGCCTGTACACGGCCCACGAAATGCTCGAGTCCCTCGATCCGAACTATCATTCCGACATGGCCCAGACCCTCATGGCCGAATGTGAGCGCCTGCTCGACAGCGAACCGGCGCCCTGAGCCGCCCCCCTGCCCGGGGCCTGCCCCCGGGCGCTTCGCCCGCAACGACAAGAACAACCATGAAAACCGTCGACCGACACCTGTGGCAACGCTTCACCGGCATTGCCGCGCCCTACTGGCGCAGCGAGGAGAAATGGAAGGCCTGGGGACTGCTGGTGCTGCTGGTGGTGCTGCTCCTGGGCCAGACCCGCTTCGCCGTGCTCTTCAACGAGCAGACCGGGGAATTCACCTCGGCCCTGGCGGCCCGGGACGAGCCCCGCTTCTGGGACGCCATCCAGCTCTGCCTGGTCCTGCTGGCGGTGGCCGTGCCCATCTACGGCTTCTACTACTACGTGCGCGACAAGCTGGGCCTGCACTGGCGGCGCTGGCTGACCCACCGCTTCCTCGACAACTATTTCAGCCACCGGCACTTCTACGAGCTCAACGCCGAGACGGCCATCGACAACCCGGACCAGCGCATCGCCGAAGACATCAACACCTTCACCCAGCGCTCCCTCTTCTTCCTCCTCATCTTCATCGGCGCCGTGCTGCAGCTGGCGGCCTTCAGCCACGTGCTGTGGTCCATCTCCCGGGACCTGGTGTATTTCCTGGTGGTCTATGCGCTGGCCGGCACCCTCATCACCATCTTCGTCTTCGGCAAGCCCCTCATCGGCCTCAACTTCCACCAGCTGCGCAAGGAAGCGGATTTCCGCTTCAGTCTGGTGCGGGTGCGGGAAAACGCCGAGTCCATCGCCTTCTACCGGGGCGAGGCCCAGGAAGCCCACCAGGTGAACCAGCGCTTCGCCAAGGCCTTCAACAACTTCAACAAGCTGATCCGCAAGCAGCTCAGCCTCAACCTCTTCCAGTACGCCTACACCCTGCTCACCATGGTGCTGCCCGCCGCCATCATTTCCTCCCGGGTGCTGTCGGGGGAACTGGAGGTGGGCCGCGCCATCCAGGCCGCCGGCGCCTTTGCCGCCGTGCTCGGGGCCATTTCCGTGATCGTGGAGAACTTCGAGGGCCTGAGCCGCTTCGCCGCCGGGGTGGACCGGCTGGACGCCTTCGCCCGCATCATGTCCGGCCAGCTGCCGGAGCAGCACCGCAGCGCCGGCCACATCGAACTGCTGGAGGAGCCGCGCCTGTCCCTGGAACGGGTCACCCTGCAGACGCCCGACGACGGGCGGGTGCTGGTGCGGGACCTGTCCCTCCAGATCACCCCGGGGGAAGGGCTGCTCATCGTCGGCGAAAGCGGCAGCGGCAAGAGCTCCCTGCTGCGGGCCATCGCCGGCCTGTGGTCGGTGGGCAGCGGCAGCATCACCTGCCCGCCCAGCGAGGACATCCTGTTCCTGCCCCAGCAGCCCTACATGCTGCTCGGCACCCTGCGCAGCCAGCTGCTCTACCCCAAGCGGGAACAGCACATCAGCGACGCCGAACTGCTGCACCTGCTGGAGCGGGTGAACCTGCCCGACCTGGCCGGCCGGGTCGGCGGCCTGCATGTGGAGCGGGACTGGGGCAAGGTCCTCTCCGTCGGCGAACAGCAGCGCCTGGCCTTCGCCCGGGTGCTCCTGAGCAAGCCCCGCTACGCCATGCTGGACGAGGCCACCAGCGCCCTGGACATCGCCAACGAGGAAAGCCTCTACCGCACCCTGGCCACCACCGACACCACCCTGATCAGCGTCGGCCACCGCACCACCATCCTCAAATACCACCGCCAGGTGCTGGAACTGGCCGGCAACGGCCAGTGGCAACGCCACCGGGCCGAGAGTTATCGCTTCATGCAGTGAGGCGAACTGCAGGCAATAAAAAGCCCCCGGTGCCGACAGGTCTTCCGGGGGCTTTGGCAGAACCTGACAGGCAGCAGTGCTATTCCGCCCGCAGAGCCGACATCTTCAGCAATTCGGCCTGCATTTTCAGCACGGCATCCAGTGCCGCCCGACGCCCGGAAAGGGAAAAGTCGGCCTTGAACTCGTCATACTCGGCCTGACCGTTGCCGGTGACCCCGGCCCGCCCGACAAACTTGCCGGAGGCATCGGTAATACGGCAGGAGAGATTGACGGCAAAGCGGGTCGGCGGCCAGGTAAAGGGACTGGGAGAGGAGGAATTGGTGCTGATCTCCGGCGTGATCACATAGGCGATGTCGCCCTTGGCCAGCACCTCGGCGTCGTTCGCGGATTTGAGCCGGGTAACGTTCTTGAAGACATTGCCCAGCATCTTGTAGAAGGCTATTTCCATGTCCTTGTATGGCTTGTAGGTGACGGAATCGCCACCACCACCTTCCGTGGTCACCGCACGCTCGAGAACGTCGGCCGGGATGTAGTAACCCACATTGCGCGGGATGGGACGCTCCGTTGCATCACGCTCGACCTTGGACAAATCCGGACCGATGGTCAAGGGATGGGCACAGCCGGCCAATACCGCCACTGCGGCAAGCGCCATCAGGCATTTGAGCAAACGCATTTTGAGTCGCCTTTCCCGGATCACTTAAGGGCCTGAATGAATTCGGCATCGGCATAAAGAGCCGCCAACAGGCGCTGCACCAGACCGGGGTAGGCTTGCTGGGCACGGGGAATGGCGATGGCACCGGCGAAAGAGGAATCCCACTGGTGGTGGATGGTTTTCACCTTGTCGTAACGGACCTGGTCGCCCTTCTTCACCACGAACCTCGCCCCCACATCTCCCGTGGCAACGCTGAAGCCCGTCGCGTCGATATCGTTTTTCAGCAGATCGCCGGAAATCTCCACATCCGTTCCGGCCTTCAGTTTTCCGGCCAGAGACAGTTCCTGCTTGATCGCCTCGGCCAGGTAGGCGGCGTAGGAATTTTCATAGGGCGAGTTCAGGGAAGAACCGCGCAGGGAAATGGGATTGGCGTTTTCCGCAGAAGGCTTGGATTGGAACTTGCCCACTCTGGCCCCCAGTTCGCCGCCATCCTTGAGCATCTGCACATTTTCGATGGAAGCGGAATACTGGGGAGCCATCATGGAACAGCCACTGAGCATGATGGCGGACAGAACAAGCAGAACGGCAAAAACTGGACGACGCATTGGATACTCCCTGAAAGACTGCGTTTTGTTGGAATGAGGCGGAAAAACTTCGCTCGATCGCGGGATGGGGCAATCCTCTCGCAGCGAAGCCTGGCGCGCCTCATCCCGAATCCTGACTTGATGCCATTCAAATATCAAGTTTTCCCGGCGACAAAATAGCCATGGCCTTCCGCACCGCCGCCCCGATTTTCCTTGGTGCGGGCGGCCCAAGTGGCTATCATGGCCGACCCTCTGGCTGGCTTTCCCCATGATCACCCTCAAGAACATCGTCCTGCGCCGCGGTACCAAGGTGGTGCTGGACCGCGCTTCCGTCACCATCAACCCCGGCGAAAAAGTCGGCCTGGTGGGGCGCAACGGCGCCGGCAAGTCCTCCCTCTTCGCCCTGCTCAACGGCAACCTGCACGAAGACGGTGGCGACGTTTCCATCCCCAGCCAGTGGCGCATGGCCCAGGTGGCCCAGGACATGCCGGAGACCGAGCAGAGCGCCACCGACTTCGTCATCGAGGGCGACACCGTGCTGCTGGCCGCCCAGCAGGAGGTGGCCGCCGCCGAGGCCAGCGACGACGGCATGCGCATGGCCCATGCCTATACCGCCCTCTACGACGCCGGCGCCCACGATGCTCCGGCCCGGGCCCAGGCCCTGATCCTGGGCCTCGGCTTCCACGTCGATGAACTCTCCCAGCCGGTGAACAGCTTCTCCGGCGGCTGGCGCATGCGCCTGCAGCTGGCCCGGGCCCTGATGTGTCCTTCCGACCTCCTGCTGCTGGACGAGCCCACCAACCACCTGGATCTGGACGCCCTGGTCTGGCTCGAAGCCTGGCTCAAGCGCTACACCGGCACCCTGGTGATGATCAGCCACGACCGGGAATTCCTCGACGCCATCACCAACGTCACCCTGCACATCGACAACGCCAAGCTGGTGCGCTACGGCGGCAACTACAGCACCTTCGAGGACATGCGGGCCGAGCAGATGCTGCTGCAACAGGCCACCCTGGCCAAGCAGCAGGAAAAGATCGCCCACCTGCAGAAGTTCATCGACCGCTTCAAGGCCAAGGCCAGCAAGGCCAAGCAGGCCCAGAGCCGGGTCAAGGCCCTGGAGCGCATGGAGAAGATCGCCCCGGTGCTGGCCGACGCCGAATTCACCTTCGAATTCAAAGAGCCCCTCAACCTGCCCAACCCCATGCTCTCCCTGCTAGGCGCCGACATCGGTTACCCGCCGGCGGAGGATGCGGCGCCCGGCACGCCGCCCACAGTCATCGTGCGCAGCATCAACCGCTCGGTGCACGCCGGCCAGCGCATCGGCATCCTGGGGGCCAACGGCCAGGGCAAGTCCACCCTGGTCAAGACCATCGCCCGGGACCTGGCGCCCATCGCCGGCGACCTGACCGAGGGCAAGGGCCTCAACATCGGCTACTTCGCCCAGCAGGAGCTGGACGTGCTGCGGCCCCAGGACACGCCCCTCGAACACATGATCCGCCTGGCCAAGGAAGTCATCGCCGCCGGCCGCAGTGGCTACGTAGCGGGCAAGGAACAGGACCTGCGCAACTTTCTCGGCACCTTTAATTTCAGCGGCGACATGGTCAAGCAACCGGTGGGCACCATGAGCGGCGGCGAGAAGGCCCGGCTGGTGCTGTGCATGATCGTCTGGCAGCGCCCCAACCTCTTGCTGCTGGACGAACCCACCAACCACCTGGACCTCTCCACCCGGGAGGCCCTGGCCGTGGCGCTGAACGAGTTCGAAGGCACGGTGATGCTGGTCAGCCACGACCGGGCCCTGCTGCGTTCGGTGTGCGACGAATTCTGGCTGGTGGCCGACGGCGCCGTGGGCCCCTACGATGGCGACCTGGACGACTACCAGCGCTACCTGCTGGACGAAGCCCGCCGCGCCCGGGAAGCGGCCAGCGCCTCACGCCGCCAGGTCGAAGCCTGAAGAGCGCCCCGATCCCAAACAAAAAACACCACCGCAGAGGTGGCGTTTTTATTTCTGCGGCCCACTACAGCAGCGGCAGTATCCAGGCCAGCAGCAGGCCCATGGCGCCGCAGCCGAGGATCACCGGGATCACCCCCAGCTGGTAGCGGAACAGGGCCAGCCCGGCCCCCAGGCCCAGCACCAGGGCCGGCCACTCGAAGGCCCCGCCCCAGCCCGCCGGCCACAGCACATGCCAGGCAAAGAACAGCGCCAGGTTGAGGATCACCCCCACCACCGCCGCCGTGATACCGGTGAGGGGGGCGGTGAATTTCAACTGGCCGTGGAGTAAAGCGGCTTTGATTTCTGGATGAAAATCGTTTGAAAAGCGGATGAATAATATTCGAAGAAATCCGGTGATTCCAGGACAGTGAATAACCGCCCCGATTGAGGGCGGTTTTCTTTTTCCGGGGTCAGTTCCCCCGGAGACGATCCACGGCCACCTGGTAGTAGTGTTCGCTGACCTCGATGCCGACGAACTCTTTCCCCTGCCCAATGGCTGCCAGGCCGGTGGTGCCCGATCCCATGAAAGGGTCAAGGATGCGCTGGCCACAGGCGGCCACCAGCGGCTCCATGAGGTCCAGGGGCTTCCCTACCTGGTGCAGCTTCTCCCCTGGCTTCTGCTGCACCCGGAACAGTCCCGCCGAGTAGGTATCCCCCACCAGCGGCCCCTTGCTGCCCCAGACAAAGAACTCGGTCTGCGCCTTGAAGCCGCCCTTGTAGGGCCTGGCGCTGCCCGCCTTATCCCAAACCCCGACACCGCGCCAGGTGAAGCCTGCCGCCTGTAGGGCATCGGAGGTAACGGGCAGCTGCCGCCAGTCGCTGAAAACAACCATCAGTCCGCCGGGGTTCAGCTTCTCGTAGCAGAGGGCCATCCAGAGGGCCGACCAATGCAGGTAGCTGCGCTGGTCTTTCGAGTCCCCGGCGAAGTCCGGCCACTGGATGCTGCCGGTGTTCAGGTACTTTGCCCCCGTGGAGGCCGCCCGGTTGCCTTTCGACTGGCCACCGCTGGAATAAGGCGGGTCGGTGACCACGGCATCAAAGAAGCCGTCAAGGCTGGGTATCACCGCCAGGCAGTCCCCCTGGTGGAGGTCTGCCCTGGCCAGGCGCACGTGCTTCTGATTGTTAAAGAGCGGGTGGTGCTGTTGTTTCGTTGCTTCCATGGAGTGTCCCCTTTCGGACTGACGCTCCATGGCGCTCGGGTTCGCGGCTCGCGGCCTTCACTTGGTTGATTGCCCCACAGCGGGGGCACTTAATCGACAGGCGGGTGTATTCCGCTTCTGCCAGTTTTTTGTTGCAAGAGCCGCAACGGATGATTTCCATGTTTGCTACCTACGGTGATAGCCTTCGGCCCGCTGTGTGCACAGCACGGTGCCTTGGCCAAACGCAGGCGCGTCTGCGGGCGGTGGCCGCCAGGAGTGTTCCAGCACCCCTGGCGGTCGCACCGTTCTTTTTATTGCCTGTAGTTCCCCCGCCCAAACAGCCGGACCGTCCAGTACATCACCATCCGGGTAAAGCGCGACACCCCCAGCACTTCCATGGCCTCCAGGAACGTCCGGTCGGCGTATGCCTTGCTGCCGATGGCCCGGTCGTAGAGGTAGTCATGGACGATAGCCGCCTTGGCGTAACGGCCATGGGGCGGAAACAGCGCCCACAGCAGCCTGGGGACCGTGGCCAGATCGGTGACCGTCCCCGCCGGTACGCTGATGACGGTGCTGCTGGGGAAACTGCCAACGTGATACTCAAACGGGGCAAGCACCAGCCAGCGGTAGTCATCAAGCATCCGCAGATCGGCGGGGGAGGTGAAGGAACTCATATCACCAGGTAATGGCCGCGATGTCCTCGACTGTCGCATCAGCCGGAAGTGCGTTGAGCGCATCTTCCAACGCTTGACGTTTACCGATTGCACTGCCGGAGAATTGGGCAAAAGCATCGGCCTTTAAGATGACCCGCCGAGCCAGTTCGGCCTTGTCGATGCCGCGTGCCTCGGCCAGCGCATCTAGCAACGGAGTAGAAGCACTGGAATCGGCTATGTAGGAACGTGCTTCGGATTCCTGTTTGGGCCAACTCAAGACCTCGCTCAATGGGTAGCCGGCCTGGATAGAAGCAATCGTCTCCTCACAAGAGGCGTTGATGGCTGCAAGAGCGCTAGCTTTGGGGTCGCTAGGTGGCAACGGCGGCTCGGGTTCGGGTTGCGGGATGTCTTCAAGGTCAAAACCAGCACCATTCCACTTCGCACGTTTGCCATCTGGAACGACCGGCGGTTCGACATCGACGGCGCCAGCAGGAATCAGGAAAGTACCGGGTTCCAACGGCGACTCATCAGCGATCGTCACGCCAGAAAAATATCCGTCGGCCCCCAGTTGCGATACTTGTTTTTGAGTCATTTGGATTCCTCAGAACTTGATACAGGCAAGTAGTGCAACGTTTATCGGTCGAGTCTCTGCTGCCGTGCGTGCCACAAGGGAGGCATCGAAGCCGAGCGTGTATTGCGATGCGGAGGTTGATCCTCCGTAATTCACAGAGGATGAAACGGTCTGTGTAAAGGCCCCGCTGGTGGGCGACCCAGGCGATCTGATAAGGGCAGACCCGGTGATATTCTGAATAGCATCCGTCTGAGATGACCCCAATGTACGTCCGGAATCGACCCCGCGCCCATCATCAAGGCCGCGAACAAAATTGCCGCGCAAATCCGGCAAATTGAACGTGGTCGCGCCGTCGCCAGCACCGAACGTTGTGCCGATCACGGCGAACAAAGCCGCATAAGCCGTCCGAGAAATCGCGGCACCGTTGGCTTTCAAGTATCCAGTCGGTGCACTGGCTTGCGGGACATAAAGGATGCCGCCGACAGGTAAAGAGGGCGGGAGGGCATGAGGCAACTGATCGATGATGACCATATCTTCGCCATCATATTCAACGTCCGCGACCTGCCCAGGCGCAATCACGGGCGCAACCTTTGCCCCGGTGCTGTCGTACTGCTTAAGGTTCTTTGCGCCGATCCCTGACACGTTGATCGTGTCCGCACCATTTCCCGCAACATGAAACTTGGCCCGGAAACGCTGGCCAGCGGCGTAGGCGTTGATGGCCGGGGCGGGAGTCAGAACGAAGGCACCAGACGCCCCGGTGGTGGTGAAGGCGGTATAGGTCTGTGCCTGGATACCGGCCTTGGTTGCCGCCGTGTCGATCCCGGCAAACTTGGCCACCAGGCCTTGCTTCAGCTGGGTATTGTCTGCCTTGTCCAGGATCAGCCCGGCCCACTCGATGAAGTGGGCCAATTCCTCCTGGAAGGCGTTCATGATCTCCGGCGTAATTTCCGTCGGCGGGCGCAAAGTGGCCTGGTCTTCGGCCACGAACAAGTGGTCTACGTGCCCGGCCCCATCAATTCGGTGCATAGCTGCCTCCTACTCCTGAAATATCTTCAAACCACAAGAAAACGTGGGATTGCTGGAAGGCAGACAGAGCCTCCCAGAGCACCGCCGGATCGACCACGGAGCGGTAGTAGAGCACCCGAAGCACGTAGCGGCTGCGGGTGCCCCACAGGCGGTCGCCAACGCGGCTGCCGCGCCCATTGCCCACACGGGCAGGCCCCAGCAGGTGTTCCACCCGCACCAGGTCAATGGGGAAGGTCAGGTCCGGTGCGGCCTGGCTCCACAGGCGCTGCCCCACCTTGCTGCCAATGACGAACGGACGGCGCGGCATCGTCTCGGCCAGGTCGCCCAGTGCCTCCTGGGCAACTCGCCGGTATTCGCTGATGTGCCAGCTGCTGGTCTTGGGGCGGTGGGTCTCGATAGCGTTGTCCAGCACCTCCTGGGCGGCTGCTTCGATGCGTGCAAGCTCTTCTGCAGTGCCCAGCAGCATGCCGTCGCCCAGGCCACCTTCCGGCCACTCCCAGGCCGCGCCGGGGGGCAGCAGGGCCTTGATGGCGTCGGCGAACTCGCGGGGGGTATGGGCCGTTATCTTCATGCCCAGACAATCGGGTTCAGCACCAGCACCTCGCCTGCGACCACTGCAATGTCGGCGGTCGGCTCAAGCCGGGTGTACTGGCTGGTGACAGTGGCAGTGGCGGCATCGATCTCGGCCATGGCCAGCAGCGAAGTCTCGCTTTCCTCGGCCATTACCGTGGCACCGATGGCGCTGGAGATGGCGGCCCGGTTTTCGGCGGTATCGAAGCCAGGCAGCAGGTCGATGGATACAGTCACCGCCCGCTTTACCGGAGCGATGACGCGCCAATCGGCGGTTGCCGGGGCAATGTCCAGCAGGTAGGCAGCCACGGCGTCCAGCACAGCCAGCGTCGGCAACCTGTCGGCCAGGCCGTTGCAGATCGGACGCACCACCACCGTGCCCATGCCCAGGACGTGCCGCTGGATCACGGCCCCGGTGACAGACGGGTGGGCGCTCTTGGCCCAGAAGCGGTAGTCCTCATCTTTGCCGGAACGCGCCCCACGGGTGACCACAGTGCGCCATTCGTCGGCTACCCGGACGCGCCAGTCATCGACACCCTCTTCTTCTTCGCCACCCGTGAGGCCGGGGGCGTCAATGGTCAAGGTGTTGGAGCAGCCGGGAATAGGATCGACCAGGGTCAGGGTCTGCCCGGCGACCAGGTTGCCCGCGCTGCCGGTGGTGGTGCAGCGTACCGAAACGGGAGTAGAGCCAGCCCCCAGAACCACGGCAGCCTGTACCGTGTAGTCCAGCCCGTTGGGGCCGCGCAGCTGGGTTTCCGCTAGCAGCTGCGTTTCGATGGCTCCGGTGGCCAGCGCCGTGCCGGTGGCGGCTGTCGCGCCCAGGCGGTCAACGCCGTAGAGGGCGGCCCAGTCGTAGAGCCGTTCCAGTTCGCAGGTCAGGGGGGAGCACTGCTTGTCGATCCATTCCAGGTGGCCGTGCTGGCCGTGGCAGGCCCGTGCCCATGCCTCGGACAGCGGCCCCCGAAGAACGGCAGGCATCGCGGCCAGGTCGGCAGCGATGCGGGAATTCAGATCGGTATAGCTTGGTCTCGCGTAGGCGGTCACAGAGGGGCTCGCACAATGAACTTTCGTCCATTGTGGAAGCCCGCGACTTCAAGAAAAACGCTGGAAATGTTTCCCGCAGGCTCCGGTAGCGTCACTTCCTGAACCTCGATGTCGGTCAGCGCCGGTGCCCGCACCGTCAAGGCGGTGCGCACCATGGCCAGAGCCTCCAGCCTGGCGTTGCTGTTCAGCGGCTGGCGGCGCACGTGCCACAGGCCGCTCCCTGCCTCCGGGTCGGCATACCAGCCGCGCCGGTCGAACAGGTCATCCACCCGGCTGGCCGGGGCCTCGGCGTCGGTGTAGAGCACCCCGAAAACCAGGGTGGCCGCTGCCGCGTCGGCGTCGGCCTGGGCGGGGTCATCGACCACCAGGTCAAATTGGCCCCAATCTGTCTGTACCAGTTTCAGCATTTCAATCCACCCCCAGGGTATGACTTCCAGCGACCGGGTGCGTATGGCTGTCGCTCACATTCTTGCCGTTCACCGTGAAATCGTTGGTGACATGGAGGCCGCCCTGCATCTGGGCAGCGCCACCGTCCGTGCCGTAGTAGCCGCCGTTGGAGTTGGTCTGCCCCATCACCACCAGGTTGCCGCCGATCTTGGCGTCCTGCGTCGTCTCGAACAGGGGTGTGTCGGCGATGACCTTGGTGGCGGCCTTGGCCTCAATGATCCCGCCGCGCTTGATGTGCACCCAGTTCTCTTCGTCGTCATGGATGGCCACCTCGCCCTCCACCAGGTCCATCTGGTAGCGCTTGTCGCCGATCACGATGGCCACGCCGTAGGAGCGGTCGCCGCTGGGGAACAGCAGGTAGGTCTGGCAGCCAGGCTTGGGCCGGTACGAATAGCCGTAAGGCTCCACCCGGTTGAGGTTGTGCAGCGGCTCTTCGTCCAGCACACGCGCCTGCACCTTGTCCGCGCCGATCATCAGGCCGACGCCCTGGGCGAAGAGCAGCTGGAGCCGCGTCCAAATCTGGCCGATCACTTCCGGCTCCCCTTCACCCCGGCCCCGCGCTTGGACTTCTTCTTTTCCTCACCGATGAAGGCGTCCCGGTGCATGACCTGCAACAGCGTCACGCTGCCGCCCTTGTCATCCAAGCGGAAGGTGCGCTCGCCGATCAGAAACACGTCGTCGATGCCCTCTTCGGGGATGATGACCCGCACCTGGGTATTGATGGCCCACAGCTGCCAGTTGCCGTCTTCATCCTGGTAGCGCCAGCCCGGCACCTCCAGTTCGATGCGATGGGCGCGGGCCAGCCGCCGGTTGCGCTCCAGGTTGGCCCGCCGGTCGCAGCCGCCCAGGCCGTGGCCATGCCGGTCGGCGACGATGTGCATGGGCCGGAAAAAGCCGATCCCGCCATCCTTGGCCGCGCCCTTCAAGGCCGCATCGCTGGCGTAGTCGTAGCCCTTGATGACGTAGTCGGAGAAGCGCAGCTTGAACTCATCGACCACCTCATAGCGCTTGATGTGCACCCCGTATTCCAGCGAGGCCACGGGCGCGGCGTCGGTCGGCTTGGTCAGCACCAGGCCGCCGTCCGGGAGAGGATAGAGCAGCAGGTTGGCCGCCCGTACCGCGTTGATGAGGGCATTGGCCGGTAGCTCACACTGCATGGAGAAATCGGGAACCACGGCGGTTTCCGCCTCGATCTTCACAGGCACTTTGAAGGTGCTGCAAATGCGCTTCACGATCTCACCCAGCTTGAGGCCGGACA
The DNA here is from genome assembly GCF_047901315.1 of Azospira sp. APE16. Classification (NCBI taxonomy): domain Bacteria; kingdom Pseudomonadati; phylum Pseudomonadota; class Betaproteobacteria; order Rhodocyclales; family Rhodocyclaceae; genus Azospira; species Azospira sp. APE16. The sequence continues at coordinate 2,421,575 of NZ_CP179682.1, forward strand.
GGGTCTTGGAATACTGGCAATCCACCAGTTCCCGCCCCAGTGAGCGGGCCTCGATGTAGATGGCGTGGCTGTCGGCATCGACCTGGCGGCGGACGCTGTCCGGGCGGACCTTCGTCACCAGGCCGTCGCCGATCAGCACGTCGGCCACGGTGTTGGCCGTCAGGCCCAGGGAATCCCCGGTGCCAGGGCGGGTGATGGCCAGGCGCACCGAGGCGCACAGGTCATCCACCGACTCCCGTATATCGACCTTCTGCCAGTAGCCGTAGCGCAGGCCGTCGAAACGGATCTCGGCCAGTACCTCATCCATAGACGCGACCCCTCACGAACAGCGGGTGCCGCACGGCGTTGCGGGCCAGGAATACCGCCTCATCCACCCCCAGCCGGTGGGCCAGCACGATGGCGGGCAGCGGGGCCGTCACGTCGCGGTAAGTGGCGGGCTTCAAGTCCTGGGCCAGCAGCGCCTCGATCAGGGACGTGCGGGCCGCTACGGCGGCCTGGAACACCGGATCGGGCAGGCTGGGCAGCAGCGCGTCGATGGCAGATACCACGCTGGCCAGTGCCGCATCCCGGTCGGCCTCGGCGCGATAGTCGGCCATGGCCACCTGAGCGGCAGAGGTCACCAGCAGGCGGCTGCGCAGGGCCTCTTCCCGCAGCAGGTTGCGGCGCACGGCACCATCGGTGGCAGCCACGCCGGAGAGGGCCACGGCATTCTTGGCGGTGGCCACGCGGGCGATACGGGACACCACGCGGGGCCGGTCAGTGTCGGCCAGGCCGCTGCTGTCAGCACCGCCGCCCAGGGCATTGGTCAGGCCACGGAAGGCCGAGGCGTAGGCGGCAGGCATGCCCATCAGCACGGCCAGGTCACCCTTCACTCCGGCGATCAGCCCCTTGATCTGATTCGCCCAGGTGAGCGGCAGGGTAGCCAGGGAAATCACCTGGCGCAGTACCTCCAGCTTCTGATGCACTGCGGCGATGAAGGCCGTCATACCATCAGCGCTCATCGGCTCCAGGCCGAAGTCACCCTCCACGGCATCCGCCAGCTTTCGGGTGCGGTCGAAGGCCACGTCCACCATGTCCGGCGTCGGCTGCACAGAATCCCCGCCGGGAACGAACTCGATGGAAATGACGCAGTAGCCGCCCTTGTCGGTGCTTTCATGGATCGACCAGGTGTGTGCCCGCACCCACAGCAGGCCCAACCAGGGGTGCGTCAGCCAGTCAGCGCCTGGTTCTGCCAGCTTGGCCAGGAAGCCGTTGCGCTCCAGGTCGTAGTCGGGGCCGATGAAATAGGCGTTCAGCTTCCAGTCCCACGCCTTGCCTCCCAGGTCCTGTACGCTGGCGACTTCAGCACCAGGAAACTCGTGCACCGCCAGGCGGCGGCCACCCTTGGCATCATGGCTCTCGGTCAGGAACTCGAACCCCCGGAACGAGCCACGGGACATGCGATCAAGCCAGGTCATCAGGGCGCACCATTCCAGACGTTGCCGGTGTTCATCTGCACGTTCCCACCGCTGGCCTGCATGGACTGGCCTTGCAGCACCAGGCCGGGTGCCAGGCCCACGGTGATATCCGCCTTCATGGTGGCGGGCTGCTGCTCGGCATTGGGCCGCAGGGCGTCGGTAATGCCCTGCACCAGCAAGCCGCCCACACCGCCGACGGCTGCACCTACCGCCGTTCCGATGCCAGGGATGATGCTGCCGATGGTGGCCCCAAGCCCGGCCCCACTGAGCGCAGCCGAGCCATAACGCGCCGTGGCGGATTCCTCACCCGCCACAGAGGACAAGACCGCGCCACCAAGGCTGGCGGCGAGGCCGAACATACCGGGGCCTTTGGCGACCACCGGCAGGCGGCTGGCGGCGCTCGCCATCGTCGTGATGCCGGGAATGGACGACAGCATCCGCATGCCGCCTTGCGTTCCCATGACGGCCCGCAAGGCCGCCAACGAACCGGCGGTGGTGGCAATACCCGCACCAGCTGCGGCGGAAGTCACAGCGCCCGTGCCGAGGCCAGGATGCTTGTCGATGGCTGGCTGGATTGTGTCGCCCAGGATGGCATTCACGGAATCCAGAGCACCTTTCTTTGACTCCCCAAGCCCTCGCGCCGCACTGGCCTTGGTGTTTTCCCATGTGCCCGCCAGCGCCTCTTCCTTGGACTTGAGGGTGCTGGTCTTCATGGCGATTCGCTCTTCCATGTCCGCCTGGGCTTCCTGCCTGGCCATGGATTCCCGGAACGCGGCCAGGCCGCCTTTTTCGATGATGATGGACGCCGGGCGCGATGCTTCCACGCCAAACAGCTTGTTCAGGACGTGCATGCGGTCAATGTCTTTGAGCGGCTTGAGCTTGTCCAGCTCGGAGAACATGTGCTCGATGCCTGCGAACTTCCCGTTCTTGTCGAAGAAATCCATCTTGATGCCGTGCTCGGCCAAGGCTTCACGAGCTTCTGCCGCCTCTTTGCCCTTGCCCCCCAGGCGGGAGTCAATCTGCGCCGTGCGCTGGAGCATCGCGGCGAAGTTCGTACCGAAAGAGGTGTTTTCCAGCCCGACGCTGGCCGCCATGCCCTGCACCGCCAGCAGCTGCTTGGCGTTCTGCAACCCGGTCAGGCCCAGGGTGTTGTAGGTCGGGGCGGCATACTGCGCCACGCCCCTGAAATCGTCGGGGTGGATGCCGTAAGCGTAGCGTGACTTCTGCATCAGGTTGGCCATCTCTGGCAACTCGTTGTCACCCAGCCCGTAAGCCTCGCGCATCTTGGCAATCGTCGTCGCCGACTGGTATTGATTCATCTCGGCCAACACGCCGAAATAGGCGGATGCCTTCAATCCGCCGCCGGTGATGGCGCTTTCCGTCATGCCCTGTTCCTTGAGCGCCGATGCCGCCGCCACGAAATCCTTTGTCGCTCCCGGCAGCTTGTTGCCGAGGTCAGTAGACTGACGAATCACCTCATCGTAGGCAGCAGAGACCTTGCCGCCCTTGGCCATGAGCGCAATCTTCAAATCGGCCTGGGCGGCCTCAAGATCGGTGTAGGAGCGAACGGGGTTGTCGATTACGGCCTTGGCCGCCATCCCGCCAGCGCCGACGGCAGCACCTACCTGGGCGACTTGGCCGAGGCGCTGCATCTTGGTCAATTCCCCCATCTCCTGCCGGAGCTTGCGCACCTTCTCGATGCTTGCCTCTTGCGCCCTGGCCAGTTCGCGGGCGCTGGCTGCGCCGCTTCTGGCGAGGCGGTTATAGGCAGCTTCGGTCTGCTGGATTTCCCGCTGGACTTCCCGCTCGGAACGCACTCCAAGCGTTTCGCGGGCACGGGATAGCTTTTCGTAGGCGGAGCGTGACCGTGAGGCGGATTGTTCGCTTGCCGCCGCAGACTTGTTTGCGGCAGCGACAGTGGCAGCCGCAGTCTTGTTGGCCGCTTGTTCTGCGGATTGCGAGACGGCCTTAATTCCAGCCGTCGCGCCGTCCTTCATCTTGAGGCGTACTTCAACATCAACGGCGGACGACGACATGAAAAAAGCTCCAGAACCGGGGGGTATCTGGAGCTTATAGAGGGTAAAGCGGGTGGAGCAGACGGGAAATGTTTCCTACCCGATGGTTCCGGGTTTATTCAAACTTCTTCCCTTCGATTGCTGCTGCGATCTCTGCCCAGACAAACAACTCTGACAGTGGCATCGCTTTCACATAGCGCAAGTCCTGGTGCAGCCCTCTGGCAACTAGGGCGCAGGCAGTAAGGACTCTTGCTCTTTTTTTTCGCCGGTCTCGGGACGGATCAACTCGGAGGCGATGGCATCGGCGGCACGGTAGTCGGTGACGTGCAGCTGCTTGATCAGGCTTTCGTCGGTGCCGGTCAGACTGGCGAGCAGGGCGATAGTCTGCCGATTAGGGCCGGTCTCATCGAACGCTAGCAAGTCTTCCGCCGTGGCGTACTCGCGGAATTTCAGTTCATCCACGGTCTTTTTGCCGAAGGTCAGCGGCTTCTTGAGTTTCAAGGTCTTCATGGTGTTGGTGCCCTTAGGAAATCTGCTCGGAGGTGTTGGCCATGATGGTCAGCTTGCTCTCGCCATCGCCGACCGGAACCGGCTCGGTGACGAATGCCTGGCTCATCATGTGCACGTGGCCATCGGCCAGACGTACCGTCACGTCCTCATCGGCGATGGCGTTGAGGGCAATGATGTCCACCCCGCCCAGCAGGTTGATGTTCAGTTCCAGCTTGGCCGGAGCGCCGGACTCGGTGAAGCCGCCGTCTTCCGGCAGGCGCCCCCCTTTATGTTCGCGCTTGGTTCCGCTGGGGGTGAAGGTGCCGGGTTTCTCGGCCAGCGGCAGCTTGCCGATGGAGGGAACCGACACGGTGCGGATGTTGTTGATTTTTGCCATGGGTAAAGCCCTTTCAAATTATGCCCAGGCGTACCTGGGCAGTATCCATTGGGACAGGTTTGGATCAGGCGCCGCTTAGTACGTGGGCACGGCCTTGCGGAAGCTAGAGCGGCCCGCCAGGATGTAGAACGGCGAATTCACCACCGGGTCGTCCCGGAAGTTGAAGCGGCTGGAGTTGTTCGGGTCTTGCTCCACGAACAGGGTGCTCTTGTAGTAGCTGTACTCTTGCACCCAGCCGTATTCCGCCATGAGCACGTTCTTGTAGAGGGACAGCAGGTAGGCCTTGACGCCGTCTTCGGTGGTGATGGGCAGGCCGGGGCGGTAGCCCTCGTCGGTCCTTGCCGCCACCGTACCCCGGAACTTCTTGATGGCACCGATGCGCTGCTCGTAGCGGATGCGCTCCATCACCTCGGCCACGTTGATGTCCAGGAAGGCGTCGTCGGCGCTGCTATCGGAGCGGTACTGGTACATGGAGATCAGGCGCTTGATGTAGCAAGAGCCATCCTTGCCGACTTCCATCACGGACATGCCCTTGAACAGCAGGCTGTTGCCGATGGTGAAGTCGTTGTAGCCGACGTCCGCTTGCAAGCCGGGCAGGGGCGTACCTTCCAAGGAAATGACCGGGTTGTTGTAGAGGCGCGGCGCGGCAGCAGCAGCCAGGGTGGCAGCAGCCTCCCAGGTGGTGGGCGGGCTGATGCCCAGCCACAGGTCGCAAATGTGCTCGTAGTTCTTGGTCTCGCCGAAGCCCGCCGCCGCTTCGTAGTCGCCACGGAAGGCAGCGAAAGCCCGGAACCCGGCCTGGACGGGGACCTTGTAGCGCCGTTGGCTTTCGGCATGCCAGGCGGCCAGGGTGGCGGCATCGTTGATGCCCAAGGCCAAGTAGCGGAACCAGCGCTGGCCGATCTGGGCGGCCAAGTCGCCGGGCGCGGGGTCGCCAGCGCCGCCGGACATGGCCTGCAGGGCAAGTACCAGCCCCTCCGGGGTGTCCTCGCCGTAGAGGTTCAGGCGCAGGTCGATGGCGTTGCCGCAGGTGCCCTTGTGGCGGGCGGTGAGGGTCACCGCGTTATCGGCCGCCGCCGCCGTCACCGGGATGTCGATACCGGCGTCGGTGATGGCCTGGGCGATGGCGGTGGCGATCTGGGCCGTGGTCTGGCCGATGGCGACGCCCACGCTGACGAGCTTCTGGGAAATGTAGAGGGCCAAGGTGCCGCTGGCGGTGGCGGGACTGGTCACCGTGATGGTGCCGGTCGAGGCCACGCCTGCCGGGTTGTCGGCATAGGGCAGCATGTAAATGTCCAGGGTCGGGTCGATCTTGCGGTAGCGGGAGGCCATCTGCGCCAGCATGGAACCGGGGCCAGCCTTGGCCTGGGCGTCCCCGATGCCGGAGAGGCGCACCACCTCACCGACCGGGGCAGTGCCGGTGGGCAGCTTGTGGCCAACCAGTAGCACGGCGGGCAGGTCACCGCCCAGCCCGGCCTGGCTGCCGTCGATCTCGATATAGCCGCCGGGCATGCGCAGCGCCTGGGGGACTTCGGAAAAAGTAATGGTCACAGCTTGTCTCCCGCGTAGGTGAGTTGATCAAAGGGCGCCGGGTCCGGCAGATAGTTGGTAATCAGGGCCTCGAAGTCGTAGCGGTCGCGCCAGTAGAGGTCACCATCGGTGTATTCCAGCACCTGGCCACCAGCGAACTGGAGCGGCCGCACGTCTGGCTCTATTTCCCAGCCCAGCAGCAGGGCATACACGGCCTTGCGGTACTTGAGCAGCACGTCGTCGGTTTCGCCTGGGGCATGGGCGCGGATGTTCTCGATGGCAATCACGACGTCGAACCCCAGTGTCACGTTCTCGGCCCGCTCCCCGGCGTGTTGCACCTTGTCCGCTGCCCGCACGATCCAGGCGGCGGGAAGTGGCAGCTTTTTTGGGTCAATGCGGGCGAACTCGGCGGCCCCTTCCACCTGGCGGAACCACACGCCGTCGAACCCGGCAGGTTTCTTCTCCAGGTGCTCGATGAGGGGGCGTAGCGAAATCACGGCCATACCTCATCGTCGATGTCGGCAACGCCATAACGACCAGGCCTGGAGGAAATGATGACCAGGTCGCCGGATGGCGCCGGATCGGTGGGGGCGGCAGGCACCAGGTCAAGGTCACCTCGGCTATGTGCCTTCAAGGTGTCGATCACGCCGTCGTAAGCCTTGCGGACATCATCCGTCATCCGCTCGGCCCCTTGCAGGTAATAGAGCGCCACGGTGGAGGCCAGCCGGGCCAGCAGCGTGGTCTGGATGGTGTTCGGGATGCCGTAGGAAAGGATGAGCGCGTCGGCGTCGGCCAGGGCCTTGTCGATGGCCTCCAGGGCTAGTGCGAGGGCAGCCTGGTCTGCCGGGGTGAAGATGTCGAGGTCGCTCCCCGCGATGGCGGCCCGCAGAGCCTCATCCGGCACCATATCCATATCGGCAGGGACCGCCAGATTGGCAAGGCGCCGGGCATTGCTCCGGGCAAGCAGATCAGCGCGGGAAGCGAAGGCCATTTACTGCTCCCCGACTTCCACCAGGGCAGCATCGCGCTCGGCAGCCGTCACCGGCCAGCCCGTGATGGCGGCGATGGCTTCGGTTTTCGGCTTGCCAGCGCCCGTCCAGAGGGTGTCGTCTTCCTTGTCGAGCTGGGCGATGGCGGCGCGGATGGCCTCCAGACGAATGACCGGGTCTTCGGGAGCCGCCGGAGCGCCGCTGTTCGGTGCAGCCGCCGGGGTGCCGGAAACCAGCGCGGTGGTGGAGGTGCCCGAAGGGTCAGCTTCGTTGGGCATTTCGTCCTCCAGGTCCGCCGGTTTGGTTTCCGACACCTCCAGCATCTGCTCTGCTTCCAGGCGTGCAGCGGTGGCGGCATCGACGGCCTCCAGCAGCTGCCACGCCTTGGTGAATTTGATGCCACAACGGCAGAAGCTCGCCGCAGCTTGCTTCTGGTGAATCCGTACATACAGTTTTTTCATGTCGCTCTCCTACCTAGGCCGTCGCACCCGGCGGGCAATCCCGCCGGGCGTCGCTGCTCTCGGGTGGTATGGGTTGGTTACAGCCAGGGGGTGACGATCAGTTCCACCCGCTTGTAGTTGGTGTTGGATTCACCGCCGGCCAGGTTCGCCTTGGTCAGAATGGCTTCGGCGGCGGCCCGGTTTGCCAGGCCGACCACCAGGGTGTCGGCCAGGATGCCGAGCTTGCGCTGGCCGTCGCCCTTGAAGTCGCCCATGGCGTCATAGGCGGCCTCGAAGTTGGCAGCAGTCAGGTCGGCCTTGGAGCCGAAGGCGCACTGCCAGAAGCCGTAGGCCGCATCGCCCCGCCACTTGCCGCCGAAGCTGATCTGGTCGTAGTCGAAGTTGCGGTCGCTCTGGACGGCAGTGAGCATGTCGAAGCGGGGCTTCATGCGCTCCTGGAGGTAGATCGGGGCCGGAGCGCGCTTGGTGCAGAGCAGAATCCAGGGTGCCCCTGCACCGGCCTGCATGTTGCTGACAGTCACCAGCGAGCCGGTGCCGTCTTCATTGGCATAGGTCGGGTGGTCGGTATCGAAGAAATACTGGCCGTCGTAGCACTCGCTGGAAAAACCGGCGGCCAGGGCCTGATAGACCAGGTCGTTCTTCAGGTCGATGGAGGACTGACCGGCACCTTCGGCCAGGGTGCCGTACTGGCCCAGGTTGTCGTCGTCGATGTCATCAACGCTCACATCAATGGTGGCTTCGAACTTCCGGTTCTTGACATGGTAGGCACGTTCGGCGACGGCCTTGTGGAAGCGGGCGCCAACCCATTCGCGGAAGACCGGGAACTGGGTCAGCCAGGCGTAGGTGTTGGATGCGCCGTTACTGTTCACCAACTTGGCGACCAGCTTCCAGTCTTCCTTGGAAAGCGCCAGGCCGGCATTCCAGCGGGCAATGAGGGTGGTCTTCAGATTGTCGATCTGGGTTTGGGTAAGCATGGGCATGTAAATCTCCTGAAACTTAAAACGTGGATAGAGGGTGGTGTCCCGGCCGGCTCTTAGGACTGGGACTTCTTGGCCTCGACGTACTGATCGGGAGTTACCCCCATGCGGTTGCACCAGGCCAGCGCTTCGGCATCCAGCCCATGGTTCCCGTCCTTGCCATCCTTGCGCTCGGCCTGGGTTTGAGTAATGGGCAGGGGCTTGGTGGCATCCAGGTATTCGGTGAGGGCGGCCAGGCTCTGCTTCTCGGCCCAGGGCTTCTGGGCGGGGACCAGGCGGCCATCGCTCAGGGCCGCCGTGAGCAGTTCGGCATGCTTGGCCTTTTCCGAGGCCAAGGCAGCGTCGGCCTTTTCCTGCTCCAGGGAATCCAGCTTGGTCTTCTGAGCGTCACGCTCGGCGGTCAGGGCGGCGACCTTGGCGGACAGGCCATCGCGTTCGGTGGTGAGCGCTGCTACTTGGGTCTTCAGGCCGTCACGCTCGGAAGTGAGCGCCGTTACCTGGGTTTGGTCAGCCATGTCGGCCTCCTTCTCGGTTGAAATAGCGGATTGCTTGCGGGCCAGATCGGCCAGGGCGTCCAGGCCGTCCAGGCCGGGGGTATTGGTGAGGCCGACAGAGAGGATTTCCAAAACCTCCCCGGTCAGCACGTCGAACAGGAAGATCGCGCTCAAGTAGCGATACTTCTTGCTGACGATCAGGCTGGCGGTGTCGCCGACCCAACTGATGTTCAGTGCGTACAGCCCCTTGCCTTCTCGCCACTCCAGGGTGCGCGGAATCCACCCGGCAGCCTCGACCCGCTTGCCGTTATCGGCGGAGCGCAGGCTCTGATGCTCAAAGTCGATGAGGATGTCGTTCTTGCGACTGGAAGCCAGGGCAATGACCCGGGCTGCGATGGCGGCGTTGAGTTGCCAGTCCTGGCACTGCACCCCATCCATGTTCCCGGGGCGACCATCCATGGCGCGAAAGGGGCCGGGGGGAAGCAGATGCGCTTCGGTAGGTGCATCACCGGTGCCCGTCATCAGCTCGAATGACAGGGCGCCGATGGCGGTCATGGCGGTCAGGGCGCCGATGGCGGTGGTAGAGGTCTTCTGTGGCACGGCTTGCTCCTCAACAGTTCGGGAGCATTTTTGCCGTCGGGGTGATTTCGATCACCGTGAGAAATGTTTCCTGCCCGGTGATTTCTGGCAGATCGCAGGGAAGGCGATTTGAGGCGTTTAGGCGCCTTGGTGGGGCCGTCCTATACCCCAAGGCCTGAAAGGCGCTTTTAAACGGCTTTCAAACGCAACACAGGGCATTCGTGAAGCGTTGTCGATGGGCGATTGCCGCCCAATCGCTTAGAACAGGTCGAACTGCCTGTCGTCGTCTTCCCGGCAGATGTTGAGAATCTGGCGAGAGGAAAGACGGTTGCGCCTGGCCAGCGTGTTGATGCTGGTGCTGGCTCTGTCCTTTCTGATCTGGGCGTCGCGCACCCGGATGAACAGCTTGTCTGCTTTGGGCAGGCAGCACCGGCCCGCTGCGTCCAGGTGGGGAGCCAGCGTTGCCCGCAGGCGGACCAGTTCGTCCGGCTCCAGGTTCAACGCAATGGTGCGGAAGGCTGGGATAGTGACATTCACCCCGCCATGGTCAGCCAGCCATTCCCGTGCCCGCCCGAAGCCCAAGGCCCGCACCACCGCCCGTAGGACGGGCGGCAGGGTCTTGAGCAGTTCCTCATCGACAGCCGGGAAGCTGTCCACCTGATCCACAGCAGGATCAACGGGGAGGGTTTGGCGTTGGCGTGGCTGGCCCATGGCTACACGCGCCCCAACCAGCCTTTGAGGGCTTCGGTGATGTTCTGGCACTCGGCCACGTTCAGGCTGTCCAGATCGGGCACGGGCCGGCCGACCTGGCGGGCGCAGAAGGCCAGCAAGGCCGGGCGGGTGGCGTTGGCCACCTTGCCCGCCTGGCCGAGCTTGCCCCACAGACGGAACAGATGGGAGATATGCGGCGGCACTGACCTGGCTGCCGTCTTGCCCTGGCTAAAGACCTTCTTGGTACGCGGCCAGCCCCGGTGCTCGTAGTCATCCAGGACCGCGCCCAGCTGGGGAACAGTCATGGTGCTGGCGGAGACGCGGCCATCGACCATCGTGGCCCCGTGTCGGGACAGCAGATCACGGTGAGTCTCATCGCACCAGCCTGGCAGATTCTTGAGCGCCCAGCCCTTGGCGATGCCCACCAGCTGGAGATAGTGCTTGGTCAGGTCGCTCATTGACGGCCTCTCAAGTCTTCCAGCTGGGAGTGTTGGTCAGCACCACCTACCCCACGGTTGAGTTGGGCATCACGGCCAGAGCGGTGACCGGCAAAAAAGTCGCCATGTTCGTGGTCGCGCAGGGTGCGACCGTCGTTTCGGTCACGTGATTTGAGGTTCCCCAGGCTGGGGTAGTGCTTAGCCATGTAGGCGTCGATAGCGGCGGTCTGCTGCTCATTTCCGGCAAAGCTCTCTATTTTGCCCGCAACGGCATGTACCCAGCCATCATTGAATAGGTCAGCCCGACGCGTCTTGATGGCCCTCTTGCAACGCTTGAGGCGCGTCTTGATGTGTTCATCCCGTGCCCGCTTGGCTTGCCGATGGAGTACGGAGAAGGCATAGCTGGCTACCTCGGGAGCGGCGCCGCAGCCGATAAAGCTCCACTTGCTTTGGCAGTTCCAGAGATAGGCCGAAAAGACGAGCCGGCAGCCGAATGCGTCAGCGATCTTTGATGCCAGGGACTCTTCCCAGCTGGGGGGCGTCGTCTTGGCGCCGGCTCTCGCTCGGTGCTCTTCGGCCTCGGCGGCCTGGACATCCTGGTCGGTGATGCCATGAGTTTCCATCAGCTTCTTGGCCTGACGCAATGCAGCCTCAGCCTCGTGCTCGTTGCTGCTGGCGGACAAGGCCAGGCACTTCTTGATCTTGTCCAAAATCTTGTGGCGCTCGCTCATCCCGGCTTCCTCCCAAAGCGGCGCACCATCCACGGGTGGATGGCCATGGAGGTGAGAATGCCCAGGGGACCACCGGCAAGGTAGGCCATCACCTCCAGGATGTTCGTGGGACCGGGCATGATCTTGAGGATGGTGATGTTGGCTGCGCCGATACCAAAACTGGTAATGGCCGCCAGCATCCGGTGCCGTCCTTGAACGTTGAGGGATTGCAGCCCGAGGAACAGTACCAGCGTGTAGGTGGCGGCTAGGAGATAGAGGGCGTTCATGCCACGTCCCTCTTGATTTCCTGGATAACCTTCTCCAGCTTGACCATCTGCTCATTCACGGTCTTTGCCTTGCGATAGAGCACGGGGAAGGAGTCAATCATGGTGCTGGCGAACTCAATCCACGCTTTGCTGTTCGAGCCCCCGACCACAGCTGCCTGGTGCAGCTGTTTAAGGTGGTCGAAGTTGGTTACGAAGGCCATATCACACCGCCGCGACGTCGAGGGGGATGGGGACGTACTGGTCGGTATCGCCGACCCGCTCATAGATGCGGACGTAGGGCTTGCTGCCGGTGACCTGGATGGCTTCGCCGATGGCGGCCATGGCGCTCTTCCAGCGTTCGTCCTCGATGCTGAGGCGGCGCAGGCCCAGGACCCGGCCGGTGTTGATGTTGCCCGCCTGATCCACCTGAAAGGCGTCATTGACCAGGACGTGAATCTCCGGCCTGGCACCCTGACTCCAGTCGGTGATGCACTCATCAATGAGGGCCTTGGCAGCTTGTAGGCGCTCATCGAAGGTCAGGCGCTCGGCGATGGCTCGGACGATCTTGAAGCGACCGTCAAAGCTCAACAGCGTGACGTTGCCCTTGTTGCCTCCAACCTTGGCGCCGTACTGCTCGGCACTCAGCTGGACGAAGGCGGCGATGTCGCCGAAGACGGCGGCCTTGAAGTCGCCGATCTGGCCATTCAACGCCTTGGCCTTGACGACGATCTCTTTCACCAGCTTGTCGCGCTCCAGGTCGATGGGCCGAACGTTGTCCTGGTGCTCCAGCTGGCCCCGGGCATTCAACATCCAGCCCGGCGGAATTTCTTTGATGGTTTCGGTCATTTGTTCCTCACTTGATAACGGGGGTTGAGCCCAGGACGGTCAATTCGTCCTGGTGAAAAATGGTCAGGATGGGCTGCTTGCTGGGCGGGCTTCCATCCCGATAATCCAGGGCAACCGCGACGAAGCCTTCCAGCAGGTGGGTTGCGCCGGAGTCCTGGATGGTCCCTGTGCGGTCCATGTAGCCGGCGATGTTGGGCCGGCCCGGCAGGTGGCCGGTGACGCGAACGGGGGTTCCTGGCGTCATGGCCGCTCCCAACTGACCAGTACGCCTTCGAACTCGCAGGCCGCCATCTTCTTGTCCTGGTCGATGTAGGTCCGGTAGGAATGCGGCTTGGCCCGATTTAGCAGCGGGGTGATGTGAGCCTTCTCGCCGAGGTGGATGTGGGCCTGGGGAATGAGGCCGGCAAGTCGGCTCCAGAGCACCGGATAGCCCATGACCCGCAGTTCTCTTTCGACGTTGGTTAGCAGTGACAGCCGGATCAGAAAACCCGGGGTAAAGACCTTGGGTTCCATTAGGCTTGCCGGGTGGGTGGTCGTGGTCATAGGAACCCCCACCGATCAGGCGAGGCTTTGCAGGCAAAGGGCCTGCTTGGCCACCGCATCCACCAGCTTCACGTCCAGGGCGCGGCCCCGGCGGAATTCCTTGATGCCAGGAATCAGGCCCTCGCAGAGCATGCGGGCGCTGCCTTGGCAGTAGGCGAACAGGCGGGTAATCACATCCTCCGGCACTTCTTCCGCGCCAAAGGCAGACTGAACCAGGGCGGCGGAGTCTTCTGCAGTAATGCCGCGTACCGTCTCCGGCCAGAAGCCGGTGCGGGAGCGAATCTGGTCAAACTGCCCGTGCTTAGGCTTGACCAGGCCGCTCAGATGTTCGGTGCCGGACAGCACGATGCCGATATTGGCCAGGTCGCGGATGCGGCGGAATTCGTGCAACTGGTTCGGCGTCATGGTTTCCGCCTCATCAACAATCAGCAGGCTGTCGGTGTTCTTAAGGCTGGCCACCACTTCGTCGAACTTGTCGGCGATGCTGCCCTTCCCGACTCCGATCACCATTCGGTGCAGCTGCTTGGTCAGGCTGGCCAGGGTCATCGTCGGCGCGGCCTCAATGAAGTAGGTGTTCGGGTGGGTTTGGGCGTAGTGCTTTCCCGCAAACGTCTTGCCGACACCGACGTAGGCGCTCAGTACCGCAAAGTTCCGATAGCGGCGGGCCATGCTGTATGCCACGTTGGCCATCCTGAAAAAGCTGGTTTCGACGGGGGCGGAAGCATGCCCGCTGGCCTCATCCGCATGACGCATGGCCGACTCGACTGCCACCAGCAGCTTGGCGGGGCTGGTGGCATACACCCCCTTGAGAATCTGATTCAGGCTGCTGCTGGAAATGCGAGCCAGCCGGGCCAGGGCGGCCTGGGTGTATTCGCGGGCGGCGATCCACTGCTTGGCCTTCTCGATCAAGGCCACGTCGGCGGCGCTGTAGTGGCCTGGCCACTGGGTCGTTTGTTCGCTCATGGGTTCCTCCGATCAGTCTTCAAACAGGTTGATTTCTTCGCCGCTGGGGGAATCCAGCAGGCGGGTAGCAGTTCCTTCCAGCACAGCACCATCGGCTACGGCATCGGCGTCGATGACTCGGCCGGCGCGGGCTTGCTGTTCGTCCATCTTCTTTTGCAGGCGCTTGATGGCGATTTCGGCGCGAAGTTGGCGACCGTCTTCCAGCCTGTTTTCCGCGATTACGCCGATAGCCTTAATCAGCGGCGCGTCGCATATCCAGCGCCCATCCAGCGTGCGAACCACAACAAAGCTGGAATCGACCAGGTCGTATTCGATGGTGAGCTTCTGGCCATTGAAGGCATGCAGTTCTGGGTGACCGTATTCGCGCTTGTAGTGCTTTATTGAGGCACGGCGAACGGTAAGCTGCGTCGCCTGGCGCTTGAGTTCCTTGACGCTGTCAGCCGGCGGGATCGGTTGCAATTCGCCCCAGACCTCAGACCGGGTACGGCGAGGCTCTGCCGGCGATGGGCGGGAGTGGTAGCGCATCAGCCAGGCATTGAACTTCTCGGTGAACTCGGCAAGGCTGGGTGCTTCTAGGCGGCCAGCATTGACCTCATTGACGACATAGCGCAGTGACTCGGGGGCTGCATCGGTGCCGCAGTAGAACTGCGGAAACTCCATCTTGAGGAAGTCGTCCTTCATTGACCGGAAGAAGCGTTCAATCCACCCCTTCCCATGTGGGTTTCCGGGCAGCGCGTGGATGACTTCAACGATGCCGGCCCGCTTGTAGAAGCCGACGTTTTCGTCGCTCATCATCCGGTTCTTGTGGCCGGAACCGTTATCGACGTACAGAAAGATCGGCGTGTGGTTCCAGCGGCTGAATGCCTCGGCCCACATGTTCTGCACCGCGTAGGTTCCCTCATGCTCATCGGCACGCCAGTAGGGGACAAAACCGCTACGAACGTCGATACAAACGGTCAGCTCAGGGCGCCATAGGCCACCGGTCAGCGGGTGCGCCAGATACACGTCGGCGCAGTAGCCATCCGCAGCCAGGATGTCGCCGGGCAAGGCGCACAGCACCGAGCGACGGATGAACGCCTTTTCGGTGAGCTTGTAGAGATTGCGGCCGATCCGTGCCGGGCTATTGCGGCCGTACATGGCCGGTACACCCGTCAAGTAATTACGAACCTGGTCATAGCTGACCGGAAAATGATCGACCTCAACAAGCCGGCGATACACCGCCGACATGTCCGGCTGGCTGGGCGAGTTGAAGTACTCCAGGGCCGGACCCCACCAGCCGGCGGCTTCCACCACCCGGCCCTTGTGGTCTGGCAGCAGGGCGGATATGCCGCCCTCGCGGTACTGGGCGCACCATTCACAGATGGCGGAGCGGGAGGGAGCCGAGCGGCCCGCCTTGGCTGCCCCGGCCAGGGCCACTGCGAAGTGGGCGGGTAGCCGGCCAGCCGCGCCACGCTCCAGCAGAAGGGCTACGGCGTTGTTTTGCGTCACGCCCTCATCGGTCAGAGTCCGGACGTAGGCCACCACGGTTTCCCGCCAGGTGGCGACCTGCCGGGCACGGTCCGTCGCTTCCCGCCAGGGGTCGCGTGCCCGCAGGGCCAGTACCTGAGCCGTAGGCATCACCGCGACTGCGCCACCGGCCCCCTTGCTGGGCTCGATGCGCTTGACTATTGCGCTCCCTTTCATGGCTTATTCCCCTGTGGATGCCTTGTTCTGGGACCCCTTGGGGCGACCCGGCCCCTTAGGCTTGGCGGCATCGCGCTTCTCCTGGCGGGCGGCGGCGTCGGCGGCGTGGCGGTTTTCGATCATGGGGTAGTCCAGAATCCAGCGCTGCGCCTCTTCTGGCGTGAGGATGTGCTGGCCCATGACGCGCTCTGGCATTTCGCCGTCCCGGACGCTGTCTTTCATCCGCTCCACCAGGTCCAGGGCTCTGGCGGCAACCACATGGGCGGTCACCCAGATTTGCTCCATCTGGAGCCGCCACTCGGGCAGGCTGGGGTCTTCGGCGTTCACCTCTTCGAACTGCTTTTGCAGGCCGTTCAAATTGAGTTCGGCGCCCAGCTGAAGGGCCATGCACTCTTCGCGGATTTCCTCGGTGCGCAGCAGGAATTCGGTGGTGCGCTTCTTGGCCTCGTTCAGGCGCTTGACCATGGACTGCGCCCGCTCGATTTCCGCTTCGTAGTTCTTCTCCCGGCGCCTGAGTGTCTGAATCTCTTCCTTGAGTTCGGCGACCGTCATCAGGTCAGCCTTCTCGATCAGGTCACTGCCAGACTCAGCAGCTTGGTCAATTACTTCCTGTGGGAGCGATGCCAAAAGCATCACCTTGACCTTTCCCAGGGCTAGCACATCCTCCAGTTGGTCTTGGGGCAAGTGGGTGACAAACTTCGCGATCCGCATTGCCTCATAGACGCGCTGCCTCGCCAGACCGTGTTCGCTGATCCAGGCTGAGAATCCACCCGTGTCCGAACGTTCGGACACGGAGGATTCGCCCACCCCGAAATTGCCCAGAGACAGCAGTTCTTGCGCTCGAAGAAAGGCCAGGCCAGCCCGCGTAATCTCGAACATCGCCCGATTGATAGAATCGGCACCGATACGGGCAAGCTCCCCCAAGTCCTCGGTGGTTACACCGAACTGAGAGGAAACCGTGATTAGGTTTGCCGAAGGCGCTGGTACCGGAAGGGCTGCACACGCCCCCCTAGCAACCGCGATAATCGACGTGGAGTCGTCGTCTAGCATCGCGTCATTTCCAAGACCTGCGTAGGCGCGTCCTTCGGGAGACTTCTCAGCAGTCTCTCGGCCGATTCCAAGGTCGATTTCGATTTCTTTGGTTTTTCGTGCCATGTCAGACTCCCGATTCAATAAAGGACAGTTCGATTGCTGGGTTATGGATCAGCTGCCGGACGGGCAGCGGAGCTTGAAAGAGGTACGAAGACGTTGCTTCCATGGTGGCCAGTTCATTGATGGCCAGGCAGGCCGAAAAGTGGTTAATCAGGTAGGAAACCGCGCCTTCATAAGAGGGCAGGCACTTGTCGGGGCGGGGAGGGGCGTTGGCGCCTATTTCCACCTTGGTCGGTCGGTAGTGCTTGCCGCTGGTGGGGAGGTGGGCAGCCATGTCAGCCAAGGCATCAAGCTTCTGCGCCAGGAGACGGAGGTCATGCGGGCGGATTTCCATGCCGTTGAACGGCCTGGAGTCGATAACCACCAGCGCTTTGCCGTGGCGGCAGCGGGTGATCGTGGCCTGAATTGGGATGGTCATTTTTCACCCCGCACCAATGCATTGAGCTTGTCGGCGATCTCTTTACCGTGGCCGAAATGGGCACGGCTTATGCCGCGCAGGACGTTGGATGCGTTCCGGTAGCCGTAACCTTCCTTCTCGCACCATTCCTTGAGGTTTGTGTTGCACTTGCGCAGCGCGTGCAGCACGGCGTTTCTGTTGACTGCTGCTTCCATGCCGTCATACTCCTGTTACTGACTGTTAATGGATTCCATTATGGGAAAGAAATCTTTCCCTGTCAATGAAAAATAGGGAAAGATTTAATGACCATCGGCGAGCGTCTAAGGGAAGAAAGAGAACGTCTGAAACTCACTCAACCAGCAATGGCTGAGGCAGCGGAAACAACGAAGCAGACACAACATGCCTATGAGACGAACAGAACCCCACCAAAGGCGAGCTACCTAGCCGCAGTGGCCGTACTGGGGGTTGATGTCGCGTATGTGGTAACCGGCGTTCGTTCACCAAACACCGCCAACACACCTATGGAGGTGGCATTGCTCGACAACTACCGCAACAGCCCGCCAGAGGCGCAGCGCGGAGTCAGCAAGCTTTTAGCGGAAACCGGGAGGGCCGTTGAGCGAGCGGAGACAGAGGGAGAGAAAAAGGAGGGACAATGACCACAGAAAAGAAAGACCCACTCGGCATTGGGCATTGGCCGAGATGGAAACAGGTTGCCTTTTTCTTTTTAGCAGTGACTATCTTGATGGCAGGGTTTGGGTGGGTCGCGCAGGCGGTTGAGTTACGTGCTGGTAGTCCGCAGGCACGGAAGCTCAAGGCGAAAATCGAACCACTTGCTGTACAGCTTGAGCACGCTCAAAAAGTCGGGGATCGGCAAGCTGTCACCGCTCTTTATGAGCCGGTCACAAAGATCGTCAATGACTACAACGCACTTGACGATGCAAAGCGAAATGAAGTTAACAATTCACCGCTTCGCTATTGCCTATTGGCATCGATGCATCTGGGTGATGGAGTTGGCGAGGTTTTAAAGTCTGGGCATTGGTTGAAGAAAGACCAATTTCAAAACGCGCTGGACGCCTGCAAGTAACCACTCATGAAGCCACTAACTACAGAGGATGCCGTTTCGGCTCTGCAACAAAATCGCCCAACCTCATGCCCTTATTGTGGGCATCAGGAATTTCGACTTCACACCAAGACGGACGATGGCGGTAGCGAGGTTCTGGCCGTGTATGCCATGCCCGAAATGAAGGTGTCAGCAGACCCAGAAAGCACAAGCAGTTTCAAAGCTTCTATTTCAATCGGGCCAGACAAAAGCCTGCCTGTTGTCGTGATGCAATGCGTACAATGCGGCCACGTCGACCTGTTCAGCTACTGGTTCCTGTTTAACAAGGCAAGAAAATGTCTAACATAAGGACATTAAACACTGATAACCGGCGACCTCATCTAGTTGATGCCGGTGGTGGCGGACCTACAGATATGGACCTCTCAGAGCGCATCACAAAAATTGAAGCCGTTCTGCCGAACTTGGTAACCAAGGAGGACATGGTTCGTGAGTTAGGTAACCTTCGTTCTGAATTGCAAAAAGAGGTTGGCGTCCTCCGCTCAGAGTTCCATAAGGAAATGAACGCCCAGACATGGCGGATCATCGGCCTTATTTCTGTCGTCAGCAGTGCCTTGGTAGCTGCGGTTTTCTTCATTGCCAAGAACGTACATTGAGTCTCTGACTCTCCCCCTGGAAACGTTTCACGCCTAATCCCGCCTCGCGCGCCCGCGTAACCTCCGGTTGTCATATCACATGAACAACCGGAGATTACGCCATGAAGCTTCCCCGCCTTTTCTGGTGGCTGATTGCTACCGTCTTGCTGCTTGTCGTCATCGGCCTGGCCTATCCGCAACAGCTTCCCGTCAGCCTCTACAAGCTCTCCCTGGTCACCATGGCCGGGGTGGTCGGCTATTGGTTTGACCGTTCCCTTTTCCCTTATGCCCGGCCCGATGCCTTCATTGCCCGGGGGAAGCAGGAAGAGGCCGCCTGCGACATTGACCTGGACGACTGCAAGCTGATCCCGTGGGACGACGGCCTGGTGTTCGCCATGGCCATGCTGCGGCGGGCCATCATCGTCGGTTCCGCCATGCTGGCCATCGGCCTGGGGGCCTAGGATGGCCTTCTCCAAGCTCACGCCGGCAAGACAGGAACTGCTGGCCGCTATCATCGTCGCCCTGCTTGGGTTCTCCCTCGGGCTGCTCTGGGCGGCTCCGGTAGATGCTCAGGAAGTCCCACGCGCTGCACTCAAACACCGTGCCAACCTGACCCGGGTCGCTCATGCCGCCTGGGGCCTGGATGCCCCAGTGGCGGTGTTCGCTGCCCAAATCCACCAGGAAAGTGCCTGGAACCCCGAGGCTATTTCCCGCGTCGGCGCCGTCGGCATGGCGCAGTTCATGCCAGCCACGGCGCAGTGGTGGTGCGAGGCCAACGGGCTGACCGCCACCGAGTGCCAGCCGACCAACCCGATATGGGCCATGCGGGCGCTGGTGGGCTATGACCGCTGGCTGTTTGACCGGGTGCGCGGCTCTTCTGAATTCGACCGTCTGTGGGCCGCCCTGCGGGCCTACAACGGCGGGTTGGGCCATTGGCAGCAGGAGGCCGCCACGGTGCGTCCGGCACTGGATCGGCTGTCGGTGGATAGCGCCTGCGGTAAGGCTCGGCGTCACCCCACCTTCTGCCCGGAGAACCTGGGCTATCCCCGCCGCATCCTGACCCTGTTGCAGCCCCGCTATTTGGCCTGGGGCCGTGGGGTATCGGCATGAGCAAATCCACCAAAGCCTTGGTCATCGTGCTGCTGTCAGGCCTCTTGATCGGCGCCTTCTACGCCTATGGCCAGCAGCAGTTCGGGCTGGGCGAGAAGGTAGAGCGGACGGCCTGGCTTGACCGTGACAACGCCGCCCTGACCAAGGCCAACGACCGCATCAAGGAACTGGAAGACAACTACCGTGCCAAGGAACGCGAGCACGCCCAGGACATGGCCACCGCATTGGCCAAATACCAAGAGGATTTGAAGCATGAAAAAGCTGCAAAGGACCGTGCCATTGCTGATATTCGCTCTGGCGATCTGCGCTTGCGCATCCCCGTTGCCTGCCCCGAGGGAGCCGGTGGAAGTACCACCGCCGCGCCAGGCCCCGGCGCCATCGGACGTGATGGTGAAACGCGAGCCGAACTTTCTGTCCAGGCTTCTGAATTTCTTATCGGACTCGCCAGCGAAGCCGACGAAGTAGTCCTTCAACTGACTGCCTGCCAAGCAGTCGTCATCGCAGACCGGAAACAACAAGGGGAGCAGTAATGGCTCAAGACGAAAGCGAACGCCGCGACAATTCTCAACTCATGCACAGCATCGGCCAGCTGACCGGTGCGGTGCAGGGAATGGAACGGGGCCTCACGGCGCGGATCGAAGACATCCGCGACGACATCCGCCGATTGGAAAACGCTCAGAACGAGCGCATGGACCGCATCGAACATAGCCTGGGCCAGCGCATCGACAGTCTCGAAACCAGTGTCAGCAAGCGTATCGACGGCCTGGGCGCCCGCGTCACCAACCTGGAAGCCGAGGACAAGCGCTTGATCGACAAAACGGCCAAGCTGTCGGCAATGGGCGGCGGTATCGGCGGTGCGCTGGCGGCTGCGGCCGTCGAAATCATCAAGCGGATTTGACCGATGGCCCACTCTCAGGAAACCCGCGACAAGGTGCGGCAGCTGTATATCGAGGGCATGCCCTTGAACGGCGCCGCCGTCACTGGCGGGGTCAGCTACGACACGGCACGGGACTGGAAGGCCAAGGCTCAGTCCAAGGGCGACGACTGGGATACGGCCCGCACCGCCTACCGA
Source organism: Azospira sp. APE16 (assembly GCF_047901315.1). Classification (NCBI taxonomy): domain Bacteria; kingdom Pseudomonadati; phylum Pseudomonadota; class Betaproteobacteria; order Rhodocyclales; family Rhodocyclaceae; genus Azospira; species Azospira sp. APE16. The sequence goes on from NZ_CP179682.1 coordinate 2,442,545, forward strand.
ATCAGCGAACAGGGCACGGATGACCTCAACAAGCAGCTGGTGGAAGACTTTGTTCGCCAGGTCATCACTACGACCCGTGAGTTGGAAAAGTCTGATCTTCCCGCCGCAGACAAGGCGACCTTGCTGGCACAGCTGGCTGATGCCTACGCCAAGTTCTCTAAATCGTTCAGCCGCCTGAATCCGCAATATTCCGGGCTGTCGGTTGCTCTTGACACTCTGAAAACAGTGGTCGAATACCTCAAGAAGTTTGACCAGGCAGGGCTGCGGGTGCTGCATCCGCATCTGGAGGAAATCGGTGCAATCCTAGGAAAGCGCTATGCGTGAGTTCGATTGGTCTGACGACTACGAAGACCTTGTTGAGGTAAAGAACCTCCGCGACTTCCAGCAACGGATGGAGCAGTTCTCCGAGGAATTGCGCCAGACCATTGAACTGGAATGCGAGGCTTTCCCGGTTGATCCGGGAGCCAGCAAGGCCCGGCGTGAACGTGCTGTCGTCGACTACGAGTTCTTCTGCCGCACCTACTTCCCGCACTACGTCACAACCAATCACTTTTCGCTGTTCCATCGCTACATCTTCAAGCGTTTCCCGGAAGCCATCGACGGTGAGGCTGACACCAGGGAGGTCGATGAGGCACCGCGCGGCGAGGCCAAATCGACCTACGAAACACAGCTTGGCAGCTTGTGGTGCATCTGCCGCGCCAACTACCTTGCCGAGCTGGTGCCGCATGCGAGCAAGAAAGCGCGGAAGTGGCTGATCGGCATCATTATGAACACGCTGGAGCAGTCGATTGAAATGCTCGAAGCGATCAAGGCCGAACTGGACACCAACCCTCGCCTTGCTGCCGACTTTCCCAAAGCAGTGGGCCGGGGCCGCATCTGGCAGGCGGCGACAATCATTACGGCCAACGGTATCAAGGTCCGCGTCGGTGGTTCTGGTAAGAAGATGCGCGGTATGCGCCATGGGCCACACCGACCCGGGCTGATCTTCCTGGACGATCTGGAGAATGACGACAACGTCCGCCAGAAGGAACAGCGCGACGCTTGCGAGAACTTCGTCATCAAGGCCGTTGTTGGCCTGGCCGGACCTGGTGGCGGGCTGGATATTTTCTGGGTCGGCACCAGCCTGCACTATGACGCGGCGATCAACCGCGTTTCGCGCAAGCCGGGATGGCGCCGCAAGGTCTTCAAGTCGATCATGCGCTGGCCGGATCGAACCGACCTTTGGGAGAAGTGGGAGGGCATCTACACCTCGGCTGCGGCGAGTGATGAGGACGGCGCTCAGGAAGCGGCCGAGGCTGACGCACTGGCCTTCTACCTGGCGAACAAGGAAGCGATGGACGCCGGCGCTATCGTGTCGTGGCCGGATGTTCGCCCGCTGTACCGTCTGTACTGCATGTATGCGAGCGACCACGACGCCTTCAACCAGGAACAGCAGAACGAGGCCGGCAACGACGACACGGCACCCTTCAAGAACATCCAGTTCTGGGTGGATCGGCGCAATGACTGGCTGTTCTTCGGCGCCATCGACCCGTCACTGGGCAAGAAGAACAAGAAGCGCGACCCCTCGGCGATCCTGGTCGGTGGTCTGAACCGGAACACCATGACGCTGGACGTGGTGGAAGCCGACATCGCCCGGCGCGTACCGGACCTGATTATCAGCCGGGCCATCGACCTACAAGTCGAATACCAGTGCCTGGCCTGGGGTGTGGAAACCGTGCAATTCCAGGAGTTCATGTACACGGAATTGCTCAAGCGGGCGGCGCTGGCCGGTATCGCCTTTCCTGGCATCCCCATGCCGGAAGACGTTGAAAAGGAACTGCGCATCATCAGCCTGCAACCCCACGTCGGCAACGGGAAAATCAGGCTCCACCGCTCACAGACAGTGATGATCGAGCAGCTGAAATTCTGGCCTGAAGCTGACCATGACGACGGCCCGGATGCTCTGGAAAAGCTCTGGAGGCTGGCCAAAGAGTTCGCAGGCGAATGGAAATACACATCGGCAGCTGCCTCTGGGCGGGGCCGCCGCAGCACCAGCCGCGTCAGCGGCGATTCTGACGATTGGGAAGACGATGACGATTAAAGACAGGTTCAAGGCTGCCAAGGCCGCACTCTCTTCTGTGGCCCGCAAGGGACTGGATGTTTTGCAAGCGGGGCCGCGTTCGACACAATCGACTACGCTCAACTACGCTTCGGTGAATACGCTAGACCCGTCCCGGCTGGCCAGGGCTTTTGCCGCTGCCGACCAGGGCAACATCACCGAGCAGGCCACCTTGTTTGAACTGGTGGAAGAGCAAGACCCGCACATCTTCGCTGAGCTGGCCAAGCGCCGCCGGGCGGTAACCGGCCTGGGCTGGAAGATGACCCCGCCGAAGGACGCCAATCAGTCGGAGATCGACCGCACCACGGAGCTGGAAGACATCCTGCGCAAAATTCCGCGCTTTGAAGATGCTCAATACGACCTGGCGGACGCCATCGGCAAGGGCCTCTCTGCCCATGAAATCGACTGGCAGACCGGTAGCACTTGGTATCCCAAAGCGCTGCTCTGGGTTCCCCAGCGTGAGTTCCAGGTGGATCGGGCAACCGGAACCTTGCGATACCTCAAAAACGGGGTGCCTGAGCCGCTGCGCGAATGGGGGTGGGTGGTGCATGAACACCGGGCGAAATCGGGCTACATCGAACAGGCTGCCCTGTTCCGTGTCCTGGCTTGGACGTATGCCTACAAGGCGTACAACATTCGCGACATGCAGCGCTTCCTGGAGATGTACGGCCTTCCGCTTCGGCTAGGTAAGTATCCGGCGGGCATCGGCGACAAGCAACGCGACCAGCTGCTGAAGGCCGTCCGCAATATCGGCAACGATGGGGCCGGCGTGGTGCCGAGCAACATGACCATCGACTTCATCCAGGCAATGAAATCCGGCACGGTCGATGACTTCCTGAATGCAACCAGCTACTGGGAACGCAAGCAGTCCCTGGCGATTCTGGGGGGAACGCTGACCAGCCAAGCGGACGGCAAGACCAGCACCAACGCCCTGGGCGTCGTCCATGACAAGGTGCGGCGCGAAATCATGTTGCACGATGTCGGTCAAATTGAGCCGACCATGAACGGCCAGGTGGTTCGCCCAATAGCCCTTCTCAACGGCATGTTCCCGGAAGATCGGGTGCCTACGTTCAGCTATCTGACCCAGGAAACCGTAGATCAGGGAAAGATGGTCGATGTGCTGGATAAGGCCGCCGGGATGGGGATGGAGATCGACGTGGATTACGCCCACAAGATCATGCAAATCCCCAGAGCAGACAAGGGGGCCACGCTGCTTGTTCCATCCGGGAAGGGGCCTGCCAAGACTGGCCAGGGTGATGCTGCTCTGATGCGCCTGGCGGCGCTGGCCTACACCGGCAAGGCGGGCGATCTGGACGTTACCGGCCCCTATGGCGCCCAGCTGGCCGCCTTGTGCGCCCCCTACGAGCAGGCCGTCATCCAGCAGATTTCAGCCATCGTCGCTGAGTGTGGCGGCTTCGACGAAGCCCTGGCTGGGATCGAAGCCTTGAAGGCGAACAACCCGAAGTGGGCGGAAGCCATGGCGCTGGGCATGGCGGCGGCGAACCTGGCCGGGCGGGCGGATATCACCTGAAAATGTCGGGATTTATGATGCAGACAGTCGCCGTCCTATTTGCTCGCTCGGATAGCCACTACAAGGAGCTGCCGGGCTGCGATGTGTACGACATGGAGCGCGACGCCCGCACCTACGACGGGCCGTGGTCGGTTGTTGCGCACCCGCCATGCCGCGCATGGGGCAGGCTACGAGCCTTTGCGAACCCGCGACCAGATGAACGAAACCTTGGGCGCTTGGCTGTGGCCCTGGTGCGTGAGTTTGGCGGGGTGTTGGAACACCCGGCAGGCAGCACGCTATGGGCGGCACAGCACCTGCCCGCACCCGGTAGCCGCGATTCCTTTGGAGGCTGGACCCTGGCAGCGCCTCAGAAGTGGTGGGGTCACAAGGCCGAGAAAGACACGTGGTTTTATGTGGTGGGCTGCGAGCCTGGGGACATTCCAGACCTGCCCTACGTTATGGGCGAAGCTGCCTACGTAGTACAGAGCCGGAAAAGGACCGACTACCGGCCACACATAACGAAAGCAGAACGGGAGCACCCCCCCCCACCGCTGGCCGTTTGGCTTGTCGAGTTGGCAAGGCGCTGTAAGGCGCACAAGAGAGGATAGCTGACCATGCCAGCATCACCTGAACAGCTTCCGTTTTCCGAAGCCATCGACTTCTTCAAGCAGAAAATCCGCCTGCCGTCTTCCGGCTGGACGGATATCTGGCAGGAGCAGCACAGCCACGGCTTTGTGGTGGCCGGTGCGGCCCATGACTCCCTGGTGGAAGACTTCTACAACGCCATTCGGCAGGCCAAGGAATCGGGCACCGGCTACCCGGCCTTCCGTAAGCAGTTCGATGAGATCGTGGCCAAGCACGGCTGGGCCTACAACGGCACTCCAGGCTGGCGCAGCAAGGTCATCTACGACACCAACGTCACCCAGGCGTACAACGCTGGCCGCTACCAGCAGATGATGGCCGTCAAGCATCTGCGGCCCTACTGGCGCTACCGGCACACCAGCTTTGAACATCCACGCCTTGAGCACAAGGCATGGAACGGCCTGATCCTTCCTGCCGATGACCCGTGGTGGAACACCCACATGCCGCAGAACGGGTGGGGATGCAAATGTAAGGTCGATTCGCTCTCCCGCCTGGAGGCCAGCCGCGAATGGGAGAAGAACGGCAAGAGCGGACCCGACGAAGCACCGCCTATCGAATGGGAAGAGCGTGTGGTGGGAAAGAACGGCAGCGCCCCGCGCACCGTGCGCACCCCAACGGGCATTGACCCCGGTTTCGCTTACAACCCCGGCAAGGTATGGCTGGAGCCGCAAACGGTGCCGCCCCTGCAAGGCTACGACGCGGTGCTGAAAGAGCGTGGGACGCCCTGGCCGACGGGCTTCACCCCGCCGCCGATGCCTAAGCCGACCGTGGTTCCGAAAGGAGCCCTACTGCCAGCCAACACGGCCCCCGAAGTGGCCGTGGCAGACTTCCTGGATGTCTTCGGGGCCACAATGGACGAAGGTGCAGCCTTCACCGATGCGGCAGGCAGCACGCTGGCCATCACCAAGGCGCTGTTCCAGGACGGAGCGGGGGAGTTCAAGTGGCTATCGAAGCCCGGCAAGGCCGCCCGCCTGGAGTACATCAACCTGCTGGCCATGACGGTCATTGAGCCAGACGAAATCTGGTGGGTCTGGGTGAAAGACCACGGCGACAAGGGCCGGTGGCGTCTCAAGCGCCGCTACCTGCGGGCCTTTGAGGTGGAAGGGACTGACGAATTCGGCGTGGCGGTCTTCGAGTGGGGAAAAACCGGTTGGACCGGCTCCACTACCTTCATGGGAACCCAGAAAACCGAGGCCGCCCGCGAGGCGTACTTTGATAAACAGAGGGCTGGAAGGCTGGTATTCAGCAAATAAAAAACGCGGCCTTTTCAGGGGCCGCGTTAGTTGTGGATCGGATACTGTGCAGTAGCGCCGAAGCGCAGTCTGACCTAACCACGGACACAGCATATGCAATTCACCATCGAATTTCAAGCCGACCACCTGGCCAGGGCCATGGAAGCCGTCCGCCTAGAAATCGCCACGCCCCAGCAGATGCTGGGCAGCCTGGGCGAATCGCTGCTGCGGGTGAATCAGGAGCGGCATGACCAGGGGCTGGCCCCCGACGGCACGAAATGGAAAGAAGCGTCGCCGATGACCATCGGCTCGGCGGTCTGGAAGTCCCAGGACGATTCGTTCCGCAAGAATGGCCAGATGAGCCTAGCCACGGCCAAGAAGGTGCAGGAGAAGAAGCGCCGAATCCTCTACGACCACGGCGACATGCTGGGGAGCTTCAATTACCAGGTGCAAGGAACCGAGTTGAAACTCGGGTTCAGCGATCAGAAGGCCGTGTGGCATCACTTCGGCACCGGCACCTACGGCCCCAAGGGGGCCGCCTACACAATCACTCCGAAGAAAGCCAAAGCGCTGGCCTTCGGTGGGCTGTTCAGAAATCGGGTGACCCATCCCGGCATCCCGGCCCGCCAGCTGGTCGGTTTCCCTTCTTCTGACCAGCGCCTGGTGGCAGACGTTATTGAGGATCACCTGACGGCTGTATTAAATCGGGTTCGGTGACCAATTAAACAGCCTTCGAACTAGGGTAATTTCCGTGTCGGCTTACTCAATTTCCCGCAGTTTCCACCTTGGGTTCCCGTACTTTCTCCCCAGAACTGTCCGGAAATCAGAGTTTCACACCCCATCCCGGATTCCTTGTAACCGTGGGGCCTCCCGGGCTATTTTCCCCTTCCCACGGTGTCCGGTTTCTCCCCCCTCCCTACTCGTGGGTGGATTCCACCAAGGGCCCGCCCAGCTGGATGAAGACGAAAGACGGCAGGAAGGTGAAGAAGGTCACCGCCAGGGCCGCCGCCGCCCCGGCCAGGAAGAGATGGTCAGCGCCGAACAGGGCCTGGCTCCAGCCGCCGACGAAGCCGACGAAGGTCACCACCATGATCAGGGGCCCCGGCGTGGTTTCCCCCAGGGCCAGGGCGTCGATCATCTGGGCCGGCGACAGCCACTGGTAATGCTCCACCGCCCCCTGGAAGACATAGGGCAGCACCGCATAGGCGCCGCCGAAGGTGAGCAGGGCCGCCTTGGTGAAGAACCAGCCCATCTGGCTCAGGGCACCATCCCAGCCGAACAGCCCCACCAGCCCAGCCATGGCCCCGGCCCACAGGCCCAGGCCCAGCAGCAGCACCCGGGCAAAGCGGCCCCAGGTGAAACGGGCATGGGCCGGCGGCGGCGTCTCGTCGTCGATGAGGGCCGGGCCGAAATGCTGCTTCGCCACTCCGTGGCCGCCCCCGGCCTGGAACCAGGCCGGCCGCCAACGCCCGCCCAGAGCCCCGAGCAGACCGGCCCCCAGGACGATGGCGGGGAACGGCAGCCCCAGGGCGAAGATGGCGAGGAAGGCGGCGGCGGCGATGGCCACCAGGGCCCGGTTACGCAGCACCCGGGAACCGATGCGCCAGGCGGCCAGGGCGACGATGGCCGTCACCGCCGGCTTGATGCCGTAGAGCACCCCGGCCACCGCCGGCACCTGGCCGAAGGCCAGGTACACCCAGGCCAGGCCGATCAGCAGCAACAGGGAAGGCAACACGAACAGGCCGCCGGCCATGAGGCCGCCCAGGGTGCGATGCATCATCCAGCCGATGTAAGTGGCCAGCTGCTGGGCCTCGGGCCCGGGCAGCACCATGCAGTAGTTGAGGGCATGGAGAAAGCGCCGCTCGGAAATCCAGCGCTTCTTCTCCACCAGGTCGCTATGCATGATGGCGATCTGCCCCGCCGGCCCGCCGAAGCTGATGCAGCCCAGCTTCAGCCAGTAGCGGAAGGCCTGGCCCAGGGAAACGGCAGGAGGAGCGGCAGCTCCCCCGGGTTCGGAGGAGAGGCTGACTTCGGGTGGGGCGGACATGGGTTCGGTCATGGGCAAGGAACGTGGGTCAAGGTTACGGCGCTGCCGTGACGATACTATTTAATCCGCTGCCGCGTGCCGGCCCAGGAGCCGCAGCCCATGGGGGAAGCCACGCCAGCATGGGCCGCCGGGAGGCTGGCGACGTACAATCCATTGGCATCCCTTCGGAGCCCTGTCAGTATGACCCTCGCCCCTCCCCCCGGATTCCGCACCCTGCTGCTGGTGGACGACGAACCGGCCCTGCTCAACGCCCTCAAGCGGGAATTCCGCAGCGCCCCCTATGAGGTGCTGACCGCCACCAGCGGCGAGGAGGCCCTGGCGGTACTGGCCGACCGCGACGTCCAGGTCATCCTCTCCGACTACCGCATGCCCGGCATGAGCGGCGTCGAATTCCTGGCCCAGGCCCGGGCCCTGCGTCCCGACGCCGTGCGCATGGTCCTTTCCGGCTATGCCGACATCGGTGCCGTCATCGCCGCCATCAACCAGGGCAACATCTACAAGTTCCTCAACAAGCCCTGGGACGGGGAGGAACTGCGGGCGGTCACCGCCCAGGCCTTCGCCCATCACGCCCTGGTGCGCCGCGGCGCCCAGTTTTCCCAGATTTTCGAGAACACCAGCGAAGGCATTTTCATCCTCGACCGGGAGGGACGCTTCGAAACGGTCAATGGCGCCTTCTGCGCCATCACCGGCTACAGCGAGGCCGACATCGTCGGCCAGGACCACCACTGCCTGCTGCTGCCCCAGCCGGGACGGCCGACGCCGGAATTCATGCAGGAACTGGCCGATGGCGGCCACTGGCGCGGCGAACTGTGGCTGCAGCGCCGGGACGGTCAGGTCTTCCCTGCCGCCCTGACCCTGTCGCCGGTGTGCGACGGCAACCGGCGGCTGGTCCAGGTGGTGGGCCTGTGCGCCGACATCACCGAACGCAAGGGAAGGGAAATCGCCCTCCTCGAAAGCGAAAAGCGCTTTCGGGATTTCATGGAATTCGCCCCGGTGGGCATGGCCATCGTCAATCTGGACGGCCGCCTGGGCAAGGTGAACCAGGCCCTCTGCCAGATTCTCGGCTACTCCCGGGAAGCCCTGGAGCGCCTCAGTTTCGAGGACCTGACCCCGGACGAGGACCTGGCCGCCGACCTGGCCATGTGGCGCCGCCTGCGCCAGGGCGAAATGCCGGTGTGGCAGGCGGAGAAGCGCTACCTGCGCAGCGACGGCAGCCCGGTGTGGGTGGAGCTGACGGCCGCCGTGCTGCGCAGCACCCAGGGCGTGGCCCAGTGCTTCGACGTCCAGGTGGAGGACATCAGCGAGCGCCGCCGGGACCAGGAGAAGATCCGCCAGCTGGCCTATTTCGACGCCCTCACCGGCCTGCCCAACCGGCGCCTGCTGCAGGACCGGCTGGAACAGGCCCTGCTGCGGGCCCGGCGCCATCAGCAGCAGGTGGGCGTACTGTTCCTCGACCTGGACCATTTCAAGCAGGTCAATGACGTGCATGGCCACGAAGTGGGCGACGAACTGCTCAGCGCCGCCGCCCGGCGCCTCACCCGCTGCGTGCGCCAGGGCGACACCGTGGCGCGCCAGGGGGGCGACGAATTCATCGTGGTGCTGGCCGAGGTGGGAGCTCCGGCAGGGGTAATCCGGGCGGCCGAAACCATCATCGCCAGCCTGGCGGCGCCCTATGAGCTGGGCCAGGCCCGCATCCGGGTGGACGTCATCACCGCCAGCGTCGGCATCGCCCTCTTCCCCGCCCACGGCAGCGACAGCCAGACCCTGATGAAACATGCGGACCTGGCCATGTACGCCGCCAAGCAGGCCGGTCGCAACGGCTACCGTATCTACGACGATGGTCTGGCGCCGGGAGTCTGAAAGCCCCGGGGCAGGCGACAGCTGCAAGGAGACGACCGGCTCACTGCCACGCCGCAGCCGGCTGGCGACCGATGAACTCGGCCAGCTTCTCCCGCATCTCCAGGGCCGAATGGCGGCAGTAGATCAGGGGCACGTCGCTCTTCTCCGCCTGGCGGCGCACGTGGCGCAGCAGTTCGTGGTTCACCCGGGCGCAGACCACCACCACCAGCCGGGTACGGGAGGGAATGACCCGGCGTGAATCGCCGGCCTTGCGCCCGCTCCAGTGCTCGGTGGGGGCATCGAGCAGGGCCGGCGCCAGGCGGGCCACTTCGTTTTCGATGGTGCGCACGTTGTCGGCGCCGACGATGAGCAGTGACATTGGGATCTCCTATCCTGATCCGCCAACCCCGGGACCACGGGCTCCAGGGAGTAAAGAATCGGTTGCGGCAGAGAAAGATTGCCCCGCCACAGATAGAGCATCCAATACTTATTACTGATGTTTTTATTCTTCAGAAGAATAAAAACATCACTATTGCCAAGGCAGGCCCCGCTGCCGCCAGCCGTTGAGGGTGCGCCGCCCCTGGGCGTCCTTCGCCCCTTCGAAGCCTTCCAGCACGTTGTACACCTGCCGGTAGCCCGCCTGCCGCAGCAATTCCGCCGCCCGGTGGGAACGCTGGCCGGAACGGCAGATGAGCAGCACCAGCGCCTGCGTCGCCACCTCCCGGCGCACCTGGGCGACGAAGTCCGGGTTCTCCTCCCAGTCCGGATAGCGCATGAATTCCACCTCCCGGGCCCCGGGAATGGCGCCCACCAGTTCCCGCTCGGCCTCGCTGCGCACGTCCAGTAGGCAGGCATCGGAACGCAGCTTGAGCAGCAGCCAGGCCTCTTCCGGCGTCAGGGCGCCGGCGTAGGCCAGCCGTTCCGCCACTCCCCGGGCATGGGCCCGGGCCAGGATCAGTTCATCTTCCATGGTGCTTTCCTCTCCATTTTTCCCTCCCTGCATCGATACCGTGTTCGCCGCCCCGACGGGCGGCCCCGGCAAGACCTGGGCACCGGGCCCGCTTCCCGGGCCGGACGGCAGTTCATGCACGCCGTAGCTGGCCAGACTTCCCAGGGCCAGCACGGCCCGGGCGTCGATGCCGTCCTGGGCCTCGATCAGCGCCTCCAGCCTGGGGACGGCCATGTCGGCCCGGAGATCGAGCAGGGCGCCGGGCCGGCCCCGGTGGATGCGGGCCAGCCGCTCGCCCAGGTCGGCGCAACGCGCAGCGGCGGGATGGCCTTGGACCAGATACAGGGGCATGACAACCTCATGGCGTGGGAATGGCTGCACTCTAGCCAGGGCTCTTCATGCACTGAAGTTCCATTTTTTTATTCCCTTATTCCCGAAAGGTCGAAAACCCAGTCAATGCTGGCCCTGGCGCCATCCCCGGGAGAGCCGGAAAAGGGGCCGATGATGCCGCCAGGGGCAAAATAGCTATAACCAACAGATATCAAATCATTCGCTTTTATTCTTTTTGTAAAAATCGGCTTGGAATTACAGTGGGCGACATCCCAGGAGCGCCATGACTGCCGCAACCGGCCACGGCGCCCCTTCCCGGGCCGGCCCCCATCTCCACCTGTCCCCGCCGGCCCCCTTCGTCTTCCAGCCGAACCGAGATTCCATGACCGATACCGCCGCCACCCTCGCTCCTTCCGCCACCCTGCCCCGCTCCAGCCTGGACCTGATCGGGGCCACCCCCCTGGTGGAAGTGACCCACTTCGACACCGGCCCCTGCCGTCTCTTCCTCAAGCTGGAAAGCCAGAATCCGGGCGGCTCCATCAAGGACCGGGTGGCCCGTTCCATGATCGACGCCGCCGAGAAGGAAGGCCTGATCAAGCCCGGCTCCACCCTGGTGGAGGCCACCGCCGGCAACACCGGCCTGGCCCTCACCCTGGTGGGTGCCCAGCGCGGCTACAAGGTGGTGCTGGTGGTGCCGGACAAGATGAGCCAGGAAAAGATCTTCGCCCTGAAGGCCCTGGGGGCCCGGGTGGTGATGACCCGCTCCGACGTGGGCGTCGGCCATCCCGAGTACTACCAGGAAATGGCCCAGCGCCTGGCCAGCGAGATTCCCGGCGCCTGGTATGTGAACCAGTTCGGCAACCCCAACAATCCCAAGGCCCACGAGACCGGCACCGGGCCGGAACTGTGGTCCCAACTGAAGGGCCGCATCGACGCCGTGGTCTGCGGCGTCGGCAGCGGCGGCACCCTCACCGGCCTGACCCGCTTTTTCCGCCAGAAATCGCCCCGGGTGAAGATGGTGCTGGCCGATCCGGCCGGCTCCGTGCTGGCCGACTACGTGGCCCACGGCTACATCAAGGAGGCCGGCTCCTGGCTGGTGGAAGGCATCGGCGAGGATTTCATCCCCCCCATCTGCGACCTCACCGGGGTGCGCGAGGCCTACACCGTGCCCGACGCCGAGAGCTTCGCCGCCGCCCGGGAACTGCTGCGCAAGGAAGGCATCATGGGCGGCTCCTCCACCGGCACCCTGCTGGCCGCGGCCCTGCGCTACTGCCGCACCCGCACCAAGCCGGAACACGTGGTCACCTTCGTCTGCGACCACGGCAACCGCTACCTCTCCAAGATGTACAACGACTTCTGGATGGCGGACCAGGGCTTCCTGCCCAAGGACGTGCGGGGTGACCTGCGGGACATCATCGGCCGCCGCGCCGACGAGGGCGCCGTGGTCACCGTGGCGCCGACGGATACGGTGCTCACCGCCTACGGCCGCTTCAAGCTCTACGACGTCTCCCAGCTGCCGGTGACCAACGACGAAGGCCGGATCGTCGGCCTCATCGACGAATCCGATCTGCTGCTGGCCATCACCAAGGACGAGGCCAACTTCCGCCAGCCGGTGAAGAAATTCATGACCAGCCGCCTCACCACCCTGCCCCCCACGGCCCCCATCAGCGACCTGCTGCCCCTCTTCGACCAGGGCCTGGTGCCCATCGTGGTGGACGGCGACCGCTTCCTCGGCCTGGTGACCCGCATCGACCTGCTCAACCACCTGCGGCGCAAGCTGAAGAGCTAAGAGCTGAATCTTTTTGCCACAGAGGGCACAGAGAACACAGAGATAAAACCCAAAGGACCGTTAGCTTGCCGGGGCGCAGAAAAAGCGCCCCCGGCATTTCTGGCGCCGATGGTTTTCCCCTCTGTGCTCTCTGTGTCCTCTGTGGCTCCGTTTTTAGATTTTTTCGAGCCTCCCCCATGACCCACAAACAAGGTTTTGCCACCCGCGCCATCCATGCCGGCCAGGAGCCGGACCCCACCACCGGTGCCGTTTCCATCCCCATCTACGCCACCTCCACCTACGTCCAGCCGGCCCTCAACGAGCCGAAGCAGTACGCCGGGGCCACTTTCGACTACGCCCGCAGCGCCAACCCCACCCGCCTGGCCCTGGAACGCTGCATCGCCGACCTGGAAGGGGCCAGCCACGGCTTTGCCTTCGCCTCGGGCCTGGCCGCCAGCGCCACGGTGCTGGAACTGCTGCCCGCCGGCAGCCATGTGGTGGCCTCCGACGACCTCTACGGCGGTTCCGTGCGCCTCTTCAACCGGGTACGCAGCAATTCCGCCGACCTCAAGGTGACCTACGCCGACTTCTCCAGCCGGGAGAGCATCGAGGCCGCCATTACCCCGGAAACCAGGCTGCTGTGGGTGGAAACCCCGAGCAATCCGCTTTTGAAGCTGGTGGATCTGGACCTGGTGGCCGCCATCGGCAAGAACCGGGGCCTCCTCACCGTGGCCGACAACACCTTCGCCAGCCCCTGGATCCAGCGCCCCCTGGAACACGGCTTCGACATCGTGGTGCATTCGGCCACCAAGTACTTGAACGGCCATTCCGACGTGATCGCCGGCGTGGCCGTCACCGCCAATCCGGAACTGGCGGAGCGCCTGGCCTTCCTGCAGAACGCCGCCGGCGCCGTGCTGGGGCCCTTCGATGCTTTCCTCGCCCTGCGCGGTTTGAAGACCCTGGCCCTGCGCATGGAGCGCCACTGCGCCAACGCCGAGGCCATCGCCCGCTGGCTGGCCAACCACCCGGCCATCGAGAAGGTCCATTACCCGGGCCTGGCAAGCCACCCCCAGCATGAACTGGCCAAGCGCCAGATGCGCGGCTTCGGCGGCATGGTCTCCGCCGTGGTCAAGGGCGGCCTGCCGGCGGCGAAGAAGCTGCTGGAACACACCAAAATCTTCGTCCTGGCCGAAAGCCTGGGCGGGGTGGAAAGCCTGATCGAACTGCCGGCCCTGATGACCCACGCCTCAGTCCCCGCTGAGCAGCGCCGCCGCATCGGCATCGACGACGGCCTGGTACGCCTTTCCGTCGGCGTCGAAGACGTGAAAGACCTGCTGGCCGATCTGGAACAGGCCCTCAAGTAACAACAAAAGGAGAACAGCACATGAGCGAAGAAGCCCTGGTACTGCGCCACGACAAGGACGGCATCGCCCGCCTCACCCTCAACCGCCCCGCCGCCCGCAACGCCCTCTCCCGGCCCATGATCGCCGCCCTGCAGGCCGAGTTCGACCGAATCGCCGCCGACCCGAGCATCGGCGTGGTGATCCTGGCCGGCAACGGCCCGGCCTTCTGCGCCGGCCACGACCTGAAGGAAATGCGCGGCGCCGACTACGGCGAACGCTATGCCGAAGACCTTTTCGAGGCCTGCGCCCGGCTCATGCAGCGCATCGTCAGCCTGCCCCAGCCGGTGATCGCCCGGGTGCATGGCATCGCCACCGCCGCCGGGGCCCAGCTGGTGGCCAGCGCCGACCTGGCCATCGCCACGGACGACGCCCGCTTCGCCACGCCCGGCGTCAATATCGGCCTCTTCTGCTCCACCCCCATGGTGGCTTTGTCCCGCAACGTCTCCCACAAGCACGCCCTGCAGATGCTGCTCACCGGCGACCTCATCGATGCCCCCACGGCCCTGCGTTTCGGCCTCATCAACGAGCACGTGTCCGGGGAACAACTGGATGTCGCGGTGGATGCATTGGCGGTTAAAATCGCCAGCAAGTCGCGCCACACCCTGGCCGTGGGCAAAGCCGCCTACTACCGCCAGGCCGAACTGCCCCTGGATGAGGCCTACGCCTACGCCAAGGGCGTCATGGTGCACAATCTCCAGGCCAGGGACGCCCGGGAAGGCATCGATGCCTTCATCGACAAGCGCCACCCCACCTGGTGCCACGGCTAACGCGGCAGACCCGAGGGGAACCCGGGGCCGCCCGCCCCACCCCTCACACGGAACACTTGCATGAGCGAACTTGCCACCCTGCGCCAGGTCTTGAAGGACAACCGCACCATCGCCGTGGTCGGCCTCTCCGCCGACTGGAACCGCCCCAGCTACTTCGCCGCCAAGTACATGCAGGAACGGGGCTACCGCATCATCCCGGTGAATCCCAAGTACCCGGAGATCCTGGGGGAGAAGTGCTACCCGGACCTCAAATCCATTCCCGAGAAGGTGGATATCGTAGACGTCTTCCGCAAACCGGAAGACTGCGTGCCCATCGCCCGGGAGGCGGTGGCCATCGGCGCCAAGGTCTTCTGGATGCAGTTGGGCGTAATCAATGAGGAAGCCCGCCACATCGCCGAAGCCGCCGGCCTCACGGTGGTCGAGGACCGCTGCGTCAAGATCGAATACGCCCGCCTCTTCGGCGGCCTCAATTTCATGGGCGTGAATACGGGCATCGTCTCTTCCCGTCGCCCCACCTGATCCGTCCGATTTCCCGAAAGCACACCATGGCCGACCACCAGTTCGGGTTCGACACCCTTTCCCTCCATGCCGGGCAGGTGCCCGACGCCGCCACCGGCAGCCGGGCCACGCCCATCTACCAGACTGCCGCCTACGTCTTCGATTCGCCGGAGCACGCCGCCAGCCTGTTCAACCTGCAGACCTTCGGCAACGTCTATTCCCGCCTGGCCAACCCCACGGTGGCGGTGCTGGAAGAACGCATCGCCGCCCTGGAAGGGGGCAAGGCCGCCGTCGCCACCGCCTCCGGCATGGCCGCCCAGATGGTGGCCCTGCTCAACCTGTGCGAGGCCGGGGACGAGATCGTCGCCGCCCGCACCCTCTACGGCGGCACCCACACCCAGTTGGACGTGAATTTCCGCAAGCTGGGCATCAACACCATTTTTGTGGACAGCGACGATCCGGAGAATTTCGCCAAAGCCATCACCCCCAAGACCAAGGTGATCTACGCCGAGACCATGGGCAACCCGGGCCTCAACGTGCTGGACATCGAGGCCGTGGCGAAAATCGCCAATGCCGCCGGCCTGCCCCTGTTCGTGGACAACACCTTCGCCAGCCCCTACCTGTGCCGGCCCTTCGAATGGGGCGCCGCCATCGTGGTGCACTCGGCCACCAAGTTCATCGGCGGCCATGGCACCACCCTGGGAGGCATCATCGTCGAATCGGGCAAGTTCCCCTGGGACAACGGCAAGTTCGCCACCATGACCGAGCCCAGCCCGGGCTACCACGGGGTGAAGTTCTACGAGACCTTCGGCAACTTCGGCTTCACCGCCAAGTGCCGCATGGAAGGCCTGCGCACCTTCGGCCCGGCCCTCTCACCCTTCAATGCCTTCCTGCTGCTGCAAGGGGTGGAAACCCTCTCCCTGCGCATGGATCGCCATTGCAGCAACGCCCTGGCCATCGCCCGGCATCTGGAAGCCCATCCCCAGGTGGAATGGGTCAATTACCCGGGCCTGCCCTCCAGCAAGTACCACAATCTGGCGAAGAAATACCTGCCCAAGGGCGCCGGCGCCGTGCTCACTTTTGGCATCAAGGGCGGGGCGGCCGCCGGGCAGAAGTTCATCGACAGCGTGGAATTCCTTTCCCACCTGGCCAACATCGGCGACGCCAAGACCCTGGTGATCCACCCGGCCTCCACCACCCACCGCCAGATGACCCCGGAACAGCAGACCGCCGCCGGCGTGCCGCCGGACCTGATCCGCCTCTCCGTGGGCCTGGAGACCCTGGACGACATCCTCTGGGATATCGACCAGGCGTTGGCCAAGGCGACGACCTGAAAAACTGCATAGCCACAGAGGACACAGAGGGCACAGAGTTGTGAACCCCGGGGGTGCAACGTCCCCGGGGAAGAAGTTGCTTGTATCGCTGACCGAAGGCCATTGACTGGGGGGACGTCCTCCCTCTGTGATCTCTGTGCCCTCTGTGGCCATTGCTTTTCCCCGGCACCCTTCTTGCATTTCTCGGGCATTCCCCTTCGATTGTCGTCATTGCGACAGGAGTGCCCCATGCCCCTCTACGACTACCAGTGCCAGGCCTGCCAGCACACTTTTGAACTGCTGGTGCGGGCCAGCACCGTGCCGGCCTGCCCGAAATGCGGCAGCGAGCAGCTGGAAAAGCTGGTCTCCCTCCCCGCCCCCCAGGGCAAGACAGCCGGCCTGGTGGCGGCGGGTCGGGCCCAGGCGGCCAAGGAGGGCCACTTCAGCAACTACTCGGCCAAGGAACGCCCCAAGATCGGCTGATTCCCTAAGCCCCGGCACCAGTTTCGGGCGCCAGGGTCTCCCGGGGCGCGCGGGTCAGGCTGCCGTCCTGCAACCAGGCCAGGGAGTCCTGCCACAGGGTGGGGCGGAAACGCTCGTGGAACCAGGCGAAGTGGCCGATGGCGTCCACTCCGGCCGCTGCCGGCGCAAGGTGCAGGTGATGGCGCCGGGCGCCCCGGTAATAGCCCAGCAGGCGGCGGATGGCCGCCGGGGTGCCGAAAGGGTCGTCCGTCAGGCTCACCGCCAGCATCTCGCCGCGGAAGCCGTCAAAATGGGCCAGGGGATCGGCCCCGCCCCGCACATGGCGTCGATAGGACTTCTCCAGGGAGGCCGGGCGGAAGGCCCATTCGTAGGCGGCTCCGGCGGGCAGGTCCTCATGCCAGCCCAGGCGCCGGGCCGGGAAGTAGCCGAGCACGGCGGTCAGCAGCGGCATCAGCACATGCCAGCGCAGCCACATGAGGGGCTTGCCCGGGCCGTAGTCGGGCCAGTAGGCGTACTGGCTGCCCACTGTGAAGGCCCGCTGCACCGCCGCCCCGGAAGGGGCCAGACCCAGCAGCAGGCCGCCGATGCTATGGGCCACCAGATGCAGGGGCAGGTCCGGATAGGCCTGCCGCACCCAGGCCAGGGCCGCTTCGCAGTCGTAACGGCCCCAGTCCAGCTTGGAGACGTGGCGCCAGCGGCGCAGGCTGCCCTGGCGGGAATCGCCGATACCCCGGTAATCGTAGGTCAGTACGGCAAAACCGTTTTCCGCCAGGAAGCGGGCGTAGCGGTGATAGTAGGCCGCCTTCACTGCGGTGGCCGGGTTGATCACCACCACCGCCCGGGGAGCCCCCTGGGGCTGCCAGTGGTGGGCGGCCAGGAGATAGCCGTCAGCGGCGGTGAGGCTCAAGGGGATGACGGTCGGGGCCGGCGGGATAAAGCGATCCATGGGAAGACTCGGCGGCAAGGTCTGGTTGCAGAATGGGACCGGCGGCAGGGCCTATGATTCCCGGCCTCAGGCCGGGCCGCAACCGCCCAGGCCGGACAGCTCGTGGGGCAGCAGGCTGGCGAGAAAGCCCCGCACCGGCTGCAGGGAAACCGTGGCCGGATCGTGCCCCCCACCGCCGAGGACAAAGCGGGCATCCTGGCAGGCCGAAACCACCAGACAGCCGTTGCCGGCCACCACATGGGCTTCGCCGGGCCGGAGAATCCGGTCGCCCCCGCCATCCTCCGTCAGCCACAACTCGCCCGTGCGGCACTCCAGGGTCTGGCCCCGGGCATCGGCCAGCACCAGCATTTCCCGCCGTTCCAGTTCCAGATGCAGCCACTGCGTTGTCTGGCCCGCTGCCTGGCCTTGCCGGATCGCTTCCATTTTCCTATCCTCCATTCATGCGCTTTTGATATGGCCATATCAGTACAGCCACGCCATGAATGAAGTATGGAAAGGCTATGCACAACATACAAACGGGAAATCCGCATTCAATTGATGCAATAAACGCATAAATACTCAACCCCGCCATGAGCCTGCCCCTGCACCGCCTGCCGCCCCTGGACCCCCTCAAGGGCTTCGTCGCCGCCGCCCGCCACCTCTCCTTCACCAAGGCGGGGGAAGAGCTGCACCTGAGCCAGTCGGCCATCAGCCGCCAGGTCCAGACCCTGGAGGAACAACTGGGCGTGGCCCTGTTCCAGCGCAGCACCCGGGCCCTGCACCTGACGCCGGAGGGCGAACGCCTGTTCCGCACCGCCAGCGAAGTGCTGGCCCGCCTGGGCAGCACGGTGGAGGACATCACCGCCAGCCGGAGCCTTCCCCGAGTCACCATCTCCGCCTCCATCGGCGTCGCCGCCCTGTGGCTGGTGCCCCGGCTTTCAGGCTTCCAGGCCCGCCATCCTGATATCGGCATCCGGGTCTCCGCCGACAACCGGGCGGTGGATCTGGAAGCGGAGGAAGTGGACGTGGCCCTGCGCTACGGCACCCCGGAAGCAGCCCCCGCCGGCAGTCTCAAACTCTTCGACGAAACCCTGGCCCCCGTCGTGGCACCGCCCCTGGCTGCGAGCCTGCCGGACGGCCCCCGGCTTTCCGCCGCCAACCTGCCCCATCTCACCCTGCTCTCCTTCGAGGACGGCCGGGACTATCCCTGGCTGCGCTGGGAAGGCTGGCTCAGCCAACTGGCCCCGACCCCGCCCGCCGCCAAGGCCCTGCTGCAGTTCAACCACTACGACCAGTGCATCTACGCCGCCCTGGCCGGCCAGGGCGCAGCCCTGGGCCGCCTGCCCCTGATCCGGGACCACCTGGAAGCCGGCCGCCTGATCCCCCTGGCCCCGCCCCAACCCACCCCGGGCCGACGCGCCTACTACCTGCTGCGCAGCCCCTCGTCCAAGCGCCCGGAGGTGGATGCCTTTGCCGAGTGGCTGATTGAACTCGTTAACAGCGACGGAAATGCCAGTACGGAAACGGGCAGTCAGTCGCCTTCCGGCAACTGACTGCCCGTTCCTGTCAGAGCGGACGACTTACTTCAGCGGCAGATAGATATCCGTCACCAGTTCATTCTCCGGCGTATCCGGCAGCAGGTTGAGGTAGTGGAAGAACAGGGGGAAGTCCCGCAGTTCCTCGCCGCTGCCCGGCAGCCAGTTGCGGTAGAGGGGATAGATGCTCTCGCCGATGCGCATGTGGGAGCCCAGGTGGCGCACCCGGGCGCAGCGGCCGCCGGGGATTTCCTTGGTGACGACGCCCTGGGCATTGGGCGGCACCCGGGCCTGGACTTCGCCGGCGATGTCGAAGCGGAAGCGGGACGGCTCGGTGGTGTCCGGGTTGTCGTAGGCGATGCCGAAGGTGCGGCTGCTGTCCTTGGGCGAGAGGCCGGTGGACTTGCGCCAGTCGATGAAGCGGGCAACCGAGTCGTTGACCTTCTCGGCGGGGCCCAGGTGTTCCAGGGCGGCAATCAGGGTGCTTTCAATTTCTACAATTTCAACCTGCACGGTGGCATTCCTTTCGGGTAGCCGGAACCGGTAGCGCTCGCTCCAGCCTTGCCAGTCGGGCTGCCGCCGGAACTGGCTGGGCGACTGGCCGAAGATGTGGCGGAAGGAGCGGGAAAAGGATTCCGGGTTTTCAAAGCCGGCCTCCAGGGCGATGTCGATGATCCGGATCCGGGGCTGGAAGGCGAGCTTGAAGGAAGCCCGTCGCAACCGCAGCAGCAGGAGATAGCGGGTCGCACTGGTGCCGAGAAAATCGGCGAATTGCCGATCGAAGTGGAAACGGGAGAAATGGGCGACCCGGCTCAGGCGCTCCGCCGTCAACGGCTCGTCCAGGTGGGCCTCGATATAGGCCAGCATCTTGTCAAAGCGCGCCGCGTAGCGGCTGATTCGGTCGTCGTTCATCATTTCCTCCTGTTCGCAGCACGCACTATGGGCGAAGGGGCGCAACAAATCCTGACCGTAATTGCTCAATGTATCCCGGCAAGCTGGCTTCACCGCCGGCTGCCGGGTCACAATGCAGGCTGGATTCCGACCCGCCGCCGCCATGCACGACCTGCCGCCCCTGCACACCCTGCCCGCCTTCGAGGCTGCCGCCCGCCTGGGCAGTTTTCTCGCCGCCGCCGAAGCCCTGCACCTGACGCCCTCGGCAGTGAGCCACCGCATCCGCCTGCTGGAAGAACACCTGGGCCAGAGTCTGTTCGAGCGGCGGCACCGGGCCATCGCCCTCACCGCCGCCGGCCGCCGCTACCTGGCCGTGGTGCGGGACACCCTGCTGCGCCTGGACGAGGCCAGCGCCGAACTGCGGGCGCCGGAGAAAACCCGCCTGCGCATTTCCGCCGCCCCGGCCCTGGGCAGCAAGTGGCTGGTAAGCCGGGTGGCGGCCTGGCAGCAGCAGCACCCGGAAACGGAATTCAGCCTGGGCACCGCCACCAGCCTGGCTCCCCTGCTGGCCGGCGAGGCCGACATCGGCCTGCGCTATGGCGAGGAGGAATGGCCCGGGCTGCTGGCCTGGAAGCTGTTCGAGGAGCGGGTCTTCCCCGTCTGCAGCCCGGCCCTGGCGGCCCAACTGCACACTCCAGCCGATCTGGACAAGGTACGCCTGCTACGCCACCCCCTGCTCTCCTGGCAGCGCTGGTTTGCCGCCGCCGGGGTCAAGCATGCCGAGCCCAAGGAGGGCCCACTCTACGAGGATGCCCTGCTGATGCTGGAAGCGGCGGTGGCGGGCCACGGCGTGGCCCTCATGGCGGAGACCCTGGCGGCTCCCTACCTGGCCGAGGGCCGCCTCAGCCGGCCCTTCGCGGCAGACTGCCCGGACCGCAGCTTCTACGTGGTGGCGCCGCCGGCAGTGCAGGAGAAGCGGGGCGCCATGGACTTCATCCGCTGGCTGGTGCGCTCGGCCAAGGCCGCCTAGGGCATGTCGCCGGAGGGCAGCGGGCGGCCGTCCGCCGTGCCCCAACAGTGAGGCCGACTCGCCAGCGGCGAACTCCCGCCCGTCTCAGTAGGCCATGCGCCCCGGCAGCAGCCCCGGCCAGCTGGCCAGGAAGCGCTCGAACTCATCCACCGGCAGGGGCCGGGCGAAGTAGTAGCCCTGGGCCTCGTCGCAGGCGAAGCGGCGGAGGCTCTGCAGCACCTCCACCGTTTCCACCCCTTCGGCCACGGTGCGCAGGTTGAGGCGGTGGGCCATTTCGATGATGGCGCGAACGATGGCCGCATCCTCCGCATCGCCGTCCAGGTTGCGCACGAAGGACTGGTCGATCTTCAGCTTGTTCACCGCCAGGCGTTTCAGATAGGCCAGGCTGGAATAGCCGGTGCCGAAATCGTCGATGGACAGGCGTACCCCCTGGTCCCGCAGGGTGCGCAGGGTGGACAGCACGGATTCGGTCTGGTTGAGCAGGGTGCTCTCGGTCAGCTCCAGCTCCAGCAGATGGGGCGGCAGGCCGCTCTCGGCCAGGGCCTCGGCCACGGTGCGCTCCAGGTCGCCGCGCTTGAACTGGATGGCGGAGATGTTCACGGCGATGGTCACCTCCCGTCCCAGCTCCCGCTGCCAGCGGGCCGCCAGACGACAGGATTCCCGCAGCACCCACTGGCCCAGGGGCACGATGAAGCCGCTGCTCTCGGCCACCGGGATGAAATGGGCCGGGGCAATCAGCCGGCTGCCGTCCTGCCAGCGCACCAGGGCCTCGGCCCCCACCACCTGGCCGCTGGCCAGGTCCACCTGGGGTTGCAGGTGCAGCACGAATTCATCGCCGTCCAGGCCGCGCTGGAAGTTGTTGCGCAGGCGCAGGGTCTCCTGGGCGTGCAGGTTCATGGCCTCGTCGAAGAGGCGGTAGGTGTTCCGGCCCGCGTCCTTGGCGTGGTACATGGCCGTGTCGGCCTTCTGCATCAGGGTGGTGAAGTCCCGTCCGTCGTGGGGGAAGACGGCGACGCCGATGGAAACGGAAGTGGACAGCTGGTAGTGCTCCAGGGCCAGGGGTTGTTCCAGACAGGCCAGCAGCTTGCCGATCACCGGGTAGATCACTTCCACCTGCTGCAGCCCGGGCATGATCACCAGGAACTCGTCGCCGCCGAAGCGGCTCACCGTGTCGCTCTCCCGCAGGTGGCTGCGCAGGCGGTCGGCCACGGCCCGCAGCACCTTGTCCCCCACCTCGTGGCCGAGGGAGTCGTTGATGGTCTTGAAGCCGTCCAGGTCGAGGAAGAGCAGGGCCACCTGTTCGCCGCGGCGGCTGGCGGCAGCGAGGGCCTGGTTGAAGCGGTCCTCGGCCAGGAGCCGGTTGGGCAGGCCGGTGAGGGCGTCGTGGTGGGCCAGGTATTCGATCTGGTCGGCGTGGCGCTTGCGCTCGGCGATGTCGGCAAAGAGCAGCACCGCGCCCTGGGCCACGCCCGCTTCCTGGGCCAGGGGATAGAGGTCGTACTGCACCGGGAAACGGCTGCCGTCGGCCCGGGCGAACAGCGCGTCGTCGCTGTGCACCGAGCGGTCCTCCTCCAGGCAGGTGCGCAGGGCGGCACCCGCATCGTCGGCGTGCACCTGCTGCAGGAAATCGCCCCGGGGCAGTTCCTCCCCGTAGCCCAGCAGGCGCCGGGCCGCCGGGTTGGCGAAGGTCAGCCGGCCTTGCCGGTCCAGGCCGCAGATGCCCTCGCCGGCGGAATCGAGCAGTTGCTGGAAACGCCGCTCGCTGCTGGCCAGCGCCTGGCTGGCCGCGGCCCGGCGCCGCTCCGCCCGGTCCAGGCGCCACAGCAGCAGCCCCAGGCCGGCGAGGAAAATCAGCTCGACGCCACTGGTAATGCCCAGGGTCAGGTACCAGGGCGCCAGGAAATCCTTGGCGGCGATGCCCACCGCCACGTAGAAGGGAAAGTCGCCGATGCGCTTGAAGGCGTATACCCGCTCCATCTGGTCGAGGGCCGCCCGGTAGCTGATGACGCCCTCCCGCTCGCCGGCCTCCACCCGCAGGTGCATGGGATTGTTGCTCAGGGTCTGGTTCACCGTGCCCGGCCGCTCGGGCCGGCGCAGCACCAGGCGGCCGTCGTCGGAGCGGCGGAAGGTAATGCCCCCCCGGGGCCCCAGGTCGATGGCGTCGAAGAGTTGCTGAAAATAGCGCATTTCCAGGGGCGCCATCGCCACCCCGGCGAAGCTGCCGTCGGCCCGGCGGATGGGCATGGCGACCACCAGCTGGGTACGGCCGGAAATGCGCCCCACCGCCACTTCGGAGAAAAACAGGCGGGTCTGGGGCTCCCGGCGCAGGGCCTGGAAGTAGCTGCGGTCCGCCACATTCACCCGGGGCCGGGTGACATCCGAGGCATAGAGCACATTGCCTTCCGCATCGATGATGCGCAGGCCGACGATCTCCGGAAAATGGCTGGCCCGCATGGCCAACTGCCGCTGCATGGCTTCGCCGTAGCGGGAAAAGGCCTTGGGATGCAGGGCCTGGCGCGGCAGGTCGGCCACCAGTTCCCCCAGGTTGGACTCGATGCGGCGCAGGGTGGCCTCGAGACGGGCCTCCAGCACGCCGGAGACATTGCGCGCATCCTGGGCGGCCTGGCGGTGTTCGCTGTAATAGGCCGAGCCGAGCAGGAAGGCGGCTGGCACCACCGTGCCGAGGACGGCCAGGATGAAGAAGACGAGGTAAAGCTTGGGCCGTTTGGCTGACATGCGTACGCCATGCAGATGATCACGTACGGGATGGTAGCAAACAAATGGCGCGGGCTTGGCAGCCATCCGGACCTGCGGCGATTTGTCCCGCCGCCGCCTTGGGTTAGCATCCGGCAGTCAGCCACTCACTCCCGACCCAGACCATGGCCCGCATCCAGATCGAACTGCCCGAACACTTTGCCTTTGCCACCGAGATTCCCCTCTACATCGGCCACATCAATTACGGCGGCCACCTGGACAACGCCCTGCTGCTGACCCTGGTGTCGGAAGCCCGGGTGCGCTTCTTCAAGTCCCTCGGCTACACCGAGCTGGACGTGGAAGGCGTGGGCATCGTGGTGGTGGACGCGGCCCTGCAGTACAAGGCCGAAGCCTTCCACGGCGAGACCATGGTGGTGGAAATGGCGCCGGCGGATTTCAACAAGTACGGCTGCGACCTGCTGTGGCGCATGAGCGACAAGGAAGGCGGCCGGGAAGTGGCCCGGGGAAAGACCGGCATCGTCTTCTTCGACTACGGCCCGCGCAAGGTGACCCGGGTGCCCGACGGTTTTCTAGCCAAGGTGCAGGCCTGAAGCCAGCCAGACCAGCACGATGATAAACTCAATGTCATAAAACAAGCGGCGCATCACTTGTTTGATGGTAACGACTCACTGGACTACCCCAGTCATTTGTAGCCTGTTCGGCATTTCGGGAGGTTGAGCATCTTCTGTTTCCCCCCGGTCACCGACGAGCCCTGACGATCATAACTTCGTGCCGATTTGGTTGAGAAACTGGAAGGCCACCGAAAGCTTGAGGCAAACACCCCATCATGAAAAGTGCACTCTTTGTCGACTTCGACAACGTCTATTCCGGCTTACGCCGTCTCGACCAGGAAACGGCCGACCAATTCGCTCGCAACCCAACAGTCTGGATGAACTGGCTCATCAAATCGCTGGAAATGCCAGAGCCGGTCTCCCCTGGCGCCAAACGACGGGTGCTGGTACGTCGCTGCTACCTGAATCCGCAGGCTTATCAGCGATTTCGGCCGTCATTCAACTTGGCCGGTTTCGAGATCATTGACTGCCCGGCCTTAACCAGCGAAGGCAAGACCAGCACAGACATCAACATGGTGCTGGACATCGTAGACCTGCTACAGCATGAAACCCGCTACGACGAATTTATCGTTTTCTCGGCCGATGCCGACTTTACTCCGGTGCTGCGCAAGCTGCGCCGCTGGGATCGGCGTACCACCGTACTGGCCATCGGTTTTCCTTCGGCGGCCTATCGTGCCTCGGCCGATTTGCTGATCGATCAGGACGAATTTGTCCGCAACGCTTTGATCTTCGAGGAATCACCGGTCCTTCCGCCCACTGAGGCCCTGCCTAGCGGACCTTCGGCCAGTGAATGCAAGCAGCTGGCACTACAACTGATCCAGCAGGCTGTTCAGGAAGCAACAACGCCAGTATCTCTGGCAAGAATTGCTTCCCTGCTGTTGAACCGGATTGAGGGATTAGATGCCTCCTCCTGGGCGGGGCTAGGCAGTTTCCGGGCACTAATTGATTCGCTGCGGCTCGATCCACTGGTCGTCTGCTGGGAATCCGGCGGAACCATTCGCGATCCACAGAGGCACGCATTGCCGGCCCCGCCAAATCATAGGCCTGCAAACGGAAAGCAGGCCAAGCTGGTGGATACCGCGATCGAGACCATCAGAAGTGAGGTCACCAAAGCCTCCCAACCTGTTTCTTGTGGCCGGCTCGCCACAATGTTGATCAGCCTTGATGGAAACTTGGCAACC
The DNA here is from genome assembly GCF_047901315.1 of Azospira sp. APE16. NCBI lineage: Bacteria > Pseudomonadati > Pseudomonadota > Betaproteobacteria > Rhodocyclales > Rhodocyclaceae > Azospira > Azospira sp. APE16. The sequence continues at coordinate 2,468,312 of NZ_CP179682.1, forward strand.
GATTGGGCAGGCAAAGGCACTTTCCGCAGATTTGTAGAGTCACTCGACGTCAAACCCATTGAGTTCAATTGGAACGGCTCGGGCGGGGTTGCTTACGACCCCTCCAGGCCCCCTGATAGAATTAACCAAGCCTCCCAGACCGGTGCAGCCGAATGGACGGACAAAAATCTCTACAACATCGCCAAGCAGATTCACGAAGTAACCGATGTTCCATTGCTGACACCGGAGAAGTATCGCAATCTGATTACCCTGATCTCCAAGGATGTCGGAAAGACGCCATTTCATCTCATGGAAACCGGCAAGCGCGTACGCGATTCGTGCAAGGAAACAGGACTTCCTGTCAGTCGTGCCGATGTGACTCATGTGCTGCGGGGGTTAAGCATGCGTGGCCACTCATTCGACGATGGACCAAACGACGAGACCACACTGGCCAAGAAACTGGCTGATAACGTTCGTTCACTGTGTTTACGTGAGCAGTTCGTGCTGGATGAGCAGACAGACCAAGCTATTCACGACTGGGTCAGCAGCCAATAGGCGGAGAGTCATCAAATCGAGACAGAGAAACAGGACGAAATTCACTGTTTCGCGTTTGGCTGCCATCACGACGCTTACGCTACATCTAGGGATCCCAATTTTCTCGGGAGTCGCCATTTTTGCAAAAGGTGTCCACAAGACGGGTCGGAGTACGGAATCAGATCCTTCTTGAGCGCTAATCGAGTGAACTAATTTCATCTGACGCTAATTTAATTTGTTTGAATGGTGCCTCTCGGCGCCCCATCCTTGCCCTACCGCTGCATCCGCTGTGCCACCGCCGCCCCACCGGGCAGCGGCGGGCCGGCGCCCCGCCGTTCCATCCACGTCCGGAAACCCGCGCCGCCCCCACCCCCGGGCGGGCTTGGCCGCCCCTGCCGCCGGCAGGGGCTGTTTTTGCCCACGCTCTGCCCACACGACGTATTGGAGGAACTCCCATGTCCATGGAAAACCGCGACGGTTTCATCTGGCTCGACGGCCACTGGCTGCCCTGGCGCGACGCCAAAGTGCACGTCCTCAGCCACACCCTGCACTACGGTTACGGCTGCTTCGAAGGCATCCGGGCCTATGCCACGCCCCGGGGGCCGGCCATCTTCCGCCTGGAAGAACACCTGCGCCGCCTCGCCGATTCGGCCCACATCCTGGCCATCGACCTGCCCTGGCCCCGGGCAGAGCTGGCCCGGGTCTGCCGCGAGGCGGTCAGCCGCAACGGCCTCGACAGCGCCTACATCCGTCCCCTGGTCTTCCTCGGACCGGAGAAGGTGGGGGTGGACCCGGCCGGGGCCCAAACCCACGTCATGGTGGCGGCCTGGCCCTGGGGGGCCTACCTGGGCGGCGACGCCCTGGAGCAGGGCATCCGGGTGCGCATCTCCTCCTACGCCCGGCACCATCCCAATGTGCAGATGTGCCGGGCCAAGGCCATCTCCACCTACAGCAACTCCATCCTGGCGGTGCGGGAAGCCCGCCGCGACGGCTACGACGAGGCCCTGCTGCTGGACACGGAAGGCTACGTGGCCGAAGGCTCGGGGGAAAACCTGTTTCTGGTGCGGGATGGGGAACTGCTGGAGCCGGAAACCACCTCGGCCCTGGACGGCATCACCCGCCGCAGCATCCACGTCCTGGCCCGGGAGGCGGGCCTCACCCTGCGGGCCAAGCGCATCACCCGGGACGAGGTCTATTGCGCCGACGAGGTCTTCCTCACCGGCACCGCCGCCGAGGTGACACCGGTGGTGGAGGTGGACCGCCGCACCATCGGCACAGGCCAGCCCGGCCCGGTGACGCGCCTGCTGCAGCAGCGCTACTTCGCCTGCGTCCGGGGCGAAGACAGGGCCCACGCCGACTGGCTGACGCCGGCCGCCGCCTGACCCGGCGCGGCGTGCTCGCCGAGAAACACGCCGGCAGGCACGCCAGAAGCCGCACCTGGAGCGGACCGCGGCGGGGCATATCTGCTAAGGTATGCCCCGTCCCGATCCCCAGCCCCTGCCCGCCATGCCCCGTCTCGCCGTCAATGGAATCGAACTGGAAGTGCTGCTCGAAGGCCCGGCCGAGGCGCCGCCCCTGCTGCTCATCATGGGCCTGGGCGTGCCCCTCACCCGCTGGCCCCGGGCCCTGTGCGAGGCCCTGCTGCAACGGGGCTTCCGCCTGATCCGCTTCGACAACCGGGATGCGGGGCTGTCCACCCACCTGGACCATGCCCCGGTGCCCAATCTGGGCGCGGCGCTCCGGGGCATGCCCCTGGAACCCGCGTATACGCTGGACGACATGGCAGCCGACTGCGTCGGCCTGCTCGACGCCCTGGCCATTCGCCGGGCCCACATCGCCGGCGCCTCCATGGGCGGCGCCATCGCCCAGATCGTCGCCGCCCGCTACCCGCAGCGGGTGCTCTCCCTCACCAGCATCATGTCCAGCAGCGGCCACCCTTCCCTGCCGCCGCCCACGCCCGCCGCGGCCGCCGCCCTGTTCGCCCCCCTGCCCCGGGAACGGCAGCGGGACACCATCGTCGCCGACGCCCTGCAGCGCTACCAGGCCATCGCCAGCCCGGCCTACCCGGAAGACCCGCAACAACTGCAGGCCATGTTCGCCGCCGAATACGAGCGCAGCTTCGACCCCAGGGGCGTGGCCCGGCAGATGGCCGCCATCCTCGCCCACGGCGACCGGCGCCCCCTGCTGGCCGGCATCCGGGCGCCCACGGTGGTGCTGCACGGCGCCGCCGACCCCCTCATTCCGCCGGCCTGCGGCGAAGACGTGGCGGCCCACATTCCCGGCGCCGAACTGCGCCTGGTGCCGGGCATGGGCCACGACTTCCCCGCCGCCCTGGCCCCCGTCATCGCCGACGCCATCGCCGCCGCCGCGGCCCGGGCGACGCTTCAGCCGTGAACGCCGCTCGAAAAATCGTGGTGGAAATGGTCAAGGCAGCGGCGGCAGCAGCAGTGAAAAAGCCGCGTAAAAAGGCGGCGCAGGCAGCGGGCAAGGAAAGGGCGGAACGCCCCCCGGCAGCGTTGCCGGATACGTTGCCTGATTCCTTGCCTGATGCGTTGCCGGAAGAACCCGCAGAGGCACCGGCCGCCGGCCGGCCCTGGTTCCTCTATCTCATCGAATGCGCCGACGGCAGCATCTACACCGGCATCACCACCGACGTGGCGGCCCGTTACGCCGCCCACGCCGAGGGCAAAGGCGCCCGCTACACCCGGGCCCATCCACCGGCCCGGCTGCTGGGCTGGGAAGCCCACCCGGACCGCTCCGCGGCCTCCAAGGCCGAATACCGCATCAAGCGCCTGACGGCGGCGGCCAAACGGGCCTACGCCGCCGCCCTGCCCGCCACGCGGGACTGAGCGGGCATTACCGCGGCCCCTCTGCCAGGAGCCGCACCCCATCTTCCTCATAGGCATGGATGCCCGGAGACCCGCCACCGGCGCGCCTCCCGGCCATGCCTCAATGCGCCGGCTGTGCCCCATCCAGGCGGGCCAGGGGCGCCTCCGCCGGCGCCGGGAGTGCCGGGGCCGGCGTGGCCTCGCCCCCTTTTCCGGCATCCTCTACGCCGTCTTTCCCGCCCTCGCCCCAGCTGCCGCCGATGGCCCGGATCAGGGCCACCGTGGCCCGGGCCCGGTCGCCGTCCAGTTGCACCGCCGCCCGCCGCTGCTGCAGCACGCTGCGGTCCGCATCGAGAACACCGAGGTAGCTCAGGGCCCCCTCCCGGTATTGCAGCTGGGACAGCCGGGCGGCCCGGGCGGCGGATTGCACCGCCTGGTCCTGGGAGGCGGATTGCCGGTCCAGCAGGCGCAGGTGGGCCAGGTTGTCCTCCACCTCCTTGAAGGCCTGCAGCACGCTCTGGCGGTACTTGGCCGCCTCCTCGTCGAACACCGCCGTGGCCTGGTCCACCCCGGCCTGGCGGGCGCCGCCGTCGAAAATGGGCAGGGACAGCATGGTGCCCACCAGGGGGCCGAGGACGAAGGCGCGGCTGGACCACTTGAAGAGGTCCCCCAGCTCCGACGATTCGTAGCCCAGGGCGCCGGTCAGGCTGAGGCGCGGGAAGAAGGCGGCCCGGGCGCTGCCGATGCGGGCGTTGGCGGCCACCATGGCCTGCTCGGCGGCGGCGATGTCGGGCCGCCGTTCCAGCAGGGCCGACGGCAGGCCGGCGGGCACCCGCACCGTGATGCGGCCCAGGGGCGCCGGCGGCAGGCTGAAGGCGGCCGGGGCCTGGCCCAGCAGTACCGCCAGGGCGTGTTCGGCCACGGCCCGCTGGCGTTCCACACCCACCGCTTCGGCCTCGGCCCCGGCCAGCTCGGTGCGGGCCCGGGCCAGTTCCAGCTCGCCCACGTCGCCGGCATCGAAGCGGCGCTGGAACAGTTGCAGGGTCTGCTGGCGCAGGGCCACGGTGTCGGCGTAGAGGGCCGCCAGGGCGTCCAGCTCCCGCAGGGAGAAATAGGCCTGGGCCACGTCGGCCTGGATGGCCAGCTGCAGGGAATGGAACAGGGCCTGGCGCTGGGCCGCATCGGCGCCGGCCGCCGCCACCCCGCTGCTGACCCGGCCGAACAGGTCGGCCTCGTAGGAGACGCTGGCCTGGGCCCGCCACAGGGTGGCCGGGCTGGTCTCGGCCTCCGCCGGCAGGCCCTGGGAAGCCGGCGAGGGACGCTGGCGGGTGGGGCCGAAGCCGACCCCGACCTGGGGAAAGAGGGCCGAGCGGGCGTTCTGCTGCAGGGCCCGGGCCTGGGCCAGGCGGGCCAGGCCGGCCTTGAGGTCCTGGTTGGCGACGGCGGCCTGGGCTTCCAGGGTGTCCAGCACCGGATCGGCGAAGACCTTCCACCACTCGCCCCGGGGCTGGGCCTCCGCCGGCTCGGCGGTTTTCCACTGGCCCTCCGCCGGGGCTTCCTTGAAGGCGGCGGGCGTTTCCACCGCCGGGCGCTGATAGGGAGGCGTCACGGCGCAGCCGGCCAGGGCCAGCAGCAGGAGCGGCAACGCCGGCTTGAAGCTGGGGATTCGCATTGTGCTTGGGATCATGGTTCTCTCCTGCCGTCTCAACGGGGCTGTTCCAGGGACGGCACGGCGGTGATGGGGGCCTCGTGGTGGGCCGCGGAATGGAGCTTGTGGCGCTTGTCCAGGGTGCGCAGCAGGACGTAGAAGGCCGGCGTCAGGAAGAGGCCGAAGAAGGTGACGCCGAGCATGCCGAAGAACACGGCGATGCCCATGGCGTGGCGCATCTCGGAACCGGCGCCGCTGGACAGCACCAGGGGCACCACGCCCATGACGAAGGCGATGGAGGTCATGAGGATGGGCCGCAGCCGCAGCCGGCTGGCGTCGATGGCCGCCTGCATCGGCGTGCTGCCCTGCATTTCCAATTCCCGGGCGAACTCGACGATGAGGATGGCGTTCTTGCAGGCCAGCCCCACCAGCACCATCAGGCCGATCTGGGTGAAGATGTTGTTGTCGCCGCCGGTAAGCCAGACGCCGGTGAGGGCCGCCAGGATGCTCATGGGCACGATCAGGATCACCGCCAGGGGCAGGGTCAGGCTTTCGTACTGGGCCGCCAGTACCAGGAACACCAGCAGGAGGCTGATGGGAAAGACCCAGATGCCGGCGTTGCCCGCCAGGATCTTCTGGTAGGTGAGGTCGGTCCATTCGAACTTGACGCCCCGGGGCAGGGTCTCGGCGGCCACCCGCTCCACCGCCGCCTCGGCCTGGGCCGAGGAGAAGCCGGGGGCCGGGCCGCCGTTGATGTCGGCCGCGGTGTAGCCGTTGTAGCGCACCACCATTTCCGGACCGAAGCCGGTGCTGACCTTGACCAGGGAGGAAAGGGGCACCATCTCGCCCTGGTTGTTGCGCGTCTTCAGTTGCAGGATGTCCTCCGGCCGGGAGCGGAACGGCGCGTCGGCCTGGGCCCGCACCTGATACACGCGGCCGAAGCGGTTGAAGTCGTTCACGTAGAGGGAGCCCAGGTAGATCTGCATGGTGTCGAAGACTTCGGTGACGGAGACACCCTGCTGCTTGGCCTTGGTGCGGTCCAGGTCCACGTCCAGCTGGGGCACGTTGATCTGGTAGCTGGAGAACATGGGGCCCAGCTCCGGCGCCTTGGACGCGGCCGCCATGAAGGCCTTGGCCGCCCGGTCCAGCTCGGCATAGCCGAGGGCGCCCCGGTCCTCGATCTGCAGCTTGAAGCCGCCCAGGGTGCCCAGGCCCATCACCGGCGGCGGCGGGAAGACGGCGATGAAGGCTTCCTGGATGGCGGCGTACTTCTGGTTGAGTGCGCCGGCGATGGCTTCCGCCGACAGCTCCTTGCCGCGCCGCTCGTCGAAGGGCTTCAGGGTGGCGAAGACGATGCCGGCGCTGGAGCTGTTGGTGAAGCCGTTGATGGAAAGACCGGGGAAGGCGATGGCGCTCTGCACCCCGGGCTGGGCCAGGGCGATCTCCCCCATCTGGCGGATCACCGCCTCGGTGCGGTCGAGGGAGGCACCGTTGGGCAGCTGGGCGAAGCCGATCAGGTACTGCTTGTCCTGGGCCGGCACGAAGCCCCCGGGCACCAGATAGGAGAGGCCCACGGTGAGGCCCAGCAGCACCGCATAGACGCCCATGGCCGAGGCCTTGCGCGCCAGCACGCCGGTGACGCCGCGGCCGTAGTTGTCCGAGGCGCGGCGGAAGAAGCGGTTGAAGCCGGCGAAGAAGCCCCCCAGGTAGCGGTTCATCTGCCGCGTCAGCCAGTCCGGTTCGCTGCCGTGGCCCTTGAGCAGCATGGCCGCCAGGGCCGGGGACAGGGTCAGGGAGTTGAAGGCCGAGATCACCGTGGAGATGGCGATGGTCATGGCGAACTGCTTGTAGAACTGGCCGGTGAGACCGGTCATGAAGGCCAGGGGCACGAACACCGCCACCAGGGTCAGGGCGATGGCGATGATGGGGCCGCTGACCTCGCGCATGGCCCGGTAGGTGGCCTCCCGCGGCGTCAGCCCGGCCTCGATGTTGCGCTCCACGTTCTCCACCACGACGATGGCGTCGTCCACCACGATGCCGATGGCCAGCACCATGCCGAACAGGGACAGGGCGTTGATGGAATAGCCGAAGCCCAGCATCAGGGAGAAGGTGCCGACGATGGACACCGGCACCGCCAGCAAGGGGATGATGGAGGCGCGCCAGGTCTGCAGGAAGACGATGACCACCAGCACCACCAGGGCGATGGCCTCCAGCAGGGTATGCACCACGGCCTTGATGCTGGCGCGGACGAACTGGGTGGGGTCGTATTCGATGCGGTACTCCACCGAGGCGGGGAAATCCTTGGCCAGTTCGGCCATGGCCTCGCGTACCTGGGAGGAGACTTCCAGGGCGTTGGCGCCGGGGGACTGCATGATGCCCATGCCGATGGCCGGCTTGTTGTCGAGCAGGGAGCGCAGACCGTATTCGGCCGCGTCCAGCTCAACCCGGGCCACGTCGCCGAGGCGGGTGACGCCGCCCTCGCCGCTGCTCTTGAGCACGATGTCGCGGAATTCCTCCTCCGTCTGCAGGCGGCCCTGGGCGTTCACGGAAAACTGCAGGGGCACGTTCCCCGCATTGGGCGAGGCGCCGATGACGCCGGCCGCCACCTGCACGTTCTGCTCGCGGATGGCGCGCACCACGTCGCCGGCGGTGAGGCCGCGCTGGGCCACCTTCTGGGGATCGAGCCAGACCCGCATGGCGTAGTTGCCGGCGCCCCAGATGGAAACCTCGCCGACGCCGTTGAGCCGGGCCAGCCGGTCCTTGACGTTGAGCACGGCGTAGTTGCGCAGGTAGGTGGCGTCGTAGCGGTCGTCCGGGGAGAGCAGGTGCACCACCAGGGTCAGGGTCGGCGAACTCTTCACCGTGGTCACGCCCAGGCGCTGCACGTCCTCCGGCAGCCGCGGCAGGGCCTGGGAGACCCGGTTCTGCACCAGCTGCTGAGCCTTGTCCGGATCGATGCCGAGCTTGAAATACACCGTCACCGCCAGGTTGCCGTCGCTATTGGCCTGGGACTGCATGTACAGCATGTTCTCGACGCCGTTGATGGATTCCTCCAGGGGCGCAGCCACCGTCTCGGCGATCACCTTGGGGTTGGCCCCCGGATACTGGGCCCGCACCACCACCGAGGGCGGCACCACTTCCGGGTATTCGGAAATGGGCAGCTGGAAGACGGACAGCACCCCGGCCAGGAGGATGAGGATGGACAGCACCCCGGCGAAGATGGGGCGGTCGATGAAAAACTTGGAAATGTTCATGGCGCCGCCTCAACCCTTGTCCGCCGGGCTCGCCGCCCGGGCCACGCCGGCCGTCTCGCGACCGCCCATGGAGACCATCTGGGGCGCCACTTCGTCCCCCGGACGGACCCGCTGCAAGCCATTCACCACGATGCGCTCGCCGGCCTTGAGGCCGCTCTCCACCACCCGCAGGCCTTCCTGCACCGCCCCCAGGCGCACCTCCCGATAGGCGGTGCGGTTCTTGCCGTCCACCACCAGCACGAAGCGCTTGTCCTGGTCGGTGCCGACGGCCTTCTCGTCCACCAGCACCGCTTCCCGCGGCGCCTCGCTGCCCAGGCGCACCCGGGCGTAGAGGCCGGGCACCAGCCGCCCGTCCGGATTGTCGAAGACGGCCCGCAGGCGGATGGTGCCGGAGGTGCTGTCGAGGCGGTTGTCCACGGAACTCAGGCGCCCTTCCCGGCCGTGGCCGCTCTCGTCGGCCAGGCCCATGCGGATGGGCAGGCCCTTGCCCTGGCTGCCGCTGACGTATTTCAGATAGCTCTGCTCGTCCACGTCGAAGGCGGCGTAGATGCTGTCGGCGGAGACCAGGGTGGTGAGGGGCGCCGCATTGCCCGGCGCCACCAGGTTGCCCACCGTCACCTCGGCCCGGGACATGCGGCCGCTGATGGGGGCGGTGATGCGGGTGTATTCCAGGTTCAGCTCGGCCACCTTGAGGGCCGCCTGGGCCGCCTTGAGGGCCGCTGCGGCTTCCCGGGCGGCATTCTGCTTTTCCTCGAAATCGCGGCGGGAGACGGCGTTCTCGGCCAGGAGGCGTTCGCCCCGGGCAAGGTCGGCGGCGGTGTAGGCGGCCCGCGCCTCGGCACCGGCCAGCTGGGCCTGGGCCCGGGCCACCTCGGCGGCGAAGGGCCGGGGGTCGATGCTGAAGAGCAGGTCGCCCTTCTTCACCAGGCTGCCGTCCTTGAAATGCACCGCCGTCAGCACGCCGGACACCTGGGGCCGCAGTTCCACCCTTTCCACCGCCTCCAGGCGGCCCGAATAGGACTGCCAGTCGGTGACGGGGCGGCTGGCCACCTCCGCCACCTCGACGCTGGCGGCGGCCGGGGCCGCCATGGCCGGGGTACCGCCGGCATGGGCATAGAAGACGGCGGCAGTGCCGCCGAGGCCCGCCAGCCCGGCCAGGGCGGCGGCGATGATGAGACGCTTCTTGAGTTGGGGCATGACAGTTCCTCTCGAAAAGGGATGGTTTTATTGGTTGGGGGCGGCCGCCATCCCGGCACCAAGGCGGTGGCCGAGGAAGTGGGCGATCTCGGCCAGGGCCGGCGGATGGCGGGCCAGGGCGGCATGGGTGACGCCGGGGAAACGGGCCACCTGGGTAGGCACGCCGGCCTCGATCAGGGCGGCGGCGTACTGCTCCGCCTCCTGGTGCAGCACGTCGCACTCGGCGGTAAGCACCAGGGCCGGCGGCAGGCCGGCCTGGCGCACCGAGGCCAGGGGCGAGGCATAGGGATGGAGCCGCTGACGCGGCTGGGGCAGGTACTGGCGGTAGCAGGCGGCGCAGTCGGCGGCGCTGAGGTCGGAATTGAGGCGCTGGCCATCCCCCAGGCGGGTCATGCTCGGGTCCAGCATGGGCCCCACCAGCACCTGGGCGGCAATGGCCGGAGCGTTGCGGTCCCGGGCCATGAGGGTGAGGCAGGCAGCCAGATTGCCCCCCGCATCGTCCCCCGCCACCGCCAGGCGCGAGGCATCGCCGCCCAGGGCCGCGGCCTGCTGCGCCAGCCACAGGGCCGCGGCATGGGCATCTTCCGGCGCCGCCGGGAAAGGCCGGGCGGGCGCCAGGGCATAACCGACCGCCAGCACCAGGGCCGGCACCCGGGCGGCGAGGAAGCGGGCCGGCACGTCCGCATCGTCCAGGCAGCCGCCGACAAAGCCGCCGCCGTGGAAATAGAGCACGACGGGCAGGGGCCGGCCGCCTGTCCGGGGGCGGTACAGGCGCGCGGGAATGGCCCCTTGGGGGCCGGGAATGGTGAAGTCTTCGGCGAGGGTCGCCGGAGCGCCGGGTATCGCATCCATGGCACGGGGGCAGCCAAGGCTGCCGGAATTGGCAATGGGGCGATTCTCTGTGTTATCTACAACCGGATAAACATGTATATTTCGACAATACTATTCATCATCGGCAAACAATCGAGGAGTCGGCACCATGGACCGCTTTCAAGCCATGCAGGTCTTCACCCGGGTGGTGGACGCCAACAGCTTCACCCGGGCGGCGGAAACCCTGGGCCTGCCCCGGGCCACCGTCACCACCATCATCCAGAACCTGGAGGCCCTGCTGCAGGTGCGCCTGCTCAACCGCACCACCCGCCGCATCAGCCTGACCCCGGACGGGGCCGCCTACTACGAGCATTGCGCCCGCATCCTGGCGGAGGTGGAGGAGACCGAGGCCTCCTTCCGCGACGCCGCCCGGGGCCCCAAGGGGCGCCTGCGCATCGACGTGCCGCCACCCATCGGCCGCCTCATCCTCATTCCCCACCTGTGCGACTTCAGCAGCCGCTATCCGGACGTGGAGCTGGTGATCGGCATGGGGGACCGGGCCGTGGACCTGGTGCGGGAAGCGGTGGACTGCGTCATCCGGGTCGGCGAACTGCAGGATTCGAGCCTGGTGGCGCGGCGCATCGGCACCTTCCAGTCCATCACCTGCGGCGCCCCCGACTACCTGGAACGCTACGGCACGCCCCACAGCATCGACGACCTGCAGCAGCACCAGGCGGTACATTACTTCTCCACCCGCACCGGCCGCACCATCGACTGGGACTTCATCGTGGACGGGGTCTTCACCCCGGTGAAAATGGCCGGCAAGGTCTCGGTCAATGACGCCGAAGCCTACCTGGACTGCGCCCTGCAGGGCTTCGGCCTGATCCAGCTACCCCTGCTGATGGCCCTGCCCCACCTGGAATCCGGCGCCCTCAAGGAAGTGCTGCCCCACCTCACCCCCAGCCCCATGCCCATCTCGGTGGCCTACCTGCAGAACCGCCATCTGTCGCCCAAGGTCCGCGCCTTCGTGGACTGGGTCGCCGACCTCTTCGGCACCTGCCCCCTCCTCGGCGGCCAACGGGAAAGCAGCCCCCAATGCAGCTTCCCCACCCACCCCGACACCCTGACCCTGCGCGACATGCTGGAACAGCAGAACCGGGCCGAATGCACGCTCTGAGGACGGGACAAAAAGGGGAAGGTGAAAAAGAAAAAGGCCCTCGATCAACGAGTGTCGCGGAAATCAAAACCCTGCCAAGGGTCAGTACCATATCCTAGCCATTTTATGCCGCACTACCCCCTTGGGGGAGATAAGGAGATGGTCGTATTTGACCCATAACTCTGCCCCAGCCTTCAATCGGAAGGATAATACTGCCAGGCAACAAAAGGGCTTGTAATGGAATGGCGAAAACTAAACCAATTACAATCGATGTAAGTCGGCGCTGTGAGTATTGAATCAACGTGACTTGAAGATCAAGTTCGCCAGATATGCAAATCCACAACCCATCAGGCGGCGATAGGAGCCGTTTTTGCCAACCCCTCAGGGGCTTGCAGCCGCGGAGAAAGCACCATTAGCTCATTAGCCCGTCGCTTGACCTGAGCATAGTAAACGAGACTTTTTCTATAGATTGGGAGTCCGGCGTACAGCTCTTCAATCTGCGGTACATCGTCGTAAGTTAACATCCACGGACACTGCAACTGACGAATAGCATTCGCGAGACTGGCATGGTCTTCTGGAGAGTAGAAGTTGATATACAACTCCTGACCTTTGACGAAATATGGTGGGTCAATATTCATCAGGGACCTAGGAGGAAGCTCCCTCGACCATTGCGCGATGCACTCTGCGGCATCGAGCTGAGTCAACCGAACCACATCGCGGTGACGAGCAATCCGCTGAATTTTCCGGACTAACTCATTCCGATTAAACCGGCAATTTAGCTTGTACGTTCCTTCTTGAGACTTCCCACCAATCATCCCACCAAGCAGAATGCCCGAGCGATTAGTTCTGTTCATGAAAAGCGTAGCAAAAGCACGATCCAGCGCAGGAGCATGGCCATCCAAGAGTATGCCACGCTGGTAATGCCACTCGTCTATCGTAATCGGAGTTTCGACTATCCGTTCACACAGTTGTTCTGTTTGGTTAAGTACTGCATCCCAAAGAGCATATATGCACGGATCAATATCGTTAAGCCATACCTCTCCAACATGACCAGATAATAGCAATCGCCAAGCAAGTCCGGCGCCGCCGGCAAAAGGCTCAGCGTACACCCCCTTCTTAAGATTGTTTACATGCAGCAAATCACAAACAAACGGCGAGAGCTGTGTCTTGCCACCAGGATATCTCAATGGGGATTCAGTTGTAGGCATGACGGTAAGATAACGAAAACCGTCATGTTTGGCCAGCGCTTTCTAGATCCGTCCAAGCATTAATTTGAGCGAATCTTCCCAATTATCCCATGCAGCAATAAGACTCTTTCGAGTAGGTACATGGCCCGTATGAACGGCTGCTCCAAGGGTATGCAGGCTATATGCGGCATGTTCATTAGACATTGCAACGCGCATCGACTTTAAGCTGCTAGCAGGCACTCCCTCTTTACCAAGTTCTTCGACACAAACTTGCATCAGTTTCTGGTCTGACATTTGGGGCTGATGAACCTTGCGTTGTTTGGCATATAGCACCATGACTCGCTCTACAAAGGCACGCAACAAATAGTTCACCGCAAACTCGTGGTCATCAATAGGTGTACAACGGAACTCCTGCCTCAGACGAATGAGAGACTTATCCCCATGATTGAAGACAAAGTCTGTCGGCACAAGATATTTACGGTTGTCAGGATGCTGCTTTCCACGCGGTTTTTTTGCCTGAGGAGTTTTACTAGGCTTTGGAGGTTTAGTTGGCGATGGCAACAGTGTACGTGGCGCAACCCCCCGAACACTCAGTTCTCTAGCATAGCTTTCTCTATCTAACTTATTGGAACGAGAATGGACCAGCGGTGTGCTGCCATCAGCAAGAGGGAACGCGTCTTCTAGAAACTGGCGCAGTGCTGCATCTACTTCGGATGCGTCATGTGTGTATTGCAACTCCCGATTATTGCCGAGTCCTAGGGCCGCACGTACGAGAGGATTAGATAGATATCTGGTAAGTGTCGTGATTGCCAGCTGTTGCCGCTGTCCAGCATCTATCCAGCCTGATTCCTCTGCTCGATCTAGCACAGCCAGTGCTAACTGATTAGGAGACTCCACCTCAGCATAACGAGATTTCTGAGGAGAATCCCATGAACGCGTTCCTGCGCCATCTTGGGCACCAAGATGGCGTAGTCCAATCCAAGGACGAGCCGCATGACGATCTGAAAACAAAACAACGGAGAGCGTAGCAGGCACCTCGAAACGCTTTGCCAATGCTTCAAATGCCGTACGAGCCTCAACATTCGGTGCCTTATGAGGATCGTGCAACAATTTCAGCGCACATGCTCGGCGGTTGCCCTCCACCACAATGTAGTGTCCAGGATTGCCATTCATCTCAATGACCCCCGTACGGTCAAGCGGACTCAACGAACCTTTGGTAACGATATCTTTGGCGAGGTTATAGACTTGCTCATCCTTGTAAAGCTGCGCAATGATCTCATCCTCATCCTCAAGTGGATCATGCCTGGGATTTTGCGAATCAAGGTGCAGCCTGTTTAGAGAAACGCCGTCCAAGTTCCTAAATGTTGTGTGCGAATTCGCCATACTGAACCCCAGTAATTACTCAAACATCATCTTTTCATTCTATCTCACCTGATATCCAAAAACAGCTACTCGATTGATGGAGTCTCAGATTTCTGGGTCTTATTGATATCCGAGACCTATCCCCATACAACTCAAACGTCGCCTATTGGCCGGAAGCCGAGGAAGCCCTACCTCAGATAGCTTCGGAGGAATAAGGTGGCAGCCTAGTGCGCCACTAGGTGGCAACTTTGCGATGTCACTGGGTAGCCGTTTTGATGAGAATACTCAATATCATTAGAAATCCAGATTTATCACCGCTGGAAAAAAGTGTTCGGGGGCGGCCTTCTACCAAAGAGAAATCCAACATCCGATATGCCGAGAGATATCGCTTCTTTTGCCCGCTCGACTATACGTTTACGTCGCTCGTATTCTTGCAACAGTTTTTTCGGTATGTCTTGACTATCTGGATTAGGGCCATACTCAATATCCAAGCCAAACATCACTGCCCAGTTTCCTCTGGTAGAAGAAAGACGTCGCATACAGCGGACACGTGTTTCCCACGAAAGAGACTTACCCTTGTGAGCTGGATGATAGAACGGCGATAGATTCAAGAAGCAAGAGGCCCCTACATAGTCTGTTCTCTCAGGAAAGAAGCATTGCTCATCCCATGCAAGCATCGGAAAGATGCGGTCACAGTAGAGCTTGATGAGTTCCTTCCCAACTCCGTTTCGCTGAAATTCAATCCCCAAGAAAAGCAGCATCCAGTGAATTTCTCGACCCAAGAGAAATGCATCGTGGAAGCGCTCTAGCTCTACCGCCTCACGAAATAGAATTGTTAGGCAGGCTAGAGCATCCATGCTGGCCCGATCCGAGAGCTTACCGAGTAGACGTAGTCCTATCTTCTCCCGTTTATAGATTACGTCGAATTCCCTGTGCTCGATGTGGAACACGACCATTTGTATGTCGGGATTAAGCTCTCTGAGCCAAACTTCAACATGTGGACAAACAGGTTGCTCTAGTCTCAATGCCTCCCACAGCACATGGTTTAGTTTTCTAGCAGAGCCTTTGCATTCCTTTTCAACGTTGACGACCAGAGATGGGATTGGGACACGCTCTCCATGTGAGTATTTCTGCCATCTATGGGGATAGATCAATTTCCCATCTGCATTGCGTTTGAACGAGCCCTTCTCATCAAACCTTTTCTCTAAGGCATAGCTGGATTTTTCGCCCAGTTGGTGCCGAACTGTGTGGTACCAAAACACAGCACGCAACCCGTCCGCCACATCCTTTCTGGAACGTTTTTTGAACGGCTTCAGGTTTAGCGGGGTCCTGCTAAAGTCGTCTGCAATTTTTTGAATTTCTTTTAAATCAGTCACTTGGCCATACCTCCCACACCAACATAGAGTACAAAATTTAATAGTACTGTCTGGGATGGCTGAAATATAGGTGCATTTGTAGAGTATCGAATATGACTGGTTGTGACGGGAGCTGTGATGGCAGAGCTAGAAGATGCGAATTCCCTGGCTAGAGAGTTGGAAGATGACTTGACCGCTCGCTATGGGCCTGTGGTTTCCAACGAAACGCTACGGATTGCGCTTGGGTATCCATCTATGGAGGCACTTCGACAGGCCTTAGTTAGGAAGACCGTGCCAATCCCAATCTTCACGATGCCAAATCGAAGAGGGAAATATGCGCTAGTGAAGGATCTAGCTGCGTGGCTTGCAGCCAGTAGAGACGCCGCTGTTCGGGCAGGGGAAGGAAAAAGAGAAACCTAGGACTACTAGGGCAGGTAGCCGGCACTGTTCTCCATGACTTGCATGGGTATGCCTCTTCTACTCTGCAGGAAAAACCAGAAGGAGGTGTATTGATGATCAGCCAATAACCAAGTAGATGGTGAGGCCTTAAAAGCGCAAAAGGCTTGGGGCGGCAACCCCAAGCCTTTCACAGAACCCATCAGACTTTGAGACCTGATGGGCAAATTCTCCGCGCCACCTGGGCAGTTGTCAAGGTATTGACGACCGCCAGGCCTCCTTACGTCGTTCAGGCAGCTAGCACCCCAAAAATGCTTGATGGGGAAGTGCTTTCTCCTTGGGTGGCATCACCTCTTGTACAGCTTCCCGCTGATGAAGAGTGTGACTCCTTCCTAAGTGACGTCCGGAATCTAAAGATCTATCGGATAAGCACCCCCGAGATTGATTCAGGAGATTTGTCATGTTGTCAGAGGAACAGTTGCAGGAGCGCTTTATCCTGCAAAACATCCCATTGAATGGTCGAAAGATTGTTCAAGCAATCCGGCGCGGTGATCCTTCTCGCCGTGTTGGAGGCGGTAAGTTCAACGTCGCCTGTCGCTATTCCAGCCAGAAAATGGGTTGCGTCATCCAGGCGGAGAGTCATAAAAATGAACTCCCCTATCTCTATATCTGGGACCACGATGTAGAGACGGAGGAATTCTACGACCAGCCATCCCAGATCAAATTGCGGTACAAGGGTGCGGGTGGAAGACACTGCAGCCACCTAAGTACCCCGGACTATTTTCTGATCCAAAAGGGATGGATGGGATGGGTTGAATGTAAAACAGAAGAAGAGCTCCTAAAGCGCGAGGCGTCGGGTAGTGAGCTATTTCTCCGGAGCCCCGATGGCAAATGGCGTTGCCCTGCTGGAGAAAACTTCGCCAACCAGTATGGGCTTGGATTCCAGGTACTCTCATCCAAGGAAATCGACTGGATTCTCGTCCGCAATATTGGCTTCCTGTCTGACTATCTTGATACGGCCTGCCCAGCACCTGATCCACTTCAAGTTACATTGATCAAAAATCGGCTCAGGGGTGTCCATTGGATTCTGTTGGAGGCTCTCCTGAGCCAGGCTGACATTGGGGCAGACACCGTTTATAAAATGGTGGCGGATGGAATTCTCCATGTCGATCTAACGCAAGAGCTCTTGACTGAGCCCCAATACACGACAGTTTGTACCGATGTCATGAGTTTGGCTGCTTACCAAGGCCAGAGGAGGCTACAGACAGCGATAACCATGCCGGACATTGGAGCCATCGAATTGAAAGCTGGTGAAAGCTTTCTGTGGGATGGACAGCCTTGGAAAATCCTGAATGTTGGCGTTACTGAGATTTTTGTCGTCGACGAGCAGAAGACATGCTCCACTTTGTCACGAGAAGTCTTCGACGGCTTGGTCACCCAAGGAATCATCACCGGCATAGAGCGATCCATCGCCGATTGTCACCAGCGTGCAGCAGAACAGGTCCGCCATGCGGCGCCTATCGATCTGGAGGAAGCCAATCGTCGATATCAAGTTCTTGAGCATCCCGAATCATCCGTAATCCCAGCTCGGACCCTTCGGTCATGGCGTGCCAAGCAACGCGAAGGAGAGTTGGTCTACGGGAACGGGTATGTCGGACTACTTCCACGCATTAGCGCCCGAGGCAACCGAAATCGGAAAATTCCGGCATTGGTTATTGAGCTGATGCACGAAGTTATCAATGAGCTGGTGTTGAGCTCGGAGAGGATTTCAATCTCCATCGCTTACGGCGAACTCGTCAATCGTTGCGAGGACAAGGGTGTCCAGGCGCCTTCAGAAAAGACCTTTTCTCGCGAGATCAAGCGGCTCTCGGAAGAAGTAGTCAAGCGAGCCCGTGAAGGTGACAAGGCTGCGTACTCCATTTCAGAGTTCCACTGGGTAATTGACCAATCGACCCCACGACATGGTGAGCGACCTTTTGAGATCGGCCACATCGACCATACCGAACTGGACGAGCAACTGGTTGATAGTAGGACCGGGGAAAACCTGGGTAAGGCTTGGCTTACGATTCTAATCGATGCATATACTCGGATGATTCTTGGGTTTTTCCTAACCTTTGATCCTCCCAGCTATCGTAGTTGCATGGCCGTAATCCGGCATGCCCTGAAACAACATGGCCGTATTCCCAAGACCATTGTGGTGGATCAGGGAAAGGACTTCGAATCTGCCTATTTTGAATCCCTCTTAGCCCGTCTCGAGTGTCACAAGAAGTCCCGGCCAGCCTCGAAATCCCGCTTCGGCTCTGTCATTGAGCGCTTCTTCGGAGTGGCAAATCAGCGATTGATCCATAACCTAGTTGGCAACAACCAAGCGCTGCAGAAACCACGAAGCATGTCCCCGAGTCACGATCCGCGGAAACTGGCGGTCTGGACACTCCCTGAATTTACGAACCTATTTGAGCGATTCATTGACGACGCTTACGCCAATCTTATTCATCCCACGCTCGGAATTTCTCCGCGGGAAATGATGGCTCGTGGTCTCGCCCTATATGGCAATCGTCCTCACCTATTGATTCCTTACACCCCAGATCTCATTCTTCAGTGCCTGCCGTCGACACGGAGTGGCAACGCCATGGTTCGCCAGGGACGGGGTATCAAGATTCGCGGGATTCTCTATTGGCACGCGGCCTTACGCGATTCAGAAATTACCGGCACTCAGGTTCCAGTCCGCTACGACCCCTTCGACATTTCCAGGGCATACGCCTATGTCAAAGGTGAGTGGCATCTCTGCCGCTCGGAACACGCGTCTGTATTTGAGCGTCGGACCGAAGCTGAAATACAGGTCATTACTCAGGAAATACGAGCCCATCACGCTAACTATGGCATTCGTCGCCAAATCAACGGTGCGGACATGGCTGCTTTCGTGATCAAAGAGAAGAAAAACGAGGCCCTCTTGCGGCAGCAGCGCCGCGATGCAGAGCGCCGTGAGGAGGAATCTGATGTAGCACCTCCCCTTCCCGAACTGCTGGCACCATCAGACCCCCACTCACCACTTACGTTTGAGGACCAGTGGGCCAGCGTGGAGTTCTCCTTTGAAAACTTCGGAGAACTCAAATGAACATGAACGACCTGCAGCAAGATCCGATTACTTCTGCTATCGCCGGGTTCAGCGGACATATCTTTGCTCATCCCCATGCAGCAGCGACCTTCCGGGATTTGATGGATGCCATTTCCGCAGACTCTCTGCCCCAAATCGTCATCATTACCGGCCCTACCGGAGTTGGGAAAACCACGCTGATCCAGGCACTTGTCGACAAGATGGTAGAACGCTACCTACCCCGGATTGCCGCTGAGACAGACTTTGTACCGATCGTTTCGGTAGATGCCATCCCACCGTGCGCTA
This sequence comes from Azospira sp. APE16, assembly GCF_047901315.1. Lineage (NCBI taxonomy): Bacteria > Pseudomonadati > Pseudomonadota > Betaproteobacteria > Rhodocyclales > Rhodocyclaceae > Azospira > Azospira sp. APE16. The sequence continues at coordinate 2,487,418 of NZ_CP179682.1, forward strand.
CCAACTTCAGCTGGAAAGACTTCTATATCCGCCTTTTGACCGGGCAGAACGAGCCATTAGTCAATCGCAAGCTCCTAATCAGTCGGCAACTCACGCTCTTTCCAGAGCATCCTGCTGCCAACCCTCTGGAACAGTCAGTCACGGATGCCCTACGCCGGTCAGCTGAGGAATACCTCAAACGTCGTCGTACCAAGCTACTTATCATTGACGAGGCCCATCACCTCTTGTTGGTCACGAATCGTCAGCGCTTAGAGAACCAATTTGAGTCTCTGAAGATTTTGGCCATGAAGACCGGAACTACCATCGTTCTGGTCGGCACCTATCGACTCCTAGATATCCTTGACCAGAGCGGCCAACTCTCTCGTCGTAGCCAGATCATAAACTTTCCGCGTTACGACACGCGAAAGAAGTCGGATCAGGGAGAGTTCAGGAAAGCGCTCGCCTTCTTCGAATTGCTACTCTCAAAGCATATTCCTACGTCCCTCAATCAGGAGGCGGCCTACTTCTACATGAAGTCGGCAGGTTGCATCGGAATCCTGAAGGACTGGCTGACTCGCTGTCTTGAGCATGCATTGCGCGAGGAGGCTCAGAGGATTGATGCTGCGTTCGCTGAGCGGTATGCCCTCAAGAACCGGGCGCTGGTCACTATCGTCGAGGAGGCTTGCTGGGGTGAACAGAAGCTCTCGGATGTCGACGACCTTAAGCTCAGGGACCTCCTGGAAAATGGAGTGCTATTAAGCTCCAAAGAACCTTTCGGCCAGGGAACGCCTCGTCGAATTGGTAAACGCAAGCCGGTTCGCGACCCAGTGGGAGGAATTCGGCCATGACTCTGAATACGTTCGACAATGAACTGGTGACCGGCTACCGTTCTGATCGCCCTATTCCTGAACGTAGCCGGCTGTTTTCCCTAGCTCCGGTAGAGTTTCCGGTAGAGCAGCGGGAAAGCCTAATTTCTCTGCTAGTCAGAACTTGTGCTGCCCATTCGCTCAATCCTCGCCGAGTAGTCGCCGAAGTACTAGGGAAAGCAAAACCTGAATTAGAGCCCCTTGCCTACCCGAAATTCTTCAATCGGATGGCAGGCACTATAAACGGCCATGGCAAGTACGCTTCCTTATTTGTATCAGTCCTTGAAGCATCAACCGGACAACGGGGTTTATCCCGGCTGACGTTACTTCCCTGGCAGGACTTCTTTCCCCACAAGGGACAAGGAATGCTGTCTCCGACCCCTCGATGGTGTTCGGCCTGTCTCTTGGAGCAGCGTCGAAGTCGAGACGATGTTTACTTTCCGCTGCTGTGGTCACTGCAAGCCTACCGGGAATGCACAGTACATAACCGCCCATTGCAGGATCACTGCCCCCATTGTGGGAAGCTACAACCCTTCTTATCTCGGTATCCGGACCAGGCCATTTGCCACCATTGTTTGCGTTCGCTAATCCACCCCGACTACGCGATTTGCAATGAAGAACCTACTGCAACTCAGTTTGAGATTTGGGTCGCAAAGGCATTAGGTGACATGGTTGTAAGGCAAAGTACCTCTGATTTTGAGCCGTCGGTAGAAAAATTCCACGAAGTCATGAAGTCCATCGTCGAAACCACGAGCGATGGGAATCGAGCAGCGTTCTGCCAGGCCATCGGCTTCAACCGATATGCACTTAAGAATTGGCTGACCAAGGGAGAACGACCGTCCCTGCCCCAATTCTTGGCTTTCGGATATGCAGTTCAGGCATTGCCCATTGATCTAGCACGGGGGAATAGCGGCTTCCAGCCCTCACTTTCGGCACCAATGGTGCCCGGAAAATTGAAGGTCAGAGAACGTGGCCAGGATACTGATGAAACTAACCGAGCTGAACTCAGAAGACGGATTCAGAAGGATATACAGACCGAGCCACCACAGCCGGTATCGGCGATCGGAAAGCGCTACGGAGTTACTGCATCGTATCTTCGATACTGGTTTCCAGACATCTGCCTGAATATCAGTACCCGTTACAAAGAATTCCTCAGACTGCGTGGAAAAAAACGCTTGAACGACCAAATCCAACGTGTCCAAGACATCGTTCAGGCATTCCATGACCAGAAAAGCTATCCGTCACGACGCAAAGTAGATTTGATTCTTCGGAAGGAGAAGGCTTCGCTTAGGGAACGCGCGGTCCGTGATGCCTATCGGGCAGTACTAGTCGTTAGAATCGACCCAGCTTAAAAAAATACCGCTTTTCGACCTAACCGGCAGGTGCCCAATGTGGAAGTGCATCCGCAAGGTGCCAGTTACTTTCCGTTCAACCGCCATGCAACGGTGAACAACAGTTTCTCCATCCTGCGAACTGTAACTCCCGCCCCCAATTAGCCTTTGCGCTAATTTCCCTCCTGAAGACGTCGGCCCCCCTTCCGTGAGCGCCTTAAGCAGACCCACAATAGGGGCGCTCAGATTCCCTGCGGCAGCGTCGCGTCGACGAAAAGTACGAGATTCTCGCCAGCAAGATCCTTCAGTTCCTGCTTGTATATGAATATCTCTTGCTCAGAGCGACAGCCTACATACACCTTCCGGCCCTCCTCAACGAGCGGGCGCAAAGCTGCTGCAAGCTCGAAATGGCGGGAGGTCATCCGTATCCTAGTGCCATCGAGGTAAACGGTCCTACACCGAGAGTCGAAGGAAAACACCTCCGGCCGGCCATACAGCATCCCAATGCTCGATTCCCTTACACGCAGCAAGCACTTTTCGCGGGCTTCTCGCAGAGCGCTGGACGCCTTCACGAGATTGAAGGTGTACTTGTTTCCCTTGAGCCGCTTGCTCTTTCCTACAGTTAGCTCCATCGCCCCGGTTTCTTCCCCCAGTTTGAGTAGGGCCTGCACAGCCATGGCCCCTCCGCGCCCATCGGTCAAGCACCTGATGTCATAGAGTTGTCCGTCGTCCTCAATCACGACTTTGGTCGCGTAGAAGCTCACGAACGACCTGTTCGCCTTTCCGTGTCGCACTGCATTCTGGACGACCTCCAGGATCGCGGCAAGAAGGTGCCGCACAAAGTCGGCGCTGCATTCCCGGTCGGACACATACTGGCGAAGCTTGTACTCGGCGCGCAGGCCGATGCCGAATTCGAGATGATCCGTAAGGGCTTCCTTGCCAATCTCGCGGACGTCGAACTCGATCGTGTCGCCCGATAGTAGATCGTACAGGTGTGCTGTCTCGATCGAGGCACGCGGATGGTCGACGACCTCATGCCTCTGCAGGGTAACCAAGAGCGGCTCGATGACCACTGACGCCCTCCGCGCCGCCTCACCCTGCTTCTCGCGCGAAAAGTCATCCCCGCCGGCATCAGACACCGCCTTGACGACGAGCCAACGGGAGCCACTCTCGAGGAACCCAAAGGCTTCCATTTCCCCTCCTAGCAGCTCGGGGTACCGCTCAACTAGCCGCTCGCGCAAGCGGTCGCTCTTGTAGAGGGTCTCCAGGCTGGCCAGGGAACCAATCCGCACCCTTAGGTGGTCCTCAAGTTCTCGGACAACTGGCTCCTCGAGGGTCACAATGCTCACCAGCCTCTGGGCTTGGGGTACTTCTGCATCTCCCTCTGCATGTCGGATATTTAAGGCGACGACCTCTGTGGCGACAATACAGACCTCGGCACCGACATTCTTAGGATTGCCCCAGCAGAAGCCTGCTAGAACAGTCAGGACTGGCTTGGGGAAGTTGTTGTTTTTAAGCAGCGCGCTTGCTATGCGAGCAACAGACAGAGCCTTAGACACCCCACTCTCACCTGTCACGTGGAGCACAAATCGCCCACCCAGAGTACCCAACGAACACCCTGTGGTCTCGATCCCAATATCAGCCGTGCGCCGATCTCGCAGGACTGCGTTTATGGCTCTTTTTTCCTCGCTGTTGGAAGTGAGGAGGAGGACGTAGTTCTCATCAAGTGCTGGTGTCTGATGAGCAATTTTAATGACGTTGTCCATTTCTCGATGGCTTGTCATAGAAGTGAATCGCCCCTCATGATCGCCCTGCTGCCATAACCACTCGCTCGACTGAACTGATTTTTCCCCGTCGTCAAGCTCAGAGCACCGACACACTGGCCACTAGCGAGGTGCTATGGACTCTGCAAAAGTAGTACGGGAGAACAACGCTCCCTCGGCTTCCCAGCTGCTGTACCAAAGCTGACGCGCTGTCCGACCTGCGGTTTGACTCCAATGCTGAAGAATTCGCTGAGATGAAAGAAGACGGGGTCGCCACCATCAACAGATATGAAACCGGCATTTGCCTTCCGGCCGCTTGTATACGTGTGGGGGTAGGTCGTTATCACCCCCACCTTTCTGGGTGTTGCCGAATAGCAGAGAGCCTCACATCGTTGTACGACCTCATCTGCTGTTGGACGAAGCTTGGGATCAATCTGCAAACAACCGTGTACGAGAGCCCACAATTCCTGCTCAAGTTTCGCGGTTTCCAGATGCTGTCCAAACCATTCAGGGGGAGGCAACTCGACCTTTCCAGCCACTTCCGCCTGCGCCATTTTCATGATGGCGCCTTTGCCCACACCAAATGGCGGCTTTCCGAGTAACAAATGGCATGTAATTGCCCCGAAAGCCCAAATATCGGCTGGTTGCTCGGCACTAGCCCAGTCGTTCCAGCATTCCGGTGCCAAATATGGGACCGCCCCTAGAAGGGTACTCGATGAAGTTAAGGTGTTCTCATCTAGCTCAAATTTCTCAATCTCGGCTTCCAATTCCTTCTCGGCGAGCTTAGCAATTCCAAAATCAGTCAATTTAACGACGTCCATACGACCATCGGCAGACGTCATTATGTTGCTAGGCTTGAGATCGCGGTGACAGATACCAACCCTGTGCGCTGCCTGAAGCCCCTTCGCGATGTTATGAACCACCCAAGCGGTGAGTGACGGATCAAGAAAGATGAAGTCGCTCGCGAGTCGTCTTCCCAGGTCCACCCCTTCAATGAACTCCTCCACCAAACAACGGTTGGAACCTTCCTCGACGTAGTCAAGCGTGGCTGCTACATTCGGATGAACTACGCGGGCACCCATCTGTGCGCCCCTGCTAAAGCGCTTGTCGACAATTCCTTCACGTGGTGTTTTAAGTGCCACTACTCGCCCTAGAGCAAGATCGAAGCATCGATAGACCTCTTGCATACCGCCTTCAAGGTGGAAAGATTCAATTCTGTATCGCCCTGCGACAACGTTGTCAGCCTTAAACTTCATAGGACAACCTCCGGGTGCGATGAGAAGAATGTCACCCACTCTCTAGCCGGTCCAAGGTCGGGCGCACCAAATCCAATGACACACGCCTCGTGGAGGACGTGGCCCGGTTCGGTTGGTATGTTATTAATGCTGACCGAACCCTCTACCTCAGTGATCAAGAATCGAAGACCGTCGTAGTTCACTCTCAATCGGCCCAATGCGCCGATCTTCAACGTAACCGTTGGCTCTTTCACGGACAGCTCAAAAACTTCTTCAACGCCTTGCACAAAAAGACCGCGGTGCTTGTTTCGGCTGAGGTGCTTAGCTAGTACGGAACTGACCTCGTCCGCCGAGGGCCGGTTCTTTGGACACGGGTCAATACACGCATCGAGAATGTCGACAACTTCCTTGTGAAGACCGTCCGGCTGTTTGTCGGCAGTTGGCATCACGGTACCAACGGATGGGGCTCGCGCAGATTTTTGCGGGGGCTTTTCCATTAACTCTGGAGGAAAAATGGGATAGGCAAGTGCCCACGCACATATTCCTAAAGCGTATATATCCATCTCAGGGGTAATCGTAGCCCCTGCTACATACAGCTCTGGTGCGGCGTAAGTTAGAGTGCCCTTGTTCTGCTTTGTCTGGTACCCACCATCCGGTGACGATATGCCGAAGTCGAACAGTTTGATGACTCCAGCAGCAGATTCTTTAAAGTTATCGAGTTTAAGGTCGCGGTGAATAATTCCCACAGCATGAAGATCGCGAAGAGCGCATGCGAGCTGATAGAGTATCTTGAGATAACCCAGCGGATTGATCGCTGCCTCTTTATGAAACGCTGAAAAGTCCCGCCCACGGAGACGCTCTATAATAACGCCCGCAATTTCACCCTTTTCATTTGTAATGACGTCATATACCTCGACGACATGGCGAGACCGCGCTTTGCAAAGGCCTTTAATTTCGTTCTGAAGCTGAACGTTGTTTGCGGTGTCCTGCATAACCTTCATCAGAACGACTCGTCGGAGAAACGTATCCTCAAGTGGGATAACGGTTCCGAATCCCCCAGCCAGTACGCTCTTCGTCAGAGTCTTGTATCGCTGCGGCAGCGCCACCCCTTGGTCCCCTTCCTCTATTTCTTGGCTTACTCGCTTTTATTACGATCTTCGCTGGTCGTCACTTCGATTTTTGGCCTCCCCATTTTTGGATCGGCCGGCTCCAATCTTAGCTGTAATTCGTCTTGAGTCTTCCGGGATTCCTTCTTTACTACTTTCCTTTTTGGCTTTTCTGCCTTCCCACGCGCCTCAAGCGGCTTGGCTTCGCCTATCCAGGCGCTCGTCAAGAGCTTGATCTTGGCTAACGACGACCACAAGGTAATTTCCGGTTGTTGTCTACCGGTTGACGCCTGTATCGGTCCGCCATACAGCCTCTCTATATTGCCAATCGCAATCAGCGAAGCGTTGTCTACGCCACCTACCCAATTTGCAAGAGCAATGGCCCGCCGAATAGCATCGTTCGGAGTGGCAGAATTCGCGACTGTAGCCTCGAAGTCCCTTGCTGCACGCCACAAGCCATCTGAGCCCAGCACGGCACCGAGACGGAAGCGCTCACTGGTATATGTTTGGACGCGCAAGTCGTCGGCCGTTCTTCCGCCCTCGCCAATTGCTTGTGAAAGTCGGCCTTGCAGTCCGCGCGCCCGGATTAGAGCTGCAGGGTTGCCCGGTAAATCCTTCAGCTCATTCTCGATCGTGTCGTCGACCGTAACCTGATCAAGCTTGCTCGAATTCGTATCCCAGCTGTACGCGCGGCTATCGCCTACGTTGGCGCAGATGAGCTGCCCGCTGGTAGTGGCGAGGAGCATTACGAGAGTAGTCGCTCCCCGACCCTGAAGCTCTTTTCGGACTAGATCGTCGGCTCGCCTAACAAGAGCAACGGCAAGTTCCTTCAAGGAAGGGCGCACCCGCTGCTGGGCAAGGTCCGCAATGATGCTGGAAATGGTAAGAGCCGCTGCTTGGTCACCGGACTCAGAGCCACCGACGCCATCGCAAACCAAAGCAACTGTGTACGTTTCTGCGCAGGGGGTCGTGATTCTTGCGACTGCGATACGGTCTTCATTCCGGTCTCGCCTTAAACCGGGGTGTGTCGCCATTGCGATACCCAGTTCCTCTATGACCAATTGCGCGGCATGCGACCCGGCGATCTCATCCAGGATCGCGGTGTGGAGTGACGAAGCTCCGGCTGGGCATTTGTTCGAGGCTTGGATCATCATGCCCATATGTTACCTTGAATAGTTGGCTCCACATAAGGCCTTCGGGTAGCCGATGCTACGGGCAGGTCAATTGCGGTCGGAGACGTTACTCCAATGTGTGCCTATACCAATCAAGCGGTGTTCAAAGCAGTCGGAGAAGAGTTCACAGCAAGCAGATAGCTGTTGTTTGGCCGCGTTGTATCAAACGATTGCATTGGCCGATAAGAATACAAAAAGGCCACTCACAAGGAGTGGCCTTTTCATTTCTTTGGGCCCAAATGAAAAAAGCCAGACCATTTCTGATCTGGCTTCAATTCCCCTTTGCCAGGAAGCATATCTTTGCCACCAGGTTTCTGAAGCATAACCCTGCCTTCCGGCAAACTTATGGGCCAAGCGACAACGAGGGCCTTTTTGCAGTAATCCGTGGCGGAGAGGGGGGGATTCGAACCCCCGTCAGGGTATTACCCTGAACACGCTTTCCAGGCGTGCGACTTAAACCACTCATCCACCTCTCCGCGGAAGCCGCGCATTATAGCGAAGCTTTTGAATAACGCAAAACATTTTCGCCGGATCGCTCAATTTGCTTCCAGGGCGATGAGCTGGCGCAAATAGGCGAGGATGATCCACAGCCAGAAGAGGACGAAAAAAGTCAGCAGGGGCAGGTGCCGGTCCAGGATCACCCGGGGTGCCAGACGGCGCAGCAGCAGCAGGGCGGGACGGGTAACGATGCGGAACATCTGGTAGATGGGATTGCCCTCCCGGCGACTGCCGGCGAGGAGCGCCAGCACGCCCTGGCCGAGCAGACACAGCCCGGCCACTTCGATCAGGGCGCGCAGAACGCTGACAAGCAGGAGAGCGGCGGATACCATGGGTCCTCACACTGAAGGGGCCACGGCGCCATGCCGTGGGCTGACGGAATTTTATGCCAGGCGCGCCCGCAGCGCTGCACCGGGTACGGGAGATGAAAACGATGCTGCTTGGCCCCTGGTCCTATCGCCTGCACGGCTGGCTGCTGCACTTCCTCGGCCGGGATGGGGCGGCCTACGCCGCCTACCAGGAGGCTTTCCGCCATACCCCCGGGGCTGCCACGGCGGCCTGCCTGGGGTATCTTGCCGCCCGTCTGGAACGCCTTGAGGACGCCGAGGCCTGGTACGCCAGCGCCGCCTCCCTGGCGCCGGAGCGTGGTGAGCACCACTTCAACCTGGGTTACGTGCGGGACCGGCTGGGCCGGCCCCGGCAGGCCATCGCCGCCTTCGATACAGCCCTGCACCTAAATCCTCAACTGGACCGGGCCTGGTACGGCAAGGGGCTGGCCCATGCCACCCTGGGCGAACACGAAGCAGCGGCGACGGCCCTGGAAAAGGCGGTGGAGCTGCAGCCCATGAACGGCATCGCCTACTACCACCTGGGCATGGCCTACCACCATGCCGGCCGGCACCAGGAGAGCGAACGCATCGCCCGGCGCCTGGCAGCCTTCGAGCCCCGACTGGCGCGGCAGCTGATGCGGGATGGGGAGCATCCGCAGCTGCTCTCCCTGGTGGCCCACCTGGAGGCCTGAAACGCCCCGCCCGGGCGGACGCTAGTCGCGCCCCCCTTCATGGACGCCGTACTGGTGGTCCAGCCGGTTCATGTAGCGGGCGTAGAACCAGATGATCAGCACATAGACCACCAGGGAGCCCTGGGCCCCCATGTAGAAGCCCAGGGGAAAGCCCAGCACGGTGAACTCGTTGAGTTCCCGGGCGAAGTAGCTGACCACGTAGGTGACCAGGAACCAGATGGCCAGCAGCAGCGCCGTCATGCGCAGGTTCTTGCGCCAGTATTCCCGATGCCGATCTGTAAGTTGCATGGCTGTCCCCTGTGGCGGCGGCGCCCCGGAATGACCCGGGGCCTTAGCGCAGTTGCGGATAGTGCACCTGCTCGACGAAGTCCTGCACCTCCCGGGAGGGCGGCCTGGTCAGCAGACTGACGACGACGATGGTGAGGAAGCCCGCCGGCACGCCCCAGACGCCGGCCGAGGTGGACTGGATGCCGAACCAGGGCTCCATGCCGATGCCGCGCAGGCCGAGCCAGGGCACGGAATCGAACTGCACCCTCACCATGTAATAGACGGTGATGAGCAGGCCCACCACCATGCCGGAGACGGCGCCGGCCCGGTTGGCCCGCTTCCAGAAGATGCCGATGACCAGGGCCGGGAAAAAAGCGGCGGCGGCGATGGAGAAGGCCCAGGCCACCATGTAGAGGATGGTGGCGGGCCGCTGGGCCGCCACCGTGGCCGCCAGCACCGCCGTCACCAGCAGCAGGGACTTGGAAATGACCAGGCGCCACTGGGTCGAGGCCCGGGGCTGGATGATCTTGTAATAGACGTCGTGGGAGAGGGAACCGGCGATGGTCAGCAGCAGGCCGTCGGCGGTGGACAGGGCCGCCGCCAGGCCGCCGGCCGCCACCAGGCCGGAGATGACGTAGGGCAGGCCGGCGATTTCCGGCGTCGCCAGGACGATCACGTCCGGGTTGAGGGACAGTTCCGCCAGTTGCAGCAGGCCGTCGTGGTTGATGTCCTCGATGGCCACCAGCCCCACCTTGCCCCAGGCCGCCACCCAGGACGGCAGGTGGGCGATGGGGGTGTTGATCAGGGTCGAATAGACCTCGTACTTGGCGAACACGGCGTAGGCCGGGGCGGTGAAGTACAGCAGCAGGATGAAGAAGAGGGACCAGGTCACCGACTCCCGCGCCTCCTTCACCGTAGGCGTGGTGTAGTAGCGCATCAGGACGTGGGGCAAGGCGGCGGTGCCCACCATGAGGCAGAACATGAGGGTGAGGAAGTTGAGCCGTGCGGCCGAGGATTCGGCCTCGCTGCGCCCGGGGAAGGCCTCGGCATGGCGGATGGGCATGGCGCCCCGGTCGGCGGCGGCGTGCATGGCCGCATCCCAGCGCTCCCGTGCTTCCTCCGCGTTGGCCGGCAGGTCCCGCCGCAGCCGCTCCAGGGCCACCACCTCGCGCATGGGGGCGTTCTCTTCCTTGAGGGCGTTGATGCGCATGGTCAGGCGCTGCCGCTCTTCCGCCAGGGAAACGGGCAGGCGCATGATCTTCTCGTAGTAGGCGTCGGCCCGCTCCCGGTACAGGCCCCGCACCTCCTGCTCGGCCGGGGTCTCGAACAGCTTTTCCTCCAGCTTGCCCACTCCCTGCAGCACTTCCCCGTACACCAGCTGGGGCACCGGCACGCTGGTGATCTGGAAGGACAGCAGGGCCACCGGCGTCACGTAGGCGATGATGAGGATCACGTACTGGGCCACCTGGGTCCAGGTCACGGCCCGCATGCCACCGAGGAAGGAGCACACCAGGATGCCGGCGAGGCCGACGAAGACGCCGATCTCGAACTGCAGGCTGACGAAGCGGCTGGTGATCAGCCCGACGCCGTAGATCTGGGCCACCACATAGACGAAGGAGGCGATGATGGCCGCCGCCACGCCCACCAGGCGGGGCGCGTTGCCGCCGTAGCGCACGGCGAGGAAGTCGGGGATGGTGTATTGCCCGAACTTGCGCAGGTAGGGCGCCAGGAACAGGGCCACCAGCACGTAGCCGCCGGTCCAGCCCATGATGTAGGCCAGGCCCTGGTAGCCCGTCAGGTAGAGGGTGCCGGCCATGCCGATGAAAGAGGCGGCGGACATCCAGTCGGCCCCGGTGGCCATGCCGTTGAACAGGGCCGGCACCCGCCGCCCCGCCACGTAATACTCGGAGACATCGGCGGTGCGGCTCATGACGCCGATGGTGGCGTAGATGAGGATGGTGAACAGGAGGAAGGCGTAGCCGATCCAGCGGGGCGGCAGCCCCAGGTGCTCGAGGAAGGCGAGGACCGCGACGAAGGCCAGGAAGCCGACCGTATAAAGCAGGTAGTAGCGCTTCAGCTGCTGACGGAACCCCTTGGCGGTCGGCATGGCGCCTGCCTCCTCAGTTGCTGCGCCGCAGCCAGCGGCGGACCCGCTCGATTTCCATCATCCGCTCCGGGCATTCGGCGCCCCGCTCCGCCGCCCGGGCCATGGCCACCTGCAGCAGCTTGGCGGTGGCGTAGCAGTCGGAGACGGCGTTGTGGCGCTGGATGTTCTCGATGCCGAAGAGGTTGAGCCAGGCATCCAGGGCCACATTGGTGTCGATGCGGTCCTGGAACAGCTCGGGCATGATCCAGGCCAGGTCCAGCCACTGCTGCTCGAACTCGATGCCCAGGTACTTCTCCATGGCCCGGGCGATCATGGAGTGGTCGAACATGGCGTGGTAGGCCACCAGGGGGCACTTGCCGATGTATTCGAGGAACAGCAGCAGGGCATCCGCCGGCTCCATGCCCTCCCGCTGGGCCGAACCGCCGATGCCGTGCAGCAGGATGTTGGCGGTGTCGCTCACCACCTCCTGCTTGAGGATCACCTCGAAGGCGTCCTGGGTGTCGATGAGGCCATTGACCACGGCCACGGCGCCAATGGAAATGAGCCGGTCCTTGACCATGTTGAGGCCGGAGGATTCCACGTCCACCACCACGTAGCGTGTCTGGAAATGGGAGTGGTTGAGGTCCGGGTCCGGCAGCTGCTGCCAGCGTTCCAGGCGCTCCCGCTGCTCGGGCGAGAGCACCACTTCCGGCTTCTTGCTGCGGAAGAAACGGGCCAGCCAGCTCATACCTGGTAGTCCATCTTGATGCGGCTCTGCAGCTTGCGCACCTGGCGGAAGGATTCCTTGAGGATGCGCCGGTCCAGCTCATTGAGCTTGTCCGGATGGATGCGGTTGTCCCCGGCCTGGCCCGCCTCCGTCTCCAGGTGCTGATGCCGCAGGCGCAGCAGCTGGATGAAGTTGAAGGAGTCGATGATGGCGGCCATTTCCTCGCCGCTGATGCCCAGACGCTTGGCGCTGTGGCGCAGGCGCTGCACCGTGTTGCTGTTGTGGATGCCGGCGGCCAGGGCGTAGATGCGGGCGATGTCCACGAACAGGCGGGCGCCGTACTTCTTCAGGTCGATGGTGCCCGGATGCTCCGGGTCCAGATCGGTGACGAAGTCCCGGATCTTGCCCAGGGGCGGCTCCACGTCCAGGGCGTTGTGGGCCATCATCTTGAGGAAGCCCGGGTTGCTCGTGGTCAGGCTCAGCATCCACTTGCGCAGCCGCTCCCCCAGGCTGGGGTTGCCGTAGAGGGTGCGGAAATCGAAGAAGATGGTGGCGTTGAGCAGGGCCGCCGGATGGGGATGGCGCACCCAGTTGGTGAACTTTTCTTCCCACTCCTCCAGGGTCAGGCACAGGTCCGGGTTGCCGGCCATGATGTTGCCGGAGCAGAGGGGGAAGCCGCACTTGTCCAGGTCGTCGTTCACGTCCCGGGCGAAGTCCAGCAGCCGCATCTTCAGCTGCTCCTTGTCCATGAAGTCCGGGCACAGGTAGATGATGCCGTTGTCCTGGTCGGTACTGAAGGTCTGCTCCTCCCGGCCTTCCGAGCCGAAGGAGAGCCAGGCCCAGTCCACGCCGTAGAGGTCATGCTTGTCCAGGTTCAGCTCCAGCACCCGGCGGGTGATGGTGTCGTTGAGGGCGGAGATGAACTGGGTCACCTGCTCCGCGCCGACGCCCTGGGCCAGCATGTTGAGGGCCAGCTGACGCACGTCGTGGCTGGTCTGCAGCAGGGTTTCCAGGTCCGGCGCCGTCTCCACCGACTGGCGGATCTGGCGCAGGCCGACCCGCTGCAGGGTGAACAGGTCCCGCTCGGAAATGACGCCCTTGAGCCGCCCTTCCCCATCCACCACCAGCACGTGGCGGATGCCGTGCATGGCCATGGCCAGGGCCGCATCGTAGGCATAGACCGTATCCTGCAGGGTATGGGGGTCCTTCGACATGACCTTGCCGATGGGCTCCTCCAGGGCCACGCCGGCCAGCACCACCCGGTGCAGCACGTCGCTCTGGGTGAAGATGCCCACCGGCTTGCCTTCCGCATCGGTGACGATCATGGAGCCCAGGCGCTGCTGGCCCATGGCCTCCAGCACCTGGCGCAGGGGCGTTTCCGGCTGCACCGAGACGGGTTCCCGCTTGGCCAGCAGGGACAGGGGCGTGTTGAGGGACTGCTGCTCCGCCGCCCGCTGGGCGAACTGGACCTGCAGCTGCTGCCGGGACTGGTTGAGCAGGCTGGCGATGTACTGGGTGCAGAACAGGTTGAACACCGAGCTCATGCGCATCAGCTCGAAGAAATCGTCCGCCCCCAGCTGGTAGCAGAAGACATCCTCGATGGCGGTATAGCCGTTGGTGGAGGCCCGCTGGGCGGTGACGGCGCCGATGGGGAAGCATTCCCCCGGGCCCAGGGTCATGGCGTTGTATTCGGTGACATTGACCTCGCCGGCCTGGCGTGCCACTACCTTGCCCCGCTGGATGATGTAGAAGGTGCGGGCCGCCCCCATGTCCGGGGTCAGGATGGCCGCATCCTTGTGGTAATAGGCGAGTTTGAGGCGCTCGGCGAGGAAACGCAGGGCATCCCCTTCCATGCGGTCGAAGGGCGAATGGCGCCGCAGGAACTCCATGGTGGCGGACACCAGCATCTGGGTTGCGTTTGTGGACATTTTTTATTCTCTCCCTGCGCAACGTAGCAAATGAAGAGGCCGGCGCGAACAATATCGCGCCGGCCCGAAAGCGGTCTTTATAGTCTGCCGCTTGGTACAGAGTGTCGATGGCCGGTGGATCATGCCGGCTTCACGACTGGGTGGTCTCCTCCACGCCCCTCTGTATTTCAGTTGTTTTACCGCCGGGTCGCCCCGGCGGTTGGTTGCAGGCTCAGGCGCCGGCTTGTTTCAGTTGCTCCAGGATGGCCGGGTTTTCCAGGGTGGAAACGTCCTGGGTGACTTCCTCGCCCTTGGCCAGGGAACGTAGCAGACGACGCATGATCTTGCCGGAGCGGGTCTTGGGCAGGTTCTCACCGAAGCGGATGTCCTTGGGCTTGGCGATGGGGCCGATTTCCTTGCCCACCCAGTCCTGCAGCTCCTTGATGACGCGCTTGGCATCCTCGCCGGAGGGACGGGAGCCCTTCAGCACCACGAAGGCGCAGATGGCTTCGCCGGTCAGGTCGTCGGGACGGCCCACCACGGCAGCCTCGGCCACCAGGGGGTTGGCCACCAGGGCGGATTCGATTTCCATGGTGCCCATGCGGTGACCGGAGACGTTCAGCACGTCGTCGATACGGCCGGTGATGGTGAAGTTGCCGGTCTTGGCGTTACGCACGGCACCGTCGCCGGCCAGGTACAGGCGGCCGCCCAGGTCTTCGGGGTAGTAGGACTTCTTGAAACGCTCCGGATCGCCCCAGATGGTGCGGATCATGGAGGGCCAGGGCTTTTTCACCACCAGGAAGCCGCCCTTGCCCCACTCCAGCTCGTGGCCGGTCTCATCGACGATGGCGGCCTGGATGCCGGGGAACGGCAGGGTGCAGGAACCGGGCACCAGGGGGGTGACGCCGGGCAGCGGGGTGATCATGTGGCCGCCGGTTTCGGTCTGCCAGAAGGTATCGACGATGGGGCAGCGGCCGCCGCCGATCTCGTTGTAGTACCACATCCAGGCTTCGGGGTTGATGGGCTCGCCGACGGAACCCAGCAGGCGCAGGGAAGTCAGGTCGTACTTCTTCGGCAGGTCGGCGCCGGCCTTGATCAGGGAGCGGATGGCGGTGGGCGCGGTGTAGAAGATGGAGACCTTGTGGTCCTGGATCATCTTCCAGAAACGGCCGGCGTCCGGGAAGGTGGGCACGCCTTCGAAGACGATCTCGGTGGCGCCGCAGGCCAGGGGGCCGTAGGTGATGTAGGTGTGGCCGGTGACCCAACCGATGTCGGCGGTGCACCAGAAGACATCGTCAGGCTTGATGTCGAAGGTCCACTTCATGGTCAGGGCGGCGTGCAGCAGGTAGCCGCCGGAAGAGTGCTGGACGCCCTTGGGCTTGCCGGTGGAACCGGAGGTGTAGAGCAGGAACAGGGGATGCTCGGCCTCGACCCACTCGGGTTCGCAGACGTCGGACTGGCCGGCTTCGGCATCGGTCCACCACACGTCGCGGCCGGCCACCATGTTGCAGGCGCCGCCGGTGCGCTTGGCCACGATCACGGTCTTCACCGGGGAGTTGGCGCCGACCAGGGTAAGGGCTTCATCGACGGCGGGCTTCAGGGGGATGTTCTTGCCGCCGCGGGTCTGCTCGTCGGCGGTGATGACGGCCACGGCGCCGGCATCAAGGATGCGCTCTTCCAGGGACTTGGCGGAGAAGCCGCCGAAGACCACGGAGTGGATGGCGCCGATACGGGCGCAGGCCTGCATGGCGACGATGCCCTCGATGGACATGGGCAGGTAGATGATGACGCGGTCGCCCTTCTTGATGCCCTTGGCCTTCAGCGCATTGGCGAACTTGGCGACGCGGGACAGCAGTTCCTTGTAGGTGACCTTGGAGACGGCACCGCCGTCGGCTTCGAAGATGATGGCGACCTTGTCGCCCAGGCCGGCTTCGACGTTCTTGTCCAGGCAGTTGTAGGAAACGTTCAGCTTGCCGTCGGCGAACCACTTGTAGAAGGGAGCGTTGGATTCATCCAGCACGCTGGTGAAAGGCTGCTTCCAGACCACGTGTTCCTTGGCCAGACGGCCCCAGTAACCGGTGTAGTCGGTTTCCGCTTCCTTGCACAGGGCCTCGTAAGCGGCCATGCCGGAAATCGTCGCCCGCTTCACCACTTCTTCGGAAGGGGGGAAGACACGGTTTTCAACGAGAACGGATTCGATCTGGGACATACTCATCTCCTCTGCATTGTCTGCAATAGCAAAAATTGCTGCGTCGAGAGCTAAACGCCCTCCCTTTCGGGGGCGTGAGTCGCATTTTGTTTCTGGATTTTGCGACCCGCTGGTTTTCCGTGACCTGGAGCAAATCAACTGCCCGCAAAGCCCCGTGAATGGCCGCGATTAAACCCCCCCTTTCTTACAGTGCCCTTACACCTCCTCGCTGCGCCGCAGCATAAAAGAGCACCAAAATCAGCCACCTAGGCATGCTAAAATCCGCGCTCCCAACGGTTCCAACAACCTTGCAACGCACAAAGATGAATTCCAAATTCCAAAACAATATGGAGCGCCTGATCTTCTCCAGCCGCTGGCTGCAGGCCCCCCTCTACCTCGGACTCATCGTCGCCCAGGGCATCTACGTGGTTCAGTTCATGATGGAACTGTCCCACCTGGTGGCCGACATCGCCCACCTGGACGAAGCCAAGACCATGCTCATCGTCCTCGGCCTGATCGACGTGGTGATGATCGCCAACCTGCTCATCATGGTCATCATCGGCGGCTACGAGACTTTCGTCTCCAAGCTGGACATCGAGGGCCACCCGGATCAGCCGGAATGGCTGTCCCACGTCAATGCCGGCGTCCTCAAGGTAAAGCTGGCCACGGCCCTCATCGGCATTTCCTCCATTCACCTGCTGAAGAGCTTCATCAATGCCGCCCAGCTGGACGACCGGGTCCTCGGCTGGCAGGTGGGCATCCACGCTGTATTCGTCGTTTCCGCGTTCATGATGGCCGTTACGGACAAAGTCATGAATCAGACCCTCAACCTCCAATCCAAGCACTGAGGAAACCCAGCATGAGTTCCATTCGCCAGGAAGACCTGATCCAGTCCATCGCGGACGCTTTCCAGTACATCAGCTACTACCACCCCCTGGACTACATCAAGGCCCTGGGCGAAGCCTACGAGCGTGAGGAATCCCCCGCCGCCAAGGACGCCATTGCCCAGATCCTGACCAACTCCCGCATGGCCGCCGAAGGCCACCGCCCCATCTGCCAGGACACCGGTATCGGCATGGTCTTCCTCAAGGTCGGCATGAACGTCCGCTGGGACGACGCCACCATGAGCCTGCAGGAAATGGTCAATGAAGGCGTGCGTCGCGCCTACGCCAACCCGGACAACCCCCTGCGCGCCTCCGTGCTGGCCGACCCGGCCGGCGCCCGCAAGAACACCAAGGACAACACCCCGGCCGTGGTGCACTTCGAGATCGTTCCCGGCGACCACGTGGAAGTGATCTGCGCCGCCAAGGGCGGCGGCTCCGAAGCCAAGTCCAAGTTCGCCATGCTCAACCCCTCCGACGACCTGGTGGACTGGGTCCTCAAGAAGATCCCCGAGATGGGCGCCGGCTGGTGTCCTCCCGGCATCATCGGCATCGGCATCGGCGGCACTCCCGAGAAGGCCATGCTGCTGGCCAAGGAATCCATCATGGCCCCGGTGGACATCCATGACCTGCAGGACAAGGCCAAGAGCGGCGCCAAGCTGACCCGGGCCGAAGAACTGCGCCTGGAGCTGTACGAGAAGGTAAACGCCCTGGGCGTCGGCGCCCAAGGCCTGGGCGGCCTCACCACCGTGCTCGACGTCAAGGTGCTGGACTACCCCTGCCACGCCGCCAACCTGCCCGTGGCCCTGGTGCCCAACTGCGCCGCCACCCGCCACTGCCACTTCCACCTGGATGGTTCCGGCCCCGCCAAGATCGAGCCGCCCAAGCTGGAAGACTGGCCTGCCGTGACCTGGACCCCGGACCTGAAGGCCGCCACCCAGGTCAATCTGGATACCCTGACCAAGGAAGAAGTGGCCTCCTGGAAGCCGGGCCAGAAGCTGCTGCTCAACGGCAAGATGCTGACCGGCCGCGATGCCGCCCACAAGCGCATCGCCGACATGCTGGCCAAGGGCGAGAAGCTGCCGGTGGACTTCACCAACCGGGTCATCTACTACGTGGGCCCCGTGGACCCGGTGCGCGATGAAGTGGTCGGCCCCGCCGGCCCCACCACCGCCACCCGCATGGACAAGTTCACCCGCATGATGCTGGAGAAGACCGGCCTCATCTCCATGATCGGCAAGTCCGAGCGCGGCCCCGTCGCCATCGAGGCCATCAAGGACAACAAGTCCGCCTACCTGATGGCCGTGGGCGGTGCCGCCTACCTGGTGGCCAAGGCCATCAAGAGCGCCAAGGTGGTGGGCTTTGCCGACCTGGGCATGGAAGCCATCTACGAGTTCGAGGTGCAGAACATGCCCGTCACCGTGGCCGTGGATTCCTCCGGCACCAGCGTGCATGAGACCGGCCCCAAGGAATGGCAGGTCAAAATCGGCAAGATCCCGGTCAAAGCCTAAGCTCTCCGCTCAAGACCACCGACCGCCATGTGGCGTCGTCTACGCATCGCCGTACTGCTGCTGGTACTGGCGTCGGTGGCCTTTTCCGCCTGGCATGCCAAGGCCAACGCCACGGCATGGAAAGGCACTCTGCGTGTCGCCGTCTATCCCCTGGCGGCCGACGACAGTGCCGCCACCCGGCGCTATCTCCAGCGCCTCGGTGAGGACAGTTTCCAGCCCATCAGCGATTACCTGAACAGCGAAGCGGCGCGCCACGGCGTCACCACCCTGCGCCCGGTGGACATCACCCTGGGCGGGGAAATCCGCCAGCTGCCGCCACCCCGCCCCCAGGGGGGCAGCGTGCTCGACAGCATCCTGTGGAGCCTGCAGCTGCGCTACTGGGCCTGGAAACAGTCGCCGCCCACCAGCCCCAAGCCCCAGGTGCGCCTCTACCTGCTCTATCACGATCCGGCCCTGAACCCCCGGGTGCCCCATTCCAGCGGCCTGGAGAAGGGCATGCTGGGCGTCGTGCATCTCTTCGCCGACCCGCGCCAGACGGCGCAGAACCACGTCGTCGCTGCCCATGAGCTGCTACATACCCTGGGTGCCAGCGACAAGTACGACATGGCCACCGGCCTGCCCCTGCATCCCGACGGCTATGCCGCGCCGTTCCAGGAGCCGCGCTATCCCCAGAGCGAAGCCGAACTGATGGCCGGCCGCCTCCCCCTCGGCCCCGACCGGGCCCGCATTCCCGACTCCCTGGATGAAACCCTGGTGGGCCCCGCCAGTGCCCGGGAAATCGGCTGGCGCCGATAGTCCTCACCTTTTTCGGAAACATCCCATGCCCATCGAACGCTTCGGTAGCACGCCCCGCTACTCCGACGTGGTGATCCACAACGACACCATCTACCTGGTGGAAGTGGCCCAGACCCTGGAGGCTGATGCCGCCACCCAGACCCGGGAAATCCTGGCCAGCATCGAGCAGTTGCTGGCCAGGACCGGCAGCGACAAGAGCCGCCTGCTGCAGGTCACCATCTATCTGGCCGACATGGCCGACTACGATGCCATGAACGAGGTCTGGGATGCCTGGCTGCCCGCCGGCAGCGCCCCTTCCCGGGCCTGCGTCCAGACCCGCCTGGCCAAGCCCGGCTATAAAGTGGAACTGGTGGTGGTCGCGGCGCGGTAAAATCCCCCGCCATGATCGGCATCTTCGACAGCGGCATCGGCGGCCTCTCGGTCCTGGCCGCCATCGCCCGCAGCCTGCCCACGGCAGACCTCACCTACCTGGCGGATACTGCCCACGTGCCCTACGGGCCGCGCAGCGACGCCTTCATCCAGGGCCGGGTGCTGGCCATCGGCCACCATCTGGCGGGACAGGACTGCGGCCTCATCGTCGTCGCCTGCAACACCGCCACCGCCGCTGCCGTGCAGATGCTGCGCGCCGCCCTGCCCCACATCCCGGTGGTCGGCGTCGAGCCCGGGGTCAAGCCGGCGGCCAAGGCCAGCCGCAGCCGCCGCATCGCCGTCCTCGCCACCGAATCCACCGCCCGCAGCGAACGCCTGGCCCGCCTCATCCGGGACCATGCCGACGGCGTCGACGTGCTGGTGGAGCCCTGCCCCGGCTGGGCCACCCGGGTCGAGAGCCGGGACCTGCAGACCCCCGAATTCGTCGCCGAAGTCCGCCTCAAGATGCAGCGGCTGCTGGATGCCGGCGCCGATCAGCTGGTCCTGGGCTGTACCCACTATTCCTTCCTCACCCCCCTGCTGGCGCCCCTGGTGGCCGGCCGCGCCCAGCTGGTGGACGTGGCCGAGGCGGTGGCCCGCCAGGCTCAGCGCCTGGCCGGCGCTTCGGCCCAGGGCCAGGGCCGGCTGCTGTTGCAGGCCACGGCCCGGCCGGAACAGCTGCACGCCAGTCTGGCCGGACTGGGCCTGGGCTGGCTGGCCGAACGCTGCCGCGGCGAGGAACTGCTGGCCCGGGTCTGAGCCCCGTCGGCCCCTGGCGGCCTTGACCCGCTCCCGGGTTTGCTCCAACAATGGACAAAAAACCACGGAGCTCCAATATGGCCGATACCCCCCTCTCCCCCGACAGCAGCGTTCCCGACTTCTCCCTGCCGGCCACCGGCACCAGCCCCTTCACCCTCTCCGCCCACGCCGGCAAGACCGTCGTCCTCTACTTCTACCCCAAGGACAGCACCCCCGGCTGTACCACCGAAGCCCAGCAGTTCCGCGACCTGCACCCGCAATTCGTCGCCGCCGGCGCCCTGGTCCTCGGGGTATCCCGGGATTCCCTCAAGTCCCACGAAAATTTCCGTACCAAGCAGAACCTGCCCTTCGACCTGATCTCCGATCCGGACGAAACCCTGTGTTCCCTGTTCGGTGTCATGAAATTGAAAAACATGTATGGGAAACAGGTAAGGGGCATCGAGCGCAGCACCTTCGTCATCGACGGCAAAGGCAAGCTGCGCAAGGAATGGCGCGGGGTGAAGGTGCCCGGCCACGCCCAGGAAGTACTCGATTTCGTCACATCCCTCTGACCCTCGACCGACAGGACGCCCCATGGCCCGCAAACCCGCCGCGAGCAGCAAAACGGTAGCCTCCTCTTCCTCCACCGCCTCTTCCCGCTGCAAGATTTTCGTCCTCGACACCAACGTGCTGATGCACGATCCAACCAGCCTCTTCCGCTTCGAGGAACACGACGTGTTCCTGCCGATGATGGTGCTGGAGGAACTGGACAACAACAAGAAAGGCATGTCGGAAATCTCCCGCAATGCCCGCCAGGCCAGCCGTACCCTGGACGACATCCTGGCCCACGCCGGCGACGAGATCGAGGGCGGCATTTCCCTGGAAACCCCGTCCAGCAAGCTGGCCACCGGCCACCTGTTCCTGCAGACCGAGGCCATCAGTTCCGAACTGCCCCAGGCCCTGCCCACCTCCAAGTACGACAACCAGATCCTGGCCGTCGTCTTCCACCTGCAGCGCCGTTACCCAAAGCGCTCCGTGATCCTGGTGTCGAAAGACATCAACATGCGCATCAAGGCCCGCACCCTGGGCCTGGCCGCCGAGGACTACTTCAACGACAAGGTCCTGGAAGACACTGACCTGCTGTACACCGGCGTGCGGGAACTGCCGGCGGACTTCTGGGACAAGCACGGCCAGGGCATGGAGTCGGGCAAGCGGGAAGGCCGCACCTACTACCGCATCAAGGGGCCCCTCTGCTCCCACCTGCTGGTCAACGAATTCGTCTACCAGGAAGGTCCCCAGCCCCTCTACGCCCTGGTGCGCAACGTTGCAGGCAAGAGCGCCGAGCTGGAAACCCTGATCGACTTCACCCACCCCAAGAACAACGTCTGGGGCATCACCGCCCGCAACCGGGAACAGAATTTCGCCCTCAACCTGCTGATGGACCCGGAGGTGGATTTCATCACCCTGCTGGGCCAGGCCGGCACCGGCAAGACCCTGCTGACCCTGGCCGCGGGCCTGACCCAGGTGCTGGAGACCAAGCAGTACTCGGAGATCATCATGACCCGGGTGACGGTGCCGGTAGGCGAAGACATCGGCTTCCTGCCCGGCACCGAGGAGGAGAAGATGGCCCCCTGGATGGGTGCCCTGGAGGACAACCTGGACGTGCTCAACAAGACCGACGACGAGGCCGGCGACTGGGGCCGGGCCGCCACCCGGGACCTGATCCGCAGCCGCATCAAGGTCAAGTCCCTCAACTTCATGCGGGGCCGCACCTTCATCAACAAGTACCTGATCATCGACGAGGCCCAGAACCTGACGCCGAAGCAGATGAAGACCCTCATCACCCGGGCCGGCCCGGGCACCAAGGTGGTCTGCCTGGGCAACATCGCCCAGATCGACACGCCCTACCTGACCGAGGGTTCCTCCGGTCTCACCTACGTGGTGGACCGCTTCAAGGGCTGGACCCACTCCGGCCACATCACCCTGCAACGGGGCGAGCGTTCCCGCTTGGCTGACCACGCGGCCGAAGTGCTATAATTTTTCCACGTTTTCATCCCCCTAAAGCCGCACCTGGTGCGGCTTTAGTTTTTCCGGAGGACTGAGCATGAAGCGCCGTGCCTTTCTCGCGCTTGCCGGCGGCCTTGCCGTCGCTCCCGGTAGCGTCCTCGCTGCCAAGAAAACCAATACCAATACAAGTTCCAAGCCCGCCGCCAAGGCGACGGCCAAGAAGCCGGCCGGCAAGGCCGGCGCCAAGGCGGCTCCGGCCAAAAGCAACGCCCGGGGCAATACCGCCAACCTGCGTCCCTCCGCCCCCAACCAGCCGCCCGCCGGCCACGTCACCGGCATGCGCCCGGCCCCCCTGCCCCGCCCGCGCCAGCAGTCCTGGCGCCATTACGACCTGGTGGTCAAGGTCGCCGCGCCGGACAGCGGCCAGCCCCTGCGGGCCTGGATTCCCGTACCTTCGGAAAACGACTGGCAGCGGGTGGAAGACCTGGACTGGCAGGGCAACTACGGCAAGGCCGGCCTGCGCCGGGACGGGGACAGCGGCCTGCTGACCTTCTTCGCCGAATGGCCCGCCGGCACCCGGGCTCCGACCCTGGAACTGAAGCTGCGCCTGGGCACCCGCCAGCGCCTGTTCGACATCACCCGCCGCGGCGCTACGCCGGAGACGGAGGAAGTGCTCAACCAGAACCTGCAGAGCCTGGGCCCCTGGCCCCAGGACGTGCTGGCCGAGCTGGCCGAACGCATTACCGGCCGCATCCGGGAACCCATGCCCCAGGCCCTGGCCATCTACGACTGGGTGGTGGATCACGGCATCAGCTGCAGCGGCGCCCCCGAGTCCATCCAGGCCGCCCTCTGCGCCCGCAACGACGGCGGTGCCGGCCTGGCCGGCATCTTCGTCGCCCTGTGCCGGGCCTGCGGCATTCCCGCCCGCCGGGTCAGCGGCCAGCGTCTCGGCCCTTCCCGCCAGTCCCCCAGCCTGGGCGCCAGCGGCGACGTTTCCACCGCCCAGCACTGGCGCGCCGAATTCCACGCCCCCTTCTACGGCTGGGTGCCGGTGGACCCGGCCGATGCGGCCCTGGCCCAGCGCCAGGACGGGGACAGCGGCGCCCTGCGCAAGCGTCTCTTCGGCTTCTGGGAAATGAACTGGGCCGCCTACAGCAGTGCCGACGGGGTGCATCTGCCCCAGGGCCCCGGCGAATCCCTGCCGGTGGTGGACCGGCCCCTGCTGGCCCAGGTGGAGCGGGACGGCAGCGTGCGCCTGCTGGGCCGCCAGGGCGGCATCAGCCTGGAAGCCCGTCCCAGCGAGGGCTAGTCCCGGCAGACGCTTCCCTCCCACCAGGGGAAGCCATGGAAGGCAATAAGGACGCCATTCTCCAGGCACATGCGGCGGAGAATGGCGTCTTTTCTATATCTACGGGAATATGGCCGGAACAGCGCCGCCCCCATTGCCCCCCGGGGATGCAGCGGAGCGGGCCCGCCGCTCCGGTACGGCCTTCAGTAGATGCCGAGGGCCAGGCCTGCCGCCAGGGCGGCGCCCACTTCGGCGCAGCGATCCAGATCATCCGCCACCAGAATCTTGGGAGCCAGGATGGCCTCCGGCGTCTGGGCCCGGGTGCACACGATGAGGGGCTCGGCCACCGCCTTGAGGCGCCAGCCGGTGGCGATGCGCATCACCTGCCGGGCCGCCCCCTGGCCGTCGCTGCCGGCGCACACCAGGACGGCGCAGGGACGGCCGTTGAGGCGATCCAGGACGGGGTAGTAGCTGCGGTCGAAGAAATCCTTGAGACGGCCGGCCATGGCCCCCAGGTATTCCGGCGTGACGAAGAGATAGGCATCGGCCGCCAGCAGGTCCGCCGGGCCGACGCTGTCGGCATGGCACAGGCGCACCGTCACCAGCGGCTCGTCGCCGGCGCCCCGGGCGGCGGCTTCGGCCATGGCGGCAGCGCCGCCGGTCTGGGAGTGGAAGACGACGAGCAGGGTCTTCACGCCGAGAGCCCCGCCAGGATCAGTACTCGGGACCCCGGCTGCCCTGGAAGGCGCAGTTCTCGAAGCGGGTGTATTCGCCGAGGAAGGTGAGGTGCACCGTGCCGGTGGGGCCGTTACGCTGCTTGCCGATGATGACTTCGGCCTGGCCCGGATACTGGCTCTTTTCCTTGTTGTAGTAGTCGTCCCGGTACATCATCATGATCACGTCCGCATCCTGTTCGATGGCGCCGGATTCGCGCAAGTCGGACATCATGGGGCGCTTGTCGGTCCGCTCTTCCACCTTCCGCGACAGCTGGGACAAGGCGATCACCGGCACCGACAGTTCCTTGGCCAGGGACTTCAGGGCCCGGGAGATTTCCGACACTTCCGTGGCCCGGTTCTCGCCGCCGCCGGCCTTGGCGGAGACCATCAGCTGCAGGTAGTCGATCACGATCAGGCCCAGCTTGCCGCCGTACTGGCGCGCCAGGCGCCGGGCCCGGGCCCGCAGGTCCAAGGGGTTGAGGCCGCCGGTCTCGTCGATGTAGAGGGGCTTCTCGTGCATCTTGCCGAGGGCCATGGAGAGGCGGGACCACTCCTCGTCGTTGAGGCGGCCGGTACGCAGGCGGTGGGAATCGAGGCGCCCGAGGGACGCCACCATCCGCATGGCCAGCTGGGCGCCGCCCATTTCCATGGAGAACACGCCCACCGGCAGGCCCTGCTCCACCGCCACGTATTCGGCGATGTTGAGGGCGAAGGCGGTCTTGCCCATGGAGGGGCGGCCAGCGACGATGATGAGGTCGCCGGGCTGCAGGCCGGAGGTCTTGGAATCCAGGTCGATGAAGCCGGTGGGCACGCCGGTGACGTCGGAAGGATTGTCCCGGTCATGCAGTTCCTCGATCTTCTGCACCACCTCGTTGAGCAGGGGATTGATGTGCACGAACCCCTGCTGGGAATGGGCGCCCTTTTCCGCGATTTCGAAAACCCGGGTTTCGGCCTCGTCGAGCAGGGTCTTGGCATCCCGGCCCAGGGGGTTGAGGGCGCTGGAAGCGATCTCGTCGCCGGCCGTCACCAGCTGGCGCAGGATGGCCCGCTCCCGCACGATTTCGGCGTAGCGGCGGATGTTGGAGGCCGACGGCGTATTGGCCGCCAGCTCGCCCAGATAGGCCAGGCCGCCGGTATGTTCGGTCTCGCCAGCCGCATCCAGAGCCTCGGACACCGTCACCACGTCCGCCGGCTTGCCCAGGGAAAGCAGGCGCTGGATCTGGCGGAAAATGCGCCGGTGTTCGTCCCGGTAGAAGTCGCCCTCGGCGACCATGTCGCCCACCTTGTCCCAGGCCTGGTTGTCCAGCAGCAGGCCGCCCAGCAGGGACTGTTCGGCCTCCAGGGAATTGGGCGGCACCCGCAACTGGGCCAGGGCCGGATCGATGGGGGAATCGGAAGGGTCGGAGCGGGAGAAACGACGGGGCTTGTTCATGGCGAGGTCAATGTCGAGGAAGGGCAATTCTACTCTGCCGCCGCAGATTGCGGCCCTCTGCCGATGCCGGCAGAAAAGAAAAAGGCCTTACAGGATCAACCTGCAAGGCCTTTGCGCAAGACGCCCCGCAGGGCGCTTGAGGCTTAGTGCTCGCCGAGGACGGAGACGGTGATCTGGGCGATCACGTCGGTGTGCAGGGCGATATCGATGGGGTAGTCACCGATGGCCTTCAGGTGGCCGTTGGGCATGCGGATGGCAGCCTTCTCGACCTTCTGACCCTGGGCTTCCAGGGCTTCGGCGACGTCGAAGTTGGAGACGGAACCGAACAGACGGCCGTCCATACCGGCCTTGCGGCTGATCTGGACCATCAGGCCGTTCAGTTGACCGGCTTGGGCTTCGGCGGCGGCCAGCTTGTCGGCCTGGGCCTTTTCCAGCTCGGCGCGCTTGACTTCGAATTCAGCCAGGGCGGCGGGGGTGGCACGCTTGGCCTTGCGCTGGGGGATCAGGAAGTTACGGGCGTAGCCGTCCTTGACCTTGACCACGTCGCCCAGGTTACCCAGGTTGACAACCTTTTCCAGAAGAATGATTTGCATGTTTCTCTCTCCCGATTAAACGTGGTTGTCGGTGTAGGGCAGCAGGGCCAGGTAGCGAGCGCGCTTGACGGCGACGCCCAGCTGGCGCTGGTAGTGGGCCTTGGTGCCGGTCAGGCGGGCCGGCATGATCTTGGCGTTTTCAGCGATGAAGTCCTTCAGCAGGTCCACGTCCTTGTAGTCGATCTCGACGATCTTCTCGGCAGTGAAGCGGCAGAACTTGCGGCGCTTGAACATGCCGCCACCGCGGCGCTTTTTCTTGTCATCGTCCTTCTTCTTGAAAAACGGTCGAGCCATTTTCATTTCCTTCCAAAAATTCGATTCGTTCTACGTGCAACATGGGCTGCCGGCTGTTCTTGCTCTTCAGGGCGAGAAACCCTTCGAGTCTTACCGCCTTGCCGGGCCCGGCATTCTGCAGCCATTTGGCTGTGGTTCCCAGGGCAACGACGTTGACTTCACATTCGACCTTGCGGGGGTGGCCGGCTTCGATCATTTCTGATTCGTGGCGCAGGCGCCCTTCACTCACCGGCACGCCGGCGGGGGTGTAACGCAAGGGTTTGTGTTCGATCAGCGTCCCGGTGATGACTACGCGGTTTTCAGTCAGCTTCGCAGCAGCCAACGATTAATTAGGCAGCCGGGGCCGCTTCGGCAGCGGGGGCTTCAGCCTTGCCTTCGAGCAGGGACTTGGACTTCTCTTCCTTCATCATGGGGGAAGGAGTAGTCGTCGCAGCCTTGGTCTTGACGGTGAGGTGACGCAGCACGGCGTCGTTGAACTTGAAGGAATGCTCCAGTTCGTTCAGGGTCTCGCCGTCGCACTCGATGTTCATCAGCACGTAGTGGGCCTTGTGAACCTTCTGGATCGGGTAGGCCAGCTGACGACGGCCCCAGTCTTCCAGACGATGGATCACGCCGCTGCGGGTGGTCACGATCGAACGGTAACGTTCGACCATGGCCGGAACCTGCTCGCTCTGGTCCGGATGGACGATAAATACGATTTCGTAATGGCGCATGTATTCTCCTTTTGGCTAACAGCCCTCCGCCATGCGTTCGCAGGTAGGGCAAGGTTGGAAAGCCGGCGAGTATAACGTGGTTTTCCAAGGAAAATCAAGGAAAACAACGAACCCGGGAGAATCGGCAGCGACAGGTCAGAGCTGGTACTCGTCCTCGCCCCGGCTGGCGCCGCCGGAAAGGGCGCCTTCCATGGACTTTTCCACCGCCTTGCGCGTCAGGTGCGGCGCAAACAACTCAATGAAATCATATTCATAGCGGCGCAGGTAAGTCCCCCGGCGCAGGGCCAGGCGGGTGGTGTTGGACTCGAACAGATGGCCCGCATCCAGGGCCACCAGGCCGTTCTGCCGGCCGTCCCGCTCCGGGTCGAAGGCGATGCGGGCGATGATGCCCAGACCCAGACCCAGGGTGACGTAGGTCTTGATCACGTCCGCGTCGATGGCGGAGAGGACCACGTTGGGCGTCAGGCCGTGGCGTTCGAAGGCGCTGCTGATGCGGCCGCCGCCGGTGAAGGCCGGATCGTAGGTAATCAGGGGAAAACGGGCCAGTACCGAGAGGGAGAGGGGCCCCTGCTCCAGAATGGGGTGGCCGGCCGGGGCGATGACGCAGTGGGGCCACTGGTAGCAGGGCATGGTCACCAGGTTGGGCACGTGGTCCAGGGCCTCGGTGGCGATGGCGATGTCGGCCTCGCCGTTGGCCGCCCACTCGGCGATCTGGGTCGGGCTGCCCTGGTGCAGGTTGAGGCGCACCCGGGGATAGCGTTCGGTGAAGCGCTTTACCACTTGCGGCAGGGCGTAGCGAGCCTGGGTGTGGGTGGTGGCGATGACCAGGCTGCCGGAATCGCCGCCGGCGTATTCCTCGCCCACCCGCTTGAGGTTTTCCGCCTCCCGCAGGATGCGGTTGGATATTTCCAGCACCGCCTTGCCCGGCTCGGTGATGCCGGTGAGGCGCTTGCCGCTGCGCTCGAAGACGATGATGCCCAGTTCGTCCTCCAGCATCTTGATCTGTTTGGAGACTCCGGGCTGGGAGGTGTAGAGTGCTTCCGCCGCCTCGGAAACATTCAGTCCGCGGCGGGAAACCTCGACCAGATAACGCAGTTGCTGCAGCTTCATGACATAGCCTGCTAATAACTTTAGGTTATATCAATGTAGCACGATATTCTTTTGAGGCAAATAAACGGCTGTTACGATGCGCCCCACTTCACGACAAGGCGCACCATGGACTGGCTGTATACCCTCTCTGGATTCGTAGTCGGCGCCATCGTCGGTTTGACGGGCGTCGGCGGCGGTTCCCTCATGACCCCCCTGCTGGTGCTCCTGTTCGGCATCCACCCGGCCACCGCCGTCGGCACCGACCTGCTCTACGCTGCCGTGACCAAGGCCGGCGGCACCGTGGTGCATTCGCGCAAGGGGCATGTGGAATGGCGCATCGTCGGCCTGCTGGCCGCCGGCAGCATGCCCGCCACCGCCGTCACCCTCTACATCCTGGCCCACCTGCCCAAGCAGGGGCCGGAAACCACCGGCCTGATCTCCCTCTGCCTGGGCATCGCCCTGCTGCTCACCGCCTGTGCCATCATTTTCCGCAAGAAGCTGCAGTCCTACGCCCTGAGCCACGAAACTTCCTTCGTGCAACGGCATCAGACGCCTATCACCATCACGGTGGGCGCCACCCTGGGGGTGCTGGTGTCCATTTCCTCCGTCGGCGCCGGCGCCCTGGGCGTGGCCGCCCTGTTCTTCCTCTACCCCAAGCTGCCCGCCGTGCGTATCGTCGGCAGCGACGTGGCCCACGCCGTGCCCCTGACCCTGGTGGCAGGCACCGGCCACTGGCTCATGGGCAGCGTGGACTGGCAGCTGCTGACGGCCCTGCTGATCGGCTCCCTGCCCGGCATCTGGGTCGGCAGCCACATTTCGGCCAAAGTACCGGATAAAATCCTGCGCCCCATCCTGGCCACCATGCTGGTGCTGATCGGCGCCAAACTCATTGCCCACTAAGACTCTTTCGCCCGAGGCCCTACGATGTACCGTTACGACAATTATGACCACGCCCTCGTCCAGGAACGGGTAGCCCAATTCCGGGACCAGGTGCGCCGCTGGAAGGCCGGTGAACTCTCGGACGAGGAGTTCCGCCCCCTGCGCCTGCAGAACGGCCTCTACATCCAGCGCCATGCGCCCATGTTCCGCGTCGCCGTGCCCTACGGCATGCTGTCGAGCGCCCAGCTGCGCCGCCTGGCCAAGATCGCCCGGGACTACGACAAGGGCTACGGCCACTTCACCACCCGCCACAACCTGCAGTTCAACTGGATTCCCCTGGAGCGGGTGCCCGACGCCCTAGCGGAACTGGCGGAGGTGGAAATGCACGCCATCCAGACCTCCGGCAACTGCATCCGCAACGTCACCACGGACCAGTTCGCCGGCGTCGCCGCCGATGAAATCCTGGACCCCCGGCCCCTGTGCGAACTGCTGCGCCAGTGGAGCACCTTCCACCCGGAATTTGCCTTCCTGCCGCGCAAGTTCAAGATCGCCGTGAATGGTGCCCTGGAAGACCGGGCCCTGACCTGGTTCCACGACATCGGCCTGCACATCCGCAAGAACGAGGCGGGCGAAGTGGGCTTCCGCGTCATCGTCGGCGGCGGCCTGGGGCGCACCCCCATCCGCGGCCAGGTGGTGCGCGAGTTCCTGCCCTGGCAGGACATCCTCACCTATAACGAAGCCATCCTGCGGGTCTACAACCGCTACGGCCGCCGCGACAACGCCTACAAGGCCCGCATCAAGATCCTGGTGCAGGCCCTGGGCGTGGAAAAATTCGCCGAGCAGGTGGAAGCCGAATGGACCCACCTCAAGGGCGGCCCGGCCACCATCACCCAGGCCGAATACGACCGGGTGGCGGCCTTCTTCAATCCCCCCGCCTACGCGCAGCTGCCGGCCATCGACGAAAGCTTTGTCCAGGCCCAGGCCGAGCAGCCCGCCTTCGCCCGCTGGGTGGAGCGCAATGTGCGGCCCCACCGGGTGCCGGGCTACGCCGCCGTCACCCTTTCCCTGAAGAAGCCGGGCACCGCCCCGGGCGACGTCAGCGATGTGCAGATGGACCGGGTGGCCGACCTGGCCGACCGCTACAGCTTCAGCGAGGTGCGCGTCACCCACGAGCAGAACCTGGTGCTAGCCGACGTGCGCCAGGACGAGCTGCAGGCCCTGTGGCAGGACGCCAAGGCCGCCGCCCTGGCCACGCCCAACATCGGCCTCATCACGGACATGATCTGCTGCCCCGGCGGCGATTTCTGCGACCTGGCCAACGCCAAGTCCATCCCCATCGCCAACGCCATCCAGGCCAAGTTCGAAGACCTGGACTACCTCTACGACATCGGCGACATCGAGCTCAACATCTCCGGCTGCATGAACTCCTGCGGCCACCACCACGTAGGCCACATCGGCGTGCTGGGCGTGGATAAGGGCAACGAGGAGTGGTACCAGATCACCCTGGGCGGCCGTCAGGGCAACAACGCCCACCTGGGCAAGGTCATCGGCCCCTCCTTCCCCGCCGACGAAGTGGCCGGCGTGGTGGAAAAGCTGATCCGGGTCTACCTGGACAACCGCCACGAGGACGAGCTGTTCATAGACACCCTGGACCGCCTGGGCGTGGAGCCCTTCAAGGACAAGGTGTACGGCGACCGCCTCAAGGGCAAGAAAGCCGCCTGACCCATCGACACGGAATAAAGGAACGACCATGACCCGCATCATCAAGAACCGCGCCGTCGTCGAAGACAGCTGGAGCGTGCTGCGCCTGGCCGAAGGCGAGACGGCCGACACCATTGACCTGCCCCAGGGCCCGGTACTGGTGCCCCTCTCCGTCTGGCATGCCCGGAAATCCGCGCTGCTGGCCGCTTCCAGCCCTGCCGCCCCGGTGGGCGTGTGGCTGGCCGCCGGCGAAGGTCCCGAAAGCCTGGCCGACGACCTGGCCCAGCTGTCCGTGATCGCCGTGGATTTCCCCAAATTCACCGACGGCCGCGGCTACTCCGCCGCCCGCCTGCTGCGGGAGCGCTACGGCTACCAGGGCGAAATCCGCGCCATCGGCGACGTGCTGCCGGACCAGCTGTTCCTCATGGCCCGCTGCGGCATCGACGCCTTCGCCCTGCGCGCCGACAAGGACGCGGACAAGGCCCTGGCCCTCTTCGACACCTTCAAGACCCCCTACCAGGCCGCGGTGGACCAGCCCCAGCCCCTCTTCCGCCGGAGGGCCGCATGAGCGTCATTCCCGCCCAGTTCCGCGTCTCCGACGAGCTGCGGGCCGCCACTGCGGCCAAGGCGGAAGCCGCCAAGACCCTGCTGGCCCAGATCGCCCGGGACTTCTCCCCGGCCACCTTCGCCAACAGCCTGGGGGCCGAGGACATGGTGCTGACCGACCTCATCGTCAAGGCGGGCCTGCCCATCGAAATCTTCTCCCTGGATACGGGCCGCCTGCCCCTGGAAACCTACGACCTGATGGCCGCCGTGCAACAGCACTACGGCCTCAAGCTCAAGGTTTTCTACCCCCGCCACGACCTCACCGAGGAATACGTGCGGGCCAACGGCATCAACGCCTTTTACGAATCCATCGAACTGCGCAAGGGCTGTTGCTACGTGCGCAAGGTGGAGCCCCTGCAGCGGGCCCTGGCCGGCAAGCAGGCCTGGATCACCGGCATGCGCGCCCAGCAGGCCGCCACCCGGGACGGCCTGGCGGTGCGCCTGTTCGACGAAACCAACGGCCTGGAGAAGTTCAACCCCCTGGCCGACTGGAGCGAGAAGGAAGTGTGGGCCTATCTGCTGGATAATGGCGTGCCCTACAACAAGCTGCACGACCAGTTCTACCCCAGCATCGGCTGCGCCCCCTGTACCCGCTCCGTCACCCCCGGCGAGGACATCCGCTCCGGCCGCTGGTGGTGGGAAAATCCTGAAACGAAGGAGTGTGGCTTGCACAAGAAGTAAGTTGAAGGATTTCGTCGTAGGCTAACTTTGCAAAAGTTAAGGTGCGCTAGCACCGGCCGAAGACACAATCCCGAGACCAAGGAATGCGGCCTGCACAAGAAGTAGGCCTCGCCTGCAAGCTCCGCCGATCTTAGAAAACGTTGCGACCCGGTACTGAAAAATGACCACTCTGACCAAGCAAACCCTCTCCCACCTCGACTGGCTCGAGGCGGAGGCCATTCACATCATGCGTGAAGTGGCCGGCCAGTGCGCCAACCCGGTGCTGCTCTTCTCCGGCGGCAAGGACTCCATCTGCATGCTGCGTATCGCCGAAAAGGCCTTCCGCCCCGGCCGTTTCCCCTTCCCCCTGATGCACATCGACACCGGCCACAACTACCGCGAGGTGGTGGAATTCCGCGACAAGCGGGCCGCCGAGCTGGGCGAGCGCCTCATCGTGCGCTCCGTGGAAGACTCCATGAAGCGCGGCACCGTGGTGCTCAAGCATGAGGGCGAATCCCGCAACAAGCACCAGTCCGTGACCCTGCTCGAAGCCATCGAGGAATTCGGTTTCGACTGCTGCATCGGCGGCGCCCGCCGGGACGAGGAAAAGGCCCGGGCCAAGGAGCGCATCATGAGCTTCCGCGACGAGTTCGGCCAATGGGACCCGAAGAACCAGCGCCCCGAGCTGTGGAACCTCTACAACGCCCGGGCCCACAAGGGGGAGAACATCCGCGCCTTCCCCATTTCCAACTGGACGGAAATGGACGTCTGGCAGTACATCGAACGGGAAGGCCTGGAGTTGCCCTCCATCTACTTCGCCCACACCCGCCCGGTGGTGATGCGCCAGGGCGCCATCGTCCCGGTCAATGTGCCCCTGGTTTCCGGCGAGCTGACCAACCTGCCCAAGGCCGGCGAGGAAATCATCGACCTGCAGGTGCGCTTCCGCACCGTGGGCGACATCTCCTGCACCGCTCCGGTGGAATCCGACGCCGACACGGTGGAGAAGATCGTTCTCGAAACCGCCACCACCACCATCACCGAACGGGGCGCCACCCGTCTGGACGACCAGACCAGCGAGGCCTCCATGGAACAGCGTAAGAAGGAAGGGTATTTCTGATGTCCGCCCCCGAAAAAATTGAAGATCACGGCCTGCTGCGCTTCCTCACCTGCGGCAGCGTGGACGACGGCAAGAGCACCCTGATCGGGCGCCTGCTGTTCGACACCAAGACCATCCTGGCCGACACCCTCTCCGCCATCGAGCGCACCTCCCAGAAGCGCGGCATGGAAGCGGTGGACCTCTCCCTGCTCACCGACGGCCTGCAGGCCGAGCGGGAACAGGGCATCACCATCGACGTGGCCTACCGCTACTTCAGCACCGGCACCCGCAAGTACATCATCGCCGACGCCCCGGGCCACGAGCAGTACACCCGCAACATGGTGACCGCCGCCTCCACCGCCAATCTGGCCATCATCCTGGTGGATGCGCGCAAGGGCGTGCTGACCCAGACCCGGCGCCATTCCTACCTGGCCCACCTGGTGAACATCCCCCACCTGCTGGTGGCGGTGAACAAGATGGATCTGGTCAATTACGACCAGGCCGTGTTCGAGAAGATCAAGGCCGACTACCTGGCCTTCGCCGCCCAGCTGGGCATCAGGGACGTACGCTTCATCCCCCTCTCCGCCCTCAACGGCGACATGGTGGTGGACCGGGGCGAAGCCCTTTCCTGGTACAAGGGCCCGACCCTGCTGGAAATTCTCGAAGCCGCTCCCGGCGCCCACAGCGAGCAGGCCGAAGCCTTCCGCTTCCCGGTGCAGTTCGTCTGCCGCCCCCAGGACTCCGCCAATCCGGAACTGCACGACTACCGGGGCTTCATGGGCCGGGTCGAATCCGGCGAGCTGGCTGTCGGTGAAGCGGTCACCGTGCTGCCTTCCGGTCGGGAAACCAGGGTCAAGGACATCCAGATCGGCGGCCAGAGCATTCCCGCGGCCGTCTCCGAGCAATCCGTGACCCTGCTGCTGGAAGACGAGATCGACATCTCCCGGGGCGACATGATCGTGCGCAGCGCGGCCCAGCCCCAGGTGGTGAAGCAAATCGACACCACCGTCTGCTGGCTGGCGGAAACGCCCCTGGACCGGGCCCGCACCTACCTGATCCGCCACACCACCCGGGAAGTGAAGGCCAAGGTGGCCAGCATCGATTACCGGGTGGACGTGAACACCCTGGAACAGCAGGCCACGGACAAGCTGCAGATGAACGACATCGCCCGCGTCAGCTTCAAGCTGGCCCAGCCCCTGTTCATCGACCCCTACAGCCAGAACCGAGCCACCGGCGCCTTCATCGTCATCGATGAAAGCACCAACAACACCATCGGCGCGGGGATGATCGGCTGAGGTGGGTTAAGGGCTTTTTAGCCACAGAGGACACAGAGGACACCGAGATTGAGGCGTCCATGGGTCTGAAGTAGTAGGCACCCTGAAAGACAAGAGGGACGCCATTCTCCAGAGCATCAAGCTGGAGAATGGCGTCCCTTCTGCTTTCCGGGGAACCTGCTTTTTGGCGGCTATGCCTTCTCGAACAGAGCGATGGATTCCACGTGGGAAGTGTGGGGGAACATGTTCACGATGCCAGCGCCACTGAAGCGGTAGCCCTTCTGATGCACCAGGATGGCCGCGTCCCGGGCCAGGGTGGAGGGGTTGCAGGAGACATAGACGATGCGGCCGGGACTACCCTCCCCCAGGGCCTTGACCACTTCCACCGCCCCTTCCCGGGGCGGGTCGATCAGCATCTTGTCGAAATGGCCCAAGGCCCCGAGGGACTTGGGCGTGCATTCAAAGAGATTGGCGACGCCGAAGGAAACGTTGGCCGCCAGGCCGTTGGCCGCCGCATTCTCCTCGGCCCGCCGGGTCAGTTCCTTGAGGCCTTCCACCCCCACCACCCGGGCGCCACTGCGGGCGATGGGCAGGGTGAAGTTGCCCAGGCCGCAGAACAGGTCGGCGATGCGCTCCCCGGGCTGGGGGTCCAGCAGGCGCATGGCGCGGCGGATGAGCATCTGGTTGATGCCCGGATTGACCTGGGTGAATTCGGTGGGGGAAAAACGCATTTCCAGCCCGAACTCCGGCAGCAGGTAGGAGAGGTCAGGACCATCCACGGGATGGAAGCGGTAGGCCGAAGCTGGCCCCTTGGGCTGCAGGAAGAAAACGATGCCGTGCTCGTCGGCAAAGGCCCGCAGCAGCTTCTCGTCGGCCCCGCTGAGGGGCTCCAGGATGCGCAGCACCATCACCGTGCACTTCTCGCCCACGGCGATTTCCACCTGGGGCAGCCGGTCCCGGATCGAGAGGCGCACGAAGAGCTGGCGCAGGGGCACCAGCAGGTCGGAAACGTGGGCCGACAGGATGGGACAGGTATGCAGGTCGGCCACATAGCTGCTGCGCTTCTCGTGGAAGCCCACCAGCATCCCCTTGGATTCCACCATGCGCACGGTCAGCCGGGCCCGGTGGCGATAGCCCCAGGTGGGGCCGTAGATGGGGTTGTAGACCTGATCCGGCTTGAGCCGGGCCAGATGCCACAGATTGTTTTCCAGCAGGCGCTGCTTGGCCGCCACCTGGGCGGTGGGCTCCAGGTGCTGCATGCTGCAGCCGCCGCAGATGCCGAAATGGGGACAGCGGGGAGGAACCCGGGCGCAGGAGGGGCGCAGCACGGCGCTGACCTCCCCCACGGCGTAATTGGGTTTCTCCCGGAACAGGGCGTACTCCACCGTTTCCCCGGGGAGGGCGCCTTCCACGAACACGGTCTTGCCCTCCAGGCGCGTCACGCCCCGAGCGTCGTGGTCCAAGGATTCGATCTTGCCGACAGGCATGGGCCCATCCCCCGAAAAAAGGCGCCATTCTACCAGCGCGCCGGCAAAGGCAAAGCCAGCCGGCGGCGGCGGTTGCGCCGCCCCATGGCGGTTGCTATGGTAGGCACTCCACCGGAGCCCGCCATGCCTGAACGCCTTCTCACCAGCCGCACCGAACTGGATGCGGCCCTGCTCCAGCTGCTGCCCCTGGCGCAGCAGTCCATCCGCATCTTCGACGGCGACCTGTCCAGTTTTCCGCTGGAAAGCCCGGAGCGGATCGCCCTGCTGCAGGAGTTCCTGCGCCGCC
This sequence comes from Azospira sp. APE16, assembly GCF_047901315.1. Taxonomy (NCBI): domain Bacteria; kingdom Pseudomonadati; phylum Pseudomonadota; class Betaproteobacteria; order Rhodocyclales; family Rhodocyclaceae; genus Azospira; species Azospira sp. APE16. The sequence continues at coordinate 2,524,018 of NZ_CP179682.1, forward strand.
CCAATACCCGCCTGACCCTGGTGCTGCAGCACCCCGGCCCCAGCCAGACCGGCTGCCCCCGGCTGGTACAGCTGGCGCGCCAGCACGGCCACGCCTTCACCTGGCTGCAGGCCCCGGAAAGCCTGGCCAACCTGCAGGACGCCATGGTCCTGATCGATGCCGAGCACGCCCTGCTGCGCTTCCACCGGGAACAGCCCCGGGGCAAATGCATCGAGGCCGATGCCCGGGCCTGCCACCCCTACGCCAAGCGTTTCGAGTCCATCCTGGCCGAAGGGTGCAGCGCGGTCGCCCATACCCCCCTGGGTCTGTGACAATCTGTTACATGCCAGGCGTATAGAAAAGGGCCTTGCAGGCTATACCCGGCTGAATTTACTGCTATAATGCCGCCCTGATTAGCCCCCCCTGGCTGATCAGCCTCAGGATTGTTTGGATCACACACTAATTGATAGGGAATAAACAATGAAGCACTCTCTCCTCGTTGCTGCTCTGGTTGCCCTGGCCGTTTCCGCTTGCGGCAAGAAAGAAGAACCCGTCGTCGCCGCTCCGGCCCCCGCTGCTGAAGCTCCCGCTGCTCCGGCCGCTCCCGCTGCTGCCCCCGCTGAAGCTGCCGCTCCCGCTGCTGACGCTGCCAAGCCCGCCGAAGGCGCTGCTGCTCCCGCCGCTGCTGCCCCCGCTGAAGCTGCTGCCGCTCCCGCCGAGAAGAAGTAATCTCGCTGTTGCGCAGTAGAAAAAAGCCGACCTCCGGGTCGGCTTTTTTATTGCCTGTTTTCCCCGGGCGAGAAGCAACTCCCCCAGGCCCCATCAGCAGAAGCTGCGCCACCCCACCCCGTTTTCCTGATCCGCCACCCCGATCCACTCCGCTGCACAGCCCAGGGCCCCGCTCAAGGCGGCCACGGCCAGTTCGGGCCGGTTGCACTTCTCGCTCAGATGGGCGGCCACCACATGCTGCAGGGCGGAAGTATCCAAACGGGTCAGCAATTCCGCCGCCACGTCGTTGGCCAGGTGGCCATGGCTGCCGCCGATACGGCGCTTGAGGAAGGGCGGGTAGACGGAAGCGGCCAGCAGATCCGGATCGTGGTTGCATTCGAGGAACAGGCCGTCGCAGGCCTGCAATACCTCCAGCACGTGGGAGGTCAGGCTGCCGCAATCGGTGAGCACGCCCAGGCGCCGGTTGCCGTCGCCAAAGACATACTGGACGGGCTCCCGAGCGTCGTGGGGTACGGTGAAAGGCAGGATTTCCAGATCGCCGACAGCCAGGGACTGCTGGCTGTCGATACGCCGTAGCTGCCCGTAGGCGGACTCGGACTCCGACAGCATGGTCGCGGTACCCGGAGTCAGCCACACCGGCAGGTTGAACCTGGCAGCCAGGCGCACCACACCGGCCAGATGGTCGGAATGCTCATGGGTGACCAGCACGCCGGCCAGGGTTTCCGGCTCCACCCCCAGGCGCTGCAACCGGTAAGTGACTTCCCGCAGGGAGAAGCCGCAGTCCAGCAGCACGCGCGTGCCACCGGACTCGACCAACAGACCGTTGCCCCGGCTGCCGCTTCCCAGGGAGGCGAAGCGCATGGCGGCGGTCGCTTACTTCAACTGCTCGTACAGCAGGCCCAGAATCTTCTTGGCGGTATCGGAACGGTCCACACCGCCTTCGCGGGAAAGCACCTGGACGGTACAACTGCTGCCCTGATCCTTGACCAGGATGCGGTACTGGATCTTGGAATCGGACTTGTCGTCACCCTTCCAGAAGGCCAGCTTGGACATGAAGCTCTTGTCGGCCTTCTTGTCGTCCACTTCCGGGTCCACATAACGGACGAAGAACAGACCCTTGGAGCGATCCCGGTCTTCCACGGTGAAGCCGACCCGATCCAGGGACAGGCCGACGCGGCGCCAGGCCCGGTCGAAGCGTTCCTGCAGTTCCAGGGCGCCCTGGCCGTCATCGGCCCGGGTCAGTTTGGCCCGCTCGACCTGACGGTCCTTGGCCGCAGCCACCATGGCCTCGGCCTTCTTCTCTTCCGTGCCGAACCGGACCATCAGGCGGCGCAGCATCTCCGCCTCCAGTTCCGGATCCGCTTCCCGGGGCTGCCAGCGGGTCTGGTCCTTGCCCTCGGAGATATACACCTCATACATGCCGCGATGGCTGATGAAAATATCCACGGTGCCCGGCTCGGCACCCGGTTCGATACGGGTGCGGAACTTGTCGCGCTCAGCGGTGGAATAGAGGGAGTCGAACATCTTGCCCAGGGTGCTGCGGATGATGTCCTCGCCGATCTTGGCGCGGTTTTCAGCCCAGTCGGTTTCCATCACGCCGGCCTCGGGCACTTCCACGTTGACCAGGAAGCCGGTCTCCTGCCAGAAGTCCTTGATCATGGGCCAGACCTGGTCAGGGGTGCCGGCCACCACCAGCCACCGCTGGGTACCGGAACGCTCGATGCGGGTCTTGTCCACCTGGGGCAGCACTTCGCTGCTCTTGGCGGAGCCCCGGGCCTGGGGATCCCGCTCGGCCGCATAGGCGGAGAAGGTGGCACTGCCGCGGCCGCCCGTATCCGGCACCGCATAGCGGTCATCCCGGGTGGGAGAGGTCAGGTCCGGAGGAATCTCCAGGGTCGGGGCCTTGATGGCCGACTTGTAATCAATCTTCTTCGATTCCGGCAGGATGCCGCTGCACCCTGCCAGCAGGAGGGACGCCACCAGGGGCGTGCAAACGATACGCTTCATGGGATTCCGTAACTTAGGCAAGCACGCCGGCCTGGCGCATGGCAGAGCGCACCCGCTCGTGGCATTCGGGCGAGAGGGTGGTCAGGGGCAGGCGGATGCCGCCGGGGATGAGGCCCAGTTGCTGCACGGCCCACTTCACCGGGATGGGATTGGCTTCGCAGAACAGATGGCGGTGCAGTCCCAGCAGCTTGAAGTGGATTTCCCGGGCCTTGGCCACGTCGCCGGCCAGGGCGGCGGCGCACATCTCGTGCATCAGGCGCGGCGCCACGTTGGCGGTGACGGAAATGTCGCCCTTGCCGCCCAGCAGGATCAGGGCCACGGCGGAGGCGTCGTCACCGCTATAGACGGCGAAGTCGGCCGGGGCGCGGGCGATCAGGTCGGCGCCCCGCTCCAGGTTGCCGGTGGCGTCCTTGATGCCCACCACGTTGTCGATCTGGGCCAGGCGCAGGGCGGTGTCGTTGGACATGTCCGCCACGGTGCGGCCGGGCACGTTGTAGAGGATCACCGGGATATCCACCGCTTCGGCGATGGAACGGAAATGCTGGTACAGGCCTTCCTGGGTCGGCTTGTTGTAGTAGGGCACCACGGAGAGGGCCGCATCGGCGCCGACGCTCTTGGCGAAGCGGGTCAGCTCGATGGCCTCGGAAGTGGAATTGGCGCCGGTGCCGGCGATCACCGGAATCCGGCCGGCCGCATGCTTGACCGTGGTACGGATCAGCTCGGCATGCTCGTCCACATTGACGGTGGGGGACTCGCCGCTGGTGCCGACGATGACGATGCCGTCCGTCCCTTCCTGTACGTGGAAATCGATGAGCTTCTTCAGGCTGTCGTAATCGAGACGGCCATCGTCGGACATGGGGGTGACGATGGCAACAATGGAACCGGTAATCATGGAGGTCACGAATTCGGGAAAAATGATCGCAGGATTCTACCCCGAAGATCAGGGCAGAAGTGTAAAGGAATGTGACCCGGGCCTGAGGCGCCCGGGTCCCGGGCAAGGCTCAGAGATCGGCCAGGGCCCGCAGGTGGGCGCAAACGCTGCGCGCCAGGGAGGAGAGGACGTAACCGCCTTCCAGCATGGAAACGATGCGCCCCTGGCAGTGGCGCTGGGCCACCGTTTTCAGTTGCTGGGTGACCCAGGCGAAGTCGGACTCCACCAGCTTCATGCTGCCCATGTCGTCTTCGTAGTGGGCGTCGAAGCCGGCGGAAATGAACAGCAGCTCGGGCCGGAACTCGTGCAGGCGGGGCAGCCAGATGTCGGAAACGACCATGCGGAAGTCCTCGCCGCCGGTACCGGCCGGCAGGGGCACGTTGCACATGTTGTCGGCAGTCCCGTCGGCCCCGCTGTAGGGGAAGAAGGGGTGCTGGAACATGCTGACCATGAGCACCCGCGGATCGTCCTTGAAGATGTCTTCGGTGCCGTTGCCGTGGTGCACGTCGAAATCGACGATGGCCACCCGCTTCAGGCCATGGACTTCCAGGGCATGGCGGGCCGCCACGGCGATGTTGTTGACGAAGCAGAAGCCCATGCAGTTTTCCCGCTCGGCGTGGTGGCCGGGGGGGCGGATGGCACAGAAGGCATCGGTGGCCTCGCCCTTCAGCACCAGATCCACGGCCATGACGCCGGCGCCGGCGGAGCGTTGGGCCGCCGTCCAGGTGTGGGGATTCATGGCCGTATCCGGGTCCAGGTGGGCGATGCCGTTTTCCGGGGCCGTGCGCTTGAGCCGCTCCAGGTAGGCCGGCGAGTGGGCGCGCAGCATCTGCTCCAGGGTGGCCAGGGGCGCATCGTAGTAGGAAAAATAGGGATCCAGCCCCTGGGCGATCATCTGGTCGCTGATGGCCGTGAGACGGGCGGGACATTCCGGGTGGTAGGACCCCATGTCATGCAACTGGCAGTCCCGATGGGTAATGAAGGCGGTGGTGGTCACGTAGGTCGTCCGAGCGTTGAGCGGCCCTGGGTGCGCTGTCTCCTGTACGGAGACGTCTCCTCCCGGTCCGGATTTTGGTTATGGATATAATCGTTCGTGCTGCTACCGTTCTCATCTGTGATTATTATCCCAACATCGGGAAGCCACAAGCCATGCCCCTTCCAGCCTCCCAGACCTCTCCGGGCGACGGCATCGCCGCCGTCCTCGATGCCGCCAACCGCGTCATCCTCGGCAAGGACACCCAGGTCCGGCTGGCCCTGGCCTGCCTGCTGGCCCGGGGCCACCTGCTCATCGAGGACCTGCCCGGCGTCGGCAAGACCACCCTGGCCCACACCCTGGCCCGGCTGCTGGGCCTGGACTTCCAGCGCATCCAGTTCACCAGCGACATGCTGCCGGCGGACATCCTGGGCGTCTCCATCTTCGACCGGGAACACGCCGACTTCCGTTTCCTCCCCGGCCCCATCTTCACCCAGGTGGTGCTGGCCGACGAAATCAACCGGGCCACGCCGAAGACCCAGAGCGCCCTGCTCGAAGCCATGGAAGAACACCAGGTGACCGCCGAAGGCATCACCCGGCCCCTGCCGGAACCCTTTTTCGTCATCGCCACCCAGAACCCGGCCCACCAGGTCGGCACCTTTCCCCTGCCCGAGTCCCAGCTGGACCGTTTCCTCCTGCGCCTGGAACTGGGCTACCCGGACAGCCGGGCCGAACGGGCCCTGCTCGAATCCGGCGGCCGCCGCAGCCAGGTGGCTGCGCTGGCGCCCTGCCTGACGCCCCCGGCCCTGGCCGGATTGCAGGACGAGGTGGCGCGGGTCCATGCGGCGCCGCCCCTGCTCGACTATGTGCAGGCCCTGGTGGAAGCCAGCCGGCGCGCCCCCGCCTTCCGCCACGGTCTCAGCCCCCGGGCCGCCCTGGCCCTGCTGGCGGTGTCCCGGGCCTGGGCCTACCTGGCCGGACGCCGCCAGGTGCTGCCGGAAGACGTCCAGGCCGTCTGGCCCGCCCTCGCCTGCCACCGCCTGCCCCTGGCCCAGGGCAGCGGCCATGCCAGTCCCGAGGAAGCCCTGGCCCTGCTGCGCGGCGTGGCCCTGCCCTGAACCGGCAGCCTGCCCCCATGGACCTGCGCGCCCTCACCCAGCGCTGGCAACGCTGGCTATTCCGTCTCCAGCCCGAGGGCGGCGCAGTCCGCCTGGAGCGGCGGCGCATCTACATCCTGCCTACCCGCAGCGGCCTCCTCTACGCCCTGGCCCTGGTGGTGATGCTGCTGGGGGCCATCAATTACGACCTGGCCCTGGGCCACGCCCTGGTGTTCCTGCTGGCGGGCCTGGGACTGGTGGCCATGGTGCATACCTTCCGCAACCTGCTCGGCCTGGGGCTCCAGGCCGGCACCGTGGCCCCGGTCTTCGCCGGCGAGCAGGCCCGCCTGACCCTGCACCTGGACCGCCCCGACACCCGGCCGCGACGGGCCCTGGCCCTGGACGCCGGCGCCGGCCCCATCCTGGCGGAACTGGACCTCCCGGACAGCAGCAGCGTCAGCCTGCCCCTGCCGCCCCAGCCCCGGGGCTACCGCCCCCTGCCGCGGCTGACCGTCGCCAGCGTCTATCCCCTGGGCCTCTTCCGCGCCTGGGCCTACTTTCTGCCCGCGGCCCGGCACCTGGTCTATCCCGCGCCCCAGTCCAGCCCCCTGCCCCGGGCCCGCAGCGTGCCCCAGGCCGGCGACAGCCGGGGCGGCAACGGCCAGGAGGACTTCGCCGGGCTGCGTCCGCGCCAGCCGGCCGACCCCCTGCGCCACATCGCCTGGAAGGCGGCAGCCCGGGAGCCGGCGGAACGGCCCCTGCCGGTGAAGCACTTTGCCGGCGGCGGCGCCGAGGAAATCCGCCTCGACTGGCAGGACCTGCCCCCCGGCTGCGACGTGGAACGGGGCCTCTCCCTCCTCACCGGCTGGGTCCTGGCGGCGGAAGCCGAGGGCCTGAGCTACGGCCTGCAGCTGCCCGGAGTGGACACCCCCCGGGGCAACGGCCCGGCCCACCGCCAGCGCTGCCTGGAAACCCTGGCCCTGTGGTCGCCCCCCGGAGCCAGGCAGCCATGATGTGGCGCCTGCCCTGGCGCCGGCAGCGCCGTCCGCTGCCGGCGCCCCTGCCCCACAGCGTGCTGCCCTGGCTGCTGCTGTGCGCCCTCGCCACGGCCGGGCCCCACACCCTGCACCAGCCCCTCTGGCTCACTGCCATTGCCGGCCTGGTCCTGGCCTGGCGCGCCTGGCTGTGGCTGCGCCAGCTACCCCTGCCGCCCCGCTGGCGGCTGTCCCTGGTGTCCCTCGGCAGCCTGGCCGCCATCGTCGTCGAATACCGCACCCTGCTCGGCCGGGATGCGGGTGTCAGCCTGCTGGTGCTGTTCCTGGCCCTCAAGCTGATGGAACTGAGGCAACGCCGGGACGGGGTGGTGGTGCTGATGCTGGGTTACTTCCTCCTGCTCACCCACTACTTCCACTCCCAGAGTATTCCCACCGGCCTGTGGATGCTCCTGGCCCTGGTGCTGCTCACGGCAACCCTGCTGCGCCTGCACGGCGACGACCGGGCCCGGCCCCTGGCCAGCCTGCGCTACGCCGGTGTGCTGACCCTGCAGGCCCTGCCCTTCATGCTGGTGCTGTACCTGCTCTTTCCGCGCATCTCCGGCCCCCTCTGGGGCCTGCCCCGGGACGCCCATGCCGGGCTCAGCGGCCTCTCGGAGACCATGGCCCCGGGCAGCCTGGCCAATCTCATCCAGAACGGCAGCATCGCCTTCCGCGTCCAGTTCCAGGGCGAGACGCCGCCCCGGGCCCAGCTCTACTGGCGCGGCCCGGTGCTGGACCATTTCGCCGACGGCGTCTGGCGCGCCCGCTTCCTGCCCCACCGCAAGCCCCAGGTGGAAGCCCGGGGACCGGAAGTGGCCTACGTCACCACCCTGGAACCCCACAACCAGCGCTGGCTGCTGGCCCTGGACAGCCCCACTGCCGTCCCCGCCGAGGCCAGCATCGGCTACGACCTGCAGGTGCTGGCGCCGGCGCCCCTGACCAGCCGCAGCCGGCAGGCCTTCCGCTCGGTGCTGGACTACCGCCACAACCGCCAGGAGCAGCCCCTGGTGTTGCAGCGGGCCCTGCAGTTGCCGGCAGAACGCAATCCGCGCACCCGGGAACTGGCGGAACAGTGGCGTCGCGCCGATCCCCGCCCGGCCAGCCTGGTGCAGCGGGCCCTGGCCCACTTCCGCCAGGAACCCTTCTTCTACACCCTGCGCGCGCCCCTGCTGGGACGGGACGGGGTGGACGAGTTCCTGTTCGCCACCCGCCGCGGTTTCTGCGAACACTACGCCTCGGCCTTCGTCGTCCTGATGCGGGCCGCCGGCGTGCCGGCCCGGGTGGTGACCGGCTACCAGGGCGGCGACATCAACCCGGTGGACGGCTACCTGACGGTGCGCCAGTCCGACGCCCACGCCTGGGCCGAAGTCTGGCTGGAAGACCAGGGCTGGCGGCGGGTGGACCCCACCGCCGCCATTTCCCCGGCGCGCATCGAGGCCGGCATCGCCGCCGCCCTGCCCGACGACGAAGCCCTGCCCCTGCTGGCCCGGGTGGACCTGGATTGGCTGGTGCGCCTGCGCCACCGCTGGGAAGCAGCCAACAACGCCTGGAACCAGTGGGTCCTCGGCTACACCCCGGAACGCCAGCGCCAGCTGCTCTCCCGCCTCGGCCTGCAGCAGCCGGACTGGCGCAATATGAGCGCCGCCCTGGCCGCCGGCTGCGGCCTGCTCTTGCTTCTGCTGACCCTGTGGAGCCTGGGCCGGCGCCCCCGCCTGGCCCCGGAAGAGCGCCTGTGGCAGCGCTTCTGCCGCCGCAGCGCCCGCCTCGCCCCGGACCTGGCGCGGGCCCCGTGGGAAGGCCCTCTGGCCTACGGCCGCCGGCTGGGACAGCGCCTGCCCACCCTGGCGCCCCAGGCCGAAGCCATTGCGGGGCTTTACGCCACCCTGCGCTATGGGCCACCATTGGCGCCCCGTGACCGACAACAACTGCTAGAACGGCTAGCCGCCTGCATCCGCGAGCTACCATCCCGGAGACCCTCTTGAAACATGCCTTGCGGCGCAGTGCCGCCCGAATCGCCCTATTCATCCCGCTCCTGGCCGCCCCCGCTTTCGCCGCCGGCGCCCGCCCCCAGGAAACCTTCGCCAACGACGAACAGGCCGCCGCCTTCGCCGCCGACATGGCCCAGCGCCACGGCTTCAGCGAGGCGGAACTGAAATCCCTGTTCGCCGCCACCGGCCCCAACGCCTCCGTGCTCAGCGCCATCCAGCCCGCCGCCAGCGCCGAACGCCGCTCCTGGCAGCGCTACCGGGAACGTTTCGTGAACGACCGCCGCAGCCAGCAGGGCCTGCTTTTCTGGCAGCGCCACGCCGCCACCATCGCCAAGGCCAGCGCCGTCTATGGCGTGCCGGAGGAAATCATCGTCGCCATCATCGGCGTCGAAACCGAATACGGACGCAATACCGGCCGCTATTCCGTGCTGCAGGCCCTGGCCACCCTGGCCTTCCGCTACCCACCCCGGGCCGAGTTCTTCCGCGGCGAGCTGGAAAACTTCCTGCTGCTGGCCCGGGAGAACCGCCAGTCGCCCCTCGAGATCAAGGGCTCCTACGCCGGCGCCATCGGCATTCCCCAGTTCATGCCCAGCAGCCAGCGCCGCTTCGCCGTGGACTTCGACGGCGACGGCCAGATTGATCTGCGCAACAGCCCGGAGGACGCCATCGGCAGCGTCGCCAGCTTCCTCGCCCAGCACGGCTGGCAGACCGGCGCCCCGGTGGCCCATCCCCTGCCCCTGGGCACGGAGCCCCCGGCGGAACTGACTCAGACCGACCTCACCCTGCGGCAAAGCGCCAGCGCCCTGCGCCAGGCCGGCCTGGCCGCCCCGGGCCCGGACGGGGCCCGCTATGCCATGGTGGACCTGGTGACGCCGGATGCGCCGACGGAATACTGGCTGGGGGAACAGAATTTCTGGGTGATCAGCCGCTACAACCGCTCCAGCTTCTACGCCATGGCGGTGTTCCAGCTGGGAGAGAAACTGCGGGAAGAAAAACAGGCCCTGCTGGCGGCCGGCCAGTAGGCAGGCCCGGGGCCACTGAGGGTCGGGCTGGGAGGCAGGAGGGGCGGGCCTGCTAGAGGATGCTGTCCCGGTCCACGCCGCCGCGCTTGATGATGCGTCGCAGCTGGCTCAGGGCCTCGCCCTGGATCTGCCGCACCCGTTCCCGGGTCAGGCCCAGGTCGGCGGCGATGGCTTCCAGGGTGGCGATCTCCGCCCCCTTCAGGCCGTAACGGCGCTCCACCACCTGGCGCTGCTTTTCCGGCAGCTGTTCCACCCACTGCAGCACCAGGTCGTTGAGTTCGTTTTCCTGCAGCACCCCCACCGGGTCGGCCCCGGCGGAATCGTCGGCCACCGAGTCCCCCACCGTGTGGTTGGGGTCGATGTCCAGGGGCGTATCGAGGGAGGCTACGTGCTCGTTGAGATGGAGGATGTGGCGGATGTCATCCACCGGCTTGCCCAGCAGGTGGGCCACTTCCTCCACCCGGGTCTCCCGGGACGGCGTCAGGCCGCGGGCCCCGTCCAGATGGCGCATGGCCCGCAGCACCACGTTGATTTCCTTGACCACGTGCACCGGCAGACGGATGGTGCGGGACTGGTTCATGATGGCCCGCTCGATGCTCTGGCGGATCCACCAGGTGGCGTAGGTGGAAAAGCGGAAGCCCCGCTCCGGATCGAATTTCTCCAGGGCATGGATGAGCCCCAGGTTGCCCTCTTCCACCAGATCGAGCAGCGGAATGCCCCGGTTCAGGTAGTGCTTGGCGATATTCACCACCAGGCGCAGGTTGTGCTCGATCATCTTCTGCCGGGCGGCGAATTCCCCGGCCTTGGCCCGGCGGGACCATTCCAGTTCCTCCGCCGGCGTCAGCAGGGGCTTGGCACCGATCTCGTTGAGATAGAGCTGGGTGACGTCGTTGAGCAGTTCATAGGCCGGCGGCGCCCCGTCGTCGCCCTCTGCCGCCGTTGCAGCGGCGGCCAGGGACTCGTCCTGGGCCTCGTCCGCGGCGAATGCCTCCTCCGCATCCCCGTCGGGAAAGTCAGCGGCGTCGGCGTCGTCGCGCACGGCAGACCTGTCAGCGCTTGGGCAGGTACTGGGTGGGATCCACCGGCTTGCCCTGCCGACGGATTTCGAAGTGCAGCTTTACCTGGTCCGTGTCCGAATTGCCCATCTCGGCGATCTTCTGCCCCCGGGTGACGGACTGGCCTTCCTTGACCAGGATGTTGTTGTTGTGGGCGTAGGCGGAGAGGAAGGTGGCGTCATGCTTGATGATCACCAGCTTGCCGTAGCCCCGCAGGCCGCTGCCGCTGTACACCACCTTGCCGTCGGCCGCCGCCAGCACCGGTTCGCCCAGCTTGCCGGCGATGTCCACGCCCTTGTTGGTGGCCTCGTTGAAGCCGGCAATGGACTTGCCGCCGGCGGGCCAGGCCCAGGTCACATCGGCAGCAGCGGGGGCCGCAGCAGCAGCCGGCGCCTCGCTGCGGACGGGTTCTGCCGGCTTGGCGGCAGCGCCCTGGGCATTGTTCTGGTTCTGGGCCTTGGCCCAGGCCTGGTCGGAATAGGCTTCCTTGCCGGCCTTGGGCTCCCGCTTGAGCGTGTCGCTGGCCGCAGCCGGCGCCGGGCCGCCGTCCAGGGAACGGCTTTCCACCACGCCGCCACCGATGGGCTTGGCCACCGCCGTGCCGGCAGCACCACCGTCGGGCGGCGTCACGCGCAGCTGCTGCCCCACCAGGATGCGATTGGGATTTTCCAGGTTGTTCCAGGCGGCCACGTCCTTGTAGTCCTGGCCGTTATCCAGGGCGATGCTGTAGAGGGTGTCGCCCTTCTTGACCGTGTAGAAGTCCTTGGAGGCGGCAGCCGGCTTGCTCGGCACCCCGCGCTCGACCACCGGCGCCGGCGCATGGCTGGCACAACCGGCCAGGAACAGCAGGGCCGCAATGCCGCTTAGGGTGGCGGCACGGAAGATAAAACCTGGCGTTTTCATTCGACTCCTGACAGCAGCGGCACGAAACGCACCGCGTCAAGCTTGGTCTCAAGGAACCCCTGGGGCGTGCGTTCGATCAGGTGCAGGGCTTGCTCGCCGGCCCCCACGGGCAGGACCATTCTGCCACCAACCGCCAGCTGCTGCAAAAGCGCGGGCGGCACCCGGTTGGCCGCGGCGGCGACGATGATGGTGTGATAGGGGGCCGCTTCCGGCAGCCCCAGCTGACCGTCGGCATACTTGAGGCGCACGTTGAACTGCTGCATCTGCCGCAGGTTCTGCTTGGCCCGTTCGATCAGGGGCTCGATCCGTTCCACGGCATAGACGTCGGGCGCCAGCTGGGCCAGCACCGCTGCCTGGTAGCCGCAACCGGCGCCGATCTCCAGGGTCTTGCCGAGACCGCCGGGCAGGCTCTGTTCACGCCCGGCCCGCAACAGCTCGATCATGCGGGCCACGATATAGGGCTGGGAAATGGTCTGGGAATGCCCCAGAGGCAGGGCCGTGTCCTCATAGGCCCGGTGGGCCATGGCCTCTTCGACGAAGATGTGGCGGGGCACGGCAGCCATGGCGGCGAGCACCGTCTCGTCCACGATGCCCTTGTCCCGCAGACGCTCCACCATGCGCATGCGGGTGCGCAGGGAGGTCATGCCGATACCGGAAACGCCCGTTGCCATCAGCGCAACCAGTTCCGCAGCTCGGGCAGCTGCTGATTGTGGGTCAGGTCGATCTGCAACGGCGTGACAGAGGCCCAGCCCTGGGCCACGGCATGGAAATCGGTGCCTTCGCCGGCATCCTGGGCGGCACCCGCAGCACCAACCCAGTAAACCGTTTCATTGCGCGGCGTGCGCGCCTTGACCACCGGCTCGGCCTTGTGGCGCTTGCCCAGCCGGGTCACGGCCACGCCCTTCAGTTCGGCGTAGGGCACATCCGGCACATTGACGTTGAGCAGGGCCGGCTGGCCAAGGGGGGCCTGCTGGAAACGCAGCACCAGATCCCGGGCCACCCGGGCCGCCGTCTCGAACTGGCTCGCTTCCTTGCCCACCAGGGAAACGGCAATGGCCGGCACGCCCAGCAGATGGCCCTCCGTCGCCGCCGCCACGGTGCCGGAATAGACGGTGTCGTCCCCCATGTTGGCCCCATGGTTGATGCCCGAGACCACCATGTCCGGCAGTTCGTCCAGCATGCCGGTGACGGCGAGATGGACGCAATCCGTCGGCGTGCCATTGACGAAATAAAAGCCGTTGGGGGCTCGCCGCAGGGACAGGGGCCGGTCCAGGGTCAGGGAATTGCTCGCCCCGCTCCGGTCCCTTTCGGGGGCGACCACGGTGATGTCGGCGATATCGGCCAGGGTACGGGCCAGCACTTCAATGCCGGTGGCGAAATAACCGTCGTCGTTACTGAGGAGAATGCGCATGGAACGGAACAGGGCTTTTTATTGTTGGCAGAAAGAAACTACCGGACCGGAGCTGATCAGACAGCCAGTTCCTCGATCTTGCGCCCGCCGTTCAGCCATTCCTGCACCCACTGGGGCTTGCGGCCGCGACCGGTCCAGGCCAGGTCGGCATTCTGGGGATGGCGGTATTTCACCTGGACGCTGCGGCCGGACTTGGCCTTGCCCTTTTCGCCGCCCTTGAGCAGCTGATCCAGGGAAAAGCCCCGGGATTCGGCAATCAGTTTCAATTCATTCAGGACTTTTTCCTTTTCCTGAACCTCGCGCTTTTTGATTTCCAGGGGAATTTGCTGTTGCAGAAGCTTCAGTTCGGCCAGGGACAGGGAAGAAATATCCATGTTTATTTCCTTTACGGAATAAGGGAATCGATTCGATGGCGACAATGCGGGCAGCTCATTGTCGGGCAACCGATTTTATATGGATTATTTTCCCTGCCGCAATCGACAACAGGAATAATTCTCCGCTGAAATCGGAAAAATGGAGAAACAAGGAGAAAAAGGAAAGCTGGAAATGAAAAAACCGGCCTGGGGCCGGTTTTTTCGGAACTACTGGTCGGGGCGGCGGGATTCGAACTCGCGACCCCTTGCACCCCATGCAAGTGCGCTACCAGGCTGCGCTACGCCCCGACTCGAGAAACGAAACTATACAGAAACGAATTAAATTTGTAAATAGCTTTCAAACACGAAGTAATTCAATAATCCCCAAAAGCTCCTGGCGCAAGGCCTGGGCAGCGGGAACGGTACTCTCCACGGATTCCGTGGCGCCATGCCCCTCTTCCAGGCGATTACGCGCACCGCTAATGGTAAAGCCCTGATTATAAAGAAGTTCGCGGATACGACGCACCAGCAGCACTTCGTGATGCTGGTAATAGCGGCGGTTGCCCCGGCGTTTCACCGGCCGCAGCTGGGTGAACTCCTGCTCCCAGTAACGCAGCACGTGGGGTTTGACGCCGCAAAGCTCGCTTACTTCACCGATGGTGAAGTAACGCTTGGCGGGGATGGGCGGCAACTCTTCCTTGCCGCTTTCCTTAGGACTGCTTTCCATCGTAGGACTGCTCCACCTCGGCCTTCAGCTTCTGGCTGGCATGGAAGGTAACGACGCGGCGGGCGGTGATCGGAATCTCCTCGCCGGTCTTGGGGTTGCGCCCGGGACGCTGGGGCTTGTCGCGCAACTGAAAATTACCGAAGCCGGAAAGCTTGACGCCTTCGCCCCGTTCCAGTGCATTGCGGATTTCCTCAAAAAAGGCTTCCACCATGTCCTTGGCTTCGCGCTTGTTGAGTCCGACCTTTTCGAAAAGCAGGTCGGCAAGTTCTGCTTTGGTGAGAGTCATTGTTTTCCCTGATCAGACACGGAGTTTGGCGGCAAATTGATGCTCCAGGAGGGCCACCAGCTGCTGCAGGGCAACATCCACTTCCGCATCTTGCAAAGTTTTTTGAGTATCTTGCATAACTATGCGGAATGCAAGGCTTTTCTTCCCTTCATCGACCCCCTTGCCGGTGTAGACATCGAACAGCTGAATGTCCTGAACCAGGGGCGGCCGTTGGGCTTTCAGGCCGTCCAGCAGGGACTGCAGGGCCATGCCCTTGTCCACCACCACCGCCAGGTCCCGCACCACGGCGGGGAAGCGGGAAAGCTCGGCATACTGGGGCAGACGTCCGGCCAGCAGGGGCTCCAGATCCAGTTCGAAGACCACCGGCGGCGACGGCAGGTCGTACTTCTGCACCCACTCGGGATGCAGTTCGCCAACCACCCCGATTTCCTTGCCATCCAGGAGCAGGCGGGCAGCACGGCCGGGATGCAGGGCCGGATGGGCAGCCTTCTCGAAACGTGCGGCAAAGGGCTGCAGCAGCGCCTCCAGGTCACCCTTGACGTCGAAGAAGTCCACCTTGCGGGCGGCGCTGCCCCATTGTTCGGGCAGGGCTTCGCCGGCGGCCAGGCCGGCCAGCTTCCAGGGCTGACGGTAGCCGGCCACGGGCTGGGCGGCGGCATCCTTGTGGAAGCTGCGACCGGTTTCGAAAATCCGTACCCGGCTCTGCTTGCGCTTCAGGTTGTTGGCCAGGGTGGCCACCAGACCACCGATCAGGGTGGAACGCATGACCCCCATCTGGCTGGCAATGGGATTGGCCAGGCGGATGGGATCGGCGTTGCCGCCGAAATCCTTTTCCCAACCTTCTTCGACGAAAGCGAAATTGACCACTTCCTGGTAACCGGCATCAGCCAGGACCTGGCGCAGGCGCTGGATCTGCCGCTTGCCTTCCGGCATGGGCAGCATGGCGGCCCGGGCCACCGGCGGCGGCGCCGGAATCTCGTCGTAGCCGTGAACCCGTACCACTTCCTCGATCAGGTCTTCCTCGATCTCGATGTCGAAACGGAAACTGGGAGGCGTCACCACGAAGTCGCCACCTTCCTGGACGAAGGGCAGACCCAGACGACCCAGCAGGGAGGCAATGGCCTCGGCACTGAAAGGCACACCCAGCACCTTGTTCACCCGGGCCGTGCGCAGACGCACCGGCTGACGCTGGGGCAGTGCGGCCACCGCTTCCGTCACGGGACCGGCCTGGCCATCACAAATATCGAGGATCAGGCGGGTAGCCCGCTCCAGGGCACGGACGGCACCGGCGAAATCGACGCCCCGCTCGAAGCGGTGGGAGGCATCGCTGGAGAAGCCGTAACGGCGGGCCTTGCCGGCAATGGCAAAGGGCGTGAAAAAGGCCGACTCCAGGAACAGGTCGGTGGTTTCCAGGGTGACGCCGCTATCTTCGCCACCCATGATGCCGGCCAGAGCCAGGGGCTTGGCATCGTCGGCAATCACCAGCACGTCGGCGTCGATATCGATGGTCTGCTCGTTGAGCAGCAACAGCTTTTCCCCGGCCTTGGGCAGGCGGGCGTGGATGGCCCCCTGGAGCTTGGCGTCGTCGAAGGCATGGAGGGGCTGCCCCAGTTCCAGCATGACGTAGTTGGTGACATCCACCACGGCGGAGATGGAACGGATGCCGCTGCGCTCCAGGCGCTTCTGCATCCACTCAGGCGTGGGCGCCTTGGCATTGATGCCGCGCACCACCCGGCCGGCGTAACGGGGGCAAGCCTCCGGAGCGTCCAGCACCACTTCCCGGCGGGCATCGCAAGCAGGCGCCACGGGTTCCACTACCGGATAGACAGCCGCCACGCCGGTCAGGGCCGACACTTCGCGGGCCACACCGGTGAGGGAGAGGCAATCGGCCCGGTTGGGCGTGAGCTTCAGGGTGAACAGGGTGTCGTCCAGGTCCAGGTAGCGGCGGATGCTTTCCCCAACGGGGGCATCGGCCGGCAGCACCAGGAGACCGGAAGCATCTTCGGCGATGCCCAGTTCCCGGGCGGAACACAACATGCCGGAAGACTCGACGCCGCGCACCTTGGCCACCTTGATCTTGAAGTCGCCGGGCAGCACGGCACCGGGCAGGGCACAGGGCACCTTGAGCCCGGCTGCCACATTGGGGGCGCCGCAGACGATCTGCACCGGACCGTTACCGGCATCCACCTGGCAGACGTTGAGGCGGTCGGCATCCGGGTGCTTCACCACTTCCAGGACATGGGCCACCACCACCTGGGTGAAGGCGGGCGCAACGGGGTCCTGCTCTTCCACTTCCAGGCCCGCCATGGTCAGCAGATGGGCCAGAGCGTCGGTGGACAGATCAGGATTGACGAAGGTACGGAGCCAGGATTCGGAGAATTTCACGATCAATCCTTAGACAAATTGCTTCAGGAAGCGCAGGTCGCCGTCGAAGAACAGGCGCAGGTCATTGACCCCGTAGCGCAGCATGGTAAGACGGTCCGGACCGAAGCCGAAGGCAAAGCCGGTGTACTTTTCCGGATCGATGCCGGCATGGCGCAGCACATTGGGGTGCACCATGCCGCAGCCGGCGATCTCCAGCCAGCGCCCTTCCAGGGCGCCGCTCATGAAGGCCACGTCGATCTCGGCAGAAGGCTCGGTAAAGGGGAAAAAGGAAGGACGGAAGCGCACCTTCAGGTCGTCGCTCTCGAAGAAGCGGCGCAGAAAATCGGCGACCACGCCCTTGAGGTCGGCGAAGGAAACATTCTCGCCGATCCACAGGCCTTCGACCTGGTGGAACATGGGGGAGTGGGTAGCATCGGAGTCGACGCGATAGACCCGACCCGGCGCAATGATGCGAATCTCGGGCATGGTCTCGAGGTGACCGTACTTGGCCACGTGGGCCTGCATGTAGCGGGCCTGGATGGGACTGGTGTGGGTGCGCAGCAGCACCCCCTCGGCAACGCCGCCCTGCTCGTCCTGCAGATAGAACGTATCGTGCATGGAGCGGGCCGGATGGTTTTCCGGCGTGTTGAGGGCGGTGAAGTTGTGGAAGTCGGTTTCGATCTCGGGACCGTCGGCCACTTCAAAGCCGATGGAGCGGAACAGGGCCTCGATGCGCTCCAGGGTACGGGTGACGGGATGCAGGCCACCCCGGGTTTCACCCCGGCCGGGCAGGGTCACATCCAGGGATTCCTCGGCCAGACGGGCCTCCAGGGCCGCGCGGCGGATGGCTTCGCGGCGGGCGTTGAGGGCACCCTCAACCTGTTCCTTGGCCTGGTTGATGGTGGCACCGGCCGCCTTGCGCTCTTCCGGAGCCAGTTTGCCCAGCCCCTTCAGCAATTCGGTGATCTGACCACTCTTGCCCAGATAACGGGCCTTGATCTGTTCCAGGGCATCCGGGTCCTGGGTGGCAGCAAAAGCCGCAAGGGCTTCGCTGACGATCTGTTCGAGATTCTGCATGGGCTCGCGTCGTTCGAATTCTGTTATCGCCCCGGATTTAGGGTGCCCGGGCGAAAAAGACACCAGAGATGCCGATACTGCCGGCACCAAGAAAAAAAGGAGGCAGAAGCCTCCTTTTTTCCGCTTGCTTAACGCTTAGGCGCCGAGGCTCGCCTTGGCCTGGTTTGCCAGAGCGGCAAACGCAGCCTTGTCGAACACGGCCAGGTCGGCGAGAACCTTGCGGTCCACTTCGATCTGGGCCTTCTTCAGGCCATTCATGAAGGTGCTGTACTTCAGGCCGACTTCACGGGCTGCCGCGTTGATACGGGCAATCCACAGGGCACGGAACTGACGCTTGCGCTGACGACGGTCGCGGTAGGCGTACTGACCAGCCTTCATCACCGCCTGCTTGGCGATGCGATATACGTTCTTGCGACGGCCGCGGTAACCCTTGGCCTGAACCAGAATCTTCTTGTGACGGGCGCGAGCCGTTACACCACGCTTAACTCGGGGCATCTTTAATCTCCTTGATTAGGCGTAGGGCAACATGGCACGGATGGAGGCCTTGTCACTGTCGTGAATGGCTTCGGTACCGCGCAGTTGGCGCTTGTTCTTGGTGGTCTTGGAGGTCAGGATGTGACGCTTGAACGCCTGACCGCGCTTGATACTGCCGCCAGCGCGGATTTTGAACCGCTTGGCGGCACCGCTCTTGCTCTTCATCTTGGGCATTGAATGCTCCTTGGTTTTAACATGATCCCAGGTGGCTTCCGACGGAAACGCTTGACTACCCGGCACCACTTATATCGCCCCCGAACGAGTCCGGAGGCGGGTACTGCAATTACACCTTCTTCTTCGGCGCCAGCATCATCACCATCTGGCGGCCTTCCATCTTCGGCATCTGCTCGACCTGTGCCAGCTCGAGCAAATCGGCCTTGATGCGTTCCAGCTGACGCATACCGATTTCCTGGTGGGCCATTTCACGGCCACGGAAGCGCAGGGTCACCTTGACCTTGTCTTCGTCTTCCAAGAAGCGGGTCATGTTCCGCAGCTTGATCTGGTAGTCGTTTTCGTCGGTACCGGGACGGAGCTTGATCTCCTTCACCTGTACCTGCTTCTGTTTCAGCTTGGCCTCGTGCTGCTTCTTGGCCTCGTGGTACTTGAACTTGCCGTAATCCATCACCCGGCATACCGGCGGCTTGGCCAGGGGAGCGATCTCCACCAGATCCACACCGGCCTCTTCGGCCATTTGCAGCGCCGCACGGATGGTTACGACACCAATCTGCTCGCCTTCTTCCCCGATAAGCCGGACTTCCGGCACCGTGATTTCTTCGTTGACGCGATGCGCCTTTTGCAGTGCGGCGATGGTTCAATCTCCACGAAAACAGGCCGCCCCATTCGGGGACGGACAAAAACTAAGCCGTGCTCTTACGCGCGGCGACTTCTTCCAGAAGCCGCTCGATCAGGCTTGCCATGGGCATTTGCCCCAGGTCCTGACCACCGCGGGTACGCACGGCCACCAAGCCGGCTTCCTTTTCCTTGTCGCCGATGACGAGCTGATAAGGCAACCGGTTCAAGCTATGTTCGCGTATTTTATAGGTAATTTTTTCATTGCGCAAATCCGCTTCGGCACGCAAACCTGCCTGACGCAGGGTTTTCACCACTTCGGCGGAAAAATCGGCCTGTTTTTCCGAAATATTCAGCACCACGGCCTGCACCGGCGCCAGCCACAGGGGCAAGGCACCCGCATAGTTTTCCACCAGGATGCCGATGAAACGCTCCAGGGAACCGAGGATGGCCCGATGCAGCATCACCGGTACATGGCGGGCATTGTCCTCGCCCACATACTCGGCACCCAGGCGACCCGGCATGGAGAAATCCACCTGCATGGTGCCGCACTGCCAGGAGCGCCCGATGGCATCCTTGATGTGGAACTCGATCTTGGGGCCATAGAAGGCACCCTCGCCGGGCAACTCATCCCATTCCAGGCCGGAAGCCTTGAGGCCGGCCCGCAGGGCATTCTCCGCCTTGTCCCAGATGTCGTCGGAACCGACACGGCTTTCGGGGCGCAGGGCCAGCTTCACCGCCACCTGATCGAAACCGAAGTCGGCATAGACCTTCTTCACCAAGGCGTTGAAAGCCCTCACTTCCGCTTCGATCTGGTCTTCGGTACAGAAGATGTGACCGTCGTCCTGGACGAAGCCGCGCACGCGCATCAGGCCGTGCAGGGCGCCGGAGGCCTCGTTGCGGTGACAGGAGCCGAACTCGCCATAGCGCAGGGGCAGATCGCGGTAGGAACGCAGATCGGAATTGAACACCTGCACGTGCCCCGGGCAATTCATCGGCTTGATGGCGTAATCCCGCTTCTCCGACTCCGTGGTGAACATGTTGTTCTTGTAGTGCTCCCAGTGGCCGGACTTCTCCCACATGCTGCGGTCGAGAATCTGGGGGCAGCGGATTTCCTGGTAGCCGTTGTCGCGATAGACCTGGCGCATGTACTGCTCGATTTCCTGCCAGATGGCCCAGCCCTTGGGGTGCCAGAAAACCATGCCCGGCGCCTCGTCCTGCATGTGGAACAGATCCAGATGCTTGCCGATGCGGCGGTGATCCCGCTTCTCGGCCTCTTCCAGCATGTGCAGGTAGGCTTCCTGGTCTTCCTTCTTGGCCCAGGCGGTGCCGTAGATGCGCTGCAGCATCTCGTTCTTGGAATCGCCGCGCCAGTAGGCACCGGCCACCTTCATCAGCTTGAAAACCTTGAGCTTGCCGGTGGAGGGGACGTGGGGGCCGCGACAGAGGTCCACAAATTCGCCTTCCCGGTACAGGGAAACATCCTGGTCGGCCGGGATGGCGGCAATCAGCTCGGCCTTGTACTTCTCGCCCTGCTCCAGGAAGAACTTGACCGCATCGTCCCGGGCCCAGACTTCGCGGCTCACCGGAATGTCGCGCTTAGCCAGCTCGGCCATTTTCTTCTCGATGGCCAGCAGGTCTTCAGGGGTAAAGGGGCGCTTGTAGGCGAAGTCGTAGTAGAAGCCGTTGTCGATAACCGGACCAATGGTCACCTGGGCTTCGGGAAACAGCTCCTTCACCGCATAGGCCAGCAGGTGAGCCGTGGAGTGGCGGATGATCTCCAGACCGTCCGCATCCTTGTCGGTAACGATGGCCAGCTGGGTATCACGCTCCATCAGGTGGGAAGTATCCACCAGCTTGCCGTCCACCTTGCCGGCCAGGGCGGCGCGGGCGAGGCCGGCACCGATAGAGGCGGCAACCTCGGCAACGGTCACCGGAGCATCGAAGGAGCGGATGGAACCGTCGGGCAGCGTGATATTGGGCATGATTTCTCCAGCCACATTAAATTCTGGACAAAAAAAAAGTGCGGACGGATCCGCACTTTTTTTCGACATAGGAACGAAGGCGAACCGCTTAGGCTTTCTGAACCAGGATAGTGCAAGTTCGGAAATTCACGGTACAGCTCCGTTCAAGGTGTTGGTAGGCGCGATTGGATTCGAACCAACGACCCCCACCATGTCAAGGTGGTGCTCTAACCAACTGAGCTACGCGCCTGCAAAGAAGGCCGAATTATAACGATCCCAGAGAATCGCGCAAGGGGCTGAGGAGACTTTTTTCGCTTCGCCCCACAAAAAAAATCAGCACAACCGTCCGGGCGAACATTTGGCCAGGGCCGGCGCCACTGCGGTGACGGGGCGCGACTCCTGGATCCAGGCGCGGATGCCCTGGCGCACGTTGTAGATCTTGCTGTAGCCGGCCTGCTGTTCGAGGAAGTCGCTGACGGCCCGGGTGCGGTTGCCGCTGCGGCAGATGAGGATCACCGGCTGCTCCGGACCTGCCACCGTCTTCAGCTGCTCCAGCCAGGCCGCCGGATTGGCGCGGCCGTTGGCATCGAAGAAGGTGAGCAGGCGGCTGCCGGGAATGACGCCGGTTTCCCGCCATTCGGGCTCGGTACGGATATCCACCAGGACCACGCCACTGGCCACCAGCCGGGCCACTTCGGCGCTGTCCACATTCACCACCTCGGCCCTGGCCGCGAACGCCGCCAGCAGAGCCAGGAGGAAGAGGAAGGCGTGCTTCACGCCGCTACCTCCGGCCAGGCGGCCAGGAATTCCTGCCAGTGGGGCTTGTCCAGCTTGGCCAGTTCGGCCTTGATGAAGGCCAGTTCGGCCAGATGCTCCTCCCGGCTGACCTCGCCCCGCATCAGGCGGAAGCGGGTGGACACCAGGTAGGTATTGACCACATCGGTCTCGCAGTAATCGCGGATCTCGTCGGCCTTGCCCTCCTGCCAGGCCTGCCACACCTTGCCGCCGTCCATGCCCAGCTTGCCGGGGAAGCCCATGAGCTTGGCCAGGTCGTCCAGGGGAGCGCTGGCCCGGGGCTGGTACATGGCCAGCAGGTCCATCAGGTCCAGGTGGCGGGTGTGGTAACGGCTGATGTAGTTGTTCCACTTGAAGTCCCGGGAATCGGCATAGTCGCCGTCGCCCAGGTCCCAGTAGCGGGGAGCCACGACGCCGTGGATCAGGCCCCGGTAGTGCAGCACCGGCAGGTCGAAGCCGCCGCCGTTCCAGGAAACGATCTGGGGCGTGAATTTCTCGATGCCGTCGAAGAAGCGCTGGATGATCTCCCCTTCGCCAATCTCGGGCGCCGCCAGGGACCACACCTTGAAGGCATCCCGGGCCCGCAGGGCGCAGGAGATGGTCACCACCCGCTGCAGGTGCAGGGGCAGGAAGTCGCTGCCGTTCTGGGCCCGGCGCTGCTGGAAGGCCAGTTCGGCCACCTCGTCGTCGGAGAGGTCGGCGGGAAGATCGTGCAGGCGGCGCAGCCCGGGCACATCCGGGATGGTTTCAATATCGAAGACGAGGACGGGAACCATGGGACTCAGGCGGGGAAAACGCCGGTGGACAGGTAACGGTCGCCCCGGTCGCAAACGATGGTGACGATGGTGGCGTTCTCCAGCTCCCGGGCCAGGCGCAGGGCCACGGCCAGGGCGCCGCCGGAGGAGATGCCGGCGAACAGCCCCTCTTCCCGGGCCAGGCGCCGGGTCATGTCCTCGGCCTCGGCCTGGGACACGTATTCAAGGCGGTCCACCCGGCTACGTTCGTAGATTTTCGGCAGATAGGCTTCGGGCCATTTGCGGATGCCGGGAATCTGGCTGCCCTCTTCCGGCTGGCAGCCGACGATCTGGATGCGCGGATTCTTTTTCTTGAGAAACTGGGAAGTACCGATGATGGTGCCGGTAGTGCCCATGCTGGAAACGAAATGGGTCACCTGACCCTTGGTGTCGCGCCAGATTTCCGGCCCGGTGCCTTCAAAGTGGGCCAGGGGATTATCCGGATTGGCGAACTGGTCGAGGATGATGCCCTTGCCTTCGTCGCGCATTTTCTCGGCCACGTCCCGGGCCAGTTCCATGCCGCCGTCCCGGGGCGTCAGGATCAGTTCGGCGCCGTAGGCACGCATGGTCTGGCGCCGCTCCAGGCTCTGGTTTTCCGGCATCACCAGGATCATACGGTAGCCGCGCATGGCGGCGGCCATGGCCAGGGCGATGCCGGTGTTGCCGGAGGTGGCTTCGATCAGGGTGTCGCCGGGCCGGATCTCGCCCCGCTGCTCGGCGTGGGAAATCATGGAGAGGGCCGGGCGATCCTTCACCGAGCCGGCCGGATTGTTGCCTTCCAGCTTGGCCAGGATGACGTTGCCGCGCTGGGCAATGGCCTCGCCGGGCAGGCGCTTCAGCTGCACCAGGGGCGTGTTGCCGACGAAATCTTCCAGGGTCTTGTACATGGCTCAGCGTCCGTTGAGGAATTGCACGTAGTCGGCGACGCCTTCAGCGACGGTGGCGAACTCGTCACCATAGCCGGCGCTGCGCAGCTTGCTGAGGTCGGCCTGGGTGAAGCTCTGGTACTTGCCTTTGAGGGCTTCGGGGAAGGCCACGTACTCCACCAGCCCCTGCTGCACCATCGCCTCCAGGGACAGGGCCGGCTTGCCCTCGGCGGCCCGGCAGCTGTTCACCGTGGCCACGGCCACGTCGTTGAAGCTCTGGGCCCGGCCGGTGCCCAGGTTGAAGATGCCCGACTTTTCCGGATGGTCGAGGAAGTACAGATTGACCTTGGCCACGTCCTTCACATAAACGAAGTCGCGCTGCTGCTCGCCGTTGGCATAACCGTCGCAGCCCTCGAACAGCTTGACCTTGCCTTCGGCCCGGTACTGGTTGAAATGGTGGAAGGCGACGGAGGCCATGCGCCCCTTGTGGCTCTCCCGGGGGCCGTAGACATTGAAGTAACGGAAGCCCACCACCTGGGAACCGGCTTCGGGCAGACGCTGGCGCACGATCTGGTCGAACAGGAACTTGGAGTAGCCGTACACGTTGAGGGGTGCCTCGTACTGCCGCTCTTCCTTGAAGACGCTGCTGCCGCCATAGGTGGCGGCGGAGGAGGCGTAGAGCAGCTGCACTTCCTGCTCCAGGCACCAGTCCAGCAGGGACAGGGAGTAGCGGTAGTTGTTCTCCATCATGTAGCGGCCGTCGGTCTCCATGGTGTCGGAGCAGGCGCCTTCGTGGAAGATGGCCTCCACGTCGCCGTCGAAGTGGCCGCAGAGCAGGCGCTCGAGGAACTCGCCCTTGTCCAGGTAATCGGCGATTTCGCAGTCCACCAGATTCTTGAACTTGTCCGCCTTGGTCAGGTTGTCCACGGCGATGATGCGGGTGATGCCCCGCTCATTGAGGGCCTTGACCAGGTTGGCGCCGACGAAGCCGGCGGCGCCGGTGACGATGTAGTACATGTGAATTCCTTAATTGGCGTCGGCCGCCAGGGCGGCCGACAGTTCCTCGCGACTGACGGTAGCGGTACCGAGCTTGCCCACCACCACGCCGCCGGCCAGGTTGGCCAGGTGGATGGCGTCGCCCCAGGGGGCGCCCAGGGCCATCATGGCGGCCAGGGTGGCAATGACCGTGTCGCCGGCACCGGAGACGTCGAACACTTCCTGGGCCCGGGCCGGCTGATGCAGCGCCTCGCCGTCGCGATAGAGGCTCATGCCCTCTTCACTACGAGTCACCAGCAGGGCTTCCAGTTCCAGTTCGCTGCGCAATTGCTGCGCCTTGGCCGCCAGCTGGGCCTCGTCGCTCCAGCGCCCCACCACCTGGCGCAGCTCGGAGCGGTTGGGGGTGATGACGGTGGCGCCGCGGTACTTGGAATAATCCTCGCCCTTGGGATCCACCAGCACCTTTTTCCCGGCCGCCCGGGCCAGGCGGATCATGTCGCCGATATGGGCCAGGCCGCCCTTGCCGTAGTCGGAAAGGATCACCACATCCACCCCGGCCAGGCGCTGCTCGAACTCGGCCAGCTTGGCCTGCAGCACCTCGTGGGACGGGGTGGTCTCGAAATCGATGCGCAGCAGCTGCTGCTGGCGGCCGATGACCCGCAGCTTGACCGTGGTGTCGATGGCTCCGTCGGGCAGCAGGGAGGCGGCAATGCCGCCCTCTTCCATCTGCCGCTGCAGGATGCGGCCGGCCTCGTCGTTGCCGACCACGGACAGCAGGCCGACCCGCGCCCCCAGGGAAGCGCAGTTGCGGGCCACGTTGGCGGCGCCGCCGGGACGCTCTTCGGAGCGCTCCACCTTGACCACCGGCACCGGTGCTTCGGGGGAAATGCGGGAGACATCGCCGAACCAGTAGCGGTCCAGCATGACATCGCCGACCACGAGAATGCGGGCGGCGGAAAAATCGGGAAGTTGGTGCATGTCGCTTGGCATATCAATCAAAAAGTTCGGCATCCGCCATGCTGGCGCCCTGGGCATCCTTGGCCGACAGGCGGGGCTCCAGCCCGTCCAGGGGCCAGTCCACGGCCAGCCCGGGGTCGTTCCAGGCAATGCAGCGCTCGAATTCGGGCGCGTAG
The DNA here is from genome assembly GCF_047901315.1 of Azospira sp. APE16. Taxonomy (NCBI): domain Bacteria; kingdom Pseudomonadati; phylum Pseudomonadota; class Betaproteobacteria; order Rhodocyclales; family Rhodocyclaceae; genus Azospira; species Azospira sp. APE16. Next base: position 2,549,825 of record NZ_CP179682.1, read on the forward strand.
TAGTCGGTGGTCTTGTAGAGGAATTCGGCGGTCTCGCTGAGCACCAGGAAACCATGGGCAAAGCCGGCCGGCACCCACATCTGGCGCTGGTTTTCCGCCGACAGCACTTCGCCCACCCACTGGCCGCAGGTGGGGGAACTGCGGCGGATGTCCACCGCCACGTCGAACACGGCACCGCTCACCACCCGCACCAGTTTTCCCTGGGGCTGGCGGATCTGGTAATGCAGGCCGCGCAGCACGCCCCGGGCGGAGCGGGAATGGTTGTCCTGAACGAAATCCGGATCACAACCGGTTAGCTCGGCGAAGGTGCGCCGGTTATAGCTTTCCATGAAGAAGCCCCGGGCATCGCCGAAAATCCTGGGTTCCAGGACTATCACCTCGGGAATGGCCGTCCTGATTGCCTTCACAGCCCCTGCTCCTTGAGCAGGGCCAGCAGGTATTGGCCGTAGCCGTTCTTGGCCAGGACCCGGGCCTGGGCATCCAGGGTGGCGTCGTCGATCCAGCGCTGGCGCCAGGCCACCTCTTCGGGGCAGGCCACCTTGAGGCCCTGGCGCTTCTCGATGGTCTCGATGAACTGGCCCGCCTCCAGCAGGGATTCGTGGGTGCCGGTATCGAGCCAGGCATAGCCCCGGCCCATGATTTCCACGTTGAGCTTGCCCGCTTCCAGGTAATGACGGTTCACGTCGGTGATTTCCAGTTCCCCCCGGGGCGACGGCTTGATGCCCTTGGCCACGGCGACGATATCGGTGTCGTAGAAGTAGAGGCCGGTGACGGCGTAGTGGGACTTGGGCTGCAGCGGCTTTTCCTCGATGGAGAGGGCCCGCTGCTGGGCGTCGAACTCGACCACGCCATAGCGCTCCGGATCGTTCACCCGGTAGGCGAAGACCGAGGCGCCGCTGTCCCGGCCGTTGGCCCGCTGCACCAGGGTGGCCAGGTCGTGGCCGTGAAAGATGTTGTCCCCCAGCACCAGGGCCGCCGGGGCGCCGTCGAGGAAGTCCTCGCCGATGAGAAAGGCCTGGGCCAGGCCGTCCGGCGAGGGCTGCACCGCGTATTGCAGGTTGATGCCCCACTGGGAGCCGTCTCCCAGCAACTGCTCGAAGCGGGGCGTGTCCTGGGGCGTGGAGATGATGAGGATGTCCCGCAGACCGGCCAGCATCAGGGTGGTCAGGGGGTAGTAGATCATCGGCTTGTCGTAGATCGGCAGCAGCTGCTTGGACACCGCCAGGGTGGCCGGATAGAGCCGGGTGCCGGAACCGCCGGCGAGAATGATGCCTTTACGGGGTTTAGTAGCCATTCTGGGCCTTCAGGGCGAGAAGCTGCATCATGCGGGAAAGATAGGGCTGCCAGTCGGGCATGGTCAGACCGAAACGGTCCTCCAGCTTGCGGCAGTCGAGACGGGAATTGAGGGGGCGCGGCGCCGGCAGCGGATATTCGCTGCTGGGAATGGGTGCGATGGCCTCGGCCCCCAGCTTGAGGGCGAAGCCGGGCGTCTGTTCGGCGGTGGCGACGATGGCCCGGGCAAAACCGTTCCAGCTCACCGGATTGGCCGCCGCCAGGTGGTACAGCTCGCAGCCCTGCTGGGCGCGCCCGCCGTCGAGCTGGGCCAGGACCATGCCGGTGACGGTGGCGATCATGGCTGCCGGCGTCGGGCTGCCGACCTGGTCGGCCACCACCTTGAGGCTGTCCCGCTCGCTCGCCAGGCGCAGGATGGTCTTGACGAAATTCTTGCCCCGGGCGCCGAAGACCCAGCTGGTGCGGAAGATGAGGCCGCGGCCACCCACGGCCAGCATGGCTTCCTCCCCTTCCCGCTTGGTCCGGCCATAGATGCCGAGGGGCGCCGTGGCATCGGACTCCACATAGGGTGCCGCCTTGCTGCCGTCGAAGACGTAGTCGGTGGAGTAATGCACCAGCAGGGCATCCAGGGCCTTGGCCTCCTCGGCCAGCAGGCCCACGGCCTCGGCATTGATGCGCCGGGCCAGTTCAGGCTCCTTTTCCGCCTGATCCACCGCCGTATAGGCGGCGGCATTGACGATCAGGCGGGGGCGCTGTTCCCGCACCACGGCCCGCAGCCGGTCCAGGTCGGCCAGGTCGCAAGTACGCCGGTCCAGGGCCAGCACCGGCCCCAGGGGCGCCAGGTCCCGCTGCAGTTGCCAGCCCAGCTGGCCCTGGCTGCCCAGGAGCAGGATGGGAGCCGACACCTCAGGCTTCCCCATACTGGCGGCCCACCCACTCCCGGTAGGCGCCGGAGGTGACGTTGTGCACCCACAGGGGATTGTCCAGGTACCAGCGTACGGTCTTGCGGATGCCGGTTTCGAAGGTCTCCGCCGGCTTCCAGCCCAGCTCCCGTTCCAGCTTGCTGGCGTCGATGGCATAGCGCCGGTCGTGGCCGGGCCGGTCGGCAACGAAAGTGATCTGGCTGGCGTAGGAGGCGCCGTCGGCCCGGGGCGACAGTTCGTCGAGCATGGCGCACAGGGTATGCACCACCTCCAGGTTGGGCTTTTCGTTCCAGCCGCCCACGTTGTAGGTCTCACCCAGGCGGCCGGCTTCCAGGACGCGGCGGATGGCGCTGCAATGGTCCTTCACATAGAGCCAGTCGCGGATCTGCTGGCCGTCGCCGTAGATGGGCAGGGGCTTGCCGGCCAGGGCGTTGTGGATGATGAGGGGAATGAGCTTTTCCGGGAAATGGTAGGGCCCGTAATTGTTGGAGCAGTTGGTGGTCAGCACCGGCAGGCCGTAGGTGTGGTGATAGGCCCGCACCAGATGGTCGGAGGCCGCCTTGCTGGCCGAATAGGGACTGTTGGGCTCGTAGCGGTGCTGCTCGGTGAAGGCCGGGGCCTCCTTTTCCAGGGAACCGTACACTTCGTCCGTGGACACGTGGAGAAAGCGGAAGGCCGCCTTGTCGTCGGCAGGCAGGCCGTTCCAGTAGGCCCGCACGGCCTCCAGCAGGCGGAAGGTGCCGACGATGTTGGTCTGGATGAAGTCCTCCGGCCCGTGGATGGAACGGTCCACATGGCTCTCGGCGGCGAAGTTCACCACCGCCCGCACCCGGTTCTGCTGCAGCAGTTCCAGAATCAGGTCGTAGTCGGCGATGTCGCCGCGCACGAAACGGTGCCGCGGGTCGCCGGCCAGTCCCTGGAGGTTCTCCAGATTGCCGGCGTAGGTCAGCTTGTCCAGGTTGATGACGGGTTCGTCCCCCGCCGCCAGCCAGTCGATGACGAAATTGCTGCCGATGAAGCCTGCACCGCCGGTCACCAGGATCATGGCGGACTCCTTATTGACGGCCGATGGCCTGGTAGTCGATGCCGAACTGGCGCACCTGCTTGGGTTCGTACAGGTTGCGGCCGTCGAAGATCACCGGCTGCTTCAGCTTGGCCTTGATGGCCTCGAAATCGGGACTGCGGAATTCCTTCCACTCGGTGACGATGAGCAGGGCATCCGCCCCTTCCAGGGCGGCCATGGGGCTCTCCGCATAGCTCAGGCGCGGCTCGTCGCCGAAAATGCGCCGGGCTTCATGCATGGCCACCGGATCGTAGGCCACCACGGTGGCGCCGGCGGCGAAGAGATCGGCCAGCAGGTAACGGCTGGGGGCCTCACGCATGTCGTCCGTATTGGGCTTGAATGCCAGGCCCCAGACGGCGAACTTGCGGCCGCTGAGGTCGTTGCCGAAACGCTTCACGGTCTTGGCGGTGAGCACGTGCTTCTGGGCATCGTTGGCGTCTTCCACCGCATTGAGGACCTTCATCTCCATGCCGGCGTCGAGGCGGGCGGTACGCTGCAGGGCCTGCACATCCTTGGGGAAGCAGGAACCGCCGTAGCCGCAGCCCGGATAGAGGAAGTGGTAGCCGATGCGCGGGTCGGAACCGATGCCCTGGCGCACCTGCTCGATGTCGGCACCCAGCTTCTCGGCCAGATTGGCCAGTTCGTTCATGAAGCTGATGCGGGTGGCCAGCATGGCGTTGGCGGCGTACTTGGTCAGTTCGGCGGAACGCACATCCATGACGATGAGGCGTTCATGGTTGCGCTGGAAGGGCGCATAGAGGGCGCGCATCAACTCGATGGCGCGCTCGTCCTCGGCGCCGACGACGATGCGGTCCGGCCGCATGAAATCCTCCACGGCGGCGCCTTCCTTGAGGAATTCCGGATTGGAGACGACGCTGTAGGCGATATCCGCTCCCCGGGCCTTGAGTTCGTCGGCGATGGCGGCGCGCACCTTGTCGCCGGTGCCCACGGGCACGGTGGACTTGTCCACCACCACCTTGTAGTCGCCCATGTGGCGGCCGATGTTGCGGGCGGCGGCGAGCACGTACTGCAGATCGGCGGAGCCATCCTCGTCCGGCGGCGTGCCGACGGCAATGAACTGGATGGTGCCGTGGGCCACGGCCTGTTCCACATCGGTGGTGAAACGCAGGCGGCCGGCGGCCACGTTGCGCTTCACCATGTCCAGCAGGCCCGGTTCGAAAATGGGAATGCCGCCTTCGTTGAGAATCCGGATCTTTTCCGGATCCACATCCAGGCACAGCACATCGTTGCCCACCTCGGCCAGGCAGGTACCGCTCACCAGGCCCACATAGCCCGTACCGACAACCGTAACTTTCAAATTATTCTCCCTGAAGGGTCATTGATCCGCCCAAACCGACGCATTCATGGGCTCAGGGGATCAGATCGAATTCTTCCGTGCGCCGGGGCGGATAGGTTTCCCAGCCGCCGCAGGCAGGACAGCGCCAGTAGAAGTGGCGCGCCTTGAAGCCACAATTATCGCACCGATAGCGGGCCAGCCGGCGGGTGTGGTTGTGTACCAGATTACGCACCAGCTCCAGGTCCGCCCGCTTCTCCGGCGGCACGCCAAGCAACTGGGCTTCCAGCAGGCGATCCAGGCCCAGCAGGGTCGGATTGCGCCGCAGTTCGTCCCGCACCAGGCGATAGGCTGCCTCCGGCCCCTCCGCATCCATCACCAGCTGGAATACGGTTTCCAGCAGATCGAGGGAGGGATAGCTGGCCAGATAGCCGCGCAGCAGCTGCAGCCCCTCTTCGCGCTGCCCCTGGGCCAGGTAGGCATCCTGCAGCTTGCGGGCGACGATGGCCAGATAGGCCGGATTCTGGCTCTCGATGCGCTTCCAGGCCTCGATGGCCGCCGCCAGATCGCCCCCCTGCTGCAACAGGTCGCCCTGCAGGACGCTGGCGCGCACGCAGTTGCGGTGCAGGGAAAGGGCCGAGTCCAGGTACTGGCGGGCGGAATCGGGCCGGGAATTGATCATCTCCCCGGCCGCCAGCTCGCAGTAATAGTTGGCGATTTCCTTCTGGGTGGCGTAGTCAGGCATTTCCTTGGCGATGGCGATGGCCTTCTGCCAGTCCTTCTCCTGCTGGTAGATTTCCAGCAGGTTGCGCTTGGCCTCCTCGTCCCGGGAGGTGCCGCGCAAACGGGAAAACACCTCTTCGGCCCGGTCCAGCAGGCCGGCCTTGAGGAAGTCTTGGCCAAGCTCGGAAAGGGCCTGCAGCTTCAGCTCCGGCGACAGGTCCACCCGCTCGATGAGGTTCTGGTGCATGCGGATGGCCCGCTCGGTCTCGCCGCGACGGCGGAACAGGTTGCCCAGGGCGAAGTGCAGTTCCACCGTCTGGGGATCCACCTTCACCACTTCGATGAAGGCTTCGATGGCCTTGTCCGGCTGCTCGTTGAGCAGGAAATTCAAGCCCTGGAAGTAGGACCGGGGCAGGGCCCGGGATTCCCGCACCAGATGCTTGATGTCGATGCGGGCGGCGGCCCAGCCAAGGACGAAAAACAGGGGAAAGAGCAGTAACTGCCAGTACTCGAATTCGATCATTGGGCCACGGCCTCGCCGGCAGGAGGCGGTTGCACGGCAGCGTCGCTGGCGACCGGCTTGAGCACGGCCTGGCGCTCCCGCTCCCGCGCCAGTTCACGGCGGGTGCGCGATAGTTCGCGGCGCAACTGGAACAGGGTGCCGAGCAGGGACAGGGCACCTAGGGCCGTCCCGGCGGCGAAGAAACCGAGCAGGATGATCACCAGGGGCGCCTGCCACTGGGTATCGAAGAAGAAGCGCAGACTCACCGGATCGCTGTTCATTGCCGCAAAACCCAGCAAGAAGAAGAAGATGATGAGCCGGATGATCAAGATCAGGGCGCGCATAGCCTTATCCGCAAGCAATAAAAAAGGCGGCAACCCTAGGGTTGCCGCCCGCAATCTACCACAGGACAGGGGGTAAGGTCAGCGTCAGGCGGAGAGAGAGGCCAGCAGCCCCAGGTCCACCCGTTCGCGCAGTTCCTTGCCTGCCTTGAAATGGGGTACGTATTTTTCCGGAACGCTGACTTTATCCCCGGACTTGGGGTTACGCCCCATTCGCGGCGGCCGGTAGTTCAGCGCGAAGCTGCCGAACCCCCGAATCTCGATACGGTCACCGTGGGCCAGAGCCTCGGTCATGGCATCGAGAATTTCCTTGACCGCGAAATCAGCGTCTTTCGCCACCAGTTGCGGAAACCGCATGGCCAGGCGGGCGATCAGCTCGGATTTGGTCATGCTTGAGCCTTAAAAAGCCATTGAGGGAAAGAAGCCCTCCAGCCCCACCCATCCCCGGTACCGATCCTGTCGGCGCAGCACCGGGAAGCCGGGAGGGGCATGGAAGGGGATTTCTTAGCCCTGGTTGGAGCCGTTCAGCTTGGCCTTCAGCAGCGCACCCAGGTTGGTGGTGCCGGAAGCGGCGGAGCTTTCGGAAGCGAACTTCTGCATGGCTTCGTGTTGCTCGGCCTGATCCTTGGCCTTGATGGACAGATTCACGTTGCGGGACTTGCGATCCACGTTGATGATCATGGCTTCGAGTTCGTCGCCGACCTTGACCAGCTGGGACAGATCTTCCACGCGGTCACGGGAGTACTCGGAAGCACGCAGGTAGCCTTCAACGTCGCCTTCCAGCTGCAGCACGGCACCCTTGGCATCAACGCTCTTCACCACGGCGCGCACGATGGTGTTCTTCTCGTGGGTGGCGATGTAGTTGGTGTAGGGGTCGCCTTCGAGCTGCTTGATACCCAGGGAGATGCGCTCCTTGTCAGTATCGATGGCCAGCACCACGGCCTGCACTTCGTCGCCCTTCTTGAAGTTGCGGATAGCTTCTTCGCCGGTGGTGCTCCAAGACAGGTCGGACAGGTGCACCAGGCCGTCGATGTTGCCGGGCAGGCCGATGAACACGCCGAAGTCGGTGATGGACTTGATCTGGCCGGAGACCTTGTCGCCCTTCTTGTGGTTCTGGGCGAACTCTTCCCACGGATTGGCCAGGCACTGCTTCATGCCCAGGGAGATACGACGACGGTCTTCGTCGATTTCCAGGATCATGACTTCCACTTCGTCGCCCAGCTGGACAACCTTGGTGGGGTGCACGTTCTTGTTGGTCCAGTCCATTTCGGAGACGTGAACCAGACCTTCGATACCCTGTTCGATTTCAACGAAGGCGCCGTAGTCGGTCAGGTTGGTAACCTTGCCGAACAGGCGGGTACCGGAGGGGTAACGACGGGAGATGCCCACCCACGGGTCTTCGCCCAGCTGCTTCAGGCCCAGGGACACGCGGTTCTTTTCGGTGTCGAACTTCAGCACCTTGGCGGTGACTTCGTCGCCCACGGCCAGCACTTCGCTGGGGTGACGCACACGGCGCCAGGCCAGGTCGGTGATGTGCAGCAGGCCGTCGATGCCGCCCAGGTCCACGAAGGCGCCGTAGTCGGTGATGTTCTTGACGATACCCTTGACGGTAGCGCCTTCCTGCAGGGTGGACAGCAGCTTCTCGCGCTCTTCGCCCATGGTTTCTTCCAGGACGGCACGGCGGGAAACGACCACGTTGTTACGCTTGCGATCCAGCTTGATGACCTTGAATTCCATGGTCTTGCCTTCGTAAGGAGTGGTGTCCTTAACGGGGCGGATGTCGACCAGGGAGCCGGGCAGGAAGGAGCGGACGCTGTTGGTCATGACGGTCAGACCGCCCTTGACCTTGCCGGTGATGACGCCGGTAACCAGGGTACCTTCGTTCAGGGCCTTTTCCAGATCGTTCCAGGCGGCGATGCGCTTGGCCTTGTCGCGGGAGAGGCGGGTTTCACCGAAGCCGTCTTCCAGCTGTTCGATGGCGACCTGCACGAAGTCGCCGATCTTGGCTTCGACTTCGCCGGCGTCGCTCAGGAATTCTTCGACCGGGATATAGGATTCGGACTTCAGGCCGGCGTTGACGACGACAAAGTTCTGGTCGACGCGAACGACTTCGGCGGTAATCACTTCACCGGAGCGCATCTCCTGGCGGGCCAGGCTCTCTTCGAATAGCGCAGCGAAGGATTCTTGGGAAATGGGGGAAGCAGTAGTCATGGAAAAGGTACCCTAACCGCCTGTACAAGCTGGCGGGAAAAGGTTGAACACCGCCACCGTTCCCCCTTCCTTCCGGCACCCTGCCCGACAGCGGGCGAAAAAATGCGGGAAAAAGGTTCCCGCTTCTTCCAGGAAGTCCGAACGCGAAAGGAATTTCCGATCAGGCTGACGAGGCAGAGGCGTGGAACGGTGACACCAGTCAGGATGCCGAACCGTACCAGTCGAGGACCTGGTCGACCGCCTGGTCGATGGTAAGCCCCGAGGTGTCCAGCAGGACGGCATCCTCATTCTGCTGCAAGGGCGCCACGCTCCGCTCACTATCGCGGCGGTCGCGCTCACGCAAATCCAGCAAAATGGCCTGCATGTTAGCAGGGAACCCTTTGCCGATCAACTGCTTATAACGCCTTTCCGCCCGTACCTCGGCAGAGGCGGTGAGAAAGACCTTGAGCCGGGAGTCGGGGAAGACCACGGAACCGATATCCCGACCGTCCCCCACCAGGCCGGCACCGCAGCGGAAGACCCGCTGGCGGAACAGCAGGGCGGCCCGCACCGCAGGCAGGGCGGCCACTTTGGAGGCACCCTGGGAAATTTCCTCGGTGCGGATGGCTCCTTCCACCTCTTCACCGGCGAGAAGAATGGAGCCTTCGCCGAAGACCACTTCCAGGCCGGCGGCCACTGCCGCCACCCCGGCTTCGTCATCCCAGTCCACCCCGGCCCGCTGGGCGGCCAGGGCCGTGAGGCGGTAGAGGGCGCCCGAATCCAGATAGCCGAAGCCCAGGGCCGCCGCCACCCGGGCCGCCACCGTACCCTTGCCGGAGGCGGAGGGACCGTCGATGGCGATCACCGGCACGCTGCGGGTGACCGTGGCCAGACGCTCGAAATAATCGGGGAAGGTCTTGGCCACACACTTGGGATCGTTGATGCGCAGGGGCGTGGCAAAGGCGGCCAGGGAGAAGCACATGGCCATACGATGGTCGTCGTAGGTGTCGATGGCAGCCGGTTTCAGGGCCGGCACCGGCGTCACCTTGAGGTAGTCCGGCCCCTCTTCGACGATGGCCCCCAGCTTCTGCAGTTCGGCGGCCATGGCGGCGATGCGGTCGGTCTCCTTGACCCGCCAGCTGGCGATGTTGCGCAGCACGGTGGTGCCTTCGGCAAAGAGGGCGGCGGTGGCCAGGGTCATGGCCGCATCGGGAATATGGTTGCAGTCCAGGTCGATGGCCTGGAGCTTGCCGCTGGCAGGAGCCCGGGCTTCGATCCAGTTGGGCCCCATCTCGATGCGGGCGCCCATGAGGGCCAGGGCTTCGGCGAAACGCACGTCGCCCTGGATGGAGTCCCTGCCCACGCCTTCGACCCGCAGGGGGCCGCCGCCGATGGCGCCGGCTGCCAGGAAATAGGAGGCGGAAGAGGCATCCCCTTCCACATAGACCGTGCCGGGAGAGACGTAGCTCACCCCGGCCGGCACGACAAAGGCCTGCCAGCCTTCACGTTGGACCTCCACACCGAAGCGGGCCATGGTAGCCAGGGTGATTTCGATATAGGGCTTGGAAATGAGCTCGCCCACCACCTCCACCCGGGTTTCGACGCCGGTCAGGGGCAGCGCCATGAGCAGGGCAGTCAAAAACTGGCTGGATACGTCGCCGCGGACCTGGAGCACACCGCCGGCGCGGATGCTTGCCGGGAAAATTTCCAGGGGCGGGAAGCCGTCATTGCCCAGGTAACGCACCTCGGCCCCCAGCTGGCGCAGACCGTCCACCAGGTCACCAATGGGCCGCTCATGCATGCGGGCCACGCCCTTCAGCACATAGTGGCCACCGGCCAAGGCCAGGGCGGCGGTGAGGGGACGGAAGGCGGTGCCCGCATTGCCAAGGAACAGCTCGGCCTCCTTCGCCGGGAAGGGACCGCCGACGCCGCTGATCCGGTAGGCCTCGCCGCCCAGGGACTCCACGCCCACACCCAGCTGCTGCAGCGCCTCCAGCATGCGTTCCGTATCGTCGGAATGGAGCAGGTCCCGCACCTCGGTAACGCCTTCGGCCAGGGCGGCCAGCAGCAGCACCCGGTTGGAAATGCTCTTGGAGCCGGGCAGACGGACGGCGCCGCCGGCGGAAACGAAGGGAGCGAGGTCGAGGAATTCCATGGTCACAACAGCCTTGAGGGGCCGGCGGAGAAGCCCGCCAGCCGGGGGTTAGCGCTTGCCTTCGGCCCAGTCGCGACGGGCCGTGCGGGCGGTATCGAAAATTTCTTCCAGACGGCGGCCGTCGCCGGCAGCCAGGGCTTGGTGCAACTCGTCGAGCTGGGCCCGGTAGCTGTCCAGTTCCAGCAGCAGGGCGTCCTTGTTGGCCAGGCAGATGTCCCGCCACATTTCCGGGTGGCTGGCGGCGATGCGGGTGAAATCGCGGAAGCCGCTGGCGGCAAAGGTGAAGAACAGTTCCTTGTTTTCCCGTACCGCCAGATCATGCACCAGGGCGAAGGAGAGCAGATGGGGCAGATGGGAAACGGCGGCGAAGACCCGGTCGTGCTCGGCCGGCGTCAGTTCGTAGATCTGGGCGCCGCACCACTCCCAGGCGGAACGGACCTTGGCCACGTTGAGCACGGAATTCTCCGGCAGGGGCGTCAGCACCACCTTGCGTTCCCGGTAAAGATCGGCCCGGGCAGCCGCGGCACCGGAATTTTCGGCCCCGGCGATGGGATGGGCCGGCACGAACTGGCCGATGCGCTCGCCAAAGGCGGCCCGGGCCGCAGCCACCACGTCGCCCTTGGTGGAGCCGCCGTCGGTGACCACCGTCTCCGGCCCCAGATAGGGCACGATGCGGGCCATGATCTCGGGCATCTGGCCCACCGGCGTGGCCAACAGCACCAGGTCGGCGTCGGACAGTTCATGGGCCGGGTTGATGCCGGCCCGGTCGATCACGCCCAGGTCCAGGGCCTGCTGCAGGGACTTGGGGCTGCGCCCAAAGCCCACCACCTCCTCCACCGCGCCGGCCGCCCGCAGGCCCAGGGCGAAGGAACCGCCAATGAGGCCCACACCGAAAATGACTACCTTGTTGAACTCGGCCATGACGCGCGCCTAGAGAGCTTGCACAAAAGAATCCACGGAACGCCGGGGAGGAAGGAATCAATAGACGGCGACCGGGTAGGACCCGAGCACCTTCAGGTAGGCCGCACGCCGGGCCAGTTCGTCCAGGGCCGCCTTGACCCGGGGTTCGTCCCGGTGGCCGTCCACATCGACGAAGAACACGTATTCCCACAGGGTGTGGCGCGCCGGCCGGGATTCCAGGCGGGTCAGGGAGACACCCGCGTCGGCGAAGGGCACCAGCAGGGTATGCAGGGCCCCCGTATTGTTGGGAATGGACATGATCAGGGAGGTCTTGTCCTTGCCCGCCGTGGAGGGGCCGGCGTCGTGGCGGCCCAGCACCACGAAGCGGGTGGTGTTGTTGGGCTCGTCCTCGATGCTCTCGGCCAGCCGGGGCAGGTCGTAGCGATCCGCCGCCGCCTCGCCGGCGATGGCCGCGGTGCCCTCTTCCTGGGCCGCCATCTGGGCCGCCTGGGCATTGCTGCCGACGGAGATGCGGGGCACGTTGGGCAGGTGGCGGTTCAGCCACTCATGGCACTGGGCCAGGGACTGGGCGTGGGAGTAAACCTTGGTCACCCGGTCCAGGGACGGGGCCTTGGTCAGCAGGTGCTGGTGAATACGCAGCACCACCTCGCCGCAGATTTTCAGGGAAGTGCCGAGCAGCAGGTCCAGGGTGCGGCCGACGGCGCCTTCGGTGGAATTTTCCACCGGCGCCACGCCGTAGTTGGCATGGCCGGCTTCCACTTCGCGGAAAACGTCGTCGATGGAGGCCTGGGGCAGGAGCCGGGCGGCATGGCCGAAATGCTTGGTGGATGCGCTTTCCGAGAAGGTGCCCAGGGGCCCGAGGAAGGCGATGCCGAGGGGCTGCTCCAGGGACAGGCAGGCCGACATGACCTCGCGGAAGAACCAGGTGACGCTTTCGCTGGAAAGGGGCCCCTGGTTCATGTCCTGGATGCGGCGCAGCACCTGGGCCTCCCGCTCCGGGCGGTAGATGAAGCCGGCGTCGCCGTGACGGGCCTTGATCTCGCCCACCTGCTGGGCGCAGCGGGCACGGCGGTTGAGCAGGTCGAGCAGCTGGGCGTCGATGGCGTCGATGTCCGTGCGCACCACGGACAGCTCGGCCAGCAGGGAGTCCTTGCCGTTGTCGCTATTCTGGCGGTCGCTCATGGTTCAGGCCCGGGACTTGGCGAAAGCATCCATGTACGCCACCAGGGCGCGAACCCCGTCCAGCGGCATGGCGTTGTAGATGGAGGCGCGCATGCCGCCAACGGACTTGTGCCCCTTCAGGGCCAGCAGGCCAGCTTCCTTGGCGCCTGCAAGGAACTCCGCATCGAGGGCGGCATCCCGCAGGGTGAAGGGCACGTTCATCTGGGAACGGCAGGCCGGGTCCACCGGATTGCGGTAGAAGCCGTCGCTGCCGTCGATGGCGGCGTAAAGCAGGCGGGCTTTCTCGGCGTTGATGCGGGCCATCTCGTTGATGCCGCCGATGCGCTTCAGCCACTGGAACACCAGCCCGGCCACGTAGATGGCGAAGGTGGGCGGGGTGTTGAGCATGGAGGCGTTCTCGGCCATGACCGCGTAGTCCAGGACCGTCGGCAGACTGGCCGGGGCCTTGCCCAGCAGGTCCTCGCGCACGATCACCAGGGTCAGGCCGGAAGGGCCGATGTTCTTCTGGGCACCGGCATAGATGAGGCCGTAGCGGGAAACGTCCATGGGCCGGGAGAGGATGTGGGAGGACATGTCCGCCACCACCGGCACCCCGGTGGGAACGCCGGCCAGGAAGGCAGCCTCGTCCAGCAACTCGACGCCGTGGATGGTTTCGTTGGTGCACAGGTGCAGGTAGGCCGCATCAGCGTTGACCTGCAATTCGGCAGAGGCCGGCAGACGGGTGAAACCGTCGGCCACGGCAGCCTTGTCTTCCGTGCTGGCGATGCAGCGGGCGGCGGTTTCACCGCAGACCCGCTGGGTTTCCTTGAAGGCCTTCTTGGACCAGGAGCCGGTAACGATGTAGTCGGCCGGCTGCTTGTCCTGGACGCCGGCCAGCAGGTTGAGGGGAACCTGGGCGAACTGCTGGGTGGCGCCGCCCTGCAGGAACAGCACCTTGTAGTTGGCCGGGATGCCCATCAGCTCCCGCAGATCGGCTTCGGCCCGCTGGGCGATGGACGTGAATTCTTTGCCCCGGTGGCTCATTTCCATGACGCCGCAACCAGCGCCCTGCCAGTCCAGCATTTCGTCCTGAACCTGCTCCAGCACCTCGGCGGGCAAAGCCGCCGGGCCGGCACTGAAATTCCACAAACGCATTACGCTTCCTCGCTGGCAGCGCTGTCCTCGCCGCCTTCAAGCATTTCGCCGTCCGCCAGTTCGTCGCCGGCCTCGGCATCGGTATCGCCTTCGCTTTCCGCCACCTTTTCCAGGCCGGACAACTTCTCGCCCGCATCCAGGGAAATCAGGGTGACGCCCTGGGTGGCACGACCCAGTTCGCGGATCTCGGCCACCCGGGTGCGAATCAGCACGCCGCCGGTGGTGATGAGCATGACCTCGTCCGCATCGGTCACCAGCTTGGCAGCGACGATCTTGCCGTTACGCTCGCTGGCGGCAATGGCCATGACGCCCTGGGTGCCGCGGCTGGAACGACGGAAGTCGCCCAGGCGGGTGCGCTTGCCGTAGCCGTTCTCGGTGGCCACCAGCACGGTTTCCTCTTCGCTTTCGGCCACCAGCAGGGAAATGACGCTCTGACCTTCCTGCAGCATCATGCCGCGCACGCCGCGGGACTGGCGGCCCATGGGGCGCACCTGGTCCTCGCCGAACCAGACAGCCTTGCCGCCATCGGAGACCAGCACGATGTCGCTCTGGCCGGTAGTCAGGTCGGCACCGATCAGGTAGTCGCCCTCGTCCAGATCGACGGCGATGATGCCGGCCTTGCGGGGATTGGAGAAGTTGGCCAGGGAAGTCTTCTTCACGGTGCCCTGGACGGTGCACATGAAGACGTACTTGTCGTCGGAGAATTCCTTCACCGGCAGGATGGCGTTGATCTGCTCGCCCTCTTCCATGGGGAACATGTTGATGATGGGCTTGCCCCGGCTGATGCGGCTGCCCTGGGGCACTTCATAGACCTTGAGCCAGTAGCAGCGGCCCCGGTTGGAGAAGCAGAGGATGTAGTCGTGGGTGTTGGCGACGAAGAGGTGATCGACGAAGTCGTCATCCTTCATGGCCGCCGCCTGCTTGCCGCGGCCGCCGCGGCGCTGGGCCCGGTAGTCGGCCAGGGGCTGGGACTTGATGTAGCCGGTGTGGGACAGGGTCACCACCATGTCCTGGGGCGTGATCAGGTCTTCGATGCCCAGGTCCTGGGCGTAGGCCACGATCTCGGAGCGACGGTCGTCGCCGAACTGGTCGCGGATGGCGGCCAGTTCCTCGCCGATGATCTCGGTGACGCGCTCGGGGCGGGCCAGGATGTCCATCAGGTCGGCGATCTTTTCCAGCAGTTCCTTGTAGTCGGCGACGATCTTGTCCCGTTCCAGGCCGGTCAGGCGCTGCAGACGCAGTTCCAGGATGGCCTGGGCCTGGACTTCGGTGAGGCGGTAGCCCTGGGCGGAGAGGCCGTACTCGAGCGCAATGCCTTCGGGACGGGTGGCATCCAGGCTGGCCCGGGCCAGCATTTCGGTAACGGTGGCGGAAACCCACATGCGGGCCATCAGCTCGCGGCGGGCATCGGCCGGAGTGGGCGCGGCCTTGATCAGGGCGATGATTTCGTCCACGTTGTCCAGGGCCACGGCTAGGCCTTCCTGGGTGTGGGCCTTTTCCCGGGCCTTGCGCAGTTCGAAGACGGTGCGTCGGTTGAGCACTTCGCGGCGGTGGGCGAGGAAGCACTCCAGCATCTGCTTCAGGTTGAGCAGGCGCGGCTGGCCATCCACCAGGGCCACCATGTTCATGCCGAAGGTGTCCTGCAGCTGGGTCATCTTGAACAGGTTGTTCAGGACCACTTCGGGCATCTCGCCCCGCTTCAGTTCGATCACCACCCGCATGCCGGACTTGTCGGACTCGTCCCGCAGGTCGGAGATGCCTTCGATGCGCTTTTCGTTGACCAGCTCGCCGATCTTTTCCAGCAGGGTGCGCTTGTTAACCTGGTAGGGCAGCTCGTCGATGATCAGTGCCTGGCGGTTGCCCTTGTCCAGGTCTTCCACGTGGGTCTTGGCCCGCATCACCACCCGCCCACGGCCGGTACGGTAGCCCTCGCGCACCCCGGCAACGCCGTAGATGATGCCGGCGGTGGGGAAGTCGGGGGCCGGAATGATGTCGATCAGCTCGTCGATGGTCAGGTTCGGGTTCTGCAGCAGGGCCAGACAGGCGGCCACCACCTCGCCCAGGTTGTGGGGCGGGATGTTGGTGGCCATACCCACGGCGATGCCGGAGGAGCCGTTGATCAGCAGGTTGGGGATGCGGGCCGGCAGGATCAGGGGCTCCTGCTCGGAGCCGTCGTAGTTGGGGCCGAAGTCGACGGTTTCCTTGTCGATGTCTTCCAGCAGCTGATGCCCGATGCGGGCCATGCGCACTTCCGTGTATCGCATGGCAGCAGCGTTGTCGCCGTCCACCGAACCGAAGTTGCCCTGGCCGTCCACCAGCATGTAGCGCAGGGAAAAGTCCTGGGCCATGCGCACGATGGTGTCGTACACCGCCGTATCGCCGTGGGGGTGGTACTTACCAATGACGTCGCCGACGATACGGGCGGACTTCTTGTAGGCCTTGTTCCAGTCGTTGCCCAGTTCATGCATGGCAAACAGGACCCGGCGATGCACGGGCTTGAGGCCGTCCCGCACATCCGGCAGCGCCCGGCCGACGATCACGCTCATGGCGTAATCCAGGTAGGAACGGCGCATTTCCTCTTCGAGGCTGATTGGCAGGGTTTCTTTGGCGAATTGATCCATAGGTCTCGGGCGGCCGCCGGAGCGGCTCTGGGAGGATTTCCGGTGGAAATGAAGGGGGAGATTCTAGCACGCCGACCTCCCCGCCGTCAGAACTCCCCCACGGCCGGGGATATCCCGGCGGAATCCCTTCCCGCTCCGCCGGAATCGGTTGTATCCCCCGAAAATCTTTGGTTAAATCGCCCATACATTGCCGTATGTGCAATGGTAGGCAAAGAAAGGCCCCCTAAGGCCACACCTGAGACACCACCCACGAGGAGGGACAAATCTTGAAAAAGCAGAACCTGACCACCATCATCGCCGCCCTGGGCGCCTTCGCCTGTGCCGCCCCGGCCCTGGCCCAGACGCCAACCGCCGCCTATCTCACCGACACCCGCAATGTGGTGGCCAAGAGCGGCTTCGGCCTGTGCTGGCGGACCAGCGCCTGGACCCCGGCGGCTGCCCTGGCCGAATGCGATCCAGACCTGACCAAGGCAGCCCCCGCCGCCGCCGCACCGGCCGCCGCCGCAGCCGCCAAGAAGTGCGACTTCACCGTCACCCTGCAGAGCGACGAGCTCTTCACCTTCAACAAGGCCGCCCTTACCGGCGCCGCCCAGAAACGCCTGGACAGCGACGTGCTGGGCAAGCTGGGCTCCTGCGCTTCCGTCTCCATGATCATGATCACCGGCCACACGGACCGCCTGGGCTCCCAGGCATACAACCAGAAGCTGTCCGAAAAGCGCGCCGATGCAGTTAAGGCCTATCTGCTGAAGAAGGGCGTGCCGGCCGACACGGTGGACACCATGGGTGCCGGCAAGACCCAGCCGGCCCAGGGCGTCAAATGTGATGACTCCCTGCCCCGGCAGAAGCTGATCGCCTGCCTGGCCCCCAGCCGCCGCGTGGTGGTCGAGGTCAAGGGCAGCGCCAAGTAACAGCAGTTGCAGACAGACGCCCCGCCCCATACGGCGGGGCTTTTTTTGTTCACTCACCACCCCACACCCGATGACCTCCTCCCCCACTCCCGCCGACAACATCGACCTCCTGATCGAGGCGCGCTGGATCATTCCGGTCAGGCCCTTCGGCGTCACCCTGGAAAACCATGCCGTCGCCGTCAGCGGAGGCAACATCGTCGCCGTGCTGCCCCAGGCGGAGGCCCGGGAACGCTTCACTTCGCGCAAGACGGTACATCTGGGCGAACAGCTGCTGATTCCCGGCCTGGTCAATCTGCACACCCACGCAGCCATGAGCCTGCTGCGCGGCCTGGCCGACGACCTGCCCCTGATGACCTGGCTACAGGAGCACATCTGGCCGGCAGAGGGACGTTTCGTCTCCCGGGAGTTCGTCCGCGACGGCACTCTGCTGGCGGCAGCCGAAATGCTGCGGGGCGGCATCACCTGTTTCAACGACATGTACTTTTTCCCCCGGGAAGCGGCCGCCGCCGCCCAGCAGATGGGGATGCGGGCTGCCCTGGGCCTGGTGGTGCTGGACTTTCCCAACGCCTACGCCAGCGGCGCCGAGGACTACCTGGAAAAAGGCCTGGCCGCCCGGGACGACCTGCGCAACGAACCCCTCCTCTCCTTCTGCCTGGCCCCCCATGCGCCGTATACGGTCTCCGACCAGACTTTCGAGCGCATCCTGCCCCTGGCAGAACAGCTGGACATTCCGATCCACCTGCACCTGCACGAAACCACGACTGAAATCGAGGAAAGCCTGAAGCAATACGGCGTACGTCCCCTGGAACGCCTGCGCCGCCTGGGCCTGGTGGGCCCCGGCCTGATTGCCGTTCACGCCGTCCACCTGCAAGCGGCAGAAATTGCCCTGCTGGCCACCCACGGCTGCTCCGTTGCCCACTGCCCGGCCTCCAACCTCAAGCTGGCCAGCGGCATCACCCCTGTTGCCGAACTGCTGCAAGCCGGCGTCAATGTCGGCATCGGCACCGACGGCGCCGCCAGCAACAACCGCCTCGACCTCCTGGCCGAAATGCGCCTGGCCGCCCTGCTGGCCAAGGGCGCCAGCAGCAACGCACAGGCCCTGGGCGCCCACCAAGCCCTGCAGGCTGCCACCCTTGCCGGTGCCCGGGCGCTGGGCATGGAAGACAAAATAGGTACAATTGAGTCTGGCAAAGCTGCCGACCTCTGCGCCATCGACCTTTCATCCCCCGAACTTTCCCCCTGCTACGACCCCGCATCCCACGCCGTATATGCGGCCGGGAGGGAGCATGTCTCCCACGTCTGGGTTGCAGGGCAATTAAGGGTGGAGAACGGCTCCCTGTGCGGAATCGGGAAAAATGATTTGATCAGCCTTGCCAAAGTATGGCAGAATAAAATCCGAGATTAGTCTCGGGCCGAACCCACGCAAAAATAAGGGGTTGCGCCGTTGCTGATTCAGCTGCCTTTCACGAACACGAGGTAAAAGAGAGATGACCAACAAATTCGCCAAAAAGTCCCTGCTGGTTCTGCTTGCCGCCGGCCTGAGCCTGGGCGCCACCATGGCCCAAGCCCAAACCACCGACAAGGGTGCCTACCTGACCGATACCCGTAACGAAGTTGCCCGCAGCGGTTTCGGCCTCTGCTGGCGCACCGGCTACTGGACCCCCGCCGCTGCCATCGCCGAGTGTGATGGCGATCTGGTGAAGGCCGGTGCCGCTGCCAAGGACGCCGGTGGCGTCAAGCCCGTCGGCGCCAAGATCACCCTGTCCGCCGACGCCCTGTTCGACTTCGACAAGGCCGTGCTGCGCGCCGAAGGCAAGTCCAAGCTGGACGAGCTGGTGACCAAGGCCAAGGAAATCAACCTGGAAGTGATCATCGCCGTGGGTCACGCTGACCGCATCGGCAAGGATGCTTACAACCAGAAGCTGTCCGAGCGTCGCGCTGCCGCCGTCAAGGAATACCTGGTGAGCAAGGGCATCGAAGCCAACCGCGTCTACACCGAAGGCAAGGGCGAAAAGCAGCCCGTGACCGCCGGCAAGTGCGGCAAGAGCGAAAAGAAGACCAAGGCCCTGATCGAGTGCCTGCAGCCTGACCGTCGCGTTGAAATCGAAGTGATCGGCACCAAGTAATCCTGCGCCGTTCCTGTAAAAAGCCCTGCATTCGCAGGGCTTTTTTCTTTCCTAGCCTCTCCCTTGCCATATTTCAGCCATGATTAACGCCGATCCCAACGAACTGCAGAAATTCAGTGACCTGGCCCACCGCTGGTGGGACCCCAAGAGCGAGTTCAAGCCGCTCCACGACATCAACCCCCTGCGTCTCGACTGGATCGACGCCAATGCGGGGCTGGCCGGCAAGAAAGTGCTGGACGTGGGGTGCGGCGGCGGTCTGCTCAGCGAAGGCATGGCCGAAAGGGGTGCCCAGGTGACCGGCATCGACCTTTCGGAAAAGGCCCTCGGCGTCGCCCGCCTGCACCTGCTGGAAAGCGGCCACAGCGTGGACTACCGTCACATTTCCGCCGAGTCCCTGGCAGCCGAAATGCCGGGCAGTTTCGACATGGTCACCTGCCTGGAAATGCTGGAGCACGTGCCGGACCCCGCCAGCACGGTGGCGGCCTGCGCCAAGCTGGTCAAGCCGGGCGGCCAGGTCTTCCTGTCCACCCTCAATCGCAATCCCAAGTCCTACCTGCTCGCTGTCATTGGCGCCGAGTATCTCCTGCAGATGCTGCCCAAGGGCACCCACGACTACGCCAAATTCATCAAGCCATCCGAACTGGCACGTCATTGCAAGGCAGCAGACCTGGAAGTGGCCGAAATCATCGGCATGACCTACAACCCCTTCACCCAGCGCTACAGCCTGGGGCAGGACACTTCGGTGAACTACCTGCTGCGCACCGTGCGCAATGCCTGAAGCGGTACTGTTCGACCTGGACGGCACCCTGGCGGACACGGCTCCCGACCTGGGAGCCGCGCTCAACCGGGTACGCCAGGACTACAACCTACCGCCCCTTCCCCTGGACACCCTGCGCCCCCACACCTCCCAGGGAGGCAGGGGCCTGCTGCGGGTCGGCATGGGCGTTACCCCCCAGGATGACAGCTACGCCGAACTTTACCGCCGCTTCATCCAGCACTATGAAGAGCGGCTCTGCCACCATACGACACTGTTCCCGGGCATGGCCGAGCTGCTCGCACAGCTGGAACAACGCCGCATTCCCTGGGGCGTGGTCACCAACAAGAGTGAGCGCCTGACCCATCCGCTGCTGCAACAGATGGATCTGGCTCACCGCTGCGCCTGCATTGTCTGCGGCGACTCGACCCCCAACCCAAAGCCGGCACCTGATCCCTTGCTGCTGGCAGCCCAATTGCTGGGTCTGCCCACCCAGGACTGCTGCTACCTGGGCGACGACCTGCGGGACATTCAGGCCGGCAACGCCTGCGCCATGATGACCATCGGCGTCCGCTGGGGCTATCTGGGCACGGAACACCCGCCGGAGACCTGGGGCGCCGACCACCTGATCGACCACCCCGACGAAGTATCGCCCCTGCTCGGCCCGGCCCGCTGAAAGCCAGTCGCCTCGCCGCGCCAGGATTACGGCAGATATCAGACCACCGCCCCTTGAAGTTCCGGGGGGCAGCCCCCATAATGCTGGTCATGGTTGTAATTCCGGCAATCTGGAGGCGTTCTGGACGCGGGTTCGATTCCCGCCACCTCCACCTAAGAGTTTCGGAGAGTTCTTAGGTGGGGGTGTACTGGCTTCGACAGGGCGGGCAAAGGTGCGCAGGCAACTCGTCAGGCGATCGACGTTAATGAAGCAAATCTCCAAACGCCAACGATGAGCGTTTCGCAATCGCCGCTTAAGGCTTTTGCCGAGGCTGCTTGAGCCTTGTTACCAAAGAAAAGCCGGTGGGGACTTCGGTCCCCATCGTTATTTCCAATTCCCAAAATGTAGCTTCCTCGCCTCAGGCAACGCCTGTTGTCTCTTTCCGAGAGCGTTGGTACAGCAGCTACTGAAACTCCCCCGTAAAGCAGCACCCGCAAGACCCAGGCAATCACTCGCCCAACCGCAAGCCGGTTTTTTTCAGGATGCGGGTGGAAAAGAGGATGTCCCGGGCACCCAGGGCGCCGGGGAACTCGGCCTGGATCAGGGTGGCGATGCGCCCGACTTCGGCTTCGACTTCCGCCCGGCTCTTGCCGTGGACCATGGCGAAGAGGTTGTAGGGCCAGGCCGGCGGATGGTCCGGTCGGCGATAGCAGTGGGTGACCGATTGCAGCCCGCCGACCCGCTTGCCGACGGCGTCGATCACCGCCGGGTCGATCTGCCAAACGCTCATGCCGTTGGCGGTGTAGCCGATGGCGTAGTGGTTGGGCACGGCGCCGATGCGGCGGATGGCGCCCGCTGCCAGCAGGCGGGCCAGTCGCTGCCGTATCTCGGTTTCGGCCACGCCCAGCTGCTCCGCCAGGACCAGGTAGGGACGCGGCACCAGGGGCAGGCCGGCCTGGGTGGCAAGCACGATGCGGCGATCCAGGTCATCCATGGGGAAAGTGGCGTCCATCAACGGTTTCCTGGCAGACAGCTTGCAGACGCCATACCCGTCCCCGACGGAACGGCATACCGGCATTGCCCCCGGACAGCACGGGCCGCCCGGGCGGAATGGGCCTGCAGCGTGAGCCAAAGCGCCACGACGGGTTGGGAAATGCTGAGATCGACGGTTGCGGCGTTCATGCCTGCAGCTTCATTTCGACGAAGTATTCCTTCTCTTTCGGGAAGGGATAGACCGGGTAGCCGGTGGCGGCCTCGATGGCCTGCACGGCGGCGTCGATGCCCTCAGGCGTTTCCGTCGCCAGCACGAACCACATGTTGAAGGCGTGCTCCCGGGCGTAGTTGTGGGCCACCTGGGGCAAGGCATTGACCTGTTCCGCCACCCGCTCGAATTCGGCGTCGGGCACAGCCATGGCGGCCAGGCAGAAGGCGCCGCCCAGGCGCTCGATCTGGAACATGGGGCCGAAGCGGGTGAGGATGCGGTCGTCCAGCAGGGACTGCAGCCGGGCCAGCAGCTCGGCCTCGCTGATGCCCAGCTTGGTTGCAGCCTCGGCATAGGGCTCCGGGCTCAGGGGGAAGTCGCCCTGGAGGGCGTTGATGATGCGCCGATCCAGTTCATCCGGCTCCCGGGCCGGCGCCAGGGCGGCGCGGCGGGAGGGTTTCGTCTTCTCCGCTGTATCAGCCATGGGCGGCCTGCCTATGGGTATCGGCATCAGCCCGGGGTGCCTGGGGTGCATAGCGGGCGCCGGTCTGCTTGTAGCGCCGGGTGGAAAAGAGCAGCTCGTTGGGGAAGGCGTCCAGCCCCAGGCGTTCGCCCAGGCCGCGGCGCAGTTCCACCACTTCCTCCCGGGCCTTGCCGTGGATCATGCAGAACAGGTTGTAGGGCCAGTGGGGCGCCATGGGGCGGCGGCGGTAGCAGAGGGTGACGCCGGGCTCGGCGGCGAGGCTCTCGCCCAGGGCACTCACCTCCCCTTCCGGCACGGCCCAGACGCACATGGCGTTGGCGGTGTAGCCCAGCTCATGGTGCCGCACCACCACGCCGAAGCGCTTGAGGATGCCCCGCTCCAGCCACTGGCCGAGCAGTTCCAGCAGACGCCCTTCCTCCAGGCCGGCCCGGTAGGCCAGGGCGCGGAAAGGCTGGGGCTCCAGGGGCAGGCCCTCCTGCAGCACCGGCATCAGCCCCTGCTCTTCCCGGGTCAGTTCGATGGGCTGCTCCAGGGAGGGCACCGCCGCCACCGGCTGGCGCCGGGCGCCGCCGCCGGCCAGGTCGAAACCCAGGTCGATGTGGAACTCTTCCACCAGGGGCAGGGAAATGACGGGGCAGCCGGTCTCGGCCTCGATGGCCGCCAGCACCGCATGCAGACGCAGGGCGTCCGGCGCGGTGGCGACGAACCACAGGTTGTAGGCGTGCTCCCGGGCGTAGTTGTGATTAACCTCGGGATGGGCGCTGACCCGGCCGGCCACCCATTCCAGCCGCTCCGGCGGCGCCTGCAGGGCGGCCAGGGTGCTGGCGCCGACCCGGCGCGGGGCGAAGACGGCACCGATGCGGTTCACCATGCCCTGCTGCTGCCAGTGACGGTATTGCTCCAGCACCTCCGCCTCGCTCAGCCCTTGGGCCGCACCGATGGCGGCAAAGGGCCGGGAGACCAAGGGGAAGTCCCGCTGGTAGTCGTTGAGCAGGGGGAAGCGGGCGGCGTTCATGGGCATGGACGGGCGAGGCGTCAGAAGCCGGTGCGGGCAGCGCGGCTGGTGAAGAAGATGCCGCTCGGGCTCTCCGCCTTCAGCTCGGCCACTGGCGCCTTGGTGCGGGTGTCGAAAACGGTGACCTTGTTATCGTCCCGGGCCGAGAGCCAGACGGCCTCGCCGCGGGGCGCGAATTCCATGTGCAGGATGGCCTTGCCCGGTTGCAGGGTGTGGGTCACCTTGCCTTCCAGGGTGTCGATGACCTGGACCCAGCCGTTGTCGGGGAAGGCGAAATTGACCCAGATCTCCCGCCCGTCGGGCCGGGCCATGACGAACACCGGCTGGCTCTTCACCGGGATGCGGGCCGTCTCCTTCCAGGTCTTGGTATCCACCACCAGTACCTCGTGGCGGCCGATGGCGGGCAGGTAGGCCTTGCCGCCGGCCACGGACCAGCCCCGCAGGTGAGGCATCTTGTACACCGGCAGGGGCTGCTCGCCCTTGCCGTAGCCGGCGAGAATCTTCTGCACGCCCTGCTCCGGCTGCCAGGTGTCGAGCATGGCCAGGCCGTCCTCGCCGAAGAGGCCGGCGATGTAGTAGCGGCCGTCCGGCGTCACCAGGGCGTCGTAGGGCTGCTTGCCGGCGGAGTATTTCTGCACCTTGGGCGCCTTCACATTGGAGAGGTCGGCCACCCAGATTTCCCCGGCTTCGAAGAGGGAAAAGGCGAAGCGGTTGCCCGACAGGTCGGCCAGGCCCACCACCTTGGAGCGCACCCCGTTCATGTCCACGGACGGAATGTCCGCCACCAGTTCCAGGGTCTCGGCGTCGAAGGCCTTGATGCCGCCCGGCTCGTAATTCTGGGCCACCACCAGCTTGCCGTCCTGGGAAATGGCACCGCCGATGGCGTTGCCGGCCTGGACGATGCGCTTGGCGATGGAGGCGTTGAGGATATCCACCTTGGTCAGACCGCCGTCACGACCGAAGACGTAGGCGTAGCGCTGGTCCCGGCTGAAGACCACGGAAGCGTGGGACAGGTCACCCAGCCCGGGCACCTTGGCCAGGGCCGTTTTCGAGGTGGTATTGACCACCTGCACCTGGCCGATGGAACGCTCGATCACCACCCCCAGGTCGCCGCTGCCCCGGGGTGCCGGGGCGCTGGCGCAACCGGTCAGGAGGGAGAGCAGGAGAACAGGCAGAAGAAAGCGGCGGGAAACGACAGGCGTGGCAGGCGTCATGGCGGTCTTTCGCGGGGAATTCAAATTATTCGTTGGGGAAGCCGACCTGGAGCTGCTGCACGATCCACTGGGCCTCGGCCTCGTTGATGATGCCCTTGAAGGGCGGCATGGGCGTGCCCGGCCGGCCATGCAGGATGGTGGCCACCATGCTCTCGGCAGGCCGCTGGCGGAAGGTCTCGGCAGTGAGGGCCGGCCCCAGGCCGCCCTTGAGGGTCAGGCCGTGGCAGGAACCGCAATCCTGACGAACCATATGCACCAATTCTTGGGCGCGGGGAGCGGGAACTGCCACTTCCGTGGCACTAACGGCAAGGGGCAGCAAGGCCGCGGTCAGGCCAAGGCCGCTCAGGCAAATGCAGGGGAAAGAAATGGCGGGCTTCATGGGCACCCATCTTGCCGCCCGGCCCACCGGGACACTTTGATAAGCATCAGCTTTCGATGCAGAAAGACCGTGGGGGTTGTAGGGGGAAATACAGACAAACTACAAACAAAGTCATTTGGGGAAAAAGCCGCCCCTCGCTGTTCAACCGCAAGGCAAAACCTTACACTGACAAAATGCAATACGCATACAGCTTTACAAGCTTACCTACCTGTACCCTTTTCCTGTTTAGCACTCTAACGAGGTAATGATGCGATTCAGATTTATACGATGTTCTTCAGCATTACTACTTTGCACCGCTCTGTCAGCCTGCTCAGTAATCGATATAAAAGACAATGTTGTTGGTAACCCGGAAGCTGCATCAGATACTTACGCCAAGAATAAAAATTCGCACGGTGTAGTGCTCCTTGATGTGAATTGGGGAAGGGTATGGGGTTGCGCGAAATATGAAAATGCGCAACTCGTCACCTTCGCCTTCGATCGAATGCCACTGAAGAGGAGCAACGCTGAACCGGCCGAATTTATCGTCACAACACCTGGACGCTTATCTGCCAAGCAAGCTTTTGAAAGCTATGCCTACCAAGTTCCGCCAGGTGAATATGCGTTGAGCCATTTCAAGATCAAAGTAGCGCAATCGGCTTCCAATGTAGGTTACTTTGTTGCAGGCCAAAATGATCTTCTCAAGGATGGGAAACCTTATGCGGGAAGCTTCCGCGTAGGCGCTGGCGAAACGGTCTATATCGGGAATTTCTCTCTCGACTGTTATAAGCAACCGACACTTTGGCGCTATTACACCGAAGGCAAAAGCAACTTCAAATCGCATATAGCGCAGTACGCAAACAAATACCCATTCCTCGATTTGGGTAACGTCACCTACAGGCTGTTTGACACCCAAGTCATTGGTCGTACTTACGAACTTAAATGAGAAGGTAATACATCCTAGCGTTGAAGGCTCCATTCCAAAGTCATCCGCCAGTGGGAGCCTCTACCTCAACGTTTATGAATTTCCACTCCTTTGAGTTCCTCGACTCGAACATCGAGTCTATAGAAAAGCTCCAGCACCAGCGCCCGCCGCTTCCTGAAGCGGGCGCTTAGTTCCCTTCAGCGGAAAAACTCCTCCAGCCGTTCAAAAACTGCATGATCCGCCCCATGGCGACGGACCGTGCGCACGTCTTCCAGCTTCTCCACCTGCTTCACCATCTGCTCGAGGCGCCGGTCTTCCAGGACCAGGAGCCAGATGCGGCTGATGCTGCCGTCGCCCACGGGCAGGCAGAGGATGCCTTCCACGTTGTAGGCGCGGCGGGAGAAGAGGCCCACCACGTGGGACATGACTCCGGCGTGGTTGTTCACTTCCAGTTCCAGCACGGTGCGCTGGGGGCGGGCCAGGGTGGCGTTTTCGTTTTTGCTGACGGCGTTCATCTCAGCCTCCAATCATGTCGGTGTTGGCGGCGCCGGGGGGCACCATGGGGTAGACCTTCTCGTTCATGTCGATGAAGGCGTGGATGAGGCAGGGGCCGGGCCGTTGCAGGGCCTGGCGCAGGGCGGCCCGGGGGTCGGCGGCGGTGTCCAGGTCCAGGGTGTCGATGCCGAAGCCTTCGGCGATCTTGAGGAAGTCGGGCTGGCCGGCGAATTTGGAGGCGAAGTAGCGCTTGCCGTAGAACAGCTCCTGCTGCTGGTACACCAGGCCCAGGGCGTCGTTGTTCATGAGCACGATCTTCAGGTTGGCGCCGGCTTCGGCAATGGTGGCCAGTTCCTGGATGTTCATCAGGATGCTGCCGTCGCCGGTGAAGCAGACCACGGTGCGCTCGGGCTCGGCCAGGGCGGCACCGAGGGCGGCGGGAACGCCGAAGCCCATGGTTCCCAGGCCGCCGGAGGTGAGCCACTGGCGCGGCCGGCGCAGGGGATAGGCCTGAGCCACCCACATCTGGTGCTGGCCCACGTCGGTGGCGATGGCGGCGGAATCGTCCAGGCAGTCGGCCACGGCCTGGATCAGGCCGTAGTGGCTGCGCGGGTCTTCCAGGTTGGGCCGCTGCAGGCGGAAGCGGGAGCGCAGGTCGCCCATGTGGGTGAGCCAGCGCTTGCGCAGGTGGGCCTCCACCAGGGGCGAGAGTTCTTCCAGCACCTCGCCCACGTCGCCGGCGATGCCCACGTGGGCGTTCTTGATCTTGTCCAGTTCGGAGGGATCGATGTCGATGTGGATGATCTGGGCCTTGGGGCAGAAGGCGGCCACCTTGCCGGTGGCCCGGTCGTCGAAGCGGGCGCCGACGGCGATGAGCAGATCGCACTCTTCCAGCAGCAGGTTGGTGTAACGGGCGCCGTGCATGCCCAGCATGTGGATGGAGAGGGGATGGTCCACCGGCATGGCGCCCAGAGCCATGAGGGTCATGGTGGTGGGCAGAGAGGCCTTCTCCGCCAGGGCCACGGCGGCCTCGGCGGCGCCGGAATGGACGACGCCGCCGCCCAGATAAAGGATGGGCCGCTCGGCGGCGTTGATCATGGCGGCGGCCTTCTCGATGGCCGCCATGTCCGGTGCCGGCTGGGCCTGGCGGCCGCCGGGGGCGGGCCACTGGCCGACCTCGATGGCCTGGGCCTGGACGTCCTTGGGAATATCCACCAGCACCGGGCCGGGGCGGCCGGAGGCGGCCAGGGTGAAGGCCCGGGGAATCACCTCCAGCAACTCCTCGGCGGAGTTCACCAGGAAGTTGTGCTTGGTGATGGGGATGGTAAGGCCATAGGTGTCCACCTCCTGGAAGGCGTCGGTGCCGATCATGCTGCGGGGCACCTGGCCGGTGATGGCCACCAGGGGAATGGAATCCAGCTTGGCGTCGGCGATTGCGGTCAGCAGATTGGTGGCACCGGGGCCGGAGGAAGCAAGGCAGACGGCGGGCTGGCCGCTGGCCCGGGCCATGCCCTGGGCGATGAAGCCGGCGCCCTGCTCATGGCGGGCCAGCACGTGGCGGATTTTCTCCGAGGCCGAAAGGGCGTCGTAGAAGGGCAGGATGGCGCCGCCGGGAATGCCGGAGACGGTGGTGACGCCCTGGCGTTCCAGCAGGCGGACGACGATCTGGGCGCCGGTAAGGGTTTCCGACGCCGGGGCGGCATCCGTCTGGCGGGCGGCTTGGGGGGCTGGGGCATTCATGGCTGGGCTTCTCCTTGCGTGATCCGGTTTGGCTTGCCGGTCGGAGGGCCCAAAAACAAAACCCCCGCCGGGCTGTCGCGCCGGCGGGGGTTTTGTGGAATTCGGTTGGTTTCTTTACCGGACTTCGCTCATCCCAGCGGCGCACGCGCGTACTACTACGACTACGCGTACTACAGCGCCTACTACGCCAATGACGGACGCGCCCGCGCCGGCCCGGGAGGGCAGCGTGTTGCAGCGGTCGAAGTCGGCGAAGTTGTACATGGAGCTGATAAAGGATTCGCGGTTGAAGGCGGAAAAAAATTTGCCGGTAAAAAAAGTTTTTGCCACTGCTCCGGCAAAAACGATCCGACGATTATGCAGAAATTCCGGCGGGGCATGCAACAGGAAATTCACAGTTTCTGTGGATAAGTCTGTGGGCCGTTCCGGGACAGTCGGTGAAAAGCCACAGTATTACTGGGGATTAAACACTCTGCCCGTTTTCTGGGCAAAATGCTCCCGGCTGTGGAAAAGACCCTGTCGCCAAATACACTATATGTAGTTGTCTATTACTCTCGTACTACTACCTGTAGTGTCCAACCCCTTGCCCTCCGCTTGAGGGCTGGGGTAAAGTCTCCTCCGCGACGGTTCCCCGATTTCGGGACAAATGGGAATCCGGTGCGGCGATCAAGGAAGTCGGGATCAGACGGATTCCCCGCGAATCCGCAGCGAACTTTCCGCCCATGCCGGAGCTGCCCCCGCAACTGTAAACGGCGAGTTCGATGTCCACGCGTGCCACTGGGAGGCAGTTCCACCGGGAAGGCGGGCATCGGGCCAGGACCCGTGAGCCAGGAAACCTGCCGTCGCCAATTTTTCAGTCTGACCAGGGGCGGGGTGCCCCCCGGTGGATCGGGATTGTCCGCTGTCGGCCGCCATGGGCGTGCCCGCCGGCGCCTCGGCAGTCCCGCCGCCCTGGGCCCCCGTTCCGTTGATAACGGGAGTTGCACGATGCAAGCCGGCCTCTTCGCCACCCACCAAGCGTCATCCCACCTGCCCTCCGACAATCTGGACGACAGCCTGCCCAACGCCGCCGATCTGGCTGGCCGGGCCCAGTCCTTCGAGGTCATCCGCCGCAACGGTTCGGTGGTGCCCTTCAATGCGGAAAAAATCTCCGTCGCCATGAACAAGGCCTTCCTGGCCGTGCACGGCAGCCAGGGCGCCGCCTCGGCCCGCCTGCGGGACCTGGTCTCCCGCCTCACCGCCATCGTCGTCCAGGCCCTCACCCGGCGCCTGCCCGGCGGCGGCACGGTGCATATCGAAGACATCCAGGACCAGGTGGAACTGGCCCTGATGCGCTCCGGCGAGCACGACGTGGCCCGGGCCTACGTGCTGTACCGTGAAAAGCGGGCTGCCGAACGGGCCGCCCAGGCGGCGGCCGCCCCCGCTGCCGCCGGCCCCCTGCTGCACGTGGTGGACGGCGACCACCGCTTCCCCCTGGACCGGGCCGCCCTGCTGCAGCAATGCCGGGAAGCCTGCCAGGGCCTGGCCGACGTGGCTGCCGAAACGGTGCTGGAGCAAGCCCTGCACAACCTCTACGACGGTGTGCCCCTGGCCGCCGTGCGCCAGTCCCTGGTACTGGCCGCCCGCACCCTGATCGAGCGGGAGCCGGGCTACAGCAAGGTGGCTGCCCGCCTGCTGCTGAGCAGCGTGCGCGTCGAAGTGCTGGGCGAGGAAGCCAGCCAGGAGGCCATGGCCGCCCGCTACGCCGAAGCCTTCCCCGGCCTCATCCGCACCGGCGTGGACGCCGAGCTGCTGGATGCCCGCCTCAAGGACTACGACCTGGAACGCCTGGCCGCCGCCCTCAAGGCCGAGCGGGACCTGCAGTTCGACTACCTGGGCCTGCAGACCCTCTACGACCGCTACTTCCTGCACGTGGACGAGCGCCGCATCGAGCTGCCCCAGACCTTCTTCATGCGCGTGGCCATGGGCCTGGCCCTCAACGAGATCGACCGGGAAGCCCGGGCCATCGAGTTCTACAACCTGCTCTCCTCCTTCGACTTCATGAGCAGCACGCCGACCCTGTTCAACAGCGGCACCCGGCACTCCCAGCTCTCATCCTGCTACCTCACCACCGTCTCCGACGACCTGGAAGGCATTTACCAGTCCATCAAGGAAAACGCCCTGCTGCAGAAGTACGCCGGCGGCCTGGGCAACGACTGGACCCCGGTGCGTTCCCTGGGGGCCCGCATCAAGGGCACCAACGGCAAGAGCCAGGGCGTCATCCCCTTCCTCAAGGTGGTGAATGACACCGCCGTGGCCGTGAACCAGGGCGGCAAGCGCAAGGGCGCCGTCTGCGCCTATCTGGAATCCTGGCATCTGGACATCGAGGAATTCCTCGAGCTGCGCAAGAACACCGGCGACGAGCGCCGCCGCACCCACGACATGAACACCGCCAACTGGATTCCCGACCTGTTCATGCAGCGGGTCATCAACGGCGGCGAGTGGACCCTCTTCTCCCCCAGCGACGTGCCCGACCTGCACGACAAGTTCGGCAAGGAATTCGAAGTCGCCTACAACGCCTACGAGGCCAAGGCCGACCGGGGCGAAATCCGTCTGTTCAAGCGCATTCCCGCCGTGCAGCTGTGGCGCAAGATGCTGACCATGCTGTTCGAGACCGGCCACCCCTGGATCACCTTCAAGGATGCCTGCAACCTGCGCTCGCCCCAGCAGCACGTGGGCGTGGTGCATAGCTCCAACCTGTGCACCGAGATCACCCTCAACACCTCCGATTCCGAGACCGCCGTGTGCAACCTGGGTTCGGTGAACCTGCCGGCCCACCTGATCCTGGTGGACGGCCAGCTGGTGCTGGACCAGGCCAAGCTGCAACGCACCATCCGCACCGCCATGCGCCTCTTGGACAA
This sequence comes from Azospira sp. APE16, assembly GCF_047901315.1. Classification (NCBI taxonomy): domain Bacteria; kingdom Pseudomonadati; phylum Pseudomonadota; class Betaproteobacteria; order Rhodocyclales; family Rhodocyclaceae; genus Azospira; species Azospira sp. APE16. The sequence goes on from NZ_CP179682.1 coordinate 2,580,936, forward strand.
CGTGGTGGACATCAACTTCTACGCCACCCCCAAGGCGCGCAACGCCAACGTGCGGCACCGCCCCGTGGGCCTGGGCATCATGGGCTTCTCCGACTGCCTGCACCGCCTGGGTCTGCCCTATGCCTCCGAGGCCGCCGTGGAATTCGCCGACCGCTCCATGGAAGCCGTCTGCTACCACGCCTACTGGGCCTCCACCGACCTGGCCGAGGAACGGGGCCGCTACTCCAGCTTCAAGGGCAGCCTGTGGGACAAGGGCATCCTGCCCATCGACTCCCTGCAGCTGCTGGAAGATGCCCGGGGCGGCTATGTGGAAGTGGACCGCAGCACCACCCTGGACTGGGACGCCCTGCGCGAGCGCATCGCCCAGGTCGGCATGCGCAACTCCAACTGCGTCGCCATTGCGCCCACGGCCACCATCTCCAACATCATCGGCGTCTCCGCCGCCATCGAGCCGGAGTACCAGAACCTCTACGTCAAATCCAACCTCTCCGGCGAATTCACGGTGGTGAACGAATCCCTGGTGCGGGACCTGAAGGCCCTCAACCTGTGGGACGAGGTGATGATCTCCGACCTCAAGTATTTCGACGGCTCCCTCGGCCCCATCGACCGCATCCCGGACGAGCTGAAGGCCCGCTACGCCACCGCCTTCGAGATCGACCCCACCTGGCTGATCCGGGCCGCCGCCCGCCGTCAGAAGTGGATCGACCAGGCCCAGTCCCTCAACCTCTACGTGGCTGCCCCCTCCGGCAAGAAGCTGGACGAGATCTACAAGCTGGCCTGGACCCAGGGCCTGAAGACCACCTACTACCTGCGCACCCTGGGCGCCACCGCCATGGAAAAGACCAGTTCCCCGGTGGACCGGGCCGCCGCCCCCGCCGCGCCCGAGCCCAAGTTCTGCTCCATCGACAACCCGGATTGCGAGGCCTGCCAATGAGCCAACTGCGTTTCGACGACTGGGACGACGCACCCACCGCCGCCCAGCCTACCCCGGCTGCAACGCCCGCCCGGCAAGCATCCCCAGCCCCCCTGCCCGCCCAGGCAGGAACGGCGTCGCCCCTGGCCGGCACCACCCCGGCAGCGGCGCCCCGCCTGCCTGCCGGCGGCATCTCCCTGGCCCCCATCAACCCGGAAGACAAGCGGGTGGTGAACGGCAAGGCCGACATCAACCAGCTGGCGCCCTTCAAGTACCCCTGGGCCTGGGAGTTCTTCCTCAACGCCAACCGCAACCACTGGACGCCCCTGGAAATCTCCATGGCCCAGGACGTGCACGACTACAACCACAAGCTGACGCCGGCCGAGCGCCACGTCTTCGAGAACGTGCTGTCCTACCTCACCACCTCCGACATCCTGGCCATGCGCAACATCGGCCTGGCGGTGATGGAGAAGATGAGCGCGCCGGAGCTGCAGATCTACCAGGCCCGCCAGGTCTATGAAGAGGCCCTGCACACCTGGACCTACCAGCACTGCATCGAAAGCCTGGGCCTGGACCAGAAGGAAATCTACAACCGCTACCGGGTGGTGCCGGAAATCCACGGCAAGATCGCCCTGGCCAACCGCCGCCTGGAGCGGGTGATGCGTTCCGACTTCGACCTGACGGACCGGGACAACCTGCACGAATTCGCCCTCTCCTACCTCTTCTTCGCCGGCATTTTCGAAGGCTGCTGGTTCTACAACGGCTTCACCCCCATCTTCGCCCTGCAGCGCCGGGGCCTGATGAAGGGCACCGCCGAGCAGCTGCAGTACATCATGCGCGACGAGGTGCTGCACTGCGCCTTCGGCATCCGGGTGGTGCGCCAGCTCCTGCAGGAAGAAAACCTGACCCTGGACCCGGTCCAGGTCAAGGCCCTGTGGGAAGAGGCGGAAGCCGCCGAGTCGGCCTACGCCGGTTACATCCTGCGGGAGCCCATCCTGGGCTACAACGCCGACCTGCACCGGGACCAGTTCCGCTTCATCGCCAACCGCCGCGCCCGCCAGCTGGGCCTGGCCGAGCCCTTCCCCGGCGCCGAGAACGTGCTGCCCTGGCTCGACGAACAGGCCAATATGCGCAAGGAAAAGAACTTCTTCGAAACCCGCGTCACCGAGTACCAGACCGGCGGCGCCCTGGCCTGGGACTGAGCCGGGCGGCAACCAGCGGCGTCGTGCCCTGGACGCTGCCCCGGCCTCTGGCGGGGATGGGGCAGCCCAGGACGCAGACTTTTGTCATAGAGGGGATTGGGGGTATGATCGCGCTCCTGATCGCCTGCAGTTGCGATCCCGGCTCCCCAGGGAGCCATTAGCAGTCAAAGGTGTCCGGCGGCAGCAGCCGCCGGGTGAAACGGGAACGAAGTAACGGCCATCACGGCCCCAAGCTTCGGCTGCCCCCGCAACGGTAAGCCAGTGCGGATGTTCCACGGCCCTCCTCCCCGGAGCGCCAGCCACTGAGCCAGCCCGTCGCCCCCTCACCGGGGCCGGCGACTGGCTTGGGAAGGCGGAACATCAAGACTGGCGAGCCCGGAGACCGGCCTTTGATTTTTGCGTGCCCGCCGTCCATGGAGGACGGTGCCGGCACGAACCTGCCACCGACCGCGGGGTTGCGGACGGAGCGGAGCATGAATCGAAGCGCCGGCCTTTCCCTCTGAGCCGAGTTTCTGCCGCCTGCCCTCGGGCCGGCGGTCGCGCCTCATCCTTTGTGCCCCCGTTTCCCGAAGCCCGGTTGGTAGCCATCGACTGGAGTCAGACAGCAACATGGGGAGCATCAACAACCAACAACCGCGGCGCCTCCTGGCCGCCGCCATCGCCGCCCTCTTTTCCCAGGCCGCCCTGGCCGCCGGAGAGCAGGGCGAGACGGAACTGGGCAGCGTGGTGGTGACCGCCTCGCGCATCGAGCAGACCACCCTGGAGGCCCCGGCCGCCGTCACCGTGGTGACGACCGACAAGCTGGACGCCTCGGGCGCCATGCGCATCGGCGACGCCCTTACCGCCAAGGTGCCCAGCTTCTACATGCGTAACGGCCTGGGCACCAGCACCCGCATCAACACCGCCCCCATCGTCTCCTTCCGCGGCCTCTCCGACGGCCGGGTGAAGATGATGGTGGACGGCATGAGTCTCTCCGACGGCAACGCCGGCGGCCTGGCCAGCCTGATGGGCATTCCCATGGGAGAGGTGGAACAGATCGAGGTGGTGCCCGGCTCCGCCTCGGCTCTCTACGGCAGCGACGCCATGGGCGGCGTGGTCAATGTCATCACCAAGGTGCCCACCAAGCAGGAAACCCGGGTCAAGGTCAGCCGGGGCTTCGGCGACGGCGAGCGCAATGCGGTGGAAGCCAGCTACCGCAACAAGTGGGACAACGGCGTGGCCGCCACCCTGGGCTTCGGCTACGAGGACATGGCCGGTTTCGCCGGCAGCGACCTGGTGGTGCTGCCGGTGGGCACCACCGGCAGCGGCGCCAACGCGGTCCAGGGCGGCCGGGCCACCACCACGGTGGATGGCAAGAAGGCCTATGTGGTGGGGGACCAGGGCGCCATTTCCTCCCACGCCAACAACCTGCATGCCAAGGTCTATTACAGCCTGGATGCCCAGTCCCGCTTTTTCGCCGGCTTCAACCGCAGCGAAAGCAGCATCGGCTTCGAGCGCTTCAACAACTACCTGAGCAAGAACGGCGCTCCCCTCGCCCTGCCCGCCAGCAACGTCTCCATCAACGGCGACAAGCTGGGCAGCATCAAGGAATCGAGCTTCTGGAATTCCAGCAATCCCAACTACCGCCAGGAGACCCGCTATTTCGCCGGTTTCGACGGCAAGCTGGGCAACGGCTACGACCTCAAGGCCAATGTGGGCTACTTCGACCGGGAGGCTTTCTATGTCGGTTCCGGTGGCGGTGCCACCTTCGATGGCGGCCCGGGCACCCGTACCAGCACTCCCAACACCACCCTGGATGCATCGGCCCAACTGGGTTTTGCCGTGGGTAGCAACCAATACTTGATCATCGGTATCGCCTCCAACCGGGCCAAGCTGCACCGCAAGGTATACCAACTATCGAACTGGCGCACCCCGGACAGCACCACCGGCGCCATCAATGAGCAATCCGATGGGAGTAGCAGTACCAACTCACTGTTCCTGCAAGATCAGATTTTCCTTGGTGACGACCTCACACTTTATCTGGGCGGACGCCATGACCGCTGGAGCACCCAAGGGGAGATGCAGCGATATGTTGGAACACTGACAGGCAGCTTGGACATGCAGGAACGTACCAAATCCGCCTTCTCTCCCAAAATGGCGGCAGTCTATCGATTAACCCCGGGCACCAGCCTGCGCAGTTCCTTGGGCAAGGCTTTCCGCGCCCCCTCCAACTATGAGATGTATGCCACGCCCAGCATCAGCAGCCGCCGCCTGCTGGTGGCCGATCCCGATCTAAAGCCGGAAACCTCCACCTCCTGGGACCTGGGCGTCGAGACAGCCCTGGCCGGCCAGGGCTCGGCCAAAGCCACCTATTACCGCACCCGGCTGCAGGACATGATCTACCGCAAACTCAGCCCTTACAGCGGCAGCCTGGCCGACGTGGACTTCTTCGCCGTGGCCACAAATGCCGGCGAAGCCAAGGTAGAAGGGATAGAACTGGCGGCGGAAATGCCCCTCGCCTCCTGGCTGCGGGCCTCCGCCAGCTACACCTGGACCGACAGCCAGATCACCCGGGACGAAAGCGGCACCGGCCTGCAGGGCAAGCGCCTGCGCTACGTGCCGAAGAACACCGCCTACTTCGCCCTGGACGCCCAGTGGCAACAGTGGCGCGCCTACCTCTCCGCCGCCTACACCGGCGAGCAGTTCAGCAAGGAAGACAACAGCGACGTCATCAAGAACGTCTACGGCGGCGTCAGCAAGTACTGGCTGGCCAACCTCAAGCTGAGCTACCAGTTCGACAGGAATTTCAAGGTCAGCGCCGGCATCAACAACCTCTTCGACAAGACCTACTACGAGTACTACCAGATGCCCGGCCGCAATGCCTTCATCGAGCTGAGCGCCTCGTTCTGACCCTGGGAGCCATCATGGAAATCGTCACCCTCATCGAGCAACTGCTCTACCAAGTCTCCACCGCCCTCTACCTGCCGGTGATCGGCGGCTGCGCCCTGCTGGTGGCCTACGTGCCCCTGCAACTGGGCATCACCCTGTTCGACGCCTGGCAGCGGCGCCGCGGCCATCTGCCGGAGGTGGAAAGCTTCAAGCTGCGCCTGGGCCAGCTGCGGCACCGCCTGAAGGGCTATCCGCGCCGCCTGGAGATCGAAGTGGAACGGCTACTGCAGGCCGAGGAACTGGAACTGTCGCGGCGCCTGGACCGCATCCGCTTCGTCATCAAGGTGGGGCCGGCCCTGGGCCTCATGGGCACCCTCATCCCCATGGGCATTTCCCTGGCCGCTCTGGCCGAAGGCAACATCCCCAAGATGGCCGGCAGCATGGTCACCGCCTTCACCGCCACCGTGGCCGGCCTGGGCGCCGGGGTCCTCGCCTATCTGCTGGCCCTCTCCCGGGAACGCTGGGTGCGGGCCGACGTGCGGGAAATGGCCCACGCCGCCGAACTGACCCTGGCGGAAAGCGGCCAGGCCCTCCCCCACCACCTGCAGACGGAGGCCGACGATGCGGTTGCTGCAGCGGCGTAGGCGCTTCTCCCTGGACGGAGAGGCCCTGGAAGACCCCATCGCCGGGGTCGCCAACCTCTTCGACGCCAGCATCGTCTTCATCGTCTCCATGATGATCGCCCTGTTCATGGCCTACAACATGATGGACCTGCTGGACCCCAGCTCCGAAGTGACCATGGTGAAGAAAAACGCCAACGGCGAGATGGAGATCATCACCAAGAAGGGCAACGAGATCAAAGCCGCCAAGGTCACCGACCAGAAGCTCTCGGGCCGGGGCGAGCGCCTCGGCACCGCCTACAAGCTGCCCGACGGGAGGATCGTCTATGTACCGGCCGACTGAGGGAAGGCGCCCGATCCTGTTCCACCTCCGGCACCTCTTCCTGGGCCTGGCCCTGCTGCTCCTGGGCCTGGCCGCCCAGGCCCGGCCCCTGTCATTGGTGCTGTTCCCCGGCGACCCGGCCACCCTGACGGCGGTCAATGCGGTGCAACAGCTACAGCAGGAGCCGGCCTTGAAGCAGGTGCGCTTCCACATCGCCTCCTCCTCCCAGCCCAGCCCGGCGGACCTGGAAGCCCTGGCCAAAGCCGACCTGGCCCTGATCTACAACATGGGCCGGGACCTGGCGAAGCAAATTGCCCCCGCCGTGGCCGAAATCAACCGGCGCGGCGCCAAGGCCTACGCCGTCGGCTCGCCCTTCGAGGAAGGGGAACGGGATGCGGGCCTGACCCGCAACGAGGAACTGCGGGCCTACGCCCAGGCCGGCGGCGTGGACAACTACGCCGCCATGCTGCGCCTGGCCCTGGCCCGGGAATTCGGCCTGCCCCTGGCGGCTCCGCCGCCCCGCCCCTTCCCCGCCGTGGCCCTGTGGAATCCCCGCAGCGGCCAGCTCTTTAGCCGCTTCGAAGACTACGCGGCGGACTACCTGCGGCAGCGCCCCGGCGCCGCCGAGCGGGTCTGGGTGGGCATCGTCTTCAACCGGGTCACGGCCCAGGCCGGCCGCTCGGCCCTGCTCGAAGCCATGGTGGAAAGCCTGGAGCGGCGGGGCTTCAACGTCGCCCCGGCCTTCGGCTTTCCTTCCGAAAATGCCGTCAAACAGTACTTCATCGACCCCAGGGGCAAGGCCCGGGTGGCGGCCCTGGTGGGCCTGGCCCTGAAGATGGGCAACGTGCCGGAGAAGACCGTCCCGCTCATGCAGGCCCTGGACGTACCCGTGGTCAATGCCCTCTCCCTCTTCAACCAGAGCCGCCAGGAATGGGAGGATTCGCCCATGGGCCTGAGCCTCAACGAGCGGGCCTGGCAGATCGCCGGAGCCGAATTCGCCGGCGCCGTGGCCCCCACCGTGGTGGCCTCCAAGGAGCGGCTGAGCGATCCTCGCACCGGCCTGGAGTACGTGGTGGAGGCCCCCATCCCCGAGCGCATCGAGCGCCTGGCGGACCGGGTGAAGAAATGGGTGGAGCTGCGCTACGAGCTCAACACCAACAAGCGGGTAGCGGTGATCTACTACAACTATCCGCCGGGCAAGGAGAACATCGGCGCCTCCTATCTCAACGTTTTGCCCCGCTCCCTGTGGCAGATCCTCTCCCGCCTGGAGCAGGCCGGCTACAACGCCCAGGGCCGCCCGGCCACGGAAGAAGCCCTGTTCGACGCCCTGCGGGAACACGGTACCAATATCGGCAACTGGGCCCCCGGCGCCCTGGAAAAAATGGTGCGCAGCGGCCACGCCATGCTGCTGCCGGTGAGCGACTACCGCAAATGGTTCGACCGCCAGCCGGAAAAGCTGCGCCGCGCCATGGTCCAGGCCTGGGGCGAGCCGGAAAACTCCAGGGTGATGTTGTGGAAGGACGGCAAGGGCAAGCCCCACTTCGTCTTCCCCGCCCAGCGCTACGGCAATCTGGTCTTCGCGCCCCAGCCTTCCCGGGGCTGGGAGGGCGATATCAAGAAGATGTACCACGACGTGGCCCTGCCGCCCCACCACCAGTATCTGGCCTTCTACCTGTGGCTGCAGAAGGGCTACCAGGCCCATGCCATGGTGCATGTGGGCACCCACGCCACCCATGAATGGCTTTCCGGCAAGGAGGTGGGCTTCACCGCCGCCGATCCGGGGGAGGCCATGGTGGGCGACGTGCCCCAGCTCTACCCCTACATCGTGGACGACATCGGCGAGGCCCTGCAGGCCAAGCGGCGCGGCATGGCCACCATCATCTCCCACATGACGCCCCCCTTCGACAGGGCCAGCCTCAACCTGGAGCTGGTCAAGCTGCGGGGCCTCATCGACGACTACGTGGTGGCGGCCCAGAAGAGCGAATCCGCCGCCGCGGCCGCCCTCGGCGAGATCAACGCCCAGGCCCGCAAGCTGGGCGTGCTCAAGGATATCGGCAAGGACACCCTAGCCAACGGCGAGGAGGTGGAGGAACTAGAGCACTACCTGAAGGAAGTGAGCGAACACCAGGCCCCCTATGGCCTGCACACCTTCGGCATCGCTCCGCCCAGGGAGATGCAGCGCAGCACCGCCGAGGCCATCCTGGCCCTGGCCGGCAAGCTGGCCCCGGCCGAATACCAGCGCCGCCTGGAAGCCCTGATGGCCAATATGGAAGCCAGCGGCAAGGCCGAGCTGGACGCCCTGGAGGCGGGGCTGGCCGGGCGCTACGTGGCCGCCGGCCGGGGCAACGACCCGATCCGCAATCCGGACTCCCTGCCCACGGGACGCAACCTCTACGGCTTCGACCCCTCCCGCCTGCCCACTCCGGGCACCTGGGAACAGGGCCGCAGCCTGGCCGAGAAGTTCGTCGCCGACTACCGGCAGCGCCACGGCCAGTACCCGGACCGGGTGGTGTTCAACCTGTGGAGCACCGAGGCCATGCGCCACGAGGGCGTCACCGAGGCGGAAATCCTCGCCCTGCTGGGAGTGAAGCCCCAATGGGACGAACGGGGCCGGGTCAGCGGCCTGGAGATCATTCCCCGCCGCGACCTGGGCCGGCCCCGGGTGGACGTCACCGTGGTGCCCTCGGGCCTCTACCGGGACGCCCTGCCGACCCTGATGCTGCTGGTGGACGAGGCCGTTTCCAAAGTGAAGGACCTGGAGGAGGACGACAACCCCATCCGTGCCAATGTGGGCAAGACCCGCCAGGCCCTGGAGCAGCGGGGCATAGCCCCGGCCGAGGCGGCACGCCTGGCGGCGGTGCGGGTGTTCACCGAACCTTCCGGCGCCTACGGCACCGGGGTGGACAACGTGGTCCAGGCCGCCAACACCTGGGATAAGGAAAGCCAGGTGGCCGACGTGTACTTCAACCGGGTCGGCCATCTCTTCGGCCAGGGCTACTGGGGCGACCGCCCCGGCGGCGCGGCCCTGGCGGTGGACATCTTCAAGATGGCCCTGAAGGACGCCAAGGCGGCCATCCATTCCCGCTCCTCCAACCTCTACGGCACCCTGGACAACGACGACGTGTTCCAGTACCTGGGCGCCACGGCCATGGCCATCCGTCAGGTGAACGGCAAGTCGCCGGAAACCCTGGTGCTCAACCTGGCCGACGGCAAGGGCGGCAAGCACGAGACCCTGGACAAGTTCATGGGCCGGGAAATGCGGACCCGCTACACCAACCCGGAATGGGTCAAGGCCATGCTCAAGGAAGGCTATGCCGGCGCCCGCTTCGTCATGAAGGTGACCGAGCACCTGTGGGGCTGGCAGGTCACCGTGCCGGAGGCGGTGGACGGCGCCAAGTGGCAGGAGATGTACGAGACCTACGTGGCCGACCGCAACCGGCTGGGCGTCAGGGACAAGTTCCGGGAAGCGAAGAACCTGCGGGCCTACCAGGCGGTGGTGGACAAGATGCTGGTGGCCATCAACAAGGGCTACTGGCAGGCCGAACCCCGGGTGAAGGCCCATCTGGAGCAGGTGAACCGGGAAGTCATCGCCGAAGCTGGCGTCGCCTGCAATGCCAACAGCTGCAGCAGCGCCGAGGTCACCGCCCTGGCCCAGGCCCAGGACGCCCGGGACATGGCCGAGGCCCGCAGCCTGCCCGCCCCGGGCAGCGGCGCCCGCGCCCCCGGCCGCAGCAGCGCCCTGCCGGCCGCCGCAAGCAAAGCCGCCCAGGCCGCACCGCCCCCCGGCGCCAAGGCAGCCGCCCAGCCGGCCCAGGCCAAGGCGGCGCCGCCCGCCCAGGCCGGCGAGCCGGTGCAAGGCTACGCGGTGCAGGAAAGCAAATCCGCCAACAGTCCCCTGCCGCCGGCCGTCACCCACTGGGCCCTGGCCGGCCTGGGGGCCCTGGTGCTGCTCGGCTTCGCCTGGCGCGCCCGGCGCCGGCCATGAGCACGGCCTAGGCCGGACCGTCCCCCTCCGGGGTGATCCTGCTGTCACCCCGGCGTTTGCGCGCAGCCTTCGGGCTGCGTTTTTTTTGCCGGGCTTTTGCCGAGCCTCCGCCGGGCCAGGGGGCCGGCCGAGGAATAGGGCTTTCCCCGGGAAACCCGGATAATGGCGGCCGCTTCGCTTTATTCGTCTGCACACATTTTTGGATTCGCCATGGAAATCAAGGTCAATTTTCTCGACAAGCTGCGCCTGGAGGCCAAATTCGACGACTTCACGGTCATCGCCGACCAGCCCATCCGCTACAAGGGCGACGGCTCGGCGCCGGGGCCCTTCGACTATTTCCTGGCCTCCTCGGCCCTCTGTGCGGCCTACTTCGTCAAGCTGTACTGCGAGACCCGCGGCATTCCCACGGAGAACATCCGCCTCTCCCAGAACAACATCGTCGATCCGGAAAACCGCTACCAGCAGACCTTCAAGATCCAGGTCGAGCTGCCGGCGGACATTTCCGAGAAGGACCGCCTGGGCATCCTGCGCTCCATCGAACGCTGCACGGTGAAGAAGGTGGTGCAGACCGGCCCCGAGTTCATCATCGAGGAGGTGGAAAACCTGGATGCCGACGCCCAGGCCCTGCTCACCGTCAAACCCGATGCCGGCCACCAGACTTACATCCCGGGCAAGGACCTGCCCCTGGAGCAGACCATCGCCAACATGTCCGCCTTCCTGGCGGGCCTGGGCATCAAGATCGAGATCGCCTCCTGGCGCAATCTGGTGCCCAATGTGTGGTCCCTGCACATCCGCGACGCCCATTCCTCCATGTGCTTCACCAACGGCAAGGGCGCCAGCAAGGAAAGCGCCCTGGCTTCGGCCCTGGGCGAGTACATCGAGCGTCTGAGCTGCAACCACTTCTACACCCACCAGTACTGGGGCGAAGAGATCGCCAACGCTCCCTTCGTGCACTACCCCAACGAGCGCTGGTTCAAGCCCGGCAAGAAGGACGCCCTGCCCAAGGAAATCCTCGACGAGTACTGCCTGGAGATTTACAACCCGGACGGCGAACTGCGGGGCTCCCACCTCATCGACACCAACTCCGGCAACGTGGCCCGGGGCATCTGCTGCCTGCCCTTCGTACGCCAGTCCAACGGCGAGGTGGTGTACTTCCCCTCCAACCTCATCGACAACCTCTACCTCAGCAACGGCATGAGTGCCGGCAACACCCTGGCCGAAGCCCAGGTGCAGTGCCTGTCGGAGATTTTCGAGCGGGCGGTGAAGCGGGAAATCCTCGAAGGCGAAATCGCCCTACCCGACGTGCCGCAAGAGGTGCTGGCCAAGTACCCGGGCATCGTCGCCGGCATCCGGGGCCTGGAAGAACAGGGCTTCCCCGTGCTGGTGAAGGACGCTTCCCTCGGCGGCCGGTTCCCGGTGATGTGCGTCACCCTGATGAACCCCCGCACCGGCGGCGTCTTCGCCTCCTTCGGCGCCCATCCCAGCATGGAAGTGGCCCTGGAGCGCAGCCTCACCGAGCTGCTGCAGGGCCGCAGCTTCGAGGGCCTCAACGACCTGCCCCGGCCCACCTTCGAAAGCCAGGCGGTGACCGAGCCCAACAACTTCGTGGACCACTTCATCGACTCCAGCGGCGTGGTCTCCTGGCGCTTCTTCAGCGCCAAGGCCGACTACGACTTCGTCGAATGGGACTTCTCCGGCCACGGCGAAGAATCCAATGCCCATGAAGCGGCCACCCTGTTCGGCATTCTCGAAGAGATGGGCAAGGAGGCCTACCTGGCGGTGTACGACCAGTTAGGTGTCACCGCTTGCCGCATCCTGGTGCCCGGCTACTCGGAAATCTACGGGGTGGAAGACCTGATCTGGGACAACACCAACAAGGCCCTGGCCTTCCGCGAGGACATCCTCAACCTGCACCGCTTGAGCGACAAGCAGCTGGCCGCCCTGCTGCAACGGCTGGAAGAGAGCGAGCTGGACGACTACACCGACATCATCGGCCTCATCGGCGTCGAGTTCGACGAGAACACGGTGTGGGGCCAGCTGACCATCCTGGAACTGAAGCTGCTGATCCATCTGGCTCTGGGGCAGCTGGCGGAGGCCCACGACCTGGTGGGCGCCTTCCTGCAGTTCAACGAGAACACCGTGGATCGGGGCCTCTTCTACCAGGCCATGAACGTGGTGCTGGAAGTGGTGCTGGACAAGGATGAAGGCGGGGACCTGGACCTGGCCGACTATGAAGCCAACTTCCGCCGCATGTTCGGCAACGAGCGCATGGACGCGGTGATCGGCTCGGTGCAGGGCACCCTGCGCTTCCACGGCCTGACCCCGACCAGCATGAAGCTGGAAGGGCTGGACCGGCACCAGCGGCTGATCGACAGCTACAAGAAGGTGCATGCCGCCCGGGCCAAGGTGGCGGCCGGCGGCTGACCCGGAACGGCGGCCCCGCATCGGCCGCCGCCCCACTCCCATAAAAAAAGGCCGGGCCCGAGGGCCCGGTGAAATTCGTTCCAGGGAGGGAACGAGCGCTATTCCTGCGTGTGCTTCGCTTCCAGCCACAGGGCGTTGACCACCGCCAGCAGCACGGCGAAACCCAGGCCGAGAATCCAGGTGAAATACCACATGGCATGTACTCCTTTGCTTGATTAGTAGAGGGCCTTGTCGTTGGCGACGATGTAGTCCCGGGGCACCTTGCCGGCCATCACCCGGTAGGCCCAGCCGGTGTAGGCGATGACGATGGGGGTGAAGATCAGGGCCACGTAGAGCATGACGTTGAGGGTCACGTAGCTGGAGGTGGCATCCCAGGCGGTGAGGCTGGCCTTGGGCAGGGTGGAGGACGGCAGCACGAAGGGGAACAGGGCGACGCCGGCGGTGAGGATCACCGCCAGGCAGGCCACGGAGGAGCCGACGAAGGCCACCAGGGTCTTGCCGGCCCGCAGGCAGGCCAGGGCCAGCAGCCCCCCCGCGTAGGCCAGGGCAGGCACGGCCCACAGCAGGGGATACTTCTGGTAGTTGGCGAACCAGGCCCCGGGCTGGCGCACCACTTCCTTCATCAGGGGATTGAGGGCACCGCCCACGTCGGCGATGGACTGGATGACGAAGCCGTCGAGACGGCCCACCCATACCCCGGCGGCGGAGAAGGCGGCCAGCAGCAGCACCGCCAGCACCGTACCGGCGCCCCTGGCGCGGGCCTGCAGCTCCCCTTCGGTGCGGTGGGCGAGGAAGGTGGCGCCCTGCAGGGCCAGCAGGGACAGGCTCACCACGCCGCAGAGCAGGGCGAAGGGATTGAGCAGGGCCCAGAAGCTGCCGGTGTAGAAGGAGCGCATGGTTTCGTCCAGGTGGAAGGGCACCCCCTGGAAGAAATTGCCGAAGGCCACGCCGAACACCAGGGCCGGCACCGCGCTGCCGGCGAACAGGCCCCAGTCCCAGGCGCTGCGCCAGGCCGGATTGGGCAGCTTGGAGCGGTACTCGAAGCCTACCGGACGGAAGAACAGGGCGAACAGCACCAGCAGCAGGGCCCAGTACATGCCGGAGAAGGCGGTGGCATAGACGAAGGGCCAGGCGGCGAAGATGGCGCCGCCGGCGGTGATGAACCACACCTGGTTGCCGTCCCAGTGGGGCGCCACGGTGTTGATCATGACGCGCCGGTCGGTGTCGTCCCGGCCGAGGATGGGCAGCAGGGTGCCGACGCCCATGTCGTGGCCGTCCATGATGGCGAAGCCGATGAGCAGCACGCCCACCAGCAGCCACCAGATGAGTTTCAGGGTCAGATAATCGAACAGCATCTCAGTCGTCTCCTCAGGCGTTGGCGGGCGCGGCGGCGGGCTGCAGGGCGGCGGGGCCGAGGCGGGCGTACTTGAACATCAGGTACATCTCGGCGACCAGCAGCAGGGTGTAGAAGCCGACGAAGCCGGCGATGGAGCCCCACAGGCTGGCGGCGGAAAGGCTGGAGGCCGACAGATGGGTGGGCAGCATGCCGAACACCGTCCACGGCTGGCGGCCGTACTCGGCGACGAACCAGCCGGACTGGATGGCGATCCAGGGCATGGGGATGAACCACAGGGCCCAGCGCAGCAGCCAGGTCTTCTGCTGGAAGCTGTTCTTGACGCTGTACCAGAAGGCCAGCCCCACCAGCAGCAGCATGGCAAAACCCAGCAGCACCATCAGGCGGAAGGTCCAGAACAACGGCGCCACCCTGGGCACGGAATCGTGGGCCGCCTGGTCCAGCATGGCCGGGGTGGCCTGGGCCAGGTCCGGGCTGTAGCGCTTGACCAGCATGCCGTAGCCCATGTCCTGCTGGTGCTTGGCGAAGGAGGCCTTGGCCGCTGCGTCGGCCGGATTCTGGCGCAGGGCCTCCAGGGCCAGTACCGCCTGCACGCCGCTTTCGATGCGCTGCCGGTTGGCGGCGCGGATTTCCTTGATGCCGGGCAGGGTCTCGGACACGGAGCGGGTGGCGATCAGGCCCAGCACGTAGGGAATGCGGATTTCCCAGTCGTTGGCCTGGCGTTCCTCATTGGGCCAGGCCAGCAGGTTGAAGCCCGCCGGCGCCGCTTCCGTCTCCCACATGGCCTCGATGGCGGCCAGCTTGGACTTCTGGGATTCGGACACGGCATAGCCGGACTCGTCCCCCAGCACGATCACCGACAGGCATCCGGCCAGGCCGAAGGCGGCGGCGATGCGGAAGGAGCGGCGGGCGAACTCCACGTGCAGGCCCTTCAGCAGATACCAGGAGGAAATGCCGAGCACGAACAGGGAGCCGGTGACATAGCCGGCGGCCACCGTATGCACGAACTTGGACTGGGCCACCGGGTTGAACACCAGGGCGGCGAAATCCACCAGCTCCATGCGCATGGTCACCGGGTTGAAGGTGGAGCCCACCGGGTCCTGCATCCAGCCGTTGGCGATGAGGATGAGCACGGCGGAAAGGTTGGTGCCGAGGGCCATGAGCACGGTCACCGCCAGGTGGCCGGCCTTGGACAGGCGCTGCCAGCCGAAGAAGAACAGGCCCACCATGGTGGATTCGAGGAAGAAGGCCATCAGCCCCTCGATGGCCAGGGGGGCGCCGAAGATATCGCCCACGTAATGGGAGTAGTAGGCCCAGTTGGTGCCGAACTGGAACTCCATGGTGATGCCGGTGGTGACGCCCAGGGCGAAATTGATGCCGTAGAGCTTGCCCCAGAACTTGGTCATGTCCCGGTAGATTTCCTTGCCGCTCATGACGTAAGCGGTCTCCATCACCACCAGCAGCCAGGACAGGCCCAGGGTCAGCGGGACGAAGAGGAAGTGGTACATCGCCGTGGCGGCGAACTGCAGCCGCGACAGGTCAACGACCGTCGAATCGATCATGGTGAACCTCCCTTATGGGTTGTTTTGTGGAACCGGTGAGCTGCTGGGCCATGCGCTGTTCATCCACGGCGACCCGGTAGGGGGCCACGTAGTTGAGCCACAGCACGCGCAGGAGAATGATCTTGAGCAGGAGCACCACGGCCAGGTGACAGGCCAGGCGGTGGCGGGCGAGGAAAGCGGAGAGGCCGCGGCGGGGCCGGGCGGACGAGACATCCTGAGCGGACAAGGGACACTCCCTTCCAGGCGGGGCGGCGAAGGCCCCGGGGAAAAAGGACGCCCCATTGCTGGGGCGTCAATCCTAGTCGTTAGTCCAGGCTTGGAAAGCTTAGACGGGGCGGATTCTGACCGCCGGCGGCGGCCTCGGGAAGTGACTAAATGTCACGCGACAAGCGGTCACGCCCTTGTCCATAATGCCGCCGTCGCCACCCCTTCGGAGCCGCCTGCATGCCCTCGCCAGCGCCCTTCCCGCCGCCCCGTCCCCTGCGCCGCCTGCGCCTCGACGCGGACCTCCTGATCGCCCTGCGCTGGGGCTCGGTGCTGGCCATGGCCGCCATCACCCTGGGCTTTCCCCGCCTGCTCGGCATCACCATCGCCCCCCTGCCCCTGCTGGCCACGGCCACCTTCCTGGCGCTGGTGAACGGCGCCGCCATGTTGCTGCGCCACTGGGACCGGGAGCCCATTCCCGCCATGACCCAGCTGATGGTGGACCTGCTCTCCTGGAGCATCGTCATCTACTTTTCCGGCGGCGCCACCAATCCCCTCATCTCCCTGCTGCTGCCCGTGGTGGCCATCGGCGCCGCCATGCTGCCGACCCTGCAGGCCTGGCTGCTGGGGGCCTTTTCCATCCTCACCTATTCCTTCCTGTGGAACTTCTACCAGCCCCTGGAAGTGAAGGACGCCACCATCGCCGTGCAGCTGCACCTGCTCGGCATGTGGCTGACCTTCCTCGCCTCCGTGCTCATCTCGGTGTGGTTCATCACCCGCATGACGGCCGCCATCCGCATCCGCGACCAGGCCCTGGCCCGGGCCCGGGAAAACGAGATCCGCAACGGCTGGGTGGTCTCCCTCGGCACCCTGGCCGCCGGCGCCGCCCATGAACTGAGCACGCCCCTGGCCACCATGAAGCTGGTGGTGGACGATCTGGTCGAGGATGCCGAACTGCCGCCCCGGACGCGCCAGGAACTGGCGGGCCTGAAACTGCAGATCGACAAATGCAAGAGCGCCCTCACCCGCCTCACGGCGGAGGCCGGCCGCCCCCGGGCCGAGGAGCGCCGCCAGCGGCGGGTACAGGACTGGCTGGAGGAATGCGCCCACGGCTGGCGGGCCCTGCATCCGGCCGCCAGCATCGCCCTGCGCATCGATGCAGAAGCCGCCGGGCGCCTGGTGGCCGCCGACGTTGCCCTGGAACAGGCCCTGCACAACCTGGTGGACAACGGCGTGCGCTTCAGCCCCGAGTGGCTCGAAGTCAGCGCCGCCGTGCATGGCCCCTGGCTCCACCTGGTCATTGCCGACCAGGGGCCGGGCATTCCCGAAGATGTCCTGGCCGCCGCCGGCCAGCCCCTGCCGGTGCATTCGGACTCGGGCCTGGGCATCGGCCTGCTGCTGGCCCGCAGCGCCATCCAGCGCTGCGGCGGCCAGCTCCATCTGGCGCCCCGGCAGCCCCGGGGCACCGACGTCACCCTCAAACTTCCCCTCAAGGATTGCTGACATGAATCCCGTCACCGACGCTGCCGATGGCAACGAATCCCCCCTGCTGCTGATCGTGGACGACGACCAGGCCTACTGCAGTGCCCTGGCCAAGGCCATGGGCCGACGCGGCTTCCAGACCATCGCCGGACACGACCCGGAGAGCGCCCTGGCCCTGGCGGCCCGGCACGAACCGGAGTACGTCGTGCTCGACCTCAACCTGGAAGGCAAGTCGGGCCTCAACCTGATCGAACCCCTGCTCGAATGCAGCCCCGGCGCCCGCATCGTGGTCCTCACCGGCTACGCCAGCATTCCCACCGCTGTCGGCGCCATCAAGCTGGGGGCCCTGGAATACCTGATCAAGCCGGTGGAGGCCGGCGACATCGTCAAGGCCCTCACCGCCGACCACTGGGAAATCCCCCCCATCGCCACGGACGAGCGCATGACGGTGCAGCGGGTCGAGTGGGAATACATCCAGCGCATCCTGCGGGAAAACGGCGGCAACATCACCGCCACCGCCCGCTCCCTGAAAATGCACCGGCGCACCCTGCAGCGCAAACTGGCCAAGCACGCCCCCGCCGCCTGAAGCCCATGGCGGCACCAGACCTGCACCGCGGCTACGATCCGCGGCCATCCGTCAAGCCTTGAAAAAGGCGGGAAAACCGAGGAACATCCGCCCCCTTCGTCGATCCGCGCCGGCCTGCCGCCGCGGATCGCGCCACTACCAACCGACGGCGGAGGGGCCATGGCCTTCAAAGACAATCCCGCGGAATTCCGCATCATCGACATCGCCCTGATCGAGCCCGGCCCGGACCACGTGCGCCAGCACTTCGACGAGGCCAGCCTCAAGGGCCTGGCCAACTCCATCGGCCGCAAGGGCCTGATCCATCCCCTGGTGGTGCAGCCGGCGGACGGCGCCGGGCGCCACGCCCTGGTGGTGGGCGAACGCCGCCGCCGCGCCGCCCTGCTGGCGGGCGAGACCGCCGTGCCGGTGCTGGTGCGGGCCTGCAGCCCGGAGGAAGTGCTGGAAGTGCAGGTCTTCGAGAACCTGGGTCTGGGCGTGCGCGCCGCCCTGGACCCGCGGGACATGGCCAACGCCATCCAGACCATTGCCGAGCGCTTCGAGAGCAAGGATGCGGCCGCCGAACACTTCGGCCGCACCGCCACCTGGCTGGCCCAGGCCACCGCCGCCGCCAACCTATCGCCCCAGGTCAGCGCCCTGCTCGAATCGGGCAAGATTTCCAGCACCAGCACCGCCATCCAGCTGGAGAAGCTGGCCCAGAAGAACGAGGCCAAGGCGGAAACCCTGATCGGCCAGATCGCCCAGCTGCCCGAAGGGGAGAAGCTGCCCAAGCAGGTGGTGGAAAAGGTCCTGGTGGAAGAAGGCCTGCGCCGCGGCAAGAAGCCGGACACCCCGCCGCAAGCCGCGCCGGATATGGTTCCCAGCCCGGCTGCAGCCCAGGCGGCAAGCCCCTCCCCGGCCACGGCCGAAGTGCCGCCCTGGGAAGAGGCCCCCGTCGCTCCCGCGGCGCCCGCCATGCCGGCGGCACCGGCGACGGAACGGCGCCGGGTCAATCCGGGCAAGGTGAAGATGGTGGCCGAAATCCTGGGCCTGGAAGCGGAAGACGAAGAGGCCGTGCTGGCCCGCCTGATCGACGAATTCCTGGCCCTCAAGGGCGCCTGAGGCGTTCCCGGCCGGGTGCCTGACTCGCCCGGCCGCAGCGGTAGCGCCACTGCGTGTAAAGGCAGGTCAAATCAGGTAAAAAGCCTTGCCGGGGCTGCGGGAGTGCCTAGACTTGGCGGTATCCGGAGGCCCCCATGAGTTCCATCACCGCCCTGTCATCCCTTTCCAGCCTGAGCAGCTACAGCAGCACCTACATCACCCAGGCCAGCAGCAGCGTGGCCGTGGCCCGGCTGGCGCAACAGGCTGTCAGCCTGTCCACCGCCTCCGGCGTCATCGCCGGCCTCTCCGGCAGCACGTCGGAAACCACGGTGGACAGTCTTTACAACTCCCTGGTGGCTGCTGCCAACCAGAACGTGGACGACGACAGTTCTTCCTCCAGCAGCACAACCAGCGCCAGCAGCACTAGCAGCACCTCCGGCATCTACAGCGCCGACGGCACCCTGAGCGCCGAGGATTCCCTGCTCTCGGCCCTGGTCGGCAATCTTTCCACCTACGCCTGAAGACCGGCCGGCAAGCGCTCCCGACCGCCATGCGGCGGGCCGCCTCCCCAGCCGGAAACCGTCCCCGTCGTTGCCTCGCGTCGAGTCTTACTTCACGTCAAACTCGAAGCGAGCGGCCACCTGGCCTTCCACCAGCACCTGCAGGCGGCGGTGGCCCGCCGGCTCGTTGGGGCCCACCGACCACTCGGCGTAGATGTGCCCATCCATGGGGGCCAGCAGGCGTTCGCTGACCTGGGTCCGCTTGTCGTTGGAGAGGCCCAGGTTGCGTGCCACTTCCTTCTCTTCCGCCGTGCCCTTGTTGGGCCGGGGCTGCACGTATTCCTCGCTGACCTTGAGGGTGCGCTTGCTGGTCTTGACCTCGATCACCCAACCGTAGCGCTGGCCCAGCACGTGGGGCACCACGTCGGTGGGAGTGAACACCAGGTCGCCCTTCTTCTCTTCAAAGATGCCGAACTCGGCGGCCACCACTTCCACCGGGGCTTCCGCCGGCGGCGCGCCGTGGGCCAGGCTGCAGACGAGGAGGAAGGAGAACAGGAATGGGCGCAGCATGGATGGCTCCAGTGGGTGTGGGGGAGGCGCCGCCGGCTTCAGGGGCGCGGCTGCCGGCGCCGGAGCGCCGGGCCGGAAATGGCCTGGGGCGCAGGGGCCTGGGGACTGCTCGGGTCCTCCGCCAGACTGCGGGCCCGCAGCTGGCCGCAGCCGCCGTCGATGTCCTGGCCGGCGGAATTGCGCAGTTTGGTCAGGATACGCCGCTGGTGCAGGTAGCGGGCCAGATGCCGGGCCCGTTCCCAGGCCGGGCGGCGGAAGGCGCCCTCGCCGGCCTCATCCTCCCCGCCGACGGCGTTGAAGGGGATCAGGTTCATGATGGCGTATTTGCCGCTGAGGAGGCGGACGATGCCGTCCATTTCCGCCTCGCTGTCATTGACCCCGTCGAGCAGGGTCCATTGGTACTGGATGGGGTAGCCGGTGCTGCGGGCATATTCCTCGCCCAGTTCCACCAGTTCCTCCGGCGTCAGGCGCGGGGCCTTGGGTAGCAGCTGGGCCCGCAGCTCGGCCCGGCTGGTGTGCAGGGAGAGGGCCAGGGCCGGCTTCACCGCCTGCTGGGGCAGGCGCTCGAAGACGCGACGGTCGCCGACGGTGGAAAAGACCAGGTTCTTGTGGCCGATGCCGCCGGCGCTGCCGAGCAGGTCGATGGCGGCCAGCACGTTGTCCAGGTTGTGGGCCGGTTCGCCCATGCCCATGAAGACCACCTTCTTCACCGGCCGCCGGGCCCGGGCCAGCACCACCTGGGCCACGATCTCGCCGCTGGAGAGCTGGCGCAGCAGGCCGTCCCGGCCGGTCATGCAGAAGGTGCAGCCGACGGCGCAGCCCACCTGGGTGGAGACGCAGACCCCGTCCCGGGGCAGCAGCACGCTTTCCACCGCCTGGCCGTCGCCCAGGCGCACCAGCAGGCGCGCCGAGCCGTCGGCCCCCGGGTGTTCGGAATGGACCCGGGCCAGGGCCTCCAGGTCGGCGGCCAGGGCCGGCAGTTCCTCGCGGATGGCCTTGGGCAGGTAGTCCTGGGCCTGGCGGCGGCGGGCGCCGGCATCCAGGGGCTGGGCCTGGAGCCAGGCGCGCAGCACCCGGTCCTCGTGGCAGGTCTTGGCGCCGAGGGCGGCCAGGCGTTGGCGGATATGTTCGAGTTGCATGGGGGCGGAATGCTAGCACCGCCGGCAGCGCCGGCATAGGCGCCGCGCCGCTTGCGGCTCCTGGCGGCGGTGCCCCTAGGCCCCGGGCTCGGCCCAGAGTTCCAGCAGGGCGCGCACCAGATCCGCGTCGTCGCCGCTGCGGGGGCAGACCAGGGACAGCTGGTAGTCCGGCAGGGGCACGGCCAGGTCATAGACGCGGAAGGCCGGATCGGCGCCCGCCGCCAGGCGCTCCACCTCCGAGGCCGGCAGCACCGCCAGGCCGCGGAAGCCCTGCAGCAGCAGGTCCCGCAGCATGCCGGCGTCGGAACTGTAGAGGGCCACCCGGGGCAGCAGGCCGGCTTCGTGGAACTGCTGCTGCAGGCGCTCGTAGGTGCCGATGCCGACGGAGCGGCGCAGCAGCAGCAGGGGATGGGCGGCCAGCTCGGCCAGGCCCAGGCGCAGCCCGGGGGCGAAGAGGTCGGCGGGGCCCAGGGCCACCGAGGGCGAGGCCCGCAGGCGGTGCACGTTGAAGCTGTCGGGCTGCAGGGGCGGCTGCATGAAGGCCAGGTCCAGCTGGCCGGTGCGCAGCAGGTGTTCCAGGTAGCTGGAATCCCCCACCACCAGGCCGATCTCCCGGGCCGGGAAGCGGGCCATGAGGGCCTCGCAGCGGGCCAGCCAGGGGGCGCGGCAGGTGGGCGAGAGGCCGATGCGCAGGGCCGGACCGCTCTGGGAGGCGAGGCGCAGCACCTCGTCCCGGGAGGATTCCACCGCCCGCAGGATGTCCCGGGCGCGGCGGTAGAACAGGCGCCCGGCCTCGGTCAGCTCCAGCTGCCGGCCCTTGCGCAGGAACAGGGGGGTGCCCAGTTCCTCCTCCAGCTCCTTCAGGCGCTGGCTGAGGGGAGGCTGGGCCATGTGCAGTTCCCGGGCGGCCCGGCTGATCTGGCCCTGCTCGACGATGGTGCAGAAGTAGTGCATGCGCTTCAGGTCCATGGGCCACCCATATCAATTCGATATTCCAGACAACGAAAACGGTATTTTATTCGCCACGCCGGAATCCTTAACATACCGGATTGCTTAATCAAGCCGCCACGTCATGCAGAGCCCCCCGCGGGCCGCCGGCGGCCTCCCCCGGAGAAACACCCCATGCTGGGACCCCTGGCCAACAGCGCCGCCCTGATCCTGGGCGGCCTCGGCGGCGCCGTGCTCGGCCGCCGCCTGCCCCGCCGCGTGCGGGAAACCCTGCCCCTGACCTTCGGCATCATCGCCGCCGCCATCGGCACCACCCTGATGAACAAGGTGCACGCCCTGCCGGCGGTGGCCCTGGCCCTGATCCTGGGCTCCCTGGCGGGGGAGCTGGCCCATCTGGAACGGGGCCTGGAGAAGGCCATCGGCTGGGCCCAGCGCCAGGCGGAAAGGCTCATGCCGGGGGAGAAGGGCAATCCCCGGGTGGAAGGCTTCGTCGGCAAGTTCGTCACTTTGCTGGTGCTGTTCTGCGCCAGCGGCATGGGCATTTTCGGCGCCACCCAGGAGGGCATGACCGGGGATGCCCACATCCTCCTGGCCAAGTCCATCCTGGACCTGTTCACCGCCCTCATCTTCGCCGCCGAACTGGGCCCGGCGGTGGCCCTCATCTGCCTGCCCCAGCTCCTGGTGCAGGGCGCCCTCTTCCTCGGCGCCGGCCTGCTGGTGCCCCTGGCGACACCGGAGATGCTGGCCGACTTCTCCGCCTGCGGCGGCGTCATCATGATGGCCACGGGCCTGCGCATCTGCGGCATCAAGTTCTTCCCCATCGTGAACATGCTGCCGGCCCTGTTCCTGGCCATGCCCTGCTCCCTGCTGTGGGCCCGCTGCTTCGGCTGAGCCCGGGGCCGCGCTGCGGCTGACAGCCGGCTGCCCGTTTCTCCCGCCGCCCGTTTCTCCCGCCACCCGCCTCTCCCGCCGAACGCATCGGCCCCGGCGCTGTCCGACCACTTTGGCCAGCACGCCGCTCCCGGCTTCCCTCCTGCCGTTTCATGACTTTTGCCCGCCGGAGCCGGGGCCGGCCTATGCCATACTGCTAGGCGAACGGGATGGAGCGCCATCCCCGCCGACCATTCTCGCCCTCCCCTTTCCAGGTGGCCCGATGACGCAGTTCCCCGCCGTCCCCGCAATCACCCGCCTGCTCGGCGCCCTGCTCCTGGCGTGCTGTGCGGCCCTGTCCGCCGGGCCCGCCGGTGCCGACGAGCCGCCCCTGCGGGTCACCAGCGACGACAACTATCCGCCCTACATCTTCCGCGACCCGAGCGGCCAGCCCGTGGGCTATCTGGTGGACCTGTGGTCCCTGTGGGAGCAGAAGACCGGCCGCCGGGTGCAGCTGATCGCCACCGACTGGGGCCGGGCCCAGCGCCTCATGGCGGAGAACGAGGCGGACGTGATCGACATGATCTTCCACACTGCCGCCCGGGATGCCCTCTACGAATTCTCCCAGCCCTACGCCAACCTGCCGGTGGGCATCTACAGCCACAGTTCCATCAGCGGCATCAGCAACACGGACAACCTCAAGGGCTTCCTCATCGGCGTCCAGGTCGGCGACGCCTGCATCGAGGAACTGCAGGGCAAGGGCGTCACCAACCTGCGCCAGTTCAAGAACTACGCGGAAATGATCGCCGCTGCCGTGGCCGAGGAGATCAAGCTTTTCTGCCTGGACCAGCTCCCGGCCAACTACTACCTCTACCGCCTGGATCTGCAGCGCCAGTTCCGCAAGTCCTTCGACCTCTACCAGGGGCGCTTCCACCGGGCCACGCGCAAGGGCGACACGGCCACCCTGGCGGTGGTGGAACGGGGCATGGCCCTCATCAGCAACGAGGAACGGGCGGCCCTGGAAAAGAAGTGGATGGGCTCGGCCATCGACTACGTGCCCTACATGCCCTACGCCCGGTACTTCGGCCTGGGCCTGGCCCTGCTGCTGGTCGCCGGCGCCGGCCTGGCCCTCTGGGTGCGGGTGCTGCAGGCGGCCGTGAAGCGCCGCACCGCCGAACTGGAGCGGCAGCGCAGCCACCTGCACACCCTGCTGCGGGGCATTCCCGATCCCCTCTGGCTGAAGGACGAGGCCGGCGTCTTCATCGCCTGCAACCCGGCCTTCGAACGCATGATGGGCCGCCCGGAGCAGGAGATCATCGGCTGCAGCGACTACGACTTCGTCAGCAAGGAACAGGCCGATTTCTTCCGCGACAAGGACCGCCAGGTGCTGGCCGCCGGCACGCCCCAGAGCAACGAGGAATGGATCACCCAGGCGGACGGCTCCGGCCAGCGCCTGTTCGAGACGGTCAAGACGCCCATCGTCGAGCCCCAGGGCAAGGTGCTGGGCGTCCTCGGGGTGGCCCGGGACATCACCGAGCGCAAGCGCCTGGAGGCCGAGGTCAGCAATTACAGCCACCACCTGGAAGAGCTGGTGGCCGAGCGCACCGAGGAACTGGCCCGGGCCCGGGATGCGGCCAATGCCGCCAACGTGGCCAAGAGCGCCTTCCTCGCCAACATGAGCCACGAGATCCGCACGCCGATGAACGCCATCATCGGCCTCACCCACATCCTCAAGAAGGGCGAGCCCTCGCCCCAGCAGCAGGACCGCCTGGACAAGATCGACGATGCGGCCAGCCACCTGCTGTCCATCATCAACGACATCCTGGACCTCTCCAAGATCGAGGCCGAGCGCCTAGTGCTGGAGGAACAGCCAGTGGAGCTGGGGCGCATCGTCAGCCACATCTTCTCCATGCTGGCCGAGGGAGCGCGCAAGAAGGGCATCATCCTCAAGTCGGAAGTCGATCCCCTGCCGCCCTACCTGCTGGGGGACCCGACCCGCCTGACCCAGGCCATCCTCAACTACGCCAGCAATGCGGTGAAATTTACCGAATGGGGCAGCGTCACCCTGCGGATCAAGGTGCTGGAGCTGACGCCGGCGGACGTCTTCCTGCGCTTCGAGGTGGAGGACACGGGCATCGGCATCGCCCCGGAAGTCCAGCCCCTGCTGTTCGCCCCCTTCCAGCAGGCCGACGGCAGCACCAGCCGCCGTTTCGGCGGCACCGGCCTGGGCCTGGTCATCACCCGGCGCCTGGCCCAGATAATGGGTGGCGATGCCGGCGTGGACAGCCGCCTGGGCTTCGGCAGCACCTTCTGGTTCTCCGCCCGGCTCAAGCTGGGCGAGGCCCGGGCCGCCCTGCCCGAGGACGGCCCCCGCCCCGATTCGGCCGAAGGCGAACTGCTGCAGCACTACCGGGGCACCCCCATCCTCCTGGCCGAAGACGACTCCATCAACCAGGAGGTGGCCCGTGAACTGCTCGAATACGCCGGGCTGCGGGTGGATATCGCCGCCGACGGCAACGAGGCCGTGGCCTGCCTGGAACGGGGGACCACGCCCTACGCCCTGGTGCTGATGGACATGCAGATGCCCGGCATGGACGGCCTGGAGGCCACCCGCCACATCCGCCGCCTGCCCGGCATGGAAAGCCTGCCCATCATCTCCATGACCGCCAACGCCTTCGGCGAGGACCGGGAACGCTGCCTGGAGGCCGGCATGAATGACTTCGTGCCCAAGCCGGTGAATCCGGAAGTGCTCTACGCCATGCTGCTGAAGTGGCTGCCCCGGCCCCAGACGCCCAACGCCTGAGCCATTTTTGCCGCCCGCCCCACGCTTTTGCTGGCCGTGGTGGCCCGGGCGGCTACAATAAGCCCCTGCCGCCACGGCCCCCTGCCCCGCTTCCGGGGCAATCCGGCCCGCCCGGCGCGGCCTCTTTCTGACCACTTCACCAACGGAACCAGCGCACCATGTTCGAACACGTCGACGCCTACGCGGGCGACCCCATCCTCACCCTGGTCGAAACCTTCCACAAGGACCCCCGGGCCACCAAGGTCAATCTGGGCATCGGCCTCTATTACGACGAACAGGGCCGCATTCCCCTGCTCGGCTCCGTGCGCCAGGCCGAGGCCGCCATCGCCGCCGCCCCCGCGCCCCGCTCCTACCTGCCCATGGAAGGCGCCGCCGACTACCGGGCCGTGGTGCAAAAGCTGCTCTTCGGCGCCGACAGCGCCGCCCTCAAGGCCGGCCGCATCGCCACCATCCAGACCCTGGGCGGCTCCGGGGCGCTGAAGATGGGCGCCGACCTGCTCAAGCGCTACTTCCCCAAGAGCGAAGCCTGGGTCAGCAACCCCACCTGGGACAACCACCGCTCCATCTTCGAAGGCGCCGGCATCGTCGTGCACGACTATCCCTACTACGACGCCAACACCGGCGGCGTGGACTTCGCCGGCATGGTCGCCTGTCTCAAGGGCCTGCCCGAGCAGAGCATCGTCCTGCTGCACCCCTGCTGCCACAACCCCACCGGCGTGGACCTCTCCCGGGAACAATGGCAACAGGTGATCTCCATCGTCGCCGAGCGCAAGCTGATCCCCTTCCTCGACATCGCCTACCAGGGCTTCGGCGACGGCCTCGATGAAGACGCCTACGCCATCCGCGCCCTGGCCGATTCCGGCCTGCCTTTCCTGGTCAGCAACTCCTTCTCCAAGAACCTCTCCTTCTACGGCGAGCGGGTCGGCGGCCTCTCCGTGGTGTGCAAGGATGCGGAAGAAGCCGGCCGGGTCCTGGGCCAGCTCAAGTTCACCGTGCGCCGCAACTACTCCAGTCCCCCTATCCACGGCGAACTGGTGACCACCATCGTCATGAACGATGCCGCCCTCCACGCCGAATGGGTCAAGGAAGTGACCGAGATGCGCACCCGCATCCAGGCCATGCGCCAGAAGCTGTATGAAGTGCTGACCGCCCGGGTGCCGGGCAAGGACTTCTCCTACTTCACCAAGCAGCGCGGCATGTTCAGCTACACCGGCCTCTCCCCCGCCCAGGTGGACCGCCTGCGGGAAGAGTTCGGCGTGTACCTGGTGCGCTCCGGCCGCATGTGCGTGGCCGGCCTCAACACCGGCAACGTGGCCTACGTGGCCGAAGCCATGGCAGCGGTGCTGCAAGGCTGACGGGATTTCCCCGGCGATCTGCCGGGAGAAGCAAAAGGGACGGCCCTCCCGGCGATGCCATTGCCGGGAGGGCCGTCTTTATTGGGGTATGGCGGGGTGGTTGGTTGGGGTTTCACGGCCTAATTATCGAGGCGCGGCCAGGTTTAATTCCTCAGGCGCGGGGGTTCTCTGAGTCTTCCGCAGTGATGGGTTTAGTGACCGCTGGGTTCCGCGCCTGACGCGCGGGCGTCCGTTCTTTTATCTCGCCAAAAGAACGGAGCCAACGGTGTCGGTACATGATGGCTAATGACGAAGGTCAGCGGCAGGTCGACAGCACAACTGGGCGACTGTCCGCTGGACCAGATTGCTAGGAAGAGGCATCAAGGACAAGGGTTTTCTCTCCCTGAAAGTAGTGAGATGGTATCTCGAGAGGAGCGAGCCATGGATTGCGATTACGGCCTGCTATGTCATAGACAAACATTGAGTTAAGCGGATCGTCGATAGGGCGACCATACCAGCGGGAACAATACAAAACTCCGTGAAACGTTACTCCTTGTTTTAGAGCGTGGCGGTTAGCGTCATAAGCCAATTCGTCGCAAAGGGAATACTGGCTGATTTCTCGAAGACGAAGATTCTCTCGATAGCGCTCAGCAGCGACAACCAAGTAGTCCTTTCTTAGAGAACGAAAGCGATTTACCACTTTGGAATTTGATCTTTCACCAGCCACTAAGCCTTGAGCTGGAGGGGGATCATGGTGTTCTAACCATTCGATCTGCTCGGGAGTCCTACGTACAACTAGTATTTCTTGACCTTCCCAATCAAAACGTAGGACTTCGCCAGGACGCAACGCTGACAAATCGACTTCGAACTTGTGCGAGGAAATGATCGCTTCAGTTGGCTTTAGTGAAAAAAACAGAATTCCAAAGAAACCGAATCCCCCTAGCAAGACGCCGATTGATACAGCGAAAGCGAGAAGGTATCGGCGCGTAACCATAGAGACCTAACGATGAAAGCAACCGGATGCCGTCGTGCAAGGCGGCCTACCCAAGCGACTTCGGTTGCCGACGTTCCGGATGACTGGATTGTTAGGCGAAGTGCACCAGTGCTTTTGTTGCACTTCAGCCGTGAAATCATGCCTTTGACCCAGGCTAACTCCGCCGAAACGCATGTGAGAGCCACCATAGCAAGGGAGAGCCACAGATGAAGACGAATATGGCACTTGCAATGACGCTATGGTTGAAGCCATAGGAATCAGTGCCACCAGGGATTTCGCCACCTGCCGGCCAAAAAGCAACAGTTACGGCTGGCGCGACAAGGGACTGAAGTCCAAGTAGGCTTAAACAGGCCATGATGAAGAATAGGACATGCCTAGAGATGCGCCGCGACAGAAGACTAGTACCAATGGCTGCGGTTATCAGCGGCATGAACATAAGGGCGGTGAGTAGGTACTCGTTCATAGACCTAACGTCGAAGGCAAGGGGCGCTACGCGGTTTTATCAGGCAGCATGCCCTGCACCGCAGGGTTGGGGGGCTATAGGCTAACGCCGAGCGCATTGAGTACCACCGCGACAAGCAGAACTATGACGATGGCGCCGGCCACCATGAGACTGAACTGAAACAAGATTGCGCCAGCACCGAGAGCCGACGCCACAGCCGAAAATCGCCACGGCTCGCGAGAGACAAAGGAAATGGCACCAAGAATCAAGGCAACCACTCCAAGCGTCACGGCTGCAGCGGCGAGAATTTGGTATGCATCCGCACGGTGTTGCGGCGCCTTGTACTCAACACCTTTCGCCTTCGCAACCACGCGGTCTTTTATCTTTTGTGCGGTATCGACGACCACCTTGTCGACCGGCTCGGGCGGCACGACAAGCGGAAGCACCCAGATCGGCAGCACAGCCGCAATTACAGCTAAACAGCCAAATAACGTTCCCACAATTCCAAGCCAGTGCATTCTCTGAGCGGTGGACATGCTCACCCCCCCCCAACGTGGAGGTAACTGGCACTGCGCGGCCTTATCGCGCAGCATCCGTTTTGACCGCCGGGTTACGCGGTATTTGCGAGGATAGAAGTCGCATAAGGTTGGTACTGCAGTACGCATCAGGATACGGGATCATCGGTTAATAGCGTCAAAGATGAATGCGGATGGGCTAATGACACTATCCACATTTACTCCGCACGCCCGATGATTTAGTTGATCCACAACATAAGTTTGCACACCGAGGACCGCACCAGAACGCCGGTCAGTTAGCGTGATCTGGTAGCGGATAGCGCTCTGGCTTATCGGCGCCTTGCGATACTCATCCGGCTTATCCACATCGAGGAATGCCAATACATCGGCACCCAGTTCGTCGACCCCGTAGTACGGCTGCCGGCCAGCGGGAAAACGATAGTAGGGGGCAGATGGGTTTATCGTTGCAGCGCCAGCGCCGTCGCCCGCTCGGCGTTCTGTAAATTCAAAACTAGCTTTCTTTGTTGCTTCTATGGAGTTGAGTTTGCTGAATCCGCCCAAACCCAGAATCCGCCCGTCTCCATCTACCTCAACTCTCCAGTAATGCAACCAACTCGAAATACGCTTAGGATCAAAATCATAGGCAATCGACCGGACAGGAGCCACCGGTTTTTCAAGTAACTTGACCCCGACCTCTCTGCATAATGCTGCGAATTCGCTCGTCTCATGGCTAAGCAGTTTGATCGGATCGTTTGGGGCGTATTTGAAGGAATCAACCCTGCGGAATGCGAAGAATGGAGGCATATAGTACTGTTCCCGAAGGTAAGATGCTTCATTCCTGTCCTTCAAGACATTTATCCTCGGATCGCGTTCATCGATGCCGTTTTGTGAGTACACGAACCGTGCGAATCCGGATTCGGCGGCACATAGTGCAAATATCTCTCCGCTGGCAAGCAAAGGCATTGAGAGATCTTTCTTTGAGTCACATCGCGTTGCCAAATAATCAAGTTTGAACTCTCCTTTGGAGAATTCAGTAACGACATACTTATCGCCTTTAGGAGCGATGTATAGTTCGGCGGCGTTGGCCTCAAGAGGTGGAAACTTCGAGGGCAACGACGCGAATTTTCCAACAAAAATGTCGTCGGCAATCGCATGATTTGCGAACGCCGCGAAAACGACGCCAATCAACACTGTGTAAAAGCGACGGTCGTGCATATAACTCGCTAGCATGGGGCTAACCTCCAAGATTCGTCTGCCTCAGGCCCTCTACGGGCGCTGCATGTTCTTGCCGCATAAGGTGGAAGCTCAGCCGAAGGGAGAAAAGCGCAGCATTTTGATGGTCGGCTGGAGCGGAAAGTTAGAGATGCTTGAGGAATAGAGCGTTTAGTTAGCGAAGTTTGGCAAAGAAATTGAATGCTGGAAGAAGCACAGTGCTGAGAATGGCAGCACGCCAAAGGTACTTGATGGCTTTTCCTTTCCAGCCCGGCAGAAACTGTTCGTATTTGCCTGCCTGCTGCCACATGTTTCCAGACCTAAGTTCCATTGGAAGCGGGTATTTCCATGCAACAAAGATAAGACTAAAGGCCACGCAGGCTATTAGTATGATTTCGCCAAAGCTATCGAAGAACAACTGCATGGTTCTCTAACTAGTAGTAGACGAAAAAAACGTTCAATAAAAATGAGACTGTCCAATATCCTGGAACACCGGACAGCCGAATCGATTGTGCCGCAACGAATTCAGTAAACCTTCCGTTTACTGGCCCTACTAAAAGTCCGTGAAACCGGGCAGCCTCAAAGTTACCGCCAGCACACTCACACCGCAACCAAAAGTTGCAAATCGCATATCCCAAGCAACTGAATCACCCAGCCCCAACCGGTGCGATCACCATCGCCACGCCACCGGTTTCCCATCCCCTTCCACCCCCGCCGAGCAGCGCAAGGCGGGCGGGGGGCTTTCGGCGAGGACTGTCTGAGGCCCGAAGGGCCGAGTTCCGCAGCCGCCCCGACCGACTGAGCAGCGCAGGGAAGCCCGCAGGGCCGGGGGTGAGGGTCGCCTTCTTGTTGGTTACTTGTTCTTGGCGAGACAAGAATAAGTAACCCGCGCGTCAGGCGCGGAACACAGCCGCAAAATCAACAAACCACGCCCGAAGACTCCCCCCCACGACAAACCAGCAAAACCCCATAACAAAAAACCCGCCCCGGAACCTCCGGGACGGGCTTCTTGCTGGCTTGCTACAGGAGAAACAGGAAATAACTCAGGCCGGGGCCGAGCTGCGGATCAGGTGGTCGAAGGCCGAGAGGCTGGCCTTGGCGCCCTCGCCCATGGCGATGATGATCTGCTTGTAGGGCACGGTGGTGCAGTCACCGGCGGCGAAGACGCCTTCGGCGGATGTCTCGCCCTTGGCGTTGATGACGATCTCGCCCCGGTCGGAGAGTTCGACGGCGCCCTTGAGCCAATCGGTGTTGGGCAGCAGACCGATCTGCACGAAGATGCCTTCCAGGGCGACGGTCTTTTCCTCGCCGCTGACCCGGTCCTTGTACTTGAGGCCGTTCACCTTCTGGCCGTCACCGGTCACTTCCGTGGTCTGGGCTTCGGTAATCACCGTGACGTTGGGCAGGCTGAGCAGCTTCTTCTGCAGCACGGCGTCGGCCCGCATTTCCTTGCCGAATTCCAGCAGGGTGACGTGGGCGACGATGCCGGCCAGGTCGATGGCGGCCTCGACGCCGGAGTTGCCGCCGCCGATCACGGCGACGCGCTTGCCCTTGAACAGGGGGCCGTCGCAGTGGGGGCAGTAGGCCACGCCCTTGGTGCGGTACTCGGCTTCGCCGGGCACGTTCATTTCACGCCAGCGGGCGCCGGTGGAGAGGATCACGGTCTTGCTCTTCAACACGGCGCCGTTGGCCAGGGTCACTTCGGCGGGCTGGCCGTTGGCGGCGGGCTTGAGGGCGGCGGCGCGCTGCAGGTTCATGATGTCCACCTCGTATTCGCGCACGTGCTGCTCCAGGGCCATGGCCAGCTTGGGGCCTTCGGTTTCCTTGACGGAAATGAAGTTCTCGATGCCCAGGGTGTCCAGCACCTGGCCGCCGAAGCGCTCGGCCACCACGCCGGTGCGGATGCCCTTGCGGGCGGCGTAGATGGCGGCGGCGGCGCCGGCCGGGCCACCGCCCACCACCAGCACGTCGAACACTTCCTTGTCGGAGAGCTTGGCTGCGTTCCGGGCAGCGGCGCCCGTATCCACCTTGGCCAGGATCTCGCCCAGTTCCATGCGGCCGGAGCCGAAGGCCTGGCCGTTGAGGTAGATGGCGGGCACGCCCATGATCTGGCGCTCTTCCACTTCCTGCTGGAAGACGCCGCCGTCGATCATCACCGCTTCCACATTGGGGTTGAGCACGGCCATGGTGTTGAGGGCCTGCACCACGTCCGGGCAGTTGTGGCAGGAGAGGGAAATGAAGGTCTCGAAGCTGAACTTGCCGTCCAGGCCCTTGATCTGCTCGACCACCTCGGCCTCCACCTTGGGCGGGTGACCGCCGCTCTGTAGCAGGGCCAGCACCAGGGAGGTGAATTCGTGGCCCATGGGGATGCCGGCGAAGTGGATGCGGGGGTTCTGGCCGGCCCGGGCGATGCCGAAGGAGGGACGGCGGGCGGCCTGGCCGTCTTCGCGCAAGCTCACCTTGTCGGACAGTTCGGCGATATCGGCCAGCAGGCTGCGCATTTCCTGGGCGGTGGCGGAATCGTCCAGGGAGGCCACCAGTTCGATGGGCTGGACGAGTTTTTCAAGGTAAGCCTTGAGCTGGGTCTTGATGCTGCTGTCGAGCATGGTCTTATCTCCCTAAGTCGAAGCGATGCTGTACGGAAACGGATGAAATACGGTGCGGCATGCAATGGAAAGGCGCCCGCATGGGGATGGATGTGCGGGAGCACACCCGGCGGGCGCCTTTGCGCTGCAATCCGCCGCGGCGGGCCCGGCTGGCCGGGCACCGCGCTGCGGAAGGAAGAAGGTCTTAGATCTTGCCGACCAGGTCGATGGAGGGAGCCAGGGTCTTGGCGCCTTCCTTCCACTTGGCGGGGCACACCTGGCCGGGGTTGGCGGCGGTGTATTGGGCGGCCTTCAGCTTGCGCAGGGTTTCGGAAACGTCGCGAGCGATTTCGTTGGAGTGGATTTCCAGGGTCTTGATCACGCCGTCCGGGTTGATGATGAAGGTACCGCGCAGGGCCAGGCCTTCTTCGGGGATATGCACGCCGAAGGCGTTGGTCAGCTGGTGGGTGGGATCACCGATCAGGGGGAACTTGGCCTTGCCCACGGCGGGGGAGGTTTCGTGCCACACCTTGTGGGAGAAGTGGGTGTCGGTGGTGACGATGTACACCTCGGCACCGGCCTTCTGGAATTCGGCGTAGTTGTCGGCGGCGTCTTCGATTTCAGTGGGGCAGTTGAAGGTGAAGGCGGCGGGCATGAAAATCAGGACGGACCACTTGCCCTTCAGGTCGGTGTCGGAAACGGTGATGAACTTGCCGTTGTGGAAGGCATTGACGTTGAAGGGCTGGATGACGGTGTTGATCAAGGAAGTGCTCATCGTTTTATCTCCTGAGTTGATGAAACAAAGTTGGGGTTGGGTGAGGCGATGGGTGAATAGTAAAGACCCCGGCGAAATTACTCTAATTGATTGTCTTCATATTTAAGATAGTCAATGACTATCACTGAATGAAACAGCTTCCGGCACGGTGCCCCGACCGTCGGCAGACGCCGACATGGGAGCGGATGAAGCCTGGGCTTAAGGGAGAAGGGACAGCGAAAGGCCGGCAGATGTTCCGCGGCAGCGGGGAAAGTCATCCACATTTCCTGTGGATAACCCTGTGGGAGAGCTGGGGGCAGTAGCCGCCAGGGCCCGCCGTTACTGGGATTGCCTTACCCTGCCACGAAAAGCGGCAGGGGCGGCGGAGGGCACATTCAGGCAGAGGCGCGCAAGACCCCGGGGAAAAAATATTCCGGGCCGTGGGGAGTGAGAACGAGATGGAAACGGAGGTTGCCGCTGCGGGCCGCCTCCTGGCTGACCAGGGCTTTCTGGGCCTTGGCGTCGCCGGCCAGGGCCTGGTACTGGTCCACGAAGGCCTGCTGATCGTCGGCAGCCTGCACGGTCTCGGCCGTGGCGGCGATGGCGGTGAAGCGCTGGGTCAGTTCGGCATTGGCGGCAAACAGGCGCTCGATCTGCTGACGGTCCGGAGTGTTGTTGACCACTGTCACATGCCCATCGGAAGCGACGGCCAGCATGGGTTCCGGCGAGGTGCGAAGCCCCTCTTCGCGGAATTTCTTGCCGACCTCGGCGGCAAAATCCGCCACCTCGGCGGACAGCCACTGCCGCGCGGCATCGACCTGCTGGCCGTCCACCGCTTCGGTCAGACTGGCCGCAACGGCTGGAAGCACCTGTTTTGGCGCGGCTTCCGGGGCGCTGCCGGCCCGTGCCTGGGCCTGATAGGCTGCCTGGGGAAAGGCGAGCGACGTGGCGCTCACGAACATGAAAAAGCCTCCGCATATGGTTTTGCGAAGGCTTATTGCAAGACGGATGCCAGCCGGGGCGGCGGGCCCCGGGGCGCTTAGGGCTGCAGGCGGCGGCGGGCTTCGTAGAGGCAGACGCCGGAAGCGACGGAGACGTTGAGGCTCTCGACGCTGCCGAACATGGGGATGCGCACCAGCTGGTCGCAGGTCTCCCGGGTCAGGCGGCGCATGCCCTCGCCCTCGGCCCCCAGGACCCAGGCGGTGCCCTTGGGCCACTCGGCGGTGTACAGGTCGCCGTCGGCCTGGTCGGCGGTGCCGATGATCCAGATGTCCCGCTCCTTCAGTTCGCGCAGGGTGCGGGCCAGGTTGGTGACGGTGATGTAGGGCACGGTCTCGGCGGCGCCGCTGGCCACTTTCAACACGGTGTTGGTGAGGCCCACGGAACGGTCCTTGGGAGCGATCACCGCATGGGCGCCCACTGCATCGGCCACCCGCAGGCAGGCACCCAGGTTGTGGGGATCGGTGACTCCGTCCAGGATCAGCAGCAGGGGCGGCTCCTCCAGGGTGTCGAGCACGTCGTCCAGGGTCACCTGGCGCTCGTTGGCGTCCACCTTGGCCACCACGCCCTGGTGCCGCTGGCCCGGGGCCAGGCCGTCGATACGCTTGGCGTCGGCTGGAATGACGCGGATGCCCTGGGCTTCGGCATGGCGCAGCAGGTCCTTGGCCCGGGCGTCCTTGCGGCTCTGGTCCAGGTACACCTCCTTCACCGCATCCGGATTGTGGCGCAGCTTGGCGATGACGGCATGGAAACCGTGGATGAGGCGGGTGGGGTGGTTCTTTTCGGGAGCGGCCTGGGACATGGGGAGGCAATCGGAAACGGTTCGGGCCGCCATTGTAGACCAAGGCCCGGGCCGGCCCCAGCCCGGCGCCGGCAAGAGAAATGCCTTGCCCGCCCCATAGGCCCCGGCTAGTATTCAAGTCGGCGGAACTGATGCCGTTAAATCAGTCAGTTGAAGGCTTTTATTACAGCGATTTTTTAACTACGGCCCATCATGCTCGATCACGCCCTTCCCAGCCTGGATTCCTGGGTCCTGTTCTTCTCCGAACAGGAACTGCCCGTCTTGCGGCACACCGTGCGGCGCCTGGAAGAGGCGCGGGAACGCATGGACAGCATCAGCGGCCGGGAGATCGCCAGCATCATCCTGCAGGACCCCATGATGACCGTGCGCATGCTGGCCTACATCCAGCCCCTGCGCGGCTCCCGCCTGCGCAACGACGTCACCACCATCGACCAGGCCGTGGTCCTTTTGGGTATCGAACCCTTCTTCAAGAAGTTCGAAAACCTGCCCATGGTGGAAGACACCCTGAAGGAGCAGCCCCAGGCCCTGCTCGGCCTCATCAACGTGGTCCGGCGCGCCCAGCGGGCCGCCCAGTACGCCTACGACTGGGCCCTGTGGCGGCACGACCTGAACATGGAAGAAATCGTGGTGGCCACCCTGCTCCACGAACTGCCCGAACTGCTGCTGTGGTGCTGCGCCCCCAAGCTGGCCCTGCAGATCAAGGCACTGCAGAAGTCGGACCGCGCCCTGCGCTCCGTCACCGCCCAGGAAACCGTACTCGGCGCCCACTTCGCTGAAATGCAGCAGGCCCTGTGCCGGGCCTGGAACCTGCCCGAGCTGATGCTCAAGCTCACCGACGAGGAACAGGCCAGCGCCCCCCGGGTGCGCAATGTCCTGCTGGCCGTCAATCTGGCCCGCCATTCCGCCAACGGCTGGGACGACGCGGCCCTGCCCGACGACTACCGGGACATCGCCGAATTCCTGCACGTCCATGTGTATACGGTGATGAAGAAAGCCGGCGCCCCCATCCCGCCGGAAATGGAAGCGGCGGAACTGGGCCTCAGCAACGAGGCCGAGGCCGGGACCGCCGACCCAACCGAGCCCCCGGCTCAGCCGCAGTAGCGCAGGTTGGCCAGGTCCAGCAGCAGTTCCGGCGCCTGGTAACCGAGAAAGATCAGCGCCAGCAGGGCGGCCGCCAGGGCCGCCCCCACTCCCCAGAAAAACCAGCGCCAGTGGCGGGCCATCTCAGGCCCCCGCCGGCTTCGGCTCGGCCCGCTGCACGGGCCGCTCGTCGATGGGCCAGCACAAGATGGCGGCGATCACCGAAAGACCGATGGAGAGCAGCCAGGCCAGGTCGTAGGAGCCGGTCTTGTCGAAGATCATGCCGCCCAGCCAGGCGCCGAGGAAGCTGCCCAGCTGGTGGCCGAGGAAGACGATGCCGGCCAGCATGGACATGAAGCGCAGGCCGAAGACCTGGGCGATGAGCCCGTTGGTGAGGGGCACCGTGGCCAGCCACAGCAGGCCCATGCAGGCGGAGAAGATCCAGATGCTGGCCACCGACAGGGGGGCCAGCATGAAGGCGCCGATGACCACCACCCGGGCGCCGTAGATCAGCATCAGCAGGTTCTTCTTGCTGCCCTTGCCGCCGGCCCAGCCGAAGAGGAAGGAGCCGAAGATGTTGAAGAGGCCGATGAGGGCGATGCCGGTCATGCCGACATTGGCGGAGAAGCCCGAATCCACGGCGAAGGACGGCAGGTGCAGCATGATGAAGGCGGTCTGGAAGCCGCACACGAAGTAGCTCCAGAACAGGTAGTGGAAACTCCGCTGCCCGCCCGCCTCCACCAGGGCGGCCCCGGCGGACTGGCCGGCGCCGCTTGCATGCTTGTGGCCGTCGGCCATGGCATAGGCCAGGGGCGCGATGAGGCCGACGCCGCAGGCCAGGAGGAACAGGGCGGCCTGCCAGCCGAAGCTGCTGATCAGGGCCTGGCCTATGGGCAGCACGGCGAACTGGCCGAAGGAGCCGCCGGCGCTGGCGATGCCCAAGGCCAGGCTGCGCTTTTCCGGCGTCGTGTGGCGGCCGATGACACCCATGATGACGGCGAAGGTGGTGCCCGACAGCCCCAGGCCCACCAGCACTCCGGCGGACAGATCGAGAGCCAGGCCGGTGCTGGAAACGGCCATCAGGGCCAGGCCCACGACATAGAGCAGGGCCGAGGCGGCGATCACCCGGCCGGCCCCGTAGCGGTCGGCGAAGGCGCCGGCGAAAGGCGAGCCCAGGCCCCACACCAGGTTCTGGATGGCGAAGGCGAAGGAGAAGACTTCCCGGTTCCAGCCCAGGGCGCCGGTCATGGGCTGCAGGAAGAGGCCGCCGGTATGGCGGATGCCCATGGAGAGGGTGAGGATGATGCAGCCGCAGACCAGGATCAGGGTCGGCGTGCGCCAGGCGGACGGGCTCGATGGGGACATGTTGTTTGTTCTCTGCAGCATGGGGTCCGCCATTATAGGCAGGCCGGGGACGGCACAGTTCAAAGCCGGTATTATTCCCACGTTAATCAACAGGGAGCGCTGACAATGAGCGTAGGCGGCATGATTTTCCTCGGTCTGGTGGTGGTGGCCCTGATCTACGGCATCACCCTCTACAACGGACTGGTGGGCCTCAAGCACGGCGTCGCCAAGGCCTGGGCCAATATCGACGTGCTGCTCAAGCAGCGCCACGACGAACTGCCCAAGCTGGTGGAGGTGTGCAAGCAGTACAAGGAATTCGAACAGAGCACCCTGCAACGGGTGATCGAGGCCCGCAGCCAGGTGCAGAGCGCCCGTCAGGCCCAGGATGTGGGCGCCCTGGGCGAGGCGGAAGGCGCGCTACGCCTGGGTCTTGGCCGGCTCTTCGCCGTCGCCGAGGCCTATCCCGAACTCAAGGCCAACGAGCACTTCATGCAGCTGCAGCAGCGCATCACCGCCCTGGAAAATTCCATCGCCGACCGCCGCGAGCTGTACAACGAGGCGGTGAACATCAACAACGTGCGGGTGGACCAGTTCCCCGACGCCATCATCGCCCGCCTCTTCCGCTTCGATCCCCAGCCCCTGCTGGAATTTGCCGCCGCCGAAAAGGCGGACGTGGACATCAAGCAGCTCTTCAGTTGATCCCCCGCCACTTCAAGCTCCACTGGCAGACGGGCCAGTGGATCACCTCGGGCGCCCAGCTGGCCCTGCTGGTGATCGGGGCCCAGACCGAATCGCCCCTGGGCTGGAGCGTCTGCCTCGGGCTGATGGCCCTGCTCAGCCTGTGGGCCTGGAGCGGCGCCCTCAAGCGGCGCCGGGCCATCGCCGACACCCCCACCTCCCGCATCGCTTCCGCCGCCCAGGGCTACGTCGAACTGCAGGGCAACGGCCGCCCCATGGCCGGTCTGCCCCTGGTCTCGCCCCTCAGCGGCGGCCGCTGCCTGTGGTATCGCAACACCACGGAGCAGAAGGATTCGGAAAACCAGTGGAAGGTCATCAACCGGGACGAAAGCGAGGCCTCCTTCGTCCTCGACGACGGCAGCGGCCTCTGCGCCGTGGACCCGGCCGGTGCCGAAATCCACACCCGGCACAAGCAGCAGTGGAGCGAGGGCGACTACCGCCATACCGAATGGACCCTGCGGGACGGCGACGACATCTATGTCCTGGGCGGCTTCCACACCCGGGGCGGCGGCGACGCCCTGCTGGACCCGGCGGAGGACCTGAAGCAGGTGCTGGCCGAGTGGAAGCGCAACCCGGAGGAACTGCACCGGCGCTTCGACCTCAACGGCGACGGCGAGCTGGACATGGAGGAATGGCGCCTGGCCCGCCAGGCCGCCCGGCGCGAGGTGGTACAGCTGCACCGCCAGGCCCGGGCCGTTCCCGACATCCACCTCATGGGCCGCCCCGATGGCGGCCGGCTCTACCTCATCGCCAACCTGGCGCCGGAAAAGCTGGCCCGGCGCTACGGCCTGTGGGCCCTCTTCCACCTGGCCGTCTTTTTCGCCGCCCTGGGCGCCCTGCCCTGGGTCTGGCAACAACTATAAAAAAACCGGGCACCGCCCATCCCCCAAGGAGACAACATGACCGTCCTCACCACCGCTGCCACTGTCGCCACCCTGCTGGTGGCCCTGCTCCACGCCTACATCCTGGTGCTGGAAATGTTCTGCTGGAACACCCCGAAGGGCCGCAAGGCCTTCGGCCTGACACCGGAGTTCGCCGCCGCCACCCGGGTCCTGGCCGCCAACCAGGGCCTCTACAACGGCTTCCTGGCCGCCGGCCTGCTGTTGGGGCTGCTGCCGGGCGAGGCTAGTTTCTCCATCCGCTGCTTCTTCCTCGGCTGCGTGGTGGTGGCCGGCATCTTCGGCGCCGCCACCGCCAGCCGCCGCATCCTCTTCGTCCAGGCCCTGCCCGGGGCCCTGGCCCTGGGGCTCAATCTGCTGGCGGCGCTGTAAGCCGCCCGCGCCCGGCCAGGGCCGGCGCACCAGGCCGGGTGGCCATCAGGGATTGAAGCGGGCCGCAAGGAAATCCAGGAAGGCCCGCAGCCGGGCCGAGAGATTGAGGCGGGGCGGGTAGATGGCGTAAAGGTCCGCCGGCGGCAGGGACCACTCGGCCAGCACCGCCCGCAGACGGCCGCTCTCCAGGTACTTGGCCGCATCCCATTCGGAGCGCACCACCAGGCCCTGGCCTTCCAGGGCCCACTGCTGCACCACGTCGCCGTCGTTGCTCGACAGGCCGCCCCGCACCTTCACCGCCACGCTCTCCCTGCCCTTGGCGAAGCGCCACAGGTGGTAATCCTCGTCGTTCTGACGGTGGATGATGCAGGCGTGGCGGACCAGTTCTTCCGGCGTCAAGGGCTCGCCGTGGGCCTCCAGGTAGAGGGGCGAGGCGCAGACGAAGCGGCGGTTGGACATGATCTTGCGCGCCGCCAGGCGGGCATCCGGCGGCTCGCCGAAGCGCAGGCCCAGGTCGAAGCCCTGCTCCGCCAGGTTGAGGGGCCGGTCGGTAAGTTGCAGCTGCACTTCCACCGCCGGGTGCTGGCGCACGAATTCGCTCACCAGGGGGGCGATGTGGCTGCGCCCGAAGCCCAGGGTGGCGTTGATGCGCAGCCGCCCCCGGGGCGCCGCCTTGCTGCCGGCCACCTCGTTCTCCAGTTCCCTTATGTCTTCCAGGATGGTCCGGGCCCGGGCCAGGAAGACATCCCCTTCGGCGGTCAGGCTCATGCGCCGGGTGGTGCGCTGCACCAGCCGCACCCCCAGCCGTGATTCCAGCTGGGCCAGGCGCTTGCTCAGGGCCGGGGCGGTGAGGTGGAGTTCCCGGGCGGCGGCGGCCAGGCTGCCCTGGCGGGCCAGGAGAACGAAGAATTCCAGTTCGGAAGCGGTGTTCATGGGGCGCCTCTCATTGATAACTTTTGTTCATCAATGTTGTGAATATGGATCAACTATAAACCACGGAAGAGGGACTAACCTTCGTCTCGTTCGCCGCCCGACCGGCCCCTGCCAACCGCTCCGAGAAGGAAAGCCCCATGCGCATCGTCGATATCCGGGAAGTGACCCGGCCCATCTCCTCCCCCATCCGCAACGCCTATATCGACTTCTCCAAGATGACCCTGTCCCTGGTGGCGGTGGTCACCGACGTCATCCGCGACGGCAAGCCGGTGGTGGGCTACGGCTTCAACTCCAACGGCCGCTACGGCCAGGGCAGCCTGATCCGGGAACGCTTCCGTCCCCGCATCCTGGAAGCTGCCCCCGATTCCCTGCTCGACGAATCCGGCAACAACCTG
The DNA here is from genome assembly GCF_047901315.1 of Azospira sp. APE16. Taxonomy (NCBI): domain Bacteria; kingdom Pseudomonadati; phylum Pseudomonadota; class Betaproteobacteria; order Rhodocyclales; family Rhodocyclaceae; genus Azospira; species Azospira sp. APE16. The sequence goes on from NZ_CP179682.1 coordinate 2,621,763, forward strand.
GACCCCCACAAGGTGTGGGCCTGCATGATGAACAACGAGAAGCCCGGCGGCCATGGCGAGCGCTCCGTCGCCGTGGGCACGGTGGACATGGCCGTCTGGGACGCGGTGGCCAAGATCGAAGGCAAGCCCCTCTACCAGCTGCTGGCCGAACGCTATGGCAACGGCACCCCGAAGCGGGAGGTGTTCGTCTACGCCGCCGGCGGCTACTACTGGCCGGGCCAGGACCTGCAGGCCCTGAAGAACGAGATGCAGGGCTACCTGGACCGGGGCTACAAGGTGGTGAAGAAGAAAATCGGCGGCGGCACCCTGGCCGACGACCTGAAGCGCATCGAGGCCGTGCTCTCCATCCTGCCTGCCGGCTGCAAGCTGGCGGTGGATGCCAACGGCCGCTTCGACCTGCCCACCGCCATCGACTACGCCAAGGCCCTCTCCCAGTACGACCTGTTCTGGTACGAGGAGGCCGGCGACCCCCTGGACTACGCCCTGCAGGCCGAACTGGCCGAGCATTACGAAGGCCCCATGGCCACCGGCGAGAACCTCTTCTCCATGCAGGACGCCCGCAACCTCATTCGCTACGGCGGCATGCGGGCCGACCGGGACTGGCTGCAGTTCGACTGCGCCCTCTCCTACGGTCTGGTGGAATACCTGCGCACTTTGGAGATGCTCAAGGAGCACGGCTGGAGCCCCTCCCGCTGCATTCCCCACGGCGGCCATCAGATGTCCCTGGCCATCGCCGCGGGCCTGGGGCTGGGCGGCAACGAATCCTACCCGGACCTGTTCCAGCCCTTCGGCGGTTTCCCCGATGGCGTGCAGGTGAAGGACAGCATCGTCACCCTGCCTGAACTACCGGGCATCGGCTTCGAAGGCAAGGCCGACCTCTACGCCGAGATGAAGGCCCTGGGCAAAGCCTGAGCAGGGACCGCCGCTTGCGGGCAGCCGGCCCGGCCTACCAGCGGCGGCCTGCCCCCGGGGGCACAGCGACTGGGGTTTGACCTAGGTGTATGCCAGCAGGGATATTTGCTACAAATACACCAGAAAATCCTCCCAGGCTGCCCCATGCCCCCTTTCACCCACGTCCCCTGCACCGGCCCCAGCGACGCCGTGGCAGAGCGCATCGCCCAGATGGCAGAGTTCCTGCCGGAAAGTCTGTGGCTAGTGGACGTGGCCTCGCGCCGGGTGATCTACGCCAACCCGGCCTACGAGAAGGTGTGGGGCGCCAGCCGGGAAAGCCTCTACCAGGACCGCCACGACTGGCTTCACCAGGTCCATCCGGAGGAGCAGCAGCGCCTGCGGGACGCCATCCGGCGCCGTCCCCACGGCGGCCTGGACATCCGCTTCCGCATTCTCACCGAGCGGGAGGAGGTGCGCTGGCTGCACATGAAGAGCTTTGCCATCGGCGACGGCCCCCGGCCCCACACCATCGGCGGCATCGCCTTCGATGTTTCCGACGTCCTGGCGGCCGAGGCCCGGGCCCACCACCTGACCCATTTCGACGGCCTCACCGGCCTGCCCAACCGCAACCAGTTCCGCGAACAACTGGTGGAAGCCCTGCGCCACGCCGAGCGCCGGCAGAGCCAGGCCGCCCTGCTCTGTCTGGGCCTGGACGGTTTCCAGAACGTCAATGAAAACCTGGGCTACCGCATCGGCGACGCCGCCCTGGCCCAACTGGCCCAGCGCCTGCGCCGGGACCTGCGCGGCGGCGACCTGCTGGGCCGCCTGGGAGGCGACCTGTTCGGCCTGCTGCTGACAGATGAGGGCGGCCTCGACATCTCCCAGGCCGCCCGCCGCCTGATCGACCTCACCGCCACCTCCCTCGAGGTTGAGGGCAGCGACGTCTATCTGGGTGCCAGCCTGGGCATCGCCCTCTATCCCTCCGACGGCACTTCCGCCGACCAGCTGCTGTACCGCGCCGAGACCGCCCTGCACGACGCCAAGCAGCACGGCGGCGGCACTTTCCGCTTCTTCGAGGCTGCCGCCAACGAGCGCCTGCGCAGCCGCCAGCAGACGGAACAGGCCCTGCGCCTGGCGGTGCAGGAAAACCAGTTCGTCCTGCATTACCAGCCCAAGGTCAGCTGCAACAACGGCACCATCATCGGCGCCGAAGCCCTGATCCGCTGGCAGCATCCCCAGCACGGCCTCATTTCCCCCGCCGAATTCATCCAGGCTATGGAGGAAAGCGGCCAGGTGGTGGCCGTGGGCCGCTGGGTCATGCACCAGGCCTGCCTCCAGGCCAGTCGCTGGCATGCCCGGGGCCTGGGCCCGTTCTCCGTGGCTGTCAATCTCTCGGCCCGACAGCTGCGGGAGGGCAACCTGGTGCAGCAGGTGCGCCAGGTCCTGGAGGAAACCGGGCTGGCCGCCCGCTGGCTGGAACTGGAACTGACCGAATCCATGCTGATGGAGGACGTGGAGGAGACCATCGCCACCCTGGGCGAATTGCGGGCCCTGGGCGTGCGCCTGTCGGTAGACGACTTCGGCACCGGCTATTCCAGCCTCTCCTACCTGAAGCGCTTCCCCCTGGATGCAGTGAAGGTGGACCGCTCCTTCGTCCAGGACATCGTCGCCGACCCCAACGACGTCTCCATCACCCGGGCCGTCATCACCATGGCTCATGCCCTGCAGATGAAGGTCATCGCCGAGGGGGTGGAAACGGAGGCCCAGCTCGCCCTGCTCATCGCCAACCGCTGCGACGAAATCCAGGGGTATTATTTCAGCCGGCCGGTTCCGGCGGAGGAGATGGAAATCATGCTGGAAAACGGCAAGACCATCCCCGAGGATCTGATCCATCCCCGGGAAAGAAAGCGCACCCTGCTCCTGGTGGACGACGAGGAAAACATCCTCTCCGCCATGAAGCGCCTGCTGCGCAAGGAAGGCTACGACATCCGGATCGCCAGCGGCGGCGAGGAAGGCCTCAAGCTCCTGGCCGAACACCCGGTGGACGTCATCATTTCCGACCAGCGCATGCCCGGCATGACCGGGGTGGAATTCCTGCGCCGGGCCAAGGTGCTGCATCCGGAAAGCATCCGCATCGTCCTCTCCGGCTATACCGAGCTGCAATCCGTCACCAGCGCCATCAACGAGGGCGCCATCTACAAGTTCCTGACCAAGCCCTGGGACGACGAGCAACTCAAGGAGCACATCGCCGAGGCCTTCCACCAGAAGGAACTGGCGGACGAGAACCGGCGCCTCTCCAGCGCCGTGCAGCTGGCCAACCGGGAACTCGAAAGCGCCAACGGCCGCCTGCAGCAGCTGCTGGAAGAGCGGGAGCAGCGCATCAACCGCAACGAGACGGCCCTGGACGTGCTGCACGAAGTGCTGGAAATCCTGCCCTGGCCCCTGCTCGGGGTGGACGACGAAGGCATCATCGTCACCATGAACGGGCAGGCCGAAAATCTCCTCGGTTCCCAGGGCGGGCTGCTGGGCGAGCCCCTGGACTCCATCCTGCCCCCGGCCACCTGCGACCTGTTGCTGCGCCAGGGGGTCAAGGAAACGCCCCTGCAGCTGCGCGAGCGCACCTTCCTGGCCCGCAGCCATTCCCTCGGCCTCGCCTCCGCCGGCCGGGGCCTGGCCATCACCCTGATGCCGACGAGTCCGTCATGAACCAGGAACCGCTCTGGCTACCCCTGGCCGAGGTGATCCCCGGCACCCCCCTGGCCGCCGACCTGGCGGACGGGGAAGGCCAGTTGTTGCTCACCGCCGGCTCCCGGCTCGATGCCCACCGCCTGCAGCAGCTGGCCCGCCAGGGCATCGCCACGGTACCGGTGCCGCCGCCCCCGCCGCCGCCCACCCCGGAGGAAATGGCCCGCCGCGAAGGGGAGGCCCGCCTGCGCATGGAGCGGCGTTTTGCCCACGCCGGACACGGTCAGGCCAGCCGGGCCCTGTTCCAGGTCCTGTTGCAGCGGCAACTGGAGATGCCCTGAGATGTCGCCCCAGGCCTGCCCTCCGCCGCCGGACCGGGACACCGTCGCCGCCCGCATCGCCGCCCTGCCCAGCCTGCCCAGCGTGGCGGCGGAGCTGCTCAGCGGCGACGCCATCGAGGAGCTGGACGTGGCGCCCCTGGCCCGGCGCATCGCCGCCGACCAGGTCCTGGCGGCCCGGGCCCTGCGGGTGGCCAACTCGCCCTTCTACGGCATGCCGGGCATGGTCGGCTCGATCCAGGAGGCCATCGTCGTGCTCGGCTTTCGCGCCGTGCGTTCCCTGGTCATTTCCGCCGCCGCCGTGCAGGCCCTCGCCAGCCTCAAACCAGGCCGCAATTTCTCGCCCCGCACCTTCTGGCGCCATAGCGTCGGCACCGCCGTGGCGGCCCGGCACCTGGCCATGCTCAGCGGCCGCAACGCCGAGGCCGCCTTCACCGCCGGCCTGCTGCACGACATCGGCCAGCTGGTGCTGTGCGTCGTCTTCCCCCGCCACTACGCCGCCGTCCTGACCCGCAGCCAGGGCCATGAACTGCCCCTGGTGGCCGCCGAACTGGAATACCTGGGCCTCACCCATGCCGAGGCCGGCGCCATGCTGGCCACCCGCTGGGGCCTGCCCCAGAGCATGAGGGAAGCCATCGCCCTGCATCATCAGCCCGACGAGGCCCGGGCCGACTCCCTGGTGGACCTGACCCATGTCGCCAACGTCCTGGCCCACGGCCTGGAATTCTCCACCCCCCTGGAAGAACCGGTGCCGCCCCTTTCCGACACGGCCTGGAACCGGCTCAACATCGACTGGGCCCGGCTGGCGCCGACCCTGGACCAGATCGCCAACGAGTTCGAGGATACCCTGCATGCCCTCCTTGCCTGATCCCGGTCCGATCCCCCCCGGCCTGCCCGAGCTGCTGCACGGGGAAGTGCTGCTGCGCCACCTGCAGGTGAGCGTGGCCGACGACCAGGGCGCCATCCTCTACGTGAACGAGCGCATGTGCGAAGCCTGCGGCTACCGGCCGGATGAGCTGCTGCAGCACAACTACAGCGTGCTGGCCACCGGCCGCCATCCGCCCGAGTTCTTCGCCGAGCTGTGGCAGACGGTGCGGGCCGGCTTCGAATGGCGCGGCGAAATGTCCAACCGGCGCAAGGACGGCTCCGAATACTGGATCGAGCTGACCGTGGTGCCCCTGCCGGCAGAAGGCAACCTGCCCCGCCGCTACGTCGGCCTGGGTTCGGACATCACCCGCATCGTCGAGGCCGAGCAGCAGCTGCGCAGCAGCGAGGCCCGCTTCCGCGGGCTCACCGAAACCATCAGCGCCGCCGTGATCCTCTACAAGGGCGGCCCCATGCTCTACGTGAACCGGGCCATGGAGCGCCTGACCGGCTACAGCCGGGCCGAGCTGCTGCAGATGAGCTTCTTCGACCTGGCCCATCCCTCGGTGCGCGACCTCCTGCAGGAACGGGCCGCCGCCCGGCTGCGCGGCGAGGCCATGCCGGCCACCTACGAGGCCCCTTTCGTCACCAAGGCGGGCAAGACCATCTGGATGGAGATCACCGCCGCCCGCATCGAATACGAGGGCGGCTACGCCGGTCTAGGCACGGCCATCGACATCACCGAACGCAAGCGGGCCGAGGCGGCCCAGCGCAGCACCCAGCAGATGCTGCAGCAGATCATCGACGGCGACCCGGTGCCCACCTTCGTCATCGACGCGGAGCACCGGGTGACCCACTGGAACGCGGCCTGCGCCCTGGTCACCGGCATGCCCGGGGAGAAGATCATCGGCAGCACCCGGGCCTGGTCCGGCTTCTATGCCGAAGAGCGGCCGGTGCTGGCCGAATTGGTGGTGGACGGCACCGCCGACAGCCGCATCACCGGCCTCTACGGCGACACCTTCCGCCGCTCCCCCATCATTCCCGGGGCCTACGAGGTGGAATCCTTCTTCCCCAATTTCGGCGACCGGGGCCGCTGGCTGTTCTTCACCGCCGCCCCCCTCAAGGATGCCCAGGGCCGCATCATCGGCGCCATCGAGACCCTGGTGGACGTGACCGAGCGCAAGGAAGCCGAGGAGGCCCTGCGCAATGCCCACGCCAAGCTGGAGATCCTGGTGGAGCGGCGCACCGCCCAGCTCTCCCTGGCCAAGCAGGCCCTGGAGGAGGATGTGCGGCGGCGGGAAGCTTCGGAGAATGAGCTGCGCCAGCGCAACGCCGAACTGCTGGAGGTGAACAAGCGCCTGCAGGAAGCCCAGGAGCAGCTGGTGCAGTCGGAGAAGATGGCCTCCATCGGCCAGCTGGCCGCCGGCGTCGCCCACGAGATCAACAATCCCATCGGCTACGTGCAATCCAACCTGTCCACCCTGGGCCGGTACCTGGAGGACATGCAGACGGTGCTCGACTCCCTGGCGACGGCGGTGGCCCAGCTGCCGTCCGAGCACCCGGCGGCCCAGGCCGTGGCCCGGGTCAAGCAGGACCTGGACTTCGACTTCCTGCTGGAGGATCTGCCCAGCCTGGTGACCCAGTCCCGGGACGGCATCGACCGGGTGCGCAAGATCGTCGCCGACCTGAAGGACTTCTCCCGTCTCGACGCCTCCCAGGACTGGCAGTGGGCCGACCTGCACCAGGGCCTGGATTCCACCCTCAACATCGTCAACAACGAGATCAAGTACCGGGCCGAGGTGGTCCGGGAATACGGCCAACTGCCGGAGGTGGAATGCCTGCCCTCCCAGCTCAACCAGGTCTTCCTCAACCTGCTGGTGAACTCGGCCCACGCCATGCCCGAGGGCCAGATGGGCCGCATCACCCTGCGCAGCGGCCACGACGAGCCGGCGCATCAGGTATGGCTGGAAGTGGAGGACAACGGCAGCGGCATCTCCCCCGAAAACATGCACCGCCTGTTCGATCCCTTCTTCACCACCAAGCCCGTGGGCAAAGGCACCGGGCTTGGCTTATCCTTGTCCTACGGCATCGTGCAGAAGCACCACGGCCAGATCACCGTCAGCAGCGAGCTGGGTAAGGGCACCACCTTCTGCATCGTCCTGCCGGTCAGCCAGCCAAAAGAGGGAGCAACCCCATGAGCGACGGCAACCTGCCCGTCCCCCCCGCCACCATCCTGTGCGTGGACGACGAGGCCAACATCCTCGCCGCCCTGCGCCGCCTGTTCCGCCCCGCCGGCTACAAGGTCCTGCTCGGCAACAGCGGCGCCGAGGGCCTGCAACTGCTGGAAGCGGAAAACGGCGAGGTGGACGTGGTCATCTCCGACATGCGCATGCCGGAGATGGACGGCGCCCGCTTCCTCGCCCAGGTCAGGGCCCGCTGGCCCAAGGCGGCGCGCATCCTGCTCACCGGCTACGCCGACATCGAATCCACCGTGGCCGCCATCAACCAGGGCGAGATCTACCGCTACATCGCCAAGCCCTGGAACGACAGCGAAGTCATGCTGACGGTGAAGGACGTGCTGGAGCGCAAGGCCCTGGAGCGGGAAAAGGCCCGCCTGGAAGAACTGACCCGGCGACAGAACGAGGAGCTGAAAAGCCTCAACGCCAGCCTGGAGGAGAAGGTCCAGGCCCGCACCCAGGAACTGGCCCTGGCCAACGAGAAGCTGAAGACCAGTTTCATGACCTCGATCCGGGTCTTCGCCAACCTCATCGAACTGCGGGAAGGCCGCATGGCCGGCCACTCCCGCCGGGTGGCGGACCTCTCGCGCAAGACCGCCAAGCAGATGAACCTGTCGCCCCGGGACAGCCAGGACGTGTTCCTCGCCGGCCTGCTGCACGACATCGGCAAGATCGGCCTGCCCGACCACCTGCTGGCCAAGAACGAACTGCAGATGACCCCGGAGGAGCGGGGCCTGTGGCGCAAGCATCCGCTCAAGGGCGAACAGGCCCTGATGGCCCTGGAGGACCTGCGGGGCGCCGCCCGCCTGATCCGCAGCCACCACGAACGGGTGGACGGCCAGGGCTACCCCGCCGGCGAAATGGAAGGGGCCATTCCCCTGGGGGCCCGCATCCTGGCGGTGGCCAACGACTACGACGGCCTCATCCAGGGCACCCTCAACGGCAAGAAGCTGAACGAGCAGGCCGCCCTGGAGTTCATCGACAAAAGCCGGGGCCGGCGTTACGACCCGGCGGTGGTGGATGCCTTCCTGGTGGTCTGCGGCGGCATCAAGGAGCCGCCGCCGGTGGGCCTGCCCCTGCTGCCCGCCGAACTGGAGCCGGGCATGGTCCTGGCCCGGGATTTCCTCAGCCGCGACGGCATCCTGCTGCTGGCCGCCGACTATGTCCTGGATGAAAACCTGATCCGGCAGATTCGCGAATACGAGAAGAGCGAATTCGGCGGCCGCATCACCCTCCACATCCATCCACCGAAGATCGTCGATCATGAATAACCGCCCACCCCGCATCCTGCTCGTGGACGACGAGCCCGCCGTCCTGTCGGCCCTGGCCCGTCTGCTGCACCGCCAACTGCCGGCCGGCCCCGAAGTGGAAACCTTTACCTCCCCCCGGGCCGCCCTGGCGCGGGCCTGGGAAGTGCCCTTCGCCCTGGTGGTGAGCGACTACCGCATGGCCGAGATGGACGGCATCGCTTTCCTCAAGGAATTCGCCGAAATCCAGCCCCATGCCCTGCGCCTCATGCTCTCCGGCGCCGCCGACTTCGACGTGCTGGTAAGCGCGGTGAATGCCGTGGGCCTGCACCGCTACCTGATCAAGCCCTGGGACGACGAGGAGGTATGCAGCGTGCTGCAGGGCGCCTATGCGGAATTCGGCCGCCAGGAGGCGGACCGCCAGCTGGCCCTGGAACGGCAGCGGCAGCTGGGCCAGCTGAGCCCGGAGGAAATCGAACGGCGCCGCCTGGAGGCGGAGGAACCGGGCATCACCCGGGTCAACTGGGGCCCCGACGGGGCCATCCATCTCGACGATTGAAGGGGCCGCCGCCATGCACCCCCTGCTCGAACGCCAGATTCGCCGCCACCTTGGCGAACACCCGGAAACGGTCCTGCCGCCCCCGGGCGATGCGGCCTGGGAGCACCTGTTCAACGCCATCGGCGAATCCTACGAGCAGCTGGACCGGGACCTGCTGCTGCGGGAACAGGCCCTCAACCTCACTTCGGAAGAACTCAACCGGCGCAACGACGACCTGCGCCGGGAACTGGCCGAGCGCACCGAGACGGAAGAGGCCCTGCAACGGGAAAAAGGCGAGCAGGCGGCCCTCATCACCCGGCTCGAGGATGCCAAGCGGCAGCTCCTGTATTCGGAAAAGATGGCCTCCATCGGCCAGCTGGCGGCGGGAGTGGCCCACGAGATCAACAACCCGGTGGGCTTCGTGCAGTCCAACATCAACACCCTGGCCGGCTACGTGGAGGACCTCTTCGCCCTCACCGACCTGCTGGAGGAAGTGGCCGCCGGCCTGCCCGACGACTCGCCCCTGGGGCGCAAGATCCGGGAAAGCTGCGAGCGCTACGACCTGGAATTCCTGCGGGAGGACGTGCCCAAGCTGCTCAGCGAATCCCGGGACGGGGTCAGCCGGGTGCGCAAGATCGTGCAGGACCTGCGGGACTTCTCCCACCCGGACGAAGGCAAGTTCGCCTGGATCGACCTCAACCCGGGCATCGTCTCCACCCTCAACATCGTCAACAACGAGCTGAAGTACAAGGCCGAGGTCATCACCGAGCTGGGGGAACTGCCCTTGATCGAGGCCAACCAGAACCAGCTCAACCAGGTCTTCCTCAACCTGCTGGTGAATGCGGCCCACGCCATCAAGGACAAGGGCGTCATCAACGTGGCCACGCGCCACCTGCCGGAAAGCGGGGAGGTCTGCATCAGCATCGCCGACACCGGCGCCGGCATCCCGCCGGAAAACCTGAAGCGCATCTTCGACCCCTTCTTCACCACCAAGCCGGTGGGCAAGGGCACGGGTCTGGGCCTCTCCCTCTCCTACGGCATCGTGCAGAAGCACCACGGCCGCATCGAGGTGGACAGCCAGGAGCGGGCAGGCACCCTGTTCCAGGTCTTCCTGCCCATCCACCAGCCGGCAGCCAGCGCCGCCGGGGAGGAGGCCGCTCCGGCGGCAGAGGCCACCGCCGCCGGGCAGCAGGCCTGATCAGCCCTTGCTCTTGGCTTCCAGCTCTTCCCAGCGTTCCAGCAGGAGCAGCAGTTCCTCGTCGATCTCCCCCAGTCTGGCGGAGCAGCGCTGGGCTTCCTGGGGGTCCCGCTGGTACAGGCCCGGGTCTTCCAGGCGCTGGCTGAGGCCGGCCTGCTCCGCCTCCAGGGCGGCAATGCGGTCGGGCAGGGCTTCCAGCTCCTTGTTTTCCTTGTAGCTGAGCTTCACCGGCTTGGCTTTGGCGGCCTTGTCCTCCTTCGGCGCCGCCGCCTTCTCTTCCCTGGCCTGGGCCTTGGCCGCCTGGCTTTCCTCCGCCTGGCGCCTCTGCTGGTAGGCAAACCAGTCGCTGTAGCCGCCGGCATATTCATGCCACACCCCGTCGCCTTCGGCGGCGATGGTCTGGGTCACCACGTTGTCGAGGAAGGCCCGGTCGTGGCTGACCAGGAACAGGGTGCCCGGGTAGTCCTGCAGCAGCTGCTCCAGCAGCTCCAGGGTTTCGATGTCCAGGTCGTTGGTGGGCTCGTCCAGCACCAGCACGTTGGCGGGGCGGGCGAAGAGGCGGGCCAGCAGCAGGCGGTTGCGCTCGCCGCCGGAGAGGGACTTCACCGGCGAGCGGGCCCGCTGGGGCGCGAAAAGGAAATCGCCCAGATAGCTGATGACGTGCTTTTTCTCGTTGCCGATTTCCACGTAGTCGGAGCCCGGGGAGATGACGTCGGCCAGGGCCGCCTCCTCATCCAGCTGGCTGCGAAACTGGTCGAAATAGGCCACCTCCACCTTGGTGCCCTGGCGCACGCTGCCCTCGTCGGGCTGCAGCTCGCCCAGGATGAGGCGCAGCAGGGTGGTCTTGCCGGCGCCGTTGGGGCCGATGAGGCCGATCTTGTCGCCGCGCATGAGGCGGGTGGAGAAGTCGCGGACGATGGTGCGCTCGCCGTAGCGCTTGGTCACATGGGTGAGTTCGGCCACCAGCTTGCCGCTCTTCTCCCCTGAGTCCAGGGCCAGTTCCACCTTGCCCTGGCGCTCGCGCCGGGCCGCCCGCTCGCGCCGCAGCTGCTCCAGGCGCAGCACCCGGCCTTCGTTGCGGGTGCGCCGGGCCTCCACGCCCTTGCGGATCCACACTTCTTCCTGGGCCAGGAACTTGTCGAACTTGGCATTGACCACCGCCTCGTCGGCCAGCATGCGTTCCTTGCGCTCCTGGTAGGCGGCGAAATTGCCGGGAAAGCTCACCAGCTGCCCCCGGTCCAGCTCCACGATGCGGGTGGCCAGGCGGTTGAGGAAGGCCCGGTCGTGGGTGATGAAGAGCAGGGTGACGTTGGCTTCGAGAAGCAGGTTTTCCAGCCAGGCGATGGCGCCCACGTCCAGGTGGTTGGTGGGTTCGTCCAGCAGCAGCACTTCCGGCGCCACGGCCAGGGCCTGGGCCAGGGCCAGGCGCTTCTTCTGGCCGCCGGAAAGGCCGCCCACCCGGGCCTCCGGGTCCAGGGAAAAACGCTGGATGGCAGCTTCGGCCTGGGCATTGACGGCCCAGGCGCCGCGGGCCTCCAGGTCGGTCTGCAACTGGTGCAGGCGGGCCAGCAGGACCTCATGGTCGGCCCCCTCTTCCGCCAGGCGGTGGGACACCTCATGGTATTCGGCCAGCAGGGCCGAGGTGTCGCCCATGCCGCCGACCACGGCCTGGAACACGCTCTGTTCCGGATCGAAGGGCGGCTCCTGGGGCACGTAGCCGATGCGGGCGCCGGGCTGGCGCCACACCTCGCCGTCGTCCAGGCCGCCCTGGCCGGCCAGGGCCTTGAGCAGGGAGGACTTGCCGCAACCGTTGCGGCCGATCAGGGCCACCCGTTCCCCCGGGTCCAGCTGGAAGTCGGCGTGGTCAAGCAGGGGCACGTGGCCAAAGGCAAGGCAGGCGGATTTGAGTTGCAGGTAGGGCACGGGAGGCAGCCGGTGGAAGCAAAGGCCGCTATTGTAGCCTTCCCCGATGCGGGCCACTCCCCGGGCTTGCCCGGCGGGGCGCCGCCGCCTTAAGCTTTGGCCCCATGAAACCTGCCAGCCACCCCACCGCCCTGCGCCTGCAGGCCCTGCTCCAGGCCGCCGGCCACGACGCCGCCGTGGTCGAGTTCGACCAGCCCACCCGCACCAGCGCCGAAGCCGCCCAGGCCATCGGCTGCAGCGTGGCGGAAATCGCCAAGTCCGTGGTCTTCCGCCGCCGCAGCGACGGCCGCGCCGTGGTGGTGGTGACCTGTGGCGACCAGCGGGTCAGCGAGAAGAAGGTCAAGGCCCTGGTGGGCGGCCCCATCGAGCGGGCCGAGGCGGAATTCGTGCGCCAGGCCACCGGCTACGCCATCGGCGGCGTCTCGCCCCTGGGCCAGCCCGGAGAGGTGATCCTGCTGCTGGATGCCCTCTTGCAGCGCTTTGCCACCGTCTGGGCCGCCGCCGGCACGCCCTTCTCCGTCTTCCCCCTGGCCCCGGCCGACCTGCAGCGCCTCACCGGCGCGCCCTGGGCCGACGTGCACCAGGAAGCGCCGGCCGCCTGAGCCGCCATAAAAAAGCCCGGCTGGTTTCCCCGCCGGGCCGCCATGGACGGGCTGAGCCGCCTTAGACCTTGAAGCGCTGCAGGGCCGTCTGCAGCTCCTGGGCCAGGGTCTGCAGGTTGCGGGCGTACTCGGTGTTCTGGGTGGAGGTGGCGCTGCCCTCTTCCGCCATCTGGGCGATCTGCTCCACCAGACGGGCGATTTCCTGGCTGACCACGCTCTGCTCCCGGGTGCTGTCGGCGATGTCGCGCACCGTGCTGACCGACTTCTCGGTATTGGCATCGATGACCTGCAGGGCCTCGCCGGCCTCCCGGGCCATTTCCACACCGGCTTCCACCTGACGGCTGACCACCTGCATGCCGGCCACGGCGCTCTGGGTCTCGCCGGTGATGGCGGCGATGGTGTCGGCAATTTCCTGGGTGGAGGAACTGGTGCGCTCGGCCAGCTTGCGCACTTCGTCGGCCACCACGGCGAAGCCCCGGCCCTGTTCCCCGGCCCGGGCCGCCTCGATGGCGGCGTTCAAGGCCAGCAGGTTGGTCTGGTCGGCGATTTCCTTGATCACGCCGACGATGCCGGAAATCTGCTGGGAGCGCTCGCCCAGGCTGTGGATGACCTCGGCGGAGCGGCCGATTTCGCCGGCGATGCGTTCCATTTCCTCCACCGTCTTCTGCACGATGCTGCGGCCCCGATGGGTGGATTCGGCGGCTTCCTCGCCCACCTGGGCGGCGTCGCCGGCGCTGGCGGCCACGTGGGAAATGCTGACGGACATCTGCTCCACCGAGGCGGCCATGCCGGAGGCGGACTGGGACTGCTGCTCCGCCGCTTCCATGGCCTGGTGGGAGGCATTTTCCACTTCGGAGGCGGCTGCGTTGACGCGACCGGCGGCGGCGGAAATCTCGCCCACCAGGCTGCGCACATTGGCTGCGGTCACGTTAAGGGAGTGCCCCAGGCGCTGCACCTCGTTGCCGCTGTTGCCATCCGCATCGCGCACGCTGATGGTCAGGTCCCCGGCGCCGAGGCGGTCCATCTGCACCATGAACTCGGACAGGGGCTTCAGGCGCACATTGACCAAGAAGAAGATCACGGCACAGGAAAGCAGGGCCGCGACGATGCTGGAAATGACCAGGAAATTGCGCAGCTTCATGCTCTCGGCGAGGAACTCGTCCTCCCAGGAGGCGCCCACCAAGCGCCAGCCCCAGCGGGAGGAGGTGCCGGCCACGCCCAGCTTCTTGCGCATCTTGCCGTTGGCGTCCTTCATCTCGTAGGTGAGCAGGCCGTCGGGGCCGGCCACGGCCTTGGCGATGCTGTCCCGGGTCTCCCCGTCCATGCCTTCCAGGGTCTTGCCGGCCAGGGTGGGGTGGGCCACGAATTCCACCAGGGTCTTGTCGTCCTTGGTCTGGCGGGCGATGTAGACGTAACCGGTATCGGCCACCTTGACCTTGCCGAAGAGGGCCCGGACATCCCGCAGTTCGCTGTCCAGCTTGATGCGCACGGAAATACCGCCGTAGACCTTGCCCTCCGCCGTCTTCAGGGCCTTCACCGTGCTGAAGTAGTAGGTGCCGTTGCGGATGGCCAGGCCACCGTAGTCCTTGCCCTGCAGGATGGCGTCGGCCACCGGGTCGCCGGCCTTGATTTCGGTGCCGTCCTGATAGACACCGTCCTTCTTCAGCAGGGTGGCGGCCCGGTACAGCTTGCCTTCATGCACGGCCAGAACGGCCGCATCCTCGCCGGTCAGTTCCTGGAAGGCCAGCAGCATCTTGCGGTTGGCGTTGAGCACTTCGCCGCCGGCCCGGATCACCGGCAGGTCCACATTGCCGGTGCGGACCATGCCCGAGCCCAGGTTGAAATCGCCGGGCAGCTGGCGACGGAAGAAATTCATTTGCCGCTCGCCCCGGGCCAGAACGCTGTCGAAGACGCTGTCCAGGGTGTCCTGCAGGATGCTCATCTGTTCCTTCAGGTCGGATTCGGCCAGGGCCACCGCCGAACGGGAAGCCATGGAGGTGGCCATGACGGTCATGGCAGTAAAGATGAGGAGTAGAAGGGAAGCCGCGACAATGATGATCTGTCGGGCGATGGGCAGTCTGCGGTATAGGTCGAGCATTTTTGAACCCCCTATTTATTATTGGTTGGCTACCCGCCAGGCGGGATGGCTGTGTGCCGGGGCCAGCTCACCGCCGCTGCATGTTTCAATATTATTAATCCCTGCTTTACTAAAGTAATACAACTATTTCACGCTATGACCTATGGCGAACCCCGGACCTGGCCCCAGGGAAAACCCTGGCCTGTGGCGCGGCTGGCGGCAGCCGGAGGCTGCGCGTACAATACGCGCCCGCGGCTGTCTCCGTAGTTAAATGGATATAACTTTCCCCTCCTAAGGGAAGATTAGTGGTTCGATTCCACTCGGGGACGCCAGTCCCGCCGCCCCACTCTGTAACACTCCGTAGCACTCCCCACCCAGCCCGTCCCGCCTCGTTCTGAGGCAATCCTGGGCCAGACTCCCTGCTAGCGCTTGCCCCCAGGCCACCCCGGCCTGAAACCCAGTATTGGCGAGCCCGCCGGCCTTGCACCGGCGGGAATGTCCGTCCTGCCTGCCCCGGCGGGCAGGCCTTCAGCCGGCCCAGGCCCGGGCTGCGATCTCCAGGGAGCGCAGGCGCAGGGCCGGCTCGAACACGTCGCACACCAGCATCAGCTCGTCGGCCCCGGTGCGGGCCTGCAGGGCGGCCAGGCCCCGGGCCACGGTATCCGGCCCGCCCACCACGGCGACGCCGAGGAAGCCGTTGATGGCGTCCCGCTCGTGGGCATGGAGGCTCTCCATGAAACCCTCCCGGGGCGGCGGCAGGCCGGCCCGGTCGCCGCGCAGGATGCCCAGCACCCGCTGCCGGCTGCTGCTGGCGAGGAAATCGGCGGCAGCATCGTTCTCCGCCGCCACCAGGGGCACGCCCACCATGACGTGGGGCCGGCGCAGGGTGGCGGAGGGCTGGAATTCGTGGCGGTAGAGGGCCACCGCCTGGTCCAGCATGGCCGGGGCGAAGTGGGAGGCGAAGGCATAGGGCAGACCCCGGGCCGCCGCCAGGCGGGCGGCGAAGAGGCTGGAGCCGAGCAGCCAGATGGGCACCTGGGTGCCGGCCCCGGGCACCGCCACCACGGCCTGGCCCGGCTGCAGGGGACCCAGCAGGCGCTGCAGTTCGGCCACCTCCCGGGGGAAGTCGGCCTCCGTCTCCACCCGGTCCCGGCGCAGGGCGCGCATGGTGGTCACGTCCGTGCCGGGAGCCCGGCCCAGACCCAGGTCGATGCGGCCCGGATAGAGTTCGGCCAGGGTGCCGAAGGCCTCGGCCACCACCAGGGGCGCGTGGTTGGGCAGCATGATGCCGCCGGCCCCGACCCGGATGCGGGAGGTGGCGCCGGCGATGTGCCCCACCAGCACGGCGGTGGCGGAGCTGGCGATGCCCGGCATGTTGTGGTGCTCGGCCAGCCAGTAGCGGGTGAAGCCGAGGGCTTCCACATGACGGGCGGTGTCCCGGGCGATGGCCAGGGCCTGGGCGATGCTGCCCCCTTCCCGCACCGTCACCAGGTCGAGCAGGGAGAGGGAGGCCTTGCCGGTGGTGGTCATGGATTTTTTCCTTCCGGCCCCGCCGCCGGGACCACGATGGGATTGCGTTTGCTGGCCAGCCAGCCGAAGAAGGAGAGCAGGGCCAGGCCGCCGCCGATGAGCAGGATGCCCGCCACCTCGCTGGCCTGGAACGCCTCGCCGAAGGTCAGGCGGGAGGAAAGGATGGCCACCACCGGGGTGCCCAGCACCGAGAGGCTGGCCTCCCAGGCCGGCACCCGGTCCAGGATGTAGATCCACAGCCACCAGCAGAGGGCCGTGCTGGCCACGGACATGAACATGAGGATGCCGACGTAGGACAGGTTCCAGTCCGTCGGATGTTCAGGAACGACCAGGGCCAGCAGGGTCAGGGGTACGGCGCCGATGATCATCTGCCAGGTGGTGAGCACCAGCAGGTCCACCGGCTGGGCACCGCGCAGGCGCTTGATGAGGATGGTGCCGACGGCCCAGCAGAGGGCGGCCATGAGGCCGAGGAACTTGCTGAAGAGGCTGGAGTGCATGTCCCAGGGCGCGATGATGAGCAGAAGGCCGGCCAGGGTGCTGCCGGCGGCCAGCCACTGCTTGCCCCGCACCCGCTCGCCCAGGATGGGCCAGGCCAGCAGCAGGGTCCAGATGGGCATGGTGAAGATGAGCACGGCGGTCTTGCCCGGCCCCCCTTCCACCAGGGCCCAGGTCTGGAAGACCATGAAGCCGGCCACCTGGGTCAGGCCGATGGCCAGGGTCTGGCCCGGGGCCACCAGCCTGAGGGGCTTGCCCAGCAGGCGCAGCACCACCACCAGGGCCAGGGCGGCGCCGATACATCGCTCCGCGGCGAAGGCGAAGGGGGCGGCATGGGCCAGGCCCTGCTTGGCCAGGACCCAGGTGTAGCCCCAGGTGAGGGAAAGGACGACCAGGGCCAGGAGCGGCAGCCAGCGGCGATAGGCGTTCATGGAAATTCCGTCAAAAGGATGAAGGCGCCGCGACGGCCGAAGCCGCCGCGGCGTGGGCTGGGCTGTCGCTCAGGCCAAGGCCGGGTAGTCGGTGTAGCCCTCGGCGCCGCCGCCGTACAGCTTGTCGGCCCGCAGTTCGTTGAGGGGGGCGCCGCTCTTGAGGCGGCGCGGCAGGTCCGGGTTGCTGATGAAGGGCCGGCCGAAAGCCACCAGGTCGGCATGACCACTGGCCACCGCCGCTTCGGCGCTGGCGCCGCTATAGCCGTTGTTCACCATCCAGGTGCCGCCGAAGGCCCGGCGCAGGGCCTCGTAGTCGAAGGCGGGAGCGCCTTCGGGCTGGCGCGGGCCGCCGGTCTCGCCTTCGATGACGTGCAGGTAGGCTAGACCCAGGGGCGCCACCTGCTCCACCACATGGCCGTAGAGGGCCTGGGGATTGCTGTCCAGGGGCGCAGCAAAGGTGGTGAGGGGGCTCAGGCGCAGGCCGGTGCGGCCGGCGCCGATTTCCCCGGCCACGGCCCGCACCACTTCCAGCAGCAGCCGGGCCCGGTTGGCGATGGAGCCACCATAGGGGCCGCTGCGGTCATTGACGCTGTCGCGCAGGAACTGTTCCAGCAGGTAGGTGTTGGCACCATGCACTTCCACCCCGTCGAAGCCGGCGGCGATGGCGTTGCGGGCAGCCTGGCGGTAGTCCTCCACCAGGGCCGGCAGTTCCTCGTCGGCCAGGGCACGGGGCACGGACACGTCCACGAAGCCTTCCTTGGTAAAGGTCTTGGTGGGGGCCGGACGGGCGGTGGAGGAGACCGGAGCGGCGCCGCCGGGCAGCAGGGAGGAGTGGGAGATGCGGCCCACGTGCCACAGCTGCAGGACGATGCGGCCGCCGGCGCCATGGACGGCGTCGGTCACCTGGCGCCAGGCCGCCACCTGCTCCTCGCTGTAGATGCCCGGGGTGTCCAGGTAGCCCTGGGCCATGGGGCTGATGGGGCTGGCCTCGGCGATGATGAGGCCAGCACTGGCGCGCTGGCGGTAGTACTCCACCGTCAGGGGGCCGGGCTTGTTGCCGGCGATGGCCCGGTTGCGGGTCAGGGGGGCCATGACGATGCGGTTGGCCAGGGAAATGTCGCCGACGGTGACGGGATCGAACAGGGAAGGCATGGATTGGCTCCTCGAAAAGGATGTTGCTGATTAGACCGGTCGTCTATGACTGCGAAACAATAAAAGGGCCGCCACCAGGGCGGCCCCGGGGGAAAACTCAGGGGGTCAGCATCTTGCGGGTGAAGGCCATGGCGTTCTCCAGGGCGGCCCGGTTACGGTGCAGCTTGCCCAGCAGGCTGGCGCCCAGCCACAGCTGGTACAGGGTCTGGGCCGTCTCCCGGGGTTCCAGGGGCGGCAGGGAGGCATCGGCCACGCCGGCTTCCACCAGGGCCGCCAGGCGTGCCACGATCTGCTCGGTACCGTCCCGCAGGGTGATGCGCATGGCGTCGGAGAGATCGGCCACTTCGGCACTGAGCTTCACCACCAGGCACTTCTGGGCATTGCAGGCGTCGCTCTGGGCATCCATCCAGCGCTGCCAGTAGCGTTCCAGCCGTTCCCGGCCGCTGGCGGCGGGGTCCCGGCTCAGTTCGTCGATGCGCTCCAGGTAGCCGGCGAAGTGGTCTTGCAGCAGGGCCTGACCGAACTGCTCCTTGGACTCGAAGTAGTGGTAGAAGGAGCCCTTGGGCACCCCGGCGGTCTTGAGGATTTCATTGAGGCCGACGGAAGAAAAGCCCTTGCCGGCGATGAGCCCCTTGCCGCTGTCCAGGATGTGCTGACGGGTATTGTCGTAGCGAGTGTTCATGGCCGCCACGATACCAACAATTAGACCAGTCGTCTAGCTGATGAATCGAGGCCGAAGGGAAGCCGCCATCGGCGTGACTTATCTCATACCCCGACGCCGGGAACGAGGCGATATACTTCGGTGATGAACCATCCAGCCGCGCCGACCATGGCCCCTCCTCCCACCTGCATCGACTGCAAGCACGCCCTGGAAGTGGCCGAAGAACCGGGCATGGTGGCCTGCACGGCCCACCTGGAGTACTTCCCCGCCGACCACCCGGCCACCTGCGCCGACTTCATCTACCACCCCCATCACCACTGTCTTTGTCGGCAGGAACACTGAAAAGGACCATCCGGTCGCAAAAAAGCCCGCAGCAGCGGGCTTTTTTCATGGCCGGGGCCACAAGGCTCAGGCGGAGCGGGGGGCGAACATGATGATGGCCATGCCGGCCAGGGCCACCGTGGCGCCGAGCCCGTCCCACAGGGTGGGGCGAATGCCGTCCACCAGCCACAGCCAGAGCAGGGCCACGCCGATGTAGACGCCGCCGTAGGCTGCGTAGGTGCGGCCGGCGGCCTGGGGATGGAGGGTCAGCAGCCAGGCGAACAGGCCCAGGCTGAAGGCCGCCGGCAGCAGCAGCCAGCCCGAGCCCCCTTTCTTCAGCCATAGCCAGGGCAGGTAGCAGCCGACGATTTCCGCCACGGCGGTGGCGACGAACAGCAGCAGGGTCTGCAGGGCGGGCATCAGGGACGCCGCAGCAGCAGGTGCTGGCGGATCATGTCCGGCACCTTGAGGCGCAGCAGGTCGCCGGGCTGGCTGGAGAGCCAGTTGTTGAAAAGGCCGGCGGTGAAGGACAGGGTGTCGTAGGCGGCCCCCTCCGGGTCCAGGCCGGGGCGCAGGTAGCCCTTGTCGGCAGCACGCTGGTAGGAGCGGATGAGCTTGGCGAGGAAGTCCATGCAGGGTTTGTTGACTTCCTGCAGCACCTGCGCAAATTCATCCACATACTCGCAGCGCAGGGTCATAATCTCGAAAACCTGACGGACTTCCGAACGTCCGTCGATGATGCGGAAAAACGCCAGCAGGCTCTGCTCGATGCCGTCGAGGGGATTCGGAAGATCCGGCGAATCCAGGTAGGCATCCACCTCGTTCAGCACCGCCAGGGAATCTTCCCGCATGGCGAAGAACAGTTCCGCCTTGTTCTCGAAATGCCAATAGACGGCGCCCCGGGTTACTCCGGCCACCCGGGCGATCTTTTCCAGGGACGTACGGCTGACGCCGCATTCGTGGAATACGCAGCGGGCCGCATCGATGATTTCGCGCCGGGTCTGTTCCGCCTCGGCCTTGGTTTTCCTGACCATGCTTCCTTCCTCTGGAACGGCGCCTGGCGCCGCTCCGCGAACCATTGGCCCCGCCTGCACACCAAGTGTTTGCCGGGCCGTTTGATACACAACGTTACAAATAGGTCGATTTACATACAACCTTGATTGTATATAATCATCAGCATAATTCAAAGTCCGGAGCTCCACTCATGTCGTCCACCCAACAATTCCCCGCCCCCCTCCTCCGCCTGCGGCCGGCTGCCGCCGCCCTGGTGCTGGCCCTCGGCCTGGCTGCCTGTTCCGGTGAAAACGCAGCCCCCCAGGGTGGCGCCCCCCAGGCCCTGCCGGTGACCGTGCTGGAAATGCAGCCCCAGAACCTGCCGGCCTCCCTGGAACTGATGGCCCAGACCGAAGGTGCCAAGGAAACGGAAGTGCGCGCCCGGGTGGGCGGCATCCTGATGAAGCGCCTGTACCAGGAAGGTGCCCTGGTGAAGGCCGGCCAGCCCCTGTTCCAGATCGACCGGGCGCCCTACGAGATCGCCCTGGCCGAAGCCAAGGCCAAGGCCGAGCAGACGGCCCGGGAAGAAGGCCGCCTGAAGGGCCTGCTGACCCGCCAGGCCGTCAGCCAGAAGGAATACGACGATGCGGCCTCCAACAACGCCATCGCCCAGGCCGCCCTGCGCCAGGCCCAGCTGAACCTGTCCTGGACCACCGTCACCGCCCCCGTTTCCGGCACCTCCGGCCGGGCCGTGAAGTCCGAAGGCAACCTCATCAACACCTCCGACGCCAGCCTGCTCACCTCCGTGTACCAGGCCAATCCGATGTGGGTGCGCTTCGGCCTCTCCGAGTCCGACACCGCCAACCTGCCCGGCGGCCAGCTAAAGGCCGAGATGGTCAGCGGCGTCGAACTGATCCTTCCCGACGGCAGCGTCTATGACAAGCCGGGCAAGATCAACTTCCTCGCCTCCACCATCGACACCACCCTGGGCACCCAGCAGCTGCGCGCCGAATTCGATAACAGCGACGGCAAGCTGCTGCCCGGCCAGTTCGTGCGCGTGCGCCTGCTCACCGGCAACCGGGAAGGCGTCTTCCTGGTGCCCCAGGCTGCCGTCATGCAGACCGAACAGGCCCGCCTGGTGATGGTGGTGGACGCCGAAAGCAAGGTCGCCCCGCGCCCGGTGCAGACCGCCGAATGGCGCGGCAAGGACTGGGTCATCACCGGCGGCCTCAAGGCCGGCGACAAGGTGATCGTGGACAACCTGATGAAGGCCCGCCCCGGTGCGCCCGTGGCGCCCCACGGTCCCCAGGCTGCACCCGGCGCCCCTGGCGCCGCTCCGGGCACCCCGGCCCAGGGCCAGCCTGCCGCCGCCAAGCCGGCCGATGCCGCCCCCGCCGCCGCGCCTGCCAAGGGCGCCGAGGGTGATGCCGCCAAGACGCCCGCCCAGCCTGCTGCCCAAGGCAAGCAATAAGCTGAGCCAGAAAGGGATTCGAACCCAACATGTCACGCTTTTTCATCAATCGACCGATCTTCGCATCGGTCATCTCCATCGTCATCGTCATCGCCGGGATCATGGCATCCCGGGTGCTGCCCATTTCCCAGTACCCGGAAATCGCGCCGCCGACGGTGATCATTTCCGCCTCCTACCCCGGCGCCTCCGCCGAAACCCTGGCCAAGACCGTCGCCGCCCCCATCGAGGAGCAGCTCTCCGGCGTTGAAAACCTGATGTATTTCAACTCCACGGCCTCCGCCAACGGCTCCCTCTCCATCACCGCCACCTTCGAGGTCGGCACCGATGTGGACATGGCCACGGTGAACGTGAACAACCGGGTCAAGATCGCCGAGCCGCGCCTGCCGGACGTAGTGCGCCAGTACGGCGTGACCGTGCAGAAGCGTTCCAACGACATCCTGATGGTGGCTGCCATCACCTCGCCGGAAGGCACCCGCACGCCCCTGTACCTGTCCAACTACGCCCTGGTCAATATCCTGGACGACCTGAAGCGCATCCCCGGCGTCGGCGACGCCCAGATCTTCGGCGCCCTGGACTACTCCATGCGGCTGTGGCTGCGGCCCGACCGCATGGCCCAGCTGGGGGTGACGACGACGGAAATCTCCAACGCCATCGCCGCCCAGAACAAGCAGAACGCCGCCGGCAAGATCGGCCAGGAGCCGGCCCCCAACGGCCAGCAGCTGGTCTACACGGTTACTGCCAAGGGCCGCCTGACGACGCCGGAGCAGTTCGGCAACATCGTCATCCGCGCCGACGGCCCCAAGGGCGCCCTGTATCTGAAGGACGTGGCCCGGGTCGAGCTGGGTGCCCAGAACTACGACGCCTCCACCGCCCTGCTGGGCAAGCCCGTGGTCGGCGTCGGCATCTTCCTGCAGTCCGGCGCCAACGCTCTGGACGTGGCCAAGAAGGTGAAGCTGCGCATGGACGAACTGAAGCAGAAGTTCCCCAGCGACGTGGATTACGTGGTCCCCGTCGACACCACCAAGTTCGTCCAGGCCTCCATCACCGAAGTGGTGCACACCCTGGTGGAAGCCCTGGTCCTGGTGGCCATCGTCGTCTTCGTCTTCCTGCAGAACTGGCGCGCCACGGTGATTCCCCTGGTGGCCGTGCCCGTCTCCCTGATCGGCACCTTCGCCGGCCTGTGGCTGTTCGGCTTCTCCATCAACACCCTGACCCTGTTCGCCATGGTGCTGGCCATCGGTATCGTGGTGGACGATGCCATCGTGGTGCTGGAGAACGTGGAACGCCTGATGTGGGAAGAGAAGATGGCGCCCAAGGAAGCGGCCATCGAAGCCATGCGCGAAGTTTCCAGCGCCGTGGTGGCCATCGTCCTGGTGCTGTGCGCGGTGTTCATCCCCGTCGCCTTCCTGGGCGGCATCGCCGGCATGCTGTACAAGCAGTTCGCCGTCACCGTGGCCATCTCCGTCACCCTCTCCGGCATCGTCGCCCTGACCCTGACGCCGGCCCTGTGCGCCCTGCTGCTGCAGCCCAAGCATGAAGAGCCGGCTATCTTCCGTCCCTTCAACCGCCTCTTCGAGCGCTTCACCAAGTCCTACACCGACACGGTGAACAAGACCCTGCATCACCGCATCATCGGCACCGTGGCCTGCGTCGTCATCCTCGGCGGCAGCTTCTTCATGTTCCGCGCCGTGCCCGGCGGCTTCGTGCCGGCGGAAGACCAGGGCTACCTGATCAGCGCCCTGATGCTGCCCGACGGCGCCAGCCTGCAGCGCACCCGCGCCACCGGCGACCAGTTCCAGTCCATGATCAAGCAGGACGAGGCAGTGGACCGGGTCTTCGTCATCGCCGGTAACGACATCATCGGCGGCGGCATGAAGCCCAATGCCGGCACCGTCTTCATCCCGCTGAAGGACTGGGACGAACGCAAGGCCGGCGCCGACGACCTGGCGAAGAAGTTCATGGGCATGGGCATGATGCTGCCGGACGGCCTCGGCCTGGTGTTCAACCCGCCCGCCATCCGCGGCCTGGGCAACGCCGGCGGTTTCGAAGCCTACATCCAGGCCCGCGGCGATGCCGATCCCCAGAAGCTTTCCGGTGTCGTGCAGCAGTTCATGGAAGGCCTGAAGAAGCGCCAGGAACTGGTGGGCATCAACACCTTCTTCCGCCCCACCTCGCCCCAGCTGAGCGTCGAGGTCAATGAAGCCAAGGCCATCTCCATGGGCATCGCCGTCAGCGACGTGTACCAGACGCTGCAGGCCACCATGGGCACCCTCTACGTCAATGACTTCAACCTCAACGGCCGCACCTACCGGGTGCAGCTCCAGGCCGACGGCCAGTTCCGCTCCAAGCCGGAAGACCTGGGCCGGGTGTACGTGAAGAGCAGCAGCGGTTCCATGGTGCCCGTCTCGGCCCTGATCAAGGTCAAGTCCGTGGTCGGCCCGGAACAGCTGGAGCGCTTCAACGGTTTCCTCTCCGCCAAGGTCATGGGCAGCTCCGTGCCCAAGGTCAGTACCGGCGACGCCATCAAGATCGTCGAGGAAGTGGCCAAGGAAACCCTGCCCGCCGGCTACGAGCTGGAATGGACCGGCCAGGCCTTTCAGGAAAAGCGCACCGGCACCACTTCCGCCGTTGCCTTCGGCTTCGGCATCATCATGGTGTTCCTGATCCTGGCGGCCCAGTACGAGAAGTGGTCCCTGCCCCTGGCGGTGATCCTGGCCGTGCCCTTCGCCCTCTTCGGCGCCCTGGCGGCAGTGATGATCCGCGGCATGCCCAACGACATCTACTTCCAGATCGGCCTGGTGGTGCTGATCGGCCTGGCGGCGAAGAACGCCATCCTGATCGTCGAGTTCGCCGCCCAGAAGCGGGCGGAAGGCCTCGGCGTGCTGGAGGCGGCCCTGGAAGGTGCCCGCCTGCGCTTCCGCCCCATCGTCATGACCTCCCTGGCCTTCATCCTCGGCGTCTTCCCCCTGGTCAAGGCCACCGGGGCCGGCGCCGCGGCGCGCAAGTCCATGGGAACGGGCGTGTTCGGGGGCATGCTGGCCGCCACCTTCATCGCCACCATCTTCATTCCCATGTTCTTCACCTGGCTGTCGGGCCGCCGTGCCAACCTGCCGGAAGGCTCCTACCACCACGTTGCGCACGATAACAAGGAGGAAGGCCAATGAGCCGCCCTGCATCCCACGCCCCCTTCGCCCTGAGCCAGGGCCTGGTCGCCACCCTGACCCTGCTGGCCCTCGCCGGCTGCGCCGTGGGCCCTGACTACAAGCGCCCCGAAGCCACCCTGCCGGAAGCCTACGTGGCCACCACCGAAGCCGCCCCGGCGGCCCAGGCGCCGGTGGAAAAGGAATGGTGGAAGCTGTTCCAGGACGCCACCCTGAACGACCTGGTGCGCCAGGCCCAGGAACACAACCACGACCTGCTGCTGGCCGTGGCCCAGGTGGAAGAGGCCGAAGGAGTGGCCCGGGAAGCGGGCGCCGCCTTCTTCCCCCAGATCGACGCCAACGCCAGCGGCGGCCGCAACGAGATCAGCATGAAGACTGATCCCCTGCCGGCGGCCAATACTCAGCGTCTGCGGGACAGCCGCAAGGCCAGCCTCAGCACCTCCTTCGAGATCGACGTGTGGGGCAAGCTGCGCCGCGCCAACGAGGCCGCCCGGGCCCAGCTGCTCTCCAGCCGCTACGCCCGGGACACGGTGGAATTGTCCGTCGCCTCCCTGGTGACCAATGCCTACCTCACCCTGCGCGCCGCCGACGCCGACCTGGCCCTGACCCGGGACACCGTGGCCACCCGGGAAAAGGCCCTGGACATCGTCAAGAGCAAGCAGGAAGCCGGCAGTGCCTCGCCCCTGGACCTGCACCAGGCCGAAAGCACCCTAGCCACCGCCCAGGCCCAGGCCGCCAGCCTGCGCCGGCAGCGGGCCGTGGCCGAGACCCAGCTGGCCCTGCTCACCGGCAAGCCCGACCTGAAGATCGCCGCCGGCGACCTGCGCCAGCTGCCCCTGCCGCCGGTGCCCCCGGCAGGCCTGCCCTCCTCCCTGCTGGAAGCCCGCCCGGACATCCGCCAGGCCGAGGAAACCCTGGTGGCGGCCAATGCCAAGATCGGCGTCGCCAAGGCCGCCCTCTACCCCAGCCTGTCCCTCACCGGCAGCCTGGGCAGCGAGAGCGCCGCCCTCACCAATCTGTTCACCTCGGCCGCCGGCGCCTGGTCCCTGGGCCTGGCCGCCACCATGCCCATCTTCGACTTCGGCCGCAATGCGGCCCGGATCGACCAGGCCACGGCCAAGCAGAAACAGGCTCTGATCAGCTACCAGAAGACGGTGCAGACCGCCTTCAAGGAAGTGAACGACGCCCTGGTGGGACTGCGGGAAAACGGCGAAGGGGAACGGGCCCAGGAGAAGCGGGTGCAGGCCACCCAGAAGACCCTGGAACTGGCCCAGCTACGCTACGAGGCCGGCTATTCCGCCTTTCTCGAAGTGCTTGACGCCCAGCGCAGCGCCAACGACGCCCTGCTGGACTACGTCAGCACCCGCCAGGCCCGCCTGACCTCCGCCGTGGACCTGTTCAAGGCCCTGGGCGGCGGCTGGAAGGACGACTTCAAGGCCGAATCCCTGAAGAACTCCGGCAACGACCAGGCCGCCGCGCCGGTGGCCAAGGCCGGCCAGTAAGGCTCAAACCCCCGAGGCCGGCACCCCCGCCGGCTTCTTCAGCCCCTCCCGCATGCGCCGGAGGGGCTTTTTTTTAATGGGTAGGGAACAGCGTCCCGTGGTGCCGCACGACGCGGCTAGGCCCTGCGCCTCAGTCCGGCCCCTTTTCGTAGGCGGAAAGAGAAACGCCGGCATGCCCCAGGAATTCCCGCAGCTGCTTGATGTCGGTCTTGGAGCAGGTGGAACTGTTGTGGGGATGGTGGAAGAAGCCTTCCACCTTGTTCAGCACCACCCGGTAGCGGGCGCCGTGGGTCGGCTCGACGGCGGCCCCCAGATGGTGCAGCAGGGATTCGACCTCGCGCCAGTGGATGTTGGCGCTCAAGGGGTCCTGGAAAATACTGCGCAACAG
Organism: Azospira sp. APE16; assembly: GCF_047901315.1. NCBI lineage: Bacteria > Pseudomonadati > Pseudomonadota > Betaproteobacteria > Rhodocyclales > Rhodocyclaceae > Azospira > Azospira sp. APE16. The sequence goes on from NZ_CP179682.1 coordinate 2,648,468, forward strand.
GTTGGCGTGCTTGTGGCTCATGGCAGTACTCCGCAAGGGAAGATCACCGCCCCATTCTACGCGCCGCGCCGGGCCAAGCTAGCCGTCTTTGCGAGCGCCAAAGAAAAAGCCCATGCAAAAATCGCATGGGCTTTCCGTTGCTGCCTCCCTGGCCCTTCAGGCTCGGGAATCCGGCTTTTCGCCGTCGTTGGTGCTACCCGGTAATCTCAAAAGACAAGCCTATCTGCAACGGTCATAGGGTCTCCTTGAAACACGGCGACTGCCAACTGCCATCGTGGGTGCCGCCAGCCACGACACAGTTCCAGACTAGCACAGCCGCCACGGAAAGCCTACGGGGAAAATCCTTACGGCGCTCCTTCGACGTAGTAGTCGATGCGGCCCCGGGGCGCCAGATACTCCACCACTTCCAGGGGCATGTTGGCCGGATTGAGGGTGCTCTCCACGTTCAGCTCGGCTTCCTTGAGGTCGAGCATGAGGGCCTCATGGCGGGGAATATCGGCGTCGTAGAGCATCACCAGGGGCTGCAGCAGGCGGTTGGGGTTGCTTTCCACCACTAGGCCCACGGCGCCGTTGGAGAGGGTGACGAAGGTGCCGGGCGGATAGACCCCCAGCACCTTGACGAAACGTTGCAGCAGATCCGGATCGAAGGCCCCGCTTTCCTTCTTGAAGAGATGGCCCAGGGCCTCCGCCGGGGTCTTGGCGCTCTGGATGTCGAAGGGGTTGCACAGGTTGTCGTAGCGATTGGCCAGGGCAGCGATGCGGGCCAGACGGGGAATCTTGTCTCCGGCCAGGCGGTTGGGGAAACCGTTGCCGTCCCAGCGCTCATGGTGGCAGGCAATGATGTTGCGGGCCGGCACGGCCATGCCCTTGGCCCCGGCCACGGCCTTGATGCCGTAGCCCACGTGGGCCCGGTAGTACTCCTCTTCCGGCGGGGTGCGGGTGGTGGCGCGCAGGATGCGGGGAGGAATCTCGGTCTTGCCGGCGTCGTGCAGCAGGGCGCCCACCCCCAGGTATTTCATCTCCTCTGCCGACAGCTCCGCCGCCTTGCCCAGCAGCAGGGACAGCACCATGACGTTGATGGAGTGGAAGGCCAGGCCGGCCTCCCGCACCTTCTGGCTCATCAGCTGGATGACCACGCTCTCCGAGCCCATCAGGCCATCGACGATGCGGCTGGCCAGCTTCTGGGCTTCGGCGTGGGCCTCCGCCGGCTGGGGGCCGAGGGTCTTGAGGATTTCCGAGGCGGCGCTGATTTCCTGATCGTATTCCCGCTCGCGCCGGGCCAGGCGTTCCCGCTGGCGCCGCACCCGCTCCATGCGCAGCTTCTTCTCGTCGAGCATGCCGGCCAGGGCCGCCGCACCGAAATCCACCTCTTCCGGCGCGGCGCTGCGGGCTACTTCGGGCAGGGGCACGGTGGTGCTGCGCTGGGGATCCCAGGGCACGTCCTCCAGGCCCATTTCCTTCAGGACCTGGATCTGCTTCTCGCTGGAGATGCGGAACTCGTTGAGCAAAAAGGGATGGCGCACCCAGCCCACATGGGACAGGGAGATGAAGAGGCCGGGCTGGAGCCGGTTGATGCTGACACGCTGCATGGCTATCGGTGAGTGAGGGCTGGCGGCATTGTAGACCACGTAAGGGCTGGCGGCACGAGGAGAAATGCCCTTTTTCAGGGAGATTTCCCGGGGTCCGACCTAGGGTTTCACCCGGGACCGTATTTTGTCCGTTTCAATATACTGGAATCCGTTATCCGGATACCCACGTCATCCCTTGAAGCTGACTCCGATGCCCGACCTGTCCCGCCCACCCGCCAGCAATCCCCACTCCGCCTCGGCCCAGGGGCGGCGCCTGGTGTGGACCTTCGCCCTGGCCCTGCTGGTGCTCAACTGGTGCGCCATCACCTTCAAGATCCACAACGAGGAAAGCCTGGAAATCGCCTCCATCAACCAGGACAACCTGAACCTGGCCCGGGCCCTGGAAGAGCACACCCTGCGCACCCTGAAGAGCGTGGATCAGGCGGTGATGTTCCTCAAGTACCAGTACGAGCGGCATCCGGAGAAGGTGGACATCGCCGCCTACGTGCGGGACGGGATGATCTTCTCCAACCTCTTCAACCAGCTGGGCATCATCGACGAGCACGGCCAGTACATCCTCTCCAACCTGCCCAACCACAAGGTGCTGGACCTCTCGGACCGGGAGCACTTCCGCGTGCACATCGCCCGCGACACGGGCCAGCTCTTCGTCAGCAAGCCAGTGCTGGGGCGGGCCTCGGGCAAATGGTCACTGCAGCTGACCCGCCGCATCAACAAGCCGGACGGCAGTTTCGGCGGCGTCGTGGTGGTCTCCCTGGACCCCCTCTACTTCACCCAGCTCTATGCCGACGTTAACCTGGGTCCCCACAGCGTCATCACCCTGCTGGGGCTGGACGGCATCGTCCGCGCCCGCAAGTCGGGCAAGGATGAACAGGTGGGCCAGAGCCTGGCCAACAGCCCCATCCTGACGGCAGCCAGCAAGGAGGCCAGCGGCACCCTGGAACTCACCAGCAGCATCGACAAGATCGACCGCTTCTTCGCCTACCGGGTCCTTTTCGACTATCCCCTGATGGTGATCGTCGGCAGCGACCGCAACGAGGCCCTGGCCGAAACCCGGCACCGGGCCTGGAGCTACCTGGCCTTCGGCGGCCTCGTCACCCTCACCGTGCTGGCCTTCTCCTGGGGCATCGGCCTGCTGCTGGCGCGCCTGGAACAGAGCCGGGCCAAGGCGGAAGAGGCCAACCGGCTCAAGTCCGAGTTCCTCGCCTCCATGTCCCACGAACTGCGCACGCCCCTCAACGGCATCATCGGCTATGCCGAACTGCTGCAGGAAAGCACCGACGACCAGGACCTGCGGGAATACGCCGGCACCATCCACAGCAGCGGCAGCCACCTGCTGGAACTGGTCAACTCCATCCTCGACCTGGCCAAGATCGAAGCGGGGCGCTTCGAACTGGCGCCGACCCTGGAGCCGCTCCAGCCCCTGTTGCAGCGGGTGGTGCAGGCCCACCAGCCCCAGGCCGACGGCAAGGGCCTGGCCCTGAACCTGGAAATCGACCGGGACGTGCCCCGGCAGCTGCTGTGCGACCACCTGCGCCTGACCCAGGTGCTCAACAATCTGGTGCACAATGGGGTGAAATTCACCGATCGGGGTACAGTGGACGTGAGCGTGCGCAGGGATGGCAAGCGCATCCGCTTTGCCGTGCGCGACAGCGGCCCCGGCATCGCCCCGGCGGATCAGGAGACGATCTTCGACAAGTTCCGCCAGGGCGAAAGCTTCGCCACCCGGCGCCAGGGCGGCAGCGGCCTGGGCCTGGCCCTGTCGCGCCAGCTGGTGGAACTGATGGGCGGACGCCTGACGCTACAATCCGAACCGGGCCGGGGCAGCGAGTTCTACTTCACGCTGCCCATCGGCGAGAAGGAGGAATGATGAAAGTGCTGGTGGTAGACGACCACAAGGTCAATCGCATGTTGCCCCGCGCCATCCTCAGCAAGCTGGGGATCGAGGTGCTGGAAGCGGACTCCGGCGAGGCGGCCCTGGAATGCCTGGCCCGGACGCCGGAGGTGGATCATGTGCTGCTCGACGTGAGCATGCCCGGCATGACCGGCATCGAGGTCTGCCAGCGCCTGCGGGAAGAGGAAAGGACCCGGGGCCTGCACATCATCGCCTACACCGCCCACGCCTTTGCCAGCGAGAAGAACCAGATCATGGAAGCGGGTTTCGACGACCTGCTGATCAAGCCCATCAACCGGGAAGGCCTGTTGCAGGCCCTGGGCATGGCCCAGTAGGGTTCCGCCGCGCCGCCTCCCGCGGCGACAGCGCCGCCCCTAGCGGTCGAACTGCTGCAAGCCCTGCAGCAACGCCTCCAGCGCCAGCCGCAGTTCCGCCAGATGGGCCGGCTGCACCGCTTGATGGGGCGCCAGGCGCTCCACCTCGGCCGCCTGCTGCACCAGCGGCGAAGGGCCGAAATTGGCCGCCGCACCGCGCAGGGAATGGGCCACCCGCCCCAGGCGCTCCCAGTCAGCCGCGGCCAGGGCCTCCTCCATCGCCGCCATTTCCAGCCGTGCCAATCCGGGAAAGACGTCGCCGATGATCTGAAGCACGTCCCTGTCGGCCCCTTCCAGCATCCTGCCGTAGTCGAAGCCCCCCTCTTCCTGCCCGGGCCGGGCCAGACCCGCCAGCACTTCCTGCAGGTCCTTCTGCTGCAGGGGCTTCAGCAGGTAGCCGTCCATGCCGGCCGCCAGCCCCCGTTGCCGGTCCTCCCGCCGCGCCGCCGCCGACAGGGCGTAGATGCGCAGAGGCGCCAGGCCCCTGGCCTGTTCGTCGGCCCGGATCAGGCGGGTCGCCTGCTCGCCCCCCATCTCCGGCATCTGCATGTCCATCAGCACCAGGTCGAAGCGCCGGCGGGCCGCTGCCGCCACCGCCTCCCCGCCGTGGCGAGCCAGGGTCACCCGGTGGCCCATGCGTTCCAGCATGTTGCGCATGAGCTGCTGGTTGACCGGGTGGTCTTCCGCCAGCAACACCTCCAGGCCTGCCGGCGGCGTGCCGGCAGCCTCCGCCACCGTGGCGGGGACCCCGGCCACGGCGGGCTCCAGCAATGCCTGCAGGCTGCGCCACAGCTCGTCGGCCAGGGCCGGCTTGCCGAGGTAATGTCCCACGCCCAAAGCCTTGCAACGGGCGATCTCCTGGCGCATGCGGCTGGGGCTGAGCAGCATCAGCAGCGGCACCCGGCCGGGACTCCGGGCCAGGTGCTCGAGCAGGTCCCCAGCGTCGCCGTCGACCGGACGGGAATCGGCCACCACGCCGTCCCACTGCCCCTGTTCCAGCAAGGCCAGCCCTTCGGCACCGCTGGCCGCAGCCACCACCGTCGCCCCCCAGGACGCCAGCAGCCCCTGCAGGCGACAACGCTGGCGGGCATTGGCCACCACCAGCAGTAGGGCCGGCTTGCCGGACAGGCGGCGTTCCGGTTCTGGCGCGGCCGCCCCGTCCGTCGGTAGCTGCAGGGTGAAATGGAAGGCGCTGCCCTGGCCGGGCACGCTGTCCACCCAGATGCGCCCCCCCATCAGTTCGCACAGGCGGCTGCAGATGGTCAGTCCCAGGCCGGTGCCGCCGAAGCGCCGGGTGGTGGAACTGTCTTCCTGGGCGAAGGCCTCGAAGATGTGCTCCTGCTTTTCCGGGGCAATGCCGATGCCCGTGTCGCTGACGCAAAAGTGCAGCACCTGCCCCGCCGCCCCGGGTTCAGCCAGTTCCACCGCCACCTCGATCTCGCCCCGCTCGGTGAACTTGATGGCGTTGCCCAGCAGATTGAGCAGGATCTGGCGCAGGCGCCCCGGATCGCCGAGCAATCGCCGCGGCACCCCGGGACCGCGCCGGGCCAGCAGTTCCAGGCCCTTCTGGTCGGCCCGCACCGCCACCGTGCGCAGGGCATCGGCGCAGACCTTCTCCAGGTCGAAGGGAATCAGTTCCACATCCAGCCGCCCGGCCTCGATCTTGGAGAAGTCCAGGATGTCGTCGATGATCGACAGCAGGGCGTTGGCGGACATCTGCACCGCTTCCAGATAGTCCCGCTGTTCCTCGGTCAGCTCCGTATCCAGGGCCAGCTCGGTCATGCCGATGACCCCGTTCATGGGGGTGCGGATTTCGTGGCTCATGTTGGCCAGGAAGTCGCTCTTGGCCCGGTTGGCATTCTCGGCCGCCTCCTTCGCCCGCAGGATTTCCGCCTCCCAGCGCTTGCGCTCGGAGATATCCATGATGGTGCCCACCAGACCGCGCACGCTGCCATCCGGCCGGGTCAGGGCCGCCTTGTTGTAGAGGGTGTCGTAGCGGGCGCCGGCAGGGGTGATGAGCTCGATTTCGTAGCTCTGCCGCCCGCCCCGGGCAAACACCTCCTCATCCCGGGCCACGTGCTGCTCGGCCAGTTCCGGCGGCAGCAGGTCCCGCACGTGGCGGCCGATCCAGAGGCTCGGCTCGATGCCGAAGAAATCGGCGAAGGCCTTGTTGAAGCCCTGGTAACGGCCCTGGGTGTCCTTGAAATAGAGGGGAACCGGCAGGGTGTCGAGCACCTGGCGGGAAAAGTGCAGTTGCTCGTCCAGACGCGCCTCGGCCAGTTTGCGCGCCGTGATGTCGGTGCGGATGGCGATGTACTGGTAGGGCACGCCCAGGTCGTCGAAGAAGGGCACCACGGTGGCGCTGACCCAATACAGGCGGCCGTCCTTGCTGCGGTTGCAGACCTCGCCCTGCCACACCCGGCCATGGACGATGGTGTCCCACATCTCCTGGTAGAAGGCGGGGGGATGGATACCGGACTTGACCACCCGGTGGTTGCGCCCCACCAGTTCCTCCCGGGAATAGCCGCTGATTTCGCAGAAGCGGTCATTGGCCTCGATGATGAAGCCTTCCACGTCGGTGACGCTGACGATGGCGTGCTGGTCCAGGGCGAACTTCTGCTGCTCCAGGCTGGAATGGGCCTGGTGCAGGCGGATGCGGCTCGACTCCCGCTCCCGCACCAGGGTGTCCATCAGCTGGGAGAGGGATTCCAGGCTGGCATCCTCCGGGCTCAGGGCCGGCAGGCCCATCTGGCCGAGGAGGCGGTTGGCGGTTTCCCGCAGGGAAGCGATGGACTGCTCCCGGGCCACCAGCTCCTGCTCCTGGCGGGCATAGGCCCGGTTCAGATCCTCCGACGACAGTTCCAGGCTGCGGGTGCGCAGGGCCTGGTCCCGCTCCGCCTGGGCATAGGCCTCCCCCACCCGGCGCAGGAAGGCGGGCAGGCCCGCCAGGGCCACCGCCACATCCGGCGCGATGTCCTCCCGGGCCGCCAGGTGCAGCAGCTTGTCGCACAGGGGTTGCAGCTCCGCCTCGCCCGCCACCCCGAGGGAGCCTTTCAACTGGCGCAGCAGCAGGCGGTGCATGGCCCTCAGACCTCGGTCAGCAGGGTGATGGTCATGGTCTGGTTGTGCAGGCGGCAGGAATCGGGGCCAACGGCGCCTGGGGCCGCATTGAAGGGGCTGATCTCGCCGTAGGAATAGAAGCCGGTGAGGGTGCAGTTGCGGCCGAAAACGTCGGCCACCGCTTCCACCTCCTCGTCCACCCGGCCGCCCAGCACCAGTTTGCGTCCGACGCAGCTGACCAGGATCGCCAGGGCCTCCCCGGGCACCATGGCCCGGGCCATTTCCGCCGCCCGCTGGGCCCCGTCCACCAGGGCATTGGGATTGGCGTGCATGAGCTTGAGGTAGCCGTCCGGATCGATTTCGCCGGCCAGGATGAGGCTGCCGGAGGCTTCATCCACCCCCAGGATGGTGCGGATCAGGCCGACGCTGGAGCGGTCCTTGTCGGCCATGGAAAAGGGGAAGAGCAGGCCCGAGGCGGGCAGGTCCCGGGCGTATTCGCCCAGGTAGCGCTTGTAGATGTCGAGGGCCGGCTCCCCGTCCAGTTCGTAGAGCACGTTGTTCTCGCAGCGGGTGACCTTGCGCGCCGGGCCGAAGGGCTCCCAGCCGCCGAAGGAGCCGTGGCCCACCCGCAGGGCCTGGCCGTAGAGCCCCACCGCCACCACCCGGTGCTCGGCCGCGCCCTGGGAGGACAGCACCCAGGTGCGGGAAAAGGCGCCGCCATCGCCGGCCAGGCCGCCGCTGACGGCCACGCCGGGCGGCAGTTGGCGGCTCATGCCGGCCACCAGGGCGCTGCCGTTGATGGCCACGCCCTGGGCAAAGACCAGCACCGCCCGCAGCCCCTCTCCCGGCAACTGGGCCGCCAGGCGCTCGCCGGCGGCACCGGAATCGGCCATGCAGGCCAGCTCCGTGGTCACCTCCCGCACCGCGGTGGCGTCGAAATGGACGGCGGTGACGACGATGCTGCCTTCGCACACTTCCTCGCCGACGATCTCGCCGGCAGTGCTGCAACCGATGCGCAGGGCACCGGGAAAGACCTCGGCCAGGAGAGCGGTGAAAGCGCCATCGGCCAGACGTTCGGCGGCAAAGAACACCAGCAGCAACTGGGGCTCGATGGCCTGCAGGGGCGCCAGGGCGGCCCGGATGTGGGCCGGCTCCCGGGCCACGGGAAGGTGGATCTGAAGAACGCGCATGACTGATTCCTCCTCTGCTCTTTTCTTGTCTTCTCTCGATGCTACTGGTCCTGGAAGCGCTCCCGGATTGCCAGCACTTCGTCCCACGCTGCCAGGAAGGCTTCGACGCAGCGGGGGTCGAAATGGCTGCCGGCATTCTGCTCCAGGTATTCCCGGGCCTGGGCCAGGGGCCAGGCCTGCTTGTAGGGACGGGGCGAAGTCAGGGCGTCGAAGACGTCCGCCACCGCCACGATGCGCCCCAGGAGCGGAATGGCCTCGCCCTTGAGTCCCTGGGGATAGCCGCTGCCGTCCCACTTCTCGTGATGGGCCCGGGCGATCACCGCCGCCATCGCCAGGACCGGGGAACGGGCCTGGCGCAGTATTTCGTAACCCTGCTCGGCATGCTGCTGCATGATCATAAACTCGGCCGGGGTCAGGCGCCCGGGCTTGAGCAGGATCAGGTCCGGCGTCCCCACCTTGCCCACGTCGTGCATGGGCGCCGCTTCCAGCAGCATCTCCAGCTCCGCCGGCGCCAGCCCCAGCTGGCGGCCGATGAGCACCGAATAGTGGGCCATGCGCAGGATGTGGGCGCCCGTCTCCGGGTCCCGGTATTCGGCGGCCTTGGCCAGGCAGACGATGGTCTCCCGCTCCCGCTCCAGGAGGCCGGCGGTGGCCTTGGCCACCTCCTCCGCCAGCCAGGCCGCCCGGTCCGCCAGCTGCCGCTGGCTGCGGCGCAGGGCGCACATGTTGCGCACCCGGGCGAGGAACTCGTCCTTGTCCACCGGCTTGTTGAGAAAATCGGAGGCCCCTTGCTCCAGGGCCCGACAGCGCACGTCCCGCAGGTTGTTGGCGGTGACCATGATCAGCGGCACCTCGGCCATGCCCGGCAGCTGGCGGAAGTGGCGAATGAATTCCAGGCCGTCCGGCGCCGGCATCATGTAATCGACCACCACCACGTCCGCCTGCCCCTGTTCGCACCAGGCCAGGGCCTCGCTGGAGGAAAGGAAGCCACGGACCCGCACCCCCTCGATCCGTTCGGCGAGGACGCGGAACAGGGTCAGGTTGATTTCGGAATCGTCGATGACGACCAGATTCAGCTCCACGGTGTGACCTTCCCGGCGACGTTGGCGATGGCAGATGCGCCCATTATGGAACCGGCCCCCCGGGCCGATTGTGCATAACTTCCTGCCGGGCTGCCGCGGCCTGTGGGAACATGCCGGGCACCTGACAGGATGCTACACTTGGCCATCAGGTTCCCATCCCTCCAACGGCCCCCATCCGATTGCCAGCCCCTATGACGGACACAACGCCTGCCATCCGCCTGCTGCTCGCCGACGACCAACTGCTGGTGCGTGCCGGCATCCGCTCCCTGATCCAGACCCTGCCCGAATACGTGGTGGTGGCCGAATGCGCCGACGGCCTGGAAGCCCTGGAACGGACCCAGGCCCTGAAACCCGACGTGGCGGTACTGGACATCGACATGCCTAACCTGTCGGGCATCGAGGCCATGCGCCAGATCCGCACGGTATCGCCGGAAACCAAGCTGATGGTGCTCTCCGGCATCGACCGCCGCGAGGTGGTGGAGGCGGCCCTGGAAGCGGGGTGCCACGGCTACCTGCTCAAGGATTTCGTCCTCGCCGAGCTGCAGCTGGCCCTGGACAAGGTGATGGACGGCAGCTGCTACCTGTCGCCGAAGATCCAGCAGCAACTGCTGGACGCCATGCGCACGGACCGCCGCGAAATGCTGCCGCCGCCCCAGCTGACGCCGCGCCAGGAGCAGATCCTGCGGCTGGTGGCCCTGGGCCGCACCACCAAGGAAATCGCCCGGGAACTGAGCATCAGCCCCAAGACCGTGGAATTCCACCGGGCCCAATTGATGGAGCGCCTCGGCGTGCGGGATGTGGCGGGCATGACCCGCTATGCGATGCAGCACGGCATGGTCTCCTGAAAACGCGGCCGCCCCTCAGTCGTCCACGGCTGCCAGGGAACGGTTGAAGGCGGTCATTTCCGCCGCCACCTGCTGCAGTTCCTCCCGCCACAGGGCACTTTCATCCACCCCGGCCGGCACCGCCCCGGCCAGCAGCAGGGCCTCGATCTCCCGCGCCCGCGCCACGATGCGCCCGGTGGCGAAAATGGCGCAAACCCCCTTGATGCGATGCACCGTACGGCGCAACGGCTCCGGCATGCCGGACTCAGCCGACTCGGCCAGGGCCTGGTCCAGCTCGCCCAACAGCTGGGGGAAGTTGTCGAGGAAGGTCTGCACCAGATCCCGCACGCTGTCCCGGTCGCCGTTGAGCATGCGCAACAGCCCTTCCGGATCGCAGGCCGGCGAGGAAGGCGGGGGGGCAACGGAATCGGTCATGGCATGGGCTCCAGCAAGCGGGGTGCGCTCGGAATTTTACGGCAACGGCATCAGGGCGACGGCAGGCCGTAGCGGCCATGCCGCAAACCGGCGTCTCCGGCCCGGCCGGGGACGGGGACAACGGTCCGTCCTTCCATTCGCGACGCTCCTGCGACAAGTTCGTGCAGTTTTGCCAAAGATGAAAAGCAGGGGAACTGGGGTATCACCTAGGGCCTAACCGGGGCGTTACCCGAGCTGGCACGCGCCTTTTCCGCTGGCATCCTCCACCGCATCGACAAGATCCCCGCCACGGGGACGCCGTCCTGCAGTCCCACCGGAGGAGACTACCATCGTGTTTGCCAATCTGCGCCTGAAAAGCCGGATGTTCATCCTGATCGCCCTGGCGGTATTCGGCATGGGCACCATCACCATCCTTGGAGCCCTGGGCGTCAGCCGGGACCTCCACGAGGGCCACCAACAGACCGTCAGGGCCGCCGTGGAAGCGGCCTACAACATCATCGCCGGCTACCAGGCCCTGGAGAAGGCCGGCAAGATGAGCCGCAGCGAGGCCCAGAAGGCCGCCGCCGAAAGCGTGCGCATGGCCCGCTACGGCGGCGCCGACGGGCGCTCCGAGTATTTCCACATCTGGACCCCGGAAGGGGTGACGGTGATGCACCCGATCCGCCCCGAATGGGAAGGCAAGGACGTCACCGGCGAGGTCCGGGACGTCAAGGGCCGGCCGACCCTGCGCAACATCATCGACGGCGCCATCAAGCAGCCGGACGGCGCCTTTGTCGAGACCCTCTTCCCCCACCCCGGCCAGCCGGCGGAGAAGGCGGTGGACAAGCTGCAGTACGTGAAGCTGTTCGCCCCCTGGGGCTGGGTGGTCGGCAGCGGCATCTACCTGGACGACGTGCAGGCCGAAGTGCGCCAGCGGACCCTCGAGGATTCCCTGATGGCGCTGGTGCTGCTCGCCCTGGTCGCCGCCGGCACCTACCTGGTGGGCCGCAGCGTGCTGCAGCAGGTGGGGGGCGAACCGGGTGTGGCCATCGACCTCATGCGTCAGGCGGCCGACGGCGACCTGACGGTCCGGGTCGAGACGGCGCCGGCCGGGTCCATGCTGGCTTCCTTCAGCCACATGGTGGCCTCCCTGCGCCAGGTGGTGAAGGAGATCGGCAGCAATTCGAGCCAGCTGACCCACAACGCCGAGCGCATCAGCACCGCCGCCCGGGAAGTATCCCTGGCCGGGGAACAGCAGTCCGACGCCACGTCCGCCATGGCCGCCGCCATCGAGGAGCTGACCGTGAGCATCAATCACATCTCCGACAACAGCCGGGATACGGAACGCAATTCCAGCGAATCGGCCCAGCTGGCGGCCGAGGGGGAAACCCGGGTGGCCAATGCGAGCGGCGCCATCAAGGCCATCGCCGGCACCGTCAGCGACGCCTCGGGCCGCATCCGGGACCTGGAAACCCAGACCCGGGAAGTCTCCGGCATCGCCTCGGTGATCAGCGCCATCGCCGCCCAGACCAACCTGCTGGCCTTGAACGCCGCCATCGAGGCGGCCCGGGCCGGGGAACAGGGCCGGGGCTTCGCCGTGGTGGCAGACGAAGTGCGGCAGCTGGCGGAACGGACGGCCAAGGCCACGGTGGAGATCGAACAGATGATCAGCCATATCCAGACCGACACGGACATGGTGGTGCAGGCCATGGGGGCGGCCCTGCCCCAGGTGGAGAGCGGCGTCGCCCTGGCCGAGGAGGCGGCCCAGTCCCTGCGCCAGATCCGCGAAGGGTCGGAACTGACCCTGCACCGGGTGCGGGACGTGGCCGAGGCCACCATGGAACAGAGCAGCGCCAGCACCAGCATTGCCCAGCGGGTGGAGCAAGTCGCCCAGATGGTGGAGGAAACCAGCGCCGCCATGAAGAACACGGCGGAAACGGCGGAGGCGGTGGAGCAGATCGCCAGCCGCCTCGACGCCCTGGTGCAGCGCTTCCGCACCTAGGGCGGCAACTGCCTCAGGCCGGCGGCTGGCCGCCCGCCCGGTTACCCTGGCCCGACTCGGCCCAGAGGGCCCGGGCGAAGGCCTTCCAGGCCGGCCCGCCGTGGGTCAGCACGCCCTCTTCGGCGCTTTCCTGCATGGTGCGCAGCATCAGGGCGGCAAAGGCGAACAGCTCGGCCTTGGCCTGTTCCTGGTGATTGCAGCAGGCGGCTGCCGCCCGGCTGGCATCCCGGGCATGGTCCAGGGCCTCCCGGGCCAGCAGGCGCACCTGGGTCTCGTTGTTCCAGTCGATGCCGAGGACGATGCCGCGGCGGACGATTTCCGTCTCCAGCTCGTTGGCATCGCTCTGAAAGTTTTCAAAACCGCTCATTTCCGACTCCCGGCCGCCTCAGGCGGCCTGTTCCAGACTTTGATCGACGCTGCCGGCCAGCTGCTCCACCAGGGCGCCGACGGCGGGGATGGCGGCGCCGCGCCGCCACAGGGCCACCGTATTCACCAGGCCGCTGCGCCCGGGCAGGGGATGGGCCGCCAGCAGGTCGGCGCCGGAATAGTTCTCCAGCACCGCCCGGGGCAGCAGGGCCACCCCCATGCCGGCCACCAGGCAGCCGAGGATGGCGTGATAGGAGGAGACCTCCACCACCCGTTCCGCCAGGATGCCGTCCCGGGCCAACCAGTCTTCCAGGCGCTTGCGGTAGGCGCAGCCGGGGGCAAAGGTGATGATGGTGCTGGCCGCCAGGTCCCGGGCCGAATGCACCGGGCCGTGGCCGGCCTCGGTGACGATCACCAGTTCTTCCTCGAACAGGGCCCGCTTCTCCAGCCGGGGGTCGTCCACCGGCTCGGCCACCAGGCAGGCATCCAGCTCGCCGGCCAGGACCTCGGCCACCAGGCGGCGGGTGTCGCCGGTGCTCAGTTCCAGACGCACTTCCGGATAGGCCCGGTGAAAACCGGCCAGGGGCCCGGGCAGGCGCACCGCCGCCGTGCTCTCCATGGAGCCCAGGCGCAGGCGGCCCCGGGGCGTGGCGTCCTGCACCGCATGGCGGGCCTCCTCGGCCAGGTCCAGCAGGCGCTCCGCATAGGCCAGCAACTGGCGGCCGGCGGCGGAGAGGTTGAGGCGCCGCCCCTCGCGCACGAACAGTTCCACTCCCAGGTCCGCCTCCAGCTGGCGCACCCGGGTGGTGACGTTGGACTGCACCCGGTTGAGGCGCACCGCCGCCCGGGTGATGCCGCCCTCCGCCACCACGGTGCGGAAGATGTGCAGATCTGCCAGTTCCATGAACGCCGCTCCTTGCCCCCTTGCCCGGGGGCCTCGATTCAAATCTCAAACGAAGAATATAAAAATCTTAATAATTCATTTTTCAAGAACATGATGCGCCGCTACAGTGCTCCTGGCAAGACCATAAAAACACCCCAACCCCAGGAGACAACCCATGGACAACCAGCATCTCCGGCGCGGCTATTTCTACGCCGCCCTGACCGTCGCCGTCTGGTCCGGCTTCATCCTCGTCTCGCGCCTGGGCGGCAAGAGCCCCCTCACCGCCTGGGACGTGACCGCCCTGCGCTTCGGCACCGCCGCCCTGATCCTCCTGCCCGTGTGGCTGTGGCGGCGGCCCCGGCTGAACTTCAGCTGGCGCATGGTGATCCTGGCCGTCACCGGCGGCTGCGGCTACGGCGTCCTGGTCTATGCCGGCTTCAAGCTCACCTCCGCCGCCCACGGCGCCGTGCTGCTGCCCGGCATGCTGCCCTTCCTGGTGGCCCTGATGGCCTGGCTGGTGCTGGGGGAACGTCCCTCGCCCCAGCGCTGGCTCGGCCTGGTGGGCATCGCCGCCGGCATCGCCTGCCTGGCCACGGACAGCTTCGGCAGCAGCGTCGGCGACTGGCGCGGCGACCTGCTGATCCTGGCCTCCAGCCTCTCCTGGGCCATCTACACGGTGCTGGTGCGGCGCTGGCAGGTGGCCCCCTGGGATGCCACCCTGGGCGTCGGCCTGGTCTCGGCCGCCCTCTACCTGCCGGTCTACGTGCTGTGGCTGCCCCACAACCTGGCCGCCGCCAGCCTCTCCACCATTGCCCTGCAGGCCGCCTACCAGGGCGTCCTGGCGGTCATCGTGGCCATGATGTTCTTCATGCGCGCCGTGGCCATCCTGGGCCCCACCAAGGTCGGCACCCTGATGGCCCTCATTCCCGCCATCGCCGGCACCGCCGCTGCCCCGCTCCTGGGCGAGCCCCTGTCCCCCTGGCTGATGGCCGGCCTGGTGCTGGTCAGCCTGGGCGCCTGGGTCGGCAGCCAGACCCGTTTTTTTGTCAGAAGGAACGCCGTATGCCCTACGTAAATATCAAGATCACCCGGGAGGGTGCCACCGCCGAACAGAAGGCCACCCTGATCCGGGGCGTCACCCTGCTGCTGCGGGACATTCTGGGCAAGAACCCGGAAACCACCGTGGTCACCATCGACGAGGTGGACACGGACAACTGGGGCATCGGCGGCGACAGCGTCACCGTGCGCCGGGCCCGGGAAAGGCAGGGCTGAGGCGGGCCCGTCCCATGGAGACAGAATTGCTCGCCGGGGATGGAACACTCCATGAAAAAAGGGCGCCCGCCAGGGCGCCCTTTTTTTGCGGCAGCAGGCCGCTCAGGCAGAGGTGGAAATGGAACTCAGCAGCTGGGAGAAATTGCTGCCACTGCCGCTGCCGTAGGACTGCACCAGGTCCATGATCCGCTTCAGTACGGCGGCTTCGTTGGAGGCCGAAGTGCTGCCGGAATCGCTGGAGGAGGAGCTGTCGCTGGAGGTCTGGGTGGACTCCTGATAGGCCATCGCCTCCTGCTGGGTCACCTTGCCGTCGCCATTGGCATCGGCCGCATCGAAGTTGCTGGAGATGGTGTTGAGCAGTTCCGACAGCTTGCTGTCGGAGGTGTCACTGGCCATGGATTTCACCTGATCCAGAGTCAGGCCTTCGTCGCCACCGCGACCACCGGGAGGCGGGGGCGGCATGCCGTTGGCCGCAGCCGTGGCGCTACCGGAACCGGCTGCATCGGCGGACTCCTGGTAGGCCATGGCTTCCTGCTGGGTCACCTTGCCGTCGCCGTTGGCATCGGCAGCATCGAAGTTGGCGGCCAGGCTGTTCATCAGTTCCGACAGGTTGCTGTCGTCGGTGGAGCTGGCGATGGCGCTCAGTTCGTCCTGGGTGTAGCCCTCGTCTTCTTCGCCTTCTGCAGGCGGAGGCGGCGGCGGGCGCATGCCGCCGCCCTGGGCGGCACTCATGCGGCTGGCGTTGAACTGGCTGTCCAGTTCGTCGGCCAGTTTCTGCAGGGTGGAGGACATCTCATCCTTGGTGACCTTGCCGTCCCCGTCCCCGTCCAGGGTGCTGAAGACGTCGTCCACGCTGGCCGAAGAGTCAGAACCGAGACCGCTGAGGGCGGACTCCAGATCGCTCTTCTCCAGGTAACCCTGCCCCTTGGTATCGAGTTTGGAAAAAATATCCTCGACCATCTTCGACGGATCGGGACGCCGATGGCTGCTGACGCCGGCGTATTGCGCCGCGCTGCTGCCTACGCTGGAAATGCTGGACATGACAGTTCCTTTCAGGGAATGACTCAAGCGGATTCATGCAATGGACGGCCTCGCCGTCATGGGCAAAGAACAACTGCCACCGGGAGTTCCGTCGCTACAGTTCCTACGCAAGGATTCGGCCTGAAAAGGCCTGAATTTAGGCCTAAAAAGGTAAATGATGGTTAAGAATGGTTAAGAGAAATCCGATCGTCGAAAAACCGTGAGTACTTGAAAAACTCAAGCGCCGGAAAAGGCTTCTTCCTAACCACTCAGATACGACTAACAAAAAAAACTATTCTTTATAAATCAATATATTGGAATGCTTAACAAAACTTAACAATCGACAAAATCCGTCTATCGCGCACAAACGGCAATACTTGCCGAATGGCTGGAGAATATTGCCGCTCACCGCCGTTGCAGCCGGGCGGCTTCGTCGAGCCAGGCGGGGGCATTGCGTTCCAGCCATTCCCGGGCGATGGGGTCCTGCCGCACCTGCTCGTCCAGCCAGGCGGTGCTGACGTGCTGAACGTAGAGGCGCTGGCGTTTGCCGTTGTTGCCGCCGCCCATGCCCGGACCGCCGCGATCGCCACCATCCATGCCGCCCCCCGGCCCCCCCATGCCGCCGGAAGGACCGCCACCCATACCGCCACCCATACCGCCACCGGGACCGCCCATGCCGCCCCCCATGCCGCCTCCGGGGCCACCCATGCCGCCGCCCCGTCCGCCGCCCATGCCACCACCGGCACCGCCGGATGCGCCATCGGGAGCCCCCTTGCCAGCCGTTGCCCCAGCGTCATCCGCACCACCGGCAAAGAGGCGGTGGTTGGCGCCGTAGAGCAGCAGCAGGGTGGCCCGGCCTTCCGGCAAATAGCGGAAGGGCGCCTGCCGTGCCGCCGGATTGGTCATCAGGCCATAGCTGTCGCTGTCGTCGGAGCCGGTCACCAGCAGCACCGGCGCGGTTACCGCCCCGTAGCGCTGGGCGAAGCCGCCGGCCAGGCCGTCCACATGGGGGCTCAGGGCCAGCACCGCCGCCACCCGCTCCAGGGGCGGCACCAGGGCGGTGCCGTTGCGCCCCCGTTCCCCGGCCAAAGCCAGGGCCGTCTGGGCGCCCAGGTCGTAACCGGCCAGCACCGGGCTGCCCGTATCGAGGCGGGTCCAGGGCCCCTGACCGGCGCCCTGGCGCCGGCGGACTTCGGCCAGCACCCGCGTCACCAGGCGCGCCCGGCGTTGCAGGGCAGGCTGGGCAAAGGCTTCCCGGGCCAGGTTCTGGAAATCCGCATTGCGCGCCCGTTCGCTGCGCAGGGCCGCCGGCCCCTGCTCTTCACCCTGCAGGGAGAGCACGCCATAGCCCGCCTCCGCCCACTGCTGGCGCCAGGCCAGGCCGGCATCGGCACTCTCCCCCAGGCCCGGCATGTAGAGCAGCAGGGGGAAGGGGCCGCTTTCCCTGGGCATGAGCAGGGCCACATCGACGCTGTCCTCCTCCAGGAACCAGGTCTGGCGCAGGCTTTCGCTGCCGAAATGCCGTTCCGGGCGATAACCCCGCTCGGCCAGGCGCCGTTCCGCGCTGTCGTCGGGCCGGGGCCGGGAATTGCCGCAGGCGGCGAGCATGCTCAGCAGCAGGGCACCGCCACCAAGGGAGAGGAAGCGCCGGCGCGGCACGAAGGGAGGATTGCGCAAGGCCATGTCAGCTCCGGCGGGGTTCGGGCCGGGATTCGGGACGACCGTCGCGCGGAGAGACAGGCTCGCCGCCCCGACCGGATTCCCATTGCCGCTCCCGCTTCTGCCGCAGTTCCTCGACCTGGCGCCGCTGTTCCGGCGTCAGCACCTCCAGGGCCTGGCGTTCGCCGCGCAGGCGCAGCAGGGTCACTTCCGCCCAGGCCTTGGCCCGGGCATCCACCAGGCTGCGCAGGCGGCCTTCGTCGCCCCCGGCGGCGGCGCGCAGGTCCGCTTCGGCCTTCTGCAGGGCCTTGCCCTTGTCGCGCATGACCCGGGCCTGGTTGAGGAAGAGGTCGAACAGCTTGTCCTTCTGGGCCTCACTCAGCTGGATCTCCCGGGGGAAGGGCATGGCCGGGCCGAAATCGGCGCCGGGAAAGCCCCCCGGGCCCATGCCGTCGCCGTGGCGGTGTTCGCCCTCGGGCGGCTGCATGGGGCAATGCCCCGGCCCGTCCATGGGGCCGTCGGCGCGGGCGGAGAAGGAAGCGGCCAGGCTGAGCGCCAGCAGGACCGAGACAACGGTGGATCGCAGATTCATGATCGGACTCCTCAGGGGAAAACGGTGGAAAGGTCGGGAAGCTGGCTGCTCCGTGACGGAGGTGGCGGTCTCGACGTGGAGCCATGGTCGTACCGGCGGCGGTAAAGGGCGGTTCGCCCACTGTAAAGGCTGGTAAAACTTGTAACTGCAAGGCCGGAGAGGCACTTGCGGCGGCTATCATGGCGTCCGTAATCCCCTGTTAATTCGAGACAAGCATGACCAAGCTGCTACTGGTAGACGACGACACCGAACTGGCCAACATGCTCCGGGAATATCTGGAGCGGGAGGACTTTTCCGTCACCCTGGCCCACGACGGCGAAGCGGGGGCCGCCGCCGCCCTTTCCGGCGATTACGCCCTGGCGGTGCTGGATGTGATGATGCCCAAGGCCAGCGGCATGGACGCCCTCTCCCGCATCCGCGCCGCCAGCAACATGCCGGTGATCATGCTGACCGCCAAGGGCGACGACATCGACCGCATCATCGGCCTGGAGATGGGCGCCGACGACTACGTGCAGAAGCCGTGCACGCCGCGGGAACTGGTGGCCCGCATCCGGGCGGTGCTACGCCGCTTCCAGACCAGGGAGAGCGCGGACGACATTCCCGCCCAGATCCGGGTCGGCCCCCTGACCCTGTGGCCCGCCCGCCGCGCCGCCCAGTGGGGCGAGGCGCCCCTGACCCTGACCAGCACCGAATTCAACCTGCTCCAGGTCCTGGCCCGCAACGCCGGCAAGGCCGTAAGCAAGCCGGACCTCTCGGAGCAGGCCATGGGCCGGCCCTTGAGCCGCTTCGACCGCAGCATCGACGTGCACATGAGCAGCATCCGCCACAAGCTGGGCCTGCGGGAAGACGGCCGCACCTGGATCCAGACGGTGCGCGGCATCGGCTACCAGCTCACCCGGGAGTAGGGTTTGAGCCGCCTCTTCTGGAAGTTCTTCGTCACCTTCTGGCTGACCCTGCTCACCGCCAACATCATCGTCGGCGGTCTCATCTGGCTGCACCGTTCCGCCGAATTCGAGCAGCAGCAGGGCAACCGGCCCGGCCAGCCGCCGACCTTCATGCTCGGCGTCGCCGCCAGCCTGCTGCAGCACGACGGGGAGGAATCCCTCAAGCAGCTGCTGCGGGACTGGCAGCAAAGCCATCCGGAGCCCATCTATGCCGTAGACGCCCAGGGGACGGACCTCCTCGGCCGGCCTGTCCCGGAAGGCGCGCTGGACAAGGCCCGCCAGGGCATCCGTGACGGACAGCCCGGCCCCTGGCGCCTGGCGCAGCGCTCCATGAGTTCCCCCATTCTCCTCTTCATGCCCGGCGGCCCCTTCCGCCCGGAGGACCTTTTCGGCCCCGGCGGCGGCCCGCCGGAAGCGCACCTGCTGGGGGAACCCGGCGGCCCGCCGCCGCCCCACCGGAACATGGGTCCCAAGCCCCCCCTGCCCTGGCTGCTCATCGCCACCGGCCTGGTAGCCAGCCTGGCCTTCAGCGCCCTCCTGGCGTGGACCATCGTCGGCCCCATCCGCCGCCTGCGCCAGGGTTTCCGCGCCGTCGCCGCCGGCCGCCTGGAAACCCGCCTGGGACAGGAGTTCGCCAAGCGCAAGGACGAGATCGGCGAACTGGGCCAGGAATTCGACGCCATGGCCCAGCAGCTGGAAGCCCTGATGGCCACCCAGCGCCGCCTCTTCCACGACGTCTCCCACGAGCTGCGCTCGCCCCTGGCCCGCCTGCAGGCGGCGGTGGGCCTGGTGCACCAGGACCCGAGCCGCATCGCCGGCGCCCTGGAGCGCATCGAGCGGGAAACCCAGCGCCTGGACGAGATGGTGGATGAACTGCTGACCCTGGCCCGCCTCGACTCCGGCACCTCCGGCCCCCTGGCCGATGAAATCGATCTGCCGGCCCTGCTGCACAGCATCGTGGACGACGCCGCCTTCGAGGCCGAAGCCCAGGGCCGCCACGTGGACTTCCAGGACCGCTGCGGCGAGGCCCCGGCCTACATCCGCGGCCGCCCGGAACTGCTCGGCCGGGCCCTGGAAAACGTCATCCGCAACGGCATCAAATACACCGCCCCCGGCACCCGGGTCACGGTGGAGGCCGAACGGGACGGGGACAGCCTCCGGGTCCGCGTCGCCGATGCCGGCCCGGGCGTGCCCGAAGCGGAACTGGACGCCATTTTCGTCCCCTTCTTCCGCGGCGCCGACCGGGAGCAGCAGCGGGGCTACGGCCTGGGCCTGGCCATCGCCCGCCGCGCCATCCAGGCCCACGGCGGCAGCATCCGGGCCAGCAACCGCCCCGATGGCGGACTCCAGGTGGAAATCCGCCTGCCCCTGCAGCCCATCCCGGCCTGAGCCCCTCGCCCCGACGGCCCCTGCGCCGTCGGAGCATCCGCAGCAGGGCCCCTGGCGTGGCCGGTGACCCGTCACCGATTTCCGCACTTTTTTCCCCAGACGCCTACTGCTCCAGCCCTGCCCCAGCCCAACCAGCAGATCACTTGCCGGCCCATTGCTCGCCCCGCTTGCGGGGCCGGCTGCCGAGCCAGTTGCCGGCCATCTTTCCTCCTGCGCCGCCCGCCGGCACGGGCCATTCACCGTCGGCCCCTGCCGCCGTCCCCACCTTCATCACCGCCTTCATCGCCACCGTCACACATATATTTCAATAGTTCTTGTACAATTGCAGAATGAACCAGGACATCGCCACCACCGTTTTCGAATCCCTGGCCTCCGGCATCCGCCTGGAGGCCTTCCGCCTGCTGGTGAAGCAGGGCACCGCCGGCATGGTGGCGGGAGAAATTGCCGCCACCCTGGGGCTGCCGCCCAACAACCTGTCCTTCCATCTCAAGGGCCTGGCCCAGGCCGGGCTGGTCAGCGTCACCCAGGAAGGGCGCTTTCAGCGCTACCGGGCCAACCTGCCCCTGATGCTGGAACTGATCGCCTACCTCACCGCCGAGTGCTGCGGCGGCCATCCGGAACAGTGCGCCGCCCTGGGCCAGGCGGCCGGCTGTTCCCCCGCCCTGCTGCCAGCCCTGCAGGGGCAGTCGCCCAACGACCAGGAGCAAGTCTGAGCCATGAACGTCCTTTTCCTTTGCACCGGCAATTCCTGTCGCTCCATCCTGGCGGAGGCCACCTTCAACCATCTGGCCCCGGCCGGCTGGCGGGCCATGAGCGCTGGCAGCCAGCCCACCGGCCAGGTCCATCCCCGCTCCCTGGCCCTGCTGGCCCGGGAAGGCATCCCAACCGCCGCCTGCCACAGCAAGTCCTGGGAGCAGCTGCCCGAAGTGCCGGACCTGGTCATCACCGTCTGCGCCAGTGCCGCCGGCGAGACCTGCCCGGCCTACCTGGGGCCGGCGCTGCGCTGTCATTGGGGGGTGGAGGATCCGGCCCATGCCAGCGGCAGCGAGGCGGAAATCGAGGCCGCCTTCGCCACGGCCTATCGCATCCTGCGCCACCGCATCGAAGCCTTTTTCGCCCTGCCCCTACAGCAACTGGCGACCGATCCGGAACGCTTCAAGGCCGAACTGCAACGCATCGGCCAGCTCCTCCCCTGACCGGCCTGCCGCCCTGACCGCCAGCCCCGCCCCATCAACGAAAGCCCCGCCATGAACCAGCCCTGCCCGGCCCCCCGGCCAGCCATGAACCTGTTCGAACGCTACCTGACCCTGTGGGTGGGCCTGTGCATCGTCACCGGCATTCTCCTCGGCCAGGCCCTGCCCCAGTTCTTCCAGGCCGTTGGCCGGCTGGAGGTGGCCCGGGTGAACCTGCCGGTGGGCCTCCTGATCTGGGTCATGATCATCCCCATGCTGGTCAAGGTGGATTTCTCCGCCCTCGGCGAAGTGCGCCAGCACGTGCGGGGCATCGGCGTCACCCTGCTGGTGAACTGGCTGGTCAAGCCATTCTCCATGGCCTTTCTCGGCTGGCTGTTCATCCGCCAGCTGTTCGCCCCCCTGCTGCCGGCCGAACAGATCGACAGCTACATCGCCGGCCTCATCCTCCTGGCGGCGGCCCCCTGCACCGCCATGGTCTTCGTCTGGAGCCGCCTGACCAACGGCGACCCCTTGTTCACCCTGTCCCAGGTGGCGGTGAACGACAGCATCATGGTGCTGGCCTTCGCCCCCCTGGTGGCCTTTCTCCTCGGCCTCTCCGCCATCACCGTCCCCTGGGCCACCCTCATCACCTCGGTCGTGCTCTACATCGTCATCCCGGTGCTGCTGGCCCAGGCCTGGCGCCGCTCCCTGCTGGCCCGGGGCCCGGCGGCCTTCGACGCGGCCATGGCGCGCATCGGCCCCTGGTCCATGGCCGCCCTGCTGGCTACCCTGGTGCTGCTCTTCGCCTTCCAGGGCGAGGCCATCCTGGCCCAGCCCCTGGTCATCGCCCTGCTCGCCGTGCCCATCCTGATCCAGGTGCTGTTCAACGCCGCCCTGGCCTACGGCCTCAACCGGGCACTGGGAGAAAAGCACAACATCGCCTGTCCCTCGGCCCTCATCGGCGCCTCCAACTTTTTCGAACTGGCGGTGGCGGCGGCCATCAGCCTGTTCGGCTTTGCCTCCGGCGCCGCCCTGGCCACGGTGGTGGGCGTGCTCATCGAAGTGCCAGTGATGCTGCTGGTGGTACGCATCGCCAACGGCAGCAAGGACTGGTACGAGCGCCGCAGCTGATTTGCGCCCTGAAGGCGGCCTCCCGCCGCCCGCCTGATTACCTGCTTTTACAGCCGCAGGGGCTTTGCCCGCGAACCATCCTCTGCCATCATCCGACCATGACTTCCCGCCGCCCCAAGAAGATGAGTGCCGCTCCCCGCCTGTTCCTGCTGGCCGCCCTGGCGGCCGCCGGCCCGCTGCAGGCGGCGCCCGCCTGGCTCATCGCCAGCGACGATGAAAACGCCACCGCCGGCCGGGCACTGCGTCTGGAAATCGCCAAACCGGCAGCCGCGGCAGGCTGGCCCGGGGCCATGAGCCTGCGCCTGGTGGTTGGCGAACGCATCCTCAACCTGCCCCTGCGGCCGGCCGGCGCCGTCTCGCCCGACGGCGCCCGGCGCCCCTACCTGGCCCAACTGCCGGAGGACATCGCCGGCCTGGTACGGGTCGAACTGGCGGACCGGGATTCCAACCGCCTGGCCCTGCTGGCGGCGGCGCCGGCCCCCGGCACGCCGGCACCGGCGGCGGAACCCCAGCCTGAAGGCGTCGCCGCCAACGACTATCCGGACGAGCCGGTGATTTCCGCCAACGAGCCCATGTACCTGGTGCTGGGCAGCCGCGGCGGCGTCAATGCCCGTTTCCAGCTGAGCTTCAAGTACCGCCTGGTGGAACCGGACGGCGCCATCGGCCAGGCCCTGCCCTGGCTGCGCAACCTGCACTTCGGCTACACCCAGACTTCCATCTGGGACCTGGCGGAGGAATCCAAGCCCTTCCGCGACACCAGCTACCGCCCCAGCCTGTTCTGGCAGTGGAACCTGGGGGAAGGCAATTCGGGCCTGCGCCCTACCCGCCTGCGGGCCGGCTACGAGCACGAATCCAACGGCAAGGACGGCAGCAGTTCCCGCTCCATCGACATGCTTTTCGCCCAGCCCACCTGGCGCTGGGATTTCAACGGCGGCACCAGCCTCAGCTTCTCGCCCAAGTTCTACGGCTACCTGGACAAGGAAGACAACCCGGACATCGCCCGCTACCGGGGCCACGCCGACTGGATCGCCCGCTACGGCAAGGACGACGGCTGGATGCTGGCGGCCCAGGTGCGGCGCGGCACGGCGGGCAAGGGCAACGCCCAGCTGGACCTCTCCTACCCGCTGCGGGAAAGCATCTTCGCCCGGGCCGGCGGCTTCCTCCACTTCCAGCTCTTCTCCGGCTACGGCGAGAGCCTGCTGGACTACAACCGGGAACGGGAGACCCAGGTCCGCGTAGGTTTCTCCATCGTGCGCTGAAGATCGGCTTCTGGTGCGGCGCAGCACCGGGTCGGGGGATTTGCAGGACGGCCATCCTGGGGTAATGTCCGTCATACCACCGACACAATGAGAACAACAACGTGGACCTCCTCTTCTGGCTCGCCGTCGCCACCGTCGTGGTGGTGCTCTGCTTCGACTACACCAACGGCTTCCACGACGCCGCCAACATCGTCGCCACCGTCATCGCCTCCCGGGCCATGACCCCGGCCCAGGCGGTGATCATCGTCGGCATCTTCGAATTCCTCGGCCCCCTCCTGGGCGGCACCGCGGTGGCCAACACCATCGGCTCCTTCGTCCGCCTCGACGGCATCGATCCGGCCAGCGCCCTGACCATCCTGCTGTGCGGCCTGCTCGGCGCCATCGTCTGGAACCTGCTGACCTGGTGGCGCGGCATTCCCTCCTCCTCCTCCCACGCCCTGGTGGGCGGGCTGGTGGGCGTGGTGGTGGTGTCCGCCGGCGCCGACCAGGTGGTGTGGGGCTTTCGCGCACTGTTCCATGATGGCCACGTCAGCGGCGTGATGAAGGTCCTGCTGGCCCTGCTGCTCTCCCCGTTGATCGGCTTCTGGTGCGGCTACGCCGTGCAACGCCTGATGCACGCCCTGCTGCTGGCGGCCAAGCCTGCCGCCAACCGGGGTCTGAAGGGCGCCCAGTTCCTCACCGCCGCCGGCCTGGCCTTTTCCCACGGCGCCAACGACGCCCAGAAGAGCATGGGCATCCTCACCCTGGTGCTGCTGCTGGGCGGCTTCATCCCCACTTTCACGGTGCCCTTCTGGGTCATCCTGGCCTGCGCCTCGGCCATCACCCTGGGCATCCTTTCCGGCGGCTGGCGCATCGTGCGCACCCTGGGCTTCGCCATCTACCGGGTGCGCCCCCTGCACGCCCTCAATTCCCAGCTGACCTCGGCCGCCGTCATCTTCGCCGCCTCCCTGGCCGGCGCCCCGGTCTCCACCACCCACGTGGTGGCCACCTCCATCATGGGCATCGGCGCCTCGGAGCGGCCCCGGGCGGTGCGCTGGAACAAGGCCAAGGAAATCGCCACCACCTGGGTCATCACCATCCCCGGCGCCGCGCTGGCCGCCATCCTGATCTACGCCGTGCTGCGCCTGTTCCTCGGGCCGGCTTAAGGAGAACCACCATGGACAGCAACGACGACGACCGCCAGAAGCCCATCTTCCGCCGCCTCTTCGACCGGGTCTTTCCCAAGGTGCCGGATTTCTTCCGCCTGCTGGCAGAACAGGCGATCCAGGTGAACCACACGGCCAACCTGCTGGTGGAATACATGGAGACCGGCGATGCGGCCATCGGCCAGCAGATCCGCCAGGACGAGCACGAGGCGGACCGGCTGAAGATCCGCAACCTGCACACCCTGAACGAGGCCTTTTCCACCCCCATCGACCGGGAGGACATCTACCGGGCGATCCTGGACATGGACGAGGTGGTGAACTACTGCAAGACCACGGTCAGTGAAATGAGCGTGCTGGAAGTGACGCCGGACAAGTTCGACCTGGAAATGGCCCTGCACCTGAAGGAAGGGGTGGATGCCCTGGTCGCCGGCTTCACCAAGCTGGCCACCCAGCCCGGCGCCGCCGCCCTCGATGCGGACATGGCGCGCAAGGCCGAGCGCAAGGCGGAGAAGTCCTACCGCCGCGCCATCGCCGCCCTCTTCCAGGGCGACGACTACATCACCATGTTCAAGCGGCGGGAAATCTACCGCCACCTCTCCAACGCTGCCGATCGCATGGCCAACTGCGCCAACACCCTGCACGACATCGTGGTGAAGATCACCTGACAGCGCCCCGGGCCGGCCCCCAGCCGGCCCCTGTCGGCAGCCCAGCCTGCCGGCTGTCCCCTCACACGGCCAGCTCGACCAGGCTGTTGACCCGCTCCGGCTTCAATTCCCCATCCTCCCCCAGCAGGTCGTAGACCAGCAGGATCAGATGCACCCGCTTCTGCAGCGGGATGGTGGCCCCCAGGACCGCCAGCCGCTCCTCCACGGACTGTATGGCCCGGGCCAGGCGCAGGGATTCGGGCGGTACCGACTGGTCGTTCAGATGCATCGAGCCCTGGCCCGTAAGCAGCCAGTTGGCATTGATCCCGGCGCGGATCAGGCCGGCGATGGCTTCGGCGCCGGGCAGAGCCAGTTCGATCTCGTATTTGCGGTAGGTGCTCAAAGGAATACCAGATATGGAACATATCTCGACCTGTTTCAGGCCTAAGACTGCCCGCACTTCCTTCAACCTTTGCCCAAGCAATATTCCAGGAGCCATTATTATCTTTTTATAAATCAGATTGTTAACAATTAATGAAGGCCCCGGGCGCCAACCCGTATGCATCCAAATATGGCATTGACAACATTCCACATTTGGCATTAAATACTATCGTGGTCATAGTTATCCTTTGTTATCAGGAAAATCGGCCCATGCCGACTTTTCGCACAAGGGTTACCTGGGCACCGGGAGAGCAAGACAGCAAGAATCAGCAACACCGATTCCCAGACTGTTCAAGGGAGCACAGACAGGAAGGCCGGCCAGCCTAGTTTGCCGGCCTCCGGCGCTGCGCCTTCGCAGGCAGTTCAATGTATCGCCTTTTTCCCCCGCCCAACAACTCGGGTAAACCTTAGGTAATCCCGAAGAAACACGGGCTTTTCCCCTGAATCACGCTGTTGCGACAGTTTCCAGCGATGGGAGACAGGGCACTGCTTCCCCAATTTCTTCGGCATATAACACGGAAAAAGATGACCGGAAGCGGCAGATGAATATTCGCAATCGATTATAGCAACAGGCCACCAGCCACTACCGAACGCAGATCAGGATCAAAAGAACATTTCGACAGGTGAGGTCCCCGCGATGAACGCCAGGCAGAACAGCAGTCCGCCCTCCGCGACAAAGCCGCAGCAGCTTCCCCATCCCCCTCTGGACCCGGAGGCGGTGGAGCTCATGGTGCGGCAGTGCATCCGCCACACCTGGTACATGATCGCGGGCTTTCTCGCCTCTTTTGGACTGATGTCCCTGCTTTTTGTTCTCCGCTAGGAGCCGGCCGATGCCAGTCACAAGCGCAAGACTGACGGGGCTGGACGACCAGGGTTCCCCCCTGGTGATCAAGATCGACCAGGTGCTGGCCTACCGGGACCGCATCCACCACGCGCGCTGCCGGGTGGCCGCCAACCAGACCCTGGACGCCCTCAAGGATATTGGCGTTTCCGCCCGGGTTTTCGGAAAACTGACCCAGCCCGGCAAAAAACTGCCTTATCCCTCCCCCATCGAACTTTGCATCGTGGAGCCGGCGGCGGCGGACGGGGAACTGGCCTCCACCGTTGGCCAGACCATCCGCGACGTGGCCGGCCCCCTGGGCGTGCGCGTCCTGTGGCTGGAGCAGCTGACGCCGAAGATGCGCCTGCACATCCTCGAGCACGGCCGCAGCAGCCTGGGCGCAGGCAATGACAGCCCCTGCAGCTCACCTTAAAACGACACTTCTGGCAGTTCGAGTACCCAGTTATGGATTCATCCGCCACAGATACGGGAGGGAGTCATGGCCAAACACCGGAGCCGCCACCGGCAAGGCAGAAAAGGGAATGAAACGGTCGCCACCGGCAAGGACGGGCACCTGTTCGACTTTGCCGAAATCGACGCGCTGCTGAACAAGAGCTATCGCCGCACCTGGCTGGTCCTACTGGCCCTGGGGGGAGCCTTTTTCACCCTCTCGGCCATGGCCATGCTCAACTAGGCGATACCACCATGACCTCTCCGGCACCATTGATTCAGGAAGCCCTGCCCGGCGGCGACTTTGGCCCGGGCGACAAGCGGCAGCAGTACCGCAACCGGCTCTGCCGCGCGCGCAGTGCCGCCGCGGCCAACCGGGCGGTGGCCCTGCTGGCGGAAATGGGCATCAAGTCCCGTATCTTCGGCCCCCTGACCAGGAACCGGGAGGATTTTTCCCCGGGCAGCGGCATCGACCTGTGCGTCTTCGACGAGAACCCTCTCAACGGCCCCGAAGGCCCCCGTTACCGGGACATCATGCTGGCCGTCAGCACGGCGGGTGAAGGCCTGCTGATCCAGGTCCACTTCCTCTCCCAGCTCTCGCCGCCCCTGGCCCGCACCGTGCAAAGCACCGGCCTGCCCCGGATCAACTGAGGCGGAACGGCTCCACGCCGGGACTAGCCAAAAGCGGCCATCCGGGCCAAGATGTGGCCCCTTTGACCAGCGACCACTCCCATGAGCCATCCGCGTCATGACATCGACGTCAGCGAAGAAGCCGGCGTCCGCTATCTGCATTTCGGTTCCGACTGGGTCCAGGGGGCCATGCGCATCGCCCGGCCCTGGAACCTGGAACTGGCCTACACCCGGGAAATGATGGCCGGCCTGCTGCTGCGGCAGGAAACGCCCTGGCCCCGCCACGCCCTGCTGGTCGGACTGGGCGCCGGCTCCCTGACCAAGTACATCTACCGCCACCTGCCCCAGACCCGCATCACCGTGGTGGAGATCAATCCCGAGGTGGAGCTGGTGGCCCGTTTCCACTTCAAGCTGCCCCAGGACCCGGCACGCCTGACCATCCACATCGATGACGGCGCCGCCTTCATGGCCGCCAGCCAGGAACAGTACGACCTGATCCTAGTGGACGGCTTCGACCCCGACGCCCGGGCCGGCGGCCTGGATACCGCCCCCTTCTACCAGCACTGCCGGGAACGGCTGACAGCCGACGGCCTGCTCAGTATCAACCTGCTGGGACGCAACCGGGGCTTTGCCGCCAGCGCCGAACGCCTGCGCCAGGCCTTCGACGGCCGCGCCCTGGTCTTCCCCTCCTGCGACAGCGGCAACGCCATCGCCTTCGCCGCATCCGGCAATCCGGTCACCGTCGGTCTGGACGAACTGCGGACCCGGGCCGAAACGCTGAAGCGGGAAACCGGGCTCAACCTGCTGCCCACCGTGACCCGCCTGCAGATGGCCGGCAGCCTGGCCGGCGGACGCCTGAGTCTGTGACATGCACTGGCTGCACCTGGCCATCGCCATCGTCGCCGAAGTCATCGCCACCTCGGCCCTGAAAGCCGCCGCCGGCTTTACCCGGCCCCTGCCCTCCCTGGTGGTGGTGGCCGGCTACGGCCTCGCCTTCTACTTTCTCTCCCTGACCCTCCGGGTCATTCCCATGGGCGTCGCCTATGCCGTGTGGTCGGCCGTTGGCATCGCCCTGGTCTCCCTCATCGGCTGGCTGGTGTACGACCAGCGCCTGGACGCTCCTGCCTTGCTGGGGATGGGCCTGATCGTCGCCGGCGTCGCCGTGATCCAGCTCTTCTCCCGCACCGCCCACTAGGGGGCGGCCCCTCAGCCGAGGAAGTCCTCGGCGAACTGGCCCTGGATGCGGTCGATCTCGCTGCGGTTGCGCAGCAGGGCATCGACGCAGTCGTGATCGAACTTGCGCCCGGCCATTTCGGCCAGCATGGAAAAGGCCTGGTCGTTGCTCCAGGCCTCCTTGTAGGGACGCTCGCTGGTGAGGGCATCGAAAACGTCGGCCACGGCGACGATGCGGGCCTCCACCGGGATGTCGTCGCCCCGCAGGCCATGGGGATAGCCGCTGCCGTCCAGGGACTCATGGTGGTGCAGGACGATGTTGCGCAGCATTTCCGAACGCTGCATGCCCTGGATGCCGAAATTTTCCAGCATGGAATCGACGATCTGCCGCCCCTTCACCGTGTGCTGCTGGATCTGCACAAACTCCTCGGGTTCCAGTCGACCCGGCTTGAGCAGCAGGGAATCTGGCACCGCCACCTTGCCGATGTCGTGCAGGGGCGCGAAAAGGTACAGGTACTCGACGAAGGCATCGTCCAGCTTGAAGCGGGGCGCCACTTCCTGGGCAATGATGCGGGAGTAGTGGGCCATGCGCTCCAGGTGGGCCCCCGTCTCGAAATCCCGGATCTGGGCGATCTGGGTCACGGTGCGCACCGAGGCCATCAGGGTGCGCAGGCAGGCCAGTTCGTTGACCACCACCAGGGACAGCTGGTGCCCCACCATATTCAGGTGGTGCAGGGCCTGGGCGTCGAACACCCACTTCTGCCGGGAATTGAAGAAGAGAAAGCCGTAGAGAGCGCCGTTATGGGCCACCGGCATGGTGTAGCTGGCGCCGTAGCCGCTGCTGCGCACCCGCCGGGAATGCTCCCGCACCAGATCCTGGGACAGCACGTCCATGTCGTTGATGACCCGGGGGCGCCGGGAGGTGGCGATTTCCGTCAGGGACGAGGAGGCCGACAGCTTGCTCTCGTAGAAGGAAAGGGGCGCTTCCCCGTCGCTGGAATGGAGGAAGGTTTTCAGGTTGTCCGTCAGGGGCTCGTAGGAGGCGACGGCAATACGGTCGATGAATGGCAGGGACTGGCGCAGGTGGTCGTGAATCCGCTCCAGCTTCTCTTGCAGGGGCAGGGACTGGTGCAACAGGTCCAGCCCGTCTTCATGGGAGAAGACAGGCAGGTCCGGCAACAGCGCTGGAGGCTGGACAAGGGAAGAAACCACGGTCACGGTCGGATACCACCACACAGAGCGAAA
Organism: Azospira sp. APE16; assembly: GCF_047901315.1. NCBI lineage: Bacteria > Pseudomonadati > Pseudomonadota > Betaproteobacteria > Rhodocyclales > Rhodocyclaceae > Azospira > Azospira sp. APE16. The sequence continues at coordinate 2,679,129 of NZ_CP179682.1, forward strand.
GGCATTATACGAATCATAATCATCAAGCCGCAATATGACGGGTTGCTGACAAGCTGGATTATCCGGCGCAAGCAGACAGGCGCTGGGAAAAAAATGCAGCAAAAAACCTGCCACAAAACGGAAACGGCAGCGTAACCCCCGCATCGTATGGTCGGATTTTTCCCTGGGAAGACGCCATGCACGTACTGATGCTTTCCGATGTGTATTTCCCGCGCATCAACGGGGTTTCCACCTCCATCGAGACTTTCCGCCGGGAATTCGAGGCCGCCGGGGACCGGGTCACCCTCATGGTGCCCGACTACCCGGGCGCCCAGGCCGAGCCCGGCATCATCCGCATCGCCTCCCATCGCCTGCCCCTGGACCCGGAAGACCGGCGCATGGAATTGCGCACCATCCTGGCCCACGAGGAACAACTTCGGGGCATGGACATCGACCTGATCCACATCCAGACCCCCTTCATCGCCCACTACGCCGGCACCGCCCTGGCCAAGCGGCTGGGGGTTCCCTGCGTCGAGACCTACCACACCCTGTTCGAGGAATATTTCCACCACTACATCCCCTTCCTGCCCAAGGGCATGCTGCGGGGGCTGACCCGGCGCTTTTCCCGGCGCCAGTGCAATGCCCTGGACGGGGTCATCGTCCCCTCCACCGCCATGGCCGAGCGCCTGCAAAGCTACGGCGTCACCACGCCTCTGCGGGTGGTACCCACCGGCATTCCCCTGCAACAGTTCGGCCAGGGCGACGGCGCCGCCTTCCGCCAGCGCCTCGGCCTGGCGCCAGAAACGCCGGTGGCCCTGTTCGTCGGCCGGGTGGCGGGGGAAAAGAACATCGACTTCCTCCTTCAGGCCCACCGCCTGGCCCTGCTGCGCCTGCCGGAACTGCATCTGGTGGTGGCCGGCGAGGGCCCGGCCCTGGCGGGTCTGCGGCGGCTGGCGGAGGCCCTGGGCACCAGCGACAAGGTCCGTTTCGTCGGCTACCTGCACCGCCGGGACGAGCTGCCGGCCTGCTATGCGGCGGCCGACGCCTTCGTCTTCGCCTCCCGCACCGAGACCCAGGGCCTGGTGCTGCTGGAGGCCATGGCCGAGGGGGTGCCGGTGGTGGCCCTCTCCATCATGGGCACCCGGGACATCCTCATGCCGGCGCGGGGCGCCGTCTCGCCGCCCGACGATCCGGCGGAGTTCGCCGAGGCCCTGGCCAACCTGCTGCAGAACCCGGAACAACGCCAGCGGCTGGCCCGGGAAGCTCGGGAATACGTGCAGGAATGGTCGGCCCCTGCCTGTGCCGGGCGCCTGCGCCAGGCCCTGGCGGAATTGCTGCAGAGCCGCATGAATACAGGGCCCCTGACCCCTTGCACATCTTCGCCAGTGGACTAACATGAGGGTGTTCTCCCACCCATTACACCCGCACAAAGGGGGGACGGTCCTACAACAACAAAATGCTTTCCTGGCCGCCCGACCGGCAACACCGGGGCCGAGCCCGACAGACCGTCTTAGCAACACAGGAGGAGAATCCCATGCTGTCCTTAAAAGACTGCCTCGACTTCTGCGACATGGAGCAGGAAGAAATTTCTGCCATCGCCCAACACGAGCACATTCCCGTCATCGTCGCCGCCGAGCTGTGCGACACCCTGCTGCATACGGAAGAAGGGGTGCGCGATCTGCACTCCATGCTCCTGGACAACATCGCCACCGCCCTGGAACACGGGGAAGTGGAACGGGCCAACGAGCTATCCCGCACCTACCAGCACTTCCAGACCAGCCACCCTTTGGCGCCCAGAGCCTGAGGCGCTATTGACCGGCCCCAAGCCGGCCGGGATTCGGCGCCTTCTACTCTCCCCGGCGACCGAATCCCACCTTCTTCCTGCACCCTGCGGCAGTCCTTACGCCGCTTCCACCCACCTGCGCCGGCAGCGGCGATCCGGCCCGTGAGCCCCGGATCGCCGCCCGGCGGCAGAGACCCGGGACCACGCCTCAGGCCGCCAGCACTTCCTTGTGGGCCTGCTTCTCGTAGAGGAACTCCAGCACCGCCGCCCGGGCGGCGATGTATTTCGGGTCGTTGGCCAGGGCCAGGCGATTGCGCGGCCGCGGCAGGTCCACGCTGAGGATTTCGCCGATGGTGGCGGCCGGGCCGTTGGTCATCATGACGATGCGGTCCGACAGCAGCACCGCCTCATCCACATCGTGGGTGACCATGACCACGGTGGCCTGGGTGGCATCGCAGATCTTCATCAGCTCGTCCTGCAGCTTGGCTCGGGTCAGGGCATCCAGGGCGCCGAAGGGCTCATCCATGAGCAGCACCTTGGGCTGCATGGAAAGGGCCCGGGCAATGCCCACCCGCTGCTTCATGCCCCCGGAAATCTCGTGGGGGAACTTGGTCTCGGCGTGGGTCAGGCCCACCAGGGCCAGGGCGTCGTGGGTGCGCTGCTTCAGCTTGGCCTTGCCCTCCTTGGCAGCGAAAACCCGCTCCACCGCCAGGTAGACGTTGTCGAAGCAGGTCAGCCAGGGCAGCAGGGAATGGTTCTGGAACACCACCCCCCGCTCCGGCCCGGGGCCGGCGATCTCCCGGCCGTCGCAGATGAGAGCACCATCCGTAGGCCGGGTGAGGCCGGCGATGAGGTTGAGCAGCGTGGACTTGCCGCAGCCGGAGTGGCCGATGAGGGCGATGAACTCCCCCTGGCGGATGGACAGATCCACGTCGCGCAGGGCGACGAACTTGCCTTTCTTGGTATCGAAGGTCTGGCCGACGGCTTCGATCTGGACGAATTTTTCCATGCTTACTTCTCCTCGTAGCTGAAGCGGTTGGCCAGCAGCACCAGGGCCTGCTCCAGCAGGAGCCCCACCAGGCCGACGACAAAGATGGCGATGATGATGTGTTCGACGTTGAGGTTGTTCCACTCGTCCCACACCCAGAAGCCCAGGCCGACGCCACCGGTGAGCATTTCCGCAGCGACGATCACCAGCCAGGCGACGCCGATGGAAAGGCGCACCCCGGTGAGCATGTAGGGCAGCACGGCGGGAAAGAGGATCTTGGTAAACACCTTCCACTCCGGCAGGTCCAGCACCCGGGCCACGTTCAGGTAGTCCTTGGGAATGCGCTGCACGCCCACGGCGGTGTTGATGATCATGGGCCAGATGGAGGAGATGAAGATGACCCAGATGGCCGCCGGGTTGGCCGCCTTGAACACCAGCAGGCCGATGGGCAGCCAGGCCAGGGGTGAGACGGGCCGCAGCAGGCTGATGATGGGCGACATCATGCGGTTGAGGAAATCGAAGCGCCCCAGCAGGAAACCGGCGGGAATGCCGATGAGGGCGGCCATGCCGAAGCCGATGCCGACCCGTTGCAGGGAGTTGAGGATGTTCCAGCCGATACCCATGTCGTTGGGCCCGTTCTGGTAGAAGGGATCGGCAAAGAGCTGCACCGCCGAGGCCCAGGTCTTGGCCGGGCCGGGCAGCTGGGGGCTGGTCATGGAGACCAGGTACCAGAGGCCGACGAAGACGGCCAGGCCGATCAGGGGCGGCAGCACCACCTTGAGCACACCCACCAGGGCCTCGTTGCTGCGCCGGCCGGCGGCAGCCCGGGCCGGCTCCTGCGCCGATGGCGGCACCGGGGCCGCCGTCACGGAGGCGGCCGAGCCGCTCCCCACACTGCTGTCATTCATGGCCATGGCGGCTGCTCCCTGGTCTGTTGCATCGTTCGTCGGGCTGGCCGCCAGCGCGGTGTTGCCCTGAATCAAAGTCATCGTCGTCATGATCATTCCCCCATGCACGGATGGAGGCGGCCCCCGGCCCCGCCGGGACGGCCGCCGGTTGCTCTTAGGCGCGCACCTTGAAACTGGCGGCGTATTTCCTCGGGTCCTTGCCGTCCCACACCACGCCGTCGATCAGCTTGGAGGAACGCAGGTCGCTCTTGGGCACGGCCACCCCGGCCTTCTCCGCCGCCTGGCGGTACAGGCCCACCTGGTTGATGGCCTTGGCCACGCCCAGGTAGTCCGGATCGTCCTTGAGCAGGCCCCAGCGGCGGTGCTGGGTGAGGAACCACATGCCGTCGGAGAGGTAGGGGAAATTCACCTGGCCGTCGTTGAAGAACTTCATGTGGTTCTTGTCGTCCCAGGTCTTGCCGATGCCGTTGCTGTAGCGGCCCAGCATGCGGTCCAGGATCACGTCCACATCCGTATTGACGTAGGCCTTGGCGGCAATGGTCTCGGCCGTCTCCCGGCGGTTGGCCAGGGAAGCGTCGATCCAGCGGGATGCCTCCAGGATGGCGGCGGTGACGGCCACGGCGGTCTTCGGGTGCTTGGCCGCCCAGTCGGCGGTGGTGCCCAGCACCTTTTCCGGATGGTCGGTCCAGATGTCCTGGGTGGTGGCGGCGGTGAAGCCCACCTTGTCGATGATGGCCCGGGCGTTCCAGGGCTCGCCGACACAGTAGCCGTCCATATTGCCCACCCGCATGTTGGCCACCATCTGGGGGGGCGGCACGGTGATGGTCTTGACGTCCTTCATGGGGTTGATGTCGTGGGCCGCCAGCCAGTAGTAGAGCCACATGGCGTGGGTGCCCGTGGGGAAGGTCTGGGCAAAGGTGAATTCCCGCTTCTCGCTGCTGATCAGCTTCTTCAGGGCGGCGCCGTCGGTGACGCCCTTGTCCTTCAGCTGGCTGGAGAGGGTGATGCCCTGGCCGTTGTTGTTGAGGGTCATGAGGCTGGCCATGTCCTTCTTCGGCCCGCCGATGCCCAGGTGCACGCCGTAGATGAGGCCGTACAGCACGTGGGCCGCATCCAGTTCCCCATTCACCAGCTTGTCGCGCACGGCGGCCCAGGAGGCCTCCTTGGTGGGCACGATCTTGATGCCGTACTTCTTGTCGAAGCCCTTGGCCGCGGCCATGACCACGGAGGCGCAGTCGGTCAGGGGAATGAAGCCGATCTTCACCTCGGTCTTTTCCGGTGCGTCGGAACCGGCGGCAAAGGCGGCGGCACGCAGACCGGGAGTCAGGCCCATGAGCGCTGCTCCCAGGCCCAGGAGGCCGGCGGATTTGACGAACTCGCGGCGTTCCGCCGCCACGGCATCGGGTGCCTCGAATTGCTTTTGCTTGGACATTCCATGCTCCTTGACCTCAGAAAAAAGAAAAGGCGTCACACCCGCGTGAGAGGAGAGAGAACACGCGGATGGACGCCTTTGTCCGTTTGCCGGTCAGGGCTTCACTGCGCTGCCCGGCGTTGCTCGAACCGCCATTGGTCCGACTTACGACCTAGTTCAGCAACCACCGTGCCAGGCAACGAAAATATCGAAAATACAGTTTCAATTCATAACGATAGATAGATTTTCACCGCCCCGGAAAAATCCATCCGCGGCACCGGAGCGCACTGCTGCGGTGCGCCATGGCGTGACCGCCGCACAAGAAGGGGGAACCCGGGCCGGCGAAGGCCGTGACCACGGCGGGAGGATAACGGAATGGGGAGCGACCGCGGGGGAGGAAAGGGGAACGGCGAAAGCGCCGCCCCCATCTATGACCAAACGCCTAAAGACACTGGCATCCGATGTTCTTATGATTATCGGGTTGTTGATGGCATGCAACACAAAACAATGCTCCCGCACGTATCGGGAGCGGGAGGGAAACATGGATATCCAGCAACAGCCCATGGAAGCCCCGCGTTTACTGTCGGGCTGGATGATGGGCAGTGCAGGCACGCAGGAAAACCACGACATCCTTTGGGACGACGTGGAGCATCTGCCCTCCGCCGCCGTCAGTTTTCTCCTCATCGCCCTGCCCCTCTCCCTGCTGCTGCCGGTGATGGCCAACTTCGCCGGCAACGCCTACGGCAACCGCATCATCGCCGGCTTCATTGCCCCCAGCTGGGAACGCCTGCTGCTCATCCTGGCCTGGGAACTGCTGATGGTGCCCCTGCTGGCGGGCGTCGCCCACCTGGCCGGGCGCTTCTTCCAGGTGCCGGTGAACCGGCGCCAAGCCTTCCTGGTGGTGACCCTCAGTACCATTCCCCTATGGCTAGCCTCCCTGGCCCTGGCCGTGCCCAGCCTGATTTTCCTCCTCATCACCGGCATGGTCGCCCTGGCCCTTTCCAGCTACGCCATGTACCGCTGCATCCGCCGCCTGCTGGCGGTCGAGGACGACTGCCTGGCCACCCTCTTCTGCGGCGTCATCATGGTCTGCGCCCTGCCGGCGTGGACCGTCATCCTGGCCCTGGTCCTGATCCACTAGACCAGGGCGCCATCGCCCCCGCCGGGGCCGCGTCCCGGCACGACCTCAGCCGACGGCGAAGGCCGGGTACTCCTGGGCCTTCTCGAACAACTCCCGTTCCTCGAAACGCACGTGGTCGCTCAGGGCTGTGGCGAAGGCTTCCAGGGCACCCCGGTCGCCCCGGCCGATGCGCTCGGCCAGGCCCCGCAGCTGGGCGTGCTCGGCCAGGGTACGGGCCACCAGCTGGTGCTCGCCGGCGGCTTCCAGCCAGGGCAGCAATTCCTCTTCCTCGCGCTGGAAGTGGGGTTCCAGCTCGGCGGCGAAGAGGCTCGACATCTGGCTTGCCAGGGCGCTCATGGCCGCCTGGTCGGCCGCCAGCACGGCCTTGCGGCAATCCAGGGACAGCTTGAGGGCGGTGTGGTGTTCGCGGGACAACTGCAACAGGGCGGGATGGCGTTTCATGGCGGACTCCCGGAAAGGGTGATGGGAGACAGTATGGCGCCGGACGGGGAACCAGGGCCAGGATGCAAATCAAACCCGGCATCACCCGGGTCAAAGCCAGGGGTGGGCCGGCAGCCCGGCCTTCAGAGCAGGACCTTGGCCATCTCGATGACGTCCCGGGAGACCCGGGAGATGCTCTGGCCCCGGTCCATGGCCAGGCGGCGCAGGGCGTGGTAGGCCTCTTCCTCTTCCATCTTGCGGGTCTTCATGAGCAGGCCCTTGGCCCGTTCGATGATCTTGCGGTCGGACAGCTTCTGCGTGGTTTCCGCCAGTTCCCGGCGCAGGGCCAGGGTTTCCTCGAAGCGGGCCCGGGCCACCTCGACGATGGGCTTGATGCGGGCCGGGTCCAGGCCATCCACCACGTAGGAGGAGACGCCGGCCTTCATGGCCTCCCGGATCAGGCCCGAATCGTCGTCGTTGGCGAAGATGATCACCGGCCGGGGCATGTCCCGGTTCATGGCGGAAAGGTGTTCCAGGGTGTCCCGGCTGGGGCTGTCGGTTTCGATGAGGATGACGTCGGGCTTCAGTTCCTCCACCCTTCCCGCCAGGTCCAGGGACGAGGCCAGCACGGCCGCCACCTGGTGGCCGGCCTTGACCAGGCCGGCGCAGATGTCGGCGGCCCGGCTCTGGGATTCATCGATGACGAGAACGCGCAGCATGGGTCGGTGGATTCCTGAAAAGACCTAGTCGAGGGCGAGGATGTGCTCGGCCATGGCGTCGATCACGCCCGGGGCTTCGCCGATGGCGCCGGCGATGTGGATGCTGAGCTGGGGATGCTGGCGTGCCGCGGCTTCCACCTGCAGGGGCAGGTCCCGCTTCAGGTGGCCGCTCTGGGCCATGAACATGGGCGCCAGGCGGATGCTGGTGACGCCCTCGTCGGCCAGTTGGGCGACGCACTGTTCCAGGGTCGGCTCCATGAATTCGAGGAAGGCCAGGGCGACGCGGCGCTGGGGCTCCCGCGCCTGGATGGCGCGCTGCACGCGCTGCATGGGCTCGGCCCACTGGGGGTCCCGGGCGCCGTGGCCGAAAAGGATGAGGGCAGTTTGGGTCATGTCTGGATTATGGGTGAAGGCAAGGGGCGAGGGAATTGATCGATATCGCCTTTTGTCGCAGCCGGCAAAGGCCGCTACGCCCCCTGCTTCGGCCGCCGGAAGGGCCATTGGTTCCATGCCATTGCCAGGAGGCAGCAGGGACGGAGTTCTCCACCATGGCATGGCCGTCAGGCCCGTCCCTTCTGCCTCTCCGGGCATGGCCGTTTCCCCGTCAGGCCTGGAGCCAGACCCGGCCGTCTTCCACCTTCACCTGGAAGCGGGCGGTACAGCCCTGGTCCGGCGCCACCGCCTCGCCGCTGGCCAGCTCGATGTTCCAGCTGTGCAGGGGGCAGGTCACCCGCTGGCCGTGCACGATGCCCTGGGAGAGGGGCCCGCCCTTGTGGGGGCACTTGTCGTGGAGGGCGAAGACGGCATCGCCGTCGGTGCGGAACACGGCAATATCGCCGCCCGGGTGCTGCACCACCCGGGAACCCAGCAGGGGGATGTCTTCCAGGGCGCAGAGGTTTTTCCATTGGCTCATTTTTCGTTCCTTAAAACCGTTTTGCCACAGAGGGCACAGAGAACACCGAGAAAATCGTGCCGGCCTGCCGGCTCAGAAGGTCAGGGGCTCGAATTCGCGGCGTGCCGGCGTTTCCTGATGTTCGGCCCAGGGATCGGCAGCGTCCTTCAGGGAATCGAGCAGACGGGCGTGCAGGGCCTTGCGGTTGTCCTCGTCCTCCACCACCAGGCGCTTGACGTGGTCCAGGCCCACCCGCTGCACGTAATGCACGGTGCGCTCCAGGTAGAAGCCCTCTTCCCGGTAGAGCTGGAGGAAGGCGCCGGAGTATTCCTTGACCTCTTCGGCGGTGGCCACCTTGCACAGGAACTGGGCCGCCTCGGTCTTGATGCCGCCGTTGCCGGCCACGTGGATTTCCCAGCCCGAATCGACGGCGATGATGCCCACGTCCTTGATGCCGGATTCGGCGCAGTTGCGCGGACAGCCGGAGACGGCCAGCTTCACCTTGTGGGGGCTCCACATGTCGAACAGCATCTTCTCCAGCTCGATGCCCATGCCGGTGGAGTCCTGGGTGCCGAAGCGGCAGAACTGGCTGCCGACGCAGGTCTTCACGGTGCGGATGGACTTGCCGTAGGCGTGGCCGGAGACCATGCCGGCCTGGGCCAGGTCGGCCCACATGTGGGGCAGGTCCTCCTTCTTCACCCCCAGGAGGTCGATGCGCTGGCCGCCGGTGACCTTGACCATGGGCACCTGGTACTTGTCCGCCACGTCGGCAATGGCCCGCAGTTCGTTGGGCGTGGTGACGCCGCCCCACATGCGCGGCACCACTGAATAGGTGCCATCCTTCTGGATGTTGGCGTGGGCCCGCTCGTTGATGAAGCGGCTTTGCGGATCGTCCCTGGCCTCGTGGGGGAAGGTGGAGATGAGGTAGTAGTTGAGGGCCGGGCGGCACTTCTCGCAACCGTTGGGATTCTTCCAGGCCAGGGCTTCGATCACCGCCGGAATGGAGGTCAGGTGCCGCTCCCGGATAGCCTGGCGCACGGCCCCGTGGCTGTGCTCGGTGCAGCCGCACATGGGCTTCTCGGCGCTGCTGGCGGCCTGGTAGGCGCCGCCCACGGTGGAAGCCAGGATCTGCTCCACCAGGCCGGTGCAGGAACCGCAGGAGGCGGAAGCCTTGGTGTGCTTGCGCACCTCGTCCAGGGTGAACAGCCCCTTCTCCTTGATGGCCTTGACGATGACGCCCTTGGTGACGCCGTTGCAGCCGCACACCTCGGCGCTGTCGGCCATGGCCGCCGCTTTGTTGTGGCCCTGGTGGCCCGTGTCCCCCAGGTTGCTCTGGCCGAACATGAGGTGGTCGCGGATCTGGCTGACGTCCTTGCCCTCCCGCAGCAGCTGGAAGTACCAGGAACCGTCCGCCGTGTCGCCGTAGAGCACGCCGCCCACCAGCTTGTTGTCCTTCAGCACCAGGCGCTTGTACACGCCGCCGGCCGGGTCGTGCAGGACGATGTCCTCGGTATCGCTGCCGCCCATGAAGTCGCCGGCGGAAAAGAGGTCGATGCCGGTGACCTTCAGCTTGGTGGAGGTCACCGAGCCCTGGTAGCGGCCGATGCCGTAGCCCGCCAGGTGGTTGGCGCAGACCTTGGCCTGCTCGAACAGCGGCGCCACCAGGCCATAGGCGATGCCGCGGTGGCTGACGCATTCGCCCACGGCGTAGATTTTGGGATCGTAGGTCTGCAGGGTGTCGGAGACGACGATGCCTCGGTTGCAGTGGATGCCGGAAGACTCGGCCAGGGCCGTGTTGGGGCGGATGCCCACCGCCATCACCACCAGGTCGGCGGGAATCTGCATGCCGTCCTTGAAGCGGATGGCTGCCACCCGGCCGCTCTCGCCGGCGATTAGGGCTTCCGTGTTTTTCTGCAGCAGGAATTTCAGGCCCCGCTCCTCCAGGGACTGCTGCAGCATGCGCCCGGCCACCTCGTCCAGCTGACGTTCCAGCAGCCAGGGGCCGACGTGCACCACGGTCACGTCCATGCCCCGCAGCTTGAGGCCGTTGGCCGCTTCCAGGCCCAGGAGGCCGCCGCCGATGACCACCGCGTGACGATGGGTCCTGGCCGCCTCGATCATGGCGTCGGTGTCGGCGATGTCCCGATAGGCGATCACCCCCGGCAGGTCGTTGCCGGGGATGGGCAGCATGAAGGGGTTGGAGCCGGTGGCCAGCAGCAGGCGGTCGTAGGACTCCACCGTGCCGTCCTCGGCGACGACCTGGCGCCTGACCCGGTCCACCTTGGTCACCTTCTTGTTGAGGTGCAGCTTGATGCCGTTGTCGGCGTACCACTGCAGATCGTTGAGGACGATCTCGGGCACCGTCATCTCGCCGGCCAGGACCGGGGAGAGCAGGATGCGGTTGTAGTTGGGATGGGGCTCGGCGCCGAAGACGGTGATGTCGTAGTGGTCCGGGGCGATCTTCAGCAGCTCTTCCAGGGTGCGCACGCCGGCCATGCCGTTGCCCACCAGCACCAGTTTGGGTTTGTTCATGAAGCACTCCTTCGGTCGCCGGCTTCCGGGGTGCGGGACGGGCCTCGGACTGCGCCCGCGCCATTGCGGTACGCCGTCGTGCCCTCCCGCAGCGCCATCAGGCAGCGAGAGAAAACATTGAAGGGCAGTGCTTCACGTTGACCCCGAGGGCCACACCACCGGCAGTCCCGCCGCCCAGGCGACAGGAGTACGCCGGAGATTTAGCAATCGCCATGCCATTTCGTAAGCACATGATTTAAATTGGATAACACCAAACCCACTGCCCGCGCCACCGCACACAACTGGTGCATCGCCGCCCCGCCCTGCCCCGCCAGCGGGCGCCCGGCACCGTCCCTCGGCTGCCGCCCGCCGCCGGTCCCCTGCTGGCCCAAAGGCCTATTTGAGGAAGTCCGGGCCCATGCCAGAATGGGCCGACAGACGAGTGCTTCGTGCGCCCCATCCCAATGGAGAACGCCATGGCTCCCGAAAACAGTACCGCCCCCCCCAGCCGCCCGCCCCTGGTGCGTCCCGGACGCAGCCTGCTGATCGGCTGGCTGCTCCTGGTGGCCATCATCATCGGCCTGGTCTTCCGGGAAATCGGCGAAACCCGGGAACGCCTCTACAACGCCGCCTGGGACAACCTCAGCACCCTCAACCTGGCCCTGCTGGAACAGATGGAGCGGGCCATCACCGCCACCGACCAGGCCCTGCTCAACGCCCGCCAGGAAGTGGCCGCCATGCCGCCCCTGGTGGCGGAGAAAAACCCGGCCCGGCGCGAGGAGCAGGCCCGGCACCTGCACCAGCTGTTGCGCAGCCAGGTCACCGCCACCCCCTTCGTCACCAACCTGGTGCTGGTGGACGCCCAGGGCAATGTGCTGGCCCACTCGGCCCGCCACCCGGTACCCGCCATGAACGTGCGGGAGCGGGAATACTTCCGCCGCCTGCGCGACACGGCCGAAGCCGAGCCCCTCATCTCGCCCCCCACCCGCACCCTGCTCGACGGCTCCCAGCGGCTCATCTTCTCCCGCCGTCTGGTGGGGCCCCGGGGCCATTTCGCCGGCGTCATCCTGGCCAGCGTCAGCCTGGCCGATGTGGTCTCCTTCTACCGCTCCGTGCTGCACCTGCCCGGCGGCGCCGTGGCCCTTTACCACAGCAACGCCACCCTGCTCGCCCGCTACCCGGAAATGCCCGACAGCCTGGGCCATGCCTACCCGGAACAGGACCTGTTCCTGCGCACTCCCGGCCGCGGCACCAGCGGCACCCTGCTGGAAACCAGCTCCATGGACGGGCGCCAGCGCCTGAAAAGCTTCCGCGAGGCCAAGCGCTATCCCATCCTGGTCTCCGTCTCCCAGGAGGAAAGCGAACTGCTGCGCCCCTGGCGCGCCACCACCCTGCACATCATCCTCATGGGCCTGGGCAGCATCGTCCTCTGCTCCCTCTTCATCGGCCTCATCTGGCGCCAGCTGCAACGCCTGGAGGAACAGGCCCGGGCCCTGCGGGAAAGCGAAGGGCGCTTCCGCAACCTGGTGGAACGGGCCGGCGACGCCCTTTTCCTGCACGACCCCGGCGGCCGCATCGAGGACGTGAACCAGCAGGCCTGCGACAGCCTGGGCCTGCCCCGGGAGGAGCTGATCGGCAGCAACATGGACGCCTTCGAGGTCGGCATTCCCGCCGCCGAACTGCACCAGCTGTGGCACAACCTAGACACCAACGCCCCGGTGACCCAGGAAGGCCGCCACCGCCACCGCCTGGGCCACGAATTCCCGGTGGAGATGCGCATCGGCGCCTTCGCCTCCGGCGGCCGCCGCCTGATCCTGACCCTGGCCCGGGACGTCACCGAGCGCCAGGCCTACCAGGAAAAGCTGCGCCAGCAGGCCCTGCACGACGGCCTCACCGGCCTGCCCAACCGGGTCCTCTTCAACGACCTCCTGGGCCAGCTGCTGGCCCAGTCGGAACGGCAGGAGCGGGCTTTCGCCCTGCTCTTCGTGGACCTGGACCATTTCAAGGAAGTGAACGACACCCTGGGCCACGCCGCCGGCGACCGGCTGCTGCAGGAAGCGGCGGCCCGCCTGCGGGGCTGCCTGCGCAAGGCCGATACGGTGGCCCGCCTGGGGGGCGACGAATTCGCCGTGCTCCTGGCGGAGGTGGCGGGGGCCGAGGATGCGGAACAGGTGGCGGAAAAGATCGTCGCCGCCATGAACCGGCCCTTCCCCCTGCCGAACGGCGAGGGCCACGTTTCCGCCAGCATCGGCATCGCCCTCTACCCGGAAGCCGGCAAGGACGCGGAAACCCTTCTGCGCCACGCCGACTGGGCCATGTACCAGGCCAAGTCCGGCGGCCGCAACGGCTACCGGCGCTACCGGCACGTGGTGGGGGAAACGACTCTGGGCCAGGGCCTGGGGCTGTAAGCCGTCGGCTCGGGCAGCACCCGGCTGGGAACCAGGTGGGACGGACCTGACGGCGGCGGCATCGCCGGGAGCCCTATCCCGCGGGCCTCACCGTCATGGCAGGCCCCTTAGGCAGGTCCTATTTGCCTGGCAGGGCGGTGCCGGGCGTGGCGGGAGACACGGCCCCGGTCATCGCACCCGAGGCATTCGCCCCACTCGCCCCACTCGGCAAAGCCGGCGCCGCCGGCAGGGCGCCGATGGCCGTCAGGATGGCCCGGGCCACCCCTTCCCGCTTCGGCAGATCCGCCATCCGCCCCGGCGTATCCAGGTTGAGGGCGAAGAACACCGGCCCCTGGGGCCACTCCACCCAGCCCACCCACCAGCCGATGCGGCCGTCCCAGCCGGTCTTGGCCCGCAGGATCCAGTCGCGGCCGGCCTCCACGATCATCACGTCCTTCACCAGCCGCTGGTGGGCCAGGGCCAGCGGCAGCTGGTTGCGGTAGAGGCGCTCGAGAAAGGCCACCTGCTCCTCGGCGGAAATGCGTAACTTGCCGTCCAGCCAGTAGCCGTCCTCGCCGCCGGACGGCTCGGCGTTGCCGTAGTCCATGGCCTCCAGCAGGCGCCGGGCCCGGGCCTCGCCGATCTGCCGGGCAAAGCCCTGGTACACCCAGACCACGGATGCGCGCATGGAGGAACGCAGGTCCTGGTCCCGGTTCCAGGCCGGGATGGCGCGCTGTACCCCGTCCCAGGGCAGGACCTGGAATTCGTCCCGCAGCACGCCGCTCTCCAGGGCCATCAGGGCATGGGCGATCTTGAAGGTGGAGGCGGGCACATAGCGCCGCGCCGCCCGCTCCGCATCGTAGCGCCACAGGCGGTGGCCGCCGCCGCGCCGGTCCGCCACCACCATGGTGCCGCGGGCCTCGGCGGCGGCGAAGAAGGCGCCCCACTCGTGCCGCTCGTCCGCGGTTTCCGCCCGGGCGGCAACGCCGCCCCCCAGCAGGAGCAGACAGAAAACCAGGGACCGGATTACATGGAATTTCATCATGGGCGCCTCACGACCTCAGCCCGGCACGGGGATGGCCGGCATGGAAAAGGGAAAACCGCCGCCCGGCCCCAGCCGCCACAGCAGCAGGGCCAAAACCGCCAGATTGACCGCCACCGTCAGCCAGAACCAGGTACGGAAGGGCTGCTTGCGGCTCTTGTGACGCAGCCAGGCCTGGGCCAGCCAGGCTCCCGGCCAGCCGCCGAGCAGGGCCAGGCCGTGCAGGGTGGCCTCGCTGATGCGCCAGGCACGGCGCCGGGCCGCCGACTTGTCCCAGGCGTACACCAGCAGGGTGAGCAGGCTGAGGGCGGCGTAATGGAGCGGCAGCAGGAAGAGGATGGGGGTGGATGACAAGGCAGGCTCGCGGCAAGGGTGCGGCATGGGGCGCATGACGCCGGGAAAACTGGCGGATAATGCGCCTTCCCGCCCCTCCCGCACAACCGGGAGGCCACCGCCGCACTTTGCCCTGCCCACCGGATCCGCCATGCCCAGCCTCAAAGCCCGCGCCGTCATCTTCCTGCTCAAGCACCGCCACTGGTTCCGCCTCAAGGCCCGGCGCGAGACCATCACCTTCGACACCTCCATCCCGGCCCTGCGGGCCCAGGTGGAAAAATCCGGGGTGATCTTCGGCAAGCTGCCCCCCGACATCGTGGTGGACAGCTTCAACCTGGGCAGCATGAGCCTGGAGTGGATCCGCCCGCGGGACGACGCCGGCGGCAGCGCCATGCTCTATTTCCACGGCGGCGGCTACGTCATGGGCTCCCACCGCTCCCATCGGGCGGCGGTGGCCAAGTTTGTCGCCGGCAGCGGCGTGCCGGCCCTGGTCTTCGATTACCGGCTGGCCCCGGAGCACCCCTTCCCGGCCGCCCTGGACGACGCCCTGGCGGCCTGGGAGTGGCTGCTGGCCCGGGGCCAGGACCCGGCCAGGGCCGTCTTTGCCGGCGATTCGGCCGGCGGCGGCCTGCTGCTGGCGGCCCTGCTGGCCCTGCGCGACAAGGGCCGGCCCCTGCCGGCGGCGGCGGTGGCCCTGTCGCCGTGGACCGACCTCACCAGCAGCGGCCCCTCCTACCAGGAATCGGACCCCCTGGCGCCGGACGGCTGCTGGGAGGTTTTCAGCCGCTACTACGCCGGCGAGCGGGACCGGCGCGAGCCCCTCATCTCGCCCCTCTTCGGCGACCTGCAGGGCCTGCCGCCCCTGCTGCTGCATGCCGGCGGCGCCGAGATCATGCGCGACGACGCCATCAGCTTCGCCGCCAAGGCCCGGGCGGCGGGCGTGGAGGTGCGGCTGGAATTGGGAGAAGGCATGTTCCACTGCTACCCGGCGGTGGCCCCCCTGTTCCCCGAAGCCACGGCGGCCCTGGCCGACTGCTGCGCCTTCATCCGCCAACACGCCAGGGGCTGAGGGGCACCGGCCTGGAAAGCAGAAGGGGCGGCCTTTGCAGCCGCCCCTTGTCGTTCAAGCCCGTCCCTGCTGGCTGCCAGGGCAGGCCCTGTTTCAGCGCAGCAGCCGGCCGCTGTTGCCGACGATGGTCACTTCGGAGAAGCGGGAGCCCAGGTGCTTGCCGGAGAAATCCAGGAGGAAGCCCCCCGCATCCCAGGGCGCCATGGATTCCAGGGCGCTCACCAGCTTTTCCCGGGTCGGCTGGGGCCCGGCCCGGCGCAGGCCTTCCACCATGGCCTTGGCGGCGATGAAGCCTTCCAGGTTGGTGTAGGTGATGCCGCCCTTGGGCTTGAGCGCCGGCGGCAGGGCGTCGAACTCGCGCACCACGCCGCTGGAGGCGCTCCAGGGGTAGGGCGTCACCTGGGAGATGGCGATGCCCGCCGCCTCCGCCCCCATCTCCGCCTGCAGGGCCTTGTAGCCCACCACGGAAAGGGCGAAGAACTGGGGCTGCTTGCCGGTGGCCCGCATCTGTTTGACGAACAGGGCGGTGGGCTTGTAGGTGCTGATCATGACCACGGCCTGGGTGTCGGCGGCGGCGATGGTCTTGACCGCCTCGGTCACGTCGTTCTTCACCTTGTCGAAGCTGCCGCTGGCGATGACCTTCAGGTTGCGCTTCTTCAGGGCCACTTCCACACCCTTGAGGCCGGCCTTGCCGAAGGCGTCGTTCTGGTAGAAGACGGCGATGTGGTTGATGCCCAGGGTGGTCAGCTGGTCCACGATCTTTTCCGTCTCGTCGCCGTAGCTGGCCCGCAGCCAGAAGGTCTGGGGCGAGGCCTGCTCCCGCAGCTCGTCGGCCCCGGTGTAAGGCGCCACCGAGGGCACGCCCCGCTCGTTCACCAGGGGCATCAGGGCCGTGTAGTTGGCGCTGCCGAACATGCCGAGAAAGGCG
The DNA here is from genome assembly GCF_047901315.1 of Azospira sp. APE16. NCBI lineage: Bacteria > Pseudomonadati > Pseudomonadota > Betaproteobacteria > Rhodocyclales > Rhodocyclaceae > Azospira > Azospira sp. APE16. Next base: position 2,695,640 of record NZ_CP179682.1, read on the forward strand.
AAGACGCCCTCCTTGTCCAGCAGCTGCTTGGCGTTCTCCACGCTCTTTTCCACCACGTAGCCGTCGTCCAGGGTCACCAGCTCGATACGGCGGCCGTGGATGCCGCCCTTGCTGTTGATCCACTTGAGATAGGCCTGGGCCCCGTCCCGGTACTCGCTGCCCAGTTCGGCCAGGGGCCCGCTGAGGGGCAGGGACTGGCCCAGCTTGATGACATTGCCCTGCTGGGCATGAAGCGACGTCGCCAGCAGGGCCCCACAAACGAAATAGAGCCCCGTGAGGGCTCGCCGTAGCGCCTTCATCCACAATCTCCTTTGGTGTCTCGATGCCGCCTGGTAGGGGACCGGTATGCTCCGGTTCGGGCCTCGTTCGCTGACGGGCTGACCACAGTCTAGGAAGGGACGCAGCGGGAGATTGTCATCTGCACGACAATTGGCCCCAGGCCCCGCCAGGCCTGCATCGGCGGCGGGCGGCGGGAGGCCGGCAAGGCCCGGCAGCGATGACCGGAGCATCCGCCGGCGCCTTTTCCATGGCACCATGGCCGGCCCCCAACCGACCCGAGGAGATCCCATGCCCTACGTCAATATCCAGATCACCGCCGGCGCCAGCCGGGAACAGAAGGCCCGCCTGGTGGCGGAAGTCACCGACAGCCTGGTGCGGGTGCTGGGCAAAAAGCCGGAACACACCCACATCGTGATCCAGGAAATCGCCGAGGAAAACTGGGGCTTTGCCGGCCTGCTCACTGACGACTGGAAGCGGCGCCAGGGCTGAGCCCGAAAAACAAAACCCGCCTGGCGGCGGGTTCGGGCGGGGCGCGGCCCCACGGCGGCGGCCGGTGGCGCAATTGCGCCACGGCCAGGGCCGGGACGCTCTAGACCGTGGTCAGGCCGTTGCCTTCCACCGCCACGATGGCCTTGGCCTGGTTGAAGTCTTCCGCATAACCGCTGGCGTAGAGGCAGCAGGCCAGCTGGTTGGCCAGGGGCAGGGGCAGGCTGGCCTGGCCGTCCAGCACCTTGCGGATCCACTGGGCGGTGACCTTGGCGTCGCACTCCTCCGGCAGGTTGGGCAGGGCCTTGAGGCTTTCGTGCTCGGCCTCGAACAGCACCTCGCACTGCTCCTCGTGCAGGTACTCGATGCGCGGGCGGCGCTTGGGGTTGGCGAAGGGCTCCCCTTCCGAAGCCCGCAGCAGCAGGGCCCGGCCGCCGCCATAGGAGAGGATGTCGCGCATCAGGTCCATGTAGGCCGGATGGGTGGCGGCCCCCAGCAGGACGCCGCCGCCCTTGAAGGGGTCGAGCATCTTCACCAGGCTGTGGGCGCTGTTGCGCAGGCCCAGGCGGCTGCGCAGGGAGAGCAGGTTGTGCAGCCCCGGGCTGAGCACGTTGAGGGGCACGAAGGCCACGCCGTAGCCGTCCATGGCCTGCTGCACGGCGCTATGGCTGGCGCAGGGCATCAGGCCCAGTTCGCGGAAGACGTGGGCTGAGGTAACCCGGCCATAGCCTTCGAGCAGGCCGTGCACCAGCACCGGCACGCCGAAGCGCTGCAGCAGCAGGGCCAGCAGGGGCGTCAGGTTGGCCCCCTTGCGGGCGCCGTTGTAGCTGGGAATGACCACCGGCCGGATGCGCCCGGGTGGCGGCCGCAGGGCATGCACCCGCTCGCTGGCGGCGGCCAGGAAGCCGATCATTTCCTCGGCGCTCTCGCCCTTGACCCGCAGGGCGATGGTGATGGCCCCCAGTTCCAGTTCGGGCACACCGCCGTCGAGCATGGCGCCGTAGAGCAGCTGGGCCTCCTCCTGGGTCAGGTCCTTGGCGCCCTCGGCGCCGCGGCCGAGTTCTTTGATGAAGTGGGCGTAATTCATGGGCGTCTCCCCGGTTTTCCTTGTCTTTCCCTCAGGCAGCCTGGGGGGATGTCTTGGCAACGATGATTTTCTTCACTTCGGGCAGGCAGCCGCCGCAGAAGGTTCCGCATTTTAGCTCGTTCTGCAGGCCGTCCAGGTCCAGGCCCCTGGCGATGCCGGCCTCGATCTGGGCCTGGGTGATGTCGGCGCACTTGCACACCACCGGGCTGGCGCGCAGCAGCTTGGCCGGCGGCGTGCTGATGGGGGCCACCGCCCAGCGCAGCAGGTCCGGGTCCAGCACGTCGTCGGAGATGGCGTTCTTGAGCCAGGCCAGGGCCTGGGTCTCGCCAGCCAGGCGCACCCCGAGCAGGTGGCCGTCCCGGGCCAGGGCCCGCTTGCCGATGTGGCGGCGGCGGTCGGCGTAGACGATGGCGCCCTCCTCCCGCTCCAGGTCGAAGAGGGCATCGATCTCCCGGATCTGGGCCTCGTCCAGGGGCGCCTCTGCCGCGGCGCGGAACACCACCAGGGGCTGGCCGCGGCCATAGAGGCCGACGCTGGCGTAGGGGAAGTGGGGCAACAGGCGGCGCGCCCTTTGCAGCAGGGCCAGGCTGGAGGCCAGGGCGTCGGGCCCCTCTCCGGCCCGCACCACGGCCAGGGGCCAGGGCAGGTCGGCCTTTTCCACCTGCACCGGGGCGTGTTTCAGCTCGGGCTGCAGGGAAATGGGATCGCAGGCCGGGCCGGTGAAGGCGTTGGCGCCGGCGCCGTGCATGAAGCGGCTGCCCCAGTGCATGGGCAGCCAGGCCCGGCCCTTCTTCAGGCCGGCCACGGCGGCCACCCGCAGCACCAGGCTGTCGCGGCCGTTGCTGACCCGGGCCAGGTCGCCGTCCTCCAGGCCCCGGTGGCGCAGGTCGCAGGGATGCATGGCCAGCACCGCCTCCTCGGCGCCGTGGAACAGGCGCGGCACGGTGCCGGTGCGGCTCATGCCGTGCCACTGGTCCCTCAGGCGGCCGGAAAGAAGGCTGATGGGCTGGTCCACATCGGTGGACTCGGCCACCTCCTGGTGCTGCACCGGAACGAAGCGGGCGCGGCCACTGGGCGTGGGGAAGCGGCCGTCGGCGTAAAGCCGGGGCAGGCCAGCCTCGGCCCCTGCGGGGAAAGGCCACAGCTGGGGCCCGCGCTGCTCCAGGAGGCCGTAGGAGAGGCCGGTGATGTCCAGGTCCCGGCCCCGGGTACTGTCCCGGTGCTCGTTGAAGATGGCTTCGGGGCGACGGTAGGGGAACAGGCGGCGGGCCTCTTCGCCCCGGCCCAGTTCATCCCCCAGGCGGTGGGCGAAATCGACGGCGATGGCCCAGTCGGCCCGGGCCTCGCCGGCCGGCGCCACGGCGGCCCGCACCCGGGAGATGCGGCGCTCCGAATTGGTCACCGTACCCTCCTTCTCGCCCCAGCTGGCGGCGGGCAGCAGCAGGTCGGCGTAGGCGGCGGTGTCGGTATCGCCGTAGGCTTCCTGCAGCACCACGAATTCCGCCGTCTCCAGGGCGGCCCGCACCCGGGCCTGGTCCGGCAGGGAATGGGCCGGGTTGGTGCAGGCGATCCACAGGGCCTTGACCTCGCCCCGGCCCACGGCCTCGAACAGCTGCACGGCGGTGAGGCCGGGCTTGGCCGGCACTTCGGGCACGCCCCAGAAGCGGGCCACTTCGGCCCGGTGCTCGGCGTTGCCCAGATCCCGGTGGGCAGAGAGCAGGTTGGCCATGCCCCCCACTTCCCGGCCGCCCATGGCGTTGGGCTGGCCGGTGAGGGAGAAGGGGCCGGCGCCGGGCCGGCCGATGTGGCCGGTGGCCAGGTGCAGGTGGATCAGGGCGGCGTTGTTGTGGCTGCCGTGGCGGGACTGGTTGAGGCCCTGGCACCAGAGGGACAGGCTGGCCTTGGAGAGGCCGAACCAGCGCGCCGCCTGGACGATGTCTTCGGCCGGGATGCCGCAGATCTGGGCCGCCACGGCGGGGCTGTAGTCCGCCGCAATCGCTTCCAGGGCGACAAAGCCTTCGGTGTGGGCGGCGATGTAGTCCCGGTCCACCAGGTTCTCGGCCAGCAGCACGTGCAGCATGGCGTTGTAGAGGGCGATGTCGGTGCCGGGCTTCAGGGCCAGGTGCAGGTCGGCGATGGCGGCCGTCTCGCTGCGACGGGGGTCGGCGACGATGATCTTGAGTTCGGGATTGGCCTCCCGGGCATCCTCGATGCGGCGGAAGACGATGGGATGGGCGGCGGCCGGATTGGCGCCGGTGATGAACAGGCACTGGGCCAGGCCGATGTCCTCGTAGCAGTTGGGCGGCGCATCCACGCCCAGGGTCAGCTTGTAGCCGGAGGCGGCGGAGGACATGCAGAGGCGGGAGTTTGTATCGATGTTGTTGCTGCCGATGAAGCCCTTCACCAGCTTGTTGAAGACGTAGTAGTCCTCGGTCAGCAGCTGGCCGGAGACGTAGAAGGCCACCGCCTCCGGTCCGTGCTCGGCGATGATGGCGGCGAAACGGCGGGCCGCCACGGCCATGGCCTGCTCCCAGCTCACCCGCTGGCGCGGCTGGTCGCGGCGGGTGCGCACTTCCGGATAGAGGGCCCGGTTGGCCTGAAGGGTGCCGGGGGCGGCGGTGAGGTGCAGGGTCGCCCCCTTGGCGCAGAGGCGCCCCTGGTTGGCCGGGTGCTCCGGGTCGCCGCGCACGTCGGTGATGCGGCCGTCGCGGCTGTCGATGAGGACGCCGCAGCCGGTGCCGCAGTAGCAGCAGGTGGAAGGGGTGACACTGGGGGGGAAGTGGCTTTCATTTGGCATGGTCTGGGCTCCTGCCCCAACACAGCAACAGCCATGCCACCATTAATAATCAATGGGTTACTAATAAACAACAGCGAATCCGCCAGGCGAACGGCTGGATTTCGGCCCCAGCTTGGCGCATCCCGCGCCAGCTTGGTGCGCCAAAGAAAAACCGCCTCGGCTTGGGGCGCGAGGCGGTTTCCGGTGGAGCGGCGGGGAGTACCTAAGAAGGAAAACCCCCGCTCACTTCACCCGCTGCAGGTGGGGACGACCGCTGGGCGGTGCGGCCGGCGGCTCCGGCGGGGTCTCGTCGCCGGCATCCGCCACCACTTCGCCCTCGCCTTCACCTTCTTCATCCACCTCGAAGGCCATGCCGGCCCCGTTTTCACGGGCGTAGATGGCCACCACATTGCCCACCGGCACCGACAGATCCCGGGCCACACCGCCGAAACGGGCGGCAAAGCTGATCAGTTCGTTGCTCATGTTGAGGTGGGAAGTGGCGTCGCCGCTGATGTTGAGGACGATCTGGCCGTCCCGCACGTACTCGCGGGGCACCAGGGTCCGGTCATCCACGGCCACTGCGATGTAGGGGGTAAAGCCGTTGTCCACGCACCATTCGTAAATGGCGCGGATCAGGTAGGGCTTGGTGGAGGGCAGTTGCATGACAGTCTTCCGCTGAATGGCGCCGACCGGTCCGGCCGACGCACCGGCACCGCAGGCGCCGGCCTGGAGAAAAGACGGGGACACCGTGGCGGCGCCCCCGTCAGTTCGTTACTTGCGCATCACCTTTTCGGAAGGCGTCAGGGCATCGATGAAGCCCTGGCGGCTGAAGATGCGCTCGGCGTACTTCATCAGCGGCGCGGCGGTCTTCGGCAGGTCGATGCCGTAGTGGTCCAGGCGCCACAGCAGGGGGGCGATGGCCACGTCGAGCATGGAGAACTCGTCGCCCAGCATGAACTTTTGCTTGGCGAACATGGGAGCCAGCTCGGTCAGGCGGTTGCGGATTTCGGTCCGCGCCTTGTCGGCGGTCTTGGCGTTCTTTTCCAGGGGCTCGATGTAGGCAAAGATTTCCCGTTCCATGGTGGACAGCAGCTGGCGCGCCCGGGCCCGCATGATGGGGTCGGCCGGCATGAGCTGGGGATGGGGGAAACGCTCATCGATGTATTCGTTGATGATGTTGGGTTCGTACAGGATCAACTCGCGCTCGACCAGCACCGGCACCCGGTTGTACGGGTTGATGACGGCGATGTCTTCGGGCTTGTTGAAGAGGTCCACATCGATCACCTGGAAGTCCATGCCCTTTTCGAACAGGACGATGCGGCAGCGGTGGCTGAAGGGATCGGTGGTGCCGGAGTAGAGGTTCATCATGACTCGTTACCTCAAAAAGGAATCGGCACCGCCGCCGGGAAAAGCCCCGATCGGCGATGCCGTAGCCTGAATGTCAGGCGGGTTAGTGCACGTCTTTCCAGTACTCGCGCTTGAGAGCGTAAGCAACGACGAAGAGCACGCCGAGGAACAGCAGGACGGCAATGCCCAGCTGCTTGCGCAGACCGGAAACGGGTTCACCGATGTACACCAGGAAACCGACCAGGTCAGCGATTTGCTTGTCGTACTCGGCGGCGGACAGCTTGCCGGGCACGGCCAGTTCCAGCTTGTGGGTCTCGTGGTTCAGCACTTGCTGACCCTGCAGTTCCCACAGGATGTGCGGCATGCCGACGTTCTCGAACACCACGTTGTTCCAGCCGGTGGGACGCTTGTCGTCACGGTAGAAGGAACGCAGGTAGGTGTAGAGCCAGTCGGCGCCGGGACCGGCTTCGGAAGCGCGGGCACGGGCGATCAGGGTCAGGTCGGGCGGGGTGGCGCCGAACCATTGCTTGGCTTCGTCCGGACGGATGGCGACGCGCATGGGTTCGCCCACCTTGTCGGCGGTGAACAGCAGGCTGTCCTTGATCTGCTGCTCGGTCAGACCGATGCCGGTCAGCCGGTTGTAGCGCATGAAGGAGGCGCCGTGGCAGTTCAAGCAGTAGTTCACGAACAGCTTGGCGCCGTTTTGCAGGGCCGCGTTGTCGCCGGAAACGTCCGGAGCCTTGTCCAGATGCACGGCGGCGCCGCTGGCCAGCGCCATCAGGGGCGCGAAGAGCAATGCAGTAAGCAGTTTTTTCATGTCGCTCTCGTCCTTATTTCATGGTCACACGCTCGGGTTCCGGCGTGTACTTGTCCACCTTGGAATACCACGGCATCAGCAGGAAGAAGCCGAAGTAGATCAGGGAGCAAACCTGGGAGACCTTCTCGCCCCAGTAGGAGGGCGGCTGGGTACCGAGGTAGCCCAAGATCACGAAGCAGATCACGAACAGGGTCAGGAAGGTCTTGTAGATCGGACCGCGGTAGCGGATGGACTTGACCGGGCTGCGATCCAGCCAGGGCAGGAAGGCGAAGATCACCACGGAAGCGCCCATGGCCACCACACCCCAGAACTTGGCATCCAGGCCCAGGATCGGCCACACCATGGCGCGCAGGATGGAGTAGAAGGGGGTGAAATACCACACCGGAGCGATGTGGGGCGGGGTCTTCAGGGGATCGGCCGGAATGAAGTTGTTGTATTCCAGGAAGTAGCCGCCGCCTTCGGGTGCGAAGAACACCACGCAGGAGAAGACCATCAGGAAGACCACGACGCCGACGATGTCCTTGACGGTGTAGTAGGGATGGAAGGGAATGCCGTCCAGGGGATGGCCGTTCTCGTCCTTCAGCTTCTTGATCTCGACGCCGTCGGGGTTGTTGGAACCGACTTCGTGCAGGGCCAGGATGTGGGCGGCGACGAGGCCGATCAGCACCAGGGGCATGGCGATCACGTGGAAGGAGAAGAAACGGTTCAGGGTTGCATCGCCCACCACGAAGTCACCGCGCAGCCAGACGGACAGGTCCGGTCCGATCAGGGGAATGGCGGAGAACAGGTTCACGATCACCTGGGCGCCCCAGAAGGACATCTGGCCCCAGGGCAGCAGGTAGCCGAAGAAGGCTTCGCCCATCAGGCACAGGAAGATGCCGACGCCGAACAGCCAGATCAACTCGCGGGGCTTGCGGTAGGAACCGTAGAGCATGCCGCGGAACATGTGCAGGAAGACGACGATGAAGAAGGCGGAAGCACCGGTGGAGTGCATGTAGCGGATCAGCCAGCCCCAGGGCACGTCGCGCATGATGTACTCGACGGAGGCGAAGGCCACGGGCACGCCGGCGGCGTTCAGGGAAGCATCCGGCTTGAAGTGCATCACCAGGAAGATACCGGTGACGATCTGCAGCACCAGGACCAGCAGGGCCAGGGAGCCGAAGAAGTACCAGAAGTTGAAGTTCTTCGGTGCGTAGTACTCGGACAGGTGGCCCTTCCACATGGAAGTGGCGGGGAAGCGGGCATCAACCCACTCCAGCACGTTGCCGCCGATGGAACCGTCGGACTTGTACTTTTCGAAATTGGTATTGGCAGCCATTCCTTACGCCCCCTTCTTGTCTTCGCCGATCAGGATGCGGGTATCGGACAGATACATGTGCGGCGGAACTTCCAGGTTGGTCGGAGCCGGCTTGGCCTTGTAAACGCGGCCGGCAAAGTCGAAGGTGGAACCGTGGCAGGGGCACAGGAAGCCGCCCAGCCAGTCACCGGACATGCCCTCTTCGGCGCCGTGCTTGAACTTGGCGGAAGGAGAACAGCCCAGGTGGGTACAGATACCCACGGCCACCAGCACTTCGGGCTTGATGGAGCGGGTTTCGTTCTGGCAGTAGGCGGGCTGCTGCTCTTTTTCGGACTTGGGATCGGCGACGGCATCGGCCAGCTTGGGCAGGGTGTCCAGCATGTCCTTGGTGCGGTTGATGATCCACACCGGCTTGCCACGCCATTCCACGGTCATCATCTGACCCGGTTCCAGCTTGGAAATATCCACTTCCACCGGAGCGCCGGCTGCCTTGGCGCGTTCGGACGGCAGCATGCTGGCGACGAACGGCACGAGTGCCGCCACCGCCCCGGCCCCGCCCACGGCCGCGGTAGCGACGATCAGACGCCGCCTGCCGCAGTCCACTTTGTTCTCTTTGCTCATAGCGCAGATCCCTAGAACGTTGAAATTAAAATTCAGAACAGCAATTCGGTAACGCCTTCGGCGAGGCAAAAATGATCCTGGCCGAACAAAACCGGAAGATTATACTCGAATCCACCTACGGACTGGAACCGGGCCGGGAACTCAATGTCGTCAAATGCGTCGAAAGCCGCTCCAAACCTGAGCCCGGTCAAGAATCGGACCCGCCAGGGCTAGGCTTCCACGTTTTTCCGCTCCCGCATGGCCTGGGCCAGGGTGCCGGCATCCACGTATTCCAGCTCCCCACCCACCGGCACCCCCCGGGCGATCCGGGTCACCTTGATGCCCCTGCTGCGCAGCAGTTCGCTGACGTAGTGAGCGGTCGCTTCGCCTTCGTTGGTGTAATTGGTGGCCAAGATGACCTCCTGGACCTCGCCATCGCAGGCCCGGGCCAGCAGACGGTCCAGCTGCAGCTCCCGGGGACCGACACCGTCCAGCGGCGACAAGCGCCCCATGATGACGTAGTAGAGCCCGTTGTAGGCCTGGGTCTGCTCCATCATGTTCATGTCCACCGGCGTTTCGACGACGCACAGCAGGCTGGCATCCCGCTTGGGGGAGGCGCAGCGCTCGCAGATATCGGACTCGGTGAAGGTGTTGCAGCGGCTGCAATGGCGAATGGCCTCCAGCGCATGGGACATGCCGTCTGCCAGGCGGCGGGCGCCCTTGCGGTCCCGCTGCAGCAGATGGTAGGCCATGCGCTGGGCCGATTTCGGCCCGATCCCCGGCAAACAGCGGAGGGCCTCGATCAGTTCTTCGAGGCTGGATGGGGTGCTCATCAGAAGGGCAGCTTGAATCCGGGGGGCAGGTTGAGGCCGGCGGTGAAGCCGGACATGCGTTCCTTGCTCAGCTCCTCGCCACGGCGCACAGCGTCATTGACGGCGGCAGCGATCAGGTCTTCCAGCATTTCCTTGTCGTCCATGACCGAGGGGTCGATCGTGACGCGGCGCACGTCGTGGGAACAGGTCATCAGCACCTTGACCATGCCGGCACCGGCCTGGCCTTCCACCTCGACGCGACCCAGCTCTTCCTGGGCCTTCTTCATGTTTTCCTGCATTTGCTGGGCCTGCTTCATCAGGCCGGCGATGCCGCCTTTCATCATTTTCGTGGTCCTCAACTAGATGGGTTTGATGGATGATTCAATCAGCGTGGCGTCGAAGATGTCGATCATCTCACGCACAAAGGGGTCCTGCTCGATGGCGGCGACAGCCCGGTCCTGGCGCTCCTCCCGCTCCTGCTGGAGAATCGCCGCCGGCGTCAGCGTGCTCACCTCGGCCACTTCGATCTGCAACTGCAGCGGGCGGCCACAGTATTCGCCCAGGGCCTGCTGCAGCCGATCCTGGGCCGCCTTCATGATCAGGTGGCGATGGGCCGGTGGCAAACGCAATTGCACCACGTCCCCGCCCAGCTTCAGCAACTCGCAATGCTGGGCCAGGGCCCGTGCCATACCGGACAACTGTAAGCTGTCAAGAATCGACTGCCAGTCACCTGGAGCCTCGCTATCAGCGGCGACAGCCTGTGCCGCCGGCATCGTCTCCGCAGGAGTGGCTAGCGGCTGTACGACGGGGGCTTCTGCAGCTCGGGCCGGGACGGAAATTCGGGAAGGAGCCGCCTTAACCGCGGGAGCCTGCGCCCGCGGGGCGGCCAACGCTTTTCCCGGGGATGGGCCCTCCCCAGGCTGGCGCGGCGCAAAGGCATGCAGACGCAACAGGGTCATGACGAAACCGGCATGGGGGTCGGGGGCCATGGGTAGTTCATGGCGACCATGCACGCTGATCTGGTAGGCCAACTGCACCGTCTGAGCGTCGATGGCACCTGCCAGTGCGAGTAAGCGGCTGCGGTCCGGCGTATCCTCGGCAATGGCAGCCGGGGCCAGCTGAGCCACCTGCAGACGGGTCAGCATGGCAGCCAGATCCTGCAGGGCACTGTCGAAGGATAGGCTGCGCTCCGTCATCAGATCGGCCACACTCAGCATGGCACTGACATCGCCCTGGGCCATGGCTTCCAAGAGGGTGAACAGGTAATCCTGATCCACAGTGCCGAGCATGTCGCGCACCAGGGACTCCTCCACCTTGCCGGTGCCATGGGCAATCGCCTGGTCGAGCAGCGACAGGGCGTCACGCATACTGCCGTTGGCAGAGCGGGCCAGCAAAGCCAACGCCGGCGCCTCGAAGGGGACGGATTCAGCCTCAAGGATGTGGGAAAGATGGCCGGTGATGGCCTGGGGCGGCATCTGCTTCAGATTGAACTGCAGACAGCGGGAAAGAACCGTCACCGGAATTTTCTGGGGATCGGTGGTCGCCAGGATGAATTTGACGTGCTCGGGTGGCTCTTCCAGGGTCTTCAACATGGCGTTGAAGGCCGAATTGGAAAGCATGTGCACTTCGTCGATCACGTAGACCTTGAAGCGGCCCCGGGTAGGCGCATAGACCGCGTTCTCGAGCAGCTGGCGCATCTCATCGACCCGGGTATTGGTGGCCGCATCGACCTCGAGAAGATCTACAAAACGCCCCGCATCGATTTCCTGGCAGGCAGAACATTGCCCGCAAGGAGTCGCCGAGATACCGGATTCACAATTGAGGGATTTGGCCAGGATGCGGGCCAAGGTGGTCTTGCCGACACCACGGGTGCCGGTGAAGAGATACGCGTGGTGGAGCCGCTGCTCGGTGAGGGCATGGGTCAACGCACGGACCACATGCTCCTGGCCGACCAGGGTGGAAAAGCTTCGAGGGCGCCATTTGCGCGCCAGAACCTGATAGCTCATGCCGAATAGTCTCGCACGACAGCGGCACCCGACCGCCCATGGCGGCTGCCGGAAATGAAAGTGGCGAGCCTTACCCCCGGCACTTGCAGTAAGTAGCTGTGGCTGCTTCCTTCCGGACCTGACCAGGTTCACCACCCTGCAATGCGGGGAGACCCGCCGGTGCGAATTCTAACATAGCTGATCGGCGTTTCTCGCCCACCAGCGCTTTTTTTCCGTCACTCGAACGAGTAACCAGTCATCCGCGAAATTTCGATATCACAAGCCGATATCTGGACTCGGCAAGAGCCGACGGCAGAGCATCTAAGCCGTTTTTGAGTGGAGGGGAATTTAGTGAGGTACAAATAGAAACACCCCAGCCACATAGTAGCTGGGGTGTTGTAAGGGGAGCCTGGCGGTGACCTACTTTCGCACATGAAGTATGCACTATCATCGGCGCAACTCTGTTTCACGGTCCTGTTCGGGATGGGAAGGGGTGGGTCCAGAGCGCTATGGCCGCCAAGCGTAACTTGTTCGCTCGCCGTCGAGTGACGTCGAGCGCAAAATGGGAGAAGGTTAAATGTGATTGCGTTTCAAACTGAAGCGCTTTGATCTCAGAGTTATAGGATCAAGCCGCACGGGCAATTAGTATCGGTTAGCTTAACGCATTACTGCGCTTCCACACCCGACCTATCAACGTGGTGGTCTTCCACGACCCTTTAGGGGGCTCGAAGCCCCGGGGAAGTCTAATCTTGAGGCGAGTTTCCCGCTTAGATGCTTTCAGCGGTTATCTCTTCCGTACTTAGCTACCCGGCGATGCGACTGGCGTCACAACCGGTACACCAGGGGTACGTCCACTCCGGTCCTCTCGTACTAGGAGCAGCCCCCCTCAAACTTCCAGCGCCCACGGCAGATAGGGACCAAACTGTCTCACGACGTTTTAAACCCAGCTCACGTACCTCTTTAAATGGCGAACAGCCATACCCTTGGGACCGGCTACAGCCCCAGGATGAGATGAGCCGACATCGAGGTGCCAAACACCGCCGTCGATATGAACTCTTGGGCGGTATCAGCCTGTTATCCCCAGAGTACCTTTTATCCGTTGAGCGATGGCCCTTCCATACAGAACCACCGGATCACTATGACCTGCTTTCGCACCTGCTCGACTTGTGGGTCTCGCAGTCAAGCACGCTTATGCCATTGCACTATTAGCACGATGTCCGACCGTACCTAGCGTACCTTCGTACTCCTCCGTTACCTTTTGGGAGGAGACCGCCCCAGTCAAACTGCCTACCATGCACGGTCCCAGACCTGGATTCACAGGCCATGGTTAGAACCTCAAACAAACCAGGGTGGTATTTCAAGGACGACTCCACCAGAACTAGCGTCCTGGTCTCACAGTCTCCCACCTATCCTACACAGATCGGTTCAAAGTCCAATGCAAAGCTACAGTAAAGGTTCATGGGGTCTTTCCGTCTAGCCGCGGGGAGATTGCATCTTCACAAACATTTCAATTTCGCTGAGTCTCAGGAGGAGACAGTGTGGCCATCGTTACGCCATTCGTGCAGGTCGGAACTTACCCGACAAGGAATTTCGCTACCTTAGGACCGTTATAGTTACGGCCGCCGTTTACCGGGGCTTCGATCAAGAGCTTGCACCCCATCACTTAACCTTCCGGCACCGGGCAGGCGTCACACCCTATACGTCCACTTTCGTGTTTGCAGAGTGCTGTGTTTTTATTAAACAGTCGCAGCCACCATTTCACTGCAACCCCATCGAGCTTCGAGAGCAAGTCTCTACACCCTACCGGGGCGCACCTTATCCCGAAGTTACGGTGCCAATTTGCCGAGTTCCTTCTCCTGAGTTCTCTCAAGCGCCTTAGAATTCTCATCCTGCCCACCTGTGTCGGTTTGCGGTACGGTCCCAATGTAACTGAAGCTTAGAGGCTTTTCTTGGAAGCTTGGTATCAATCACTTCGCGCTCAAAGAGCGCTCGTCGTCACGCCTCAGCTTAGCCCCCCGGATTTGCCTAAGGGGCACGCCTACACGCTTAAACCGGGACGTCCAACACCCGGCTGACCTAACCTTCTCCGTCCCCCCATCGCATTACATTGAGGTACAGGAATATTAACCTGTTTCCCATCGACTACGCTTTTCAGCCTCGCCTTAGGGGCCGACTCACCCTGCGCCGATGAACGTTGCGCAGGAAACCTTGGGCTTTCGGCGAGGGAGCTTTTCACTCCCTTTATCGCTACTCATGTCAGCATTCGCACTTCTGATACCTCCAGCATCCCTCACGAGACACCTTCAACGGCCTACAGAACGCTCTCCTACCATATCCAAAGGATATCCGCGATTTCGGTGCATAGTTTGAGCCCCGTTACATCTTCCGCGCAGGACGACTCGACCAGTGAGCTATTACGCTTTCTTTAAAGGATGGCTGCTTCTAAGCCAACCTCCTGGCTGTCTGAGCCTTCCCACCTCGTTTCCCACTTAACTATGTCTTTGGGACCTTAATCGGCGGTCTGGGTTGTTTCCCTCTTGACACCGGACGTTAGCACCCGATGTCTGTCTCCCAAGCTCGCACTCTACGGTATTCAGAGTTTGCTATGGCGAAGTAAGTCGCGATGACCCCTTCAACCATTACAGTGCTTTACCCCCGTAGGTGATACTTGAGGCACTACCTAAATAGTTTTCGGAGAGAACCAGCTATTTCCGGATTTGTTTAGCCTTTCACCCCTATCCACAGCTCATCCCCTAACTTTTCAACGTTAGTGGGTTCGGACCTCCAGTGCGTGTTACCGCACCTTCATCCTGGCCATGGATAGATCATCCGGTTTCGGGTCTACGCCATGCTACTTAACGCCCTTATCAGACTCGGTTTCCCTACGCCTTCCCTACTCGGTTAAGCTCGCAACATAACGTAAGTCGCTGACCCATTATACAAAAGGTACGCAGTCACCCCACGAAGGGGCTCCCACTGTTTGTATGCATGCGGTTTCAGGATCTATTTCACTCCCCTCCCGGGGTTCTTTTCGCCTTTCCCTCACGGTACTGGTTCACTATCGGTCGATTACGAGTATTTAGCCTTGGAGGATGGTCCCCCCATATTCAGACAGGGTTTCACGTGCCCCGCCCTACTTGTCGCAAACTTAGTACCACGATCCTGTTTTCGCGTACGGGGCTATCACCCACTACGGCGACACTTTCCAGAGTCTTCCGCTAACAGATTCGCTATCACTTGCAGGCTGTTCCCATTTCGCTCGCCACTACTTTGGGAATCTCGGTTGATTTCTTTTCCTCCGGCTACTTAGATGTTTCAGTTCACCGGGTTCGCCTCCACTGACCTATGTATTCAGTCAGGGATACTCCTTGCGGAGTGGGTTTCCCCATTCGGACATCTCTGGATCAAAGCTTCGTTGCCAGCTCCCCAGAGCTTTTCGCAGGCTTGCACGTCCTTCATCGCCTGTAATCGCCAAGGCATCCACCACATGCACTTAGTCGCTTGATCCTATAACTTTGAGGCCTCTTCCGAGGCAGTTATAAGCAACTCAGTTTGTGTTTGTATCGCGCTAGCTGTAACGCGATACGATGCAATCACAATGTATATCTGGCTTGGTTTCGGCTCCAGATATACAACCTTCTCCATTTTGTTAAAGAGCAAACAGCATTGACCAAGAGGTCAGACCTAAGCATCCGTGCTTACGTATGAGCTCTTGCAGACAACCGAAGGGGTTGGTGGAGGCAGACGGGATCGAACCGACGACATCCAGCTTGCAAAGCTGGCGCTCTCCCAACTGAGCTATGCCCCCGCCTGATGAAGCGTTGGTGGGTCAGGTAGGAATCGAACCTACGACCCCCGCCTTATCAAGACGGTGCTCTAACCGACTGAGCTACTGACCCAAACTTCTCTTATCGAAGGGTCAGTAGAGGACCCGGAGTCAGTACGCCTGCGCGCTACTCCTGCTCCTGGCCTTTCCCTCATGCTGTTACTTGAACAACCGATAGGTTGTAGATGCTTGGAGGATGCTTTTCTCTAGAAAGGAGGTGATCCAGCCGCACCTTCCGATACGGCTACCTTGTTACGACTTCACCCCAGTCATGAATCCTACCGTGGTAATCGCCCTCCTTGCGGTTAGGCTAACTACTTCTGGTAGAACCCACTCCCATGGTGTGACGGGCGGTGTGTACAAGACCCGGGAACGTATTCACCGCGACATGCTGATCCGCGATTACTAGCGATTCCGACTTCACGCAGTCGAGTTGCAGACTGCGATCCGGACTACGATCGGCTTTCTGGGATTGGCTCCACCTCGCGGCTTGGCAACCCTCTGTACCGACCATTGTATGACGTGTGAAGCCCTACCCATAAGGGCCATGAGGACTTGACGTCATCCCCACCTTCCTCCGGTTTGTCACCGGCAGTCTCATTAAAGTGCCCAACTAAATGATGGCAATTAATGACAAGGGTTGCGCTCGTTGCGGGACTTAACCCAACATCTCACGACACGAGCTGACGACAGCCATGCAGCACCTGTGTCCAGGCTCCCTTTCGGGCACCAATCCATCTCTGGAAAGTTCCTGGCATGTCAAGGGTAGGTAAGGTTTTTCGCGTTGCATCGAATTAATCCACATCATCCACCGCTTGTGCGGGTCCCCGTCAATTCCTTTGAGTTTTAACCTTGCGGCCGTACTCCCCAGGCGGTCAACTTCACGCGTTAGCTGCGGTACTAAAAGGTTTAACCCTTCCAACACCTAGTTGACATCGTTTAGGGCGTGGACTACCAGGGTATCTAATCCTGTTTGCTCCCCACGCTTTCGTGCATGAGCGTCAGTACTAACCCAGGGGGCTGCCTTCGCCATCGGTATTCCTCCACATCTCTACGCATTTCACTGCTACACGTGGAATTCTACCCCCCTCTGCCGTACTCTAGCCTCGCAGTCACAAACGCAGTTCCCAGGTTGAGCCCGGGGATTTCACGTCTGTCTTACGAAACCGCCTGCGCACGCTTTACGCCCAGTAATTCCGATTAACGCTCGCACCCTACGTATTACCGCGGCTGCTGGCACGTAGTTAGCCGGTGCTTCTTATGCGGGTACCGTCATCAACAACGGATATTAGCCGTTGCCATTTCTTCCCCGCCGAAAGAGCTTTACAACCCGAAGGCCTTCTTCACTCACGCGGCATGGCTGGATCAGGGTTGCCCCCATTGTCCAAAATTCCCCACTGCTGCCTCCCGTAGGAGTCTGGGCCGTGTCTCAGTCCCAGTGTGGCAGATCATCCTCTCAGACCTGCTACGGATCGTCGCCTTGGTGAGCTTTTACCTCACCAACTAGCTAATCCGACATCGGCCGCTCCAAGAGCGCGAGGTCTTGCGATCCCCCGCTTTCCTGCTCACAGAATATGCGGTATTAGCGTAACTTTCGCTACGTTATCCCCCACTCCTGGGTACGTTCCGATGTATTACTCACCCGTTCGCCACTCGCCACCAGGAGCAAGCTCCCGTGCTGCCGTTCGACTTGCATGTGTAAGGCATGCCGCCAGCGTTCAATCTGAGCCAGGATCAAACTCTTCAGTTTAATCTCTGCTTAAAACTCGCTTGACGGATATATTCAAGTTTCCTTGACTACATCTTTGTGCAAGCGCTTGATTCATTTGTCCGACCTAAGCCGGAACACCCAACCAAGCACCTACACCTATCGGTTGTCCTATTTTTTAAAGAGCTGGTTGCGGGGGCAGGATTTGAACCTACGACCTTCGGGTTATGAGCCCGACGAGCTGCCAGACTGCTCCACCCCGCGTCCGTCAGAGAAGCGAGATATTATCGCTTTCTCTACACCTCGTCAACCCCTGCCGGTTTGTTTCTTGCTTTGCTTTCGCTTGGCTGCACCGGCCGGTGCGTCGAGGGAGGCGAACTATAGCCTAGTCGGAGAGCCACTGCAAGAGGGAATCCCACTGTTCGTGATCTCGCTTGAACTTGGCGCGGGGAGGGTCAAAGACGGAAAGCCCTGCGGCAGCTACGTTTACGTAGTTCTGGGTGTTGCGCAGATAACTAACAATGGGAATATCGAAATGACGCAAAAACTCTTCCAGCATCACTGCCGCACGGGTTCTGGGATCCACCCGCATGGCAACAATACCCAGCATCTGCCGCCGACCGCGGGTTTCCTGGCGCAATGAATTGAGAAAATCCTCCGTTGCCGCCATATCAAATATGGAAGGCACCACCGGAACGATAACCTTATCGACACGACGCAGGTAGTCGGAAAGCTTATAGCCCTGCAGGCCGGCCGGGGCGTCCAGCACCACCTGATCCACATCCTGGGGCGGATTGAACATCACCTGATTACCCGCGAAGTATCCGGTCACCGGTGCCATCTCCGGATCGCGGAAGGCCATCCAGCGCAGGGAGGATTGCTGGCGATCCAAATCGCACAAGGTAACCTTGTTGCCCTGGTTGGCGAAATAGCCGGCCAGATTTGTCGCCAAGGTTGTCTTGCCACACCCCCCCTTCGGATTGGCCACCAGAATTGCTTGCATACCCACCCCTTTCTCACTCGATAAAAGCCGAACTGGCATTTGGGCCACGACGGTCTCGGATGATTATATGCGAAGGTACTGACAGCGGCGGCTCCCCGATTGGGCGCACACGGATGTAATATGGCGACCGGGTTTGCTACTTAAGTCATATATGGAAAAGCCAAAAACCAAGGACCGCCAGGGAATTCAATCCATCGAAGTGGGGGGCAAGTTATTGCAGGCGCTGGCTGCCAATGGCCGCGCCATGATGCTGCGGGACCTGGCCAAGGCTGCCGGCATGCCCGCCGCCAAGGCCCACCGCTACCTGGTCAGCCTCATTCGCATGGGCCTGGTCGAGCAGGACCAGACCAGCGGCCGCTATGACCTGGGCAGTTTCTCCCTGGAACTGGGCTTGGCCGCCATGGGCCGGCTGGATCCGGTTCGCCTCGCCACCCCGATATTGGAGGACCTCTGCGAGCGCCTGGGTGAAACCGTTGCCCTGGCCGTATGGGGGAATCATGGTGCCACGGTGGTCCGCCTGCTGGAGGCCGGCGGACCGATCACCGTTGCGTTGCGCGCCGGTACCGTCCTGCCGCTGGCCAGTTCGGCCACGGGTCGGGCGTTTGCCGCCTTTTTCCGTTCCCCCTACCTGCGCCAGCTGCTGGAAGTCGAAATCAAGGCGAACGCGGAAGCGAACGGCACCACCCTGGCAGCTGCGCGCCGGGAAATGGACGGCCTGCTGTCGGAAATCCGCAACCAGGGCATTGCCCGAGCCAGCGGCAGCTACTCTCCGGGTATCAACGGTTTCAGTGCGCCGGTATTCAATCAGACGGGCACCATGGTGGCGGCGATCACTTCCCTGGGCCCGATCGGCAACTTTGCCAGCGACTGGGACAGCAACATTGCCGCCGCCATCCGGCAAGCCGCCCAGGATTTATCGCACCGGCTGGGTTATCACGAACCGGGCCCGGCCTGAGCAGGCAAACAGGGAAAAGAGAGAGGGATGGTGGGTACCGGGATAAAACACGAATACGTAGTAATTTGTTTAATATAATTTTTGACACTTAACACATACTACTGATACCCCCAAACATACCCCCACCCGCCTGCTGCTTTTTGATTGAACAGCAGTTCACTCCGATGCCAACTTACAGGCTCCATCCACATTCTTACACCAATACATACTGCCCGAATCGTCAAGCGGTTGGCTGATACGTTGCCACCATCAATCGGCTACAGGCCAGAGGCAAAAGCAAATTGCCACCGTATCTGGTGATCGGCCAGCACACGATCCGGAATGACGTGGCTGTCGTTGAGGACCGGCTGACACTTCGACAGCATGGCGGGAGATAGTGCCATGGCCCCCACCAAATACTGCACCTATGGCTGGCAAAACGCTTTTGCGAAAGCACTTAATCTGCACACCGGCTACAACCAAGGATTGATTAGGCTACTGCTCCAGAATCCCGCTTTCCCCCGTTGGGGAAAGCGGGATTCTTCTCGACTATCGATGTGAGCGGCTGAATATCAGGATTAGTTAGCGAATCCGCATGGCTGATCACAACTGCAACGTTTGTCTGGATCGCAGATGCGTCTTCAGATCGCCGGTTGTTTCGAAGCGCAACTCTACGCCCATTGCGGCGGCAATCTGCTGCAGACCGTTGTGTATGCTTTCCCCACGCAACAAGGCAGTGGATAGCGCGTCAAAACCTGTCTGTAGTGCCACTTCCTTTTCGGAAAAAAACTTGCTGAACGTCGCTTGAAGCTTGGCTTGGTACGCATGATGGTCAGCAAGGAGCCGGTCACACATTTTCTTGGTTTCGCACCGAAGTTGGTCTGATGCCTCTAACGACCTGACAGACTCTTGAAGGGCGTTATAGAGCGAGCCACTAAGCATCGAAGCAACCATACCTCCGATCATGCCCCCAACTAGGATGCCGAGACCGGGACCGGCTAAGGCCAGACCAGTAACCGCCATGCCGCCGAGCATCCCTCCGAGCGCAGATCCTGCCATCGACATTCCGAGCATGCAGCCTTCGCGAGTGATTTGAACGACAAATTGCTCTGCGGTCATTTCCCCCTTGGCAACCATCAAGGCATTCTTGGCCAAAATTACTCCAGTCTGGATCATAGTGACTGGCAGATTGGACTTACCTATATTTTGCAGCACCTGCTTACTGGAGGCCTGCATGACGCCGCTGACCATCGTAGTCGCATAGGTAATGCCGTAGGAGGTCGCTGCAGCCTTCCCTGTGTCGAGCATAACTTCAACAATGGCTTCGTCTATTTCCTTGTCGGATAGTAGGATTTGGCTGACGTTACTCAGCGCGCTCGCGCCACCACCCCATAATGCGCCCACCTTTGCACCTTCAATTCCGCTAAGGTGGGCGACTCTGGCGGAGTCTTTCAGCACAGTCTTGGTTGGATGCAGCCGAGCGTCCATTGCTTCTTCGGTAGATATCTTGGCACTTCGTAAGCGGCGTTTGGCACTTTTCAGTCGGTCGATTTTCTCTTGAAGATGCCGTGCCCTTTCCTCATCTCCCGCAGCCCTTCGGTTTTTCAGTTGCTTTTCCAGCTTTGCGAGATTGTCCGACCAGCTCCTTACAATGTCGTCGAATTGGTCCGATGGAACAACTAACTCCATGGCGGCATACTTTTCAAAAATGTCCGGACTACCGTGAAGATAGGAATATTTCTCAACTGTCGAGTGCATCTTCATCTGACCGGCGCCGACGAAACTGCCGTCAGCATCCAGCACAACGTGATGAGTACGTGTGTTGATTCGCGCAACATCCGCTTGCGTGTGATTCACATGGCCCATGTCATCCAACCGTGCGAGCCGTGAAGAGTTGCCATTGATGACATTTTCGGAATTGCTACGAGCTACGTGAACCGCTTCGGCCGAAAAGCCTCGCTGTTGCATTAGATTTTGTTCCAAATATTCAGCATTCAGCTTGCTCGAACTGATCTTCTGCAGGTAATCATGAATCTTGAAGCATTCCGAAGTCGCTTCTCCGAAACGACGCAGATCCCGTTGCAACGACTGCTCCATCGCCAGCCTGAATGCTTTTTGGTCCAATTGCTCCTCTGCGTCGAACGCCATATTCAGCCCCCTTACGCCTCTTAGGCAACAGCCACATCGATGCCGCGTTCCGAATCTTCGATACCCAAAAAGTTCTGCATCATTGTCGCTGTCGCCACGTCCTCTTCCAGTTGACGCATGACATCCGTGAGCAAAGCGCCTTCGCCATCGATCAGGGGCTTGCCGATGAGTTTGTTTAGCAACATTGCAGCATTGACTGCATCGCGTACAGTTTCGGTTAATGATTCGACTTGCTTGGTTAGCCCGAGCGCCTTACGCTGCAAAGCCTCCATTGCCAGTGGAAAGTCCTTTGCCAATTGCTCAACCTTCGAGCTGAATCGAACGGAACCCTCCTCAAAATCACGCACCTTTCCAAAGTAGGTTATTGCGGCCGTAAGGTTTTTCTGCGCCCGGCGATAACAAAATATCATCGCAGAAAGCAGACCGAGTAAGGCCCCTCCAATGGCTATGAGGGCGTTTAACTGCTGAGAACTAATTGGCCCAAGAATTTGCAGAAGAATAAACGCCCAGACACCGCCGAGTATCACAACTAGCCCGACCTTTTTCAAAGCAGGAAAGGGGGTACAAAACTGCGTAGTAACGGAAAACGTGGGAAATGTTGCGATGAAGCGCTCGGCCTGCGCGGTGTTTGGGGGGATGTCTTTCAGGCCATTTATTGAAGGATCGTAAAGGTCAAAGAAATCCTTCAAGGAATCTCGGTATAAGGTCGTTCGCAGGTCATCGAGCTTTTCCAGCATCCCTTTGGCTTTGCCTTTGGAGGACTCCAACGCAGCGGTTGTTCTCTGAAGTGTTTGGTCCGCCTCCGCCATGACTTTCATTGCCTTGACGTCAACATCTTGTCCGAAAAAAAAGAGGCTAGATAACTGAAAATCACGTTTTGCTTGACTCATTTCAGGCCTCAATGTTCGCAAGGGTTGGGGAATGATTGGCACTAACACGGATATGTCCTGCGCCGTCATCCTCTGACGACGATGTGTTCGGCACTGGGTCAGCATTGATGATCGCCTGATAGGCAGAGCGACTTTCGGGTCTGTACTGACCGCGGGCATCAACAAATTCCAAATACAGACAATCTTGAAGCTCGCGGGCTTGCTCAACTGTTCTCTGAATGGCATAACGCATTTTGCTGTTCTGCATCCTCACCACGGCTTCCATGCTGAGAACGGCACGATGAAGGAGCTTTGCAGCCTGCTCAATTTGGTCGAGTTGAAGAATGAAGGTGTTGCTCTGAGCAACAAATACATCAACTTGGTCGCTGTAGTTCAGAGCTTCGTTAAGCTGCTTTTTTGCGGCATTCTGGCCGAAGTACATTGCTACGATCGCCGCCGGTATGAGGGCAATCCCACCCAACACCGCTGCTCCCCCTATTGTGCCCAGCCCTCCAGCCGCTGCCGCTCCACCGCCCAGCCATGCAAGAGTTGCGTTGGTCGCTGCCACACCTCCCAGCGAACTGATAGCCGTGCCGGTGGATGCTGTGCCAACAATCCCTGCCAGACCATAAGCCCCATATGCCGCTGCTGCGCCACCAAGTGCCCCCATGGTGCCACCGAGCATCATCTCTTTCACGTACCCAGGCGCGGGAAGCATTTTGGTGATGTTGGACTTAATTTCGTGATCGACGAACTGATCCGGCGTTGCGAATTCCTGCTTGGTGATCGCGGCAATAGTTTCGTAAAGATTAACGAAATCCGTTATCGCTCCTTCATGGGCTGACCTCCGCAGCTCCCCCAGAGATTCAAGCGCTCCATTGGTGCTTTTGCGCTTTTCTTCTAGTCGGCACTTGGCGTCGAATTCATCCTCTTTTGCATTCTTAACAATTCGTTCGCTTCGCCGACGCTCTTGCCCCCCACCCGTTATGAAATTGCCAACGGCTGCAGCTCCACTTTTTATCCCTTCCCACCATCCCATGGTTACTCCCCTTGTTGTATCGAAGCTGGGCAATTCAGAAATTGACGATTGAGCGTTTGAAAACTTTTGATCTAAATAAGCCAGCAAGATCGCCACGTTGGATACTTTTTTCTATCTTACACAAGTAAAAAAATGGCATGTGCATCCGACAATTATTACAGAATTGCTCATCCGATCTTGTTCAACCACCCGACAACCAATTGATTGGTAGTGGTTTAGTAGAGTCGATCCCCGGTCTAATCCAGCACCTAAGGGTCGCGAATGATCAACATTGTCGTCACCCCCGATGCGGGCCCGCCCGGCAATCTCCTTCTTGCCCTTACCGGACTTATTACCCTTCTTGTCGCTTCCCTTGCTGCTGGCTGGTTCAGGCTTCGCCAGCATTTCCGTATCTGGGCTGATAAATACCTCAACGGATTGTGTCTCCAGCATCTTGGCTTTCCAGGTTGACGCGCTGCGGGGGTGATTCCGGCGCCGGCCTGAGCAGCGATTGATGACGAAGACAGGCACAAACAAATCAGCCAATATTCACAGAGCTCAATGACCTAAAGGCCTTCAGGAAGTACTTGGCTGGGATGGTCTGCTTGAGGTCGGCACCGTTCAGGCAAGCCTCCATATTGGCGAACAGAATGATCTCATGGCCGAAGTAGCCCCCACCCTTCCCTGGTTCTGCCTGTATTTGATTCGCCATGACGTGGCTGTCGTTGAAGCCTGGCTAGCTGCGCGGCAAGGACGACCCCTTGAGCGCGTTGAGAATCCCCGCTCCTGGCCTGCCAAAAACTCCGCAAAAAAGCTATTTGGTAAGCGGGTGCTGCCCGCCACTCCGGCCAGATGATGATTTTGCCGCTTACCGCCAGGGGTAAGCGGCTTCTTCATTTCTCACATCAGCGCTATGCAACCAACGCAAAACGCAGTACATTCGCAGGACACCAAACCTAGGACTACGTCATGAGGCGTCCCAAGGACAAAACCCTGTCCATCCGCACGTCGGCGGACATTAAGCAACTGCTGGGCATGGCTGCTGAAAAAGAGCACCGATCCATCGCATCGATGATGGAAGTGCTTATCCTGAACTACGCGCAAGAGCATGGTTTAAAGGCGGACGTACAGTCCACCGAAAATAAGAAGGGATGCGATGGAGCTCATTGACAACATCAGTCGCCTCCTTGGCGACGACCTGAAGCAAACCCTCAAGCCAGGGGCGAAATTAAAGATCGCCGCATCCTGCTTTTCTATGTACGCCTTCGAAGCCCTCAAGGCGGAACTGGAGAAGATCGAAGAGCTCAATTTCATTTTCACGTCACCAACCTTCGTTGCCAATGAAGCCACCGACAAAATCCGTAAGGAGCGTCGGGAGTACCACATTCCCAAAGTGGACCGTGAGCGCAGCCTGTACGGCAGTGAATTTGAAATCCAGTTGCGCAACAAACTGACCCAGCGTGCGATTGCCAAGGAGTGCGCTGACTGGATGCGGCGCAAGGCCCGCTTCAAGAGCAACCGGACCAAGGCCCCGATGCAGCAATTTGCCTGCGTGCAGACTCAGGGGGAAGACACCGCCTACATGCCGCTGCATGGTTTCACGGCAGTTGACCTGGGCTACCAGCAAGGCAATGCCGTATCGAATCTCGTCAACAAGATGAATGAGCCGACTTTTGCGGCCACCTATCTCAGCTTGTTTGACCAAATCTGGAACGCCCCCGAGAAGCTGGAAGATGTGACGCAGCAAATCTGTGACCACATCGCCTCTGTCTATCAGGAGAACTCGCCCGAGAGCATCTACTTCCTGATGCTCTTTAACATCTTCAGCGAGTTCCTGGATGACATCGACGAAGACGTACTGCCCAATGACCGCACCGGCTACCAGGACACACTGATCTGGCAGAAGCTTTTCAACTACCAGAAGGATGCAGCCACCGGAATCATCAACAAGCTGGAAACCTACAGCGGCTGCATCCTGGCCGACAGCGTAGGCTTGGGCAAAACTTTTACTGCGCTGGCCGTGATCAAGTATTACGAACTACGTAACCGTTCAGTGCTGGTCCTTTGCCCGAAGAAGCTAGCGGACAACTGGCTCAACTACAACCGCAACCTGAAGACCAATATCTTCGCCAAGGATCGGTTCAATTACGACGTGCTGTGCCATACCGACCTCAGCCGCACCAACGGTGAGTCGTTTGGTACACCGTTGAACCGCATCAACTGGGGAAACTACGACCTCGTGGTCATCGATGAATCGCACAATTTCCGCAACAACGATGCCTACAAGGATAAGGAGACGCGCTACCAAAAGCTGATGAACAAGGTCATCAGAGAGGGCGTGAAGACCAAAGTGCTGATGCTCTCGGCCACCCCGGTCAACAACCGCTTTGCCGACCTGCGCAATCAATTGGCATTGGCCTACGAGGGCGACTCGGAAAACCTCAGCAATAAGCTCAAGACCAGCAAGAGCGTGGAAGAGATTTTCCGGAGCGCACAGGCCGCGTTCACAGTTTGGTCGACGCTTCCTCCAGAAGAGCGCACAGCTCGCGCCATTCTGGATTCGCTGGACTTTGATTTCTTCGAATTGCTGGACAGCGTGACTATCGCTCGCTCCCGCAAGCACATCCAGACCTTCTACGACACAAAGGACATCGGCCAATTCCCCGAACGCCGCAAGCCGCTTTCTTTCCATTGCGCACTGACCCAGCGCACGGACGTGATGGGCTTCAACGAGATTTTCGAACAGCTTTCACTGCTGAAGCTGTGTGTCTACACGCCAGCGGCCTACATCCTTCAAAGCCGGGTCAAAAAATACATCGACCTCTACAACACCCAATCGGGCGACAAGAAGGAAAACCTCAGCTTGTATGGTCGCGAGAAGGGCCTACAGGCCCTAATGACCACGAACCTGCTCAAACGCCTGGAAAGCTCCATCGAATCCTTCCGGCTGACCTTGCGCTCGCTGCGTGGCAATCACGCCAACACGCTGGCGACTATCCGCCGCTTCAACGAAGGTGGCGGTGCCGCCGATATCGCTGACCTCTCGGAAGTCCTAGAAAACCTGGATGCCGAAGACGACGATCTGTCGATGCTGAACGGAGGCGAGATTGGCGGTAGGGTCAAGATCAGCTTGGACGACATGGACTTGCCCTCTTGGGAGCATGACCTGAGCGTTGATCTGGAGATCATCGATGCCCTGCTGGCCTCGATGAACAAGATCACACCCGAGGACGACGCCAAGCTGCAGCATCTAAAAGCGCAAGTACTGGGCAAGATCACCAACCCGATTAACCCTGGCAACAAGAAGATCATCATCTTTACGGCTTTCGCCGATACCGCTGATTACCTCTACGCCAACCTTGCGCCGGAGTTGCTGGCACAGCAGCAACTCCATAGCGCCAAGGTGACGGGTACTGGCTCGCCCAAGTCCACACTCAAGAAGAGCTACGACTTCCAGGAACTGCTGACCCTGTTCTCGCCCCGCTCTAAATCGAAGGCACAAGTGCTGCCGCAAGAGCCCGCTGAGATCGACTTGCTGATCGGTACGGACTGCATATCCGAAGGCCAGAACCTTCAAGACTGCGATTACCTGATCAACTACGACATCCACTGGAACCCGGTCCGCATCATTCAGCGTTTCGGGCGTGTCGATCGTATCGGCTCGCCTAACGCCAGCATCCAGTTGGTGAATTACTGGCCAGACATCTCGCTCGACGAATACATCAACCTGAAAGAGCGGGTTGAAAGCCGGATGATGATTGCCGATGTGACGGCGACCGGGGACGACAACGTGCTCTCCGCACAGGCCAACGATGTCACCTACCGCAAAGAACAACTGCGCCGCCTTCAGGAGGAGGTGATCGAGCTGGAAGACCTGAAAACTGGCGTGTCCATCACTGACCTGGGGCTCAACGACTTCCGAATGGACTTGCTCAACTACGTGAAGGCACATGGCGAACCCAGCCATGTGCCTAACGGTATGCACGCCGTCGTGCCCGCGAATCCTGTCTTGGGTCTGGAGCCGGGGGTGATCTTTACCTTGCGCAACCGCAACCCCGAGGTCAACGTCAACCAGCACAACCGGCTGCACCCGTACTACCTCGTCTACATCGGGTGCGACGGCAAGGTCATCAACGATCACACCGAAGTGAAGCGCCTGCTGGACCTCGTGCGCAGCGGCTGTAAGGGGCATGCTGACCCCATCCCCATAGCCTGCCAATCCTTCAATAAGGAAACAAGCGACGGCAGGAACATGCAAAGCTACTCTGAGCTGCTGAGCAAGGCCATTAGCTCCATGATCGAAGTGAAGGAAGAAAAGGATCTAGACAGCCTCTTCAGCGGCGGCAAGACCACGGCGCTTACCAATACCATCAGCGGCCTGGATGACTTCGAACTCATCACTTTCGTTGTGATTCAGGAGGCTGGATGAGCGTCTCTCCAGTTCTGCACCTGGCGCTGATCAACTACCCGAAGCAGGCTACATTCGGGCGCGTACTTCCCAAGAACAAGATTTACGAGCACAGCGGGGCAAACACCCGCCTGAAAGACCTGTTCGTGGAACAGGTCGAGCAGATCGTGTGGCAGTACAAACTTGCGCCAGAAACCATCAACCTACCCGCTAAGCCGGGCGTACCGGAAGTGCAGGTTTTCCGCATAGCGCTGAAGACGGCGGAACTGTCCGCCGATGTACTGAAGTGCATCGACGGTGCCGTGCAGTTCCCCATCGTCTTCGAGTTGGAGCACGAGGGAAAGATCAAGGTCATTGCCGCGCACAAGCGGCCGAGCGAGGTGGACGCCAGCAAATGGGTGGTCAGCGATTACTTTTCGACGGGGTGGATACCGGCCAACAGCGAGCGCAGCGACATGCCGCTGGTACTGGACTTGGCAGGGCTCTACGAGGCCTTACTACAAAGGCTGATTCCGCTAGCCCCTCGCGACCAAGAAAGCTTTTCTGCCTTGATCGAGCGTCTGGAGGGCGTGAGGGCTAAGCAGCGTGAAATCGAGAAAGTCCGCGCCAAGCTGGCAAAAGAAAAGCAATTCAATCGCAAAGTGGAGATCAACGCCACTTTGCGTCAACTGAACAACGAACTTGAGGAACTGAGCCACTAAAGCCGATGGCCAGAGGAAAAGAATATGGACAAACTGAAAATGCATTCACCCGATCTGACACAAGACAACATCGCCCGCATTCGTGAGCTGTTCCCCGGATGTGTGACCGAGGCGAAGGGTGAAGACGGCAGCGTGAAGCTGACCGTAGACTTTGACCAACTGCGTCAAGAGCTTTCTGGCTCAATCGTTGAAGGGCCACAGGAACGCTATCACCTGAATTGGCCGGGCAAGCGGGAGGCGCTTTTGACGGCGAATGCGCCGATTGCCAAGACGCTGCGCCCCTGTCGCCATGAAAGTGTGGACTTTGATACAACGAGGAACCTGTTCATCGAGGGTGACAATCTCGATGCGCTGAAGCTGCTGCAGGAAACATACCTTGGCAAGGTCAAAATGATTTATATAGACCCGCCATACAACACTGGGAGCGACTTCATTTACTCGGACAACTTTGTGGTCGATCCTGAGACACACAAACTCCGCTCTGGCGAGAAAGATGAAGCAGCACAAAGGTTAATTGCAAATACAGATGCAAACGGCAGATTTCACTCAGATTGGCTATCCATGATGATGCCGAGACTCAAGTTGGCGCGAAATCTCTTGCGAGACGATGGGGTTTTATTTGTCTCAATACACGATGTTGAACTTGCAAGCCTAAAGAAATTATGTGAGGAGATCTTTGGGGCCGAGAACTTTGTTGGACAGGTTACATGGAAAGCGCGGGTTAAGCCTGTAAATATTGGCGAAGCGAAATACCGCCCTCAAAAAGAAGTCGAGTATGTCCTGATGTACCAGAAGAGTTATGTTCCTAGAACGTTCTTCCCGCTGTTCACAGGTGGTGAACGCTCTTATCCACATGAAATTGATGGTAGAAAATATCGTTTAACCACAATCCTAAAATCGAATCGCGGCGCCAATTTTCGATCAACCATGTCTTTTTCTTTGGGAGATTACTCTCCCCCGGAGGGCCAGCGCTGGCAAGCTGGTGAGGACGTCATTCATCAGCTTAATAACGACGGATATATCGAGTTTCGTGAAGGGACTCCTTTTAGACGCTATTTTGAAGATGAAGAGGGAGCCGAGCATGATCCGTTTTATTGCTTCATGGAGGTTGATTGGTCGTCCACCTCTGAAGCGGGAAAAAGCCAACTAAACGAAATTCTGGGGAATCAACATGGCTTTGATACTGTAAAACCTGTCCGACTGATAAAAACCCTTATTCAAGCCTGCACCTCGCGACAGGATAATCACTTAGTGATGGATTTCTTTGGGGGCTCTGGCACAACTGCGCATGCTGTGATGCAGCTAAATTCAGAGGACGGCGGAAATCGGGAGTTCATGGTGGTTCAAGTATCTGAACCCTCAATAACCAAGTCTGGCATCGCAAAATACGAAACGATTGCCGAACTATGCAAAGAGCGCATTCGTAGATCGGGGGCTGCTGTTCTAGCTAGCGACACGCATGATGGGTGGAACAGAGACATCGGTTTCCGTGTTCTCAAAATAGCCTCATCCAACATGGCAGACATTTACTATGCGCCGGACTCCTTGGACAAGGCTAACCTCGATCTCTTCGTGGATAACATCAAGCCCGACCGAATGGCCGAAGACCTTCTTTTCCAAGTAATGCTGGACTGGGGTGTCGATCTAGCATTGCCCATCGCCAAACAAGCCATCCAAGGGAAAGAAGTCTTCTGCGTCGATGGCAACGCTCTGATTGCCTGCTTCGATGCCCATGGCGGCATCGATGAAGGCTTCGTCAAGGAGCTGACGAAATATCAACCGCTGCGCGTGATTTTCCGAGATGCGGGCTTCAGGGACAGTGCCGTCAAGATCAACGTCGAACAGATTTTCAAATCGCTCTCGCCTTCCACCGAAGTGAAATGCATCTAAGGGGTTGGTGATGAAAATTAAATTCAAGACGCAGCCCTACCAAACCGCTGCCGTGCAGGCGGTGGTGAATTGTTTCAAGGGACAAACACCGCAGCATGGCGGGGTTCGCTATCGCCTGGACCCCGGCGTGAAGAAGGCAGCATCGGTGAGCCACCAATCTGCTCTTGACCTCGAAGCAGAACCGGTAGCCGACCAGGAGGCCGCTTTCCGCAATCCGGATGTAACCTTGTCCGAATCTGCCCTGCTGGACAACATCCAGCAAGTGCAGCGCTTGCAGAACTTGCCGGTATCTGCTGAGTTGGCTAAGACCAAGGTCAGCAAGCTCAATCTCGATATCGAGATGGAAACCGGCACGGGCAAGACCTACTGCTACATCAAGACCATCTTCGAGCTGAACAAGCAGTACGGCTGGAGCAAGTTCATCATTGTGGTTCCCAGCATTGCCATTCGTGAAGGGGTGGCAAAGTCGCTGGAAATCACGGCAGACCACTTCCTGGAGACGTACCAGAAGAAGGCCCGCTTCTTCATCTACAACTCCAAGGCGCTGCACCATCTGGAGAGCTTTTCGTCCGATGCGGGCATCAACGTGATGGTGATCAACGTGCAGGCCTTCAATGCGACGGGCAAGGACGCCCGCCGCATCTACGAAGAGCTGGACGACTTCCAGTCACGTAAGCCGATCGACGTGATCAGCGCGAATCGCCCCATCCTCATCCTGGACGAACCCCAGAAGATGGAAGGCGGTAAGACACTGGATTCGCTGATCAATTTCAAGCCATTGATGGTGCTGCGCTACTCGGCCACCCACAAGACCACGCACAACAAAATCCACCGGCTGGACGCACTGGATGCCTACAACCAGAAGCTGGTGAAGAAGATCGCCGTGCGTGGCATCTCGGTCAAAGGCTTGGCGGGCACCAATGCCTATCTATACCTGCAAGGCATCGACGTTTCCACCAAGAAGCCACCCGAGGCGCGTGTCGAGTTCGAGCGGAAGTTCGAGAGTGGGATCATCAAGCCCGTAGTGAAGAAGCTATCCAAGGGCGACAACCTCTTTGTGTTGTCGAACGAGCTGGACCAGTACCGTGGCTATGTGGTGTCCGACATCAACGCTATTACCGACACCTTGAGCTTCACCAACGGTGTCGAGTTGCAGGTAGGCGAAGCAGACGGCGACGTGAACGAAGCCGCGCTGCGCCGCATCCAGATTCGAGAGGCGATCAAGGCGCACTTCGACAAGGAACAAGCCTTGTTCCAGCAGGGCATCAAAGTGCTGACCCTGTTCTTCATCGACGAAGTAGCAAAGTACCGTGACTACAGCGCTGCCGATGAAAAGGGCGAATACGCCCGCGTATTCGAAGAGGAATACCAGCTCTACCTGAATGAGGTGCTGGACCTGGACGAAACACCTTACATCAAGCACCTCAAGGGAATTTCCGTCGAGAAGACTCACAACGGCTATTTCTCGATCGACAAGAAAACCAAGAAGCTGGTGGACCCGGAGATGGGCAAGAAGGCTACCGAGGCCGACGATGTAGACGCCTATGACCTGATCCTGAAGGACAAAGAGCGCCTGCTCTCCCTGAACGAGCCGGTACGGTTCATCTTCTCGCATTCGGCGCTACGTGAAGGCTGGGACAACCCGAACGTGTTTGTCATCTGTGCCCTCAAGCACAGTGACAACACGATTTCTCGCCGTCAGGAAGTGGGGCGTGGTTTGCGCTTGTCGGTGAACCAGCATGGTGACCGGATCGACCACCCCTCCATCGTCCACGATGTGAACGTGCTGACCGTTGTGGCGAGCGAAAGCTACAAGGACTTCGTGGCCGCATTGCAACGAGACATCAGCGAATCGCTGTCTGCGCGTCCGCGTGTCGCCGATAAGGCTTACTTCACCGGCAAGGTACTCAACACCACGGAAGGTCCGATTACGGTTTCAGATGATCAAGCCACTGACATCGAGTTCTACCTGATCCAGAACGGCTATGTCGATAAGAAGCGCAACATCACCGAGAAATACCATCAAGCCAAGAAGGACGGCACGCTTGAAGCGTTGCCGGACGAACTGCTGCCGCATGCTGAGCAGGTTTTCCAGCTGATCGACAGTGTGTTCAGCGAAGGCAAGATCATGCAGCCAGAAGATGGGCGCAAGGCTAAAAAGCTGGAGCCCAACGCCAACTTCGAAAAGCAGGAATTTAAGGAGCTTTGGGCCAGGATCAACCGCAAGGCCGCCTACAGCGTGCAGTTTGATTCCGAGGAGCTTGTTACCAAGGCGGTCAAAACGCTGGATGAACATCTGCGCGTGACGCCGTTGCAGTACACCATTCAGCGCGGGGAGCAGTCTGCGCAGGTTACATACGACGGCATGAAAAACGGTGACGCCTTCGTGCTGAAAGCGACGGAGACGGAGCAAAACACCCACTCCATCCATTCAGCCGTGAAGTACGACCTCATCGGCAAACTGGCTGAAGGTACGCAGCTCACGCGGCGTACCGTGGCGGACATCCTGCGCGGTATCAACGTGGCTGTGTTTGCTCAGTTCAAGACCAACCCCGAGAACTTCATCGCCGAAGCGGTGAGGCTGATCAACGAGCAGAAGGCGACGGTGATCATTGAGCACCTCGCCTACGACCCGGTGGCCGATCAGTTCGATTTAGACATCTTCACGGCGGGGCAGACCAAGCAGGACTTCAGCAAAGCCGGGGACAAGCTCCAGCGCCACATCTACGACTACGTGCTGACCGACTCCAACATCGAACGCGAGTTCGTCAAAGAGCTGGACACCTGCACCGATGTGGTTGTTTACGCCAAGCTGCCGCGTGGCTTCCTGATTCCTACCCCCGTTGGTGACTACAACCCGGACTGGGCCATTTCCTTCAAGGAAGGGGCCGTCAAACACGTGTACTTCGTGGCGGAGACCAAGGGCTCCATGTCGTCGATGGTTCTCAACGAGATAGAGAAAACCAAGATTCGTTGCGCCCGCAAGTTCTTCGATGAGATCAACAAGAAGTACGCGCCTGAAAACGTGAAGTACGACGTGGTGAATAGCTTCAGCAAGCTGATGGAACTCGTGAAGTAACCTTAGCTGAATTGAACGATGAAAGGGAGCGGAAATTGAGTAAACGGCTACTGATCTTGGGGGCTGGCGTAGATCGCACATCAGGTATTGATTTTCCCTTGGCGAACACCCTGCTTGCCGACGTAACGCGTTACCTCGACGGTCCTGGAAAAGACGTCGATGTAGCATTGAGAGAGATGCTCCCTGGCTTGCGATTTAGCTTTAACAGCATGATCGCTCGCGCCGTGGACAAGATTGCGACCCGAGAACCTCATGAGCAGAAAGCCATGGTTCAACGTGTTCAAGACGCAATTGCTCACCTTGGGGCAGAGCAACAGGCGGTCCGCAAACACGGAGAGCTGATCATTCGTCTGTTCAACAAGCTGGCCATGATTGCAGAGGAAAGCCAGCTGGATGAGGAAACTGAAGCACTTATCAGGGAGGTCTTCCCGAAAGATGCGGATGAGCTGATAGACAGCGACTCCATCTTGGATATCCACAAGCTCTCACTATCGGACACCTTTAAGACTGTACTCAAACGCACCTTGAAATTGGGTCTCAGCACGGAACGGCACGAAGTTGCCGCAGCGCTGGGGGCCGATATGCTCAACATCGAGACACTCCTGATCGAGAAGTTTCTCGGCTTCTACAACGACAAGCCTGCCGACATCAAGAACTACATCTACATCGCCTGGGCACTTTGGGCTTATCTGGTGGCAAAGCAAAAGGAGGTCCTGGATGCGCATGGAGACAAGGCTCTGCCTTTCTACGGAGGGATTCCCGGTGACGTTCGTGCTATTACGTTGAACTACACCGCTTTCCTGGAACAAAGCCTCGGTGACTCCAAGACCATCTACTTCCACGGTGGCCTGGGAAACTACGTTCGGATGGATACCCGAGACTTGCTACCAGTAGATGACATCCTTAAGTGCGATCCCGCCCAATTCATTCGCGAGGTTGTTGTACCGAACGTTGACGTCAATCACGAAGACTTGAGACTTCAGCGACACGTCATCCCAGCACTTGTGCCTCCACTGCGTCTCAAGCCAATCCTTTCCCATCAATATATTGAGCTTTGGAGCCGAGCATCGGATTGGGTTAAGGAAGCCGAGCATGTGGTTGTCGTTGGATACTCATTCAACAACGCCGATGAGCACTTCAACGATATATTGCGTTGCCATCCTGATCGACGCATCGATATCGTGGTGCCTGAAGCCACATCCCCGGCATTCGTCGCCAGGATGGAAAAGGTGTTTGGTACCGCAGCCAATCAATACAACACAATAAAAGTAAACGGTTTCAGTGCGTTAAAAGCCAAGAAGGTTCGGCTGATTTCAGCCAAGGCAGGTGACGTAAATTTGGCCGATTTGTTTGAGGAGTAGAGAGCCGAAAAAAAAGCAAAGGAAATTAGGACGGAGGCAGGAGGGGGAAATCCCCCTCCCATCACAGTCAAGCCGCAACTGGGCCTCAACTCTTTGCCTCTACCCACCGCTCCTTTGATGCCATCCAATGGCCATAGACAGTCACTAGGCAAACCGATTTAGAACCGGCAGCAAAAGCGAAGGCGTATGAAGTCAGCCTTTCAAGGGGTGATTGATTCCACATGAGAAACTCCTCCATCGATCAGTTACGCTGTTAAATTAACGTTACTGGCTCAAAGCTAGGGCCTTAACTTCCAACTTTTGGCCTAAGTTTGTCGCGGAAGCTGTCGGGTTACCTTCGCGGGAGGATTGGACACTTTCAGGGCTATTTTCTCCCGGCGATTCCGGATAGAACTCTTCAACCACTGCCTCAGTCTCTTCCTCGCTGTCTTCAAAGACCCCGTTGGCCAAACCAGTACGTACTGCCGCCTCCAAGGCCACCTGGTCAAAGCCAGAGGCTTGGCGCTCTGCATCAATCCGCTTAGCCTCTAGCAGGGCATCCGCAACAGTCACGCCACTGCGTAGCGTGATATCCACGTAGTAGATCGGCGCCCCCAGGCTCTGCCGGGTGGATTTTCCCCGCAACCTCAGCTCCAGGGGCAGGCAGGACAGCTGGTTACCTGAAATCGCCTGGAAATACTGCAACCGAGCGATCAGAGTGCGGATGCTGTTAAAACCCGTGGTCCGGAAAACAAAGCATCCCAAAGGATCATCATCACTGATCAAGACATTAAGTCGACCGTAGGGCTTGCAGGCACCACCGGCTCCGAATGGGCACCCTTCCGGAGCCGGACAAGGATGATTCTCGATGCTCATCTTTCCCAGTCGCTTGCAGGTTTCCCCGTCACCAACGCAGACCGGCCGGCCGCTCTTCCGGTCGAACAGGGTATATTCGGCACGGAAATTTAGATCAGGGGCGTTGAACAGAAAACGGATAGGGATGCTACGAATCTTGCCGCCCTGAGCCTTGCGCAGTCCTTCATCGTAAGGATGGGGAAGCCAGCCTTCTCTACCTTGGACCTGGCTGGTCAGGGTGAATTGGTCGTCCTTCTCGGGAAGCCGTTTGCCATTCTTCTCGATGACCTTGCCAATCGAGATACGGCCAATGATGGGAGGCGTAATCGCCAATCCTTTGAGCATTGGATTTCTCCTCGTTGAAAAAAATACCGCAGGGCCCGTTTAGGGCGCCGCGGTAGGAAATGGATGAAGGGTTGGGAGGTACGGAGCTAGCCGATCAGGAAACGTCGGCTACCAGGTTTGGTAGTGGCGTACTGCTGTTTGAACTCTGGATGCTCCTGGAGCAACCGGGTGACATCGAGGGTTACGCTGTCCTTGGCCTTCTTCCAGCTCACTGAACCGGTTTCGAAGATGGCCCGACTGGCATCGCCCATGGCCTGCTGCAGCGCTTGCTTGAGTTGGGCTTCCACCTTCTCCTGCTCGGCGATGCTTTGCCGGATACTCACCAGGTCCGCGAAAGCGGCTGACAGATTGCGTTCTTGCCTGAAATCCAACTCCTGACCGCTGTCTTCCGGATAGAGACAGCGCAAGGCCAATTCCGCCGACTCAGAACCATCTGCCGGCGGCGGGATATCATCCTCCACGTAGTGCCAGAAGCGCCGTTCCAGCTGAATCAGGCGCTCGATCAACGCCTCGTTGCGTTCGATACAATGGACTTCGAGATGCTGACCACCGAGCAACACCGCCACATCCGCCGCCCGCTTACCGGTGACGGCCAGCTGGTGATGGACCTGCAACTGGACATACTCAGGAACTCCGCCTTTCCATAGACGAGCTCCGTTGATACCCGCTGTCTTGCATTCGAGGATCTGTACCTCTTCCGTACCGATAACTTCCCGGTCGATATTGGCGAGCATCCAGGCCTTATCAGGGTCGGGATGTTGAAGGATGGCATTGATGCGCCGCACCCGATGACCAGTACGCTTGGTGTAATGGGCCGCGACGATGGGTTCAAGGAGGGTTCCCCAGTAAGTTGGGCTCTCCTCGTCATTCGGGTCGATCTTGGGGAGATTGCCATCACGACCAGTCTTCTCCATCCAAAGCTCCAACTGGGACTTGTAAGGATTTAGCCCGCAGGCACTCGCGGCATCCGACCCCCCAATACCTCGCGTCCGGACAGTCAACCAGTCTTCCCGGGGTAGTTCCTTGGTTTTGATCAGGCGCAAGGCCGGCCGTCCTTGGGTTGAAACAGCGTTAACTGCTTGTACTTGCATGAAATCACCTCATGGAAACAACGATGCCCAGCCCGCCAAAAGCGGTACTGGGCATCATAGGTAGGGAAGAAACTGACTTAGGCGACGAGCTGCAGAGCGGCATCCAGTGCACGTTGCTTGATGGCCGCCCCCTGGCCAAACCAGGCGGAATCCATCCGGTACTCGTCGCTGCGCGCCCGGCGCTCGTGGTCCACGTATTCCGTCACGGCGTTGAGCAAGCCCCAGGCGGTTTGCTTGGCCGCCTCCAACTCCGATCCCCGCCCTTGGCCTTCATAGAGAGCCTGAACCCGTTTCAAAGCTCGCTCGTTGGCGAGTTTTAAGGGTTCAGTAGCGCTAGCAGGGGCTTCACAGATCACCTTGAGGAAGTAGTTCATAGCCTCATGGCTCTTGACCTTGCGTTCAGCCAAGGTCCGCATGCGGTACATGAAGCCATCCCAATGGGAAACTGCGATCCCGAGTTGCTGCTTGATGGCTTGGGGATCGAATCGAGTATTGTGGGGCACCTTGATTGCCTGGGTAGCCCCATTCACGGCAATGGTTAGGGTGTTGTTGCAGACGACCCGTATCGTGGTGGGCGTTGCTGTAGTGGCGAGGGTACCGTCGCAGCTCGTAGCCAAGAGAAGATAACCAGTGACCTGGTCGCTCCCCTTCAAAACGCTGGACTGGCCAGTTTTGGCCAGGGCCCAGAACTTCTTGCCCCCCTTGAGTACCCCGGCTGTCTCCAGCTCATAACCGGATACCTCAGTGAGATCCCGGTAGAACTCCAGGACTTCACGAGGTTGAACCACCTGGTAGCGCTGAGAGACAACAGAAAGTGCGTCTTTGGTATCCGAGCGATAGAGCACCTTCTGTTCGGGGAAGGAATGGATCGAGCCCAGATTGCCTGCCGTATCAGCCATAAAGCGAACTGGGGTCTCCATGATCTGCCAGTCCATACCGGCTTCACGCTGCCAGACTTCGATGGGCTGTTTGGCGGGAAGATGATTGCCAAGGCCATGCCAGGGCTCAGCGCCGACATACGCCATTTGTTGAACGAGATGGGCCATGGAAGGCTCCTTTCTATAGAGAAAAGACGTGATCGGTCCTCCGCAAAGGACGGATGGACCGATATGTGTCAGGAACAAAAACGGACGGGAAGCCAGCCAACTACTGGCTAGGGATAGGTAGGAAACCTAATGGGAGATGGGCAACTACAGATCAGCGGTGGGAATGCTGAAGATGTAACCACAAGCAAGGCAATGGTGATTATCGAGCACTCGCTCATCAACCATTTCTCCCAGCTTGGCGCCAGCGATACCTCCAGTAGTCCCTCCGATAAGGGCCCCGGTGAGGGCACCAAGAATTCCCCCTACGACCATACCGGGAGGACCGGCAATGGCTCCAACGGTCGCACCGACCTCGGCACCAGACCAGCAACCGACAGCTACGCTTAGAGCGCCACCACAGGTGCCGATCAGGCCACCTGCTTTGCGGCCTCGGTTAAGGCTGACGATACGTGAGGACATGCAGTTTGGACAGTGATTGGACATAAATTCCCCTTGATGAATGGATAAGGAACAGGGGAAGAAACGGCATATAACTAACCCTAGAGCAGGGTTAATCAGTGACGGTTAGGGCAATACCGTCCCCTGTTCATAGGGGTGATATGTGACTGAAGTTTTTTTGAATCCCGCTGGCCGTACAACATCAATATTCATATACTGACTTACCCTCAGATCCGCTGACCAGAAGGCTTTCCAGATAGCAACAGAGTTGCTCTACCTGCTTACCCACTGACATCTTGCGACTGCGCTAACAGTGACATGAAAAACAACAGATGCCCAAAAGAGCACTTGCATAGTTTGCGAATTTTCGATAAAAATACGGCCAACTGGCATTGCATGTCAGTTGCACAGTTCTCCCGAGCGATACAGTGGGGAGAGCATCTCAACCGCAACGGTTGATCTCTAGGAGGCGCCCCCGCTCAGGGCGCTTCACTGTCTCAGGCGACCCCAGTCGCGCTGTGTTAACCAACGCCGTTCCCGGCCTTCTTGGCCCATGTCGGCACCCCGTATTCCCCATTTGGTTTTGCGCTTGCCCCTTACGGCAGGGTCTCTCTTGGTCTATTCCTGGAGTGCCTGGCCTCTGGTGGCGCCGCGAATTTAACAATTGCGATCTCTCTCCACCGGCATGCATGCCGCAGACAGAGAGACTACGAGGTTAGCTATGGCACGCAGCGCACTGTATTTATTACGCCTTTCTGAAGTCATCAAACGAGTTGGACTTGGTCGGTCAAGCGTCTACGCCAGGCTGGATTGCGATTCAAAGTACTACGACCCTACGTTTCCACGCCCTGTTTCCCTATCCCCCGTTGGACGCGGAACGGTAGCCTGGGTCGAGGATGAAATCGACACCTGGATTAGGCAACAGATCAGCAAGAGCCGCAATGGCGACACCCAAGACCAGTCGTCAAGAATTCACAGCGACTAGGGGAGGTCGCACCGTTAAGTCTGTATATCCCCGCGCATGAGAGCAATGCCCGTACTACGGGCAGATTCCCATCTGAGCCCCTTTTGCCGAAGAGGAATTCAGCTTCTTCAATTCCGCATGTATATAGGATTGAATATAGATTAAATATTAAATATCAATACGATACAAAGAACACAACACTTTAAATAGGGCACATATGCAGAAGTCCCAATGGTCTGGTCATTGATGCTTCTGAACGTGGAAAAGTACAGGATGCACGACCATGAAACCATATGAGAAACAACTTGCTCACGATGTACTGCTGCAATCGATCATCACTGACTTTCACTACCCACGAACTGCCCCACAGGGGGGCCTTTACTGGGATCGTAGCTGGGCACTGAGCGAGCTCCTCTTTAATCAACTTCACATTGAGGGAATGTTGTGCGATGCACTGAAGCGGTCAGAAGGGAACGTCTTTGTGCTGGACAAAACCTTGGAGAGTACAGTCCTCCAGAAAACGTACCGAGCAGGGGAACTGTTCTATGCATGGGTAAGTCAGGAAATCCCCTTGCTACCACCTAATTATGAACTTCCTGAACAGTCAACTTTACTGAGCGCTACTGCACGTCGTCTTGGTTTCGGAATGTGTCTATTTTCAAAGGCCGATCCACTAATCATCTTGAACAACGACGGTCTGCGGCAAGGGGAACTAATCAATTCCTTTGGACGACGGGTATATGAACAAATGACCAAAGCAGGCACCAAGAACAGTGAAAGCGTCCGGAAGCGAAGCATTTCCACTGCCTTGAAAAAGACCGAACGGTACTTTGATCGCTTATCCCATAACCATGGGGAAGCAGTAGGCTGCTTACGACTGGAACTCCACCATTCCCCAGAACTGCGTCTGGAAGCAAGCACACGCCAACTAAATGCCTTTATCACAACACTACAGCCCCACTACGGCCCAGAAGAGCTTTTCGGGTACTGGTGGAAGAGACGGTATATGCCTGAATGTGGCTATGGCTACCACTTCATCCTGTGCTTTAACCCCCGTAAAGTCGATTGGGAAAGGCTCTTTACCGCCATTGCTCAGAAGTGGAACCAAGCCACCGAAGGACATGGCCTAAGTGTTTACTGGTCACACTCACCGGAGAACCACCGAAGCTGGGGATCATTGAGCTTTTCCCGACTTTCTCATGCCCACCCCTTGGAACCTGTAATGGATAGCCTTCGGATGATGTTGATGAGTGAGCGCTATCTGCGCTTAACGCCCCACCATAAATACGATCACTACGGCATGGGCGACCTTCCCACTGCATTAACACTTGATGAGTGTTGGTGCGCCAATTCCAAGCTAGTTGCGGCCTAGCGAGAAAGGGGTCGGAATGAACTTAGGGCATCGCTACAAAACTTCCGATGTCATTACCCGAGACCTTTGTCGCAAAGTCTATGGTGATTTCTCAGACGCTCTCTTCGTTACTGACAAAGAGAGCTCATCTCGTCTCACCCGAAAGTTCTACGCAACCGTGATGACTGACTTAGTCTCCTTTGTGGAAGATGCCACCCAAAGTAAGGAGATTCCATTTTTGCCACATATGGCGGGATCCGGCAGGTCTGGATACGACTTTACTCCACTTGCTGAGCGCTATTTCCATAGGCTTCCTGTCTTTATCACAACAATTGGCATGCTTTCGAGTAAATATCGTTACAGCGAGCATATCGAAGCATTCAATGACGCTTGGATTAGCTTACACCTTCATGACCTAGGAATGATCTGGCGAGATATTTGGTCCACCTCCATGGCCAGGCACCCCAGTGGAAGATCATTTGGGGAAATATTCAATGCAATCGTTGAGAAGCTCCGCCATACGTGGACTCAAAACGGTTACAGGGAGCGTTTCCGACGACGGGTCTATGAGTCGAACAGGCGTACTCAACAATACAAGAACTACATCAACGCCTGGTTCGAAAAACAGGCAACGATCAATTTCTGTCGCATCGACCTGTACTACAGGAAAGAGCTCTGGAATGACATAACCTTCGAGAAGCTCAGCACTGACCTTGATCACCTTTGTGCAAATTTTAGGTGCAACACCATATTTCGAGGTCTGAGAGGGTACATCGCCAAGATTGAATACGGCTTAGGGAAAGGCCCCCATATCCACATGATTTTTCTATTCGACACCGAGGTAAAACAAGGTCGTTGTCACATCTTCCACACCCAAAAAATCGGTGAATATTGGGTCAAAACCATCACTAAAAAAAGTGGCGAGTACTGGAACTGCAATGCAAAGGCCAGCCAATATGAGCGGTTAGGAAAACTAGGGATCGGGCCAATTCATGTCAGCGACAAGAAACGACGTCACAATTTATCTGAAATCGTGATCCCTTATCTATGCAAAACAGACCAGTTTGTACGTCCAGAATTTGCCCCCCGAAATCGCCTCATGCGTCGAGGCAAATGGCCGCGCGCAGAGCCTAAAAAATTGGGTGCTCCCAGAAAAGCTCGAAACACTGACGACAGTCACTTCTCCCCCCTATAGTCATAGAGGGGGGAGCAAGTCACCTTCCACCATCTACATATCCGAAAAACTGGCAGTTACGCCACTCCAAGATTGGGAGAAATCACATTTTCTTTTAGATTATCAAGGTAATTAGCCCATTCCTGCATCATTACCCTGCGCTCTTTTAAAAATTTGGTTCGGTTGTATGCCGTTCCCAAGTTATCCGGTACGCGATGAGCCAGTTGGTGCTCAATTACCTCGGGTTTAACATGTAATTCTTCAGCCAAAATAGTACGTGCCATGGCGCGAAAACCGTGACCAGTGATATCCGTTTGAGTGTTATAGCCCATCCGGCGCAATGCGGCATTAATGGTTGCGCCACTCATCGGATTGGCCCGGTCCCGCCCAGGGAAAACAAAATCGCCACGACCCGTCAGCGCATAAAGTTCACGAAGAATCCCTATTGCTTGGGTTGCCAGTGGTACAAGATGCTGGGTTTGGGTCTTGGTAACAAGATAACGCCACTCACCTCGCTCTAGATCAAAGTCTCTCCACCGCGCATGGCGCAACTCCCCTGGGCGAACAAAAAATAGTGGAGCCAACTTCAAAGCACAGAGGACAACAAAGGTTCCTGAGAAGGCATCAATAGCCCTCAACAACTCGCCGACTTTTTCTGGTTCAGTAATTGCAGCGAAATGAGAAACCTTAACCGGAGGGAGTGCGCCACGGAGATCACCAACTGGAGACCGTTCAGCCCTTCCCGTAACTACCGCATAGCGAAATGCCTGCCCTGACACGCGTAAAGCAAGATGGGCCGTCTCTATCACACCTCTTGCTTCGATCCGGCGGACCACAGCCAACATCTCTGGAGCAGTGATATCCGCTATTGGCCGCGCACCGACCCATGGAAAAACATCCCTTTCAAAGAGTCGGATAACCTTATTGGAATAGCTGGCCGACCAACCTACCGACTTCTTTGCCCACCATTCACGGGCCACGGCCTCGAAGGAATTAGCCGCATTGGCAACCATGGCCATCTTCGTTGCCTGCTTGTGAAATCCGGGGTCGACTCCGTTTGCCAAAAGACGACGAGCATCATCCCGACGCTCTCGTGCCTGCTTCAAGCTCACCTCTGGATATACCCCCAACGCAAGTAGCTTTTCTTTTCCCAAAAAGCGATACTTCACGCGCCAGTACTTGGATCCATTGGGGTTTACGAGAAGGAACAAACCCCGCTCGTCCGAGACTTTATAAGGTTTATCAGCGGGCTTGGAGGCCTTGATTGCAAGTTCGGTCAGCGCCATTTGGGGGTACATCACTCAGAGAGGCAACAAGATACCCCACCTTATACCCCCAAACCCCTCTGGATTTCAATGGGCGCCATTGAACACATCGGACAAAAAAAAGGCCGAAACCCGCATAAATACTTGGAAATTCGGCCTTAGTTGGACAGCTTTGGGATGGTTACTGGTGCCGGGTACCGGAATCGAACTGGTGACCTTCGCATTACAAGTGCGCTGCTCTACCTACTGAGCTAACCCGGCGGGGCCGCCATTATAACCGAGGCATGCCCCCTGACGTGCTGTCGCATATAGAATAGGCTGCAATCTTCGAGCAAGACTCAAATTCCATGGCTGCCCTCTCCAATCCCTCCGAAATTGCTCGTGAAGTCCTCCGGCAACTGGCCGTCCGGCGCATACCGCCGACTCCGGACAATTACTTCACTCTCTACAACGAAATTGCCGAACACCCGCCGGGGGATGAGCCGTTCCCGGAAAAGCAGTGCAAAAGCCTGGCGGCCGCCCTCGACCGCAGCCGACCGGCCCAGCAGCGCCTTGCCAGGTCTTTCGACGAGGCGATCCGGGACAAGAGTTGGGAACGCTTCCAGAACACCTGGAAGGCCTTCTGTACCGAAGCCAGCAGCGAACCGCCGCCCTGGAGCGACCTCATTGCCGAACTGATCCGGCAATGGGAAACCCATCATGCCGGCCTGACGCCCGGCAAGAAACGGGACTCCCTGGAACACGTGCTATCCAGTGCCGGCAAGGATCCGGACCTGCTCTTCACCCGCCTGAAAGGGCTCCTCACTTCCTGGAACCAGAATGCGGACGCCGGCGGCACACCCCTGGCCGACGCCCCCGAGATGGCAGCGGAGGACAACGGTGCCGATGCTGTCGCCGCGACCACAGCACCGGCCAGCGCCGACAACGCCCTGGTCGGCGAACTGCGGGAGCTGTTTGCCTTCACCCTGGAAACGGCCGTCGCCACCCAGCTGGTGGAGTCGCCCCAGTTGGTGGAAGAAGCCCGGACCCTGGCCAGCGCCGTGCGCCGAGCCCAGGACACAAAGGCCCTGAAAAAGCTGCTGGACAAGCTCAAACAGTTCGCCTTCCGCCTCGAACTGCTGGCGGATGACCAGCGGG
The DNA here is from genome assembly GCF_047901315.1 of Azospira sp. APE16. Classification (NCBI taxonomy): domain Bacteria; kingdom Pseudomonadati; phylum Pseudomonadota; class Betaproteobacteria; order Rhodocyclales; family Rhodocyclaceae; genus Azospira; species Azospira sp. APE16. Next base: position 2,739,716 of record NZ_CP179682.1, read on the forward strand.
AGCTGCGCACCGGCCTGCTGCATCTGCTGCAACTGCTGATCGAGAACGTCAGCGAACTGGTGGAAGACGACCAGTGGCTGCATAGTCAGATCGAAATGGTGCGGGACATCGTCACCAGCCCCCTCTCCCTGCGCACCATTGACGACGCCGAGCAGCGCATCAAGGAAGTCATCTTCAAGCAGAGCCAGCTCAAACACAGCCTGAGCGAAGCCCAGGAGGCCCTGAAGCACATGCTGGCGGGCTTCGTGGACCATCTGGCCGATTTCGCCGACTCCACCTCCGACTACCATGACAAGGTGGAGGCCTGTGCCCAGCGCATTGCCACGGCCAACAACATTGCCGACCTGCGGGCCGTCATCGACGAAGTGATGCACGAAACCCGCATCATCCAGCTCAATGCCCAGCGCTCCCGCGACGAACTGCGGGCCACCCAGCAACGGGTACGGGAATCGGAACAGCGGGTGGCCGAACTGCAGGGCGAACTGGACAAGGCCAGCACCCTGGTGCGCCACGACCAGCTCACCGGCGCCCTCAACCGCCACGGCCTGGAAGAAGCCTTCGCCAAGGAAACGGCCCGCACCCAGCGGCGGCGCACCTCCCTCTGCCTGGCCATCCTGGACATCGACAACTTCAAGAAGCTCAACGACAGCCTGGGCCACGATGCCGGCGACGCCGCCCTAATCCACCTCATCACGGTCATCAAGAACACCATGCGCCCCACCGACCTGGTGGCCCGCTTCGGCGGCGAGGAGTTTGTCATCCTGCTGCCGGACACCGGCCTGGAAGACTCGACCCACGCCCTGCAACGGCTGCAGCGGGAGCTGACCAAGCACTACTTCATGCACGACAACCAGAAGCTGCTGATCACCTTCAGCGCCGGCGTCACTGCCTACCAGCCCGGCGAAGACCAGGCCGCGGCCATCAAGCGGGCAGATACGGCCATGTACGAAGCCAAGCGCACGGGCAAGAACCGGGTGGTGACGGCCTAAATGCACTTCCTCATCCTCTCCGGCGCTAACGAACGGGCCATCGTGGCGGCGGCACGGGACCTGCAAAGCCAGGGAGTCGGCTTCTCCATCATTGCCAGGCCAAGCAAGGATCCCATCGCCGGAACTTTCCTGGCGCCCCACATCGTCGCCACCCGCAGCATTGACCGCCTGGACATCGACGATCTGGTCCAGACCCTCGGGCGGATCAGACATCAGTTGCCTGATCGGCTCATCTATCTCCCCGCCTCCGAAGCCCTTAACCGGCTGGTGCTGCAACACCGGCAGCGACTGGAACAGGAATGCAGCCTGGAAATTCCCCTGCCGGACCTGGAAACCTACGCCACCCTCTCCGACAAGGCCCGCTTCAATACCCTGGCTCAGGACTTTGGCCTGGAGCTACCCCCGAGCGAACTGGAGCCCCGCACAGCCCCCCTGCCGCTGGTGGCCAAACCCCACAGCGAATTCTCTCCCCACACGGGCGCCAAGCTGTACCCGGTCCTGATGTTCGACGAGGTCCAGCGTCAGGCCTTCTTCGCCGAGGAGGAGGAAGAGGACTACTTCTATCAGCGCTATGTGGACGGACAGAGCCACTACTACCTCTTTTTCTTCAACCACCAGGGACACGCCTACAGCCTGTTCCAGGAAAACATCGCGCAACAGCCCAACGGCAAATCCATCGTTGCCGCCCAGACCTGCCCCTGCCCTTCCGGGGATTTCCTGGAGAAAATCACCGCCTGCATCCGCTCCACCAGCTTCTTCGGCTTCTGTATGGTTGAAGCCATCACCCTGAACGGCAAAAGCTACCTCATCGAGCTTAACCCCCGCCTATGGGGTCCTCTGTCCCTGGCCATCCATGCGGGTTTCCACATGCACTGGCTGGGGAAGCCCGAAAGCGCTGCCCAGCCAACCCCTCTTACCTCCCCGGCCCGCTACACCTGGTTCTCCGGCATGTTGCGCACTCGCCTCAGTGGTGGTCAGCTGCGCTGGTATCCTGGGAAAAAACGCCTCTTCTTCAGCCACCTGCCGAGCTTTCTACGCGGCGATATCTATTTACAAAAATTCAATACGTTAGGAATGGCGGCAAGGGAATTGCTTTAACTTTCTCCATTCCTCCATCAGCCGGCAAGAATTGCCGGGGAAGCCAGAAAGCGAAACCGCCATGACCGACGCCCACGCCCGCTCCCTCAGCCAGGACAGCCTGCTCGCCCTTTGGCATTCCGCCGGCAAGCACGGGGTTTATCAACAACTTCCCCAGTTTCTCAGCGACGACTTCGGCGGCATTCAGGCTCCCATTGACGAGCGCTGGCGCGGCGACCGTTCCCGTCTCGCCTACCTGCGCACCTGCGTCGACTTCAACGGCCTGCGCATCGTGGACATCGGCGCCAATACCGGTTTCTTCAGCCTGACTCTGGCCCACGACGATGGCGCCAGCGTCACAGCCGTGGAGCCGGACCCGGCCAATCGCGACTTTCTCAAGGCCGTGGGCCAGCACTACGGACTGCAGCATCTGAGTGTCAGCGACGCCCCGGTGACGCTGGATACCGTCGGCAATCTGCCCCAGTCCGATCTGGTCCTGTTGCTCAACGTCCTGCATCATGCCGGCGACGACTTCGACCGGGCCTACGTCCCCGAAGCTGCTGCCCTGCAGGGCTATATGACTGACTACCTGGGCCGTCTGGCCAAGACCACCCGGGCCATGATCTTCCAGCTCGGCTACAACTGGTGCGGCAATAAGGCCACGCCGATTCTCCCGGTACGCCACCCCTTCGACATGCTGGACTATCTGCGCCCCATCTTCGACCAGGCCGGCTGGCACATGGACCGGGTGGCAGTGCGTTTCGACACCGACGACCGGCGCATGGTGGAGCTGGAGCCCTACGCCGGGCAGCCGACCCTGGCGCCCGGCTCCGCCGCCTTGGCAGAAGTGCCAGGCGTACGCGCCCTGCTGGAAACCCGGCACCTGCCGGAAATCAGCGAGTTCTACGCCCGCCCCCTCATCATCTGCAGCGTCCGCTGAGGCGCCAGCCATGGACCAAACCTCCGCCCCTCCCCAACTGGCTGCACTCGGCGCACCGCCGGCCTTTGCCACCCCTCTCTATGTGGGCACTCCCAACGTGGGCGACAAGGCCCGGGTGCTGGCCCGCATCGAGGAAGCACTGGACCACCGCCGGCTGACCAACTTCGGCCCCCTCACCCGGGAATTCGAGGCACGCATCGCCGACTACTGCGGCGCCAAACACTGCATCACGGTCTGCAACGCCACCATCGGCCTGGAACTGATGATCCGGGCCCTGGACCTGAAGGGCGAGGTCATCGTCCCGGCCATGACCTTCGTCGCCACGGCCCATGCCCTGCAATGGCAGGAAATCACCCCGGTGTTCTGCGACATTGATCCGGTCACCTGCAACATCGACGCCGCCGCCGCGGAACGTATGATCACCCCCCGCACCAGCGGCATCATCGGCGTCCATCTGTGGGGGCGGGCCTGCAACGTGGATGCCTTGCAGACGCTGGCGGACCGGCACGGCCTGGCCCTCGGCTTCGACGCAGCCCATGCCTTCGGATGCACCTACAAGGGCCGCCGCGTGGGCACCTTCGGCCGGGCGGAGGTCTTCAGCTTCCACGCCACCAAGTTCATGAACAGCTTCGAGGGCGGCGCCATCGTCACCAACGACGACGGCCTGGCGGAACGACTGCGCCTGATGGAGAACTTCGGCTTTTCCGGCGTGGACCAGGTCACCTACATCGGCACCAACGGCAAGATGACCGAGGCCTGCGCCGCCATGGGCCTGACTTCCCTGGAATGCATCGACCAGTTCGTCAGCGCCAACCGGCGCCACTTCGAGACCTACCAGGATGAGCTGGCCGGGCTGCCCGGCGTACAGGTGATGGACTTCCCCGGCGATGAAGTCACCAATTTCCAGTACGTCATCCTTCGCCTGGATGCCGAAAAGACCGGCATTTCCCGGGACCACGTCTGCACTGCCTTGCACCGGGAAAACATCATCGCCCGGCGCTACTTCTACCCAGGCGTCCATCGCATGGAGCCCTACCGCTCCTACCAGCCCCACGCCCATCTGATGTTGCCCCAGACCGAGCGCATCGTGCATGAAGTTCTGGCCCTGCCGACGGGCACCTCCATTTCCACCGCCGACGTGCAGCTCATTTGCCGCCTGCTCAAAACCATCCTGGCCCATCCGGCCGAAGTCACCGCAGCCCTCCAGAGAACTTGACCATGGATAAACACCAAGACACGACTCCCCTTCGTCTGCACATCGGCTGCGGTGACCGGATACTGCCCGGCTTCGTCAATATCGACATCATCCCCGGCGCCGAGCTGCAACTGGATGCGCGCAATGGCCTGCCGTTCCCGGATGAAAGTTGCGACTACATTTTCAGCGAGCATTTCATCGAGCACCTGAGCCAGAGCGAAGGCACTCGCCTGATGCGAGAGATGCGCCGGGTGCTCAAACCCGGTGGCGTCGTTCGCTTGGCCACACCGGACCTGCAGGGCATGGCCGACGATTACCAGCAACAGCGGATCCATGAAGACTGGCTTCGTTTCGGCTACAGTTGGACGCGAACCGGAGCCGAGCGTTTCAACCTAGGTATGCGCGAATGGGGGCACAAGTGGGTGTACGACCAGGAAGAACTGCAGCGGGTCGCCGCCCTGGCCGGCCTGGAATGCCAGGAGCGCTGCAGCTACGGTGAAAGCCGGCACGAAATCCTGCGCAACCTGGAACACCGCATCGGCTCCCGCCTGATCCTGGAATTCACCAAGCAGGACCGGCGCCTGGCGGCCGACGCCACACCCATGGTGAGCATTCCCATCCCGGCCTATCGCGCCACCTACTTCGAGGCGGCCCTCACCAGCGCCCTCACCCAGACCTGGAAAAACCTGGAAATCATCGTCTGCGACGACTGCCCGGATGACAGTGTGGCCGCCATCGTGCACAAGTACGAGAGCGATTCCCGCCTGCGCTACATCCGCAACCCCCAGAACCTGGGGGGCTACCAGAACCTGATCCAATGCCTGGAGGTGAGCCAGGGCGAGTTTGTCAAATTCCTCAACGACGACGATCTGCTGGCACCGGACTGCATTGAACGCTTTCTGGAAGCCTTCCGCACCTATCCGGACGTGACCCTGGCCTTTTCCAAGCGCCACCTGATCGACGCCCAAGGCATCATTCTGCCGGACGAGGCCTTCAATGCCCGCCTCTCCAACGAAGACTGCCTGATGGACGGGCAAGGTCTGGCCGCTTCTGCCGTTGCCCTGGCCGCCAACATCATCGGCGAGCCCAGTACCGTCATGTGCCGGCGCTCCGACCTGGCGAAGATCAAACCCCACTTCATGACTTTCGGCGGCTACGAGCAGATCCGCGTGGTCAACGATCTGGCCGCCTGGTTCAATCTGCTGTCCATCGGCAACGCCGCCTATTTCGCCGCCCCTTTAAGCTCTTTCCGCCGCCACGCGGAACAGCGGCAGATGGCCGCCGACATTCCAGAGTTGGCTGGCCGCGGCTGGCAACAACTGTCCGATGCCGCCTGCCGCCTGGGCCTGGCCAGCTTTGAAAAACTGGAGCCCTTGAAGAGCCGCAAGGCAGATCAGCAGGAATGGGCAGCAGACATCGCCCAGCCGATCAACCGTGCCATGTCCGCCATCTGGACCACCCCCACGCCCAATGCCAAGGAAGACCAGGAAGAGAGCGTCTCCAAGCCGGCCATGGTGTGGAACAACAAAACCATCCTCAATGCCTGGAGCGTGTTGACCCAGCCCGAGATTCTCGAAACCGGCCCCCAGCCTGTCTCCATGGAAAGCAACTACAGCCTATGGCTGCAGAAGCACAGCCTGGAGGAAATCCATGCCGAAGTGCACGCCGAGCGGATGGTCACCAAATGGCCCCACCGCCCGCGCTTTCTCATGCTCATGCCTATTCGCCAGGGCGAGCAGGAACGGGTGGCCAAGACCATCGGCTCCCTGGAAAAGCAGCTCTACAACCAGTGGCAGATCATTTTCATCGCCGACTTTGATGCCCCCTCGCCCATCTTCAGCGAATCCGACGTGCTCGGCTGGCTGCGCCTGGACACCATGGAGGATGAAGAACTGCTGGCCAATGCGGTCAACGCCCTGATCGCGGAGGTTCCCTGCGAGTGGCTGACGCTGCTACCGGCCGGTGCCGAATTCGAACCGAACCTGCTGCTGGCTCTGGGCGACTATGCTTTCCTGCATCGCCGCTGGCACGCCATCTACACCGACCACGACCAGATCGCAGCCAATGGCCACCGCTATGCCCCCAAGTTCAAGCCGGACTTCAATCTGGATTACCTGCGCTCCATGGATTACATCGGTCCCAGCTGCTGGTTCCGCCGGGAATCCCTGCTGGAGGTAGGCGGCCTCACCCCCTACCCGGGTGCCTGGCACTACGACGCCATCTGGCGCCTGCATGATCAGGTAGGGCCGGATGCCATCGGTCACATTGCCGAACCCCTGCTACACCTGCCCAACGGTGCCGGCGATCACCCCCTGGCCCAGGCCTCGCGCCAGGTATCCGTGGAAAACCACCTGGCCCGCCTCGGCATCCCGGCCACGGTGCAGCCGGGCGCCATCGACCAGACCGTCCGCATCGAATATGCCTACGACCAGTCGCCCCTGGTTTCCATCATCATCCCCAACCGGGACGCGGTGTGGTATCTGAAGCCCTGTCTGGAAGGGCTATTCGAGAAGACCGACTACGCCAACTTCGAAGTCATCATCGTCGACAACCAGACGGACGACCCGGATACCCTGGACTACTACGACGAACTGACCCGCCGCTACGGCGAGCAGGTACGCGTCGTCGCCTACGATCACCCCTTCAACTTCTCCGCCCAGTGCAACCTAGGAGCCCAAGCTTCCCGCGGCGAATACCTGCTGCTGCTCAACAACGACACGGAAATCGTGCAGAGCAACTGGCTCAGCCGCTTGGTTTCCTACGCCCTGCGCCCGGAAGTCGGTGCCGTCGGGGCCCGCCTGGTGCTGCCGGAAAATGCCAAGATCCAGCACGCCGGCGTCATCGTCGGCATGGACCGACTGGCCTCCCACGGCTTCATGCTGCAGGACATGAACGAAGCCGGCTACATGAACCGCCTGCAGGTGGACCAGAACTACAGTGCCGTCACCGCCGCCTGCATGCTGATCCGCCGCAGCATCTATGAAGACGTGGGAGGTATGGATGCGGAACACGCACCGGTGCTCTTCAACGATGTGGACCTTTCCCTGAAGATCCGCGAAGCCGACTACCTGATCGTGTGGACGCCCTCGGTGACCCTGGTGCACCACGAGAGCAAGTCCCTGGCGACCGAAGCCCAGACCATCCAGCGGCGGGCCAACGCCTACAAGCGGGACGCGGCGACGGCCGACGTCATGCACCAGCGCTGGAAGAAGTGGATCGGCAACGACCCGGCCTATAACCGCCACCTGTGCCTCAACGCCAGCCACTCCTTCACCGTGGATCCGGTACTGGTGGCAGACTGGGACCGCAACTTCCACGACCGCAAGCGGGTCCTCTCCTTCCCCCTTGCCGGCGGCGTCGGCGAATACCGCTTCATCGCCCCGCTCAAGAGTCTGTCCCGGGAAGGACGTCTCCAACCGACCCTGATCCAGACGAAGAAGTACCACGAGCTGCGCTATCCGACCATGCCCGAGCTGACCCGGTTGGACCCGGACATCCTCATGCAGCAGGTGGACTATTCGGCTGCCTTCCTGGAGTGGCAGGAGTTCTACCGCAAGCACCGTCCCGACATGCTGTCGATCATGATGATCGACGACCTCATCACCCACATGCCGGAAGACAATCCCAACTACCGCATCATCCCGCGGGATGGCCGCAGTCGCCTGCGCAAGCTATTCAAGCACTGCGACCGGGTCATCGTCAGCACCCAGCCCCTGTTCGACTTCGTCAAGGAACTAACCGACGAAGTGCGCCTGGTGCCCAACACGTTGCGGGACGACCTGTGGGGCCATCTCACTTCCCAACGACGGGTCGGCAAAAAGCCCCGGGTCGGCTGGGCCGGCGCCCAGCAGCACAAGGGCGACCTAGCCATCATCACCGAAGCGGTGAAGCAAACCGCGGACGAGGTGGAATGGGTGTTCTTCGGCATGTGCCCGGACGAAATCCGCCCCTACGTCGCCGAGTACCACCAGTTCGAAGTGGGAGTCGAAGCCTATCCGGCCAAGCTAGCCGCCCTCAACCTGGACCTGGCGGTGGCCCCCCTGGAACTGCATCCCTTCAACGAGGCCAAGAGCAACCTGCGCCTGCTGGAGTACGGTGTGCTCGGCCTGCCGGTGGTGTGTACCGACATCTATCCCTATCGTACGGACGATGCCCCGGTAACCCGGGTCGCCAACGAAACCGACGCCTGGGTCAACGCCATCCGGGAACGGGTGCATGATCTGGATGCAGCGGCCCGGGAAGGCGATACCTTGCGCCAGTGGGTACGTCAGAACTACATGCTGAGCGGCCAGCTGGACAACTGGTTCCGGGCCCTGACCGACCCGCGCCGCTGATTCCCCCCAGGGGGCGGCCCCGGTGCCGCCCCCTACCCGTCAAGAGAACCGATGCCACCTTCCCCCACCACTCCGGAAGCCCTCTCCGCCTGCTTCACCCGGGCCGTCCAGGCGCAGCAGCGGGGCGACCGCGCCACGGCTGAAACGAACTATCGCGCCATTCTCGCCGCCGTCCCCAACCATCTGGATACGGCCCACAATCTGGCCATCCTGCTCGGCGACCAGCAGCGCCATGCCGATGCCCTGGCCCTGTGGCAGGGCGTACTGGAGGCCCTGCCGGACAGTATCGACGCCCGTATCGAGGCAGCCATGACTCGCATCCGCATGGGCGATGCGGCTGGCGCCAAAGCCGACCTGACCCAGGCAGCAGCGCTGCAGCCGGCAGATGACGACACCTGGCGCCGCATCGCCAGTGGTTTTGTCCTGCTGCGCAACTTTGCCGAAGCGGTGGATGCCTATACGGCGGCTCTCAATTGCAATCCGCAGGAGCCGCGCAATTACACGGCCTTCGCCTCCCTCTGCTCCCACCTGGGGGAATACGCGGTGGCTCGGGAACTGGCGGAAAGCGCCACCCGCATTGCCCCCGACCTGCTGTGGGCCTGGGTGGAGCTGGGCAACGCCCAGATGAAACAAGGCCAGGCAGCCGCTGCCGCCGCCAGTTTCAGCCAGGCCATCCGCATCGCTCCCCAGGACCCGGTGGGCTACTGCAACCTGGCCATCACCCAGATGGAATCCATGGACCTGGCCGCCGCCCGCCTCACCCTGGACCAGGCCCTGGCCCTGGACCCGGAACACCCCCTGGCCCGCTGGAACCGGGCCCTGGTGCTGCTCACCCTGGGCCAGCTGCGGGAAGGCTGGCCCGATTACGAATACCGGCGCCAGTCCAATATCCAGGGCGTCATCTACCGTCCCACCACGCCCCAGTGGCGCGGCGAGCCCATCGCCGGGCAGCGCATCCTGCTGCTCTGCGAACAGGGCCTGGGCGATTCCCTCCAGTTCATCCGCTATGCCGCCCTGCTGAAGCAGCGTGGCGCCTGGATTGCGGTGCGCATCCAGCCCCCCCTCAAACCCCTGTTTGCGGAACTGGACTGCATCGATGCCCTGATAGACGAGAGCGAAGCGGTGCCCGACACCGACTGGCACTGTCACCTGCTCTCCCTGCCCCTGGCCTTCAACACCGGGCTGGACGACATCCCCGCCAGGACGCCCTATCTGCGCGCCCCCCAGGTCAGCGCCGAGCGTTGGCAGCTGCGCCTCGCCGAGGTGCCCCGACCCCGGGTCGGCCTGGTCTGGGCCGGCGGCCGCCGCCAGCATATGGCCGATGCCGTGCTCCTCGATGCCCGGCGCAGTCTTCACCTGAGCCAACTGCTGCCCCTGGCCCAGGTGCCCGGCATCAGTTTCGTCAGCCTGCAAAAGGATGAAGCCGCCGCCCAGATTGCTGAGGTGGCCGGGCAGTGGCCCATCCTTGATTACAGCGGCGAACTTTCCGACTTCGCCGAAACAGCGGCCCTGGTGGAACAGCTGGATCTGGTCATCAGCGTCGATACGGCAGTGGCCCACCTGGCTGGTGCCCTGAACAAGCCCGTCTGGCTGCTCAACCGCTGGGATACGGACTGGCGCTGGCTGCTGCAGCGGGACGATTGCCCCTGGTATCCCAGCCTGCACCAGTTCCGCCAGCCCGGCCCCGGCGACTGGGAGAGCGCCATCGCCCAGCTGACAGCGGCGCTGAAGCAGTGGCACCAAGCCAGATGAGCACCGCCGAGAGCTACCTGCAGCGCGGCGCCGATCTCTTTGCCCGGGGCGAACTATCCGCTGCGGCCGCCGCCTTTGCCGCAGCCGCCGAACTGGCTCCCGCCGTCTGGCAAACCCATTACAACCTGGGCATGTGCCACGACCGCCTAGGTCAATGGGAAGCGGCCCTGACGGCATACCAGGAGGCCCATCGCCTGGCACCGACGGAAATCGCCTGCATCACCAACCTGGCCGCCTGCGCCTTCAATCTCGGCCAGTACGAACAGGCGCTGCAACTGGCCCTGCGCCATGTACAACTGGAACCGCTCAATCCCCTGGCCTACGACAACCTGGGCCAGATCTTCCAGCGCCTGGGCCAGTATGACAGCGCAGCCCAATCCTTCCGCAACGCCCTGATGTTGGCACCGGAGCATCCGGCCATCCACAACAATCTGGGACTGCTGCTGCAATCCCAGGACCAGACGGAAGAGGCCCGCCAGTCCTTCCTCAAGGCCCTGGAGCTGGCGCCGGGTCATGTAGACGCCATCACCAACCTGGGCGCCCTGCATTTGGCCCAAGGAGAAGTCGAGGCAGCACTGGAGCGCTATCGCCAGGCCCTGGTACTCACCCCGGACTCCGCTGCCGCCTGGACCAACCTGGGCAATGCCCAGAAAGCGGCTGGCCGCTACGCCGAAGCCCTCGCAGCCCACCAGAAGGCCGTGGCCCTGGCGCCCCAGTATGCCCTGGCCCACTGGAATCTTGCCCTCACCCTGCTGGCGGCGGGCCAGCTGCAGGCAGGCTGGTCCGAATATGAATGGGGTCCGGCCGTCGGTACCCGCACCCGCTTTGCCAATCGGCTGCCTCGCTGGCAGGGCGAAGCACTGGGCAAGCGGCACCTGTTGCTGCGAGCGGAACAGGGACTGGGCGACACCTTGCAGTTCTGCCGCTTCATCCCACAGCTACAGAAGCTAGCCCCCCACATCACCCTGGAATGCCCTGCCAGCCTGGTCCCCTTGCTGCGGCAACTGCCCGGACTGGCAACAGTGGTACCGCAAGGCCCGGATCTGCCGGAAGACGCCTGGGGTTGCGACTGCTATCTGCCCCTGATGAGCCTGCCCCATGTCCTGCATGCGGGACTGGAGGACCTGCCGGGAACCATGCCGTATTTGAAGGCACCAGCAGAGAGGCTGCCATGGTGGCAACAACAGCTGGGACGTCGCCGCGGACTACGCGTCGGGCTAGCGTGGGCCGGCAATCCGGCTCATCCGAACGACCGCTGGCGCTCCTGCCCGCCCGCGGATATGGCTGTCCTAGGCGAAATTCGCGGCGTTGAGTTCATCAGCCTGCAACTACCCCCCTCTGCCCCCCCCTTGCCGCTCCGGAATCTGGCAGCAGATATCGGGGACTTTGCCGATACGGCCGCCATTGTGGCCGAACTGGACCTGGTAATCTCCGTAGATACGGCAATCATCCACCTCGCCGGCGCCCTGGGCCGCCCGGCCTGGCTGCTTCTGGCTGCCGATGCCGACTGGCGGTGGCTACGGGAACGGCAAGACAGTCCCTGGTATCCGAGCCTGCGGTTATACCGGCAAAAAATGCCGGGGCAATGGTTGCCGGTTCTGGAAGCGGTGGCAAAAGACCTGTCAAATCTTGCCGGCGGCGTGATAACGCCCCGTGCATGAGCGTAAAGATGCCCTATCCACGGCCATTTCGAGGGCACACACAAAACACTGCCGGATAGCTGAAATATCGATGGCACGCCAGTTGCTTTAAGAGAGCCAGAACGGCATTTCCTATGGGAAATCAGCCGTATCAAATCTCTCTGGTAAGGAGCTAACAATGGCACTCATCGTCAACACCAATATTGCGTCGCTCAATGCGCAACGCAACCTGAGCACTTCCAATTCCGCTCTGGCCACCTCTCTGCAACGCCTGTCCTCCGGCCTGCGGGTGAATAGCGCCAAGGACGACGCCGCCGGCATGGCCGTCGCCGAAAGCATCACCAGCGGCATCCGCGGTAACAACCAGGCCATCCGCAACGCCAACGACGGCATCTCCGTCGGCCAGACGGCCGAAGGCGCCCTGGGCCAGATCGCCAACAACCTGCAGCGGATTCGCGAAATCTCCGTACAGGCTGCCAACGGTTCGATCAGCAACAGCAACCGCAGCCAGCTGCAAAAGGAAGTGGACCAGCTGACCCAAGAAATCAGCCGTATCGTTCAGACCACCGAGTTCAACGGTACCAAGCTGCTCTCCGGCGCTGCCACCATCACCTTCCAGATCGGCTCTAGCGGCACCACTGACAACCAGGTTTCGATCTCCACCACCAACCTGGCCCAGGCCGGTAGCGCCGGTCTCAACAGCTTCAGCGGCGGCCTGACGGCGACCGGCACCATCAACGTCACCACCTCCGCCGGCGCCTCTGCTGCCCTGTCGAAGCTGGACTACGACATTGCCCAGATTGCCAACCTGCGCTCCACCTACGGTGCCGTGCAGAACCGCTTCGAGGCCGTGATCGCCAACCTGCAGAACTACGTGGAAAACCTGACCGCCTCCAAGAGCCGCATCATGGATACGGACTTCGCTGCGGAATCCGCCCAGCTGACCCGTAACCAGATCCTGCAACAGGCCGGCACCTCGATCCTGGCCCAGGCCAACACCATTCCCCAGTCGGCACTGACGCTGCTGCAAGGATAAATATAGGCCGATAACGGCCACACAATTACCAGAGAGCATTCCAGGCACCGCCTGACTTCCCCGCCCGGGCCAAGCCCGGACAGGAAGGCAGCGGTGCCTTTTCTTTTTTTAACAAAAAATTTCCGAAGTTCAGGGCTAAAGTTCTACAGAGAGGGTCCGATAACAGTTTCAAAGGCGGCGGGCTTAGCCACCGATCCTTCGCTAGAAATAGCAAACTTTTAACGGAATCAAGGAGATAGTCATGGCAATCGTCGTCAATACCAATATTTCGTCCCTGAACGCACAGCGCAACCTGTCCACCACCAACAACGCCCTGGCCACCTCCCTGCAGCGCCTGTCTTCCGGTCTGCGTGTGAACAGCGCCAAGGACGATGCGGCCGGTTCCGCTATCGCCGAAGGTCTGACCAGCGCCATCCGGGGCGGCAACCAGGCTATCCGCAACGCCAACGACGGTATCTCCGTCGGTCAGACGGCTGAAGGCGCCCTGAGCCAGATCGCCAACAACCTGCAGCGGATTCGCGAAATCACCGTGCAGGCCTCCAACGGCTCCGTCAGCGACACCAACCGCAGCCAACTGCAGAAGGAAGTGGACCAGCTGACCCAGGAAATCAGCCGTATCGTTCAGACCACCGAGTTCAACGGTACCAAGCTGCTCTCCGGCGCTTCCACCATCACCTTCCAGGTGGGTTATAGCGGTTCCTCTGACAACCAAGTGAGCGTGGATACCACCGACTTGGCTGGCGCCGGCACCCTGAACACCTACAGCGGCGGCCTGACCGCTACCGGCACCGTCAATGTGACCACCTCCGCTGGCGCCTCTGCCGCCATCGCGAGCCTGGACTCCGACATTGCCCAGATCGCCAACATCCGCGCCACCTTCGGTTCCGTGCAGAACCGTTTCGAGGCTGTGGTGTCCAATCTGCAGAACTATGTGGAGAACCTGAGCGCCTCCAAGAGCCGTATCGTCGATGCCGACTTCGCCTCTGAAACTGCTACCCTGACCCGGAATCAGATTCTGCAGCAGGCGGGCACCTCCATCCTGGCTCAGGCAAACACTGTCCCGCAGAGCGCGCTGACCCTCCTGGGTTAATCCGCAAGCGGCAGTAGAAGTAAATAGCCGGGGTGGTAGCGGGCCTTGCTCGATACCCCCCGGCTTTGCATGAAGGAGACGAAAATGGACCTAAGCCCCATTAGTTCTGGCGTCCAAGCTAGCTACACACCCCCCAAGACGACCAACACGAAGTCGCCTGTGGAAGCTGGCACTGCCACCGCAACACCCTCTGCAGACACGAATCCCCAGGCCTTGAAGAAGAAAGAGGAAGTCGCACCGCCCTCTTCCAAGGACGACCGGAAAAACGAGTTGCAACAAGCCACCGAGCAAGCCAATCAGGCAATCAGCGGTTTGGGTAGCGACCTGAAGTTTTCCGTGGATGAAGATACCGGGATTGATGTCGTGAAGTTTATCGACACCGAAACCAAGGAAGTGATCCGACAAATTCCGGCACAAGAAATGCTTGTAATCGCAAAACGTCTCGACGAATTGCGGGGTCTGCTGATCAAGGACCAGGCCTGATTCGTTCGCTCACTCAGGACTTGTAACGGAGGAAAAAATGGGTATTTCTAGCGCAGGTGTTGGCTCCGGACTGGATGTCGAAAGTCTGATTACCCAGCAGGTCCAGGCTGAACGGACCAATCTGACGGCCATGGAGACGAAGAAGGAAACCTTCAACTCCCAGATCAGTGCTTACGGACAAATCAAGAGTTCTCTCGAAGCCTTCAAGACTGCGGTCGGCAACCTGAAGGAGAGTTCCGATTTTTCCGTTTCCAAGGCCACCTCCTCCAATACAGACCTGCTTACCGCAACGGCCGATTCCACGGCTGCCGCGGGCACCTACGACATCAAGGTGACCCAGCTGGCCCAGGCCGGTGTTCAGGCGTCGGCCAGCCAGGCCAGTGCCAAGACGGCCATGGGCGCCTCAGGCACTTTCACCCTGACCGCGGGTGACAAGAGCTTCGACATCACCCTGGAGAGCACCGACACCCTGGAAAACATCCGGGACAAGATCAATTCGGCCGTTCTCACTGGCGATGACGAAACCCAGGAAGTGGCCACGGCCACCATCGTCAACACCGGTAACGGATACAAGCTGGTTGTCGCCTCTTCCGAAAGAGGCACCGAAAACGCCGTCTCCATCGACAGCAACCTGAGCACTGCTCTCGGCGGCTTTACCGCCACCCAGACTGCCCAGAACTCCAAGTTCACGGTTAACGGCCTGGAAATCGAACGTGCCACCAATAGCGTGGATGACGTCATCGACGGCGTCACTCTCAATCTGGTGAAGGCCGACACCACCACCTCCCTGACCCTGACCGTGGGCAAGGACACTGACGCCATCACGACCAAGGTCAATGCGTTCATTTCCGCCTACAACAGCCTGGCCAGCACCATATCCGACCTGCACAAGAAGGGCGGAACCCTGGAAGCCGACAATACGGCAACCTCCGTGCTGTACCAATTGCAAAGCGTATTCAATGTACCGGCAAATATCGCCGGCAGCGATGTCAATTACCTGGCCCAGGTAGGCATCAGCTTCAAGAAAGACGGCACCCTGGCCCTGGACAGCACTGCCTTCACCAAGGCGCTGAAGAACAATGGCGACGCCGTGACCGCCCTGTTCACGGATACGGAAAAGGGCTTTGCACAGCGCCTTTACGACAGCGCATCGGACCTGCTGGGAACCAATGGTCTGGTAGCATCGCGGGTTAGCGGTCTGAATTCCCGGATCAGCATTCTGGACACCAACATCGACCGGGAAACCGTGCGTCTGGACAATTATGAAACCCGGTTGCGCAAACAGTATTCGGCGCTGGATTCCCTTATGGGAACGCTGAAGAACACCAGTAGCTACCTTTATTCTGCACTGTAAGGGGCTCACAGTAGGCCAATGCGGCAACCCTTAGGAAAATGTAAAGGATTCCATGTTTAATCAAGGGGTTCGAGCTTACGCCAAGATCAAGGTCGAGACTGCGGTAACCACCGCATCTCCCGTCCAGATCGTCGTCCTGTTGTACGAAGGCGCCATATCCGCCATCGCCACGGCCAAGGGCGAGATGGAGCGGCGCAATGTGGCGCAAAAGGCCAAGCTGATCAACAAGGCTATCGACATCATCGAAGGGCTGCGCAATGCCCTGGATTTTCAGCAAGGCGGGGACATTGCCCCGTCCCTCAATGATCTCTATCTGTACATGGTGCAGCGGCTCAGCATTGCCAATCTGAAGAACGACCCCTCCATCCTCGACGAGGTCAGCCGGCTTCTTACCGAACTGCTGGGGGCGTGGGAGATTTTGGCCAATGGCACGAATGCGCCAGCTGCAGACGTGGACGCGCCGCCTCCGGCCGCCGCAGGCAACATGCGGGGACAAGCCTAAATGTCTGCATCCCCGGATGTTCTTCAGTTGTTCAGCCTGATTCTGGACTCCTCGACCAAGATGCTCGAATTGGCCCAACAGGAGTCCTGGGACGCCCTAGTGGAACACGAGCAGCACCGGCGTCAGATTGTCGACGCACTGCGGAAATCCCTGGAAACCCAGGGAAAACCCAAGGATCCGGCAACACGCGCCAAGGCCGAAGAGTTGAACCAGCGCATTCTGGCTGCAGACGCCAAGACCCGCGAACTGGTACAGCAGGGAATGGCGGAAATCGACCAGCGACTCAACAGCGTCAGCACCTCGAAGAAGCTGCTGAACACTTACCTCGCTCCTTAACGGCAGGCAAGGGAACCTCCGGCCTCCCACCCTCTCTGGACTAGGCCATGATCCCCTCATCCGACCTCGTCAACCTTACCCGGCTGCGTCCCGCCACCGACGCGGGGACTCCTCAGGTCACACCGGCCCAAGGGGTGTCCGATTTACTCTCGGAGCTGGTGCCCGGGCAAAGGATAATGGCCGAAATTCAGGCCGTTTTACCCAATGGCACATACCGGGCCCTGATTGCTCAGCGCGAAGTCACTCTGGCCTTGCCCTTCTCGGCCAAGAGCGGCGACTCGCTGGAAATGGAAGTGGTGGAAAACAACGGCCGCACCGCTCTCGCGGTCGTGGCCAGAAGCGTACCGCAGGAAGGTGCGACGGAAAGCTCTGCAGCCACTTCACTCAGCCGAACCGGACAGCTGATCGCCACCCTCCTTACCGATGCTCCGGACAGCCCCAAGGATAGGGCAACACCGCTTAACGGCAACCATCCCCTGGCAACTTCGGAAAAATTGACTGGCGAGCAATTAGCTCCTCTACTCAAGCAGGCTGTCAGAAGCAGCGGCCTGTTCTACGAAGCCCATCAAGCCCGCTGGGCCAGCGGCCAGTTCAATCTAGCCGAACTGATGAAGGAGCCACAGGCCCAGGCCAGCCCGGCTCTCCTCCAGGGAGGCGCCCCCGCTCCCCAAGGGGCCACGGCAACCGTTCCACAGCCCCTCCCCACCTCCTCCGCCCAGACGCCCCAAGCCGGCAGTCCGGCCCCGACGGTAGCCAAGGTCATGGATGAGGCAACTGTTACCCAGGCGGCACCCCATCCATCAAGCCCACCCCAGTCCCAGAACCTGAGTGTCAGCACTTCTCTGTCGCCGGACCTAGCCCCCCTGATTCGTCAGCAACTCGAATCCCTGGCCAGCAATACTTATGTCTGGCATGGGCAGGTATGGCCCGGGCAAGAAATGCAGTGGGAACTAGTTGAAGAGGATGGCCGGCAAAACAGAAACACCGATGATGGCGAACCTGCCAGCACCTGGAACACCCAACTACGACTTAACCTGCCCCATCTGGGTCAAATCGTCGCCCGTTTGGGCCTGGCGGACCAGCAGGTAACCTTGCATCTGGCCGCAGCATCCCCACAGACCCGGGAACAGTTGATGGGCAACGGGCAGCAGTTGGCCAGCCAGTTTGAAGCAGCCGGACTCACCTTAGGCGGCTTCATGGTTGATAAGAATGAACCAGACACCACCCCCTGAGGACCGCCGTAGCGCCGTCGCTCTGGCCTATCTGGAGACCGATGCTGCCCCCAGGGTGGTCGCCAAAGGCCGGGGAGCGGTGGCCCAGGCCATCATCAACCGGGCCAAGGAACATGGGGTCTATGTGCATGAATCGCCCGAGCTGGTGGCCTTGCTCATGCAGGTGGATCTGGACGAGCGCATCCCCCCTCAGCTCTACCGGGCCATCGCCGAACTGCTGGCCTGGCTCTATCGACTGGAGCACGGCGACAACTCGCCACCACCGTTATTCCAAGCCCCAAGGGAGCAAACTGAGTAATAATGCAATTCTCTAGTCTGCTGCTTTTGTTTACACTTCAGCCTTGCCGAGAAAACCGAATAAACCATGACTGACAAGGCAAGCGAGCCCTTAGAGCCGGAAGCCCATCCTGTGCCACACCACCTAGACGTCGAAGACGACGACAATTACAGTCGCTACCTGCTTTACTCCAAGGCAGAAATTCTTTTCGTACTCAAGGCGCTGGTGCAAAAAGGGGTGATGATCACCGTTTATTTTGACGGTGGTAACTCCTTCCTGCTCACCTCGTTGAACCACATCGGTGCCGACGGGAATTCCCTGATATTCGACTACGGCAGCGACGACGAAATGAATCGCCGCGCCCTGCAGGCCGACAAGCTGGTATTCACCACGACCCTGGACAAGGTCAAGATTCAGTTCAGCCTGAAAGGCCTTACGCAGACGACCTTCGAGGGGCGTACCGCCTTTGGCGGCAAGCTGCCCGAGACCCTGCTGCGCCTGCAGCGCCGCGAGTATTACCGCCTTACCACCCCCATAGCCAATCCCATCAAGGTGTCGGTGGACGTCATTCTGGCGGACGGCACCAAGACCACTATCGAAGCCAACATGCTGGACATCAGCGGTGGTGGTATCGGTCTCATGCTGCCATTGTCCATGGGTGAAACCTTTGCCATCGGTAATGTTTTCCGCGATTGCAAGTTCACCCTGCCCGAGGAAGGACAGCTGGTCACAGCCCTTTCCGTACGCAACTCGTTCCCGGTCACCACCAAGACCGGCAGTCAGTACCTGCGCATCGGTTGCGAGTACGTTGATCTTCCGGGAACCCGGCTGACCATGATTCAGCGCTACATCACCCGGATCGAACGGGAGCGCAAAGCCCGGATCAGCGGACTGGAATAAGCAATCTGCCATTAGTAAAAAAGGCACCCGAGGGTGCCTTTTTTATTGCCTACGGCAGACTCACTCCTCCTTCATCGAGGCGGCGATACGCTTGGTCAGGGGATGCAGAAGGTAGGTAAGTACCGAACGCTCACCGGTCTTGATGACCACCTCTGCCGCCATGCCGGGCTGCAGATTGCGGTTGCCCAGCTTTTTCATGCCTTCGGGAGAAATGGAAATGCGCACCAGGTAATAGGAAGTCGGCTGGCCGGAACTGGGCTGATTTTCTGTAATCAGATCTGCCGAAATCGACTGGATGGTCCCTTCCACCAGCAACTGGGGAGAATGGGCAAAGGTGGTGAAACGGACATCAGTCGGCAGGCCCACCTTGATACGGTCAATCAGGTGGGGGGGTACCTTGGCCTCCAGCAACAGGGGTTCGTCAACCGGCACGATATCCATCAGCCGCTGGGCGGCCTGGACGACACCGCCAACAGTCTGGGTCACCAGACCAACCACCTGCCCGGCAACCGGAGAACGGATCTCCGTGTGCTCCAGTTCCTCGGTCACCGCCCGCAACTTGTCCTCGTCGACCTGAACATCGCGCTGCACGTCCGCCAGCAGGGTATCCACCTCCTTGCGGTATTCCTGCTGGCGCTGGATCAGGCGCATCTTCACTTCGGCGATGCCCTGACGCGACTTGATCAGGTTGCCATTCAGGTCCGCCAGGATGCTGCTGACCTCTGCGGCATTACGCTCCAGCTCCAGTTGCCTGGTCCTGGCCATGAAGCCCTGCTTCACCAGGTCGCTGATGCTCTTCAGCTCCTTTTCCAGCAAGCGCAGCTGGTTCCGGCGGCTCTCGATCATGCCCCCGTAGCCCGTGACCTGGGCCTCCTGGCCACGGATGGCCTCCCGCATTGCCTGCTGTTCGGCCTCGTAGGCCAATCTGCGGGACTGCAGCAACTGCTCCTGGGTAGCCATCTGCTGCCGGACCAGGGGGTCGTCCGCATATTTCAGGATATCTTCGTGAAAACCGATCTTGGTCGCCCCTGACTGCTCCGCCAGCAGCCTGCCCTCCACCGAACGCAAACTCAGATAGTGCTGACGAACCGCCTCGTAGTTGGCCCGGGCATTGGCATCCTCGAGCTTCAGCAGCAACTCGTTAGCCTGCACGTATTGGCCTTCCTTGACGTAGACCTCCCTGATGCGGCCACCAAGCAGGTGCTGGATCGTCTTGCGCTTGGTATCAATCGACACCACCCCCTGGGTCGGCACCCCTTCATCCAGTGGCGCCAGGGTAGCCCAGAGAAGCAGACCGCCAAAGCCTATTGCCAGCCCCCAGATGCCGATCCTTAGCGGCCTTTCCGTATCGGTTGGCAATGCGTCGTCAGCCAGGGGAGGAGGTGGTAGAAGAGAAGTTACGGTTGTCTTCAGACGCAACAGCAGGGATCCAAGCGACATAAATACCTTAAGCCGTAGCAGGGTGTTCATTCTAATCGGGTGGCAATGATTGCCCACCAAAAAAAACACCGGCCCGAGAGCCGGTGTTTTCAATGCCAGAGGCAATTAGCCGGTGACTTGGTGAAGATTGGCACCAATCAGCAACTGGGCATCTCCCTGGGTATAGATGTGATAGGTGACACCATCAATCACGGTCACGCCACCATCCGCCCATTGGCCCTGGGAGTTGTTGAGCTGCACAGTGTCATTGGCATCGCCCTTGACCACGATCTGCACATGGCCCTCGCCGGTCTGGGCGTTTTGCACCAGGTCGGTTACACCAAACTTCAGCACATCCTGGGCATTCACGATCAGCAGATCGCCATTTCCACCGTTACCGGCAAGGTTGATCTGGCCCAAGTTGCCTTGTTCAACCACAGCCTGATCCAGGGCGGAGAGGTCGATGACCCGATTCTGCCCTGCGCCAATCTGCAGCCAGACATCGGACAGCTCATGGGTTTGACCATCTGCCGTGGTGTAGCTGGAAACCAGACCAATCACGTTGCCGTTGTCACCGTCGACCGTCCGGGTCGCCCCAAGATTCAGGCTGGTAATCCCCAGATCGGCCAGCGTGTGCAGCTCGGAGGACTGGGATACGCCGTCTTGGTTGGCATCCACCCAAACTCGCAGATCGGCGAATCCGGCATCCTTGGCATCCACGACACCATCCTTGTTGCTATCCATGGTTTGCAGTGCCTGGAAGCCATCCACCGCGTTGCTGCCATCCGCCAGCTTGGTGCTGCTACCGAACAACTCGCTGCCATCGTTGATGGCGCCGTCGTGGTTGCGATCGATCGCCAGGAAGCCGTCCTTGGAGGAAATCCAGCCCACGCTCGACTGCTCACCCACGGCCCGCAGGTCGAAAGTGACACCGGCACTGATGTTCAGGGTATGGATGCCATCTCCATCCAGATCCAGCACCAACGGCGTCAGCGAGGCCAGATGAGGCATCTGCTCGGTCGTCAGGGCTCCCACCTGGGTGGAAGTCAGCGCGCAGGACTGAGTCGTGGTCAAGGCTTCAATCTGGGACGTCGTCAGCGCAACGATCTGGTCCGTGGTCAGACTCTGAATCTGCACAGTGCTGAGGGCCATCAGGTCCGTGGTTTCCAGGGCGGTGACCTGATCCGTGGAAAGCGAGGTCAGCTGGCTCGTCGAAAGAGCTCCAACCTGGGCCGATGTCAGCGCAGCAATCTGGGCAGTATCCAGCACGGACACCTGCTCCGTGGTCAGAACCACCAGATCACGCGTTTCCAGGGCCGCAATCTGCAGCGTACTCATCACGGTCAGCTGCTCGGTCGTCAGTGCCAGCACCTGGGCCGTCGAAAGCGCAGCAACCTGGGCAGTAGTCAGTGCCTGCAGATCGCTGGTCTCAATGGCGGCAACCGCTGCCGTACTCAATGCTCCGATTTCTGCCGTGGTCAGCGCCCCTACTTGCGCGGAGGTCAGAGCCACCACCTGCTCGGTGGTCAGTACCGCCACATCGCGGGTTTCCAGCGCCCGGATCTGTGTCGTCGTCAGCACGGCGATCTGATCGGTCGTCAGAGCCGTCACCTGATCCGTACCCAAAGCAGCCACGGAATTGACGGACAGGGCCGAAATATCGGTGGTTTCGATCGCCACAATCTGTGCGGTGGTCAGAACACTGACCTGTGTGGTGCTCAGGGCTTCCACCTGGGCAGAGCTGAGAGCCACCACCTGATCCGTGGTCAGCACCACCACATCGCGGGTTTCCAGCGCCCGCACCTGGGCCGTCGTCAGCACACCCAGTTGCTCCGTCGTAAGGGCAGCCACCGCGGCCGTCGTAAGGGCAGCCACCGCGGCCGTATTCAGCGCCGTCAGGTCACCCGTTTCGATCGCCACTACCTGGGCCGTCGTCAGGGCCCCTACCTGGCTGGTCTTCAACGCGCCGATCTGGCTCGAGGTCAGCGCCACCACCTGTTCCGTAGTCAGCACGCCCACCTGGGTCGTCGTCAGCGCGGCAACCGCCGCCGTGGAGATGGCACCGATGTCGGACGTTTCAATCGCCACGACCTGAGCGGTCGTCAGCGCTGCAATCTGGGCCGTGGTCAGGGCGCCCAGCTGACTAGAACTCAGGGCCACCACCTGCTCGGTGGTCAGCACTGCCACGTCACGGGTTTCCAGCGCACGCACCTGGGCCGTCGTCAGCACGCCCAACTGTTCGGTCGTCAGTGCTGCTACCTGGTCAGTCGTCAGCGCTGCAACACCCGCTGTGGATAGCGCCCCCACATCGGAAGTTTCGATCGCCACGACCTGAGCCGTGGTCAGGGCACCGATCTGGGCCGTGGTCAGGGCGGCAATCTGGCTCGAAGTCAGCGCCACCACCTGATCCGTGGTCAGCACCGCCACATCACGGGTTTCCAAGGCCGTAATCTGGCTCGTCTTGAGGACGCCGATCTGTTCCGTCGTCAGGGCAGCCACCGCAGCCGTCGTCAGGGCAGCCACCGCGGCCGTGTTCAGCGCCGTGAGGTCACCCGTTTCGATCGCCACTACCTGGGCCGTCGTCAGGGCCCCTACCTGGCTGGTCTTCAACGCACCGATCTGGCTCGAGGTCAGCGCCACCACTTGTTCCGTGGTCAGCACGCCCACCTGGGTCGTCGTCAGGGCGGCAACCGCTGCCGTGCTCAGGCCGGAGATGTCCGTCGTCTCGATCGCCACAATGGCCGCCGTGTTCAGCGCGCCAATCTGGGCCGTGGTCAGAGCACCCAGCTGGGTCGAGGTCAGCGCCACCACCTGTTCGGTGGTCAGCACCGCCACGTCACGGGTTTCCAGCGCACGCACCTGGGCCGTCGTCAGCACACCCAACTGTTCGGTCGTCAGCACCGCGATCTGGGCGGTGTTCAGCGCCGCCACTGCTGCCGTGTTCAGGCCGGAGATGTCCGTCGTCTCGATCGCCACAAGTTGAGCCGTGGTCAGAGCACCGATCTGAGCCGTGGTCAGGGCGGCAATCTGGCTCGAAGTCAGCGCCACCACCTGCTCGGTGGTCAGTACCGCCACGTCGCGGGTTTCCAGGGCAGCAATCTGGCTCGTCTTGAGGACGCCGATCTGCTCCGTCGTCAGGGCAGCCACCGCAGCCGTCGTCAGGGCAGCCACCGCGGCCGTGTTCAGCGCCGTCAGGTCACCCGTTTCGATCGCCACTACCTGGGCCGTCGTCAGGGCCCCTACCTGGCTGGTCTTCAACGCACCGATCTGGCTCGAGGTCAGCGCCACCACCTGTTCGGTGGTCAGCACGCCCACCTGGGTCGTCGTCAGGGCGGCAACCGCTGCCGTGCTCAGGCCGGAGATGTCCGTCGTCTCGATCGCCACAATGGCCGCCGTGTTCAGCGCGCCAATCTGGGCCGTGGTCAGGGCACCCAGCTGGGTCGAGGTCAGCGCCACCACCTGCTCGGTGGTCAGCACCGCCACGTCGCGGGTTTCCAGCGCACGCACCTGGGCCGTCGTCAGCACACCCAGTTGTTCGGTCGTCAGCACCGCGATCTGGGCGGTGTTCAGCGCCGCCACTGCCGCCGTGCTCAGGCCGGAGATGTCCGTCGTCTCGATCGCCACGATGGCCGCCGTGTTCAGCGCGCCTACCTGGGCCGTCGTCAGGGCACCCAGCTGGCTCGAGGTCAGCGCCACCACCTGCTCGGTGGTCAGCACCGCCACGTCGCGGGTTTCCAGCGCACGCACCTGGGCCGTCGTCAGCACGCCCAGCTGTTCAGTCGTCAGCACGCCCACTTGGGCGGTGTTGAGCGCCGCCACCGCGGCCGTGTTCAGGCCGGAGATATCCGTCGTCTCGATGGCAACGATCGCTGCGGTGGACAAGGCGCCAATCTGGCTGGTCTTCAACGCGCCGATCTGGCTCGAGGTCAGCGCCACCACCTGTTCCGTGGTCAGCACGCCCACCTGGGTCGTCGTCAGGGCGGCAACCGCTGCCGTGCTCAGGCCGGAGATGTCCGTCGTCTCGATCGCCACAATGGCCGCCGTGTTCAGCGCGCCAATCTGGGCCGTGGTCAGGGCACCCAGCTGGGTCGAGGTCAGCGCCACCACCTGCTCGGTGGTCAGCACCGCCACGTCGCGGGTTTCCAGCGCACGCACCTGGGCCGTCGTCAGCACACCCAGTTGTTCGGTCGTCAGCACCGCGATCTGGGCGGTGTTCAGCGCCGCCACTGCCGCCGTGCTCAGGCCGGAGATGTCCGTCGTCTCGATCGCCACGATGGCCGCCGTGTTCAGCGCGCCTACCTGGGCCGTCGTCAGGGCACCCAGCTGGGTCGAGGTCAGCGCCACCACCTGCTCGGTAGTCAGCACTGCCACGTCACGGGTTTCCAGCGCACGCACCTGGGCCGTCGTCAGCACGCCCAGCTGTTCGGTCGTCAGCACGCCTACCTGGGCCGTGTTCAGCGCCGCCACCGCGGCCGTGTTCAGGCCGGAGATGTCCGTCGTCTCGATGGCAACGATCGCTGCGGTGGACAAGGCGCCAATCTGGCTGGTCTTCAACGCACCGATCTGGCTCGAGGTCAGCGCCACCACCTGTTCCGTGGTCAGCACGCCCACCTGGGTCGTCGTCAGGGCGGCAACCGCTGCCGTGCTCAGGCCGGAGATGTCCGTCGTCTCGATCGCCACGATGGCCGCCGTGTTCAGCGCGCCAATCTGGGCCGTGGTCAGGGCACCCAGCTGGGTCGAGGTCAGGGCCACCACCTGCTCGGTGGTCAGCACCGCCACGTCACGGGTTTCCAGCGCACGCACCTGGGCCGTCGTCAGCACGCCCAGCTGTTCGGTCGTCAGCACCGCGATCTGGGCGGTGTTCAGCGCCGCCACTGCCGCCGTGCTCAGGCCGGAGATGTCCGTCGTCTCGATCGCCACAATGGCTGCGGTGGACAAGGCACCGATCTGGGCCGTCGTCAGGGCACTCAGCTGGGTCGAAGTCAAGGCTTCTACTTGGGCCGTCGTCAGCACCGCCACGTCACGGGTTTCCAGCGCACGCACCTGGGCCGTCGTCAGCACGCCCAGCTGTTCGGTCGTCAGCACGCCTACCTGGGCCGTGTTCAGTGCCGCCACTGCCGCCGTGTTCAGGCCGGAGATGTCCGTCGTCTCGATGGCAACGATCGCTGCGGTGGACAAGGCACCGATCTGGGCCGTCGTCAGGGCTCCCAGTTGGCTGGAAGTCAGGGCAGTGACCTGGTCAGTGGTCAGCACCGCCACATCACGGGTTTCCAGGGCGGCAATCTGGCTCGTCTTGAGGACGCCGATCTGCTCCGTCGTCAGGGCAGCCACCGCAGCCGTCGTCAGGGCAGCCACCGCGGCCGTGTTCAGCGCCGTCAGGTCACCCGTTTCGATCGCCACTACCTGGGCCGTCGTCAGGGCCCCTACCTGGCTGGTCTTCAACGCACCGATCTGGCTCGAGGTCAGCGCCACCACCTGTTCCGTGGTCAGCACGCCCACCTGGGTCGTCGTCAGGGCGGCAACCGCTGCCGTGCTCAGGCCGGAGATGTCCGTCGTCTCGATCGCCACAATGGCCGCCGTGTTCAGCGCGCCAATCTGGGCCGTCGTCAGAGCACCCAGCTGGGTCGAGGTCAGGGCCACCACCTGCTCGGTGGTCAGCACCGCCACGTCACGGGTTTCCAGCGCACGCACCTGGGCCGTCGTCAACACACCCAGCTGTTCGGTCGTCAGCACCGCGATCTGGGCGGTGTTCAGCGCCGCCACTGCCGCCGTGTTCAGGCCGGAGATGTCGGAGGTCTCGATGGCAACGATCGCTGCGGTGGACAAGGCGCCGATCTGGGCCGTCGTCAGGGCGCCCAGTTGAGCCGAACTCAAAGCAGCCACCTGCTCGGTATTCAGCACCGCCACGTCACGGGTTTCCAGGGCGGCAATCTGGCTCGTCTTGAGGACACCGATCTGTTCCGTCGTCAGGGCAGCCACCTGTGCCGTCGTCAAGGAGGCAATTTGGGCTGCGGACAGGGAAGTCGTAAGTGCAGTGATATCAGTGGTTTCGATGGCCACGATCTGGGCCGTGGTCAGAGCACCGATCTGAGCCGTGGTCAGGGCGGCAATCTGGCTCGAAGTCAGGGCCACCACCTGCTCGGTGGTCAGCACCGCCACATCACGGGTTTCCAGGGCGGCAATCTGGCTCGTCTTGAGGACGCCGATCTGCTCCGTCGTCAGGGCAGCCACCGCAGCCGTCGTCAGGGCAGCCACCGCGGCCGTGTTCAGCGCCGTCAGGTCACCCGTTTCGATCGCCACTACCTGGGCCGTCGTCAGGGCCCCTACCTGGCTGGTCTTCAACGCACCGATCTGGCTCGAGGTCAGGGCCACCACCTGTTCCGTGGTCAGCACGCCCACCTGGGTCGTCGTCAGGGCGGCAACCGCTGCCGTGCTCAGGCCGGAGATGTCCGTCGTCTCGATCGCCACAATGGCCGCCGTGTTCAGCGCGCCAATCTGGGCCGTCGTCAGAGCACCCAGCTGGGTCGAGGTCAGGGCCACCACCTGCTCGGTGGTCAGCACCGCCACGTCACGGGTTTCCAGCGCACGCACCTGGGCCGTCGTCAGCACACCCAGCTGTTCGGTCGTCAGCACCGCGATCTGGGCGGTGTTCAGCGCCGCCACTGCTGCCGTGTTCAGGCCGGAGATGTCGGAGGTCTCGATGGCAACGATCGCTGCGGTGGACAAGGCGCCGATCTGGGCCGTCGTCAGGGCTCCCAGTTGGCTGGAAGTCAGGGCAGTGACCTGGTCGGTGGTCAGCACCGCCACATCACGGGTTTCCAGGGCGGCAATCTGGCTCGTCTTGAGGACGCCGATCTGCTCCGTCGTCAGGGCAGCCACCGCAGCCGTCGTCAGGGCAGCCACCGCGGCCGTGTTCAGCGCCGTCAGGTCGCCCGTTTCGATCGCCACTACCTGGGCCGTCGTCAGGGCCCCTACCTGGCTGGTCTTCAACGCGCCGATCTGGCTCGAGGTCAGCGCCACCACCTGTTCCGTGGTCAGCACGCCCACCTGGGTCGTCGTCAGGGCGGCAACCGCTGCCGTGCTCAGGCCGGAGATGTCCGTCGTCTCGATCGCCACGATGGCCGCCGTGTTCAGCGCGCCAATCTGGGCCGTGGTCAGGGCGCCCAGCTGGGTCGAAGTCAAGGCTTCCACCTGGGCCGTCGTCAGTACCGCAATGTCACGGGTTTCCAGGGCACGCACTTGGGCCGTCGTCAGCACGCCCAGCTGTTCGGTCGTCAGCACCGCAATCTGGGCGGTGTTGAGCGCCGCCACTGCCGCTGTAGACAGGCCGGCAATATCAGAGGTCTCGATGGAAACGATGGCCGCCGTGGACAAGGCACCGATCTGGGCCGTCGTCAGGGCGCCAAACTGGCTCGAGGTCAGGGCTGCCACCTGCTCGGTGGTCAGCACCGCTACATCACGGGTTTCCAGCGCACGCACCTGGGCCGTCGTCAGCACACCCAACTGCTCAGTCGTCAGCACGCCCACTTGGGCGGTGTTCAGTGCCGCCACCGCGGCCGTGTTCAAGCCGGAAATGTCGGAGGTCTCGATGGCGACGATGGCCGCCGTGGACAAGACACCGATCTGGGCCGTCGTCAGGGCGCCCAGTTGAGCCGAACTCAAAGCAGCCACCTGCTCGGTGGTCAGCACCGCCACGTCGCGGGTTTCCAGCGCACGCACCTGGGCCGTCGTCAGCACGCCCAGCTGTTCGGTCGTCAGGGCAGCCACCGCAGCCGTCGTCAGAGCAGCCACAACAGCCGTATTCAGCGCCGTCAGGTCGCCCGTTTCGATCGCCACTACCTGGGCCGTCGTCAGAGCCCCTACCTGGCTGGTCTTCAACGCGCCGATCTGGCTCGAGGTCAGCGCCACCACCTGTTCCGTGGTCAGCACGCCCACCTGGGTCGTCGTCAGGGCGGCAACCGCTGCCGTGCTCAGGCCGGAGATGTCCGTCGTCTCGATCGCCACAATGGCCGCCGTGTTCAGCGCGCCAATCTGGGCCGTGGTCAGAGCACCCAGCTGGGTCGAGGTCAGGGCCACCACCTGCTCGGTGGTCAGCACCGCCACGTCACGGGTTTCCAGCGCACGCACCTGGGCCGTCGTCAGCACACCCAGCTGTTCGGTCGTCAGCACCGCGATCTGGGCGGTGTTCAGCGCCGCAATACCGGCTACCGACAGAGCTGAAATATCCGAAGTTTCAATGGCAACGATGGCCGCCGTAGACAAGCCCCCCACCTGAGCCGTGGTCAGAGCAGCAATCTGGGAGGACGAAAGCGATTCAACTTGACTGGTGGTCAGCACAGCCACATCGCGGGTTTCCAGGGCAGCAATCTGCCGGGTGCTGAATACATTCAACTGCGCCGTCGTCAGCGCCGCCACCTGATCGGTACCCAAAGCCGCAACAGCGGCAACGGAAAGGGCAGAAACATCAGACGTTTCGATTGCCACCACCTGCTCGGTCGTCAGGGCGGCAATCTGGGTCGTGCGCAAGGCGGCAATCTGGGCAGAGCTCAGCGCGGCGATCTGATCAGTGGTGAGAACAGCCACATCGCGAGTTTCCAGCGCGGCAATCTGGCTGGTTTTGAGAACTGCAATCTGCTCGGTGGTAAGGGCAGCCACCTGAGCCGTATTCAGCGCTGCGGTCGCAGCAGTAGACAGACCAACAATATCCGTCGTTTCAATCGCGGCAATCTGGGAGGTCGTCAGGGCGCCAACCTGGGTGGTCTTCAAAGCGCCGATCTGGGCAGAGGTCAACGAAACAATCTGGGAGGTCGTCAGGGCAGCGACCTGGGAGGTTGTTAGTGAGCCAACCTGATTCAAAACCTTGAGCACCGCGATGTCAGCCGTTTCCATCACGACCAACTGCGCCGTATTCAAGGCTGCAATCTGGGTAGAGGTGAGCGCCATTACCTGAGTTGTAGTCAGGACCGGCACTTGCACCGTAGTCAGGGCCGCTATGTCAGCCGTAGTAAGGGCAGCGATCTGCGAAGTAGAGAGGGCCGCGATCTGAGCCGTGTTCAATGCGGAAATTACACTCATTTTTTTGCCCTTTTTTTGGAAGACAGCGCTCTGACTAATAACGTAAAGACACGTAAAGCGCACGATACACCATTGCGCCGATTCATTACATGAAATCGGCGTCAAGCATAAAGTGTGCCCACAACCCCATTCGAGACCGAAGGGAATCCTTACGTCACCTTACGGCTGGTAGCTCTAATACTTTAGGCCAGGGAAGAAAAAAAAATTGAAAGACTTTCCATCCCCAAACGGGACGACGGAAAAGGTTCAGCCCATTCACTAGGTGCCAGAGGACTTATGCACCAGAAACGTCACAGGGATGTGACAAGAATTGGCAGTTCGTGCTCAGGAAGCCACCGCGAGTTCCTGGCGCCGGAACTCCGCCACCAGCAAGCCGCCCTCCAGTTTGAGAATCCTGTCAGCAGCGGCTGTTGCATTATTGCGGTGGCTGATCATGACAACCAGTCGGCCTTCTGCCTTGAGCTCCCGAACCGCCCGCAACAAACACCCTTCGCCCGCGTCATCCAGATGGGCATTGGGTTCATCCAGGACGATCAGCAAAGGATCGCCGTACATGGCCCGGGCCAAGCCGATACGCTGGCGCTGGCCGGCGGAAAGCAGATGCCCCGACTCGCCAATCTGGGTGTCATAGCCTTTCGGATGCCGCAACACCATTTCGTGAATGCCGGCCCGTTTGGCCGCCCGGACCACCTGCTCCGGATCCACTTCACCAAACCGGGCGATATTCTCGGCGATGGACCCCTCGAACAACTCGATTTCCTGCGGCAGATACCCGATCCGGGGACCGAGAAGATGACGATCCCAAGCCTCCACATCCCGCCCATCGAGCAGAACCTCACCTTGCCGCTCCGGCCAGATACCGACCAGACAACGGGCAAAGGTGGACTTGCCGGAACCGGAAGGCCCCACCACCACCACCACCTCCCCCGGAGAAAAGCTGGCATTCAGGTGTTTGAGAATGGGCTTGGCCCGTTGGCTGGCGGTAGCTGTTAGCCCCCGGACCAGCAGTTCAGCCCGCTCCGGTACTGCATCATCCAATGAAGAAGGACGCCCCCCTCTCTCCAGCAGCTTCTCCAACCGCAGGAAGGAAACCCGGGCAGTAATGAAATTGCGCCAAGTGTTAACCATCATGTCGATGGGCGCCAAGGTACGGGACATCAGCAGATTGGCTGCCACCATGGCCCCCGGCGTCAGCCGGCCATCGATGACCAGCAGGGATGAAATGGCAATGATCAGGGACTGCTGGCTGTAGCGCACCAGCTTCGAGATTTCCTGCAGCCGGTGCGACCATTCCTGGGCCTGGTGATTCAGCCCCAGGGCCCGTTGCTGCTTCTCCCGCCAACGGCGCCGCAGGTTCTCTACCATTCCCAGGGACTCGACCACTTCACAGTGGCGGCTCTTCGCCTGCACATAGCCCAGGGCCTGGCCGCTGGACTCCAGAGCTGCCTCCAGGGGTTCGTGGGTGTAGTAATGGGTGGCCCAGGTAACACCTGCCAGGAGCAGACAAAACACAATGGCACTAAAGCCCAGCAGGGGATGCAGGATAAACAGCACCCCGATGTAAACGATGGTCCACGGCGCATCGAAAAAGGCAAAGATGGCCGGTCCGGTCAGGAACTGGCGAATGCCGGTGAGATCACCGAAACTCTGCACATGGGTTCCAGTACGATTCAGCACCGACTCGAAAGTCGCCTGAAAAACCCCGGTGCTCAAATATTCGTCCAACCGCACGCTCAGGCGCACCAGCAGCCAGGAACGTACCCACTCGGCAAAACCCATGATGCCCAGCAGGACGAAGGCAATGATGGTGAGGGAAATCAGGGTCAGTTCGCTCTGACTGATCATGACCCGGTCGAAGACCTGCAGCATGTACAGTGTGGGCACCACCATCAGCAGGTTCGAGACGAAACTGAACAACCCCACCACCATGAACTCACGGCGGAAGCCCCATAGAGCATTGGCCAGGACGCTGCGGGAAAAGAACTCCGGCTTTTTCATGCCCCGCTCCCTCCCGAAGCCGGGGCAGGCACCGCTTTCCCCTTGATGGACTGGGGATAGAGCACGGCCAGCACCTCATCGCGCTTGCCATAGAGCTTCACGGCCCCCTCCTGGATCACCAGCAGGGAATCCACCACCCGCAAAACGCTGGTCAGGTGGGAAATAACCACCACCGCAACACCGCGGGCCTTCAGCATTTCCAGCGCCTGGGCCAGGGCTAGGTCACCAGCCTCATCCAGGCTGGCATTGGGCTCATCCAGCACCACCAGCTTGGGATTGCCATAGATGGCCCGGGCCAGGGCCACCCGCTGGCGCTGCCCGCCGGAGAGGAAGCAGCCGTCGCTGCCGACCTGACTGCCGTAGCCCTCGGGCAGGTCGGCAATGTTCTCGTGCAACCCGACGACACGCGCCGCCGCCTCCACCTGCTCCATGTCGACGTCACCGAAGCGGGCAATGTTCTCGGCCAGGGTCCCTTCAAACAGTTCCACATCCTGGGGCAGATAGCCCAGGTGCGGCCCCAGTTCCGTCTTGTTCCATTGGTAGATGTCGACGCCGTCCAGACGCACCTTGCCCACTGCGGCAGGCCAAACCCCCATCAGTACCCGGGCCAAGGAGGTTTTGCCGGCAGCGGAAGGGCCGATGATGGCCAGAATCTCTCCGGGAGAAACCTTGAAATTCAGTCCTTTCAGGATCGGCGCCCCGCCACCGGGAGCCGCCGCCACCACGCCCTCCACCGTCAGATGCCCCAGGGGGGCCGGCAGCCTCATGCTGGCCGGCTTCGCCGGCAGGTCATGCAGGACCTTTTCCAGCCGATCAAAGGCGTCACGGGCGCCCACCACGATCTTCCACATCGAAGTCAATTGCACCAGCGGCTGGACCACCCGACCACCCAGAATGGTCGCAACAATCATGGCGCTGCCGCCACCACTCATCAGTCCTTTCAGCGTCAGCCAGCATCCGAGACCCAGCAGCAACGAGCCCTGGCCGATCTGGACGACCTTGGCCAGGGTCATCCCTTTCCCCGCATGATCGGAAGCAATCGCCTGCAACCGTAGGAAACGGCGTTGCCGCACCATCCAGCGCTCATGCAGATGGGACAGCATGCCCATCGCCTGAATCACCTGGGCATTGCGCAGAACACCGTGGGCGTAGCCCTGGGCTTCCATCATGGCACTTCCCGCCTGCTTCAGAGGGGGATCGGTACGGCGCTCCTGAACGTAGGTCAGCACGAACTGGATCAGCGCGCCGATCACCGAAAAGTGACCCAGCACCGGGTTGATGCTGTAGATGAGCAGCAGGAACAGCAGGGAAACCGGCACATCCAGCGCCGCCATGAGGGCAGGACTGACAAGGAAGTCGCGCAACGTGCGCAAGTCCGAGAGGGAATGCACTGCGCCGCCCGGCAGGCGTCGCAAACTGGCATCGAACACCAGGTTGAACAGGCGATCCCCCAGCAGGGCTTCAAGCTTGAGACCAGCTTGGAGCATGATCTCGGCCCGGACGTAATCCAGCACCACCGTCAGCACATAAAGCCCGAGCACCAAGCCCG
The DNA here is from genome assembly GCF_047901315.1 of Azospira sp. APE16. NCBI lineage: Bacteria > Pseudomonadati > Pseudomonadota > Betaproteobacteria > Rhodocyclales > Rhodocyclaceae > Azospira > Azospira sp. APE16. Next base: position 2,772,894 of record NZ_CP179682.1, read on the forward strand.
TCAACATCACCAGGGTGGTGAAGTTGCGGCTGTAGATGACCCGGTCGTACACCTGCATCATGTAGGCGACCGGCGCCAGGGCAAGGATATTGATGAAGCAGCTGAAAAAGAACGCCTGACGGAAACTGCCACCCAACTGGCCAAAAATCCGCCACAGCTCTGAAGTGCGTTTGCCGGCAGCGTTCATGTCGACCTCTCTGGCAAGCACTGCACCACGGCTTCCGGCATTTCCGGCAGCAACTGCCGCCAGAACTCGGGCTCGTACTTCCACCAGGCATGCCCGCCCATCGGCGCCTGTCCACCGTTGACGGCGAAATAGAAGGAAGGCTTGAGTTCCATGGCAAAACGGGAGGCCATCACTTCATTGGGCAGAATGAAATCGGTGGATAGCCCGCCCATGATGGAGAAGAAAAGATCTTCGCTGGAGCCGGTGCGGTCGAAGATATCCACCGCAGCGCCGAACTCCTGGAGCAGGGACAGGCATTTGCGCACCCGCCGCAGCGAGAGTCCTCCATTGCCGACATGGGCCCGGGTCCGCTTGCCCCGCGGCCCCTCGAAAACCCCGGCATTGACCAGAATCTCCACACCATCGGGCCAGGGCGCCCCCACATAATCGAAAGGCTGGGCAGCCCAATAATCCAGTTCGTCCTGCAGTAAGATGGCGTCGGTCTGCAGGATGAGCAGATACTCATAGCTGAGGAAACGGGTGTAGAACCCGGGACTCAGCAGCAAGCGGTTGTAACCGGGAATGGAGGCGAAGTTCTCGGCGGGAAAGGCCAAGTACTGCATTCCAGGGTAACGAGCCTGGTATGCCGAAAAATCCAGGCCTTCAGGACCGATAAAGAGCAATGGGTGCCGGCCGCCGAGCACGGTCAGGGAATGATCCAGAGAGTACTGTTCCAGGGGGTCGAGGCGGTCCTTGTAGATGGGAACCAGGATGATGGTTTTACGCATGGCCGCCGCTCCGGGAATCATCACTGGTCCAGGCCCAGATAGCCGCCCTGGTAGCTGCGATCACCGCTGGCAATGGCCGCGATGAACTGCTCCACGGCAAGAAAGACCTGCTCGCAACGATTGTCGATATGGTGCTTATCCAGAGCCTCCGCAACGCGTTGAATCAGGCCGCTTTGCCCGGCTGCATCGAAACGGGCGACGGCCTGGTCATTGATGGCCCGGGGATCGATCAGATCGGCCACTTCGTAATAGAGGGGAATATCGCCGAGCAAGGCCACTTCAGGCAGATTGCGATAGAAGGAGGGCACGATGGGAATCCCACCCACCATCAGGGCGTTGTAGACCCGAATCGGCACGCCGCCCAGAACCGGAGCGATCCAGTGGGTCTTGTGGGCCGCCCACTCGCGAAAGTTGTCCAGATCCGACTTGTGCTTGTAGTCGTTGCTGGCAAACCCGACCGTGGGGAAGGTCTTGGTCACGGTGGCCAGAGCCCGGTTGCGACGCTGATAATTGCCGTAGAAGGCATGAGGCCCTAACGGTTCGTTGCTGCGGGCTTCCAGCAGCACACTGAAATGGTCGGCCACGAACTTCCGGGTCCATTGATGCACGCCGATAAAAACAGGGCCAATGACGCAGGGATTGAAGTGGGACAGCAGGAAGGCGTTTTCGGAAGTCCCCGAGATATAGAAATCGCAGTTCATCGCCAACATGGCGCTCATCTGGATCCAGTGCTGGGAATCCCAGTCCCAGATGACAAACAGAACCTCTGGGTTCCGATTGTAGAACTCCATGTAGACCGGCAGATTCCTGCCCACATCGTTGTTGGTCAGGAACAGCAGGCTGCCGGGTGGAAAATGCAGATCGGGGTCGGTGAGGAAATCCGGTGGCAGAGGGATGAACTCCCGGCCCGCCGCCAGAGGCTGGCACTTCTTCAGATGCTCGCCGAGATAAACCTTGCCCACCTTGCCAAAGAGTCCGCTGGCGGCCTTCTTCTCGATCTGGCTGCGCTTGAGCATGGCCAGGGAATCGAAATAGGCATCCTGCAGAATTTCGTGGATGCCCTTGTTCAGGTCAGCCAGGGCATTGATCAACTCGACGGGATTCTTGGCGGTGGTCATTGGCAGCAATCGAAATGCAATAGTCAGGCAAGAGGGCCGGCTGGCGCCGGCTGCATACGGGCGGATACTGCCTTTACAGCATCAATCACCGCCGTTACCTGGGAATCATCAAGGGTCGGCCCCATGGGCAGACTGAGGACTTCACGGTGCAGAATCTCCGTGATGGGGAAAGCGCCTTCCCTGTACCCCAACCCGGCATAAGCCGGTTGCAGATGGGGAGGTACCGGATAGTGAATCGCCGTCTGCACACCGGCTTCATGCAGCGCCACCTGCAGCGCATCCCGCTGGGGACTGCGCACCACGTACAGGTGCCGGGCTGACACATGGCCCGGGGCCTCCTGCATCAATTGCAGCCCGGCCGCCCCCAGTTCGGCATCGTAGCGTGCCGCGATCTGGCGGCGACGCTGGTTCCAGCCATCCAGCAAGGGCAGCTTGGCCCGCAGGAAGGCCGCCTGAATCTCGTCCAGACGGCAATTGAAACCGGCCTCTTCATTCCGGTACTTGCTGCGGGAACCGTAATTGCGGAGCAACCGCAGTCGCTCTGCCAGTTGCGGATCGGAAGTCGTGATTGCGCCGCCATCGCCCAGGGCACCAAGGTTCTTGCCCGGGTAAAAGCTGAAACCGGCGGCATGCCCCAGGCTGCCGGCCCGTCGCCCGTGGCAGGTTGCGCCATGGGCTTGGGCGGCGTCCTCGATCACCTTCAAGCCATGACGCTCCGCCAGGTCCATCAGAGGCGCCATCTCGGCAGTCTGGCCATAAAGATGAACCGGCATGATGGCCTTGGTACGTGGCGTGATGGCCGCCGCAACGGCCTGCGGATCCATGTTGCCGGTATTGAGCAAAGGCTCGACCGGGACCAGACGGGCTCCGGCATAGGTAACGGCCAGCCAGGTGGCGATGAAGGTATTGGCGGGAACGATCACCTCGTCCCCGGCGCCAATGTCGTAGGCCCGGAGAATCAGGTGCAGGGCCTCCAGGCCATTGGCCACGCCTATGCAGTAGTCGGTCTGGCAATAGGCTGCAAATTCGGCTTCGAACGCCTCCACCTCCTGGCCCAGGACAAGCCAGCCGGAATCCAGCACCCGTGTCAGGGCTGTATGGAGTTCCGGGGCCAGGGAACGGTTGAGTTCCTTGAGATCAAGAAAGGGAATCACGCCTGACGCTCCCGAACCGCGGACATGAACTGATCGTAATCCCGGATGTAATCGGCTTCGTCATATTTCGAGGAAGCCAGCACCATGCACACGGCACCGGAGGAAAAGTTATCCAGATACCGCCACATCATGGGGCAGACATAAAGGCCAAAATAGGAGGGGTTGAGATGGAAGCGGCGCTGCTCCTGCCCGTCATCCAGCACCACGTCGAAACTGCCGGACATGGCCACGATGAACTGGTGCAGGTTGCGGTGGGCATGGGCGCCCCGGTCGGCGCCGCCAGGCACATCGTAAAGATAGTAGACGCGCTGGATGTCGAAGGGCACGTGATTCCCCCCTTCGATAAAGGTCAGGTTACCCCGGGGATCGTGAATCTTTGGCAAATCCAGGATGCGACAGTCGGCCAACGGCATGGCGATCTCCTAGACCGGAGGAAGGGAGGCGACGACGTAAATCTCGCCGGCAATATCGGGATAGCGTTCGCCCATCTGCATAAAGGCCTCGATCATGGCGGGAGTCCAGTGGCTTTCGATCTGCCCGTTGGAAACCGGCTTGAGCCAGTAGCCGCCGAAAACGTCCACCCGCAATCCGGCCTGGCTGAATGCCGCCCGAAAGGACTCCGGATTAAAGACCCGGCGATGGCCGTGGTGCCGGTCCATCTCGTTGAGGGCATCCTCCTGGGGCAGCAGGCCCATGATGGTGGCGGCCTGCCGGTGCACGGAACGGGCATTGGGCACGGCGGCAAAGATCCGGCCACCGGGCTTCAGCCACTGCCGCGTCCGGGCCAGGATATCCACCGGGTCCTGCACATGCTCCAGCACATGGCCAAGGATGATGGTATCGAACCGCTGGGTCGGCTGGAATTCCTCGAACAGCGCATGCACCACGGTGGCCGCAGGAAAGCGCTGGCGCAGGCTGTCGCAAAACAGGGCCGAGCCCTCGACGATGGTCATGGCCTTGCCGGTGGTGGCCAGTAGTTCAGTCATCACGCCTTCTGCCGGCCCCATTTCCAGCAGGCTGTCCCCCTGGAGATGGCGCTGCAGGATGCGGAAACAATAGCTGATGGCCGCCGGCATGACCCCTGCGGAATACAGGGATGCCTGGGATATCTGCTGCAGTTTGCTTTTTTCTTCTGTACTCACGCACTTCCCCCGGGGCGGTGGGCCGCCCTTATCTTTCAATGAATTCAAGCATCAGGCCGTTACGGAACATGACAAAACTGATGCGCCGCCCGCCAAACGCAACTGCCGCCACCGGAGCCACGGTTACCCGGGCCCGCTGGCTGCGGGCCCACTCCAGGGCGCCTTCGATATCCGCCACCAGATAGGCGAAGTGGTACATCTTGATACCGGCATTAAGCCAGGGGGTCAAAGTCTCGGCCCCGGGCAGGTTCTCCAACAGTTCGATACGGGGCCCCGGACCGACGAGAAAGCAGCCCGCCACGCCCTGCACCGGATCGGCAAAATCCTCACCTTGCTGACGATAACCAAGAAAGGCAAAGAATGGGCGCTCTTTCTCCAGGGAAGCTGTGGCATAGCCCACATGGTGGAACTCGTACCCTTCGGGCAGCTCCGCCAGGGCCTGGGGCAACTCAAGCACGATACAGCCTCCGCGCGGTCAATTGGGCCAGCTTTTCCAAGCGGGGCGCCAGATCATGCCACGCGGCACGGTTCACCCGGTGCTCCACCGCATCCACACGCCGTCCATCCAGATCGAAATGCCCCGGCAGACGGGTACGCTGGGCGATGCCGCAGGAGTCATGGAAAGACACCACGGACTCGTTATCGGCCACGGTCCTGCAATACACTTCGTCCAGCCCCAGCTGCTCGAAGGCACAACGGTAGATCAGCCAGGCACTTTCCACCGCGGCCAGGGAGCCGGGCCTGAGAATCCAGCGTCCCCATTCCCCGGCATGACCGGCGGCATCGATGTCATAGAGCGAGATCACCCCTTCGGGCAGACCATCTTGCTGCCGCTCCACCACAAAATAGTAGTCACCCGGGCGCTCATAGTACTGGGCCAGCCATGCCAACTGAGCCGCCAGACTGGAGGAAGTGGCATGCAGGAAGCGGTTGAGCTGCGGATTGTTGCGCAATTCCAATACCAAAGCGGCATCCCCGTCGCCGATGGGCCGCAGACGGAAAGCAGGCCCCGCCACAGTCAGGTCATGCCGCATGGAGGGCCAGAGCTCCATCCACAATCTGGCTGACGCTATTCAGCTCGGCCAGCGCTTCCTCCGAGAATTGCAGGCCCAATTCATCCTCGATGGCAAAAATGACCTCGATGTGCTTCAAGGAGTCCCACTGGGGCGTGTTCTTGCGCGAGCTGTCTGGATTCACTTCGCATTTGAGAACAGTGGCAAGAACGGCCAGCACCAAGGCTTCAATTCTCTGACGATCCATAATCGACTTATTACTCCTGGTTCAGGGTTACGCCGGCAGCCGGGGTGAAATCCCGCACCAACTGGGCTGGCACATTATGCAGTCCAGCCTCTGGATGGACATCGCAGCCCAACAGGCGGGCCAGCCAGTCCAGTGCCGGCTGATTGCGCGGACCGTGGGCAACCCGGAATGCCAGCTCCTGGCAACCGGCAAAGATCGGCATCCGGCGCAGGGCTTCCAGGATGATGGTGTCTTCCAGCTGGCGCCCCATGGCCCGGCAGCTGACGCACAACTCTTCCACCAACAGGCGTTCGCCCTGGCGCTCTGCCACGATCACCGCGATCACGCCGCTATCCGACAAACGATCGCTCAGTTGCACGCTGGCAATGCAGGCATCCCGACGCTCCAGCCGCTCGGCCACCTCGGCCTGGTTGAAACGGCGCATGGCCAGATTGAACTGGTTGGTCTTGTTGCAAAGGTCCGCCAGCCGGGTCAGTTGAGCCACCGGGTCGATGCGATACACCAGGCTCACCTGCAGGCTGCGGAAATATTCGGCCGGATCGGTTGCATGTTCGGCCAGGGCATCCCGCTCCGCATTGGCCTTGAGATCCTGGATGCGCTTGGCATCGTCACTTTCCACCTTCCAGCGCCATAGCCCCGGGTAATAGTGGATCGCGCGGCAGGTCAGGGTAGCGTCCGGGTGGGCATAGACGGCATGGACCGATGGCAGTTGCATGGTCACGCTGGCCAGTTCCCCCGGATTGTCATCGACGAACAGCACGGCATCGGCAGCAATGCGCAAGGCCTTGGCAATGCGCTCCACCGCAGCGGCCTTGTCGCCCCAGGAGACCTCGGTGGCCGAAAAGTCTTCCCAGCGCAGGGGATAATCCTGGCGCTGGGCAAACAGGGCCTCCACGTCGGCGCGCTCGTTGCGCGAGACCAGGGCGACGAAGACGCCCCGCTGCTGCAGGCCTTTGACGTAGTTTTGCAGGGCCTCGTGACCGGGCGACAACTGCACGCCCTGAATGCCCTCTTCACCGAGTACGCCGGCATGCAGGGTATGGTCCAAGTCCAATGCCACCGCTTTTACCGGCGGCAGCAGGGCCCCAGGCAACCAGTGGCAGGCCAGCTCCCGGGCCAACTGGACCTGGGCGGCATTGGCCACGGGAGTCCCGGCCAGCGCCGCAGAGCGCGAATCCTTCAGGGGCACGCCGGCTTCGCTGCAGACGCTGCCGAGATCGGCGAAGTAAACGGCCGGCAAAGCATCCACCAGCGACTGCAACCGGGCCCGCTGCGGCGCCTCATCGAGCCAGGTGGCAATGATGACGGGGGCCTTGGACATGCTGCGCAAGGCGTGCAGACGCCCTTCCAGCCAGGGCAACCATTCATCGAAAGCCATGCGGGCGAGAAAACGGTCGCTATCCAGCCACAACAGTTCCGCATCTGCCTCCTGCCGGTCCGCAAACATCAGGGAGTCGTCATAGCCGCCCAGACGGAAGTCGGCCTGCCAGCCGCAGAAGGCGAAATAGGGAGTCGTTAGGGGCACCAGAGGCTCGAAGGCATGGTTGCGCCACACATTGACGCTTGCCGACTGGCGGGAAGGCGCAGGAAGTTCGAGTCCCTGCAACGCCAGGCGGTTCGGGCGGGGCGCAAACAGGACAGCCTGGGCCTCGAACAGGGACATGGCCCCTTCGATGGTCTTTTCGGTCGGCAATTTTGCAGTAGCAGTCATTTCAAACGTTCCGTCGCTCAGTTGCGGCAAGCCCGATTCTATCCAACGCCCCGCCAGTCGGGCGACGGGAGTATCAGCTTTCCAGGGGGACTTTCTGCATCACCGTCAGAAGATGAGGGCCCCGCCACTCCTGAATGCGCATGCTGAAAGCGCCCTTGAAGCCGTAGGTGGCGGCCCAGCGATTCACATTGTCGAAATACAGAGGGAAGGTCTCCTCGGTAATGATATTGACGTGGGTCGGGTCCCGAAATGCCACCCCATTGGGATAGGCCGGGGTGAGGGAAAGGAACATGCCGCCCACCTTCAATACCCGGTAGACCTCGTTCATCAGTTCGATAAAGGAATTGCGCCGGTCCGGCGCATAGACCAGGCGCGGCACATGCTCAATGAAATCGTGGGCCGTCACGTAGTCAAAGAAATTGTCCTCGAAGGGAATGGGCTCCACCACCAGATCGGCACAACGGATATTGGCTTCGAGGTTTTCCAGCACATCGATGCCGTACAGTTCGTCCGCATTAAACGGGTTTTTGGGTTGGGGGCCGCAGCCCAGATCCAGCGTCTTGCTCATTGCATGCTCCCAGCCGTTGCGGCGATCCGCAGCGGCCATTGGTCATTTCTTGGAAATATAGGGGTTGCCGGGGAAGGACGTGATGGACCAGAGCCCGGAAAACTGCCGCACATCGATATCCGGCCGTTCCTTATAGACGATGGCCAGCAGATAGTTGTATTTCTGCTGGTGCCGGGCGCACAGCGTCTCGGCAGCCTCGACCTTCTGGCGGTAATCAACGAACTCGGGATTGTCTTCCCGCGCCACAATCTCGCTGGCGCCTTCGTACCACAGGTCATACAGCCCCCGGGTGGCCACTGCGGGCAAGTCCAGCCCCAGGGCAACCTTGTGCAATTCGCGGCGGGACAGGGTATAGACGTAATTGCCGGAGGCTTCGTACCCCGCCGGCCAATCCCCGACATAAGCCGGATGGTCGATCAGGGGGTCCTGGGGTTCGATCAGCACCACCGCCTTGCGCGCCACGCGCAGCATCTCGTAGAGCGCCACCATGGGACGGGGAAAATGGTGGAAGGCCTCCTTGCACAGCACGTAATCCACCGAGTCATCCTTGAAACTCAGGGCTTCGGCATTTTCGACCCGGTAATCCCGGATCAGGCCACGCTGCTTGGACTGGCGCAACAGGTGCTCGCCAATGCTGGTGGGCAGGACCGACTTGAAACCTTCCCGGGTCATGTGGAAGGCATCGGCGCCGAACGGGTCACCCACCGTAATCCAGCTATTTTCCTTGGTATGGGACAGGCACTTGAAAACCGGCTCGAAAAACCGGCGGGCACGCCACCAGCCGACAATATCCATTTTCTGGAAAAGCTCGAACTCGGTGTCGTTCTGGGTATTGACCACGTCGAAATCGACATGGGAAGAATAAAGCCGCTCCACCGCCGACGGTGCCAGCCCAGTGCCTTCCAGCAAGCCTTCACGCCGCAGGAGGTCCGACAGCCGCCCTGCCAGGCCATCGCCGGCGCCCGCCGACGCGACCAACCGGGCAATGTCCCCCAGCGTCCGCTCACGGCGCGCCAGACGAGCCTCCAGCGGTGCTACATGCAGCTCGGAAAACTCTCCAAGCAAAGTGCTCACAGTCTTGTCCTGCAATTGGCAACTCCCCCAGTTAAGTTTTTTTAGCGACCTACTCAGGTACCGCACAGGGCATCTTCCGCCCCCCCGAGTTGACTGCGCCGCCACATAGCAATGTAGGCAGCCTCCAGATTACGGCAGAAAGCATCGGTATCGAACAGGGGCTGGGTCGCCAGATTGGCCTGCAGGCGGGCTTTCAGCGCCGCCAGTCGCGCCGGGTCCGTCGCCAGAGCCAGGGCCAGGGCTTCGTATTCCGCCAGGGATTTGGTGGCCAGTTCCGGCAGACCCACGGCATGCACCAGGCTGCCGGCAACCCGGGCCGGGAAGGCATTGCCCATGTAGGTGACGACAGGCAGGCCGGCCATCAGGGCATCGGCTGCCGTGGTGTGGGCATTGTAGGGATGGGTGTCGAGGAAAATGTCGGCCTGGCGGTAGCGGGCCAGATGGTCCTCAACCAGGGGAACGCGGCCGGCAAAGACCAGGCGGGACGGATCCACGCCACGGGCCTGGGCCTCCTTGCGCAGATTGCCCTGGGACACTTCATTGCGCGACACCAGCCACAGCACACTACCGGGCACCTGGCGCAGCAGGTTCATCCAGATGTCGAAGACGGGCGGCGACACCTTGTAGTCGTGGCTGAAAGAACAGAACACCACGCCCTGCTCGGGCAGCCCGCATTCGCTGCGACTGGGCGTGCGCTCGGAAATCTTCACCCCCGAGTCGGTCGGCAGGTAGGCATCCGGCAGATAGACGACCTTCTCGTCGTAGAAGCGCTGGTGTTCCGGGGGAATGACGAAACGGTCGGCCAGGATGTAGTCCATGTAATCCAGGCCCAGGGTGCCGGGGTAACCCAGGTAATTGACCTGCACCGGCGCCGGCCGGTAGGCGAAGACGTCGGTACGGGAATCGGCGGTGAAACCGGCCAGGTCCACCGCAATGTCGATCTCCATCTCCCGCATCAGTTCGGCGATTTTGCGGGTACCCATCTGCTTGGCATCGATGAAATGATCGAAGGCCTTTTCCATGCGCCCGCGCAGGCGGCTCTGGTCATTGATGCCCAGGGAAATGGCAACCGTCTCGAAGCGGGACTTGTCGTGGCGCTCCAGAACCCCGGCAATCAGATGGCCCACCGGGTGTTCCCGCAGATCAGGGGAAACATAGGCGACCCGGATACGCTCATGCCGGTACCGTTCCCCGCGCCACAGGGGCTCGGCCTTGGGATAGTGGTGCTGGGAAAAGGTCCGGGCGCAGCGCTGATGGTCTTCCGCCGAATCGGACAGGGCCATGAAGGCCAGGGACTTGCAAGCCCGCCGCCCGGCCCGCACGCCGGCGACAATGGCTTCCTGCAGGGCAGCGAAGTCGGTCCAGTCGCAGGCATGGAGGCGCTCATAGCTGAGCAGGCCGTAGCCATAATCGTAGTTGGGATTGATCGCCAGCAAACGCTGGAACATGCCCACGGCCTCGGTACTGCGCTTGAATTCGGTGAGCAGGATGCCGCAGTTGCCCAGGGCCAGCTGATGGTTGGGATCGTAGGTCAACACCCGGTTGAAACGCTCCAGGGCTTCCTGGTGCCGCATCAATTCCCGCAGGAGGGCGCCGCTGTTGATCAGCACCTCGGTATAGTCCGGGCGCACTTCCAGGGCCTTGTCGTAGGCCTGCAAAGCCTCTTCCTTCTGCCCCAGGGCCTGCCGCACGGCCCCCAGCACGAACCACAGGGGAGCGAACTGGGGCGCCACCGCCACCCCGTGCTCCAGCAGGGGGATGGCCTGGGCTGCCTTGCCCTGCTTGAGCAGGATGACTCCCACCGAATACAGGGCCGCCGCATCGTTCGGATTGTTTTGCAGGCAGATGTTGAAAAGGGCCAGGGCTTCGTCGAGCCGACCCTGGTTTTGCAATTCAATGGCCTGGATCAGCAGGGTATTGGGGGCGTTCATGAATGAGCGGCGATTTCGTTCAAAGTAAGGCTGAATCTGGCTAATAACGGCACGGGCGCCCAATTATCAAGCCCATCCGGCCCTTTTGCGCAGTTCCCACGAAAAAAACTCAAAAAAAACGCACTCCGTGGAGTGCGTTTTCTGGAATGCGGAAAAATCTGGATCGGAGCAATCCCCATCACACCTGGATATTCATCACATCCTGGTAGGCAGAAACCAGCTTGTTGCGCACCTGGACCATCTCCTGGAAGGAAACGTTGGCCTTCTGCAGGGCGATCATCACTTCATGCAGGTTGGTATTGGAATCCCCAGCGGAGAAATCCTGAGCCATGGACTGGGCCTGTTGCTGGGCCGAGTTGACCTGATCGATGGAATTCTTCAGCACCTGGGCGAAATCGGCCCCACCAGCCGACGCGGCAGCGTTATCCACCGACTTGGCGGCAGCGGTCCCTGCGGTGCTCCGCAGCTGACTCAACAAATTATCAATACCTTTGGTGTCCATGTGCTTCTCCAACAGTCACCAGCGTTATAGCAAAAGACAGGCCAACCTGAAAGCTATTCGTTCAAATAACCGGCCAAACGGTACTGCCTGAGCTTATGACGCAAAGTCCGCTCGGAAATTCCCAGTTTTTCAACCGCCAGTTTGCGGGAGCCGCCCACCGAGGCCAATGTCTCGAGAATGAGTTCCCGCTCCCAGTCCTTAATACTATCGGCTTTTTTCCCGCCGGACTGAAGGGTTCCGTCTTCCTCGAGCGAAATGGCCTGGGGCACGGGCGGCGCCAACTGGGGCACCTCCATCATGACCGGAGGCGGCGGCACATAGGCAGGCGCGGCCGCGGCCGGAGCACCGGGACGGGCCACCAGATGCAGATGTGCCGCATCCACCTGGTCCCCGGGCGCCAGGATCAGGGCCCGCTGCATCACATTGACCAGTTCCCGCACATTACCCGGCCAGGAATGGACGCGCAGGGCCTGTTCGGCCGCCGGCGTCAGCAAGAGGCCGGGGCGGCCAGATTTGCCGCCCTGATCGGCAAGAAAATGCCGGGCCAGGGGCACCACATCGTCCGGCCTTTGCCGCAAGGCGGGAATCAGCAAGGGAAAGACATTGAGCCGGTAATACAAATCCTCGCGGAAGATGCCCTTGGCCACCGCCTCGGCCATATCCCGGTTGGAGGTGGCCACCACCCGGATGTCCAGGCGCACCGGCTGCTTGCCGCCGACCCGCTCCACTTCCCGCTCCTGCAGCACCCGCAGCAACTTGGCCTGCAGCGCCAGGGGCATTTCCGTCACTTCATCCAGCAGCAGGGTGCCGTTCTGGGCCTGCTCGAACTTGCCGGCCTGGGCCTGATTGGCACCGGTGAAGGCGCCTTTTTCATAACCGAAGAGGGTCGCTTCCAGCAGGCTTTCGGGAATGGCTGCGCAGTTGATGGCGACAAAGGGGCCTTTGCGCCGGGCGGAATGGTTGTGGATGTAGCGGGCCACCACCTCCTTGCCCACCCCGGACTCCCCGGTGAGCAGGACGGTGGCGTCGGTCTGGGCCACCCGGGCAGCCAGGGAAAATAGGTTGCGGGAAGCGGCATCCACCGCCACCACGTCGGAATCCTCTCCCATGGCCGGCAGGCGGTAACGGGCCACATGCTCGAGCAGGGCCTTGGGCTCGAAAGGCTTGAGGAGGAAGTCGCAGGCCCCCGCCCGCATGGCCTCAACCGCACGGTCCACATCGGCAAAGGCCGTCATCAGCACCACCGGCAGGTGCGGATACTGGCCACGGATTTCCTTCAACAGGGTGATGCCGTCCATGGGCTCCATGCGCACGTCGCTGACGACAATGGCCACCGGCCGCTCAGCCAGGACCTTCAGCGCTTCCGGGCCGGAGGCTGCCGAGAGGACAGCCTCACCGGCCAGTTCCAGGGTATCCACCACTGCTTCCCGCAGGTTGGGATCGTCCTCGACGACCAGGATGGGCAGGTTGTTCGCCATCTGCTTTCTAGCTTTCCACGACAAATTGGCTTGCCGGCCCCGCCGGCAACTCCAGGGTAAATTCCGAACCTTCTCCGGGCTGGGAGCGGACACTGATGGTTCCGCCATGGGCCCGGGCAACACCGAGAGCAATTGCCAGGCCAAGTCCGGTTCCCTGGCCCCGGGTTGTGAAAAATGGCTCGAAAATCCGCGCCTGGGCTTCGGGGGCAATGCCAGGCCCGGTATCGCTGACGGCGATGTAACAGCGCCCTTCGCTTACCCGGGCCTGCAGCAGCACCCGGGGCGGGCGCTCGGTCCGCCCTTCCACCACCTGCAGGGCATTTTCCAGCAGGTTGGTCAGGGCGCCGGCAATGGCCTTGCGCGCTCCCATCATTATAAAGTCGCCGACCTCGGCCTCCACCCGGAAATCCACGCCATGGCGCTTCATCAACGGCTCCACGGCCTGCACTGCCTCGGTCACCAGCGCCGCCACCGGAATGGCTTCCCGGCCGATGCTTTCACCCCGGGCAAAGAGCAGCACGTCCTGGATCAGGCGCTCCAGGCGCTTCAACTGCTCCGTCGCCTTGTCGGCAAAGCGGGTCCGGGCCTCGGGCGCCAGTTCCGGCTTGCCCAGATTGCTGCTGTACAACAGGGCCGTGGCCAGGGGCGTGCGCAGCTGATGGGCCAGGGAGGCGGCCATCTCGCCCATGGCCGCTAGGCGCTGATTGCGCTCCAGGTTGGCCTTCATTTCATGGGCATGAGTGATGTCGTGCACCAGGAGAATCTGGCCGCCGGCGGAATCCAGAGGGCTTTTGGCAATGCTCACCCGCCGACTGCCGACCTGCCATTCATCCGGCGCCCCGGTGGGTACCAAGGCCTGGCCGGAGACCCGGGACCAGCCCTCACCCACCAGATCCTGGCCGAACATGGCCTTGGCTGCCGGATTGGCCTCGGTCACCAGAAAAGCGCTATCCAGCACCACCACCCCTGCCGGCAGAGCATTGAGCAACAAGGACAGACGCTCGGACAAAGCCTCCTTTTCCTTGTACTGACGCCGCAACTCGCCGTTGGCCACCGCCAGTTCGGCCGTCAGGGAGGCCACCCGGCCCTGCAGGGCATCGTAGGCCTGGGTCAGTTCCTGGGAAACCTGATTGAAAACGTCGAAGGCTTTTTGGAGTTCCTGGGCCTTGGCGTCCGGGCGCTCCTGCACGGGTTCCGGCAACGATGGGGACATGGGAAAGAAGGCGAGAGTTGATTGCAATAAGCGGATACAATATAGAATATTTCTTAGAAATTTTCGCTTTTTGCTTGATTAGTATCTGACTTCCCGGCCCAGCGCCCCTCCTCAGTCTCTGCAAACACATACTATCGATGGCGGCAACCCAGGACACTGTAGATACCACGGCCTCCCAGCCAGGCAACAAGATCAGCGAAAAGCTTCGCGAAGCCCTGGGCCGGCTGACCAACCAGCAAAAGATCGCCCTCATGGTGGCGGTCGCCGCCATCGCCGCCCTCATCATGGGCACCATCCTGTGGAGCCGCCAGCCCGACTACAAGGTGCTGTTCAGCAACCTGTCGGAAAAGGATGGCGGCACCATCATCACCGCCCTCGAACAGCTCAACGTTCCCTACAAGTTCACCGAGGGCGGCGGCGCCATCCTGGTGCCCGGTGAAAAAGTCCATGAAGTCCGTCTGCGCCTGGCCTCTCAGGGGCTGCCCAAAGGCGGTGCCGTCGGCTTCGAGCTGATGGAAAACCAGAAGTTCGGCATCAGCCAGTTCGCCGAACAGGTCAATTTCCAGCGCGCCCTGGAAGGGGAACTGGGCCGCACCATCCAGTCCGTGGCCGCCGTCGAGTCCGCCCGGGTGCACCTGGCCATCCCCAAGCCTTCCGTATTCGTCCGGGAAGAACAGAAACCCACCGCCTCGGTCATGGTGCACCTCCACCCCGGCCGCACCCTGGAGCCCGCCCAGGTGGCGGGCATCGTGCATCTGGTGTCCTCCAGCGTGCCCCAGCTGCCCATGTCCAACGTGACGGTGATCGACCAGAACGGCAACCTGATTTCCCAGCTGAAGAGCAAGCTGATCGAGGCCGGCCTGGACCCCACCCAGATCAAGTACGTCCAGGAAGTCGAGGCCAGCGTCATCAAGCGTATCGACGACATCCTGGCACCGGTGGTCGGACCGGGCAACGCCCGGGTCCAGGTGGCAGCGGACATCGACTTTTCCCAGACCGAACAGACGGCCGAGAGCTACCGCCCCAACACCACCCCGCCGGACATCAGCATCCGCAGCCAGCAGACCTCCGAAACGGCCAACGTCAATCCGCCGGCCCAGGGCGTGCCTGGCGCCCTGACCAACCAGCCGCCGGTGCCGGCTACCGCCCCCATCACCTCGCCGCCCGTGGCCGGCCAGGCGACGGCCCAGACCGGCGCCACCAACGGCCAGCCGCCCCCGCCGGGACAGATCAACGCCGCCGGCGTGCAGGCCCCCATCTATTCGGCAGGCCAGCCCATCAACACCCGCAAGGACTCCACCATCAACTACGAGGTGGACAAGACCATCAAGTACGTCAAGCAGTCGGTGGGGGTGATCAAGCGGCTGTCGGTGGCGGTGGTGGTGAACAACAAGAAGGACACCACCAAGGACGGCAAACCCACCACCCGCCCCCTGACCGAAGCAGAACTGAAGCAGATCAACGATCTGGCCCGGGAAGCCATGGGCTACGCCAAGGAGCGCGGCGACACCCTCTCCGTGGCCAATGCCGCCTTCACCGCCGTGGAGAAGGAAGACAACGAGCCGCCCCTGTGGAAGCAGCTGGCAACGCCGGAAATGGGCAAGGACCTCTTGAAATATCTGCTCATCGGCGCCATCGTTGCCTATATCCTGCTGGCTGTGGTGCGCCCCATTCTGCGCACCATGTTCCCGCCCCCGTCGCCGGAGGTCGAGGAGGAGGAAGGGGAAGAAGGCGAGGAGGACGTCGAGGTGGATCTCACCGCCATGGGCGGCGATCTCATCCTGGCCACCTACGAAGGCAAGATGCAGAAGGCGCGGGAAATCGCCCACGCCGATCCCAAGGCTGTGGCCAACATCATCAAGGATTGGATGGGCGTAAATGCCGGCTAGCGAAGATGGCCTGGAAAAGGCCGCCATACTCCTGATCGCCCTGGGCGAGGAAAACGCCGCCGCGGTGCTGCAGCAGCTCGGCCCCCGGGAAGTGCAGAAGCTCGGCCACGCCATGGCCACCCTGCGTACCGTGCCCCGGGCCCGGGTGGAATCGGTGCTGGAAGAATTCCACACCATCCACCACGAACATGCCGCGGTGCACGTGGATACGGATGCCTACATCCGCAATGTGCTGACCAAGGCCCTGGGCGACGACAAGGCCTCCAACCTCATCTCCCGCATCCTCCAGGGCGGCGAGACCTCGGGCATCGAAGGCCTGAAGTGGATGGATGCCAGCACGGTGGCCGACCTGATCCGCAACGAGCACCCCCAGATCATCGCCACCATCCTGGTGCACCTGGAGCACGACCACTCCAGCGAAATCCTCAGCCTGTTCCCGGAACGGCTGCGCAACGCGTCATCCTGCGCGTCGCCACCCTGGAGGGGGTGCAGCCGGCGGCCCTGAAAGAGCTCAACGACGTCATGCTGCGTCTGCTCTCCGGCTCCGCCAACATCAAGAAGTCCGCCATGGGCGGTGTCCGCACCGTGGCCGAAATCCTCAATTTCATGGGCTCGGCCAACGAAACTTCGGTAATCGACTCGGTGCGGGAATACGACCCGGACCTGGCCCAGAAGATCCTCGACGAAATGTTCGTCTTCGAGAACCTGCTGGACCTGGACGACCGCAGCATCCAGCTGCTGCTGCGCGAAATCCAGTCCGACTCCCTCATCCTGGCCATGAAGGGTGCTTCCGAGAACCTGCGCGAGAAGATTTTCAAGAACATGTCCCAGCGGGCTGCCGAAATGCTGCGGGAAGACCTGGAGGCCAAGGGCCCCGTGCGCATTTCCGAAGTCGAAACCGAGCAGAAGGAAATCCTCAAGATCGTTCGTCGCCTGGCCGACGAGGGCCAGATAGTCCTCGGCGGCAAGGGCGGCGAAGAGATGATCTAGCCGTAGAGGGACCCCCGAACTGCCATGACTGCCGGCTACATCCCGAAAGAAAAGCTGACCGCCTACGAGCGCTGGGAGCTGGCCGCCTTCGACGAGCCGGAGACGCCACCGGCCCCCGAACCGGAGCCGGAACCGCCGCCCCCGGCCGAAGAGCCGCCACCCCCGGCAGCAGAGCCGGAAGAGACCATTCCCTTCCCCACGGCGGAAGAGATCGAGCGCATCCACACCGAGGCCCACGAGGCCGGCTACAACGCCGGCTACGAGGAAGGCGCCGCCCGCGCCAAGGCGGAGGCCGAGCGCCTGGACAACCTCATTCATAGCCTGGCCCAGTCGCTGCAGGTGCTGGACCAGGACATCGCCGACCAGTTGCTGGGACTGGGCCTGGAAATCGCACGCCAGGTCACCCGCAGCGCCCTCAAGGTCAAACCGGAGCTGCTGCTGCCGGTGGTCAGGGAAGCCCTGGCCGCCCTGCCGGTCAGCCATGCCCATCCGACCCTGACCCTGCATCCGACGGATGCCGCCCTGTTGCGCGAGCACCTGGGGGAACAGATTAGCCACGGCGGCTGGCGACTGCTGGAAGACCCGGACATGGAAGCCGGCGGCTGCCGGGTCCAGGCCGGCGCCAGTGACATTGACGCCACCCTGGCCACCCGCTGGAAACGGGTCCTGGAAGCCATCGGCACCGAGCAGGACTGGTTCCAGGGTTAAGCCCGGAGCACCCCCTTGAGCACTCCGCCCCCCTCCTCCCTGGCCGTGTGGCAACAGTTCCTGGCGAACTGCACCGAAGCGGCCGGCAATACCCATCCCCTGATGCCCGCGGGTCATCTGACCCGCATCAACGGACTGGTGATGGAGGCGGCCGGCCTCAAGCTGCCCCTGGGCAGTTCCTGCCGCGTCCTGCCGCCGGGCGGTTCGCCGGTGGAGGCGGAGGTGGTCGGTTTCAACGGCGAGAAGCTCTTCCTCATGCCGTCGGACGACGTCTATGGGCTGTCCCCGGGTGCCGCCGTGGTGGCCCTGGAAACCCCCTCGCCGCCGCCCCTGGTCGGCAAGCCCCCCCCCTTCCGCCGCCGTTCAGTGGACAAGGCCAAGCTGGTTCCGGTCGGCATGGGCCTTCTGGGAAGGGTGGTCGATGGCGCCGGCCGTCCCCTGGACGGTCTCGGCCCCCTCCATGCGGAAGCCCTGCGCCCCCTGCACAGCCGGCCGGTGAACCCCATGTCCCGGGCTCCCATCAGCCGCACCCTGGATGTGGGCGTGCGCGCCATCAACGGCCTGCTCACCGTCGGCCAGGGCCAGCGGATGGGCCTCTTCGCCGGGTCCGGCGTCGGCAAGTCGGTACTGCTGGGCATGATGGCCCGCTATACCGAGGCGGAGATCATCGTCGTCGGCCTGATCGGCGAACGGGGCCGGGAAGTGAAGGAGTTCATCGAGCAGATCCTCGGGGAAGAAGGCCGGCGCCGTTCCGCCGTCATTGCCGCCCCCGCCGACACCAGCCCCCTGATGCGCCTCCAGGGCGCCGCCTACGCCACCTCCGTGGCCGAATATTTCCGCGACCAGGGCAAGCAGGTGCTGCTGATCATGGATTCCCTCACCCGCTATGCCATGGCCCAGCGGGAAATCGCCCTGGCCATTGGCGAGCCCCCGGTAACCCGGGGCTATCCGCCCTCCGTCTTCGCCCGCCTGCCCCAGCTGGTGGAGCGGGCCGGCAACGGCCCGGACGGCGGCGGTTCCATCACCGCCTTCTACACCGTCCTGGCAGAAGGGGACGATCAGCAGGACCCCATCGCCGACTCGGCCCGAGCCATCCTCGATGGCCACATCGTGCTCAATCGCCAGCTGGCCGACGCCGGCCACTATCCGGCCATCGACATCGAGCAATCCATCAGCCGGGCCATGGTGAACCTGATCACCCCGGCCCAATTCGACCTGGTACGGCGTTTCAAGCAGCTCTATTCCCGCTACCAACGCTCCCGGGACCTGATCGCCGTCGGCGCCTATGTCGCCGGCTCGGACCCCATGGTGGACCAGGCCATCCAGCTGATGCCCCTGCTGGAAAAATTCCTGCAACAGGACCTCTCCGACCGCTCCAACATTGAGCAGACGCTGGCCATGATGCGTCAGATTTTCCCCGGCATGGGCTGATATCCGCCCCCATGTTCTAGAATGGGCCACATGGACCGGGACCACCAATGACCAAGCCCTTTACCCTGCAACCCCTGCTGGAGCTGATGCAGAACCGGGCCGACGAAGCCAGCAAGGAACTCGGCCGACGTATTGCAGCCGAGCAGGACACCAAGGCAAAGCTGAACATGCTGGTCCAGTACCGGGACGAATACGCCGAACGTTTCCGCCAGGCCTCGGCCCAGGGCCTGACACCGGCGGGCTGGCGCAACTTCCAGGAATTCATCGGCCGCATCGATGAGGCCATCGCCCAGCAGCGGGTCGTGGTACTGACCTCGGAACAGCACACGGCCGCAGGCCAGGCCGAATGGCTGGCCCATCACCACAAGCTGAAAGCCATCGACACTCTGGCCCAACGCCATCTGGCCGCCGAACTGCAACGGGAAATGAAGCAGGACCAGAAACAGCAGGACGAATTTTCAGCCCGCAAAGCCCGTTCGGACCAGAGCGACCCACCCTGAGCACCATGATTGCTGGCACGCCACTTGCTCAGAAGGCAGCAGTCACAAACAGCGGATGAGAGAATTCATGCCCAGCACCGCCATTGCAGCGCCTTCCAGCATGCCCAACGTCATGGCTACCATTGCCGGGACCCAGTCGGGGACAGCCACTACCGACGCCACGGCAGGCCTTGAGGGCAGTGGCGCCATCAGCGCCGATTTTGCCTCCCTGCTGTTGGCCCAACTGGGCGGCAACCCGGAAATTCCCATCGACGGCGAACTGATCGTGGATAAGGGAACTGCCGAACTGGCCGAGGATGATGAAACGGCGACCGACGGCACTGACCTGTCGGCATTGTTTGCCGCCCTCTCACTAGCCCAGCCGACAGCCACCAGCACCCCGCCCCAGACCGCCCCCATCGTTAGTGACGGCACTGCCACGTCCCTGGAAGGCATTGACCTGCAAGCCCAGGCCCCTGGCACAGGTATCGGCGCGGAAGGCGATGCCACTCTCACCCCGTTGAACAGCGCCGGACAAGGCAAGCAACAAGGAGCTACCGGCCAGCAGGATAACAACCCGGCAAGTTTTGCCGCTTTCGAAGAAACCATGAAACAGGTTGAGGCCCAGGCCGATCTATCGGCCCCGACACTGCCGGATGCGCCACCGGCCGTGCATGCCGCCCATCAGGCCCACGGCAGCGCCAATACGACTTCCTCCGTGACCCAGGCCCGGGTCGACACGCCGGTGCGGGACCCGGCCTTTGGCCAGGAATTCAGCCAGAAAATCGTCTGGCTTGCCGGCCAGGACAAGCAGTCCGCCCAGCTGACCCTGAATCCGCCCCAGTTGGGACCGGTGGAAGTCAGCCTGAAGATCAGTGGCGACCAGGCCACCGCCGTCTTCTCCTCACCCCACGCCGAGGTGCGTGAAGCCATTGAAGCCGCCCTGCCCCGTCTCCGCGAAATGATGGGCTCGGCCGGTCTGGAGCTGGGACAGGCCAACGTCAGCAGCCAGTCTTTCCAGCAGCAGCAACAGGAACAGGCCGCCCAGAACCAGGCCGGCGCCTCCCGGGGCGGCAGCACAGGCGGTATACTTGCGGAAGGTGGCAATGAACCGGCTGCAACTACAGGCACCGTGATTCGCCAGAGCAACGGCCTGGTGGACACCTTTGCCTGAGACAGACGGTCCTGCCGATAAAAACACGACCGCCAAAGCGGCATGACAAATAGAGGAGTCCACTATGGCGAAAGCCGAGGCCAAACCGGCCGCTGAAGGTGAACAGGCGCCAAAGAAAAAGGGCAAGCTGCTCATCATCATCATCGCTGCTGTCGTCCTGCTCGGCGCCCTGGGCGCCGGGGCCTTCTTCATGCTCGGTTCCTCCAACCATGATGAGGACGAAGAGGTTGCCGCCGATGCCCCCAAGGCCAAGAAGAAGAGCGGCAAGGAATCCCCGCCCGTCTATGTGGCCCTGGAGAACTTTACGGTCAATCTGGTGCCCGACCAGGGAGAGCAGTATCTCCAGGTGGCGGTATCCATCGAACTGGGTGATGCTGCGGCCGGTGAGCAGATCAAGCTGCACATGCCCAAGCTGCGCAACAAGGTGATGCTGCTGCTGTCGAGCAAGAAAGGCTCCGACCTGGTTTCCAAGGAAGGCAAGGAAACCCTGGCCGAGGAAATGAAACAGGAAATGAACGGCGTTCTCGACCCTGCAGGCAAGGGCAAGGACGGCCCCATCAAGGAAGTGCTTTTCACCTCCTTCATCATTCAGTAGAAACCGGAACCCAATGTCCCAGGATTTCCTGTCCCAGGAAGAGGTCGACGCCCTGCTCAAGGGCGTGACCGGCGAAAGCGACGAACCGGAGCAATCCGGCGACGCCGAGGCCGGCGTTCGCGCCTACAACCTGGGCACGCAGGAACGCATCGTGCGTGGGCGCATGCCCACCATGGAGTTGATCAACGAGCGCTTCGCCCGTTATCTGCGCATTGGCCTGTTCAACTACATGCACCGCAACGCCGAAATTTCGGTGGGACCCATCAAGGTGCAGAAGTACAGCGAGTTCATCCGCAATCTGGTGGTGCCGACCAACCTCAACCTGGTGTCGGTCAAACCCCTGCGCGGCACGGCCCTGGTGATCTTCGATCCCAACCTGGTGTTCCTGGTGGTGGACAACATGTTCGGCGGCGACGGTCGCTTCCATACCCGGGTCGAAGGGCGGGACTTCACCGCCACCGAGCAGCGCATCATCCAGGGCATGCTCAACGTGGTTTTCGGCGAATACGAGCGGTCCTGGAAGCCGGTGCACGAACTGAAGTTCGAGTACATCCGCTCGGAAATGAATTCCCAGTTCGCCAACATCGCCACCCCTTCCGAAATCGTCGTTTCCACCTCCTTCACCCTGGAATTCGGCGGCGCCACTGCCGACATGCACATATGCATGCCCTATTCCATGGTGGAACCGATCCGGGACCTGCTCTACAGCACCATGCAGAGCGACCAGCTGTCCACCGACAAGCGCTGGGTGGGCACCCTGCGCCGGCAGTTGCAGACGGCGGAAGTGGAACTGGTGGCAAATCTGGCCCATGCCACGGTTTCGCTGCGGCAGGTACTGAAGATGAAACCGGGCGACGTCATCCCGGTAGTCATTCCCGAGGTCCTGAACGTGGAGGTCGATGGTGTCGCCATCATGGAATGCAAATACGGCCAGCAGAGCAACCAGTACGCTCTCAAGGTAGAACGATTCATCGCGGCGGATAACCCCGACGCCCCGCAGGGAGAAGCCAATGGCTGACGAAAACACCGAGAACCCCCAGGACGCGGCCGACGCCATCGGCGAAGACGATTGGGCCGCCGCCATGGCCGAGCAGGCCATCGCGGAAAGCACCCCGGAAACCCCGGCAGCCCAGCCGGCCGACATCTTCCAGTCCTTCGGCGGTGCCGATGCCCAGAGCGGCATGATGCGCGAGCTGGACATGATCCTGGACATCCCGGTGCAACTCACCGTGGAGCTGGGCCGGACCAAGATCACCATCAAGAACCTGCTGCAACTGGCCCACGGCTCCGTGGTGGAACTGGATGCCCTGGCCGGCGAACCCATGGATGTGCTGGTCAACGGCACCCTCATCGCCCAGGGGGAAGTGGTGGTGGTGAACGACAAGTTCGGTATCCGCCTGACGGACATCATCACACCCTCCGAACGCATGCGCAAACTGGGCCGCTGACCCCTCCTGCCACCGCTTCGGCGCCGAACCGCCCTCATCCATAGGTGAGCGGCGGTTTTTTATTTCTGGTGCATGGATTAACATAGCGGCCATCCTTACCGGGAATCCGGCCCTTCATGCCGCCGCCCTGCGGCTTCAACCCATATCGACGCCCGTGCCCCAACACCCCCGCATTCCTTCGACCACGGCAGGCCTCCTGACCTTGCTGGCGCCGACGCTGGCCCTGGCCCAGAGCGCCCCGGCAGCAGCTCCCGGCGTCTCCGGCAGCAGCGTCGTGCAGGCCTTTGTCGGTCTGCTCATCATCGTTGGCCTGCTGATGCTCGCCGCCTTTTTCATGCGCCGGATCTATGGCGGCCGCCCCTTTGGTCAGGGCCCCATGAAGTTGCTGGGCGGCATCGCCGTCGGCAACCGGGAGCGCATCCTCCTGGTGGAAGTCCAGGACACCTGGCTCGTCATCGGTCTCGCCCCCGGCCAGATCCGCACCCTGCACACCCTGCCCAAGGGCGAACTGCCCCAGGGGGCAACCGGTCTGCCCGGTACTCAACCCTTTGCCCACTGGCTGAACCAGGTGATGGCACGTAAAACCGATAGTACTCAATGAATCTCGCAAAACTCCGGCCCCTGCTGCTGCTCGGCATCCTGCTGGCCCCCACGGTCGCCCTGGCCCAGGCCGGCGGCCTACCGGCCTTCAGCAGCACCCCCGCCCCCGGCGGCGGACAGAATTACACCCTGTCCATCCAGACCCTGCTGACCCTTACGGCCCTTACCTTCATTCCGGCCGTACTGCTGATGATGACCGCCTTCACCCGCATCATCATCGTCCTTTCCATGCTGCGCCATGCCATGGGCCTGCAGACCACGCCGCCCAACCAGGTGCTGCTGGGACTGGCCCTCTTCCTCACCTTTTTCGTCATGTCCCCGGTGGCCGACCGGGTCTATACCGAAGCCTACGTGCCCCTGGCGGAAAACAAGATCACTTTCCTGCAGGCCCTGGAAAAGGCCGAGCAACCGGTGCGGGGCTTCATGCTGAAGCAGACCCGGGAAGCCGACATCGCCCTCTTCGCCGGATTTGCCGGCATCAAGAACATCGAGAGCCCGGACAAGGTGCCCCTGCGCATTCTGGTCCCGGCCTTTGTCACTTCGGAACTGAAAACGGCCTTCCAGATCGGCTTCATCATCTTCATCCCCTTCCTCATCATCGACATGGTGGTGGGCAGCGTCCTGATGTCCATGGGCATGATGATGATGTCCCCGGTCATGGTGGCCATGCCCTTCAAGATGATGCTGTTCGTCCTGGTGGACGGCTGGCATCTGGTGCTCGGCTCCCTCGTCCAGAGCTTCGCCACATGACTCCCGAAACCGTCATGAACATCGGCCGCCAGGCGGTGGAGGTGACCATCCTGGTTTCCGCCCCGGTTCTGCTGGTAGCGCTGGTGGTGGGCCTATTGATCAGTATCTTCCAGGCAGCCACCTCCCTCAACGAAACCACCCTGTCGTTCGTACCCAAGATCATTGCCATGTTCCTGACACTGATCTTCGCCGGCCCCTGGATGCTGCAGGTCATGACCGATTACATCCAGCGCCTCTATTCCAGCATTCCGAGCCTGATTGGATGATCAGCTTCACCTCCGCGGAGCTGAACGCCTGGATCGCGGCTTTCGTTTTCCCTCTGGCCCGTATTCTGGCCTTTGTCGCCGCTGCCCCCGTATTCAATAACGCTGCGGTGCCCCGCCGGGTACGCCTGATGATCGGCCTGGCCCTGTGCGCCGCCATCGTCCCCGGCATCCCGCCCTTACCGCCCATTGAACCGGCCTCCGGCATGGGCCTGATGATCCTGGTTCAGCAGATGCTGATCGGCATTGCCATGGCCACGGTCATGCGTCTGATATTTGCGGGGGTAGGCTTGGCGGGTGAATTGATGAGTTTCCAGATGGGGCTGGGATTTGCCACCATGTATGACCCCCAGAACACGGCCCAGACTGGTGTGGTGGCCGAGGTGGTGACGCTCTGTGCCACCTTGATGTTCCTTGCCCTGAACGGCCATCTGCTGATGATCGCCGGCCTGGCGGAAAGCTTCCACAGCCTGCCCATCGCCACCACATCGGTTTCTGCAGGCCTCTGGTTGAACATGGCAGAAACCGGGGCAAAGGTATTCAGTATCGGCCTGCTTTTATCCCTGCCGGTGCTGATTGCCCTGTTGATTACCAACCTGGCGCTGTCCATTCTTTCCCGGGCAGCCCCCCAACTCAATCTGATGGCAGTAGGTTTCCCCATCACACTCACGGTAGGCCTCGGCATTCTGGCCCTTACGCTGCCCTACATGGTACAGCCCCTGACCCGTATCTACGACGAGGGCTTCCGCATGATGCTGGAAGTTTTTGCCCCCATGGTACGTTAGGGCAGTCCGCGACTCAGGGAGCCGCGCGCGACATCTGGATCAGACCCTGGGCATAGCGCTGGGCGATGGGAGTGGAAGACTCGATACCCTCGCTGTAATCCACCATCCGGTAGGAAGAAAAGCCATTTTCCCGTCGCAACTGTTCGGCCCGTCGTTTGATGATCATCATCGCTTCCCCCGCCCCCCCAGTGTGAAAACGTTTCATCTTCAGGTCGAGGACGTAGACGTTGTCTGCCACCTTGGCTTCCACCACTTCCCAGTTGGGAGCCAGCGGGTCGTAGATGTTGTAGAGAACCCAGGCCCCGGCACCGGTAAGCAGCAATTTCTCCAGGGAGTAGGAAATATTTTCCGAGAGCTGGATGGTGGCCGCCGGTATGGCCGGCCCCTTGTGGGGATAGGTCCCTCCCACGCTGCTCCAGTTGCTGCAGCCCGACAACAGGGTCAGCGCAACGAAAAGAAAGAAGGAGCGCATCAGATCATGTTGAACAGAGACAGTCCGGAGACCATGGTAAAGGCCTTCTGGGAGGCTTCCAGCTGGGTCTGCTGCAACGACAGGTCGGTATAAGCCGAGGCATAGTCCAGATCACGCAGATTGGAGATGGACTCTTCGTACTGCAAGTCGATGGAAGAGCCTGCCGAAGCCAGGGAATCCAGCTCCGACAACTTAGCCCCCACGGAAGTACGCACATTGACCACCGTACTCTTGGCCGCGGTTAGATTAGCCAGAGCATCGCTGATAGCACCAGGCAGCGCCGCCGCCGCAGTCGCATCATTGGCCACCGGTGTGTTCAGGGTATCGATGAGGTTGCGCAGGGAATCGAACATCCCTTCGCCGGTCACATTGCCGGCACTATCCCGAACTTTTACGAAGATATCGACGCCGGACTCGCTGACCTCCATCTGGCGTGAGGCATCCACCTGCAACTGACGCTGCCCCTGATCCCCATTGAAGATGACGGCCGGGTTACTGGCGTCATAGGGGCCGGCTGCCGTGCTGACAGTAAATGGCTTGACGTTAGCCTGGTAGCCAGAAAAGAGGTAGTGGCCATTTGCATCCTGGGTGTTGGCCAGGGCAACGAGCTCGTCCATGCGCACCTGCAATTCGGTAGCGATGGATGCCCGATTGTCGTCGTTCAGGGTGGTGTTGCCAGCCTGGATGGTGAGATCGAGAACGGACTGCAGGGCGTCGCTGACGCTGCCCAGCTGGGATTCCACCAGTTTCAGGCTCTCCGTGGCCAGGGACTGGTTCTCCATGTACTGGGTATTGACGGCCTGGGCCTGCTGCTTGATCAATACCTGGGAGGCGGCCACCGGATCATCGGCGGGCGTCAGGATACGACGGCCGCTAGCGATCTGGTTGTAGGTCTTCAGCTGGGAGGCCTGGTTGCTCAGAATCCCGGAGGTTCCCGAGTTGTAGATCAAGTTGGTGCTGACTCGCATGATGGCGACTCCTCAAGCGCTTATCTTTAGCTATATCGGCCGATTACGGCAAAAGTTCAGTAGCCGATGGAGAGAACCGTGTCGAACAGTTCCGAAGCAATGGTCATCATCTTGGCCGACGCCTGGTAGGCCTGCTGGTACTTCAGCAGATTGGCAGCCTCTTCATCCAGATTCACGCCGGAAACGGATTCCCGTGCCGAATTGGCCTGGTCCAGAAGCGACTGCTGGGCCTCCAGGTTAACCTCCGCCTCCCGGGTCTTGTTACCAACCTTGCTCACCAGCTGGGCATAGCTGTCCTGGAAAGTGGCTGTGCCGCCGGCCATGCCGCCCTGGGTCTGAAGTTTGGCCAGCAGGTTGGCGTTACGGGCATCGGACGTACCGCCGGCATTTGCCGACAGGGTGAAGGTATCGTTGTCCTTCGGTACTCCACTCAGGGAAAATGTGAAGCCGCCTACGGTATAGGTGGAGGAAGGACTGGTGTAGGGCACCGAGGCCGGCATGGTGTAGGTGGTGGTACCGCTGCTGTTCGTTACCGTCACCATGGCACCAGCAGCAAGATTGGTGAAATCCAGATTGCCACTGTTGTAGGTAATGCCGATATCCGTGGTCGGCACGGTATAGCCAGGCGAGACACTGCCGGCGGAAATGACACCGGAACCGCTGTTGGCACTACCGGCAGATGTCCGCACCGCCTGCCCGGCGGCAATTAAACGGGAGTCGGCGGCAATCGAGGCATTGACACCAAAATTCCGGCCGATGTCCCGCGTTGGCTGGATGGTGAAAGAATCGCCGTTAGCCATGGCACCGGTAACATCAAAAGAGAAGCCTTCGCTATCGGCAATGGTGCTGGAGAGGGCGATGGGGTCGGCATCT
The DNA here is from genome assembly GCF_047901315.1 of Azospira sp. APE16. Lineage (NCBI taxonomy): Bacteria > Pseudomonadati > Pseudomonadota > Betaproteobacteria > Rhodocyclales > Rhodocyclaceae > Azospira > Azospira sp. APE16. The sequence continues at coordinate 2,800,424 of NZ_CP179682.1, forward strand.
GTCCACTTCTTGTTGTCGGACAGCCGAGTCACGGTGTAATTGGTGCCGTCGAAACTCACCCTATAGTCGCTGCCGGTGAGGTTGGTGGTGTAGTTGGCGGAAGCCAGGTCCAGCGTGTCACCAGTAGCGTTATAAACCTGCTGCATGACATCGTTAAGGGCCTCGGTGCCCGTAGCAGTCCACTCGGTTCCATCCGACTTTCGGGTCACGGTATAGGTGCTGGTTGCAGAATCGTAGGCCATGGCATAGGTATTGCCGTTAAGGCTCATGGGCGGAGGATTCACAAGACTCGCAGCAACAGTGGCAGTCCCCTGGTTGAGGGAATTGGCCCAGACCAGAGGATCGGAAATGGTGAAGAAATCAGAAACAAAATCCGTATCCCCTGCCGAATTCCCCAGGAGATCTTGCCCTAGGGATAGTTGGGCATTCACAGTCAGCGCCAGGGAGGCGGCCACTTGCCCGAGGGAATTGGCGGCAGAATCCAGGGACTGACTGCGGAAGGAAAGCAGGCCACCCAACGCACCGCCGGTAATCATGCTATCCGGCAGTTCCTGGACCCCGCCTGCATTGACCAGGCCCACAGCCATGCGGGTAGGATCAGCGGAAGATGCCTGCACTGCCAGCTGGTTGGTCCGCAGGCCGACAACCAGTTGCTGACCGTTACCGATAAAGACACTGAGGCTGCCGTTGGACTCTTCCACCGTGGAGACTCCCACCAGGGTATTCAACTCGGTGACCAAGGTATCCCGCTGGTCCAGCAGATCGTTAGGCGGCTGGTTAGTTGCTGCCTGGGCTTCCATGATGCGCTTGTTTAGCGAAGCGATCTGAGTGGCGTAGGAATTGATGGAAGTGACCGTGCTGTCCAGCTGGGTGTTGACCGAGCTGTACAGGGCTTTGAGCTGGCCATACAGACTGTTCACCCGGCTGGACAGGGCCTTGGCATCGGAAACCAGGGTATCGCGGCTGGAAATCAGGGTCGTGTCCGAAGCAACCGTCTGCAGGCCACTGAAAAACTCCAGCATGGTGGAGGACAAGCCCGCGCTCTCGTCAGCCAGCATGTTGTCGATCTGGGAGACGTTGTCGTAATAGGTGGTCAGTTGGCTGACTTGAGCCTGGGACTGGTTGATCTGACTGGTCAGGACGCTGTTATAGACCCGCGTGATGGTGGACACATTGGTCCCCATACCGATATAACCAGCCCCTGTGCCAATAGACAGATTGGTCGACTGACTAATGCGCTGGCGACTATAACCGTCCGTGTTGACGTTGGAAATGTTGTTCCCAGTCGTCATCAGGCCGAGTTGAGCGGCATTGACACCAGTTACACCGATACTTAATAGAGACATAGCGCACCTCGTTCCTACCCTGAATAACGACAAAATTCAGGAATGATTGAGGCAGGTCGGTCCTTCAGCCCTGAAGAGCCTGGCGCAAAGTAGGTCCGTTGATGATGCGACCTAGCTTTTCTGCGTACATGGGGTCCGTTGCATACCCTGCCTGTTGCAAGGATCGAGCAAACTCCATGCCATCTTGTTGGCCAAGGGCCCCGGCGAAGCGGGGCCGCTGCAACAGTTCGGCGTAATCGCGGAAAGCCTGGCCATAGGAAGAATAGGCCCGGAAACGCTCCCGAGAGGATTGGGCCACTCCACCGACGTATTCCGTGGTGGACGCCTCAACTACGGGTCCCTGCCAGCTACGCCCAGCCTTGATGCCAAACAGGTTGTAGCTGGAAGAGCCGTCACCGCGACGGATTTCGGATCTTCCCCAGCCCGTTTCCAGGGCGGCATGGGCCACCAGGAATTGGGCAGGAATTCCGGTCGCCCGGGATGCCTCGACCGCATGGGGCCAGAGGCGATTGACGAACTCCCGGTGGTTTGCCGGCGTGCCCTGGGGTGCAGCCACCGCGTCCATGTCTGGCGACACGGCAAAATCGTCGGTATCGACGGCATTAATTGCCGAACCTTCAACCGCTTGCCGCCGCGCTGCCCGTTCCCGCACCAGTTGCATGGCCTGGCGCAGGGTTTCGGATGAATAGGCAGCTCCCTGCAGCGGCACCTCAAGGGCCTGGGGCTGTCCGCCGACGGGAACGCCCGGCAGTTTTCCGCCCCTCTCACCCGCCGTTCCTTCTTCCGGCGGCAGATAACGTCCCAACTGTTGCTCAATCAGCTTGGCAAAACCAAGCTGACCGGAAGAAGAAAGCTTCTGGGCCAGCTGCTGGTCCAGCAGTGATGTGTAGAGCCGGGTCTGGTCAGTATTGAAAAGCCCATCCTGGGGCAGCGTATCCCGCATGCTCTTCAACATCATGTTGATGAACAGGGATTCGAATTCCTTGGCGACCTGCTTCAAGCCCTCCCGTGGGCTTTGCTTGATTTTAAGGCGCAGGCTCTCGGTCTGCCGTACATCGGCAGCCAACCGGCTGGAGGAAGGATCAGCGCTCTTCATGATAGGCGTGATTCTAGGCGCTCGGGCGCTTCAGGTCATCTGCCTCAGATGACTTCTAGGTCCGCACGCAGGGCGCCGGCCGCCTTCATCGCCTGCAGGATAGCCAGCAAATCTTGTGGATTGGCACCCAGGGCATTCAGGGCCTTCACCACATCAGCCAGGTTGGCACTGGCCTTAACCGTCTGCAAAGCGCCAGCTTCCTGCTTGATCTGGATATCTGCCTGATTGGTGACGGTCGTCTGCCCGCCGGACAGGGCGTTGGGCTGACTAACGTTGGACTGGTTCCCCACCACCACATTGAGATTGCCGTGGGCCACGGCGCAGGTATCCACCGTCACCGACTGATTCATGACGACGGAGCCGGTGCGGGCATTGACGATCACCTTCGCCGCCAGTTTCTGGGGCTGTACGTCCAGATTCTCGACCCGCCCCATGAAGGCAACTCGGGCACTAGGATCTTCCGGTGCCCGGACCTGGATGACCCGCCCGTCGAGGGCCTGGGCCACCGCACCGAAATCCCGGCCCATCTCCCGGTTGATTGCATCGACGATGCGCTGGGCCGTACCGAAGTCGGTCGTATTGAGTTCATAATGCACGAAGGGCCCCTGCCCCACCTGGGTGGGAACAGCCCGCTCGACGGTGGCCCCGCCGGCAATGCGTCCAGCAGAAAGGTGGTTGATCTGGGCCGAGGAACCGCCAGCGGAAGCACCGGCACCACCAACCACCACATTGCCCTGGGCCATGGCGTAGACGTTGCCATCGGCACCCTTGAGCGGCGTCATCACCAGAGTGCCGCCGCGCAGACTCTTGGCATTGCCCATGGACGAGACCGTCACATCGATCTGCTGGCCAGGCTTGGCAAAGGCCGGCAGGGTCGAGGTAACCATCACCGCCGCCACGTTGCGCAATTGCAGAGACTGGTTGGCCGGCAGGGTCACCCCCAGTTGGGAAAGCATGTTGATGATGCTCTGCACGGTAAAGGGCGTCTGGGTAGTCTGGTCGCCACTGCCATCGAGGCCAACCACCAGACCGTACCCGACCAACTGGTTGTTACGGACGCCCTGAACGCTGGCCAGATCCTTGATCCTCTCAGCCTGGGCGGGGGCAGGCACTAGCGGCAAAAGGGAGGCGGCAATAATTGCCACCTCCCGCAAAGTTATTCCAATTTTTGTTGCCATGGTCCTTCTCCCGCGGTTTCTCCTAGAACGGGATAAAGGTAAGGAAGAATCGTGCCAACCAACCCATGACCTGGGCCTCATTGATGATCCCCGAGGACTTGTACTCGATTCTGGCATCTGCCATCTGGCTCGAGTTGACCACGTTTGCCGCGGTAATCTGGTACGGATTCACCACCCCCGAAACCCGGATGAACTCCTGCCCCTGGCCGATGGCCACCTGTTTCTCCCCGGATACCAGCAGGTTACCGTTGGGCAAAACCTCGATCACCGTCGCCGTCATGGTTCCGGTAAAGACGTTGCTACCCGCAGATTCACCCTTGCCGTCGAAGGTATTGGAACTGCTGGTCTGGGCATTCAGGCCTTGGAAACTCTTGCCGGGCAGGCCGGAAAGAGCCGTCACCGATGCATTGATGGCGCCCGTTTTTTCGGCGCTGGTATTACCCTTGGTCGAGGCCTGGGTGTTCTCGACGATGTTGATCACCAAGGTATCGCCGACAAAGCGGGCTCGCCGATCCTCGAACAGGGGACGGCTCGCGGTCTGCTGATAGATGCCACCGTTATTGCCGGCTAGGTCGTTGCGCTGTTGGGGCCTGGCGGTCATGGGCTGGTGCACGTTGGTCGGCGGCACGGAAGCGCAGCCCGCAAGCAGCGCCAGCAGGATCGCACCAGCCAAGGTCAGTATGGATTTCATCTTCAGACTCCCGCCGTTACTTACATCTGGGTCAGACGCGACAACATCTGGTCCGAAGTGGTCACCACCTTGGAATTGAGTTCGTAGGCACGCTGGGTCTGGATCATGGAGACCAGTTCCTCGGCCACGTTCACATTGGAGGTTTCCACATAATTCTGGTTAAGCACTCCCAAACCGTTGGTACCCGGGGTATTGGGGGTGGGGGTTCCGCTAGCGGAGGTTTCCAGATACAGGTTTTCACCGATGCTCTGCAGGCCGGCATTGTTGATGAAGCTGACCAGCTGGATGGAGCCGATCTGGGTGGCCGCCGTAGTGCCCTGCTGGGTAATGCTCACCGTCCCGTCCTTGGCGATGGTGACGGAGGTAGCGTTCTGGGGAATGGTGATGCTCGGCTGCAGCGGATAGCCGCTAGCCGTCACCAGTTGCCCCTGATTGTCCTGGTGGAAGGAACCATCCCGGGTATAGGCCGTGGAACCGTCCGGCATCAGAATCTGGAAAAAACCCGTGCCATTGATGGCCACATCCAGGGAATTGCCGGTCTGCTGTAGGTTGCCCTGGGTAAAAATGCGCTCTGTGGACACGGGCTTGGCGCCGGTACCGATCTGCAGACCTGCCGGAATCTGGGTTTGCTGGGAGGACTGGGCCCCGGCCTGGCGCACCGTCTGGTACAGCAGATCCTCGAAGATCGCCCGGGATTTCTTGAAACCGTTGGTGGAAGTGTTTGCCAGATTGTTGGCAATAACGTCCATCTGGGTCTGCTGGGCATCCAGGCCGGTACGGGCAATCCAGAGAGAACGAATCATGGCTTTATCCTTATACGGTTACGACACAGTCAGCAACTGGGCCGCGGCCTTGGCATTGCTATCTGCGGTTTGCAACATCTTCATCTGCATTTCGAACTGACGGGCAACGGAAATCATGTCCACCATGGCATCCACCACATTGACGTTGCTGCCTTCCAGGGTTTCCGTCGCCAGACGGACATTGGCATCCAGGTTGGCCGGCTGCCCGCTCTGCTGCCGGAAAAGGCCGTCACCACCACGCACTAGCTGGTTCTCGGCCGGATTGACCAGCTTCATGCGCCCCACCACGTTGGTGGTGTTGGGCACGCCGAAGGTCGGAATGACCGAGATGGTCCCATCCGGAGCAATGGTGATGCCATTGTCGGGCGGAATGGTGATGGGGCCGGCTTCGCCCAGCACATTCTGGCCTTCCTGGGTCTGCAGCAGGCCGTTGGCATTGACCGTCAGGCTGCCGGCCCGGGTATAGGCTTCCTGCCCATCGGCGCCCTGGACGGCAATCCAGCCCTTGCCCTGAACAGCCACATCCAGGGAACGGCCGGTGTACATCATGGGCCCCTGATCCATCACATCCTTGACCGAGGCATCCACCGTGAAAGCCCGGGTGGGGAAGCCCTCACCCTGCAGCTGCACGGCCCGGAACTGGTGCTCCTGGGAGCGATACCCCGTCGTGGACGCATTCGCCAGATTGTGAGCCACGCCTGCCTGTCGCAGGAAAGCGTGCTTGGCACCGGTCATGGCTGTGTATATCAGGCGGTCCATGGAAGTCTCGAATGGGTCAGGTCAGGGAGAATCTGGATCAGCGCAGATTGACGATGGTCTGCATGATCTGGTCCTGGGTCTTGATGGTCTGGGAGTTAGCCTGGTAATTCCGTTGCTGGGTGATCATGTTCACCAACTCGGAGGTAAGATCCACGTTGGAATCTTCCAGGGCATTGGACTGCACCAAGCCCAAACGGCCGGATCCGGGAGCATCCACCGTCGGCTGACCGGATGTGGCAGTTTCCACCCATTGGTTGCCACCGATGGACTGCAGGCCGTTGGGGTTGTCGAAGTTGGCGAGCACCATCTGGCCGATATTGCGGGTTTCCCCGTTACTGTAGTTGCCCTTGATGACGCCGTCGGTGCCGATACTCAGACCGGACAGGCTGCCGGAACTATAGCCATCCTGCAGCAGGCGGTTGGTAGCGTTCTTGTCACCGTACTGGGTCGTGCCGGTCAGGTTGAGGTTGAAGCTGAGCGTGGAACTTGCACCGTTATCAGGCACAGTGGGATCCACGGATTGAAGGTCGGCCACCACGCCGTCCATATCGAAAGTCACCGCCATTTCGAAGGGAGTCGCAGTATCGCCGTTGAAGCTGCTCACTTGGCCATTAGTATCGAACTGGATGGGGATCCCGGTCGTCATGTTCAGCGTGTTGCCGGCATTAAGCATGGCGGTACCATCCACGTTGCCGTACATGGACCAGGAGCCGGTGGCCGTTTCCTTGACGAAGTACAGGGTCAGGGTATGGGCGGCACCGAGAGAGTCATAAATGCTCAGGGCAGTGGAATAGTTGTAGGTATCCGGGCTGATGCTGGGAACACCCGCCGCGGCGGGGGGGCTCCAGACAGTGGTCTCGGAGTTAGCCTTCAGGTTCACGCTCGCCTGCACCCCGGCATACTCACTACCCACGCTAGCCCCGGTAGCCACCGGATCCAACTTGAGCAAATCGGGGGTCAGCTGCAGCTCGGTGGGGGTCTGGGGACGGATGACGCCGTCCACGCCGGCAGGATAGCCCGTCAGCCTCGACCCCTGGTCATTGACGATGTAACCGCTGTTATCCAGGTGGAACTGGCCGTTACGGCTATAGCTGATGGTGCCGTTGCTGCTCATGCGGAAGAAGCCGTTGCCGTTGATGGCTACATCCAGGGTGTTGTTGGTGGTGGTGATGTTGCCCTGGGTAAATTGCTGCACGATGGCCGCCAGGTTGGTACCAATACCCACCTGGCTAGCGCCGCCAACCCCGAGGGAAGCAGCATAGACGTCGGCAAAGTGGGCGTTCGCCTGCTTGAAACCCACGGTGCTGGAGTTCGCCACGTTGTTGCCGATCACATCCAGCGCCTTGGAAGCCGTGTTCAGACCGCTCAAACCTTGTTGGAAAGCCATTTTCCTCTCCCCTAATTACAGAACCTGACGCACATCGTCGTAATCGACGAGGGTGCCAGTACCGACATCCAGTTGATAGCCGTCGCTGGTGCGAACCACAGCAGATACCTGCCCCAGCTGAAGGGCGGTGGACGTGACGCTGGAACCGCCCTGGGTTGCCGTCACAGTCACGGTGTAGGTACCGTCGGCCACCTTGGCGCCGGAGGCATCGGTGCCATCCCAGGCAAAGAGGTGGCTGCCGGCCTTGGCAGCGCCAAAATCGACGGTATTGACCACGTTGCCGTTGGAGTCCTTGATGGTCAGAACCACGCTGTCCGCTGCGCTGGCCACCTCGAACCCCCCTACCGCCTGGCTTTCAGAGAGGGTCAGGCCGCTGCCGGGTACCAGCACGTTGGAGCCGAGCAGGGCTGCTGCCTGCATCGACTGGGTGGAGTCGTAGCTGGTCAGCAGGGTTTCCAGGGTGCTGTTAACTTTTTCCAGGCCACTCACCGTGCTGATCTGAGCCAACTGGCTGGTCATGGCGGAGCTGTCCATCGGGCTCAGGGGGTCCTGGTTCTGCAACTGGGTCACCAGCATGGTCATGAACTGACTCTGGATGTCATCAGAACTGGTGGTGGAAGAAGACTTGCTACTGCTGCTGGAGGTCCCGTTGAGGGCCGCGTAGATGCTCGCAGAGGAAGTGCTGCTGGTTGCACTGGTACTCATGATCTTCTCCTAAGAACTTTTACTGGCCCATGGCCAAGGTTCGGGTAAGCAAGGTCTTTGCCGTATTCATCACATCCGCATTGCTTTGGTAGGACCGGGAAGCAGAAATCATGTTGACCATCTCCTCCACCGCATCCACGTTGGGCATGGACACATAGCCATCGGCATTGGCTGCAGGATTCTTCGGGTCGTAGATTACCCGGGGGGGGGCAGCACTCTCCACCACCTGCTTGACGCGGACGCCTTGGGCGGATTCGTTGCCCATGGGTACCGCCTCGAACACCACCTGTTTGGCACGGTAGGGCGTGCCGTCGGCGCTGGTGATACTGTCGGCGTTGGCCATGTTCGAGGCAACCGCATTGAGACGCACCGACTGGGCCGTCAAGGCGCTGCCTGCCACATGGAACATGTTGAAAATGCTCATGCTCTACCCCTTAAGCGCCGGTCTGACCCTGGATCGCGGTCAGCATAGTTTTGAACTGCCCTCCGATGAACTGCAGGCTCGCTTCATACTGCAGGGCGTTTTCGGCAAACTTGGCGCGCTCCACATCCATGTCCACCGTGTTGCCATCGGCACTCGGCTGGAATGCCGTGCGATATTGCAGGGAAGCAGGGCCGCTGGAACTGGAGCCGACAATATGGCGGCTCGAAGTCGTGTTCATTTGCAGATCGGACTGGCCTTTTCCTGCCAAGGCATCCTGCAAGGCGGAGCTGAAATCAATATCGCGGGCCTTGAAATTCGGCGTGTCGGAATTGGCGATATTGGCCGCCAGCACTTGCTGCCGGTAGGCCCTCAAACCCAATGCCTGACGATGAAAATTGATGCTCTGATCCAGCTTGCTGACCATGGCGGCCACCCCTAAAAATTTGCAAGGACTTCAATGCAGATTTCGTGCCAAGCCTTTAAGCCACTTGAACGGCAGGATTCCGGCAGAATTCACTTCCACGGTTCGGCAACTTTTGCCGCCCGGTGAAGCCATATACCGCCGGGAGTTGGACTGATGCACAATAGCGCCATGACTGAAATTCGACTTTGCAGAACCATGCGCGCCGTCCTCCTGCTGTTCGTACTGGCCTTTTGGGGGGGTAGCTTTGCCTCGACACAGAACGGCGACGTAGTCACCAATGCCATCGACCAGTTCCTCCGAGCCCAAACCCGGGGCTTGCCTGGCCGGGTGCAGTACACCATCAGCCCCCTGGACACCCGCACCCAGTTGGCCCCTTGTCCAGCGCTCGAGGCATTCCTGCCCCCCGGTTCCAAGATGTGGGGACGAGTTTCCGTCGGAGTGCGCTGCCTGGGAGAAACCGGCTGGACCATTTACGTTCCTGTCCAGATCAGCGTCACCACCAACTATCTGGTCGCCGCCCGGGCCCTGACTCCCGGACAGCCCATCACCATCTCAGAGGTGGTGACCCAAAGCGGCGACCTGGCCAATCTGCCCAACGGCACCCTGACCGACATTCAGCAGGCCCTCGGCAAAACCGTCCGCAATGGTATCGGTGCAGGACAACCCCTACGAGCCGATATGCTGATGGCCCCCTGGGTGGTCCAGCAGGGCCAGACCGTGAAAGTCATATCCAAAGGACCTGGATTCTCCGTCGGCAGTGAAGGCAGAGCCATGAACAACGCCTCCGAGGGCCAGATTGCCCAAGCTCGGCTCAACAACGGACAAACGGTCAGCGGTGTTGCCCGCTCCGGCGGCATTATTGAAATTGGCTATTGAAAACAGGCAAATGAGACCCTGAATTGGTACAATATTTCTGCGGATTCGACCCTCAAGTTTGACGGGCTACCGCCGTTATCTTCAGTAAGATGAAGACCTGAAAGGGTTCGCCGTGAAAATCGATTCTTCCCTGCTCCCGGTTGGCAATGCCGGCCTGGACAACACAAAGCGGACAGCAAAGGCGCAGAACAGCCCCGCATCTTCCAGCACGGAAGAAGTACAGTTGAGCCTGAGCGGTCGTCTGCAGTCCATGGAAAGTCAGGAAGGCAGCCCGGTGGACAGCGCCCGGGTCGCCGCCATCAAGGATGCCATTGCCCAGGGGCGCTTCAGCATCAATGCGGAAGCTATAGCAGACCGGCTGATCAGCTCGGCACAGGAATTGCTTGGAAAGCAGCCCCAATCCTGATGTCGTCCATCGCTGATGAATGCCTCCACACTCTCGCTAGATGCACTGCTGAAAAATGAAAATACCCTGATGGCAGGGTTTGTCACCTTTCTCCTGGAAGAGCAAAATGCTCTGAAAGTTGGTGACACTGCCGCCGTTGAGGCATTGAGCAAGACCAAGATCGGGCTGATTGGCGAGTTGAATGTCGCCGGGGAAAAGCGCAACCGGTTCCTGAGCCACAACGGACTGGGCCCGGACAAGATAGGTGTGGAAGCCTGGATAGCCCTCCACCCCGGGGATCAGGCAGTTCAGCAACAGTGGGGAATTCTGAAGAAGACCGTTGGCGAGGCCAAGGAACTCAATCTTCTTAACGGCCAATTGATCGCCATGCGCATGCAGCACAACCAGCAAGCCTTGAGCGCCCTGCTATCCACATCTGTCACCACCCAGAACAATCTCTACGGTCCTGATGGCCAGCCAACCCAACTTAGCGGCCGGCGTATCATTGACGCTGCCTGATTTTCCGCTTCCGGGCGCCCCTAGCGGCCCCGGACCATCCATATCCTTTTTTTCCTGAACCGCGCCTATCTGGCAGGTACAGCCACACCCGTTGCCGCGGAGGGAACAGCGCCAACGGGCGTGGCCGGCGGCGCCATGGGCGCCTGAGGAGTCGGAGCGACTACGGCAGGTTTTTCCGGCAGCATGGAATCAATCAGGATGCTGACCCGCCGGTTCCGGGCCCGCCCTTCCACCGTCTCATTCATCTCGACCGGCCGGGTTTCGCCGTAACCGATGGCTGTCAGATGGGTAGGAGCGACTCCGGCATCGACAAACAACCGCAGCACCGTGGTGGCCCGCACCGCTGACAACTCCCAGTTAGACGGGAATTGGGCGGTGCGGATGGGGATGTTGTCGGTATGTCCTTCGATGGTGATGGGGAAATCGGTCGGCGCCAGTACCTCACCGACCGCCCGCATGGCCCGGATGGAGGTCTGTTCCAGCTGGGCCTGACCTGGGGCGAAGAGAATGCTGTCGTTGATTTCGATAGTGACGCCACGGGCCGTTTCCAGCACCCTGACCTTGCCCTGCTGCACCAGGGGCGCCAGGACGGCAAAAATGTCCTTGGCCACATTGCGCATCTTGTCCCGTTGCTGCTGTTTGGCCTCGACGACCTTGGGATCCTCCTTCACCACGATCTGCTTGACCACACTGTCCGGCGTCCGCTTGGGCACGACCGTGATGGCGCCTCCATCGACGATGGAGGGATTCTTGAAGGCAGTGATCAGGGAATCCGATAGCACCCGGTACTTGCCCTCGTTCACCGACGAAATGGCGTACATCACCACGAAGAAGGCAAACAGCAGGGTAATGAAGTCGGCGTAGGAAACGAGCCAGCGCTCCAGATTCTCATGCTCGTCCGCGTGCTTTTTATTGCGGCGCCCCATGGGATCAGCTCACGTAACCCTGGAGGCGGCTCTCGATGATGCGCGGGTTGTCGCCGTTGGCGATGCCGACCAGGCCATCCACCAGCATTTCCCGCAGGGTCACCAGGCGGGCGATATGAGCCTTCAGTTTGGTGGACATGGGAATCAGCACCAGGTTGGCCATGCCGACGCCGTAAATGGTGGCCACGAAGGCGACGGCGATACCGGCCCCCAACTTGGAGGGATCGGACAGATTCTCCATCACGTGGATCAGACCCATCACCGCGCCGATAATGCCGATGGTCGGAGAGAAGCCGCCGGCGGATTCCCAGAACTTGGCACCGGCCTTCAGCTCCTCTTCATAGGTGCCGATTTCCACCTCCAGCACCTCCCGCAGACGTTCCGGCTCCGCACCATCCACCAGCAGTTGCAGCCCTTTCTGGATAAACGGGTCGCGCAACTGGGCGATGAACCCCTCCAGGGCCAGCAGGCCCTCGCGGCGGGAGACATGGCTCCAGTCGGAAATGCTGTTGATCATCCAGGCGTGATTGACCGCCGGCGGCACCCACACCCACTTGAGCATCTTGAAAGCCCGGACCACGGTGGATACGGGACTCTGCAGCAGGACGGCACCGAAGGTCCCCCCCAGCACGATCATGGCGGCGGTGGGCTGCAGCAGGGAGCCGAGGTGCCCCCCTTCGAGAATCTGACCCCCGATGATGGCGCCAAGCCCCAGGAGCAAACCGATAATGCTTATGCTATCCATGGCGTTTTTTCTTCTTTCCTGAAGTCTCACCCAGAACCTTGGCCCGCAAGCGGGCGATGGCCTGACTATGCAGCTGACAGACGCGGGACTCGGTCACTCCCATGACTTCGCCGATTTCCCGCAGATTGAGGTCCTGCTCATAGTAGAGGGCCATCATCAATTTTTCCCGTTCCGGCAGCTCGCCGATGGAAGCCACCAGGGTCTGACGCAGGCTCTGCTCCTCGAGCAGGCGCAGGGGATCGGCATCGTGATCCGTCAGGTGGCGCTCCAGGAAGCCTTCCTCGCCCTCTTCGGTGAAGTCTTCGAAGTAGAGCAGTTGATGGCCCCGGGCTTCGCCCAGCATTTTCTGGTAATCGGCCAGGGACATGTCCATGGCTTCGGCCAACTCTTTTTCCGTCGGCACGCGACCGTGCTCCTGTTCGAGTTGGGTGATGGCTTGTTCGATGCGGCGCAGGTCCCGGCGCAATCCCCGGGGCAGCCAGTCGTTTTCCCGCAGGCCATCCAGCATGGCCCCCCGGATGCGCTGCGCCGCGTAGGTCTCGAACTGGGCGCCGTGCCCGGTCTCGAACCGGTTCATGGCATCCAGCAGACCGATCATCCCGTTCTGCACCAAATCCTCCACCTGCACACTGGACGGCAGGCGTGCCATCAGGTGGTAAGCGATGCGCTTGACGAGAGGAGCGAAGCGCTGGACGAGCTGTTCCTTGTCGAGCTGACCAGCGGCGTTATACATATGTCGGTTGGGCTATCCGGCGTGGATAGGGCTCGGCGTAATGCGTTGGCTCAAGTGTAGCAGTTGTTGCACGAATTGTTCGAGTCCGCCCCCTTCCCTACCCGACTGGGGCCAGTGCAGCATGTCGGCCGCCAGGCCGCGCAGGCTGCGGGCCGCCGGGCTATCCGGGAACGCCGTGACCACGGGCTGGGCGAGTCGGGACGACTGGCGCAGGGCATCGTCCAGGGGGATGCAGCCGCTGTAGTCCAGGCTGACGTGCAGGCGCTGACTGGCAACCTGGGCAATGTTGTCGAAAATCGCTTCCGCATCGGCGGCGGCCTTTACCTTGTTCACCAGGATGCGGAAGTCGCGCCGGGCGTAGCCGGTGCTCATTTTCTTGATCAGGGCATAGGCCTCGGTGATGGCGGAGCCGGTGGCAGAGAGCACGATCACCGTTTCCTGGGCTGCCAGGCCAAGGGGCGAGAAACCCAGGGGATGATCCACCGCCGTATCCACCAGGATGACGTCGGCCGGATGCTCCATCTCCGCCAGGCCTTCCACCAGGGCCTGCTTCTGGGCCAGGGAAAAACGGGAAAGTTTCTTCACCGCCCGGGCCGCCGGCAGCAGGCGCACGCCGGCACCAGCGGCGAGCAGCACCTCTTCCAGGGGCTTTTCCCGGTTCACCACGTGCACCAGGTCATAACGGGCCGGCACGCCGAACAGGGCGGCCTGGTTATCGGCGCCGGTATTCTCGTCCAGGATCAGGACTTCCTTGCCCTGGCGCGCCAGAGCGGTCGCCAGATTGGCCACGGCCACGCTTTTGCCGACGCCTTCGCAGCCGGCGGCAAAACTCACCACCCGCAGTTGCTCGCGCCCGAACAGGCGGCGCAAGCCGGCCGCCTGGTCACCCCGGAATTCAGCCACGACGGCCTCCATAGGTGCCGGTCAGGCCCGCATTGGCCATCATCAGGGCCGGCTCGACGCCGGCATAGCGATGGGGAGAGGTTTCCGGCAGATCCTTGAAGGCCCGGTGCAGCAGATAGGCCCGGTTAGGCAGGTGCAGATCTTCAGGCACGCGCTGGCCGTTGGAGACGTAGTGCAGCTTGAGGCCGTGGCGCATGATGGCATCCAGGGGCGTCGCCAGGCTGGCAGCTTCGTCCACCTTGGTCAGGATGCAGCCGGCCAGGTCTTCGCCCTGGTAGGCGGAAATCACATCATCCAAAGTATCGCCGCGGCTGGTGGCCGACAGGCAGAGCAGGCGGCGCACGTCGCCGTTGGCGCCCATCAGCATGGAAATCTGCTCGGCCACCAGGCGGTCCTTCTGGCTCATGCCCATGGTGTCGATCAGCACCATGTGCTTGTGGGACAGTTCTTCCAGGGTATTGCGCAGATCGCCCACGTCCCGCACCAGATGCACGGAAACGCCGAGGATGCGGCCATAGATACGCAACTGCTCGTGAGCGCCGATCCGGTAGCCGTCGGTGGTGACCAGAGCCAGCTTGTCGGCACCGTGGCGCACCACGCAACGGGCGGCCAGCTTGGCGGTGGTGGTGGTCTTGCCGACCCCGGTGGGACCCACCAGGGCGTACACGCCGCCCCGGTCGATGATGTCGTTGTCGTTGCCGATGGTCAGCAGGGAACGGTCGGCGGCACCCTTGATCCAGGCCTGGGCCTGGGATGCATCCAGTTCGGAAGGCAGTTCGGCCAGCAGTTCGCGGGAAAACTGGGGGGAGAAACCGGCATCCAGCATCTGGCGCAGCATGTCCGTCTTCACCGGCTCCATGCGGGCAGTCTCGCCCCAGGCGAAACCGGCCATGTGCTGCTCGACGATTTTGCGCAGGGCGCGGATCTCTTCCATCATGACCGCAGCCGGGATTTCCTCTTCCTCGCGCACCGTGCGGGTAGCGCCGGAGCGGGCGGCCATCTCGGGACGGGGCGCCGGACGCTGAGCCGGGCGGGCGACGGCCGGGATGGGGCCACTGGCGGGGTTCGCAGCGGCACCACGCTGGGAAGGCTGCATTTCTGCGGCTCGGGGAGCAGGGGCAGGCCGGGCCGGTGCCGCAGCTGGTGCAGGGCGGGAGGCGCTGGAGAGGCTGACCTTGTAGTCCTCCACCGCCACCTCGTCCCGGGAGGGACCGGGCACGATCATGGCCATGTCGCGGGAAGCGACCGCCATGATTTCCACGCCGCCGGGAACGCCCCGGTTGGAGAGGATGATGGCGTCGGGACCCAAGGTCTCTTTGACCTTACGCAGGGCTTCCCGGGCATTTACGGCGATGAATTTTTTGACGTTCATGATCTACCCCCGATGAGCGAGGTGACTTTGATGATTTTGGATTCGGGAACTTCACTGTGGGCGATCACCTTGAGCTGGCTCACGGTGCGCCGCAGGAAGCGGGAAAGAAGGGTACGGATGCTGGCCGGCACCAGCAGCACCGCGGGCAGGCCCAGTTCTTCCTGACGCTGGGCGGCGGCGGCGGTCTCGCGCATCAGGGTATCGGCCAGGCCGGGCTCCAGGCTGCCTTCGCCGGAACCGGCAACGGCCTGGACCAGGATGCGTTCCAGTTGGGGGTCCAGGGACATCACCTGCATGTCGGCGGTGCCGGGATAGAGTTGCTGGATGATGCTGCGGCCCAGGGCAACGCGCACGGTGGAGGTCAGGGCCTCCGGATCGGCATTGCGGGGCGCGTGGTCGGCCAGGGTTTCGATGATGGTGCGCATGTCGCGGATATGCACGCCCTCTTCCAGCAAATTCTGCAGCACCTTTTGCAGCGTTCCCAGGGGAATGACCTTGGGCACCAGATCCTCGGCCAGCTTGGGCATTTCCTTGGCCAGATGGTCCAGCAGCTGCTGGGTTTCCTGGCGCCCCAGGAGTTCGGCGGCATGGGACAGGATCAGGTGGTTGAGGTGAGTGGCGACCACGGTGGAGGCATCCACCACGGTGTAGCCGTAGGACTGGGCCTGTTCCCGCAGGCTGGCGTCGATCCAGACAGCCGGCAGACCGAAGGCCGGATCCTTGGTCGGGGTTCCGGACACGGTACCGGCCACGCGGCCGGGATTGATGGCCAGGAACTGGCCGGGGAAGGCTTCGCCGCCGCCGACCTCGACCCCCTTCAGCTGGATGCGATAGGCGTTGGGACGCAGTTCCAGGTTGTCCCGGATGTGCACCGGCGGCACCAGGAAGCCCACTTCCTGGGCAAATTTCTTGCGGATGCCACGAATGCGCCGCAGCAGTTCCCCATCCTGGGACTTGTCCACCACCGGGATCAGACGGTAGCCCACTTCCAGGCCCAGCACGTCCAGCGGCGCCACGTCGTTCCAGCTGGCTTCCATGTTCTCGGGCGCCGGCGGCGCCTGCACCGGCACCGGCGCAGTCTTGACCAGCTCGGCCCGCTTGGAAAGCAGGTAACCCAAGCCACCCAACATGGCGGCAAGGAGGATGAAAACAAAGTTGGGCATACCCGGAATCAGGCCCATGATTCCGAGAATGGCGGCGGTAATCCACATCACCCGGGGATTGGCGAACATCTGGCCAAGGAACTGGCTGCTGATGTCCTGGTCATCCCCCACCCGGGTCACCACCATACCGGCAGCGATGGAAATGATCAGCGCCGGAATCTGGGCCACCAGGCCGTCGCCGATGGTCAGCAGGGTGTAGTTCTTGGCCGCTACCCCCACGTCCATGTTGTGCTGCAGGACGCCGACGATGAGGCCGCCGATGACGTTGATCAGCATGATGATGATGCCGGCCATGGCATCGCCGCGCACGAACTTGGAGGCACCGTCCATGGAACCGTAGAAATCGGCTTCGCTGGCCACCTCAGCCCGGCGGCGGCGCGCCTCGTCCTCGGCGATGAGACCGGCGTTGAGGTCGGCGTCGATGGCCATCTGCTTGCCGGGCATGGCGTCCAGGGTGAAGCGGGCTGCCACTTCGGCTACCCGGCCAGCACCCTTGGTGATGACCATGAAGTTGATGATCACCAGAATCAGGAAAACGACGATACCCACCGCCGTATTGCCGCCCACCAGGAAGTGGCCGAAGGCTTCAATCACCTTGCCGGCGGCGTCCGGCCCCGTATGGCCCTGCAGCAGAACCACCCGGGTGGAGGCCACGTTGAGGGACAGACGCAACAGGGTGGTCACCAGCAGGATGGTGGGGAAGACGGAGAAGTCCAGGGGCTTGAGCGTGTAGATTGCCACCAGCAGGACGATGATGGAAAGGGCGATGTTGAAGGTGAAGAAGAGGTCCAGGGCAAAGGCCGGGAGGGGCAGGACCATCATCGCCAGGATCATCAGGATCAGGACGGGTGCCGCCAGCTGGCGCGGATTGAGGCGCCCGAACAGGCCTTGCAGGGACATGGCGTTACTAGCCATTGGCAGCCTCCACCATCATGTCCTGGGGAATGGGAAGATCCCGGGGCGGCACCGGATAGCTGCCGCCGACTTCCCGATAACGGTTCAATTGATAGACGTAGGCCAGCACTTCGGCGACCGCGTTGTACAGGGCGCCGGGAATCTCATCCTCAAGCTCGGCGAAGCGGTACAGCGTACGAGCCAGGGGCGGCGCTTCCAGGAGGGGCACGCCATGCTCTGCACCGATCTCCCGGATGCGCAAGGCCACGGCATCCACGCCCTTGGCCACCACTTTGGGCGCCCGCATGCCTGCGGTGTAAGCCAAAGCAACAGCAAAGTGGGTCGGGTTGGTGACGATGACGTCGGCCTTGGGCACCGCGCTCATCATGCGACGCTGGGCAGCCTCGCGCTGCAGGCGGCGGATGCGTCCCTTGACCTCGGGACTACCTTCCATTTCCTTGTGTTCCTGCTTGACCTCTTCCTTGGTCATCTTCAGCTTGTCGTAGTACTGCCACAGCTGGAAGGGCACGTCGGCGGCAACGATGAGGAACATGGCCGCCACAATCAGGAGAAAACTCCAGGAAATCATGTCGCCAGCCATAGCCAGACCGGCATCCAGGGGCAGGGAGAGCAACTGGAAGAGCTGGTCCTGCTCACGCCAGATAACCCATACCGCCACGCCGCCGATGAGACCGGCCTTGGCCACGGCCTTGACCATCTCGACCAGCCCGTTCCACGAGAAAACGCGCTTGATGCCGTTCAGCGGATTGAGACGGGTCAGATCGGGGGTAAAAGCTTTGGGGGCGAAATTCCAGGCATTCAGGAGAAAGGGGGATGCCAGCGCTGCCAGCACCAATGCCAGGATCAGGGGCCAAAAAGCAACCACGGCGTCCCAGGACAAGGCTGAAAAACGGGTCAGGGCATATTCGGGATCATCCACGGCTCGCCTGTCCCACACCAGCCCTTTGCGGAACACCAGGGAAAGACGCTGCACGAACCAGCCGCCGAGGAACCATACCGTGCCGGCGGAAACGATCAGGACGAGAAAAGAGCCCAGCTCCCGGGAATGGGGAACCTGACCCTGCTCCCGGGCCTGCTCTATGCGCCTGCCTGTTGGCGCTTCTGTTTTCTCGAGATCGCTATCTTCCGCCATGACCGGCATCCATATGGATTACGGCCATTATAGGAAAAAATCAAAAAAATTAAAGAGGTAAGCGATTTATTTTGTGAACAGTCTCAAAATTTTGCCGCTCCTCGGCAACTTTTGCCGCCCTGTAAACGACACCGGGGAGGCCAAGCCTCCCCGGTAGTACGTTGACTGCTAAGGGTTTTCAGGCGAATTCCAGCGCCCGCGCGCCGCCGCCCGGCCCCAGATCCAGATGCTGACCCAGATCCGAGAGCAGCTCCTTCATATCCAGGATCAAAACGATCTGGCCATTGGACAGGGTGGTAACACCGGCCACGCCACGGGGACGGAAGTCGTCGAGGGACTTGATCACGGCATCGTCCCGGCCGGCGAAGCTGTCCACCGACAGGATGAAGCTGCGCTCCGCCGTCTGCATCAGCACCCCATACTCGGGATCTCGATCCTGGGGCCAGCCCAGCAGGCGGGCCAGGGAAATGACCGGCAGGATTTCGCCGCGCACCACCAGGGTCTCCTTGCCGCCAACTTCCTGCAGCTTGTCCTTCTCGATGGGCAGGATTTCCCGGACCATGGACAGGGGCAGTGCAAAAGGCTGATCGCCGAGCAGCACCAGCAGCACCGGCAGAATGGCCAAGGTCAGGGGTAGGGAAATGATGAAAACGGAGCCCTTGCCCGGCTCGGAACGGATCTCGATGGCACCGTTGAGCTTCTGGATGTTGGTCTTGACCACGTCCATGCCCACACCGCGGCCGGACACGTCGGAAATCTGGGATTTGGTGGAGAAGCCGGGCAGGAAGATCAGGTTCAGGCTCTGGCGTTCGTCCAGGGTATTGGCTTCCTCTTCGGAAATCAGCCCCTTCTCGATGGCCTTGGCCCGGATGCGCTCGGCGCTCATGCCGCGGCCGTCGTCGGCCACGATCAGGACGATGTGGTCACCTTCCTGGCGCGCTTCCAGGCGCACCACGGATTTCACCGGCTTGCCGGCCGCCGAACGTTCGTTGGACGGCTCCACGCCGTGGTCCACCGCATTGCGGATCAAGTGGATCAGGGGATCTGCCAGATCCTCGATCATGGTCTTGTCCACTTCGGTTTCTTCACCGGCCAGCACCAGCTCCACATCCTTGCCCAGCTGCCGCGCCAGATCGCGGGCAATCCGGGGATATTTCTGGAACAGGCGGCCGATCGGCTGCATGCGGGTCTTCATGACCGAGTTCTGCAGGTCGGACACCAGCAGATCCAGCTGGCTGACGGCCTGATCCAGGGCATGCAGGGTTTCGGCGTCGGTCTTGCCGGCCAGGATATCGGCCCGCAGGCTGGTCAGCCGGTTCTTGGTCAGACCGATCTCGCCGGACAGGTTGAGCACCTGGTCGAGACGGGCCGTATCGACACGAATGGTGTTTTCCCGTACCGCGGCACGCTCTTCGACGCGGCGCCCCACCGGCGCGCCGCCGGCCCCCGGCTTGTCGTTGACGCGACGGCCGGAAGGCGGGAAATGGGGTTGCACCGGGGCTTCCGCCACCACCACTTCGGCAGCAGCAGGAACCACGGCCGCAGGTGCGGCAGGCGCCACACCGGTCACTGCCGCATGCAAGGCCTGCCAGTCGGGCTCACCGGACTGGGCCGCCGGGGCAGCAGCAGGCACCGCCACCGGCTCGGCAGCGACGGCTGCCGGAGCGTGGGCTTCCCCACCTTCCAGCACATGCCGCAGGGCATCCAGCATATCGTCTGGAGCAGGACGGGGCTGCACGCCGCCGGAAAGCTCGCCGAACATGTCGCGCACCCCCTTGGTGGCGGCCATGATGATATCCATGAGCTCAGGCGAGAGCTGCATTTCCCCATTGCGCAGGCGGTCGAACAGGTTCTCCGTCAGGTGGCACAGAGTCACCAGCTCGGTTGCATTGAGGAAGCCGGCACCACCCTTGATGGTGTGGAAGCCGCGGAAAATGTCGTTCAACAAGCCCCGGTCGTCTGGCGCCTTCTCCAGATCCACCAGTTTATTGTCCACATCGGACAGAAGGTCGTTGGCCTCCTGCAGGAAATCCTGCAGCAGGTCTTCCATTCCGGCGAAGTCGCTCATGGCGCTACTCCCTTAGAAGCCGAGGCTATCCAGCAGGTCGTCGACCTGCTGCTGGTTCACCACCACATCGGTACGGCCTTCACTGCTGATGACAGGACCGTTGAGGAGGCTGTTTACGTTTTCGTTGCGACGTGCGTCGGGAATCACATCCACCAGCACCTGCACCAGTTGGTTTTCCAGGTCCTGGGCCAGCACCACCACCTTCTTGATGACCTGGCCGGTCAGATCCTGGAAGTCCTGGGCCATCATGATTTCCAGCAACTGGTCGTTGGTGGCGGCCGCCTTCTGGGGTGCCGTGTCCCGGAGGAAGGCACGGGTTTCCGCCGCCAGCTGCTTGAATTCTTCCACCGACAGCTGGTTGGCGTACAGCTTGTCCCAGCGAGCCCCCAGGGCGCGGGAGGAAATTTCAAGCTCATCCTGCAGCGGCTTGGCAATATCGGTTGCGTTGAGCACCCGGCACGCCGCCTGTTCGGTCAGGTTGGCAACGTAGGCCAGGCGATCGGTGGCATCGGGAATGGCATGGACCGTCTTTTCCAGGAGCTTGTCGTAGCCCAGCTCATGCAAGGTGTCGTGCAGCTGCCGGGCCATGTGGCCGATCCGTTTGAAGACCCGGTCCCGTTCGTCGCCCGTCGCCTCGCCCTCACCATCCTCGGCGGCAGGAATGACTTCAACGGCAGGCTCGGCGACCGGTGCCACGGTGGCGGCAACGCTGTCAAACAGCGCCTGCAGGTCGTCGCTGTCATTGGTAGCAGCGGGGGCCGCCGCAGCGGCAGGGGCTGCCGGGGCAGGAGCGGCAGCCGGCTCGGGACGAGCCGAGGCAATGCTGTCGAAGAGGGCTTCCAGATCGGCGCTATCGCCGCTGAGATTGGCATCGCTCATGACTCAAGCCCCCATTTTTTCGAAAATCTTTTGCAGCTTTTCAGCCAGCACCGCAGCAGTGAAGGGCTTGACGATATAGCCGCTGGCGCCGGCCTGGGCCGCGGCGATGATGTTTTCCTTCTTGGCTTCCGCCGTGATCATCAGCACCGGCAGATGCTTGAGATTGGGCGTCGCGCGAATGGTCTGCAACAGGGTCAGGCCATCCATGTTCGGCATGTTCCAGTCGGAAACCACGAAGTCGAAGCCCCCCCCTTGCAGCTTCTGCAGTGCGATGGCCCCATCCTCGGCCTCATCGACGTTGGTGAATCCCAGTTCCTTGAGCAGGTTGCGGACGATGCGCCGCATGGTGGAAAAATCATCCACCACCAGGAATTTCATCTTTGGATCAGCAGACATGCTTCACTCCGTTAATTCTTATCGTTCGAGCAGGGGACGCAAGGTATCGGCCAGCACTTCGGCGTCGAACTTGGCCACATAGGAGTCCACCCCTACGGCCTTGCCCATCGCCCGGTTGGCTTCTGAAGACAAAGAGGAATGCATGACCACAGGCACGCCTTCGAAACGTGCATCCCCCTTGATGTTTTTGGTCAGGACATAGCCGTCCATTTCCGGCATTTCCGCATCCACCAGGATCAGGCGGATTTCGTCGCGCAGGCTCTTGCCCATCTGCTGGGCATGGGCGGCAATGGCCTGCAGTCGGGTCCAGGCCTCCATGCCATTGGTGGCATGCTTGTGCTTGACGCCAAGTTTGTCGAGCACTTCGGAAATCTTCTTGCGGGCCACGATGGAGTCATCCACGAAGAAGATGCTCACCTCTTCTTCGACGCGGGCCGGAGCGATGTCGATGATGATGGCCTCGCCGAAGGCATTGGCCAGAATCTGCTCCACGTCGAGGATGGACACCAGATGCCCGCCCTCCAGCTCGATGACGGCGGTGATCAGCCCCTGGTTGGCGGCCAGCACGGTTTCAGGTGCCTTCACCCGCTCCCAGTCCACACGGATGATGCGATCCACCTCATGCACCAGGAAACCCAGGGTGCGCTTGGAATACTCGGCCACCATCATGGTCTTGCCCAGACCGGCGGGCGGGTTGTCCAGCTCCAGGAAGGAGGCCAGGGACAGCACCGGGATCACGTTGCCGCGCAGGGAAATCAGGCCTTCCACCCCCCGGGGCATGTTCGGGGTCTTGGTGATATGGGGCGTGCGACCGACTTCCCGCACCTTGAACACGTTGATGCCGAAAGTCTCCCGGGTTCCCAGGGAGAACAGCAGGATTTCCATCTTGTTGGAACCCGCCAGACGGGTGCGCGCATCCACGCTTTCCAGGAGGTTCTTCTTTTCCGACATATCCATGATGGTCAGCTCCGGGCAGTATCAGGCTTCAACGGTGGCGGGAAGGGTAGCCCCCAGGCGCCGCGCCAGGGTCTCGGAAAGCTTCTGGGGCTCGAACTTGGGCACATATTCATCCACCCCGACCGATTGGCCCAGCTTCTGGTTGGACATGCCGGACAGAGAGGAATGCATGATCACGGGCACACCGGCAAAGCGCGGATCGCTCTTCACCTTCTTGGTCAGGATGTAGCCATCCATTTCCGGCATTTCGATGTCGGTCAGCACCAGGCTCACCATTTCATTGACCGGACGCCCCAGGGAAACGGCATAGGCGGCCATTTTCTCCAGTTCTTCCCAGGCCTGGCGGCCGTTGATGGCAGCCACGTACTTGACGTTCATGGCCTGCAGGGTACGTTCGATCTGCTTGCGCGCCACCACCGAGTCGTCGGCAAAAAACACCGTACATTCGGGCTTGTCGATGGGGACGATGCTGCGGTACATGAACTCGTCGTCGTACTTGGTGGTTTCGGACAGGACCTTTTCCACGTCCATCATCATCACCAGACGGCCATCGGCCAGTTCCGTCACGGCGGTCACCAGGCCGCCCATCTGGGCCACCAGCATCTCCGGCGGCACCCGCATCATGCCCCAGTCGAGGCGCAGGATGGTATCCACCGCCTCCACCAGGAATCCCTGGGTGTGGCCGTTGTACTCGGTGACGATCATGATGTCCCGCGGCGTGTCGGTCTGGACCCCGGCGTATTTGGCCAGATCCACCACCGGCACCAGAGCGCCGCGCAGGCTGACCATGCCTTCGACTGCGGCCGGCATGTCCGGCGCCGCCGTGATGGGCGGCGTGCGCATCACCTCGCGGACCTTGAAAACGTTGATACCGAAGGTTTCCCGCCGGCCATTGCGCGAATCGGTGCCCAAGGTAAACAGCAGGATTTCCAGCTTATTGGTGCCGGCAAGTTTAGTGCGGGCGTCGATACTTTTGAGCAGTTCAGACATGACCACTACCCCTCGAATGCGGGAACGATTGTTCTTAGAGATTCTAATTGCAATGGGCCAACAATCTACCTAGGTCGTTTCCCAGGGAAACCCATCACTTTTAACGACAATATACCTATAACCTTAAGAATACATGCAAAACCATGGGAGCGGAAAGGTAGAAAGCCACAGGAAGCCCATCAGGACTCCGTCCGGTAGCCAATCCGGACACCTCCCCAATGCTTGCCCTTGATGTAAACGGGGGCGGAAATGTCGTGCATGATTTCCCCCGTGTCGCGCCGGTAGGTCTGCAGCAGGAAAGGCTGTTCATGGGAACCGCAGCGCCGCCCGACCGGGTCGTCAAACACCCGCTTGGTGCGGTTGTTGATGAAATCCACTTTTTCATCACCGGTCAGGGGCTTGGAAAAGCGCTTGTTATGGGTCGGCACGTAACCCTTGCGATTGGTGGAAATGGCATAAACCACATGGGGATGCCGTTCCAGCAGCGGCTCCTGCAACTTTGGCAGCAACTGGTCGCACAGGGCGTCGAAGCGGGTGGAAAACTTCTGGGGCCGGGTTCCGGCGATGGGGGAGTAGTTTTCGTCGAACAGGTCCGCCAGGGAAATCTTGCCGGAATCGATGGCCTGCTCCAGCAGCTGGCCGACGCTGCCGGCCAGTTCCTGCACCATGGACGGCATGCTGGCGTGGACCGCCACGGACTCCTCGCCGGCGCTGCCCAGGCGAAAGACGTTGCCGATTTCCTTCAGATTCGTCGCCAGGTATTCCAGCTGACGGGCTTCCTGCAAGGTGAGCTCGGCGGCGGTACTGTTCGACTGGGCCATTTCCATGATCTGGGCCACATGGGAGGCGATGTCCTGACCGGCCTGGCTCTGTTGTTCGATGGCCCCGGCGATGGCATCCACCTTTTCCATGGTCTCCTGGGCGCCGCCATTGATGCGGGTGAGGGAGTCTGCCGCCTGGCGGGCAAGATCGGCGCCGCTCTGGGCCTGACCGGTACCGGCCTCGATGCTGGTGATGGCGGTGGCGGTTTCCTCCTGGATGGAACCGATGACGCTGCTGATCTCGCCCGTCGCCAGGGAAGTCCGCTCGGCCAGCTTGCGCACTTCGTCGGCCACCACGGCAAAACCGCGCCCCGCCTCGCCGGCCCGGGCCGCCTCGATGGCCGCATTGAGGGCCAGGAGGTTGGTCTGGTCGGCGATTTCCCGGATGGTCTGGACGATCCCGGAAATCGCCTTGGAGCGGTCACCCAGGGCTCGCACCACCTCGGCGGAATGGGTCACCGACTCGGCGATCTTCTCCATTTCCCGGGAGGCATCATTGACGATGCCCACCCCCTCGCCGGACAACTCGCTGGCAAACTGGGCAATGGACGAGGTCTCGTGGGCCCGCTGGCTGACCTCGTGCATATTGCTCGACAGCACATCCACGGCTGCTGCGGTGGCCTGGGCGGCGTCATGCTGCTGGGTGGAGCCGGCAGCGACCCGGTTGGCCTCCTCCAGAACCTGGCGGGAGGCCTTGGCCACCTCGACGGCATTGAAGATCACCTTGCCGATGATGGTATGGATGCTGGCCACCAGGCGATTGAAGGAGGCGGAAGTCTCGGCCACGTCGCCCTTGCCGGCCACCGGCACCCGTTTGGTCAGGTCGCCGTCGGCATACATGGTTTCGATCCCCTGACGCAGCACCCGCATGGGGCGCAGGAACAGGGCATCCATCACCGCCCCCAGCGCCAGGGACGTTCCCAGGGCCAGCAGCAGCATGGTCCCCGCCGCCGCCCAACCACCGCCGAGAGCCCCCCAACTCCACGCCCCCGATCCGAGAGCTGCCAGCATCACCACCAGGGCGATCGCCCGCCATGTCCAAACGGCACTCATCTTGTCTCCATCCCCTGGTTTTCCCAGTGTCTATAAGTATCTTCGGCTTACTGTCGGTCCCCGGCGTAGCCAAAGTCGGTCATATCATAATACGCGATGACCTCGTTACCCGGTGCGCAATAGTGCAGGGCGCTGCACAGGGAATGGACCAGGCGGATGCCCCGGCCATGGGGAACCTTGCCGCTACATTCGCTTTCCAGACTGGCCATGAAGGCGGCGTGATCGAAGCCGGGGCCGGAATCCCGCACCCGCATCACCAGCTCCGTGCGGCCACCGCGATGCTGCTGGGTCACTTCGAGGTCCACCGTGCCGTCGCGCAAGGCGGCCAGACGACGCCCCCGCTCCTCCAGGTAGCGCTCAAATCCCTGGCTCTGGGCCTTGAGGCCAGAATCCAGGCCGAGCACCCCATGATCCAGGGCGTTGTTGTACAGCTCGGAGAGGATGAGGAAGATGTGGCTGCCATGGTCCTTGTCCCGATTGAACTGGCTCAACACCCCCATCAGGGTCGGCACCGGGTCCAGGTTGCGGATATCGTCGGCGGAGAGGGACATGGTGACCTGCCAGGAACCGGAGTGGCGCAGCACCCGAGGAGTTCCGCCACCGATGCGGGGGCTGCGGGCCGTCTGGTGGTAGCAATGCACCAGCATCAGGGACAGGTCGTCCTGGGCGCCGCGACCGGCCAGATGGGCATCCAGGGCGCCCACCACGCCGGCCAGGCGTTCTTCCCGTTCCTGGCTGAGCAGGGCATTGAGCAGGCGCTCCCGGCCGAAGGGCGTACCGCTGCCGTTTTCCGCCTCCACCACACCGTCCGAGTAGATCACCAGCTGCTTCGGCTCCTCGATGAAATGCACCTCGGTGGAGGCATCGAAGTCCTCGTCGGCGAGGATGCCCAGGGGCAGATGGGCCTTGGCAAAAGTGATGCTGGACAGCAACCCCTGGCTGTTCACCAGGAACGGCGGAGGATTGCCCCCATTCCACACCTGGATGGAACCGCTGGCCGAATCCACGGCGGCCAGGGTGGCGGCGACGAAACGCCCCACGGGCAGCAGTTCGGCCACCTTGCGGTTCATCTCCCGGGCGATGGCATCGATGCCGAAACCCTTTTCGGTCATGCGGTAGAAGGGCTGGGTCACCGGCATCACCGCCAGGGAAGCGGCCAGACCGTGGCCGGTGGCATCGGCCAGAAGAACATGCAGGATGCCTCCAGGGGTACGGGCGGCGGCGATGAGATCGCCGCTGTAGGTTTCCGCCGGCCGCATCCAGTGGCTGACGGCCAGATCCCCCAGCAATTCGGCATTGACCAGGCGATGCATCAGGTGCAGGGCGACGCTCTTCTCCTCCTCCACCTGGTCCCGATAGCGCTGCAGCAGCCGCTCCCGGGCCTGGGCCTCACGCTGCAGGTGCAGGCGCTGCTGGAAGACGCCCAGCTTGGCTTGCAGCACCGGGCGGCTGATGGGCTTGTGGATGAAGTCGTCGGCACCGGCCTGGTAGGCCTCCACCAGGGAGCTTTCGCTCTGGGTGCCGCTCATGAAGAGTACCGGCAGCCAGTGGGGGTGCTCCCGGGACTTGAGCTGGCGTGTCAGTTCGCAACCGCACATGCCCGGCAGGGAAATGTCCGTCACCACCAGATCGGGACGGAAGCTGGCGTACAGGGCCAGGGCCTCCTCGCCGCTGCGGGCGACGCTGACCCGGTGGCCGAAACGTTCCAGCTCGAGCTGGGTCAGTTCGGCATCGAGGGGATCATCCTCCACCAGGAGGATGGCGAGCGCAGGAACAGCAATGGGGCCGGCTACCGCTTTCATGGCCCCGAACGGCATCAGGAGATTTTGAACAACTTGCCGAAGTTGGCGATATCCAGCACCTGCCGCACGTTGCCCTGACAGTTGGCCAGGGAGACGACCTTGTTTTCCAGGGCCACCTTGTCGCGCAGCAGGAGCAGCATGCCCAGGGCCGAACTATCCAGATAATCGACGCCGCCCAGATCGACCACGAATTCCTTCAGGTCGCCACGGCCGAGAAGGTTCTCGTAGGCAGCGCGGAATTCCCGGTGGGAATTGAAATCGAAGCGGCCGGAAAGCTTTACCACGGCCCGGCCATTGTCCTGCTCAACACTGGTATGCATACCACTCCCTTATCAATTATTCGTGTCTTGGCACTGCGGCCTATTATCTATGGAGCCGCAAGCGGCGGCTAGCGCCCCAGGCCGGCCAGCACCCGGCGCGACATTTCGTCGAGGCTGACCACCTCGTCCACCGCACCGATCTGGGCGGCTTCCCGGGGCATGCCGTAGACCACGCAGCTGGCCTCGTCCTGGCCGTAGGTGCGGGCTCCGGCCTGATGCATGGCCAGCAGGCCCTGGGCGCCATCCTTGCCCATGCCGGTGAGGATCACCCCGAGGGCGTTGCGCCCCACCAGCTGGGCGGCAGAGTGGAACAGCACATCGACCGCCGGCCGGTGCCGGTTCACGGGCGGGGTCTGCAGCAGTTCGGTCACCAGACCAGAGGCGGTCTTGCGCACCTGCAGGTGGGAATGGCCGGGGGCGATATAGACGGTTCCGGCCTCCACCTTTTCATTGCCCTTGGATTCAATGACCCGGGGGGCGCACAGGCTGTCGAGGCGCTTGGCGAAGGAGGCGGTGAAGGTCTCGGGCATATGCTGCACCACCAGGATGGGCGGGCAATCGGCCGGCATGCCCAGCAGGAAATGCTTGAGGGCCTCGGTGCCGCCGGTGGAGGCGCCGACGAAAATGATCTTGTTGGTGGCCACGCCCCGGGGCACGGAGGGTACGGGCTGGGCTGCGGCCGGCGGCTTGCGCAGGCGCGCCCCCTTGGCCGCCCGGATCTTCTCCGCCAGTTCCTGGGCGTAGTCGTCCAGGGAATGGCCGGGCTCCACCCGGGGCTTGCCGATGAATTCGACGGCGCCCAGTTCCAGGGCCTTGAGGGTGGTATCGGAACCGGCCTCGGTATAGGAGGAGACCATCACCACCGGCATGGGCCGCAGGCGCATCAGGCGCTCGAGGAACTCCAGGCCGTCCATTTTCGGCATGGCCACGTCCAGCGTCAGCACGTCCGGATTGACGGTCTTGATCATCTCCCGGGCCGTCGGCGCGTCGGGAGCGGCTCCCACGACCTCCAGGTCGGGCTGGGAATTGATGAATTCGGTGAGCAGCTTGCGCATCACCGCCGAATCGTCGATTACGAGTACACGGATAGGCATGGCGGGTCAGGTAAAGAGTTCGATGTCCCCTTCCACCTTCGCTTGGCCCAGACGGGACTGGTATTCCTTTTCGCGGGTGAACAGGGTGTCGTTGTGGACCCGGTGCAGTTTCTTCACCAGGACCTTGCCGGTCTGGGGAAAGTAATAGACCTTCCGGGGATAGGAATCGAGCAGGTCCTTGGCAACCACGGGTATTTTTTCGGTCTTCAGGAAATTCAGCACGAACTCCGCATTGCGGGCGCCGACCTGGGTGGACGCCAGGCTGGAAAGGACCGCCCCGCCACCGAAGACCTTGGCCTCGAGGCGGCCGCGACGGGCGCCCAGCTTGAGCAGATGGTTGATCAGCACTTCCATGGCGTAGGTGCCGTAGCGGGCCGAGGTGCTGACCATGCCCTCGCCGCCCGCTTCGGGCAGCATGAAATGGTTCATGCCGCCGATCCCGGAATCGCCGTCGCGGATACAGGCGGCGACGCAGGAGCCGAGCACGGTCACCAGCAGCATGTCGTCCCGGGCCACGAAATATTCGCCGGGCAGGATCTTGGCCGCCGGCCGCTCGAAGCTCCGGTCGAAATAGCGATTGGTCGCCAGGTGCTCCACATACTCGGCACCGCCGGCGGCCGCAGCCAGGTCATCCCGGCTTTCGCGCCAGCTCATAGACCGTCTTTCCGAGGGAACGGAACAAGTCCGCAGCATGCAGGAAGCTCTCGGAATGGCCGGCGAACATCAGGCCCTCCGGGTTCAGCATGGGCGCAAAACGGGAAAGAATCTTGTACTGGGTCGGCTTGTCGAAATAGATCATGACGTTGCGACAGAAGATCACATCCAGGGGGCCGCGCACGGACCAGCTGGGGTCCAGCAGGTTGAGGCGCTGGAAGGTGATCATACGGCGCAGTTCCGGCCGCACGCAGACGTAGCCCTCCTGGTTGCCGGTGCCCTTGAGGAAGAAGCGCTTGACCTGCTCCGGGGACATTTTCTCCACCCGGTCGGCAGCATAGACGCCCTTGTCGGCCGTGGCCAGGACGTTGGTATCCAGATCGGAGGCGATGATGGAAACATTGCTCGCCGCGTTGCCCAGGGCCTCCTGCACGGTCATGGCGATGGAATAGGGTTCCTCGCCGGTGGAGGCGGCACAGCACCAGATCTTCAGGGGCCGCTTGCCGGCGTGCTTCTTCAGGTAATCGGCCAGGATGGGGAAATGGTGGGGTTCCCGGAAGAAGGAGGTGAGATTGGTCGTCAGGGAATTGACGAACTTCTCCCACTCCTGGGAATCGCTGTTCTTTTCCAGCCGGTCCAGATAGTCGCTGAAGGACTTGATGCCGGTGGCACGCAGGCGGCGGGCCAGGCGGGAATAAACCATGTCCTGCTTGACCGGCGACAGGGAGATGCCCGCATGCTTGTAGATGAGCTTGCGGACCCGCTCGAAATCGGCGCTGGTGAAGACGAATTCCCGGGTGGCCGGGGCTGCCGCCGGCGGCAGGTTGAACAGGGGGCGCTTGGCATCGGTCATGGCTGACACTTCCTTGCTCGGAGAAGCTCCCGGCAACAAGGGCCGGGAGCGGGCTGGGCGGATGGAAAGGGCTTAGAACTCTTCCCACTCGTCATCGAGGGAGGCCGGCAGATTGACGGGCTTGCCGCCGAACTTGGGCGACGGCACCCGCACTTCCTGCTGCAGATGGGGAATGGCGGCCTGCGCCTGCCCCATGGCCGGGCTCGGGCCGGCGTGGCGGCCTGCCGGCGCCTCGTGGCCGAGGCGGAACACGGAAACCGCCTCCATCAGGCCGTGGGCCTGCTCCTCCAGGCTTTCGGCGGCAGCAGCAGCCTCTTCCACCAGGGCGGCGTTCTGCTGGGTGACTTCGTCCATCTGGCTCACCGCCAGGCCCACCTGCTCGATGCCGGCGCTCTGCTCCCGGCTGGCCTCGGCGATATCGGCCATGATCTTGGCGACGCGCTTGATGGAGGTCACCACCTCTTCCATGGTGCGGCCGGCGGAATCCACCAGGCGCGAGCCGTTCTCCACCTTCTCCACGGAATCGGAGATGAGGGCCTTGATTTCCTTGGCGGCGGCGGCGCTGCGCTGGGCCAGGTTGCGCACCTCGGTGGCCACCACGGCAAAGCCGCGGCCCTGCTCGCCGGCCCGGGCCGCTTCGACGGCCGCGTTGAGGGCCAGGATGTTGGTCTGGAAGGCGATGCCGTCGATGACGCCGATGATGTCGGCGATCTTGCTGGAGGAGTGGTGGATGGCGCCCATGGTCTGCACCACCTGTTCCACCACCTCGCCGCCCTTCACTGCCACCTGCTGGGCGCCGCTGGCCAGCTCGTTGGCGGTACGGGCATTGTCCGCATTCTGCTTCACCGTGCTGGTCAGCTGCTCCATGGAGGAGGCGGTCTCTTCCAGGCTGGAGGCCTGCTCCTCGGTGCGGGAGGAGAGGTCGGTGTTGCCGGAGGCGATTTCCTGGGCCGCCGTGTTGATGGCCTCGGTGGCGCCCTTGATGCGCTCGACGATTTCCTTGAGCTGCTCGACGGTGCTGTTGGCGTCGTTCTTCAGCTGGCCGAAGGTGCCGGCATAGTCGGCCTCGATGCGGCTGGTAAGGTCGCCCTGGGACATGGCGTTGAGCATGCGGGCCACGTCGTCCAGGCCCTTCTGGCTGGTTTCCAGAAGACGGTTGATACCCTCGGAAAGCTGGCGGAAGAAGCCGTCCTTGCCCTCCAGCACCAGGCGCCGGGTGAAGTCGCCGTTGGCGGCACCGTTCACGATGTCGGCCACCTCGGCCTCCACCGCCACTTCGGCGGTCCGGTCCAGCCATTCCACGGCGGAGCCGAGGCGGATGCCGCGCTCGTTCACCACCGGGGTCACGGTCAGGGAGAAGGTGCGGCCGCCCAGGTGCACGGTGGCGCGGTGGGAGCCGCTGAGGCGCGACAGCAGCCCGCGCTGGTGGGCCGGGTTCTTGTGGAAGACGTCGATGTTGGAACCGAGCAGGGTGGCGGCGCGGAAGTCGGGCAGGTCGCGGCGGATGTCGTCCTCCACTCGGCGGAACATGTCTTCCACCGCCTTGTTCATGTAGATGATGTTGTGCTGGTCGTCCGCCACCATGACGTTGGTGGCCACGTTGTCCAGGCCGATCTTGATGCGCAGGTTCTCGTTGGCGATGCGCTGGGCCTCGGCCACATCGAAGCCCAGCTTGATCTGCATGGCCTGAATGCCCTGCAGCAAGCGACCCATCTCGTCGTTGCGGGTGATGTCCACCTGGTGGTTGTAGCGGCCCTGGCTGACGGCGCCGAAGGCGGCCTGGGCATCGGCCAGGGAGCGCAGGATGCCGCCGGAAAGGCGCCAGGCGATGAAGGTCAGCAGCACGATGACCAGCACGATGGCGCCGACGATGGTGCCGGTGGTGGTGGCCTTCAGGTCATCGGCAGCCTGGGCGTCCTTGCGCGCCTGGTCGGCGTGGTACTGGTAGAGGGCGTCGGTCTTGGCGGAAACCTCGTCGTAGAGCGGATTGATCTTCTCCGAGAGGATGCGCTGGGCTTCGGCGAAATGGCCTTCATTGAGGGCGTCCCGGGCCGGGTTGATGCCCTCGTCCACATAACGCTTGCGGGCGATGAAGTAGGCTTCGGCCAGGGCCTTGTGCTCGTCGCTGCGGATGCTCTGCTGGTAGCGCTGCCAGATGGCCGTCAGCTCTTCCCGGTTCTTGGCGATGATGTCGGTGTGGGCCGTCACCGGATGCTCGTGGCTGGCCGCATTGCTGGTGCCCGGCTCATGTTGCAGGCCGAGCAGCACCTGGGCCCGGTTGTCCGCCACCAGCTTGCCGATGCGGGCCAGGCCCTGGACCGGCTGCAGGCGGTCGGTGAAGGCCCGCTCCAGGCTCTCGTTGGTGTTGTTCAGGGCATACAGGCCCAGCACGCCGACCACCACGGCAAACAGGACTGCCAGGCCGAAACCCAGGCCCAGACGGGTGGCCAGGGACAGGCTGGCAAAACGGTCGCCCAGGCTGGGACCGCCGCGCACCACCTTGCCGCAGAGGATGCGCAGGGAGCCGGCCCGGTTCTCGCGGAACAGGCGGTAGGCATTTTCCGCCGCTTCCACCTGATCCCGGGAGGGCTTGCGGCGCACCGACATGTAGCCGACCACCTGGTCGTTTTCCCGGATCGGCGTGGCATTGGCCTCGACCCAGTAGTGGTCCCCGTTCTTGCAGCGGTTCTTCACCAGGCCGGTCCACGGCCGTCCCGCCTTGAGGTGGGTCCACATGTCCGCATAGGCTTCGGACGGCATATCCGGGTGGCGCACGATGTTGTGGGGCTCGCCGATCAGCTCGGCCTCGGTGAAGCCGCTGATCTCGATGAAATCCCGGTTGATGTAGGTGATCTGACCCTTGAGATCGGTCTTGGAGACGATCAGGGTGTCATCCCGCAGGGGCACTTCCACATTGGTGACCGGCAGATTGGTGCGCATGTTGGTCTCTCCGTCTGTTCCGGCCACCGCTTCCGGCGGCCAAGCAATTTTCTCTGTCTGGGTGCCTGTCTCAGGCCAGGGCGGCCACGTCGTCCATCAGTTCCATGTCCCGGGTGCTCATCAGCTGCTCGATGTCGGTGACGATCAGCATGCGTCCTTCCACCGAGGCCAGGCCCAGGATGAAGCGGGTATCGAAACTGGCGGAAAAATCCGGGGCGGGGCGAATCTGGGGCGGGGTCAGGGCGATGACGTCGGAAACGCTGTCCACCACGATGCCCACCACCCGGCTCATCACGTTGAGGATGATGACCACGGTGAAGGGGGTGTATTCGATCTTGGGCTGCTTGAACTTGATGCGCAGATCGACGATGGGCACGATCAGGCCCCGCAGGTTGATGACGCCCTTGATGAATTCGGGCGCATTGGCGATCCGCGTCACCATGTCGTAGCCGCGGATTTCCTGGACCTTGAGGATATCGATGGCGTATTCCTCCTGGCCCAGGGTGAAGGTCAGGAATTCGCTGGCCACCTGGTCTTCGTCGGTGGCGCCATTGCCGGCATTGTAGTTTTCCACTGTCTCGCTCCTTCGCTCAGGCTGCCCCGTCCGTCGCCTGGCCCTTGGCCATGGCCACCAGGGCCGAGGTATCCAGGATCAGGGCCACCCGGCCGTCCCCCATGATGGTGGCGCCGGACACGCCCTGCACCTTGCGGTAGTTCTGTTCCAGACTCTTGATCACCACCTGGTGCTGGCCCACCAGTCCGTCCACGAACAGGGCGGCCTTGGCCCCGTCCGCATTGAGCACCACCATGATCCCTTGGTGGAACTCCCGCACCTTGGGCTCGGCGGCGAAGACCTCGTGCAGCACCACCACGGGCAGGTATTCGCCCCGCACCTGGATCACCCGGCCCTGGTTGGAAACCGTCTTGATATCGCTGGGCTTCGGCTGCAGGGACTCGACCACATAGGACAGGGGAATAATATAGATCTCTTCCCCGACGGCCACGCTCATGCCGTCCAGGATGGCCAGGGTCAGGGGCAGGCGCACCGTCATGCGGGTGCCGATGCCGGTCATGGATTCGATCTCGATGCGACCGCCCAGGGCCTGGATATTCCGCCGCACCACGTCCATGCCCACGCCCCGGCCGGAAACGTCGGTCACCTGGTCGGCGGTGGAAAAGCCGGGCTCGAAGATGAGGGCCCACACGTCCTGGTCGCTCATCTGGTCGGAGGCCGCCAGGCCCTTCTCCCGGGCCTTGGCGAGAATTTTCTGGCGGTTCAGGCCGGCGCCGTCGTCCCCCACCTCGATGACGATGTTGCCGCCCTGGTGGGCCGCCTTGAGGGTGATGGTGCCGCCCGGCGGCTTGCCGGCGGCGACGCGCTTCTCCGGCGATTCGATGCCGTGGTCCAGGCTGTTGCGGATCAGGTGGGTCAGGGGGTCGGTGATCTTTTCGATGAGGCCCTTGTCCAGCTCCGTGGTCTCGCCGCTCATCTTCAGTTCGACCTGCTTGCCCAGCTTGCCGGAAAGATCCCGTACCACCCGGGGGAAACGGGAAAAGACGAAGGAAATGGGCAGCATGCGGATGGACATCACCGCTTCCTGCAGATCCCGGCTGTTGCGTTCCAGCTGGGTCAGGCCGTTGAGCAGACGCTCGGGCGCCGCCTCCTGCATTTCCTGGGCCGTGGCCAGGAGCATGGCCTGGGTGATGACCAGTTCCCCCACCAGGTTGATGAGCTGGTCCACCTTTTCCACCCCGACCCGGATGGAACTGTCGCCCGCGGCCACCGGCGGCGCCTTCGGACGGCTTTCGACGCGGGCTTCGGCTGCCGGCGCCAGTGGCGCCGGCGCCGCGGCGGCAACGCTTGTCGGAGCCACCGCAGGAGCGGCCGGAGGCGACGCCAGCGGAGCGGGCGCAGGCTCGCTCACCGCCGGCATGGTGCCGGCCTGGGGGAGCGGCACAAAGAAACCGTAGCCCTCCCCTTCCTCCAGCACAGGAGGCTCGGCCACCCCGGCAGCCGCACCGGCATTGGCCGGCAGAGGCTCGAAGAAGCCGTAACCATCCCCTTCTTCAGCCACCGCTGCCGGAGCGGCAGCAGGATCGGGCAGGGGGGCGAAAAAGCCGTAGCCCTCACCTTCCTCAGCCACGGCCGGGATGGGGGCCAGGGCATCCTCTGCCGCCACCGGCTCGGGCAAGGGATCGAAGAAACCGTAGCCATCCCCCTCTTCCGCCATCGCGGCAGGCGCGGCGGGGGCCAGGCCGGGGGCGTCGTCGAAGAAGCCGTAGGCGGTCTCGTCCTGGGGCGCTCCGGGGGCATCGTCGAAGAGGCCGAAAGCCTCGTCGGCCGCTGCCGCCGGGGCTGCCAGGGGCGACAGGCGCCAGGCATCGGTCTCGGCGACGAAATCGAGGGAATCGGCCAGGGATTCCCGCGCCACCTGGCCGTAAAGGCGCAGCTGCCACAGGGAGGGAACGGGGCCGCTGGAACGGCTGAGCACTTCCAGGCGCCCCTGGCGCCCCAGGTCCTCGAGGAAATTTTCCAGGGTTTCCGGCACCGCCAGGGAAGCGGGCGTCGGCACGAACTCGATTTCCCAGCCGCCATCAACGCTGCTTTCCGCCGGGGCCACAACGGTTTCCGGCACAACGGCAGCAACCGCCCCGGCCCCTTCGTCCCGGGACAGCTGGCGCAGCTTTTCGCAGATGGCCTCCTGGGCCTCGGCGCTGACCGCCTCGCCGCCCTGGTGGGCGGCCAGCAGCAGCTTGAGCAGATCGCCGGCCTCGAGGAAGGCATCCACCATTTCCGGGCGCAGGCCGATCTCGTGCTTGCGCAGTCGGTCGAGCAGGGTTTCCAGGACGTGGGTGACGGCGGTCAGGTCGGTGAAGCCGAAGGTGCCGGAGGAACCCTTGATGGAGTGGGCCGCCCGGAAAATGGCGTTGAGGTCCTCATCCTCCGGGGCGCCGACGTCCAGCCCGAGCAGCAGGGATTCCATTTCCGCCAGGTGCTCCGCCGACTCCTCGAAGAACACCTGGTAGAACTGGCTCATGTCGATGGCCATGTTCGCCTCTCTGACCGACGCAGGGACTGAAGGGGACCGGGGCCGCGGCTCAGCCGATCACCTTCTTCACCACTTCCACCAGTTTCTGGGGATCGAAGGGCTTGACCAGCCAGCCGGTGGCGCCGGCAGCGCGCCCCTGGGTCTTCATGGCGTCGGAGGACTCGGTGGTCAGCATCAGGATGGGCGTGGCCTTGTACCGGGGCAGGCCGCGCAGGGTGCGGATCAGGGTCAGGCCGTCCATGCGCGGCATGTTCTGGTCGGTCAGCACCAGGTTGATGGCGCGGGCCTTGGCCTTTTCCAGGCCGTCCATGCCGTCCACGGCCTCGACCACGTCATAACCGGCACTCTTCAGGGTAAAGCTCACCATCTGGCGGATGGAGGCGGAATCATCGACGGCAAGAATGGTTTTGGGCATGGGAGACTCCGATTTTCAGAAGAGTTCGATTTCGCCGGTGTTGAAGCCTTCCTGGCTCACCGGATTATTGGAGGTGCGCTGGCGCAGGCCGTCCACCTGGGTGCGGGCCTGGAGCAGCGACTGCCGCAGGCTGTCGGCCTGGGCCGCGGACATCTCGCCCTGGCCGCACTGGGCCGCAGCCGCCAGGGCCCGGACCTCGCCCAGCACCGCCTGGACCGATTCGAGCCGACCATTCACGTGGGACAGCAGCTGGGTCACCATGTCCTGGAACTGCAGGGAAACCACCGCCTGATTGACGCTCTGCTCCATGCTCTCGGAGATGTGGTTTAGCTCGTCGATGGTCTCGCCGGTACGGTGGTTGAGGGCCTCGATGTTCTGCATGGCCACCTCCACCCCCTGCTTGGACTTGAGGGCGAAGGTCATGTCCTGGGCCGCCATCTTGTTGATGGCCTGCTCGGTCATTTCGATGGATTGCTGCATGGTCACCAGCTGGCCGCGGATCTGCTGGCTGAAGTGGCTGGTGCGGCCGGAGAGGTCGCGCACCTCGTCCGCCACCACGGCGAAGCCCCGGCCCGCCTCGCCGGCCCGGGCCGCCTCGATGGCGGCATTGAGGGCCAGCAGGTTGGTCTGCTTGGAGATGCCTTCGATCTCGCCCAGCATGCCGGTGATGCGCTTCATCTGTTCCGACATCTTGTCGGTCATTTCCACCAGCTCCATGGCCAGCTTGGAGTTGGCCACCACGCTGTCCACGAAGGCGTGCAGGGTTTCCGAGGTGTGCTGGGCGAAGCCGGCAAAATCGGCGGCGCCGTCCTCGCCGCGCTGGCTGCTGATGATGCCCGTGCCCAGCTCCTGCTGACGCCGGGCCTGCTGGCTCATTGCGGTGAAACTCTGGATCAGGGTGCCGATGGCTTCCGAGAAAATCTGCTGGGTCCGCGTCACGTCGGCCCGGGCTTCCTCGAACTGGCTGTGGAATTCGTCGCTGGCCCGCTGCATCACCTCGCCGGTCTCGGCCAGCAGGCGCACGCCTTCGCCAGCGGCCACGTCACCGCCGGACGACTCCTTGCCGTCGGCGGAGGAATCGCGCAGCAACAGGGAAAATAGCAGCCAGCCGACGACGATGGCGCCGATGCCGACGGAAAAGGGGGCGCCACGCAGGGCAGGATCGATCGCCGCCATGGTCGCCGCCACGAGCAACGCCCATACCAGTCCGAAGCCAGACAATTTGGCCCATCCGTTCATCGTACCCAGTCTCCCCTTATTAGTTTGCTTGTGCTGGCTGACCGGACATTCTACAGGGGCGGGCGCCCGGATGGCACCTTGGTGCCGGGGGTCAGCGTTTCGGACGCAGGGATGGCGTCATTGCTCACTTCCACATCAGGCGCGGCGTCCCGCAGGAACGCCTCTTCCGTCTCCTTGTTGAGGACGACGATGCTGATGCGGCGATTGACCGGATTGAGGGGGTCGTTGCGGTCGAACAGCACGGTGGAGGACATGCCCACCACCCGCAGGACCTTGTGGTCGTCCATGCCGCCGCTGACCAGTTCGCGCCGGGAGGAATTGGCCCGGTTGGCGGACAGCTCCCAGTTGGAGAAGCCCCGGGCGCCGGCGGCGAACTGGGCCGCGTCGGTATGGCCGGAGAGGGTGATGCGGTTGGGCACCGCATTCAGCACCTTGCCGATTTCCTTGAGGATTTCCCGGGTATAGGGCTTCAGCTGGTCGCCGGCCAGGTCGAACATGGGCCGGTTCTGCTCATCCACGATCTGGATGCGCAGGCCCTCGCTGGTGATGTCCAGCAGCAGCTGGTTCTTGAACTGCTGGATGGCCGGATTGCTCTGGATGGCATCCTCGATGCGCTTCTTCAGCTCCTTGAGCATGGCCCGTTCGCGCTGCTTGGCTTCTTCGGAGGACTTGGAAACGCTGTGCTTGGCCGCGTCCTCGCCTTTGCGCACCTGGCCGTTCTGCCGGGTCAGGTCCAGGCCACCGCCCTGGATCACCGCCGTGGCATCGCCGGAACCGGAGCCGCCCTGCATGGAAACCTTGAGGGGATTCTGGAAATACTCGGCGATGCCTTCCAGATCGCCCTTGGCGGTGGAGCCGAGCAGCCACATCAGCAGGAAGAAGGCCATCATGGCCGTGACGAAGTCGGCGTAGGCCAGCTTCCAGGCCCCGCCGTGGTGGCCGCCGCCACCCTTCTTGATGCGTTTGATGACTATGGGGCGAGAGGAATCGTCGCTCATCGGCGCTTACCGGGCAAAAGGGTTCAGGACTTACTTGCCCTTGCGAGCCTTGAGTTCTTCTTCAAGTTCGCGGAAGGACGGGCGGACGTCGGAGAAGAGAACCTTGCGCCCGAACTCGATGGCCACCTGGGGAGCGTAGCCGGACATGGCGGCCAGCAGCACCACCTTGATGCACTGGTAAATCTTCGAGCCTTCGTGGGCCTTCTGCTCCAGCAGGCTGGAGATGGGCGAGACGAAGCCGTAGGAAAGCAGAATACCGAGGAAGGTGCCCACCAGGGCGCCGCCGATCATCTTGCCAAGCACGGCGGGCGGCTGGCCCACAGAGCCCATCACGTTCACCACCCCCATCACCGCCACCACGATACCGAAGGCGGGAGCGCCGTCGGCCACCTTGGCCATGGCATGGCCCGGCACCTCTTCCTCGTGATGGTGGGTCTCGATTTCCATATCCATCAGGGCTTCGATTTCCAGGGTATTGAGGTTGCCGCCCACCATCATGCGCAGATAGTCGGTGATGAAATCGAGGACGTGGTGGTCGCCGGCAATGTCCGGGTACTTGCTGAAGATGGGGCTGGATTCGGGGTTTTCCACGTCGGCTTCGATGGCCATCAGGCCTTCCTTGCGCACCTTGGCGAGGATTTCGAAGAGCATGGCCAGCAGGTCGATGTAGAGGGCCTTGGTGTACTTGGAGCCCTTGAAGATGGAAGGCAGGGCGCCAACCGTCTTCTTGATGACCTTCATGCTGTTGCTGGCGACGAAGGCGCCCACCACCAGACCGACGATGGCGGCATATTCGGCGGGCACCCACAGGGCAGCCAGGCTGCCGTGGATGGCGTAGGTGCCAACCGAGGCCAGCAGGATGACTACATAACCAATGATGAGAAACATGCTTCCCCCCACTGCCCTTCCGGCAGCGCCTGCTGTATTAATTCGGTGTATGCCATTCTAGCAACAACCCTTACGGCTGAGCAAAATAGCATCGGGCCGGACAAAAGCCCCAGAAAAACTCCGCCAGCCGGCGGATTCTGGCCCCCGGAGGCGATCCATTTTGCCATTCATTATGGTGTCCCAAGGGCCCGGAGGCGAGGACAAATGTCTCTTATTTGGGCCCGGAAACTGTTTTAAACTGGCAAACATGCGCCACGCACACTCCTCCTCCCGCGATGAACTACTGTAGCCACTGCGGCGCTCCGGTGCACCTGCGCATCCCGCCGGGAGACAGCCTGCCCCGCCACGTCTGTGACGCCTGCGGCACCATCCATTACCTCAATCCCAAGCTGGTGATCGGCTGTATTGCCGAATGGGAGGAGCGCATCCTCCTCTGCCGCCGCGCCATCGAACCGCGCCACGGCTACTGGACCCTGCCGGCCGGCTTCATGGAAAACGAGGAGACCACCGGCCAGGCCGCGGCCCGGGAAACCCTGGAGGAAGCCTGCGCCCGGGTGGAAATCGGCAGCCTCTTCGCCGTGGTGAACGTGCCCCACATCAACCAGGTCCATCTTTTCTATATGGGCAAGCTGGTGGACGGCCGCCACAGCCCGGGGGAGGAAAGCCTGGAAACGGCCCTGCTGCAGGAAAGCGACATCCCCTGGCACGACCTGGCCTTCCGCAGCGTGCGCTTCGCCCTGGAGCGCTATTACGCCGACAAGCGGGAAGGCCACTTCCGCCTGCACAGCCTGGACCTGCCCCCGCCGCCGGCGGACTACCTCTAGGGCCGGCCCACCCCCTACTCCTCCAGCTTGAATTCGATCGGCAGCACCAGCCGCAGCTCCCGGCCGCGCAGGGCTTCCGGCAGCGGCGTCGCGGCCAGGGCCCGGTTGAGCATTTCCAGCCCCTGGTCGTCGAGCAGTCCATAGCCGCTGGAGCGCTGCAACTGCACCGTGCCGGCCAGGCCGGCGGGACCGCCCACCAGCACCACCACTTCCACCGTCCCCTCCCAGCCCCGCTCCCGGGCCAGCCGCGGATAACGCTTGAAGCGCCGCGCCTCCAGGGCCAGGGCCAGGCGGTACTGGCGCAGGGCATCGCCGCTGGCGCCTTCCCGGGCCGGCGCTGCCGCGCCCCGCTCGCCGCCACCGGCCGCCGGACTGGCCGCCGCGCCGGCATGGCCCTCCCCCTCCCCCCGCCGCTCCGGCGCAGCCTCGGCCGGTGCCGGCGGACGGGCGGCAGCGGCCGGCACCTGGGCGGTGGCGCCGGGAACGGCCAAGATGGGGGCCGGCCGCTCAGGCAGGCGGGACGGCACTTTCGGCGATACCTGCCGGGAAAGCGGCGCCAACTGGGCTTCCCGGGGCAGGGCCTCGGCAGCTGGCCGGCCGCCGCGCAGATCCACCCGCATGCCGCCAGCCGCCGCGCTGGGCGTGGGCGTCAGGCTCCAGCGCCCCCAGGCCAGGAGCACGGCATGGGCCAGCAGGGAAACCACCAGGGCGGCTTTGAGGGTGGAAGATGGGGCAGCCATGGAACGATCGGGCAGACAAATGGATGGAAGACAGGGCCGCAGCCGCGGCAGTGGCGGCAGCGGGGGAAAATCGGAGCCGCCGCTGCCATACAGGCGCAAGGATACCCGAAAGCCTCCCCTTCCCCAGCCGCCACCTGGCAGCCAGTCCATGCCCTAGGAAAAGCCGGCGGCCTTTGTTACTCTGGCGCAAACCGATGATTTTTATGGACTCCCATGAACGATCCGGTATGCCTGCCGCCCCCGCACTGCCTCCCGGCCCCCCACCTGCTGGCCGAGTACGCCTGTGCGCCCCTGATCCTGGCCCTGGACCAGAACGGAGTGCCCCAGCGCTGGATCTCCTGGCAGGAGGCCTGCTTCTACTACGCCCGGGAAATGGTGGCCTGGGATGCGGGCGACAACGCCTTCACCCTGCGCGGCGGCATTTCCCGCCTCACCGGCCAGCGCTCCGCCATCACCGCCAACAGCATCATCGCCCTGCGCGGCCACAGCCACGGCCAAGGCTACAACCGCCACGTGCCGCCCCTCTCCAACCGGGAACTGTTCCACCGGGACCGCCACCTGTGCGCCTACTGCGGCCGGGAATTTTCCAGCCAGCGCCTGACCCGGGACCACGTCATCCCCATTTCCAAGGGCGGCAGCGACACCTGGACCAACGTGGTGGCCGCCTGCATGCCCTGCAACCAGAAGAAGGGCGCCCGCCTGCTGGAAAAGGCCGGCATGGAACTGCTCTACCTGCCCTACGTGCCCAACCGGGCCGAATTCCTGATTCTCTCCAACCGCCAGATCCTGGCCGACCAGATGTTATTTCTCTCTCAACATGTTGCTAGACATAGCCGAATAGTTACAATACTCAACTCGTAGTCGAGTAGCAGGCTTTTTATAAAAGCCGAGTAGCTATAGGTTGGGGGATATGCCAAGGGTTAGTGAAAGCGAGCTTGAGCGTTGGCGCCGCATGGACGCTGCAGGGGTACTGGTTGCCCTTGCAGCCCACGCCAAGCGCGACCCAACGTTCGAACCAATCAAGGACAGAACGACTACACGCTGGCACGCTTCCGTCCAAGGGCGTGACTTTGAATTACTCTTGACGGAAGCAACGTTCTTCGACACCAGAAGCAACAGCGGCGGCGGCGGGGCTATTGACCTCGCCATACATCTGCTTCGTGCCGATTTCCGAAGCGCTACGTCCGCTCTGCGATTAGCTGGTCTCTGATGAAGCTGTTCTTTACGGACTCAGACTTCCAATGCCAAGGGGTTTCTCGGCCAGACATCCCGTTTTTGTGTGATGCCGAGATGGAGCTGGTTCAAGCACCAAATGAATTCCTTAGACATATTGCCATCGTCAAAGGACGTACTCGCGCCCCAAACACATGGCGAACTTACGGAAACGACCTTTACGAGTATTTCGCATTCCTTGAGGCCAATGAGTATGCATGGGACTCCGTGAACCAACAGCATCTCGCCGCATGGCGTGATGCCATGCTTGAACGTGGATGCTCGCGAAGTACGGTTAACCAGCGCCTTCGATGCATCCATCGCTTCTACGAGTGGGCGGCACAACACGGAAGGACGCACGCCCTGCCGTTTGACTTTGAAGATATTTCGGTACCGAAACCGGCTGGATTACTTGCCCATGTCGATGCTTCCGGTGGACGGTTCTCTGCGAACGAATTGACGGTACCCACGCATAAGCCCGTACCCCCATTTCTTCATATGGGGCAGGCCATTCGCTTCTTGGATGCAATGACCCCCCACTCCCTGAAACTCATGGGGTACTTGGCATTGCTTACAGGGATGCGCCGACAAGAGATTGTAGGTTTGGATTACCGCGTTGTCCCTAATCCGGCGGGGCGCGATACTGGCAAGCAAATACCAATGGTTCTCGACCCTGCACTAACCCCCACCAAGGGTTCAAAACGACGTTTTGTCATGGTGCCGTACGACCTTGCCGTAGCACTCTGGGAATATTTCAATACGATATGGCCGAAGCTGAACGCGATATACGAGAGCAAGCACGGCGTCGAAAGCACTCGGCTCTTCCTTTCGGCCTACGGCGAAGAACTTTCTGTCCGCTATCTGAACAACCAATTTTCTCGCGTCAGCACGAAGACAAAAATAAAGTGCCATCCGCATATGCTGCGACACACCTACGGGACATATGAACTGCTGCGCATAAGCGAAAAGGAGGGTAGGAGCAAAGCCTTGCTGTGGGTGCGCGACAGGATGGGCCACAGTTCCATCTCTAACACAGAGATATACGTCCATACCGCTGACCTGGTGCAAAACGACGATATAGACGGCTACCAACTCGAAATTCTACATGCCCTCAAGAATGGCGCTCAGCAGACACAAGGTTGACCGAAAGGCCAGGCTTCAGTCCAGTGCAAGCGTCGTAGATATGCCGCCGGGCTGGCAATTCGTAATCGATTGCCCCCACCATGGAAAGATTGAGTTCGACTTTGAGCCTTATCGGACCAATGGCCGAGATGACTTGGCTGGTCA
This sequence comes from Azospira sp. APE16, assembly GCF_047901315.1. Lineage (NCBI taxonomy): Bacteria > Pseudomonadati > Pseudomonadota > Betaproteobacteria > Rhodocyclales > Rhodocyclaceae > Azospira > Azospira sp. APE16. Next base: position 2,844,386 of record NZ_CP179682.1, read on the forward strand.
TTTTCGTGACGCATTCTGGAGCTTACGGCATGAAAACGTGGGCGTAACGCTCAAGGGTCGGGAAACTCCCTGTAGGGTCTTCTTCCGATTTCTCGATGCACTCCAGGCCACTGGAGAACAAATAGCTCGACTTGACCAGATAGACCGTGAGTTGCTAGACCGTTACATAACCTGGCTAGCGTTGCAGACGGTATCTACGGGGAAGCAGAAGGGGAAACCTTTAGGGGAAGGCGTTCGCAGAAAGCTCTTCGACGGACTGAAAGCAGTGCTTGTTAATCGGCAAGGGCGTGTGCCCAATTCCGTCAGTCGGAACCTTAGCTTTCCCTTCAACCCATTTCCAAATGCGAATCGCCTCTCCGGCAAACGAGAGCCGTATTCGGATAGCGAGCAACAAAGAATTATTGAAGCGCTCAACGCAGACTTGCGGTGTATCCACGAAAACAAAGTTGATGAACTAGCACCTTTGCAAGTCCTGATTGTTCATCTGATAGTTCTTGCTCTCACGACTGCGCGGAATTTGCAGTCGTTGCTTGACCTTAACCGCCATGCGCTGCGCGAGCATCCACTACAAGACCGGGAACTGTTAGTTAGCACGAAACGTCGAGGCTGGTCGACCCATGCCTCATCAGTAAGGAAGGCCGCCTTGGCGCCGAAAAACTCCCCACTGATAGAACCAATTCCATCGAGTATCGGAGACCATTTCCGCTTTCTTTGCGCCTACACGGCCCCTTTGGTCGATGAGGCAGAGCAACGTGATAAGTCTGCTGCATTCTTATGGCAGATTACTGCAGGTGAGCGAAAGGGTCGCGTTGCGCGACTGGACTTCAGGAATGCGAACAACGGTGCGGCGCGATTCTCTCAGAGACATAACCTGATTGATGACCGCGGCCAACCGCTCAAGGTTAACGTCTCCAGGTTTCGTCCCACGTTTGCTAATGCCTTATATCGGCGTACCGGAGATATTCGTCGCGTACAGCAGGCACTGGGGCATGCCAACATTCAAACAACGGCTCGCCACTACCTCTCGGCGCCCCTAGAAGCCGAACGGAACCACGCCATCGTCCTCGACAGCATGGTAGGGCAGTTCTCTCGGATAGAGGTCGGGGGCAAAGTGCTGATTGCTGCCGATGGAAAGATTCCAGTGCAAGACATCGAGAACCTGCTTGCCGGCGGCTACAACACCGGGGTTGCACGCTGCAAAAACCCTTTTAGAGAGAACGACTCTGTTTGCCAGAAGTTCTTTGCTTGCTTTAAGTGCCCGTCCATGTGCGTCTTCGAGGACGACCTTTGGCGGCTCTTCAGTTTTTATTACCGCCTGCTGTCTGAGCGGCGGAAGCTTAATCCCATTCATTGGGAAAAAACCTATGGCCCTATCATCCGGCGAATCGATACAGACATCGCTTCACAGTTCCCTCAGGACAAAGTGGCGAATGCCCGACATGAAGCCCAGGTAAATCCGCATCCGGCGTGGAAGGGGTCCATGTTTTGATTGCCCATCAGCTCGACCTCAGGCCAATCGCTTCATTCGCACCAGCCGAAAAGGCTAAGCTGCCAGTCTCCGTTGCTCGAGAGCCGAGCGGTTTACATGTCGTCAGCCGCTATGAAGACTACGCTTGGGACTTCTACCCGTATATACAGACACCAAACCTAACGCCAGGGAAAATGCAGATTGACTGGCGAGTACCACTGCCTGATGGACGGCTTCTTACTGACCCAGAGCATGCGCGGCTACTAGAGTCATCGAAGGACTTTATTTGGTCGCTCTACGCCAGCCCAATCGAAGGTCGTAAACGGCCATCGATGCAAACCTTGGTGCGGAAGGCAACCGACCTGATGCACCTTGTGCGCTGGATGACATCTATCAGCCTACGTCGCTTTGCTGAGCTTGAGGGCAGGACGTCCGGCTATATCGACCATTCGAGGCGCAGGAAGAATGGAGAGGCAGCTTCCGGCGAGACGGTTGCACATCGACTGCTGGTTGTTGAAGACCTCTACCGCCAAAAAGACAACCTCGCAGACGCTCTTAGCGTTCATCCATGGCCCGGAGAGACGACGACCTCCCTGTCTGGAAGGTCGATGGACCTTAAACCTAGAACGGATGTAATTCCTGATGCAATCGCAAGTGCCCTAGGAGAGCTTGCAATTGACTATGTTCAGCGTCGTAGTAGCAACATTATTGCTGCGTTCCTTGCCGCAGACGAAGTCGGACGAGAGAAGCAAGATGCGGGTTTAAAAACTACCGCTCAATCAGTTGCGAAAACTTCTGTTGCCTGTGAGTTTGGCTTTGGAAGCTGGGGGGACTTGGTGGCCAATATGGTGCGGCTTCGCACAGCCTGCTACATCGTCATTGACCTTTTTTCGGGCATCCGCGATTCTGAAATGAAGTCGCTCCAGGTGGACTGCGTCGCGCCGGGTAAGACTCGAGACGGCTCAACAGACGTTCTCTGGCTCCACGGGACGATATACAAGACTGGAATGCGTCCGAAGCGTTGGATGGTGCCGCCAATTGTGAGTGAAGCTGTCAATGTCCTTACCCTGCTCACTGCTCCTCTACGTGTGGCCATCGAGCAGGAGGAACGTGCGCTTGCGGCCCGTGTAGCTCACTCAAACGCCAAGGGGCGGGATAAGTTAGTCAAACGCCTGGATGCCCTGCGCAAGATGAAATCCTCCTTGTTCCTGATGCGGCCGCTGAAGCAGCTACAGCGTGGAATTACCGTACTCCCTGGTGTCACGATAAACCATGACTTGAAGAAGTTCTGTGCCGACCTCGGTATCCGCGACAGCGCTGGCAAGGCGTACCGACTTCACGCACACCAGTTCCGCCGGACCTATGCCCGCTTTATGGCTAGCTCAGAGCTTGGGGACCTGATTACGCTCCGCGACCATTTCGGCCACTGGACCATAGACATGACGGTCCTCTACGCTGATGGTGGTGCTGATGAGTACGAAGTAGATACCGAACTGCTTGAGATGGTCACTTCAGAAAAGCAGTCGCGCCAATCGGAAATCATGAATGGCTACCTTGATTCAGACGCCCCGCTCGCCAACGGCGGCCACTGGCTTCGGGACTGGCGGGCATCCGTGCGTACGGCGCCAAACAAGGAGGCCTTGATTAAGGAGTACGCCAGCACGATTACGCTCAACGGCACAGGGCACTCTTGGTGCGTCGGAAACGCAAAGGGGGCCGGGTGTGGTGGTCTCTGTGTCTTTGAGGCGCAGATGTGCGTCGATTGCAAGTTCGGCATCATCGGCCAAGAGCACAGGCCAGTTTGGGAAGGCATCCGAGACCAACAGTTGGAGGTCTTGACGCTCGAGGATATCGGGCCAGGGGGACAAGCCAGGGCACGTCATATTCTGGCGCAAGCGGAACGTGTATTGAAATCTCTTGATGGCCGGGAGGCACCATGAGCATGCATGAGGCAGCGCGAGGCGCACTTGCGGCGCAGAAACAGAAGTCGCTCAAAGAAACACGAGAACGACTTGAATTGGCTGTCCGCCGAATCGTTAACGGCAACCCTCAAGTCGTCAAAAAGGGCTCAAAGCTCACTGCCGCTTCCGTGGCAAAAGAGGCCGGAGTAGACCGCGTCACTCTTTACCGATTCCATGAGCCAGTGCTTTCAGAGTTACGCCGAATTAACGACACAACGCCACGCGCCTTGTTGAAAGAAACCCGGGCGGAGCGAGCGCGAGCGGAGACCAAGCAGAAAGAATATCTGCGGCTCGCCGAGGAGGCTCAAGAAGAGGTGAAGGCATTAGCTAGAATTAACTACCGGCTAGATGCACGCATCAAGGAACTTGAAGAGTTGCTTCGAATCCGGGACGATGTAATCAAAGACCTTCAGCAGCATCGACAACAAGGGTCTAGCGTGGAGCCCCTCACGCGGAGGCCAAATCTGTAGTCTTTGGAGTCACCTACTCGCGCCGAACAGCCCCGCAACTCGCTCGGGAACGCGCCCCTCCGGTCGTTTAGTAAAAACGTGCGGCCCCAAAACGGCACAAGTCACCCCGCATGGCGGGCTAGAAGGTTGCACCTACGTCATCGAGAATATTCATGATGATGGCAAACCGTGTTCGATTGTGCCCAACGGGAATTGACTTTAGCCAGGCCCCGACATTATGAAAGCGATTTTCAAGACGCTTAATACCCGTAGGGAAAAGTGAGCCCTGAGCCAAAGTGTCATTCATTGCATCAAGGGAGCGTTGGCTCCGGTGCGCAATGTGATTTCTCAGGGCGATGAGAGAATTGATAATTGCTTTCTGCTGCACAGTAAGCGCTGTGAATTTCGCAGCGTGAGCTGCAACCAGCCACGAACAGGCTTTCTCTTCAAGTTGCCCAAAGTTTGGGAAGGTAATGTTATTCCCCATACTGTTAGCCAGAGCCAGTACATCTGCCTTGTTCAGATGAGTTGGAAACCTGAGACTCCCGAATGCTTCGAACACACGCTTTGGAGTGGAGGAGGCGTCTATATAGACATTAAAAGAGTTCGCAAGATGTTGCTTAAACCTCGAGGCATCGCGGTTGATATAGGCGATGAACATATCGCTAACGAAGCCCTCCCAGGTCACCGCAGCAGCTAGCAGACTGTGTTCAGTCAACGTGGACTGGTCGGTCTCACTTGCGAAGGCTATACAGCCAGCCGTATGAAATCTGTTCAGGTCGGCCAGCTGTTGCCGAAAGTCGTCTCTGACATCGTCAGGAGAAATTTTTCTCATGTCTGTTTAATCCGCTGAGTTTTGTCTTTGACACACAAATGATGTGCCGTCATGTCTTGACCTAAGGTTATGCTGGAGGAGAAATAGTGAGTTGCATTCTTTCAAAATGCCGTTCGTCACACTCTCTAATCAGCGAAAGAACATCTCGCAATACCTCCGGCGCCTCTCCCAGGGCTGATGCATCGTCATGGCCTTCACCTATCTGCTCGGCGTGAGAGTGTGTGTCCAGGAATCTCTGGATACGAGTTTTCTTAGGACCATCAAAGTCGACAGCTTCGAGTCGGGCGTGAAGAGTCTTCTGGTCGGGCACCTTGAAAACCAAGAACGCCTCCAACAAACGCCGAGCGAGATTAGGAAGTTCGTAGTAAGACTGTAATGCCCCCCCACCGGGGAGCGCACTCGCCTCAACCACCCGTTTGAATAAGAAATGGTATTCGGATTCGTAGTCACGGAGGAACGGGTCCAGTGACTCTAGGACAGAGCTACGTTGTCCATCCCTATAAGACGCCCGAAGCATGAAATATCTGGCTGGTTTGGGGCCCCGTACTCTGTTTAGATGGCCATACCAATTCTTAACCTGCCGTAGGAAGGTGTAGTTGTGGGTCAGGACAAAAAGCTGCCCAGCGTCACACAATCTTCGCTTCATGAAGCCGAATGCGCTGTAAATGGCGTTTGTGTCGAGGCTCGAGATAGGGTCATCGACGACAACGATGCCTTGCTGAAGGTCGAACGAACGGTCTTGCAACGACTTCAGGAAGTACAGGAAAGCGATGGCAGTTCGCTCTCCTTCACTAAGGTTTGTAGCTGCGCCATCGCGCCTGACGAGCCGGTATCCGGTGTCCTCCACTGTAACTTGGATTTCGTCGTGTCCAAGATAAGACACCAATTCGCGGTTTAACTCATCAGCAGGTTGACGATGATTGCGGATGTCCTTCTCGAGTGCCAGCACATCTCGTCGAGCGTTGCCCCACGACTCCTTGGCTGCCGAATGAGCTTTGGTTGCATCTTCAAATTGCGTCAGCTTCTCCGACCACTCGGGTAATGCGACAGACAACTCATGGAAATGCAGGCGCTCACGTGCGGACTTCACCTCCTCAGCAAACGACGCAGTCTTGGAGTTGTGCTTTGTAAGAAAAGCATTAACGCGCTCGAGTGCGAGTCTTCCCATGAACTCACCCAAAGATGACAATCCTGCGGAAAGTGCCTCCATGAGCCTTGCCAATATGGACATGTCGTCATCTGGAAGGCCACTCCCACCGCTTAGGAGACTCCTGAGTTCAAGACTTTCAAACGCTCGCTCTTGCTTAACCCTTACTGCTCTTGCAAGAGCTAGCAATCCAGAACGAACATTATTGAGATGAAGTCTTAATTCTCCGCACGCTTTGTCATATTCCTGTCGAAGCTCCGGGTAGAGGTCCTTACTCTCAGGCAGAGTAAGAACTCCAATGGAATTGGCTGCATTTTCGATGCGGCCGACCAGTACTGCTAAATTTTGGTTGAATTGACGAAATTGGTCGTTAAAGTGAGCCTCTAGTTGGCGCAATCGCGCGGCGGGTAGCGGTTGATTGCAGAATTTGCAGGCTGCTGCATCTCCACCCTGAGTATGCAGCGACAAACCGCTTTGGACCCAGGTAGCAACCGTTGGGTTAGCCGTCAGCTCGTCAATAACGGCGGATACCACGCTTGTTCTAAGAGCCGCTTGCACTTCCTGCTGGAGCTTTGGCAGGTCAGGAAAGGCAACTGCTGCTAGTTGCACTAATGGCAAAGCCTGGGCGTCCTTCATGTCGAGCAGTGCTTGGCGCACCTCCGGGGATAGTTGAGGCGGCAGAGAAGCGTTGAGCCGCGACATGTTCGTCCTGAAGTCAGCAGCGTTGTAGTTATTGAAGCTGCCTCCTGGCGCAACCAAGAGATTCTTGATGGAACGAGCAGCAGCTGTTGCGTAGTCGTCAAGCTCCTTTTTTGTTTTGGTTTCTTGGGCCGCCGCCGCCCGGACTGCCTCCGTGAAGGTGGGAAGATTTGTTTTTAGGGCATCAAGCTGCCGCTGTTTTTCTGCGCTTTCCTCACCAAAAACATACACAGGGGGTAACTGACCAAGCGCTCCTTCACTGCTCTCAAAAACGCTACGTGCGACCGCATCTCGATTAAAGACGCGAACTTGCGGCAATCCGACTTGAGAGAGGTCTTTACCTGTAACAGTGCTGCCATCCAGAACAAAATCGACATCGCCTTCAAGGACTGGTGTCCCTGTTTGAAGGGACTTCAGCAACCCTGACACAGTTGTCTTGCCCGTGCCATTCCACCCATAAATGAGGTTAAAACGGCCAAAATCTTCCAGGGTCGCCGGCCAGTTGAAATTCTTGAAAATTCTGTGGCCACGAATCTTTCCAAAGCGCTCTAGCTTCACAAGCCCTCCCATATTTATGTCAGCATCTTAGTTCATAACTTTAATAAACTCATTGGGAAGCCCGTACTCACGCCCCTGATGGGCATATCCCGGCAAAACTGGAACCCAAGAACAACTGGCTCAAAGACTTGGCGAAACGCAGAGCTTTGTCAGTAAATGTGAGCGCGGGGAGCGCCGGTTGGACGTTATTGAGTTCCGCGCTTGGAGCCGAGCGCTCGGCTTCTCATTACAAGAAATAACGGAAAGGCTTGAACAAGCCTACTCAGAAATGCCATCTTGAGCCCCCGCGCGATGAGTTTCGCCTCTTGCCGTAGTGGTCCGAAATGACAACCAAGAAGGATTTTTCCGATGGCCACTTCCCCAAAGTACGAATTACAGGAAGTCCACGTCTCAGCCAAAGCGAAGGACTAGCCAAATTGTTGAGGATGCTCCGCCTAACAATGAGCAACACCTAAAAGCGTTGCGCACTTGCTGTATCCATCTACAGTCAGGCCTTTTCAATACGCCACACATATATACGATTACATAACGCATGGATTTCCTGGCCCGCCACGTGCCGGCCAAGAGCCGGGTCATCTGAAGCCGCCCCGCGGCGCCGGGAACGGCCCGGCTCCGGCTGTGGCAAAATCGGCCCATCGGCTTTCATTGACGCGGAATTCCCCATGCCCCAAGGCCCCCTGGCCCATCTGACCCTGCTCGACTGGAGCGCCCTGAGTTGGTTCCTCTTCTGCTGGATCGGCTACGTCTTCTTCGCCGAACGGGGGCCTCACGCCCGGGAAAACCTGGTGGGCCAGGGCCACGCCTACCGCCTGCAATGGGCGCGGCGCCTGCTGGAGCGGGAAGTGCGCATCACCGACGCCTCCCTTATCGGCAACCTGATGAACAGCGTCTCCTTCTACGCCAACACCACCATCTACATCATCGCCGGCCTCTTCGCCGTGCTCGGCACCCTGGACAAGGTGGTCTCCGTCACCGCCGACTTCCCCTTCGCCCGGGAAGTCACCCGGGACCTGCTGGAACTGAAGCTGCTGCTGCTCTTCGGCGTCTTCGTCGTTGCCTATTTCAAATTCACCTGGTCCCTGCGCCAGTTCAACCTGCTCTCCATCCTGGTGGGCGCCGCCCCCACCGGCAGCTGCGACACCGATCCGGAACTGGAAGCCAGCGCCCGGCGCATGGCGGCGGTGAACAGCTACGCCGGGGACGACTTCAACCGGGGCATCCGGGCCTACTACTTCGGCCTCGCCGCCCTCACCTGGCTGGTGGGTCCGGGCCTGTTCCTGGTGGTCACCAGCATCATCGTGGTGGTGCTCTACCGCCGCGACTACCATTCCGAGACCCTGCTGGCGATGCGCCCGCCCGGCGGCGGCGCCTGAGAAACAAAGGGCTCAGGCGCTCAGCTTGAGCCCGGCCACCCCGGCCAGGATCAGGCCGATGCTGCACAGACGCAGGGGACTGGCCGATTCCCCCAGCAGGAAAATCCCCACCAGGGCGGTGCCGGCGATGCCGATGGCCGTCCACACCGCATAGGCCAGGCCCAGGGGCAGCTGTTTCAGGGCCAGGGCCAGCAGGCCCATGCTCGCCGCCATGGCCGCCAGGGTGGCGGACCACATCAGCGCCGGACGGGAGGAAGCGGTCGCCGACTTGAGGCCCAGGGCCCAGCCGATCTCCAGCAGACCGGCGAGCAGCAGCACAGCCCAGGCCAGCAGGGGCGAGAGGAAAAAGACAGTAGTGGGGGAAAACATGGGCGACCTCCGTGGCAACGGGGCCGTCCCCAAGGCACGGACGCTGGCGGGGTCGTCCCCGCAGCGGGCGGCAGGCGCCGCCGGAAGAAGCAGAAAAGGAGTGGCGGTGAGGGTGGGATTCGAACCCACGTGCCAGGTTTCCCTGACCATCTGATTTCGAGTCAGCGCCGTTATGGCCACTTCGGTACCTCACCGGGGAGGCGGATTTTAGCACGATTCGCCGCCCCGGGCGCTGACCTGGGCCCCTTTGTCGGGCTGGGCGTCCATGGCACAATCCGGGAACTTTTTTCCCGGACAACCCCGGAAAGGCGAGGATGCGTCCACAGGTATTCCGCTGGCTGCTGGTTGCCCTGCTTACCCTGGTCCTGGTCTACGCCTGTGCCGACAGGAAGGTGGCCTCCTGGCGGGAAAGCAACGAGCTGGTGGTTCTCACCAGCCCCGGCCCCCTGACCTACACCCCCGGCGCCCAGGACAACGGCGGCGAAGCCGGGGCCGGCTTCGAGTACGACCTGGTCAGCCTCTTCGCCGAGGAGGCCGGGCTCAAGCTGAAGCTGGTTTCCGTCGGCAATTACCGGGAAGTGGCCCAGGCCCTGAAGCGGGGCGCCGGCCACATGGCCGCCGCCTGGCTGGTCTGGCACCCGGGCGTGGCCAACAGCGAATTCCAGGCCACCACTCCCTTCTTCCAGAGCAGCCACCTGCTGGTGCAGCACGAGGCCTCCCTGCCCATCACCAGCACCGAACAGCTGGCCGGACGCACCGTACACGTGGTGGCCCGCAGCCGCCACGCCGACCTGCTGGCCGGGCTGCCGGCCCTCAATCCGCCGGTGACGGTGCAGGAACATCCGGAATGGAGCGACCTGGACCTGCTGCAGGCGGTGGCCGAGCAGCGCATCGAGCTGGCCCTCACCGACGGCCCCATCCTCGACATCGCCCAGAACTACTATCCCCAGCTCAGCGCCACCCTGCAGATCGGCGAGCCCCAGCCCATCGCCTGGCTCTTCCCCGGGGACGCGGACCCGGAGCTGGTGGCCAAGGCCGAAGCCTTCCTCGGCCGGGTGCACAAGGACGGCACCCTGGTGCGCCTGAAGGACCGCTATTTCGGCCACGTGCGCCGCCTGAAGCAGTTCGACGTGGTGCAGTTCCTCGAGCGCACCCGCAGCCTCCTGCCCGATTTCCGCACCCAGTTCGAATCGGCCCAGGCCCGCACCGGCATCGACTGGCGCCTCATCGCCGCCCTCGCCTACCAGGAATCCCAGTGGGACCCCATGGCCACCAGCCCCACCGGGGTGCGGGGCATGATGATGCTGACCGAGGAAACGGCGGACCGGCTCGGCGTTTCCAACCGACTCGACCCGAAACAGAGCATCAGCGCCGGCGCCCGCTACCTGGCGGACATCCGGGACCAGCTGCCGGAAACGGTGAAGGAGCCGGACCGCACCTGGATGGCCCTGGCCGCCTACAACCTGGGCCTGGGCCACATGAAGGGCGGCCTGGCCATCGCCCCCAGCACCGAGGCGGACCCGGATTCCTGGTTCGAGATGAAGCGGGTGCTGCCCCTGCTCTCCCGCCCCGAGTATTACCGGCGCTTAAAGAGCGGCCGCGCCCGGGGTGGCGAGGCGGTGATCATGGTGGAGAACATCCGCATCTTCTACGACATCCTCACCCGCCACGAGCCGCCCTACATTCCGCCCAAGCCGGTGGTAGAAAGGAAGGAGAAAAAGGGCGACAAGAAGAGCAAGAAGCGACACTGAGGCACCGCCGGGCAGGCAAGGCGCCAGGGTCGAACGGGGCATGGCGCAGAGGCAGGCAGCAAGCCATTCTCCAGGCAGGCCATGCCGGAAGGTCCGTCCCGTCTGCCTTGCAGCCGGGGCAAAGAAAAAGGCCGGGATATTCCCGGCCTTTGCTTTGGCGAAGAGCGACGCGACTTAGGCGGCGACGATCTTCTCCAGGCCGCCCATGTAGGGACGCAGCACGGCCGGCACGGTGACGGAGCCGTCGGCGTTCTGGAAGTTTTCCAGGATGGCCACCAGGGTGCGGCCCACGGCCAGGCCGGAACCGTTGAGGGTGTGCACCAGCTCCGGCTTGTTCTTCTCGTTGCGGAAACGGGCCTGCAGGCGGCGGGCCTGGAAGGACTCAAAATTGGAGCAGGAGGAGATTTCCCGGTAGGTGTTCTGGGCCGGCAACCACACTTCCAGGTCGTAGGTCTTGGCGGCGGAGAAGCCCATGTCGCCGGTGCACAGGGTGACGCGGCGGTAGGGCAGCTCCAGCTTTTCCAGGATCGTTTCGGCGTGGCGGGTCAGCTCTTCATGGGCCTCGGCGGACTTCTCGGGGGCCACGATCTGCACCAGCTCCACCTTGTCGAACTGGTGCTGGCGGATCATGCCCCGGGTGTCGCGGCCGTAGGAGCCGGCTTCGGAACGGAAGCAGGGGGTGTGGCAGACCAGCTTCAGGGGCAGGGCCTCGGCGGCGAGGATTTCGTCGCGCACGATGTTGGTCACCGGCACTTCGGCGGTGGGGATCAGGTACAGGGGCTCGGCATCGGCCCGGGCGATCTTGAACAGGTCTTCCTCGAACTTGGGCAGCTGGCCGGTGCCGAAGAGGCTGGCGGCATTCACCAGGTAGGGGGTGTAGACCTCGGTGTAGCCGTGCTCGCCGGTGTGGGTGTCGAGCATGAACTGGGCGAGGGCCCGGTGCAGGCGGGCCAGTTGGCCCTTCATGACGGAGAAGCGGGCGCCGGAAATCTTGGCGGCCACAGCGAAATCCAGCTGGCCGAGGGATTCGCCCACGTCGGTGTGGTCCTTGACCTCGAAGTCGAAAGTGCGGGGCGTGCCCCAGCGCTTCACTTCCACGTTGTCGGTTTCGTCCTTGCCCACCGGCACGGTTTCATTGGGCAGATTGGGAATGGCGGCGACGATGGCGTTGAACTCGCCCAGCAGCTCGGTGAGGCGGGCTTCGGCCTGCTCCAGCTCGGTCTTCATGGCTGCCACCTGGGCCATCACCTCGGAAGCATCCTCGCCCTTGCCCTTCAACATGCCGATCTGCTTGGAGAGGGAATTGCGGCTGGCCTGCAGCTCCTGGGTGCGGGTCTGCAGGGTCTTGCGCTCGGCCTCCAGGGCGGAGAACTGGGTGAAGTCGATAGCCTTGCCGCGGGTCGCCAGGCGGGCAGCCACGGCGTCGAGGTCGTTGCGGAGCAGTTGAATGTCGAGCATGGAATCAAAACCTTTTTGCCACAGAGGGCACAGAGATCACAGAGAAAATCGTTTCACGCCGTCGGCAAGCCTGGGCTCGCCAAAGTTGATAAGTAAACCACGTTTCAAGCCAGTTGCCTTCAGGTAGGACAAGACCTGGGCCGATACCGCTTCGGGCAACGCCCGTTGGGACTTCGGCTCCACCACCACGGCATCGGCCACCACCAGATCAAGGCGCTGGCCGGCAATCACCCGGCCCTTGTACACCACCTCCACCGCCACCTGCCGGGCAAAGGGAATATCCCGTAGGGACATTTCATGGCAGAGGGCCTCCTCATAGACACTCTCCAGCAGCCCCGGCCCCAGCAGACGATGCACCTCGATGGCGGCGCCGATAATCTGCTGGGTCAGTTGGTCTGCCATGACACTCGGTGTCTCTGTGCCCTCTGTGCCCTCTGTGGCTAGCCTTTTTTGCCTTTGCGGGCGGCCTGGGCATCCAGGTCCCGCAGGTGGGCGAGCTTTTCGCCGATCTTGATTTCCAGGCCCCGCTCCACCGGCTGATACCAGGTGGCGGGCGCCATGCCGTCGGGAAAGTAGTTCTCACCGGCGGCGTAGCCTTCGGCTTCGTCGTGGGCGTAGCGGTAATCCTTGCCGTAGCCCAGATCCTTCATCAGCTTGGTGGGGGCGTTGCGCAGGTGCTCGGGCACCGGGCGGGAGCCGTCCTTGGCGACGAAGGCGCGTGCCGCATTATACGCGTTGTAGGCGGCATTCGATTTGGCGGCGCAGGCCAGGTAGATCACCGCCTGGGCCAGGGCCAGCTCCCCTTCCGGCGAGCCCAAGCGCTCGTAGGTCTGGGCCGCGTTCATGGCGATCTCGCTGCCCCGGGGGTCGGCCAGGCCGATGTCTTCCCAGGCCATGCGCACGATGCGCCGGGCCAGGTAACGGGGGTCGGCGCCGCCATCCAGCATGCGGCAGAACCAGTAGAGGGCACCATCCGGGTTGGAGCCCCGCACAGACTTGTGCAGGGCCGAAATCTGGTCGTAGAAGGCATCGCCGCCCTTGTCGAAGCGCCGCAGGCTCTGGGCCATGGTGGCTTCGATGAAAGCCCCGTCTACCTTGGCCAGCTTGGCGGTGCGGGCCGCCGTACGCACCTGCTCCAGCAGGTTGAGAAAGCGCCGGGCATCGCCGTCGGCCAGGCCGATCAGGCGGGTGCGGGCCTCGTCGTCAAAATCCAGGTCCGCCAGGGCTTTTTCCCGGGCCCGGTCGAACAACTGGCCCATCTCGGCCTCGTCCAGGGACTTCAGGACATAGACCGAGGCCCGGGAGAGCAGGGCCGAATTGACCTCGAAGGAAGGATTCTCGGTAGTGGCGCCGATGAAGGTGAACAGGCCGCTTTCGACAAAGGGCAAAAAGCCGTCCTGCTGGGCCTTGTTGAAGCGGTGGATTTCATCGACGAAGAGAATGGTGCGCTTGCCCTGGGCCTTCCACATCTCGGCCTGGGCCACCGCCTCCCGCACCTCCTTGATGCCGGAGAAGACGGCGGAAAGGGCGATGAACTCGCAGTGGAACTGGGTCGCCATCATGCGCGCCAGGGTGGTCTTGCCCACCCCGGGCGGCCCCCACAGGATCATGGAATGGGGCTGGCCCGACTCGAACGCCAGACGCAGGGGCTTGCCCGGCCCCAGCAGATGCTGCTGGCCGATCACCTCATCGGGCGAGCGGGGCCGCAACTGCTCCGCCAGGGGAGCCCCGGCATCCACCGTTCCTTGGGAAAAAAGATCGCTCACTCAGAATCCATTGGCAGCAGGACTGCCCGTGCAAAAGCCGCAGTTTACCTCAAGGGCCCGATTGCCCTTCATACCCTGTCCGGAAGAGAAGCTCCCTCCCCCAAAGCCGCCCCACCTCAACCCGACAACTCACCGACGGATGGCGCAGGTCACTGCAGCGGACATAGCGGGCTACCCAATGGACATAGGTCTTTTCGGCCCGTATGCTTCAATGACGTGTGCGTACCGCAGCCCGCACCTGATCGACCAAACGGGGGCCCGGTACAACCACCTTGTCAGGAATGTCCGGTTTCATGGCAACAAAATACTGTATGGATAAAAGGGGTATCTATTTAGCTCCAGTGACGTGAGAATAGCTGGATGGAAACCCAGATGCTAACGCCAACTCCTGGACGGGACTACCCCCGCACCTGGAACGAATTTCTTGACTGGTTTGCCACCGAAGAGGCTTGCCAGGCGTTCCTGGAGAAGCTTCGGTGGCCCCAAGGCTTCGTCTGCCCGCGTTGCGGCAACGCTGGCGATGTGTACCGCGCCAGCCGCACCCGCCTGATGTGCCGCTCATGCCAGTACCAAGGCACAGTGACATCTGGAACCATCTTTGACAAGACGCGCACACCGCTGCGTGTCTGGCTGGCTGCAGCTTGGTACCTGACCAATCAGAAACAAGGCGTGAGCGCCCTGGGGCTGCAGCGCGTATTGGGTTTGGGGAGCTACCAGACCGCCTGGACCATGCTGCACCGGTTTCGACGTGCCATGGTCCGCCCGGGCCGGGACAAGCTCAAGGGGCTTGTGGAGGTGGATGAAACGTACCTGTCCATCACGGATCGCAAGAATCCCGCCACCCCTGCAGGGCGCAAGAGCAGCACCACCAAAGTGTTGATGGTCATGGCGGTGGAGATCGTGGAGCCCAAGGGGTTTGGGCGCATCCTGTTACGCCGCATTGACCGAGACGCCGCCACCCACGTAATCCCCTTTGTGCAGGAGGTGGTCGAGCCTGGAGCCCAGGTACGCACGGATGGTTCGGCGGCATACCGCGCTCTGGGAGAACTGGGTTACACCCACCAGCGCACCGTCATGCTCGGCTCAGGCGTACCTGCCCATGTCTCCATGGCGGGAGTGCACCGGGTCGCCTCACTGGTACAGCGCTGGGTGCTGGGAACACATCATGGCTCTGTACAGCCAGACCACCTGGACGCCTATCTCGATGAATTCGTGTTCCGTTTCAACCGGCGCACATCCAGCTCACGCGGGATGCTGTTTTACCGCTTGCTGCAGCAAGCGGTGGTTACGCCGCCAGTGACGTATGGGGATGTCGTGAGCAAGAACACCGGGGAGAGCCAATCGGATACCATTGCTGGATGAAATCACAGTATCAATGGGGCTGCTGGAGCTAAATAGATACCCCTTGCATTTGTACAGTATTCATGTCAGCCACTTCCAAGCCCAAGCTCTACAACCCACGCCACCCCGAACGCACGCTGCTCTACCAAACGGTAGCCGAGCACTACGAGACCTGGCTAGAGTTGGCCAGCGCGGGTCAGTTCGACGGCCAGGGCGACCACCACACCCCCAAGCCCTTCGTGCGCAAAGCGTTTGCCAAGTATCTTGAGTGCGGCATCTTTGCCCATGGCTTTGCCCGCGCTCGCTGCGGCGACTGTGGGCACGACTACTTTGTAGCCTTCTCCTGCAAAGGCCGGGGAGTCTGCCCCTCGTGCACCACCCGGCGGATGGTGGAGACGGCGGCACACCTGAGCGACCACGTTTTCCCCCGCCTGCCGGTGCGCCAGTGGGTGCTCTCCGTGCCCAAGAGGTTGCGGTACTTCATGCAACGCGACGGAGCGGTGCTGAGCATGGTGCTGCGCATCTTTCTGCGGGTGATTGCACAAACTCTGCAGACCCACAGCCCCGGTGCGGCCCATATGGACAAGGCAGGCCTGCACATCGGTGCCATCGCCTTCATTCACCGATTCGGCTCCAGCCTCAATGAACACGTCCACTTCCACGTTTGTGTGGTGGACGGGGTGTTTGAGGAAGTGGAGGGCGAGGGCGATGCTGATGCGACCCCTCGAATCTCATCGCCGGGTGTCATCTTTCACGCGGCCACCGGCATCGATGCGGCTACCGTGGCCCCAGTGCAGACCACACTGCAAAAACGCATCCTGCGCGCCTTCGTTGCTCGGGGCTTGCTGGAGAACTGTGACGCCAAAGACATGCTGGGCTACAAACACAGCGGCTTCTCGGTGGACGCCGGTGTCTGCATCGAAGCCCACGACCGCGCTGCGCTGGAGCGGCTGCTGCGCTATTGCGCGCGTCCACCGTTTTCCATGGAGCGCCTACGCAAAGAGGGAAGCAAACTGGTGTACCGCTGTGCCAAACAGCGCAGCGAACCCACCAGCGACAAGCGCGGTGCCAAGGTTGATGAGCTGCACCTCACACCGCTGGAGCTGATCGACCGCATTGCCGCGCTGGTTCCCCCGCCACGCACCCACCGGCACCGCTATTTTGGCGTGTTGGCACCCAACTCGCCGCTCAGGGCTGCGGTGACGGCGCTGGCGACACCGGCGCAAGCCGCTCCCGTGCTGGGCGCGTCGATCAGCACGGGGGAGTGCGCGCCTGGTGTGGTACCGATGAGCAGCGCGCTGCCATCCCAGAGCGAGCCGGTGCTGCCCAAGCGTGCAGCGCACTACCTGTGGGCGGTGCTGATCGCCCGCATCTACGAGGTGTTCCCCCTCTTGTGTCCGCTGTGTGGCGGGCATATGCGCATCATCGCGTTCATTACGCACAGCACTGACATCCGGCACATCCTGGACCACATCGGGGCAGATTCAGAGCCACCCCGCATCTCCCCGGCGCGCGGGCCACCGCTGTGGGATGACTGTAGTGATGCGCAGATGGATGACGGGGCGCAAACCGAGCCAGCAGACTGGGACCTAGCGGCGCAACCGGCACCGGACTTTGAGGTCGATCAGCGCATCAGTTGGTGAATGAACAAAGCGGCGATTTTGACTTGCCGCGAACTGGCTCTGCGCCCGGTACACGCCGAGCGCCGCAAATCACTCTCCTGAACGCCAAACCCTGGTGGTGAACCTGACACCTGGGCGGGAAAATCGAGTGTCTCAGCCGGCTTGATGGCGCTTCCGCGGTGCGATACTTGGCCTCATGCGGTTAAAACGCCTATCCGTCGGGCTGGCGCCCGCCGTGCAGAGAAAGCGCACCCAGGAGGTCATGATGATCCAGGCGTTCAGCGTCAGCGCCTCGATCTGCGCCGGGGTCATCAACAGGATGCCGGCCTCGACGAAGCCCTGGTAGATCGACTGCGCCCCCACCAGGCAGCGCTGGGCGAAGGCGCGGTAACGCTCGGCCAGCTCGGCGTCGGATTCCAGCAGGTGCTCCAGGTCGCGGTGCAGGAAGCGGTAATGCCACATCGCCGCCAGCAGCGCCTCCAGATAGAAGGTCTTGTCCTCCACCGTCAGCGCGCGGCCTTCGGGCAGGCGCAGAAAGCTGTCGACCTGCGCTTCGTACTGGGCGAACAGCTCGGCGATGATCATCTGCTTGTTGCGGAAGTGGTAGTACAGATTGCCCGGCGAAATGCCCAGGTGCGCGGCGATGTGGTTGGTGGTGACGTTGCGCTCGCCCTGGCCGTTGAACAGGGCCAGGCTCTCGGCAACGATGCGGTCGCGGGTCTTGGGTGGCGCCATGACGCAGCTCGATCTCGACTTCAGAAGTGGCAAAGGTACAGGCGAAACAGCCGAAGTGTTACCCCCCGATGCATCCGCCATGCCCTGGCAGGCCTTTGGTTAGGGTGCAGCGAGGACGGCGTCGCGGCATCCTATTTGACACATTAGAGTAATTGCTCTAAAAATCCAGCTTAGCCCATGCAGCCCGCTGGAACGTCGAGGAGAAACCCATGGTCGCCGACATCGCCTACCTGCAGCAGAACCAACAGCAGATCAACCAGCTGGACGCCACCTTCGCCCTGCAGCGCGCGGCCTTCGCCGCCAACCCGATGCCCTCGGCCGAGCAGCGCATCCAGTGGCTGAAATCCCTCAGCGAGCTGCTGACCGAGCAGCAGGATGCGCTGATCGCAGCGATTTCCCGGGACTTCAGCAATCGCTCGGCCGACGAGACCCTGCTCGCCGAGCTGATGCCCAGCCTGCATGGCATCCATTACGCGTCCAGGCGCATCAGGAAGTGGATGAAGCCCTCGCGGCGCAGCGTCGGCCTGCAGTTCATGCCCGCCGCGGCCAAGGTCGTCTACCAGCCGCTGGGCGTGGTCGGCATCATCGTGCCGTGGAACTACCCGCTGTTTCTCGCCATCGGCCCGCTGACCGGCGCGCTGGCCGCTGGCAACCGGGTGATGATCAAGATGAGCGAGTCCACCCCGGCCACCTCGCAGCTGGTCAAGGACCTGCTGGCGCGCGTCTTCCCCGAGGACCTGGTCAGCGTCGCCCTGGGCGAGGCGGAAGTCGGCATGGCCTTCTCCAAGCTGCCGTTCGACCACCTGCTGTTCACCGGCGCCACCAGCATCGGCCGGCACGTGATGCGCGCCGCCGCCGAGAACCTGACCCCGGTGACCCTGGAGCTGGGCGGCAAATCGCCGGCCATCGTTTCCGCCGACGTGCCGCTGGAGCACGCCGCCGAGCGCATCGCCTTCGGCAAGACCCTCAACGCCGGGCAGACCTGCGTGGCGCCTGACTATGTACTGGTGCCGCGCGATCGCGTCGACGGTTTCGTCAGCGCCTACCGCGACGTCGTGCAGCGCTTCTACCCGCAGCTCAAGGACAACCCCGACTACACCGCGATCATCAACGAGCGCCAGCTGGCCCGCCTCAACGGCTACCTGCAGGACGCCCAGGCCAAGGGCGCGCGCATCGTCCCGATCTACCCAGAGGCCCAGGGCCGGCGCCTGCCGCAGAGCCTGGTGCTGGACGTCAACGACGACATGAAGTTGATGCAGGACGAGATCTTCGGCCCGCTGCTGCCGGTGGTGCCCTATGAGCGCCTGGACGACGCCTTCGCCTACGTCAACGCGCGCCCCCGGCCGCTGGCGCTGTACTACTTCGGCTACGACAAGCGCGAGCAGCAGCGCGTGCTGCACGAGACCCATTCCGGCGGCGTGTGCCTGAACGACACCCTGCTGCACGTGGCCCAGGACGACATGCCGTTCGGCGGCATCGGCCCCTCCGGCATGGGCCATTACCACGGTCACGAAGGTTTCCTGACCTTCAGCAAGGCCAAGGGCGTGTTCATCAAGCAGCGCTTCAACGCCGCGCGGCTGATCTACCCGCCCTATGGCAAGGCGATCCAGAAGCTGGTCTACAAGCTGTTCGTACGCTGAACAACGCGGGCAGCGCCCGTTTTACGCCTGGTGACAACAACAATGAACGACACCACCCTCAACGCGCCGCAACTGTCGCGGCGCAACCTGCTCAAGGTCGGCCTGCTGGGCACGGCGCTGCTCGGCACTGCCGGGCTGACCGCCACCCTCAGCGGCTGCTCGGCCAGCACGCCAGCCAATGGCTACCTGATCCTGCGCAGCAGCGACCTGCCCTTTCTCCGCGCACTGATCCCGGTGATGCTCGACGGCGCCGTCAGCGCCGAGCAGATGCCGCAGGCCATCGATGGGACGCTGAAGAGCCTCGACACCAGCCTGGCGCACCTGTCGCCGGAGATGCTCAAACTCACCGTGCAGCTGTTCGACGTGCTCGCCCTGCCCATCACCCGCGGCCCGCTGACCGGGGTCTGGGGCAGCTGGGACAACGCCAGCGCCGATGACGTGCGCAACTTCCTCGTGCGCTGGCAGAACAGCAGCCTGAGCCTGCTGCGCATGGGCCACGCCTCGCTGCTGCAACTGGTGATGATGGCCTGGTACAGCCGCCAGGAGGCCTGGGCGCATTGCGGCTATCCAGGGCCACCTACGGTCTAGTTGTAGGAGCCGGCTTGCCGGCGATTGCTGGATCGCCGGCAAGCCGGCTCCTACCAGGGCTGCGCTGTCCATAACAACAAGAGAATTCGAAATGCCCGTACCCGATTTATTCAAGCAAGGCCTGGCCCGCGGCTGGAAGACCCATGACGGTTCGCGTCTGGAAAACGACCTGACCCTGGAAGTCGATGTCGCCATCGTCGGCAGCGGCGCCGGTGGTGGCACCACCGCGGAAATCCTCAGCGCGGCGGGTTACAAGGTGCTGCTGATCGAGGAAGGCCCACTCAAGACCAGCGACGACTTCAAGATGCAGGAAGCCGACGCCTACCCGACCCTCTATCAGGAAGGCATCGGCCGCATGAGCAAGGACGGCGCGATCACCATCCTCCAGGGCCGCGCGGTCGGTGGCACCACCCTGATCAACTGGACCAGCAGCTTCCGCACGCCGCCACAGACCCTGGCGCATTGGGCCGAGGTCCACGGCGTGAAGGGCCATGACGTCGAGTCCATGGCGCCCTGGTTCGAGCAGATGGAACAGCGCCTGGGCGTGGCGCCCTGGGCGGTGCCACCGAATGCCAACAACGAGGTGCTGCGCAGCGGCTGCGACACGCTCGGCTATCACTGGGCGCCGATCCCGCGCAACGTGCGCGGCTGCTGGAACCTCGGTTATTGCGGCATGGGCTGCCCGACCAACGCCAAGCAGTCGATGCTGGTCACCACCATCCCCGCCACCCTCGACGCCGGCGGCGAGCTGCTCTACCTGGCACGCGCCGACAAGCTGCTGATCGAAGGCGACCAGGTGGTCGGCATCGACTGCCTGGGCATGGACGAACGCTGCGTAGCGCCCAACGGCAAGCGCATCCGGGTCAAGGCGCGGCATTACGTGCTGGCCGGCGGCGGCATCAACACGCCCGGTATCCTGCTGCGTTCCAATGTGCCCGACCCACACCAGCGCGTCGGCCGGCGCACCTACCTGCACCTGGCGAACTTCTCCGCGGCGCAGTTCGAGCAGGTCATCAACCCCTTTTACGGTGCGCCGCAGTCGGTCTACTCGGATCATTTTCAGTGGGACGACGGCACCGGTGGGCGCCTCTCCTACAAACTTGAAGTGCCGCCGCTGCAACCGGCGCTGACCGCCACTCTGCTCGGCGACTTTGGTCGCGAGAATGCCCTGCGCATGGCGCAACTGCCGCACACCAACGTGATGCTCGCCCTGCTGCGCGACGGTTTCCACGAAGACAGCGCCGAAGGGCGCGTCGAGCTGCGGGGCGATGGCAGCCCGGTGCTCGACTACCAGATGACCGACTACACCTGGGATGGCGTGCGCCGCGCCTACCTGACCATGGCGGAAATCCAGTTCGCCGCCGGTGCCAAGGCGGTGATGCCGACCCATGCCGATGCGCGTTACGTCGGCAGTTGGAAGGAGGCCCGGGACATGATCGAGAACCTCGACCTGGCGCTGTACCGCACCCGCCTGGGCAGTGCTCACGTGATGGGCGGCTGCGCCATGGGCGAGGATGCACAGCAGGCAGTGGTCGACAGCCTGGGCCGGCACCATCACCTGGCCAACCTGTCGATCCACGACGGTTCGCTATTTCCCACCAGCATCGGCGCCAACCCCCAACTGTCGATCTACGGCCTGACCGCCAAGCTTGCGACGCTGCTGGCCGAGCGGCTGAAAAGCCCGAGCTAGACGCTACTGCCCTGGCATGGGAGAACGCAACGCAGGCCGTGGCTTGGCCGCTGGCATGCGCTGCGCTACCATCCGACTCCTTTTCGACCCGCCAGGACGTCCCGATGAATCGAGTGTTATACCCCGGCACCTTCGACCCCATCACCAAGGGCCACGGTGATCTGGTCGAACGCGCCGCGCGCCTGTTCGATCACGTTATCATCGCCGTCGCCGCCAGCCCCAAGAAGAACCCTCTGTTTTCCCTGGAGCAACGCGTCGAGCTGGCCCGCGAGGTGACCAAGCACCTGCCCAACGTCGAAGTGATGGGTTTTTCGTCGCTCATCCAGCAATGGTATCCGATTGGCTCTCCCCGGTGTTCTTGCTCACGACATCCCCATACGTCACTGGCGGCGTAACCACCGCTTGCTGCAGCAAGCGGTAAAACAGCATCCCGCGTGAGCTGGATGTGCGCCGGTTGAAACGGAACACGAATTCATCGAGATAGGCGTCCAGGTGGTCTGGCTGTACAGAGCCATGATGTGTTCCCAGCACCCAGCGCTGTACCAGTGAGGCGACCCGGTGCACTCCCGCCATGGAGACATGGGCAGGTACGCCTGAGCCGAGCATGACGGTGCGCTGGTGGGTGTAACCCAGTTCTCCCAGAGCGCGGTATGCCGCCGAACCATCCGTGCGTACCTGGGCTCCAGGCTCGACCACCTCCTGCACAAAGGGGATTACGTGGGTGGCGGCGTCTCGGTCAATGCGGCGTAACAGGATGCGCCCAAACCCCTTGGGCTCCACGATCTCCACCGCCATGACCATCAACACTTTGGTGGTGCTGCTCTTGCGCCCTGCAGGGGTGGCGGGATTCTTGCGATCCGTGATGGACAGGTACGTTTCATCCACCTCCACAAGCCCCTTGAGCTTGTCCCGGCCCGGGCGGACCATGGCACGTCGAAACCGGTGCAGCATGGTCCAGGCGGTCTGGTAGCTCCCCAAACCCAATACGCGCTGCAGCCCCAGGGCGCTCACGCCTTGTTTCTGATTGGTCAGGTACCAAGCTGCAGCCAGCCAGACACGCAGCGGTGTGCGCGTCTTGTCAAAGATGGTTCCAGATGTCACTGTGCCTTGGTACTGGCATGAGCGGCACATCAGGCGGGTGCGGCTGGCGCGGTACACATCGCCAGCGTTGCCGCAACGCGGGCAGACGAAGCCTTGGGGCCACCGAAGCTTCTCCAGGAACGCCTGGCAAGCCTCTTCGGTGGCAAACCAGTCAAGAAATTCGTTCCAGGTGCGGGGGTAGTCCCGTCCAGGAGTTGGCGTTAGCATCTGGGTTTCCATCCAGCTATTCTCACGTCACTGGAGCTAAATAGATACCCCTTATGGATAAACAGTTACATACCCGAATCCATTGCCACACAAGGAAAACCGCTGTCCGGTTTCCCAGCTTATTGGACACGTCCCCGTTTTATTGGACGTTTTTGTCGTCTACTACTAGTTAGAAACCATGAACAAATCACTCTCTCAACGCTTTGGCTGGCTTCAATATCCGATTGGTGGCTTTGGCTTTCTGCTGTGGATGGCATCATTTCAATTCACCACATGGCTCCGCGAGCATGGATACCAAAGTCTCTCCGACATTGGAGCTGGCTATGTCTTGGGTTTCGCAACCGCCTTTGCAGGTTGGGTGCTTGTTCACCTGTGGAAAGGTCGCTGGTCGAAGTTCGTTGATAGTCATCCAATCTGGAAGTGGTTCTCCATCCTCAACTTGGCTGGCATCTTTCTGTTTGGCTTCGCTGGCGCACTAATTGATTTGTTCGCTGACACAAGTGGTTACTTCAATGTTGGTTTCTGGGTCTCAGCATTTGTGATGGGCTCTTGTTTTGGCCCCATGATCAATGAAATCGAGGGTTTCTAACATGGCGCTCAACCTCGCTCCCTTCGGTCGCTGGACGCTGCGCGATAAAGCCGTGCAGCGCCGGTTAGCTCTACGTTAGAGGCCATGAGCGAAATCCTTCCGCCCTGGAGCAGTTGCAAAGCGGTGAGAAACCACTTTGTCGAGTGCGCGCCACCATTTGTCATGCTCGGGTTGATCATCGGCGTCCTTCATCACTTCTTCGCCACAACGCAATTGCCCGCGTTTCTTTCGTTCTTCACTGACGGGCCGTTCCCGATCCGAAATGACCTTCTCGACGTTCTCTCCGAGCACGCCGCGCCTAAGACATTGACCTACGGTATGTTCGCGGTTATCGCACTCGTGTTTCTGGGCCGAGTACTGTTTGGGTCAAGCTCTCCATATACCGAGCGCTTCTCCGACCGTTTTGTCTTGCCGCTGTATAGATTCAATCTCACTCTCTCCGCAGCAATGGCTTCGCTCATTGTGGGCCTTGCTGCCTCGGCGCTGCTGGTTGGGTACGTTGTCGTTGCTGCTGCGTTCCTTGCCTACGCGCTGTTTCCCGTTTTGTATGCGGCGGTTCTCTCTGCGTGTGTTCGGCTTGCATTTCCTCTGTCCCGTGGAGCGCCCAACTTCGACGACGATCCAATCGTTTCTAGGCTTATCGGCGTTCTTGCACTCTTCATGTTCGTGGCGCTGGTGGCAGTTTGGCCATTCATAGAGCGGTTCTTGTCCTGGGCGTCGAAGGTCATTAAACATGGCCTCTAACCCTGCGTTCGAGGCGACCTGCGCGAAAAGCCGCGCAGGCGCCTCAACTCCACGTTAGGAGTCTCAAACGCAATGCGCACAACCCTCTCCGCCCGAAAGTACAAAAAGCTTGCACTCGAGTCACTGCGAAACTCGCTACGTCTATTGAAAGACGCGATATCGCTGTATCAAATTGGCTCATACCCAAGTGCTTTTCAGCTTGCCGTTCTCTCTATGGAGGAATATGCAAAGGCACGATGGGTTGACCATATCTACTATCAATCGGTGACCAATACCGGGTTGCCCTGTGAAGAGCTTGAACAGGAATTGTTGAAGTTGATGTACTTGCACACTGAGAAACACGGGGCATTTCTTTGGGAGTACTTCGAGTTCTCCCCCAACCTCCTTCGTGCGGCGCGAGAGGGAAAGCTTGAGCAGAAGAAGCAAGCTGCCACTTATGTCGGCCTTCCTAAGACCCGCAAACGAGTCGATGTCAACGCACGCATCTCGCTTCCTGACTCCATCAAACAGGCGGATGCCAAACGAATTATTTCCTTGGTCGCCAAAGAGATCAAAGATGTGTACAGGCTTCTAGAGGTGAACGATCAGTACTTCGGGATCGAGTCGCTTGACGAAGTGGTCATGTCACATGAGGCAATGTTTGTTTTCGCTTGGCGTCACAGGTCGGGCCTCAAATCACCAAAGTTTCGGTCATCACATGGCCTCAAGCCACTCGGGGTGAAATGTGCTTCCAAAGCCGCCTAACATCACAATCCACCGGACCTCCGGCAAGCTACGCTTGCCTGCGTCCGGTGATTTACAACGTTAGCCCTTAATCCAGTGAAACCACACAAGCCCTTTGACCGGGATGGCAACACCATTAGAGTCGGAGATATCGTGCGTATCGTCGGTGTGCCAGATCTTTCGGGAATGCCAAAAGATGGGATCGCCGAGTCGCTTCCGGTATTCCAATACCTTGTGGGCAAATATAAGCGAATTCGTGACTTCGACGAGTACGGTTGTGCTGAATTCAGCTTCATCATGCATCACACCAATGGCGATCGCGGCTGGCATTCAGTTTGTGTTGAGCCCTTCCTTCTCCACGTTCCGAAGCGTCGGTCTAACCCTGAGGCCCACTGGACCTCCACCTTGAGCATTTGATGACCCCCGATGAACTGAAGCGCGACTTCATTCAGCAGGTAGTGGAGAGCGGCTGGCTACGGTTATCAGTTCGTCTGATTATGTGGAGTGGGCAAGAACCCCAATCTCGCTGGCAGTTGGCCGGGGTATTTCCAACGGGAATAGACACCGAGGAAGTGCATGAAGCGATCAACGCAATCCTGCACGATCCCCGGTACTTTGGCGTGTGCACCGAGTGCAACGAGCGCCAGCCCTCGGGCTGGATGATCAGCGACGACCTGTGCCAATCCTGCGCGTCACAACATCATCAGGTTCTATTCTGATCGGGAAAATTGCCAGGGGAGCGCCCCTTACTCCCCCGCCACATCCGCTCCGGGCGGCGGGGTGAAGCGGAAGAGGCCGGGGGCCAGGGACGGGTTGCGTTCGACCCGGTTGAAGATGAGGGCGGTGGTCTGGCCGAAGCTGTCGTGCAGTTCCATGGCCCGCAGGTTGTCGCCGGCAAAGCCGAGGCGGACTTTTTCGAAGCCGGAGTCGGCGCTCCTGGGGGTGGCTTCGGCCCATTCCAGGCCGTCCTTCTCGCCGCCTTCGGCCAGGGTGAAGTTCTTTTCCAGGGAGGCGGAGCCTTCGCCGGCCAGCAGGGCGGCCGGGGTGGCGCCCAGGGTCTTGCCCATTTTCTTTACCGTCACCTGCTTCAGTTCCGGGTCGTAGATCCAGAATTTTTCGCCGTCGCCCACCATCAGCTGGGGATAGGGCTTTTCCACCTGCCAGCGGAACTTGCCGGGGCGCTGGAACATCATCAGCCCGGCGGAGTTCTGGGGCTTGCGGCCGCTCTTGGCCACCACGGACTGGACGAACTCGGCCCGCAGGCTGCGGGTGTTGTCGAGGAAGGACTTGAGCTTGGCGACGCCGGAGGCCTGGGCGGCGCCGGGCAGCAGGGCGGCGGCCAGGAGGGCCGCCAGCAGGAACTTGGGGAGAGTTTTCATCATTCTTCCGTCTTGCGGCCCAGCACTTCGCGCCCGCCGCGGCCATCCATGGCGGAGACCAGGCCGGCCCGCTCCATGGCTTCGATGAGGCGGGAGGCCCGGTTGTAGCCGATGCGCAGGTTGCGCTGGACCAGGGAAATGGAGGCCCGGCGGGTCTTGAGGACGATCTCAACGGCCTGGTCGTACATGGGGTCGTTTTCGGGGTCGTCACCGCCCTCGCCGTCGCCGCCGCCATCTTCGTCACCGCCGGCACCGCTGAGCACATCCTCGATGTAATCGGGGGCGCCGGTCTTCTTCAGGTATTCGACCACGTGGTGCACTTCGTCGTCGGCGACGAAGGCGCCGTGCACCCGGGTGGGATAGCCGCTGCCCGGCGTCAGGTAGAGCATGTCACCCTGGCCCAGCAGGGCTTCGGCGCCCATCTGGTCGAGGATGGTGCGGGAGTCGATCTTGCTGGAGACCTGGAAGGAGATGCGGGTGGGAATGTTGGCCTTGATCAGGCCGGTGATCACATCCACGCTGGGCCGCTGGGTCGCCAGGATGAGGTGGATGCCGGCGGCCCGGGCCTTCTGGGCCAGGCGGGCGATCAGCTCTTCCACCTTCTTGCCCACCACCATCATCAGGTCCGCCAGCTCGTCGATGACCACCACGATGTAGGGCAGCTCGGTCAGGGGCTCGGGGGATTCGGGGGTGATGGAGAGCGGGTTGGGAATCTTCTGCTCGTTCTTCTCCGCCTCGCGGATCTTGGCGTTGAAGCCGGCCAGGTTGCGCACGCCCATGGCGCTCATCAGCTTGTAGCGCTTTTCCATCTCGCCGACGCACCAGTTGAGCGCGTTGGCGGCCTGGCGCATGTCGGTCACCACCGGCGCCAGCAGGTGGGGAATGCCTTCGTAGATGGAGAGTTCCAGCATCTTCGGGTCCACCAGGATGAGGCGCACATCCTTGGCGGTGGACTTGTAGAGCAGGGACAGAATCATGGCGTTGATGCCCACCGACTTGCCGGAACCGGTGGTGCCGGCCACCAGCAGATGGGGCATCTTGGCCAGGTCGGCCACGGTGGCCTGGCCGCCGATGTCCTTGCCCAGGGCCACGGTGAGGGGCGAGGCCATGTCGTAATAGGCCTTGCTGGAAAGGATTTCCGAGAGGCGCACGGCCTGGCGCTTGGGATTGGGCAGCTCCAGAGCCATGCAGGACTTGCCCGGCACCGTCTCCACCACCCGCACCGAGATAAGGGCCAGGGCCCGGGCCAGGTCCCGCGCCAGATTGACGATCTGGGCGCCCTTGACGCCCACCGCCGGCTCGATTTCGTAGCGGGTGATGACCGGGCCCGGGTAGGCGGCCAGCACCTTCACCTGGACGCCGAAGTCGGCCAGCTTGCGTTCGATGAGGCGGGAGGTGAATTCCAGGGTGTCCGCCGCCGGCAGATCGGTCTGGGGCGGCGCCGGGTCCAGCAGGTGCAGGGGCGGCAGCTGGCCGCCCTCCACCGCCTCGGGGAAAAGGGGCGTCTGGCGCTCCCGCTCGATGCGCTTTTCCACCTTGGTGGAGACTTCGATCTCGGGCTCGACGATTTCGATGCGGATCGGCTCGTGGTCTTCCACCCGGGCCCGCTCCACTTCCACCACCGCTTCCCGCTCCCGGGCCACTTCGCGGCCGATGCGCTGGTCCTGCCAGCGCTCGATGAGGCCGCGGATGCCGAAATAGGTGCCTTCCACCAGGGTGCCTAGGCGCTCGAAGGTGGACAGCCAGCTCATGCCGGAAAAGAGGCTCCAGCCCAGCACCACGCCGGTGAGCAGGACCAGGGTGGCGCCGGTGTAGCCGAGGGCGGCGACGGCGGCATTGCCCAGCTCCAGGCCCAGCATGCCGCCGGGCACCAGGGGCAGGGGCGTGCGCAGGGTGTAGAAACGGATGGCTTCGAGGCCGCAGCTGGCCACCAGCAGGATGAGGAAGCCGATGGCGGCGACGATCAGGGGGCGGCGGTCGCCGTTGCCGCGCAGGCCGTCGAGGCGGCGGTAGCCCCACCACACCAGGGCCAGCATGAGGGTGACCCACCACCAGGCGGAAGCGCCGAAGAGATAGAGCAGAAGGTCGGAGAGCCAGGCGCCGAAACGGCCGGCAGGGTTGTGCAGGGCGTCCACCTGGGCCGCATGGGACCAGCCCGGGTCGGCCCGGTCGTAGCCCCACAGGGCCAGGGAGAGGAAGCCGGCGAACACCACCAGCGCCAGCCAGCGGGATTCCTGCAGGATGACGGCAATCTTTTCCGGCAGGGGGCTGGGGGACTTATCGGAGTTGCGACGGGCGGATTGGGGGACGGCCATTGGCGGCGAACAGTTGGTAGGTTCGCCCGATTATAACGGCAAGCGCCCCTTAGATTTCGTGCAGGACAATGCGGCCGTCCTGAACTTCGATGTAACCGCTGGTTTCCAGGTCCTTCATCACCCGGCTGACCATTTCCCGGGAGGCGCCGATCATCTTGGCGATATCCTGCTTGGTCAGCTTGCGGGTGACGATGCGCCGGCCTTCCTGCATCTCGGAAAACTCCAGCAGCAGCTTGGCGACCCGGCCAAAAACATCCATCAGGGCCAGGCTTTCGATCTTGCGGTCGGCTTCCCGCAGGCGCTGCACCAGGCTGCGCAGCAGGTAGAAGGTCAGATCCACGTGCTCGGTGAGGAGGCGGCGGAACTCGGCCTTGGCGATGATCAGCACCTCGCACACTTCCAGGGCCACCACGTTGGCGGAGCGGGGCTCGCCATCGAGCAGGCCCATTTCGCCGAAGAACTCGCCGGTGCCGAGGATGGCCAGGATCACTTCCCGCCCTTCCTCATCGCTGTTGAGCACCTTGATGCTGCCCGAGATGAGGATGTAGAGGGAGTCCGTGACGTCGCCGGCCCGCACAATGGTCGTACCCCGGGTCACCTTGCGATAGGTGGATACCCGGGCCAGATGTTCCAGTTCGCTGTCCGGCACACGCTCAAACATGGGCAAGCCCCGGAGCGTGGCGAGGCTTAGTCCTCTCCCAACCTGCATACTCAGCCTTATTTTTGCTTGTGGTGTGGATAAATCAGCGCCGATTATATGCCAAATCCGTCACGCGCCACCCCCGCCGGCGAGTTCGGTTACAGCCCCCCCGCTTTCGCTATAATTTCCCCCCGACCCGAAAATCCGACCGCGAGAGAAACGCCATGACCACCCAACGCCACAGCCGCCTGCTCATCCTCGGTTCCGGCCCCGCCGGCTACACCGCCGCCGTCTATGCCGCCCGCGCCAACCTGAAACCCGTGCTGATCACCGGCCTGGCCCAGGGCGGCCAGCTGATGACCACCACCGAAGTGGACAACTGGCCCGCCGATGCGGCCGGCGTCCAGGGCCCGGAGCTGATGCAGCGTTTCGAGGAGCATGCCCGCCGCTTCGAGACCGAGATCATCTTCGACCACATCCACACCGCCAAGCTGCAGGAAAAGCCCTTCCGCCTCATCGGCGATGCCGGCGAATACACCTGCGACGCCCTCATCATCGCCACCGGCGCCTCCGCCCAGTACCTGGGCCTGCCCTCCGAAGAGAAGTTCGCCGGCCGCGGCGTCTCCGCCTGCGCCACCTGTGACGGCTTCTTCTACCGCAACCAGGCCGTGGCCGTGGTGGGCGGCGGCAACACCGCCGTGGAAGAGGCCCTGTACCTGGCCAACATCGCCAGCCACGTCACCGTGATCCACCGCCGCAACAAGTTCAAGTCCGAAAAGATCCTCCAGGACAAGCTGATGAAGAAGGTGGAAGAAGGCAAGGTCACCGTGCTGTGGGATTCCACCCTGGAAGAAGTGCTGGGCGACGATTCCGGCGTCACCGGCCTCAAGGTGAAGAACGTCAATACCGGTGCCACCCAGGAAGTGCCGGTCATGGGCGTCTTCATCGCCATCGGCCACAAGCCCAACACCGAGCTGTTCGAGGGCCAACTGGAGCTGGAAAACGGCTACATCGTGACCCAGTCCGGCCGCGCCGGTAACGCTACCCAGACCAGCATCACCGGCGTCTTCGCTGCCGGCGACGTGCAGGACCACATCTACCGCCAGGCCTGCACCTCCGCCGGCACCGGCTGCATGGCCGCCCTGGACGCCGAACGCTACCTGGACGGCCTGGAGCAGGCGTAAGCCCTGGAACACCGCTCCATGAAGCCTGCCAAGCCGGCCGCCGCCGGCTCCCCCTTTCAGGTCCTGCGGGACCTGAAAGGCCATCTGGAGCCCGCCAAACAGGCCAAAGCCGCCCCCCCTGCCGCACCAGGGCCATCTGCCACGCCCGCGCCGCCGCCTGTATCCACGGCCGGGGACGAGGATGCCGCCCTGCTGGCCCAGGCCTTCGCCGGCGCCAAGCCCCTGGCCCGTGACAACCACGCCCGTCTGGACAAGCCCAAACCGGCCCCCAAGCCCCGTCCCCGGCTGCAGGATGAGACGGATAGCGCCCCGGCGCCCCGGCCCCAGCGGATCGACCCCAACGACCCCCTGGCCCTGTTCCGCGCCAGCGTCGGCGAAGTCACCCCGGTCAAGGACACCGGCCGGGCCGAGGTGGGGCCGCGCCTGTCGCGGCAGAAGCGCCAGGCCCAGGCCGCCGCGCCGGTCGCCGAGGCGACGCCGGAACTGTATATCCCGGACCTGCCGGACGACGACCCGGCCGCCCTCTTCCGCCGCGCCGCCGGCCCGGTGACACCCCTGGCGGACAAGAACCAGGCGGCCCTCAACAAGCCCCTGCCGGCGGCCCGCCCCCGGCCCCGGGAGGAAGCCGAGCCGCCGGCAGCCACGCCGGCGCCGGCCCATCCGCCTCTATCCGACCGGGCCGACACCGCCGCCGAAGGCGAGCACCTGCGTCCCGGCGCCCCCGGCCGCCTGCTGGCGGACCTGCGCCGGGGCCGCATTCCGGTGGAAACGGAAATCGACCTGCACGGCTATACCCGGGACGAAGCCCGGGACTTCCTCAGCGCCGCCCTGGCCCGCTGCGGCCGCCGCGGCCAGCGCTGCCTGCGGGTGATCCACGGCAAGGGCCTGAGTTCCCCCGGCGGCGAATCCCTCTTGAAAAACCTGACCCGCAACTGGCTGGCCCAGCATCCGGAAGTGCTGGCCTTCTGCGAAGCCAAGCCGGCGGACGGCGGCAGCGGCGCCCTGCTGGTGCTGCTGCGCAATCCCCGCCGGGAGGGCGCCACGGCGGACGATTCCCGGGGCTGAAAGCAGCCTGCCCCGGGAGGCAACAGGGACGGGCATGGGCGCCTGCCCATGCCGGAGAATGGCTTCCCGCCTGCCTCTGCGGCCATGCCTCGGCAACACGCCTTCCCCATCCCCAAAAAGCAAAGGGCCGCCCCGTGGGACGGCCCTTTTGCCGCACCGGTCCCTGGGGGCCGGCGCCGGCGTGTCTTGCCTCAGATGGCGGCTTCGTCGGTCTCGCCGGTGCGGATGCGCACCACCTGCTCCACGGGCATAACGAAAATCTTGCCGTCGCCGATCTTGCCGGTGTGGGCGGCCTTGACGATGGCGTCGATGGCGGGCTCCACCTTGTCGTCGGAGATGATCAGTTCCACCTTGATCTTGGGCAGGAAGTCGACCACGTACTCGGCGCCGCGGTACAGCTCGGTGTGGCCCTTCTGGCGGCCGAAACCCTTGACCTCGGTGACGGTGAGGCCGGTGACGCCGATTTCGGACAGGGCTTCGCGCACTTCGTCGAGCTTGAAGGGCTTGATGATGGCTTCGATCTTTTTCATGAACTCTCCTTATTTAAATTCTTGGGCGGGGCAGCGGGGCATTCCCAACCGAATGCCGTCATCTTCGCGTCGGCTCACCATTCGTCAGCATAACGGTTTGTGATCGGATAGCGCCAGTCCTTGCCGAAGCCCCGCTGGGTAACGCGGATGCCCACCGGGGCCTGGCGCCGCTTGTACTCGCTGATCTTGAGCAGGCGCACCACCCGCCGCACGTCAGCCTCGGCGTAACCCTGGGCGACGATCTCCCGGGGCGACAGGTCCTGCTCCATATAGGCTTCCATGATGGCATCCAGCACCTCGTAGGGCGGCAGGCTGTCCTGGTCCTTCTGGTCCGGCTTGAGCTCGGCGGAAGGGGGGCGGACGATGATGTTGTCCGGGATGATCTCCCGTTCCCGGTTGATCCAGCGGCACAGGCGATAGACGAAGGTCTTGGCCAGATCCTTGATGACGGCGAAGCCGCCGGCCATGTCGCCGTAGAGGGTGCAGTAGCCCACCGCCATCTCGGACTTGTTGCCGGTGGTCAGCACCAGGCTGCCGCTCTTGTTGGAGATGGCCATCAGGATGTTGCCGCGAATGCGGGCCTGGAGGTTTTCCTCCGTGGTGTCGGCAGCGGTGCCGGCGAATTCCTGGGCCAGCATCTGGCCATAGACGCCCATGGCCGGGGCAATGGCGATCTCGTCGTAGCGCACGCCCAGGGTTTCCACCAGCTGGCGGGAATCGTCCAGGCTCATCTGGGCGGTGTAGGGCGAAGGCATCATGATGGCCCGCACCTTGTCGGCCCCCAGGGCCTCGGCCGCCACCACCAGGGTCAGGGCCGAGTCGATGCCGCCGGAAAGGCCGATGACGGCGCCCTTGAAGCCGTTCTTGCCAATGTAGTCGCGCACCCCCAGCACCAGGGCCCGATACACCTGTTCCTCCAGGGCCGGCTCCGGCAGGAGCACGCCGCTGACGCGGCCGTCGGGAGTCAGCTGCAGCAGCTCCAGGGCTTCCTCGAAACGGGGCAGGCTGGCGCCGACGCTGCCGTCGGCGCACAGGGCCAGGGAGGCGCCGTCGAACACCAGCTCGTCCTGGCCGCCCACCAGATTGTTGTAGATGAGGGGAATCCGGGTCGCCGCCACCCGCTCCCGCAGTACGGCAAGGCGGTCCCCTTCCTTGTTCATGTGATAGGGCGAGGCATTGAGCACCAGCAGGGCCTGGGCCCCGGCCTGGGCCGCCTGCTCCGCCGCCCCGACCTCCCACACGTCGGCACAGATGTTGAGGCCCAGGGTCCAGCCCTTGACCTCGATCAGGCAGGGCTCGCTGCCGGCGTCGAAGTAGCGCTCCTCGTCGAAGACCTCGTAGTTGGGCAGGCGGTGCTTGCGGTAGGTGGCCTGGATGCGGCCGTCCTTCAGGTAGGAGGCGGCGTTGTAGCGCTGGCCGGCCACCTCCAGGGGATGGCCGACGACGATGCCGATCTCCGGCACTTCAGCCGCCAACAGTTCCAGCTCCCGGGCGCAGGCCCGGTAGAAATCCGGGCGCAGCAGCAGGTCTTCCGGCGGATAGCCGCACAGGCCCAGTTCCGGGCTCAGCATCAGGTCGGCCCCGCGGGCCTGGGCCTGGCGAGCCAGGTCGGCCAGGCGGGAACGGTTGCCGGCCAGGTCGCCGAGGACGGCATTGAACTGGGCGACGGCGACGGCAAGGGCGGAAGTGGGAGCAGCCATGGGCGGACGATCCGGGGAGAAAGGCGTCGGGCGAGGAAGGACGGGAGGCGGACTACGGTAAAACCGGGTACGGCAGGAAAGCGGCCGGAGGACAAGCTCCCCCGGCGCCTCGGACAGCTTAGAAGTGGGGCTTTTCGCCGGAAGCGTCGTAACGGGCCACGCCGTCCACGATTTCCTTCTTGGCGGCTTCCAGGTCGCCCCAGCCGGTGACCTTGACCCACTTGTTGGGTTCCAGATCCTTATAGTGCTCGAAGAAGTGCTCGATCATCTTCGGCAGCAGGTCGGGCAGGTCGGAGACGGCCTTGACGTTGTCGTAGATGGAGGTCAGCTTGGACACGGGCACTGCCAGGACCTTGGCGTCCAGACCGGCTTCGTCTTCCATGTGCAGGATGCCAATGGGGCGGCAGCGCACCACCACGCCAGGATGCAGGGGATAGGGAGTCACCACCAGCACGTCCACGGGGTCACCGTCGTCGGACAGGGTGTGGGGCACAAAGCCGTAGTTGCAGGGGTAGTGCATGGGGGTGGACATGAAACGGTCCACCAGCACGGCGCCGGAATCCTTGTCCAGTTCGTACTTGATGCCGGGCGCCCGGGCGGGAATCTCGATGACCACGTTGAAGTCGTTGGGGACGTCCTTGCCGATGGACAGTGCGTCGATGTTCATGAATCAGTCTCCTTATAAAAGTCCCTAATTATACGTCAGGCGCTCCCTCGACGCGGCACCAAATGCCGGGAAATCCCGGAAAAACAAGGCTCCGCCCCCTATTGCGCAGCAACAAAAGCAGTTGACACAAATTCTCACAATCTGCAGAATGAGAATTGTTGTCATTTAATAACCATTCCCAGGAAACCGCTCGCCATGCTGGTACCAGCCATGCCGTATTCCTGCCCGACCGACTCCGGCTGGCTTTCCCGGAGTCCCTGGGTCGGCGCCGCCGTGCTGCTGCACGGTGCCGCCCTGGCCTGGGCGTTGGGCACGGCACAGCCAAGCCCCATTGAAGCCCCCCAGGTGATGAGCATCGCGCTCGTCACCCCGGCTCCGGAGCCCGCCGCCAAACCCACGCCGACGCCTCCGCCGCCCAAGCCACAACCGGTGGTCAAGCAACAGGCACCGGCCCCCAAGGCGGTGAAGAGCGAACCGGCCCCGGCGCCGACGCCCGCCTCCATCACCTCCTCCGCGCCGCCGCCCCCGGCGCCCGCCGCCGCGCCCCCCGGACCGGCCGCCCCGGCTCCCGTGGTGGAGGCCAAGTTCGACGCCGACTACCTGCAGAACCCCAAGCCCACCTATCCGCCGGCCTCCAAGCGCCTGGGCGAACAGGGCAAGGTCTGGCTGCGGGCCCACGTGCTGCCCAACGGCACCACGGACAACGTCGAACTCAAGCAGACCTCCGGCAGCCCCCGCCTGGACGCCGCCGCCCTCGAGGCGGTGAAGCGCTGGCGCTTCGTGCCCGCCCGCCAGGGCAGCGAAGCCGTGGCCTCCTGGGTCGTCATCCCCGTTTCTTTCAGTTTGGAAAGCTAAGCCATCATGCAAGCCAATTTCGATTTCTCCCATTTCTGGGCCCAGGGCGACGCCGTCTCCCATTTCATCGCCATCGTCCTGCTGGTCCTCTCCGTCGCCAGCTGGGCCGTGATCCTGGGCAAGGGCTGGAAACTGTGGCGCCTGCGCCACGCCGCCCCGGTGGCCATCGACAGCTTCTGGCACGCCTCCACCCTGCAGGAAGGCCTGGACCGCCTGGAACCCGCCGCCCCCTTCGCCGACCTGGCCCGCCGCGGCAGCCAGGCCGTCAGCCACTTTGAGAGCCATTCCGGCAGCGCCCCCCACCTGGATTCCCACCTCTCCGCCAGCGAACTGGTGACCCGGGCCCTGCGCCAGGGCATCGCCCGCACCACCAGCCACCTGGAAGGCGGCCAGACCCTGCTCGCCTCCATCGGCTCCACCGCTCCCTTCATCGGCCTGTTCGGCACCGTCTGGGGCATCTACCACGCCCTGGCCACCATCGGCATGACCGGCCAGTCCAGCCTGGACAAGGTGGCCGGCCCCGTCGGCGAGGCCCTGATCATGACTGCTGCCGGCCTCTTCGTCGCCATTCCCGCGGTGCTGGCCTACAACACCTTCAACCGCAACCTGCGCGTCATCGGCGGCGACCTGGACGCCTTCGCCCACGACCTGCACACCTTCCTCACCACCGGCCACCACATGGCCGAATCCCCCGTGGTTCCCCACGGCCGCGGCAACGCCGGCGCCCGCAAGCTGGCCGAGGTGGCTTAAATGGCTTTCGGCGGATTCGAATCGGGCCCCTCCCAGCCCATGGCCGACATCAACACCACGCCCCTGGTGGATGTGATGCTGGTGCTGCTGATCATTTTCATCGTCTGCGCCCCCCTGATGACCCAGGCCATCAAGGTGGACCTGCCCCAGGCCAGCGCCGCCCCGGCGGACCCCAAGCCGGACACCGTGCAGGTGGCCCTGGATGCGGCAGGCAAGCTGTACTGGAACAAGACGGAAATCAACGCTGAGGAGATGGTGGCCCGCTTCTCCGGCGCCGCCGCCCAGAATCCCCAGCCGGAAGTCCATCTCTCCGCCGACAAGGAAACGCGCTACCAGCGCGTGGCCGAAGTGATGGCGGCAGCGAAGGAGGCCGGCATCGTCAAACTCGGTTTCGTCACCCAACCTGGAGGCACCCATGAACCACGCCGATGAGCTCAAGCCCACCCTGGCCGTCGTCACGGTGGACAACCCGCCCGCCGGGCAAGCCCCGGTGGTGGCCAGCCGGCAGCTGTTCCGCGGCAACAACACGGTCCGCATCGAACACGGCGGCCAGTGCTACCTGCTCCGCCTGACCCGTGAGAACAAGCTGATTCTGACCAAGTAAAGAGCAACGTTTCACCCTCGACGCATCACCCTCTTGCCGCCAGCCAGCCCCCGGGCGAGCCAGCCTTCTTTTTTTGAGGTCCCGGTACCGGCCCCGCGCTGGCGCCTCCCTTTTCCTCGAAGCGAAGAGCCCCCGGCGGCAGCGGCGGATGCCCGACCCGTTTTTCCGTACCACCCACGACAACACGTAGCCAGCCACCGGTAGGCTTTCATGCCGGGCAGCAAGCCACGCATCAAGATCAGGAGAGATCATGCGCCTTGCTTCCCGCCCCGCCGGGGGACGTCCCGCGTCCGCCCATTCAGTACCCCTGCGCCCCCTGGCGGCCCTCGTCGCCGCCATCGCCCCCGCCGTCCTCGCCCTTGGCGCCAGCCAGGCCCAGGCACAAGCCCAGACGTCCGAACTGAAGGAAGTGGTGGTCACCGCCACCCGCCAGGAGGCGGACCCGGACCTCATCCCCGCTACCATCACCAGCATCGACCGCAAGACCCTGGACCGGCGCATGCCCCACGACGAGGCGGCGCTGATGGAAAACGAGGCCGACGTGGTCATCTCCCGGGACCTGCGCCGCTACGGCAGCGCCGCGGTGAACATCCGCGGCATCGAAGGCATCCGGGTGCTGCAGCAGGTGGACGGCGTGCGCCTGCCCGACTACTACTACGGCGGCGGCCCCTCCAACATCACCGCCTCCATGCCGGACGGCCCGGAGATGGACTTCCTCAAGCGGGCCGAGATCCTGCGCGGCCCCGCCTCCAGCCTCTACGGCTCCGACGCCCTCGGCGGCGTCGTCGGCTACCTCACCCTGGACCCCCAGGACCTGCTGCAGGGCCGCAGCAGCGCCATGCGCTACAAGGGCACCTGGCGCCAGGCCGACCACAGCTTCCAGAACACCGTCTATGCCGCCGGCGGCAACGACCTGGTGGAAGGCCTGCTGGCCTACAGCCAACGCAACGGCAAGGAGCTGGACAACAAGGGCAATGTGGGTGGCACCGGCTACAACCGGGAGCAGCCCAATCCCCAGGACACCAAGTCCGATTCCGTCCTGGCCAAGATCATCCTCAAGCCCGCCACCGGCCACCGCATCGGCCTCACCTACGAGAACCGGGAGCAGGACAACCACGTGGATTCCCTGCGCCTCTCCAGCGGCGTGCCCAAGGTGACCCAGACCTACGGCGACGAGAACACCAAGCGGGAACGCTACGGCATCGACTGGGAATGGAAGCCCACGGACCGCTGGTTCGACCGCCTGGCCCTCAAGTTCTACCACCAGGAGGCGGATTCCAAGACCTACACCATGCAGCGACGCAGCAACACCAGCGCCAGCTGCTCCGCCTCCTCCGGCGCCGGCAACAACTGCCTGGTGGACATGAACTTCATGTTCAACCAGAAGACCGACGGCCTCAACCTGCAGCTGGACAGCTACTTCCAGACCGGCGCCGTCAGCCACTCCCTGGCCTACGGCGCCGACTGGCGCCAGACCCGCACCGAGGAACTGCGGGACTACACGGTGCACAACCTGACCACCGGCACCACCGGCAAGACCCTGGCCGGCGACACCTATCCCCTGAAGGACTTCGCCCCCGGCGAATCCACCAACCTGGGCCTCTTCGTCCAGGACGAGCTGTCCTTCATGGACGGCAAGTTCCTGCTCACCCCCGGGGTGCGCTACGACGAGGTCAAGCTGCGGCCCGACGGCATGAGCAAGGTAGCAGGCAGCGGCGGCAGCGCCGTCACCCTCAACTCCGCCAGCCAAAACCACTCCGCCGTCTCCCCCAAGATCGGCGCCCTGTGGCAGGCAAGCCCGGCGGTGGCTCTCTACGGCCAGCTGGTGCGTGGCTTCCGGGCCCCCAACTACGAGGAGGTGAACGGCCTTTTCTACAACTCGGCCCAGGGCTACACCACCCTGCCCAACGGCAACCTCAAGGCGGAAAAGAGCACCGGCCTGGAACTGGGTACCCGCCTCAAGGCCCTGGGCGGCGACATCAAGGTGGCGGTGTACGACAACCGCTACGACGACTTCATCGAACAGGTGCGGGTGTGTAACGACACCGCCGCCCCCTTCACCTGCCCCGGCGGCACCCGCAGCGCCTACCAGAAGCTGAACCTGTCCAAGGTCCGCATCCAGGGCGCCGAAGTGCGGGGCAGCTGGCTCTTCGCCGGCGGCTACGCCTTCCAGGGCAGCATCGCCACGGCCCGGGGCGACGACGAGCAGAACAACCGCCCGCTCAACAGCATCGAGCCCCTGCGCGCCGTCCTCTCCTTCCTCTGGGACAAGGGCCAGTGGGGCGGCGAGACCCGCCTGCGCCTGGCCGCCGCCAAGGAGCGCATCAACGACGCCGACACCGACTACTACAAGCCCGCCGGCTACGGCGTCATGGATGTGTCCACCTGGTGGCAGGTGGACAAGCGCTTCCGCCTCACCGCCGCGGTGAACAACGTCTTCGACAAGCAATACACCCTGTGGAGCGACGTGCGCCATGCGGGGCTGCTGAGCACCGATCCGGGCCCCAGCTTCTTCACCCAGCCCGGCCGCAACGTCAGCCTCTCCCTGCAGGCGGACTTCTAAGATGACGTACCTGCTCCGCGCCCTGCTGCTCCTGCCGGCCCTACTCCACGCTGCCGCCGGGCAGGCGGCCCCGGCTGCCGGGAACACCGCCCAGGGCGCGGCGCAGGCTCCTGCCATCCTCTTCGTCAGCACCGCCCCCATCCAGCCCGGCAAGTTCCGCCTGCTGGCCGACCTGGCCGCCAGGCAGGGCCTGCGGCTGGAATCCCGCTTTGCCGAGAAGCTGCCCACGGACGTGGATGCCCGCCTGTTCCAGGGCTACCGCGCCGTCTTTTTCGATGCCCCGCGGGACCACCTGCGGGACTTCGTCCAGGCCCGCCTGGCCACCGCCCTGCCCGGTCTCAAGGCGCCCCATCTGTGGCTGCACGAAGGCAAGCCCGCCTGGGCCGGCCTGCCCGAGCCCCTGGCCCGCAGCCTGCACGCCTACTACGTGAACGGCAGCCGGCCCAATTTCGAGAATTTCTTCCGCACCCTGGCCGCCCATCTGGGGGGCCGTTCCCTCCAGGGCATCCCGGAACCCATCGTCTTCCCCAAGAGCGCCGTCTATCACCCCAAGGCCCCCGGCCTGGTGTTCGCCGACGCCGCCGCCTACCTGGCCTGGAAGGGCGTCGATACGGCCGGTGCGAAGCGCCCGCCGGTGGTGGCCATCGCCCTGCACCAGCAGTACATCGCCGCCGAGCAGACCGCCTTCATCGACGACCTTATCGAACGCATCGAGGCCGCCGGCGCCGTGGCCCTGCCCTTCTACAGCCCGGTCATGGACCCCATGGCGGTGCGCCGCCTGGTGCGGGTGGGGGAGCGCAACGTGGCCGACGCCCTCATCAACACCCAGATCATGCTCAACCCGGAAGGGCGGCGCAGCGAGTTTGCCGACCTGGGCATCCCGGTGGTCCAGGCCATGCCCTACCGCAAGGGCGACGCCGCCGACTGGGCCGCCGATCCCCAGGGCATCGCCCTCATGGACGTGCCCTTCTACCTGGCCCAGGCCGAATACGCCGGCGTCACCGACATCCAGATCGCCGCCGCCACCCGCAAGCACGACGACCAGGTGGTGAGCATTCCCGCCCAGGCATCGGCAGTGGTGAACAAGGCCCTGAAGCTGGTGGCCCTGCAGCGCAAGGCCAACGCCGAGAAGAAGGTCGGCGTGCTGTTCTGGAACTACCCGCCGGGGGAAAAGAACCTCTCCGCCTCCTACCTCAACCTGCCCCGCAGCCTGGAAGCCACCCTGCAGGCCCTCAAGGCCGCCGGCTACCGCACCGAGGAAGTGGCGGAGAAGCCCCTCACCACCCTGCTGCAGCGCCTGCTGGCCCCCTATTACCGGGACGGCGAACTGCCGGGCCTGCTGCGGGACGACCTGGCCGAACGCCTGCCGGTGGCCGTCTACAAGCGCTGGCTGGCGACCCAGCCGGAAGCGGTGCGGCGCAGCCTGCAGGAACGCTGGGGCGAGCCGGAAAAATCCGCCATGGTGCTGCGCCAGGACGGCCAGGCCTGGTTCATCGTGCCCCGCCTCAAGCTGGGCAATGTGGTGTTCATGCCCCAGCCGCCCCGGGGCGAAAAGTGGGAAGAGAAGGAAAAGGCCCTCTACCACTCCACCAAGGCCCTGCCCTCCCACTTCTACCTGGCCGCCTACCTGTGGCTGCGGGAACGCCAGGGAGAGGGTGAAAAAAGCGGCGCCAAGAGCGGCGCCACCGGCAGCGGCTTCGGCGCCGACGCCCTCATCCACTACGGCACCCACGGCACCCAGGAATGGCTGCCGGGCAAGGAGCGGGGCCTGGCGGTGAGCGACGCCCCCATGCTGGCGGTGGGCGACACCCCCGTGCTCTACCCCTACATCGTGGACAACATCGGCGAATCCCTCCAGGCCAAGCGCCGGGGCCGGGCCACCATCATCAGCCACCAGACCCCGCCCTTCGTCCCCGCCGGCCTGCACGAGGCCCTCACCCGCCTGCACGACACCCTGCACACCTGGCTGGCCCAGGACGAGGGGGCGGTGAAGGAAAAGCTCAAGGCCGACCTGCTGGCCCAGGCCAGGAAAGAGCGTATCGACAAGGACCTGGCTTGGGACGAAGCGCGCCTGCAGCAGGAATTCCCCGCCTTCGTCGAACAGCTGCACGACCACCTGCACGAACTGGCCCGCACTGCCCAGCCCCTGGGCCTGCACACCTTCGGCCGGGCGCCGGCGGAAGTGCATCGCCTGGGCACGGTGCTGCTGATGCTGGGCAAGCCCTTCTGGGAAGCCCACGCCGCCCCCGGCGAGGAGGCGGACGAGACCCTGGTGGGCGACTACCGCAAGCTCACCGAAGCAGCGCCCTATCGCCTGCTCAAGCGTTACCTGGTGGAGCAGCCCCAGGCGGCGCCCCCCGCCGCCCTGGCCGAAACCGTGGCCCAGGCCCGCCGCTGGTACGCCGACCTGGGTGCAGGCAACGAGCAGGCGGCCCTGCTGCAGGGCCTGGCCGGGCGCTACATTCCCACCTCCTACGGCGGCGACCCGATGAAGAATCCGGAGGCCCTGCCCACCGGGCGCAACCTCTACGGCTTCGACCCGTCCCGCATCCCCACGCCCCAGGCCTGGGCCGCCGGCAAGGAAGCCCTGGAGGCCCTGCTGGCCGAGCACCGCAAACAGACCGGCAAGCAGCCCGCCAAGCTCACCTTCTCCCTCTGGTCGGTGGAAACCATGCGCCACCAGGGCATCCTGGAAGCCCAGGCCCTGTGGGCCCTGGGGGTGGAGCCGGTGTGGGATTCCGGCGGCCGGGTCGGCGGCGTCAGGCTGGTCTCCCGGGAAGCCCTGGGCCGGCCCCGGGTGGATGTGGTGCTCTCCGCCACCGGCCTCTACCGGGATCATTTCCCCAACGCCATGAAGCAGTTGGTGGAAGCGGTGCGCCTGGCGGCCGAGGCCGAGGAGGCGGACAACCCGGTGGCCGCCAACGCCCGCCGCATCGCCGCCGATCTCGTCAAGCGCGGCGTGCCGGCGGAAGCCGCCAAGCGGGCCGGCCAAACCCGCCTCTTCTCCTCCGAGTCGGGCAAGTACGGCACCGGCCTGGACGACGCCGTGCTGGCCACGGACACCTGGAAAGGCAAGGCCGAGGGCGACCGCAAGCTGGCCCAGCTCTATCTTTCCCGCATGCAGTTCGGCTACGGCCCGGACGAGGCGGAATGGGGACAGGCCGGGGCCAAGGACGGCAAGGGCAAGGCCCTGGCCGGCCTCAACCTCTACGCCGAGCAGTTGAAAGGCACCGAGGGCGCCGTGCTTTCCCGCTCTTCCAACCTCTACGGCATGCTCACCACGGACGATCCCTTCCAGTACCTGGGGGGCATCGCCCTGGCGGTGCGCCACCTGGACGGCAAGGCGCCCCAGCTCTACATCTCCAACCTGCGCAGCACTGGTCCCGGCGGCGGCAAGGTGGAGGGCGCCGCCCAGTTCCTGGCCAAGGAACTGGCCACCCGCAATTTCCACCCGGGCTACATCCAGGGCCTGATGCAGGAAGGCTATGCCGGCACCCTGCAGGTGCTGGACAGCGTGAACAACTTCTGGGGCTGGAACGCCACCGCCCGGGAAGTGGTGCGGGACGACCAGTGGCAGGAGTTCGTGGACGTCTACGTGCGCGACAAGCACCGCCTGGGAGTGAAGGACTGGTTCGAGAAGGAAAACCCCCACGCCCTGGCCCAGACCATCGAACGCATGCTGGAAGCGGCCCGCCAGGGCTACTGGCAGGCCGATGCCGCCACCGTGGACGAACTGAAGCAGCGCTACCGGGAGCTGGCCGCCAAGCACGACGTGCGCACGGACAACGCCGCCTTCGCGAAGTTTGCCGGCTACGGTCTGCAGACCCCGGCCGCGGCCCCCGCACCGACCCGGCCGCAAAGCGCATCGCAGCTGGCCGAGACGCCTCCCCCGCCGGAGACGCCCGCCCCGCCCGTGATTCAGGGCATGCAGCTGGAGAAGATAGAAAACAAGCCCCTGCCCGCCACCCCGCCCCTGCTGGCCGCATCCCTGCTGCTTCTGCTGGCCGCCCTCGGCGGCGGCGCCTGGCAGGCCCGCCGCGAGCAGGGCCGCCGTCCCCTTTCCACTTCCACCCCTTCCAGGAGCCTCTGACATGTCCATGGATATTCCGGAAATGCCCGTCGACCTGCGGCTCGCCGCCGTGGTGCACCTGCTCTCCTCCTCCGCCCTGCGCGGCGCCACTCCCAACAAGACCGAGGCCCTGCGGGCCCATCTGCGGGGCCTGGCGGCCCAGGCCGACCTCAACCCCTACCTCAAGAGCGCCCTGCAGGAAGTGCTGCAGGGCTGGGAGGCGGTGGATTGCCACCCGGCCTCCATCCCCGTCGATTTCTACCCCCTGGTCGCCCCCGGCGCCGTCACCCACTAACCCCAAAGCAACAGGAGTTCTCCCATGTCCCGTCACACCGGCCCCCGTCTCAAGATCATGCGCGCCCTGGGCACCGAGCTGCCCGGCCTCTCCCGCAAGACCCGCGGCGAGCGCGAGCAGCCGCCGGGCCAGCACGGCGCCCGCAAGGTCGCCGGGCGCAAGTCCGAATTCGGCCTGCAGCTCATGGAAAAGCAGAAGCTGCGCTTCAACTACGGCGTCTCCGAAACCCAGCTGCGGCGCATCGTCAAGGATGCCCGCCGGGACCAGGGCGCCACCGGCAACAAGATTGTCGAACTGCTGGAGCGTCGCCTGGACAACCTGGTCTTCCGCGCCGGCCTGGCCCCCACCATTCCCGCCGCCCGCCAGCTGGTGAGCCACGGCCACATCGCCCTCAACGGCCGCCGCGCCACCATTCCCTCGATCCGGGTCAAGGCCGGCGACGCCTTCGGGCCGGTGGAAAAGAGCCGCAACCTGCTGGCCATCAAGGCCTCCCTGGCGGAACCGGCCCTGGAGCGGCCCGAGTGGATCGCCTTCGAGGAAGCCAGCCTGACGGCCCGCCTCAGCCACCTGCCGGACGGCGACGCTGCCCCCTTCCCCCTGGACCTGCAACGGGTGGTCGAGTACTACGCCACCCGCCTGTAACCCCATGCCAAGCGCCGCCCCGGCGACCGGGGCGGCCCAGGAGTTCTCCATGCAACAGCTCGTCGAAATGTCCATGTACCAGTTGGGGCAGATCTTTCTCTTCCCCACCCTGGCCCTGGTCTCCCTGCTTTTCCTCTACGCCTTCTGGCTGCTCGGCCATTTCGCCCTGCAGGCCTGGCAGCGCCGCAACGGCGGCGGCCGGCCCCTGCTGGCCCGCTTCCGCGAGGCGCCCAACCTCAACGGCGACGAGCTGGACGTGTACGCCCACACCCTGCTCGAGGCGCCGCGCATCGCCAGCCGGGTGACGCCCATGCTGGGCCTGGTGGCCACCATGATCCCCATGGGCCCGGCCTTGAAATCCCTCTCCGACGGCAACCTG
Source organism: Azospira sp. APE16 (assembly GCF_047901315.1). Taxonomy (NCBI): domain Bacteria; kingdom Pseudomonadati; phylum Pseudomonadota; class Betaproteobacteria; order Rhodocyclales; family Rhodocyclaceae; genus Azospira; species Azospira sp. APE16. The sequence continues at coordinate 2,888,837 of NZ_CP179682.1, forward strand.
GCCCAGGTCTCGGAAAACCTCATGGTGGCCTTCTCCGCCGTGATCCTGGCCCTCATCGCCGCCTCCATCACCTACTGGATCGTCAATGTGCGGCGCCGCTGGCTGGCGGAGGAGCTGCTGGAAGTGGAAGCCCTGCGGCAGCGGGCGGGGGGCGTGGCATGAGCGCGAACGCACGGCCGACCTCAGGGAGCGCGCTCCCTCCCCCGGGGAGGATGTCGCTCCGCGACAGGAGGGCCCATCAATGAGCCTCAAGCTGCTGCACGAACCGGAGACCGAGGATCCCATCCTCTCGGTGGTGAACCTGATCGACATTTTCCTCGTCATCATCGCCGCCCTGCTCGTCACCGTGGCCCAGAACCCGGTGCTCAACCCCTTCTCCAAGCAGGACGTGACGGTCATCACCGATCCGGGCAAGCCCACCATGGAGATGGTGATCAAGAAGGGCGAGAAGATCGAACGCTACAAGGCCAGCGGCAACATCGGCCAGGGCGAGGGGGCCAAGGCCGGCGTCGCCTACCGCATGAAGGACGGCTCCATGGTGTACGTCCCCGAAGGGGAAGGCCAGTAGTCCGATGCACCCTCACACCCTGCTGGAATGCCTGCTCGCCCGCCGTTTTGCCGTCGAATACCAACCCCTGGTCTGTCCCGCCAGCGGCGACAGCCTGGGCTGGGAGGCCCTGGCCCGCTTCAGCGCCGCCGACGGCACGCCCCTGCTGCCGGACCTGGTTTTCCAGGCCCTGCACCACGATCCCCTGCTGCTCTTCCACACCGAACTGGAGACCAAGCGCCTGCAGCTTTCCCTGGCGCCGCCGGAGGGCCTACTGTTCGTCAACCTGGACCCCGACAGCTTCGCCGCCGGCCACGGCCCGAACGGGCGCAACGCCTTCACCGATCTCTTCCTGCCGCACCGAGAACGGCTGGTAGTGGAAGTCATCGAGAACCTGGACATGGGCGACGTGGCCCTCTCCCATCAACTGGTGGAAGAGCTGAAGGCCGACGGCGTCCTGCTGGCCATGGATGACCTGGCCGCCTCCCGGGGCCTCATTTCCTTCGCCGCCCTCAACGATTCCGCCTACCTCAAGTTTGACCGCTCCTGGCTGGCCGACTCGCCGGAACGGGAGCGGCGCACCGCCATCCTCTCCTGGACCCTGCCCGCCGCCCGCAGCCTGGGCGTGCGCACCGTGCTCGAGGGGGTGGAGACCGCCAACGACCTGAAGCTGGCCCGGCGCCTGGGTTTCGACCTGGTGCAGGGCTTCCTTTTCCGCGACCGTTTCCTTCGGGCCGAGGCCTGACATGCCCCCCAGCGATTCCCTGCTCTCCCGCATCTACCTGGAAAACTACCGGGAGATCGTGGATTTCCTCTCCCTGCGCACCGGCTGCCGCCACGCCGCCCAGGACTGCGCCCAGGATTGCTGGTTCAAGCTGTGCAAGGCCCGCCCGGCGGAAGCGGTGGACAACGGCCGCAGCTACGTCTTCCGCGTCGCCGCCAACATCGCTGTGGACTGGCACCGCAGCAACGGCCGGGAACTGCGCCTGCAGGCCGACTACGCCGCCAGCGGCGACCCCATGGCCGCCAGCCCCGACACCCTGGAGACGGTGCAGCAGCGGCGCAACCTGGAGCGCCTGGAAGCCATCATCCGGGCCCTGCCCCCGCGCACCGTGGAGGTCTTCGTGCTCAACCGGCTGGAAGGCCTCACCTACACGGAAACGGCAAAGCGCCTGGGTATTTCCGCTTCCGCCGTGGAAAAGCACATCGCCCGGGTGCTGCTGCAATGCCTGCCCATCCTGGAGGAAATCTGATGCCAAGCGTACCGCCCTCCCGCGCCCTGGAACAGGCCTCCCGCTGGATCGCCCGCCAGGGGGCCGACGACTACGATGCCGCGGCGGAGGCGGATTTCGCTGCCTGGTACGGTGCTGCGGCGGAGAACGCCCGGGCCTACGAGCAGATCCGCCGCCTCTGGGGCACCCTCGGCCAGGTGCAGCGGCAACGCCTGCAGCCGCCCCGGGGGCGCCGCCACGCGGCGGCCGGCGCCGTCAGCCTGGCCCTGCTCCTGGGCAGCCTGCCCTGGCTGCCGGAATGGTGGCTCGCCGCCCGGGCCGACCACCTGGCGGAGCTGGGCGGCAACCGCCGCATCGAGCTGGCCGACGGCTCCCGGGTGGTCCTGGAATCGGGCAGCGCCCTGCGCGTGCGCCTGGGCCAGGCAGGGCGGGAGGTGGAGCTGCTGCGGGGCCGGGCCCTCTTCGAAGTGGCGCGCCAGCCCCAGGGCGAAGGCTTCGCCCCCTTCTCCGTCGCCGTCGGCGAAACCCGGGCCACCGCCCTGGGCACCCGCTATCAGGTGGAAAAGCTGGAAGGCGAAACCGTGGTGACGGTGCTCGAAAGCCGGGTCGCCGTGCATTGCGGCGATTGCCAGGAAGGCCCGCGGGAGGCGGTGCTGGGGCCGGGGGACATGGTCCGGGTGGGCCCCGGCGGCCTGGAAACGGCCCGGGCTCCGGCCGGCGCCGATGCCTGGAGCGACGGCATGCTGGCCTTCGACCGCCAGCCCTTCGCCGTGGCCGCCGGCCAGCTGCAGCGCTACCTGCCGCAGAAGGTAGTGCTGCTGAGCCAGGAAGCAAGGCAGCAGCTGGTCTCGGGCACGGTGGACCCGGCCCGGCCCGAGGCCGCCCTCGGCCTGCTGGCCAGGGGTGCCGGCCTGCAGGTGACCCGCCTGCCGGGGCTGTTGCTGGTGCGATGAAAAAAATTCCGGCCCGGGGGTGGGGTGTACCGGGCCGGCAGACGTCCTACGGAAAAGAACCATTTTTCCGGAGTCATCATGCGCCCCCAGAATCCCCTCTCCTCCCCCGTGCCTCTGCCCCGCCTGCGGCCCCTGGCCCTGGCCGTGGCCCTGCTCTCGCCCCTGGCGGCCCTGCCGCTGCAGGCGGCGGAGGCGCCGGCCGCCGGCATTGCCGTGCGCCTCGACATTCCGGCCCAGGCTCTGGGGCCGGCCCTGATCGAGCTGGGCCGCCAGACCCGCCTGCAGATCAGCTTCCCGCCGGCCCTGGTGGAAGGCCGCCGCTCCGCCGCCGTCAGCGGCAGCCTGCCGCCCCTGCAGGCCCTGGAACGCCTGCTGGCCGGCACCCGCATCGGCTACCGCAGCACCGGCAGCAACACGGTGCTGCTGGAGGCCCTGCCGGCACTGGCGCGGCCGGCGACGCCCATCCTCCCCGCCGCCCCTGCGGACCGTCATTTGCCTGAAGTGAAGGTGGTGGACCAGCGGGACCCCTTTCTCGGCGGCCGCACCATTGACGAGGAACTGATCCGCAGTTTCCCCGCCGGCAACGGCGACGCCACCAGCCTGCTGAAGATGCACCCGGGGGTGCAGTTCAGCGAGACCCGCATGCAGAGCAAGCGCCAGGGGGAAATCGCGCCCCAGGACATCTCCATCAACGGCGCCAAGTACTACCAGAACCTGTTCCAGGTGGACGGGGCCCGCATCAACAACGACATCGACCCCACCTCCAACAACCCCAACCACTACGCCAACCCGCCCAGCGCCGCCCAGGGCATCGCCCTGGACACCAGCCTCATCTGCAAGCTGCAGATCGCCGACAGCAACGTCTCTGCCCGCTACGGCGGCTTCAACGGCGGCGTCGTCAATGTGGATACCTGCGACCCCACCGCCGAACTGAGCGGGGCCATGAGCGTGCAGTACACCAGCAGCAACTGGACCAAGCTGATCGTGGACGAGCAGGACTACCAGTCCTTCCAGGAATCCAGCGATTACACGGCCCAACCCAAGTTCCGCAAGATCTTCTACAAGGGCAACGTCAGCGGCCACCTCACGGAAAACTGGGGCGTCACCGCCGCCTTCAGCCGCCGTACCTCCGACATTCCCCTGCATGCCTACAGCAGCAACGGCAACACCACGGACGCCTCGGCCAAGACCCAGACCCGGCAGATCGACAACCTGTGGCTGAAAAACGTCATCAACATCTCGCCGGACACCCGGCTGCGGGTGACGGTGGTGGACGCCCCGGGGGAGGACCACTACTTCATCAAGAACCAGAAGGATTCCGGCTTCACCCTGACCTCCGGCGGCCAGCAACTGCAGGCGGCCCTGGAGCACCGCATGACGACCGGCAAGTGGTTCGTCCAGGCCGGCTACACCACGGCCGACAGCTCCCGCCGCAGCGAGACCAACTACCAGAAGTCCTGGCGCCCCTCCACCGACAAGAACTGGAATCCCTCCCCCACCGCCACCACCGAAGTGGAAGGCTCCTGGGGCAATGTGGACCAGACCTCCGAGGCCGCCTCCCTGCAGGCCCGCTTCGAATCCATCGCCCTGGCCCTGGGGCCCACGGCCCACCGCTTCATGGCCGGTGCCGAATTCGAGGCGGAGGAGGCCCGCTATGCCCGCCTCAACGACCACTATGTCTACCTGCCGGCCAATGCCAAGGCCACCACCACCTGCGCCCTGGCCAGCGGCGGCAGCGACAGCGACGCCTGCTCCCTGGGGGCGGTGAGCTACACCGGCTTTTCCGGCAAGGGCCAGTACTTCAACAAGCGGGACGTGTACCGGACCGGCGAGATCGCCCTGTCCACCAACAAGTTCGGCTACTTCCTGGAGGACGACGTCAGCTGGAAGCGCCTGCGTACCCGCTTCGGTCTGCGCGGCGACTGGGACGACTACATGGACAAGGCCACCCTGGCGCCCCGCTTCTCCCTCAACCTGGACGTGCTGGGGGACAACCGCACCAACGTCATCCTGGGCCAGAACCGCTACTACGGGCGCTCCTTCTTCGGCTACCGCCTGCGGGAAGGCCGGGAGGCCCTGAAGATCACCGAGTCCCGCACCATCACCGCCGGCAAGATCACCGACTGGGTGTACAGCGCGCCCAGCAGTGCCATCGTCAACCGCTTCAACGAAATCGACATTCCCTTCGACGACGAGAAAATGCTGGGCCTTTCCCAGCGCTTCGACGGCTGGCTGGCGGAGCTGAAGTTCATCAACCGGGAAGGCAAGGACCAGGTCACCCTGCGCACCCTGAAGAACAGCAGCACCAACAAGAACTACTACGCCTACACCAACGACGGCCACAACGAGACCAACATCACCACCCTGCTGCTGCGCTCAACGACGCCGTGGAAGCTGGCGGGCACCACCCATCAGTGGGAATTCGGCCTCGACATCACGGAGATCAAGAAGTCCCACACCGACATCGACACCTCCATCAGCCTCACCGACATGGACAAGTACATCCTCTACAACGGCCAGCTGGTGCGCTATGTGGACCGTCCCGCCGACAACTACAACCGGCCCAAGACCCTGCGCCTGACCACCCTGTCCAGCCTGCCGGCGTGGAACCTGACCATCACCAACTTCTTCCGCCTCAAGAGCGGCTACAAGGCGGTGGTGAATACGGGCACCACCCAGACCATCAACGGCGAGAGCTATGCGGTGTGGCAGTCCCGCCAGTACCCGGGCACCCTCAGCTGGGACATGAACATCGGCTGGAGCAGGAAGGTCACCGGCACCCAGAGCATCTTCGCCAACCTGCGCATCGACAACGTGCTCAACCGCTCCATGCAGCTGGAGCCGGTCAACAACATCCCCCAGTACGAAACCGGCCGCCAGTTCTGGCTGGAACTGGGTTACCGCTTCTGAGGCCCGCCATGAACGTCACACCGTTTTCCAAGCCCCTCCTCCTCTCCCTGCTGCTGGCGGCCGGCCCGGCCCTGGCCGCCGCCCCCGACATCGCCTGCCGCAGCAACGGCGCCTGGGACAACGCCTGCCTGCGCCGCCTCTACCAGGGCGCCCCCGGTAGCTGGCCCAAGCCCCAGGTGGATGCGAGCGTGACCTGGCAGGAAATGGCGCCGGTGCCCGCCGTGGCGCCCGCCGCAAGCCCCCGCCAGGCCGCCCGGGTAGCCCTGGGCCGGGCCCTTTTCTTCGATCCCCGCCTCTCCGCCAAGGGCCAGGTTTCCTGCGCCTCCTGCCACCAGCCGGAAAAATCCTTCACCGACGGCAAGCCCCTGGCCGTGGGCGAGGACCAGCTCATGGGCCGCCGCCGCACCCCGCCCCTCTTCGCCGCCCCCTTCGCCACCAAGCTGTTCTGGGACGGCCGGGTGGACAGCCTGGAAGCCCAGGTGCTCGGCCCCATCGCCAACCCGGTGGAGATGAACCACCCCATCGCCGCCGCCGTGGCCAGGGTCAACGGCCTGGAGGAGCACCGCAGCCTGATCCAGGCCGCCTTCGCCGCCCCCGCCCTGGATGAGGCCCAGCTGGCCTGGGCCCTGGCCGACTTCGTGCGCAGCCTGCGCCCGCCGGCCACGGCCTTCGACCGTTTCCTGGCCGGGCGCAGGGACGCCCTTTCCGACAAGGAGCTGCAGGGCCTGCACCTGTTCCGCACCCAGGCCCGCTGCATGAACTGCCACAACGGTCCCCTGCTCACCGACCACGGTTTCCACCACATCGGCCTCTCCTACTACGGCCGCCGCAACCAGGACCTGGGCCGTTTCGAGGTAACCCGGGAGAAGGCCGACCTGGGTGCCTTCCGCACCCCCAGCCTGCGGGGCGTGGCCCAGGCCGGGCCGTGGATGCACAACGGCGTCTTCCCCGACCTGAAGGGTCTGCTGCGCATGTACGGCAACGCCATGGGCAACCCCACGGCCAAGGCCGTGGCCGCCGGCGACCCCTACGCCCCGCCCCTGTCGCCCCTGATCCGCAAGCTGGAACTGAACGAGGCCGACGTGGAGGCCCTGGCCGCCTTCCTGCAGACCCTTTAAGCTGCCCTACCCCGCCAGGAACACCGTCATGACCCACACCGCCCCCCTCCGCCACGCCCTCTGGCTGGCCTTCTTCGCCATGGCATCCGCCGCCGCCAACGGGGACGCCGTCCTTACGCCAGGCCAGCCCCAGAGCGCCGCCCCGAGCCCATCCCCGGGCACGGCCGGCCAGAGTGGCCTGGCCATGCGGGTTGCCGAGCGGCTGCCCTCCGTGGTGCAGATCCGCGTCCGCCGCAGCGAGGGCGTTGCCGCCGTCGCCGCCGCCAACACCGCGCCGGGCCTGCCGGTGCCGGACGGCACCGGCTCCGGTTTCGTCTTCGATTCCCAGGGCCATCTCCTGACCAACGCCCATGTGGTGCGCCGCGCCCGGCAGATCCTGGTGATCGCCCCCAACGGCCAGGAGGTGGAGGCCAAGGTGGTGGGCAGCGACGACACCACCGACATCGCCGTGCTGAAGACCGCCGCCCCCCTGGCGCCGCCGGTGCCCCTGGGCAGCAGCAAGGAACTGCGCCCCGGCGACCCGGTCTTCGCCGTCGGCTCGCCCTTCGGCCTGGCCCACAGCGTCAGCGCCGGCATCGTCAGCGCCAGCGGGCGCTTCCTGCCGAGCAATCCCCACGTGGCCTTCCTGCAAACGGATGCGGCCATCAACCCGGGCAATTCGGGCGGCCCCCTGTTCGATGCCGAGGGCCGGCTGGTGGGCATCAATTCCATGTCCTTCTCCCGATCCGGCGGCTATACCAACATCGGCTTCGCCATCCCGGTGGAAGAGGCCCGGCGGGTGGCCGCCATCCTCATCCGGGACGGCCAGGTGAAGCGGGGCTGGCTCGGCGCCGAACTGCAGGCGACGGAAACGGCGGCCCGGGCCCTGGGCCGGCAGCGGGGCGTGCTGGTGACCCGGGTCCATGCCGACACCCCGGCGGAAAAGGCCGGGCTGCAGGCCGGCGACCTGGTGATCGGCATCGCCGGCCGGCCCCTGGCCGACGGCGGCGACCTGCACCGCTTCCTCGCCGCGGCGGCCCCCGGCGACCGGCTGGAACTGGAACTGTGGCGCCAGCAGCAGTCCCGCAGCGTGCGGGTGGTCCTGGGGGAAAAGCGGGAAGTGCCGCGCCCCGCCACCAACCTGGCCGCCTACGACCCGGCCCGCAGCCTGGGTCTGGTGCTGCAGGAACTGCCGGCCAAGGGCGGCCTGCGCATCCTCGCCGTCCAGGGCATCGCCGAGCAGAACGGGCTGGACCCGGGAGACGAGATCGACAGCCTGGACGGCCAGCCGGTGAAGGAAATCCACGATCTCAACCTGGCTCTGGGCCGCATCCCCAACCGGGAGATGGGCCTCCTCGGCATCCGCCGCCAGGGCCGGGCCCTGGTGCTGCCCCTGGGGCCCCGGCCCCAGGTGGGCACCACCAGCACGACCGCCCCCGGCCAGCCCCGCAGCACCACCGACGACTGAGCCTGCACCACCGCTGCCTCCGCCCCGACCCGGGCGCGGTGGCAGCGGCAGCGCCGATTTGCCGGTAAAGTTTGCCCTATCGCCTCTCGCCCCCATTCCGCCATGGCCTTCAACGCCCCCCTGCTGGAACGCATCCCCCGGGAAATCGCCGCCGTCGGCGATTACGAGCCCTATGCCCGCCGCCGCCTCGACGACAACGCCTGGACCTACCTGCACAGCGGTTCCGCCGACGAGCTGACCTTCCGCTGGAACAAGGAGGCCTTCGACCGCCTGCGCCTCAACGGCCGGGTCCTGGCCGACGTGCGGGGCGGCCACACCCGGCTGGAACTGTTCGGCCAGCGTTACGAGCATCCCCTCTTCCTCGCTCCGGTGGCACACCAGAAGCTGTTCCATCCCGAAGGGGAACTGGCCACCGTGCTCGGCGCCGGCGCCCTGCAGGCGGGCATGGTGGTGTCCACCCTGGCCAGCACGCCCCTGGAGGACATTGCCGCCCAGGCCGAGGCGCCCCTGTGGTTCCAGCTCTACTTCCAGCCGGACCGGGACTTCACCCGCCAGCTGGTGCAGCGGGCCGAGGCCGCCGGCTACCAGGCCCTGGTGGTGACGGTGGACGTGCCCATCTTCGGCCTGCGCAACCGGGAGCAGCGCATCGGCTTCCACCTGCCCGCCGGCATCGACCCGGCCAACCTGCGGGGCATGGCGGCGCCGGCCCAGCCCGCCCTGCATCCGGGCCAGAGCATCGTCTTCGACGGCATCATGGCCGCGGCCCCCACCTGGGAGGACATCGCCTGGGTCCGCTCCCTGACCCGCCTGCCGCTGATCCTCAAAGGCATCACCCACCCGGGAGACGCCCGCCAGGCGGCCGACCTGGGGGTGAATGGCCTGATCGTCTCCAACCACGGGGGCCGCAGCCTGGACACCCTGCCGGCCAGCATCGAGGCTTTGCCGGCGGTAGTGCAGGCCGTCGAAGGCCGCCTGCCGGTGCTCCTGGACGGGGGCATCCGCCGCGGCAGCGACGTGGTCAAGGCCCTGGCCCTGGGCGCCGCGGCCGTGCTCCTGGGCCGGCCCTGGGTCTACGGCCTGGCGGCGGCCGGCCCCCTGGGCGTGGCCCACACCCTGAAGCTGCTGCGGGAGGAGCTGGAGGTGACCATGGCCATGGCCGGCTGCGCCACCCTGGCCGACATCAACGCCGACCTGTTGTTTTCACACCACACCTGGATGCAACCTTGATCCAGGTTGAAATCCATTGAAAATCAAGGCATCGCCGCCTGCTATCCGCGCGAAACCCCTGATCTGGCAAGCCTTTCCGGCCTGCCTACGGTTTGACCATTACAAATGAAAACAATTATCATTGGCTTCATTACGAGATTTAACGATCCCGGATAGCCAGCCACCTGCAGACGCCGCCCGCCGGCACGTCATCGGTCAGGAAGCCAGCCTCAACGACTTCCCACAAAAATCCCCACGGAGATTTGACCGATGGCCTACATCCAGAGCCACAAGCACGCCCCCGACCAGCAGCCCCGTTTCAAGCGCAGCGCCGCCTTCACCGCCCTGGCCCTCGCCGTTCCCGGCGTCGCCCTGGCCCAGCAGGAACAGACCCTGTCCACGGTCAGCGTCACCGCCGAGACGGAAACCTTCAAGGCGGATACGGCCGCGTCCACCAAATACACGGCTCCCCTGGTGGATACGCCCAAGACCCTGACGGTCATCACCAAGGAAGTGTTGCAGCAGACCAACGCCACCACCCTGCAGGATGCCCTGCGCACCACCCCCGGCATCACTTTCGGCATGGGCGAAGGCGGCACACCGGCCGGCGACATCCCCATCATCCGCGGCTTCAAGTCCGAAGCCAATTTCTTCATCGACGGCCTGCGCGACCCCAGCTCCCAGTCCCGGGACATGTTCGCCGTGGAGCAGGTGGACGTCACCAAGGGCCCCGATTCCGCCTACAGCGGCGGCGGCGCCGTCGGCGGCAGCATCAACCTGAGCACCAAGAATGCCCGCCTGGGCAACTTCGGCGATGCCAGCATCGGCGTCGGCACCGCCAACTACAAGCGGGCTACCGCCGACATCAACCGGCAGATCGGCGACCACATGGCCGCCCGCCTCTCCCTGATGAAGGAAGACAGCGATGTGGCCGGCCGCGAAGCCGTGTGGAACAAGAAGGACGGCGTCGCCGCCTCCCTCGCCGCCGGCCTGGGCACCCCCACCCGCGCCAGCCTCAGCGTCTACCACTACCAGACCGAAGGCCTGCCGGATTACGGCATCCCCTACAACAATCCCATCGCCAAGTACGCCACCGTGGCCCAGGGCACCGGCGGCTCCACCGCCACCACCCCGCCCACCGTGGCCCCGACCCTGAACCCCACGGCCGTGGCCAAGAACGGCGACGGCGGTCCCCTCGGTGTAAACCGAAACAACTTCTACGGCCTGGTGAATCGGGACTTCAGCCGCACCGAGGTCAACAGCCAGACCCTGAAGCTGGAACACGACATCAACGACAAGTGGACGGTGCGCAACTCCACCCGCTTCACCCAGACCAAGAATGACTACGTGGTGACCAACCCGGGGGATTCCAACGCCTCCATCGTCACCGGCACCACCCTGCCGCGCAGCTCCAAGAACCGCAACTCCACCAGCGACAGCGTCATCAACGCCACCGAGCTGGTGGGCGAGTTCTTCACCGGCGACATCAAGCACAACATCGCCACCGGCATCGAGTTCATGCACAACGAGGTGGACAGCCGCGGCTACACCGTGACCGGCGCATCCAACGCCAACATCCAGAATCCAAACCCCAACGATCCCTGGACCGGCACCGTCACCCGCAATACCGCCGGCACCTACACCCGCACCGCCTCCCGCGGCATCTACGTCTTCGACACCCTGACCCTGAACAAGCAGTGGCTGCTCAACCTGGGCCTGCGCGACGACGAGTTCCGCACCTCCCTGGACGGCTACACCACCAACGGCACCAAATCCACCACCGTGCCGCTGCAGAGCCGCTCCAGCTTCACCAGCTACCAGGCCGGCGTGGTCTTCAAGCCGAAGGACAACGGCAGCATCTACGCCAACTACGCCACCGCCGCCAACCCCTCCGGCATCACCGCCAGCGACGGTTCGGACAACCTGTCCCTGACCAACAAGGACCTGGAGCCGGAAGAGGTGCGCAGCCTCGAGCTGGGCACCAAGTGGAACCTGTTCAACAACAAGCTGGCTCTCACCGGCGCCGTCTTCAACATCGAGAAGACCAACGCCAAGATCAGCCTGGACGCCAACACCATGGCCACCGTCGGCAAGCAGCGCATCAACGGCTACGAGCTGGGCTTTGCCGGCAACCTCACCGACAAGTGGCAGGTCACCGGCGGCTACACCTACATGGATTCCGAACTGGTGGAACCGGGCCCCTCCTACTGGAGCAAGAGCGGCACCAACTGGCGCTACAACGCCAACGCCGAGAACAAGGGCAACAAGGTGCCCAACACGCCCGAGCACAGCTTCAGCGTGTGGACCAGCTACCGCATCCTGCCCCAGCTGACCATCGGCGGCGGCGCCTACTACGTCTCCAAGGTGTACGGCGATGCCGCCAACACCAAGTGGGTCCCCTCCTACTGGCGTGCCGATGCCATGGCCACCTACCAGGTGGACAAGAACCTGTCCCTGCGCCTCAACGTGCAGAACCTGTTCGACGAGGTGTACTACGACAAGGCCTACGCCAGCCACATGGTCAGCGTCGCCCCGGGTCGCCAGGCCATCCTGACGGCCAACTACAAGTTCTAAGCGTTGCCTCCCCGCCCGGTCCGCCGGGCGGGTTTTTCGTTTCACCCGGGCCTAGCCCATCGCCAAGGAGCCCTGCATCATGATGCTGCATATTCCGGAATTGCTGACCCGGGACCAGGTGGCCGAGTGCCGCCACATTCTCGCCAACGCCCAATGGCAGGACGGCCTCGCCACCGCCGGCATCCAAGCAGCCCAGCGCAAGCAGAACCTGCAACTGCCCGAAGGCACGCCGGCCATCGCCCGCCTGCGGGAGATCGTCACCGGCGCCCTGCTCAATAATCCCCTTTTCTTCTCCGCCGCCCTGCCCCAGCGCATCCTGCCGCCCTTCTTCAACCACTACGAAGGCGGCGGCTTCTACGGCAACCACGTGGACAACGCCATCCGCTATCCCCACGGCAGCCAAGCTGGCATCCGCACCGACGTCTCCACCACCATCTTCTTCACCGACCCGGACGAATACGAGGGCGGCGACCTGTTCGTGGACGACACCTACGGCAGCCACCAGGCCAAGCTGCCGGCCGGCGACGCCATCGTCTACCCCTCCACCAGCCTGCACCGGGTCGAGCCTGTGACCAAGGGCGCCCGCATCTGCTCCTTCCTGTGGACCCAGAGCATGATCCGGGACGACTGGAAGCGCACCATGATGTTCGACCTGGACTGCACCATCCAGAAGCTGCGCCAGCAGGTGGGCGACAGCGAGGAGGTGGTGGCCCTCACCGCCCACTATCACAACCTGTTGCGCCAATGGGCGGAGATGTAAGCCGTCCCATGAACACCGCAGCAAGCATCGCCCCCGCCCGCCGCCCCGGCTGGCTGAAAACCCTGCACCAGTGGCACTGGATCAGCTCCGCCATCTGCCTGCTGGGCATGGTCCTCTTTGCCGTCACCGGCATCACCCTCAACCACGCCGCCGACATCGGCAGCAAACCGACGGTGCTGCGCCAGCAGCTGCAACTGCCCGAAGCCCTGCAAGCCCAGCTGGCACCGGCTGCCGCCGAAGCCCGGCAGGCGCCCCTGCCGCCGGCCCTGGCGGCCTGGGCCGCCGCGACTCTGGACATCGAGGCGGTCGGCCAGGAGGCCGAATGGTCGCCGGAGGAAATCTACCTGGCCCTGCCCCGGCCCGGCGGCGACGCCTGGCTGCGCATCGACCGGGAAAGCGGCGAGGCGGAATACGAAGTGACCGACCGGGGCTGGATCTCCTACCTCAACGACCTGCACAAGGGCCGCCACACCGGCGGCGCCTGGCGCTGGTTCATCGACATTTTCTCCGCCGCCTGCCTGGTGTTTTCCCTGTCGGGCCTGCTCATCCTCAAGTACCACGCCGGCAACCGGCCCGGCACCTGGCCCCTGGTGGGCCTGGGCGCCCTGGTGCCCCTGCTGCTGGCCCTGCTGCTGATGCACTGACCCTCCCCCAACTATTACCGAAAGCCTCCGACCATGACGTTCGCCAAGAAACGCCTGCTTTCCCTGCTCCTCGGCTGCGGCCTCGCCCTGCCGACCCTGGCCGCCGACCTGGCGGTGGAAGTGGAAATCCCCCGCCTCAACGTGGCCGAATACCACCGCCCCTATGTGGCCGTGTGGGTGGAACGGGCCGACAACAGCATCGCCGCACACCTGGCGGTGCTCTACGACGCCAAGATGAAAAACGGCGAAGGCACCAAGTGGCTGAAGGACCTGCGCCAGTGGTGGCGCCGCGGCGGCCGGGACCTGGCCATGCCGGTGGACGGCATCACCGGCGCCACCCCCACCGTGGGCAAGCAGAAGCTGCGCTTCGCCCAGGGCAAGGCCCCCCTCGGCGACCTGCCCCCCGGCGACTACAAGCTGGGCATCGAAGCCGCCCGGGAAGTGGGCGGCCGCGAGCTGCTCTACATCCCCTTCCAGTGGCCCCCCAAGCAGGCCCAGCAGGCCACCGCCCAGGGCCAGAGCGAACTGGGTCACATCACCCTGGAGCTGAAGCCCTGAACGGCACGGGCGGTTCATTCCGCCCCGCCCCCTCGGTGATCTCTGTGCCCTCTGTGGCTAGCTTTTAGAACTCTTCCCCATTCCCACCGCAAAGGATTCCCCATGAAACTGCTGCGCCCCCTGACTATCGCCGCCCTCCTGGCCACCGCCCTGGTGCCTGCCGCCCAGGCCCACAATGCCTGGCTGCTGCCCTCCTCCACCGTGCTCTCCAAGGCCCAGTGGATCACCGTGGATGCGGCCGTGGCCAACGACCTCTTCTTCTTCAACCACAACGCCCTCAACCTGGACAACCTGAGCGTCACCGCCCCCGACGGCAGCAAGGTGGCGCCGGAAAACCTGGCAAAGGGCAAGCTGCGCAGCGTCTTCGACCTCAACCTGACCCAGGCCGGTACCTACCGCGTCGCCGTGGTCAACGCCGGCATCATGGCCAGCTTCAAGCTGAAGGGCGAACCCAAGCGCTGGCGCGGCAGCGCCGAAGCCTTCGCCCGGGAAATCCCGGCCGAGGCGGAAGAGCTGAACGTCAATGAAATGGCCGGCCGCAACGAGACCTTCGTCACCGTCGGCAAGCCCTCCGCCCTGACCCCCATCGGCAAGGGCCTGGAACTGGTGCCGGTGACCCATCCCAACGACCTGGTGAACGGCGAGGCCGCCACCTTCCAGATGCTGCTGGACGGCAAGCCCGCCGCCGGCCTGGAAGTCACTGTCACCAAGGGCGCCACCCGCTACCGCAACCAGCTGGGCGAAATGAAGCTGAAGACCGGCGCCGACGGCAAGTTCAGCGTCACCTTCCCCGAAGCCGGCATGTACTGGCTCGACGCCGAACTGAAGGACAGCAAGACCAGCGTCAAGGCCGCCAAGGAACGCCGCGTCACCTACGCCGCCACGCTGGAAGTGCTGCCCCAGTAAAGGGCAAGGCAAAACCTTAGCCACAGAGGGCACAGAGATCACCGAGGTTTCTGTGCCCCGGGCTTCCCGGGTCGGGTAGCCAGCCTCCTGTGCGCTTCCGTCACCGTTCCCGCCAGCAACCCTCCTCCCCGTTTCGGTTCCATTTCATGCCCGACACCGTGCGACTCCTCACCGCCTGGGGCGCCACCCTGGCCTACGGCGGCCTTTGCGCTGCCGTCTATCTGCGCCACCGGCGGCGGCAGCGCATCGCCGTGGCGCCCCTCGGCGACGGCGGGCGCCCCGTGCTGGTGGCCTATGCCAGCCAGAGCGGCAGCGCCGAGGCCCTGGCGCAACACACCGCCCGCAGCCTGGGGGCTGCCGGCCTCAACACCACCCTGGTGCCCCTCAACCGGGTCACCCCGGCCCTGCTGGCCGCCCACGAACAGGCCCTGTTCCTCGTCAGCACCTGCGGCGAGGGGGACGCGCCGGACAACGGCGCCCTCTTCGAGCGCCACTGCATGGCCGACGCGGGTCCGGACCTATCCCGCCTGCACGTCGGCGTGCTGGCCCTGGGGGACCGGGAATACGCCCACTTCTGCGCCTTCGGCCGGCGCCTGGCCGCCTGGCTGGAGGCCCGGGGCGCCGTGCCGCTGTTTGCCCCCCTGGAGATGGACAACCAGGATGCCAACGCCCTGGCGGCCTGGCAGCAGCAGGTGGCCCACATCGCCGGCAGCGGCGAGACGCCGGACTGGCGCGCCCCGGCCTTCACCCCCTGGCGCCTGCTGGAGCGGCGCCACCTCAATCCGGGCAGCAGCGGCGCCCCCGTGTTCCACCTGGCCCTGGCGCCGGAACACGCCCCCCTGCCCGAGTGGCAGGCCGGCGACCTGGTGCAGGTGCAGCCACCAGAGGCCGGGGAACATCCCCGGGACTATTCCATCGCCTCCCTGCCCGCCGACGGCGCCCTGCACCTGCTGGTGCGCCTGCAGGCCCGCCCCGACGGCACCCCCGGCCTGGCTTCCGGCCACCTCTGCAAGGACCTGGAGGTGGGCCGCAGCGTGGCCCTGCGCCTCAAGCCTCACGCCAATTTCCGCCTCGGCGACAACGCCGGCCGGCCCCTCATCCTGATCGGCAACGGCACCGGCATCGCCGGCCTGCGGGCCCTGCTCAAGGCCCGGGAAGCCCGGGGAGATAAGCGCAACTGGCTGATCTTCGGCGAACGCCACGCCGGCCCGGACCGGCACTACCGGGAAGACCTGGCCCGCTGGCGCAACAATGGCCTGCTGCCCCGGCTGGATCTGGTCTTTTCCCGGGAACAGGCGGCCAAGGATTACGTGCAGCATCGCCTGGCCCAGCGCGGCGACGTGCTGCAGGACTGGCTCGACGAGGGCGCCGCCCTCTACGTCTGCGGCAGCGCCGCCACCATGGGCGCCGCGGTAGATGAGACCCTGGCCCAGCTGCTGGGCCGGGAAGCCCTGGACCGGCTGCTGGCGGAAGGCCGCTACCGGCGGGACGTTTACTAAGGCCCGGGCACTCCCGGCCACGGATTCCCCAGACCACCACGCCAGAAACAAGAAGGGACGCTCCTCTCAGCCATGGCACGGCTGAGAGTGGCGTCCCTTCTGCCTTCCAGGGCAGGCGTCTAGTGGGCTTCTTCCACCCGGTAGGCGCTGTGGCAGGCGATGCAGTTGTTGAGGTTGTCGGCCAGGGTGTTGAGCACCACGTCCCGGTCCTTCAGTTCCGTGGCCAGTTCGGCGATGCGGTCGAAGTTGATGTGGGTCTCCCGGCCCAGGGGGAAAAAGGCCTGGGGCGCCTTCTTGCGGATGCCGTGCACCAGGCTGCCCGGGTTGGCGAAGTCCTTCTGGTGCGCCTTGAGACCGCCCACCCGGGCGGCCTCGGCCACCGCCGCCATGTCGTTGGCGGTGGCGGCGCTGATGATCTTCTGGGTGATGGCAACGAAGC
This sequence comes from Azospira sp. APE16, assembly GCF_047901315.1. Lineage (NCBI taxonomy): Bacteria > Pseudomonadati > Pseudomonadota > Betaproteobacteria > Rhodocyclales > Rhodocyclaceae > Azospira > Azospira sp. APE16. The sequence continues at coordinate 2,905,630 of NZ_CP179682.1, forward strand.
CCCGCATTTCCGAGAGCAGGAAATGTTTTTCCGCCGGCGTCAGCCGGATCACCTGGCGCTGGTCGCTGCCGCTGCCAGCGTCGTGGTCGTGGGCCGCGGCCGGGCCGCCGGCCAGGGCGGCCAGCAGCAGGACCAGGGCGGAGGGGCGTAATTGCATCAGAAGTCTCCTTTCCAGGTGAGAACGAGGGAACGGCCGGGGGCCAGGATTTCGTTGCCGCTGACGCCTTCGGCCAGGTGTTCGTGGTAGCGCTTGTCGGCCAGGTTCTTCAGGGCGACGCGGAAGCTCTGCCGGGACCAGCGGTAGGTGGCGCCCAGGTCGGCGGTGGCGAAGCCGGCGGTGGCGTTTTCGCTGCCGCGGCTGAAGAGGGTGGCGATGCGGTCCTGGCGGGCCACCAGGCGCAGGGTAGCGTCGGCGCGCCAGCCCTGGGCGACGGCGCCGTCCCAGCCGAGGGAGAGTTCGTCCGCCGGCATCTGGAAGAGGGGCTCGTCCAGGTCCTTGTTCTCGCCCCGCAGGCGGGAATAACCGGCATTCAGCCATTGCCCCGGCCGCACCTGCCAGCGGGCGGAGGCCTCGACCCCGGCGATGACGGCCCGGCCCAGGTTCACCGTGGCCTTCACCGGCAGGCCGCTGATGAAGGTGCCGGTGGGCTGGCCGGTGATGTAGTTGTCGATGCTGTTGCGGTAGGCCGCCAGGTGGTAGTTGAAGTCGGCGCTGGCACCCTTCAGGCCCAGCTCGAACTGGGTGGCCTCTTCCGGCTTGATCTGGGGATTGCCGACGTAATAGTAGCCGTCGCCCCGGGGCGAGGACTCGTAGCGTTCCCGCATTTCGCCGGCGCGGAAGGCGCGGGAGAGGTTGGCATAGGGCCGCAGCAGGGGCGCCGCTTCATAGACCGCGCCGAGGCTGCCGGAGGTGGCGCTGTCGCTGCGGGAAAGGCCGTTCTTGATCGCCCCGTTGTTCATGGAGGCGGCGCTGCCCTTGACCGTGTCGTGGCGCAGGCCGGCCAGCACGTTGAGCTTGCCGAAGCGCATGTCGTCCTGCAGGTAGGCCCCCAGGGATTCGATACGGCCATCGGCGAAGGGGTTGTTGGCCACCATGTTGCCGGCCTGGTACAGGCGCCGGTTGGGGGAGGCCTCCATCTCCCAGGCGTTGAGGCCGAAGGAAAGCAGGTGCTGGGGATGGACCAGCCAGTCGGCCTTGGCATCCCAGCCCTCGGTGACGAAGGAGACCTTGGTTTCGGCATTGTTGCGCTGGATGCCGCTGGCCCAGGAATAGATCTGCCGCTCCATCTCCTGACGGTAGACACGGAAGTCCAGGTTCAGCGGCGCCTCGCCCGAGCCCTGGCGGGAATAGCCCGCTTCCATGAGGCGGCGGCTCTGCTTGGGCGAATAGATGGTGGTGGACTTGATGGGGTTGGCGGCCGCCTTGGTGGAGCCGGGGTACCACACGTCCTCGTCCGTATGCTCCTGGAAGGAGAGGCGCAGCTGCTGGGCGCCGTCGATGCGGAAGCGGTACTGGCCGATGAGGCTGTCGGAATCGTAGCCGGTCTTGGCCACCTTGCCGTCGGGGGAACGGTAGTCGCCGATGCGGGCGTTGGAGGTGCCGAGCATCAGGGCATGGTCGCCGGCGGAGAAGTTAACCACGCCGGTGGCCCGCAGGCCGTTGCTGGCGCTGTCCCAGGAGGCCATGGCCGAACCGCTGGTACCGGCCTTGAACTGGGCCTGGGGCAGGCGCACATTGACCACGCCACCCAGGGCGCCGCTGCCGTAAAGCACGGAGGAGGGGCCCTTCACCACCTCCACCCGCTCCGCCAGGCCGAGGGACATGAAGGAGGCGATGGCCCCCTGGGGCTGGGCCGAGTTGAGGCGGATGCCGTCCACCAGCAGCACCACGCTTTCCTTCTTCAGGCCGCGCAGCACCGGGTTCTGGCCCTGGGCGCCGTCGCTGGCCACGGCGATGCCGGGCTCGCCGCGCAGCAGTTCCCCCGGATTGTTGGCGCCGCGGCGGATGATTTCCTCCCGATCGAGAGAGACGGTGCTGAGGGGCGTTTCCAGCTCGTCGGCGGCATAACCCTTGGCGGTAACGCTGACGGTGGACAGGGCGGATTCGGATAAAGGGGGGTTATCGGCGCCCCAGGCAAAGCCAGAAGCCAGGCTCAGGGCCAGCAGATGCAGGGCGAAAGGTGGGCGCTGACGCGACGGGGAAGAAACAGCGACAAGGGATGACAGCGTTGACATGGACGGGCTCCGGAAGGAATCCCCGCGCCTGGCTGGCATCGCTGTCGCTGGCTGGATCGCGGCGGGTTGATCGAAGTCCGCACTGTACTTTGTTGAGAATTGATCTCAATATGATGCAGGTCAAAAAACGTAAATCCCTGCCGCTCAGGCAGCAGGGGAACTACTCCACTGCTCCTTCCGCCACCTCGGAAATACCGCGCACGAAGCTGGAAACGCCGGCCCCCTTGAGATAGACGCAGGGCTTGCCGGTGCGCTTGCAGTGGTCCTTCAGCTTCCAGTAGGCGCCATGGCTGATGCAGCCGGCCTGGCAGATGACCGCATCGGCGGCGGACAGCACCCCGTCGAGGAAGCGGGGATTGTCCTCCAGGCCGCCGTCGTGGTGGGCGAAGCGGCCGCCCAGCCGCTCCACCAGCCGACGGTAGGTTTCCACCAGGCCGGGCCGGCCGCCGACGCAAAGCACGCTGCGCCCTTCCAGGCGCGGCATGGCAGCCTCGGCACCATCCTTGCCGCTGGCGCATTCCCGGCCGCAGGCGGCGGAGAGGGCGCAGGCATCGCCTTCCGGCGCGCCGTCCAGCAGCAGCCAGGATTCCATGGCCTGCTCGGCCGCCACCAGATCGCGGCGGGATTCCTCCAGCTGGCGGGTCAGGTCCCGCACCCGGGCCTCGGCGGCATTGGTGCGATCCTCCGCCGACACCAGGCGCAGGGCCAGGGCGTCGGCCCGGGCCTTCTGGCCGCCGTCGGCCCCTTCCAGCTCGCGGCAGCGGGCCTCCAGTTCCACCACCCGCACCGCCAGGGCCTCCCGCTCGCAGGCAAAGACTTCCATCTCCGCCAGCTGGCGCTTCAGTAGCTCTGCCTCCTGGATCTTCTCCGCCAGACGCTGGCCGCCCTTCTCCCGCTGGGCTTGCAGTTCGGCTTTGAGGGCGGCGTTTTCCGCCTCCAGCTGCTTCAGCCGGTTCACATCCGCCTGGTGGGCGGCGCCGGCCTGGTGGGACAGCATGTGGATGTCGCCGTAGATGCGCTGGGCCGTCTCCGTATCGCAACGGGGATGGGTCCAGGCAGCCCACAGGGCGTCCGCCACCTGGCCCGAGGCCACCGCCTCCCGCCACAGGCGGTAGATGGCATCGCCATCCCGGGCCGGGCGGAAGCGCTGGATGGTGAGGTTGTAGCGCCGCTCCAGTTCCTGCTGCATCAGCTCGGCAAAGGGATTGCGCTGCTCGGCAAAGCCCACGGCCTGGGTATGCAGGGAGAAGTCGGACATGTTGGGGCCGAGTATCTTGGCCCGGGCTGCCAGGCGCCGCAGCAGATCCAGTGGCAGGCAGGTACCGATCACCGGGCAGTGGTGCTGGTGCTTCAGTTCCCACAGGCGCTTGCGACGGGAGCCGGCGCTGGGGACGGGAGCCGCCGCAGCCGGTTCCGGCAGGGCGGCCTCGCCCAGTTCCGGCAAATTGACGGGTTCATGTTTCTGCTTGAAGGGAATCATGGTGGCACCTCCTCGCCCCTCGGAAGAATGGAGCGGAATGACGGGATTCAGGACAGGCCGGAGTCGTTTTCGCCCTCACGGCCTGAACGGCATATCGCAAATAATAACAACTCTCATTTGCATTGCAATAGCACCAAAGAACTAGTCGCATCCCCGGGGCATCTCCCGGCATGGCCTGATCCGACGCCGGAGCCCGCCAGTTCTTGCATTGCAGCATCCGTCAGAAACCTGTCGCAAAACTGACGTACGCGAATAATTGACACGAGAATCATTCTTACTTAGATTGTTATTAAGCCGCGCCAAAGCGGTATCCCAAAAACATCCGCCTATTACCGCTCAGGAGCCTAGTCATGCCTTCCATCCGCCTTTCCTTCGCCCGTACCCTGGTAGCCCTCGCTGCTGCCTGGTCCTTCTCCGCCAATGCCGTGGAATACCCCATCGGCACGCCCCAGCAGCGCTACGGCATGGAGATTTCCGCCGTCTATCTGCAGGCGGTGAACATGGAGCCGGACGGCATGATGCGCAAGGCCGAGGAATCCGACATCCACATCGAGGCCGACATCCGGGCCCTGGCCAACAACCCCAACGGCTTCGAGGAAGGCCACTGGATTCCCTACCTGGTGGTGAAGTACGAAGTCTCCAAGATCGGCTCCGACCAGAAGACCTCCGGCGAATTCATGGCCATGGTGGCCAACGACGGCCCCCACTACGGCGACAACATCAAGCTCTTCGGCCCGGGCAAGTACAAGGTGAAGTACACCATCCTGCCGCCCACCGAAAACAAGCACGCCCATTTCGGCCGCCACACCGACCGTCTCACCGGCGTGCGCCCCTGGTTCAAGCCCTTCGAAGTGGAAAATGAATTCACCTTCGTCGGCATCGGCAAAAAAGGCGGGTACTAAGCCATGGCTGCCACCACCAACCTCCTTCGGCCGCGCCCCCTGGCGCTGCTGACGGCGGCCCTGATCGCCGGCAGCGCGCCGGCCTTCGCCGCCCCCCAGGCCGCCGGCAACCAGGCTGAACTGCTGAAGCTGCTGGAAAAGATGAACGAGCGCCTGGAGAAGCTGGAAAAGCGCAACGCGGAACTGGAAAAGCAGGCCCAGGCCGCCCCGGCGACGAAAGCCTCCCCGGCCCTGGAACAGCGCATCAAGACCCTGGAAGAGCAGAACGCCCGCATCACCAAGGGTCTGGACAGCGACGACATCAGCCAGTACGAGCCGGAAATCACCGCCCGCCTGAAGGCCGTGGAATTCCAGTCCCTCGACATGCTCAAGGCCGCCCGCACGGTGGAATCCCTGGACGGCATCACCGCCGGCATCAGCCTCACCACCGTGGCCCAGCGGCCGTCCGGCGTGCCCAGCGGCGACAGCAACGGCAACAGCCAGCTCAACTACCGGGGCGACGTCTTCGTCACCCTGCCTCTGGCCAATATCGGCGATACCGAGAGTCACATCTTTGCCCAGTTCCGCCTCGGCCAGGGCCAGGGCCTCAACGGCATGAGTTCCTACGCCAAGCCCAACGCCAGCGCCTTCCGCGTGCAAAGCGGCAATCCGGATGACTCCGTGGCCGTGTTGGGCCAGGCCTGGTACCAGGCCACCATTCCCCTGCCCTTCGGCGGCTACAAGCCCCGCTCCCGGGAAAAGCTGGAGATCAACTTCGGCAAGATGGACCCCTTCGTCTTCTTCGACCAGAACGCGGCCGCCAACGACGAAACCCGCCAGTTCCTCAACACCGTCTTCGTGCATAACCCGCTGCTGGATGCGGGCGGCGACATCGGGGTGGACGCCAACGGCTTCTCCCCCGGCTTCCGCGTCTCCTACTACAACGAGACCCAGAAGCCCGAGACCTGGCGCTTCTCCCTCGGCGTCTTCGGTGCCGGCGCCAACGGCTCCACCTACACCCGCTCCTTCAGCTCGCCCATGGTCATCGCCCAGATGGAGACCCAGCGCAAGTTCTTCGGCGGCCTCACCGGCAACTACCGGGCCTACTACTGGCGCAACGGTCAGGCAGTGTCCTTCGCCGGCATCCAGGAATCCCATTCCGGCCTGGGCGTTTCCGCCGACCAGCGCATCGGCGATGCGGTCACGGTGTTCGGCCGCTACGGCCAGCAGATCTCCGGCAACGTGCGTTTCGACAAGGCCCTCACCCTGGGCGCCGAACTGGGCGGTTCCTACTGGGATCGGGGCGGCGACTCCCTCGGCCTGGCCTTCGGCCTGCTGCGCACCAGCAAGGAGTTTTCCGGCGAATCGTCCTTCGTCGATGCGGACGGCGACGGCATTCCGGACTACAACTTCAACGCCAGCGGCGCCGAGCGCGTGGCCGAAGTCTATTACCGCTACCGCATCAACAAGCAGTTCGAGCTGTCTCCCGACCTGCAGTACCTGGGACGGCCCGGCGGCGACGCCACGGCCAAGGCCATCAAGGTGCTCGGCATGCGTGCCCAGCTGACCTTCTAAGGAGCCGCCATGCGCCTGTCTTCCCTCGTGGTACCCGCCCTGCTGCTGTGCGCCGCCCTGTTCGTCGGGCCGGCGCCGGCCGCGGCGGCGGAGCTGCCTTCCTTCCAGATCGTGGCCAAGGATGGAAAGCTCATCCCGAACCGCCTGGAAGTGCCGGCCGGGACCAAGTTCAAGATCATCTTCCGCAACGAGGGCCCCGGCCCGGAGGAGTTCGAGAGCACCCAGCCCCGCATGGAGAAGGTGCTGGCCCCCGGGGCCAGTTCCTTCGTCGTGGTGCAGCCGCTGCAACCGGGCACCTACCGCATCTTCGGCGAGTTCCATCCGGATACCGCCGAATGCCTGCTGATCGCCAAGTAAGAGGACAACCATGCTCAATGCCCTGATTGTCGTCTGGCGCGAAAGCCTGGAAGCAATGCTGGTGGTCGGCGTGCTGCTGGCCTGGATCGCCCGCCAGGAGGACGCCTCCCGCCTGCGCCGCACCCTGTGGAGCGGCGTCGGCGGCGGCACCCTGCTGGCCCTGGCCCTGGCCTTTCTCGCCTACGGCGCCCAGACCTGGCTCGACGGCGAGTCCCTGGAACTGTTCCAGATCGGCATGCTGCTGCTGGCCTGCGTGCTGATGACCCAGATGGTGATGTGGATGCGCCGCCACGGCGCCTCCATGAAACGGGAGCTGGAAGCCGGCGCCAGCCGCGCCGCGGAAACCGGCGGCCGCCTCGGCGTGGCCCTGGTGGCGGCCCTGGCCATCGGCCGGGAGGGCATGGAGACCGTGGTCTTCCTCTACGGCATGGCGGCGGAGCGCCAGGGCAGCGAGCTGCTCGGCCTCTACGGCATGGCCGCCCTGGGCTTTGTCATCGCCGGCCTCACCGCCTGGGCCGTGGCCCGGGGCGCCCGCTTCTTCTCCTATCGCACCGTCTTCCGCGTCAGCGAGGTGGTGCTGCTGGTGACGGCCGGCTCCCTCCTCGGCGCCGCCGTGGATCGCCTGATCGGCATGGACTGGCTGCCCACCCTGATGGACCTGGTGTGGGACACCTCCGCCGTCCTCGACGACGGCAGCGGCCTCGGCCAGGTGCTGTCCACCTTCGCCGGCTACCGGGCCCAGCCCACCGCCATGCTGCTGCTGGCCTATGCCCTGTACTGGGGCTACGTCGCCCTGCGGCTGCGCTCCTTCACTCCCAACCCATCATCCGTGCGAGCCGATTCATGCCAGCCCACAGCAGCACCTTGAAGCGTCCCCTGCCCGCCGCTGCCGCAACGCAGCGGCGGGGTCCCATCGCCGGCCTGCTGCAGGCCTGCGGCCGGGGCATGCAGAAACATGGAGCCACCATCCGCGCCATCCAGTGGGCGGTGGTGGTTTTCTATTTCGGCCTGGTCATCACCCCCGCCTTCCTGCCCCTGCCACCGGAAGGCTCCAGCATCCTGGACAACCTCACCCTCTTCGCCCAGTTCCTCTTCTGGGGCATCTGGTGGCCCTTCGTCATGGTCTCCATGCTGTTCATGGGCCGCCTCTGGTGCGGCGTCTTCTGCCCCGAGGGCACCCTCACCGAATGGGTCAGCTGGCGCGGCCTCAACCTGCCCATCCCGCGCTGGCTCAAGTGGGGCGGCTGGCCCTTCGTCGCCTTCGTGTGCACCACCGTCTTCGGCCAGCTGGTGAGCGTCTATGAATACCCCAAGGCCGCCCTGCTGGTGCTGGGCGGCTCTTCCGTCGCCGCCGTGGCGGTGGGCCTGCTCTACGGCAAGGGCAAGCGGGTGTGGTGCCGCCACCTGTGCCCCGCCTCCGGCGTCTTCTCCCTCCTGGCCAAGGTCGCCCCGGTACACTTCCGCGTGGACCGGGCCGCCTGGGACACGGCCGCGGCGCCGGCCCAGCCCGTCAATTGCGCCCCTCTGGTGGATATCCGGCGCATGACCGGAGCCTCCGATTGCCATGCCTGCGGCCGCTGCGCCGGCCACCGGGAAGCGGTGCAGCTATCGCCCCGCCGCCCCGATGCGGAAATCCTCTCCAGCAAGGCGGAACAGATCCACACCGGCGAGGCCATGACCCTGCTCTTCGGCGTCCTCGGCATCGCCACCGCCGCCTTCCAGTGGACCGTCAGCCCCTGGTTCGTGGCCCTGAAGACCGCCGCCGCCAACTGGCTCATCGACCACGACTCCTTCCTCCTGCTGCAGGACAACGCCCCCTGGTGGCTGCTCACCCACTACCCGGAGGTGGGCGACGTCTTCACCTGGCTCGACGGCCTGTGCATCCTGGCCTACATCCTGGGCGGCGGCTGCGCCATTGCCCTGGCCCTGCTCGGCGTCGTCGCCCTGGCCAGCCGCATCGTCGCCAGCCCCCAGCTACCCTGGCGGCGCCTGGCCCTGGGCCTGGTGCCCCTGGCCGGCGCCAACGTCTTCCTCGGTCTTTCCATGCTCACCCTGAGCCAGCTCAAGGGCGAGCGGGTGATCCTGCCCTGGGTGCCGGATGCCCGCATCGCCATCCTCGCCCTGGGCATCGGCTTCGCCCTGTGGCTGGGGCTGCGCCTGGTGCTGCAGACCACCCCGGCCTGGAGCCGGCGCGCGGCGGCCTTCTCCATCTATACCCTGGCCCCGGCCTTGATCGGCGCGGTCTGGTACGTGGTCTTCTTCGTCTGGTAGGCGCCCCGGACCCGGCCGCCCTGACCGCCTGAAAAGGCGCGCCCTTACTGGTTCCCAGCCCTCCTCCCGGACGGCTGGGATTTCGTGCTGGCGGCCTCGCCTGCAATCTCAACTGTCAAACTCAAATGAGATAAGTTATCATTAGCGCCATTGCCGCTCCGCTTCCACACATTCCGGCGGCCACCTTTCGGGGTCTTCCATGCTGCGTTCCGTCCTTGCCGCCTCCCTGGTACTCCTTCTCGGGCTGACCCTGGGGCCCCTGGAGCGCAGCCCTGCCCAGACCGCCGCAGCGCACCCCGCTCCCCAGCACTGAAGCCCCGCCTCCCAGCCACCCACCCCAGGCAGCCGATGGAAACCTCCGCAGAAAGCACCCGTCCTTCCCCCCTGGCCGACAACGAAGCAGCGGCCGCCGCCCCCGCCGGCCTGGTGGTGGCCCTGGTAGGCCACCCCAACGTCGGCAAGTCCGTCCTCTTCCACCGCCTCACCGGCACCTACGTCAATGTGTCCAACTATCCGGGCACCACGGTGGAAGTCTCCCGGGCCACCCTGAAAATCCACAAGGAACAGCAGGTGCTGGACACCCCGGGGGTACTCTCCCTGCCCTCCCGCAGCGACGACGAGCGGGCCACCCTGCGGGCCCTGCTGCAGGAGAACCTGAACTGCCTGGTACAGGTGGGCGACGCCAAGAACCTGCGCCGCACCCTGACGCTCACCGCCCTGCTGGCGGACCTGGGGGTGCCCATGGTGCTGATGCTGAACATGGCTGACGAGGCCGAACAGCGGGGCATCGGCGTCGATGACAAGCTGCTGGCCGAAGCCCTGGGCATTCCCGTCATCAGCGGCGTCGCCACCCGCAACGAAGGCGTCGGCGCCCTGGAGGCCGCCCTCGCCAAGGCGGCCCGGCCCGAGCCCCTGCTCTGCTACGACGACGCCGTGGAAAGCGCCATCGGCCGCCTCGCCGCCCAGTTCGCCAGCGACGTCCCCCATGCCCACCTCTCTGCCCGGGGCCTGGCCATCCTCTACCTGGGCCACGACCCGGAACTGGAAGCCTGGCTCGACCAGCACTTCCCCAAGACCGCCGCCCTGCTCGCCGCCCTGCGCCTGAACCTGGAAGGGGAATTCACCGGCCAGCCCCTGGCCGCCCTCCTTTCCGGCGAACGGGGCCGGGCCGCCGAGGCCCTCACCCGCACCGTGGCCCGGGAAGGAAAGAAGCCGGCCAGCGGCAAACCCCTCACCGCCGGCCAGCTGGCGGTGCATCCGGTGTGGGGCTGGCCCATCCTGCTGGGCGTGCTGTTCCTGCTCTATGAGTTCGTCGGCGTCTTCGGTGCCAGTACCCTGGTGGGCCTGTTCGAGGAGGACTTCTTCGGCGGCGTCCTCAATCCGGCCTTCACCGAGCTGGTGCAGAACCACGTCTCCATCCCCTGGATCGTCGAGCTGCTGGTGGGCGAGTACGGCCTGTGGACCATGGGCATGACCTACGCCCTGGCCCTCATCCTGCCCATCGTCACCACCTTCTTCTTCGCCTTCGGCATCCTCGAGGATTCGGGCTACCTGCCGCGCCTGACGGTCATCGCCAACCGCACCTTCGCCGCCATCGGCCTCAACGGCAAGGCCGTGCTGCCCATGGTGCTGGGCCTGGGCTGCGTCACCATGGCCACCCTCACCACCCGCATCCTGGCCACGCCGCGGGAGCGTCTCATCACCACCTTCCTGCTGGCCCTGGCCATCCCCTGTTCGGCCCAGCTGGGCGTGGTGCTGGGTCTCCTCGGCGGCGTTTCCTTCGGCGCCCTGCTGACCTGGGCCGTGTGCATCCTGGTGGTGCTGCTCAGTTCCGGCTGGCTCGCCTCCCGCCTCATCCCGGGCAAGCGCATTCCCCTCATGACCGAGCTGCCGCCCCTGCGCTGGCCGGTGCTGGGCAATGTGCTGAAGAAGACCGGCGGCCGCCTGAAGTGGTATCTGGTGGAGGTGATTCCCCTCTTCCTCATCGGCACCTTCCTCATGTTCGCCCTGGACAAGATCGGCGCCCTGCCGGCCATCATCGAGGCCGGCGAGCCCCTGGTCTCCGGCTGGCTGGGCCTGCCCAAGGAGGCCAGCGCCGCCTTCGTCATGGGCTTCCTGCGGCGGGACTTCGGCGCCACCGGCCTGTTCGCCATGACCGAGCACCTCTCGGCCATCCAGGCCGTGGTCGGCATGGTCACCATCACCCTGTTCGTGCCCTGCATCGCCAGCGTCATGATGATCGTCAAGGAACAGGGCCTGAAGGTGGCCGTGGTGCTGCTGGCCCTGATCATTCCCACCGCCTTCCTCATCGGCGGCATCCTCAACCACCTGCTGAGACTGTTCGCATGAGCCCCGCCACCCACGAAGCCCTGCGCCTCACCGGTATCCCCGAAGGCACCCGGGCCAACCTGGCCCACTTCGATGCGGACATCCCCGCAGTGCTGGCCGAACAGCTCCACGCCTACGGCCTGGTGCCGCCCCACGCCATCCAGGTGCTGCGCCAGCAGCCCCTCACCGTGGTCCTTTGCGAACAGGTGGAACTGGCCCTGGAACACGAGATCGCCCATCGCATCTGGGTGGAGGCGACGCCGGCCTGAGCGCTCGGCCGCCCCACAAAACAAAAGCCGCCGCCCGGCAACGGGCAGGCGGCTTTTTCATGCCGGGAGCGGGAGACTTACAGGGCGTCGAAGCCCGCGTCCTCCACCGCTTCCCGCAGGCGGGCCTCGCCCACCTGGGCCGGATCAAAGGTGACGGTGGCCTGGCCCGGCTCCAGCACCACTTCGGCCTTTTCCACCCCGGGCAGCTTGGACAGCACGCCGGTAAGGGAGGCCACACATTTCTGGCAGCTCATGCCGCCGACGGGGATGGTTGTTGTTGCCATGGAATCCTCACTTAAAAAACTTGGCCACAGAGGGCACAGAGAACACAGAGTTTAAAACCATCGGCGCCTTCCAGGCCGGTGGTCGACGCAGAACCCACATCAGCAACGACAAAGAACCCTCGGTGAACTCTGTGTCCTCTGTGGCTAACGCCCTTATTTCGGCAACCAGCGCCGCAGCAGCAGGGAATTGCTCACCACCGAGACCGAACTCAAGGCCATGGCGGCGCCGGCCACCACCGGGTTGAGCAGGCCGAAGGCGGCCAGGGGAATGCCCAGCACGTTGTAGATGAAGGCGAAGAAAAGGTTCTGCCGGATCTTCGACAGGGTGGCCCGGGAAAGCGCAATGGCGTGGGCCACACCCATGAGGTCGCTTTTCACCAGGGTCAGGTCGGCGGCCTCCACCGCGGCGTCGGAACCGGCGCCCATGGCGAAGCTGACGTCGGCTGCCGCCAGGGCCGGGGCGTCGTTGATGCCGTCGCCGGCCATGGCCACCAGACGGCCGCCCTGTTTCAGTTTTTGCACTGCGGCCGCCTTGTCGCCGGGCAGCACTTCGGCCTCGAAACGGGCGATACCGGCCTGGGCGGCAATGGCCGCCGCCGTGGCCCGGTTGTCGCCGGTGAGCATCACCACTTCCACACCCAGGGCCTGCAAGCGCGCCACCGCGGCCTTGGAACTCTCCCGCAGGGGATCGGCGATGGCGATCAGGCCCAGGGCCACGCTGCCACCGGCCTGCTGTTCGGCCAGCACCACCACCGTCTTGCCCTGTCCCTGCAAGGCAGCAAGGACGCCATTCTCCACCGATGCACCCCGCTCCGCCGCCCAGGACGGGCTGCCCAGCAGCAGGGCCCGGGAGGACACCGCCCCTTCGACCCCGTGGCCGGCCACGGCGGCAAAGCCGCTCACCGCCTGCATCGCCAGGCCCCGGGCTTTCTGTTCGGCCAGCACGGCCCGGGCCAGGGGATGTTCCGAGCCCTGCTCCAGGGCCGCCGCCAGGGCCAGCACCTCGTCTTCGCTGGCGCCCAGGGCGACGATGTCGGTCACCGCCGGTTCGCCCCGGGTCAGGGTGCCGGTCTTGTCCACCGCCAGCACTTTCAGTTTTTCCGCCCGCTCCAGGGCTTCCGCATTCTTCACCAGGATGCCGGCGGCGGCGCCCCGGCCGGTGCCCACCATGATGGCGGTGGGCGTGGCCAGGCCCAGGGCGCAGGGGCAGGCGATGACCAGCACCGCCACCGCATTGACCAGGGCGGTGGTGAAATCACCCCCCAGCCACCACCACAGGCCGAAGGTGACCAGGGCGATGGCGCAGACCACCGGCACGAAAATGGCAGAGATTTTGTCGGCCAGCCGCTGCACCGGGGCCTTGGAGCCCTGGGCCTCGGCCACCAGGCGGATGATGCCGGCCAGCAGGGTGTGTTCGCCGACCCCGGTGGCACGGCAGCGCAGCATACCCTGGCCGTTGCTGGTGGCGGCGAAGACACCGTCGCCCGCCTGCTTGCCCACAGGCATGGACTCGCCGGTGAGCATGGCTTCATTGACGCTGGAAGCGCCCTCGATCACCTCCCCATCCACCGGCACCGCTTCGCCGGGGCGGACGATGAAGACGTCGCCGGGAATGAGCAGGGCCACGTCCAGCTCCACCAGTTCACCATTGCGTTCGACCCGGGCGGTCTTGGGCTGCAGGCGCACCAGTGCTTCCAGGGCGGCAGTGGTCTTGGCCTTGGCCCGGGCCTCCAGCAGCTTGCCCAGCAGCACCAGGGTGATGACGGCGGCGGAAGCCTCGAAATAGACGTGCTGGTGCTCCAGGCCGGCCAGGGTCACCACCAGGGAAAAGACGTAGGCCATGGTGGTGCCCAGGGCCACCAGCACGTCCATGTTGGCGCCACCGCCGCGCAGGGCTTTGTAGGCGCCGTCGTAGAAGCGCCAGCCGATCCAGAACTGCACCGGGGTGGCCAGCAGCAGTTGCAGCCAGCGGGGCAGCAGATCGCTGTGGCCATGTTCCGGCGCCGGGCCGAACATGGTGACCATCTGGGCCACCAGGGGCAGGGTGAGCAGGGCAGAGATGAAGAAGCGCCGCTTCTCGGCAGCATAATGGGCGGCCTTGCGGGCCTTTTCCTCTTCCCGGGTGGTGTCGCTGGCGACCCGGGCGCCGAAGCCGGCCTTTTCCACGGCGCTGATCAGCCGGGCCGTCTCCACCAGACCCGGCACGTAGCGGATGCGGGCCCGCTCGGCGGCCAGGTTCACCGCCCCTTCGACGCCGGGCAGGCGGTTCAGCACCTTCTCGATGCGGGCCGCGCAGGCGGCGCAGGTCATGCCCGTGAGTTCCAGTTCCACCGTGGCCGGCGGCACGGAAAAGCCGGCCTTCTCGATGGCTTCCACCACCCGCTGGGGCGTGGTTTCCCCGCCGCTCAAGGCGACGCTGGCCCGCTCCGCCGCCAGATTGACGCTGGCCTCCACGCCAGGCAGGCGGTTGAGCACTTTCTCGATGCGGGCCGAACAGGCGGCGCAGGTCATGCCGGCAATGGGCAGGTCGAGGCGGGAGGATGAAGGAGCGGCAGGGGACTGGGACACGGGCAACTCGGCAAGAAACATTAGCAATGGCTAATTATGGGCGCAGGCGCCCTTAGCCGCCAGTAACAGAGGGGCTCAAACCCCATGGTTACAGACCGCCGGCACGGCCAGGGGTTTCTTCGTTGCGCGGGGATGGACGCAGCCCTCCTCCCCGCCCGCTCATGCCGGGGATCAGGCCGGCTGCGCTGGCAGACGGCCTGCCGCCTATTTCACCAGCAGGACGGGCACCGTGGTTTCATGCACCACCCGGGTGGCCACCGAGCCCATGACGGCCCCGGCGATGGCGCTCCAGCCGTGGCTGCCGAGCAGCACCAGGTCGGCCCCCAGTTCAGCGGCCTGATGGGCGATGACGGCCCCCGGCTGGCCCACGTGGATGTGCCGCTGGTAGGCCACCCCGGCGGCCTTGAGCTTGGCCTCGGCCGCCTCCAGGCGTTCCACGCTGTCCTCCCGGTAGTAGCGCTCCAGGGTTTCGTGGCCCAGGTGGCGCTGCACCCGGCCGTCGGGAATGGGCGGATGCACGTAGAGCAGGTGCACCGTCGGCACTTCCCGGTACCAGGAGAGGCGGGAAATCAGGTGATCCACGGCCCGCAGGGAACAAGCGGAACCATCGACCGCCAGCAGGAAATTCAGCATCGTCTGCTCCTCAGCATTTCTAGATGTTATGGGCCAGGCGCCAGGCACCCAGCAGGCCCCACAGGCCGAAGCCGAGCACGCTCAGCCCGGCGATGCCGCGCACCCAGGGGCGCCGCACGAAATCCTTCAGCCGCGCCGCCAGGAGGCCGGCCAGCAGCAGATTGGGCAGGGTGCCCAAGCCGAAGGCCAGCATTACCGCGCCGCCCCGGGCGGCGCTGCCGCTCACCAGGGCGGTGGTCAGCACACTGTATACCAGACCGCAGGGCAGCCAGCCCCACAGCAAGCCCAGGGGAAAGGCCTGGGTCGGGCTGCGGGCGGGCAGAAAACGTTTGGAAAAGGGCTGCAGACGGCGCCACAGGCCCTGGCCTGCCCGCTCGGTCCACGCCAGGGCCTGGGTGGCACCGAGCAGATAGAGGCCCAGGGCTACCAGCATCAGGTTGGCCAGCACGTAGAGCACCAGGCGCAGGGACCATTGCTCTCCCAGGTGGGCGCCGGCCGCGCCGACGGCCCCCGCCAGGAGGCCGGCCAGGCCATAGCTGGCGATACGCCCCAGGTTGTAGGCCAGATGCAGGGACCAGCGGCTGCCTCCGACCTGCCCCAGGGACAGGGCGCCGACGATGCCGCCGCACATGCCGATGCAGTGGGTGCCGCCGAGAAAGCCGACGAGGAGGACGGAAAGCAGGGTGGGCAGGAAGGAGTCAGCCACGTGGGAGCGCCGTGCGGAAAGTGAAAAAGGCCATGGCCAAAATTATACCGGGCACTGGGGTTTCCCCCAGCGCCCGGCTTTTCCCCCCTGAGGCTTGCCTCAAGTTAAACGCGGTATCCCGTAGCCCGGTCAGATGACCTTGCTGTAACGGGTGCGCTGCCGATCGGCGCGCAGATATTTGTCGAACACCATGGAGATGGCCCGCACCAGGAGACGTCCCGGGGGCAGCACGGTGATCCATTTGTCGTCCACCTTCACCAGCCCGCCCCGCTCCAGTTCCTTCAGGTCCTCCAGTTCGGCGGCGAAGTACTTCTTGAAGTCGATCAGGTGGGCGATTTCGATGGACTCGGTGGAGATTTCGAAATGGCACATCAGGGCCTGGATGATGGAACGGCGCAGCAGGTCGTCGGCGGTCAGCTCGATGCCCCGCAGCACCGGCAGCACGCCGGCGTCCAGGCGGTCGTAGTACTCGTCCAGGGTGCGGTAGTTCTGGCTGTAGGTGGGCCCCACCTTGGCGATGGAGGAAATGCCGAAGGACAGCATGTCGCAGTCCGCATGGGTGGAGTAGCCCTGGAAATTGCGGTGCAGCCGGCCCTGGCGCTGGGCCACGGCCAGCTCGTCGTCCGGCTTGGCGAAGTGGTCCATGCCGATGAAGACGTAGCCGGCATCGGTCAGCTTCTTGATGGCCAGGGAGAGCAGCTGCAGGCGCGTGTCGGCGTTGGGCAGGTCGCTCTCGTTGATGCGCCGCTGGGGCTTGAAGAGGCCCGGCAGGTGGGCATAGTTGTAGATGGAGAGACGCTCCGGGTCCATAGCCAGGACCCGCTCCAGGGTGCGGTTGAAGCCCATCACCGTCTGGTGGGGCAGGCCGTAGATGAGGTCCACGCTGATGGACTTGAAGCCGCTCTTGCGCGCCTGGTCCATCACCGTGAAGGTTTCTTCCTCGGTCTGGATGCGATTGATGGCCTGCTGCACCCGCTCGTCGAAATCCTGGACGCCCAGGCTCATGCGGTTGAAGCCCAGCTCGCCGAGCAGGGCCACGGTGGGCCGGTCCACCTTGCGCGGATCCACTTCGATGGAAATCTCGGCCCCATCCACCAGCTTGAAATGGCGGTGGGTGAGGTCCATCAGCTGGTGCATTTCCTCATGGGAGAGGAAGGTGGGCGTGCCGCCGCCCCAGTGCAGCTGGGAGACTTCCCGATCCCCGTCCAGCAGGTACTCGGCCTGCAGGGCCATCTCCTTGCCCAGGTACTTGATGTACTTGGCGCTGCGGCCGTGATCCTTGGTGATGATCTTGTTACAGGCGCAGTAGTAGCAGATGGTGTTACAGAAGGGGATGTGGAAGTATAATGACAGCGGTCGGCTGATACCGCCGATGTTGCGTTTGCCCAACCACAGCTTCAGGGCCTCGGCATCGAAGGCTTCGACAAAACGGTCAGCCGTCGGATAGGACGTGTAGCGCGGTCCATTGACGTCGAAGCGGCGGATGATCTGGGGATCGAAAACCAGGTTGTTGGCGGTAAATGTCATTGAAAAACAGTCGTTGCAGAACCACACATTAGGTGCGGCTTATTATCGTGGTGCAGGAACTGGGGCACGTTGACCTGGATCAAAGGCTTCCAAAGGGCCTTCCGGCGCAGGTTACCACCATCCGAACGCCCTTGGCCCAGCGAGGAACAGCATGCCGTTGAAGAAGACCAGCGCCCAAGAAATTACCCTGTCGGTCATCAAGACCGCCTGCTCGAACTGTAACCTGCAAGAACTGTGTCTTCCCTACGGTCTCAACGAGACCGAGATGTCCAAGCTGGACGAACTGGTCAGCACCCGCCGCAAGATCAAGCGCGGTGACCACCTGTACCGGGCCGGGGAGGCCTTCGAATCCATCTACGCCATCCGCGCCGGTTTCTTCAAGACCGACGTGCTGCTGGAAGACGGCCGCGACCAGGTCACCGGCTTCCAGATGGCCGGCGAGCTGCTGGGCCTGGACGGCATCAGCACCGAACACCATTCCTGTAACGCGGTGGCCCTGGAAGACAGTGAAGTCTGCATCATCCCCTTCCCCCGCCTGGAAGGCCTGTCCCGGGAGATCGTGGCCCTGCAGCACCACTTCCACAAGGTGATGAGCCGGGAGATCGTGCGCGACCATGGGGTCATGATGCTGCTCGGCACCATGCGGGCAGAAGAACGGCTGGCCGCCTTCCTCCTCAATCTCTCCCAGCGCTTCACCGCCCGCGGCTATTCCCACGCCGAGTTCTACCTGCGCATGACCCGGGAAGAAATCGGCAGCTACCTGGGCCTCAAGCTGGAAACCGTTTCCCGCGCCTTCTCCCGCTTCCAGGAAGAAGGTCTGATCGCCGTGCAGCAGAAGCACATCCGCATCCTGGACATCCCGGGCCTGAAAAAGCTGATGACCCACCAGTCGGCCTGATCCCGGACAAGCGTCAAACAAAAAAGCGGCTCCGCGGAGCCGCTTTTTTTATTGCCCGGATTATTGCCCGGGCTTAGTCCAGGAGTGCCGGCAGTCCTACTGCTCCCCTTCCGGAAACACCGCCCCCCGCCGCGCCGCCATGCTGCGGCCGACGGCGGCCGCCTGCTCGGGGGACAGCAGGCGCCGCCCCAGGGGCAGCAGCTCCCGGGTTTCCAGATCGATGTGTCCCAGATAAAGCTCGGCCAGCCCTTCCACCATGGCCGCCGGCAGGGCCTCGCTGCATTCCCCCGGCTGGGCCGCGACGATGGCCTGCAGGCGGGCCAGCACCTCATCCCGCGCCCGGTCCATGCGCCGGTGATCGGCCAGGATGCGCTCGATGAGGGCCTCCACCTGGGCCGCCACCGCCGCTTCCCGGGCCACCGCCTGGCTCGCCCGCAGGGCGGGAAAGAGGTCATCCTCCTCGTCCGCATGGTGATGGGGAGCGGCCACGGAGAAATAGCGCAGCACGCCCTGGGCCGCCTCCCGGGCAGCCTGGTCAGCGCCGTGCCGGGGCAGGTGCTGCACCAGGCGACGCAGGGTCTCGATCTGGGCCTGGATGCGACCGTGGCAGGCATCCAGCATTTCCAGGGGTTCGTCGAAACTGGGGGCGGCGGCGCCCAACAGGCTGTGGCTCATGCAATTCCTTTCACAGACCGGCGAAGAAGCCGGCGGGATGACGCGTCAGGGCAACGGAAACGATATAGGCGAAACACGACAGGGCCATGACGAAAAAGATGCCCCGCACCGCCTTGCTGCGCCCCCGCTTGAGGGCCACGCTGCCGCAGCCGATGTAGGCCAGCAGGGCCAGCACCTTGGCCGTCAGCCAGCCCTGGACGAAGGGATACTGGCCGGAGAGAAAGGCCAGGGCCAGGGCGCTGCCGAGCAGCAGGGTATCCACCACATGGGGCGCCACCCGCGGCAGGCGCCCCTGCAGTCGAGGCGACTCCTGCAGCATCCAGAATCCGCGCAGGAGGAATCCGAGGCCGGAGAGGACGACGCAGGTGATGTGCAGATGCTTGAGGGCCAGGTACATGGGATGGCTCCGCGATCCGTCAGCCGGGCTGGCCGTCGGGCCGGGGCCGCAGGTACATGGCGCCGTGGCGCCGCACCCACAGGGCGAACACCAGCAGCCAGGCCAGGCTGGCCAGCCACTGCAGGTTGAAGGGGCCGGACAGGGGCAGGAACTCGCCGGCGATGCGCAGCAGGGGCACGCTCTGGAACAGCCAGAACAGGGGCCAGGTGGTCTGATCCCCGGCGTTGATGGGCCGGCCCGAATGCCCCAGGGTGACCCGGGTGACCATGCCCAGCAGCATGGAAACGAAATAGCCGATACTGATGGCGTGCAGGGGCGCCAGGCCGCCGAAGCTGCCGCCCAGCGCCAGGGCCAGTCCCTGGCAGGCATAGAGCACCAGCCCCAGGCCCAGCCAGACGGTGGCGCCATGGATCATGGCCAGCATGGGCACCGCCAGGCTGCGCCGAAGCTGCCACTTCCAGGAGAAATGAATGACCACAGCGGCGGCAACGGCGTCCGGCAGCCACAGGGCTCCGTGCCAGCCGACCAGGGCCAGCAGGGCGTGGCCGAGGAAACAGGCCAGCACCAGCCACAGCAGGGGCATGGGCCGGTAGATGGTGTAGTTCTTCAGCACCGCTGCAGTGAAGAAGGGCAGCATGCGATGGCTGACGATGAAGAACACCGGCAGTAGGCAGCCCCACAGCCCCAGCTCGATGCCGGCCCGCACCCCGTCGCCGGCCATGACCGCCAGGCCCCAGGCATAGGCCCAGAGGGCGACCAGGCCCAGCCCCAGGGCGGCCAGCAACGCGTAGGCGTGGGAACGGTCCGGTGCGAAGCCCCGGGGCTGGGGCCAGGTCACGGCCCGGGCCAGGGCGACCAAGCCCCACAGCCAGCCGAGGGACGCCACCACCAGGCCGGACACGGCCAGGGGCGCCGCCAGCAGGCCGCCCCAGAAGAGCAGCCAGCCGCCGGCCAGCAGAGCGAAGGCCGGCAGGTACTGGCCCCGCGTCAGGGCCGGGGCGCTCACCCACTTGGGCAGGGCCGTCATGAGAAAACCGAAGATGAAGGGCGGGAACAAGCCGAACAGCATCAGGGCCCCATGCAGCCAGATGCCGGGCAGGGCCCAGGCCGGAGCCCCATAGAGGCCGGCATAGCGGCCGCCCAGGTCCACCGCCCAGAACAGCACCGCCAGCAGGCTCTGCAGGGCGCCGAGGGCGAACATGACCCGGTGGGGGGCGCTGAAAAAGGCCTTGAACATGGAATCTCCGAAAAATCAGGCAGCCGTGGCGAGCTGCTCGCCGATATGCCGTAGATGCCGCCGATAGACCTGCAGGCAGCGCCAGAGGTTCACCAGCAGCCACAGGTTGGACAGCAGCAGGGCCAGTCCGGCCGGCCAGGCGAACCAGGCGGGGCGGACCACGGCGGCCAGCAGCAGGACCAGGGAAGCGGCATGGGCCGCCATCTGCCGCGCCATGGCGCTCTCGGCCAGGATGCGCTTCATGTTCGGCGCCAGCACCCGGCCCTGGCCCGCGTTCTGCAGATGCAGCCAGATGAGAAAGGGCACGATTTTGTACAGCATGCCGGTGATCACCGACATGAACCCGCCCACCAGCAGGAGCATGCCCAGCAGCAGGGGCAGCCCGGGCCACAGGCCCAGGGCCGGCCACAGCTGCCCCACCGCCCACAGGGCCGCCCCGCCGACGGCGCAGGCCAGCCCCAGCCGCCAGTAGCGCTGGGTGGCATCGAGCCGGGCCCGCTTGCTGCGCACCAGCAACCACAGGGTCGCCAGGGCAAAGGTGCCGCAACCGGCCGCCACCAGGGCCGCCAGGAGGGGGGCACCGCCCCAGCCGGCCGCCTCGGCGCCGCTCCACAGGGCCAGCAGCAGGAACAGCAGGGGCGCCAGGAGCCGGGTCAGCCAGCCGGGAAAAGCCGGCGTCAGGAGGAACATGGGCACCACCACGTAGGCGACGCCGGACAGCAGCAGCACGCCCCAGCCCACCAGGCCCCAGGCCAGGTGGATGCCGGTGATTTCCAGCAGGGGCCAGGACAGCCCCCAGGCCAGGTTGACCAGCATGGACAGGCCCAGCAGCACCGTCACGCCGAGGCCGGCCACGGCCAGCTTGAGGGCCCACTGGATGGTGCTGCCCATGGGAATCTGGGCCAGGGCCCGGCCGACGGCAACGAGGAAGATGAGGACGCCGCCGCCGAGACACAACAGGGCGCCCTGGAACAGTTCGCTGCGGTAGGTGAGGAAGCCCCCCACCAGGAACAGCAGCCCCAGGGTAAGCAGGCCGTGCACCGCCCGGGCCACGCCCAGGGGCCGGGCCACGCCGGCGCCGGTGGCCACCGGCAGGATCTGCAGCAGGGCGCCGACCATGGTCTGCAACATGAAGCCGGCCGTCAGCAGATGGGTGAAGGCCAGGGCCCCGGCGGTCCAGCGGGAGGCCAGCAGCTCCGGCCCGAGGATCAGCAGGAGCAGGCCGGCGGCCGCCGCGAACAGGGGGGCGCTGAGAAAGAAGCGCAGGGGCGCCGCCAGGGGCGGGGCCTGGTCGAAGGACAGCATGGCTTGCATGGGAAGCGTCCTGGGCGGCGGCGTGACGATCAGCGGCGACGGGCCGGCGCCAGGGACCTCAGGCCGCCACCTTCCAGATGAGAATCTCCACCGTGCCGTCTTCTGCGGTCTGGGAACGGTAGGTATAGCCGTTGTTCACCAGGGTGCGGTACAGGGGATGGGGCTCCCGGTAGAGCAGGAGCAGCATCTTTTCCCCGTCCTTCAGCTCATCCAGGCCCTCCATGGTGCGCACGAAGGGTTCGGGCGGCTCCATCATGCGGGCATCCACCACCAGGGCGGCTTCGTCGCGGGCGCTCATGACTGGGCACTCCCGGTGGTCTTCTGCAGCAGGGGCAGCAGCTCGCCGGCATGCCCGGCCAGATGTTCGTCGCACATGGGATACAAGACGTTTTCTTCCTTCAGGTTGTGCTGCTGCATGAGGATCAGCAGGGTCTCGGCCGCCCCCAGGTAGTCGTCCTGGTCGCCGGCGGCCAGGGCCTGGCGCGCCTCGTCCATGAGACTGCGCATCTGCACATGTTCCAGCCGCATCATCTGGGTGGGCCCCATGCGGATGCCGGTGGCCTGCTCGAAGGCGGGAAAGAGGGTTTCCTCCTCCGCCTGGAAATGGGCCAGGGTGGCCTGGCAGAAATCGGCGAAGAGCCGGGCCGGCAGGGCCGGGTCGGGTTGGGAGAGGGACTGCTCCACGGCCGCGAACAGGTCGTCGCAGCGGCGGTGGTCGCCACTCATGTAGTCTCGGATGGGGGTCATGCCTGCTTCCTCTCTGGGGTTCAGGCGGATTCTGCCCAGCCCGGCAGGAGGACTCCTTGACTGGAATCAAAAGCGCCGGACAGGTGTCCGGCGCCGGGCGAAACAGGAGGGCGGGAGGCCGTTCAGCCGCGCAGGATGCCGACCTGCAGCTCGTCGAACCAGTTGATGAAGCGCTGCACGTCGGCTCCCTGGTAGATGGCGCCGTGCTGGGGGCAGAGCATGTCGATTTCCATCTGGGCCACCCGTTCGCACCAGCGGCGCTTGGCTTCGTTGGAGCCCATCCAGCGGCGGTGGAAGCCTTCGGCGTGCTTGATGTGGCGGTCGAAATCCTCGACGAACAGGCCTGCCTCCTCGGGCGGCAGCAGGGCTGCGCCGACGTCGCCGGAGAAGTACATGCGGGCCTGGCGGTCGTAGAGGTGGAAATTGCCGGAGGAATGCAGGTAGTGGGCCGGCACCGCCGTCAGGGTGAGGCCGTTGAGGCCGATCTCCATACCCTCGTCGGGAATGGGCACGAAGGTGTCGCTGGTGCCGCCGAAATGGGGAATGAAGCTCTCCCAGAGCCAGCTGGTGTAGCAGTGCATCTTGGGATTGAATTCCAGCCACATGGCCAGGGAGGAGATGATGTCCGGGTCCTGGTGGGAAGCGAACAGGCCGACCACTGCGGACGGATCGAACTCGGCCGCCAGGGCGGAGAACACCGCCGGGAAAATCTCGGCGCCGCCCGGGTCCAGGATCAGCCCCTGGACGCCGTTGGCCACCAGGTACTCATTGGTGTCGATGAGGGAGTCGGGACGTTCCGGATCGCGCACGATGGCCACCCACTTGTGGGTGCCGTCCTGAAAGATGGTCTGGGTCTTTTTCATTATCTCCCCCCGAAGAAGCTGGATTTTTTCAGGGTCTCCAGGGAACCGCGGATCTCTTCGACAATGCCGTCGAACTCGCCGGAAACCTGGGCCAGGGCCCCGGCAAAGCTTTGCCCGTAGGCGGCTTCGATCTTGGCCGACTTGGCCAGCACGCCGCCCAGCTCCACCAGCTGGAAAGCATCTTCCAGGGCCAGCTTCAGCTCGCGCCGCAGGCGGGAAAGGGTCTCGCGCCGCACCTGGGCCTCCCGGTCGCGCCGCCGCAGCACCTCTTCCAGGCGGGCGTTGCCGCCGGAAAGCTGGACACCGGCCGCCAGCAGGCGGGAATAGCGGGAATGCTGCAGCAGGCGGGACACTTCCACCACGGAGGCGTGGATCAGCTGGCGCAGGGACTCCATCTGGGTCCGCAGGTCCCGGGAGAAGACTCGCAATTCGTTGGAGAGAACGCCGAAGCCGAGGGCGGCACTGCCGGCCCGCTTGGCCAGGAAGATGGCGTTCAGGGCCATGATGTTGATCTTGAAGGCGACGGCCACCACCGCCTTGATCTGTTCGTTGATGCGCACGATGCGCAGCAGGTCCAGGGACGCCCCGGCAGTTCCTTCCGCGGCACGAATGCCGGAATGGGATGCCGGGTAGGTGTCGGAAACCTGCAGCGCCGTGGAGGTCATGTGAAGACGGGTTTTTCGCCAGTCAGCAGATAATGCATCAATTCTCGCACGGGGCGAATGGCGGAACCAAACGGCAGGCTGGAGGCGCCGCGGAAGAAAAGGCCCTTCTGCACGTCGCCGGTGACGGCGGCAGCCAACTGGTTGTCGATGCAGAACTGGCCATGCTTGGGGTTGCTGTCCCGCAGGCCGCACTGCAGCAGGCAGTCCCAGGCCAGGGTGCATTTGTGCTCCTTGCCGGCGGCGGCAGCCATGAGCTTTTCTTCCCGGTTCAGGTACTTTTCCAGCCAGGGGGTCTTCACTGCCCGGGCCGGCAGGCCGGCACAGCTCATGAAGTCCACCACGTCCTTGTCCTTGGCGCCGGCCAGGACCTTCTTGAATTCGATGTCGGCGTCGCCCTCTTCGGCCACGGCGAAGGCACTGCCCAGCTGCACGGCGGCAGCGCCCATGTCGATCAGCTCCCGCACCCGTTCGTGGCTGTTGATGCCGCCAGCCGGAATCAGGGGAATCTTCTCGGAAGCAATGCCCATTTCCTCGAAGGCTTCCAGCACGCCGGGGATGACCACCTCGAAGTTGAAGCGGGGATCGTTCACATCCTCCTTCTTGGCGGCACCCAGGTGGCCGCCGGCGTAGCGGGGATGTTCGATGACGATGGCGTCGGGGAGGCGGTTCTTGCGCATCCATTTCTTCAGCAGCAGCACGATGCCGCGCACGTCGGAAAGAATGGGCACCAGGGCCACGTCCGGGTAGCCCTCGGTCAATTCGGGCAGATCCAGGGGCAGGCCGGCACCCATGACGATGGCCTCGGCGCCGGACTGACAGGACTGACGCACGTAATCCTGGTACTGGGTCACCGCCCGCATGACGTTCACGGCGATGACGCCGCGGCCCTGGGCGATGTCCTGGGCCATCTTGATTTCCCGGTCGAGGGCGATCAGGTTGGCCTTTTCGATGGCTTCCCGGTTGCGGGAACGGCCGGTCTCGGCCATCAGGTCCGGGTGGTGGCGGCGCAGATCGACGCTGGCGATGGTCCCCACCCCGTTGAGGGAGGCGACGGTACCAGCCAGGCGGTGGGCGGAAATACCGACCCCCATTCCCCCCTGGACGATGGGCACCAGGGTCTTACCTTTGATTTTGAGAGGGGGGAAAGCGGTGGAGCTCATCGAGTCTGGGGCCTAAAAACAAAGCCGCCCACGATATCACAATCCGGGATGCTTGGCTTGATCTGGATTAAGCCTTTTGTCGTAGCTCCCCCGCCGGGCTTTCCCCTTCCCATGCCTGCCTCAGGGTTCCAGCACGTAGGTGCCCGGCGCCGGCGCCAGGGCCGGAAAATCCTTGTGGGGCTTGGGCGGGGCCACCAGGGCGCCACTCTTGGGCACCAGCCACTGCACCCAGTCCTCCCACCAGCTGCCAGGACGCTTCTCGGCCGCCGCTTCCCAACGCTCGATATTCTCGCCCCGCTCCGGCTCGCCCACCCAGTAGCTGCGCTTGGGCGGATTCACCGGCGGATTGACGATACCGAGGATGTGGCCGGAAGTGGACAGCACGAACCGGGTCGGCGCACTGACGTACTTGCGGATGCGATAGCACTGGCGCCAGGGGGCGATATGGTCGTCCTCCGCCGTCACTGCATAGAGAGGCTGGGTGATGCGTTCCAGGTCGATGGCCTCACCGCCGATGGTAAGGGCATCCTTCTTCACCAGATTATTGTTGAGGTACATCTCCCGCAGGTAGTAGGAATGCATGGCGTAAGGCATGCGGGTGCTGTCCACGTTCCAGAACAGCACGTCGAAAGGCGCCAGGGGCTCGCCGTAGAGGTAGCTGTGCACGTAGTAGTGCCAGATCAGGCTGTTGGAACGCAGCATGCGGAAGGAGGACATCATTTCCTTGCCGTCGAGGTAGCCCTTCTTGGCCATGGAATCCTCGATCCACTTGACGCTGGCCGGATCCACGAAGACCTCGATGTCGCCGGGACGGGAGAAATCCGTCAGGGTGGTGAACAGGGTCCAGGAGGACACCGGCACCTTGTCGGCACTGCCGAACTTGCGGTTGGCCCAGGCCATGTAAGCCGTCAGGGTGGTGCCGCCGATGCAGTAGCCCACCGCATTGACCTGAGGCACCTTGCAGATGGTGCGGGCGGCTTCCATGACCTCATGCACGCCCTCAGTCACATAGTCTTCGTAGGTGACCTGGGACATGTCCTCGGTCGGATTTTTCCAGCTGGTGATGAAAACCGTGAAGCCCTTCTCCACCAGATAGCGCACCAGGCTCTTCTTGGCGGTCAGGTCCAGAATGTAGAACTTGTTGATCCAGGGCGTGACGATGACGATGGGCTGTTTGTAGACCTGGGCCGTGGTCGGGGTGTACTGGATCAGTTCCACCAGGCGGTTGCGGAACACCACCTGGCCGGGCGTGGTCGCCAGATCGACGCCGACCTTGAAGGCATCCTCGTCCACCATGCGCACGGTGCCGGACTGGCTGTCCTTGAGATAGTTCTCCATGCCCCGGGCCAGGGACTCTCCCTTGCTCTCGACGAACTTGCGCAGGGCCACCGGGTTGGTCCAGAAGAAATTGGTGGGCGCCACGGCATTGAGCCACTTGCGCAGCCAGAAGGCGGCGCGGCGGCGCTCCTTGTCCGACAGTCCGGGGGTCTCGAAGTACATGTCCTCCAGCCGGTGGGTCATGGCCAGATACCACTCCTTCATGATGTCCCAGGTCGGGGACTGCTCCCATACCGGATCTGAAAAACGGCTGTCATCCTCGTGGGGGCGCACCACATCCTCGGAAGGCAGGCCCAGGGCCCGGCGCATGACGTGGGCCTGGAGGGCCAGCAGGTCGCCGGAAAGACCCGTCATGACGCGGCTCAGCTCCTGGGGATGCATCAGCCAGGCGGCCTGGGCATTGAGCATGGAGGTGGTGATGCCAAAAGGATCGACCTGCTTCTCCAGTTTCTCCCCCATGTCTTCCAGGGGACTGGCTCCCGAGAGGTTGATGCTCTTGTGGTGCTTGGAGGAGGAAGCTGAATTGGGGTTGGCCGCCATGGTTTTCTGCCTTTTTAGGACTGACGCTGGAAGAGGAATTTTATATCAAACTATGACAGGGTCGTTGCAACGGGCTACGGCCACATTGGCCCAGCCGTAGCGCTGTTCGATGGCATCGCGCAGGGCCTGGGCGGCCTCCGGCTCGCCATGGACGACCCGCACCAGGCCCGGCGCCCGGGAAAAGTGCCCGACCCAGTCCAGCAGCGCCTGCTGGTCCGCATGGGCGGAGAGGCCGCCGATGGTATGCACGTCCGCCCGCACCGGCACGATCTGGCCGAACAGGCGCACGGTCCGGGCCCCATCCACCAATCGACGCCCCAGGGTGCCAGCCGCCTGGAAGCCGGTAATCAGCACCGTGCTCTCGGGACGGGGCAGGTTGTAGGCCAGGTGGTGCTTGATGCGTCCCGCATCGCACATGCCGCTGGCGGAGATGATCACGGCGCCTTCCCGGATGTCGTTGAGGGCCATGGACTCTTCCACGTCGGCGGTGAAATGCACCCGCACCGCCTGGGGATTGGCTTCCTGCCAGGCCATCAGGTCCCGGGTTTCGTCGTCCCACAGATGGCGGTACTTGAGGGTGATGCGGGTGGCCGCATCGGCCATGGGGGAATCCACGTAAATCTTCAGGTGGGGCAGCCGCCCCTGCCGCACCAGACCGCCAAGGACATAGAGGATTTCCTGGGTCCGCCCCACGGCGAAGGCGGGGATGATGATGTTGCCGCGCTTCTCGCCGAACGTGTGCTCAAAGGCCCGGATCAACTCCGCCTCGGTATCCTCCAGGGGCCGGTGCACCCGGTTGCCGTAGGTCGATTCGATGCAGAGCAGGTCGGCCTCGGCGATGAACTCGGGGTCCCGCAGCACGGGGCGCCCCGGCTGCCCCAGGTCGCCCGAGAACACCAGCTTGCGCGGACCGTCGGCCGTGTCGATCTGCACCTCCAGAATGGCCGACCCCAAAATGTGACCCGCATCCCGGAAACGCACGCTGACACCGGATGCCGGATGCAGGGGGGTGTCGTAATCGACGGCACGCAGCAGCTTCAGGCACTCCTGGGCCTGGGTCACCGTATAGAGCGGCGGCTGCAGACCGCGCCCGCCGCGGCCGGAGCGGTGGCTGCGACGCAACTGCCACTCCGACTCCTTCTCCTGGATATGGGCCGAATCGAGCAGCAGCACCTGCAGCAGGTCGGTCGTGGCGGCGGTGGCGTAGATGGGGCCGCGATAGCCCAGCATGGCCAGGCGCGGCAGCAGTCCGGAATGGTCGATATGGGCGTGGGTCAGCAGGACGAAGTCCAGATGGCGCACGTCAAAAGCCAGCGCGCGCTGGTTCTTGCCGTAGGCATCGCCGCCCCCCTGGAACATGCCGCAATCCACCAGGAAGCGCAGCCCTTCCATTTCCACCAGGGTGCACGACCCGGTGACCTCACCGGCCGCACCATGCATGCTGACCTGAATCTTGCCCTGCAGCGACATCGATACACTCCTTGCGTTTATGCCATTCTCGCCCCAAGAGTGGCTAGGGTTTTGACTTCCGTCAAAACTGACTTAGGATGGGGCCTAGAGATTTTTTCCCATAGAGGAGCCCCTCACATGTTCAAGCACATCCTACTCCCTACCGACGGTTCCGAACTCTCCCGCGAGACGGCCAAGAAGGCGGTCTCCTTCGCCAAGGAATGCGGCGCCCGCATTACCGCCTTCTACGCCAAGCCCGAGTATCCCGTCACCTACTACGGTGAAGGTGCTCTGATCGATCCGACCACGCCGGAGAAATTTGCCGAACTGGCCGACAACCAGGCCAACGAATTCCTGGGTCAGGTGGAGCAACTCTGCCAGGCCAATGCCGTACCCTGCACCACGGTCGCCGTCACCAGCGACATTCCCTATGAGGCCATCATCGAGACGGCCGAAAAGTCCGCCTGCGACCTCATCTTCATGGCTTCCCATGGCCGCAAGGGCATCACCGGCCTGTTACTGGGCAGCGAGACCAACAAGGTCCTGACCCACTCCAAGGTGCCGGTGCTGGTGTATCGCTGATCCCGGATCAGTTGCCGCAAATGAAAAAGGCCTGGAAATTCCAGGCCTTTTGCTTTGACGGAGACCGGATTACTTCTGACCGGGCTTCTCGTTCATTTTCTTGCTGAAATAGACGCCGAAGTAGGCGCCCATCACCACCACAAAGCCGATGGTGAAGAGACTCAGCAGACCGATATCAGTGGAAAACAATTCCTTCCAAGCCATGGTGTTACCTCCCGTTATTAACGATTAGAAGAAGAAACCGGTGCGGTCACTTTCATAGACAGCGACTCTTGCTTTTCCATTGCCCACTCGGCGGACAGACGCCAGTTGCCGGATTCGTCCTCAAGACGCACCAGCCAGCGATTGCCGACGATGGGATTATTTAATTTGCCACTATAGGCGCCCTGACCATCGGATGCCAGGGTAATTTCCTGATCGAATCCGGCCTTGGCCGGGTGAGCCAGTTTCAGGCGCACTTTCTCCGGCAGGGCCGCACCCTGGGTGCTCGTGAGCAGGACGCGGAAGCTGCCGTTGTTACCGGCGAAGACTTCCGCCTGGAGCCCCAATTCCTCGGCCCTGCGATCCCGCTGAATGACCTGGTTCACCTCCAGGCCCTGCTTGTAGTAATCGTCCGCCACCAGGCCATCGTTGCTCTTGATGGCAAGCCAGACGGTGACGATGCCTGCCAGGATGACAGCAACAGGGCCGGCAGCCAGGATCCAGGGCCAGGGCTCGCGGTACCAGGGTTGTGCAGCAGTTCTCATAGGGGCTCGCTTGAAAAATCAGGGAAGCATGAAACTGGCCTTTTCACTGACGCGCACCTTGTCGTGATTCTGGGCCTGGATTTCAAAGAAAATATGGTTGGCACCCTTGGTACCGGACTCGGGCGGCACACGCACGGACACCAGGACCGACTCGGTGGTGGCGGCAGGCACCTCGACGATGCGCTCACCGATGATCTCGGCCCCCGGCAGCCCGCTGACGCTGAGGGCATAGCGCCGCGGCGCTTCTTCGGTGTTCATGATGCGCAGAGTGTAGATGTTCTCGATGCGCCCGTCATCGGCTTCGCGGGCCAGGGTCGCGCGGTCGCGGATGACGTCCACCTTGAGCGGAATGCGGGTACCGAGCCCCCAGGCTGTCGCCAGGATGATCATGCCGAGAATGGCGGAATAGAGCAGCACCCGGGGCCGCATCACATGGGCCACCATTTCCTTGGGCGTATAGTGCTTGGCCAGGGCATTCTCCGTGGAGTAACGGATCAGGCCCCGCGGATAGGACATCTTGTCCATCACCTCGTCGCAGGCGTCAATACAGGCGGAACAGCCGATGCACTCGTACTGCAGTCCGTTACGGATATCGATACCGGTCGGACAGACCTGAACGCAGATGCCACAATCGACGCAGTCGCCCTTGCCCTCGCTACGGGGGTCAATCCCTTTCTTGCGCGCGCCCCGCGGCTCACCCCGTTCCGGGTCATAGGTGATGATCAGGGTATCCGGATCGAACATGACCCCCTGGAAACGGGCATAGGGGCACATGTACTTGCACACCTGCTCCCGCAGGAAGCCGGCCTGCATGTAGGTGAAACCGGCGTAGAACAGGATCCAGAAGATTTCCCAGGGGCCGAAGCCGAAGGAAGGAATGGAGGCCACCAGTTCCTTGACGGGGGTGAAATAGCCCACCAGGGTAAAACCGGTCCACAGCGAAAGGATCAGCCACAGGGCATGCTTGGTGGTTTTCAGGCGCAGTTTGCGCCCGTCCAGCGGCCCCTTGTCCAGCTTTATGCGGGCGGGCCGGTCACCTTCGACCTTGGCTTCTATCCAGAGAAATAGTTCGGTGTAGACGGTCTGGGGGCAGGCATAGCCGCAAAAGAGCCGCCCGGCCACCGCAGTAAACAGGAACAGGGCATAGGCGGAAATGATCAGCAGCAGCGCCAGGTAAAAGACATCCTGGGGCCAGAACACCATGCCGAAAATATAGAACTTGCGCTCGACCAGATGGAACAGGACTGCCTGGCGGCCATTCCAGTCGACCCAGCAGAGCCCGTAGAACAGGGCCTGGGTGAGGAACACCATCCCCCAACGCCAATTGTTGAAAAGGCCGGAGGCGGCCCGCACGTAGATCTTCTTGTGCTTTTCGTAGAGAGACCCGTTCGCTTCCGGTACAGCTGAATTGCCGTTCTCGATCTGGCTCATTGCTTGCTCTTAACGTTTATCAGAATCGCAGTACCGGGTCATGCCCGCACTGCGATTTTGATACAGGTCACAGCTCATGCACGGTGAAAAAAAAGCGCGGCACAGAATCTCTGCACCGCGCTTCCTTTTGACTACAGCATTACTTCTTCTCGGCGCCGGACAGGCTCAGCACGTAGGCAGCCAGGATGTGCACCTTGCCTTCACCCAGGAAGTCCTTCCAAGCCGGCATGCGGTTGTTGCGGCCGTTCTTGATGGTCTCGGTGATGGTGGCCTCGGAGGAGCCGTACAGCCAGACCTTGTCGGTCAGATTGGGGGCGCCCAGAGCCGGGGTGCCGGTAGCTTCCGGACCGTGGCAGCCGGTGCAACCGACGGTACCGAAGGCTTCCTTGCCCTTGGCGGCCAGCACGGCATCGTGCGGCAGACCGGACAGGGAGCGGACGAAGTTGGCCAGGTTCTTGATGGTCTCGTCGCCCAGTTGAGCGTGAGGAGGCATCACACCGTTACGACCTTCCAGGATGGTGGTCTTGACGGTATCGGCCTCACCGCCCCACTGCCAGTCGGCATCGGCCAGGTTCGGGAAGCCCTTGGAACCGCGGGCATCAGAACCATGACACTGGGAGCAGTAGGTCAGGAACAGGCGCTTGCCCATTTCGTTGGCTTCCTTGTCGGCAGCAACAGCCTTCAGATCCATCTTCAGGTACTTGTCGTAGATGGGACCGTAGGTGTCGTCAGCCTTCTTCACTTCAGCCTTGTACTGGCCAACGGAAGACCAACCCAGCACGCCCTGGAACTTGCCCAGGCCGGGATACAGGGCTAGATACACCAGAGCGAAGACGATGGTGATGTAGAACATCCACTTCCACCAGGCAGGCAGAGGGTTGTTGTACTCAGCCAGAGTCTCGTCCCACACGTGCCCGGTGGTATCCGTGGAGCCCTTGTGGACGCTCTGAAATTTCAAGAAAATGCCGCAGCCGATGATAGACACCAGCGAGATTACGACGACGTACAAGTTCCAAAACTCGCTAACGAAATCGCTCATGATGTTTTCCTCTCTTCTTTGCGGGAGAGATCGGTGATCACTTCCGCATCGTCATCTGCGAAGGGCAAGTTGGCCGCTTCGTCAAAGCCCTTGCGGGCCCCCTTGCCATAAGCCCACCAGACGATGCCGACGAACGACATAAATGCCAGCACCGTCACGATGGAACGCAGATCGTTGATGTCCATACCTTACTTGGTGTTCTTCAGGGCAGTGCCCATGCCTTGGAGGTAGGCGATCAGAACGTCGAGCTCGGTCTTGTCGCCAATCTCGGCCTTGGCACCGGCAATCTCCGCGTCGGTGTAAGGAACACCAACCTTGCGCAGAGCCCGCATCTTGGCCTCGATGTCGGCACCCACGCTGTCCTTGGCCTTGCTCTTGGCCAGGAAGGGGTAAGCCGGCATGTTGGACTCAGGAACGACATCGCGAGGATTGTTCAGGTGAGCAACGTGCCACTCGTTGGAGTAACGCTCGCCAACACGGGCCAGATCGGGACCGGTACGCTTGGAACCCCACTGGAACGGGTGGTCATAAACGAACTCACCAGCAACAGAGTAGTGACCATAGCGCTCGGTCTCGGCCCGGAACGGACGGACCATCTGGGAGTGGCAGTTGTAGCAGCCTTCCCGGATATACACATCGCGGCCAGCCAGGCGGACGGGATCGTAAGGCTTGACGCCTTCAACCGCCTGGGTCGTGGACTTCTGGAAGAAGAGCGGAACGATTTCCAGAGCGCCACCGAAACTGATCACGATGACGGTCAGAACGATCAGCCAACCAGCGTTCTTTTCGATTTGTTCATGCGTAAGCATTTGTAGCGTTCTCCCTGATTAAGCGTGATGAGCGGCAGGGGCCATGATGCGCTCGTCGGCGCCTTGGCTCTGACCGATGGTCTTCAGCACGTTGTAGAACATGATCAGCATACCGCCCAGGAACAGAACACCACCAACCAGACGGATGGTCCAGAACGGGTAGGAGCCCTTCACCGCTTCGACGAAGCTGTAGGTCAGGGTGCCATCAGGGTTGAAGGCGCGCCACATCAGGCCTTGCATCACACCGGCGATCCACATGGAGGCGATGTACAGCACGACGCCGATGGTAGCGATCCAGAAGTGCACGGTGACCAGCTTGACGCTGTACATCTGCTTGGCGCCGAACAGGCGGGGGATCAGGTAGTACAGGGAGCCAACGGAAACCATCGCCACCCAGCCCAGAGCACCAGCATGCACGTGACCAACGGTCCAGTCAGTGTAGTGGGACAGGGCATTCACGGACTTCACGGACATCATCGGACCTTCGAAGGTCGACATACCGTAGAAAGACAGGGAAGTGATCAGGAACTTCAGGATGGGATCGTCACGCAGCTTATGCCAGGCGCCGGACAGGGTCATGATGCCGTTGATCATACCGCCCCAGGAGGGAGCCAGCAGAATCAGGGAGAACAGCATGCCGATGGACTGGGTCCAGTCGGGCAGGGCAGTGTAGTGCAGATGGTGAGGACCTGCCCACATGTAGGTGAAGATCAGGGCCCAGAAGTGCACCACGGACAGGCGATAGGAGTAAACCGGACGCTCAGCCTGCTTCGGCACGAAGTAGTACATCATGCCCAGGAAGCCGGCGGTCAGGAAGAAACCCACCGCATTGTGGCCGTACCACCACTGCACCATGGCATCCTGCACGCCGGCGTAGGCGGAGTAGGACTTCAGCATGGAGACCGGGATTTCGGCGCTGTTCACCAGGTGCAGCAGAGCCACAGCCAGGATCATGCCGCCGTAGAACCAGTTGGCAACGTAGATGTGGCTAACCTTACGCTTGATCAGGGTACCGAAGAACACCAGGGCGTAGGCAACCCACACCAGGGTGATCAGGATATCGATCGGCCATTCCAGTTCGGCATATTCCTTGCCGGTGGTGATACCCAGGGGCAGGCTAACAGCAGCCAGCAGGATGACGATCTGCCAGCCCCAGAACGTAAAGGCGGCCAGTCCGTCGGAGAACAGACGAGTGTGGCAGGTACGCTGCGCCACCCAGTAGGAGGTTGCAAACAGCGCACAACCGCCAAAAGCGAAAATCACTGCATTGGTATGCAGCGGACGAAGACGACCATAGGTCAACCAGGGCCCCAAATTGAGCTCCGGCCAGACCAGCTGGGCGGCAATGATGACACCGACAAGCATGCCAACAATGCCCCAGACTACGGTCATGATGGCAAATTGCCGTACTACCTTATAGTTGTATGTGGATTGCGTTTCCGACATGGACCCACCTCTCGACTAGGAAAAGATAATCTTCATGCCACCTCCCTATGAACCCTTGGGCAGCATCGCAGGGATGCTATTGTAGCGGAGCCCCGCGCCTTTTGACATAGATCAAGCCGTCTCGCACAAAGTCAAAAAGGCGGCGGACCACATCAAAAAAATGGGCAAAAAAAAGGGTGCGTTACAAACGCACCCCAACCCCAACAGAGAAACAAACTTGGCGAAGCCCCCAACAAAATGAGGGACTTCCAAAACGAGAAGGATTCTCTCTGATGCCCCGTTTGGGATTGTTGACCCAGATCAAACCAGGGTTATTTCTCCCCTGCGCCCTCCTCCGCCCCCTTGGCAGTCGCCGCCCCGTCCCGCTTCCCGGGCAGTTCGTCGTCCATCAGGATGCGGTAGGCAGGGCCCTCCAGATCGTCGAACTGGCCGTTGCGCACCGACCACCAGAAGGCGACGCCAATGGCGAAGACCAGAACGACCGAGAGAGGAATCAGCAGATACAGGCTTTCCATGGACGAAACTCCGCTAAAGGGGGCGTTGCAGCCGCAGGGAATTGAGCACCACCAGCAGGGAACTGCCGGACATGCCGATGCCGGCCATCCAGGGCGTGATGAAACCGAACATGGCCAGGGGCAGGGCGATGAAATTATAGGCAAAGGACCATACCAGGTTCTGCCGGATGATGCGTAGCGCCTTGCCGGAAAGGGCAATGCCGCGCCGCAGATGATCCAGGTTCTCCGACAGCAGGATCAGGTCGGCCTGGGTCCGCGCCAGCTGGGCGCCGCCGCCCATGGCCACGGACACCTGGGCCTGGGCCAGGACCGGGGCGTCGTTAACCCCATCCCCCACCATGGCCACCACGGCGCCGGTCTCCTGCAGGCGGGAGACAAAATCGTGCTTGCCTTGGGGCGAGACACCACCATGGACGTCCTGGATGCCGAGCAGGGCGGCCACCCGGGCCGCCGCCTCCGGGGCATCGCCGGAAAGCAGCACCACCTGGCGCCCCGAGGCCAGCAGATCGGCCACCAGGGCCGGCGCCTCGGCCCGGATCTCGTCCCCCAGGGCGAACAGGGCAATCCAGCCGCTCGCCGCCCCCAGGGCAATCACCGTATCGCCCCGGGCGGCAAAGCCCCGGGCAGAGTCAGGCAGGGCAGCCCCCACCAGCTCGGCGACGAAGTCGGGACGGCCGATACGGTATTCGACACCACCCAGCACCCCGGAAATGCCGCTCCCCGGAATACTGGTGACGACTTCGGTACCATGGGGCCAGGCGGCCAGCTGCGCCGCCTCGCTGCGGAATACCTGGGCGATGGGATGCTCGGAAGCCCCTTCCAGCGCCCCCGCCAGCCGCAAACCGTCCTCGGCGCCGACAGTCCCGAGCGGCAGGACCTCCAGCAGGCGCATGCGGCCCGAGGTCAGGGTACCGGTCTTGTCGAAGACGACATGGGTGGAGCGGGCCAGGGTTTCGATGGCGTGACCCCGGGTCACCAGCAGCCCTTCCCGGGCCAGCACACCGCTGGCCACCGTTAGGGCGATCGGGGTGGCCAGGGACAGGGCGCAGGGGCAGGTCACCACCAGCACGGAAACGGTGATCCACAGGGCCCGGGCCGGATCGATGAACCACCAGGCCAGGGCGACGGCCGCCGCCACCAGCAGCAGGGCGGCGACAAAACGGCTGGCGATGCGATCAGCCATCTCGACGATCCGCGGTTTTTCCATGGCCGCCCGTTCCATGAGGCGCACGATGGCGGAGAGCCGGGTGCCCTCCCCTACCTGTTCGACCCGTACCACCAGGGGGCTTTCCACATTGATGGCGCCGCCGGTGACTGTATCTCCGACCCGCTTGGACACCGGCAGGCTCTCGCCGGTGAGGAGCGATTCATTGACCGAACTCGTCCCTTCCAGCACCCGCCCGTCGGAGGGAATGGTGCCGCCGGGACGCACCAGGACGACATCCCCCGCCTGCAGGTCGGCCACCACCACCTTGCCCGGCGTGCGGTCCTGGGGATAGGCGACGAGGCGCTCGGCAAAAGCCGGCAGCAGCTTGGCCAGGGCTTCGGTGACGCCGACGGCACGCTGGCGCGCATTCATTTCCAGGAAGCGCCCGCCCAGCAGGAAAAACACGAACATGGTCACCGAGTCGAAATAGACCTCGCCGTCGGCAACGAAAGTGGCCCAGATGCTGGCGGCGAAGGCCGAACCGACGCCCAGGGCCACCGGCACGTCCATGCCGACCCGGCGGAACTTGAGGTCGCGCCAGGCATTGCGGAAGAAGGGGGCTGCCGAATAGAAGACCACCGGCAGGGTCAGCAGCAGGCTGGCCCAGCGCATCAGGGATTCGATGTCCGCCGTCATGTCCCCTTCCGCCATATAGACGGGGATGGCGTACATCATCACCTGCATCATGCCGAAACCGGCCACCCAGACGCGCCACAGGGCGTCCCGGCGTTCCTTGCGGGCCAACTCCTCGGTCCGGGCCGGATCATAGGGGTAGGCCCGGTAGCCGATGGCCGAGATGGCCGCCAGGATGTCGGAAAGCTTGATCTTGCTCTCGTCCCAGCGCACCCGGGCGCGGCGCGTGGTGTAGTTGATATCCACCCCGGCAACCCCGGGCAGATGGGAGATGTGCTGTTCGTTGAGCCAGATGCAGGCGGCGCAGGTAATGCCTTCCAGGATCAGGGAGGCTTCCCGCTCGTTCTCGCCCAGGGCGCGCACGAAACTTTTCTGGAAATCGGCGTGGTCAAAGAGGCGCAGGTTGTCCAGCACCTCGGGCAGGGCTTCCCGCTTCGATTCGGGCAGGGCATCCCGGTTGCGGTAGTAGTCGTCCAGGCCGTTGTCCACGATGGCCTGGGCCACCGCCTGGCAACCGATACAACACATGGCACGGGGAGATTCGGAGACCCGGACCGTCAGATCGACGTCATCCGGAACGGGCTGACCACAGTGGTAACAGGCGCCTTTGCTCATGGCTCGCAAATAAGAAAGGCGCGAGCATTGCCCGCGCCTTTGGGTGGGACTGACAGGCCCGCAGTATAAGTTATTTCGCCGCCATGCGAATGGCGCCGTCCAGACGGATCACTTCGCCATTGAGGTAGGAGTTCTCCACGATGTGGCGCACCAGGGCAGCGTATTCGGCCGGTTTGCCCATGCGGGAGGGGAACGGCACCATCTTGCCCAGGGAGTCCTGCACTTCCTGGGGCATGCCCATGAGCATGGGGGTTTCCATGATGCCCGGGGCGATGGTCATGACGCGGATGCCGCTGCGGGCCAGTTCCCGGGCGATGGGCAGGGTCATGGCCACGACGCCGCCCTTGGAGGCGGCATAGGCAGCCTGGCCCAGCTGGCCGTCGAAGGCGGCCACGGAGGCGGTACTGACGATGACGCCGCGCTCGCCCTGAGCATTGGGTTCGCCCTTGGCCATGACTTCGGTGGCCAGGCGGATCATGTTGAAGGAGCCCACCAGGTTGATGTTGATGACCTTGGCAAAGCTCTCCAGGCGATGGGGACCTTCCTTGCCCAGCACCTTCTCCGCCGGCGCCACGCCGGCGCAGTTCACCAGGCCATTGAGCTTGCCGAAGGTGGAGACGGCCAGTTCGACGGCCGCCTTGGCGCTGGCTTCATTGGTCACGTCGGTTTCGGCGAAGCGGGCATTGGCGCCCAGTTCCGCCGCCAGGGCCTCGCCGGCTGCCTTGTTCACGTCGGCCAGGACCACCTTGCCGCCGCCGGCCACGATCATGCGGGCCGTCGCGGCACCCAGGCCGGAACCACCGCCGGTAACAACGAATACGCTCTCTTTGAGTTCCATATTGTGTTCTCCTCGTCCTCAAAATAATGACCGACGGATTCTATAGCATTTCCAGACGGTAGCGTATGGAAATGCCGACCCGCCCCGAGTCGCCAGGGCAGACGGAAACAAAAAAAAGGGCAGCTCCGGAGAGCTGCCCTTTTTCCTGGAATTGGTGCCGGAGATAGGAGTCGAACCTACGACCTTCGCATTACGAATGCGCTGCTCTACCAACTGAGCTACACCGGCAAAAAACCATCCGGATTGCACATCCGGGGCCGCGAAGTTTATCCGAGACCGCAGGGCAATACAACACCAGCCAGCTGGCCCCGCCAGGCAAAGCGACGCCCTGCCCCGGTTCTCCGCCGCCGCGGCGGCCGCCACAGCAATTCCTGCTGCAACTCCCTTTCCCCTGGCCGCCTGACACCGGGTATAGTTACCGGTTGGCCCCAACCGAGCTCAGAACACCCCATGGACGAAATAAAAATCCGCGGCGCACGGACCCATAACCTGAAAAACATCAGTCTGGACCTGCCCCGCGACAAGCTGATCGTGATCACCGGACTTTCCGGCTCAGGCAAGTCCTCCCTCGCCTTCGACACCCTCTACGCCGAGGGCCAGCGCCGCTATGTGGAATCCCTCTCGGCCTACGCCCGCCAGTTCCTGCAGCTGATGGAAAAGCCGGATGTGGACCTGATCGAGGGCCTGTCCCCGGCCATTTCCATCGAGCAGAAGGCCACCAGCCACAACCCCCGTTCCACCGTGGGCACGGTCACCGAAATCCACGATTACCTGCGTCTGCTCTACGCCCGCGCCGGCACCCCCTATTGCCCGGAACACGGTGAGCCCCTGGAGGCCCAGACCGTGTCCCAGATGGTGGACCACGTGCTGGCCCTGCCGGAAGAGACCAAGCTGATGATCCTGGCGCCGGTGGTGGCCAACCGCAAGGGCGAGCAGCTGGATCTGTTCACCGAGCTGCGGGCCCAGGGCTTCGTCCGCCTGCGGGTGGACGGCACCATCTACGAGATCGACAACCTGCCCAAGCTGGCCAAGAGCCAGAAGCACAACATCGACGTGGTGGTGGACCGCCTCAAGGTGCGGGAAGACATGCGCCAGCGCCTGGCCGAGTCCTTCGAGACCGCCCTGCGCCACGCCGATGGCCGGGCCATCGCCCTGGAGATGGAGAGCAACCAGGAGCACCTCTTCTCCGCCAAGTTCGCCTGCCCCATCTGCTCCTATGCCCTGCAGGAGCTGGAGCCGCGCCTGTTCTCCTTCAACAACCCCATGGGTGCCTGCCCCAAGTGCGACGGCCTGGGGGTGATCCAGTTCTTCGACCCGAAGCGGGTGGTGGCCCATCCGGACCTGTCCCTGGCGGCCGGTGCCATCCGGGGCTGGGACAAGCGCAACCAGTTCTATTTCCAGATGGTCGGCTCCCTCGC
Source organism: Azospira sp. APE16 (assembly GCF_047901315.1). Lineage (NCBI taxonomy): Bacteria > Pseudomonadati > Pseudomonadota > Betaproteobacteria > Rhodocyclales > Rhodocyclaceae > Azospira > Azospira sp. APE16. The sequence goes on from NZ_CP179682.1 coordinate 2,945,306, forward strand.
CGAGTACTACGGCTTCAGCGTGGACACACCCTTCAGCGAGCTGACCGACGAAGTGAAGCAGGTGCTGCTCTACGGCAGCGACAAGGACCTGGTGCCCTTCCAGTACATGAACGAGCGGGGCAAGCTGGTGCTCAAGGAACATGCCTTCGAGGGCATCATTCCCAACCTGGAGCGGCGCTACAAGGAGACCGATTCCCTGGCGGTGCGCGAGGAACTGGCCAAGTACATCAGCAACACCACCTGCCCCACCTGCGAAGGCACCCGCCTGCGCCAGGAGGCGCGCCACGTCAAGGTCGGCAGCAAGACCCTGCACGAGATCAGCCATCTGCCCCTGGCCGAGGCCCGGGACTACTTCGAGACCATCCAGCTCACCGGCCACAAGGCCCAGGTGGCGGAGAAGATCCTCAAGGAAATCACCTCCCGCCTGCAGTTCCTCATCAACGTGGGCCTGGACTACCTTTCCCTGGACCGCTCCGCCGAGACCCTTTCCGGCGGCGAAGCCCAGCGCATCCGCCTGGCCAGCCAGATCGGCTCCGGCCTCACCGGCGTCATGTATGTGCTGGACGAGCCTTCCATCGGCCTGCACCAGCGCGACAACGACCGTCTGCTGCAGACCCTGCGCCAGCTGCGGGACATCGGCAACACGGTGATCGTGGTGGAGCACGACGAGGACGCCATCCGCACTGCCGACTACGTGGTGGACATCGGCCCCGGCGCCGGGGTACACGGCGGCGCCATCGTCGCCGAGGGCACGCCCCAGCAGGTCACCGACAACCCGGCCTCCATGACCGGCGACTACCTCTCCGGGCGCAAGAAAATCGAGGTGCCGAAGAAGCGCCGCCAGGCCGACCCGGAGAAGAAGCTCCAGGTCCTCGGCGCCAAGGGCAACAACCTGAAGGACGTTTCCCTGGAACTGCCAGTGGGCCTGATGACCTGCATCACCGGCGTTTCCGGCTCGGGCAAGTCCACCCTCATCAACGACACCCTGTACACCGCCGCCGCCAAGCACCTCTACGGCTCCACGGCGGAACCGGCGGAACACGAGGAAATCATCGGCCTGGATCACTTCGACAAGGTGATCAACGTGGACCAGAGCCCCATCGGCCGTACCCCCCGTTCCAACCCGGCCACCTACACGGGCCTGCTCACCCCCATCCGGGAGCTGTTCGCCGGGGTGCCGGAAGCCCGCTCCCGGGGCTACGGCCCGGGCCGCTTCTCCTTCAACGTCAAGGGCGGCCGCTGCGAGGCCTGCCAGGGCGACGGCGTGATCAAGGTGGAAATGCACTTCCTGCCGGACATCTACGTGCCCTGCGATGTCTGCCACGGCAAGCGCTACAACCGGGAAACCCTGGAAGTGCACTACAAGGGCAAGTCCATCTACGACGTGCTGCAGATGACCGTGGAGCAGGCCCGGGAATTCTTCGACCCGGTGCCGGTGGTGGCCCGCAAGCTGCAGACCCTGGTGGATGTGGGCCTCTCCTACATCACCCTGGGCCAGAGCGCCACCACCCTCTCCGGCGGCGAGGCCCAGCGGGTCAAGCTGGCCCTGGAACTGTCCAAGCGGGACACCGGCCGCACCCTCTACATCCTGGACGAGCCCACCACGGGCCTGCACTTCGCCGACATCGAGATGCTGCTCAAGGTGCTGCATCGCCTGGCCGACCACGGCAACACCGTGGTGGTCATCGAGCACAACCTGGACGTGATCAAGACCGCCGACTGGCTGGTGGACCTGGGTCCCGAGGGCGGCGGCGGCGGCGGCCGCATCATCGCCGCCGGGGCGCCGGAAGCCGTGGTCAAGGTGGGCGAGAGCCACACCGGCCGCTTCCTCAAGCCCCTCCTGAGCCGCTGAGGAGAAGGCCGTGAGCACCTCTCCTTTCAAGGGCAAGACCGGCCTGGAGCGGCTGTGGAACGCCATGGGCTATTCCCGGGACGGCTTCAAGGCGGCCTGGCAGCACGAGGCGGCCTTCCGCGAGGAAGTGCTGCTGGCCCTGGTGGCCATTCCCCTGGGCCTGTGGCTGGGCAAGAGCGGCCTGGAAAAGGCGGCCCTGGTGGCCAGCATCCTCATGGTGCTGCTGGTGGAACTGATCAACTCCGCCGTGGAAGCGGTGGTGGACCGGGTCTCGCCGGAACGCCACGACCTTTCCAAACGGGCCAAGGACCTGGGCAGCGCCGCCGTCCTTATCGCCCTGGCCACCGCCGCCGCCGTCTGGGCCCTGGTGCTGTGGCCGTGAGGCCCTGACCAGCGCCGGCGGCTGCCGCCACAACGACAAAGGGCCGTTTCCGGCCCTTTGTGTTTTTCATGGGACCATGGCCGGGAAGGCGCATGGACATTGCCGCCTGGCGATGCCAGGCCCGAAACCGGCGTCCTTGCTGCCCCTCAGGCCACCCGCTCATGGCCACCCCGGCCCGGACGCAGCCTCAGGTCGGCTCCCAGCAGGGCGGCCAGGGCCAGGCTGAGGGCCCAGGCGAACCAGGCCGACCACAGCACGTGGGAAAGGAAGTGGGCGCCCTGGAACAGGCGCACCACGCCGAGGCCGGCGCCAAAGACCAGCCCCAGGGCCAGGGCCAGGCGGGACCAGGTGCGGCCTGCCGGACGCAGGGCCACGCCCCACACCAGCCAGAGAAAGCCGGCCGCCGCGTGGCCGGCGGGGAAACAGGCGCCGGCCTTGATGTCCGTCGGCCCCGGCACCAGCAGGCCCAGGTAGGGCGCGTAACCGCCGAATTCCAGCACGTCCCAGGGACAGTGGCGGTTGGTCAGGCTCTTCAGCAGGGAAACGCCGATGGGGATCAACACCATGCCCAGGGCCGCCAGCAGCGCATTGCGCCGGGGCAGCCAGTCCAGCTCGCCCTTCCAGCCGAGCCAGCAGGGCACCAGGGCGATGCACACCAGGGCGTAGGAGGCGTACTTCATGCCGTGGTGCAGCACCCGCTCGAACAGCCAGTGATGGTGCATGGGAAAATCCCCCAGGGCCGGGTCGAACAGGGCCTGGCTCAGGGCCAGGTCCAGGCCCGTGTTCTCGAATACCGCCAACAGCAGCACCGCCAGCAGGGCCAGCAGCAGGGCCTGGGCCAATAACCAGCGGCGTCCGGCGTGGCGTTCCAGGACGCCGGCCAGGGGCAGGGGCAAGGAGGTGGCGTTGTCCATGGTCAGCTCCGGCAGCCGGCGGCCAGGTCCAGCTTGGCGTCGTAAATGCTGGTGCTGACGTCGAGCAGGCCGAGCACGGAATGGAAGATGTTGTCGTGGCTGGCCGGCTGGGCCGCCCGGGCCTTGAGGCAGGAGACATTGACCTTGAAGTCCTGGGCGAAGTTACGGGACAGCCACATCACCATGGGCACCCGGGTCTGTTCCTGGGGCGCGATGCTGTAGGGCATGCCGTGCAGGAACAGATTGTTCTCGCCCAGGGACTCGCCGTGGTCGGAGAAGTACATCAGGCCCGTGTCGTAATCCTTGTCCTGGGACTTGAGGAAGTCGATGGTCTTGGCCAGCACGTGGTCCGTATACAGCAGGGCGTTGTCGTAGGAATTGACGATCTGTTCCCGGCTGCACTGGCGCAGGTCGCTGGAATCGCAGGTCGGCGCGTAGCGGCGATAAGCCTCCGGATAGCGCTTGTGATAGGCCGGACCATGGTTGCCCAGCTGGTGCAGCACCAGCACCCGGTTGCCCTTGTCGTCGGCCAGCACCTTGTCCAGGTTGTGCAGCAGCACTTCATCGAGGCAGCGCTCGCCGTCGCACAGGCCGGGGATGGCGGCATTGGTCAGGCTGTCGTTGGGCAGGCCTTCGCAGACGCCCTTGCAGCCGGACTGGTTATCCCGCCACAGCACCTTGAAGCCGGCCCGGTCCAGCACGTGCAGCAGGGATTCGCTGCCGCGGATCTTCTCCTCGTCGTAATCCCGGCGCCCCACGGGGGCGAAGATGCAGGGCACGGAGACTTCGGTGTTGGTGCCGCAGCTGCTGACCTGGGGGAAATTGATGACGTCGAGCCGGGCCAGTTCCGGCGTGGTCTGCCGCTCGTAGCCGTTGAGCCCCCAGTTGGCGGCGCGGGCCGTCTCGCCGACGACGATGACGAACAGGGCCGGCTTGCTACGGCCCTTCCAGGCTGCCGCCAGGGCGGCATCGGTGCCGATGGGCTGGCGCGGCCCCTGGGCCGCCTCGGCCTTGGCCACCCGGGACAGGGAATAGACCAGGTTGGCCGGGGTGATGAGGTAGCGGATTTCCTTGTGGTTGCGCATCAGGGAGGCGAAGTCCTGGAACACCAGGAACACCGCCCCGCCGCCCAGGACCAGGGCCAGCAGCAGGGAACCGGCGCGGATAGCCAGGGTACGGCCGAGACCGGCCTCCGGCAGGCGCACCCGGGACAGCAGCAACAGGGGCAGGCCCACCACCAGGGCCAGGTGAGGCACCAGGGACCAGGTAAACAACTCCCCCGCTTCCTTGACGTCGGTCTTGAGCACGTTGCGCAGCATGGAGGGATCGAGGTAGATGCCGTACTTCTCCATGTAGAAGCTGGCGCAGCCCACCACCAGCAGCAGCAGGGCCAGCACCGGCTTGGCGGTACGGCGGCCCATCAGGGGCGCCAGCAGGAGGAAATGGATGGCGCTGAGGAAAACGAAGAGGGCGGCGGCAAAGCCCCAGGTGGACCACTGGCCGCCGTCCCGGCCGGCCATGGCCGCTTCCCAGAAGAGGCGGTTGCCCGCCAGGCTCAAATAGACGCTGCCGAGCAGGGCCAGGGTGGTGCCGCCCACCGCCGGCTGCCAGTGCCGCCAGCGGCTCAGGCCCTGGCGCGAGCCCTGGTAGAGCCAGAAGGCGAAGGCCAGGAGCAGGTTGACCAGGGTCAGTCCGGCCAGGATCAGTCCGGAAGGATTGGCCACCAGAGCGGGGGCGGGAGCGAATACGGCCATGGAGCGGCAACCTGATGAGGGAAATTGGCCGCAACTTTAGGCGCCGCCCCGTGAGGGACTGGTGAGGGAAGTGTGAGGAATGTGTGAGGAAAGGTCCGGCACGGCCTCCGGCCGGAGGCGCCGGGGCGCCGCTGCCCGCCGGGAGCGGCAGCGCGGCCCCCGGGCGGCAGGAGGACTCAGGCAGCGGCAGCCGGTGACGGCCCCTGCAGGGACGCCCCCAGATCCACGCTGAGGACGGCGCCGCCGTCGAGGCCGTTGGCGGCGGCCGGCACCCAGCCGCAGGCGCGGCAGACGTGGGCCACCAGGGCCAGGCCGAGGCCGTGGCCGGCGCCGGGGCCGCGGCGGTAGAAACGGTCGAAGACCCGGGGCAGGTCGTCCGGGGCAAAGCCCGGCCCCTGGTCCGCCACTTCCAGCACGCTGCCCCGCAGGCGGCAGGTGATGGTGCCCGACTCGGTGTGGCGCAGGGCATTTTCCAGCAGATTGCGCAGCACCAGCTGCAGCAGGGCCGGGTCGGCCCGCACCAGGGCCGGTTCCGGCACCTCCAGGGCCAGCTGCACCGGCTTGGCGTACTGGTTGCCCAGAGACTCCCACAGGGACTGGATTTCCAGGGACAGGCGCAGGTCGTCCTGCAGCTGGGGCCGGGTCTCCCGGGCCAGCATGAGCAGGCTCTCGGCCAGACGGGTGATGCGGTCCGCGCTGTCCACGATGCGCCGGGAGCGGCGGTAGGCCGCCTCCGGCAGGCCGCCGGCGGCGCTGAGCATTTCCGCATCGGTGCGGATGGCGGTGAGGGGAGTGCGCAGCTCGTGGGAAAGGTTGGCGGTGAATTCCCGCTCCCGCTGCAGCAGTTCCGCCTGGCGGGCCTCCAGGGCGTCCAGGGCCTGGGCTACGGCCAGCACTTCCCGCTCCATGCCGGCCTGGGCGTAGCTGCCCGCCTCCGGCACCTCGCCCCGGACCCGCCGGGCCAGCCACTCCAGGCGCCGGGTGAAGCGGCCGGAGAGGGCATAGACCATGGCCAGCACCACGCCGCCGATGATCAGGGCGCCGGTGACGATCACCGCCGTCACCGCATCGAGCCGCTCCTCGTGTTCCTCCACGTCGTAGCTGAGGATGAAGCGGGCGCCGCCGTCCTCCCGCACCGCCACGTGGAACTCCTTGTCGCCCTCGAACATCTCGTGATTGCCGATGGGCAGCCGGGCCAGGTTGTCCGGCACGCTGCCCGGCGGCGAGTGGGGCTCGAGCCGGTACAGGGTCATGGACGGGGTGTTGGGGAAGGCCGTCTCGGGCGAGGTGTGCCACAGCTCGATGCTGTGTTCCACCTGGGTGGTGAGGAGGTTGTCGATGAACTCCTCCTCCATCTCGTCGAACATCAGGAGCAGGGCCACCGACTGGGCCAGGATGATGACCAGGGCCAGGGCCGCCACCCACAGGGCGATGCGCAGGCGCATGCTGGGCGCCTGGCGGTCGGCGGCCAGCTCCTCGGCGGAATGATTAGCGAGCGACAAGTTTGTACCCCAGTCCGTGAATGTTCACCACTTCGACCCCGGCCCCCTCCCCCAGGGCCCGGCGCAGGGTGTGCAGGACGCTGCGCAGGTTGTCGCTGGCCTCCTGCTCGTGGCCCCAGATGGCAATCTCCAGCTCCCGCCGGGAAAAGACCCGGTTCGGCTGCTGCAGCAGCAGGGCCGCCAGGCGCAGGGCCTTGGGCGGCAGGCGCAGGGCTTGGCCGGCCAGGCGCAGTTCCTGGGAGGTGGCGTCGTATTCCAGGAGCCCCTGGCGCCACACGCCCGCATCCTTGCGCGGCGCCGCCCGGCGCACCAGGGCCGTCAGGCGCACTTCCACCTCCTGCAGGGCGAAGGGCTTGACCAGATAGTCGTCGGCCCCGGCGTCGAAGCCGGCCAGCTTGTCCTCCAGGGTGTCCCGGGCCGTCAGCATCAGCACCGGCAGGCTGCTGCCCTCGGCGCGCAGGCGCCGGGCCAGGCTGAGGGCGTCGCCGTCGGGCAGGCTGCGGTCGAAGACGGCGCAGTCGAAGCTGCCGCCGGCCAGGAGGAGCCCCGCCGCCGCCAGGGAATCGGCGTAGTCGCACTGGTGCCCCCGGGATTCCAGGAACTCGTAGAGGTTCTCGGCGATGGACCGGTCGTCTTCGACGATGAGGATGTGCATGGCGCTGTCCGTGGCGGAAGGGCCCCATTATAGGGCGCCCGGACCGCCGTACGGCTGACGTGGCGAATCGTTCAATTTAATTGAACGGTTCCGCCAATTCTTATCGCTTTTCAGCCCTGGCCCGGGGCCCTAGGATGGTCGGCATTCAGGCTGGGCCCTGGCCGGCCCTCCTGCCGCGATAAAACATGAAAGGAAATCAACGATGAAATCTCCCGCCGCCCCCGAAATCCTGGCCCAGGCCTTCCTCGACGCCCGCAGCTTCAACCGCTTTGCCGACCGTCCGGTGAGCCCGGAAACCCTGCAGCAGCTCTACGACCTGGCCAAGTGGGGGCCCACCGCCATGAATTCCCAGCCGGCCCGCTTCGTCTTCGTCACCAGCCCCGAGGCCAAGGCCCGCCTGGCCCGGTCCCTCTCCCCGGGCAATGTGGAAAAGACCCTGGCGGCGCCGGTGACCGTCATCGTCGCCCAGGACACGGCCTTCTACGAGCACCTGCCGACCCAGTTCCCGGCCTACGACGCCAAGCCCATGTTCGAGGCCAACCCGGCCATGGCCGCCAGCACCGCCTTCCGCAATTCCAGCCTGCAGGGCGCCTTCCTCATCGTCGCCGCCCGCCTGCTGGGCCTGGACGCGGGCCCCATGTCCGGCTTCGACGCCGCCAAGCTGGACGCCGAGTTCTTCCCCGACGGCCGCTGGCAGAGCAATTTCATCATCAACCTGGGCTACGGCGACGCCGCCGGCAACCACCCCCGGGGACCGCGCCTGCCCTTTGCCGAAGCAGCCCGTATTCTTTAGTCATTTTTTCGATCTAGATCAAACCCGGACGCCGCCGGCGCGCGTAGGGTAGCTCCCCATGGAGACCAAGCCCCACACGTCCGGCCACGCCCACTCATGCGGCACCTGTGGCCAGGCCATTCCCCTCAAGGACTGGCCCGGCACCATCGTCTGTGCGGCCTGTCTCGACCTGCGCCCCGCCGACAGCCCGGCCCACTGCCAGCACTTTTGCGGCGGCGAGGAACGGGAAGCGGGCGTCTGATCCCCGGTTTTCAGGCAACCTTCCACCAAGAGGTCCGCACCATGGAATACCAAGTTCAACTCCGCCATTCCGCCGCCCCCGCCCTGGACAAGGCCAACCAGCTCCTGCTGCAGGCCCGGGAATACCTCTGTGCCGGCTGCAAGCGCGACTGCGAGCGCCGCCTGACCCAGTTCGGCCAGGTGCCCCAGTCCTGTCGCCGCTCCTGAGCCGGACCTCCCCCGCCCGCGCCGGCCCTGCTGCGGCCGGCTTTTGACCCGCATCATTTTCAGCCCCGGAGACGGCGCCTAGAATGGCTCTGCTCATTTCTCCGGGTGCCCCATGATCGCCAAGCTTCTCCCTTCCCTGCGCACTTCCCTCCTCCTCGCCGCCGGCCTTGGCGCCCTGCTTTCGCCCCTGGCCGGCCACGCCGACGAACGGGGCAAGGAAATCTACGGCCCCTGCGCCGCCTGCCACGGCGAATTCGGCCAGGGCGGCAAGAAAGGCGAGTACCCCCGCATCGCCGGCCAGCAGGCCAAGTACATGGAATCCCAGCTGAAGGCCTTCCAGAAGCGCATCCGGGTGAACATCCCCATGGTGCCCTACACCGAAGAGCGGGAACTGTCCCACGAGGACATGAAGATCGTCTCCGAATACGTTGCCGGCATCGAACTGCCCACCGCCATCCCCACCTTCAAGGACACGGACGACGCCCTGACCCGCCTGCAGGCCATGGAAAAGGTCATGATCGTGCCCCGGGAACCGGGCGACGTGGAGGCCGGCAAGGTTATCTACCAGAAGCAGTGCGCCGCCTGCCACGGCAAGACCGCCAAGGGCCGGGGCATGTTCCCCCGCCTGGTGGGCCAGTATTCCCAATACCTGAAGCGCCAGGTGGACCTCTACCTGAAGGGCGACCGCCCCCACGACGAGGAAACCACCCAGGGCGTGCTCAACACCCTCAAGCCCGAGGAAATCCAGAACATCATGGCCTATGTGACGGCGCTGCAGGAAGAGGTGAACAAGCAGTAGGAACGACCCATTGCCTCCGGCACCATGCCGGAGAGGCAGCAAGGACGGCTCTTTCGGCCATGGGGTGGCTGGGAGGGCCGTTTTTGTTGGGGTGTGGCCGAGGTGGGTTTGAGGCCTTGTCGGCGCCTCAAGCGTGGCGGGGTGTTTGGCCGCTGTGTTCCGCGCCTGACGCGCGGGTTACTGATTCCTGGCGCAAGTAGCCCAAGCGGTACACCGCCGGTTAAGATCAGCCAATGGACAAAAATATGGTCGATTTCAGGGATATTCCTCAGGGCCTCAAGCCCCGTTGGGTATCGCGCAAGGTATGGATCGAAAGGACAAGACGGAACGATCCAAGGCCGCCAATGGCAGATGTACTGGCCTATAACAATTACGCTCCGCGTAATGAGCATCAGAGCAAGCTGAAATCTATTGTTTTCCTGGACTACTACTTCGTCGCCCTCTATGACGAATGCCAAGCGTTGGTCTCTGCAATGGAGATACAGCCAGACTGGCAATCGCAGATGGCGACCATGCTTCGTTATTACCTGTTTTACGACACACTAGATTACTTCTGGCATACCAAGATGACAGCGACGCAAGATGGCCAAGGCTTGCAGATGCAGAATATCGAACGCATGACGAATAACATGGCCTATAGCTTCATGCTCGGCTGGACTGACCAGTCCATCTATCAAGGCTATCTGACCCATGCAGCGCTAAACCAGGGGCATCAACTGTGCAAATATGGTGTTTCTCGCAAACATGCCCACACCTTCATGCTGCGCCTCTTTGCCGACTGGCGGGGTGATGTCAGCCACCCCTTTCTCGAATGGGCGTATGAGTTGCCACTCTATGAAGGATTGCTGGAGCGCTGGCGAGAGCCCGATCCCGAGGCGCTAAAGCCCTGGCTGCAGGCCGCCTGCGAACACCACGCCCATGAGGCCAAGAAGGACACCTCCCGTACTTTCTTCGATTTCGGTGATTTCCGCATCATGCGTACGCCGCTGGAGATTCATCTGCTAATGCGGCTACGCGAACTGGAAGGACTGTCAAATCCGAAGCTCGACCATGAACTGATGGCCCCGCCCTTCGATACTCTGATGCCGCCGCAGCCCGTACTCCCGCCAGATGAAATGATGTCAGGAACACTAAAGCGCGTTCGGAAGGAGTGGCCCGATTTCGACCAGGTGACAGCCCTGGAAACACTCAAAACCATTCCAGCCAAACCTTGGCGATACACAACCCAACAAGCACGAAAAATGCTGGGGCTTTGATGCGCGAATGCCCCTAGCGGGGGCTGCGCAACTCGGGCCTGACGGCCCTCAGACAGCGCTCGCCCTTGTTCCGCCGCAAGCTCCGTTGCTCGGCGCCGCACAGGGCAGCGTGCGGACATCTCTGACCTTTGAAGTACCAGGCCTGTCACAGCTTTATTCGGTATGTCCAGCTGACTTCAGAATTGGGCGTCATGCACGGACACGCCCCGCCAAAAAGGCTATACCAACAGCAGCACCAGTTAGAAGCACTGCGACGATAGCACCGCCTAAAGCAAGTGGATCAGCCAGACCGTGGCGCGCAACACTTTCACCCGCTGCTTGCGCAATGTAGACGGCAGGCCAATAGGTAAATACAAGCGAGACCAATAACATTACTGATCCGCTAAGAACCCTACCTACCAGCCCCCCTTCAGTCTTTAGGTAAAAGAGACCGAGAATGTAATCTGAAGGTAGACGCAGTTCATGGAGGCCAGTTTTGGCAAGCGGTCGGTAGCGGGAGATCACTAGGTAGTCATATACCTCTCGCTGACACCGTCTTAGGAACCCGATGCTCGACATTGCGCACATCAGTGCCGCAGGAACAACCAGAAAGACCTTTTGAAGGGATGCACTGTTTGATAGAGACAAACCTTCAAATGACTGGGAGGGCGCGCCTTCGTACACAACGAGGTGATACGTGACTAAGGAAATCAGCATTGCAAGGCCGAAGCTCAAGAACTGCTTATTGCTTGATGCCAAGCTCTCTTTGACATCCGCAAGGTACTTGTCGAGTTGTACCTCGTTCGGTTCGGCTTCGAGGACTTGCCGAATCTTGGGAAGTAGATCCATGGCCAATAGCTCATGAGGTAAAACTAGTAGTAAACGAAAAGGCCCAATATCGTGGGATAGCAAAAATCTAGATGGATCATCCTGTGGTGGATTCGGCCCCCAAAAATTTGCTGATTCGGCCAGAAATTAGCGAACCTAGACATACAAAAACTTACCGTTAGCACACCCAAACCGCAACCAAAAATCGCTAACAGCATATCCGACTAAACTGAATCGGCCACTCCCAACCGATGCGACCGCACTCGCCACGCCACCGGATTTTCACCCCCCCACCCCCGCCGAGCAGCGCAAGGCGGGCGGGGGGCTTTCGGCGAGGACTGTCTGAGGCCCGCAGGGCCGAGTTCCGCAGCCGCCCCGTCCGACTGAGCAGCGCAGGGAAGCCCGCAGGGCCGGGGGTGAGGGTCCGCCTTCTTTTGGCTACTTTTCTTAGCGGTTAAGAAAAGTACGCCCGCCGGGCAACGGCGGAACCCAGCCGTAAATCAACAAACCACGCCCAACCAATCCCCAATCCCCAATCCCCAATCCCCAATCCCCAAACCTCAAACCGCCGAACCAGAACCCGATCCCGAAGTGGAAGGATCATCCTCCCCCTTGTCCACCTCAATCCCCCAATCCCCATGCTCATACCAATCCTCCCCCAACAATTCCATCGGGTGCTGGGTGCGGCTGGAGCCGTTGCCGCATTGCAGGTTGTCCGTGGAGCAATACTTGTCGCACCCCCAGCAGATGCGCTCGGGGTGCTTGGGATGGAGGGGGAATTTCTTGGCCATGGGGATTCACCGGAAACGACGGGACCGGCCCGTTCATAACCAAGCAGATTACTCGGGTATACGGCGCCCGCCCTGATCCTGGTCAAAAAAGGGGCGCCGGCGATCCGGCGGCAGGGAGTAGCAGCGACGACTAGCGGCGGCGCCACACCTGCCAGCGCTCGCCGCCGGCGAAGACCGGGATGGGGGCCTGGGCGGGCGCGTCGACCATGCGCTCGAACCAGGGGGACAGCAGTGCTTCCTGCTCCGCCACACCGATGCCGAAGGGCGGGCCCTTGGGCTCGTCGCTGAAAAAGAAGAAGCCGGCCAGATAGCCGCCGGGGCGCACCAGTTCGGCCGCCCGGGGGCCGTAGCCGGGCCACAGCTTGCGCGGCAGGGCGCAGAGGAAGGCCCGTTCGTACACCACGTCGTAGGCTGCTTCCACGGGGAAATCGAAAAAGTCGGCGCAGCGCAGTTCGCCGCCCCACTCGCCGAGGACTTCCCGGGCGGCGGCGATGGCGGCGGGGGCGAAGTCCAGGGCCGTCACCGCCCAGCCGCGCTGGTCGAGCCAGGCGGCCTCCCGGGCGTGGCCGCAGCCGGGCACCAGGATGCGCGGCGGCGTGGCGCTGCCGGGGGGCGGCAGCAGGGCCTCCAGTTCCGCCGGGGCGCGGCCGTGGTCCCAGGGCGTGGCGCCGGCGGAAAAGCGCTTGTCCCAGAAGTCGGGCAGTTCCGGGCGCTGGTGGTCGGGCTTGGCGGACGGGGCTTGGGTCATGGGCGTCTCCTGATTATTGTGTGCGCCATTCTACCGGCCCCGCCCCCTCTCAATGGCAGTGGCCGCCCACCTGGAAGGGATCGAGCAGGTTGCTGCAGATCCAGCGGGCCAGACGGCCGCGCCAGCTTTGGTCGGGCTTGTAGCGTTCCAGGCGCTGGGTGAAGGTCCATTCCCGGGGCAGGTCGAGGAAGAGGATGGTGGCGATGAAGATGTTGAAGAAGACGTCGAGGAACAGGGCCACCAGGGCGGCGGGGGCGATCAGCACCCGGGGCACCGTGGTCAGTTTGGGCCAGGCGGCCTTGCCGGCCATGGTGACGATGAAGAGCAACCAGAAAACGTAGATGTAGACGAGCAGCATGATGTTCTCCCTGAATCGTTATGGACGGCCGCGACGCCAACCCGACGTCATGGCCGGCAACGATTATGGGCGGGAGAGGCCGCCGCTGGAAGCCTCGTCGGCGACGGCCGCCATGGCGCCACCTCCGGCCTGCAGGGCCAGCCAGGCCTCGTAGCCGCCCCGCACCGGGCGCACGTTGCGGTAGCCCAGGGCCATCAGGCGGCGGGCGGCCTGCACGGCGCTGGCATCGGCGGGGCAGTTGCACAGGGTCGCCACCAGGGCCTCCCGGGGCCAGTGGGCGGCCCGCTCCGCCAGGTCGTCCAGGGTGGCGGCGGTGGCGCCGGGGAGAAGGCCCGTCTCCCGGATCATGGCCTCGCCGCGCAGGTCGAGGAACAGGGGCGGGGCGGCGGACTGCAGGGCTTCGGCCAGTTCCGCCGGGGTGAGGTGGGGAATGGCGGACAGCTTCTCGAAACGGTATTTCTGCCAGAACTTCCAGCCCAGCCACAGGCCCATCAGGGCCAAGAGCAGCGTCACGGCCAGGTTCCCGTTGCCCTGCAGGCGGGCCAGCACCTGCTGCAGTTCGCCCCGCAGCCACCAGCCGGCCAGGATGGCGCCGCCGGCCCACAGGGCCGCGCCCAGGGCGGCGGCGGCGAGGAAGGACGGCAGGGCCAGGCGCAGGGAGCCGGCGATGGGCGGGGCCACGGTGGAGAAGCCGGGGATGAACTTGGCCAGCACCAGGGACCAGGCGCCCCAGCGGGTGAAGCGGGCTTCCGTGGCGCTGACGCAGGAGCCCGGGTTGATGGAGAGGCGGCAGAGGCCGGCCAGGACCCGGTAGCCGAAGCTGCGTCCGGCCAGGTACCACACCCAGTCCGCCAGGACCGAGGCCAGCACGGCGGCGGCCAGCAATTGCAAACCGTGCAGGGGCGAGGCGGCCAGGCTGCCGGCCAGCAGCAGGGTCGGCACCGCCGGCACCGGCAGCCCCAGTTGCTGCAGCAGCACGTTGAGGAAGACCACCCAGGCGGCGTCCCGTTGCAGGGCATCGGTCAGCTGGGCAAGGTCCATGGGCGGCTCCGGAGGCAGCGGGGAATTAGGGTTGGGGCCAAGAAAAAGGGCCCGGGCTTGTCACTATAGCCCGGGCCCCGCGGGGAGTAGAAGCCGGCGGCCTCAGTCGGTGCGCACCGGCACGTAGAGGCGGGCGTCCTCCCGCTGGATAAGCAGGGCGAAGCGCTTGCCGGCCTGGTCCAGCAGTTCCTTGAGCTGGGCCGGGGAGGAGACCCGGGTGTTGTTCACCGCCAGGACCACGTCCCCTTCCTGCAGGCCGGCCCGGGCGGCGGGGCCGTTCACCCCCACCACCACCACGCCGCTGCTACCCAGGGCCGCCGCCTCTTCCCGGGAGAGGGAACGCACGGCGAGACCGACGCGGCCGCCGCCGGCGCTCTCGCCCCGGGCCTGGGGCGCCGTCTCGCTGGGCATGGCGGCCAGCACGGCCTGCTTCTCCAGGCGCTTGCCGTCCCGCAGCACGGTGAGGCCGAGCTTGGTGCCGGGGGCGCTGTCGCCCACCTTGCGTGGCAGGTCGGTGGCCTCCTCGATGGGCACGCCGTCCAGGGCGATGATGACGTCGCCGGGCTGCAGGCCGGCCTTGTCCGCCGGGCTGCTGCGGTCCACTCCGGTCACCAGGGCGCCCACGGGCTTGGCCAGGCCGAAGGATTCGGCCAGCTCCTTGGTCACCGGCTGCATGGTGACGCCGAGGCGGCCGCGCTGCACCTTGCCGGTCTTCTGCAGCTGCTCCTTGACCTTCATGGCGACGTCGATGGGAATGGCGAAGGAGATGCCCTGGTAGCCGCCGGAACGGCTGTAGATCTGGGAGTTGATGCCCACCACCTCGCCCTTGAGGTTGAACAGGGGGCCGCCGGAATTGCCCGGGTTGATGGCCACGTCGGTCTGGATGAAGGGCACGTAGGTCTCGTCCGGCAGGGCCCGGGACTTGGCGCTGACGATGCCGGCGGTGACGGAGTTCTCGAAGCCGAAGGGGGCGCCGATGGCGGCCACCCACTCGCCCACCTTGAGGCGGTCCGGGCTGCCGATGCGCACCGTGGGCAGGTTGCTGGCGGCGATCTTGATCAGGGCCACGTCGCTGCGGCGGTCGATGCCCACCACCTTGGCCTTGAATTCCCGCTTGTCGGTGAGCTTCACCGCCACCTCGTCGGCATCGGCCACCACGTGGGCGTTGGTCAGCACGTAGCCGTCGGCGCTGACGATGAAGCCGGAGCCGATGCCGCGGCTTTCCTGGGGTTGCTGGGAGCCCATGCCGGGGGCGATGCCGAAGCGGCGCAGGAAGTCGTAGAAGGGGTCGTTGGGATTGATGCCGCTGACGTTGCTGTTCTTGGCCAGGGTCACGGTGGAGATGTTCACCACCGCCGAACCCACCTGCTCCACCAGGGCGGAAAAGTCCGGCAAAGCGGCCAGGGGCGCGCCGGCGGCGGGCCCTGGGACGGCCGCGGCGGAGGCGGCGGCAACCGTGGCGGGGGCGGCGTTGGAGCGGGAGATCAGGGACAGGTCGGCCTGGGCGGCGACGAAGGCCAGCAGGCCGCCGGCGGCAAAGGCGGCGACGCTGCGGGAGAAACGGAACGGCAGGGGACGGAAGGGGATTTTGGTCATGGTCTTATATCCTCCAAAAGTTGGGGCACGGCAGAAGACTACCGAAAATCCGCCGCCATGCGCCTGACCTTACAAGGTGTTACAACGACGACACAGAACGTCATCAAGCAATGCCGGAGGAAATGGGGGCGCCGGCCGCCGAACACAAGCCCTGCCAAGAGGCAGAAGGGACGGTCATCTCCGGCATGGCATGGCGGAGATGGCCGTCCCTTCTAGGTTTGCAGCCACGCACCCTGGTGGCTCCGCGCCTGTCCCTAGATCTGCCGCTCCCGCCCGGCCCACCAGGGGTCCCGCAGGGTGCGCTTCAAGGTCTTGCCGGCGGCGTTGCGCGGAAAATCGGGGACGATCTCCACCGAATGCAGGCGCTGGTACTTGGCCGCCACCCGCTCGTTCACCCAGTCCCGCAGTTCCGTTGGGCTCGCCGCCGCCGGCTGCCGCAGGACGATGGCGGCATGGGGCGTCTCGCCCCATTTGTCGTGGGGAATGCCGAACACCGCCACCTCCCGCACCGCCGGGTGGCGGGCGGCCACCTCCTCAATGTCCTTGGGGTACACCTTGACCCCGCCGGAATCGATCATGTCCTTCTTGCGGTCCACCAGGTGCAGGTAGCCCTCCTCGTCCCGGTAGCCCAGGTCGCCGGTATGCAGCCAGCCATCCTTCAGGGCCTGGGCCGTCAGCTCGGGCCGGTTGTAGTAGCCACTCATGAGGATGGGTCCCTTGCCCACCACCTCCCCCACTTCACCGGGGGGCAGGTCGCGGCCGTCCTCGCCGACGATGCGCAGCTCGTAGAACTGGGGCGGGGTACCCACCGAGAGGGGCTTGCGCAGGGACTGGCTGCGGTCGAGCACGGTGATGAAGCCTTCGGTGAGGCCGTACAGCTCGTAGAAGCGGTTGGGCAGGAGCCGGTTCAAAGCCTGCTTGCGCTCCTGCAGCAGGGGGGCCCCGACGGAGAGGAAGGTCTCGATGCTGGCCAGCTTCTCCGCGGCGAAATCCGGGTGGTCCAGGATGGCGACGATCTGGGAGGGCACCACCACCGTGTGCGTCACCTTTTCCTGCGCAATCAGGTCGATGGCCAGGGCCGCATCGAAGGCCCCGGCCAGGACATAGGTGGCCCCCAGGTAGAAGGCGGGGAACATGGTCAGCAGGGCGCCGTTGAAGACGATGCCGCCGCTGTGCAGCACCACCGACTCCGGCGTCATGCGCCAGGTGGAGGCCAGCAGGGTGCAATAGGCGGCGCGGCAGGCGTGGGACTGCAGGATGCCCTTGGGCTGGCCCGTGGTGCCGCTGGAATACATGATGGCGAAGATGTCGTCGCCGGCGGGGTGGGGCACGGCCGGCTCGTCCTCGGAAGCCGCTGCGGTGAGGGCAGCATAGGCGGGATGGTCACCCGGGAAAGTCCCGGAATCCAAGGGCGTGGCAGATGAGGGATCGCCCTCCCCCACCACCACGATGCGCTCCCGGGCCAGGGCGGGCAGGGCCTGGCCCAGGCCATCCACTTCCGCCGCCGCAGCGGGGTGGATGAAGAGCGCCGCCGCTCCCGCATCCGCCAGCAGGCTGCCGAGGCCGGCGGCGTTGAGCAGGGGCGAGAGAGGTACCAGCACGGCGCCGATGCGCGGCACCGCCCAGTAGATTTCCAGCAGCTCCAGGCTGTTGGGCAGCACCGTCGCCACCCGGTCCCCTTTCTTGATGCCCAGGGCCAGCAGGGCATTGGCCAGGCGATTGACCCGGCGGTGGAACTGGCGCCAGGTGAGGCGCCGGGTCTGCCGGCCGTCGGCGAAGACCACGGCCGCGTGTTCGGGCCGGTAGCGGGCGTGGTGGGCGATGAGGGTGGTGGGTTGCTGCATGGGGCCTCCGGAGACGGGAGGCGGCAAAGGGCCGCCGGACAGCAGCCAGTCTAGGAAGGCGCCGGGGCCGGACCCAACGATTGTTTTGGAATATTTTTATGGCAAAAGAACGGGGCCGGGGAGGTTGCCCTCGCCGGCCCCGCTGGCAGGCGCTCCCGCCGCCTGGGCGGGAGCTGCCATGGTGGCGCTTACTTGGCCGGGCCCTTGCGGATCAGGCCCAGGGGCTTGCCCAGGGGCAGCAGGGTGCGGCCGAAGTAGCTGTTGAGGAAGATGGCGCCGGCGGCATAGAAGCCCAGCAGGCCGATGGTCAGCTCGGACCAGGCGGCGGCGCCGCTGAAGAAGGCGGGGGCCACGCCCAGCATGGTGAGGGCCAGGGAAGGCAGCAGCACGTTGATCAGCACCAGGATGGCGGCGAACACCTTGTTGGCCTCGAAGGCCGCCACCATGATGAAGATGGAGAAGATGAAGTAGGCGATACAGGCGAAGGCAAACTGGCGCGGATCGGCCTTGGCCGGATCGATCGCGCCGAACCAGCCCAGGCTGATGGCCCAGTGCATGGCCACGGCAATCCAGAACAGACCGTAGGCGCCGAGGACGATGGCGCCGAAGTAGTTGTTCTTCTTGAAGTCGATGGTGGAGGCCCAGATCTGGGCGATGGAACCCAGGAACAGGGCCCAGGGAATCAGGAAGGTGACGCCGCTGGTCCAGCCCAGTTTGGCGGAGGCGGCGACGAAAGTGACGGTGGCCAGGCCGAACACCCCCAGGGCGGTGGGGTCGGACATGACAATCTTGGTCTCCATGACCTGTGCTTGCTGCTGCATAAAAACTCCCTCGCGTTGTGTTTGATTGGATCGAGGTCGGTTTTTGCTGCCCTGGCCATGGCACAGAAAAGGGGGTAAGGCCTGGCGGCCCGCCCCCCTATTTCCAGCGACTGTCACCTGGCACCACCGCCAGGCGCAACAAATTACGAATTATGAAATCGTATTTACCGTATCTCGCCCGACACTATAGAGAGCCTTTATTTGCAGTCAATCCGCAGTGCACAATAGATTACGATTAGTAAAAACAATTACTTATAAAACATCCTGACGGGATATCAGCCGCTGTTGCGCAGACCGGCGGCCACCCCGTTGATGGTGAGGTGGATGCCGCGGCGGATGCGCTCGTCCGTCTCCCCGGCCCGGTGGCGGTGCAGCAGTTCCACCTGCAGGTGATTCAGCGGGTCCATGTAGGGGAAGCGGTTGCGGATGGAGCGCTTCAGGAGCGGGTTGTCCGCCAGCAGTTCGGCCTGCTCCTCGATGGCCAGCAGCAGTTCCCGGGTGCGCTCCCACTCGACCTTGATGCGGCCGAAGATGGAGGCCCGCAGCTCGGCATCGGTCACCAGTTCGGCGTAGCGGGAAGCGATGGCGATGTCGCTCTTGGCCAGCACCATGTCCATGTTGGAGAGCAGGGTGCGGAAGAAGGGCCAGTTGCGGTACATCTTGCGCAGGGTGGCCAGACCCGCCTCCCGCCCTTCCGGGTGCTCGCCCAGCCAGGCCTCGACGGCGCTGCCGAAGCCGTACCAGCCGGGCAGCATGAGGCGGCACTGGGCCCAACTGAAGACCCAGGGAATGGCCCGCAGGTCCTCGATGGCCTCCGACTTCTTGCGCGAGGCCGGGCGGCTGCCGATGTTGAGGTTGGCGATCTCGGAAACCGGCGTCGATTCGCGGAAATAGGTGGTAAAGCCCGGGGTCTCGTACACCAGGCCCCGGTAGGCGGCAAAGGCCAGCTGGGAAAGGCGGTCGAGCACGGCGTGGTAGGGCCGGGCCGGCTCCACCCGATTTTCGTGGTCGGTGAGGGTGGCTTCCAGGGTGGCGGCGGCGAGAATCTCCAGGTTGCGCCGGCCCACTTCCGGGTTGGCGTACTTGGAGGCGATCACCTCGCCCTGCTCGGTGATGCGGATCTGGCCGGAGACGGCGCCGGCGGGCTGGGCCAGGATGGCCTGGTAGCTGGGGCCGCCGCCCCGGCCAACGGAACCGCCGCGGCCGTGGAAGAGGCGCAGGCGCACGCCCGCTGCGGCAAAAACCCGGGTCAGGTCGATCTCGGCCTTGTACAGCTCCCAGCCGGAAGTGAGGAAGCCGCCGTCCTTGTTGCTGTCCGAATAGCCCAGCATCACCTCCTGCTCCTCGCCCCGGGCGGCCACCAGGGCCCGGTAGGCCGGCAGGGCAAAGAGGCTGGCCATGACCGGGGCGGAGCGGCGCAGGTCGTCGATGGTCTCGAACAGGGGAATGATGTTCACCGCCAGCTTCGGTTGGGCACCCGGAATCAGCAGCCCGGCCTCCTTGGCCAGCAGGGCCACTTCCAGCAGATCAGAGGCGCCGTCGGTCTTGGAGATGATGCAGTTGGGCAGGGCGGCGTCGCCGTAGCGGGCCTTCAGTTCCCGGGCGGCGAAGAAGATGGCCAGTTCGCCGGCCGTCTCTTCCGAATACGCCAGGTAGGGCGAGTAAAGGGGCCGGGGGCTGGCGATTTCCTCCGCCAGCAGGGCGATGCGGGCGGCTTCGTCGAGGGCGGAATAGGCTTCGACGGAAGGCAGGCGGCCGGCCAAGGCCAGCAGTTCGGCAACGCTGCGTTCGTGCACGTCCGAGTTCTGGCGCAGGTCGATGGGGGCCAGGTGGAAGCCGAACACCTGCACCGCCCGGATCAGGCGGCGCAGGCGGCCCCGTGCCAGCAGGCCGGCGCCGTGGGCGGCGAGGGAGGCGGCCAGCACCTGGAGATCGGCCACCAGGGCGGCGGACGAGTCATAGGGCGCGCTCTCGGCCACGGCGTGGCGCAGCGGCGGGTGCCGGTCCAGGGATTCGGAGGTGGCGGCCAGGCGGGCATAGATGCCGGTGAGGGCGCGCCGGTAGGCTTCGTCCGCCCGGTGGGGGGAACGGTCCGGGGAGCGGTCGGCCAGGGCCGCCAGCTCCGCCGACACGGGCAGCAGCATCTGGGACAGGGGCAGGTCGGCGCCGAGGGCGTGGATTTCGTCGAGATAGAAATCCAGGGCGGCGGACGACTGCAGGCGCAGGGCTTCCTTGAGGATGTCGGCGGTGACGAAGGGGTTGCCGTCCCGGTCGCCGCCGATCCAGCTGCCGATGCGGAAGAAATTGGGCAGGTCCCAGGACTGCTCCGGGAAGCGGGATTTCAGCTGATCCTCGAACTGGCAGTAGAGCCGGGGCAGTTCGGCGAAGAAGGTGTCGTCGTAGTAGCTGATGCCGTTCTTCACCTCGTCCACCACCGCCAGCCGGTTGGGCCGCAGCATGCGGGTACGCCACAGGGTGAGCACGGCGGCGCGCAGGGCGGCGTCGTTGTCGGCCGCCTCTTCCGGGGTCATGGCCACCCGGTCCCGGGTATCCAGCAGGCGGGCCACCTCCCGCTGGCAGTGCAGGATGCTCTTGCGGCTTACCTCGGTGGGGTGGGCCGTCAGCACCGGCGAGACCAGGGCATGACCCAGAGCCTCGGCCAGGGCCTCGCCGCCGACGCCGGCTTCGGCCAGGCGCTCCAGGGCGTAGGCCAGACTGCCTTCCCGCGCCTCGGAGCCGGCGATTTCATGGGTGCGGCGGCGGCGGATGTGGTGCTGGTCCTCGGCGATGTTGGCGAAGTGCAGGAAATAGGTGAAGGCCCGCACCACGGAGAGCATGGTGTCCCGGGGCAGGCCGTTGAGGATGGCGGCCAGCTCGTCCCGGGCCGCCGGCTCCTGGTCCCGGGCGAAGCGCACGGCGATCTGGCGGATGGTCTCGACGGCGGTGAAGGCCTCGCCGCCCTCCTGTTCGCGCACGGTGTCGCCGAGGAGGCGGCCGAGGAGGCGGATGTCCTCCCGCAGGGGCTGGTCCTTGTCGGCGGCGGCAGAGAGGTCGGCAGAAGGGGCGGGAGCGTGCAGGGACACGGTTTTTCCTTGGATGCGAATCATGACCCGGCCAGATTACTGCGCTGCAACAGAGGCGCCTATGGGGGTTTTCACCGATGCCGCGCCGGGGACGGCGCTTTTGTGCCGCATCAAAGTGGCGCCCCGCCCCCATGCTAGAATGGGCGCCACTTTTTCCACCCGCCGCACGGCATTTTCACGCTTTTCCGGGGACCGCTTTGACCACTACGCCCGCTACTGTCACCACTCCTTCCCGCATCGTCATCGCCTCCCGGGAATCCCGCCTGGCCATGTGGCAGGCCGAGCACGTGCGCGACCGCCTGGCCGAGATCCACGCCGGCGCCGAAGTCTCCATCCTGGGCATGACCACCCAGGGCGACCAGATCCTCGACCGCCCCCTGTCCACCATCGGCGGCAAGGGCCTGTTCATCAAGGAACTGGAAGTGGCCATGGAAGAAGGCCGGGCCGATCTGGCGGTGCACTCCCTGAAGGACGTGCCCATGGACATGCCCGAGGGCTTCGCCCTGGTGGCCATCTCCGCCCGGGAGAATCCCCGGGATGCCTTCGTCTCCAACAAATTCCGCGGCCTGGAAGACCTGCCGGAAGGCGCCGTGGTCGGCACCTCCAGCCTGCGCCGGGAAGCCATCCTGCGGGCCAAGTACCCCAAGCTGCAGATCCGCAGCCTGCGCGGCAACCTGGACACCCGCCTGCGCAAGCTCGACGAGGGCCAGTACGACGCCATCATCCTGGCTGCCGCCGGCCTCATCCGCCTGGGCCTCTCAGACCGCATCCGCTCCGTACTCACCCCCGAGCAGTCCCTGCCGGCCCCCGGCCAGGGCGCCCTGGGCATCGAGGTGCGGGCCGACCGCCTGGATGCCGCCGCCTGGGTGGCGCCCCTCAACGACGCCACCACCGCCGCCTGCGTCATCGCCGAGCGGGCCTTCTCCCGGGCCCTGGGCGGCAGCTGCCAGATTCCCCTGGGCGGTTACGCCGAAATGAAAAACGGCCAGGTCTGGCTGCGCGGCTTCGTCGCCAGCGTGGACGGCCAGCAGATGGTGGAAGGCGAAGCCTGGGGCACCCCGGTGGAAGCCGCCGCCCTGGGCCGCCAGCTGGCCGAGGACCTGAAGGCCAAGGGCGCCGGCGAAATCCTCGCCGCCCTGGCTTGTGCCAAGCACTAAAACCTTTTAGCCACAGAGGGCACAGAGAACACAGAGAAAAGCGAGGGCAAAGCAAAGGCAAAGAGTTGCCGCTGACGTGGATTCCCTCCTCTCGGTTTTCCCCTCTGTGTTCTCTGTGCCCTCTGTGGCAAAAATGACATGCCCCTGACCGGCCGCACCATCGTCGTCACCCGGCCCCGGGCCCAGGCGGACAGCCTGGCCCAGGCCATTGCCGCTGCCGGCGGCACTCCCCTGCTCTACCCCCTGCTGGAAATCGAGGCCGCCGACCCGGCGCCGCTGCAGGCCGTGGCCCCCCGTCTGGCGGACTACGCCATCGTCTTCTGCGTCAGTCCCAATGCGGTGGAACACGCCCTGCCCACCCTCCTGGCGGCCGGCCCCTGGCCGGCAGGCACCCGCCCGGCCGGCGTCGGCACCGGCACGGAAAAGGCCTGGGCCCGCTTCGGCCTGGACCGGGTCATCGCCCCCAGGGAACGTTTCGACTCCGAGGCATTGCTGGAACTGCCGGAATTCCGGGCCGAGGCCGTGGCCGGCAAGAAGGTGCTGATCCTGCGCGGCGATGGCGGCCGGGAGCTGCTGCGGGAAACCCTGGAAGCCCGGGGCGCCACGGTGGACGTGCTCACCTGCTACCACCGCCGCCCGCCGAGCCAGGGCACGGCAGCCCTGGAACAGGCCTGGACCGCCGGCCGCCTTGATGCCATCATCATCTCCTCCAGCGAAGCCCTGCGCCACCTGTGGCAGTTGCTGGACGAAGACGGCCGCCGCCGCCTGGCCCAAACGCCCCTGTTCGTCCCCCACGAGCGCATCGCCCAGGGGGCCAAGGACCTGGGACTGCAACGGGTCATCCTCACGCCCCCTGCCGACCAGGGCCTATTGGCCGGCTTATGCGCCTATAATTGGGCTCAATAATTCGCTTCAGACAACACGGCCCCAGCCATGAACGACTCCCTGCCCCCCAACGAGAGCCCTGCCCCTGCCGAGACGACGCCTGCGGCGTCCCCCACCCCGCCCCTGGCCAAGCCGCGCCAGGAAGCCTGGCGTAATCCCTGGATCGGCGTCGCCGTGGTGGCCCTGGGCCTGGCCGGCTGGCAGTGGGTGGAAACCCGCATCAAGCTCTCCGACACCCAGCAGGAACTGGCCAAGCGCCTGGCCGACGCGGACAGCCTGTCCAAGGAAACCCGGGGCGTGGCCAAGCAGTCCCAGGAGGAAGTGGGCCGTCTGCAGGCCAAGCTGGGGGCCCTGGAAGCCAAGCTGGCCGAATCCCAGAACCAGCAGGCCGCCCTGGAAAACCTCTACCAGGACCTGGCCCGCAACCGGGACGAAGCGGCCCTGGCCGAAATCGAGCAGAGCGTCACCCTGGCCGCCCAGCAGCTGCAGCTGGCCGGCAACGTGCAGGGCGCCATCCTGGCCCTGCAGGCCGCCGACGCCCGCCTCTCCCGCAGCGAACGGCCCCAGTTCACCGCCCTGCGCAAGACCATCAACCGGGACCTGGAAAAGCTGCGCGCCGCGCCCTATGTGGATGTTTCCGGCATGAACCTGCGCCTGGAAAACATCATCGTCGCCACCGACACCCTGGCCCTGGCCTTCGACGAGCGTCCCAAGCCCGAGAAGGAGGCCAAGGAAGCCGCCGCTGACGGTACGCCCGCTAGCGGCTTCTGGCAGCGCCTGGGCCTGGACCTGTGGAGCGAGGTGAAGGGTCTGGTGCGCATCCAGCGCTTCGACCGCCCCGAACCGGCCCTGCTCTCCCCCTCCCAGAGCTTCTTCCTGCGGGAGAACCTCAAGCTGCGCCTGCTCAATGCCCGCCTGGCCCTGCTTTCCCGGGACCAGTGGACCTTCCGCAGCGAGCTGAAGATGTCCCAGGCCTGGCTGGAGCGCTACTTCAACACCAACGACAAGTCGGTGCAGACCGCCATCGCCAGCGTCAAGCAGCTGGCCGGCACCGAAATCGTCATCGAGCTGCCCCTGCTCAACGACAGCCTCAACGCCCTGAAGACCCTGAAGCTGGCCAAGGAGCGCAAATGAGAGGCCTGTTCTGGATTCTCGCCCTCTTCGCCGCCGCCGTCGGCCTGGCCCTGGCGGCCCGGGTCAATGACGGCTACGTGCTGGTGGTGTTCCCGCCCTGGCGTCTGGAAGTCTCCCTCAACCTGCTGATCATCGGCCTCATCGCCGCCTTCGCCGTGCTGCACGGCCTGCTGCGCCTGGTCTCCCTGACCCTGGGCCTGCCCGCCCGGGTCAGCGAGTTCCGCGAACGGCGCAGCAAGGACAAGGCCGCCACCGCCCTGCAGGACGCCCTGCGCCACTTCTTCGAAGGCCGCTACGGCCAGTCCATGAAGCGGGCCGAGGAATCCTTCAGCGCCGGTTACGTGCCCGGCCTCTCCGCCCTGGTGGCGGCCCGGGCCGCCCACGCCCTGCGCGAAAACGCCAAGGAAGGCCAGTGGCTGAAGGATGCGGAAGGGGACAACAACCTGAAGGTGGCCCGCCTCATGCTGACCGCCGAGATGCGCCTGGACTCCCGGGACTTCAGCGGTGCCCTCGATGCCCTGCGCCAGCTGCAGGAAACAGCCGGCCGCCACATCGCTGCCATGCGCCTGGAGCTGAAGGCCCAGCAGGGCCGCAAGGACTGGGAACAGGTATTGCGCCTGGCCCGCCAGCTGCAGAAGCGGGACGCCATGGCGCCGGAACAGGCCCGGGAAATCATCCTCAAGGCCCACCGGGAAAACATCCGCCAGCGCCAGGAAGACGCCCCTTCCCTGCTCGCCTACCTGCGCACCATCCCCAGCCGGGAAGGCTCGCCCCGCCTGGCCGCCACCGTGGCCCGGGCCCTGCTCAGCCTGGACGCCAAGGCCGAGGCCCTGAAGGTGGTGGAAAGCACCCTGGAAAAGTGCGACGAGGACGACTGGAATTCGGACCTGGTGGAAATCTACGGCCAGGTGGCCGTGGCCGACACCGATGCCGGCGAACTCACCACCCGCATCGCCCGGGCCGAGGGCTGGCTCAAGCAGCGCCCCCGGGACGCCGGCCTGCTCCTGGCCCTGGGCCGGCTGTGCCTGCAGCAGAAGCTGTGGGGCAAAGCCCAGAACTACCTGGAGGCCTCCCTCTCGGTGGAAGAAAGCCGCGACGCCCACCTGGAACTGGCCCGGCTGCTGGACCAGCTGGAGCGCCCCGGCGAAGCCGACCGCCACTACCGCCAGGGCTCGCGCCCGGACCTCTACCGCAACTGACGGCCCGACGGGCCCCTACGGGGGCCTGTTGCGACGACGGAGAAGCGCGCTAGAATGGTTGTCCCAACGAGGGAAAAACAGACAACACAGAGGGTATACGGGGACTAGTCATGCTCAACATCGACCTGCGCAAAATCTACAATTTCTACCCAGTGGAGCCGGCACCCGATGCCGCCAACCTGCCCACCGGCGGCGACATCTACTACGAGTGCCTGGACTGCACCACCGTCATCAACTCGGTGCCCCACATCAAGAGCGCCTGCCCCTGCGGCAACCTGGCCGGCGGTGGCGGCAACCTGACGGTGAAGCACCCGGACCGGGTGAAAGTGGTCAAGGGCAAGCTGAAGTAAGCCAGCCCGCGACGACAAAAAAGGGAGCCCATGGCTCCCTTTTTTATTGGCCGTTGCCGGCGCCGGCGAAGGGCTGCGGGCTGTTGCACGACCTGGGCCAGCAGCCAGTATCCACGCCATTCTCGGCAGGCACGCCCTGAAGAACGGCGTCCCGCCTTCCTCCCGGGCGGGTGCCTTAGGCCCAGTCCCGCGGCGGCAGGAAGTCGGTGTACAGGGCGGCTTCGGCACTGCCCGCTTCCGGCTGCCAGTCGTAGCGCCACTTGACCACGGGCGGCATGGACATGAGGATGGATTCGCTGCGGCCGCCGGACTGCAGGCCGAACAGGGTGCCCCGGTCCCACACCAGGTTGAATTCCACATAGCGGCCCCGGCGGTAGGCCTGGAAGTCCCGTTCCCGCTCGCCGTAGGCCAGGTGGCGGCGCTGCTCCAGGATGGGCAGGTAGGCCGGCACGAAGGCGTCGCCGACGCTGCGGGTGAGGTCGAAGCAGCGCTCGAAGCCGCCCTCGTTGAGGTCGTCGTAGAAGACGCCACCGACGCCCCGGGGCTCGTTGCGGTGCTTGAGGAAGAAGTAATCGTCGCACCACTTCTTGTAGCGCGGGTGCACCGCCTCGCCAAAGGGCGCCAGGGCGTCCTTGCAGGTCTGGTGGAAGTGGCGCGCATCCTCGGCGAAACCGTAGTAGGGAGTCAGGTCCATGCCGCCGCCGAACCACCACACCGGCTCCTGGCCCTCTGCCGTGGCGATGAAGAAGCGCACGTTCATATGGGCCGTGGGGCAGTAGGGATTGCGCGGATGCAGCACCAGGGAGACGCCCATGGCCTCGAAACTGCGGCCGGCCAGTTCGGGCCGGTTGGCGGTGGCCGACGGCGGCAGGTTGCCGCCGGTGACATGGGAGAAATTGACGCCGCCCCGTTCGAACAGGTGGCTCTCCTCGATCACCCGGGATTCGCCGCTGCCGCCCTGGGGCCGCTGCCAGGCATCGCGGCGGAAGGTGCCGCCGTCCAGGGCCTCGAGGGCGGCGATGATGCGGTTCTGCAGGTCGGTGAGGTAGGCGCGGACGGGGGCGCTGCTGGGAAGCTGGCTCATGGGGAATTCTCGCAGGGGAAAAGAAACGGGGCGGTCATGGCCGCCCCGCTGTTTAGTGTGGTGTTGCGCGCAAAGGTTCAGCGGCTGACGGCCCGGTAGCCGATGTCCTTGCGGTACTGGACGCCGTCGAAGCGCACCTGGGCGGCCACCTCGTAGGCCCGCTTCTGGGCCAGCTTGACGTTGTCGCCCAAGGCGGTGACGCACAGCACACGGCCGCCGGAGGTCAGCACTTCGCCGTTGGGCCCGCTGCTGGTGCCGGCGTGGAAGACCTGGGCGTCGTCGCCGAAGGCGTTGCCGTGGGCCGGCAGGCCGGTGATGACGTCGCCCTTCTTCGGCGTGTCGGGATAGTTGGCGGCGGCCAGCACCACGCCGAGGGCGACGCGACGGTCCCACTCGGCTTCCACCTGGTCCAGGGTGCCGGCGATGGCGTGCTCCAGGACCTTGGTCAGGTCGGACTTGAGCCGCATCATGATGGGCTGGGTTTCCGGGTCGCCCATGCGGCAGTTGAATTCCAGGGTCTTCACGGAGCCGTCCTTGCCGATCATCAGACCGGCGTAGAGGAAGCCGGTGAAGGGGATGCCGTCGGCTTCCATGCCGCGCACCGTGGGCATGATGATTTCGCGCATGACCTTGGCGTGCACTTCCGGGGTCACCACGGGCGCCGGGGAATAGGCCCCCATGCCGCCGGTGTTGGGGCCGGTGTCGCCGTCGCCGATGCGCTTGTGGTCCTGGCTGGAGGCCAGGGGCAGCACGTTCTTGCCGTCCACCATGACGATGAAGCTGGCTTCCTCGCCGTCGAGGAAGTCCTCGATCACCACCCGGGCGCCGGCGTCGCCCAGGGCGTTGCCGGAGAGCATGTGGTCGATGGCGGCGTGGGCTTCCGCCAGATCCATGGCCACCACCACGCCCTTGCCGGCAGCCAGGCCGTCGGCCTTGATGACGATGGGGGCGCCCTGGCGGTCCACGTAGGCGTGGGCCGCGGCGGCGTCGGAGAAGGTCTCGAAGCCGGCGGTGGGAATCTTGTGGCGGGCCATGAAGCGCTTGGCGAAATCCTTGGAGGATTCCAGTTGGGCCGCTTCCTTGGTGGGGCCGAAAATCTTCAGGCCCCGGGCGCGGAAGATATTGACCACGCCGGCCGCCAGGGGCGCCTCGGGACCCACCAGAGTGAGGTGGATCTTTTCCTTCTCGGCGAAGTCGGCCAGGGCCACCGGATCGGTGATGTTGAGGTTTTCCAGTTCCGCTTCCCGGGCGGTGCCGGCGTTGCCGGGCGCCACGTAGACCTTCTGCAGGCCGGGGGACTGGGACAGCTTCCAGGCCAGGGCGTGCTCGCGGCCGCCGGAACCGATGACGAGGAGTTTCATTGTTTGTCCTTTGCGCTTCTCAGATATTGCACTGGGTACTGTACCAATGCGCTCGGCGGGGCAGCCCGGCTGCCCCGTCACGCAATCAATGGCGGAAGTGGCGGGCGCCGGTGACCACCATGGCCAGACCGTGCTCGTCGGCAGCGGCGATCACTTCGGCGTCACGCATGGAGCCGCCGGGCTGGATCACGGCCTTGGCGCCGGCCTGGGCCAGCACGTCCACGCCGTCGCGGAAGGGGAAGAAGGCGTCGGATGCCACACAGGAACCGTCCAGGGAGAGGCCGGCGGCCTGGGCCTTGATGGCGGCGATCTTGGTGGAATCGACGCGGCTCATCTGGCCGGCACCCACGCCCAGGGTCATGCCGCCGCCGCAGAAGACGATGGCGTTGGACTTGACGAACTTGGCGACGCGGTAGGCAAAGAGCAGGTCTTCCAGCTGGGCGTCGGTGGGGGCCTTCTTGGTCACCACTTTCAGGTCGGAGGGCTGGACGTTGAACATGTCCGGACTCTGGATCAGCAGACCACCGCCCACGCGCTTGTATTCGAAGGCGTGGTAGGCGCGCTGCAGGGGCACTTCCAGCACCCGCAGGTTGGTCTTGCCGGCCAGCAGTTCCTTGGCGGCGGGGGTGAAGGCCGGGGCGATCAGCACTTCGACGAAGTGCTTGCGCTCGTTCATGGCGTTCACCACATCCACGTCCACGGTGCCGTTGAAGGCGATGATGCCGCCGAAGGCGGAGGTGGAGTCGGTCTTGAAGGCCTTTTCATAGGCTTCCAGCAGCTTGCCGCCGATGGCCACGCCACAGGGGTTGGCGTGCTTGATGATGACGCAGGCCGGGGTGTCGAAGACCTTGACGCATTCCCAGGCGGCATCGGCGTCGGCGATGTTGTTGTAGGACAGTTCCTTGCCCTGCAGCTGGGTGTAGTTGGCGATGGCGCCGGGGGTGTGCACCGGGTCCTTGTAGAAGGCGGCCTGCTGGTGGGGGTTCTCGCCGTAGCGCAGCACTTCGACGCGGTCGAAGGCGGCGTGGTAGGCGGCGGGGAACTGCTGGGGCTGGTTCTGCTCGTCCAGGCTGGTGAGCCAGTTGGCGATGGCGGAATCGTAGCGGGCGGTGTGGGTGAAGGCCTTCTTGGCCAGACCGAAGCGGGTGTTGAGGGACAGCTCGCCGCCGTGGCCCTGCATTTCGTCCAGCAGGGGCTGATAGTCGGCCGGATCGGTGACGATGGCGACACCGGCGTAGTTCTTGGCGGAGGAACGGACCATGGCGGGGCCGCCGATGTCGATGTTCTCGATGGCATCTTCCAGGGTGACGTTGGGCTTGGCCACGGTCTCGCGGAAGGGATAGAGGTTCACGCACACCAGGTCGATGGTGGGGATGCCGTGCTGCTCGATGGTGGCCAGGTGCTCGGGCAGGTCGCGGCGGGCCAGGATGCCGCCATGCACCTTGGGATGCAGGGTCTTGACGCGGCCGTCGAGCATTTCCGGGAAGCCGGTGTAGTCGCCGATTTCGGTGACCGCCAGGCCGGCGTCGCGCAGCATCTTGGCGGTGCCGCCGGTGGACAGGAGCTTGACGCCTTGGGCGGCCAGGCCTTGGGCGAATTCGAGAACGCCGCGCTTATCGGAAACGGAAATGAGGGCTTGACGGATTTTCATGGTGGATGCGGTGAAAGATTGAAAACGGTGAATGGCGATGAAACGGGAAGGGGGCCGGGTGGGGCTCAGATGAGCTTGTAGTCCACCAGTTTCTTGCGCAGGGTATTGCGGTTGATGCCCAGCATCTCGGCGGCCAGGGTCTGGTTGCCGCCGGCCTGCTGCAGGACGATCTGCAGCATGGGTTTTTCCACATTACGCATGACCATGTCGTAGATGGCTGCCGGACGCTCCCCGTCCAGGTCCCGGAAATACTGCTCCAGTGCCCCGAACACGCAGGCGGAAATATCATTGTTATTGCGGCTCATGGCCGAGGTACCTCTCCAAAAGTGTGTTGCTGACGCCCTCTGTGAGGCGGCGTCCGGCCTGCCCGGGAAGCGCACGGCTCCCGCTCAGGCGGCCAGATCGTGATCCTGCTCTTGTTGTGGTGCTTCGTACTTCAGGTGTTCGCCGGCCTGGGCCAGGCTGGCGAAGAATTCGTTGACGGCGGCCTGCTGGGCATCCAGTTCCATGAGCTGGTTCATGGTCTTGCGGAAGGCGGCGGAACCCACCAGGCCTTTGGTGTACCAGGAGATGTGCTTGCGGGCGATCTTCACCCCGGTCTCGATGCCGTAGAAGGCATAGAGGTCCTGCAGGTGTTCCTGCAGGATGCGGTGGATTTCCTCCACCCGGGGCGGGGGCAGGTGCTCGCCGGTCTTCAGGAAGTGTTCGATCTCGCGGAAAATCCAGGGCCGGCCCTGGGCGGCGCGACCGATCATGACGCCGTCGGCGCCGGTCACTTCCAGCACATGCCTGGCCTTTTCCGGGGTGGTGATGTCGCCGTTGGCGATCACCGGAATGCCGATCTGGCTTTTCACCAGGGCAATGGTTTCGTATTCGGCCCCGCCGGTGTACTGGTCGGCCCGGGTGCGGCCATGGATGGCCACGGCGCGGATGCCGGATTCTTCGGCGATGCGGGCAATGGTGGGGGCGTTCTTGTTGAGGCGGTTCCAGCCGGTGCGGAACTTGAGGGTCACCGGGGTGCCGGGCACGGCGCCGACCACGGCCTCCAGGATGCGGCCCACCAGCACCTCGTCCTGCATCAGGGCCGAGCCGGCCATGACGTTGCACACCTTCTTGGCCGGGCAGCCCATGTTGATGTCGATGATCTGGGCGCCGTTGTCCACGTTGTACTTGGCCGCCTCGGCCATCATGGCCGGATCGGCGCCGGCGATCTGCACGGAAATGGGCGCCACTTCCCCTTCGTGGTTGGCGCGGCGCTGGGTTTTCTTGCTGCCGTAGAGCAGGGAATTGGAGGTGACCATCTCGGACACCGCCAGGCCCGCGCCCAGGGTCTTGCACAATTGCCGGAACGGCCGGTCCGTGACCCCCGCCATGGGAGCGACGAACAGATTGTTGCGCAAGGTAAAACCGCAAAATTCCATAGGTATTGCCGGGCAAGAAAGGGGTGAGGAAGGGGGCGGATTCTACCCCAAGCGCTGCCTAAAAAATAGTCACCAGACGGGGCGCGGCTTTGCGGGGCACAGGCGGAACCCCAAAAACCAATTTGTGAAATAAGTCACAGACAGCAAAGACTACCCCAGCTTCGGCAAGCCGCTGTCTTTTTCGCCGTCGGAAGTCGCCCGGGCCAGACAAAAACACGCCTCCATTCCACGGAAAGGGGCAGTGGCACCGTCAGGGCAAAGCGCCTCCGGCGCGCCGTGGGCTCAATGCCCACAAGCACCGGCGCAACGCCGCCATGGCGGTGCCCAGCGTTCGTTAAGGCCAGGCGCGGGCGCCCCAGATCATGCGCTTGGCAACGAAGTGGCGGGCCGGCGGGAACAGGTCCAGGGCCAGCAGGCCCAGGCCCCGGGCCAGGCGCAGGGGGGCAATGTCGTTGGAGAAGAGACGCACGATGCCGTCGGTGAACAGGGCGCTGCCCTGCCGGTCCGTCCGTCGCCCCCGGGCGTAGGCCTGGAGCGTTGCCGCAGCCCCGGGGTCCGGGCTGGGAGCCAGGAGGGACGCCAGTTCCCAGGCATCGCGCAGGCCCAGGTTGAAGCCCTGGCCGGAGACCGGATGCAGGGTCTGGGCGGTGTTGCCGACCCACACTTCCCGCTGGGCCACGGTCTCCTGGCGCAGGCGCAGGGCCAGGGGGAAGCGGGCCCGGGGGCCGGCGCCGGTGAAGGTGAGGCGGTTGCCGAACTGGGCCTGCAGGGCGGCGACGAAGGCCTCGTCGTCCAGCCCCATGAGCCAGTCGGCCTTGGCCGGCGGCACGGTGAAGACGATGGCGTAGCCGTCCTCCAGGGGCAGCAGGGCCAGGGGACCGTCGGCGGTGAAACGCTCCCAGGCCTGGCGACCGTGGGGTTCCCGGGTGCGCACTTCGGCCAGCACCGCATGCTGGCGGTAATCCCGCACCGACACGGCCGGGTCGTCGTAGGGCGTGCCTTCGGCATGGACCAGCAGACGGGCGCCCAGGCGCAACACCTCGCCCTGCTGCTGCAGGGTGACGCCGACGCCGGCCCCATCGGCACGCCAATCCACGGCCCTGCTCTGGCGCAGGACGCTGATGGCCGGCGTCCGGGCCACCCGTTCGGCCAGGGCCACGGCCAGGTCGCCGTAGCGCATGACGTAGCCGAGGGAGGGCAGCTGGTAGTCGGCCGCGGTCATGACGGCGCGGCCGAAGCCGTCCCGCTGGGAGATATGGATGTGGTCGATGGCGGTGGCGGCCCGGGCGTTCCAGGCCTCCAGGGTTTCCAGCAGCTGGCGGGCGCCGTGGGACAGGGCCAGGGCCCGGGGATCGCCGGCTGCGGTGTCGGCCGGGGCGGCATCCACCAGGGTCACCCGGTGCCGGCTGGCGGCCAGGGCCAGCGCCAGGGTCATGCCCACCGGGCCGGCGCCCAGGACCAGGATGTCGGTATCGGGGGCGGCGCTCACGACAGATGCTCCATGACCGCCTCGATCTCCGCCACGGTGCGGGGCGCCGTGGTGTAGACGCGGCAGCCGTCGGCGGTGACCACCACGTCGTCCTCGATGCGGATGCCGATGCCGTGCAGGTGGGCCGGCACGTCGTCGCCGGGGCGGATGTAGAGGCCGGGTTCGACGGTGAGGGTCATGCCCGGCTGCAGGGTCACCCAGTTGTCCCCTTCCTTGTATTCGCCGGCATCGTGCACGTCCAGCCCCAGCCAGTGGCCGGTGCGGTGCATGTAGAAACGGGTGTAGGCCTTGCCTTCGACGAGGGTATCCACGTCGCCCTTGAGCAGGCCCAGGTCCACCATGCCCCGGGTCAGGACCCGCACCGCCGCATCGTGGGGGGCCATGAAGGCGACACCGGGACGGGTGGCGTCGATGGCCGCCGCCTGGGCCGCCAGGACGATTTCATAGACATCCCGCTGGGCCGCGGAAAAGCGGCCATTGACGGGGAAGGTGCGGGTGATGTCGGAGGCGTAGCCCTCCACCTCGCAGCCGGCGTCGATCAGCACCAGGGCGCCGTCGGCCAGCAGCTTGTCGTTTTCCACATAGTGCAGGACGCAGGCGTTGGCACCGCCGGCGACGATGGGCGGATAGGCGTGGGAGGAGGCGCCGCGGCGGCGGAATTCATAGGTCAGCTCGGCCTCCAGCTCGTACTCGGCGAGGCCGGGACGGCAGCGGGCCATGGCCCGGGCATGGCCGGCGGCAGCGATGTCGGCGGCGCGCTGCATGCAGTCCAGCTCGTGGGCGTCCTTCACCAGGCGCTGCCGGTCCAGGGCGGCGCGCAGGTCGCGGATTTCCGCCGGGACCCGCTTGCCGGCCCGGCTCTGGGCCCGCACCGCATTGAGGGCGCCGGCGATGCGGGCATCCCAGTCGCTGTCATGGCCGAGGGAATGCCAAAGGGAGTCCCGGTCCGCCAGCAGTTCGGCCAGGCGGCCGTCCAGTTCGCCGATGGGATAGGCGGCGTCGACACCGAAGGCTTCCCGGGCGGCCTCGGGACCATAGCGGAAGCCGTCCCAGATTTCCCGCTCCTCGTTTTTCTCGCGGCAGAAGAGCAGGGACTGGGGCTCGGCCCCGCCCACCAGCACCAGCACCGCATCGGGCTCGGGAAAACCGGTGAGATACCAGAAGTAGGAATCGAAGCGGTAGGGATGGTGGGTATCCCGGTTGCGCACCCGCTCGGGCGCGGTGGGGACGACGGCGACGCCGTTGCCGAGGGCCTGCAGCAGGCGTTGGCGACGGGAGCGGAAAGGATCTTGGGTCATGGCGGAGAGCCTCGTATTACCTTGTTTCTAGGACGTTCGACGTAATGCTTTTGCGGACGGGTTTGGCTATAGTGCGCACGTCTTTGTCATGCCCCGCCGTCGGATATCAACATGATCAACACCTTGAAGCAGCTCGAAAGCCATCGGGAGCAGATCATCGCTCGCCTGCCCAGTTATTGCCAGAGCCGCATCAACGACCGCTTCGGCCGTTACCAGAACGAGTGCCAGGAATGCCGCCGCCTGCTGCGCAATTTCGCCAGCGACCACAACGAACACCCGGACCAGGCGGCGGGCCGCCTGCGTCAGCACATCATCAACTGCGACTGCCTCGGCGGCGCCCATCTGCGGCGCAGCGCCGACCGGCAGCCGGCCACGGCGCGCTGAGGCCGCCGCCGGGCTAGACCCGGGCGGCACCGCCCAGTTCCGCATCCAGGGCCTGCAGGCGGGCCGGCGTGCCCACATCCTCCCAGCGCCCCCGGTACAACTCGCCCCCCACCTGGCCCCGGGCCATGGCCTGGCGCAGCAGGGGCGCCAGCTTGGCCGGCTGGCCGGCCACGAGTCCGGCAAAGAGGGCGGGGCGATAGAGGCCGATGCCGGCGAAGGTATGGCGCGGTGTGCCGGCATCCGTCACCCGCCCATCCGCCAGCGCAAAATCCCCTTCCGGGTGCTGGGGCGGATTGGGCACCAGCACCAGATGGGCCTGATCCTCGCCCAGGGCCAATGCCGGCGCCCGGCCCACATTCCAGTCGCAATAAACGTCGCCGTTGATCACCAGGAAAGGCTCCTCTCCCAGCAGGGACAGGGCCTGGACGATGCCGCCGGCGGTTTCCAGGGCCCCCGGCGGCTCGGGCGAATAGGCGAGGTGCAGGCCCCAGGCGGAACCATTGCCGAGGGCGGCCTCGATCTGCGCCCCCAGGTGGGCGTGGTTGATCACCACCTCGCGGAAGCCCGCGGCGGCCAGGCGCTCCAGGTGCCAGACGATGAGGGGCTTGCCGCCCACCGGCAGCAAGGGCTTGGGGCAGGTGTCGGTAAGGGGGCGCATGCGTTCGCCGCGCCCCGCCGCCAGGATCATGGCCCGCATCAGAAGGTGTAGCCCACCTGGACTTCGCCCTGGGGCTCCAGCTCGTCCAGGAGCCGGGCCAGGGCCCGCAGGTCGCCGTAGCGCTCACAGGTGCGGCGCAGGTAGGACATGACCCGGGGCATGTCCTTCAGGTAGCCGTCCTTGCCGTCCCGATGGCAGAGGCGGGCAAAGATGCCCAGGACCTTGAGCTGGCGCTGGGCCCCCATCCACTCATAGTCCTTGTAGAAATCATCGAAATTGGCATGGACCGGCAGGCCGGCCTTGCGCGCCTTTTCCCAGTAGCGGATGACCCAGTCCAGTTCCTGATCCTCTTCCCACTGGATGTAGGCATCGCGGAAGAGGGACACCAGGTCGTAGGTGATGGGGCCGTACACCGCGTCCTGGAAATCGATGATGCCCGGGTTGGGAATGGTCACCATGAGGTTGCGGGAGTGGTAATCCCGGTGCACATACACCGAGGGCTGAGCCAGGTTGTTGGCCAGCAGCTTGGCGAAGACGTCGTCCAGCACATGCTGCTGCTTGTCGCTGAGGGTCTTGCCCAGGTGCTTGCCCACATACCATTCGGGGAACAGATCCAGCTCCCGCTGCAGCAGGGCCGCATCGTAGGGAGGCAGTTCCCCGGGCCGGCTAGCCTGCTGGATGCGCACCAGGGCATCCACCGCCTCGCCGTAAAGGGCCCCGGCGTTTTCCCCGTCCAGCACCGACAGGTAGGTGGTGCTGCCCAGGTCGGAAAGAAGCAGGAAACCCTGGGCCAGGTCGGCAGCGAAAACCTCCGGCACATGCACCCCGGCGCCCCGCAGCAGCTGCTCCACATGCAGCCAGGGGGCGCAGTCTTCGTGGCTCGGCGGCGCATCCATGACGATGCGGGAAGGGCTGCCGTCGGCAAAGCTGACGCGGAAATAGCGCCGGAAGCTGGCATCGGCGGAAGCCGGGGTCAGGCTGAAGGTTGCACCGGAAAACTGACTCTCTAGCCAGGCCTGAAGCTGGGCGGTACGCGGCATGCCGCTTCTCCTCGTTCGAAGATGCTAAAATGCGGCGATTTTAGCATCCACGCTGCACGCCTCACGGGGCTTCGCCGCGGCATGCCCACCGATTTCCCTGAATTCCCTGTCCATGCCATTTGCCCGTCGCCCTCTGGCGCTCCTTCTCTGC
Organism: Azospira sp. APE16; assembly: GCF_047901315.1. Lineage (NCBI taxonomy): Bacteria > Pseudomonadati > Pseudomonadota > Betaproteobacteria > Rhodocyclales > Rhodocyclaceae > Azospira > Azospira sp. APE16. The sequence goes on from NZ_CP179682.1 coordinate 2,982,011, forward strand.
TGCGGCTTTGCCGGTGCCGTTCTCGGCTCCCTACCCGAGGAAGCGCTCGCCCAGGGAATGACGCCGCTGAGTGTGGATCCGACCCTGCTCGGCCTGCCGCCGGCCCAACCCAAACCCAAGCCTGCCCCCCGTCCCGCCGAAGCGGAAAGCGCCCCCCGGGCCACGGCCACCCCGGTGACCGCTCCGGAGCCGATCCCGAGCAAGGAACTGAACAACGACGGCCCCGCGCCGGCAGCCGCCAAGCCGGCACCGGCCACCAAAGCCGTGGCGACTCCCGCGCCCCAGCCCGCGCCGGCACCGACCGCCCCCGCCCGCAAGGCGGCGGCACCTGCCGCACCGATCGTCGCCGCCCCACCCGTGACCCAGCCGGCCCCGGTGGTGCCCGTGACGACTCCGGCGGCGGAATCCTCCCGCCCGGCCACCGTCGCCCCGGCGGCCGTGACCTATCCCACCCCTGCCCGTCCGGCTCCCCAGGCCGCCCAGGCCAGCGGCGGTCTGGCACCGCTGCGGGTGGACCCGGCCCTGCTCGGCCTGCCACCGGCTCCGGCAACCACCCAGGTGGCCCGTCCCGCGGCGCCTGCAGCCACGCCCACCACCAGCATTGGTGCGGCTCCGGCGGCAGCCCCGGCAACAACGACTGCCGCGACCGCCACCAGCCCGGCTGGCGCCACGACAACCAGTGCCATCGCTCCTGGGCGGCGCGCTGTCCGGGCACCCCTGGTGGCCCCGGCGGAAGTCCTGGCCCGGGAGCCGGCAGCGACGCCCGCTCCGGCCCGCACCGTGGCAGTGGCAGCAGCGCCCGCCCCCATCGCCCACAAGGGTGAGGCGGCGGGTGGCACGGCCCTCGGTCCCCTCAAGGTGGACCCGACCCTGCTGGGTCTGCCCCCCCTGCCGGCGCCGGCGGCACCGCCCCAGATCGTGAACGCAGTCTCCGACCCCCAGGCCGAAGCTGAAGCCATGGCCCCGGCCCTGCCGCCCCGCCGCCGTCGCGGCGAGGAGACCGAGAACGCCGCCCCCCTGCCCTACGCCGAGCGGGATCCGGGACCGGCCCTGGCACTGCGTCGTTCGCGCAACATGACACCGCTGCCGAAGAACGACGACGCCCGCCCCACCTTCCTCACCGCCCGCCGCCTGTACGGCGTCGCCGACCGGGAAGCCGTGCTGGAAGGCGATGCCGAAATGCGCCGCTCCGACACCGTCCTCACCTCGGACCGGCTGGTCTACTGGCAGAACGAAGACGAAGTGGAGGCCACCGGCAACGTGGTCTATGAACAGGAAGGCACCAAGGTATCCGGCCCCAGCCTGTTGATGCGTCTTTCCGACAGCACCGGCGTCTTCGACCAGGCTGCCTACTCCATCCGCCAGGAGCGCAAGGTGCCGGTGTGGGGCGTGCGGGAAAACAGCCAGGCCATGGGCACCACCCTGACCACCGGCCGCGGCCAGTCGGAAAAGATGGAATTCCTCGGCGAAAACCATATTCGCCTGGCCAATGCCACCTACACCACCTGCGCCCCGGGCAACAACGACTGGTATACCAAGGCCGAATCCCTCGACCTCAACTATGACAGTGAGGAAGGGCAAGCCAAAGACGGCACCCTGTATTTCAAGGATGTGCCGATTTTCTATGCTCCCAGCCTCAGCTTCGCCCTCAACAATAGGCGCAGATCCGGCTTCCTCGCTCCGACCTTCGGCACCAACAGCCTCAGCGGCGCCACGCTGACCACACCCTACTACTGGAACATCGCGCCCAACATGGACGCCACCATCGCGCCCCGGGTGATGTCCAAGCGGGGATTGCAGATCGGTGGCGAGCTGCGCTACCTGGACTATCGCTATAGCGGCTACATTCGGGGCGAATATGTACCGACCGACAACGTCCGCAACCTGGACAACCGCTATGCCGTCAACATTTGGCACGTTCAGAGCTTTGGCAACGGATTCAGTGGCCTGTTGAACCTGAACAAGGTATCAGATGATAACTTTTATACGGACTTATCTAGCCGTATCGGCGTTAGCGCCCAAACGCTTTTACAGCGGCAGGGCCGTTTAACCTACAAGTCGACTTGGTGGAGTGCGATTGCCAACGTCAATCGTTACCAGACCCTGCAGCCGGATGCTGCCAACCCGATCACGGCGCCGTACGACACGCTCCCCCAGCTGACCCTGAACGCCCGCCGTCCGGATTTCCACGGATTTGACGTGGCCATGCTGGGCCAGTTCACCTCCTTCAGTCATCGCACCAAAGTCGAAGGCGACCGTACTGTGGTTTATCCACAGGTGTCGCTACCACTGATATTCCCTTCGTTCTATGTAACGCCGAAGGTTGGCATGCACGTCACCAGCTACAGCCTGTCCCGCCAGGCAACTGGAACACCGGATAGCATCAGCCGCAGCCTGCCCATTTTCAGCGTGGACAGCGGTGTCACCTTCGAACGCGACACCACCCTGCTGGGCACGGCCTTCACCCAGACTCTGGAACCCCGGCTGTACTACGTCTATGTACCGAACAAGGAACAGGGCAACATCCCGGTCTTCGATTCCGGCCTGGCCGACTTCAACTTCGGTCAGATCTTCTCGGAAAACCGCTACGTCGGCCAGGACCGCATCGGGGATGCCAATCAGCTCACCGCTGCAGTCACCACCCGTTTCATCGGCCCCAATACTGGAAAAGAGTATTTCCGCGCCCTGGTGGGCCAGCGTTACTACTTTGACGACCAGCATGTCACCATTGACGGCGAGAAGCCCCGCCAGCACAAGAACACCAACTGGCTGGCCGCCGTTTCCGGCCAGATCATGCCCAAGACCTATCTCGACGGCGCCGTCGAATACAACCCCTTCGATGCCCGTACCGACCGTCTGACGGTGGCCGGCCGCTACCAGCCGGAACTGGGCAAGGTGCTCAACGCCGGTTACCGTTACACCCGGGACGTGCTGGGCAACCTGGACGTTTCCGGCCAGTGGCCCCTGGGCCGCGGCTGGTATGGCGTGGGCCGCTACAACTACTCCCTGAAGGAAAAGCGGGTGGTGGAAAACATTGCCGGCCTGGAATACAACGGCGGCTGCTGGGTCGTGCGCGGGGTCATCCAGCGCTACGCCCTGACGGCCAATACGTCGTCCACCGCCTTCTTCGTGCAGCTCGAACTCAACGACTTCTCCCGCATCGGTTCCAATCCGCTGGACCTGCTGCGCCGGACCATCCCCGGTTACGGCCGCATCAACCAGCCCATGGCCGACCCGGTGTTCGGAGGTGAGGAATAATGCAGACCATGATGAAATACTGGCTCTCCCTGCTGCTCTGCCTGGCGGCCTGCCAGGCCAACGCCCAGACCTACCGCGGCCAGCGTACCGACCCGGTGGAGGCGGACCGCATCATCGCCGTGGTCAACAGCGAGGTCATCACCCTCAACGAACTGCGCCAGCGCCTCGACTCCGTGGTCAGCCAGCTGCGCCGCCAGGGCACGCCCCTGCCCCCGGCCGACGTGCTGGAGAAGCAGATGCTGGAGCGCATGGTGGTGGACAAGGTGCAGGTCCAGTTCGCCAAGGAGAACGGTATCCGCATCGAGGATGCCCAGCTGGACATGGCCCTCAACCGCATCGCCGCCAACAACAAGATGACCCTGGCCCAGTTCCGCCAGGCCCTGGAAAAGGACGGCATCGCCTTCGCCAAGTTCCGCGAGGAAATCCGCCAGGAAATCACCGTGTCCCGCCTGCGGGAGCGGGAAGTGGATGCCAAGCTGCTCGTCTCCGAAGGCGAAATCGACAACTACCTGGCCGGCGCCAGTGCCGGCGGCAGTGCCGAGGAATACCAGGTGGCCCACATCCTGGTGCGCTCCCCCGAGTCTGCCAGCCCCGAGCAGTTGCAGAAGCTCAAGGCCAAGGCCGAGCAGATTCTCGACCGCCTCAAGCGGGGCGAGGATTTCGCCCAGGTGGCCGCCGCCTACTCCGACGCCCCCGACGCCCTGCAGGGCGGCAACCTGGGTTTCCGCCCCCTGGACCGCATGCCCAACATCTTCGCCGAAACCGTGCAGAAGATGCAGCCCAGCCAGCTGTCCCCCGTGATCCGCAGCCCCAACGGCTTCCACATCGTCAAGCTGGTGGCCAAGAAGGGCGGCGCCTCCATTCCCGCCGTGCAGCAGACCCACGCCCGCCACATCCTGATCAAGGTGAACGAGGTGGTGTCCGAGGCCGAAGCCAAGCGCAAGCTGCAGGCCGTGAAGGAACGCCTGGACCACGGCGGCGACTTTGCCGAGCTGGCCCGCCTCTACTCCCAGGACGGCTCCGCCCCCAAGGGTGGCGACCTGGACTGGCTCTATCCCGGTGACACCGTGCCCGAATTCGAGCGGGCCATGGATGCCCTGAAGGTGGGCGAAGTCAGTCAGCCGGTGCAGTCCATGTTCGGCTGGCACCTGATCCAGGTGCTGGAGCGCCGCGTCCAGGACGTTTCCCAGGACCGGCAGCGGGCCATCGCCCGCAACGCCCTGCGCGAACGCAAGTCCGACGAGGCCTACCAGGACTGGCTGCGCCAGTTGCGCGACCGGGCCTACGTGGAGTATCGCTGGGAAGAGCAGTAAGCACCCGGCAATCACCAGGGGGCCTGCGGGCCCCTTTTGCATTTCAGTCCAGCGGAGTCTGCCCCATGCGCCCCACCCTAGCCGTCACTTCCGGCGAACCGGCCGGCATCGGTCCCGAACTGTGCCTGGCCCTGGCCCGCTACCCGGCAGAAGCCCGTCTGGTGGTGCTGGCGGACAAGGAACTGCTGCGCCAGCGCGCCGCCCAGCTGGGAATGGACATCCCCCTGCACGACTACGCCCCGGACCGCCCCGCCCCGGCCGGCAGCCTGGAAGTGCTGCACCTGCCCCTGGCCGCTCCCTCCGCCCCCGGCCGCCTGGATGCCGCCAACGGCCCCTACGTCCTCCAACTGCTGGACCGGGCCCTGGCCGGCTGCCTCCAGGGTGAGTTCGCCGCCATGGTCACCGCCCCCCTGCACAAGGGCGTCATCAACGACGCCGGCATCCGCGGCTTCACCGGCCACACCGAGTACCTGGCGGAAAAGACCGGCACCCCCCTGGTGGTGATGATGCTGGCCGGCACCTCGCCCATTGGCGGCCACGGCCCCCTGGGCCAGCCCGGCCCCCTGAGGGTGGCCCTGGCCACCACCCACCTGCCCCTGAAGGAGGTGCCGGCAGCCATCACCCCGACGGTGCTGGAGGACGTTCTGCGCATCCTGCACGCCGACATGGCGCGCAAGTACGGCATCTCCCGGCCCCGCATCCTGGTGGCCGGCCTCAACCCCCATGCCGGCGAAGGGGGCTACCTGGGCCGGGAAGAGATCGAGGTCATCACCCCGGCGCTGGAAAAATTGCGGCACGAAGGCATGGAACTGCTCGGCCCCCTGCCCGCCGACACCCTGTTCACCCCGCCCCAACTGGCCCGGGGCGACTGCGTCCTGGCCATGTACCACGACCAGGGCCTGGCGCCCCTGAAGTTCGTCACCTTCGGCCAGGGCATCAACGTCACCCTGGGCCTGCCCATCATCCGCACCTCGGTGGATCACGGCACCGCCCTGGATCTGGCCGGCACCGGCCAGGCCGATCCGGGCAGCCTGTTCACCGCCGTGGAGCAGGCCGTCGAGATGGCCCGGCGCTCCCGGCCGGCTTGAGCGGCGACCGATCGGAGGCCCGTATCTGCCAACATGGGCCAACATCGGCCGACGCAAAAAAGCCCGGCGCCGAAAAGGCGGCCGGGCTTTTTTTATCCCCAGGATGACGGGAGTGGCGAACTCAGCCCACCAGGATCAGATGCACCCGGTAAGGCCCGTGGGCGCCGAGGGTCACGGTCTGCTCGATGTCGGCGGTGCGGGAGGGGCCGGAGACGAAATTGACGGCCCGGGGCGCCTCGCCCTTTTCCGCCCGCAGCAGGGCGAAACCGTCTTCCATGAGGGGCACCACCCGTTCCACCGGCACCACAGCGATGTGGGTTTCCGGCAGCAGGCTGGTGGCCGCATGGGTGTCGGCGCCGGAGAGCAGCATCAGGGTGCCGGTGTCGGCCACGGCGCAGAAGGTGGAAGTGATGCCCACCAGGTCGTCGCCCCGGGAGGGACGGGGCTCCACCTGCAGGCCGGCGCCAGCCCAGGCCTGGTCAGCCAGGGAGGGCCAGCACACGGCCCGGGTCGGCAGCTCCCGGGCAATAAGATAGGCAGCGGCCGCCGCCGGCACTTCGGCCCAGGACGGCACCCGTTCCACCGTGGAGGCGAGGGCCGTGGCCCGTTCAGCGAAGCGCTGCAGCAGGCCTTCCCGGCTGTCGCGCCAGGCGCCGCCGGGGGCGGGGCCCCGGGTGCGGGCCGCCAGATGGGGCGCCAGCACGGCACCGTCTGCCGGGGCGCCGCGGCCGATGGAGGCGCGGATGCGGGAGAGGATCAGGTCGCGGGAACTCATCGGTGCGGCTCCTATCAGTGCAGGTTTTTGCGGGCGCGGTAGAGCTCGCGGAAGGTCTTGCCCGCCGGCGCCGGGAAGTCCCGGCCGTCGGTCCAGCCGCCGCCCAGGGGCAGGCGGTGGATCAGCTTGTCGGCGCCGCCCAGGCGCTTGAGGAAGCGGGCGGCGATGGCCGTGCCGATGCCGTAGAGCCAGGACTGGCTGGCGCTCCAGCCCCACAGCTTGAGGGAGAGGCGCTCCTGCCAGGGCCGCAGGCCGGCCTCCACCTGCATTTCCCGCTCCTTGCGCATCAGCTCGGGCAAGGGGATGCGCACCGGGCAGACGGCGCTGCACTGGCCGCAGCCGGTGGCGGTGTGGGGCAGCTCATGGGCGTGCTCCATGCCGGCGTAGGAGGGGGTCAGCACCGAGCCCATGGGGCCGGGATAGACCCAGCCGTAGGCATGGCCGCCGACGGCCTGGTACACCGGGCAGTGGTTCATGCAGGCGCCGCAGCGGATGCAGCGCAGCATCTCCTTCAGCTCGGAGCCCAGGACCCGGGAGCGGCCGTTGTCGAGCAGGACGATGTGGAACTGCTCCGGGCCGTCGCTATCGCCGCTGCCGGCGACGCCGGTATTCATGGAAACGTAGTTGGTGATGGGCTGGCCGGTGGCGGAACGGGGCAGCAGGCGCAGCAGTACCGACAGGTCCTCCAGGGTCGGCACCACTTTTTCGATGCCGGTGAGGGCCACGTGGATGCGGGGCACGGTGGTGCACAGGCGGCCGTTGCCCTCGTTGGTGACGATCACCGTGGAGCCGGTTTCGGCCACCAGGAAGTTGGCGCCGGAAATGCCCATGTCGGCGGAAAGGAAGTGGGGCCGCAGGATTTCCCGGGCCTCCCGGCACAGGGCGCCGATGTCCTCGGTACGGGGCTTGCCGTGCTTGGCGTGGAACAGGTCGGAGACCTCGTCCCGGGTCTTGTGGATCACCGGGGCGACGATGTGGGAGGGCGGCTCGTGGTCGTTGATCTGCAGGATGTACTCGCCCAGGTCGGTCTCGACGGGCGTCACGCCGGCCGCCTCCAGGGCGTCGTTGAGGCCGCACTCCTCGCTCACCATGGACTTGGACTTGACCACCTTCTTTACGCCATTGGCCTGGGCAATGCCGACGATGATGGCATTGGCCTCGGCCGCGTCCCTGGCCCAGTGCACCTGGGCGCCGCGGCGGGTGGCCTCCTGCTCGAAGCGTTCCAGCCACAGGTCCAGATTCTCCAGGGCCCGGTTGCGGATATCGCGGCCGGCATCGCGCAGGGTCTCGAAGTCGCCGAACTCGGCGGCAGCAGCGGCCCGGCCGGGGACGAACTTCACCTGCACCAGCTTGAGGGCCTTCTGCAGGTTGGGATTGGCCAGGGCCTCCCGGGCCCGGGCCTTGAAGTCGTTGGAATGGATTTCCATGGCGGATCCTGATGAAGGCGGAAGAAGGGCGCCCGGCGGCAGCCGGGGCCAGGGTGAAACGGAATCTAGTCGAGCTTGCCGGCCAGCACTTCGGCCACGTGCAGCACCTGGGTCTTGCGGTCGCCCTTGCGACGCAGGCGACCTTCGATGTTGAGCAGGCAGCCCAGGTCGCCGCCGACGATGGCATCGGCCCCGGTGGCGCAGGCGTTCTCGCACTTGTTGTCGGCCAGCTTGGTGGAGATGTCGCCGAACTTGAGGGAGAAGGTGCCGCCGAAACCGCAGCAGGTCTCGGCCTCGCTCATTTCCTTGATTTCCACCTGGCCCATCTTGCCGAGGAGCTGGCGGGGCTGCTGCTTGATGCCCAGTTCCCGCAGGCCGGAACAGGAGTCGTGGTAGGTGATGCTGCCGGCGAAATCGCCGGGCACACTTTCCAGCTTGGCCACGTTCACCAGGAAGTCGGTCAGTTCATAGGTGCAGGCCGCCAGCTTCTTGGCCCGGGCCAGCAGGGCCGGATCGTCCTTGCACAGTTCTTCGTAGTGGGCGCGGATCATGCCGGCGCAGGAACCGGAGGGCAGCACCACGTATTCGTAGCCTTCGAATTCGTCGATGACCTTGCGTGCCAGGGTCAGGGCGGTGGCCCGGTCGCCGGAGTTGTAGGCGGGCTGGCCGCAGCAGGTCTGGGTCTCGGGGACTTCGACAGTGCAGCCGGCGAGTTTGAGCAGTTTCAGGGCGGCAAAAGCCACATTGGGCCGCATCAGGTCGGCCAGACAGGTGACGAAGAGGGCAACGCGCATGACGGTTCTTTCCCGGGCAGTGTTGGCGCCACGATAGCGCGCCGGCCCGCAAGATGAAATTGGGGAAATCCCCGTTTCCGGGGCAGGGGGCGATTGGACTCCCAAGCCAGGGCCCAGTCAACACGGCCCTGTCGGAGCAGGCACCGCCGGCAGGTCCGTCCCGCCTGCCTCCCCGGCCATGCCCCGTCAGCGTTCGGCCTGGCTCGACTCCAGGGCGCACTGCACCAGTTCGGCCAGGGAGCGCACTCCCATCTTTTCCATGACCCGGGCCCGGTGGGCCTCCACGGTCTTCATGCTGATGCTGAGCTCGTCGGCGATCTGCTTGTTGAGCTTGCCTTCCACCACCCGGTCCATCACCTCCCGCTCCCGGGCGGTGAGCTGGGCCAGGCGGCTGGCCACGGAATTTTCCCGGGCCCGGCGGGCGCGGCGTTCCGTATCCAGGTCCATGCACTGACGGATCAGGCGCAGCATGTCCGTATCGTTGAAGGGCTTCTCGATGAAGTCGGCGGCCCCCTTCTTCAGGGCCGCCACGGCCATGGGCACGTCGCCGTGGCCGGTGATGAAGATCACCGGCAGGGTGGAACGCTGGGCCGCCAGCCGCTCGTACAGCTCCAGGCCGCTCATGCCGGGCATACGCACGTCCAGCACCAGGCAGCCGGCCAGGCCGTCGGTGTAGGCGGCGAGAAAATCCTCGGCACTGGGAAAGGCGCGTACCGGATAGCCTTCGGACTCGATCAGCCAGACCATGGAGTCGCGCATGGCCTCGTCGTCGTCCACCACGTAGACACACTGGGTTGAGGCGACGGCAGCGCTCTCCTGGCTGTTGTGTTGCGTCATGGCCTCATTCCTCCAAAGGCAGGGTGAATCGGAAAACGGTGCCGCCGCCCGGATTGGCGTCGGCCCACAGGCGGCCCTTGTGGTACTCGATGATGGACCGGCAGATGGGCAGGCCCATGCCCATGCCCTCGGGCTTGGTGGTGTAGAAGGGGGCGAACAGTTCCTCGGCGGTGGTGCTGCCGAGGCCGTGGCCCCGGTCGGCCACCGCCACCTCCAGGCTGTGATTGTCCGGGAGGGTCGCGGACACCGTCAATCGGCGTTCCGCCGGCAGGGTGTCGCGCATGGCCTCGATGCCGTTCTTCACCAGATTGAGCAGCACCTGCTCGATCATGATGCGGTCGGCAAACAGGGGCGGCAGTTCCGGCGGCAGGTCTACGCAGATGTTCACCCCCAGCTTGCGCGCCTCGATCTCGGCGAAGCCCAGGGCTTCCTCGACGATGTCGCCGAGCAGCACCTGGCCCCGGTTGGGCTCGCTCTTTTTCACGAACTCCCGCATGCGGCGGATGATCTTGCCCGCCCGCTCCGCCTGGAAACTGGCCTTTTCCATGGCCCCCAGCAATTCCTCCGGCTTGGCGGCACCACCCTTCATGCGCTTGACGCAGCCCATGCAGTAGTTGGCGATGGCGGCCAGGGGCTGGTTCAGCTCGTGAGCCAGGGAGGAGGCCATTTCGCCCATGGTGATGAGGCGCGAGGTCTGTTCCAGGCGCTTCTGCTGCTGCAGGTTCACTTCCTCGATCTGCTTGCGCTCGGTGATGTCGGTGCCGATCTGCACCCGCACCACCCGGCCGTCCACCCAGCGGATGGCCCGGTCGTGCAGGTGGTACCAGCGGCCGGAGAGGCTGTTCTGCACCTCGCCGTCGAACAGCTGGCGCGGCAGCACTTCCGGCGAGAGCAGGCGCAGGTCGCAGTCGAAGGCGCCCACCGGCGGCCGGCAGGCTTCGGTCACCTCCCAGCAGTTGCGGCCGACGGCGTCGAAACCGAAGATGCTCTTGAAGGCCCGGTTGCCGAAGAGAATTTCGTCGCTCTTGGCGTCGGCCACGTACACCGCCGAATCCAGGCCGTCCAGCACCGCCATGAAGCGCTCCTGGGAGCGTTCCAGCTCGCCCCGCACCCGCTTCGGCTCGGTGATGTCGGTCATGGCCCCCATCCAGCCCGTCTGCTTGCCGTTGGCGTCGATCAGGGGGGAAATGTAGAAGCGCACGTCCATGCGCTCGCCGTTCTTGCGCATCACCCGCTGCTCGAAGCCCTTGGCGGGAGCCTGGCCGGCCAGGGTCAGCTCGATGTTGGTGGCCAGCTGGCGGGCGTGTTCCGGCGGCCAGTAGGGGAAGGGGGGCTTGAGACCCAGCAGTTCCGCCTCGCTCCAGCCCAGCATGCGGCAGAAGGCCGGGTTCACGTAGATGATGCGGCCTTCCATGTCGATGGCCCGCAGACCGGTGGACACGGATTCCTCCATGGCTTTGCGGAAGGCGTATTCGTCGGTGAGGGCCTGCTCGGCGGTCTTGCGGTCGGTGATGTCGTGGGCCACGGCGTAGAGCAGCTTCTCCTCCGGCACCGGGTTGATGCTCCACAGCAGCCACTTGTCCTGGCCGTTGGCGCTGTGGAAGCGGCACTCGAATTCCTGGGCCGCCCCTTCCGCCAGATGGCGCAGCATGTCCACCACCAGGGCCATGTCGTCCGGGTGCACGAAGTCCAGCAGGGACCTGTCCCGCAGCTCCCCCAGGGGATAGCCCAGGACCCGCTCGAAAGCCGGATTGACCCGGCGCAGCTTGCCTTCCAGGGTGGCGATGCACTGCAGGCCGAGGGACAGGGAGAATAGCCGGTCCCGCTCCTTCTCCGCCTGCAGGCGGCGCTGCACGTCGCGCCGCAGCAGGGCCAGGCTCCAGATCAGGGCCAGGGTCAGGGCGCCGATCACCAGGGGCGGCAGGGTGCGGGACCAGGCGTCGTCGGTGGCGTAGGCAATGGCCCGCAGGGAAAGGCCGTTGGCCGGCGGCTCCAGGGTCAGGCGGTAGGCCAGTTCCTTGCTGGTGGGGCGCACCGCCGTATTGGCCGCCACTTCCTTGCCCTCCCCGTCTTCCAGGGTGAGGCGGTATTTTTCGGTGAACCAGGTGGGCACCGGATGGCGCAGCAGGCCGTCGGTGCTGTAGATGCCGACGATGGCGCCCATGTCCTCGCGCCAGCGCTGCACCGGGATGGTCAGATCGAAGTAGGCGGCGCCCTGGCGATTGCGGTAGGTGCTGCCGTAGAGGGGCCGGCCGCCCCGCAGGGCTTCGGCCAGGCGGTCCTGCTGGGTCGGGTCCAGGCTTTCCCCGGCCACCCATTCGGTGGCCTCGAAGGGCGCCACCCACTGCACCTTGCCCTTGGGGTCCACCCACAGCACCACCGACAGTTCCGGATTGTTGGCCAGGTGCTGGGCGGCGCGGATCTGGAAATCCTCGTAGTCGAGCACGCCGTCGGCCAGGTTGCGGCCCAATTGGACGAGGAAATCCTGGTTGGCGGTGAGGTGCAGGCGCAGGGTCTGGTCGGCCCACTGCATGTCCCGCTCCACCATGGCGCGGCGCTCGTCCGCATCCCGCTTGTCGATGTAGCCCACCAGGGCAAACATGGTGAGGGCGAAAAAAACGATGGCCAGATAGGGGACGAGCCAGTACCACCCGCCCTGGGCAACGGCGGCTTTATACGGCAGGGAGGCAGGTTCGGCGCGGTCCGGCATGGCGCTGGGAGGCAATTCGGGTCTCAATCTTCGCTGCCCGTACAAGCGCCGGGCCATTGGTGTTTACCCTGAGTATCGCATGGGCAGTGGCTCGGCGGCCCGGCGAGGGGTGCGGCGATGGGATAATGGCGGCTTGCGGGATAACCCGAATTGGCGCCCTCCCGACCCATCCCGTAGGCTCGACCCATGCTGCCCGCCCTCCCTTCTCGACTGTCGCTCTTCCTCGCCGCGGTCATCGCGCTGCTGGCCCCTGCCTGGGCCCAGGCCGCCCCCCAGGCGCCCCTGCCGATCCGCATCGGCGTGTACGGCCCCTTCACCGGCGGCTCCAGCCCCATGGGCCTGTCCATGCGCGACGGCATCCGCCTGGCGACGGCGGAGATCAACGCCGGCGGCGGCCTCCTGGGGCGCCCCCTGCAACTGGTGGAGCGGGACGACGAGGCCAACAACCAGCGGGGCAGCCGCATCGCCCAGGAACTGGTACAGATGAAGGTGACCGCCGCCGTGGGCATCGTCAATACCGGGGTGGCCCTGGCCAGCCAGCATTACTTCCAGGATGCCCGCATTCCGGTACTCACCGCCGTGGCCACCGGCTCCATCATCACCAAGCAGTTCCTGCAGCCCCACTACGCCGAGAACTATGTCTTCCGCGTCTCCAACAGCGACGCCATCCAGGCGGCCATGATCGTCGAGGAGGCGGTGGAGCGGCGCCGCTTCAAGCGCCTGGCCATCATCCACGACACCACCAACTACGGCCAGCTGGGCCGGGAGGACCTGGAGAAGGCCCTTACCGCCAAGGGCCTGAAGCCGGTCAGCATCGAGCATTTCAACCTGGGCGAGATCGACCTGACCCGCCAGCTGCAGCGGGCCCGGGACGCAGGCGCCGAAGCCATCCTGGCCTACGGCATCGGTCCGGAACTGGCGGCCCTGGCCAACGGCCGCGCCAAGCTGCACTGGGAGGCGCCCCTCATCGGCGGCTGGACCCTTTCCATGTCCTCCTTCATCGACAACGCCGGCCCCAATGCGGAAGGGGCACGCATGCCCCTCACCTTCATCGATGAGGGCACCTCCCTGAAGCGACGCCAGTTCCTCGACGCCTACCTGAAGGCCAGCGGCGCCCCCCGCATCCCGGTGCCTTCGGCCGCGGCCCAGGGCTACGACGCCATGCTGCTGCTGGCTGCCGCCATCCGCCAGGCCGGCAGCACCGACGGCCCACGCCTAAAGGCAGCCCTGGAGAACCTGCGGGACAAGGTGGAAGGGGTGGTGCAGATCTACGAGCGCCCCTTCAGCCCCAACGACCACGAAGCCATCGACCGGCTCGACACCCCGGTCATGGGCGAGGTCCGCGGCGGCCGGGTGGTCCATGCCTACGGCGTACGCCTGCGCCACGTGCCCTGAGCCGCCCTCACCGGGGCCACCGGCCCGCCGAGGAGACTGCCAGGCACCCCAGGCCCAGTCCTGCTCTATGTTGCAGTGCAATGTTGCACAATACGAACTGTGTTTTTACAATGTGGAAATTCGCTAGGCGAAGCTATCGTTTCGGTCTAAGCTAGGTGTTGCCGCCCCACCCGGTGCGCAACAAAAAAACGTCCTTCCAAATAGGAGACAAACCATGGCAGCACTGCCCGAAGTTCCCCAATCGGTTGATGCCGATCCCCAGGAAACCAAGGAATGGGTCGACGCCCTCGAAGGCGTGATCGAGAAGGAAGGCCCGGACCGGGCCCACTACCTGATCGAGAAGCTCATCGGACAGGCCCGTGAGGAAGGCGTGGACATTCCCTACAGCGCCACCACCGAATACATCAACACCATCCCCGCCGAGAAACAGCCCAACTACCCGGGCAACCCGGACCTGGAAGAGCGCATCCGCTCCTACATCCGCTGGAACGCCATGGCCATGGTGGTACGGGCCAACAAGCACACCAACGTGGGCGGCCACATCGCCTCCTTCGCTTCCTCCGCCGTGCTCTACGACGTGGGCTTCAACTGGTTCTGGAACGCTGCCTCCGACAACCACGGCGGCGACCTGATCTTCTTCCAGGGCCACTCTGTGCCCGGCGTCTACGCCCGCGCCTTCATGCTCGGCCGCCTGACCGAGGACCAGATGGACAACTTCCGCCAGGAAGTGGACGGCAAGGGCATCTCCTCCTACCCCCACCCCTGGCTGATGCCGGATTTCTGGCAGTTCCCCACCGTCTCCATGGGCCTGGGCCCCCTGCAGGCCATCTACCAGGCCCGCTTCATGAAGTACCTGCAGTGCCGCAACCTGGTGCAGACCGAAGGCCGCAAGGTGTGGGCCTTCCTCGGCGACGGCGAGGTGGACGAGGTGGAATCCCTCGGCGCCATCGGCATGGCCGCCCGGGAAAAGCTGGACAACCTGATTTTCGTCATCAACTGCAACCTGCAGCGCCTGGACGGCCCGGTGCGCGGCAACGGCAAGATCATCCAGGAACTGGAAGGCGACTTCCGCGGCGCCGGCTGGAACGTCATCAAGCTGATCTGGGGCACCCACTGGGACGCCCTCTTCGCCCGCGACAAGAAGGGCATCCTGAAGAAGCGCATGATGGAATGCGTGGATGGCGAGTACCAGACCTTCAAGGCCAAGGACGGCGCCTACGTGCGCGAGTACTTCTTCAACACGCCGGAACTGAAGGAACTGGTGGCCGACTGGACCGACGACGAAGTATGGGCCCTGAACCGCGGCGGCCACGACATGTTCAAGATCTTCACCGCCTTCAAGGCCGCCACTGAACACAAGGGCAAGCCCACCCTGATCCTGGCCAAGACCATCAAGGGCTTCGGCATGGGCGAGGCCGGCGAGGCCCAGAACACAACCCACCAGACCAAGAAGATGGGCCACGAAGCCCTGCGTCGCATGCGCGACCGCTTCAACCTGCCGGTGCCGGACGACAAGATCGACGAGGTGCCCTACCTGAAGTTCGAGGAAGGCTCTCCCGAACTGACCTACATGCGGGAACGCCGCCTGGCCCTGGGCGGCTACCTGCCCCAGCGCCGCGAAAAGGCTGCCCCCCTGGCGGTGCCCGAGCTGGCCGCCTTCGAGGGCCTGCTCAAGGCCACCGGCGAAGGTCGGGAAATCTCCACCACCATGGCCATCGTGCGGGTCCTGTCCACCCTGCTCAAGGACAAGAACATCGGCCGCCACATCGTGCCCATCGTGCCGGACGAATCCCGCACCTTCGGCATGGAAGGCATGTTCCGCCAGGTCGGCATCTGGAACCAGGAAGGCCAGAAGTACGTGCCCCAGGACCACGACCAGCTGATGTTCTACAAGGAATCCCAGGACGGCCAGATCCTGCAGGAAGGCATCAACGAGGCCGGCGCCATGGCCGACTGGATCGCCGCCGCCACCGCCTACAGCACCCACGGCGTGCAGATGGTGCCCTTCTACATCTGTTATTCCATGTTCGGCCTGCAGCGCACCATGGATCTCTGCTGGGCTGCCGGCGACCAGCGCGCCCGGGGCTTCCTGGTGGGCGGCACCGCCGGCCGCACCACCCTGAACGGCGAAGGCCTGCAGCACGAGGACGGACATTCCCTGATCCTCTCCGGCCTGATCCCCAACTGCGTCTCCTACGACCCCACCTTCGCCTACGAAGTGGCCGTGATCATGCAGGATGGCCTGCGCCGCATGTTCAAGGAGCAGGAGGACGTCTATTACTACCTGACGGTGATGAACGAGAACTACGAGCACCCCGAAATGCCGGCCGGTGCCGAAGCCAACATCGTCAAGGGCATGTACCAGTTCAAGAAGGGCGCCGCTTCCGACGCTCCCCGCGTGCAGCTGCTGGGCTCCGGCACCATCTTCCGCGAAGTGATGGCCGCCGCCGAACTGCTGAAGAACGACTGGGGCGTGGAAGCCGACCTGTGGTCCTGCCCCAGCTTCAACGAACTGGCCCGCAACGGCCAGGACACGGCCCGCTGGAACCTGCTGCACCCCCTGGAAAAGCCGAAGAAGAGCCACGTGGAAGAATGCCTGGACGACACCCGCGGTCCGGTCATCGCCTCCACCGACTATGTGCGCCTTTACTCCGAGCAGATCCGTCCCTTCATCAACCGCCGCTACGTCACCCTGGGCACCGACGGCTTCGGCCGCTCCGACACCCGGGAGAAGCTGCGCCACTTCTTCGAGGTGGATCGCCACTGGGTCGTCCTGGCCTCCCTCAAGGCCCTGGCCGACGATGGCCAGATCGAGCGCGAGAAGGTGGCTGCGGCCCTGGTCAAGTACGGCCTGGACCCCGAAAAGCTGAATCCCCAGACCTGCTAATCGCCTGACGGAGAAGAACAATGAGCCAAACCATTGAAGTGAAGGTCCCGGACATCGGCGATTTCAAGGATGTGCCGGTCATCGAAATTTTCGTCAAGCCGGGCGACACCGTGAAGGTGGAAGACCCCCTGTGTTCCCTGGAGTCCGACAAGGCCACCATGGACGTGCCCTCTTCCGCCGCCGGCGTAGTCAAGGAAGTGAAGATCAAGGTCGGCGACAAGGTTGCCGAAGGCAGCGTGGTGGTGATCCTGGAAAGTGCCGCAAGCGGCGCCGCTGCGGCGGCCCCCGCGCCCCAGGCCGCTGCGCCGGCTCCGGTGGCAGCAGCCCCCGCGACCCCTGCGCCAGTTGCCGCCGCCCCGGCCCCGGCCGCCTCCGGCCCGGTGGAAGTGAAGGTGCCGGACATCGGCGACTTCAAGGACGTGCCGGTCATCGAAGTGTTCGTCAAGGTCGGCGACACGGTGAAACAGGAGGATGCCCTGTGCTCCCTGGAGTCCGACAAGGCCACCATGGACGTGCCCTCTTCCGCCGCCGGCGTGGTCAAGGAAGTGCGCATCAAGGTCGGCGACAAGGTTTCCGAAGGCAGTGTGGTGGTGGTGCTGGAAGGCGCCACCGGTGCCGTGGCCGCCGTGGCTGCAGCCCCTGCGGCTGCCGCACCGGCACCGGCCGCCCCCGCGGTCATCCCGCCGGAACTGGACGGCCCCGCGCCCACCAAGCCCTTCACCCCGGCCCCCGCTGCCGCGCCCTACGGCCTGGCCCTGGGCGGCAAGGTGCACGCCTCTCCCTCGGTGCGTGCCTTTGCCCGGGAACTGGGCGTGGATCTCTCCAAGGTCACCGCCACCGGCCCCAAGAGCCGCATCCAGGCCGAAGACGTGAAGGCCTACATCAAGGGCGTCATGTCCGGCCAGACCGTAGCCCCCACCCAGGTGGGCGGCGGCGGCATCACCGGCGGCGGCTCCCTGGACCTGCTGCCCTGGCCCAAGGTGGACTTCGCCAAGTTCGGCCCCATCGAAGCCAAGCCCCTCTCCCGCATCAAGAAGATTTCCGGCGCCAACCTGGCGCGCAACTGGGTGATGATCCCCGCCGTGACCTACCACGAGGACGCGGACATCACCGACCTGGAAGCCTTCCGGGTGCAGTTGAACAAGGAAAACGAAAAGAGCGGCCAGAAGCTGACCATGCTGGCGTTCATCATCAAGGCCTGCGTCAAGGTGCTGCAGCAGTTCCCCGAACTGAACACCTCCCTGGATGGCGACAACCTGGTGTACAAGAAGTACTACCACATCGGTTTCGCCGCCGACACGCCCAACGGCCTGGTGGTGCCGGTACTGAAGGACGCCGACAAGAAGGGCGTGCTGGAGATCGCCAAGGAAACCGGCGAACTGGCCAAGCTGGCCCGGGACGGCAAGCTGAAGCCCGCCGACATGCAGGGCGCCACCTTCACCATTTCTTCCGTCGGCGGCATCGGCGGCACGGCTTTCAGCCCCATCGTCAATGCGCCGGAAGTGGCCATCCTGGGCGTTTCCAAGTCCAGCATGAAGCCAGTGTGGAACGGCAAGGAATTCGTGCCGCGCCTGATCGTACCCCTGTCCCTCTCCGCCGACCACCGCGTCATCGACGGCGCCCTGGCGACCCGCTTCAACGCCGAACTGGCCAAGCTGCTGGCGGATTTCCGCCGGGTCATGCTGTAAGGGAGAGAGAACATGAGCCAACTGGTTGAAGTGAAAGTCCCGGATATCGGCGACTTCAAGGACGTGCCCGTCATTGAAGTGTTCGTGAAGGTCGGCGACACGGTGAAGGTGGAAGACCCCCTGGTCTCCCTGGAATCGGACAAGGCCACCATGGACGTGCCCTCGTCGGCCGCCGGCGTGGTCAAGGAAATCAAGGTCAAGCTGGGCGACAAGGTGGCCGAAGGCACGGTGATCGTGGTGGTGGAAGCCGGCGCGGCTGCCGCTGCCCCGGCGCCCCAGCCCGCCGCCCCGGCGGCAGCGCCCGCTCCTGCAGCGGCTCCGGCTCCCGTGGCTGGAAGCCACAGCGGCGGCGCCGACGTCGAATGCGACATGCTGGTGCTGGGCGCCGGCCCCGGCGGCTATTCCGCCGCCTTCCGCTCTGCCGACCTGGGTCTCAAGACCGTGCTGGTGGAACGCTACCCGACCCTGGGTGGCGTCTGCCTCAACGTCGGCTGCATTCCCTCCAAAGCCCTGCTGCATGTAGCCGCGGTACTGGAAGAAGCCCAGCACCTGGCCGACTGCGGCGTCACCTTCGCCGCCCCCCAGGTGGATGTGGACAAGCTGCGGGCCCACAAGGAAAAGGTCGTCGGCAAGCTCACCGGCGGTCTCGCCGGCATGGCGAAGGGCCGCAAGGTGCAGCATGTGCAGGGCGTCGGGGCTTTCATCGACCCGCACCACATTGAAGTCACCGCGGCCGACGGCAAGAAGCAGGTGGTGAAGTTCAAGAACGCCATCATCGCCGCCGGCTCCCAGCCCGTGGCCCTGCCCTTCATGCCCAAGGACGATCCCCGGGTCATCGACTCCACCGGCGCCCTGGAACTGCGCTCGGTGCCGAAGAAGATGCTGGTCATCGGCGGCGGCATCATCGGCCTGGAAATGGCCACGGTGTACAGCGCCCTGGGCGCCCGTATCACCGTGGTGGAACTGGGCCCGGGCCTGATGCCCGGCGCCGACCGGGATCTGGTCAAGGTCTGGGAGAAGAAGAACGCCCAGCGCTTCGACCGCATCCTGCTGGCCACCGGCGTCACCGCCGCCGAGGCCAAGGCCGAAGGTATCGAGGTCACCTACTCCACCGGCGAGAAGGAAGCCTTCGACCTGGTGCTGGTGGCGGTCGGCCGCACTCCCAACGGCAAGAAGATCGCCGCCGACAAGGCCGGCGTCGCCGTCACCGACCGGGGCTTCATCAATGTGGATGCCCAGATGCGCACCAACGTGCCCCACATCTTCGCCATCGGCGACATCGTCGGCCAGCCCATGCTGGCCCACAAGGCAGTGCATGAAGCCCACGTCGCCGCCGAGGTCGCCGCCGGCGAGAAGGCTGCCTTCGACGTCCTACAGATTCCCAGCGTGGCCTACACCCATCCGGAAATCGCCTGGGCCGGCAAGACCGAAGACCAGCTTAAGAACGATGGCATAAAGTTTGAAAAAGCCGTGTTCCCCTGGGCGGCCAGCGGCCGGGCCATCGCCAACGGCGCCGAGGAAGGCTTCACCAAGCTCTTGTTCGACGCCGAAAGCCATCGCCTGCTGGGCGGCGGCATCGTCGGCATGAACGCCGGCGACCTCATCGGCGAAGTCTGCCTGGCCGTGGAAATGGGCTGCGATGCGGTGGATATCGGCAAGACCATCCACCCCCATCCGACCCTCTGCGAATCCATCGGCATGGCGGCGGAAGTGGCCCACGGCAGCTGCACCGACCTGCCGCCGATGAAAAAGAAATAAGCCGGCCGCCACCTGCCGGCAAGCACCACCCCGCAAGGCCGCCCACCCCGGGCGGCCTTTTACTTTTTGCGCAAAACCGGGGGGAACCCCGAGACTCCTTAATTTTCAAAGAAAAAAGGAATAGACTCCTCCCCTTATTGCACCTGCGTGACAGACCATCATGCTTAACTGGATCACTTCCCGCCTGAAGAATTCTGGCAGCGATCACCCCCTGGGCAGCGACAAGGGGATTGACGCCTATCTGGCCCAGATTCCGCGGGTCAATCCGCAAACCACCCTGCAGGATGTGGATCAGTGGCTGGAACACCCGGAACAGCTTTCCGCCGACATGCCGCCGGAAAGTGTCGCCCGGGCAGTGGAACGCCTGGACGAGAACATCCAGCCGGCCCTGGCTGAAGCCTGGATCAATTATTTCAACGACAACCGCCAGGACTACCTGGCCGATCGTCTGCTGAAAACCCTGGAGCACCACTACCGGAGCGCCTACCAGGCCTATCGCCACGTGCTCGAAGCTCTGGCCCAGCAGGCAATCCAGTCGGGCAAGGAGCCCGATCGCACCCGCCTCACCAAGTTGGCGGTACGCACCATGCAGGCCCTGGTGTGGGGCAAGAAGATCGCCCAGTTCAACTATGTGGGACCGGATGCTCTGTGGTGGAGGACCTGCCACGAAGTCCTGTTTCTGGCCCGTAACCTGGGACTGTTGCACGGCAAGGTCAGTGCCTACCCGGACCTGCCGGAAACCACCAGCGTCTGGCGTGAATACCTGGTCGGGGTCCTGTTCGAGTCCGTGCCCCTGTCCAACCTGACACCGCCCCAGATGGAAGCGCTGGACCGCACCATCCGCAAGGTGGAATCCCACTGCCTGTTCATCGACAGCTTTACCTCCCAGACGCCTTTCCGCATCAATCTGGAAGCCACCGACGGCCCCAGCCGTTGCTCCCCCGGCCAGGAAATGGGTCCTTCCTGGCGCTATTTCGGCCCCGGCCCGGCCCAGGCACAACTCATCAAGCTGCGCGCCACGCTGCAAACCAGCGGCAAGCTGCCGGATTGGCTGGACAACTGCCAGTGCGACACCCGCACGGCCATGGATCTCCTCCATCTGCTGATCCAGCATTGGTCCCTCACCCCACCGACGCGTCAGCAGGAACGTACGCCCCTGGCGGCCAATCTGCTGGTGGTGGCCGGCCTCTCCATGGCCCGGCGCGCCATCGCCGCCGCCGAATTCGCCCGCTCCGGCCGCACCCTGGACTACAAGGGCCACGTCCGCATCCTCGATTTGCATCGGGTCGAGGGTGGCGCCCGTCCCGAGGAGGAAAAGCAGGCGCCGCCCAAGACACCCCTGGAAGTGCTCCAGGCCCTGGAAAGCACGGGCATCCAGCAGATCACCGACACCTGGGAAGGCCTGGACCTGAGCGCCGCCGGCCTGGGCGCGCGCCTGCCCTTCCGCCGCCCCTGGCACAGCATCGGCACCCTGGTGGGGTATCGCCTCGAACATGAGATCGACTGGCGGGTCGGCATCATTCGCCGCCTCGGCCGCAGCCACGGCAAGCCCAATGCCGGCCTGACCGTCTTCCCCGGCATCCCGGCCTGCGCCCAGGTGCAGCTGGCGGACAAGAATGCCGATTGCCCCTGGAACGAGCAGATTCCCGAAGCCATGGGCCTGGGCCTGCTCGATGCCATCCTCATCTCTCGGGAGGAACGCCTGCTGGCCGTACCGCCGGACACCTACACCCCGGACCGCCGGGCCGACCTCATCATCGGCGGCAAGCGCCAGCCCATCCGCCTGGCCGGCATCCAGGAGAGCGGCCCCGACTACCAGCTCATCCTCTACCGGGAAAATGAGGCCTGAGTCCGCCGGCGGCCAATCCCTCCGGTAAAATAGGGCTTTTCCAGCCCCCCCACCGGATTCCCCCATGACCCAGGACGAACTCAAGCAGGCAGTGGCCCGTGCCGCTGCCGATTACGTGGCCAGCCGCGTCGCCGAAGATGCCATCATCGGCGTCGGCACCGGCTCCACCGCCAACTGTTTCATCGACGCCCTGGCCGCCATGAAGGGCCGCTTCCGCGGCGCCGTGGCCAGCTCCGAAGCCACGGCCGCCCGCCTCAAGGGCCACGGCATCCCGGTGCTGGACCTCAACGACGTCAGTACCATGCCCGTGTATGTGGATGGTGCCGACGAGGTGACGCCCAAGCTGCACATGATCAAGGGCGGCGGCGGCGCCCTGACCCGGGAGAAGATCGTGGCCGCCGTGGCCGAGACCTTCATCTGCATCGCCGACGGCTCCAAGCTGGTCCAGGCCCTGGGCAAGTTCCCTCTGCCGGTGGAAGTGATCCCCATGGCCCGGGCCCAGGTGGCGCGGGAGCTGGCCAAGCTGGGAGGCACGCCGAAGCTGCGCGAGGGCTTCCTTACCGACAACGGCAACATCATTCTCGATGTACACGGCCTCTCCATCGCCGATCCGGTGGATCTGGAAAGCCGCATCAACCAGATCGTCGGCGTTGTGACCAACGGCCTCTTCGCCCGCCGCGGTGCCGACATCCTGCTGCTGGGCACCCCGGAAGGGGTCAAGACACTTAGCGCTTGACCGAAAAGGCGGGGGTGCTGAAACTTCCCTGTCACATTAGCCTGCTAACGTTGCCGGTTCTGACCCCAACAGGACCGCGACCATGGAAGCCATGAGCGAACATACCTACAAGCAATTCGATATCGAGCTGGAAAGCCTGCGCACCCGTGTGCTGCAGATGGGCGGACTGGTCGAGCAACAGGTGAAGAAGGCCATGCAGGGCCTCTACGCTGCCGATACCAGCCTGCTCGAAGCGGTGGTCCGGGAGGATGCCCGGGTGAACCAGCTGGAAATCGAACTGGACGAAGCCTGCAACCAGGTCATTGCCAAGCGCCAGCCCACCGCCATCGACCTGCGCATGATCACCACCGTGATCAAGGCCATTTCCGATCTGGAGCGCATCGGCGACAAGGCCCACAAGATCGGCCGCCTGGGCCTGGCCCTCAACGCCCAGCACACCTCCTTCACCCCGGACGTGGAACTGCGGCACATGGCCGACCTGTCCCTGGAGATGCTGCACACGGCCCTGGACGCTTTTGCCCGCCTCAACGTCACGGCTGCCGCCGAAGTGGTGCACCAGGACGAGGCGGTGAACGTGGAATACAGCTCCGTGGTACGCCAGCTCATCACCTACATGATGGAAGACCCCCGCACCATCTCCCGCTCCCTGGACATCATGTCCATCGCCAAGGCCATCGAGCGGGTCGGCGACCACGCCAAGAACATCGCCGAATACGTGATCTACATGGTCAAGGGCCTCAACGTGCGCCACGCCACCCTGGAAGAAATCGACCGGGAAATCGCCAACAGCTGAACCGCCCCCCTGCTGGATTCAGTCTCCAGCTAACTGGCACAAGCCGCCTGCGGGCGGCTTTTTCTTTGCCGAACCAAACTGGGTTATGCTCTTGTAATAAACAAACAGGGAGCGACGATGAAGCGGAAAGGACGATGGGCGACGGGACTGATACTGGCGGCTGTGCAACTGGCGGCCCAGGCAGGCGGCATGTACCGCTGCGGCAATACCTTCAGCGACAAGCCCTGCCCGGATGGGCGGGAACTGAAACACTACGCCAGCGGCACCATCCATCAGGATGGCGGCGGCCCCAAGGAACTGGGCGCCCAGCTTTGCCGCGACCGCTTCGTCGAACACTTCCGCATTGAAAACCCGGAAAGTGTACGCATCCACCAAGTCAGCGGCGGCCAGTCCGACATCATCGCCTACGGGGCAAGCCGGCAGACCACAGCCCGTACCTTCCAGGTGGAGGTGATGGTGCGCAATGCCTATGGCGTCTTCTTGGGCCCTGAAATCTACCGCTGCCATACCACTGACGATGGGCGGCGCCTGCTGCGCTACGCCCGCTAAAGCTCGGCCTCGGCAGATCGCAAACAGATCAGAGACAAAAAAAACCGCGGGGATTCCGCGGTTTTTTTCCTGCAGCGCTTGGTTTCAGGACTGGGGCGGCACAAAACCCTGCACCTGTTCGGCGCCTTCGCCGAAGAAGTGCTTTTCCAGCTGCTCGGCCAGGTATTGGCGATGGCGCTGGTCGGCCAGGTTGAGACGGTTCTCGTTGATGATCATGGTCTGCAGGCGAATCCACTGCTGCCAGGCTTCCTTGGAGACGTTCTCGAAAATGCGCTTGCCCAGTTCGCCCGGGTAGGGGGCGAAATCCAGGCCTTCGGCCTCCCGGCCCAGCTTGATGCAGTTGACGGTTCTTGCCATGGTGCTTCCTCCAGAAATTGGTTGGGGATGATTATATCGCGAGGCCGCCGCCGTACCGCCAAAGCCCCCAGTCACTGTGGGGCCATGGGGCGCGAAGCCCTACTTGCCCAGACTCTTCATCAGCACCTTGGAGCGGCGCTGCAGGTTGTACATGTGGCGCTTTTCTTCCGGCAGCTCGTCCACCGAGGCCAGGGCAAAGCCCCGTTCGATGAACCAGTGGGTGGTGCGGGTGGTGAGCACGAACAGCCGCTTGACCCCGGCCGCCTTGGCCTTGCCCTCGATGTGCTGCATCAGGCGTTCGCCGTAGCCCCAGCGGCGATGCTCCGGCGAGACCGCCAGGCAGGCCAGCTCCGCCGTCTTGGCCTTCTGCCCGTCTTCCGCATAGGGGTAGAGGGCGGCGCAGCCGACGATGACGCCATCGTGCTCCACCACCGAGAAGCGGCCGATTTCCCGCTCCAGCAATTCCCGGGGCCGGTGCACCAGGGTGCCGTCCTCTTCCAGGGGAGCGATCAGGCCCACCAGGCCGCCGATGTCGTCGGGCTTGGCGTCCCGCAGGGTATCCAGGGGGTCCCGGGTGACCACGGTACCGACGCCGTCGTGGGTGAACAACTCGTGCAGGACGGCGCCGTCCAGTTCATAGCCGATGATATGCACCCGGCCCACGCCCCGCCGGCTGGCGCGCACGGCACAGGGCAGATAGCGCTTCAGGTCCGGCGACAGCCATTCGCCGACCCGGGCCAGCTGTTCCGCCGCGTCGGCGGTCAGCTCGTCCAGCAGGTTGCCCTCCGCATCGGTGGCGCCCTGGCTGTCGGTGAGGAAAATCAGCTTGTCCGCCCCCAGGGCCTTGGCCGCCTCCTCCGCCACTTCCTCCATGGAAAGGTTGAAGATTTCGCCGGTGGGACTGGCTCCCAGGTTGGAGAGCAGGACGATGTTGCCCAGGCCCAGCTGGGCCTTCAGCCCTTCCGCGTCGATCTTGCGCACGGCGCCGGTGTATTGCAGGTCCACCCCGTCCAGCACCCCCATGGGGCGGGCGGTGATGAAGTTGCCGCCCACCACCCGGATGGTGTTGCCGGCCATGGGCGTGTTGGGTAGTCCCTGGGAAAGGAGGGCCTCCACTTCCAGGTACACGCTGCCGACGGCATCGATGACGCAGTCCAGGGTATCCGCATCGGTGATGCGCTGGCCGGCGTGGAAGCGGCTTTCCAGGCCCTTCTCCTGCAGCTCTTCCTCGATCTGGGGGCGGGAGCCATGCACCAGCACCAGGCGCACCCCCAGGTTGGCCAGCAGGCTGACGTCGTAGGCGAAGGTGCGGGCCAGGGGGCCGGAAATGGACTTGCCGCCGAAGGCGACGACGAAGGTCTTGCCGCGAAAGGCATTGACGTAGGGTGCGACGGAACGGAACCAGGCGACGAACTGGGCGGCGTTGGGCAGGGCGTTATCGGTCATGGGCGGGCTGTTCTGAGGGCAAGCGCACGATGGGCAAGGGGAGACTTTACGACAGTCTCATTTCTTTTTCCCGCTCTTGGCGGGGTCTTTTTTCAACGACCTTTCCAGATGCTCGCACAGCGTGCGCAAGACATGGATGCGGGCGTAGTTCTTGTCGTTGGCCGGCACCAGGGTCCAGGGGGCGATTTCGGTGCTGGTGCGGTCCACCATGTCGCACACCGCCTGCTCGTAGTCGTCCCACTTTTCCCGGTTGCGCCAGTCTTCGTCGGTGATCTTGAAGCGCTTGAAGCGGGTGTCCTCCCGCTCCTTGAAGCGGCGGTACTGCTCGTCCTTGCTGATGGCCAGCCAGAACTTGGCGACCACGGCGCCGTCCCGCACCAGCTGGTCCTCGAAGTCGTTGATCTCGGCGTAGGCCCGCATCCAGTCGGCCTCGCCGCAAAAGCCCTCGACCCGCTCCACCAGCACCCGGCCGTACCAGGAACGGTCGAAGATGGTGACCCGGCCGTGGCGCGGCACCTGACGCCAGAAGCGCCACAGGTAGGGCTGGGCCCGCTCTTCCTCGGTGGGAGCGGCGATGGGCACGATGCGGTACTGGCGGGCATCCAGGGCGCTGGTGATGCGGCGGATGGTGCCGCCCTTGCCGGCGGCGTCGTTGCCCTCGAAGACGGCGATGAGGGAACGGCCCTGGAAGCGCTCGTCCCGGCACAGGGCGTTGAGCCGGCCCTGCCACTCGGCCAGCTCGCTTTCGTACTTCTTCTTGGCCAGGGCCTTGGACATGTCCAGGGCGGTGAGCAGGTTCTCCCCGGGCACCGGCCGCTGGAAGGGGGCGGCGGCGATGCGCAGGTTGCTGTCCGGCCGGGCCAGGCGGCGGCGCATGGCATCCAGCACGATGCGGCCCACGGCCAGGGAACGGTAGCGCTCGTCGAAGCCGTCCACCACCACCCAGGGAGCATTGCCGGTGCTGCTGTGACGCAGGGCGTGTTCGGAGACTTCCCGGTATTCGTCGTAATGCTCGTAGCGCCACCAGTCCTGCTCGCTCACCCGCCAGCTCTGCTTGGGGTCCTTGGAGAGGGCCTTGAGACGCTTTTTCTGGTCGTTCTTGGAAAGGTGGAACCAGAACTTGATGAGCAGGGCGCCTTCGTCGGTGAGCATCTTCTCGAAGCGGACGATCTCCTCCAGGCGCTGGTCCAGCTCGGAAGCCTTGAAGGTGCCGTTCACCCGGCCCTGGATGGGGTCGGTGTACCAGTTGCCGAACATGATGCCGACCCGGCCCTTGGGCGGCAGGGAACGCCAGAAGCGCCACATGGGCGGCCGCTCCCGCTCCTCGTCGGAGGGAGGCGGGAAAGCGTGTGTGTCGATGTGGCGCGGGTCCATCCAGGAGTTGAGCAGATTCACCGTCTCGCCCTTGCCGGCCCCGTCCACGCCGTTCACCAGGATGATCACCGGGAAGCGCTTGGCCTGCAGCACGTCGTACTGGGCATCCAGCAGGTCTGCCCGCAGCTGGGGCACCTGGGCATCGAAATCCTTCTTGTCGACCCGGTGTTCCAGTTCCGCCGATTCAAACATGACTCACCCTCCCCTGAAATCGCCCCACAGGGCCTGAATCGCTGCCAGGGCCGCCAGGCCCGCCGTTTCGGTGCGCAACACCCGGGGGCCCAGGCTCACCGGGGTGAAGCCGGCGGCCACCGCCGCCTCCGCCTCCTCCGGCGCCAGGCCGCCTTCGGCCCCCACCAGCAGGGACACCGGACCATCCGGCGGCGCCATGGCCGCCAGGGACACGGCAGCACCGGGCAGCAGCACCAAGCGCCGGGAAGCGCTCTCCGCCTGGCCCAGGGCCCGCTCCAAAGGCAATAGGGGCGCCACTTCCGGCAGCCGGTTGCGGCCGCACTGTTCACAGGCGGAAACAGCGACGCCACGCCAGTGCTCCAGGCGCTTGGCCGCCCGCTCGCCGTCCAGGCGCACCACGCTGCGCCGGCTGGAGACCGGCTGGAAGCGGCTGACGCCCAGCTCCACCGCCTTCTGCAGGGTGAAGTCCATCTTGTCCCCGCCCTGCAGGGCCTGGATCAGGGTCAGGGCCAGGGGCGACTCGCATTCCCGGGGCTGGTGCTCGCCCAGGCGCACCCGCACCCGGTCCTTGGCCACGGCCTCGATGCAGGCGCCGTACTCGCCGCCCCGGCCGTCGAAGAGGATGAGGCCGTCGCCGGCCTGCAGGCGCAATACCCGGGCGGCATGACGGGCCGGACCTTCGGGCAGGTCCACGGAGGTCCCGGGACTCAGGCTGAGGGCCTCGGGGGAGCAGAAAAAGCGGGGATCGGTCATCGTGCTATTATAGGCGCGCGCGCCCTTACGTCGCCCATTCCCGTGCATCCACGGGGCTTGCGGGCCAGTTCCAGAGAATCGGGGCCGCTCTGCCATACCCTGACAGAAAGCGAGTTTCCCCATGGTCAGCCTCACCACGCCGCTCTGCGACTTCGGTTGGCAAGCGCCGGACTTCCTCCTCCCCGGCACCGACGGCCGCCAGCACGGCCCGGCCAGCGCCCGGGGTCCCCGGGGCCTGCTGGTGATTTTCATCTGCAACCACTGCCCCTACGTCAAAGCCATTCTCGAGCGCCTGGTGCGGGACTGCCGGGAACTGCGCGACCACCACGGCATCGGCAGCATTGCCGTCATGAGCAACGACACGGCGGCCTACCCGGAAGACGGCTTTGCCCAGATGCAGGCCCTGGCCAGCCAGTGGGACCTGCCCTTCCCCTATGTGCTGGACGACAGTCAGGCCGTGGCCCGGGCCTACGGCGCCGTGTGCACCCCGGATTTCTTCGGCTTCAACGCCGACCTGCAACTGCAGTACCGGGGCCGCCTGGACGACACGGGCCGCAATGCCCCCCGCCCCGATGCCCGCCGGGAGCTGTTCGAGGCCATGACCCTGGTGGCCGCCGGCGGCCGCGGCCCGGCGGAGCAGACGCCGAGCATCGGCTGTTCCCTGAAATGGCGTGACACCTGAGCCGGAGCCGTTCCATGCGCTACGCCGACAACGCCAACCGGCACACGGTTGAAACGGTCATCGCAGCCGTGCACCAGGTGGCCCGGGAAGCCATCGTGCCCCGTTTCATGAAGGCCATCCACCACCGCAAGGATGACGGCACCCTGCTCTCGGAAGCGGACCTGGCGTGCCAGAGCTTTCTCCTGCAGCGCCTGCCGGAAATCGTGCCCTGCCCGGTGATCGGCGAGGAAATGAGCCGGGCCGAACAGGAAGCCGCCCTGGAGGCGGGCAACGGGGACGTGTGGTGCATCGATCCCATCGACGGCACCACCAACTTCGTCAATGGCCTGCCCGTCTTTGCCGTCTCCATCGCCCTGCTGCGGGAACGCAAGCCCCGCCTGGGCATCACCTACAACCCCATCACCAACGAACTGTTCTATGCCTGGGAGGGCGGCGGCGCCTACGTGAACGGCAAGCGCCTGCCCCTGCGCCGGGTGGCCGGCAGCCTGGACCAGGCGGTGGCCAATGTGGACCTGAAACGCCTGCCCCGGGAACTGGCCGTCCGCATCGCCACGGCACCGCCCTTCTTCTCCCAGCGTAATTTCGGCAGCAGCGCCCTGGAGTGGTGCCAGGTGGCCGCGGGCCGCATCGACGTGGCGGTGCACGGCGGCCAGATGCTGTGGGATTACGCCGCCGGCTGTCTGATCCTGAAGGAAGCGGGCGGCCACATGTGCACCCTGGAGCAGGACGACTTCCACGCCGACGACCTGTGGCGCCGGCGCATCGTCGCCGCCCTGGACCCCGGCGTCTTCGCCGCCTGGCGGGACTGGCTGCGGGCGGGCCTCTAGGCCGCCGGCCCGCCCCGTGCTCAGGCGGGCTTGCGGATTTCCCGGTCGGGACGGCCGATGTAATAGCCCTGGGCCATGTCCATGCCCATGCGCTTCAACTCGTCCAGCACCTCGCCGGTCTCGACGAATTCGGCAATGACCTGGATGCCCAGTTCGTGGGCCAGGGACTGCATGCTCTGGACGAAGGCCCGATCCTTGGTGCTGTGCAGGATATTGACCACGAAGTCCCCCTCCACCTTGAGGAAATCCACCGGGAAGCGGCGCAGGTAGTGGAAGGAGGAAAAGCCTGAACCGAAGTCGTCGATGGCCAGCTTGAAGCCGTCGAACTTCAGGTCGTTGAGGAAGCGCTCCATCAGGGCCAGGTTCTTCACCGTATCCCGCTCGGTGATCTCGAAGACGATGCGCTCCGGCGGAATACCGGAATCGGCCACGATCTGGCGCAGGGAGCGGGCGAACTCGTTGAGCACCATGGCCCGGGGCGAGAGGTTGAGGAAGATGTAGCCCTCGTGCCCTTCGGCCGCCAGCTTCTGCAGGGCCAGTTCGATCACCAGGCAGTCGAGGCGGTGGATGACACCGATTTTCTCGGCGATCTCGACGAACTCGTCGGCCCGCATGATTTCCCCGTCCACCTCGATGCGGGACAACACCTCGTAGCCCACCACCACGCCGGCCTGGACATCCAGGATGGGCTGGAAGAAGGGGATCAGCCGCCGTTCGTCGATGGCCTTGAGGATGGTGACGCTCTTCTGGGAGATGTCGCGGAACACTTCCATGACGTCGTCCGCCGTGGGAATGGCGACCCGCTCCTTACCCTCCGCCTTGGCCTTGTACATCATGTTGTCGGCGAAGAGGAAGAGGTCCTTGGGCTCGGTGGCGTGGTCCGGATACACGGCCAGGCCGATGGAAGCAGTGCCGTGCACCACATCGCCGTTGAAGGCGGTGACGCTGCTCTGCCGGGAGGCCTCGAGAATGCGCTGGGCGATGACGGAGGTCTGCTCCAGGTCGGCCTCGGGCAGGATCACCACGAACTCGTCGCCGCCGTAGCGGGCGAAGATGTCGCCGCTGCGCAGCACCTGCCGCACCTCCCGGGCGAAGGCCTGGAGGAATTTGTCGCCCACCGCATGGCCGTAGTTGTCGTTGACCAGCTTGAAGTTGTCCAGATCGATCAGCAGCAGGCCGAAATGCTCGTCGTGGCGCGAGGAACGGTCGATCTCGTAGCCGATCATTTCCCAGAACACCCGCTGGTTGAAGAGGTCCGTCAGGGGGTCCCGGGTGGCGTAGTACTCCAGGTCCTTGGTGTACTTGTAGATGGCCTTCACCGACCCCACCACATTGAGCAGGGTGGACAGCACGGAATCGAGCACCAGGTGGCGGGTATCGTCCTCCAGTTCGTCAGCCTGGACGCCGATACCGACGATGCCGCCGATCTTCGGCGTATCGACGAAGAAGGACTTGACCCGCAGCTGCACCTCCTCCTCCGCCAGCTCCACCTTCTCGCCACCGGGCTTGGCCACGTGGTGGTTGATGGTGAAGGAGGTGATGACGGAGAAGCGGGGATTCTGCTTCAGCACTTCCCGGATGTGGCTCTCCACCCGCTGCTTGGTGGCGGCGGAGGGCTCCCGGTACCAGAAAATCTCCAGGTCGAAGAGCTCGTCGTCGATCTGGAAGATGGAGAAAAGCACGTGGGCGTTCATCACCTTGTTGATGTCCACCACCAGGTGATTCACGTATTCGGTCCAGTCACGGATGATGTCCGAGGTGATGACGAACTTCTCCAGCAGGCCGATCTCGAACTTGAGCATGTCCTTGTCCACCGCCACGGCCCGCAGCTTGGCCACCAGCTCCTCGACGGCGCAGACGATACGGGTCAGCTCGGCGAAGCCGGGGCGGCTGCCGCGCAGTTCCAGCTTGCGCAGGTCCGATACCGCATTGACGCCGGCCACGCCCTCCTCCACATGGCGCAGGGCGCCTTCCAGCCGGTGGTTCACCCACCACACGGCCAGCAGCGCCAGCAGCAGGCCCAGGGGCATGAGAATGGCCAGGGACCAGGAGAATTCGGCCCGGGCCTGGTCTACCAGGCCGCCCACGTTCTGCCGCACTTCGATCAGGCCCAGCACGTCGCCCACGGCGGCGTTGTCGTGACAGCGCAGGCAGCGGTTTTCCGCCTGCAGGGGATAGATGAAGCGGATGAAGGAGCCCTGCATGGACTCCTGGGGCTTGCCGGCGGAAAAACCCTGGCGCAGCAGTTCATCCAGGGGCGGCTGCTCGATGGCGCCGAAGAGGGCCTCGACCTTGGGGCCCCGATAGATTTCCACGGTGGCGTTGGAACCCCGGGTGGCGTCGCGCATGCCCTGGAGGAATTTTTCCACCTGGTCCCGGCGCCAGCCAGTGCTCATCAACTCGTACATGGAGACGAAAGCCATGCGCGCCATGGTGTTGGCGCCTTCCCGGGCATGATCCCGTACGGTGCTGTCGAAGGAGCGGCTGACGGCCCAATAGCTGCCGCCAAAAAAGAGCAACCCAACCAGGATGGAGGTCGCCAGGACGAACGTTCGGATTTTCATGGGGTTCCCTGAGCCAAGCTTTATATTTGTATGACATCGAAGGAGGCACCCCCGTACCTCCCTATGCTGTCGGCAAATTACTATACCCCCCCGCCAGGAGCAAGCCGGAAAGCGCAAATCCGGCCCATGGAATCTGGGATAATGGCGCCTGTCCCCCCTGCCAGCACCCCGGCCCCAGCCATGTCCCTGCGCCGCGAAACCCACCTTCAGGCGACCGTTGTCGTCGTCTTCTTTTCCCTGGCCGTCAGCCTGGGGCTGGCCAACATCTATCTATCCCACAGCGAGGAGGCGGCGGTACGCGTCCGCACCTTCCAGGAACTGCGGGCCGTGGCCGACCTCAAGGCCCAGCAGGTGGCCGCCTGGCGCAGCGAACGGCAGGCCCAGGCAAAATCGTGGCAGGACAGCCTGCACCTGGAGCGCCTGCTCGAGGCCCCGGGCAAGGCAGCCGAGCTCCAGGCCAACCTGCAGAAGAGCTTGGGCCCCCTGGCCGAATTGCCGGAGAACCGGGCCTACCTGCTGCTCGACGACGACGGACGGGTGCGCTTCAGCACCGCCGCCCCACCCCAGGACAGCAGCGTCAGCGAAGCCACTCGGGACCTGCTCAAGGTCGCCGAATACAGCGACCAGCCCCAGCTAAGCGACCTGCAGTTGGACCCCCAGGGCCATGCCTTCATCGACCTGGCCGCCGTCATCCGCAGCCCCCGCAGCGGCCAGCGTCTGGCTTTCCTGGTGCAGCGGATCGACCCCGGCGCCGTCCTCTTTCCCCTCATCCAGGCCCGTCCGGTGCCCAGCGCCACCGCCGAGACCCTTCTGCTGCGCCAGGACGAAAGCGACTTCCTGGTGCTCAACGAACTGCGCCACCGCCAGGACACGGCCCTCAAGCTGCACCTGCGGCGGGAGGAAAGCATGCTCGGCGCCCCGGCCACGGCCGCGCCCCAGCAGGAAGGTGTCGACTACCGCCGCCAGCTGACCCTGGCCACCAGCCAGCAGGTGGCGGACACCCCCTGGATCCTGGTGACCAAGGTGGATGCGGAGGAAATCCTCTCCCCGGTGCGCCAGCGCAATTTCCTCACCTACGGCGTCTCCCTGTTGTTGCTGGCCGGGGGTGGTGCCTTCACCCTGTACCTGCTGCGCCAGCAGCGCAAGTTCTTCGCCGAGCGCCACGAACGGGAACAACTGGCGGCGGAGGAACTGCAGCGCACCCAGGACCGCCTGCTGGAAGCCCAGCGCATCGGCCACATCGGCAGCTGGGAGCGGGACCTGCGCAGCGGCCGCCTCTGGTGTTCCGAGGAAGCCTACCGCCTGGTGGGCCTGGACCCGAGCGAGCCCCTGACCTACGCCCACTTCCTGGAGCTGGTGCACCCGGAGGACCGGGACAAGGTGCAACAGGCCACCGACCACAACGCGGCCAAGGAAGAAACCTTCGCCGTCGAATACCGGGTGCTGCTGCAGGACGGTCGCCTGCGCCACTTCATCAACCGGGGCCGACTTTTCTGGGACGCCCGGGGCCAGCCCCTGCGGGCCAGCGGCACCACCCAGGACATCACCGAACGCAAGCTGGCGGAAGAAGAATACCGGCGCCAGTCCACCCAGCTGCGGGCGGTGCTGCAGAACATGCCCCAGGGCATCAGCGTCTTCGACGAGCATCTGCGCCTGCAATTGTGGAACGAAGGCATGCGGGAAGTCCTGGGCCTGCCCGCCGAAGCCCTCTACCGCGGGGTGCCCTTCGAGGACCTGGTGCGCTATCCGGCCCAGCGGGGCGAGTACGGCCCCGGCGATCCGGAACAGCACGTGCAGGAACGTAAGGCCCTGGCCATGCAGTTCAAGCCCCACCGCTTCGAGCGCACCCGCCTGGATGGGCGCACCACCCTGGTCCAGGGCGAACCCCTCTTCGACGACGGCCAGCTCACCGGCTTCATCACCACCTACACCGACATCAGCGAAAGCAAGCGCAACGAACAGGCCCTGCGCAACCAGAACGCCATCCTGCAGAACATCCTGGAGAACCTGCCGGACGGCGTCAGCCTGTACGACCCGGAGCAGCGCATGATCGCCTGCAACGAGCGCTTCCGCACCCTGCTGGACCTGCCCGACACCCTCTTCGCCCAGGGCTACCCGACCCTGGAGGACATGGTCCGCTTCAACGCCCGCCGCGGCGAATACGGCCCGGGGGACGAGGAACGGCGCACCCGGGGCGTGCTGCGGGCCCTGCAGCGGCCCAACAATACCGCCGTCCTGCGGGAGCGGCCCGACGGCACGGTGCTGGAGATCCGCCAGGTCAACCTGGGGGACGGCAGCACCATCATCATCTACACCGACATCACCGCCCGCCACCGGGCCGAAGCCGAGCTAAAACTGGCGGAAAAGGTCTTCGCCAACAGCCCGGAGGCCATCATGATCTGCGACCAGGGCAACCGCATCATCTCGGTGAACCGGGCCTTCTGCGACATCACCGGCTACGCCCAGGAGGAAGTGCTGGGCCAGGATCCGCGCATGCTGGCCTCGGGCCGCCACGACAAGGACTTCTACCGGCAGATGTGGGAAATCCTGCGGGACACCGGCGCCTGGGCCGGGGAAATCTGGGACCGGCGCAAGAACGGCGAGATCTACCCCAAGTGGATGACCATCAACGCCGTGCACGACACCCAGAGCGGCGCCCTCACCCACTACATCACCCTCTTCTCCGACATCACCGAGCGCAAGGAGACCGAGGCCCGCATCCACCACCTGGCCCACCACGACCCCCTCACCGGCCTGCCCAACCGCTTCACCCTGGAAGCCCGTCTGGAGCAGTCCCTGGCCGATGCCCGGCGCCATGGCCACAAGGTGGCGGTGATGTTCATGGACCTGGACCGTTTCAAGACCATCAACGACTCCCTCGGCCACGCCGTGGGCGACTCCCTGCTCATGGAAATCGCCCACCGCCTGCGCTCCGCCGTGCGGGAATCGGACACGGTGGCCCGCCTCGGCGGCGACGAGTTCGTGGTGGTGCTGCCCGACGTGGAAGGGGCCAACGATGCGGCCCACGTGGCCGGCAAGATCATCGAGGACGTGGCCCGCAGCCTGCGGGTTGGCGCCCACGAGCTGCACACCTCCGCCTCCATCGGCATCAGCCTCTATCCGGACGACGGCGAAACGGTGCCGACGGTGATGCAGAACGCCGACACCGCCATGTACCACGCCAAGGCCATCGGCCGGAACAACTTCCAGTTCTTCGCCTCGGCCATGAACCGGGCCGCCACCGAGCGCCTGGAGCTGGAACGCAAGCTGCGCCAGGCCATGGTCAATGACGAGCTGGAACTGCACTTCCAGCCCCAGTTCGCCCTCGCCGCCGACCGGGTCACCGGGGTGGAGGCCCTACTGCGCTGGCGCCATCCGGAGGACGGCCTGATCCCGCCGGACCGCTTCATCCCCATCGCCGAGGAAACCGGCCTCATCGTCGGCATCGGCGACTGGGTGCTGCAGGCCGCCTGCCGCCAGCTCAAGGCCTGGCTCGACCAGGGCCTGCCGCCCCTGCGCATGGCGGTGAACCTGTCCACCCGGCAACTGAAGGAAAAGGAGTTCCCCAGCCGGGTGGCCGCCATCCTCCAGGAAACGGGCCTGCCCGCCGTGCTGCTGGAGCTGGAGATCACCGAGAGCGGCGTCATGGAACGGCCAGAGGAGGCCATCACCACCCTGCAGGCCCTCAACGACATGGGCGTCACCCTGGCCATCGACGACTTCGGCACCGGCTACTCGTCCCTTTCCTACCTCAAGCTGTTCCCCATCGACCGGCTGAAGATCGACCGCTCCTTCGTGCGCGACATCGAGCGGGACCCGGATGACGCCGCCATCGCCCGCGGCACCATCGCCCTGGCCCACAGCCTGGGCCTGGAAGTGGTGGCCGAAGGGGTGGAAACATCGGCCCAGCTCGACATGCTGGCGGCCGACGGCTGCGACGAGGTGCAGGGCTACTTCTTCAGCCGCCCCCTGCCGTTGGCGGCCGCCACCGCCTTCCTCGCCCAGCAGGCCGGTAGGGCGGGGTAGAATACCCCTCCGTATCGTCCCCGCCGGGGACCTCAACCATTTTCGCTGCAACCCGCTCCAAGGAATTCCATGTCCCGTACCACCCTTTCCCGCTACCTGATCGAAGCCCAGCGCGACAACCATATCAACGCCGACCTGCGCTTCCTCATCGAAGTCGTCGCCCGGGCCTGCAAGGCCATTTCCATCTCCATCGGCAAGGGCGCCCTCTCCGGCGTGCTGGGGGAGGCCGGCAGCGACAACGTGCAGGGCGAGGCCCAGAAGAAGCTGGACGTCATCTCCAATGAAATCCTGCTGGAAGCCAACGAATGGGGCGGCCACCTGGCGGCCATGGCCTCCGAGGAAATGGACCATCCCCATCCCATTCCCCACCGCTACCCCAAGGGCGAATACCTGCTGATGTTCGACCCCCTGGACGGCTCCTCCAACATCGACATCAACGTCTCCGTCGGCACCATCTTCTCCGTGCTGCGCTGCCCCGAAGGCATGGAGCCCACCGAACAGGCCTTCCTCCAGCCCGGCACCCAGCAGCTGGCCGCCGGCTACGCCCTCTACGGCCCCAACACCCTCCTGGTGCTGACCATCGGCCAGGGCGTGCATTGCTTCACCCTGGACCGGGAAGTGGGCTCCTTCGTCCTGACCCAGGAAAACCTCCGCATCCCCGAGGACACCAAGGAATTCGCCATCAACATGTCCAACCAGCGCTTCTGGGAAGCCCCGGTACAGCGCTACGTGGGCGAACTGCTGCAGGGCAAGGAAGGCGTGCGCGGCAAGGACTTCAACATGCGCTGGGTCGCCTCCATGGTGGCCGACGTGCACCGCATCCTCACCCGCGGCGGCCTCTTCATGTACCCCCTGGACAGCAAGACCGCGGAAAAGGGCGGCAAGCTGCGCCTGCTCTACGAAGCCAATCCCATGAGCCTCATCGTCGAACAGGCCGGCGGCGCCGCCACCACCGGCCGCCAGCGCATCCTGGACCTGCAGCCCACCCAGCTGCACCAACGGGTGCCGGTGGTCCTGGGTTCGAAGAACGAGGTGGAACGGGTCACCGCCTACCACCTGGAATCCTGAGATATCAGGAGAGGAGGAGCATGTCGGCCAAACACCCCATCATCGCCGTCACCGGCTCCTCCGGCGCCGGCACCACCACGGTCCGGAAAACCTTCGAATCCATTTTCCGCCGGGAAAAGATCAACGGCGCCATTGTCGAAGGCGACGCCTTCCACCGCTACACCCGGACGGAAATGGGCCAGAACATCGAGGCCGCCGAGCGTGAGGGACGCAAGCCGCCCTCCCACTTCGGCCCCGAGGCCAATCTGCTGGCCGAGCTGGAAACCCTCTTCCGCGAATACGGAGAACACGGCACCGGCAAGATCCGCCAGTACATCCACGGCGCTGCCGAGGCCCGCCGCTGGGGCCTGCCCGAGGGCTATTTCACCCCCTGGGAAGCCATCGCCCCGGGCACCGACCTGCTCTTCTACGAAGGCCTGCACGGTGCCTACCAGGACAAGCAGATCGACGTGGGCCGCCATGCGGACCTGCTCATCGGCGTGGTGCCCATCATCAACCTGGAATGGATCCAGAAAATCCACCGGGACACCCGCAGCCGGGGCTATTCCCTGGAGGCGGTGACCCACACCATCCTGCGGCGCATGCCCGATTACGTGCATCACATCACGCCCCAGTTCTCCCGCACCCACATCAACTTCCAGCGGGTGCCGGTGGTGGACACCTCCAACCCCTTCATCGCCCGGGACATCCCGAGCAACGACGAATCCTTCGTCGTCATCCGCTTCCGCGACCCCCGGGGCGTGGATTTCCCCTACCTGCTCAACATGATCGGCGACGCCTTCATGTCCCGCCCCAACACCATCGTGGTCCCCGGCGGCAAGCAGGACCTGGCCATGCAGCTGATCCTGACGCCCCTCATCTGGCAACTGGTGGAAGACCGCAGCCGGGGCGCCTGAGCCCGGCAGCTTTCCAGTGAAAAAGGCCGCCGCAACCCCGGACGGGCCGGGACCGGCTGCCGCCATTGCCCTATCCCAGCGGAATTACCCCACCGCGGCAGCCCTTGTGCTGCGGTGAATCTGGAAAAACCCCAGCATTTGGCGGATAATTCCGCCTCTTTCCCGCCTCCCCCCTTCCGGTGACCATGCAATTCAATCCCCTCACCAGCGCCATCCGTGCCCTCGCCATGGATGCGGTCCAGAAAGCCAATTCCGGTCACCCCGGCATGCCCATGGGCATGGCCGAAATCGCCGAAGTCCTGTGGCGGCGCCACATGAAGCACAATCCGGCCAACCCCAGGTGGGCCGACCGGGATCGCTTCGTGCTCTCCAACGGCCACGGTTCCATGCTGCTCTACAGCCTGCTGCACCTGACCGGCTACGACGTCTCCATCGACGATCTGAAGAACTTCCGCCAGCTGCACAGCAAGACCCCGGGCCACCCGGAAGTGGGCTACACCCCCGGCATCGAGACCACCACCGGCCCCCTGGGCCAGGGCATCACCAACGCCGTGGGCCTGGCCCTGGCGGAAAAGATCCTGGCGGCTGAATTCAACCAGCCCGGCCACGACATCGTGGACCACCACACCTACGTCTTCCTCGGCGACGGCTGTCTCATGGAAGGCGTCTCCCATGAAGCCTGTTCCCTGGCCGGCACCCTGGGCCTGGGCAAGCTGATCGCCTTCTACGACGACAACGGCATCTCCATCGACGGCCACGTCGAAGGCTGGTTCACCGACGACACCCCGAAGCGCTTCGAAGCCTACGGCTGGCAGGTCATCCCCAATGTGGACGGCCACAACGCCACCGCCATCGAGGCCGCCCTGCTGCAGGCCAAGGCCGAAGGCAACAAGCCCACCCTGATCTGCTGCAAGACCAAGATCGGCATGGGCTCCCCCAACAAGGCCGACAGTCACGACGTGCACGGCGCCCCCCTGGGCGATGCGGAAATCGCCGCCACCCGGGCTGCCATCGGCTGGAACCACGCCCCCTTCGAAATCCCCGCCGACGTGTACGCCGCCTGGGACGGCAAGGCCAAGGGCCAGACCGCCGAAGGCCAGTGGAACGAACGCTTCGCCGCCTACGCTGCCGCTTTCCCGGCCCAGGCCGCCGAATTCCAGCGCCGCATGGCCGGCAAGCTGCCCGCCAACTGGCAGCAGGTGGTGGATGCCTACATCGCCGACACCGCAGCCAAGGCCGAGAACATCGCCACCCGCAAGGCCAGCCAGAACGCCATCGCCGCCCTGGTGCCGAACCTGCCGGAAGTGGTGGGCGGCTCCGCCGACCTGGCCGGCTCCAACCTGACCCTGTGGAAGGCCGCCAAGGGCGTCACCCGCAAGGACGGTGGCAACTACGTCTATTACGGCGTGCGCGAATTCGGCATGACCGCCATCGCCAACGGCCTGGCCCTGCACGGTGGCCTGATCCCCTACACCGCCACCTTCCTGGTGTTCTCCGACTACGCCCGCAACGCCATCCGCATGGCGGCGCTGATGAAGCAGCGCCAGATCATGGTCTACACCCATGACTCCATCGGCCTGGGCGAGGACGGCCCGACCCACCAGCCGGTGGAACACGTGCCTTCCCTGCGCCTGATCCCCAACCTGGACGTGTGGCGTCCCGCCGACTCCACCGAGACCGCCGTGGCCTGGGCCAATGCTGTGGAACGCCATGACGGTCCTTCCGTCCTGGCCCTGTCCCGCCAGAACCTGCCCAATGTCACCGCCGGCATCAGCGCCGAGACCATCCGCCGCGGCGGCTACGTGCTGTCCGAGGCCAAGGGCGAAGCCCAGGTGGTGCTGATCGCCACCGGCTCCGAGATCAAGCTGGCCCTGGATGCCCAGAAGGCCCTGGGCGACGAGGGCATCGCCGCCCGTGTCGTCTCCATGCCCTGCGTCGAAGCCTTCGAACGCCAGGACGCCGCCTACCGGGAACAGGTGCTGGGCACCTGCCGCAAGCGCGTCGCCATCGAAGCCGCCCACTCCGGCCTGTGGCACAAGTACGTGGGCCGTCACGGCGCCGTGGTCAGCATCGACCGCTTCGGCGAGTCCGCCCCCGCCGGCAAGCTGTTCGAGATGTTCGGCTTCACCGTGGCCAACGTGGTGAAGACCGTCAAGGAAGTGCTGGAATAAAAGGAAGGGGTGCCCCGGCCACGGGGCGCGTCAGGTTTTTTAGATAGAGGAGAGAAGTGCCATGGCTATCAAGGTTGCCATCAACGGTTTCGGTCGTATCGGTCGCTGCACCCTGCGGGCGATCTACGAGCAGGGTCTGCAGAATGAGTTCGACGTGGTTGCCATCAACGCCTCCGGCGACCTGGCCACCAACGCCCACCTGCTGAAGTACGACACCACCCACGGCCGCTTCGGCACCTCCGTGGAGACCGAGGGCGAGAACTGCATCATCATCGATGGCAAGAAGATCCCCTTCTACTCCACCAAAAACCCCAAGGACATCGACTGGTCCAAGCACGGCGTGGAAGTGCTGCTGGAATGCACCGGCGCCTACACCACCAAGGAAAAGGCCCAGGCCCTGCTGCAGCAGGGCGCCAAGCGGGTGCTGATCTCCGCCCCCGGCGGCGACGATGTGGACACCACCATCGTCATGGGCGTTAACGAAGGCGTGCTCAAGGCCGACATGACCGTGGTCTCCAACGCCTCCTGCACCACCAACTGCCTGGCCCCCGTGGCCAAGGTGCTGGCCGAGAGCGTCGGCATCAAGCAGGCCCTGATGACCACCGTGCACGCCTACACCAACGACCAGGTGACCGTGGACGTGCGCCACAAGGACCTGCGCCGCGCCCGTGCCGCCGCCGCCAACATCATCCCCACCAAGACCGGCGCCGCCAAGGCCGTCGGCCTGGTGCTGCCCCAGCTGGCCGGCAAGTTCGACGGCTTCTCCCTGCGCGTGCCCACCATCAACGTCTCCCTGGTGGACCTGACCTTCACCGCCGAGCGCGCCACCACCAAGGAAGAGATCAACGAGCTGATGACCGCCGCTGCCAATGGCCCCCTGAAGGGCATCATGGCGGTGAACAACGAGCCCCTGGTTTCCTCCGACTTCAACCACACCACCGTCTCCTCCACCTTCGATGCCACCCAGACCCGGGTCATCAAGGGTGCCGACGGCTCCGTGCTGGTGAAGGTGCTGGCCTGGTACGACAACGAGTGGGGCTACTCCTGCCGCATGCTGGACGCCGCCCGCGCCTGGATGGCCGCCAAGTAAGCAACACCGCCGACGGCAAAAAGCCGCCTGGGAGCAGATGCTCCCAGGCGGCTTTTTGATTGCTGCAGCAACTATCGGGGCCAGGGGGCAAAAGGCTGCGCGGCAGGCCCAACCATGGGTGGCCCGACGGCACCGCCCTCGCCGCCCAGGCTCAGGAAGGACTGCCCGACTTGCCGTTCACGGCCGCCTGCAGCAAGGCGTAGGCGGCAATGCCGGCAGGAGACTGGCCATTGCCCAGACCATCGCCCTGGCCGCCGGCGGCCGCACCGCCCTGGCTCTGGCTGAGCCTGGCCATGGTGGCATCCTGCAGGGTGGTGGCATCGGGATGGGCCTCATCCTTGGCCAGCAGGCGCTCCCGCATCTTGCGGGCGATATCCGACTCGATCGCCTCCCGCTTTTCCGGCGGCAGAGCGGCCAGGTCTTCCTCGCTCATGCCCATTTCCTTGAGGATGGCGTCGCGCATGTGCTCGGCCGGACTCTTGTCCAGGTATTCCTGCAACTGGGCCCGCAATTCCTCGCGGCGGGCCTGGGCAGCGGCATCGGCCTTGTCCTCGGCCGTTTCCACCCGGCGGGAAGTGTTGGCGCCGGCTGACGGATTGGCACCTTCCGTCAGGCCGGCTTGAGGCGATGCCTGCAATGCGGCCGCCTCGGCCTCCTGGCCGCGCTTTTTCGCCGTCAGGCTCTGCAGGCTGAGTTGGTTATAGAGGGAATCGATACGCATGGTCATACGCTCCATAGGTGCTATGGCCACCCTTAATGCAAACGGCGTACCAGAATGTAAATTCCCTTTGAGAACAAAGGACTTTGCCGACCTGGTGAATATTTGCAGCCTGCCCGGGGCAAAAAAATGACGGCAAGGTTGGCCGCCAGCGGCCATCCTTGCCGGGCAAAACCCTGTCCGCCTCTCGGATTTAGGGCCGCAACCCTGTAAAATCACGGCCTTCATCCATTTCCTCCCTGGCCCCCCGTGTCCGGCTCCCTCCCCCCTCTTCGTCTCGCCATCAACGGCTACGGCCGCATTGGTCGCTGCTTTCTGCGGGCCCTGCATGAACGGGGACTGGCAGAGCGTTTCCAGGTGGTGGCCATCAACGAGCCGGCCAACAGCGAGAGCATCGCCTACCTGACCCGCTTCGACTCCACCCACGGCCGCTTCCCCGCCCCCGTGGAACTGCAGGACGGCACCCTGGTCATCGACGGCCGCAGCATCCAGCTGACCCACGCCGACACCCCCGAGGGAGTGGACTGGCGCAGCCTGAAGGTGGATCTGCTGGTGGAATGCTCCGGCCAGTACAGCAACCGGGCCGGCCTGCGCCGCTTCCTCGAGGCCGGCTGCCCCCGGGTGCTGCTCTCCCACCCGGCCAACAGCGCCGCCGACGTGGATGCGACGGTGGTCTACGGCCTCAACCACGGCCGCCTCAACGGCGACGAGCGCATCGTCTCCAACGCCTCCTGCACCACCAACGCGGTGGTGCCGGTGCTGGAGCTGCTGGACCGGGAACTGGGCCTGGAACAGGTGCTGCTGACCACCCTGCATTCGGTGATGAACGACCAGCCCCTGGTGGATGGCTACCACCACAGCGACCTGCGCCGCACCCGCTCCGCCATGCAGTCCATGATCCCCGTCTCCACCGGCCTAGCCCGGGGCGTGGAGCGGCTGCTGCCGGGCCTCAAGGGCAAGGTGCTGGCCAAGGCCATCCGGGTGCCCACCCTCAACGTCTCGGCCATCGACCTCACCGTGACCCTGGCCCAGGATGCAGACGTGGCAGGCCTCAACGCCCTGCTGCAGATCGCTTCCAACGGCCCCTGGAAGGGCGTGCTGACCACCTCCGCCGCCCCCCACGCCTCCATCGACTTCAACCACGACCCCCATTCCGCCATCGTGGACCTGAGCCAGACCCGGGCCGGCGGCGCCCGCCTGTTCAACCTCTTCATCTGGTTCGACAACGAATGGGGCTTCGTCAATCGCATGGTGGACGTGGCCCAGCGCTGGCATGCCGGCTGGTCCCAATCCTGAACACCCCATTCACCGCACCGCGCCTCATCACCAAATTCAACGCAAGGAGACTTCCATGAACGTTCTCAAACTCGCCGACCTGGATGTGAAGGGCAAGCGCGTCTTCATCCGCGCCGACCTCAACGTGCCCCAGGACGAGACCGGCCGCATCACCGACGACACCCGCATCCGCGCCTCCGTGCCGGCCATCCAGATGGCCCTGGAAAAGGGCGCCGCAGTCATGGTCACCTCCCACCTGGGCCGTCCCACCGAAGGCGAGATGAAGCCCGAGGACAGCCTGGCCCCCATCGCCCACCGCCTGGCCGAGCTGCTGGGCCGCAAGGTGCCGGTGATCGACAACTGGGTGGACGGCGGCTTCGAGGTGAAGCCCGGCGACGTGGTGCTGCTGGAAAACTGCCGCGTGAACAAGGGCGAGAAGAAGAACAGCGACGAACTGGCGCAAAAGCTGGCCAAGCTGTGCGACGTCTATGTGAACGACGCATTCGGCACCGCCCACCGGGCCGAAGCCACCACCCACGGCATCGCCAAGTACGCCCCCGTGGCCTGTGCCGGCCCCCTCCTAGGCGCCGAGCTGGACGCCCTGGGCCGCGCCCTGGAAAACCCCAAGCGCCCCCTGGTGGCCATCGTCGCCGGTTCCAAGGTC
Organism: Azospira sp. APE16; assembly: GCF_047901315.1. Taxonomy (NCBI): domain Bacteria; kingdom Pseudomonadati; phylum Pseudomonadota; class Betaproteobacteria; order Rhodocyclales; family Rhodocyclaceae; genus Azospira; species Azospira sp. APE16. The sequence goes on from NZ_CP179682.1 coordinate 3,025,971, forward strand.
TCCACCAAGCTGACCATCCTCAAGTCCCTGGCCGGCAAGGTGGACCAACTCATCGTCGGCGGCGGCATCGCCAACACCTTCATGGTGGCCGACGACCTGCCCATCGGCGAATCCCTGGCCGAGCTGGACCTGGTGGAAGAAGCCCGCAACATCATGGACATGATGGACGAGCGGGGCGCCTCCGTACCCGTGCCCGAAGACGTGGTGGTGGCCAACGAACTGTCCGTCCATGCCCGCGCCAACCGGGTGGACGCCAACGACGTGCAGCCCGACGACATGATCCTGGACATCGGCCCCAAGACCTCCGCCAAGCTGGCCGGCATCATCGCCCACGCCGGCACCATCGTCTGGAACGGCCCGGTCGGCGTCTTCGAATTCGACCAGTTCGGCGGCGGCACCAAGATGCTGGCGGCCGCCATCGCCCACTCCCCGGCCTTCTCCATCGCCGGCGGCGGCGACACCCTGGCGGCCATCGCCAAGTATGGCATCGAGAAGCAGATCGACTACATCTCCACCGGCGGCGGCGCCTTCCTGGAATTCCTCGAAGGCAAGAAGCTGCCCGCCGTGGAAGTGCTGGAGCAGCGCGCCAAGGGCTGATCCAGCCGCCTGGCATGCGCCATGGAAAGGCGGCCTGCGGGCCGCCTTTTTACATTTACATTTTGCAACGTTTTCCCCGGCCGGGGCCGGGGGTGGCGATGGAGTAGAATTGCCCGCTGCCCAATTGCCGCCACCCTTTCGCCCGCCGCCGCACCACGCCGGCGACAGGCCGGTACCACGAGACTCCGCCATGCCCCACCGCAAACACCGCTACGCCGTCATCGCCCTTGCCGCCGCCGGAATCGTCGGCCTGGGCTGGGTCGCCTACAACGCCAACCGGGCCCCCGGCGGCCCCCAGGCCCCGGCTGCAGTCGGGGCCCAGGCCGGCGGCGCCGGCGCTCCGGCAGCGCCTCTGCCGGTGGAAGCGGCGCTGGCGGCGCCCCAGCGCATTACCGACGAGGCGGCGGCGGTGGGCACCCTGCGCTCCAACGAATCCGTGGTGCTGCGGCCGGAAACGGCGGGACGCATCGCCAGCATCGGCTTCAAGGATGGCGTGCCGGTGACCAGGGGCACGGTGCTGGTGGCCCTGGACGCAGCCACCCAGGAGGCGGAGCTGCAACAGGCCAAGGCCAACCACGCCCTGGCCGTGACCAATTTCAAGCGCACCGAGGAACTGCTGGCGAAGAAGTTCATCAGCCAGCAATCCCTGGACACCACCGCCGCCAACCTCAAGGTGCAGGAGGCCACCGTCGCCCTGGCCGAGGCCAAGCTGGCCAAGACCCGCATCCGGGCGCCCTTTGCCGGCGTCGTCGGGATCCGCGAGGTGAGCGTCGGCGACTACGTCAAGGAAGGGGCGGACCTCATCAACCTGGAGGACATCCGCACCCTGAAGCTGGATTTCCGCCTGCCCGAGCTGTACCTGAGCCGCCTGCAAAAGGGCCAGACCGTGGAAGTGAGCGTGGACGCCCTGCCCAACCAGGCCTTCAAGGCGGTGCTGGACGCGGTGGACCCCCTGGTGGATGCCAACGGCCGCGCCATTTCCCTGCGCGCCCGCCTGGACAACCCGGACCTCAAGCTGCGTCCCGGCATGTTCGCCCGGGTGCGCCTGCTCTTCGGCAACCGGGACGGGGTGCTGATGATCCCCGAGCAGGCCATCGTCTCCGGCGGCGGCAAGCAGACCGTGTTCCGCATCGAGGAGGGCAAGGCGAAGAAGGTGGAAGTGAAGACCGGCCTGCGCCGCAACGCCCAGGTGGAAATCCTCTCCGGCCTGGCGGCGGGGGACCGCATCATCACCGCCGGCCAGCTCAAGGTGCAGGACGGCAGCCCGGTGAAGGCCGTCGATACTGCCCCCCAGCCGGCCCAGGAGGCAGAAGGGACGGGCATCTCCAAGCCCCCTGCCGCCACCGCCGCGCCCCAGGCCGCCCCCGGGCCGGCCAAGCAGGGATAAGCCGCCATGCTGCTTTCCGACATCTGCATCCGCCGCCCGGTGTTCGCCACCGTGCTCTCCCTGGCGGTGATGCTCATCGGCCTGGTCTCCTACCAGCGCCTCTCGGTGCGCGAATACCCGAAGATCGACGAACCGGTGATGACCGTCACCACCACCTACCGGGGCGCCTCGGCGGAAATCGTCGAATCCCAGATATCCAAGCCCCTGGAGGATTCCCTGGCCGGCATCGAGGGGGTGGATGTACTGACCTCCATCTCGCGCCAGGAAAGCAGCCAGATTTCCGTGCGCTTCCGCCTGGAGCGCAATCCGGATTCCGCCGCTTCGGACGTGCGCGACCGGGTCTCCCGGGTGCGCAACCGACTCCCCGACGACATCGACGAGCCGGTCATCGCCAAGGTGGAGGCCGACGCCAGCCCGGTCATCTGGCTCGCCTTCTCCTCCGAGAAGCATTCGCCCCTGGTGGTCACCGACATCGCCAACCGGGTGGTCAAGCCGCGCCTGCAGACCCTGCCCGGGGCCGCCGACGTGCGGGTCTTCGGCGAGCGCAAGTTCGCCATGCGCATCTGGCTCGACAAGGACCGCCTGGCGGCCCACCAGATCACCGCCCAGGAGGTTGAGGACGCCCTGCGTACCCAGAACGTGGAAGTGCCCGCCGGCCGCATCGAGAGCCGCCAGCGGGAATTCGCCGTGCTGGCCCAAACCGACCTGAAGGAACCGGAACAGTTCGCCGCCATCGTGGTGAAGACGGTGAACGGCTACCCGGTGCGCATCCGGGACCTGGGCCGGGTGGAGATCGGCGCCGCCGCCGAGCGCACCAACGTCCGCTTCGGCGGCAAGCCGGCGGTGAGCCTGGGCCTGATCAAGCAGTCCACCGCCAATCCCCTGGACCTGTCCCGGGCCCTGCGGGCCGAGCTGCCGAAGATCGCCGCCGAGCTGCCCGACGGGCTGAAGGTGGAAATCGCCTACGACTCCTCGGTCTTCATCGACCGCTCCATCGAATCGGTGTTCTCCACCATCGGCGAAGCGGTGATCCTGGTGCTGCTGATCATTTTCTTCTTCCTGCGCAACCTGCGCGCCACCCTCATTCCCCTGGTCACCATCCCGGTGTCCCTGATCGGCGCCTTCGCCCTCATGTTCGTCCTCGGCTTCACCATCAACACCCTGACCCTGCTGGCCCTGGTGCTGGCCATCGGCCTGGTGGTGGACGACGCCATCGTGGTCCTGGAAAACATCTACCGCCACATCGAGGAAGGCATGCCGCCAATCCAGGCCTCCCTCCAGGGGGCCAAGGAAATCGGCTTCGCCGTGGTGGCCATGACCATCACCCTGGCCGCCGTCTATGCCCCGGTGGCCTTCATGACCGGCCGCATCGGCAAGCTCTTCATCGAATTCGCCCTGACCCTGGCCGGCGCCGTGCTGGTCTCCGGCTTCGTCGCCCTGACCCTGTCGCCCATGATGTGCTCGGTGCTGCTGCGGCACGAGGAAAAGCACGGCAAGGCCTTCGTCGCCATCGAGAACTTCCTCAACTGGCTCAACGCCGGCTACCGCCGCATCCTCGGCGCCGCCCTCGACCGGCGCTGGATCGTCCTGGTGGGATTCGCCGCAGTGGCCCTGGCCTGCGTCGGCATGCTCAAGCTGCTCAAGTCCGAGCTTTCCCCCATCGAGGACCGGGGCGTCATCTTCGGCATCTTCAACGGCCCCGAGGGCGCCACCCTGGAATACACGGACAAGTACGCCCGCCAGATCGAGAAGATCTACGCCGGCATTCCCGACGCCGCCAACTACTTCGTCGTCTCCGGCAATCCCATCGTCTCCCAGGGCTCCGCCATCCTGCGCCTGAAGGACTGGAAGGAGCGCCAGCACAGCTCGCCGGAAATCGCCAAGCAGCTGCTGCCCCGCTTCCGGGACATCCCCGGCGTCATGGCCTTCCCGGTGACGCCGCCCTCCCTCGGCCAGAGCGCCCGGGAGCGGCCGATCAACTTCGTCATCGTCAGTTCCGCCTCCTACCAGGAGCTGCAGGCCACCACCACCAGGTTCCTGGCGGCAATGGCCAAGAGCCCCCTGTTCCTCAATGTGGACACGGACCTCAAGCTCAACCTGCCCCAGCTCTCCGTGGCGGTGAACCGGGACAAGGCGGCGGACCTGGGGGTGCCCGTGGAAACCGTTGGCCGCACCCTGGAGACCATGCTCGGCGGCCGCCAGGTGACCCGCTTCAAGCGGGACGGCGAGCAGTACGACGTGATCGTCCAGGTCAGCGACGCCGACCGCGCCAATCCCCGGGACATCAGCGACATCTACGTGCGCGGCAAGAGCGGCGAGATGATCCCCCTGGCCAACCTGGTGCAGGTGGACGAGACCATCAGCCCCCGGGAGCTGAACCACTTCGGCCAGCGCCGCGCCGTCACCATCACCGCCAACCTGGCCCCCGGCTCCACCCTGGGCGAGGGCCTGGCGGCCATGGAAGGAATCGCCGGAGAGGTGCTGCCGGCCGGCCACGCCGTCGATTACAACGGCCAGTCGCGGGAGTTCAAGACCTCCACCGCCTCCCTGGCCCTCACCTTCATCCTCGCCCTGGCCTTCATCTACCTGGTGCTGGCGGCCCAGTTCGAAAGCTTCCGCGATCCCTTCATCATCATGCTGACGGTGCCCCTGTCCATGGCCGGCGCCCTGCTGGCCCTGCTCCTCAGCGGCGGTACCCTCAACGTGTACAGCCAGATCGGCCTGGTCACCCTGGTGGGCCTGATCACCAAGCACGGCATCCTCATCGTCGAATTCGCCAACCAGCTGCAGGAGCAGGGGCGCAACGTCAGGGAGGCGGTGATCGAGGCGGCGGAACTGCGCCTGCGCCCCATCCTCATGACCACCGGCGCCATGGTGCTGGGCGCCATCCCCCTGGCCCTGGCCCGGGGCGCCGGCGCCGAATCCCGCTCCCAGATCGGCTGGGTCATCGTCGGCGGCCTGCTCCTGGGCACCTTCTTCACCCTCTTCGTGGTGCCCACGGTCTATACCCTGATGGCCCGGCGCAAGGGCATGGACCGGGTGGCGGCGGAACAGGCCCGCCACGGCCTGCCCACCTGAGCCGCCCCCGGCCCCGGACGGCCCCGGGCCGTCACCCTGAAAAAGCCGCTGCCCAGCGGCTTTTTTTTCGCCTCAGGAATGCCGACTGGATCAAGAATGGCGACAAAATCCCTGGGGACGGACATGCCATTGAGTTAGCATAAATCCCGCTTTGCCAATGACTTGGCGCCACCTGCCTTCGCCACCGGACCCGCCCATGAGCCTCAAGCACAAAATCTGGCTGCTCACATCCGCCATCATCCTGGGCATCATGGCGGCCGACTTCGCCGTCGGCTACCGCAGCATCGAGGCCGGCATCCGGGACGAGCTGACCCGGGACGCCCAGAACATCCGCGGCATGCTGATGGCCACGCGCCGGGTGTACCACCAGCAGTTCATGGCCAGCGGCCTGCCCATCAACGCCGACACCGTGGGCTTCCTGCCGGCCCACGCCCTCTCCCGCATCTCCGCCGACTTCAAGGAATGGAGCGACAGCGGCCTCTTTTTCAACAACGTCTCCGACCGGCCGCGCAATCCGCAGAACCAGGCCGACGCCGACGAGATGGCGGCCATTGCCTGGTTCCGCGCCAACCCCAAGGCCCCCGACCGGCTGGTGGAAATCCGGGGCCAGGACAACCGCAGCTTCTACCACTACACCGCCCCCATCTGGGTCGAGGCCTACTGCCTGGCCTGCCACGGCGAGCGCAGCCAGGCCCCCGGCTCCATCGGCAACGACTACGACCAGGCCTACGGCTACCAGGTGGGCGACCTGCGCGGCGTCATGAGCATCAAGCTGCCGACGGAGCAGCTGCGCCAGCGGGAATACGGCGCCTGGCTGCACAACTTCCTCATCCGCCTGGGCGGCTACCTGATCCTGCTGCTGACCCTGGGCAGCTACCTCAACCGGGCCTTCGTCGGTCGCCTGGCCCGGCTGCAGCGCAGCGTCGGCGACATGGCCGCCGGCAACTACGACACCCGCAGCGACGATGCCGGCGGGGACGAAATCGGCGCCCTGGCCCAGGACTTCAACCGCATGGGCGAGGAAATCCGCCTCCGCACCGAAGCCCTGCAGCAGAGCGAGGCCCGCTTCCGCCGCCTGTTCCAGGAAGCCCCGGTGGGCCTGGCCTACGTGGACCAGGCCGGCACCATCGTGGACCGCAACCGGCGCTGCTTGCAGATGTTCGGCTACTCCGTCGAGGAAATGCCGAGCCTGGAACAGTGGTGGCTGCGGGCCTACCCGGACCCGGACTACCGGGCCCAGGTCATGGCTGACTGGCAGCAGGCGTTGGCCGCTGCCGCCAACCACGACGGCGACATTGCGCCCATCGAGTGCAACATCACGGTGCGCAGCGGCGAGGAGCGCATCGTCCTCGTTTCCGGCATTTCCCTGGGCGACGACTTCCTCGCCTGCTTCTACGACGTCACCGAGAGCCGCCAGGCCGAACGCATCGCCCGGCAGTACGAAGCCATCGTCCGTTCCTCGGACGACGCCATCCTCAGCAAGACCCTGGACGGCATCGTCACCAGCTGGAACCGGGGGGCCGAGGAGCTGTTCGGCTACAGCGCCGCCGAAATGGTGGGCCGCTCCGCCCTGCACCTGTTCCCGCCGGAGTGCCTGGCGGAGGAACGGGACATCCTGGAACGCCTGCGCCGCGGCGAGACGGTGAAGCACTTCGACACCCGCCGCATCCGCAAGGACGGCCGCATCGTCGACGTCTCGGTCACCATCTCCCCCCTCCTGGACGGCGAGGGCCGGGTTCTGGGCATCTCCAAGATCGCCCGGGACATCACCGCGCGCAAGGCCGCCGAGGCCGAGCTGCAGCGGCACCGCCAGCGCCTGGAGGAGCTGGTGCAGGAGCGCACCCGCCAGCTGGAGGAGCTGAAGGATGCGGCGGAATCGGCCAACGTGGCCAAGAGCGCCTTCCTGGCCAATATGAGCCACGAGATCCGCACCCCCCTCAACGCCATGACCGGCCTCACCCACCTGATCCGCCGGGCCGGCCTCAAGCCCCAGCAGGCCGAGCACATGGACAAGCTGGAGGCGGCCGCCCAGCACCTGCTGGGGGTGATCAACGCCATCCTCGACCTGTCCAAGATCGAAGCCGGCAAGTTCGCCCTGGAGGAGGCGCCCGTCCGCGTCGAAAGCCTGCTCGGCAACGTCGCCTCCTTCCTGCAGGAGCGGGTCCAGGCCAAGGGCCTGGTGCTGCGCACCGAAGCCCAGCCCCTGCCGCCCCACCTGCTGGGGGACCCCACCCGGCTGCAGCAGGCCCTGCTCAACTATGCCGGCAATGCCCTCAAATTCACCGAACAGGGCAGCATCACCCTGCGGGTGCACACCCTGGAAGAAGGCGAGACGGACGCCCTGCTGCGCTTCGAGGTGCAGGACACGGGCATCGGCATCCCGCCCGAGGCCATGCACAAGCTCTTCTCCGCCTTCGAGCAGGCCGACAACAGCACCACCCGCCGCTACGGCGGCACCGGCCTGGGCCTGGCCATCACCCGCAAGCTGGCCCAGCTCATGGGCGGTGAGGCCGGTGCCAGCAGCGAGCCGGGCCGGGGCAGCATCTTCTGGTTCACCGCCCGCCTGAAAAAGGGCAAGGAGCGCTACGGCAACGGCGCCCCCCTGGCCGGCGGCAACGCCGAACAGCGGCTGCGCCAGGAGTTCGCCGGCCGCACGGTGCTGCTGGCCGAGGACGAGCCGATCAATCAGGAAATCACCAAGTTCATGCTGGAGGACGTGGGCCTGCGGGTGGAACTGGCGCCGGACGGCAAGGTGGCGGTGGAACGGGCCCGCGGCAACGACTACGCCCTGATCCTGATGGACATGCAGATGCCCCTCATGGACGGCCTCGACGCCACCCGGGAAATCCGCCAGCTGCAACGCCACCGCCAGACCCCGATCCTGGCCATGACCGCCAATGCCTTCGCCGAGGACAAGGCCCGCTGCCTGGGAGCCGGCATGAACGACTTCATCGCCAAGCCGGTGAACCCGGACGTGCTCTACGCCACCCTGCTGCAATGGCTGCTGCAGGACCGCTAGGCGCGGCGCCGGGGCAAACAAAAAGCCGCCTTCCGGCGGCTTTTTCATGGCGCTGCCGGACTAGGCCGGCGGCTTACGACGCGGCGGGCGCCTGCGGCCTGCAAGGTCACGCCCCCGCAGGGCTGCGGCAAAGGCGCTGCGGGCCCAGGGCAGGAGGGCATGGGGCGCATCCAGGGCCTCGTCCGGGGCCCGGTAGTAGCTCAAGGCAGTAAGCTTGCCCTGGCGCGGATAGGTGAAGGGCGGCAGGTCGAGGGCGGTGAATTCGCCCCGGTTGAGGTCGTCCGCCTTCAGCCACAGCTGGTCGTCGATGACGATGGCGAACATGAGGCCGTCGAGAAAGAGGCCGACGCCGCTGAACATGCGCTTGCCCACCACCGGCCCCAGGGGCGCCAGGCTTTCCAGGAGGTAATCCACGTACTCCCGGCTGGCGGCCATCTCAGACCTTCTGCTGTTCCAGGAAGCGGGCCACCCGGGCTTCCACCCGGGCAATCAGGTCCGGCGCCAGGCAGTCGAACACTTCCGCCGTGGGGTCGGAGCGCAGCCAGGTGATCTGGCGCTTGGCCAGCTGGCGGGTGGCGAAGATGCCCCGGTCCAGCAGCTCGGCGGCGGGGGCCTCGCCCTCCAGCACCTCCCAGGCCTGGCGGTAGCCGACGCAGCGCATGGAAGGCAGGCCGGCGTTGAGGCGGTACTTGGCGCGCAGGGCCTGCATCTCATCCATGAAACCCTGGGCCAGCATCTGGGCGAAACGCTCGGCGATGCGCTGGTGCAGCACCGCCCGGTCGGAGGGGGCCAGGGCCAGGGGCAGCAGGTTCCAGGGCAGGGGTTCCCGCTGCTGTTCGGCCAGCAGCTCGGACATGGGCCGGCCCGTGAGCTGGCAGATTTCCAGGGCGCGGGAGACCCGCTGGGAATCGGTGGGGTGCAGGCGGGCAGCGGTGACCGGGTCCAGCTGCGCCAGTTCGGCGTGCAGGGCCGGCCAGCCGTAGACCGCCGCCTTCGCTTCCAGTTCGGCACGCAGGGCCGGGTCGGCTTGCGGCAGGTCGGAGAGTCCCTCCCGCAGGGCCTTGTAATAGAGCATGGTGCCGCCCACCAGCAGGGGCACCTTGCCTCGGGCGGTGGCCTCGGCCATGGCGGCCAGGGCTTCGTCGCGGAAGCGGGCGGCGGAGTAGGCCTCCTCCGGCGAGATCACATCCACCAGCCGGTGCGGGTAGCGGGCCAGGGTGGCCCGGTCCGGCTTGGCGGTGCCGATGTCCATGTCGCGGAAGACCAGGGCCGAATCGACGCTGATGAGTTCCACCGGGAAGCGGTCGAACAGGTGCAGGGCCGCCGCGGTCTTGCCGCTGGCGGTGGGGCCCATGAGCAGGATAGCGGGGGGATGGGCGCTCATGCCGCCATCCCGACGATTCCTGCCCGGTGCCCGGGACGGGACCTGAAGCCGTAAGCCGAGGGAGCCATCACTGCCCCCGCAGGAAGAGCTTGTCCAGGTCCGCCAGGGACAGCTCGGTCCAGGTGGGGCGGCCGTGGTTGCACTGGTCGGCCCGTTCGGTCTCTTCCATCTGGCGCAAGAGGGCGTTCATTTCCGGCACGGTGAGCAGGCGCCGGGCGCGCACGGCACCGTGGCAGGCCAGGGTAGCCAGAAGTTCGTTGCGCCGGGCGGTGGAGACCTGGGAAGCCCCATGCTCCATCAGCTCGGCCAGCAGGCTGCGGGCCAGGTTCACCGGATCGCCACCTGCCAACAGCTGGGGCACGGAGCGCAGGGCCAGTTCGTTGGGGCCCAGGGGCGCCAGTTCGAAGCCCAGTTCGGCCATGGTGGCGCCGTGCTCCTCCACCGCCGCCACCTCGTGGGCGCTGGCGGAGAACACCGCCGGAATGAGCAGGGCCTGGGTCGGCACCGCCTTGCTGTCGTAGGCGGTCTTCAGCTTTTCGTAGAGGATGCGCTCGTGGGCGGCGTGCATGTCCACCAGGATCAGGCCGCGGGCATTCTGGGCCAGCACGTAGATGCCGTGCAGCTGGGCCAGGGCGTAGCCCAGGGGCGGCGCCTCCTGGCCGGGAGCATCGGCGGCCGGCGCCGGGGCGAAACTGGCGCCACCGGGGAAGGCGCTGGCAGGGCCCGACCCCTGCCGGGCCGCTGCCGCGAAAGCCAGGTAGGACGAGGCAGACGGCTCGGCCACCCCCAAGGTGCCCTGGCGGGGCGGGTTCCAGGCCGGCACCGCCGGGGAGCGCTGCCCATAGCCGCTGTCGGCATGGACAGGGCCGGACGCCGCGCCGGCATTGCCCCCCAGGGAGGCCAGTCCGGGGGAAGCGGTCTGCACTTCCCGGCTCGGATCGCTGATGACCTGGGACAGGGCTTTATGCACGGCGTGATAGACGAACTGGTGCACCGCCCGACCGTCGCGGAAGCGCACTTCGGTCTTGGCCGGGTGCACATTCACATCCACCGCCGCCGGGTCGATCTCGATGAACAGGGCGTAGCCCGGGTGGCGGCTGCCGTGCAGCATGTCCTGGTAGGCCTCGCGCAGGGCGTGGGCCAGCAGCTTGTCGCGCACGAAGCGGCCGTTCACGAAGACGTACTGGGCATCCCGCCCGGGGCGGGACCAGGCGGGCTGGGCGGCGTAGCCGACAATCGACAGCCCGTTGATGGCAGCCTCGACGCGACGGCATTCGGCGAGGAAATCCTGGCCCAGGATGGCGCCGACCCGGCCGGCCAGATCAGCTTTCGGCAAAGACAGGCTGACCCGGCCGTTATGGGCCAGGGAGAAGGCCACGTCCGCATGGGCCAGGGCCACCCGCTTCACCGCATCGGCGCAGTGGGCGAATTCGGTGCCTTCGGACTTGAGGAATTTGCGGCGGGCCGGGGTGTTGTAATAGAGGTCCCGCATTTCCACCACGGTGCCGGCGGCCAGGGCGGCCGGTTCCGCCTCGCCGCTGCCGTGGGCCGCCAGCTTCCAGGCATGGCCGGCGCCGGCGGCGCGGCTGGTGAGGGTGAGGCGGGCCACCGCCGCCACCGAGGCCAGGGCCTCGCCGCGGAAGCCCAGAGTGGCCACCCGTTCCAGGTCTTCCAGGCTGGCGATCTTGCTGGTGGCGTGGCGGGTCAGGGCCAGGGGCAGCTCTTCCTGGGGAATGCCGCAGCCGTCGTCGCTGACCCGGATCAGCTTCACCCCGCCCTCTTCCAGCTGGATCTGGATGGCCTGGCTGCCCGCGTCCAGGGCGTTTTCCAGCACTTCCTTGAGGACCGAGGCGGGCCGTTCCACCACCTCGCCGGCGGCGATCTGGCTGATGAGAAGGTCGGGCAGGAGGCGGATGGGCATGGCGGCAACAGGGTCGGGGACAAACGGCGAGGGGGCATTATAGCCCCTGCCGAAGTCGGCTCCGGGCGCGGCGTTGCGGCCGCCATGCGGGGCTACCGCCGGTAGCGGAAGTCGCTATAATCGACCCACACCTGTCATACAACGGCGCCATACCCCATGCCCGTATCGCCTGAGTCTGCACTGCCCCTGCGCGTCCTCTTCGTCGACGACTCCGAACTGGATGTGGAGCTGGCCGCCCGTGCCCTGCGCCAGAGCGGCCACCGCATCGAGTGGACACGGGTGGAGACCGGCGCCGCCATGGAGGAGCAACTGGCCCAGGGCGGCTGGGACGTGGTCATCTGCGACCACAACATGCCCGAGTTCGACTCGGTCTCGGCCCTGGCCCTGCTGCAGTCCCGGGGGGGCGACCTGCCCTTCGTCATCGTCTCCGGCATGATCCCCGACGACATCGCCATCGAGGCCATGCGCCGCGGCGCCCGGGACTTCGTCAGCAAGGACAACCTGAGCCGCCTGGCTCCGGTGGTGGAGCGGGAGATCCGGGAGGCCGGCAACCGGGCCGCCCTGCGCCAGGCCCAGGCCAGCCTGGAACACCTGCTGCGCTTCGACCCCCTGACCGGCATCGCCAACGTGGATTTCCTGCTGGAACACCTGGAACACCGCAGCGCCCCCGAACAGGCCCCCTTCCTCCTGCTGCTGGTGGACATCAACCGCTTCCGCAAGATCATGCACGGCATGGGCATGGTCCTGGCCAACCGGGTGCTGCGGGCCGTGGCCCGGCGTCTCTCGGCCCTCATCGGCGAGGACGACTTCGTCGCCCGGGCCTCCTCCGACCGCTTCGCCCTGGTGCTCTCCGGCATCGCCGACCCGGCCGGGGCCGAGGCCTGGTTCGAGCGCCTGCGGGAAGCCTTCGCCGCCGGCTTTTCCATCCAGGGCCAGGACCTGTACCTGACCTGCAGCATCGGCGCCGCCCTCCACCCCCGCTCCGCCGACAAGGAGAACGAAGGCCTGGACCTCATGCAGCACGCCGAAGCGGCCCTGGAAACGGCCAAGCGGGCCGGCCCCGGCCAGGCCCGCCTCTTCCACGAGCGCATGGCCCAGCCGGAAAAGGGCCGCCTGGTGCTGGAAGCGGCCCTCTACCACGCCCTGGTCAATCACGAATTCGTGCTGCACTACCAGCCCCAGGTGGATCTGGCCACGGGCCGCATCACCGGGGTCGAGGCCCTGCTGCGCTGGCAGAGCCCGGAACGGGGCCTGGTCTCGCCCCTGGAATTCATTCCCCTGCTGGAGGAAACGGGCCTCATCGTCCCCGTCGGCGAATGGGTGCTGGGGGAAGCCTGCCGCCAGAGCGTCAAATGGGCCCAGGCCGGCCACCACAACCTGCGGGTGGCGGTGAACCTCTCAGCCCTGCAGTTCCAGCAGCCGCGCCTGGCCGAATCGGTGGCCATGGTGATCCAGCGCTCCGGCGCCGATCCGCGCAACATCGAGCTGGAGATCACCGAAAACATCGCCATGAACCAGGAGGAGGAAGTCCTGGACACCCTGCAGCAGCTGCGGGACATCGGCGTCTCCCTGGCCATCGACGACTTCGGCACCGGCTACTCCTCCCTTTCCTATCTGCAGCAGTTCCCGGTGAACCGGCTGAAGATCGACCAGTCCTTCGTCCGCGGCCCGGCCGCCGGCAGCGACCTCTCCATTGCCCGGGCCATCGTCGCCATGGGCACCAGCCTGGGCCTGGAGGTCATCGCCGAGGGCGTGGAAACCGCCGACCAGCGCAGCCGCCTGCAAGAGTGCGGCTGCAGCGAGGGCCAGGGCTACCACTTCGCCCGCCCGGCCCTGCCCGAAGACCTGGCGCCGGCCCTGGCCCAGTGGCGCTGAAGCGGTCATGGCGCTGCCTTCGCTTCTTGCACTCCCCGGCCGGCTGCGGCGCCTCCTTTCCCTTTTTCCCTTCCGCTTCTCCTTCCTGCTGCTGATCCTGGGCCTGCTGTCGAGCCCCCTGGCCCGGGCCCAGAATTATTCCCCCGAGCAGCGCCAGTGGCTGGCCCAGCACCCGGAAATTCGGGTCGGCGCCACGGAAATGCCCAACCTGCTGATGCGGGACTTCCGCAGCGGCAGCTACTCGGGCCTCTCGGTGGACATGCTGAAGCTCTACGAGCAGCGCCTCGGCGTGCGCTTCCAGATGGTCTATTACGGCAGCCTGGAAGACATGCACGACGGCATCCGCAACCGGGAGGTGGACCTGCTCTTCGCCGCCGTGCACACCCCGGGCCGGGAAACCTACCTGAGCTTCCCCAAGCCCTACGCCGAGCTGGAAACCAAGATCATCGTGCGCCAGGAGACCCTGGGCACCGGCCCCCTCACCCTGGACCAGCTGGAAGGACGCAAGGTGGCGGTGCTGGCCGGCAGCGCCCTGGAGGACCGCCTGCGGCGGGAGTATCCCGGGCTGCACCTGGCCCCCAGCCGGGACGAGCTGTCGGCCCTGACCAAGCTGGCCTTCAGCGAGGTGGATGCGGCGGTCACCGACCTGGGCCGGGTCACCTACTACGTGCAGAAGGAAGGCCTGGTCAATCTGGCCGTAGGCGGCAACACCGGCATCAACTACGCCTTCACCTTCGGCGTGCGCGGCGACTGGCCCGAGCTGACCGCCCTCATGGACCAGACCGCCGCCGCCATTCCGGCCCAGGAAAAAGAACAGGTGCTGCAGCGCTGGCTGCGGGTGGGCAACACCGGCCCCTGGAACAACCCCAATTTCTGGTGGGTGGCGGGCGGCCTGCTGGCCCTCGTCGCCGCGGCCCTGGGGGTGATCCTCTTCTGGAACCGGACCCTGCGCCAGGAAGTGGCGACCCGCACCGCCCAGCTGGACGCCCAGATGGCCGAACTGCTGGAGGTGGACCGGGACCTGCGGGAGAGCGAGGCCCGCTTCCGCGACCTGGCCGAGCTGTCCTATGACTGGTACTGGGAGCAGGACGAGAACTGCCGCTTCACCATGATGTCCGGCGGCGCCTTCCAGAAGGGCCGCCTGCCCCTGGAGCAGTACCTGGGCAAGACCCGCTGGGAACTGCCCCTGCTCGGCGTCACCCCGGAGCAGATGACCGCCCACCGGGCCCAGCAGGAAGCCCACCTGCCGTTCCGGGACTTCACCTACCAGATCATCGCCGGCGACGGCGAAATCCACTGGTACGTCAGCAACGGCCGCCCGGTCTTCGACGAGCGGGGCCAGTTCCGCGGCTACCGCGGCACCGGCCAGGACATCACCGCCCGCATGCGCACCCAGCAGGCCCTCATCGACAGCGAACAGCGCATCCGGGGCCTGCTCGACAGCACCTTCTCCTTCGTCGGCCTGATGGACCCCCAGGGCACCCTGCTGGAGGCCAACCGCACCTCCCTGGAATTCGCCGGCGCCGCCAAGGAAGAGGTGGTGGGCCGCCCCTTCTGGGACACCCCCTGGTGGGACCGGGACAGCGACAGCCGGGAAACCCTGCGCCAGGCCGTGGCCCGGGCGCGCCAGGGCGAGACGGTGCGCTTCGCCGCCAGCCACCGCACCGCCCAGGGCATCCTGCACTGGATCGACGTCAGCATCACCCCGGTGCGGGACGAGCACGGCCGCGTCATCTACCTCATTCCCGAAGGCCGGGACGTGACCGAGATGCGCCGCACCCAGGAAGCCCTGCGGGCCCTGGTGGAAAACACCGCCACGGTCTACGGCGAAGCCTTCCTCGATTCCCTGGTGCAGCACGTGGCCACCCTCTTCGACGTGGCCTACGCCTTCGTCGGCGAAGTGGACCCGGACGGCTGCCACATCCGCACCCTCTCCAGCTGGACCCACGGCGCCCCCTCCACCAATTTCGCCTACGCCCTGGATGGCACACCCTGCCAGGTCATGCTCGGCTCCGGCCCGACCCTCTTCCCCCGGGGCATCACCGAGCTGTTCCCGGACAACCGGGCCCTGAAGGAAATGAAGGCGGAAAGCTACATGGGCGCCCCCATCACCGGCAACGGCGGCAAGATCCTGGGCCTGCTGGTGGTGATCGACGACAAGCCCCTGCCCGAGGCCAGCGGCTACCTGCCCATCATCAGCCTGTTCGCCCTGCGGGCCGGCATGGAAATGGAGCGCATGGCCCAGGAGCGGGCCATGCGCAGCCTCAACCAGGAACTGGAACGGCGGGTGGCCGAACGCACCGACCAGCTGGCGGTGGCCAACAAGGAGCTGGAAGCCTTCTCCTACTCCGTCTCCCACGACCTGCGGGCGCCCCTGCGCCACGTCTCCGGCTTCGTCAGCCTGCTCGAGGCCGATGCGGACAACCGGCTGTCGGAAGCCAGCCGCCGCTATCTCAACATCATCACCGAGGCCGCCAACCGCATGGGCGACCTCATCGACGGCCTGCTGGCCTTCTCCCGCATCGGCCGGGCCGAAGTGCACAAGACCCCGGTGGACCTCAACAAGCTGCTCCAGGAAGTGATCGACGACCTGGCCCAGGAGCCCCGCGCCCCGGCGATGGATTGGGCCATCGGCAGCCTGCCCCAGGTGCTGGCGGACCGCACCCTGATCCGCCAGGTGCTGGCCAATCTGGTGGGCAATGCCCTCAAGTACTCGCGCAAGCGGGAGCGGGCCCAGATCCACATCGCCGCCGAGAGCGGGGAGCACGAGGGGCGGCCCGAGTGGGTGATCCGCATCGCCGACAACGGCGTCGGCTTCAACATGAAATACGTGGGCAAGCTGTTCGGCGTCTTCCAGCGCCTGCACGGCGCCGCCGATTTCGAGGGCACCGGCATCGGCCTGGCCAACGTGCGCCGGGTGGTGGAGCGCCACGGCGGCCGCACCTGGGCCGAGGCCGAGCCCGACCGGGGCGCCACCTTCTACTTCAGCCTGCCCCGGGACGAATGATGCATAAAGACAATAAGGAGATTCCATGGAACTGAAGCGCATCCTCCTGGCGGAAGACGATCCCCGGGACGTGGAACTGGCCCTGGAAGGCCTGGGTGCCAGCCACCTGGCCAACGAGGTGGAGGTGGTGAACGACGGCGAGCAGGCCCTGGACTACCTCTACCGCCGCGGCCCCTTCGCCGACCGGCCGGCGGGCAATCCGGCCCTGATCCTGCTGGACCTGAAGATGCCCCTGGTGAGCGGCCTGGAAGTGCTGCGGGAGATCAAGCAGGACGAGGAGCTGCGCCACGTGCCGGTGGTCATGCTGACCTCCTCCCGGGAGGAGCGGGACCTGGACGAGGCCTACGACCTGGGCTGCAACGCCTACGTGGTGAAGCCGGTGAATTTCCGCGACTTCATCGACGCGGTGAAATCCCTGGGCCTGTTCTGGGCCGTGCTCAACGAGCCGCCGCCGGGCTGCGTGCACAAGTAGGCTAGAATCCGGGCCTGGCGGCCCCGCCCGGAGCCGCCCCATCTGCCCCCATACTCCCTGCCGCCCCATGGAATTTTTCGACGCAATCACCGGCCTCTTCCTGCAGTTCATCGACCTGGTCCTGCACCTGGACAAGCACCTGGCCGTCCTGGTCCAGCAATACGGCCCCTGGATCTACGCCATCCTCTTTTTCATCGTCTTCGCCGAAACCGGCTTCGTCGTCGTGCCCTTCCTTCCCGGCGACTCCCTGCTCTTCGTCGCCGGCGCCCTGGCCGCCATCGGCGACATGGTCCTGCTGCCCCTGATGCTCAGCCTGTCCCTCGCCGCCGTGCTCGGCAACAGCCTCAACTACGTCATCGGCCGCTGGTTCGGCCACCGCATCCTGGCCTGGAATTCCCGCCTGCTGAACCGGGCAGCCCTGGAAAAGACCCACGCCTTCTTCGAGGTGCACGGCGGCAAGACCCTGGTCATCTCCCGCTTCCTGCCCCTGCTGCGCACCTTCGCCCCCTTCGTCGCCGGCATGGGCGAGATGGGCTACGGCCGCTTCACCTTCTTCAACGTGGTCGGCGGCGTCTCCTGGGTGGTGTCCCTCAGCCTGGCCGGCTACTGGTTCGGCAACCTGCCCCTGATCAAGAACAACCTGTCGCTGGTGATCGTGCTCATCATCGCCGTGTCCCTGCTGCCGGCCATCATCGGCTACTGCAAGGCGCGCAAGGCCAGCACCGGCTGAACGGCACAACCACAGACAAAAACCAAGGGGGAGTCATGGGGAAGCAGGAACAAGACGGAGCGCGGGCCGGCCCCGCCCTGGCCGCAGCGGCGGCCCTGCTGCTGGCCCTGGCCCTGCCGGGCTGCACCACCCGCTCCAGCCACGACGGGCGCAGCGAATCCCGCTTCGACCCCCGGGCCATCGCCAAGACCGACATCGACCGGGTCATCGACGCCAGCCAGCGGGAAGTCAGCGCCGGCCTCAAACGCCTCACCGAAAAGCTGTACCGGCGCAATCCCCGGGAATGGAAGAAGGTCGGCCAGCCCTCCCTGGAAGCGGCCGTGGCCCGCATCTTCGACAACAACCAGTGGCCCGAGCTGGAAGGGCGCCGGGAGGCCCAGGCCATGCTGCTCGCCTTCCGCGAGGATTACCACGGCGACCGGGTGCTGGCCCTCATGGCCGGGGTCAACGGCATGGTCCAGGCGGCCTACGAGCACAAGACCGATTTTTACGTTCTTGACGGCCTCGACGCGCAAAAGCTCTACAATTGCGCCCGCAACCTGGAAATCGTCGCCTGGCGCCTGAACAACAACCGCAATGTGGAAGGCGAGCTGTACATCCTCTCCAACGAGCCGGACGCCGCCGTGCGCAACCTCTCCTTCGAGCGGGAAATCGGCCGCCTGGTCGGCCTCCTGGATTTCCTCTCGGTGGTGGTGGCCGACAAGAACGGCCGTACCGTCAACCGGGTCATGCAGAACCTGGCCACCGCAGTCTTCCTGCCGGTGGCCGCCCTCACACCGATCAAGTAGGACCGTCCCGGCAGCCCCTGCCGGGCCCCAGCAGACATGAAAAAAAGACTCGTCATCCTCATCTCCGGCCGCGGCAGCAATATGGAGGCCATCCTCCGAGCCGCCGCCGACCCTGCCTATCCGGGCCAGGTGGTGGCCGTGATCGCCAACCGGCCCGACGCCAAGGGCCTGGAAACCGCCAAGGCGGCCGGCATCGCCACCGCCGCCCTGGACCACAAGGCCTACCCCAGCCGGGAGGCCTTCGACGCAGCCCTGGCCGAGGCCATCGACGCCCATGCCCCGGACCTGGTGATCCTGGCCGGCTTCATGCGCATCCTCTCCGAAGGCTTCGTGCGCCATTACGAAGGCCGCCTGATCAACATCCATCCCTCCCTGCTGCCCGCCTTCCCCGGCCTCCACACCCACCAGCGGGCCTTGGAGGAAGGCTGCCGGGTGCACGGCTGCACCGTGCATTTCGTCACCCCGGCCCTGGACCACGGCCCCGCCATCGCCCAGGCAGTGGTGCCGGTGCTGGAAGGGGACGACGAGCACAGTCTGGCGGCCCGGGTCCTGGTGCAGGAACACCAGGTCTATCCCGCCGCCGTGGCCTGGTTCTGCCAGGGCCGCCTGCGCCTGGAACAGGGCCGGGTGCTGCTGGCCGACAACCCCATGGCCGCCGCCAGCGCCCTCATTTCCCCCCCGGCCCGGAGCTGATCCCTGAAGCGTTCCATCCCCGTCGCCCTGGCGCTGGCCCTGGCGACCTCCCTCTTCCTCCATCTCGGCGCCCTGGTGCTGCCGGAAGTCGAGCTGCCCGGGCTGGGCGAGGAACCACCCTCGCCGCCCCTGGAAGCCACCCTGACGCCCCAGCGGCGCCCCGAACCGCCCCCAGCCCCGAAACCCGCGCCGAAAGCCGTACCCAAGGCCCCCAGGTCCAGCAGGGCCGTCCCGCCTGGTCCTGCGACAGTGCCAGCCCCCCAGGCCCAGCCGGAGCCGGCGGCCGCCGCCCCGGTGCCGGAAGCCGCGCCAGTCGCCGCTCCCGAGCCAGCCCCGCCGGCGGCAGTGGAGCCCCGGCTGCCGCCCCGGGGCCGCATCCGCTTCGTCGTCATCAAGGGCGAGCAGAATTTCGAGGTGGGCCAGACCATCCACGAATGGCGCATCGCCGACGGCCGCTACCGGCTCACCGGCGTCACCGAAACCACCGGCCTAGCGGCCCTCTTCAAGTCGGTCCAGGTGGCCTACGAGAGCCGGGGTAAAATAGGCCCGGCCGGACTGCAGCCGGAAACCTTTGTCGCCCGCAAGAACGGCAGCGAGACCGGCGACCGGGCCGACTTCGACTGGGATGCCGGCAGCGTCGTCCAGGGCAAGGAGCAGCGACGCCAGACCCTGCCCCCCGGCGCCCAGGATTTCATCAGCTTCTACTACGCCTTCGGCTACCTGCCCCAGGTGGGCGCCACGGTGGATCTGCCGGTGAGCACCGGGCGCAAGCTGGACACGATCCGCTTCACCCGGGTCGGCGAGGAAGTGCTGGAACTGGCCTTCGGCAGCGTGCCGACCGTGCACCTGCGGGCCAGCGGCGACACCACCACCGAAGTGTGGCTGGCCACAGACCGCCTGCTGCTGCCGGTGAAGATCCGCCACATCGACAAGAAGGGCGAACGTTTCGACCAGATCGCCACCGAACTCCAGGCCGGCAGCGAATAGACGCCGCCCGCCGGGGCTCCGGCCCCACCGATTTTCCGCGCCCTCCGGGGCCAACGTTTTTTTGAAGACCGCCATGACCCACGCACCCGCTCCCGCCCTGTTCCAGCACGCCATCGCCGCCCTCACCGAGGTGCTGCGCCTGAACCACCCGGCGGACGCGGCCCTCTCCCGCTACTTCCGCGAGCACAAGCAGCTGGGCCACCGGGACCGGGGCTTCGTGGCCGAGGCCGTGTTCGCCATCCTGCGCCACAAGCGCAGCCTGGAAGCCCTGGTGCTGCCCCAGGTGAACGCCCGCCGCCTGCTGCTGGCCCACCTGGCCTGCCACCAGGGCCTGGACGCCAAGGCCCTGGAAGCCCTGCTGCGCCACGGCGAAGCCGAGCTGGTGGAACACCTGCAACAGCGCTGGGCCGCCATCGGCCGCGGCGAAGACCATTTCGACCCCAGCGGCCCCCTGGGCCTGAGCGCCCCGGCCATCGCCCTGGACCTGCCGGACTGGCTCTACCAGCGCCTGCTGGCCCAGTACGGCGCCGCGGAGACCCAGGCCCTGGTGGCCGCCCTCAACCGGCCGGCGCCCCTGGACCTGCGGGTCAACAGTCTGAAGGGCGAACGCAACGCCGTCGCCGCCCAGCTGGCCAAGGACGGCATCGCCGCCAGCCCCACCCCCTATTCGCCCCTGGGCCTGCGCCTGGCCGGCAAGCCCGCCCTTTCCCGCCATCCCCTGTTCATGGACGGTGCGGTGGAAGTGCAGGACGAGGGCAGCCAGCTGCTGGGCCTGCTGCTGGCGCCCAAGCGGGGCGAGATGGTGGCCGACTTCTGCGCCGGCGCCGGCGGCAAGACCCTGCTGCTGGGCGCCCTGATGCGCTCCACCGGCCGCCTCTACGCCTTCGACGTGTCGGAGAAGCGCCTCAACAACCTGAAGCCGCGCCTGGCCCGTTCCGGCCTGTCCAACGTGCACCCGGTGCGCATCGAGAGTGAGAACGACGCCCGCATCAAGCGCCTGGCCGGCAAGCTGGACCGGGTCCTGGTGGATGCGCCCTGCTCGGGCCTGGGCACCCTGCGCCGCAATCCGGACCTGAAGTGGCGCCAGGACGAAAAGTCCGTCGCCGAGCTGAACGCCAAGCAGACCGCCATCCTCAATTCCGCCGCCCGCCTGGTGAAGGCCGGCGGCCGCCTGGTGTACGCCACCTGCAGCCTGCTGCAGGAAGAGAACGGCGCCGTCGCCGACGCCTTCCTCGCCGCCCACCCGGACTTCGTCGCCGTGCCGGTGGCCGACATCCTGGCCGCCCAGGGCATTGAGCTGCCGGGGCTGGAGGCCATGCCCGCCGGCCGTCTGGCCCTGCTGCCCCACCGCCACGACAGCGACGCCTTCTTCGCCGCCGTCTTCGAACGTCAAGCCAAGTAAGCCTGCGCCATGGAAACCCTGCCCCAGCTATTCACCGACCTGTGGGACGACCTACAGAATCCCCGCATTTTCTGGCAGATGGCCGTGCTCCTCGGCTGCATCGGCATCGCCTTCTTCGCCTCGCGTCAGGTGCGCAACCGCATCCAGACGACGCCGGAGCGCTGGCACGCGGGCCGCAGCGGGGTCAAGCGCCTGCTCTTCCCCCTGCTGGCGGCGGGCCTGGTGGTGCTGGCCCGGGCCCTGCTCAAGCCCCACATGCACGTCAATCTGCTGTCCCTGGCCGTACCCCTGATGCTGTCCCTGGCCGGCATCCGGCTGATGGTCTACATCCTGCGCCAGGCCTTCGCCCCCTCGGGCTGGCTGGCGGCTTCCGAGCGGGTCATCGCCACCCTGGTGTGGCTGGCCGCAGCCCTGCACATCACCGGCCTGGACCTGCCGGTGATCGATGCCATGGAGCAGGTGCAGTTCGCCGTGGGCAAACAGCGCCTCGACCTGTGGATGATCCTGCACGGCCTGGTCACCACTTTCGTCACCGTGCTGGGCGCCCTGTGGCTGGCCGGCCTGGCGGAAGCCCGGCTGATGGGAGCGCAGAAGCTGGATTCCAACGTGCGGGCGGTGCTGGCCCGCATCATCAAGGCCCTGCTGACCCTGGTGGCGGTGCTCATCAGCCTGTCCCTGGTGGGCATCGACATCACCACCCTCTCGGTCTTCGGCGGCGCCCTCGGCGTCGGCCTCGGTTTCGGCCTGCAGAAGATCGCCAGCAACTACATCTCCGGCTTCATCATCCTGCTCGACCGCTCCATCCGCCTGGGCGACTTCATCGCCATCGACGCCGCCACCAGCGGCGTGGTGACCCAGATCACCACCCGCTACACGGTGCTGCGGGGCCTGGCCGGCACCGAATACCTGATCCCCAACGAGCAGTTCGTCGCCAACGTGGTGCAGAACCAGTCCTACACGGACACCCAGGTATTCCTCAAGACCGCCGTCCA
Organism: Azospira sp. APE16; assembly: GCF_047901315.1. Lineage (NCBI taxonomy): Bacteria > Pseudomonadati > Pseudomonadota > Betaproteobacteria > Rhodocyclales > Rhodocyclaceae > Azospira > Azospira sp. APE16. The sequence goes on from NZ_CP179682.1 coordinate 3,048,303, forward strand.
GGTCGGCTACAACAGCGATGTGGAGCGGGCCATGGCGGTGCTGGTGGAGGCGGCCGCAGCCCATCCCCGGGTGCTGCAGGAGCGGCCGCCCCGGGCCTACCTGACCGGCTTTGCCGACAGCGGCATCAACCTGGAGGTGGGCTTCTGGATCGAAGACCCGGAGGAAGGTTCCGGCGCCCTGCGCTCGGATATCAACCTGGAGATCTGGAAGCGCTTCAAGGCCGAAGGCATCGAAATCCCCTTCCCCCAGCGGGAGGTGCGCATGCTCGGCGAGGCCCCTACGGCAGCGGCCGAGAGTGCCACCAGGTTATAAGAAAAGACCGAAATATTCCGTTTTGGCGGGGGAAACTCCGCCGCTGCGGTTGTTATACTCCGGGCCAAATCTGGACTGCCTTCGTCTAGCCAAGGAGATGCCATGCCCTTTGCGCGCCACCCGATGTCACGCCTTTCCCTGCTCGCCGTCCTGGCCGCCGGCCTGGGCAGCACCGCGGCCTTTGCCGCCGACCCCAACCTGGCCCGCAATCTGGCCGCCACCTGCGCCAACTGCCACGGCACCGACGGCCATGCCCAGCCCGGCGCCATGGACGTGCTGGCCGGCCAGGACAAGGGCGTGCTGCTGCAGAAGCTGAACGGCTTCCGCGACGGCAGCCGGCCGGCCACCATCATGCACCAGATCGCCAAGGGCTATACCCCGGAGCAGCTGGACCTGATCACCACCTATCTGGCAGCCCAGAAACGGGAGGGCAAGTAATGACCATGCAACGCCGGGATTTCCTCAAGGCCGCGGGCATCGTCTCCGCCGCTTCCGTCACTGCCTCCCTGACCGGCTGCGCCAGCACCCCGGTTCCCCGCAAGCAGGCTGCCGGCCACGTGGTGGTGGTGGGCGGCGGCTACGGCGGCGCCACGGTGGCCAAGTACCTGCGCAAGTGGAGCGAGGGCGGCGTCCGCGTCACCCTGGTGGAGCGTAACCCCACTTTCATCTCCTGCCCCATTTCCAACCTCATCCTCTCCGGCGACAAGACCCTGGACGACATCACCGTCTCCTACGACGGCCTGAAGAACCGCTGGGGCGTCAAGGTGATCCAGGACGAAGCCGTGGCGGTGGACCCGGTCAAGCGCACCCTGCGCCTGGCCCAGGGCGGCAGCCTCAGCTACGACCGCCTGGTGCTCTCCCCCGGCGTCGATTTCCTGTGGTCCCTGGTGCCGGCCCTGGACGCCAAGGAATCCCAGGAGAAAATCCTCCACGCCTGGAAGGCCGGCCCCCAGACCGTGGCCCTGCGCAAGCAGCTGGAATCCATGAAGGACGGCGGCGTCTTCGCCATCACCATTCCCAAGGCGCCCTACCGCTGCCCGCCCGGCCCCTATGAGCGGGCTTCGGTGGTGGCCAGCTACTTCAAGGCCCACAAGCCCAAGTCCAAGGTGCTGATCCTGGACGCCAACGAGGACGTGATCTCCAAGAAGGGCCTGTTCACCAAGGCCTGGAGCGAGCTGTACCCGAATATCGTCGAATACCGGCCCAACCACGAGCTGATCGACGTGGACGTGACCAACACCACCGCCCTTTTCGAATTCGACAAGGTGCGGGCCGACGTGCTCAACGTGGTGCCGCCCCAGCGGGCCGGCGCCATCGCCAGCGCCGCCGGGCTGAAGCTGGTGAACAACCGCTGGGTCGATGTGGACTGGCTGAGCCTGGAATCCACCAACACCCCGGGCATCCACGTCCTGGGCGACGCCATTTTCCCGGCGCCGACCATGCCCAAGTCCGGCCACATGGCCAACCAGCATGCCAAGGTCGCTGCCGCCGCCATCCTCAACCTGCTGGCCGGCGAGGCGCCCAACCCCAATCCGGTGGTGATGAACACCTGCTACAGCTTCCTCAGCTCCACGGAAGCCTGCCACGTGGCCTCCATCCACCAGTACGACGCCGAGAAAAAGACGGTGCTGCCGGTGCCCGGCTCCGGCGGCGTCTCCGCCGTGCGCAGCGTCGCCGAAGCCCAGTTCGCCCTGGGCTGGGCCAAGAACATCTGGGCCGACGCCCTGGCCTAGAACGAAAAAGCAGCACTGCCAGGAGGCAGGCAGGACGGCCATCTCCGCCATGGCATGGCCAACAGGCCCGTCCTGCCTGCCTCCCGGGCCTACCCCCTGCAGCCGAATAAAAAGGCCGCGCCTCCTTGCGGAAGCGCGGCCTTTTCTCATTGCACAGGGCGCCGAGCGCCGCCGGGATCAGCCCTTGCCGGTGCTGCCGAAACCGCCGGCACCCCGGTCGCTGGCGGCAAACTCGTCCACCAGGTTGAACTGCACCTGCAGCACCGGCACCACCACCAGCTGGGCGATGCGGTCCAGGGGATTGATGACGAAGGCTTCCTTGCCCCGGTTCCAGGTGGAGACCATGATTTCGCCCTGGTAGTCGGAGTCGATCAGGCCCACCAGGTTGCCGAGGACGATGCCGTGCTTGTGGCCCAGGCCGGAGCGGGGCAGGATCATGGCGGCCATGCCCGGGTCGTTGAGGTGGATGGCGATGCCGGTGGGAATCAGCTGGGTTTCGCCCGGATGCAGCTTCACCGGGGCCTCGATGCAGGCCCGCAGGTCCAGCCCGGCGGAACCGGGGGTGGCGTACTGGGGCGGGGTTTCGTGCAGGCGGGGGTCCAGCAGTTTGACGTCGACGGGATGCATTGTTTCTCCAGATAAAAATCAGTGGGGCAGACGCTCGGCAATGGCGGCGACGATGCTGCGGGCCACCTCGGTCTTGCTGGCGGTGGCCAGGGGATGGGCGCCGGCAGCATCGAACAGGACCACGGTGTTGTCCTCGCCGCCGAAGCCGTCGCTGATCAGGTTGCCCACCACCAGGGGCAGTTTCTTGTTGACGCGCTTGCCCTCGGCATAGGTGGCCAGGTCGTGGCTCTCGGCGGCAAAACCGACGCAGAAGGGCGGCAGCGGCAGGGCCGCCACTTCGGCCAGGATGTCCGGGTTCTTCACCAGCTCCACCGTCATCGCGGCGGCGTTCTTCTTGATCTTCTGGGCGGACGGGGTGGCCGGCCGGTAGTCAGCCACGGCGGCGACGCCGATGAAGACGTCGCTCTCCCCGGCCCGGGCCAGCACTTCCCGCTGCATCTCCAGGGCGGCGCTCACCTCAACCCGTAGCACGCCCCGGGGGCAGGCCAGCCCGGTGGGGCCGGAAACCAGGGTGACGGCGGCACCGGCCTGGGCACAGGCCCGGGCCAGGGCGTAGCCCATCTTGCCGGTCGAAAGATTGGTGATACCCCGCACCGGGTCCAGGGCCTCGAAGGTGGGGCCGGCGGTGAGCAGCACCCGCTTGCCGACCAGGGGTTTGGCCTGGAAGAAGGCGATCAGGTCCTCGACGATTTCCGCCGGCTCCAGCATGCGCCCGGCGCCGACCTCGCCGCAGGCCTGGTCGCCGCAGGCGGGGCCCAGCAGGGTGATGCCGTCCGCCGCCAGGGTGGCGGCGTTGCGTTGGGTGGCCGGGTTTTCCCACATCTGCCGGTTCATGGCCGGGGCCACCAGCAGGGGGCAATCCCGGGCCAGCACCAGGGTGGTGAGTAGGTCATCGGCCTGGCCGTGGGCCACCTTGGCCAGGAAATCGGCGGAGGCCGGCGCCACCAGCACCAGGTCGGCCTCCCGGGAGAGGTCGATGTGGGCCATGTTGTTGGCCATGCGCGCATCCCACTGGTCGGTGAACACCGGCTGGCCGGACAAGGCCTGGAAGGTCACCGCACCGACGAAATGGGTGGCCGCCTCGGTCATGGCCACCTGCACCGTGGCCCCCTGCTTCTGCAGCAGGCGGGTCAGCTCGGCCGCCTTGTAGGCGGCGATGCCGCCGGTGACGCCGAGGAGTATTTTCTTGCCCAACAATTCCATTGTCGTAATCGCTAGAATGGCTGATCCGCCCGATTCTACTTGAGATCATGGCAATCACCGACTGGCCCGAAGACGAACGCCCCCGGGAGCGGCTGCTGAAGCAGGGCGCCACCGCCCTCTCCGATGCGGAACTGCTGGCCGTCTTCCTGCGGGTCGGGGTGCGGGGCCAGAGCGCGGTGGACATGGCGCGCAGCCTGCTGCAGCGTTTCGGCAGCCTGACCCGGCTGTTTGCCGCCACGGCGGAGGAGATCGGCGCCGTGCCCGGCATGGGCAGCGCCAAGTACGCCCAGATCCAGGCCGTGCTGGAGATGTCCCGGCGCGCCCTGCGGGAGGAAATGGAGCGGCCCCATGCCTTCAATTCCCCGGGTGCGGTGCGCGACTACCTGCGGGCCCGGCTGGGCGGCGAGCCCCGGGAGGTGTTCCTGGCCCTGTGGCTGGACGCCCAGAACCGCCTCATCGCCGCCGAAGAACTGTTCCGCGGCACCCTGACCCAGACCGCCGTCTATCCCCGGGAAGTGGTGAAGACGGCCCTGGCCCGCAATGCGGCGGCCGTCATCTTCGCCCACAACCACCCCTCCGGCGTCGCCGAACCCTCCCGGGCCGACGAACAGCTCACCACCGCCCTCAGGCAGAGCCTGGCCCTGGTGGAGGTGCGGGTGCTGGACCATTTCGTCGTCGCCGGCAACGCCCAGCCCCTTTCTTTTTCCGAGCGGGGCTTGCTCTGATCTATATCAATAGTAAGAGGGGGTCTGTGGTTATACTGCGCGCTGACCAGATAACAACAATTCCCAATTGCAATGAAAGAACAGCGCCAATATGACCGGTACCCAGCCCGGTGGTCGTGCATGATCGTCCTCGACAGCGAGCCGGACCGGGTCTATCACGGCCGTACCCACGACGTTTCCCAGGCCGGCGCTGCCGTACTGACGGACCACAACCTGCACACCTCCAGCCAGTTCACCATGCGGCTGTCCGTGCCCCCCACCCACTCCCACGAACGCCCGCTGGTGCTGGAATTCCGCTGCCGCATGGCCTATTCGGTGCACTCCGACCGCCACTGCTGCTTCCGGCATGGGGTACAATTCGTCGGCTTCACGGGCGCAGCCAAGGTTCAGCTGCAACGTGTACTCGCCCAGCATTTTTTACCCGGGACGGAAAGGTACGCCGGATAAGGCTTTCCGGCCTTTTTGCCGCCCCGGGCAAAAGGAAAACGCAAAAGAGGCTTGATATTATTCAGGCAGTTGCGTTACAATCGCGGGCTTTCCTTCCAAGTTTTCTGGAGCAAATCATGGCGCGTGTCTGCCAAGTGACGGGCAAGGCCCCGATGGTCGGGAACAACGTTTCCCATGCCAACAACAAAACCAAGCGCCGCTTCCTGCCGAATCTGCAGTATCGTCGCTTCTGGGTTGAGAGCGAAAACCGCTTCATCCGGCTGCGTGTTTCCAACGCCGGTCTGCGGTTAATCGACAAGAAGGGTATCGACGAGGTCCTGGTGGATCTGCGTGCCCGCGGCGAAGTGTAATAAGCGTTTCACGGTCTAAGGAGCTGCGACATGCGTGAAAAGATCAAGCTGGAGTCCACTGCTGGGACCGGCCATTTCTACACCACCACCAAGAACAAGCGTACCAAGCCGGAAAAGATCGAGATCAAGAAGTACGATCCCAAGGTACGCAAGCACGTGATCTACAAAGAAACCAAGCTGAAGTAAGCCCCCCAAAGGCTTGGCTACCGGAAAACCCGCCCTTGTGGCGGGTTTTTCTTTGGGCCTTCGCCCCGGAGCGCCGCCGCAGATGAGCACCCGTTCTTTGCCCCCCGCTTTGCAGCCGGATTCAGGGCGGAAACGGCACCTTGCCCCCAATGACGGAGGCCTCCCCGCCGGAAACAGCCGCCGCAAGCGAAAGCCGCAAACAAAAAGCCCGCCGAAGCGGGCTTTTTGTTTGCGGCAGGAAACGGCCGGCGATCAGCGACGGCGGCCGATGACCAGCAGACTGACCAGCACCCCGGCAAAGCAGAGCACGGACCAGTTGGCCATGGAAAGCTGCAGGAAGGTCCAGTCCCGGGCCGAACAGAAGCCGGTGGCCATGAACAGGGGCGGGTACTGCATGCCCAGCCAGTCCACCAGGCGCTCGATCAGGCTGGGATCGCCGTAGGCGCACTCCAGGGCCGGGTCGGCCACCCATTGCAGCCAGGTCTGGTACAGGGCCGTGGCCATGCCGCCGACGGCGGTGACGCCGATCAGACCGAGCCACAGCCAGCGCAGCCGGGGCAACAATGCCCCACCCAGGGCCAGGGCAGCCACCAGCAGGTAGAGCACACGCTGGAAAATGCACAGGGGACAGGGCTGCAGGCGGTCAAACTCCTGGATTACCAGGCCGGCGGAGACCAGGGCGATGCAGCCCACAGCGAGAAGCAGATAGCCGGGACGTCCGGCCAGACGGTTGAGCAGGGACATAGGGGATCGGACTTTCCTGAAGAAATGGGCACCCCGCAGGGCGCCCCGTCATTGTGCCAGCGTTAGCCGCTCCGGCTCAAATGGCGTAGCGGCGCAGACGCAGGGACATTTCCTCCAGCTGGCGGATACCGCTGCTTTCGGCCCGGCGACACCAGTCCTGCAGGTGGGCCAGCAACTGCTCCCGGCTGGCGTTGCTGCGCTCCCACACCGCGCTCAGTTCCTCCCGCATGGCCACCAGGGTCTGCAACGGGCCGCTGCCCTGAACCAGGGCATCGAAGCGCTGACGCAGTTCCGCCGGCATCCGTCCCAGGTCGCCGGCCAGCCAGCGCCGCGCGTCCCGGGCCCGCTTGAACTCCACCGCATCGAGACGCCCACGGAGGGCCCGCAACTCGTCCTCGTAGGCCTGGCGCAGGGATTTGGCGTAACGGGTCATGAGATCGTAACGGTGGGTAATGAGGGCCTGCAGGGTATGGTCGTCCACCTGGGGCCGCAGGGAACGCAGCCGGGGCCGGGGCGCAACCTTCTTCACCCGGGCCAGGCCCAGGGCGCTCATCAGGCGGATGTAGCCCCAGCCAATGTCCACCTCGTACCACTTGGCGGAGAAGCGGGCGGAAGTGGCGAAGGCATGGTGGTTGTTGTGCAGTTCCTCGCCGCCGATGACCAGCCCCAGGGGCCAGAGATTGGTGGAGGCGTCGGCGCAGGCAAAGTTGCGGTAGCCCCAGAAGTGGGCCAGGCCATTGACCACCCCCGCCGCCCAGAAGGGAATCCAGGCCATCTGCACCGCCCACACGGTGATGCCGGCGGCGCCGAAGAGCAGCACGTCCAGCACCAGCATGAGGGCCACGCCGAGCACCGGATGCCGGGCATAGACGCGGCGCTCCAGCCAGTCGTCCGGCGTGCCGTGACCGTAGCGGGCCAGGGTTTCGGCATTGGCGGCCTCGGCCCGGTACAGTTCGGCGCCTTCGGAAAGGACCTTCCACAGCCCCTTCACCTGGGGACTATGGGGATCCTCGGCGGTTTCGCACTTGGCGTGGTGCTTGCGGTGGATGGCAGTCCATTCCTTGGTCACCATGCCGGTGGTCAGCCACAGCCAGAAGCGGAAGAAATGGGAAGGCAGGGGCCCCAGATCCAGGGCCCGGTGGGCCTGGTGGCGGTGCAGGAATACGGTGACGGCGACGATGGTCACATGGGTCATGCCCAAGGCGGCCAGCAGCACGCCCCACCAGGGCAGGTCGAGGGCGCCGGAACGGAGAAAGGCTAGGAGGGACGACAGGATATCGGCAAAGGCCATGGTTGGAACTACCCCTTGAAAAGGATGAATGACGCCAAGCGCCTGATTCGCAGCCATTTCCATGGCGCAGCGCAACAACCAGGCGACTGGGCATTTGTTACACTGCCCCGACAAAAACAAGCAGTACACAATGAGGAGGAGACCTCTTGTCCCCGCAACACCCAAATGAGGACGTCAGCGGTGAAGACCAGCTGCGGCGTCTGCTTGCCCTGCTGGCCCATTGCCATGCCGCCGCCGGTGCAGCCGGCAGCGAAGCGGACCTGGCGGCCCGCATCTGCGACAGCCTGACCGGCTGCGGCGGCTACAGCCTGGCCTGCGTCGGTCTGCTGGAAAACGGCAGCCACCGGCTGGTGGCAGCCCGCCTCGGCGCCGATGCGGCAGCCGGCGCCATGCTCCCGTCAGACTGGCAGGACCTGGATCGGTTCCCCCAGTTTTCCGCCTTTGCCGGCTCCCTGTCCCTGCCCCTGGAAGCCGGAGGCAAGGCCTTGGGCCGGCTGCGCATCTATGCCGCCGCCCGCGCCCTGTTTTCGCCGGAGGAACACCAGCTGCTGCGGGACATCGCCACCCTGCTGGCCCTGGCCCTGGCGGTACGCCGCTGCACCAGCGAGGCCGAAGCCGCCGCCCGCCAGGACGCCGGCGAGGCCCTGCGGCTGCGGGACCGGGCCGTGGAGTCCTCCAGCAACGGCATCATGATCACTTCCGCCACCCAGCTGGACCACCCCATCACCTATGTGAACCCGGCCTTCGAGCGCATCACCGGCTACAGCGCTGCCGAAGTGCAGGGGCGCAACGGCCGCTTCCTGGTGCGGGACGACCTGCAGCAGAAAGGCCTCAACGAAATCCGCGCTGCCCTGCGGGACCGGCGCGAGGGCCACGCCATCCTGCGCAACTACCGCAAGGACGGCAGCCTGTTCTGGAACGAGCTGCACCTGGCACCGGTGCTGGACGAGTCGGGCCAGAGCACCACCCATTTCGTCTCCGTCATCAACGACGTCTCCGACCGCATCCATTACCAGGAACAGCTGGAGTACCAGGCCACCCACGACGTTCTCACCGGCCTGGCCAACCGCAGCCTGCTGGCCGACCGCATCAGCCAGGCCATCGCCCTGGCGCGCCGGGACAGGCGCCTGGTGGGCGTCATGCTGCTCGACCTGGACCGCTTCAAGGTGATCAACGACGGCCTCGGCCACGCCCCGGCCGACAAGCTGCTGAAGACCGTGGCCGAGCGGCTGCAGGCGGCCGTGCGCGACACCGACACGGTGGCCCGCCTGGGGGGCGACGAGTTCGTCATCGTCGTCGGCGACATCCTGGACGCGGACGACGTGGCCGTGGTGGCCGGCAAGATTCAGCGGGCCCTGGCCCAGCCCTTGTTCGTCGAGGGCAAGGAGCTGTTCGTCACCGCCTCCATCGGCGTCAGCCTGTTCCCCCGGGACGGGGAAACAGGGGACATCCTGCTGCGCAACGCCGACGTGGCCATGTACCGGGTCAAGGAATACGGCCGCAACAACTACCGCTTCTACCTGCCGGAAATGAGCAGCATGGCCCTGGACCGGCTGGACATGGAGGGCAACCTGCGCCGGGCCCTGGAGACCGACGAATTCCAGGTCTACTACCAGCCCAAGGTTTCCCTGCAGCAGGGCACCATCGTCGGTGCCGAGGCCCTGCTGCGCTGGATGCACCCGCGCATCGGCCAGATCAACCCCAACGAGTTCATTCCCCTGGCCGAGGAATCGGGCCTCATCATTCCCCTGGGGGAAAAGGTCATCGAACTGGTGTGCCGGCAGATCCGGGCCTGGCGCGAGGAAGGCCTGCCGCCCCTGAAGGTGGCCATTAACATCTCCGCCCGCCAGTTCCGCCAGGAAAACCTGGGGGAGACGGTGCGCCGGCTGCTGGAGGAATACCAGGTGCCCGGCGAGATGCTGGACATCGAATTGACCGAATCCATGGTCATGCACGACACCGACCACGCCGCCCTGACCCTGCGGGAGCTGAAGGACCTGGGCGTGACCCTGTCCCTGGACGACTTCGGCACCGGCTACTCCAGCCTCTCCTACCTCAAGCGCTTCCCCATCGACTGCCTGAAGATCGACCGCTCCTTCGTGCGCGACATCAACTCCAACGCCGACGATGCAGCCATCGCCAGCGCCGTCATCGCCATGGCCCACAGCCTGGGGCTCAATGTGGTGGCCGAAGGCGTGGAAACGGCCGAACAGCTGGCCCTGCTGCGCCAGCACGGCTGTGACGAGTTCCAGGGCTACTTCTTCAGCCGGGCCGTGCCCGCCGGCGACTACGCCCTGCTGCTGCGCCAGGGCAAGACCCTGGCCGACGCGGAAGCGGCGCCGGACGGGGACCTGGCATGAGCGGCAAGACCCTGCACTGGGCCCTGGTGGACCGGGAGGCCCTGGCCGAACACCTGCACCCGCGGCAGATCAAGGATTCCCTGGCCACCCCCGCCCTCAGCCTCTATCACTGCAAGGAGAGCGGTCCCGGTGGCCGGGACAGCATCGCCGTCTCCCTGCCCGACGGCCAGTGCCTGCTCATCACCCTGCCCGAGCCCGCTGCCGGCCATCCGGAGCGGCGCAAACGGAGCGCCGCCGCGGGGGCCGCCAACGGCAAGGACACCCAGCCGCCAAAGTCGGGGTAAACTCGCGTTTTCCCCTTCCGCCTGGAGCGTCATGGCCGCCCCCCGCATTCTTCTGGTCGAGGACGACGAGCGCCTCGCCGAGCTGACCGCCGAATACCTGAGCAAGAACGACTTCGAAGTCGCCATCGAACCCCGGGGCGACACGGCCTGCACCCGCATTCCCGCCGACAATCCGGACGTGGTGGTGCTGGACGTGATGCTGCCCGGCAAGGACGGTTTCGAGGTCTGCCGCACCGTGCGCCCCCATTACCAGGGCGTGATCCTCATGCTCACCGCCCGGGACGAGGACATGGACCAGATCCTCGGCCTCGAGCTGGGCGCCGACGACTTCATCTCCAAGCCGGTGCAGCCCCGGGTGCTGCTGGCCCGGGTGCGGGCCCTGTTGCGCCGGGCCGGCCCCAGCGAGGGCAGCGAAGGCGGCGGGGCCGGCGACGAGCTGGTGTTCGGCCGTTTCCGCATCAACCAGGCCACCCGCAGCGCCGAACTGGGCGATGCGGCCATCGACCTGACCACCGCCGAATTCGACCTGCTCTGGCTGCTGGCCTGCCACGCCGGCACCGTGCTGTCCCGGGACGACCTGCTGCAGCGCCTGCGGGGCATCGGCTTCGACGGCCTGGACCGCTCCATCGACGCCCGCATCTCCCGCCTGCGCAAGAAGCTGGGGGACGACCCGGACAATCCGGCCCGCATCAAGACCGTGCGCGGCAAGGGCTACCTGTTCTCCCGGCATGACTGGAATTGACCCCCGCCGCCTGCCGGAACAGGAGGTAGAAGCAGCGCCGGAGGACAACAGCCCGGGCAAGGAACGGCGGGAGTCGGAACAGCGCTTCGCCCGCCTCTCCCGCGCCCGTTACAGCCTGTCCCGGCTGTTCTTCAACTTCTACCTGCTGGCCATGGGCTCCTTCGTCGGCATCGCCATGATCGCCGACTTCGCCATTTCCACGGCCCTGCAGGGCATCACCGACGACTACGCCAAGCGCTTCATGCGCGGCACCATCGTCCTCATCGAGGACGAGCTGCAGCGCTATCCCCGGCACCAGTGGGAAAAGCAGATCAAGGCCCTGGACGAGAAATTCGCCTACCGCCTGGTGCTGGAAGACCTGGACCAGGTGCTCCTGCCGCCCAAGCAAAGGGAAAAGCTGGAACTGGGCGACATCGCCATCGACTCCCACCGGGACATCATGTTCCACCGCATCCGCGGCGGCGACAAAGTGCTGGTGGTGGGCCCCCTTTCCCCCGACCTGAACCCGGAGTACCAGCGCGCCATCCCCCTGGAACTGCGCATCCGGCTGATGACCTGGACCGCCATCGGCCTCGGCTTCGCCGTCCTGGTATGGATCTGGATCCGGCCCATCTGGCGCGACCTGGAATCCCTGCGCCAGACCGCCCGGGCCCTGGGCGAGGGCCGTTTCGAGACCCGCGCCCCGGCGGCCCGCAGCAACCTGTTCGCGCTTCTGGCCGACACCCTCAACGGCATGGCGGAGCGGGTGCAAAAACTCATCGCCGCCCAGCGGGAGCTTTCCAGCGCCATCTCCCATGAACTGCGCACCCCCATCGCCCGCCTCCGCTTCGCCCTGGAAATGGCGGCCGACACGGACTGCCGCGACGAACGCCAGCGCCACTGGAAAACCATGGAAGAGGACCTGGAGGAGCTGGACAACCTGATCGACTCCAGCCTCACCCACGCCCGCTTCGAGCGGGAGCGCCCCACCCTCAACCTCACCTCCATCGCCCTGGTGCCCTGGCTGGAGGAAGAGGTGGACGACCTGCGCATACTGGCCGGTCAACTGGCGGTGGAGGTGGACCTGGGCCATCTGCCGCCCAACCTGATGGCCCGCCTGGACCGCAAGTCCATGCCCTACGCCGTGCGCAACCTGCTGCGCAACGCCTTCAAGTACGCCAAGACCCGGGTCCGGGTCAGCGCCGAAGTGCAGGAAGGCCTGGTGCAGATCCACGTCGAGGACGACGGCATCGGCGTACCGGCGGACGAACGGGAACGCATCTTCGACGCCTTCACCCGCCTCGACCGCTCCCGGGACCGCACCAGCGGCGGCTACGGACTCGGCCTGGCCATCGTGCGCCAGGTCATGGAGGCCCACGGCGGCCATGCCAGCGCCGGCGAGTCCAGTCTCGGCGGCGCCCGCTTCACCCTCTCCTGGCCGGGCTGAAAGCCCGTGCCCAGGCGGCCCGGGGCCGCTGGCGTTACATTGCGTTACAAACGCTCACGCTAGCGGCCATGACGCCAGGCCGCGTCCTGCCTAGAATGCAGCCCATACCGTGCCGGATGGCTCCACGGCCGTCCGCGGTATGCCCGCTCCACTAGCCCATCTTCAATGCCCCTCCCATCCGTCCCCGACTGCCTGCTGCGCTGCAAACGCCGTTTCAAGGCCACCTTTCCGGCGGCGGAGAGCCTGGGCGTCCTGCTCGGCATTCTGGGTTTCGACCTGGTCACCGAAGGCCGCACCAACCTGCCCAAAGCCCTGCTGGCCACCGCCCTCTTCGCCATCGCCGTCATGGCCTGGCGCTTCTGGCGGCGGCGCTGAGCGCCCCCCTCCCCGCGCCACTGCCGAACGGCCCCGCCCCCTCGCCTGCCAAGGCTGCGCATGGGGCATTACAAACCGTCAAAGTCCCTCACCCCCGGTTACACAACCCTCCTGCAATCGCCACAGACGGCAGCCGGGGGGCTCCCTAGAATGGATTCTGCGTTGACAGCGCATGACTCCCCCAAAGTCCCATCCACCTCCCCCCTTCGGATGGGCACCCTCTCCACCCCACCTCCCCCGGTGGGGTTTTTTTTTGCCCGGATTTTCCGCTCCGGGTCTGTCTCCCGCCATACCCCGGGGGCTGTTACAAATGGAGAGGAGGACCGCCACAGACCGTTACACAAGGGCCAAGGAATCGCCACAGACGGCACCGCCGGGCCTGCCTAGAATGCATCCATGCGTTGACAGCGCATGACTCCCCCAAGACCCATCCCCTCCCTCCCTGGATGGGCCTCCTCTCCAACCCCGCCGCTCTCGGCGGGGTCTTTTTTTGTCACGCTGTCACACGCGGTCATCAAAGCGCATGGGCCGTTACCGGTCGCTACAGGGAGGCGACAGACGCAACCCGGGGTCCTGCCTAGAATGACCCCATCGACAACTACAAGGGCCCAGGCCCTCGCCTCCGGGAGAATCCACATGCAAGACAAGACCATGACCGCCAATGCCCGCAAGATCCTGCTGCTTACCGCCAGCGCCTTTTGCCTGTCGTCCGCGGGGGCCTATCTGGCTGCGGAAACCTTCAAGAGCTGCAACGATCGCCGCACCACGGAGCGCACCCAGCAGCGCGGCGACAACGACAGCCGTGCCAGCACCAACCTGGCCCTCGGCCGCTAAGCCCCGATCATTCAAAAAGAAGCCCCGGCCTTCCAGTGGAAGGCCGGGGCTTCTTGTTTGTAGTACCGAAGAATCAGCGCTTGGTCTGGATCTGGTCGTAGATGGCGCCGTCGGCAAAGTGGGCCTTGGTGGCATTGGTCCAGCCGCCGAACAGCTGGTCGATGGTGAAGAGATTCACCTTGCCGAACTGCTTGGCGTACTTGGCCGCCACCTTGGGATCGATGGGCCGGTAGTAGTTCTGGGCAGCGATTTCCTGGCCGGCCGGGGTGTAGAGGTACTCCAGGTAGGCCTGGGCCTGCTTGCGGGTGCCGTGCTTGTCCACATTCTTGTCCACCACGGCCACCGGGGGCTCGGCCAGGATGGAGAGGGAAGGCGTGACGATGTCGAACTTGTCCGGGCCCAGTTCCTTCACCGCCAGATAGGCCTCGTTTTCCCAGGCAATCAGCACATCGCCCTGGCCTCGCTCGACGAAGGTGGTGGTGGAGCCCCGGGCGCCCGTATCCAGCACCAGCACGTTCTTGTACAGCCGGGCGACGAAGTCCTTGGCGCTGGCGTCGTTGCCGCCCGGCTGCTTGAGGGCGAAGCCCCAGGCGGCCAGGTAGTTCCAACGGGCGCCGCCGGAGGTCTTGGGATTGGGGGTGATGACGCCGATGCCCGGCTTCACCAGGTCGTTCCAGTCCTTGATGCCCTTGGGATTGCCCTTGCGCACCAGGAAGACGATGGTTGAGGTGTAGGGGGAGGCATTGTGGGGCAGCTTCTTCTGGTAGTCGGCGGCGAGCAGGCCGCGCTCGGCCAGGGGATCGATGTCGCCGGCCAGGGCCAGGGTCACCACATCGGCCTCCAGGCCGTCGATGATGGAGCGGGCCTGCTTGCCGGAACCGCCGTGGGACTGCTTGATGGTCAGGGTCTCGCCGGTCTTTTCCTTCCAGTGCTTGATGAAGGCGGCGTTGAAGTCCTGGTACAGCTCCCGGGTAGGGTCGTAGGAGACGTTGAGCAGGGTGGCGTCGGCCAGGGCTTGGCCGGCGAAGGCCAGGGACAGGGATGCTGCCAGGGTGGCGATGAGCTTGCGGGGGTGAGCCATGATTTCTCCCAGGAGGTGATATGCGATGGGAGAAGTCTAGGGCGCCCTTTTTATAAGAAGAAATACTGTTTCGTAAATTGTTTATATTTATAAAGGAATATGTGATCCACTCTCCGGATCGACAGCTCCTTTGGCCAGCAGGCCTTCGGCCCGCTCCCGGACCGTTTCCAGGATGTCGATCATGGCCTCCAGCTGGGCCGGTTCCAGCCCCGCCAGCAGTTCGGCCCGCAACTCCTCCACCGTGGCATCCATGCTCTCCGCCAGCTCCAGACTGGCGGCAGTGAGCACCACCCGCTTGCTGCGCCGGTCCCGGGGATCGGACTGGCGCTGCAGCCAGCCCTGCTTTTCCATGCGGTCCAGGAGGCGCACCAGGGTGGGCGCCTCGATCCCCAGGCGCTCCGCCAGGACGGCCTGATTGCAACCTTCCGGCTGGCGCCGCAGGGCAATCAGGGCGCGCCAGCTGGCCTGGGAAAAGCCCAGGGGCCGCAGGCGCCGGTCCAGGGCTGTGCGCCACAGGGCCGCCGTCTGGTGCAGCAGGACGGAGAATCGCTGTTGGGGCGGGAACGTCGCTTCAGGCTGGTGGTCTGACATATAGTTAGCATGCTAATTATTTACTGATACAATCATTTTACTCAGCCCCCGCTCCGGAGTCACCGTGTCATTTTCAAGCTCTCCCCGCAGCCTGGAAGCCCTGCAGGCCCGCCATGGCGGACGTTACCCTTGGCTGGTCCTGGCGGCCATGGCCTGCGGCATGGTCACGGCCGTGCTTTCCGCCACCATTTTCAACGTGGCCATTCCCGCCCTCATGGCGGACTTTCACCTGGGCCAGGACCGGGTGCAGTGGGCCGTCACCGGTTACATGGCCGCCATGACCGTGGCCATGCTGCCTACCGCCTGGCTCATCGAGCGTTACAGCTTCCGCCGGGTCTTCCTCGGTGCCGTGCTGCTGATCGGCATCGGCAGCCTGGGTGGCGCCCTGGCCTGGAACTTCCCCTCGGTGGTGGCCATGCGCATCGTCCAGGGCCTGGCCGCCGGCCTGCTGCAGCCCATGAGCACCCTGCTGGTGCTGCGCCTCTTTCCCCTGGAACGCCAGGGCCGGGCCATGGGCATCCTGGGTTTCGGCATCATCCTGGCGCCGGCGGTGGCACCCATTGCCGGCGGCTTCCTGGTGGACCATTTCGGCTGGCGGGCCATTTTCCTCATCACCGTGCCCGGCAGCCTCGCCGCCCTGGCGGCGGGCCACCTGCTGCTGCCCCACAAGCCGCCAGCCCGGGCCGAGCACCCCTTCGACTGGACCGGTCTGTCCCTGCTCACCCTGGCCATCCTCAGCCTGCTGCAGACCGTCGGCAGCCTCCACGCCCACGGCCTGCTGTCGCCCCAGAGCGGCATCGGCGCCCTAGTGGCGACCGCCGGCATCGCCCTCTTCCTGCGCCACGCCCGCCGGGTGCCCGGGCCGATCCTGGCCCTGGGCCTGTTCAGCGAACGGGCCTTCGCCATGGGCACCCTGGTGTCCTTCATCTTCGGCGTCGGCCTCTATGGTTCCACCTATCTGGTGCCGGTGTTCCTGCAGAGCATCCTCGGCTACAACGCCGCCACGGCGGGCCTGGCCCTGCTCCCCGGCGGCATCGCCCTGGCCCTCATGACCCCGGGAGCCGGCTACCTGGCGGACCGCATCCGGCCCCATCGGCAGACGGCCCTGGGGCTGCTGCTGTTCGCCATCTCCTTCGTGCTGCTGGCGCTGCTGGCCGGCATTTCCCTCGGCCTGCCCCTGCTTCCCACCCTGATGGGCACGGTGGTCATCGGCCGCATCGGCCTGGCCCTGATCCTGCCGGCCCTCAACCTGGGCGCCCTGCGCCCCCTGGCCCAGCGCCTGGTGGGCCAGGGCTCGGCCCTGCTCAATTGCACCCGGCAGCTGGGAGGCACCCTGGGCATCAGCCTGGGTGCCGTCTATGTGGAATGGCGCAGCAACCACCTGGGCCAGCCGGCCGGCAGCGCCCAGGCCTTCGCCGAGGTCTTCGCCCTGGTGGCCCTGGCCTTCTTCCTGGCCCTGGGCGGGGCCCTGGCCATGGGCAAACCGGCCACGGCGGCCACGGCCGCGGGACGCTAAGCCGGCCCGGCGCTGGGGATGGTCAGGGGGCGGACAGGTTCTGTTAAACTTGCCCGTCAGAGTTCGGACCCCGGGGTGGAGGGAGCTGTTGCCGTCCCGGATTGACCGACCCCAATTTCCGTAAGAAGCGCATGACCATTCAACAACTGGGCCGCTACCGTATCGACGGAGTACTCGGCGAGGGAGCCATGGGCGTGGTGTACCGCGCCTTCGATCCCCTGCTGGAACGGGTCGTGGCCATCAAGACCATCAAGTTCGACGCCAGCCTGTCCGAGAAGGAGAGCTTCGAGCGCCGCTTCTTCCGCGAGGCCAAGTCGGTCGCCCGCCTCAGCCACCCGGCCATCGTCACCCTGTACGACGCCGGCAAGGCGGATGACGTGGCCTACATGGCCATGGAATTCCTCGAAGGCCGGGAGCTGCGCCGCTTCATCAGCGAAGCCGGCCCCCTGCCCTATACCCGCATCGCCGACATGATGGCCGCCGTTGCCGACGGCCTGGACTACGCCCACCGCCAGGGCGTGGTGCACCGGGACATCAAGCCGGCCAACCTCATGGTGCTGGCCGACGGCGCCGTGAAAATCACCGATTTCGGCATCGCCCAGCTGCAGACCGGCAGCAAGACCATGACCGGCCACATGCTGGGCACGCCCAAGTACATGGCGCCGGAGCAGATCATGGGCCATCCGGTGGACGGCCGGGCCGACATCTTCTCCCTCGGCGTGGTGCTCTACCAGTGGCTCACCGGCGTCGCCCCCTTCGACGGCGAAACGGTCACCACCATCATGTACCGGGTCATCAACGAAGGCCCGGTGCTGCCCACCCGGCTCATGCCGGAACTGCCGCCGGGCTTCGAGGCCATCCTGGCCAAGGCCCTGGCCAAGTCGCCGGAGGAACGCTACCAGACCGCCGGCGAACTGGCCGCCGACCTGCGCCGCTACGCCGAGCTCGGCTCCCCCGGCCCGGTCCTCGGCCTGGCCGCCCAGGCCCAGCCCCAGCCGCGCATTCCGCCCAGCCCGTCGGAAGATCCGACCATGCTGCTGGCCCACCCGTTCACGGACACCAACCCCCTCAGCCTCTCCCCTGCGCCCCAGGAAGCACCGGCCTCGCCGCCGGCACGCCGCGGCAAGGCGCTGTGGTTGGGCATCGCCGCGGTGGCCATCGCCGGCGGCGCATTCGCCCTGCTGCCCACGGAACGCAGTGCCGGCAACGGCGCCACGCCTGCCCCTGCGGCCAGTACCGCGGCCCCCGAACCCCAGCCCGCCGCCCGGGTGGACCTGGCCATCGCCCCCTGGGGCGAAGTGGTGGTGGACGGCGAACCCAAGGGCATCTCGCCGCCCCTGGAAAGCATCGAGCTGCTGCCGGGCCACCACGAGGTGGAAATCCGCAACGGCCAGTCCGAACCCCATCGCCTGACCCTGGAACTGGGCGCCGGCGACACCTACAAGATCAAGCACAAATTCAAATGAGCACACCTACCGCCATGCGATCCCTCTCCTCCCTGCTGCTTGCCTCCTTGCTGGCCCTGGCCGGTTGCGCCAGCCAGAACACCCCGCCCCCGGCCGCCGAACCGGCGCCCCCGCCCGAAGCGGCCAAGCCGGCCGAACCGGTGAAGACGCCGACCGCGCGCAAGGCCGAGAGCGAACTGGCCCGGGGCATCAGCGCCTACGAAAACGGCGACTACAAGAGCGCCGGCCAGACCCTGCAACAGGCCCTGGACCTGGGCCTGCCCAACCGCATCGACCAGGCCCGGGCCTACAAGCACCTGGCCTTCATCGCCTGCGCCTCCCGCCAGGTGGACAGCTGCAAGGCCAACTTCCGCAAGGGCCTGGCCGCCTACCCCAAGCTCAGCCTGACCAAGGCCGAATCCGGCCACCCCATCTGGGGCCCGGCCTTCCTCGAGGTGAAGGCGGAAAGCACCAGGAAAAAGGCCAAGTAGGCTTTTCCTGCAGACGCAAAAAAGCCGGCGATTGCCGGCTTTTTTGTTGGCATTGTCGGGATCAGCCCAACTTCACTTCAGGCTGAGAATCCATTTGGCCAGGGTGGTGGCGTCGGCCTCGGAAATGGCCGGGTTGGGCGGCATTTCGGCACCGCCCCAGACGCCCTTGCTGCCGCCGCGAATCTTCTTCGCCAGATCGGCTTCGGCGGTTTTCACGCCGGCGTACTTCTGGGCCACGTCCTTGTAGGCAGGGCCCAGGACCTTGGCGGAGACCTGGTGGCAGCCGACGCACAGCTTGGCCTTGGCCAGTTCTTCGGAAGCCTGGGCCAGATTGGCGGACAGGCCGGCGGCCAGGATCAGGCCGGTAACGATGACAGCGGATTTGCTCACTTCTTACCTCCAAGCGGTTTTTTTTATGGGGAAACCATAGCTTGCCCGGACACCGCAGCCCGGGCAAGTCCTGTATGCGGTGAGGCTCAGTTCACCTGGGTCTGGGCCTCGTCGCCCTGGCGGGCGCGGATGTCGCCGATCTGCCACACCTTCTCGCCGGCGGCCTGCAGCAGCTGGATGGCCTGGCGGGCGTGTTCCTGGGCCACCACCACCACCATGCCGATGCCGCAGTTGAAGACCCGGTGCATTTCGTCGTCGCTGACGTTGCCTTCGGCCTGCAGCCAGTCGAACAGCTTGGGACGCTGCCAGGAGGACTTGTCCAGGATGGCCACGGTATTTTCCGGCAGCACCCGGGGCACGTTCTCGGTCAGGCCGCCGCCGGTGATGTGGGCCATGCCCTTGACCGGCAGGGTCTGCAGCAGGGCCAGCAGAGGCTTGACGTAGATGCGGGTGGGGGCCATCACGGCATCGGCCAGGGTGGCCTCGCCGTCGAACTTGGCATTGAAGTCGGCGCCGGAACGCTCGATGATCTTGCGCACCAGGGAGTAGCCGTTGGAGTGGGCGCCGTGGGAGCCCAGGCCCAGCACCACGTCGCCGGGGACGATGGACTTGCCGTCGATGAGCTTGCTCTTTTCGGCGGCGCCGACGGCGAAACCGGCCAGGTCGTATTCACCATCCGGGTACATGCCGGGCATCTCGGCCGTCTCGCCGCCGATGAGGGCGCAGCCGGCCTGTTCGCAGCCGGTGGCGATGCCCTTGATGACGTCGGCCGCCGCATCCACGGAGAGCTTGCCGCAGGCGAAGTAGTCGAGGAAGAAGAGGGGCTCGGCACCCTGCACCAGGATGTCATTGACGCTCATGGCCACCAGGTCGATGCCCACGGTGTCGTGGCGGTTGAGCTGGAAAGCCAGCTTCAGCTTGGTGCCGACGCCGTCGGTACCGGACACCAGCACCGGCTCCTTGTACTTCTTCGGCACTTCGAAAAGGGCGCCGAAGCCGCCGATGCCGGCCAGCACGCCTTCCCGCATGGTCTTCTTGGCGAAAGGCTTGATGCGCTCGACGAGGGCATCGCCGGCGTCGATATCCACGCCGGCGTCACGATAGGAAAGGGAGGTCTTGCTGGTATCTTGGGTCATGGTCGGGAAGGGCCTGGCATCCGGAGTGATAGAATGGGCGCCGGAAAGCTATTGAAAACCCGCATTTTAGCCCAAATGACCGAAGATCGGCCCGACAACCGCACCCAAAGACTGCAGGCCCTGCTCTGGCTCGGCTTTGCCGCGGCCTGCGTCTGGCTGCTGCTCGCCCTTTCCCCCATCCTCACCCCCTTCCTGCTGGCCGCCATCCTGGCCTACATCGGCAATCCGGCCACCGGCTGGCTGGCCCGCCACCGGGTGCCCCGCCCCCTGGCCGCCCTGCTGGTGATCCTGGGCCTGATCGGCGCCCTCACCCTGCTGGCCCTGACCCTGGTACCCCTGCTGCAGAAGGAAGTGGGCCTCATCGCCGAGCGCCTGCCGGCCACCCTGACCCTGCTGCAGACCAAGCTGGACCCCTGGCTGCAGAAGCGCCTGGGCATCGACCTGCCCCTGGACCCGGCCAGTTTCAACGCCCTGGTGCGCAAGAACCAGGATGCGGCCCAGCAGATCCTCGGCCACGTGCTGACCACCCTCGGCAGCAGCGGCCTGGCCCTGGTGGCCTTCGTCGCCAACCTGCTGCTCCTGCCGGTGGTCATGTTCTACCTGCTGAAGGACTGGGACAGCCTCCTGCACCGTATCGAGGACCTCATTCCGCGCCGTTTCCACAACCTGGCCCTGCGTCTGGCCCGGGAAGTGGATGCGGTGCTGGCCGAGTTCCTGCGCGGCCAGCTGGCGGTGATGCTGCTGCTGGCCCTCTACTACAGCCTGGGCCTGTGGCTGGCGGGGCTGGAATTCGCCCTGCCGGTGGGCCTGCTCACCGGCCTGCTCATTTTCATTCCCTACGTCGGTTTCGCCACCGGCCTGCTCCTGGCCCTGGTGGCGGCCCTGCTGCAGTTCCAGGGCCTCGGCCTGGTGCTGGCGGTGGCCATCGTCTATGGCGGCGGCCAGATTCTCGAAAGCGTGGTGCTGACCCCCTGGCTGGTGGGTGAGCGCATCGGCCTGCATCCGGTGGCGGTGATCTTCGCCCTGATGGCCTTCGGCCAGCTGTTCGGCTTCTTCGGCATCCTCATCGCCCTGCCCGCCTCCGCCGCCCTGCTGGTGGGCCTGCGGGAACTGCAGCGGCATTACAAGGCCAGCCCCTTCTACCTCAACTCCTGACCCCATGCTGCCCCCCATGCGTCAATTGCTGCTGGACCTGATGCCCGAGTCTCCGCCCTCCCTGGCCAACTTCGTCGGCGACGGCAACGAGGAGGCCCTGGCGGCCCTGGCCGACTGGTTCTCCGGCCCCCAGCCCCTGTTCCTGCTGTGGGGCGAGGCGGGCAGCGGCAAGAGCCACCTGCTGCAGGCCTCCGGGCTGCATTATGTGGACGGCGCCCAAGACCCGCTCCTGGCCGGCGCCCCGGCCGAGGCCGAGGGCCTGGCGGTGGATAACGTGCAGGCCCTGGCTGAGGCCGGCCAGATCGCCCTCTTCAACCATTTCAACCGCCTGCGCCTGGCCGTGGAAAACGGCCGGCCGGGCAAGCTGCTGGTGGCCAGCGACCAGCCGCCGGCGGCCCTGCAACTGCGGGAAGACCTGCGCACCCGCCTCGGCTCGGCCCTCATCTTCCGCCTGCGCCCCCTCTCCGACGAGGAGAAGCTGGCTGCCCTGGCGGCCCAGGCCGCCGACCGGGGCCTCAAGCTCTCCCGGGAAGCCCTCACCTACCTGATGAACCGCAGTTCCCGGGACATGCGCACCCTGGCCGCCCTGCTGGCGGCCCTGGACCGCTACTCCCTGGAACACAAACGGCCCATCACCCTGCCCCTGCTGCGGGAAGTGCTGCAGCATGCCGGCGACTCCACCGTCTAACCCTTCCGAAACAGGCACGATGAATCTCGCACTCTTTGATCTCGACAACACCCTTCTGGCCGGCGACAGCGACTTCGAGTGGGCCCAGTTCCTCATCGGCCAGGGCGCCCTCGACGGCGAAATACACGCCGCCCAGAACGAGAAGTTCTACGAGCAGTACAAGGCCGGCACCCTGGACATCTACGAGTTCCTCGACTTCCAGCTGAAGCCCCTGGCCCGCCACTCCCGCGCCCAGCTGGACGCCTGGCACCAGGAATTCATGGCCCGCAACATCCGCCCGATCATGACCGACCAGGCCCGGGCCAAGGTGCAGGAGCACCTGCAGCGGGGCGACCTGGTGCTCCTGGTGACCGCCACCAACGCCTTCGTCACCGGCCCCATCGCCCGGGAATTCGGCATCCACCATCTCATCGCCACCATCCCGGAACAGCGGGACGGCCAGTTCACCGGCGGCGTGCGCGGCACCCCGTCCTTCCAGGACGGCAAGATCACCCGGGTGGAGGACTGGCTCGAAGCCCAGGGCCTCAACTGGGGCAGCTTTGCCGACAGCTGGTTCTACAGCGACTCGCGCAACGACCTGCCCCTGCTGGAAAAGGTCAGCCGCCCGGTGGCGGTGGACCCGGACCCAATCCTCAAGGCGGAGGCGGAACGGCGCGGCTGGCCGGTAATCAGCCTGCGCTAACCGCCCCGTACGGATATAATGCCTTGTTTTTTCAGGCGGACGAACCGCCAGATTGCATAAAAAAACCTACATGATCCGCAAACTAATTTCCCGGGTGTTTGGCGGCAAGAACAACGCCGGCAAGAGCGAAACCCGGAACGCCCGTAGCGGCGGCCACGGCGACAGCGCCGCCATCATCCCCGTCAAGAACCATGGCATCCGCCGCGAGCAGCTCAGCTCCGGCGCCCGCCGCACCGTCGAAGGGCTGCAGAAGGCCGGCTACAAGGCCTACGTGGTGGGCGGCGCCGTGCGCGACCTGCTGGCCGGCATCCCGCCCAAGGATTTCGACGTGGCCACCAACGCCACGCCGGAACAGGTGCGGGCCTGTTTCCGCCGCTCCCGCATCATCGGCCGCCGCTTCCAGATCGTGCACGTGATGATGGGGGCGGAGACCCTGGAGGTCACCACCTTCCGCGCCATCCACGCCAGCAACGCACCCACCGACGAACACGGCCGGGTGCTGCGCGACAACGTCTTCGGCACCATGGCGGAAGATGCGGCCCGCCGCGACTTCACCGTCAATGCCCTGTACTACGACCCGGCCGACGAGACCATCCACGACTACCACCACGGCGTCGCCGACCTCAAACAGAAGACCCTGCGCATGATCGGCGATCCCAAGGTGCGCTACCGGGAAGACCCGGTGCGCATGCTGCGGGCGGTGCGCCTGGGGGCCAAGCTGAACCTGGCCATCGACCCGGCCGCCCGGCGTCCCATCCGGGAGATGTCCGAGCTGATCGAAAACGTGCCGCCGGCCCGCCTCTTCGACGAAATGCTCAAGCTGCTCACCTCCGGCTACGCCGTGCGCTGCGTCAAGCAACTGCGGGAAGAGGGCCTGCACCACGGCCTGCTGCCCCTGCTCGACGTCATCCTGGAGCAGCCCCTGGGCGAACGCTTCGTCATGCTGGCCCTGGCCAACACCGACGAGCGGGTCCAGGCCGGCAAACCCACCTCCCCCGGCTTCCTCTTCGCCACCCTGCTGTGGCACGAAGTGCTGGGCCAGTGGGAAAAGAACAAGGCCAACGGCGAGCGCCCCATTCCCGCCCTCTTCGCCGCCATGGACGAGGTGCTGGACGTGCAGGCGGAAAAGCTGGCCATCACCCGCCGCATCGCCGGCGACATCAAGGACATCTGGGCCCTGCAGCCCCGCTTCGAGGCCCGCTCCGGCAAGAAGCCCTACGCCGTGCTGGAACAGCCCCGCTTCAAGGCCGGCTACGATTTCCTGCTGCTGCGCGCCGAGTCGGGCGAGGTGGACAGGGAGCTGGGCGAATGGTGGCGCCGCTTCCTCAACGCCGAAGGCGAAGAGCGCCAGGCCATGCTGCTGCCCGAGGCCAAGGGCGACAAGAAGCGCCGGCGTCGGCGCAAGAAGCCCGCCGGCGGTGGTACCGGCGCGGGCGAAGGCGGCAGCGGCGACTAGGCCGCGGCGATTTCCATGCATCGCGCCTTCATCGCCCTGGGCGCCAATCTGGAAGATCCGGCAGCCCAGGTCCGCGCCGCCCTGGCGGACCTCACCGGCAGCGGCGACATCGCCCTGGTCGCCGCCTCCTCCCTCTACCGCACGGCCCCCATCGGTGCCGACGGCCCCGACTACATCAACGCCGTGGCGGCGGTGGACACCCCCCTGCCGCCGGCCGGGCTGCTGTCCCGGCTGTTCGCCGTGGAAGCCCATTTCGGCCGTACCCGCAGCTACCGCAACGCCCCCCGCACCCTGGACCTGGACCTGCTGCTCTACGACGACCAGGTGCTGGACGGCCCCGAACTGACCCTGCCCCACCCGCGCCTGCATCTGCGCGCCTTCGTCCTGGTGCCCCTGGCGGAGATCGCTCCGGACCTGGCCCTGCCCGGCCGCGGCAGCGTCGCCGCCTGGCTGCCGGCGGTGGCCAACCAACGGATCGAGAAACTATGAGCCTGTGGACCGAACTGCCGGTGCTGTGGAAGACGGTGTTGCTGCTCTCCGCTTCCAACGTCTTCATGACCTTCGCCTGGTATGCCCACCTGAAGAACCTGGCGGACAAGCCCTGGTGGATCGCCGCCCTGATCTCCTGGGGTATCGCCCTCTTCGAATACCTGCTGCAGGTGCCGGCCAACCGCATCGGCCATACCGATCTCACCCTGGCCCAGCTGAAAATCCTGCAGGAAGCCATCACCCTCACCGTCTTCGTGCCCTTCGTCGTCTTCTACATGGGCCAGCCCCTCAAGCTCGATTATCTGTGGGCCGGCCTGTGCCTGCTGGGGGCCGTTTACTTCATATTCCGCAGCTGATCCGGTCAGGAAATGTCAGCTTGCGGCTTATTTCATAACCACACTCTTATAAAGGCTATTAATATCTCCCTTTGCTAATAGTCAAAATAACTTAGGGAGATGTCTGTGGCATTGTTCGGCAACAACCAGCGGCAACGAGAACTAGAAGCGGCCCTTGCCGCCCTGCAGAACGAGAACGCCAGCCTGCGCTCCCAGGTGGCCAATCTGGAAAACGAGCAGCAGACCCTGGAGCAGAAGTGCCACGCCGCCGAAACCGTGGCCCGGGGCTGGGAAAAGCTGCTGCACAACCTGGACCGCTTCGGTTCCAGCCTGGCCAAGTCCCAGGGCACCATGGCCGCCATGGCCCACAGCCTGAAGACGGAAAAGGAAGAGGCCGTCACCGCCGGCCGCATCACCACCGACAGCCAGGCCCAGATGCATGGCATCAGCGCCAACCTGAGCCAGCTGGCCCAGCAGTCCCAGACCACCATGGGCCAGGTCGAAGGCCTCAATGCCAGCACCGAGAAAATCGGCAGCATCCTCAACCTGATCAAGGAAATCGCCGACCAGACCAACCTGCTGGCCCTGAATGCCGCCATCGAGGCGGCCCGGGCCGGCGAGGCGGGCCGCGGCTTTGCCGTGGTGGCCGATGAGGTGCGCAAGCTGGCCGAACGCACCGCCACCGCCACCAACGAGATTTCCGGCCTGGTCAGCGCCATCCGCCACGACACCGTCTCGGCCCACGCCAGCATCTCCTCCCTGGCCAAGGAGGCGGACCACTCCAGCCACGAGGGCAAGCAGGCGACGGAGAACCTGGACAACATCATCGGCCTCTCCCGCCACATCGAGACCGCCGTGGCCGTAGCCGCCCTGCGCAGCTTCACCGAACTGGCCAAGATGGACCACCTGGTGTTCAAGTTCGAGGTGTACAAGGTCTTCATGGGCGCCTCCCAGAAACGTCCGGAGGATTTCGCCGTGCATACCTCCTGCCGCCTGGGCAAGTGGTACTACGAGGGCGAGGGCCGGGAGTGCTTCTCCCTGCTGGACGGCTACCGGGCCCTGGAAGCGCCCCACATCAACGTGCACAAGAGCGGCAAGGAAGCCCTGGAACGCCTGCGCCTGGGCGATTTCGACGGCGGCGTGGCCCTCCTGGAGCACATGGAGGCGGCCTCCGAGGAGGTCTTGGACTGCCTGGAGCGCATGGCCCAGGCCGGGGAGCAATCCCCCGACGTACTCTGCCTGGAACACTGAGGCCGGACGGTCCGGGCCGCCCCTCTGGCCTCCCGGACCTGCCTGCCGTACCATAGAGCCGCCGGGCTGGACCCGGCGCTTTTTTTCCCGTCCCGACCCACACCCCATCCCGCCGCCCATGCCCGGTACCCCAGCCCGCAACCTGCTCGAGCACGCCCGCAACATCGTGGTGGAAGGCCCCATCGGCGTCGGCAAGACCAGCCTGGCCCGGCGCCTGGCCGAGCATCTAGGCCAGAGCAAGGAATGCCAGCTGCTGCTGGAGCAGCCGGAACTCAACCCCTTCCTCACTCGCTTCTACCAGGAGCGCAGCCGCTACGCCCTGCAGACCCAGCTGTTCTTCCTCTTCCAGCGCCAGGACCAGCTGCGGGACCTGGCCCAGCCGGACATCTTCCGCCAGACCGTGGTCTCCGACTTCCTCTTCGAGAAGGACCCGATCTTCGCCCGCCTCACCCTGGCCGAGGACGAATACAAGCTCTACCGCCAGATCTACGACACCCTGGCACCCCAGGTAGTATCGCCGGACCTGGTGATCTACCTGCAGGCCAGCCCGGAAAACCTCATCGCCCGGGTGAAGAAGCGGGGCCTGGACATGGAGCGGCGCATCGGCGACGTGTACCTGACCCAGCTGGCGGAAAGCTACAGCCGCTTTTTTTACGGCTACAATGCCGCGCCGGTGATGATCGTCAATTCCGACCGACTCAACTTCGTCAATCAGGACCGCGACTTCCAACTCCTCCTGGAACGGCTCGCCGCCATGCGCGGCCACCGGGAATACTTCAACCGGGGAGAATGAACCCATGTCCAGCCAATCCACGACCCGCCGCCTGACCATCACCGACATGGCCAAGCTCAAGGCCGCCGGCGAAAAAATCGCCATGCTGACCTGCTACGACGCCAGCTTTGCCCGCCTCTGCGACAACGCCGGGGTCGATACCGTGCTGGTGGGCGATTCCCTCGGCATGGTGGTGCAGGGCCACGATTCCACCCTGCCGGTGACCCTGGCCGACATGGTCTACCACACCGCCATGGTGGCCCGGGGCTGCGACCGCCCCCTGATCATCACCGACATGCCCTTCGGCACCTACCAGGAAACCCCGGAACTGGCCTTCCGCAACGCCGTGCAGCTGATGGCCGCCGGCGCCCAGATGGTCAAGATCGAGGGCGGCGAGGACATGGCCGAGACGGTGCGCTTCCTCACCCACCGCGGCATCCCGGTATGCGGCCACATCGGCCTGACGCCCCAGTCGGTACACCAGCTGGGCGGCTACCGGGTTCAGGGCAAGGACGAGGCCGGCGCAGCCCAGCTCAAGGCCGACGCCCTGGCCATCCAGGCCGCCGGCGCCAGCATGGTGGTCCTGGAGGCCATTCCCCAGGCCCTGGCGGCCGAGGTCACCGCCCTCCTGCAGATCCCCACCATCGGCATCGGCGCCAGCGTGGAGTGCTCCGGCCAGGTGCTGGTGCTGCAGGACATGCTGGACATCGCCCCCGGCCGCAAGGCCCGCTTCGTGCGCAACTTCATGACCGGCCAGCCCTCCGTGGCTGCCGCCATCGCCGCCTACGTGGCGGCGGTGAAGGACTGTACCTTCCCCGCCGCCGAACACTGTTACTGAATCACCCCACCGGCAACGGGCCGCCAAGTACGGCCCGGCCATCAGGAGAAACAGCCATGCAGATCTTTTCCCGGGTCGACGACCTGCGCGCCGCCCTTGCCGGCAAACCCGAGGTGGTGTTCGTGCCCACCATGGGCAACCTGCACGAGGGCCACATTTCCCTCATGACCCAGGCCCGCCAGCACGGCCGCACCGTGGTCGCCAGCATTTTCGTCAATCGCCTGCAGTTCGGCCCCGGCGAGGACTTCGACAAGTACCCGCGCACCTTCGAGGCCGATTGCGCCAAGCTGCAAGCAGCCGGCGTGGACGTGCTGTTCGCCCCCACGGAAGCCGACCTCTACCCGGAGCCCCAGACCTACCAGGTGGAACCGCCGGAAATCCAGAACTGGCTCGAGGGCGAATTCCGCCCCGGCCACTTCCGCGGCGTTGCCACCGTGGTACTGAAGCTGTTCAACATCGTCCAGCCCCAGACCGCCCTCTTCGGCAAGAAGGACTACCAGCAGCTGATGGTCCTGCGCAACATGGGGCGCCAGCTGGCCCTGCCCATCCGCATCCTGGGCGGCGAGACGGTGCGGGCCGAGGACGGCCTGGCCCTGTCCTCCCGCAACGGCTACCTGACCCCCGCCGAACGGGCCGAGGCACCGCGCCTGGCGCGGGAGCTGAACAGGCTGAGGGACGCCATCCGCGCCGGCAACCGGGACTACCCGGCCCTGGAGCGGGCCGCCATGGCCGCCCTTGACGCTGCCGGCTGGAAGGCGGACTATGTTGCGGTGCGGCAGCAAGCCGACCTCCAACTTCCCGGCAGTCCCGATGCACCCCTGGTGGTGCTGGCCGCCGCGCGCCTCGGCGTTACGCGACTCATTGATAATCTTGAGATTTAATTCAAAAACTGGGCGTTGACAGACGGCGGTGAGCCGTTAAAATGCCGTTCCCCTTACCTTTTGCCTACGGGTGAAGCCATGCAGAGAACCATGCTCAAGTCCAAGCTCCACCGGGTAACCACCACCCACTCGGAGCTGCATTACGAAGGCTCCTGTGCCATCGACCAGGACCTGCTGGACGCGGCCAATATCAAGGAATACGAACAGATCGACATCTGGAACGTGAACAATGGCGAGCGCTTCACCACCTACGCCATCCTGGCTGAACGCGGCTCCGGCGTCATTTCCGTCAACGGCTCCGCCGCCCGCAAGGCTGCGCCCGGCGACATCCTGATCATCGCCACCTTCGCCACCTACACCGAAGTGGAACTGGCCAAGCACGAACCCCAGCTGATCTACGTCGATTCCCAGAATCGCATTGCCCGCATCGGCAACAAGATTCCGGCCCAGGCCGCCTGAGACACCGGATTTTTACCCGGCCTTTCGGGTAAAAGAAGGTAAAAAAAGCCGCGAGCAATCGCGGCTTTTTCTTTTGGGGCTGGTCCTGACCCGCACCGGCCAAGACACGGAGGAAGCGGGCGGCTCAACCCCAGAAGGGACGGGCCTCTTCAGGCAGGCCTGCCCGACAGGCCCATGGCGCCTGCCTGTGCGGGCATCCCCTTGATAGGGCCCTACTCGGCGGCGGCCTTCTTCGCCGGCCGCTTGGCCGGAGCGCGCCGGGTCTTGGGCTTGGCGGCGGCTTCGGCGGCAGCAGCAGGCGCTGCCTCCGCCTGGGGCGCAGCCTTGGCGGCGGCCTTGGGTTCGGACTTGGCCTTGGCCGGCGTCTTCTTGGCGGCTTCGATCTCCTGGGCGGCAGCCGTCTTGCGGGCCCGGGTACGGGCGCCGCTGCGGGCCCCGGAAGACTCGCCGCGGCCGGAAGGCTTCCTGGCCGCGGCCGGGCTGGCGGCGACCGCTTCGACTGCCGCCGGGGCGGCCGCAGCGGGCGCTGCCACGGCTTCCACCACTACCGGAGCGGGGGCCGCTGCCGGGGCGGGTGCCTCGACTGCCGCTTCCTGGACCCGGGGACCATCCTTCACGCCGTTTTCCTTGGCGCCGTCGCGGCCGCGGCCGCGCCGACGGTTGCCGCCGCGCCCTTCCCGGGCCGGCGCTTCCGCCGTCTCGGCGGCCGGCGCCTGCGCCTCGGCAGGGCTTTCTTCCGGCTGCGTCACTTCCCGCGCCGACACATTGCCCGGACGGGCTACGTAGGCGCCGGACTTCTCGTCCCGGCCGAAGGCCAGCAGGCCCCGGTTCTGGGCCTCTTCCAGCAGATTGCCGAAGGCGCGGAAGCCGTAGTAGGACTCGTTGAAGCCCGGATTGCGGCGCTTGATCGCCTCCTTCAGCACCGAGGCCCACAGCTTCTCGGTGTCGCTGCGCTCGGCCATGAGGTCCTCGAAGGTGGCCATAGCCAACTCGATGCCCTTGGTGCGGCGGGCGTCCTGATCGTCCTTGCGCTTCTTCTCGTCTTCCGGCGAACGGCGGGGCGCCGCCTCCTTGGCCGGGTCCTTGCGGTTGGCGGCGGCCCGCTTGGCTTCCCGGTCCCGCACCAGATCGTCGTAGAAAATGAATTCATCGCAGTTGGCGATGAGCAGGTCCGAGGTGGACTGCTTCACACCGACGCCGATGACGTGCTTGGCGTTTTCCCGCAGCTTGGAGACCAGGGGCGAGAAGTCGGAATCGCCGGAGATGATGACGAAGGTGTCCACGTGGGACTTGGTGTAGCAGAGGTCCAGGGCGTCCACCACCAGGCGGATGTCGGCGGAGTTCTTGCCGGACTGGCGCACGTGGGGGATTTCGATCAGTTCGAAATTGGCCTCGTGCATGGTGGCCTTGAAGGTCTTGTAGCGCTCCCAGTCGCAGTAGGCTTTCTTGACCACGATGGAACCTTTGACCAGCAGGCGCTCCAGCACCGGCTTGATGTCGAATTTTTCGTATTGGGCGTCACGCACGCCCAGGGCGATGTTCTCGAAGTCGCAGAACAGGGCCATGCTGACGGTATCGGCAGGAGCTGCCATGGGTGTTTCTCCGTAAGGAATTGGATCAAGTATAAGGCCGGGGACCGCTCAGGCGGCGCGCAGGGCCTCGACGATATTCATGCGGGCGGCCCGGAAGGCCGGCAGAAAGCCGCCCAGCAGGCCCATGAGCAGGGCAAAGAGCAGGCTCTTGACGACGATGCCCGCATCGAGGGAAAAGGTGAAGGCCAGTTCGGCGAAGGACTGCCAGTTCATGGTGGAAATGGTGAACAGCTGCATGGTGGAAGCCAACAGCAGCCCCACCAGCCCGCCCAGCAGCGCCAGGCCCAGGGATTCGGCGAGGAAGGCCAGCAGGATGGCCCGGCGGTTGAAGCCCAGGGCCCGCAGGGTGCCGATCTCGCCGGTGCGGTTGGCTACCGCAGCATACATGGTGATCATGGCACCGATGATGGCGCCGATGGAAAAAATCACCGACAGGGTGATGCCCAGGATGCTGATGAACTTGGACAGGGCCTCCGACTGGTCGGCGTAGAACTGGGCTTCCCGCTTGGCTTCCAGGGTCAGGCGCGGGTCGTCCTCGATGGCCGCCTTGACCGCGGCAAAGGCGCCCGGGTCGTTGAGGCGGAAGATCAGGGAAGAGAACACCGGCCGGCGGAAGGCCTGCATCAGCTGCTCCGCATCGCCCCACACCTCCGAATCGAAGCCGCTGCCGCCCGCATCGAAGACCCCCACCACCACCCAGTCCCGGGCGCCGAAGCGCATGGTTTCGCCCAGGCCGGCGCCGTTGAAGCGGCTGGCGATGGCCTGGCCGGTGACGATCTCGTTGGAGCCGGGGCGGAACGGCCGCCCCGCCACCAGCCGCACCTGGGGACGCAGCTGCAGGCCCACCGGCGACAGGCCGCGGATGATGACGTTGGAAGGCTTGGCCGCCGCCCCCTCGGCCACCCGCTTGTTGAGGGAGATCAGCACCACCGTCTCCTTCGACAGCATGCGCAGGCCACCGGCCCCCAGGGCCACCTGGGGCAGGCTCTCGACGATGGCCGCCGGCCCCCGCTCGATGCCGCTCTGCACCTCGGTGCCGGAGGCCCGGCGGGTCACCACCACGTTGTCCGGGCTGCCCGTATCCACCAGGGTCTTCTTCAGCCCCGCATCCAGCATCAACACCGTGGCGAAGACGAACACCACCAGGGCCATACCGCCGGCGGTGAGGGCCGTGGTCAGCTTGCGTGCCGCCAGGTTGCGCAGGGAATAGGAAAGGGGAATGGCCATGATCAAGCGACGCTGCGCAGCCCTTCGACGATCGGGATGCGGGCCGCCCGCCGGCTGGGGAACCAGGCGGCGATGAGGCCCACCCCCAAGGCGCAGGCAGCCTGCAGCAGCACCGTGGTGGCGGAGACGAAGAAAATGGGGAACAGGGTGCCCATGGCCTGGGCGAAGGCCGCCGCCGCGGGAAAGGTCAGGGCGATGCCGAGGCCGCCGCCGATGGCGGCGATGGCCACCGACTCGCCGAAGATCAGCCCCCGCACGAAGCCGGGGCCGAAGCCCAGGGCTTTCAGGGTCGCATATTCACTGGTGCGCTCCCGCACCGTCATGGCCATGGTGTTGGCCATCACCGCCAGGATGATGGCGATGACCACGTAGGAAACGATGCGGATGGCGACGACGATGGCCTCGGTCATGGAGACGAAGGAAAGCTGGAAGGCCTTCTCCGTCTCCGTCAGGGTTTCCGCCGCGCTGTTGCGGAATTCGGCATCGATGAGGCGCGACAGCTCCGCCGCCCGTCCCGGGTCGTCGATGGTCACCACATAGACCCCCACCTGGTTCTGCCGCCGCGGATAGCGCACCTTGGCCACCTCGTTCAGGTAGTCCCAGTGGAACAGCATCTGGGCCACGTCCGTCTTGGCGTCCCGCCCGGTGTAGATGCCGCGGATGACGAACTCCCAGGTGCCGGGAAAGATGGTGCCCTTCAACTGCACCACATCCCCCACCTTGAAGCCGTACTGGGCCGCCAGCTTGCGCCCGACGATGGCCCCCTTGCGGTCCCGGGCGAAGGCGGTGCGCTCGTCGTCGCTGAGCAGGTACTCCGGGTACAGTTCCAGATAGTTGGGGTCCACCGCGAACTGGGGAAAGAAATTCTTCGGCTCCTTGTAGATGCCGCCGAACCAGTTGGCCGTGGTGATGGCCTTGACCCCGTCGATCTGGCGGATCTTCTGCTTGTAGGTCAAAGGCAGAGGAAAGACCAGGGAAATGGAATTGCGCGTCACCAGCCGGGCATTGGACGCCCCTTCCGCCCCGGCGTACCAGGCATCCACCACCGTGGACAACAGCCCAAAAGACAACACCGCCACCATCAACCCCACCAGGGTCAACAAGGTGCGCAGCTTATGCCGGAAGGCGTTGCGGAGGACGAGATTGAGGAGGATGAAGAGCACAGGGGACTCCGGGTGAGGGAGTCATTATAGGCGGGGTGGGCGGATACAACTGCTGCCAAGAACTAACAAACCTGAACTTAGGAATAAGCTTCGTAGGCAGAATAACGCAGCGTTCACCATATGAGACAAAACCATATGGTTTATCTACACCGACTCAGATGTAAATCTGATTTGCGCCACTCAATCTCTACCGCAATTCTACAAAAGCAAAACTCATGAAACCTACCGTCTTGTATAAGTATGCGACTCCAAACACGGCTGAAATTATTCTCGAAAATGGCCGACTGCGATGGTCAAACCCATCCGTATTCAATGACTTAAACGAACTCCAACGTATTCCATGCTTTGAACCCACAGTTTGCGAGTCATACCAAAACCTCCTCAAGACACTACTCGATGCTGCATGTGGAAGATTGGCGCTCGACGCAAACCGTTTAACGCCGAGGACTAGAAAAATCCTTGACCAGGTCATACAAGGACTTCAGGTAGGAAAATCTGAATCCGAGTTACTAGGCGTTCTCTGTGACTTTAAGCCCTCTGATGCGGATCAAATTATTGACAAAGGGCTTCGTGAATATTTTGCACTGTTAGCCAAGAAGGGACCACGCATATTGTGTTTGACATCCACGTATAACAACGAAGTCATGTGGGGTACATATGCTGAAAACCATCATGGCGTTGTACTTGGTTTTACAGCAGCTTTGCCTGACAGCCCCTTTCACGAAGTTAAGCAGGTGACTTATTCCGACAGGCCGATTGCCGGATCTGGATTGGACTTCTTACTATATGGTGACACACCGGAGCTTCGAAAAAGAACCATTGAGGCGGTTTGCTATTCGAAGAAATTAGCATGGTCATATGAGCAAGAGTGGCGACTTATTACATGGCGCTCTCAAGAGTCGCATTCTGATCACGGAGATTACATCTTCTATCCAGCAGAACTGGAATCTGTAACTTTTGGGGTAAGAGCAAAACCAGAAGTCGTCAAGACCATGTGTAAAACCATTCATAAGAAATACCCTTCCACAACCATTTTTCAGATGCTGCACCAGCAAGGCAGTTTGAACCGAGTACCGCTGGAGACCTGAAGCAAGTCAGGCAAACCTCAAAGGCTGATAATTTTGACCTAACCTATCTCACGTCCCGCAAAACGTCTGAAACGTCCGCATGAATTCCCGGGGAGCCGGTTCGGCCAGGTCGGCGTAGCGGGGCTGTTCACGGTAGGGCTCGGCCAGGGCGCCGAGCAAATGGTGGAAGGGGGCGAGATCGCCCTGCTCGGCGGCATCGAGGGCTGCTTCCACCTGGTGGTTGCGGGGAATGAGCCAGGGGTTGTGCCGGGCCATGGCGGCGGCCCGGGCGGCCCCGGCCACGCCGGCGTTGCTCCCCTCCCCGTCGGCGGCGGCGCACTGCCGGCGCCAGCGTTGCAGCCAGGCGGCGAGAGCGGCGCCATCGGCGAACAGCGTTCTTAGCCGCTCCTCCCGGCCTGCGGCCGCTTCCCCCAGATAGCGCCAGGCCAGGGTGAAATCCACGGACTGGGCCTGCAGCAGGGCCAGCCAGTCGCCGCCCAGGGCCTCGGCCTCAGCCCCGCCATCGGGCAGGCCCAGCTTGGCTTTCAGGGCAGTCTGCCAATGCTCCTGGTAGCGGGCAGGGAAGGCTTCGATGATGGCCGTGGCCCGCGCCACGGCCCGTTCCATGTCGGCATCGATGAGGGGCAGTAGGGTTTCGGCAAAGCGGGCCAGGTTCCAGGCGGCAATGTCCGCTTGCTGGTCGTAGGCGTAGCGGCCCTGGCGGTCGATGGAGCTGAACACCGCCCCCGGATCGTAGGCTTCCATGAAGGCGCAGGGGCCGTAGTCGATGGTTTCGCCGGCGAGACTCATGTTGTCCGTGTTCATGACGCCGTGGATGAAGCCCACCGCCATCCACTGGGCCACCAGGGCGGCCTGGCGCTCGGCCACGGCCCGCAGCAATTCCAGATACCCATTCTCCGCCCCGGCCAGTTCCGGGTAGTGGCGGGCGATGGTGTAGTCGGCCAGTTGCCGCACCTGGGCCGGGCCGGCGTGGGCGGCAAAGAACTGGAAGGTACCGACCCGCAGATGGCTGTCCGCCACCCGGGTGAGGACGGCGCCGGGCAGGGGCCGCTGCCGCCGCACCGGCTCGCCGGTGACCACCACGGCCAAGGCCCGGGTGCTGGGAATGCCCAGGGCGTGCATGGCTTCGCCGACCAGCACCTCCCGCAGCATGGGGCCCACGGCGGCCTTGCCGTCGCCGCTGCGGGAGAAGGGGGTTCGACCCGAACCCTTGAAGGCGATGTCGCGGCGCCGGCCCTGGCCGTCGATCACCTCCCCCAGCAGCAGGGCCCGGCCGTCGCCCAGCTGGGGCGAGAATTGGCCGAACTGGTGGCCGGCATAGGCCTGGGCGATGGGGCTGGCGCCCTCCGGCAGGGCGTTGCCGGAAAACAGGGCGGCCAGCTGATCCGGCGTGGCATCCGTCAGGGGCAGGCCCAGTTCCCGGGCCAGGCCGGGGTTGAAGTGCAGCAGCCGGGGGGCCGGAACGGTGGCAGGCTGCCAGGGCACGGCGAAGCCGGGCAGGTCCCGGGCGTAGCTGTTGTCGAAGGGGAAAGTGAAGGCGGGGGCGGTAGGAGCGGACATGCCTGAGTAGAGCGGCGCCCGGCGGGAAAGTTCGCCCAGCCGCTCCATAAAAAAAAGGGGCGCAGCCCGCACCGGCCGCGCCCCTGCCAAGGGAGGAGACGTTTTAGAAGAAGCCCAACGCCTTGGGGCTGTAGCTCACCAGCAGGTTCTTGGTCTGCTGGTAGTGGTCCAGCATCATCTTGTGGGTCTCGCGACCGATGCCCGATTCCTTGTAGCCGCCGAAGGTGGCGTGGGCCGGGTAGGCGTGGTAGCAGTTGGTCCACACCCGGCCGGCCTTGATGCCGCGGCCCATGCGGTAGGCGGTGTTGCCGTCCCGGCTCCACACCCCGGCGCCAAGGCCGTAGGGGGTGTCGTTGGCGATTTCCAGGGCTTCGGCTTCGGTCTTGAAGGTGGTCACGGCCAGCACCGGGCCGAAGATTTCCTCCTGGAAGATGCGCATCTTGTTGTGGCCCTTGAACAGCGTCGGCTGGATGTAATAGCCCTCGGCCAGCTCGCCACCGAGGCGGGCCCGGTCGCCGCCCACCAGGCATTGGGCGCCCTCTTCCTTGCCGATGGCCAGGTAGGACATGATCTTGTCCATCTGCATCTGGGAGGCCTGGGCGCCCATCATGGAGTCGGTGTCGAGGGGGCTGCCCTGCTTGATGGCCTTGACCCGGGCCAGTACCCGTTCCATGAAGTGGTCGTAGATGGATTCGTGGATCAGGGCCCGGCTGGGGCAGGTGCACACTTCGCCCTGGTTGAAGGCGAACAGCACCAGGCCTTCGATGGCCTTGTCGAAGAAGTCGTCGTCGGCGGCGGCCACGTCGGCGAAGAAGATGTTGGGGGACTTGCCGCCCAGTTCCAGGGTGGCGGGAATGAGGCTGTTGGCGGCAGCCTGGGCGATGACCCGGCCGGTGGCGGTGGAGCCGGTGAAGGCGATCTTGGCGATGCGCTTGCTGGAAGCCAGGGCCATGCCGGCGTCGCGGCCGTAGCCGTTGACGATGTTGAGCACGCCCGGGGGCAGCAGGTCGGCGATCAGCTCGGCCAGCACCAGGATGCTGATGGGGGTGGATTCGGCGGGCTTCAAGACCACGCAGTTGCCGGCGCCCAGGGCCGGGGCCAGCTTCCAGGCGGCCATCAGGATGGGGAAGTTCCACGGGATGATCTGGCCCACCACGCCGAGGGGTTCGTGGAAGTGGTAGGCGATGGTGTTTTCATCGATCTCGCTGATGGAGCCTTCCTGGGAGCGCAGACAGCCGGCGAAGTAGCGGAAGTGGTCGGCAGCCAGGGGAATGTCGGCGTTGAGGGTTTCGCGGATGGCCTTGCCGTTATCCACCGTCTCCACGTAGGCCAGCATTTCCAGGTTGGCCTCGATGCGGTCGGCGATCTTCAGCAGGATGTTGGAGCGTTCGGTGGCGGAGGTCTTGCCCCACTTGTCGGCGGCGGCGTGGGCGGCATCCAAGGCCAGCTCGATGTCCTCGGCGCCGGACTGGGCGGCCTGGGTGTAGGGCTTGCCGGTGATGGGGGTGATGACGTCGAAGTACTGGCCCTTGACCGGGGCCACCCACTTGCCGCCGATGAAGTTGTCGTAGCGGGCCTTGTACTGGTGTTTGGCGCCGGCGCTGCCGGGGGTCGCGTAAAGCATGGTGTCTCCTTCCGTTTTTATGGGGATCGAACAAGGCTCCAAAAAGGGAACCCGGCTTCTCCTTATCAAGGGCCGTGCCAGCACCGCCCCCCAAGCCCAAGCCATTGATTCCTATGGCACCACTCCCTGCCGCCAGCGGCGGCCGCCGCCCCGTGGCACGTCCCGTCCCGGCACAGCTGTACCAAAATGACACACCCGGCCGGACACTTCCGGGGAAAGCATTGCACCGGGGAAACAGAGGGCTATACTCGCCGGACCACACCATCCGACCCGTCAGAGGCCGGAGCGAAGGAGACATTGATGAACCATCCGCACCCGCGGGCTGGCGCTCCCTTGCTGCGCCAGGCCCGACGCCTGTTTCTCGAGCAGGGCGAGCTTCCCCCCGGCCTGGTGGACGAGCGCCTGCTGCGCTCCTGGCACCGCAGCCGCGGCGCCGGCCTGGAGCCGGTGGGGCGCAACCCGGAAACGCCGCGCCTCTCCGAACAGCACCTGCGCCAGGCCCTGGAGCGCCACCAGGAATTCGTCGCCCACGCCGAGCCGGTCATGGAATACCTCTACGCCCAGGTCCAGGCCTCCCACAGCATGGTGGTGCTGGCCGACAACCGGGGCCTGCTGGTGCATGCCCTGGGGGACCCGGACTTCCTCGGCAAGGCCGAGCGGGTGGCCCTGGCCCCCGGCGCCTCCTGGCACGAGCAGCACCGGGGCACCAACGCCATCGGCACCGCCCTGGCCGAAGGCGCCGCGGTGGAAATCCACGGCGCCGAGCACTTCCTCGAACGCAACACCTTCCTCACCTGCGCCGCCGCCCCCATCCTCGATCCGTCCGGCAAGCTCCTCGGCGCCCTGGACATCTCCGGCGACCACCGCAGCCACCATCCCCATACCCAGGGCCTGGTGCGCACCGCCGCCCAGATGATCGAAAACCGGCTGCTGCTCTCCCGCCACCGCCGCCACATCCGCCTGCACCTGCATCCCCGGGCCGAAGGCATCGGCACCGTGGCCGAAGGGGTGCTGGCCCTCTCGGAAGACGGCTGGATCGTCGGCGCCAACCGGGCCGCCCTGGCCATGCTCGGCCTGCAGCCGGCGGACCTGGGGGCGACGCCCCTGGAGCGGGTGCTGGACAGCCGCAGCGAGGACCTGCTCGACTGGGGCCGGCGCCAGGGCCAGCAGGCCCTGCTGGTGAGCACCCGGCGCGGCGGCAGGCTGTTCCTGCAGATCCACGCCGGCAAGGCGCCCATCCCCGTCGGCGTTGCCGCGGCTAGCACCCCGCCCCAGGACGCCCTGGCCGCGCTGGATACGGGCGATGCCCGGCTGAAAGCGGCCCTGGACAAGGCCCGCAAGGTGGCAGGCAAACCCATTCCCCTCCTGCTCCACGGCGAATCCGGAGTCGGCAAGGAGCTGCTGGCCCAGGCCATCCACCGCAGCAGCCCCCGCCGGGAAGGCCCCTTCGTCGCGGTGAACTGCGCCGCCCTGCCGGAAAACCTGATCGAGGCCGAACTCTTCGGCTACGCCCCCGGCGCCTTCAGCGGCGCCCGCAAGGAAGGCAGCCCCGGCCGCCTGCGCGAAGCCCACGGCGGCACCCTGTTCCTGGACGAGATCGGCGACATGCCCCTCAACCTGCAGAGCCGCCTGCTGCGGGTGCTGCAGGAACGCCAGGTGACGCCCCTGGGCAGCGGCAAGCCGGTGGCGGTGGATTTCGCCCTGGTCTGCGCCACCCACCGGCCCCTGCGCCAGGAGGTGGAAGCGGGCCGCTTCCGCGCCGACCTGTATTACCGCCTCAACGGTCTCACCCTGACCCTGCCGGCCCTGCGCGAGCGCAGCGACTTTTCCGCCCTGGTGGCGCGGCTGCTGGCGGAAATGGCCCCCGGGCGGAGCCTGGCCCTGGCCCCGGCGGTGGCCCGGGCCTTCGCCGACTACGCCTGGCCGGGCAACCTGCGCCAGCTGGCCAACGCCCTGCGCACCGCCACCGCCCTGCTCGAGGCGGACGAGGAATGCATCGACTGGCCCCACCTGCCGGACGACCTGGCGGAGGAACTGCAGCAGCGCCCCCTTGCCGCCGACGCCGCCGCGACGATGGCGGAGCCGGCGCCGGACCGGCTGCAGGAAGTCTCCCGCCTGGCCATCCAGCGGGCCGTGGCCGCGGCCCGGGGCAATCTGTCGGAAGCGGCCCGGCGCCTGGGCATCAGCCGCAATACCCTGTACCGCAAGCTGAAGGCCGGCGCCACGGGGGAAGTTTCGTAGACGCCCAGGACGGCCGGCCTGACACCCAATAAGGACGGGCCTGTGCGGCATGGCATGCCGGACAGGCCCGTTTTCATTGGCTCCCGGAGCAGGCCCCGGTGCGGGGATCAGCGCGGACGGATTTCCTGGCGGGCGGAGAGTTCGCCCTTTTCCAGATGCATGATGGCGTGGGCCGATTCCGCCGCCCGCTGGTCGTGGGTGACCATGACGATGGTTTTGCCCAGCTCGTCGTTGAGGCGCTGCAGGAGGTGCAGGATGTCGCCGGCCGACTCCCGGTCCAGGTCGCCGGTGGGTTCGTCGGCCACGATCAGGGTGGGGTCGGTGATGAGGGCCCGGGCGATGGCCACCCGCTGCTGCTGGCCGCCGGAAAGCTCGTTGGGCGTGTGGTCCATGCGGTCCGCCAGGCCCACCATGGAAAGGGCCAGTTCGGCCCGCTCCCGCCGCTCGGCCTTGCCGAGGTTTTTCAGCAGCAGGGGCAGTTCCACGTTTTCCAGGGCGGTCAGCACCGGCATCAGGTTGTAGAACTGGAAGATGAAGCCCACGTTTTCCGCCCGCCAGGCCGCCAGCTCGGCCTCTTCCAGGGCGGCGATGTCCTGGCCGGCGACACTGAGGGTGCCGGAGTCGGGCCGGTCGATGCCGGCGATGAGGTTGAGCAGGGTGCTCTTGCCGGAACCGGACGGCCCCATCAGGGCCAGGAACTCGCCGGCGGCGATGCCGAAGCTGATGCGCTCCAGCACCGGCACCACCTGCTGGCCCCGGCGGTAGCTCTTGGAAAG
Organism: Azospira sp. APE16; assembly: GCF_047901315.1. Classification (NCBI taxonomy): domain Bacteria; kingdom Pseudomonadati; phylum Pseudomonadota; class Betaproteobacteria; order Rhodocyclales; family Rhodocyclaceae; genus Azospira; species Azospira sp. APE16. Next base: position 3,088,870 of record NZ_CP179682.1, read on the forward strand.
GTTGTCGAGGACGATCAGGGGCGCCGCGGGGGTGCCGCTGCCGGTGTCACCTGTCCCGGCACCCAGTCCGGCTTGATGGCCGACAGCGTTCAGCACGCTGCCCGCGGCGGCGCTTCCGTCCACCGCGCCGCTCACTTGCTCACCACCTTGACCCGGTCCCCGTCCGCCAGGCGCTCGCCGGGACGGGCCACCACCTTGGCTCCCGGCTGCAACGCCGGGTTAGCGCTCACTTCCAGCAGATCGTTGATCTGGCGGCCAACCGTCACCGCCACCCGCTTCGCCTTGCCGTCCTCGACAAGGAACAGGGACTTGCCGTCGGCCGCCAGGGCATCCTTGTGCACCGCCACCAGGGGCTGGCGCTCGCCGTCGCCCATGGGCTTTTCCAGGAAGGCCACCTTGGCGCTCATTTCCGGCAGGATGCGCTCGTCCCGGTCCACGAAACGCACCTTGGTCATGACCGTGGCCTTGGAGCGATCCACCGTCGGCACCAGGCGGCTCACCTCGCCGCGGAAGCGCAACTCGGGAAAGGCGTCGAGCTGGATTTCGCAGGGCTGGCCCACCTTGATCCTGGCCAGGTTGGATTCGGCCACGTCGGCTTCCACCTCCAGGCTGTCCATGTCGGCCATGGTCACCACCGCGCCCTTGCTTTCCAGGGCCGAGGAGAAGGGGGTGATGACGTCGCCGATGTTGGCGGTCTTGGTCAGCACCACGCCGTCGAAGGGGGCGCGGATGAGGGTCTGCTCCACCCCCACCTGGGCCGCCCGCAGATTGGCCTGGGCCACCGCCACGGCGGCGGCGGCCTTGTCGAAGCGGGCCTGGGCCGTATCCAGGGAGGAACCGGAGACGAACTTCTTCTGGGCCAGGTCCTTCGCCCGCTCCAGGGCGGCCCGGGCGTCCTTCAGTTCGGCCTGGGCCGACAGCACGCCGGCGCCGGCCTGGTCGGCCTGGGCCTGCACATCCTTGTTCTCCAGCCGGGCCAGCACCTCGCCGGCCTTGACCCGGCTGCCTTCCAGCACCCCCAGCCATTCCAGGCGGCCGGTGGCCTTGGAGGCGACGGAGGCCTTGCGGCTGGCCACCACGTAGCCGGCCGCATTGAGCAGGGTAACGCCCTGGTAGGGATAGGCGGTGGTGACGGAGACCGTCTCCACCTCGGTCTCGCGCCGGGAGAGGGAGGCCAGCAGCAGGCCGCCCAGCACGAGGACAGCGGCACCGATGAGCCAGGTGCGGCGGCGGGAGCGGGGCGCGGCCGGGGCGGCAGGCCCCCGTTTGAGGCTGAGGCGGGAGAGATCGGGCTTGGACATGGCAGTGGGGGGAGTCGGGATTCCGGGCTGTCGGCGGGGCGCAATGATGGGCCGATTATAGCCGTCCCCGGCCCGTCCCCTGCCGGGAATGGGGACCGCCGCCGTATCGGGCGCCGGCAGCGGCTAATCCCCATAAATGACGGGGACTTCCCGGGCTTGTCAGCGTGGGCCTCTAATGCGACCATGGAGCCCATTTTTCCATTCGAGGAGTGCCGTTCGTGACCACCAGCAATCTGAACATCGACGCCTTGCTGTCCTATGTGCCCATGTTCAATGGCCTGGCCCCGGACGAAATTGCACGCATTGCCCGCGGTACCCGGGAAATCCACGCGGCCCGCGGCGACATCCTGTTCCACAAGGGCGATCCCTGCCAGGGCCTGCACCTGGTGGTCTACGGCCAGGTCAAGCTGGCCTTCACCTCTGCCCAGGGCGGCGAGAAGGTGGTGGAAATCCTCGGCCAGGGCCAGACCTTCGGCGAAGCCCTGATGTTCATGGACAAGCCCTACATCGTCTACGCCCAGGCCCTCACCGACTCCCAGCTGCTGCACATCTCCAAGGCCGTGCTGTTCGAGGAACTGGAACGGGACCCCAAGCTGGGCCGCAAGATGATCGCCGGCCTCTCCATGCGCCTGCACCAGATCATCACCGACGTGGAATCCTATTCCCTGCACTCCGGCCGCCAGCGCATCATCGGCTACCTGCTGCGGGACCTGCCGGACGAGGAACACCTGCCCAGGGAAACCACGGTGAACCTGCCCACCAACAAGGGCATCATCGCCTCCCGCCTCAACCTGACCCAGGAACACTTCTCCCGCATCCTGCACGAACTGTCCGAGCGGGGCCTGATCAAGGTGGAAGGCCGCAAGATCCACATCCCCGACGTGGAAAAGCTGCGCACCTTCGACCTCTAGGCATTCCGGGGCCGCCGGCGCGGCGCCTGCAGTCCGCGAAAAAGCCCCTCTGCCGGGGCTTTTTTGTTTTCTGCGGCAGGCCCGGCGGCGAAGGGGCCGCTGTCATATTGGGATAAATCGCCGGGTGTAGAATCCCCGCCATGGCCCTCGAAACCGAACTCAAGCTGCGCCTGCCCCCCGGCGGCGCCGCCCGCCTCCTGCGGCATCCGCTCCTGGCCGGCAGCGCCCCCCAGCGCCAGCGGCTGCTCAACACCTATTACGACACCCCCGACCTGGAACTGCTCGGCCAGCGCATGGCCCTGCGCCACCGGCGCAAGGGCTGGGACTGGCTGCTGACGGTGAAGACCGCCAACCCGGCCAGCGGCGGCCTGGCCCGGCGCAACGAGTGGGAAGCCAAGGTGGCACCCGGCCAGTTCGATTTTTCCCACGTGGACGATGGGGACCTGCGGCGCTGGCTGGAAAAGCGCACGCCCCGCCTGGAAGCCGCCTTCACCACCGACTTCACCCGCCTCGCCTGGATCGTCGAACCGGCCCCCGGCACCCGCATCGAGATCGCCCTGGACCGGGGCACCATCCAGAGCAAGGGGCAACGGGAAGCCCTGGGAGAACTGGAACTGGAGCTCCTGGCCGGTCCCGAGACCGCCCTCTTCGCCGTGGCCCGGGAACTGTCCACCGCCCTTGGCGAACGCCAGGCCCTGCACCCGGTGGCGGCGAGCAAGGCGGAGCGGGGCTACGCCCTGTTCACCGGCCGCCGCAGCCCACCCCAGAAAGCCCGCCCGGCGCCCCTGGAGACGGACCTGACGCCCCTGGCCGCCTGCCGCAGCGCCGCCCTGGACTGCCTGCAGCACCTGCAGGCCAACGAGGCCGGCGCCCAGCGCGGCGACAGCCCGGAATACGTGCACCAGGTGCGGGTCGCCATCCGCCGCCTGCGTTCCCTGCTCAAACTGTTCGCCCCGGTGCTGCCGGAAGCCTTCCGGCAACGCTGGACCGGCCCCTGGCGCGACCTGGGCCGGGGCCTGGGAGAAGCCCGCAACTGGGACGTGTTCCTCAGCGAAACCCTGCCTCCCCTGAACGCCGCATTCCCCGGCGTTGCCGAGCTGACCCGCCTGGAACGGCACGCCAATAGCCGCTCCCAGGCCGCCCACCTCGCCGTGCGCCGCCTGCTGGGCTCGCCGGCCTACTCCCGCCTGCTGCTGGAATTCAGTGCCGACCTCTTCGCCCTCGGGGAAGAGCCGGCCGGCCAGCGCCCCCTGGCTGATTTCGCCGCCCGGCGCCTCGACCGCCGCGCCCGCCAGGCCAGCCGTCTGGCCCGCAACCTGGCGGAGCTGGACCACGCCGGCCGCCACCGCCTGCGCATCGCCTTCAAGAAGCTGCGTTACGCCATCGAATTCCTCGCTCCCGCCGGCGGCAACGGCGCCCCCTACGCCCAATCCCTGGCCCGCCTGCAGGAACACCTGGGGCGCCTCAACGACCTGGCCACCGCCCGGGAGCTGCTGGCTCCCACCCTGCCGGCCCGGCCCGGTCTGGTCATGGGCTGGCTCGGCGGCCGCAGCGACCTGCTGCTGGAAGAACTGCCGGCTTTCCTCGAGGATTTCCTGGCCCAGACGGCGCCCTGGGAAAAATCCCCCGGCAAGCGCAACAAGACTGCAAAGCGGAGCGGCTAGGATGGCGCCTTTGTCCCCGGAGACCGCCATGGACCTGATCCTCTGGCGCCACGCCGAAGCCGAGGTCGGCAGCGACGACCTGGCCCGCCGCCTCACCGTCCGCGGCGCCAAGCAGGCCCGGCAGATGGCTGCCTGGCTCAAGCCCCGCCTGCCCAAGCACACCCGCATCCTGGTCAGCCCGGCGGTGCGCACCCAGCAAACCGCCGACGCCCTGGAACTGCCCTACGAAACCAGCCGCAAGCTGGCGCCCGATGCCAGCGTCTACGACCTGCTCTCAGCCGCCGGCTGGCCCGACAGCCGGCAGACCATCCTCATCGTCGGCCACCAGCCCACCCTGGGCCAGCTGGCCGCCCTGCTCCTCTCCGGCCAGGAAGCGCCGTGGACGGTCAAAAAGGGCGCCGTATGGTGGTTCTCCAACCGGGTCCGGGCCGGGGAGACCCAAACGTTGTTGCGCTGCTGCCTGGGCCCCGACATTTTGGCTAGCGGCAGTTGAAATTCGCTTAGTTAGGCAAGAAGCGACAGCGTGCTCTGATACACGCCGCCACCCATAAAAAAAGCCCGCCGAAGCGGGCTTTTTCATCACAAAACCTGGGATTAGCTGCAACCCTTCGGCTTCATGTCAGTGGGCAGGGCGCTGGCGTCGCAGGACCAGGCACCACCGGCAGCCCGGGCCAGCTTGATAGCCAGACCATTGACCTTGGTCGGGGCATTCTTCAGGGCGCAGGAGATGCCGGTGTTGTCCACGGTGTAGGTACAGTGGCCGCTCTTGGAAGTGTCAAGCCCGATGGTAGCTTCGGTCGGGGTGCCGCCATCGTTGGCGATCATTTCATAGGCGGTACGGACGGCAGAAATTTCTGCCAGACCGGCGGCGATCTTACCCTTGGCCTGGTAGTCGGAGTAAGCCGGCAGAGCAACTGCGGCCAGGATACCGATGATAGCAACCACCACCATCAGTTCGATCAGGGTGAAACCTTGCTGAACCTTGTTCATGACAATCTCCTATTGGAAGAAGGATATATGGGAGTCTCTGAATATCCGGAACTCCTCAATTAAGTATGAGCAAGTAGGATGCCAGCTTGCTTTTCCTTGATTTCACCGGGGCTACGCCGCAAAAACTGACGTTTTTTGTCACAACACATCCCTATCGCGGCACTTTCTGACTAGGCGACGTCAAGCTGGCTCTTGTCCATAAAACGCTCGGCATAGCGCAGAAACACCCGCTGCTTCAGGAAAACGTCGAGCAAATCCCCGTCCACATGTCCGTTGTCGCGGAATTTCCGCATGATGGCGAGGGCCTGGGACAGCTTCATGCCTTCCTTGTACGGCCGGTCCCGGGCAGTGAGGGCTTCGAAGATGTCGGCGATGCCCATGATCCGGGCCTGGACGCTCATCTGTTCCCGGGTCAGGCCCCGGGGATAGCCCTTGCCGTCCATGCGCTCATGGTGGCCGCCGGCGTATTCCGGCACGTTCTTCAGGTGCTTGGGCCAGGGCAGGGATTCCAGCATGCGGATGGTGGCGACGATGTGGTGGTTGATGATCTCCCGCTCGGCCTCGGTCAGGGTACCGGCCCGGATGGTCAGGTTTTCCACTTCGTCCGCGCTGAGGAAATCGTTTTCCTTGCCCTGCGCATCCTGCCAGCGGTAGCGGCGGGCGATCTGCCGCACTCGCTCCTGGTCTTCCGGCTGCATGGCTTCGCCGCCCACATTGCAGCGCTGCAGGAAGCGCTGGTCTTCCTCCATCTGGGCCAGACTCGCCTCCAGTTCCTGGCGCGCCTGGCTTTCCCCTCGGCCGCCGGCAATGGCCTGCCACATGCGGATCTGGGCATCGCGGCGGATCACCTCGAAACGGGTATCCAGCAGATGGATGCGATCGAAGATGGTCTGCAGCTTGGTCGCCTTGTCCACCACGTGCACCGGCGTCGTCACCTTGCCGCAATCGTGCAGCAGACCGGCCATTTTCAGCTCGTAGCGGTCCTTGTCGGACATGCTGAAGTCGGCCAGGGGGCCTTCCGTGGTGGCATTCACCGCCTCGGCCAGCATCATGGTCAGCTCCGGCACCCGCTGGCAGTGGCCGCCGGTGTAGGGGGATTTTTCGTCGATGGCGGTGTTGATGAGCTGGATGAAGGACTCGAACAGTTCTTCCAGCTGGGAAATGAGCTGCCGGTTGGTCAGGGCGATGGCCGCCTGGGAGGCCAGGGATTCGGCCAGGCGCTGGTCCGCATAGGAGAAGGCCCGCACTTCACCGCTGACGGGATCCTGGGCGTTGATCAGCTGCAAGACGCCGATCACCTCGTTCTCATGGTTCTTCATGGGCACCGTGAGAAAGGACTGGGAGCGGTAGCCGGTGCGGGCGTCGAAGGCCCGGGTGCCGGAGAAGTCGAAGCCCTCCGCCGTGTAGGCGTCGGCGATGTTGACCGTCTGCAGGTTGAGGGCGCTGTAGGCGGCCACCATGGAATTGTTGGGCTCGCCGCTTTCGGTGTGCAGCGGCAGGTCGGGGAACTTGGAGGAGAGGGGCTGGCCGCTGCTGCCGCCAAAGGCAATGGCCAGGGAGTCGGTGCGGACAATCTCGAAGCGCAGATGGCGCCCGTCCTCGGTCATGCGGTAGAGGGTGCCGCCATCCGCGTGGGTGATCTGCTTGGCCGCCAGCAGGATGCGCTCCAGCAGGCGGTCCAGGTTGCGCTCGTGGGAGAGGGCGGCCCCGATCTCGTTGAGTTGCTCCAGGCGCCGAAAAAGATCGTCCAGGGTATCCATGCCCTACCTCCTATTTGATGCAGACCGCGTGTACCTGCTTCATGTCGGTAATGCCCTGCAGCACCTTGTCGATGCCGTCCATCTTCAGGGTGCGCATGCCGTCGTTGAGGGCGCAGGCCACCAGCTCGGCCACCCGGGCATGTTCCTGGATCAGTTTCTTGACGCCGTCGGTCCCGGCCATCAGCTCGTGCAGACCGACCCGGCCCTTGTAGCCGGTGTCGTTGCAGGCGGGGCAGCCCTTGGGGCGATACAGGGTGAACTGGCCGTCCTTGGCGTAGCGGTTGTTCCAGTCCCGGTAGACGGCTTCGTAGGAGCCCTTGGGGTCCTTCTTCCAGCTGTCGGTGTTGGTCAGCTCCTCGCAGTACTCGGTCAGCAGCCGCTTCATGTCCTCCGGCGAGGGCTGGTAGGCCTCCTTGCACTCCTTGCACAGGCGCTTGGCCAGGCGCTGGGCCAGGATGCCGAGCAGGGCGTCGGCGAAATTGAAGGGGTCCATGCCCATGTCCAGCAGGCGGATCACCGATTCGGGGGCGCTGTTGGTATGCAGGGTGGCGAACACCAGGTGGCCGGTGAGGGAGGCCTCGATGCCGATGCCGGTGGTTTCCGCATCCCGCATTTCGCCCACCATGATCACATCCGGATCGGCCCGCAGGAAGGAGCGCATGACCGTGGCGAAATCCAGGCCGGCCTTCTTGTTGATCTGCACCTGGCGCAGGCCCTTCTGGGTGATTTCCACCGGGTCTTCCGCGGTCCAGATCTTGGTGTCCGGCGTGTTGATGTGGCCCAGGATGGAATGCAGGGTGGTGGTCTTGCCCGAGCCCGTGGGGCCGCAGACGAAGAAGAGGCCGTAGGGCTTGCTGATGATGCTCTTCAGGGTTTCGTGGTTGTGGGGCGTCAGGCCCAGGCTGTCCAGGGGAATGGGCTCGCCGGCGGCCAGGATGCGCATCACCACGTCTTCCATGCCGCCGGCGGTGGGGATGGTGGCCACCCGCAGCTCGATGTCCAGGGGGCCGTATTTCTTGAACTTGATCTTGCCGTCCTGGGGCTTGCGCTTCTCCGAGATATCCAGATCGCACATGATTTTCAGGCGGGCGATGAGGGCATTGCGGTAGGAGGCGGGAATCTCGATGTAGGGCACCAGGGAGCCGTCCTTGCGGAAGCGGATCAGGGTCTTTTCCTTGCCCGGCCGGGGTTCGATGTGGATGTCGGAAGCCCCTTGCTGGTAAGCCTCGATGATGATCTTGTTCACCAGCTTGACCAGCTCGTTCTCGGCAGCGGCAGAAACGTCGTCGCCAACAACGTCGCCTGCTTCGTCGTCACCGTCCCCCAGGTCGGAGAGCAGGTCGCCCACGGAAGCCACGTCCGCCAGGGCACCGAAGAAATGGTCCAGCACCTGGAGGAATTCCCGGTTAGTGGTGACCCGGTAGACCACCTTGCTCTTGGGGAAGATGTTGTTCACCACCCGGGAGTTGCGCACCCGCTCCGGGTCCGTCGCCACCACCACCACGCCTTCCCGGGTTTCCTCCACCGGCACCCATTGCTGGGACTCGAGATAGTCGCGCTTGAGGTTGCGCAGCAGGTCGATGGGCTTGACCCGCTCGCTGCGGTAGGGCTCGTAGGGATCGCCGAAGTACTTGGCCAGGGCCTGGCCGATGGCCGCCGGCTTGACCTGGAATTCCTTGACCAGGACCTCCTCCAGATCGAGCCCCTTGCGCCGGGCCGAGCGCTGGGCCAGGTCCAGTTCGGCGGCGGAGATGACGGCATCGCTGACCAGGCCGTCGTACTTGGAGCGCACCCCCGGCACCGCCTTCTGCCGCTGGGTGAAGGCGATGGCCAGGGTCTGGGCCAGACCCTGGACGCCCTCCTCCGCCACGGCGGCAAAGGGCACATCGTCCCGGTTGTTGATGATCTGCACCACCCCCAGCAAAGCCCCCTCCCCGTCGCTGATGGGCGCCACCAGCATCTGCTTGGTGCGATAGCCGGTGCGCTTGTCCACCTCCTGCAGGAAGTTCATCTTGGGGGAATAGGCCTTCAGCTCCACGTCGTCGTAGACGTCCCGGATATTGGCCATTTTCTGGGTCATGGCCACGTAGCCGGCCACGCTCTGCTCGGTGATGGGCAGCTTCAGGTCCTTGAAGGAATTGAGGCCGGTCTTCACCTTGGAGACGATGCTGCTACGGTCTTCGCTGACGGTGTAGATGGTCAGCCGGTCTGCATTGAAGAGATTGCAGATGTCCTGGGACAGCTCCAGCATGATCTCGTCAATATTGCTGGTGGCGTGGATCTTGTTGGTGACCGCCTGCAGGTTCTTGAAAAAGAGCAGGCGGCTATTGACGTCGCCCTGGGCGCTGCTGTCGGGGGTGGGGTGTGCTGCGTTCATTATTGTTCCTTCGTTTCGGCCAGGGGGCCCCAGAGCCCGCCTTCCAGCCACCAGGCCTGATAGCCCTGCTGCGTCAGGAGAAAGGCGACGGCCGAGCTGCGGCGTCCGCTTTGACAATAGACCACGTATTCCCGGTTCGGATCGAGGCTGCCGAAGGCGCCGCGCACCTCGTTCACCGGCAGGTTGATGGCTCCGGGCAAGCCGTCGAAACGGAACTCCGCCGGATAGCGCACATCCACCCAGACGGCCCCCCGGGCCACCCGATCCTGGGCCTCGTCGCGGGACAGGCCCTTGAGCAGGGGCGCCCGCAACAGGGCATCGAAATCCTCCTTGCCCAGCTTCAGCAGGACGCCCTTGCTCCTCATGGTGACGCTGGCGTTGCGCCGGGCATTGGCCACCAGGGCCTCCTCGCCGAAAGCCTGGCCGGCTGCCAATTGGGCCAGGACGACCTCCTTGTTGCCGAGGCGGCGGGTCACCTCGCAGCTGCCGGACTCGATCAGGTAGTAGGCATCGCCCACGTCCCCTTCCCGGATCAGTACTTCACCGGCCGGAACCCGCAGGCGGCGGAAGCGTTGCAGCAGGACATCGATGTGGGCCGGCGGCAGCTGGCCCAGGGCGCTGGCGGTGAGCACCTGGACATTGAAGGCGCCGGACATCTGCCGCCAGTCGGTGGTCTCCTCCGGGGCGGCAGGGGCGACGGCCGGGGCTTTCTGCACGCCCGCATTGGCCGCCAGCTGTTCCCAGGTAAGCAGGATGTCCAGCAACTGCCCATCAACGCCCAGCAGTTCAACGCTCCCCACCGCCACCAGCGCCTGGGGCCGGGGCTCCTGCAGGCCCAGGGGCCAGGCAGCTGCCTCGCTGCCGGCCTGCAGCACGGCGCTGCTGCCGTCGGCAAACGACAGCAGCAGTTCGCCCTGCAGCAGGTAGAGGGAAAGCCCGGCCTCCAGGCGCTGGCGCGGCAGCGCCTGGCCCGGGGCCAGGCTTTCCAGGCGGCAGTAGGCGGCCAGTTCAGCCAGCCGCTCTCCCGACAGATTGCCCAGGGGCGAAAGGCGCGCCAGGGCTTCCACGCTCACCTTGGCCATGACGCGCTCACAGTTCGAAGACCTGGTTGTTCTGCAGCATGCGGGGCTTGAAGCCGGCCACGCCTTCCTCGATCTCCTGCATGGTCTGCTCGATCTGGCCGGGCTTCAGGTGGGTGATGAAAACCTCGGCCGGTCGCGCCAGCTTGGCCAGTTCCTCCGCCAGCAGGCTTGGACAGAGGTGCTTGGAGGCGATGGCCAGGGCCCGCTCCTTGTTGGAGAAGGCGGTCTCGATGATGAGGTAGCGCAGGTTGGCAACCTCGTTCACCCGGGGCCAGAAGCTGTCGTTGCTGGTGGTGTCGCCGCTGAAGGCCAGGCTGTTGCTGCCCGAATCCAGCAGATAGCCCACTGCCGGCACCGTGTGTTCCGCCGGCAGGGCGGTGATGCTGCGGCCGCAGCCCAGGTCTACCCGCTGCCCCAGCTCCATGGCCTGGAACTGCAGGCAGGGGGCTTCCCGGCTCGGGATTTCGCTGAAGTCGGGCCATACCAGCCAGTTGAAGACATGCTGGCGCAGGATGGCAAGGGTGGCCTCGCTGGCGTGCACCGTCACCGGCCGGCCGATGCGCATGTCCATGACGGTGTCGATCAGCAGGGGCAGGGAGGCGATGTGGTCGAGATGGGAATGGGTGAGGAAGATGTGGTCGATCGCCCCCAGTTCCGCCAGGGAGAGGTCCGCCACGCCGGTTCCCGCATCCACCAGCACATCGTGATCCACCAGCATGGAGGTGGTCCGCAAATGCCGGCCGCCGATGCCGCCGCTACAACCGAGAATCCTGATTTTCATGATTTTCCGGCCGCTACTTGGTTTCGAAAGTGGTGACGCCGTCCCAGCCGTCGCTCGGAGCTTGCTGCCGCAGATGGGCAACGCGCTCGCCGTAAAGCTGATAGAGCCGGCAGTCACCGTTGAGGCGCACCAGGTTCATCAGCTGCAGCTCGGCCTGGTCCCATTCCTGGGCACGATAACAGCGCAGGGCCTGCTGCCACAGTTTCAGTTCATCCAGCACGGCCTGGGGCACGCTGCCCGCCAGGCCCAGGGGCTCGTAAATGGCCACCGGCTCATCCTTGCCCTTCACCCGGACCCGGTCAAGCTCGCGGAAGACGCCGTCCCGCACCGCCGCCCGGGTGGCCTCGCCGACAATGATGCCGACGCCGTACTGCTTGGTCAGGCCCTCCAGGCGGGAGCCCAGGTTCACTGCATCGCCCATCACCGTGTATGCCTGGCGCAGGGGCGAGCCCATGTCGCCGACGGTCATGAGGCCGGTATTGATGCCGATGCCGATCTGCAGGGCCGGCCAGCCCCGGGCGGCGAAGGGGGCGTCGAGACGGCGCAGCTCCACCTGCATCTCCAGAGCCGCCAGCAGGGCGTGACGGGCATGGTCGGGGTCGGCCACCGGCGCCCCCCAGAAGGCCATGATGGCATCGCCGATGTATTTGTCCAGGGTGCCCCGGTGGTGCCGGATCACCGTGGTCATGGCGCCCAGGTATTCGTTGATCAGATGGGCCAGGTCCTTGGGGTCCAGGCCTTCCGAGATGCTGGTGAAGCCGCGGATGTCGGAGAACAGCACGGTCAGCTCGGCGTTGCGGCCTTCCATGCTGTAGCGCTCCGGGTCCCGGGCCATTTCGTCCACCAGCTCCGGCGGCACGTACTGCCCGAAGAGTTGGGTCAGCTGGCGCTTGCTGTGGGATTCGACGAAGTAGCCCCAGGACATGTTCATGGCGTAGAGGGCCAGGATCAGGAGCAGCACGCCGGCCACCGGCAGGGCCAGGCCGGACTGCCACAAAGCGAGGTTGAGGCCCACCACCCCGGCCAGCACCGCCCCGGTGAGCAGGGTGGCCCGGGATGGCGACAGGGACGGCAGCAGCAGGGACAGCAGCAGGCCCACCAGCAGCACCTGGACCACGTCGAAACCCAGGGCGTAGGGCGGCTTGTGCTTGAGGCTGCCGTCGAGCATGCCGGCAATCAGGTTGGCGTGGATTTCCACCCCCGGATAGGCCTCGCCCACCGGGGTCGCCCGCAAATCCATGAGGCCGGGCGCGGTGGTGCCCACCAGCACCACCTTCCCCTGCAGGCTGGCCGGCGCCACCCGCCCCTGCAGCACGTCCGCCGCCGACAGGTAGACGAAGCTGCCCTGGCCGCCCCGGTAGGGCACCAGAGTGGCCACGTTCTCGTCCACGGGAATGCGCAGCGCCCCCCGGGGGGTCGGCAGGTCCAGCCATTCCAGGCCGGCATAGCCGGAACCGCTGCCCCCTTCGGCGTAGCCCGGCCGCACCGGCACATTGCCCAGCAGCAAGCGCACCATGGCCAGGGAGAGGGATTCGTAGTACTGGCCGCCGTGCTCCACCAGCATGGGCACCCGGCGGGAAATGCCGTCGAAATCCACCAGGGGATTGAAGTGGCCGCCGGCCGGGGCTGCCGCCTGAAAGGCCGGCAGGTTGCCGCCGTAGCCGCGCCAGGAGGTGAACAGGATGTTCCGCCCCTGGAAGGTGCCGGCCGGCAGCACCGCCGGCGGCAACGCCCCCTGGGGAATGCCGTTGGACATGTAGAAGCCCAGCACCACCGGCCGCCCCTTGAGGGTGGCGGCGAACTGGCCGTCGTAATCCAGGCTGCCGCGCAGGGAGGAGAGGGAGGCAAGGAAAGCTGCGTCGCCCTTCAGGCTGGTGGCGCCCATGCGCTCCAGGACCCGCAGGCCGGAGCTTTCATCGGGTTCGGCAAAGACCACGTCGAAGCCGACCAGCTGCACGCCGTAGTGGTCCGTCAGCTGCCGCACCAGCCGGCTCACCTTGTCCCGGCTCCAGGGCCAGCGCCCCACTTCGGCCAGGCTCTTCTCGTCGATATCGACCACCACCACCCGGCTGTCCTGGCCGCCGGGCTGGGTCAGGCGCAGGCGGGCGTCGTAGGTGATGGCATCCAGGTGGGACAGCAGGGGATGCTGGTAGAGGCGGATGGAATGCCCCAGGGTGAGCAGCACCAGCGCCAGGCCGAGGGCGATTCTGACAAGGTTCTTTTTCAATTTGCCCCCGGCTGGCCGTGCGGCGCCGCTGCGTCCGCGCCCCTCAGTTCTTCAGGAAGAATTCCATCTTCACCCCGGCGATTTCGACCACATCGTGGTCCGCCAGGGGATGGGCCTGGGCGTCCAGGGTCTTGCCGTTGACCACCGGGAACTGGCCGCCTTCCACATGGGTGATGAAATAACCATGGGGCCGCCGGGTGATGACGGCCACCTGCACGCCGGGCTTGCCCAGGGTGGTGAGGGTCTTCACCAGTTCCAGTTCCTTGCCCGCATTGGCGCCGTTGAGTATCTGCACCACCCCCAGCAGGGGCGCCGCGGCGGCGGCAGGGGCAGCCGGCGGCGGCGACGGGATGCGCACGTCGCCGAAATTGGCGTGGGTGGCCTCGCCCACGGCGGAGGCGGCGGGCGCTTCCTGGGGCTGGATGCTGCCGGGGCGCAGCACCATGGTCTTCTCGAAGTCGGGCTCCCCCTCACGGGCGGCGGGCAGGTCGCTGATGAACTTGAGTTTGTACTTGCCCAGTTCCACCACGTCGCCGTTCTGCAGGAAGTGCTTCTTGATGGGCTGGCCGTTCACCAGGGTGCCGTTGGTGCTGTTCAGGTCCTCGAGAAAGGAATCGTTGAGGATGGTCACCAGGGCCGCGTGTTCCCCGCTGATGGCCAGATTGTCGATCTGGATATCGTTGTGGGGCTTGCGGCCGATGGTCATCCGCTCCTTGGTGAGCGGGATTTCCTTCAGGACCAGTCCGTCCATGGAGAGAATCAGCTTTGCCATAGTGCAATTCCTTAGCGAAAAATCATTTCAACCAGGCCAGGAAGCGGGACCACCAGCCGCGGGGGGCGGCGAAGTCGCGCAGGACCTTGACCAGGATCACGGACACGTTGTCGCGGCCGCCGTTGTCGTTGGCCATCTGGATCAGCTGGGTGGCGGCCAGCTCCAGGTTGGCGGAAAGGGTCTGCAGGGTGAGGCCGATTTCCTCGTCCTCCACCATGTCGTTGAGACCGTCGGAACAGAGCAGGAAGATGTCGCCCGGCAGCACCGGGTAGGAGCGGATCTCCGGCTCCACCTCCGGGTCCACGCCGAGGGCCCGGGTCACCAGGTTCTTGTTCATGGACAGCCGGGCCTGTTCCGGCGTCAGCATGCCGCTGTCGAGCTGCTCCTGCAGCAGGGAATGGTCCCGGGTGACCCGCACGAATTCCTCGCCGCGCAGGCGGTAGAGGCGGGAGTCGCCGATGTGGGCGACGGTCACCACGTTGTCGGCGAACAGGGCCAGCACCAGGGTCGTGCCCATGCCCGCGTACTGGGGCTGGCTCTGGGCGGCGTGGTAGATGGCCGAATTGGCGGTGGCGATACGCTCCCGCAGCAGGGCGTTGGCGTAGGGCTCGCCGTCGGGCTCCACCTCCCAGGCGCCTTTCAGGATCAGGCCTTCCTCGATCTCGCCCGAGAGCAGGGTGGTGGCCATGCCGCTGGCCACCTCGCCGGCGTTGTAGCCGCCCATGCCGTCGGCCAGGATGGCCAGGCCCAGATGGGGATTGGCGAAGACCGCATCCTCGTTGTGGCCCCGAACCATTCCCGGATCGGTCTTGACGGCGATTTCCAGGGCCTCGCTCAGACTCTTATGCACGCAGTTTTCCTCCCCCTCAGAGCGTCACGTCCACGCCGCCGGCGCCGGGGGCGCAGGCTGCACGCAGGTCGCGCGCCATTTCCGCCCCGGTCTGGTAACGCTGCTCCGCGTCCTTGACCAGGGCCTTGTTGATGATTTCCGCCAGGGCCGCGGGCACGGCCGGATTGGCCAGGCGCACGTCGGGGCTGGCCTCGTTGGCGATCTTGAACATCAGCTGGGCCATGGATTCGCCATGGAACGGCAGCTGGCCGCAGCACAACTGGTACAGGGTCACGCCCAGGGAGAACAGGTCGGAGCGGCCGTCGATCTTCTTCCCCGCCAACTGCTCCGGCGACATGTAGGACGGGGTGCCGAGAACCATGCCGGTACGGGTGCGGGACGAATCGGTGATGCGGGCAATGCCGAAGTCGGTCACCTTGACCTGGTCCGACTCGGGCTCGTACATGATGTTGGCCGGCTTGATGTCCCGGTGCACCACGTTGTTGCGGTGGGCGTAGTCCAGGGCCTCGGCCACCCGGGCGACGATGTCGGCCACCCGCTCGGGCGGCAGCAGGTGGTCGGCCTTGGTGAAGGGCACCAGGTCCTTGCCCTTGAGGAACTCCATGGCGATATAGGCCAGGTCGTGCTCTTCGCCGGCATCGAAAATGGTGACGATGTTGGGATGGTTGAGGCGGCCGGCGGTTTCCGCCTCGCGGAAGAAGCGCTCCTTGACGTCGGCCAGCTCGTCTTCCTCGAACTCCTGGGCCAGGGCCATGGTCTTGATGGCCACCACCCGGTTGATCTTGGGGTCGCGCCCCTGGTAGACCACGCCCATGGCGCCCTTGCCCAGCTCCTTTTCCACCTGGTAGCGGCCCAGCATGGGCTTTTCCACCTCGCCGCCGGTGAGTATCTGGGTGCCCCCGCTGCTGCGGGCGCCGGCGCCGCCGAGCATGATGGTTTCCGACATGGCCTTGGCCCGGGACAGGCGCATTTCCAGGTCCCGGAACTTGGGGTTGTAGCCGGACATGTAGCGGAACACGGCCTCGGCCTTGTTGAACTGGCGCTTGCGTTCGAAGTCCAGGGCCAGGTTGTAGAGGTTCTCCATCAACTGGTCGTCCAGGGGGCACTTGCGCAGCTTGTCGAAGGCCATGTCGAGCTGGCCCTGGCCCTGGAAGGCCAGGCCCAGCATGCGGTTGGACTCGGCCGACTCCTGGTCGGATTTCTCCTTGCCCCGCTCCGTCACCAGGAAGCGCTTGGTGGTGAGCAGGAGATGGCCCAGCAGCAGCAGGGTGGCGGCGCCCATCAGTTGCAGCCACAGGCCGGCCCCCAGCATCAGGCCGAAATGCAGGCCGAGCAGGGCCGCCAGCAGCAGGGCGGTGAGGCCGGCGCCGACGCCGGCGGAAAGCCGGGGCAGCAAGAGGATCAGGTACAGGGCCACCAGCAGGTAGGCGGCCAGCTCGGCCCCCAGGCCCCAGGCCGGGATGACGAAGAAGTGTTCCTGCAGGATGCTGGAGACGGAGTGGGCCAGGGTCAGCACTGGTGCCATGGCCGGGGATACGGGCGTCACCTGGCTGGCGCCGACCCCGGCGGCGGTGGCGCCGATGAGGACGATCTTGTCCTGGTACTTGGCGGCGGGAATCTTGCCGGACAGCACGTCGTAGAAGGAATCCACCGCAAAGGCGGGCTTGCCCTCCCGGTCCTTGTAGAAGAAGGTCAGCATGCGGCTGGCCGGGTCTGTCGGGATGCGCAGCTTGCCCAGGCGCACCGACTCCCCCAGGGTCGCCTGGATGTCGGCGGGGCCGAGGTTGAGGCTGCGGGCGGCGATC
Source organism: Azospira sp. APE16 (assembly GCF_047901315.1). Lineage (NCBI taxonomy): Bacteria > Pseudomonadati > Pseudomonadota > Betaproteobacteria > Rhodocyclales > Rhodocyclaceae > Azospira > Azospira sp. APE16. Next base: position 3,105,390 of record NZ_CP179682.1, read on the forward strand.
AGCAGGGACAGGGAGGGATAGAACTGGTCGTAGTAGCTGAGCACCAGGGGTTCGCTGCGGATGCCGCCGTCCACGTCCACGGAGGCGTTGAGATGGCCGATGGCGGCGGCCTTCTCGCCGATGCCCGGCACCGGCAGCTGCACCGCGTTGGTGGGCAGGGCAAAGCCGCTGCCGGCATTGACCCGGGTCAGCTGGTTGCGGCTGACGAACTCCGGCAGGGGCTGGTCCGGCCGCCCCAGGGGATCGCCCAGCTGGAACAGCATGGGCAGCAGCACCGTGTCGGTGGCGCCGTAGCTCTGGGCCAGGCGGCGGTCCGTGTTGAGGGCTGCCTCGGCTTCCTGCAGGATGCCGGCGGCCTCCGCCGGCATGGCGCCCTGGCGGGAGAGTTCCAGCAGCCGGGTGATGTAGGCGTAGCCCGGATCGATCTGGGGCTCGGAGAACAGCACCGTGTTGCCGATGACCTTGGCCTTGGCCCCCACCAGGAGGTCGGTGAGGCGGGCATGGACGTCCCGGGACCAGGGCCAGCGGCCGATGTTGGCGATGCTCTGGTCGTCGATGGCGATCACCGCCACCCGCTCGGACGGGGTCCGGCTGGAGGCGGCCACGCCCATGTCGTAGGCCTTGCGCTCCAGGCTCTGGATCAACTCCCCATTGGCGGCGGCCAGCATGGCCAGGGACAGGGCCAGGCCGAGGAACCAGTCGGTCTTCCAGAATCCGGCTTTGCGCATGGCGCAGGGCCTCCAATGCCAAATTGATTAGTTGTCTTCTTCTATGGCCTGCCGGAACGGCCCAATGCTGGCTCCCTCCGACTCCCTCGTGCCGCAACCCTATTATTCAGCGGCGTATTCTGCATTCTTACAGTGCCGCCTTAACTCAGTCAAATGGGATTCTCGCCGAGAAAGCCGGCGCCGGGCGCGCCATAATTCACGCTCCCCGGCGGGCGAGAAACAAACGGGCGTTTTCAGCCGCCGAACGGCAGTTCCTGGCCCAGTCCCCGGGCCCGGGCCTGGGCCAGCACCAGGGAGGCCAGCACCAGATCCTGCACCGCCAATCCCTGGGATTCGAACAGGGTGATCTGCTCGGACGAACTGCGCCCGGCACGGCGGCCGACGATGACATCCCCCAGTTCCACCAGCTGACGGGCGGAAAGGCGGCCCTTCTCCAGCAGGGGCACCAGGTCGCCGGCCTCCTTCAGGGCCGTGTCCACCGTATCCACCGCCACCAGGTCGCAACGGCGCACGGCGGCTTCGGACAGTTCCTGGCGGATCAGGGCATTGGAACCGGCGGCATTGATGTGCACGCCCGGCACCAGCCAGTCGGCGTCGAACAGGGGGGCGGCGGCTGTGGTGATGGTGCCGATCACATCGGCGCCGCGCACCGTCGCTTCCGCATCGGCGGCGGGGACGATCTCGACCCCGGGCAGGCGCTGGCCCATCTCGGCACAGAAGGCCTCCAGCTTGTCCCGCTTGCGGCCGTAAACCTTGACCCGGCGCAGCGGCAGGGCGGTGCAGATGGCTTCAACATGGCCCCGGGCCTGCCAGCCGCTGCCGAAGACGCCGGCCACTTCGGAATCGGGCCGCGCCAGCCATTTGGCGGCGATGCCCGAGGCGGCGCCGGTGCGCATCATGCCCAGGTAATCGGCGGCCACCACGGCCTGCAGCACACCGCTGGCGGCGTCAAAGAGAAAGACGTTGAAGCGGTTGCCGCTGCGGTTGCTGGTATAGGCCTTGTAGCCCAGGATGCCCAGCCCGGGCAGGCCGCCGTGCAGCAGGTGCAGGGCCGTCTGGGGCAGGCGGGTGCGGGCCCGGGGCGTATCCTGGGCGGCCAGGGCGCCCTCCCGGGACAGTTCGCGGTGGGCGGTTTCCACGGCCTCCAGGGCCATGGGCATGGTCAGCACCGACTGGACGTCGGCTTCGCTCAGATACAGGGCCATTCTTACTCCACGGTAATATCGACGGGGGCCGGGCGCCGGGCCTGCAGCACCTTGCCGGCCAGCACCACCAGCACGGCGGCGAGGAGGCCGACGGCCTTGGGCAGCCAGGCCGGCGTGCCGGTCAGCCAGGGGGCCAGGCCGGGATCGGCGGCGATCATTTCGCCGGCGACGAAGCCGAGCAGGGCGGCGCCCAGGGTCACCACCACCGGCCAGCGCTCCATCAGCTTGAGGATCAGCTGGCTGGACCAGACGATCAGGGGAATGCTCACGGCCAGGCCGAAGAGCAGCAGGAACAGGCTGCCGTGGGAGGCGCCGGCAACGCCGATGACGTTGTCCAGGCTCATGACGAAGTCGGCGACGATGATGGTCTTCACCGCGCCCCACAGGTGATCGGCGGCATTGATGTCGTGGCCGTCGTCGTCCTCCGGCAGCAGCAGCTTGATGCCGATCCACAGCAGCAGCAGGCCGCCCACCAGCTTGAGCCAGGGCAGGTTCATCACCAGGGCGGCGAAGGTGGTCAGCACCACGCGCAGGCTGACGGCGCCGGCGACGCCCCAGAAGATGCCTTTCTTGCGCTGCTCGGGGGAAAGGTTGCGACAGGCCAGGGCGATGACCACGGCGTTGTCGCCGGAGAGCACCACGTCGATGGCGATGATCTGGGCCACCGCCAGCCAGAAAACGGGAGAAGTGAGGTCGAGTTCCATGGGGCCGGATTGTACCGTGGCCGGGCCCTGGCCCGGCATTTCCCGGACAGGCGGGGTCTGTGATGACAGAGCATGGGGCCGCTCAGGCAGGAAGGACGGCCCTTTCCGGCATGGCATCGCCAACAGCGGCGCCCCGCCTGCCTCCCAGGGCACGCCCAAAAGAAAAAGGCGGGCCAGAAGGCCCGCCTTGGCGTTGCGCCGGGAACGCTGCTTACTTCAGCAGGCCCTTGAGCAGACGGCCCATTTCGGAGGGGTTGCGGGTCACGGTGAAGCCGCACTCTTCCATGATGGCGAGCTTGGCGTCAGCGGTGTCGGCACCACCGGAAATCAGGGCGCCAGCATGGCCCATGCGCTTGCCCGCGGGGGCAGTCACACCGGCGATGAAGCCGACGATGGGCTTCTTCATGTTGGCCTTGCACCACATGGCGGCTTCGGCTTCATCGGGACCGCCGATTTCGCCGATCATGATGACGGCGTCGGTATCCGGATCGTCATTGAACATCTTCATGACGTCGATGTGCTTCAGACCGTTGATGGGGTCGCCACCGATACCCACGGCGGAAGACTGGCCCAGACCGATTTCGGTCAGCTGGGCAACGGCTTCGTAGGTCAGGGTGCCGGAGCGGGAAACCACGCCGATGCGCCCCTTCTTGTGGATGTGACCGGGCATGATGCCGATCTTGATTTCATCGGGGGTGATCAGGCCGGGGCAGTTGGGGCCCAGCAGCAGGGTCTTCTTGCCGCCCTTGGCTTCCTTTTCCTTCATCTTGTTGCGCACTTCCAGCATGTCCCGCACGGGGATGCCTTCGGTGATGCAGATGGCCAGGTCCAGGTCGGCTTCAACAGCTTCCCAGATGGCGGCAGCAGCGCCGGCGGGCGGCACGTAGATGACGGAAACGGTGGCGCCGGTGTCCTTGGCAGCTTCCTTGACGGTGGCGTAGATGGGGATGTCGAAAATCTTCTCGCCAGCCTTCTTGGGATTCACGCCGGCAACGAAGCAGTTCTTGCCGTTGGCGTATTCCTGGCACTTTTCCGTATGGAACTGGCCGGTCTTACCGGTGATGCCCTGGGTGATGACCTTGGTGTCTTTGTTGATCAGGATGGACATTCAATAACTCCTTACTTGACCGCGTCGACGATCTTCTGGGCCGCTTCGGCCATGGTATCGGCGGAAATGATCGGCAGACCGGAATCCTTCAGGATCTGCTTGCCCAGGTCCTCGTTGGTGCCCTTCATGCGGACCACCAGCGGCACGGACAGGTTCACTTCCTTGGCCGCGGTCACCACGCCGGTGGCGATGGTGTCGCACTTCATGATGCCGCCGAAGATGTTGACCAGGATGCCCTTGACCTTGGGGTTCTTGAGCATGATCTTGAAGGCTTCGGTGACCTTCTCGGTGGTGGCACCGCCGCCCACGTCCAGGAAGTTGGCCGGCTCGGCGCCGAACAGCTTGATGGTGTCCATGGTGGCCATGGCCAGACCGGCACCGTTCACCAGACAGCCGATGTTGCCGTCCAGGGAGATGTAGGCCAGGTCGAACTTGGAGGCTTCGATTTCGTCGGCGTCTTCTTCATCCAAATCGCGGTATTCAACGATTTCGGGATGACGGAAGAGGGCGTTGGAGTCGAAGTTGAACTTGGCGTCCAGAGCCTTGATGTTGCCGTTGCCTTCCAGGATCAGCGGGTTGATTTCCGCCAGGGAGGCATCGGTTTCCATGTAGCACTGGTACAGCTTCTTGATCTCGGCCTGGGCCTTGGCCACGGAGTCGGCGGGAACGCCGATGCCCTGGGCCAGGTTCAGGGTCTGCTGGTCGGTGATGCCGACCAGGGGATCAACGAATTCCTTGAGGATCTTCTCGGGGGTGGCGTGGGCCACTTCCTCGATGTCCATGCCGCCTTCGGAGGAGGCCATGACGGCGACCTTCTGGGTAGCGCGGTCGGTCAGGACAGCCAGGTAGTATTCCTTCTTGATGTCGGCGCCTTCTTCAATCAGCAGGCGGCGGACCTTCTGGCCTTCCGGGCCGGTCTGGTGGGTCACCAGTTGCATGCCCAGAATCTGGGTGGCGTATTGGCGCACTTCATCCAGGGACTTGGCAACCTTCACGCCACCGCCCTTGCCGCGGCCACCAGCGTGAATCTGGGCCTTCACGACCCACACCTTGCCGCCCAGTTCCTCGGCGACCTTGACAGCTTCGTCGACGGAGAAGGCAGGCTTGCCGCGCGGCGTCGTCACGCCGAACTTTCTCAGGATCTCCTTACCCTGATATTCATGAATTTTCATGCGCTTTCCTTGCTTGGTTGAAGTTGCGAGCAAAAGGCAGGAGTGTCTCCCCTACCCCATTTTCTGGTCACGGTACCAGCGCGGGTAATAGCGCTGGACCGCTTCCGAAGTGGATTCGAGGGCATGGCAGCGGTCAAGCTGATAAGGCTTGTGACCATGGTCCTCGTTGTCTTTCATTTCACTGGCAAAGGTCTGGATCGCCGCCGTCGGCAGCACCATGACCAGCTCGGTCAGATGGGAGCAGCCTTTGACATCGCCAAAACGCTCCTTGACCGCCCTGCGGAAGCCGTGAAACAGATTCAAGCCTACCAGCCTGTTGTAATCCGCGTTGATACGGTCGCATTGTCCCACATAGGGCATGCCGTCCGTCCGGGTCTCCGCCGCGAGAATGTTGAATTCCCGATCAATGGTGACCCGTACCCACATATCGTGCACCGGTTCTCCTGCTGGCCGCAGCCCGGAGGAAAGGGGGTAATCATGATCCTTGACGTCGGTCAGACGCGCCTCCACGTCCCACAGACCATCCTCGCGCTTGAAGCCATACAACTGGATGCTGCGGACGTGCAGGCGCTGGCGGGCAACAGGGGCAGGGGAAAGTGGCATGGGGAGGCCGGATTCTTTATGCAACGGATTACAGCAGCGGAGCGCTATCTTATTGTTAGTCCGCCAATATTAACACAAGAAAAAAGGCGCCCCGCTGTTTTGCATTCATAATTATGGATACAAATCCCGGGCCTGCAGCGCCTCCATTTGATCCAGATTAAGCGCCCCCCGCCCCGCCGCCCCCAGAATCCCGGACAGCATTATTACAACGACAAAAAGTCGGGGAGAAAACCATGCACCGGGAGTCCGCCGCCGCCCTGGAAGGGGAACGCATCGCCCGCGCCAGCCGGGACGAAATCGCCGCCCTGCAGCTCAAGCGCCTGCAACAGACCCTGCGCCACGCCTACGAGAAGGTGCCCCATACCCGGGCCAAGTTCGACGCCCACGGCGTCCATCCGGACGACCTGAAGACCCTGGCGGACCTGGCCAGGTTCCCCTTCACCGGCAAACAGGACCTGCGGGATAACTACCCCTACGGCCTTTTCGCCGTGCCCATGCGCGACATCGTGCGGGTGCACGCCTCCAGCGGCACCACCGGCAAGCCCACCGTGGTCGGCTACACCGCCGGCGACATCGACCGCTGGGCCGACATCATGGCCCGGGCCCTGCGCGCCGCCGGCGCCGGACCGGAGGACATCGTCCATGTGGCCCACGGCTACGGCCTGTTCACCGGCGGCCTCGGCGTCCATTACGGCGTCGAGCGCCTGGGCGCCACGGCGGTGCCCGTTTCCGGCGGTCAGACCGAGCGCCAGGTGCAGCTCATCGCCGACTTCAAGCCCACGGTGCTGGTGGTGACGCCCTCCTACGCCCTCAACCTGGCCGACGAATGCGAGCACCAGGGCTTCGACCTGGCCGGCTCCAGCCTGCGCATCGGCCTCTTCGGCGCCGAGCCCTGGGGCGAAAGCATGCGGGCGGAAATCGAGCGCCGCTTTGGCATCGCCGCCATGGACCTCTACGGCCTGTCGGAAGTGATGGGCCCCGGCGTCGCCAGCGAATGCATCGAATCCCGGGACGGCCCCACCATCTGGGAAGACCACTTCTACCCGGAGATCATCGACCCCAATACCGGCGAAGTCCTGCCCGACGGCGCCCACGGCGAACTGGTGTTCACCTCCCTGACCAAGGAAGGCATGCCGGTGGTGCGCTACCGCACCCGGGACCTGACCACCCTGCTGCCGCCCACGGCCCGCAGCTTCCGCCGCATCGGCAAGATCACCGGCCGTTCCGACGACATGCTGATCATCCGCGGCGTCAACGTCTTCCCCAGCCAGATCGAGGAATTCGTCCTCAAGCAGGCCGAGCTGTCGCCCCACTACCAGCTGGAGGTGTGGCGCGAAGGCCACCTGGACAAGCTGGACATCCGGGTGGAACTGAAGCCCGAGTTCGCCAATGCGGGCACCCACGTCTCCGAGCAGGCGGCGCGGGAGCTGCAGCATCACATCAAGTCCTACATCGGCATTTCCACCCGGGTGCGGGTGGAGGCGGTGGGCAGCATCGAACGGGCCGTCGGCGGCAAGGCCCGGCGGGTGGTGGACAAGCGGCCGCAATAGCGGCATCGCCTGGAAGGCAGGCAGGACGCCGCTGCCAGCCGTGCCTTGCCTGACAACGAGACGGGACGCGCCTTTTCAGGCAGGAGCGGCGAAGCGCCCTATTCCCGGGTTGCCGCCAGCACCCGCCACAGCAGGCCGCCCAGCAGCACCGCCGCCAGCACCAGGCTGGCGGCGGATGCGGCCCAGTAGCCGGCCACGCCCATGGCCGGGCTGCCGTAGGCCAGCCACCAGCCGCCCCCCAGGCCGACACCCCAGAAGCAGAGGGTATGGATCAGCATGGGCAGGAAGGTGATCTTGCAGCCCCGCAAGGAAAAACCCGCCACCGTCTGGATCGCGTCGAACAGCTGGTAGGCCGCCAGATAACCCACCAGGCCGACGGCTACCGCGGCCACCCGGCCATCCCCCGTGGCGGCTCCCACCAGGGGCCCGGCACCCCACCACAGCAAGCCCCCAAACAGCAGCGACAGACCGGTGGCCAGGACCATGCCGGCGCCGACCGCCCGCTCCATGCCGGCCTGATCCCGGGCCCCGGCCGCCCGCCCGACCCGGGCCAGGGTGGCGATGGCCACCGCCAGGGGCAGCATGTAGAGCAGGGCCGCCAGGTTGGCGACGATGCGGTGCCCCGCCACCACGGTGGCACCTTCCCGGGCGATGAAGAGGGCGATCAGGGTGAAGGCGCTGATTTCCACCAGGTTGGAAAAGCCCATGGGCAGGCCCAGGCGCAGCAGCTCCCGCAAGCGCGCCCACTGGGGCCGGTGCCAGCGCCCCAGCAGGGCCAGGGGCGCCAGGGCGGCCGAGCGCCGCAGATAAGCGAAACCGCAGAGAAAACCGACCCCGACGATGATCAGGGTGGACCAGCCGGTGCCCTCCACCCCCAGGGGCGGGCCGCCCCAGCGCCCCTGGATCAGGCACCAGGAGAGGGGCAGGTGCAGGGCGGTGGTCGCCAGGCTGATCAGCATGAAGGGCCGGGAATGGCCGAGGGCATTGGCGAAGGCGAACAGGGTGCGGTACAGCAGCACCAGGGGCAGGCCCCAGGCCAGCAGGTCGAGGTAGGCCCGGGTCTTGGCCTCCACCGCCGGCTCCATGGTGGCCATGGCCAGCAGCGGGTCGGGGAAGCGCATCAGCAGGCAGGCCGGCACGGCCAGCACCAGGGCCACCCAGAAGGCCTGCTGCAGGGCGGCGGCGATTTCCCCGTGGCGCCCGGCGCCGTGCAGGTGGGCCACCACCGGCGCCACCGCCTGCAGCACGCCGGCGCAGGCCATGATGACGGCAATGTAGATGCCGCCGCCGATGGCCACCGCCGCCAGGTCGGCGGCGCCGTAGTGGCCGAGCAGGGCCGTGTCGATCAGCATCAGGCCCATGGAGGCCAGCTGGGCCACCAGGATCGGCCAGGCGTGCCGGGCAATGTGGCGGATTTCCTCCCCCAGGCGGGGAGCGGTGGAAGCAGGAACGGAAGCGGTCATGGCGCCCGCAGTATATAAGGGAAGGCAGGCCGCCGACGGGGCGCCCCCTCCTCCTTCGTGGCAAATGCATTGAGCGGGGGGGAAAAATCCCGGAAAATGCGTGACTTGCCCCAGCCGTTAGGGAGGAGGGGGCCATGACAAGGACTATATAAAAATGACGGCAGCAAAGATCGGCCTCGACGCCATCGAAAATGCCAGCCGCGACGAAATCACCGCACTGCAGGTGGAACGTCTGCGCTGGACCCTGAAGCACGCCTACGACAACGTGCCCCACTACCGGGCCAAGTTCGACGCCCAGGGCGTGCATCCGGACGACTTCCACAGCCTGGACGACCTGCGCAAATTCCCCTTCACCACCAAGCAGGACCTGCGGGACAACTACCCCTTCAAGATGTTCGCCACGCCCCGGGAAGAGGTGGTGCGGGTGCACGCCTCCAGCGGCACCACCGGCAAGCCCACCGTGGTCGGCTACACCCAGAAGGACATCGACACCTGGGCCCACCTCATGGCCCGCTCCATCTACGCCGCCGGCGGCCGCCGCGGCGACATCATCCACGTCGCCTACGGCTACGGCCTGTTCACCGGCGGCCTGGGCGCCCACTACGGGGCCGAGGCCCTGGGCTGCACGGTCATCCCCATGTCCGGCGGGCAGACGGAAAAGCAGGTGCAGCTGATCGCCGACTTCGCGCCGCGCATCATCATGTGCACGCCCTCCTACATGCTCAACATCGCCGACGAGTTCAAGCGCCAGGGCATGGATCCCCGGGGCACCTCCCTGCGCATCGGCATCCACGGCGCCGAGCCGTGGACCGACGGCATGCGCCAGGAGATCGAGAACCTGCTGGGCATCGACGCGGTGGACATCTACGGCCTTTCCGAAGTCATGGGCCCCGGCGTCGCCAACGAGTGCATCGAGTCCAAGGACGGCCCGGTGATCTGGGAAGACCACTTCTACCCGGAAATCATCGACCCCAACACCGGCGAAGTCCTGCCCGAGGGCAGCCAGGGCGAGCTGGTATTCACCTCCCTCTCCAAGGAGGCCCTGCCGGTGGTGCGCTACCGCACCCGGGACCTGACCCGCCTGCTGGCGCCCACCTCCCGCAGTTTCCGCCGCATCGGCAAGATCACCGGCCGCTCCGATGACATGCTGATTATTCGTGGCGTTAATGTGTTCCCCAGCCAGATCGAGGAATTGATCCTCAAACAGGCCAAGCTGTCCGGCCATTACCTGCTGGAAGTGGCGCGGGACGGCCATCTGGACAGCATCACCGTGAACGTGGAAATGAAGCCGGAGTTCGGCATCGCCACCGCCGCCGAGAAGGAATACGTGGCCCACGAGCTGCAGCACCACATCAAGTCCTACATCGGCATTTCCACCCAGGTGCGCATCGTCGAGGTCGGCGGCATCGAACGTTCCGTCGGCAAGGCCAAGCGGGTCATCGACAAACGCCCCCGCTGAGCCCCGCCCGGCGCCCCCCGGATCGCCCGCCAGGGCGCATCCGCAAGCCCTGGGCGGCAGATGGGCCTTGTCTCTGATATAAATCAGAAATAATTGACCGCTGCCGCCCCTATCCCCCATTATTCGAAGCTAAAAACGCCTTGAGGGAAGCTGCTCCATGAAAACCATTTTCCTTGTCGACGATTCGGCAACCATTCTGCTATCCATCTCCAACATCCTCGCCAAGGCAGGCTATGCTGTTGAAAAGGCTGGAAATGCGGAAGAGGGAATGAAGAAGTTCCAGGCCGGGGTGAAGGTGGACCTGCTCATCACCGACCTCAACATGCCCGGCATGAACGGCATCCAGTTCATCCGCGAAGTGCGCAAGCTGCCCAATTACAAGTTCATGCCCATCCTGTTCCTGACCACCGAGTCGCAGCAGGAAAAGCGGGCTGAAGCCAAGGCGGCAGGGGCCTCCGGCTGGATCGTCAAGCCGGCCACCGCCGACCAGCTCCTCAACACCATCAAACTGGTACTGCGCTAAGCCCATGGACTTCGGACTGTTGCTACGGCGGGCCTCCCTGGTATTCGCCATCGTCGCCATCGGAGCAGGCCTCATGGTCTACTTCCTGCACGACTGGTTCCATAGCGACTTCCTGAATTCCTTCGACGTTGCCCAGCCCCTGGGCGACGCCATCGGCACGGTGATCATCGTCGTCGTCGCCTACCTGGCCCAACGCCTGGTTTCCATCGCCTTCTACCGGGACATGATGTTCGGCCTGGCGCGCAACCAGGAGGTCTTCGCCAGCACCAACACCAACTACCAGGCCGTGGCCGAAGAGGTGGCGGAAGAACTGGCGGCCGTGCCGGCCTTCAACGAGGTGCTGCAGGGCCAGCTGCACAGCGTCATCCAGGCCACCGAAGAGGCGGCCTACCAGATCACGGAGCGACTGCAGGCGGTGGACGGGGTGGTGACCCACCTCAACGAGTTCGTCAGCACCAGTTCCACCGAGTCGAGCCAGATGGTCAACGAGTCGGAAAGCCGCATCGCCGACAACCAGAAGCTCATCGTCGAGATGGGCCTCTACATCGAAAACCGCATCCAGGAAGCCCAGACCGACCAGCAACGGGTGGCCCAGGTGGTGGCCGAGGCCCGTTCCCTGGAATCCCTGACCAAGCTGATCAAGGGCATCGCCAGCCAGACCAACCTGCTGGCCCTCAACGCCGCCATCGAGGCGGCCCGGGCCGGCGAGGCGGGCCGCGGCTTTGCCGTGGTGGCCGACGAGGTGCGCAAGCTCTCCAGCGAAACCGAGGCGGCGGTGACCCAGATCAACCAGGGCATCGTCGGCGTCGCCAGCACCATCGAACAGCAATTCCAGGACAAGCTCTCCCACTCCAACCTGGACCGGGAGCGGGCCGCCCTGCAGCAGTTCGCCACCCAGCTCACCACCCTGGGCCATAGCTACGAGCAGGTCATGCAGCACCAGAGCACGGTGATCGCCACCGTCCAGAGCAGCAGCCAGGAACTGGCGGCCATGTTCATGGATGCGGTGGCCAGCGTGCAGTTCCAGGACGTCACCCGGCAGCAGATCGAAACCACCATCGAAGCCCTGTCCCGACTGCAGCAGCACGCCGCCACCCTGTCCGAACGCCTGCGCCAGGCAGAAAACCCCAATTTCCAGTACCAGCCTTTGTCCGAGCACCTGGACCAGCTGTACAGCCGCTATGTGATGAAACAGCAACGCACCACCCACAAGCAGGCCCTGCACCAGTCCGCCCCCGGCGGCGAGCCGGACCTGCCCCAGGTGGAGCTCTTCTAAGGGGGACTCGTGAGCACCGGCACCCATCGCGTCACCATCCTGGATGACCTGACCATCTACAACGCCCTGACCCAGAAGGCCGCCTTCATGGAAGCCCTGGGCCAGTGCCGCGACCTGGAAATCGACCTGTCCCACGTCGGCGAGGTCGATACCGCAGGCTTCCAGCTGCTCCTGCTGACCAAGCGGGAAGCCGCGCTGCAGAACAAGACCGCCCGCATCGTCGCCCATAGCCCCGCCGTGCGGGAATTGCTGGACTTCTTCAACATGGCCGCCTTCTTCGGCGACCCCCTGGTCATCCCGGCCCGGGAACAGGGCTGAGGAGGAATCATGGACGAACTGACCACCGTATTCGTCACCGAGAGCCGGGAACAGCTGGCCGCCATGGAGGAGGCCCTGCTGCAGCTGGAGGCCAATCCGGAAGACAGCGACCTGATCAACGCCGTGTTCCGCCCGGCCCACACCATCAAGGGCGGCGCCGGCGTCATCGAGTGCAACTTCATCGTCGCCTTCACCCACGTGGCGGAAAACGCCCTGGACAAGCTGCGCAACGGCGACATCAAGGTCAGCAGCGACCTGGTGGCCGTGCTCCTGGGCTGCTGCGACCACATCGGCAACCTGCTCTCCGTGCTGGAGGCCGGCGCCGCCGAACCCGACGAGGACCTGCGGGCCGAGGGCGATTCCCTGCTCTCCCGCCTGCAGCGCGACTGGCTCGATGCCAAGGAAGAGGCCCCGGCGGCCAGCGTGCAGCCCAACCGCCCCCCGGTGGAGAAGGTGGACGACGTCCAGGCTTCCGGCGGCGGCCTGGTGGAAACGGATTTCTGGCACATCTCCCTGCGCTTCGGCGCCGGCGTCCTGCGCAACGGCATGGACCCCATTTCCTTCCTGCGCTACCTCTCCACCCTGGGCCAGATCGTGCACATCGAGACCATTCCCGATGCCATGCCCAGCGCCGAGGAGATGGACCCGGAAGCCTGCTACCTGGGTTTCGAGATCAAGTTCAAGAGCGACGCGGACAAGGCCGCCATCGAGGCCGTCTTCGACTTCGTGCGCGACGAATGCACCCTGCACATCCTGCCGCCCAACAGCAAGCTGGCGGACTACATCGCCCTGCTGCAGGCCCTGCCGGAAAACACCATGCGCCTGGGCGAGATCCTGGTGAAGATCGGCGCCCTGACCCAGGCCGAGCTGGACGACGGCCTCAAGCAGCAGCATGCGGTGCCGCCGGAGGAAGGCGGCGAGGAGGCCTCGCCGCCCCCGCCCCTGGGTGAAATCCTCATCGAACAGAAGGTGGTGCAGCCCGAGCTGGTGGAAGCCGCCGTCATCAAGCAGAAACAGGTGTCGGAGAAGAAGGCCGCCGAAGCGCGCCTGATCCGCATCCAGGCTGACAAGCTGGACCGCCTCATCGACCTGGTGGGCGAACTGGTGATTGCAGGGGCCAGCACCAACCTGCTGGCCAGCCGCGCCGGCCTGTCTGACCTCAACGAAGCCACCTCCCTGCTCAACCGGCTGGTGGAACAGATCCGCGATTCCGCCCTGCAGCTGCGCATGGTGCAGATCGGCGAAACCTTCAACCGCTTCCAGCGGGTGGTGCGTGACGTTTCCAAGGAACTGGGCAAGGACATCGAGCTGACCATTGCCGGCGGCGAGACCGAACTGGACAAGTCGGTGGTCGAAAAAATCGGCGACCCCCTGATGCACCTGGTGCGCAACGCCATGGACCACGGCATCGAGTCCGCCGAGGTACGCCAGGCCAAGGGCAAGTCGCCCCGGGGCCGGCTCTCCCTCAACGCCTACCACGATTCGGGCAGCATCGTCATCGACGTAGCCGACGACGGCGGCGGCCTCAACCGGGACAAGATTCTCAAGAAGGCCGTGGAAAAGGGCCTGGTCCAGGCCGGCGTCCATCTTTCCGACCAGGAAATCGCCAACCTCATCTTCGAACCCGGCTTCTCCACGGTGGACAAGGTCTCCAACCTCTCCGGCCGCGGCGTCGGCATGGACGTGGTCAAGCGCAACATCCAGGGCCTGCGGGGCCGGGTCGAGGTGCATTCCGAGGAAGGCCATGGCACCCGCTTCTCCATCCGCCTGCCCCTGACCCTGGCCATCATCGACGGCTTCCTGGTGGGGGCCGACCGGGCCTCCTACGTCATCCCCCTGGACATGGTGGTGGAATGCCTGGAGCTCCAGGCCCACGCCACCAGCAGCGGCGAGCGCAACTATCTCAACCTGCGGGGCGAGGTGCTGCCCTTCATCCGCCTGCGGGATCTCTTCGAACTTCCCGGCGAGCCGCCCAAGCGCGAGAACGTGGTGGTGGTCAAGGCAGCCGGCCAGAAGGCGGGGATCGTGGTCGATACCCTGCTGGGCGAATTCCAGACCGTCATCAAGCCCCTCGGCCAGCTGTTCCGCCACCTGCGCGGCATCGGCGGCTCCACCATCCTGGGCAGCGGCGACGTGGCCCTGATCCTGGACGTCCAGGCCCTGGCCCAGATCGCCATCGGCAGGGAAGAGCGCAGCCTGGCCGCCCCGTCGTCCGTCAATACACCCCGCATCAGCCAAGTTTAATAATTTCAGGAGAATCAGATGATCGCCAACTTGCGTATCGGCACCCGTCTCGGTATTGCCTTTGCCATCCTCGTCCTGCTCCTCACCGGGGTGGCCGTGCTCTCCGTCACCAAGGCCAACGCCATCAACGACGAGCTCAACGTCATCGTCAAGGACCGCTTCCCCAAGGTGGTCAAGGCCAACGTGATCATCGACATCCTCAATGCCAATGCCCGCGTGGTGCGCAACATGCTGTTGCTGACCAAGGCCGATGACATCAAGCGCGAGGCCGACCGCCTGCCCGACATGAGCAAGCGCATGAGCGAAGAGCTCGACGCCATCTCCAAGATGCCCATGAATGACGAGGAAAAGGCCGTCCTGGCAGAAATCAACGCCGCCCGCGGCCCCTACCGGGACCACCTGGTCAAGGTCATCAAGCTGGCCAATGACGGCGCCCGGGAAGAAGGCACCGCCCTCCTGCTGGGCGACATGCGCAAGTCCTTCAACGACTACATCAAGACCCTGGAAAAGCTGATCGAGCTGGAAACCAAGTCCATGGAGGCTACCGGCAAGTCCGCCGACGAACTGGTGGTGGCCACCCGCAACCAGATCATCACCGTGGGCATCATTGCCGGCCTGCTGGCCATCGTCCTCGGCGTCTTCATCACCCGCAGCATCACCACCCCGCTGAACCAGGCCGTGGGCGTCGCCAACAAGCTCTCCGAAGGCGACCTGACCGTGCGCATCGACGCCTCCAGCAAGGATGAAACCGGCCAGCTGCTCGCCGCCATGCAGGCCATGGTGGCCAAGCTGGCCCAGATCATCGGCGAAGTGCGCGGCGCTGCCGACAACCTCTCCTCCGCTTCCGAGCAGGTGTCCGCCACGGCCCAGTCCCTCTCCCAGTCCTCCAGCGAGCAGGCCGCTTCCGTGGAAGAAATCACCTCCACCCTGGAAGAATCTACCGCCTCCATCAACCAGAACACTGAGAACGCCAAGGTCACCGACAACATGGCCGCCAAGGCCGCCAATGAAGCCAACGAAGGCGGCACGGCGGTGAAGGACACGGTGGTGGCCATGAAGCAGATCGCCGGCAAGATCGGCATCATCGACGACATCGCCTACCAGACCAACCTGCTGGCCCTCAACGCTGCCATCGAGGCCGCCCGGGCCGGCGAGCACGGCAAGGGCTTCGCCGTGGTGGCCGCAGAAGTGCGCAAGCTGGCCGAACGCTCCCAGGTGGCGGCCCAGGAGATCGGCGAACTGGCCGACTCCTCCGTCAAGCTGGCGGAAAAGGCCGGCGGCCTGCTGGACAACATGGTGCCCACCATCCGCAAGACCTCCGACCTGGTGCAGGAAATCGCCTCCGCCTCCGCAGAGCAGTCCGGCGGCATCGCCCAGATCAACCAGGCCATGAACCAGCTGAACCAGGCCACCCAGCAGAACGCCTCCGCCTCCGAAGAGCTGGCGGCGACCGCCGAGGAAATGGGCGGCCAGGCCGAACAGCTGCAGGGCCTGATGCAGTTCTTCCGGGTCGAGGAAGGCCGCACCGCGGTGGCCTACAGCGCCCGTCCGGCCCAGACCGCCCGCAGCGCGGTGAAGAGCCAGCCGGTCCGCCCCGTGGCCACGGCCGCCCCTGACGAACACGATTTCGAGCGCTTCTGAGGAGGCATAGCCATGGGCAACCTCGTTCCCCAGGCCGGATCGACCCCGGCCAAGACCGGCGATGAGTCCCGCCAGTACCTGACCTTCACCCTGGGCGGGGAAATCTTCGCCCTGGGCATCCTCAACATCAAGGAAATCATCGAGTACGGCAGCCTCACCGAGATTCCCATGATGCCGGGCTTCATCCGCGGGGTGATCAACCTGCGCGGCGCCGTGGTGCCGGTAATCGACCTGGTGGCCCGCTTCGGCGGCACCCCGGCGGCCATCGGCCGCCGCACCTGCATCGTCATCGTGGAGATGGTGCAGATGTCCGAAGGCAGCGAAACCCGCCAGGACATCGGCGTGGTGGTGGACTGCGTGAACGAGGTGCTGGAAATCCCGGCCACCGATATCGAACCGCCGCCCGCCTTCGGCGCCAAGATCCGGGCCGACTTCATCCTCGGCATGGGCAAGGTGGCCGGCAAGTTCGTCATCATCCTCAATGTGGACCGGGTCCTGTCCCTGGAGGAAATGACCTTCCTGGCGGACCTGGGCGGCAGCACTCCCGCAGCCGAACCCAGCGCAGCCTGATGGACGGCCCTTCGGGCATCTCCGATCAGGAGTTCGGCCGCTTCCGGGACCTGATCTACCAGATCGCCGGCATTCAGCTTTCCGACGCGAAAAAGGTGCTCCTGGTGGGGCGCCTTTCCCGCCGGCTCAAGCACTACGGCCTCAGCACCTTCGCCCAGTATTACCAGCTGGTCACTTCGCCCCAGGAAAGCCGGGAGTTGCAGACCATGGTGGACCTGCTGACCACCAACGAGACCTACTTCTTCCGCGAACCCAAGCACTTCGACTACCTGGCCCAGGAAATCCTGCCGCACAAGGCCAAGCCCGGCGTGCCCTTCAACATCTGGAGCGCCGCCTGCTCCAGCGGTGAAGAGCCCTACACCCTGGCCATGGTCCTGGCCGAGCACCTGGGCAACCGGCCCTGGCAGGTGGTCGGCTCGGACATCTCCACCGTGGTCCTGGCCAAGGCCCAGGCCGGCCATTACCCGCTGGAACGGACCGAGGGCATCCCGCCCCAGTACCTGAAGAAATACTGCCTGAAGGGCGTCCGCTCCCAGGAGGGAACCCTGCTGGTGGCCAAGGAGCTGCGGGAGCGGGTGCGCTTCCTCCAGGTCAACCTGACCAAGCCGGCGCCAGACCTGGGGCCCTTCGACGTTATTTTCCTGCGTAACGTCATGATCTATTTCGACATGGAAACCAAGCGCAAGGTGGTGGAGAACCTCATCACCCGCCTCAAGCCGGGCGGCACCTTCATCGTCGGTCACTCGGAAAGCCTCAACGGCATCACCGACCGGCTGAAGTGTCTGCGGCCCACCATCTACGAAAAACCCTGATGCCTGCCGACTCCGTCCAGGAGGTGTTCCTCAATCCGGGGGATTTCCACTTCGCCGGCGGCCACACCCGCATCCGGACCCTGCTCGGTTCCTGCGTTTCCATTGCCCTGTGGCATCCGGAAAGGAAGCTCGGCGGCATGTGCCACTTCATCCTGCCGGAACGGGGCCAGCCCGCGGCCGGCCAGGAGCTGGACGGCCGCTACGCCACGGAGGCCATGGGCCTGTTCGACCGGGCCATCGGCCGGGCCGGCACCCGCCCCCAGGACTACCGGGCCAAGATATTCGGGGGAGGCAATATGTTCCCCGGCCGGGAAAACCATGCCGGCATACAAATAGGTCAGCGTAATATAGAGGTTGCGCACCGGCTTCTGGCGGAACGAAAAATCGCCGTCGTTGCCGAACACCTCGGAGGCGCCGGCCATCGCAAGCTGGTCTTCGACATCTGGAGTGGAGACGCCTGGCTGGTATTTCGCGAAGCCGGGACCAATAAGAACTAGGGAAGCCTATGAGCCTCATCAAAGTCATGATCGTGGACGATTCCGCCGTGGTGCGGCAGGTCGTCAAGCAAACGCTGGAAACCGACCCGAGCATCAAGGTGCTGGGCGCCGCCTCCGACCCCCTCTTCGCCATGGAGCACATGAAGCGGGAATGGCCGGACGTGATCGTCCTGGACATCGAGATGCCTCGCATGGACGGCCTCACCTTCCTCAAGAAGATCATGGCCGAGCGGCCGACGCCGGTGGTGATCTGCTCCTCCCTGGCGGAGAAGGGGGCCGAAGCCTCCATGAACGCCCTGGCGGCGGGAGCGGTGGGCATCATCACCAAGCCCAAGATGGGCCTCAAGCAGTTCCTCGAAGACGCATCGTCCGACCTGCTCGGCGCCGTCAAGGCCGCCTCCCGCGCCAATGTGCGCAAGATCATCACCTCCACGGCCAGCGGCACCTCCTCCCACGCCGAGCGCATCGCCAATGTGGCCAAGGGCCTCAACATCGCCCCCAAGTTGTCCGCCGACGCGGTCATCTCCGCCGGCGGCCTGGGCAGCGGAGCCTCCATGGTCAAGACCACCGACAAGATCATCGCCATCGGCACTTCCACCGGCGGAACCCAGGCCCTGGAAGCCGTGCTGACCAAGCTGCCGGCCGTCTGCCCGGGCATCGTCATCGTCCAGCACATGCCGGAGAAATTCACCGCCATGTTCGCCGAGCGCCTCAACGGCCTGTGCCAGATCGAGGTGCGGGAAGCCAAGCACGGCGACCGGGTGATCCCGGGCCGGGCCCTCATCGCCCCCGGCGGCAAGCACATGATGCTGACCCGCAGCGGCGCCCAGTACACCGTGGAAGTGGTGGACGGCCCCCTGGTGAACCGCCACCGCCCCTCGGTAGACGTGCTGTTCCGCTCCTGCGCCAAGTTTGCCGGACGCAACGCCCTGGGCATCATCATGACCGGCATGGGCGACGACGGCGCCCGGGGCCTCAAGGAAATGGTGGATGCAGGGGCCGACACGGTGGCGGAGGACGAATCCACCTGTGTCGTCTTCGGCATGCCCAAGGAAGCCATCAAGCTGGGGGCGGCGCGCACCGTGCTGCCCCTCAACCGCATCCCGGAAGCCATTGTCGCGGCTGGCCGCGGCTGACCATTTATAATGGTTCCTTCCCTGCCCTAGCGAAACCCGAGACATGGAACTGAACGAGCTGCAGCGCGACGCCCTGGTGGAAGCCTTCAATATCGGCGTCGGCCAGGCCGCAGCCAGCCTGGCCAGCATGGTCAATGAGGAGGTCAAGCTGTCGGTGCTGACCCTGCAGCTGATCCCGCGGCACGAGGCCATGCAGCAGTTCAGTTTCCGCCACAGCGACAAGATCTGCGCCGTGGCCCAGCGATTCTCCGGCGCCTTCGACGCCCAGGGCTTCCTCATCTTCCCCGAGGAAAAGGGCCTGGAAATCGTCCGCCGCATGGTGGGCGACAGCCTCTCCCTGAAGGAGCTGACCGAGCTGGAACAGGAGGCCATGAGCGAGATCGGCAACATCCTGCTCAACGCCTGCGTCGGCACCCTGGCCAACCTCTTCCGCCGCCCCCTCAACAGCACCCTGCCCACCTATCACCTGGGCAGCCCGGACGAGGTGCTGGGCGGCCAGATCCAGGGCAACGACGAAGCGGTGCTCCTGCTGCACATCGACCTGACCCTGGAACAGCACGAGATCCAGGGCTATGTGGCCTTCCTCCTCAGCGTCGATTCCATCGCCAACCTGGTGGCCGAGGTGGACAGCTACATCGCCCAGGCCATGGGGGGACGCTGATGGGACATCCGCATCTGGCGGCACCGCTCCTGCTGGAGCTGGCCCACACGGTCAATGAAGGCCTGATCCTGATCGACGCCGAGGGCAAGGTGCAATTGTGGAACCGCTGGCTGGCGGAGCGTTCCGGCGTCAGCGCCCAGGAAATCCAGGGGCGCCGCCTGGAAGAAGTATTCCCCCACCTGGCCAACAGCCGCCTCGCCCACGCCGTGCAGACCGCCCTGCAGCAGCAGTTGCCGGCCATCCTGTCCCAGACCCTGAACCGGCGGCCCTTTCCCCTGCAGGATCATCTGCACAACGACGCCCACCCCATCGAGCAGGCCATCACCATCGCCCCCCTGGCCCGGGAATCCGGCCATATCCACTGCCTGATCCAGATCCAGGACGTCACCGCGGCGGTAAGGCGGGAACAGCAGTTGCGGGAACAGGCCCAGCAGCTGCAGGCCCTCTCCAACATCGACGGCCTCACCGGCGTTGCCAACCGGCGCAGCTTCGATGCCCGCTTCCAGGAGGAATTCCAGCGGGCCCAGCGCCACGGCAGCGACATTTCGGTGCTCATGCTGGATATCGATTACTTCAAGGAATACAACGACTGCTACGGCCACCAGGCCGGCGACACCTGCCTCACCGTGGTCGCCAACACCCTGCGCCGCTGCCTGCAGCGGGGCGGTGACTTCGTCGCCCGCTACGGCGGCGAGGAGTTTGCGGTGGTGCTGCCGGGCGCCAGCCACGGCGCCGCCTGCAAGCTGGCCAGCAGCCTGCAGCAGGAAATCAGCCGGCTGGGCATTCCCCACGCCAACTCCCACGCCGCCAGCCATCTCAGCATCAGCGTCGGCGTCGCCACCCACACGCCCCAGCGCAATGACCGGGCCCAGGACCTGCTGCGCGGCGCCGACATCGCCCTCTACCAGGCCAAACGCCAGGGCCGCAACCGGGTGGTCAGTGCCGACGCCCTGGACCTCACGGTCCAGCCCGAAAAGCTGATGTAGGACCGGCTAGCGCCGGCCGTCCCAGAAGGCCCGGATATCCGCCGCCGGCATGGGCCGGGCAAAGTAGAAGCCCTGGGCCGAAGCGCAATCGTGGGCCTGCAGAAACTCCAGCTGGGCTTCCGTCTCCACCCCTTCGGCGATCACCGACAGCCCCAGGTTGTGGGCCATCTGGATGATGGTGGCCGTGATCGCCGCCCCCCCGGCGTCGCTGGCGATATCCCGCACGAAAGCCTGGTCGATCTTCAGCTTGTCCAGGGGCAGGCGCTTCAGATAGGCCAGGGAGGAATAGCCGGTGCCGAAATCGTCGATGGAGAGGCGCACCCCCCGGGCCTTGAGCCGGTCCAGCAGGTCCGTGGCGCCCTGGCCCTGGTGCAGCATCATGCTCTCCGTCAACTCCAGCTCCAGCCAGGCCGGCTCCAGGCCGCTTTCCGCCAGGGCCCGCTCCACCGAGGCCTCGAACTGGGGCTGGCGGAACTGCAGGGCGGAAATGTTCACCGCCACCGGCACCGCCGGCATGCCCTGCTCCTGCCAGGCCCGGTTCTGCCGGCAGGCCTCCCCCAGCACCCATTCGCCGATGGGCACGATGAGGCCCGAATCCTCGGCCACGGGAATGAAGCGGGCCGGGGAAACCAGGCCCATCTGGGGATGCTGCCAGCGGATCAGGGCCTCGAAGCCGATCACCCGGCCGCTGGGCATGTCCACCTGGGGCTGGTAGTAGAGCAGGAATTCCTGCCGCTCCAGGGCGCGGCGCAGGCTGTTCTCCAGGGACAGGCGCTCGAAGACCCGGGCATTCATGTCCGGGGTGAAGAAGTGGAAGCTGTCCCGGCCCGCCTCCTTGCTGTAGTACATGGCGGCATCGGCATTCTTCACCAGGGTCTGGAAATCCCGGCCGTCCTCGGGGAAGACGGCGATGCCGATGCTGGCGGTAATCACCAGTTCGTGCCCGCCCAGCTGGTAGGGGCGGTTGAGGGACTCCAGCAGCTTTTCCGCCACCCGGGCCGCATCCTGGGGCGTCTCGATGGACGGCAGGAGGATGATGAACTCGTCGCCGCCGGGCCGGCTGACCGTGTCGGCGCTGCGTACGCAGGCCTGGATGCGCCGCCCCACCTCCTGCAGCAGCTGGTCACCGACCTGGTGGCCGAGGGAATCGTTGATGTTCTTGAAGCGGTCCAGGTCGATGAACATCAGGGCCAGGGACTCACTATTGCGCTCGGCCAGGGCAATGGCCTGCTGCAGGCGGTCGTGCAGCAGGGAGCGGTTGGGCAGGCCGGTGAGGTAGTCGTGCTCGGCGAGGAAGCGGATGTGTTCCTCGTTGCGCTTGCGTTCCGAAACATCGGCGAACACGGCCACGTAGTTGCTCACCTCCCCCGCCTCGTCGCGCACGGTTGTGATGGAAAGCCACTCCGGATACACCTCGCCGCCCTTGCGCCGGTTCCAGATTTCGCCCTGCCAGGTGCCCGCCGTCTTCAGGTGGTGCCACAGGTTGGCGAAGAAGGCGGCGTCGTGGCGACCCGAATTGAGCACCCGCGGGTCCCGCCCCTGGACCTCGGCCTCGGCGTAGCCGGTGATTTCGACGAAGGCCCGGTTCACCGACATGATGCGGTTGTTGCGGTCGCAGATGACGATGCCCTCGCTGGCCCCCTCGAAGACCTTGGCGGAGAGGCGCAGCTGCTCCTCGGCCCGGCGGCGGGCGGTGATGTCGTGGATGATGGAATAGAGCAGGCGGCGCCCCCGCAGCAGCACCGGGCCGCTGTGCACCTCCACCTCCCGCACCTCGCCGCTGGCCAGGCGATGGCGGAAGTTGAAATAGCGGCGCTGCTGCTGGTCCGCCAGGGCCATTTCCGCCCGCACCTCCTCCACCGAGAGCTGGTTGAGCTGGGCGATGTTCATGCGGCGCAGGGTGTCCAGGGGATAGCCGTAGAAGTCGGCCGCCGCCGGATTGGCATCGACGATGGCGCCGTCGCCGGCATCGATCAGCAATTTGATCGAGGTGTTGTTCTCGAACATCTGGCGGTAGCGCTCTTCGCTTTCCCGCAGCACCTCTTCCTGGTGCCGGGCCTGGTCCACATCCTCGATGACGATGATGATGCCCCGCTGGGGCTGCTGGGCGTCGATCTGGCGGGCGTAGAAGTTGGCCCAGAAGAGGGTGCCGTCGGCCCGCCGGAAGCGGCGCAGGAAGTGGGCGACGCGGCCGTCGGCCACGGCCGGATAGAGCTGCTGGCCGAAGTCGGCGAATTCCTCCGGTGTCGGGTAGTAGCCCACCACGGTCTGTCCCAGGGCCGTCTCCAGGGAGACGCCGAAAAGCCGCTCGAAAGCCCGGTTGGCCTGGATCAGGCAGCGGTCCCGCACCACCCCGATGACCACCGGACTGGCGTCGAAGATGGATTCCATCTCGGCGATGCGGCTGCCCAGGTCGTCCCGGGCCTGGCCCAATTCGTCCAGCAGCAGGTAGAACTCCCGCGCCAGGCCGCCGATTTCGTCCTGGCCCAGGACCGGGTCGGCCAGCTTGCGCGCATGGTCCTGGCGCACCTCCACCACGTGCTGGCGCAGGCGGGAAAGGGGTGCCAGCACCCGGCGCATGGCCAGCCAGGCCAGGACCGCCACCGCCAGGGCCGTCAGCAGCAGGTAATAGACCGTGCCCCAGCGGCCCGTCTCGATGGGAGCGTAGGCCTCCTCCACCGGCAGCAGGGCGCCCAGCACCCAGTCCGTGGACGGCACGGACTTGAAGCTCATCAGCACCCGCTGGCCGTAGCTGGTGGCGCCCTCGTCGCTGCCCTCGAAACCGGCGATGGCCCGGTCGAAAACCGGGTTCTGCCCCGGCGCCGCGTTGGGCTGCAGCACCCGCTCGGGGAAGCGGCTGACCAGGGTGGTGCGGTCCCGGGTGACCAGGACGAAGTGGCCGCTGCGCCCCACCTTGCGCCCGGCCAGGCCGCCGAGGAACTGGGGCTTGAGAATCTGCAGGGTGCCGGAGAGGGAGGCGATGACCCGCCCTTCCCCGTCCAGCACCGGCGCCGTCATGGCCAGGGTGGGCAGGCGGGTGACGCGGCCCAAGAAGGGCCGGGAAACCACCGCCCGCCCCTCCTCCAGGGCCTCCCGGACGTGGGGAAAGGCGGAGACGTCGGTGCCCCGGCGCTCGGGCATGACCGGAGAATCGGCGATGACGCGGCCGTCCCGGCCGACCACGATGAGGTCGTCGAAGAGCAGCAGCAGGGAATACTTGTCGTTGAGGAAGGCCTGCAGCTTTTCCGGCTGGCCCAGCATGGCCGGGGTGATGGCGGCGGCGGTGCGGGCCAGGGAGGCCTGGTTGAGCTGGATGCGCTGATCGATTTCCTCGGCCACCCGGGACACCAGGGAAAACTGCTGGTCGGCGACGGTCTGCTTCAACTGGGCCTGGGCCAAATGCAATTGCACCGCACTGCCCAGCGCCACCAGGAGCACCACCAGTGCCGTGATGGCCAGGGCCATTTTGGTTTTCAGGCTCATCGTTTCTGTCGCCGGCTTCCGTAGAGGGTTACGGGTAGGGATACCCATTACGGAAGCCATATTACCATCGGCGTAGGGGGCGCCAAACCCCTTTAGGGACGCGGCTTCCAGCCCGGCGCCCAGGCTGGAGGGAAGCCCTTGCCGGAGGCCTGCCTCAGGCCAGGGTCACGGCCAGCCGGCCGATGCCCTCCACGCCCCCCACCAGGGTATCGCCCCGCACCACGGTGGAGACGCCGGCCGGGGTGCCGGTGAAGATCAGGTCGCCGGGGGCCAGACGCAGGAAGGTGGAAAGATTGGCCACCACCTCCGCCACGTTCCAGCTCATCTGGGCCAGATCGCCCGATTGGCGCCGCTCGCCATTGACCTCCAGCCAGATGGCGCCACTGGCGGGGTGTCCGGCCTGGGCGGCCGGGACAATGGCGCCGATGGGGCCGGACTGGTCGAAGCCCTTGCCCATGTCCCACGGGTGGGCCTTTTCCTTGGCCTTCTGCTGCTGGTCGCGGCGGGTCAGGTCGAAGCCCACGGCATAGCCGAAGACGCCCTCCAGGGCCGCCGCCACCGGGACGTTGAGTCCCCGCTGACCCAGCTCGGCGATGCGGGGGCCGAGGGCCACCACCAGTTCCACCTCGTGCTGCAGGTTGTTGGTGGCGGGCGGATAGGCCACCGTGGCGGCGGAGCCGTCCGCCACCGGCACCAGGGCATCGGCCGGCTTGCTGAAGAAGAACGGCGGCTCCCGGGTATCGGCGCCCATTTCCCGGGCGTGGTCGGCGTAGTTGCGGCCGACGCAATAGACCCGGCGCACCGGGAAGCGGGCCTGGCTGCCGGCAATGGCCAGGGCAACGACAGGCGGCGGAGTGAACAGGTAATCCATGGCAGCAGGCTTTCTCCGGTCAGACCGGGTTGTCGATATCGATGAACTGGCAGTGCAGGCCGAAACGCTCGGCCAGGTGGGCCGCCAGGGCCCGGGCGCCGCCCCGCTCGGTGGCGTGGTGGCCGCAGGCCAGGTAGGGGACGCCGCATTCCCGGGCCAGATGGGTGTTCTGCTCGGAAATCTCGCCGGAAATGTAGGCATCCAGCCCCAGGGCCACGGCCTGCTCGAAATAGCCCTGGGCGCCGCCGGAGCACCAGCCGAGACGACTCACCAGCTTGTCTTGCGGGCCCACCAGCTGCACCGGGCGCCCCAGCAGGGTGCCGGTTCGGGCCGCCAGTTCCCCGGCGCTGAGCGGCTCGGGCAGGCGGCCGTACCAGGCGATGTCCTGCTCGCCGAAGCGGCCTTCCGGCTGCCAGCCACAGAGCCGGGCCAGCTGGGCGTTGTTGCCCAGTTCCGGATGGGCGTCCAGGGGCAGGTGGTAAGCGATGAGGTTGAGGTCGTGCTGCATGAGGGTGGCCATGCGCCGCTTGCGAAAGCCGGTGAGGCACCCGTCCTCGTTCTTCCAGAACCAGCCGTGGTGCACCAGCACGGCATCGGCGCCCTGGGCCACGGCCGCATCGAGCAGGGCCTGGCTGGCGGTGACGCCAGCCACCAGACGGCCGATCTCGGCCTTGCCTTCCACTTGCAAACCGTTTGGGCAATAATCCCGAAACCGGCCCGCTTCCAGCAGTTCATCGAGATAGCGCGTCAATTCTTCACGTTTCATGGGTGCGACCTTTTTCCTTCATGCGTAAGACCTGGTTGATTTTTGCACAAACGGTAACGGTGAGTCTCGCCGTGCTGTTCGTCATCAGCACCCTCAAACCCGAATGGCTGGGCCATCGGGCCAGCGTGGTGGCCCTGCAGGAGGCCGCGCCGGCTGCCGGCGACGGCGGTGCCGGCCTCGGCGGTTTCCGCGAGGCGGTGCGCCGCTCCCTGCCCTCGGTGGTCTATATCTTCACCAGCAAGGAAGTGAAGAGCAGCCGCCACCCCCTCTTCGACGACCCGGTGTTCCGGCACTTCTTCGGCGACCGCTTCGACAACGAGCCCCAGCGCTCCTCCGGTCTGGGCTCCGGCGTCATCGTCAGCCCCGAAGGCTACATCCTCACCAACTACCACGTGGTGGAGGCCGCCGACGACATCGAGGTGGCGATCAACGACGGGCGCAAGCTCAAGGCCAAGGTCATCGGCAGCGACCCCGAGACCGACCTGGCGGTGCTCAAGGTCAATGCGGACAAGCTGCCGGCCATCGTCTTCGGCCAGATGGACGGCATCCGGGTCGGCGACGTGGTGCTGGCCATCGGCAACCCCTTCGGCGTCGGCCAGACCGTGACCATGGGCATCGTCTCCGCCCTGGGCCGCTCCCACCTGGGCATCAACACCTTCGAGAATTTCATCCAGACCGACGCCGCCATC
Source organism: Azospira sp. APE16 (assembly GCF_047901315.1). Classification (NCBI taxonomy): domain Bacteria; kingdom Pseudomonadati; phylum Pseudomonadota; class Betaproteobacteria; order Rhodocyclales; family Rhodocyclaceae; genus Azospira; species Azospira sp. APE16. The sequence goes on from NZ_CP179682.1 coordinate 3,131,855, forward strand.
AACCCGGGCAACTCCGGCGGCGCCCTGGTGGACGCCCAGGGCAACCTGATCGGCATCAACACCGCCATCTACTCCCGCTCCGGCGGCTCCCTCGGCATCGGCTTTGCCATCCCCGTCTCCACCGCCAAGAGCATCATGGAGCAGATCATCCAGACCGGCACCGTGACCCGGGGCTGGATCGGCGTCGAGGCCCAGGAAATCACCGCCGAGCTGGCCGAGTCCTTCGGCCTGCCCGACGCCAGCGGCGCCCTCATCGCCGGCGTTCTGCGCGGCAGCCCGGCCGACGGCGCCGGTATCAAGCCCGGCGACATCCTGCTGGCGGTGGGCGGCAAGGAAGTGAAGGATCCCCAGGTGATGCTGGACCTCATCGCCGAACTCAAGCCCGGCGCCAGCGTGCCCTTCAAGCTGCGCCGCAACCAGAGCCTGCTGGAGCCCCAGGTCAGGATCGGCAAGCGCCCGCCCATGCGGCGCGACCCCGACCAGTAAGCCCCGCCTCCCGGAGACGTCCCATGTGCCAGTTGCTCGGCATGAACTGCAATGTCCCCACGGACATCTGCTTTTCCTTCACCGGATTCCAGGCCCGGGGAGGCCTCACCGACGTCCACGCGGACGGCTGGGGCATCGCCTTCTTCGAGGGCAAGGGCACCCGGGTCTTCCTCGACCCGGAACCCTCGGCCCACTCGCCGGTGGCGGCCCTGGTGCGCCAATATCCGATCCGCTCGCGCAACGTCATCGCCCACATCCGCAAGGCCACCCAGGGCGTGGTAGCCCTGGAAAACACCCATCCCTTCATGCGCGAACTGTGGGGCCGTTACTGGATCTTCGCCCACAACGGCAACCTGCTGGACTTCGCCCCGCCCCTGGACGGCAGCGTCATGCCCGTGGGCAACACGGACAGCGAGCGGGCCTTCTGCTGGCTACTGACCGCCCTGCGCCGACGCTTCGGCGACCAGGCGCCGCCCACCGCCGAACTCTTCGCCGCCCTCACCGAACTGAGCGTGGACCTGGGCAGCCGCGGCGAATGCAATTTCCTGCTCTCCAACGGCGACTGGCTGTTTGCCCACTGCTCCACCCAGCTTACCTACATCGTGCGCCGGGCCCCCTTCGCCAAGGCCCACCTGACGGACCAGGACGTGACCGTGGACTTCAGCGAGGTGACCACGCCCAACGACCGGGTGGCGGTGATCGCCACCCAGCCCCTGACCGACGACGAGGTATGGACGCCCCTGCCCCCGGGCAGCCTGTGGTGGTTCGAGGAGGGGGAAGTGCGGGCCTCGGCCCCCACCGTGGCCGGCCCGGCGGAGAAATGCCGCTACCACTGCGGCAGCGGCTGACCGGGCGGAGCGCAAAAGCAAAGGGCCCCGCGGGGCCCTTTTTCATTGCTGCCGGCACTAACTGCCGGTTCAGTCCTGCTTCCGTTCCGGCGCCTGGCTGTGGCCCAGGGCCTGGTCCATTTCGCCGGCGCTCATGGGCTGCCAGTCGGCGGCAGGAGCGGCCGCGGGGGCCGGATCGCTGGGCGCCGGCGCCGCCACCTCGGGCTGGGGCCGGCGGCCGATGAAGCTGGCCAGGATGATGCCCAGTTCGTAGAGCAGCCACAGGGGCACCGCCAGCATGATCTGGGAAAGCACGTCGGGCGGGGTGAACACGGCGCCGATGATGAAGGCGCCGACGATGACGTAGGGCCTCCATTCCTTCAGCTTGGCGATATCCACCAGGCCGATGCGCACCAGGACGATGACGATCACCGGCACCTCGAAGGTGACGCCGAAGGCGACGAAGGTGGACAGGACGAAGGACAGGTACTTGTCGATGTCCGTCATCCAGGCCACCCCTTCCGGCGCCACCTTGGCCATGAAGCCGAATACCGTGGGGAACACCAGGAAATAGGCGAAGGCCATGCCGCTGAAGAAGAGCAGCACGGAGGCGAAGACCAGGGGCAGCACCAGCCGCTTCTCGTGGGAATAGAGGCCGGGAGCGACGAAGGCCCAGGCCTGGAACAACACATAGGGCAGGGCGATGAGGAAGGCCACCATCAGGGTGATCTTCATCGGCACCAGGAACACGCCCACCACGTCGGTGGCGATCATCTGGCCGCCAGCCGGCAGGGAGGCCAGCAGGGGGTTGGCCAGCAGGGTGTAGAGTTCCCGGGACCAGGGGAAGAGGCAGACGAAGACCACCAGCACGGCCAGCAGGGCCCGGATCAGGCGGTCCCGCAGCTCCACCAGGTGGGAGAGGAAGGATTCTTCGGCGGCGCCGCTCTCTTGGCTGTCGAGACTCATGGGGCAATCAGGCTTTCGGCGCCTCAGCCGGGGCGGCTGCGGCAGCTTCCGCGGCAGGCGCAGCGGCGGCGGGCGGTGGTACTTCCGCGGCCGCCACCGTTTCGGCCGGCGGCTGGATGGCGTTGTTGAGGGACTGCTCCGTGCTGGAGAGCCCCTGCTGAATGGAATTTTCGAAACTGCGGGCCGAATCCTGCACCTGGGTCTGCAGCTTCTTCAGTTCTTCCAGCTGCATTTCCCGGTTGATGTCGGACTTCACGTCATTCACGTAACGCTGCAGACGCCCAAGCAGATGGCCGGCCGTGCGCGCCACCTTGGGCAGGCGCTCGGGGCCGATGACGATCAGCGCCACCACGGCGATGACGATTAGCTCGGAAAAACCGATATCAAACATAGGTCAGGCAACCAGGAAAAAGGAAACCGGGGCCGGGGAGACAGACGATCTCCGCCAATCCCCGGCCGGAGGGACGGTTCAGGACTTGGTCTTTTCCTTGACCTCGCCCTCGATGGTCTGGCCGCCGGCGACCTGCTGGGGCGGCGTGGTGCCGCCTTCGGCGGTGCCTTCCTTGATGCCGTCCTTGAAGCCCTTCACCGCACCGCCCAGGTCCTGGCCGATGTTGCGCAGTTTCTTGGTGCCGAAAACCAGCATGACGATCACCAGAACGATGAGCCAGTGCCAAATGCTAAAGCTACCCATATCAGTCTCCTTGAATTCGTTTCAGCATCGGCCCCACGGGAGCGTCGCCCCCGACGATGTGGGCGTGCAGGTGCGGTACTTCCTGCTGGCCGATGCGGCCGGTGTTGATGATGACGCGGAAGCCCTCGGGGCTGCCTTGATCGACCGCAATTTTGTTGGCCACCGCCAGCAGGCGCCCCAGCACCGGCGCATCGGCTTCGCTGGCATGGGCCAGGGATTCGATGTGGCGCTTGGGAATCACCAGCACATGGACCGGCCGCAAGGGATTGATGTCGTGGAAGGCGAACACGTGCTCGTCCTCGTACACCTTGCGCGAGGGAATCTCGCCGCGCACGATCTTGCAGAAAATGCAGTTGTCCATATCAGGTCCGGATGGCTTGAAAAATCGCGGGGAGCCGCATCATTTCGTGCGGGAAGCCTTTTCGTCAATCCCGGAAATACCCTCACGACGGCGCATTTCCTGGGACACGTCCTCGATGGACAGGCCGTAGAAGGCCAGCAGCACCAGGATGTGGTAGATGACGTCGGTGGATTCCCAGACGATGTTGAGGCGCTTGCCTTCCTTGCCGGCCATGATCAGCTCGGCGCATTCCTCGCCGATCTTCTTCAGGATGGAGTCCGGGCCCTTGGAAAAGAGCTGGGCGGTGTAGGAAGTCTCCGGGTCCGCGTTGCGGCGGGAAGCCAGGGTGTCGGAGAGGCGATGCAGGATGTCGTGAGTGCTCATTTTGCGTAAATTTCCTTCGGGTCTTTGAGAACCGGGTCGGCCGGAATCCAGCGATCGCCTTCCCGCCGGTAGAAGAAACAGCTTTCGCGGCCGGTGTGGCAGGCGATGCCGCCTTCCTGCTCGACGCTGAGCAGGACCACATCGCCGTCGCAGTCGGCGCGCATTTCCTTGACGTGCTGGAAGTGGCCCGATTCCTCGCCCTTGCGCCAGACCTTGTTGCGGGAACGGCTCCAGTAGGTGGCGCGGCCGGTACGGGCGGTTTCTGCCAGGGTTTCCCGGTTGGCGTAGGCGAACATGATGACGCGGCCGCTGGCGGCGTCCTGGGCGATCACCGGAATGGTGCCGTCGGCGCCGAACTTGAGGGCGTCCAGCCAGGACAGGGAGGGATCGAGATCGTGGCTCATGGTTTGCCTAGAGGCGCACCTCGATGCCCCGGTCGCGCATGTATTCCTTGGCCTGGCGCACCGTGTATTCGCCGAAGTGGAAGATGGAGGCGGCCAGCACCGCATCGGCACCGCCCTGGGTGACGCCGTCGGCCAGGTGCTGCAGGTTGCCGACGCCGCCGGAGGCGATCACGGGAATGGCCACCGCATCGGAGACCGCCCGGGTCAGGGCCAGGTCGAAGCCGTTCTTGGTGCCGTCCCGGTCCATGGAGGTGAGCAGGATCTCGCCGGCGCCCCGGGCCGCCACATCCTTGGCCCAGGTCACCACGTCGATGCCGGTGTTGTTGCGGCCGCCGTGGGTGAACACGCACCACTGGCCCGGCGCCGTCTGCTTGGCGTCGATGGCGACGACGATGCACTGGGAGCCCACCTTGGCCGAGGCGTCGGACACCAGGTCCGGATTCTGCACGGCGGCGGTGTTCATGGAGACCTTGTCGGCGCCGGCGTTGAGCAGGCGGCGCACGTCCTCCACCTTGCGCACGCCACCGCCCACCGTCAGGGGGATGAACACCTGGGAGGCGCAGGCCTCGATGATGTGCAGGATGATGTCGCGCTGGTCGGAGCTGGCGGTGATGTCGAGGAAGGTGACCTCGTCGGCGCCCTGCTCGTCGTAGCGGCGGGCGATTTCCACCGGGTCACCGGCATCCCGCAGTTCGACGAAATTGGTGCCTTTGACGACGCGACCGGCGGTCACGTCCAGGCAGGGGATGATGCGTTTGGCCAGCGCCATTACTTGCCGGCCTTGTCTGCTGCTTCCTGGGCCACCTTGAAGTCCAGGGAGCCGTCGTAGATGGCCCGGCCGGCGATGGTGCCGACCACGCCTTCGCCTTCCACTTCGCACAGCTTGCGGATGTCGTCCAGGTTGGAGAGGCCGCCGGAGGCGATGACGGGGATCTTCAGGGCCTGGGCCAGCTTCACCGTGGCTTCGATATTGATGCCGGAGAGCATGCCGTCGCGGCCGATGTCGGTGTAGATGATGGATTCGACACCGTAGTCCTCGTACTTCTTGGCCAGGTCGATGACGTCGTGGCCGGTCAGCTTGGACCAGCCGTCCACCGCCACCTTGCCGTCCTTGGCGTCCAGGCCGACGATGATGTGGCCGGGGAAGGCGACGCAGGCGTCATGCAGGAAACCAGGATTCTTCACCGCGGCGGTGCCGATGATGACGTAGGTGAGGCCCGCATCGAGGCAGCGCTCGATGGTGTCCAGGTCGCGAATGCCGCCGCCCAGTTGCACCGGGATCTCGTCGCCCACTTCCTTGAGGATGGCCTTGATGGCCCCCTGGTTCTTCGGCTGGCCGGCAAAGGCGCCGTTGAGGTCCACCAGGTGCAGGCGGCGGGCGCCCTGGTCCAGCCAGTGGCGGGCCTGCTCGGCGGGGGACTCGGAAAAGACGGTCGCCTCTTCCATCAGGCCTTGCTTGAGACGGACGCACTGGCCGTCCTTCAGGTCAATCGCGGGAATGATCAGCATGATCGCGAATACGTAGAGAGAGTAAGTCGGAGGGGATGCCGGCGGCCGTCAGGGCTGCCAGCGGATGAAGTTGCGCAGCAGGGCGAGGCCGTCGCGGGCGCTCTTTTCCGGGTGGGACTGGATCGCAAAAATATTATCCCGGGCCACCGCACAGGTAAAGGGGATGCCGTAGTCGGCCGTGCCCGCCACCACGGCCGGGTCTTCCGGGGTCACGTAGTAGCTGTGTACAAAGTAGAAGCGGGCGCCGTCCTCGATGCCTTCCCACAGGGCATGGGGCCGGGTGTGGCGCACCTGGTTCCAGCCCATGTGGGGCACCTTGAGGCGGCTGCCGTCGGCGGCCACCATCTTGTCGGCGGGGAAACGGCGCACCTGGCCGGCGAAAACGCCCAGGCCGGGCACGTCGCCCTCTTCACTGTGCTCGAAGAGCATCTGCAGGCCGATGCAAATGCCGAGGAAGGGCTTGTCCTTGGCGGCCTGCAGCACGGCGGGGCGCAGGCCCCGGGCGTCCAGCTCGGCCATGCAGTCGGGCATGGCGCCCTGGCCGGGGAAGACCACCCGCTCGGCGGCGGCGACCACCGCCGGATCGGCGGTGACCACCACTTCCCTGCCTTCGGCCACGTGCTCCAGGGCCTGCCAGACGGAGCGCAGGTTGCCCATGCCGTAGTCGATGACGGCGATCTTGCCCATTACAGCGCTCCCTTGGTGGAGGGAATGACGCCGGCAGTGCGCGGGTCCGGGCTCACCGCCATGCGCAGGGCGCGGGCGAAGGCCTTGAACACGGTCTCGCACTGGTGGTGGGCGTTCTCGCCGCGCAGGTTGTCCACGTGCAGGGTGATGAAGGCATGGTTCACCAGGCCCTGGAAGAATTCGTGCACCAGTTCCGCATCCAGGGTGCCGAGCATGGCCCGCTTGAAGTCCACATGGAACTCCAGGCCGGGGCGGCCGGAAAGGTCCACCACGACGCGGGACAGGGCTTCGTCCAGGGGCACATAGGCGTGGCCGTAGCGGGTCAGGCCCTTCTTGTCGCCCAGGGCCTGGGTCAGGGCCTGGCCGATGGCGATGCCGATATCTTCCACCGTGTGGTGACCGTCGATGTGCAGGTCGCCCTTGGCCTCCACCTCCAGATCGATCAGGCCGTGGCGGGCAATCTGGTCCAGCATGTGGTCGAGGAAGGGAATGCCGGAATTGAGCTTGGCACAGCCGGTGCCGTCCAGATTGAGACGGACCGTGATCTGGGTTTCGAGGGTATTTCGGGAAACTTCGGCTTGCCGCATGGGAGCACCGTTGAATGGGTAAGTCGGAAACAGCGGCCATGATACCATTTCAGCCCTGCACCAGCCGTGGCGGCGTGCCCTTTCGCGCCGCCCGCCCCATCCACTTTTCCCTGATCCGTCCGGCCATGAGCAAATTCTGGAGCCCCCTGGTAAATCGCCTCACCCCCTACGTTCCCGGGGAGCAGCCCAAGCTGCCCAATCTGGTGAAGCTGAACACCAACGAAAATCCCTACCCGCCCTCCCCCAAGGCCGTGGCCGCCATGCAGGCGGAGATCGGCCATGACGGCGCCAGCCTGCGCCTCTACCCGGACCCCAGCGCCGACCGGCTGAAGGAGGCGGTGGCCGCCTTCTACGGCGAATTCGGCATCGGCGCCCGGCAGGTCTTTGTCGGCAACGGCTCCGACGAGGTACTGGCCCACGTTTTCATGGCCCTGCTGCAACATGACGCCCCCCTGCTCTACCCGGACATCAGCTACAGCTTCTATCCGGTCTATGCCGGCCTCTACGGCATTAGCGCCGAAACCGTGGCCCTGGACGGGGATTACGGCATCGACCTTTCCGCCTACCGCCGCGCCAACGGCGGCATCATCTTCCCCAATCCCAACGCCCCCACCGGCCGCCTGCTGCCCCTGGGAGAGATCGAGGCCCTGCTGACGGCCAACACAGAATCGGTGGTGGTGGTGGATGAGGCCTACGTGGACTTCGGCGGCCAGGACACAATCCCGACGGCGATTGCCCTGGTGAACCGTTTCCCCAACCTGCTGGTGGTGCACACCCTGTCCAAGTCCCGCTCCCTGGCGGGCCTGCGGGTGGGCTACGCGGTGGGCCACCCGGACCTGATCGAGGCCCTGGAACGGGTCAAGAACAGTTTCAATTCCTACCCCCTGGACCGCATCGCCATCGCCGGCGCCGTGGCCGCCCTGGAGGACCGGGCCTGGTTCGACCGCACCCGCAATGCGGTGATCGCCAGCCGGGAACAGCTGGTGAGCGATCTCACCCTGCTCGGCTTCCAGGTCCTGCCCTCCGCCGCCAACTTCGTCTTCGCCCGCCACCCGGGCCGGGACGGCGCCGAGCTGGCCCAGGCCCTGCGCCAGCGCAGCATCATCGTGCGCCACTTCAAGGCCCCGCGCATCGACCAGTTCCTGCGCATCACCATCGGCACCGACGAGCAGTGCGGCGCCCTGGTGGCAGCCCTCAAGGAAATCCTCGGCTAAGTTGCCGGCGCCCCCAAGACAAAGGCCCGTCCAGCTGGACGGGCCTTTTGTTTTCCCCCTGCCCTACGAGGCAGCAGGGACGCCACTCTCCGCCACGGCATGGCCGGAAGGCGCGCATATATTGCCTCTCCAGCCACCGCTCCCGGACCGCCTCACACCCAGCCCAGCAAGCCCGCCACACCGCCCAGGCCGATCAGCCACAAGGGGTGCCACTTGGTCTTGAGCAGGGCGGCGGCCGTCAAACCGGCCAGCAGCACCCCGCCCCAGCCGAGGCCGGCCGCCTGGCCGATGAGGAAGGCGGCGGCGAAGACCAGGCCCACCGCCAGGGGTGCCACCCCCAGCTGCACCGACTGCTGCCAGCGGGCACCGGCGAAGCGGTGCCAGTGCTGCATCAGCAGGTAGATCATGATGCCCGTGGGCAGCACCATGCCCAGGGAGGCGGCCAGGGCGCCGGGCACGCCCGCCACCTCCCAGCCGATCAGGCTCACCACCAGGCCGTTGGGGCCGGGGGCGGCCTGGGCGATGGCGTAGAGATGGGTGAAGGTGGCATCGTCCAGCCAGTGCTTTTCCAGCACCACCACCCGGTGCATTTCCGGCAGCAGGGCCGAGGCGCCGCCGAAGGCGACGCAGAAGAGCAGGGCGAACTGGAAGAAGAGGTCGGCCAGCAGGCTCACGGCGCCCCCTTGCGTTTCAGGTGGGCGTAGGCGACGCCGGCGGCAAGCGCCAGCAAGGCCACCATGACGATGGGCATGGGCCAGCGCAGCAGGGCCACGGCGACGAACACCGCCAGGGTGAAAGGCAGGAACAGGCGCTTCACCTGCAAGGCCAGGCCCATGCGCAGGGCGGTGCCGAAGAGCAGGCCGCAGCCCACCGCCGTCACGCCCCGCAACAGGCCCTGGACCTGGGGCAGCTGGCCGTAGCGGTCATAGAGCAGGCCCAGCAGCAGCACGATCAGCAGGGGGCCGCCGAAGAGGCCGCTCACCGCGGCGATGGCGCCGCGGATGCCCTGGTAGCGGGAGCCCACGGCGATGGAGAGGTTGGCCACGTTGGGCCCGGGCAGGAACTGGCACAGGCCCAGCAGGGAATTGAACTCTTCCGCCGTCAGCCAGCGCCGTTCCTCCACCAGCATGCGCCGGGCAAAGGGCAGGACGCCGCCGAAGCCGGAAATGCCGACGGAGGAAAAGCCGAGAAACAGCTGCCTGCACGTGACAGGGGCGGGAGAGTTGCCTCCCCCGCCCCCGGGCTGTTCCTGTGCGCCGGCCTCAGGCATCGAGACGGTAGCGGGCCGACTGGGCGTGGGCCGGCAGGCCCTCCCCGTCCGCCAGGGTGGCGGCGATGCGGCCCAGGGTCTGGGCTCCGGCCCGGGACACCCGGATCAGGCTGGTGCGCTTCTGGAAGTCGTAAACCCCCAGGGGCGAGGAGAAGCGGGCGCTGCCGGAGGTGGGCAGCACGTGGTTGGGGCCGGCGCAGTAGTCGCCCAGGGACTCGGAGGTGTAGGGGCCGATGAAGATGGCGCCGGCGTGGTGAATTTTTTCCACCCAGGCATCGGGCTCGGCCAGGGACAGCTCCAGGTGCTCGGGGGCCACCCGGTTGGCCATGGCCACGGCTTCTTCCAGATCCCGCACCAGGATCAGGGCACCCCGGTTTTCCAGGGAGGTGCGGATCACGTCGCGGCGCGGCATGGTGGGCAGCAGCTTGTCGATGCTGGCCTGCACCTTCTCGATGTAGGCAGCGTCGGGGCAGATCAGGATGGACTGGGCCAGCTCGTCGTGTTCGGCCTGGGAGAAAAGGTCCATGGCCACCCAGTCCGGGTCCGTGGAGCCGTCGGCCAGCACCAGGATCTCGGAGGGGCCGGCCACCATGTCGATACCGACGATGCCGAAGACCCGGCGCTTGGCGCAGGCCACGTAGGCATTGCCCGGACCGACGATCTTGTCCACCTGGGGCACGCTCTCGGTGCCGTAGGCCAGGGCGGCCACGGCCTGGGCGCCGCCGATGGTGAAGACGCGATCCACACCGGCCAGGCAGGCGGCTGCCAGCACCAGGGCGTTGTGTTCGCCGCCGGGGGTGGGCACCACCATGATCAGTTCCTTGACCCCTGCCACCTTGGCCGGCAGGGCGTTCATCAGCACCGAAGAGGGATAGGCGGCCTTGCCACCGGGCACGTAGAGGCCGACCCGGTCCAGGGGCGTCACCATCTGGCCGAGCATGGTGCCGTCGGCTTCGGTATAGGTGAAGCCGGCACCCAGCTGGCGCTCGTGGTAGGTACGGATGCGCTGGGCAGCCGCTTCCAGAGCGGCCCGGCGCTCGGTGGGGAGGCCGTCCAGGGCGGCCTGCAGCTCGGCCTGGGGCAGTTCCAGGGCGGCCATGCCGGCAACGGAGAGACGGTCGAAGCGGTTGGTGTATTCCACCACCGCGGCGTCGCCCCGGGCCTTGACGTCGGCCAGGATGCCGACCACGGTCTTTTCGATGTTCTCGTCCTGGGCGCCCTCGAAGGCCAGCAGTTCATCGAGGCGCTGCTGGAAATCGGCGTCGGCGCTGTTCAGGCGCTTGATGTTCACGCTGCTCATGCATTCTTCTCCACGGCCTGGGTAAAGGCGTCCAGGATGGGACCGAGGGTTTCCCGCTTAAGTTTCAGGGAAGCCTGGTTGACGATGAGACGGGAGGAGATGTCCATGATGTGTTCCACCTCCACCAGGTTGTTGGCCTTCAGGGTGCCGCCGGTGGACACCAGGTCCACGATGGCGTCCGACAGGCCGGCCAGGGGCGCCAGTTCCATGGAGCCATAGAGCTTGATGAGGTCCACGTGCACGCCCTTGCTGGCAAAGTGCTCCCGGGCAATCTTGGTGTACTTGGTGGCGATCTTCAGGCGGGCGCCCTGGCGCACGGCATGCTCGTAGTCGAAGCCGGCGGGCACGGCAACGCTCATGCGGCACTTGGCGATCTTCAGGTCCAGGGGCTGGTACAGGCCGGCACCGCCGTGCTCGATCAGCACGTCCTTGCCGACCACGCCGAGGTCGGCGGCACCATGCTGGACGTAGGTCGGCGCATCGGTGGCGCGGACGATCACCACCCGCACGTCGGGGCGGTTGGTGCCGATGATCAGCTTGCGGGAGGTTTCGGGATTTTCGGCGGGCACGATGCCGGCCGCCGCCAGCAGGGGCAGGGTTTCTTCGAAGATGCGGCCCTTGGAGAGGGCGATGGTAATGCCGTTCACGGCGTTTTCCCGGGGCAAAAGAAGGCATTTTACCGTATCGCCGCCCCGCCTTGGACCATGCTTCTTGGGCCGCGGCCGGGCTTATGGTAAAAGCATGACCTTCCCCCGCCTCCGGACAGCCCATGAGCGCCATCATCTACGCCCTTTCCGCCAACGCCGGCATCGCCGCCTCCAAGGCCGTGGCAGCCGCCTACACCGGCTCCTCCGCCATGCTGGCCGAAGCCGTGCACTCCGCCGCCGACTGCGCCAACCAGCTGCTGTTGCTGCTGGGCATCAGGCAGGCCAGGCGGCAGCCGACGCCGGACCACCCTTTGGGCTTCGGCAAAGCCACCTACTTCTGGTCCTTCATGGTGGCCATCATGCTCTTCTCCCTGGGCGGCGCCTTTTCCATCTACGAGGGCGTGCACAAGCTGTCCCACCCGGAGCCCCTGGCAAATCCCTGGGTCGCCATCATCGTCCTGGGCGTCGGCGTGCTGCTGGAAGCCTGGTCCCTGCGCGGCTGCATCCACGAAATCCGCGAGAAGGCGGGCGACATGCCGCTTTGGCGCTATTTCCGCGACAGCCGGGAGTCGGAGCTGATCGTGGTCATGGGCGAGGACATCGCCGCCCTGGCCGGCCTGACCCTGGCCCTGAGCGCCATCCTGCTTTCCCTCGCCACCGGCAATCCGGCTTTCGACGCCTGGGGCAGCATCGCCGTCGGCGCCCTGCTGGTGGTGGTGGCCATCGGCGTCGGCCTGGAGGTGAAGGCCCTGCTCATCGGCCAGAGCGCCGAGCCCGCCGCCCATGCGGCCATGGAGCTGTGGCTGCGGCAGCGCCCGGAGGTGGAAACCCTCTACAACCTGATTTCCTTCCAGATGGGCAGCTACCTCTTCGTCGCGGTGAAGGCCCGCATGGCCGAACAGCAGAGTGCCAGCGGCCTCATCGACCAGATCAATGCGGTGCAGGACGCCCTCAAGGCATCCTTCCCGGACGTGCGCTGGGTCTTCTTCGAACCGGACGACAAGGGCTAGGGCCGCGCCCCGCCCTCCGCCGGCTCAGGCCAGGGCCGCAGCTTCGGCCTCGTCCTGGGTCAGTTCCTCGGGCAGGCAGCCGACGGGCGGACCGAGCACCCCGTCCGTGCCTTCGAAGCGCACCAGGATGATTTCCTGGCGCATGTCGGCCGCGGCGGCGCCGATCTGCACCACCACGCCGCGGCTTCCCGGCCGGGCGAAGACCGCATCTTCCGGCTGCTCGGGCACGCCGCCGTCGTTCTGGATGGTTTCCCGGGCGAAAATCACGTCGCCGATATTGAGGTAGTTGGGCATGGGCTTTCTCCATTGAGGACAGCCCCATCCAGCAATCTTGATGCCTGAACGAAATCCCTTGTTTTTCATGCAGTTAAAAAAAGCCCCGTTGTCGCATGCACGACAACGGGGCTTTTTTGTCGGGGAACGGCGGTTCAGCGCACCCGGCGCACGCTGGCTCCCAGCTTGGAAAGCTTCTCCTCGATGCGCTCGTAGCCCCGGTCCAGGTGGTAGATGCGCTCGATCAGGGTCTCGCCCTTGGCCACCAGGGCGGCGATGACCAGGGAGGCGGAGGCTCGCAGGTCGGTGGCCATCACCGTGGCCCCTTCCAGCTGGGGCACGCCCTTGACCACCGCGGTGTTGCCGTTGATGTCGATGGCGGCGCCCAGGCGGGCCAGTTCCACCGCATGCATGAAGCGGTTCTCGAAAATGGTCTCGCGGATGGTGGCGGCGCCGTCGGCCACGGTGTTGAGGGCCATGAACTGGGCCTGCATGTCCGTGGGGAAGGCGGGATAGGGGGCGGTGCGGATGCTGACGGCCTTGAGGCGGGCCGGGGCCTTGAGGCTGATGGCGTCGCGCTCGGTCTGGATGTCGCAGCCGGCATCCATGAGCTTGTCGATGACCGCATCCAGATAGGCGGAGGAGGTGCGGGTCAGGCGCACCTCGCCGCCGGTGGCGGCGGCGGCACAGAGGTAGGTGCCGGTCTCGATGCGGTCCGGCATGATGCGGTGGGTGGCACCGTGGAGCTTGTCCACGCCCTGGATGCGGATGACGTCGCTGCCGGCGCCGGAGATGCGGGCGCCCATGGAGATGAGGCAGTTGGCCAGATCCACCACTTCCGGTTCCCGGGCGGCGTTCTCGATCACGGTCTCGCCCTCGGCCAGCACGGCGGCCATCATCAGGTTCTCGGTGCCGGTGACGGTGACCATGTCGGTGCAGATGCGGGCGCCCTTGAGGCGGCTGGCCTTGGCATGGATGTAGCCGTGCTCCACCTTGACCTCGGCCCCCATGGCCTGCAGGCCCTTGATGTGCTGGTCCACCGGCCGGGCACCGATGGCACAGCCGCCGGGCAGGGACACCTTGGCTTCGCCGCAGCGGGCCACCAGAGGGCCCAACACCAGCACGGAGGCGCGCATGGTCTTGACCAGGTCGTAGGGAGCCACCGGGTTGTTGAGGCCCTTGGCGTCCAGGACCACGCCGTCGGCGCCGTCCAGAGTCACTTCCAGGCCCATCTGGCCGAGCAGGCCGAGCATGGTGGAGACGTCGTTGAGGTGGGGCAGGCTGGACAGGCGCAGGGGCTCGGCCGACAGCAGGGAGGCGCAGAGGATGGGCAGGGCCGCATTCTTGGCGCCGGAAATGGCCACCTCGCCGCGCAGGGGCGTGCCGCCCTGGATGAGGAGCTTATCCACGCTGGGCCTCCCATTCTTCCGGGGTGAAGGTCTTGAAGGAGAGGGCGTGGATTTCGCCGCTGTCCAGCCGGTCCTTGATGGTCTGGTAAACCCGTTGCTGGCGCTGCACCCGGCTCTTGCCGGCGAACTCGGCGCTGACGATCACCGCTTCAAAGTGATGGCCGTCCCCGTCGATCCGGATGTGGTCGCAGGGCAATCCCTCCTGGATGTAGGTTTGGATGTCTTCGGGTCTTACCATGGGTCAGGCTCTCAATTTGTAGCCCCGCTTGAGCAGGGCCAGGGTCAGCGCGGTGAGCGCGGCAAAGCAGACGGACACCACCAGCAGGCTTTGTTGCGGAGCGGCGTCGGAAACGCCGAAGAAGCCGTAGCGGAAACCGTCGATCATATAGAACACGGGGTTGAAATGGGACACCTGCTGCCAGAAGGGCGGCAGGCTGTGAATGGAGTAGAAGACGCCGGAGAGCATGGTCAGCGGCATGATCAGGAAGTTCTGGAAGGCCGCCAGCTGGTCGAACTTGTCGGCCCAGATGCCGGCGATCACGCCCAGGGCCCCCAGCATGGCGCCGCCGAGTACGGCAAAGGCCAGGGCCCACAGGGGATGGGCCAGTTGCAGGGGGGCGAAGGCCAGCGTCATCAGCAGCACCCCCAGCCCCACCACCACGCCCCGGGCTAGGGCCGCCAGGACGTAGGCGAGGAAAAACTCGCCGTAGGCGATGGGCGGCAGCAGCACGAATACCACGCTGCCGGTGACCTTGGATTGGATCAGGGACGAGGAGGAATTGGCGAAGGCGTTCTGCAGCACCGACATCATCACCAGCCCGGGCACCAGGAAAGCGGTGTAGGTGACGCCGTGGATACGGGTGTTTTCATCCAGCACGTGGGCGAAGATGAGCAGGTACAACAGGGCCGTCAGCACCGGTGCCGCCACGGTCTGGAAACCGACCTTCCAGAAACGCAGCACTTCCTTGTAGAACAGGGTACGAAAGCCCAGCATCATGGCTGCACCGCCTCCCGGCTGACTTCGCCGCGCATCAGGCGAACGAAGACTTCTTCGAGGTCCGGCTCGTCCAGCTTCAGGTCGGCGACGCCGCAACCTGCCTGGCGCAGGTCGGCCAGCACCTGTTCCAGTTCGGCAAAGCCCGCCAGACGCAGGCGGCAGACGGCCCCCTCCCGGGACAGCAGGCGCGGCACCAGGGCTGCGGGCAGGTCACCCTGGCCCAGGCGCAGGGTCAGGGTGTGGCCGGAAAACTGGCGCAACAGGCTGGCCGTCTCATCCAGAGCCACCAGCTGCCCCTGCTTGAGCATGCCGATGCGGCCGCACAGGGTTTCCGCCTCTTCCAGGTAATGGGTGGTGAGGATGATGGTGTGGCCTTCGCCGTTGAGGCGGCGGATGAATTCCCACAGCCCCTGGCGCAGTTCCACATCGACGCCGGCCGTGGGTTCGTCAAGGACGATCACCGGCGGCCGGTGCACCAGGGCCTGGGCCACCAGCACGCGCCGCTTCATGCCGCCGGAGAGACGGCGCATGTTGGTATCGGCCTTGGCGGTGAGGTCCAGGTTTTCCAGAATCTCGTCGATCCAGGCATCGTTGTTGCGGATGCCGAAATAGCCGGACTGGATGCGCAGGGTTTCGCGCACGGAAAAGAAGGGGTCGAAGACCAGCTCCTGGGGCACCACGCCCAGCAGGCGCCGGGCCTCCCGATAGTCGGCCACCACGTCGCGGCCGAGCACCCGGACGCCGCCGGCATCAGGCCGGGCCAGGCCGGCAAGGCAGGAAATCAGCGTGGTCTTGCCGGCGCCGTTGGGCCCCAGAAGGCCGAAGAACTCGCCCTCGGCGATTTCCAGGGAGACTCCGGCCAGGGCCTGCAGGGAGCCGAAGCGCTTGGCGACACGATCGAAGAGGACAGCAGTGCCCATGGGATTCCGGGCGACAGGCTCAGGCCAGGGGCAGGAGGTCGGAAATACCGTACAGCTCCGCCAGGCTCAACAGGCCGGCGGGAGGCGCAACGATATCCAGCTGACGCCCCTGGGTCTGGGCACGGCGCAGCCAGGCGAAGAGCAGGGTCAGGGCCGAGGAATCGGCCTCGGTCACGGCGGACAGATCGACCCGGGTTAGCCCGGGCGTGGCGGCCAGGGCATCCTGGCCCTGGGCCAGGAGTTCCCGTGCATTGGCAATCACCATGGGGGCAGTCACCCTCAGGGTGGAACCTTCAATGGAGATCATCACTTCTTACCGGCGGCAGCGGCTTCCAGGCCCTTGTTCTTGGCAGCCAGGGTGCTGATCAGGCCATCGACGCCATTGGCGCGGATTTCCTGGGTGAAGGATTCGCGGTAGTTGGTCACCAGGGAAACGCCGGCCACCACCACGTCATAGACCTTCCAGCCGTCGGCCTGCTTGTCCAGGGCGTAGTCCAGGCCGATATGCTTGCCGTTGGTCTGGTGCACCAGGGTACGCACGGTCACGTCGGTTTCGCCGGCCTGCATCTTGAAGGGCTTGTACTCGACGGTCTGATCCTTGTAGGCGGTCAGGGCGTTGGAATAGGTACGCACCAGCAGGATGCGGAATTCGTTGGTCAGCCGGGTCTTCTGCTCGGCGCTGGTCTTGGACCACTCGCGGCCCAGGGCCAGGGCGGTCATGCGAGTAAAGTTGAAGTGAGGCAGCACCTTGGTTTCCACCAGGTCGATGGCCTTCTTGGTGTTGCCGTTCTGCAGGTCCTTGTCGGCGCGGACCACGGCCAGCACCTCATCGGTCACTTTCTTGACCAGCACATCGGGGGCCATGTCGTCGGCGAAGACGGGAGCAGACAGGAGACCGAAGCTGAGAATGGTGAAAAGGACACGAATGGCTTTCATGGCGCAATCTCTCTAATTGGGAAGCGGATTTTAACTTAGGGGGGAGCACAAAGACATACCCCGCCTGGCGGCGGGGTATGGTCAGGAGGGGGAAGACTCAGTCCTCAAGCTTTTCCCGGGGCGGGTTGCCGTCGTAAACCAGGCTCTTGCGGCGCTGCAGGTAGGCATCGCGCATATAGGTGTACTTGTCCAGGGCGGCATCGTCGATGACCTTCTCCGCAGGCAGCAGGGAAGCGCGGGTATCCACCAGGCGCAGCACGGCCAGGCTGTTGCGGGTCGGCACGTGATCCACGTTCCGTACCGGATCAACAGCCACATCCACCACGTAACCGGCGGTATCACGCACGGTGCGGGAGCCGATGAACGGCCACACCACGTAGGCGCCTTCGCCCACACCCCAGCGGCCGAAGGTCTGACCGAAGTCCTCGTCGTGCTTTTCCAGACCGGCGGGCGTGGCCACATCGAACACGCCCAGGACGCCGATGGTGGTATTCAGCAGGAAGCGGCCGGCATCGGAGGCGGCGTCGGCGGGCTTGCCCTGCAGCAGGTTGTTCACGGCGATGAAGACGTCGGCGATGTTGCCGAAGAAGTTGCCGACCCCGGTCTGCACCGGCTGGGGCAGGACGTAGTCGTAGCCCTGGGCCACCGGCTTGATGATGGCCTTGTCCAGGCCGTCATTGAAGGAGAACATGGCCCGATTGAAACCTTCCAGGGGATCCTTGGGGTTGTTGGCGGTGCTGGCACAGCCGGAGAGTCCGGCCAGCAAAGCCGTGGCTAACGCGAACATACCGAAACGCTTGGCTACCTTTTTATCCACTTTTGTCCCTCGAAATATCGATAGTTAGTTATTTGTGCGTCGCGCCAAGCATGCCAGAGGAATGAAGCCATGGCAAAACCGGCTTACTTCTTGTCCTGTCCTTCGGATGCCTTGTTGAACAGGAACTGGCTGATCAGTTTCTCCAGCACCACCGCCGACTGGGTCTTGGAGATGGAGTCGCCGGGGGAGAGCATTTTCTCGTCCCCGCCTACATCCAGCCCGATGTACTGCTCACCAAGCAGGCCGGAAGTCAGGATCGAAGCGAAAGTATCCTTCGGAAACTTAAAACGGGTATCCACCGTCATGGTCACCACGGCTTCGTAGGTCTGGGGATCGAAATGGATTTCCGACACCCGACCCACCACCACACCGGCACTTTTCACCGGACCGCGGACCTTCAGGCCCCCGATATTATCAAACTTGGCCTGCAGGACGTAGGTCTCGGCAAAGTTGGAACCGGACAGATTCCCCACTTTTAGTGCCAAAAACAACAGTGACAGGAAACCAATAGCGACAAAAACACCGACCCACAGGTCGAGCACCTTACGATTCATCAAGCCCCCCGGAACATAAACGAGGTGAGAACAACATCCAGCGCCAGGATAACCAGGGCCGACGTCACCACAGTGCGCGTGATCGCGCGAGAAACCCCCTCGGCGGTCGGCGCCGAGTCATAGCCTTCAAATACGGAAATCCACGACACGGCGGCACCGAACACCACGCTCTTGATGACGCCGTTGAGGATGTCCTCGCGGAAATCGACGGAAGCCTGCATCTGGGACCAGAAGGCGCCATCATCGACGCCGATCAGCACCACGCCGACCAGCCAACCGCCGAACACCCCCATGGCCGAGAACAGGGCCGCCAGGAAAGGCATGGAAATGACGCCACCCCAGAAACGGGGCGCCACCACCCGGGCCAGGGGATTGACGGCCATCATGTCCATGGCCTTCAACTGCTCGGTGGCCTTCATCAGGCCGATTTCCGCCGTGATGGAGGAACCGGCCCGGGAGGCGAACAGCAGGGCCGCCACCACGGGGCCCAGCTCCCGCACCAGGGACAGGGCCACCAGGATGCCCAGAGCTTCGGAGGAACCGAAGCGCTGCAGGGTTTCATAGCCCTGCAGCCCCAGCACCATGCCGACGAAGAGGCCGGAAACGGTGATGATGAGCAGAGACAGCACGCCACTGAAATAGACTTCCCGGACCGTCAGGTTGGGCCGGGTCAGGCACTGGCCGGAATAACGCAGGACGGCCCAGAAGAAGCGGCTGGCAAAACCCAGCTGCCAGATACGATCCACCAGGCTGGCGCCCAGCCGACGCAACAAATCAGCCACGCACACCTCCCAGCAGGGAATCGGCCACGGACACCGCCGGGTAATGGAAAGGCACCGGGCCGTCGGCCTCGGCATGAACGAACTGATGCACGAAGGGGTCCCGGGAGGCCCGGATCTCGTCCGGCGTGCCCTGGGCCACGACCCGTCCGGCAGACATGAAATAGATGTAGTCGACGATCTGCAGGGACTCCTGGATATCGTGGGTGACCATGATGGAGGTCGCTCCCAGAGCATCGTTGAGCTTGCGGATCAGCTGACCGATGACGCCCAGGGAAATGGGGTCGAGGCCGGTGAAGGGCTCGTCGTACATGATCAGCATGGGGTCCAGGGCCACCGCCCGGGCCAGGGCCACCCGGCGGGCCATGCCGCCGGAAAGCTCGTTCGGCATCAGCCCGGCGGCGCCGCGCAGGCCGACGGCCTGCAGTTTCAGCAGCACCATGTCGCGGATCAGCTCTTCCGGCAGATCGGTATGTTCCCGCATCTGGAAGGCCACGTTGTCGAACACGGACATGTCGGTGAACAGGGCGCCGAACTGGAACAGCATGCCCATGCGGCGGCGCAGGGCATAGAGTTCCCGGGTATTCATGCGGTGCACCGCATGGCCGGCCACCTTGACCTCGCCCGCACTGGGACGCAGCTGGCCACCGATCAGGCGCAACAGGGTGGTTTTACCGCAGCCACTGCCGCCCATGATGGCCACCACCTTGCCCTTGTGGAAGCTCATGTCGATGCCTTCCAGCACCTTGCGGGGGCCGGAATCGGTATCGTAGGCGAAGTTGAGGCCGCGTATTTCGACCAGACTCTCGGTCGGCACGGAAAATCCTTGCTGAAAAAACCAAAGGGGGCGATTTTAGCAGATAGGCCCTGGGGCTCCGTGAAAAATTCCAGCGAAACTCCCGGGGAAGTGGCGTATTTTGGCCACATAAAGCGCTGCAAGCCCCCTTGCTGCCACCAATTTCGAGCGAACGAAAATGCCCGATAAAAGCGCCTTCCCCGCGGCATCGTCACGCCCCCTGCTGCTGATCGTGGACGACGACCCCCTGATCAGCGACACGCTGGCCTATTCCCTGGCGTCCTCGTTCGAAGTCCTCACCAGCCCCTCCCGCAGCCACTGCGCCAGCCTGCTGCGCCAACTGCGCCAGCCACCCGATCTAGCCCTGGTGGATTTGGGACTGCCTCCCCTGCCCCACCAGCCGGATGAAGGCTTTGCCCTCATCGGCGAACTGCTGGCCCTGTCGCCGGCCATGCGCATCCTGGTGCTTTCCGGCCAGGACGGGGAAGCCCACGGCCGCCACGCCCGCACCCTGGGAGCGGTGGACTTCATCGCCAAACCGGCCGACCCCGCCCTCCTGCGTCAGGCCCTGCTGAACAGCCTCACTTTCCGCGAGGCGGCCCCGGCCGATTCGCCCCTCCTGGGCCACAGCGAACCCATGGAGAAGCTGCGGGCCCAGATCCACCACTACGCCGACTCCCCGTTTCCGGTGCTGATCGAAGGCGAATCGGGCAGCGGCAAGGAAATCGTCGCCCATCAGCTGCACCTGGCCACCGGCCGCCGCGACAAGCCCTACCTGGCCCTCAACTGTGCCGCCATCTCGCCCACCCTGCTGGAGCCCACCCTGTTCGGCCACGCCAAGGGGGCCTTCACCGGGGCCGCCGGCGCCCGCAGCGGCTATTTCGAGGACGCGGCGGACGGCACCCTATTTCTCGACGAAATCGGCGAATTGCCCCTGGAGCTGCAGCCCAAGCTGCTGCGGGTCCTGGAAAACGGCGAGTTCCAGCGGGTCGGCGAAACCCAGAGCCGCCGCAGCAACGCCCGCATCGTCGCCGCCACCAACCGGGACCTGAAAAGGGAGGTGCGCGAGGGACGCTTCCGGGCCGACCTCTACCACCGCCTCTCCGTATTCAGCATCCTGGTCCCGCCCCTGCGGGAAATGGGCCGGGACCGGCAGGAACTCCTGGAGCACTTCCGCCAGCGCTATGCCCAGCAGAGCCACCTCCCGCCCTTCCGGCTGGACGAGCCGGCCCGGGCCCTGTGGGATGGCTATGCCTTCCCCGGCAACGTGCGGGAGCTGCGCAACATCGTCATCCGCCTCACCGCCAAATATCCGGGCCAAACGGTGACGACTGAACAGCTGGCCGGCGAACTGGACCTGCCCCAGCCCGATACTGGTCCCCGCCACGACCAGCCCGTGACACCCGACATCCGGGCCGCCCGGGAGCACCTGCAGCAGGCCCCGGCCAGTTTCGACCTGGACCAGCACCTGGCCCGCTGGGAAAAAGCCTATGTGGAGGCCGCCCTGCAGATCACCCAGGGCAACCTGAGCCAGGCAGCCCGCCTGCTCGGCATCAACCGCACCACCCTGCACGCCCGCCGGGACAGCCTGGAGCGCCTGCCCAGCCAGGACCAAGGAAACGAGGACCGCCATGTACCTTGAACACTACGGCCTGCGGGAGGCTCCGTTCCGCATCACCCCGCACACCGACTTCTTCTTTGCCGGGGGCAACCGGGGCGCCACCCTGGAAGCCCTGATCTACGCCATCAGCAACGACGAGGGCATCGTCAAGGTGACGGGCGAGGTGGGCAGCGGCAAGACCATGCTGTGCCGCATGCTGCTGGAAAAGCTGCCGGCCACGGTGGAAACGGTCTACCTGGCCAACCCTTCCTATTCCCGGGACGAGATTCTCCATGCCCTGGCCGCCGAGCTGCAGCTGGAGCTGCCCGAAGGACGCCCCTCCCTGCTGCTCAAGGCCCTGCAGGAACGCCTGCTGCAAAGCTATGCCGCCGGACGCCGGGTGGTGGTGCTGATCGACGAGGCCCATGCCATGCCGGGGGAAACCCTGGAGGAAATCCGCCTCCTCTCCAACCTGGAATCCTCCCGCCACAAGCTCCTGCAGATCGTCCTCTTCGGCCAGCCGGAGCTGGACGAGCGCCTGGCCCAGCCGGACCTGCGCCAGCTGAAGGAACGCATCACCCACAACTTCGGCCTGGAGCCCCTGCGCCGCACCGACATCGGCCCCTACCTGATGTTCCGCCTGCGGGCAGCGGGCTACCACGGGCCCGACATCTTCAGCCCGCGGGCCTTGCAGGACATCGATGCGGCTTCGGAAGGACTCACCCGGCGCATCAACATCCTGGCCGACAAGGCCATGCTGGCCGCCTTCGCCGCCAACACCCACCTGGTGGACCAGCCCCAGGTCCAGGCCGCGGTGAAGGACGCCCAGTTCGCCCCCCTGCCGGCCGCCAACAAGGCAAGTCCCCTGCGCCCCATGCTGCTGGCCCTGCCCCTGGGCCTCGCCCTCACCCTCGGTGCCTACTGGGCTGGAAGGCAAAGCGTCGCCGCCGACGCGGCGCCGCCCGCGGCTGCCGCCGCACCCACGGCCCAGACACCCGCCACCACGCCATCAGCGGCCGCCCCGGAAGCTGTCACAGCCCCCGAGGCAACGCCGGCGCCCCAGGAGACAGCGGCAACCCCGGGGGCCGAATCCGCACCGGCGGAAACACCGGCGGCAACCTCCGCCGCCCCGCTCCCCGCCGACCTGCCGCCAAACACCGGCCGCCTCACCCGACAAGCCCTGGCGGCGCACCAGGCCTGGCTGCCCCAGGCCGACGACCGCCACTATGTGCTGCAACTGCTGGCGGTGAGGGAGTCCGCCACCCGGGAAGTGGAAGCCTTTCTGGCCCAGGCCGCCCGCGACCTGCCCCCCGGGACGCTGCGCGCCTACTACCGGACTGCGGCGGAGGGACCGCGCTGGGGCGTGACCTACGGCGACTTTCCGGACCGCAACAGCGCCGTGACGGCCCTGGCCGCCCTTCCCGAAGCCATCCGCAACACCCGCCCTTACCCGCGGCAGGTGCAGCGGCTACGTTAAAAAAAGGGAAAACAGGCGAAAAAGTGTGAGGAAAGCCCAATTTCCACCAAAAAAAACATGCTAGAGTGAATCGAAGCTTCAAAAATAATCAACGTTAAAACATAGCGTTACATAAGAACGGCCCCATAACGAGACAACCGATAAGGCCCGCCCCATGAAGCCTGCCCATTACGGCCCCCGCCCCGACGGCCTCCCGTCGTTGCCCAAGCATTTCCCCGTGCGCGCCCTGCTGGCAGCGCTATCCCTGGGGCTGCTCGGCGCCTGCGCCTCTCCCGTTGCCAAGGACCCCAGCAAGGCCCACCTGCAGGCGGACTCGGCGCCCGTGGTCAGCGGCGCCATTCCGGCACCGGTGATGCAGACGGCGGCCTTGCCCAAACCCCGGATTACCCCCCGCACCGAGACCTATTCGGTGGTGGTGAACAACGTCAAGGTGCAGGAGTTGCTGTTCGCCCTGGCCCGGGACGCCAAGCTCAACGTGGATATCCACCCGGGCATCAGCGGCACGGTGACCCTCAACGCCATCGACCAGACCCTGCCCCAGATCCTCAGCCGCCTGGCCAAGCAGGTGGACATGCGCTTCGAACTGGACGGCCCCAATCTGGCGGTGATGCCGGACACGCCCTACCTGCGCAATTACAAGATCGACTACGTGAACATGACCCGGGACACCGCCGGCACCGTCTCGGTCACCACCCAGATCGCCACCGCCGGCGCCGGCGCCAGCACCACCGGCACCACCACGGTCCCGGGCACCGCCGGCAGCGGCAACAGTTCCGTCACCCGCATCGAGAACAAGGCCCAGCACCATTTCTGGGACAACCTGATCCAGAACATCAAGGACATCCTGCGGGAAACCGACAAGGTCATGCCCGAAGGCTCCTCGGAAACGGTCACCGAAGTAGCCGCCACCCAGACCACCACCGGCACCGGCACGCCGCCGGCGGCCGGCAGCCGCACCTCGGCCCCCACCACCAGCCTGGCGGGCAGCGCCAATCCGGCCACCCTGCAGAACAGCGGCGCCATGGTGGTGCGGCGCACCACCTTCCGGGAGGCCGCCTCGGTCATGGCCCATCCGGAAACGGGCATCGTCACGGTGCGCGCCACCTCCCGGCAGCACGAGAAAATCCAGGAATACGTGGACCAGGTGATGGGCAGCGCCCGGCGCCAGGTTCTGATCGAGGCCACCATCGCCGAAGTGCGGCTGGACCAGAACTACCAGCAGGGCATCAACTGGAGCCGCATCACCGGCGGCGCCGCCGGCTTCACCTTGACCCAGACCCTGGGCGGTGCCGTGGCCGGCATCATCGCCAGCGGCAGCAATTTCGAGATCGGCTACAAGAACTCCACCTCCGGTGGCGGCTTCACCAGCGCCCTGCGCCTGCTGGAAACCTTCGGCACGGTGAAGGTGCTGTCCAGCCCCAAGATCAGCGTCCTCAACAACCAGACGGCGGTAATCAAGGTGGTGGACAACCACGTCTATTTCACCATCAAGGCCGACACCAGCCAGAACCAGGTGAACACCGTCACCACCTACACCACCACCCTCAACTCGGTGCCGGTGGGCTTCGTCATGAACGTCACCGCCCAGATCAGCGGCGACGACACGGTGCTGCTCAACATCCGCCCCAGCATCTCCCGGGTGGTGGATGAAATCCCCGACCCCAATCCGGCCTTGAAGAAGGGCATCAACGGCCTGGCCGACAGCATCGAGAGCAAGGTCCCGGTGATCCGCACCCGGGAGATGGAATCGGTGCTGCGGGTGGAAAACGGCAACATCGCCGTCATGGGCGGTCTCATGGAGGAGATGCTGCAGAACCGGGCCGACAGCGTTCCCGGACTCTCCCGCCTGCCCGTGGCCGGCGGCCTCTTCTCGGCCAAGGACGACTCCCTGCAGAAGACCGAACTGGTCATCTTCCTGCGCCCGGTCATCATCCGCGAAGCCAGCATCGGCGGCGACTACGCCAACCTGAGGGACGCCCTGCCGACCAAGGACTTCTTCGCCAACAACCCGGGGCCCCAGCAGCAGATGGCGCCCTCCGGCATGGAGCCGCGGCCGTGAGCCTGCTCATGGATGCCCTGAAGAAGGCGGAGGAGGCCAAGCGCAACGCGGCCCCCGCCACCGGGGCGCCCGGCGAACTGAGCCTGGAGCCGGTGAGCCCCCAGCCCGGCAGCCAGGGGCAGTCGCCCCTGCCCAATCTGGACGACCACCTGGCAACGGTGGATGCCGACCTGGCGGCGGTGGCCGCCAGCCCGGCGCCCAGCCCCGCCGCCCCGCCGCCCCAATCCTCCCACCAGCCCGCCCCGCCGCCCACGCCAAGTGTCGCCCCTGCCGCCGCAGCCGATATGGAAGCGGAGCGCCAGGCGGCCCGCAATCTCTTCAACGCCAAGCTGGCCGCCGGCAACGGCACACCGCCCAACCGCAACAAGCTGTGGCTTGCCCTGGGCGCCCTGGCGGTGGGCCTGCTCGGCATCGGCATCTATTTCTGGTTCCAGTTGCAGGGCCTCAGCCAGAACCCCATGATCGCCCGCCCGGCGCCGACACCGGTGCAGCCCCAACCCCTGCCGCCGGCACCAATGGCGACGCCCATCGTCGCGCCCCCCATGCCAGTCGCGGCTGTGGAAGCGCCTCCCAGCCAGCCCATGCCGGAAATGCCCGCCCCCCTTACCCGGGAGCGCCCCATGCCCCAGGAACGCCAGCCGGCGCTGCCGCCGGAGGAGCCCAGCCCCATCCGCCTCAGCCGCGGCAAGCCGGCCACCAACCCGCTGCTGGAACGGGCCTACGGCGCCCTGCAGCGGGAGGATTTCGCCGCCGCGGTGCAGGACTACGACAAGGTGCTGCAGGCCGACCCGCGCAACACCGACGCCCTGCTCGGCATGGCCAGCATTGCCGGCCGCGAGGGCCAGACGGCCAAGGCCGAAGCCCTCTACCTGAAGGCCCTGGAGGCGGACCCGAAAAACCCGGTGGCCCTGGCCGGCCTGGTATCCCTCCTCGGCAACGGCGATCCGGCGGCGGCGGAAAGCCGCCTGAAGAATCTGCTGGCGACCCAGCCCGAGGCCGGCCACGCCCACTTCGCCCTGGGCAATGTGTACGCCCGCCAGGGCCGCTGGAGCGAAGCCCAGCAGGCCTATTTCAAGTCCCTGGCCAGCGACGGCGACAACCCGGACTATCTCTTCAATCTGGCGGTGAGCCTGGACCACCTGCGCCAGGTCAAGCCGGCCCAGCAGTACTACCAGGCGGCCCTCGGCGCCGCCGCCGGCCGCTCCGCCATGTTCGACAAGGAAGGCGCCCGGCGCCGGCTGCAGGAGTTGGCCGCGCCATGAACGCCCCCAGCCCCCAGCGCCGCCCCCTGGGCCAGATTCTCATCGCCCAGGGGATCATCTCCGAAGACCAGCTGCGCATCGCCCTGCTGGAGCAGATGAAGTCCAACCAGCCGGTGGGCAAGCTGCTGGTATCCCTCGGCTTCGTCTCGGAAACGACCCTGCGGGAAGCCCTTTCGGAAAGCCTGGGCAAGCGCTCCATCGACCTCTCCCGGGCCGTCATCGACCCCTCCGCCCTCAAACTGGTGCCGCGGGAACTGGCCAAGCGCCACCACATCCTGCCCCTGGACTTCGATGCGGAAAGCCACCGCCTGACCCTGGCCCTGGCGGACATCAACGACATCGTCGCCCTGGACAAGGTGCGCAGCCAGCTCAACGCCGAACTGGAGATCGAGACCCTGCTGGCCGGCGAATCGGAAATCGACCGGGCCATCGATCAGTACTACGGCTACGAGCTGTCCATCGACGGCATCCTGCACGAGATCGAGACCGGCGAGATCGACTGGAAGAGCCTGCAGTCCTCCTCCGACGAATACAGCCAGCCGGTGGTGCGGCTGATCGACGCCATCCTGGCCGACGCGGTGAAGCGGGACGCCTCCGACGTGCACTTCGAGCCGGAGGCCAACTTCCTGCGCATCCGCTACCGCATCGACGGCATGCTGCGGCAGATCCGGGCCCTGCATAAGTCTTACTGGCCGGCCATGGCGGTGCGCATCAAGGTCATGAGCGGCATGAACATCGCCGAGACCCGGGCGCCCCAGGACGGCCGCATCAACCTGGTGCTGAGCGGCCGCCAGGTGGACTTCCGGGTCGCGGCCCAGCCCACCATCCACGGCGAAAACGTGGTGCTGCGCATCCTGGACCGGCAGAAGGGCATCGTGCCCCTGGAGGGTCTGGGACTGGCGGAGGACCATCTGGACCTGCTCAAGCTGATGATCGCCCGGCCCGAGGGCATCATCCTGGTCACCGGCCCCACCGGCAGCGGCAAGACCACCACCCTCTATTCGGTGCTCAACCACATCAATTCCGAGGGCGTGAACATCATGACCCTGGAAGACCCGGTGGAATACCCCATGGCCCTGGTGCGCCAGACCTCGGTGGCGGAATCGGCCAAGCTGGACTTCGCCAACGGCATCCGCTCCATGATGCGCCAGGACCCGGACGTGATCCTGGTGGGCGAAATCCGCGACACGGACACTGCCGAGATGGCCTTTCGCGCCGCCATGACCGGCCACCAGGTGTATTCCACCCTGCACACCAACTCGGCCATCGGCGCCATTCCCCGCCTGCTGGACATCGGCATCCTGCCGGACCTGATGGCCGGCAACATCATCGGCATCGTCGCCCAGCGCCTGGTGCGCCGTCTCTGCCCCGGCTGCAAGACGCCCTACCAGGCCGAGGCCCACGAATCCCGCCTGCTCGGCATCCCGGCGGAAGGGCCGCGGCCGGTGATCTACCACCCCTGCGGCTGCGAGCGCTGCGACTTCCAGGGCTACCGGGGCCGCATCGCCATCATGGAACTGCTGCGCATGACGCCGGCCATGGACGAGCTGGTGGCGCGCCGCGCCACGGCCCGGGACATCCGCAACGAGGCCACCCGCCAGGGCTTCCGCCCCCTGGCCGACGACGGCCTGCGCCGCGTGCTGGACGGTTCCACCTCCCTGGAGGAGCTATCCCGGGTGGTGGACCTCACCGACCGGATGTAGGGTCCGGCCATGGGACTCTTCAACTACAAGGCCGTCGATGCGGATGGCCGCATGGTCCAGGGGCGCCTCGACGCCATCAATCTGGTGGACCTGGAGATGCGCCTCAAGCGCATGGAAATGGACCTGGTGAACGGCACCCCGGTCAGCAGCTGGGACATGTTCGGCGGCTCGGTGCCGCGCCGGGAGCTGATCAACTTCTGCTTCCACCTGGAACAGCTGAACCGGGCCGGCGTGCCCATCCTCGAAGGTCTCTCCGACCTGCGGGACTCCTTGGAACATCCGCGCTTCCGCGAAGTCATTGCCAGCCTGGTGGAATCCATCGAGGGCGGCCAGACCCTGTCCCAGGCCATGGCCCTGCATCCCCGGGTGTTCACCAAGGTCTTCGTCAGCCTGGTGCGGGCCGGGGAACTGACCGGCCAGCTCTCCGAAGTGCTGCAGAACCTCACCGAATCCCTCAAGTGGGAGGACGAGATCGCCTCCCAGACCAAGAAGCTGCTGATGTACCCGGCCTTCGTCGGCACCATCGTCCTGGGCGCCACCTTCTTCCTCATGGTGTACATGGTGCCCCAGCTGAAGCAGTTCGTGCGCAATATGGGCCAGGAACTGCCGGCCCAGACCCGGGCCCTCTTCTTCGTCTCCGACCTGCTGGTCAATTACTGGTACCTGGTCCTGCTCCTGCCCATCCTCGGCATCGCCCTGCTCAGCTACCTGTTGCACACCAATCCGGCGGTGCGGCACGGCTTCGACGCCTTCAAGCTGAAGCTGCCGGTGTTCGGGCCGATCCTGAAGAAGATCGTGCTCTCCCGCTTCGCCAACACCTTCGCCCTGCTCTATTCCTCGGGCATTCCCATCCTGGAGTCGATCCGCACCACGGAAGAGGTGGTGGGCAACCGGGTCATCCGCCAGGGCCTGGAAAAGGTGGAACAGCTGATCGGCGAAGGCCAGAACGTCACCACCGCCTTTCACACCATCGGCCTCTTTCCGCCCCTGGTGATCCGCATGCTGCGGGTGGGGGAAAGCACCGGCTCCCTCGACACCGCCCTGCGCAATGTCAGCTACTTCTTCAACCGGGACGTGAAGGAGTCGGTGGAAAAGATCCAGTCCCTGATCGAGCCGGCCCTGACCCTGATCCTCGGCTCGGTCCTGGGCTGGATCATGCTGGCCGTCCTGGGGCCGGTGTACGACGTCATCAGCAAGATCAAGACCTGAGCCATGCCCCAGCGCCATCTCCTCTACCTCTCCGCCCACCAGCTCTCGGCCCATGCCTGGAAGGGTGGCCGCCTGGACGCCCAGGCCAGCTTCCCCCATTCGGAGGAGGGCCTGGTGGCCTTCCGCCAGTACCTGGAAAAGCGTCGCCACGACCTTTTCTACCTCCTCATCAACGTGGCCGACGAAGGCTTCCAGCTGGACACCATCCCCTTCCTCCAGGGCAAGGACCGGGAAGCCGTGATCCAGCGCAAGCTGGGCCAGTATTTCTACAGCACCAACCTGAACATGGCCCAGCGCCTGGGCTTCGAGAAGAACCGGCGCAAGGACGAACGCCTGCTGCTGGCCGGCTTCACCAACCCGGCCCAGATCATGCCGTGGACGGCCCTGGTCCAGTCCCTGGGCGTGCCCCTGGTGGGCATCTACTCCCTGCCCCTGCTCGGCCCCCAACTGCTGAAAAAGCTGCAGCCCGGCCCGGCCCCCTGCCTGATGCTGACGGTGCAGGATCACAGCCTGCGCCAGAGCTTCTTCGACAAGGGCGAACTGCACTTCTCGCGCCTGGTGCCCCTGCACGACTCCAGCATCCACGGCATCGGCCACGCCATGGCGGCGGAGGCGGCCAAGATGCACCAGTACCTGACCAGCCAGCGCCTGCTGGCCCGGGGCCAGTCCCTGCAGGCCCTGGCCCTGGTCCATCCCCAGGCGGTGCGGGCGGTGCAGGAAGCCTGCAGCGACAGCCCGGCCGTCACCTTCCGCATCGTCGGCAACGACGAGGCCGCCCGCCTCATCGGCCTGGCCGATGCCCCGGAGGACAGCCGCAGCGAGGCCCTGTTCCTGCACCTGCTGGCGGCCCAGACGCCGGCCCAGCAGTTCGCGCCGCCGCCCCTGCGCCACGACTACCGGGTGTGGCAGCTCAAGGCCCTGCTCTCTTCCGGCGGGCTGCTGGTCTTCCTCGCCTGCCTGCTTTTCGCCGGCAAGCAGCTGTACGACGCCAGCCGCCTCGGCAGCGAGCGGGCCGCCATCCAGGCCCAGGCCGACAGCGCGGCCCAGCGCTATGCGGAACTGGCCCGGACCTTCCCGCCCATGCCGGTGGACAACGACACCCTGCGCCAGGTCATCAACCGCTACCAGGCCATGGAACGGCAGCCCACCACCCCGCGAGACTTTTACCTGCTGCTCAGCCGGGCCCTGGAAGCAACGCCCCAGGTGGAGCTGGACACCATCGCCTGGCAGAGGGGCGGCACCAGCGCCGGAGGCAATGGCAACGCCACTGCCGCGGCGGCAGCGCCGGGCGAGGGGGACGAGAGCGCCCTGGTGCGGGGCAGCATTCCCACCGGCCCCCAGGCCAATCCGCGCCAGGTGCTGGCCATTTTCGAGCGTTTCCTGGCGGCCCTGCGGCAGCAGCCCGGCCTGCAGGTGAATGTGCAGCAGCAACCGTTCGACGTGGAATCGGGCAAGTCCCTCAAGGGCGGCAGCAGTAGCGACGATGCCCCGGCCAGCGCCGAGCCCCGTCATTTCGTCGTGCAGATCGTGCATCGGGTGACGCCATGAAACTGACCGCAGCCGACTGGCGCAAGCTGCGCCTCAGCCTGGTGATCTTCGTCCTCTTCTGCCTCGGCGGCGCCGTCCTGGTGCTCTTTTCCCTGGAGCAGCAGCAACAGGCCCGCCGCCTGCTGGCAACGGCCCAGGCCCACAACGCCCAGGCCCAGGCCAAGCTGAAGCAGGTACGGGAAGAGGAAAGCGAGATCAAGCTCAAGGCCGCCCTCTTCAGCAACCTGGCCGCCCGCGGCGTCATCGGCGAGGAACAGCGCCTGGACTGGGTCGAGCTGCTGCGGGACATCCGCAACAACCGGCGCCTGCTGGACATCCAGTACGAGTTCTCGCCCCAGCAGCCCCTGGGCAACGGCCAGGGGCCGTGGAGCTTCCAGGTCAGTTCCATGCGCCTGCAACTGCAGCTGCTGCATGAGGAGGACCTGCTCAACGTCCTCGCCGACCTGCGCAACACGGCCAAGGCCCAGGTCCTGGTGCGCAGTTGCGAAGTCAGCCGTCAGCCCCGCCCTCCGGGCGACAGCCCCGGCCTGCACGCCAACCTCAAGGCCCAGTGCCTGCTGGACTGGATCACCCTGCGAGGCCCCCAAACCCGCTGAGACGGGGAGGAACCTGCCATGAACGCCCATTCCCTGCGCCCTCCCCAAGCCGCCCGCCCCGGCGCCCGCCTGGCCAGGCTCGCCGGCCTGCTCCTGGCCCTGGGCGCTGCCGCCTCGCCGCTCCTGGCCGACGAAGCCCTGGGCCGCCTCTTCTTCACGCCGGAACGGCGCCAGGCCCTGGAGCGCCAGCGGCTGTACAACATCCAGGACACCAGCCATGCCACGGAAGAACCGGTGGTGACCCTCAACGGCATCGTGCGCCGCTCCAGCGGCAAGGGTTCGGCCTGGATCAACGGCATGGTCCAGCACGACCGGGAGGACATCAGCGGCCTGCAGGTCCGGCCCGATGGCCGCCACCCGGGCCGCGCCACCCTGAAGGACCTGGGCAACGACAGCAGCACCAGCCTCGGCGTCGGCGACTCCCATCGCCGCGGCAGCAACGAATCCGCCGGCCTGCTGCCCGACGGCAGCGTGCTGCGGGTCCATCCCGCCCCCGCCGGCAGGCGCCCTGCGGCGCCCTGAGCCGTGGCCCGCCACCCTGCTCCCGCCTGCCGTCAGCGCGGCGCCGCCCTGCTGGCGTTCTTCCTCATCGTCTTCGTGCTCGGGGCCTACGGCCTTTACCGGCACCTGACCGCCGTCTCCAGTAATCCCCAGGTCCGGGCGGAAGCCTCCATGGCGGCCCTGGCCCAGGCCCGGGAAGCCCTGCTCGGCTTCGCCGCCACCTACGACCAGCGCAACAGCGGCCAGGTCTTCGGCCAGCTGCCGTGCCCCGACACCAACAACGACGGCGAGGCCGAAGCCAGTTGCGGCACCGCCGGCACCACCGTGGTCGGCCTCCTGCCGTGGAAAACCCTGGGCCTGCCGATGCTGCAGGATGAAGGCGGGGAATGCCTGTGGTACGCCGTCGGCCGCTTCAAGAACAGCCCCAAGAGCACGCCCCTCAACTGGGACAGCCAGGGCCAGTTCGCCGTGCGCAGCAGCGACGGCAGCCAGATCCTGACCGAGCCGGAGAACGCCGAGGGCGGCGCCGTCGCCGTCCTCTTCGCCCCCGGCATCGCCCTGGGCGGCCAGCACCGCAGCGGCGGCAGCGGCGCCTGCCCCGGCGGCGACAGCCCCAATGCGGCCAACTATCTGGACGGCAACTACAGTTTCGGCGGCGGCGCCAGTCTCAGCCTGAGCCAGGGCACCCCGGGCAGCACCTCCAACAACGATCTGCTGCTGTGGCTCAGCCCCCGGGACATTTTCCAGCGCATCAAGCAGCGCAGCGATTTTCCGAGCCGCATCGACACCCTGATGGCAGGCCTGAAGTCCGCGCTGGATGCGGCTCCCAGCCTGCCGGCCGGGGACGCCTCGAGCGACGGACTGCAGCGCCTGCCGGCCGCCTTCGATTTCAGCACCAGCCTCGGCAGTGGCGACGAGGAGTTCCGCCGCCACTGGGACAACCAGCTGCGCTACCTCAACTGCGGCAGCGACGGCTGCCTCACGGTGCGGGGCAAGCCCTGCCGGGGCGCCCTCATTTTCACCGGGGAACGGGCCGCCACGGGGCCCCGCACCGCCGCGGAAAGCACTTCTGCCGCCAGTTTCCTGGCCGCCGCCAACATCGCCGCCGCCACGGCCACCAACGCGGCCGCCCGCCAGTTCCCCCTGCCTCAGGCCCTGGCCGCCTACGACAAGAACCAGGCGGCCGGCGACGTGGTGCTGTGCCTGAAGGAAAGCGTCACCCTCAATTTCAGCAACGACCTGGGCGCCGCCACCGCCATCCGCAACGAGCTTGCCAGCGGCAACCCCACCCTTGCCGTGGACAGCGGCGCCGGCACCGCCACCCTGGGCACCAGCGACGTGCCCATCGGCAGCCCCCCCAACCTGCGTTACGGCTGCCTCTGGTTCAACCAGGTGGTGCGCTTCGGCAGCGGCCTGCGGGCCTTTTTCGAATACCGGGTGCAGGACCGGGGTGACGGTTTTACCTTCACCATCGCCGATGCCGAGCGCAACCCGGACGCTTCCATGTGCGGCGCACCGGACCAGCACCTGGGCTACTCCGGCGAGCCGACGCCGCCCGCCGGCGTCACCCTGCGCCCCATCGCCCCGCCCAAGCTCGGCCTGGAATTCGATTTCGTGCAGAACCTGGGATACAACGAGAGCAACAGCAACCACGCCTACGGCCGTCAGGACCCCCTGACCATCCGGCACCTGGCCTTCACCTACTGGGGCTACCGGGAGAACAACTGGTGGGCCGGCGTCGCCGCCCCCCTGTGGGACGACAACGTGCACGGTTTCGGCAGCGGCAGCGGCGATTCCCCCCGCAACCCGGCCGCCCTCACCAGCGGCTTGGCCACGCCCGGCGGCCTGGCCACCCTCGGGCAGCTGGTGCGCATCCGCCTGGAAATCAGCCGCAACTACGACAGCGGCGCCGGAGCCGGCACCTACGACCTGAAGGCCTGGGCCTTCCCCGCCAGCAATTCCCTCTGTTTCGTCGAGGACGTGGCCATGGCGGATCTCAGCACCACCTTCGCCCCCAATACCGCCGCCTGTTCGCCGCCCACCATCAGGGATACCATATCCATCAGCGATTTTTCGGACAGCGAGTCCCTGCGCAACGTCCGGCTGGGTTTCACCACCGGCTTCGGCAGCGGCGGCCAGCTGATCCTGTTGCAAAACTTCAAGGCCCAGTTCATCCCATGAACCCCCACCTGCGCCGCCCCCACGGCTTCACCCTGGTTGAACTGGCCATCGTCCTGGTCATCGTGGCCCTGCTCACCGGGGGCATGCTCTTTTCCCTGTCGGCCCAGACCGAAGTGCGGGACAACGGCGACACCAGGAAGCAGTTGCAGGACATCGGCGACGCCCTCATCGGCTATGCGGCCAGCCACTATTCGAGCAGCGGCCAGCACCCCTTCCTGCCCTGCCCGGACACGGATTACGACGGGGTGGAAGAGGCCCGCGACGGCAGCGGCAACTGCCCCAGCGCCGAGGGCGTGCTGCCGTGGACCAGCCTGGGCCTGGGCCAGTACGACAGCTGGCGCAATCACTACCGCTACCGGGTGCACACCCGTTTCAGCAACAACAAGGACGGCTTCGGGCTTGCCACCAGCGCCGGCGACATCACGGTCTGCAGCGTCGCCTCGGCCAGCAGCGGCTGCTCCGTGGCCAATTCCACCCTGGCCTCCGGCCTGCCGGCCCTGGTGCTCTCCCACGGCAAGAACGGCCTGGGCGCCATCAACGCCCAGGGCGCCGCCAACGGCGCCAGCAGCGATGCCGACGAGGTGGAAAATCACGATGGCGACAACGTCTTCGTCAGCCGGGCCGTCACCCAGCAGGGCTTCGACGACCAGGTGCTGTGGCTGTCGCCCAATCTCCTGTTCAACCGCCTGATCGCCGCCGGCCGTTCCCTGTGAGGAAATGACAGCTTCAAGCATTGACCGGCCCCGGCCCCAACTGCCACACTCAGACCATCCGCCCACGCCTTCGCATCGACCCCGGCCCATGTCCTCCGACTCCTTCTTCCATTCCTTCCGCGACGTCGGCCTCTCGGCCAACGACAGCGAGGAGATGCGCCTCAACAAGTCCCTGCTGATTTTCGCCACGGGCCTCATCAGCGCCGCCTCCATGCTCTGGCTGCTGCTCTACTGGCAACTGGGGCCGCGCTTCTCCTCCACCATCCCCTTCATCTTCCAGCTGCTGCTCACCGGCAACCTGTTGCTCTACTTCAAGACCCGCAATTTCACCCTGTTCCGCACCACCCAGCTGGGGCTGTTCCTGTTCATGCCCTTCGTTGCCCAGTGGAGCATGGGCAACTTCATCACCGCCTCGGGCATCAGCCTGTGGGGCCTGCTGGCGCCCATCGGCGCCATCCTGTTTTTCGGCGTGCGGGAATCCCTGGCCTGGTTCATCGCCTACCTGTTCCTCACCGCACTCTCCGGCTTCTTCGACTTCTACCTGGCCGACATGGCGGCCATGGAAGCCAGCCACGTGCCCCTGCGCACCAGCATCTTCTTCTTCGCCCTCAACTTTGCCGCCGTTTCCAGCATCGTCTATCTGCTGCTGCGTTTTGCCACCCTGGAGAAGCAGAAGCTGCAGGAACGCATGGTGGAGGCCCACGCCCTGCTCCAGGCGGAACAGGAGCGCTCGGAACGGCTGCTGCTGAACATCCTGCCGGGGGCCGTGGCGGAACGGCTGAAACACAGCAACCAGACCATCGCCGACGGCTTTGCCGATGTCACGGTGATGTTCGCCGACATCGTCAATTTCACCAAGGTGGCGGAGGGCCTGTCGCCCCAGCAGGTCTTCTCCATGCTCAACCGCATCTTCTCCTCCTTCGACGAACTGGCCGAAGCCTACGGCCTGGAGAAGATCAAGACCATCGGCGACGCCTACATGGTGGCCGGCGGCCTCAGTCAGGAGCGGGAGGAGTATTCCGACGCCATCGCCGACCTGGCCCTGGCCGTGCGCGATCTGCTGCACCGGGATTTCGAGGTGAACCGCATGCACCTGGAAGTGCGCATCGGCATCGGCACCGGGCCGGTGGTGGCCGGCGTGGTGGGCAAGAAAAAGTTCATCTACGATCTGTGGGGCGACACGGTCAATATCGCCAGCCGCATCACCACGGAAGGCGTGCCCGGCATGATCCAGGTGGATGAAACCACCTACCGTCGCCTGCGGGACCGCTACGATTTCTACGAGCCCCAGACCCTCTATCTCAAGGGCAAGGGCAACATGACGGTGTACCGGCTGGCCGGCAAGCGCAGCGACGGCGGCACCGGCAGCAGCCTCGGCGCCGTGCCGACCGAGGTCACCGGCTGAGGGGACGCAGGCTGAAGCACACCCGGCCCGGCTCGTTGGCGGCCAGGCACAGTTCGTAACCGCTCTCGGCCGCCAGGCGCCCGGCCTGGTAAAGGCCGATGCCCAGCCCGTGGGCCGAGCTCACCGGTGCCCGCCCCAGTTCCGCCGCCAGCTCCGGCGGCACCGGACTGCCCGAGTCCTCCACCTGCAGCTCCATACCTGCCCCGTCCGCCCCGGGCAGCAGGCGCGCCTCGATGCGCA
The DNA here is from genome assembly GCF_047901315.1 of Azospira sp. APE16. Classification (NCBI taxonomy): domain Bacteria; kingdom Pseudomonadati; phylum Pseudomonadota; class Betaproteobacteria; order Rhodocyclales; family Rhodocyclaceae; genus Azospira; species Azospira sp. APE16. The sequence goes on from NZ_CP179682.1 coordinate 3,168,155, forward strand.
GGTCCATTTCCCTGGCGGCCTTGCTCAGGGCGTTCTGCAGCAGGTTCTCCGCCACCATGTCGAACAGCCCGGCAGGCAGGGGCTGCTCGCCCCCGCGCCAAGCAGTAAAGGTCACCGCCTCGCCGCTGTAGCGCTGGCCCAGGGCCGTCCACCAGCTGCCGGCAGCGGGCTCCTCGCCATCGGCGGCGGGCCGTTGCTCCAGCTTGTCCAGGGCCTGGCGCAGGCGCTGGGTGATCAGGGGCAGCTGGCGCTGCATCAGGGCCTGGAAAGCCTCGGCATCGTCCGCTTCCGCCTGTTCGGCCGCATGGCAGAGATTGGTCAGGGACTGCAGCAGGTTTTTCACGTCGTGGGTGAGACGGGCGCCCGTCTCGTGCACGGCCTGGATGTAGCTCATCTGCTGCAGGGCCCGGCCCCGCAGCTTGGCCAGGTAGAACTCGGCCAGCAGCCGCAGCAGCAGATGAAAATGCAGCATCAGGGCCGGCGACAGCTTGTGCCGGGTGAACAGGGTCACGTTCAGGGGCGGACATTCGAAGCGCTGGGAGAAGGCGCCGTCGGCCAGCCCGAAGGCGCCGTGCCGGTGTTCCGCCGCCCAGGTGCCGCCCAGGACCCAGGGTAGGGCCAGCATCTCCTCCAGGGTCTGGCCGAGGAAACGTTCCGGATCGACCTCGAACTCGGCATGGTAGGTGAGGCGCCGCATCCACTGCTCGAAGGGCAGGGCCACGCTCAGGACGTAACGGGAAAAAAGCACGCCGAAGCCGGAAAAGCCGCCCCGGGGGTCCCAAGCCCAGGCCAGCAGGAACAGCAGGCCGGCCATGATGAACACGGTGGAGGCCACTGCCACGCCATAGCCGCTGCGGTCGAGCAGCATAAAGGCCAGGGTGCCCAGCACCAGCACGGCCAGCAGGAGAAAGACGAACAGGCTGTAGACGAAGTCCACCATTTCGGCCCGGCGCGGTGGCGCTTCCTCCCGGGAGCGGGGCCACACCAGCATGGACAGCAGCAGCAGAGGCAGGGCGTAGATGAACACGGGGCTGAGGGCCGGATCCACGGCCATTTCCCGGGGTACCACCTGGGGCACCTGCCAGGCCAGCAGGGCACCCAGCAGATAGCCGAAGGCCAGGAGCAGGAAAATGCGCTGGCGCCGGCGGCGGACAAAGAGGACCCGGCCGCCCACCAGGGCCGAGAGGATGGCGGTCCAGAAGATCAGCAGCCAGTCGTTGAGGCCCAGGGTCAGCAGCAGGATGCCGGCTCCCATCAGGGCCAGTTCGGCCACACTGAGTCGACGGCCGGTTTCGACGAAAGGCTGCCAGAGGATCAGCAGGCCGATGTGGGCCAGCCACAGGCCCCGCCCCCAGGGCTGCTCCGGCCCCACCGCGAGGGCCACATGGTAGAGGCCGAGGAGTGCCACCAGCAGGCTCTCGGGGCCCAGGGCAAGACGGGTTCTGGCTAGCACGGACACTCCCGCGACAGGAACGGGTGACGATTCTCCGACGGGAGCGTCAAGAATTTGACACTTTTCGGCGCTTTCCCGTCAGAATTGCACCCATAATGCCTTCCAGGCCCATGGCATATGATGTGCTTGGAAAAAGCAGACACATTTTCAAATTGGAAGGAGACCGCCATGTCCGCACGCCAAAAAGGCTTCACCCTGGTTGAGATTGCCATTGTACTCGTCATCATCGGCCTGCTTCTGGGCGGGGTGCTGAAGGGTCAGGAACTGATCAACAGCGCCAAGGTGAAAAATTTCATCAACGACTTCAAGACCGTCCCCCTCTTCATCTACGGCTACCAGGACAAGTACCGGGCGCTGCCGGGCGACGACCGGGACGTGGCCACCCACCTGGGTTCCGCCGCCACCAACGCCAGCGTCACCCTGCTCACCGTCACCTCCACCACCCAGGGTAACGGCCGCATCGAAGGCAACTACAACTCCACCACGGCCACCGACGAGAGCGTCGCCTTCTGGCAACAGGTGCGCCTGGCCAACCTGGCGGCCGGCAATGCCAACTTCACCGATCCGGCTGCCGCCATGCCCACCAACGCCGACGGCGGCCGCCTGGGCATCCAGAGCACCAGCCCCATCACCGGCATGACCGGCTCCTACTTTGTTTGTTCCGAAGGCATCCAGGGCAAGTTCGCCAAGCAGATCGACATCACCCTGGACGACGGCAACACCGCCACCGGCTCCGTGCGCGTGGCTTCCGGCACCTATGCCGGCACCGCCCTGACCGCCGTGCCCACCACCGGCACCGGCGGCATCGAGGACAACAACACCTATATCGTGTGCACCGCCTTCTAAGGCAGCTTCAGCAAGAAAAAAGGCGCCTGCGGGCGCCTTTTTTTGTCAGCCCTTGAGCAGGCGCAGTTCCGCCGCTTCCAGGCTGGCTACCGAGCCCAGCAGCACCACCACGTCCCCTTCCCGGAAACGGGTTTCCGGCAGGGGTTCCAGGGCCCGGATGTCGCGCCGGCGCACGGCGCTGATCTCGACGCCGAAATAGGCCAGATTCAGTTCCTCCAGGCTGCGTCCCACGGCATAGGCACCGGCCCCCAGGGCCACCGAATGCAGGCGGAACTGCTGGGTTTCGCTGAGGTCGCTGTCCCGGTCGGACAGACCGTGGAAGAAGCCCCGCAGCAGGCGATAACGCTGGCCCCGGATGTCCCGGATCATCTTCAGCACCCGGTTCATCGGCACCCCGAGCAGCACCAGGGCATGGGAAGCCAGCATGATGCTGGCCTCCAGGGATTCGGGTACCACTTCCGCCGCCCCCGCCCGGCTCAGGGTGTCCATGTCGGACTCATCGATGGTCCGCACCACCACCGGCAGGTCCGGCTTCAGCTCCTGCACATGGTGCAGCACTTTTTCTGCAGCAATGGTGTTGGCGAAGCTGACGATGACCACGCTGGCCCGGGACACCCCGGCCGCCACCAGGGTCTCGCGCCGGGCAGCATCGCCATAGACTACCGTCTCGCCGGCTGCCGCCGCTTCCCGCACCCGCTCCGGATCCAGGTCCAGGGCCACATAGGAAATGTTCTCCCGGGACAGGAAGCGGGCCAGGTACTGGCCGCTGCGGCCGAAGCCGCAGATGATGGCGTGCTTCTCCGTACTCATGGTCTGGGCCGCGATCTTGGTCAGCTCCATGGAACGCATCAGCCACTCGCTGGCGGCGAAGCGCAGCACCAGCTTGTCGCTGTAGAGCACGATCAGGGGCGCCAGCAGCAGGGACAGCACCAGGGCCGTCAGCACCACCTGCAGCACGGCCTCCGGCACCAGGCTGGAGGCGCTGATTTCGGTCAGCAGCACAAAGCCGAATTCACCGCCGGCGCACAGCCACAGGCCGACCCGCATGGCGTTGCCCGGCGTCGCCCCGAAGCTGCGGGAGAGGGCGGCGATCAGGCCGAACTTGCCCAGCAGCAGGATGGCCAGGGCCAGCAACACCCAGGGCAGGTAGTCGAGCACGGCCCCCACGTCCAGGAGCATGCCCACGGTGACGAAGAAGAGCCCCATCAGCACGTCGCGGAAGGGCTTGATGTCCTCCTCCACCTGGTAGCGGTACTCGGTTTCCGAAATCAGCATGCCGGCGACGAAGGCCCCCAGGGCCAGGGAGAGGCCGGCCATTTCGGTGATGTGGGCCAGCCCCAGGGTGATGAGCAGCACATTGAGCATGAACAGCTCGGCGGACTTGCCCCGGGCAACGATGTAGAACCAGCGCCGCATCAGCTTCTGCCCGAGGAACAGCACCAGGCTCAGCACCACCGCCGCCTTGCCCATGGCCCAGGCGATCTCCAGGGCCATTTCCCCCGGCGGCCGGGAAAAGGCGGGAATCAGGATCAGCAGGGGCACCACCGCCAGATCCTGGAACAGCAGCACGCCGATGACGTCGCGACCGTGGGGCGATTCCAGCTCCAGGCGTTCGGCCAGCAGCTTGGACAGCACGGCGGTGGAGGACATGGCGAAGACGCCGCCCAGGGCCACCCCGGCCTGCCAGCCCAGGCCGGTGCCGACGCTGAGGCCAACGGCGAGGACGATGGTCAGCAGCACCTGCATCAGCCCTAGGCCAAACACCACCCGTTTCATGGCGTAGAGCTTGGGCAGGGAGAATTCCAGGCCGATGGAGAACATCAGGAACACCACGCCGAATTCGGCCAGGTGCTCGGCGCCGCTCACATCCTTGATGAAGTTCAGGGCATGGGGGCCGATGAGCACGCCCACCAGGAGATAGCCCAGGATCGGCGGCAGCCCGAGGCGACGGAACAGGGTCACCACCAGGACGGCAGCGGCAAGCAGCAGCAGGACCAGTTGCAGGGAATTCATGGGCCGATAGGGGGAAGGCGGGCGGATGGGCGGAAAACCGCGCCCCGCCGGGCTTCACTGGCAGGGGTGGTATACTTCGCACAATCATAACCGCTGCCATCCCATGAACCAAACTTCCGCCCTCAACCCGGCCGCCGTGCTCGAACTGGCCCGCCAGGTCCTGCGCATCGAGGCCGATGCCGTCGCCGCCCTGAGCGAGCGGCTGGACGACGGCTTCCTGGACGCGGTCAGCCTCATCCTCAATTGCTCCGGTCGGGTCATCGTCAGCGGCATCGGCAAGTCTGGCCACGTGGGCCGCAAGATCGCCTCCACCCTGGCCAGCACCGGCACGCCGGCCTACTTCGTGCACCCGGCGGAAGCCAGCCACGGCGACCTGGGCATGATCCTGCGCCAGGACGTGCTGATCGCCCTCTCCAACTCCGGCGAAAGCGCCGAACTGCTGGCCATCGTCCCCATCATCAAGCGCCAGGGCGCCAAGCTCATCGCCATGACGGGCAATGCCCAGTCCTCCCTGGCCAAGGAGGCCGACGCCCATCTGGACGCAGCGGTGGCCCAGGAGGCCTGCCCCCTCAACCTGGCACCGACGGCCAGCACCACCGCGGCCCTGGCCCTGGGCGACGCCCTGGCGGTGGCCCTGCTCGACGCCCGCGGCTTCGGCCCGGAAGACTTCGCCCGCTCCCATCCCGGCGGTTCCCTGGGCCGGCGCCTGCTGACCCATGTACGGGATGTCATGCGCGCCGGCGCGGCAGTGCCCCAGGTCTCCCCCCAGGCCAGCCTGGCCGAAGCCGTGCTGGCCATCTCCAAGGGCGGCCTCGGCATGACTGCGGTGGTGGATGCCCAGCAGCGCATCCAGGGCATCTTCACCGATGGCGACCTGCGCCGCGCCTTCGAACGGGACGTGGACCTCAAGTCGGTGCCCGTCACTGCCGTCATGACCGCCAATCCGCGCTGTATCGGGGTGGACAAGCTGGCGGTGGAAGCCGTGGAAATGATGGAGCGGCACAAGATCAACCAGCTCCTGGTGGCCGACAGCGAAGGCCGCCTGCAGGGCGCCCTCAACATGCACGACCTGTTCCAGGCCAAGGTGATCTGATGAGCGCCGCCACCAATCTCAAGCTGATGGCCTTCGATGTGGACGGCGTCCTCACCGACGGCGGCCTCTACTACACGGAAGACGGCAAGGAACTCAAGGTCTTCAACACCCTGGACGGCCACGGCCTGAAGATGCTGCAGAAATCCGGCGTGCGCCTGGCCATCATCACCGGGCGCAAGTCCGGCTGCGTCGCCGCCCGCGCCGCCAACCTGGGCATCGACCTGCTGTTCCAGGGCGTGGAGGACAAGCGCCAGGTCATGACCGAGCTGCTGCAGCGGGAAGGCCTGACCTTCGCCGAAGCCGGCTACATGGGCGACGATGTGGTGGACCTGCCCATCATGCGCGCCTGCGCCTTCTCCGCCGCCCCGGGCAATGCCCACGACTTCGTCAAGCGCCATGCCGGCTACGTCTGCCGCCAGCAGGGCGGCCATGGCGCCGTGCGCGAAGCCTGCGAACATCTCCTGCAGGAACGGGGCCAGCTGCAGGCCCTGCTCGACGCCTACCTGCAATGAAACGTCTGGAACGCTTCGCCAGCGCCCTCTTCCCCATCGTCCTGCTGGGCAGCCTGACTGCTGCCACCTTCTGGCTGGCCAAGGCCACCCAGCTGCCGGAGCCGGATCACAGCGGCAAGTTCCGCCATGACGTGGACTACTTCATCGACGACTTCACCATGAGCCGGATCGACAAGCAGGGCCAGCTGCGCCATGTGATGACGGCCAAGCGCCTGGACCATTATCCGGACACGGACGAGTCCGATGTGGTCAAACCGGTGGCCAAGTTCATCAAGCCCGGACGCCCCGTGGTCACCATGAGCAGCGACACCGGCCACATCAACAGCGACGCCAGCGAAGTGCTGCTGAAAGACAATGTCCGCGTTGTCCGCGACCCATTCAAGGACCGGGAAGCCATGATCGCCACCGGTCCCGACCTGACCATATTCCCCGACTCTGAAACTGCGCAGACCAAGAGTCCGGTGGAAATGGTCCAGGGCAAATCCTGGCTCAAGGGGACCGGCCTGCAGGTGGATAACGCTACCATGAACTCCATTCTTGAATCCCGGGTCACCGGCCAATTCGCCAGCAAACATGAAAAGCGCTGACATGATCAATCGCCGCCTCGCCGCCCTCCTGGGCGCCCTCAGCCTTGCCGCCGCCATGCCGGCCCACGCCGAAAAGGCGGACCGGGAAAAACCGGTGAACCTGGAAGCCGACCGGGTCACGGTGGACGACGCCAAGAAGGTGCACGTCTTTGACGGCAACGTCACCCTGACCCAGGGCACCCTGGTCATCCGCGGCGACCGCATCGTCGTCACCCAGGACGATGCCGGCTTCCAGAAGGGCGTGGCCACCGGCAATCCGGCCAAGTTCAAGCAGAAGCGCGAAGGCCGGGACGACTACGTGGAAGGCATCGCCCTGCGCATCGAGCACAACGCCAAGACGGAAAAGACCGAGCTTTACGACAAGGCCTGGGTCAAGAGCGGCCAGGACGAGGTCAAGGGCCATTACATCCAGTACGACTCCCTCACCGAGCAGTACCTGGTCACCGCCTCCAAGATGCCCGGCGAGGCCAGCCCCGGCGTGCCGCCGGGCCGGGTGCGGGCCATCATCCAGCCGAAGAACAAGGACACCGAATCACAACAAGGAGCTACGGGGAGCCGGGAATCGCTCACCCTGAAGCCCGCCATTTCCCTACCATCGCGCAAGGAGTAAAGCCTCGTGACTTACGAGTACATCATCGCTGAAGCCAAGGGCCGCGTCGGCCTCATCACCCTCAACCGCCCCAAGGCCCTCAACGCCCTGTGCGATCCCCTGGTGGATGAACTGGGCGACGCCCTCACCGAATTCGAAGCCGACGAGAACATCGGCTGCATCGTCATCACCGGCTCCGACAAAGCCTTCGCCGCCGGCGCCGACATCAGCATGATGAAAGACTTCTCCTATATGGACGCCTACAAGGGCGACTACATCACCCGCAACTGGGAGAAGGTGAAGACCTGCCGCAAGCCCGTCATCGCCGCCGTTGCCGGCTACGCCCTGGGCGGCGGCTGCGAACTGGCCATGAGCTGCGACTTCATCATCGCCGCCGACAGCGCCCAGTTCGGCCAGCCCGAAGTGAAGCTGGGCATCCTGCCCGGCGCCGGCGGCACCCAGCGTCTGCCCCGTGCCGTGGGCAAGGCCAAGGCCATGGACCTGTGCCTGTCCGCCCGCATGATGGATGCCACCGAAGCCGAGCGTGCCGGCCTGGTCTCCCGCATCGTGCCCGCCGACAAGCTGCTGGAGGAAGCCCTCGGCGCCGCCGAGAAGATTGCCTCCTACTCCCTGCCGGTGGTGATGATGATCAAGGAAAACGTGAACCGGGCCTTCGAAAGCAGCCTCAATGAAGGCCTGCTCTTCGAGCGGCGCCAGTTCCATGCCGCCTTCGCCCTGGAAGACCAGAAGGAAGGCATGGCTGCCTTCGTCGAGAAGCGCAAGCCCGCCTTCAAGCATCGCTGATCCCACCTCCCGGGGCGCGCCGCCGCCCCGGAGCGCCCCCTCCGCGGCAGGCTCCCGCCCCGCCGCAAAGCCTGCATCCCCAGGCTCTCCCAACGACTGTTAAGCCACTGTTTTCAAAGCGAAGAAAATTTTTTGTGCGACGCACAAAAAATGCTTGACAGAAATCTGTCGCTCCCTATAATTGGTCCTACATGTTGCAGCGCAACAACCGGCCGCAGTCAGAAAAGCCAGTCCCGCCTTGCTCTGCGAGTGTTCCCACACTGACTTTCTAGGAGATGACCATGACCACTTTCGCTACCCCCGAGCAGTTCGCCGCCGCCAACAAGGCCACCGTTGATTCCCTGCTGGCCCTGGCCAACACCGCTTTCGCCAGCGCCGAGCGCATCGCCGCCCTGAACCTGCACACCGCCCGCGCCGTCATCGAAGACAGCGTCGCCAACACCAAGGCCCTGCTGGGTGCCAAGGATGCCCAGGAAGCCATCTCCCTGCAGGCCTCCATCGCCCAACCCAACGTCGAGAAGGCCGTGGCCTACTCCCGCAGCGTCTACGAAATCGCCGCCCAGACCCAGGAAGAACTGACCAAGGTCGTGGAAGCCCAGTTCAACGAATTCAACAAGAACGTGGCCGGCCTGCTGGACAAGGTTTCCAAGACCGCCCCCGCCGGTTCCGATGTGGCCGTGGCCGCCGTCAAATCCGCCATCGCCGCTGCCAACTCCGCCTACGACAGCATGAACAAAGCTGCCAAGCAGGTTGCCGAGATCGCTGAAGCCAACGTGGCTGCCGCCACCAACGCTACCGTGAAGGCCGTCGGCGCCACTTCCGCCGCCGCCTCCGCTGCCAAGAAAAAGACCGCCTAAGGCGAACAGCACCGAAACCCCGGCCTTGCGCCGGGGTTTTTTTTCGTTGTCGCCGGCGACATGTGATGGTCATATAGTATTTGCTATACTGGCTTCATCCGGCGCCGCTGCCGAGGCAGTGGAATTCGACCCAAGGCCGTACTAACAACAATACCGGGCCGATATTCAACCAGCAGGATTATTCCCTTATATCTCAACGCTAAGCGGAGGATTTCCCAATGACCAACCCGAATATCGAACAGCTTACCGCCGCCCAGAAAGCCAACGCTGAAGTGATGGTGGCCCTGGTGCACACCGCCTTCAACGGCGTGGAAAAAATCGCCGAGCTGAATCTGGCTGCTGCCCGTGACTTCCTCAACTCTTCCGTCAACGGCACCCAGACCCTGCTGGGCGCCAAGGACGTGCAGGAAGCCGCCAAGCTGCAGAGCACCCTGGCCCAGCCCAATCTGGAAAAGGTCACGGCCTACTACCGCAACCTGTACGAACTGATCACCGCGACCCAGAAGGAAGTGACCGACCTGATGGAACAGCACTACAACCAGCTGTCCCAGAAGGCCACCTCCGCCATCGAGAAGACCTCCGCCTCCGCTCCCGTGGGCGGCGACGTGGTGGCAGCGGCCATGAAGTCCATGCTGTCCGCCTCCACCCAGGCCTTCGACCACTTCACCAAGATGGCCAAGCAGATGGCCGACATCGCCGACGCCAACGTGGCTGTGGCTTCCAACGCCACCGCCAAGGCCGTGGGCGCTGCCAGCAAGGCGGCTGCCAAGAAGTAAGGTCTGCCGCGGGCGTTCCCCGCTTGGCGAGCACAACCCCGGCCATGGCCGGGGTTTTTTATTGCCGCAAGCGGAGCGGAAACCGGGGGCCGGAATCCCCCGCAAAGCCGCGCAACCCGCTCAGTCCGGCCTCAGTCGCGCCACACCCAGGTGATGCCGCGGCGCTCCACCTCGCCTTGGATTTCCGCCATGGCCCGCTCCACCTGTTCCGGTTGTCCTTCCACTCCCAGTTCCAGGTGGCGGCGCACACCGTCCTGGGTCAGGGACGGCAGGGAGAACAGGCGCAGTTCCGGGTACTCGGCGACGATGCGCTCCATCAGGTCCAGCAGGGCGCTTTCGTAGGCCCTGTCGCCGGTGAGGAGGAAGGCCTTCTCCACCTTGGGCGCCCGGTTGAAGAGATGGGCATAGAAGGTGTCCAGCACCCACTCCACCATGGGATGGGCCATCTGGGGAAAGCCCGGCACGAAGTAATGCTCCTTCACCATGAAGCCGGGAATGCGGTTGAAGGGATTGGGAATGATGCGGCTGCTGGCCGGGAAGGTGCCCAGCAGCAGGCGCTGGGGCGTGATGTCGTCGCCGAAGCGGACACGGATCTCCGCCTCCGCCTCCGGGCTCAGCACCAGCGCCTCCCCCAGGGCCGCGGCGGCGGCCTGGCGGGTGTGGTCGTCCGGCGTGTTGCCGATGCCGCCGAAGGAGAACACCGCCTCGCCGCTGGCGAAGCTGCGCTTCAGGGTTTCCGTCAGGCGGGCCCGGTCGTCCCCCAGGTACTGCACCCAGGACAACTGCAGACCCCGGGCGCCGAGCAGTTCGGCCACCTTGGCGAAGTGTTTGTCCTGGCGTTTGCCGGAGAGGATTTCGTCGCCGATGATGAGGGCGCCGAAGCGCGTGGCTTGGGCAGTCTGGGAAACGGAAGCAGTCATGGGTCCTCGCGTCGTTGAGGTCGTAAAGGGTGAAAATCAGCGCAGGAAGCGGTCGGTGGGCACGGGCTCTTCCACCACCACCGCATCGACGGTCACCACGGCCCCGCCGCGCAGCTGGCGCAGGCTTTCCAGGCCGAAGTGGATGTACAGCAGGGCGCCCAGGGCCGGGGTCAGCAGGCCCAGTACCGGCACATGGGCCAGCAGGGCCAGGAGAATGCCCAGGCCCAGCAGGGGCGTGGCCCGGCGCTCCCGGATCAGGCGCCACTCGTCGTCGGTGGCGTGCATGGCCAGGGCGTCGTAAGAAAAGGTCTTGCGGTTGAGCCAGGCCATCCAGAACAGGGGCAGCACCAGGCCCAGGCCGGGCACCAGCCACAGGGGCAGGGTCAGCAGCCAGCCGGCAATGAACAGCAGGGCGGCCCAGACGCTGTTCCAGGCACCGGCGAAGAAGCTGTCCTTGCCCATGGCCGCCACCTCCGGGTAATCCCGGGCGGCCACCACCTGCAGCAGGATGGGCATGATGAACACCGCCGCCAGCACCATGGCGGTTAGATAGGAGAGGGCCAGGATCACCAGCCAGCCCCCGGCGGCGGCCAGCAGCTTGGCCAGCCACACGGCGCCCCAGCCGGAGAGCCAGCTCATGGGGGGCTGCTCGAGGAACCAGGCGGAGAGCTGGTCCAGCACCAGGAAGGTCAGCGTCAGCCATACCGCCAGGGCGGCCACGGCGGGGGACAGCACCAGCCACCAGACGCGGCGGCGGGACAGGGTGCCGAGGCTGCGGACCAGGGCGAGGATCATTTCGGGCATTCGGGCATCCTATTTTTTTGCCACAGAGGGCACAGAGATCACCGAGGGGTCGCACTCCGCCTTAGCTGCCGGAGCGGTTGCAAACCGCACCTACCCTGCAAGCCAATACTGAAGCCAATCTCCAGAATGCATGACGGAAGAGTGGCGCCCCTATTACCTCCCAGGGCAGAGGCATTTTCTCTCTGTGTTCTCTGTGCCCTCTGTGGCTAATCGTCTTTCAACCGTACTGTATTCCTTCCCACAGCTTCTGCAGACGCTTCACCGACACGGGCACCGGCGTCTTCAGCTCCTGGGCGAAGAGATTGACCCGCAGTTCCTCCAGCAGCCAGCGGAACTGCTCCAGTTGGGGATCGCTGACGCCCTGTTTGGCCAACTGCAGGGCGCGGCGTTCGTACTGGGTCCACAGGGTGCTGTAGTCCGCCAGCAGTTGAACGTCCCGGGCCGGGTTGGCCTTGAGCTTGTCCAGGCGCATGGCCGCCGCCTTGAGGTAGCGGGGGAAGTGCTGCAGGCGCTCGAAGGGCGTTTCCAGCACGAAGCGTTTGTGGATGAGGCGGCCGATCTGCTTCTCGATGTCCTGCACCGCGCCGGGAAAGGCCTTGAAGGCCGGCAGCTTTTTCACCAGGGCCTGCCACTCGGTCAGCACCAGGCCCACCAGGCGGCAGATTTCCTGGGCCAGCAGGCCCAGGCGGTTCTTGCCTTCGGCGCAGCGGGCCTTGAATGATTCCGCATCCTCCGGCCACGGTTCCACCAGGCAGGCCCGCTCAAAAATGACCGACACCAACTGCTGGCGCAGGTCGTCGGAAGAGCCCAGGCTCATGAACTGCATGGCCATCTGGGTCAGGCCCGGCAGGTTCTTCTCGAAGTACTTCACCTGCTCCTTCAGCTGCAACTGGAAGAGGCGGGAGAGGCCCAGGCGGTGGGCCGCCAGGGCTTCCTCCTGGGAGTCGTACACGCGCAGGGAAACGGTCTCACCGTCTTCGGTCAGGCCCGGGTAGCCGATCACCATCTGGCCGCCCACAGCCACTTCCATCAGCTCCGGCAGCTTGCCGAAGGTCCAGTCAGTGAGGCCGGTGAATTCGCTAGGGGTCTCGTGCAGCTCCTGGAATTCCTGGCGCGCCTCCCGGCCCCATTCGCCGCGGAGCTGGGCCAGGCTGCGGCTCATGTCCAGCTGGCGGCCATGCTCATCCACCAGCTTGAAGTTCATGGAGAAGTGGGCCGGCAGTTCGCCGGGGCGGAAGGCATCGGGCGTCACCGCCCAGCCCCGGGCATTGAGGCCCCGGGATTCGAAGATGAAGTCGATGAGGGGGGCGATGATGCCCGGCGCCATGCGCTTCTCGTCGTTGCCCACCCAGGCGATGAACTCCTCAGCGAACTCGGGCACCGGCACCAGCTTGGCGCGGATGCGCTGGGGCAGGGTCTTCACCAGCTGCACCACCTTCTCTTTCAAGAGGCCGGGCACCAGCCACTCGCAGCGGTTGGCGGGCACCTGATTGAGCTGGGCCAGGGGCAGCACCAGGGTGACGCCGTCCCGGGGGCTGCCGGGCTCGAAGTGGTAGGTGAGGGCGTAGTCCACGCCGGAAAGGCGCATCTGGGGAGGGAAGGCGTCGGTGGTGACCCCGGCCGCCTCGTGGCGCATCAGGTCTTCCTTCTGCAGGAAGAGCAGTTTCTGGTTCTCCCGCTCCGCCTCCTTGCGCCACTTGTCGAAGTCGGCGCCGTTGTAGATGCCCGAGGGAATCAGGTGGTCGTAGAAGGCGAAGATCAGTTCGTCATCCACCAGCACGTCCTGGCGGCGCTGCTTGTGCTCCAGGTTCTCGATGTCGCGGATGGCCTTCTGGTTGTGCTGATAGAAGGGCCAGCGGCGCACGAAGTCCTCGTTGATCTCGCCGCCCACCAGGCCCTGGCGGATGAAGAGCAGGCGCGCCTCTTCCGGGTTCATGGGGCCGAAGTTCACCCGCTTCTTCGGATTGACGACGATGCCGTGCAGGGTGGAACGCTCATAGGCCACGGCCTGCATGGCCTTCTTCTCCCAGTGGGGATCGAAGTAGCTCTTGCGGATCAGGTGGGCGCCCACCTCCTCCAGCCATTCCGGCTCGATGCGGGCAAGGCAGCGGGCGTAGAGCTTGGTGGTTTCCGTTAGCTCGGCGCAGACCACCCACTTGCCCGCCTTCTTCTGCAGGGGCGAGCCCGGGTGGATTAGGAAGCGGATGCCCCGGGCCCCGAGATAATGACTGCTGTCGTCGGACTTGCAGCCGATGTTGCCCAGGAGGCCCGTCAGCAGGGCCTTGTGGATGGGCTCGTAGGTGGCGGGAATCTCGTTCTCGCGCCAGCCCAGCTCGGTGACCATGGCGTGGATCTGGTTGTACACCTCCCGCCATTCGCGCATGCGCAGATAGGAGAGGAAGCGCTCCTTGCAGGCCTCGGCCAGCTTGCGCCCGGAGAGGTGTCGGCCCTGTTCCTCGAACCAGTTCCACAGCTTCAACCAGGAGAGGAATTCGGACTTCTCGTCGGCGAACTGGCGGTGCTTTTCATCCGCCGCCTGCAGCCGCTCCTGGGGCCGCTCCTTGGGGTCCTGCACCGAGAGGGCGGCGGCGATGACCAGCACTTCCTTGAGGCAGCCCCGATCCCGGGCGGCCACGATCATGCGGGCGATGCGCGGGTCCAGGGGCAGCTTGGCCAGGCCCCGGCCCACGTCGGTGAGGCGGTTGTCCTCGTCCAGCCCGCCCAGTTCCTGCAGCAGGGAATAGCCGTCGTTGATGGCCTTGGGCGGCGGCGCCTCGATGAAGGGGAAGCTCTCCACGTCGGTGAGCTTGAGGGCCTTCATGCGCAGGATCACCCCGGCCAGGGAGGAACGCAGGATTTCCGGATCGGTGAATTCGCCCCGGGCGTTGAAGTCGGCCTCGTCGTAGAGGCGGATGCAGACCCCCGCCGCCACCCGGCCGCAACGGCCCGCCCGCTGCCGCGCCGCGGCCTGGGAGACCCGCTCCACCTGGAGCATTTCCACCTTGTTGCGGTAGGAGTAGCGCTTCACCCGGGCCAGGCCCGTATCCACCACGTAGCGGATGCCCGGCACGGTGAGGGAGGTTTCCGCCACGTTGGTGGCCAGCACCACCCGGCGGCCGCCACCGGTCTTGAAGACCCGGTCCTGCTCCGCCGCCGAGAGGCGGGAAAAGAGGGGCAGAATTTCCGGCTGGGGGCCGGGGAAGTGGTGCTTGCGCAGGGCTTCCGCCGCCTCCCGGATTTCCCGCTCGCCGGGGAGGAACACCAGTACGTCTCCCGGGCCTTCCCGGCCCAGTTCGTGGACCGCGTCCACGATGGCGTCGTAGAGGTCCCGCTCCTCCTGGTCTTCCTCCAGGGGCGTCACCGGGCGGTAGCGCACCTCCACCGGGTAGAGCCGGCCGGAGACTTCGATCACCGGCGCCGGCTTGCCGTGCTGGGCGAAGTGGTTGGCGAAGCGTTCCGCGTCGATGGTGGCGGAGGTGATGATGACCTTGAGGTCCTTGCGCTTGGCCAGCAGTTGCTTCAGGTAGCCCAGCAGGAAGTCGATGTTGAGGCTGCGCTCGTGGGCCTCGTCGATGATGATGGTGTCGTAGGCGTTGAGATAGGGATCGGTCTGGGTCTCCGCCAGCAGAATGCCGTCGGTCATCAGCTTCAAATAGGACTGGGGCCCGCTACGATCCTGGAAGCGGATTTTTACCCCCACGCCGGCGCCGATCTGGGTATGCAGCTCCTGGGCCACCCGGGCTGCCACGGAGCGGGCCGCCAGGCGCCGGGGCTGGGTATGGCCGATCAGTCCCGCCGCCCCCCGGCCCAGTTCCAGGCAGATCTTGGGCAGCTGGGTGGTCTTGCCGGAGCCGGTCTCGCCACAGACGATGACCACCTGGTTGTTCTCGATGAGGGCCTTGATCTCCTCCCGCCGCCCGTTGACCGGCAGGTCCTCCGGATATTCCGGCTTGGGCAGGCGCCCTGCCCGCTCGGCACAGGCGGCGCGGGAGCGGGCCAGCAGGGCCTCGTAGTCGGCCTTGGCCTTCTCGGCATGGGGACCGGGCTGGCCGGCGCTGCGGGAAAGGGCGCGCAGACGGGGACGATCCTGGGTCAGGCAGTCGGCGAAAGCAGGCGGGGCGGAACGGGGAAGGGACACAATCGGCGGGCGGATAAATTTCAAGGCGGTATTTTGGCACAAGGGCCCCACAAGGGCCTGTTTCCCTCGGCAAAGTCTCGCGGAATTCCACACTTGATTTGCCCCGGCAAAAGTGGAATCTTGTCGGCAGCAACAAAGCTGCATGCCAATAACAACCCGCCGGCCACGCTCGGCGGAATCACCACCGGGGAAAAACATGTTCAAGACCATGAGTCTCAAGGGGCGGCGACCGTCTCCCTGCTTGTCACGCTGATCGGCCTCATCGTTCTCGGCACCTTCCAGGCCCTGCACCTCAAACAGCAGTTGCTGGCCGACCGCAAGGCCACCCTGGAAACGGCCATCGACATTGCCATGACTGCCATCGTGGATATCCAGGCCCAGGAAGCCAAGGGAGCCATGGGCCGGGAAGAGGCCCAGACCCTGGCCAAGGCGGTGATCCGCAGCATGCGCTACCAGGGCAAGGAATATTTCTACATCTACGACAGCAAGGGCATGGGGGTGATGCACCCGGTCCGTCCCGAATATGAAGGCAAGAGCCACTGGGACCGGCAGGACAAGTCCGGCGCCTACACGGTGCGCAACCTGATCAAGGTGGCCATGGACAAGAGCGGCTACACCGAAACCATGACCGCCAAGCCGGGCAGCGAGGTGCAGGTGCCCAAGCTGCAGTACCTGCAGCATTTCCCCGCCTGGGACTGGGTGGTGGGGACCGGCCTCTACATCGACGACCTGGACACCCTCTTCTACCAGCAGCTGCGCCTGGTAGCCCTGATCATCGTGCTGGTGGTGCTGGCCGTGGGCGCCCTCTCCTGGGCCCTGGCCCGGGCCACCCTGGGTCAGATCGGCGGCGAGCCGGCCGAGGCGGTCACCGCCATCCGGGCCGTGGCCGGCGGCGACCTCACCGTTTCCCTCGGCAACGCCCGGGACGACAGCATGCTGGGCGAACTGAACCGCCTGGTGCAGGTGCTGCGCCAGATGATCGGCGAAATCGCCCAGGGCGCCGGCCAGGTGGCCAGTTCCGCCCAGGAGATCAACAGCACCGCCACCCGGGTGGCGGACTCGGCGGCAACCGAGACGGAAGCGACCCAGAACATGGCCGCCGCCATGGAGGAACTGACGGTTTCCATCACCCACGTATCCGACAACGCCCGGGACACGGAACAGCACGCCAGCAACGCGGCTGAACTGGCAGGCGTCGGCGAGAAGAGCGTGGACACCACCGCCGCCAATATCGCCACCATGGCGGACACCATGGGCAAGGCGGCGGAACAGGTGCGGGCCCTCACCGACAACGCCCAGGAAGTGGCCCGGGTGGCCCAGGTGATCAAGGAGATCGCCGGCCAGACCAACCTGCTGGCCCTCAACGCCGCCATCGAGGCGGCCCGGGCCGGCGAACAGGGCCGTGGCTTCGCCGTGGTGGCCGACGAGGTGCGGGTGCTGGCGGAGCGGACGGAAAAGGCCACGGTGGAAATCTCCTCCATCGTCAGCCGCATCCAGGACGAAACCCTGACCGCTGCCCAGGTCATGGACGCGGCCCTGCCGGAAGCGGAAAAGGCCAAGGAAGCCGCCGCCGAAACCTCGGAGCTGCTGCACCGCATCGCCGCCGGTTCCGAATCCGCCCGCTCCCTGGTGCGGGAAGTGGCCGACTCCACCCGGGAACAGAGCGAGGCCAGCACCGCCCTGGCCCAGCAGGTGGAGCGCATCGCCCACCAGGTGGAAGAAACCAGCGAGAGCATGCAGCACACCGCCGCCGCCAGCGCCCTGGAAGCGACGGCCCAGGCCCTCAATCAGGCCACGGCCCGCTTCCGCATCTAACCCGCCATTTCAGGCCGCCACCCGGGGCAGCCCGCCGCCCGGCCAGGGCAGGGGCTGCCACAGGCGCGCCTCGAACATGGCGATGAGGCGCTGCACCGCGGGCCATTCACCGCTGGCGCCGGTCAGCGCCACCCACTCCACCTCCGGCAGGGGCGGCAGCCCCTCGGTGTGACGTTGCAGGCCGTCGCCGAGCAGGCTCAGGGGCAGGGGCGGCGTGCTGTGGATCACCCGCCACCGGCTGACGGTGGAACAGCTGGAGCCCCTGTATCTAGCGGCCATCGGCGCCGGCACGCTGGCCCTGGCCCTGGGCACGGTATTGAGCAAGAAGGTGGCGGCGGGGCAGGACCTGATCGCGGCCGTCACCCTGCAGTTCATGGCCAGCGGCCTGGTGCTGCTGCCCCTGGCCTGGGGCCTGGAAGGTTTCCGCCTGGAGGCCCACCCGGCCCTGTGGGGCAGTCTGGCCTACAGCGTCGCCGTCTCCCTGGCCAGCACCCTGCTCATGCTGTGGCTGCTGCGCCACGGCCAGGCCAGTTCGGCCAGCAGCTTCCACTTCCTCAATCCCTTCTTCGGCACCCTGTTCGCCGTCACCCTGCTGGGAGAAACCATGTACGCCGACGACCTGCTGGGGGTGCTGCCCATTGCACTGGGCATTGCCCTGGTGGCGTGGAAGCGCTGACATCGGCTCGGAAGGACCCGGCCCTCCGCCCCCGGCTTGCCATATCGGGAGCCGGGCATTAAATTCCAAAAACATACCCACAAGGGATAAAAAAGCCTCTCCGGCACCCTCATCCCTTCGCTCTCATGGAACACTGGACCTATGACCCCCATCGATTTCAAGGAACTCACCCCCCTCAGCCAAGCCGGGATTGTCTGGGGCTTTTTCTGGCGCTGCATCGCCACCGCCCTGGGCTCCGCCCTGTGCGGCGCACTCCTCGGTGGTATCGTCGGCTTCGTCCTTGGCATTAGCGGCATCGCTCGCTCCGCCATTCCAATGATAGGCGGCCTGCTGGGCCTGCTGACGGGCCTGTTCTTTTTCTACCTTTATGTCCGCTGGTTGCTGGCCAGCCGCCTGGGAGCCTTCCGCTTGGTACTGGTCCTCGCCGACTAGCCCTGCCCCTTCTGAGACCAGGGGCCCGTTCCTGCGATAACGCCGCTCCCATGAGCCGACTTCCCCCCTTGTCTCACCAACACCATCTCCAACGCCTGCGCGGACACCTGGAGCGGGACAGCTTTCCCCGCCTGCAGATGATGCTGCTGGTACTGCTCACCGCCGGTTCTGGGCTGCTGGCATCCTTTGCATTGCTCCACGCCGGCCTGACCCACATGGGTTGGCGCTACGGAGCGGCCTTTCTCCTCGCCTACGGGGTGTTCCTCGGTCTGCTCTGGCTGTGGCTGCGCACCCGGGCGGAGGACTACACCGACATTCCTGACCTGATGGACTTGGGCAACCTGGTGCCGTCGGGACCATCGGCCGACAGCTGTTCGCCCACGGCTGAAGATCTGGGGGGAAATTTCGGGGGCGGTGGCGCCAGCAGTCATTTCGATGCCCCGCCAGTAGCCGGAGTCCCGAGCGAACCGGCAGTAGCCGCCGAAACCCTACCGGACGGCAGCAAAGCCATCGGCCAAGCCTTGGGCGCTGCAGCGGAGGGAGAGGAGCTGGCCATTCCCCTGATTGTCCTGGTGCTGGCTGCGGCCTTGTTACTGTCGTCCGCCTTCATTGTGTATTCGGCGCCGAGCCTGTTTGCTGAACTACTGCTGGACGGCACTCTGGCAGCCACCCTGTACCGGCGCCTGCACCGGCTGGAAAGGCGTCACTGGCTACAAACCGCCCTGCACCAGACCTTCTTGCCCTTCCTCCTGACCGGCCTGCTGGTGACCGGTTGCGGCGCTACCCTGCATCACTTTTCCCCAGGAGCCCACACCCTGGGCGAAGCCTGGCAACAGGCAAGAATGTCCCTGAACGCCGCCACTGGCCCGACCGACAAGGTGCGCTAAGCGGCTCCTCAGGGCCAGACCCGGTGCACGCCGACGCTCCACAGGCCGAGGAAGGTCATGGCCAGGGAGCCGAGCAGGTGCAGGGCGATGGCGCCGAAGGCCCAGGCGTATTGCTGGGCCAGCAGGCGCTCCATGACTTCGCCGGAGAAGCTGGAGAAGGTGGTGAGGCCGCCGAGGAAGCCGGTGATGAGGAACAGCTTGAGCAGCGGGGACAGGTGGGCGTAGCTGTGGAACACGCCCAGGGCCACGCCGATGAGGTAGCCGCCGAGCAGGTTGGCCACCAGGGTGCCCAGGGGAATGGCCAGGAACAGGGGATTGAGCAGCAGTCCCAGGCCCCAGCGGGCCCAGGCGCCGAGGGCGGCACCGACGCCGATGGCAAGAAAGGCATTCCAGTTCACGGCCGGACCTCGCACCCCAAGGGAGAAAGGGTGAATTTTAGCGGCTTTTAACCCGGGTCTTTTCGGTTTTGCCCCTGGCCCCGGTTAAAATGGCGGACAAAGACCTTCAAGGACCCCGCTGTGAGCAACCCCAACAAGAACGCCGCGCCGATCGCCCCCGCCGCCAATTTCATCCGCAACATCGTCGAGGCCGACCTGGCCGCCGGCAAGCACGCCCAGCGCCGCTGGGCCGGCCAGCCCGGCCTGGCCAGCGACCACGCCGCCGGCGCCCTGGACCCGGCCAAGATCCGCACCCGCTTTCCGCCGGAGCCCAACGGCTACCTGCACTTCGGCCACGCCAAGTCCATCTGCCTCAATTTCGGTCTGGCCCGGGACTACGGCGGCCGCTGCCACCTGCGCTTCGACGACACCAATCCGGAGAAGGAAGACCAGGAATACGTTGATTCCATCGTGGACGCGGTGAAGTGGCTGGGCTTCAACTGGGAGGATGCCCAGGAGAACAACCTCTACTACGCCTCCAACTATTTCCCCTGGATGATCCAGGCTGCCGAGTACCTGATCGCCACCGGCAACGCCTACGTGGACAGCCAGAGCGCCGAAGAAATGCGCGCCAACCGGGGCACCCTGACCGAGGCAGGCAAGGACAGCCCCTTCCGCAACCGCAGCGTGGCCGAGAACCAGGACCTGTTCAAGCGCATGCAGGCCGGCGAATTCCCGGACGGCGCCCACATCCTGCGGGCCAAGATCGACATGGCCGCCCCCAACATCAACCTGCGGGACCCGGCCATCTACCGCATCCGCCATGCGACCCACCACAACACGGGCGACAAGTACTGCGTGTACCCCATGTACACCTTCGCCCACCCCATCGAGGATGCCCTGGAGAACATCACCCACTCCATCTGCACCCTGGAATTCGAGGACCAGCGCCCCTTCTACGACTGGCTCCTGGAGCGCCTGGCCGAGGGCGGCCTGCTGCAGCGCCCCCTGCCCCATCAGTACGAGTTCTCCCGCCTCAACCTGACCTACGTCGTGCTCTCCAAGCGCAAGCTGATCCAGCTGGTGGAAGAGAAGCACGTGGACGGCTGGGACGACCCGCGCATGCCCACCCTGGTGGGCGCCCGCCGCCGCGGCTACACCGCCGAAGGCTTCCGCCTGCTGATGGAGCGGGTCGGTGTCTCCAAGCACGACTCCCTCATCGACTACAGCCTGCTCGAAGACTGCATGCGGGAAACCATGAACGAGCTGGACGAGCGCCGCATCGCCGTGCTCGACCCGCTCAAGCTCGTCATCACCAACTACCCGGAAGGCCAGAGCGAGGAATGCTTCGCCCCCAACCACCCGCTCAAGCCCGAACTGGGCAAGCGCGTGGTGCCCTTCTCCCGGGAGCTGTGGATCGAGCGGGAGGACTTCATGGAGGAGCCCAGCAAGGGCTACCACCGGCTCTACCCGGGCAATATGGCCCGCCTGCGCTACGGCTTCGTGGTCAAGTGCACCGGCTGCGAGAAGGATGCCGCCGGCAACGTCACCGCCGTGCTGTGCGAGTACATGGAAGACTCCAAGTCCGGCACCCCCGGCGCCGACAACTACAAGGTCAAGGGCAACCTGCACTGGGTCTCCGTGGCCCACGCCTACACCGCCGAAGTGCGCCTCTACGACCGCCTGTTCCAGGCCGCCGCCCCCGGCGCCGGCGACCGGGATTTCCTCGACGACCTCAATCCTGCGTCCAAGGTGGCCATCACCGTGCAACTGGAACCGGCCCTGAAGGATGCCCTGCCGGAACAGCGCTTCCAGTTCGAGCGCCACGGCTACTTCGTCGCCGACCGGGTGGATTCCCAACCCGGCGCCCCGGTCTTCAACCGGGCCGTCACCCTCAAGGACTCCTGGGGCAAGGCGGGCTGAGGCTCCGGGCGAAAAACCAGGAACCAGGAGCGGACCATGGCAGGCGGCGGCTGGGGTTGCCCCCACGAATCCAACGATCGCTGCGGCAAGGTGAATGACCTGCCCTGCGATCCGGGCATGAAGGGCTGCGTCCTCGCCGGCCGCTACCGCTTCGCCAACGACGACAAGAACGAGCGCCTGCGCCAGAAGGCCGAGCAGCGGCGGGAAGTGACACCACCCGCCGCGGATGCGTCCCCGGACGAGCAACAGTAAGCCAGGAAAGGCGCCATGCCCCCACTTCCCGCACCCGTGCCGCCGCCCCAGGCGGGCCGCGCCGGCTGGAGCCTGCGCAGCAAGACCGTGGGCCTGCTGCTGGCGGCCACCGCCGTCATCCTGCTGGCGGCCCTGCTCATCGGCATCCGGGTGGCGGAAGACATCCGCGAAAACCTGGGCACCGCCCTGGCCCGCAACCACGCCCAGCTGACCAAGCAGCGCATTCTCTCCGCCGTCGGGAGGGAAATGGCCCTGGCCCAGCGCTTCGCCGAATCCACCGTGCTCCGGGAATGGATGACCGGCGAGCAGGACGCAGCCAAGACCGAGCGTTTCTTCCGCGAAGGCGAAGGTTTCCGCCGCGCCTTCGCCGACCAGGCCTATTTCGCCGCCCTGGCCAGCAGCCGCCATTTCTACTTCGCCGATCCGCAGGCCGCTCCCCGGGCCGCCATGCGCTACACGGCCGACCCGGCCAACCCGGATGACGCCTGGTTCTTCGCCACCCTGAAGAGCAGCCAGGGCTACAGCCTCAATGTGGATTACGACAAGAAGCTGCAGGTCACCAACGTCTGGATCAACATCGTGGTACGGGACGAAGGGGAGCGCCCCATCGGCATCGCCGGCACCGGCCTCAACCTCAGCCGCTTCCTCAGCAACGTCCTGGCCAACCGGGAAACCGGCGTGGTCACCATGGTGCTGGACCAGAACGGCGCCATCATCGCCCACCCGGACCCGCGCCAGATCGCCTACGCCACCGCCGGCAACCAGAACATCGAAAAGACCATCTACCGCCTGCTGGAGCGGCCGGCGGACAAGGAGGCCCTGCGCCGCACCCTGGTGGCGGCCGCCTCCGACGAAGGGGAAGGCACGCCGACCCTGCGCCTGAAGCTGGAAGGCGCCCCCAGCCTGGCTGCCGCCACCTACATTCCCTCCCTGCGCTGGACCGTGCTGACGGCGGTGGACCTCAACACCAGCCGGGTTTTCGACGCGCCCCTGATCACCGCCCTGGCCCTGGGTTCGCTCCTGCTGCTGGCCCTCCTGGTGGGCTTGTATACCGCCGGCCTCAACCGCCTGGTGCTGGCCCCCCTGGCCGCCCTCACCGCCGCCGTGCAGCGCATCGGCGCCGGCCATTACGGGGAACGCCTGCGCTCGAACCGGGGCGACGAGATCGGCGAACTGACCCGGGCCTTCGACACCATGGCCCAGCAGGTGCGGGCCCACTCGGAGAACCTGGAGCGGCTGGTGGACGAACGCACCCGGGAACTGGCCGAAGCCCATCGCAAGGTCACCGACAGCATCCGCTACGCCAGCCTGATCCAGCACGCCATCCTGCCGGACAAGGCCCTCAAGGCCGATCTGCAGGGCCAGTACTTCGTCCTGTGGCGCCCCCGGGACGTGGTGGGCGGCGACTTCTACCTGTACCGCGGCGCCACCGGGCAGTGCCTGTTCGGCGTGGTGGACTGCGCCGGCCACGGCGTTCCCGGCGCCTGCATGACCATGATCGCCCACGCCGCCCTGGAGGTGGCCCTGGGTGACACGACCTGGCAGGACCCGGCGGCCCTGCTGCAGCGTACCGACCAGGTGGCGCGGGGCATGCTGCCCGGGGATGACCGCAGCCGCCAGATCGCCACCAGCATGGACATGGGCCTGTGCCACGTGGACCTGGAGCGGCGCCTGGTGACCTTCGCCGGCGCCCGCCTGGGCCTGTTCTGGAGCGATGGCGACAACTGCGAGGAAATCCCGGGCCACCGCCGCGGCGTCAATGACCGTCGCAGCGGCAGCTACGACAACGCCCAGGTGCCCCTGGCAGCGGGCCGCACCTTCTACCTGGTCAGCGACGGTCTGCTGGACCAGGCCGGCGGCGACCAGGGCTACGGCTTCGGCGCCCGCCGCCTGGCAGCCTGGATCCGGACCCATGCCCACCTGCCCCTGGCCGAGCAGAAGAGCGCCCTGCTGGAGGAAATCCAGGCCTACCAGGGCCCCCTGGCCCAGCGGGACGACATCACCCTCCTGGCTTTCCGTTTCGACGATCAGCGGTAAGATAGGCCACCCAAGGAGATTCCATGACCCAGACGGCACCTTCCCTCGACATCTTCGCCCTGCGGGAAACCTTCAACCGCGAGCGCATCATGCTCTGCTTCAACGGCCCCATCACCGCCACCCTCATCGAGGAAATCGGCACGGCCCTGCGCAAGCACATGGAAGGCCTGCAGGAATCCCCCTCCGCCGTTTCCGACGTCTTCTCGGTGTATATCGAGATGACCCAGAACATCCGCCGCTACACCCAGTCGCGCCCCGCCCTGGCCATGGAGACGGCCAGCGTCTTCGTCTCCCGGGACGAAGATGGCCGCTACGTGGTGAGCGCCGGCAACGTGCTCGAGGCGGCCGACGGCGAAGCCCTGTTGCAGCGGGTCGAACCCCTGGCCCGGCTCGACAAGGACGGCCTCAAGGCCGCCTTCAAGACCCAGCTGCGCCAGCCTCGGGAAGCCCTGGACGGCAGCGCCGGCCTGGGCCTGATCGACATGGCCCGCAAGGCCTCGGCCCCCCTGCAATGCAGCCTGCGCCCCCTGGACGGCGGGCGCGCCTTCTTCAGCCTGCGGGTCGTGCTCTAGGAAAAAAACAACATGGACAATCTCGACATCCCCCAGACCAACGCCAGCCCGGCCATCCGGGCCGATTGGGAAGCCGGCCTGATCGCCATGCAGGGCGACTCCTACCCGGAAAACTCCTTCGAACTGTTCCAGCCCCTGATCGACTGGGTCGAAGCCTACCTGGCCCAGCCCGAGCGCCCCCTGCGCCTGGAACTGGAACTGCTGTACCTCAACACCAGCAGCATCCGCGCCCTCATGGACATCCTGGACCTGCTCGAAGAAGCCCACCGCAAGGGCCGCCAGGTCAGCGTGCGCTGGTCCTACGACGGCGCCAACGAACGGGTGGGCGAACTGGCCGCCGAGTTCAAGGAAGACTGCACCTTCCCCTTCGACATCGCGGCCAAGGTCTGACATGTCCGAGATCCCGGACCTGGAAGCCCGCATCGAAGCCCTCCTGCGCGACAACGCCGCCGATCCGGCCGTGCTGGCGCTGCTGCAGGAGCTGTACGACCGCTACCGCACCCAGGAACGGCTGCTGGACCGGCTGACCCACATCTCCGACCGCTTCCAGCGGGCCGAGCGGGACCGAGGCCAGTCCTACGCCGAGAACTACCAGCGCAAGGTGCGCCAGATCGAAAAGATCGTGCGCATCAGCGACCAGTACCAGTCCATGCTGCGGGACCTGAACGACCGTCTGCACACCATCTCCACCCAGGACGAACTCACCGGCCTGCCCAACCGCCGCTTCATGCAGGCCCGGCTGACCCAGGAAATCGCCCAGGCCGAGCGCAACGGCAGCGACTTCTGCATCGCCCTGGCCGACATCGACCGTTTCAAGGCCATCAACGACAGCTGCGGCCACGCCGCCGGCGACACCGCCCTGGCCCAGGTAGCCGAGGCCCTGGCCGGCAACCTGCGGGAATACGACGTCTGCGCCCGCTGGGGTGGCGAGGAATTCCTCATGCTCTTTCCCGGCTGCGGCGGCGAGGCCGCCCTGGTGCTGGGCGAGCGCATCCGCAATGCCATCGAGGCCGACGCCAGCCGCCGGCCAGACCTGCCCCCCATCACCGTCAGCATGGGCCTGACCCAATTCCGCCCCGGCGAGAACCTGGACGCCACCCTGAAACGGGCCGACGACGCTCTCTACGCCGCCAAGGCAGCCGGACGCAACCGGGCCGTCCTGGCCTGAGCCAGCGCCGGCAGCATATCGGCCGGCCCCATTCCGGCGCCACCGGCTTTTGGTGCTATGCCAAAAGCCATGAAAGCAGACCTTCCGCATATCCCGAAAGCCTTAACTGGCGCGGTTCTCCGGCTTACAGACGGCTCCCGGCCGACTATCATGCAGGCATTCCGATTCGCCCCGTCGAGCCGCCATGTCCGTCATCCGCTCCCAGCGCCCGCTCCAGCCGCCGGCCAGGCTCTTCCGGCGGGAGGAATACCTCTTTGCCGCCCTGGCCCTGCCCGCCTCCGTCGCCTGGTTTTTCGCCACCTACTGGAGCGACGGCTGGATATGGGCCGCCCTGCCGCCTGCCGCACTATTGCTCCACTGCCTGCGCCAGGCCCTGACCTCCCACCTGGAAGGCAACGGCGTCCGCATCACCACCCGCCAGTACCCGGACCTGCACGTGCGCCTCGAGCGCTGCTGCCGCAAGCTGGGCCTGGCCCGGGTGCCCCGGACCTACCTGATCCACGGCTGGAGCCGGTTGCACAGCCTCGCCTGGCGCCTGCTGCGGCACCGCCTGGTGATGTTGCGAGCCGAACTGGTGGACGCCCTGGACAGCGATGTGGACGCGGTGGACTTCTATCTGGGGCGGGAACTGAGCCACCTGGCCCGGCCCCATGCCGGCTACGGCTGGTGGATCCTGCCCGCCCTGCCCCTGCCCCTGCTCGGCAGCGCCTACCGGCGGGCCAAGGAATATACGGCGGACCGCTGCGGCACCCTGTGCTGCCGCAGCCTGCACTCGTCCATCCGGGCCCTGGCCCTGCTGGCGGCGGGCCCCCGCCGCTGGCAGAACCTGGATGCCCACGCCTTCGTGGACCAGGCCGCCCACAGCGGCGGTTTCTGGATGTCCCTGCAGGAACTGACCGCCACCGCCCCCTGGCTGTGCAAACGCATGGCCCGCCTGCCGTCCCCGCCCATGGCGGTGCCGCGCCGTCACCTGCTGGCCTGGCCCGTGGCGGCGGTGCTGCCGGCGGTGGGCGGCGGCGGCTTCCTCGCCAACCTGGCCACCCTCGGCGTGCTCGGGCTGAGCCTCATGCTGGTGGCCCTGCCGGCCTACGAGGACTACCGCCACAGCACGGTG
Organism: Azospira sp. APE16; assembly: GCF_047901315.1. Taxonomy (NCBI): domain Bacteria; kingdom Pseudomonadati; phylum Pseudomonadota; class Betaproteobacteria; order Rhodocyclales; family Rhodocyclaceae; genus Azospira; species Azospira sp. APE16. The sequence continues at coordinate 3,194,800 of NZ_CP179682.1, forward strand.
TACCACCCCCTCTTCTCCTATGCCCACAACCTGGCCCAGGCCGCCAAGATCCGCTACGAGGCGGAGCACACCCTGACCGCCACCCCTGCCGAGCTGGGCTTCGGCCGCCTGCCCCTGGGCATCGCCCGAGTGCACATGGACGAGGAAAACGGCCGCATCACCCTGGGCCTGACGGAAGGCAGCAACATCGTCTATTACCCCTACCTGGACACGGCCGCCCGCATCGTCTGGCGCTGCACCACCACCCTGCCGCGCCAGCACATCCCCTGGAACAGCCGCTGCAACAGCAGTTCCGAGGATGGTTCCGCCCCCATCGCCTGGCTGCGGCAACTGGCCCGGCTGTAGGCCCTTCGGCGCCGGCCGCCGCGGCCTTTTCCTTGGGGCGAGGTGCCGCCGGCGGTACAATGGCGGCCTTCACCGCCCTGGGCGGCCGCCCGCACCGATCGAGCCGATGACCATGAACTTCCGCCAATCCCTCGCTGCCGCCTGGCAGAAAAACAACTCCCTCCTCTGCGTCGGCCTGGACCCGGACCCGGCCAAGTTCCCCGCCCACCTGCAGGGCCGCGACGACGCCATCTTCGAGTTCTGCAAGAGCATCGTGGACGCCACCGCCGACCTGGTGTGCAGCTTCAAGCCCCAGATCGCCTACTTTGCCGCCCGCCGCGCCGAAGACCAGCTGGAAGCCCTGATCGCCCACATCCATGAAAAGCACCCGGGCATCCCGGTGGTCCTGGATTCCAAGCGGGGCGACATCGGCAGCACCGCCGAGCAGTACGCGGTGGAGGCCTTCGAGCGCTTCGGCGCCGACGCCGTCACCATCAACCCCTACATGGGCAAGGATTCCGTGGAGCCCTACCTGGCCTACCCGGACAAGGGCGTGATCCTGCTCTGCCGCACTTCCAACCCCGGCGGCAGCGACCTGCAGTTCCTCGAAATTGGCAACAGCGGCGGCGAAAAGCTGTTCGAGCGCGTCGCCCGCCTGGTGGCCACGGAATGGAACACCACCGGCCAGTGCGCCCTGGTGGTGGGCGCCACCTTCCCCGCCGAAATCGCCCGGGTGCGGCAACTGACCGGCGACCTGCCCCTGCTGGTGCCCGGCATCGGCGCCCAGGGCGGCGACATCGAAGCCACCGTCAAGGCCGGCAAAACCGCCGATGGCACCGGCCTGATGATCAATTCCTCCCGTGCCATTCTCTACGCCGGCAAGGGCGAGGACTTCGCCGCTGCCGCCCGCCGGGTGGCCCTGGAAACCCGGGACGCCATCAACCGCTATCGCTGAGAAGCAGGCGGGACGGCCATGCCGGCAATGGCATGGCCGTCAGGCAGGAAACACGGCCTTTCCCGGACACCATTGCCGGAGACCGCCGTCCTTATTGCCTTTCCAGCCACAACCCTTGCAATCCTCCACCGTCCCCTCGCCACCGCACCACTCCCGGCCTTTTTCCTCTCCTTCCGGATCGCCCATGAAACGCCTCCTGCTGCCCCTCCTGGCCCTCGCCGCCTGGCCCGCCCTGGCGGCGCCGCGCCATCTGCCGGTTCCCGGCGGGGTGGCGGTGGTGCCGCTGCAGGCGCCTGCCGGCAAAACGCCCAGGGCCTTCTTCGGTGACACGCCCCTGGCCGTGGTGCGGGAAGAGGGCCGCTGGCTGGCCCTGCTCGGCATTCCCCTGGAGACGCCACCGGGGCGCCTCAGCCTGCGTCTGGAAGGCAGCGACGCAGCCACGGCCGAGGTGGAGGTGCGGGCCAAAGACTATCCGGTGCAGCGCCTGACCGTGCGCAACCCGCGCCACGTCAATCCGACACCGGAAGACGAGCTGCGCATCGCCCGGGAGCAGGAAATCCAGGACCGCCTCAAGCGCCACTTCGCCGCCACGGCGCCGGTCACCGCCTTCCGCCTGCCCGCCGACGGGCGCCTCTCCTCCCGCTTCGGCCTGCGCCGCTTTTTCAACGGCGAGCCGCGCCGGCCCCATGCCGGCCTCGACGTGGCCGCAGGCAGCGGCGCCCCGGTGCGGGCCGCCGCCCCCGGCACCGTGGTCAACACGGATAACTTCTTCTTCAACGGCAACACCGTGTTCGTGGACCACGGCCAGGGCCTGATCAGCGCCCACATGCACCTCTCCCGCGTGGATGTGAAGGAAGGCCAGCGGGTGGCCCAGGGCGAACAGCTGGGCGCCGTCGGCGCCACCGGCCGGGTCACCGGCCCCCACCTGCACTGGGCCGTGTTTCTCAACGGCACGGCGGTGGATCCGGAACTGTTCCTGCCCCCCGCCAAGGGCCGATAAAAAAGGCGCCCGCGGGCGCCTTCTCCTGGCTGGGCCGGACCTCAGCCCTTGGGCTTGGCCGGCGTGCTCATCTGCTTGCCCTCATCCTTGGCCTTGTCGCCAGGACAGGCCAGGGCCGATACACTGACAGCCGCCAGCAGCACGGCCAACACACTCGCGCACCACTTTTGCATGGACTACTCCTTCCCACGTTGAGGAAGCCGTTGGACGCCGCCCGCTGCAGGCAGTTCCTCCAGCAAGCCGCCCCGACCATGGACACCCAGACCATCCACCTGCACCTCAAGGCACCGCCCAAGCCCGATGCTGGCCAGCCCTGCAACGGTTGCGGCGTCTGCTGCGCGGCCGAGACCTGCCCCCTGGCCAGGCTGCGCTTCCGCCGGCGGCAGGGCCCCTGCCCGGCCCTGGAATGGCTGGCGGAGGAAGCCTGCTACCGCTGCGGCCTGCTGCGCCGCCCCTGCCATTACTGGCCGGGGCTGCCGGCCTGGGCCGAAGGCATGGCACGGCGCCTGACCCGGCGCTGGATCGCCGCCGGCAGCGCCTGCGACAGCCAGGCGCAGATCGCCCCGTAGGCGCGCCGCCAGCACTGGGATAGGGAGTAGGTCTCGGGCTGCCACCACAGCAGCGTGGCGCCGCCATCCTCGCCCCGCAGTTCGAGGACGCCGTGTTCCGACCAGTCGCACCATTCTTCCGCCTCCAGGCGCCGCTGCGGCCACCACACCCGGGCCCCCAGCCAGCGGGGCGGCCCCTGCACCGTCACCCGCCCGGCCGCCACCCAGAGGCGGCAGCCGGGCTGCACCGCCAGTTGCATCACCATGCCGGCGGCCAGGTCGATGGACTGGGCCTGCTCCTGCCCTTGCGGCCCCCGTTGCACCTGTTGCCGGCTTACCTGTCTCGATTCCATGACCGTTCTCCGCGAGTTGATGGGACGGCCTCCATGCTAGAGAGAGCCCCATCGGCGCGGCAGGCACAGGCGCCGCCCGGGAGAACCGCTACAGACACCGGCTTTCGCCATCTGTTATGGTGCAAATCCCGGCCATCTATATCTGGCCGGCGCCCCCGCCACAGGAGAACATGGGCCATGGACACCGCCCTCCCCCTCTACCAGCGTCTCGCCGCCCACTACCGGGAGGCCATCGCCCACGGCTCCCTGCTGGTGGGCGACCGCTTTCCCTCGGTGCGCGCCCTCATGGGCCGCCACGGCGTCAGCCTGAGCACGGCGGTGCAGGTGTGCCGCCAGCTGGAACAGGAAGGCTGGCTGGAGGCGCGGCCCCGTTCCGGCAATTTCGTCCGCCGCCCCGCCCGCCCCGCCGGGCCTCTGCCGAGCGAGCCCCGGGCCGGCCAGTTGCCGGACCCGGCCCAGTTCGTCGGCATCCACGGCCGGGTCTCGGAAATCATCGCCCGGGGCCGCCAGCAGCCGGTCAGCGTGAATTTTTCCAGCGCCCGCAGCGCCCCAGAACTGTATCCGGGCGAGGCCCTGCGCCTGGCGGCGGCCCGGGCCCTGCGGCGCCATCCCGACCTGCTGGTCAGCGCCCCGCCGCCCAACGGCTGTCCCGACTTCCTGCAGGTGCTGGCCCGGCGCGCCCTGGACGCGGGCATGAACCTGGGGGCGGAGGAGATCGTCGTCACCCAGGGCTGCATGGAGGCCCTCAACCTGGCCCTGCGGGCCGTGACCCAGCCCGGCGACACGGTGGCGGTGGAATCGCCCACCTTCTACGGGCTGCTGCAGGTGCTGGAAACCCTGGGCCTGAAGGCTCTGGAAATTCCCACCAGCCCCCAGACCGGGCTGTCCCTGGAAGCCCTGGAACTGGCCTGCGACCACTACGGCCCCATCGCCGCCCTGGTGGTGGTGCCCCACCTGCAGAACCCCCTCGGCTGCACCATGCCCGAGGCCCACAAGGCGCGGCTGGTGGGCCTCTGCGCCGAGCGGGGCATTGCCCTGATCGAGGACGACACCTACAGCCCCCTGGGGGAGGACGATACGGTGCTGCCGGCCCTCAAGCACTGGGACCGGCAGGGCGGCGTCATCCACTGCGCCTCACTGCACAAGGTGCTGGCGCCGGGGCTGCGCCTGGGCTGGATCAGCGCCGGCCGCTGGCAGGCCCGGGTGGAAATGCTGAAGTACGCCCAGAGCCGCCAGAACGAGGCCCTGGGGCAGCTGGTGGCCGCCGACTTCATGGGCTCCAGCGCCTACGACCGCCACCTGCGGCGCCTGCGGGCAGCCCTCGGCAGCCAGCGCCGGCGCACCACGGAGGCGGTGCTCGAGTATTTCCCCGCCGGCACCCTGGCCGCCCGGCCCCAGGGCGGGCTGGCCCTGTGGGTGCAGCTGCCGCCGGGCGTCTCGTCCCGGGAGGTTTTTGAGCGGGCCCTGGGCGAAGGCATTTTCATTGCGCCGGGGCTGATGTTCTCCAACTCCAACCGCTTCGACGGCTATCTCCGCCTCAACTGCGGCGCCCCCTATACCCCGGCCATCGACGCCGCCCTCCGCCGCCTCGGTGCCATCGTCGGCGAGCTGGCCTAGGCCAGCATCCGCTCGTAGGCCGCCAGGGCCGCCGCCAGCTTGCCCTTCGGCTGATAGGTATCGCCCAGGCCGAATTCCTGCTGCAGGGAGGACTGGTTGTCGGCGATATAGGTGATGGCCCGGCTCAGGTTATCCAGCTGGCGATCGAAGAAGTTGTTGGAGGAGGTCAGCAGCTCGGCCGATTTGACGAAGTTGCCGCTGAACTGCTGCACCGTCGCCACCACCCCTTCCCGGTTCTGCTGCAGGGCACGGCTCAGGGCGGCCTCATCCAGCACTGCCTGCTTGGTCACCGGATCGATGCTCAAGCCCAGATCAGGCATCCCCCGCAGTCCCAGGTCGGCGCCATTGAAGGGATTCTCCACGCTCTGCTCCAGCTCGTAGCCGGCCACCTGGGCCGCCTGGGTGTCGGCCAGGATGCCACCCTGCTGCATGTCCTCGTCGAAACCGGTGCGCCAGGCGTTGTAGTCGCTGACGAACTGCGCCAGCTTCTGGCGGATGGCTTCGTCGCTGCTGCCGGCATCGACGCTTCCCAGGGCAGTGCCCGCAGCAGCCATCGTCTCCAGGGATGTCTGCATCTGGCTCAGCTCGGCGAACTGGCCCTTGTAGAGCACGTTCCGGTAGTTGATCTCGCTCATCATGCGATAGGCCGACTCCGGGTCGAACAGGGCCTCGTTGCGTCCGGTGGGCGAGAGCCCCTGGACGCCGCTGCTGCCGGCGGCAGACTCGACCGCGGCAGCGCCGCCCTTGAGGCTGGCAAGCAGGGCGCCGAAGCCCTCGCTGCTGCCGGTCTTGCCGCCGCCGGTCAGTTCGGCCAGGGTCTGGGCCTTGAAAGTGGCGATGCGCAGGGCCAGGTCCCGGCCCGCATCCGATGTTCCGTCGATCGACATATGACCTCCTTCGGGGAAAAGCCCCCCGTTGATCCTGTGCCCAGTATTGCAAAAAGCAGGCCTGTTTTCCGGCCGATTCCCGGCATTGCCCGGAGAGCCAATAGGGACGCCATCTCCGGCACGGTGCCGGGGAAGCCCGGTATTTCCTGGGCACCAGCGTGCGGCAAGAAGTGCCGCCGCCCGGCAAGGTAGCCGAAGGGGCCGCCCTCCATGCTGCACAGCAAAACTTTTTGTCACATGCCAGCGTTATCATGGCTGCATGGGCTCGGGAGGCACCATCGGGCGAGCCCCGCGAATCACCATGACAATAACCGGAGAAACTGGATGAATGCACTGAACGGCTACAACATCGAAGACCTGCAACCCGGCATGAGCGCCAGCACCGCCAAGACCGTGACCGAAGCGGACATCGTCCTCTTCGCCGGCATCACCATGGACACCAATGCGGTGCACATGAACGAGGAATTCGCCAAGACCACCATGTTCGGCGGGCGCATTGCCCACGGCATGCTGTCCGTCGGTTTCATCTCCGCCGTGCTCGGCACCCGCCTGCCCGGCCCCGGCAGCATCTACCTGGGCCAGACCCTGAAGTTCAAGGCGCCGGTGCGCCCCGGCGACACCGTCACCGCCACGGTCACGGTCAAGGAAGTCCTGGTGGAGAAGAAGCGGGTGGTGCTGGACACCGTCTGCACCGTCGGCGGCAAGCCGGTGATCGAGGGCGAAGCCACCCTGATGTGCACTTCCAGCAAGGGCTGACGGCAGTTTTTCTGCCATGAAAAAAGGGGCGCCGCGGCGCCCCTTCTGTTTTGCTCCCGGCTGGGCCGGGTACGGTTCAGGCCTCAGCCTTCCCGCGGCGCGCGGCGCTTGGCCGGCGGCTTGTTGCCGCCGAAACCGCCAGCGCCGCCGGGCTTCTTGTTGCCGAAACCGGGCTTGCTAAAGCCACCCTTGCCGCCGGGAGCCGCACCGCGGGGAGCGCGGTTGCCGTCCACGTCACCGCCCCACTTGCGACGGGGCGGAGCGATCACCTCGGATTCGCCGTCGAGACGGTGGATCAGCAGGGGACACTGCTTGATCTCCACTTCCTTGAGCAGCATCAGGGCATCCTTGGGCAGACTGTCCGGCAGTTCCACGGTGGAGTACTCGTCGAACAGGGCAATGTGGCCGATGTAGCGGCTCTGGATGTCGGCTTCGTTGGCGATGCAGCCGACGATGTCCTTGGGCGTGGCACCCTGGTTGCGGCCCACCTCGATGCGGTAGCGCACCATGTTGCCGACGTTGCCCAGATCCCGGCCCTTGCCCTTCTTGGCGTCGGTCCGCTCGGGGCGCTCACCCCGCTCCGGACGCTCTTTGCGTTCGAAACGCTCGCCCCGTTCGGGACGCTCGAAACGTTCCTTGCGCTCGGGGCGGCCCTCGGCCGAATCGGCCTCGAAGCTGCGCACTTCCTTTTCCGGCATCAGCAGGGGGCGGGACTTCTGCACCAGGAAAGCCAGGGCGGCGGCCACTTCGTGGGCGCCCACATTGGCCTCTTCCTCGATCTGGGTCACCACCTCTTCAAAGAAGGACAGCTCGCCGGCCTCCAGGGTCTTGATGACCTGCTGCTTGAACTGGGCGACGCGGCGGTCGGCCACGTCCTGCTTGGTCGGCAGACGCAGGGGGGAGATGTTCTGGCGCGTCACCTTTTCGATGGTGCGCAGCATGCGCATTTCCCGGGGGGAAACGAAGAGGATGGCGGTGCCGGTACGGCCGGCGCGGCCGGTACGACCGATGCGGTGCACATAGGCTTCGACGTCGTAGGGAATGTCGTAGTTGATGACGTGGCTGACACGGGGCACGTCGATGCCGCGGGCGGCCACGTCGGTGGCGATGACGATGTCCAGGCCGCCGCTCTTCAGCTGCTCGATGACACGCTCGCGGCTGGCCTGGTTCATGTCGCCGTTGAGGGCGGCAGCGGCGTAGCCCCGGGCTTCCAGCTTCTGGGCCAGCTCTTCGGTGGCGGTCTTGGTGCGCACGAAGATGATGGCGGCGTCCAGACTGTCTTCCACTTCCATGATGCGGGTCAGGGCATCCAGCTTGTGCAGGCCGGAAACCTGCCAGTAGCGCTGCTGGATGGCGGAGACGGTGCTGGTGGCGGACTTGATCTTCACTTCCTGGGGATCGCGCAGGTACTTCTGGGCGACACGGCGGATCTGCTCCGGCATGGTGGCGGAGAACAGGGCGGTCTGGCGCTCGGCGGGAATGTGCTCGAGGATCCACTCGACGTCGTCGATGAAGCCCATGCGCAGCATTTCGTCGGCCTCGTCCAGCACCAGGGTCTTCAGGCGGGACAGGTCCAGGCTCTTGCGCTCCAGGTGGTCCATGACCCGGCCCGGGGTGCCGATGATGACGTGAGCGCCGCGCTGCAGCTGCTTCAGCTGGATGCCCAGGCTCTGGCCGCCGTAAATGGGCAGCACGTGGAAGCCGGGCAGGTGCTTGGCGTATTTCTGACAGGCCTCGGCCACTTGAATGGCCAGCTCGCGGGTGGGGGCCAGGACCAGGGCCTGGGGGAAACGCTGGGTCACGTCCAGCTTCTGCAGCAGGGGCAGGGCGAAGGCGGCGGTCTTGCCGGTACCGGTCTGGGCCATGCCCAGCAGGTCCTTGCCTTCCATCAGCAGGGGAATGCATTCGGCCTGGATGGAGGACGGGGTTTCATAACCCACATCGGTCAGTGCCTGCAGAATGGGTTCGGAGAGGCCCAATTGGGCAAAGGTGTCGACAGAGGATGTCATGGAGCTTCCAGTAATGAGGTGGAGCCGCTCGAGGCAGCTCAGGTCAAGCGCAGGGAATCGCCAGCCAATTTGGGGTCATCATTGACCCGACCAAGCCCCGGAAAAGCCGAGGCGCCCACTTCCGCCGAACCCCGAAGACGGATGTCTCCGGCCCGACGGCCACAACCGCGAGGATCAAAGCGCCTTAACGCGCTTCCCGCTCTGCGGCATCAACCCGTTCCTGCCCCTGCCGACCCGCCTGTTCCAGCTGTCCCTGCAGCTTTTCCTGGGTCTCTTTGGCCTGCTGAACTTCCTGAGCCTTGGCGGCTCCGCCTGCTGCAGCCGTGGTGGCGGTGTCGGCCAGGCCACAGGCAGTCAGGGAAAGAAGAAGCGCGATGCAGACGATACGCAACATGGGGGCTTCCAACGGGAAGGGCGTACTGTACTCCTAAATATCGGAGATTACGAGCTTTTTCCCGGCAAACGCGGTGCCGGATGCCTATACTCGAAGTAGGGGTTTTCCCCCGGCATGAACGCTAAGGAGAACGTCATGAGCTTCTTCGATGGCTCCATCGGCCGCTGCGAAGCGGTCCACGAAATGGTACTGACCGATCAGACTCAACGGCAATGCGCCTTGGAGCACGGCTGCCCGCCGGGGAGGGAGTGTCCGCTGGATGGCTGCTTTGCCCAGGTTTCCGGTCTGGCAGAAAGTGACATGCCCGTGACCGGCGAAAAAACGGCCAAACGCTTTCGCCACTGATGCTGACCAGTAGCCTCGTCCGCGGGGCTAGGTACGGGAGAGTTATGTTGGCTCAGGCCGCCAGCGGAACGGGAGCGTAACCGACGTTGCGCATATGCACGGCCAGGGCCGTATCCATGGTGGCGGCATGGGTGGTGAACCAGTCCACCAGTTCCGCCACGGCCTTGCGCCCGATGGAAATGTCGCCCCGGCTGACGAAGCGGCGGATGCTCTGCAGGGTCTGCAGGACTCGCCGATGCTCATCCATATGGCAGTGGATGGGAAGAAAGTTGGAGGCCTCCATCCAGCGGTCTTCCTGCTCGAAATGATCCACGGTGTGGGCCAGGAACTGGTCGAAACCGTCCAGGAACTGGTCATCGGCAATTTCGGCCAAGCGGTTGATCCACTCCACGAACTCCTTGTGGGTGTGATCCATGGGAGCGCAGCCCAGGTCGTACTGGGGCAGCCAGGGCATCAGAGGCATCACTTAATCCATATAAAACGTACGGTTATTATCCATTTTGAGGTGCACCGCCATTTTGATGCACATTAAAAATTGCGGATATGCCATAAGCCGCACTTTTCCCTGGTGGGCGCTGCAGCCTGGATTAAACTGATACCAACAAACAAGAGGGGGAGACTACGCATGAGCAACGTCAAGACGCTGAACCCGCTGATCCCGGACCCGGAAATTTTCCAGGACTTCGTGGATGCCCTGGGGGACCACATCCCAGCCATCGAGCGAGACATCGGCCGGTTGAAGAATGCCCCGGAGGACCGGGCCGTACTGGCCGATCTCTTCCGCGCCGTACACACCATCAAGGGCGATGCCGCCCTGTGCAAGCTGGACCTGGCGGTGCGCATCGCCCATCCCATCGAATCCATCCTCTCCCGCCTGCGGGAAGGGCAGCTGCAGTTCTCCGAGCTCATCGGCGAAGCCGTGCTGCTGGCCCTGGACCGCCTGGAGCTGGCCATCGACGCCATTGGCGCCGGCCGCTCGGTGGAAAACCTGCGCCTGGACAAGCTGATCCAAGGCCTCGATGCCCTGGGCGGCTGCCAGCCGGCCGAAGTGGACCAGTACAGTGCCGAACTGATCGAGGCGGTCACCGGCTTCCAGCCCATCGCCAGCATCGGCACTGCGCCGCGGCAGGCCCGGCCGGTTCTGCGCAGCAACGAACATCTGGCCAACGACCTGCGCTTCTTCCGCAGCCTGGCCCAACAGTTCGAGAACCGCTCCCCCCTCTTCAAGGGCCGCAGCGCCAGGCTGCTGAAACTGGCCCTGGACACCAATGCAGAAGCAGGCAAGCCGGTGGACCCGGTTCAGCTGGCAGCCGCGGTCTACATGCACGACCTTGGCATGATGTTCGTCCCCGAGTCGGTCTGGCTCAAGGTGGGGCGCATGACGGACGAGGAAAAGCAGCAACTGCGTCAGCACCCGCTGCAGGGAGCCGGCCTGCTGCAGCGCATGGAAGGCTGGGAGGAAGCGGCCCGCATGGTGGCGGAGCACCACGAAATGCCCGACGGCGCCGGCTACCCCAGGGGCCTGGGGCAAAAGGACATCTGCGACGGGGCCAAGATCCTGGCCATTGTGGATGCCTTCGAGGCGGTCACCCTGAAACATGGCCAAAGGGGCCATACCCGCTCCGTGCTGCGGGCCATTGCCGAGGTCAACGCCTGCGACAAGCAGTTCGCCCCGGAATGGATCGCCCCCTTCAACGCCGTCATCCGGCGCCAGGTGGAAGCGGCCGACTAGACGGAAGCGGCCAGCCGGCGCAGGACGACGGACGCGGCCACCAGGCCGAAGCTGGCGGTCACGGTGACGGCGGAACCGAAGCCGGCGCAATTGAGGCCGGCTGCGCCGCCGCCGGCCGGTGCCGAACAGGCTGTATCGGGATAACGCAGGGGCTCTTCCGAATAGACGGCGTCAATGCCGAATTTCTTTTTCGGGTCCTTGGGAAAGCCGTGGCTCTTGCGCAACTGGCCCCGCACCTTGGCCAGCAGGGGGTCCTGGACGGTACGGGAGAGATCGGCAACCCGGATCATGGTCGGGTCCATCTGTCCGCCGGCCGCCCCGGCCGTCACCACCGGCCAGTCATGGCACCGGCACCAGGCCAGCATGGCGGTTTTCGCCCGCACCCCGTCGATGGCATCCACCAGATAATCCACCGGCGGCAAGGCCCCGAGCAGGGCATCCAGGTTGTCGGGCTCGACGAAGTCGTCCACCAGGGTCAGCCGGCAGTCCGGATTGATCTGCCGCACCCGCCCGGCCATGGCTTCGATCTTCGCCTGGCCCAGGGTGGCCTCCAGGGCATGGATCTGCCGATTCAGATTGGATTCGGCCACATGGTCCAGATCGATCAGGGTCAGGGCCCCCACTCCGCTGCGTGCCAGGGCTTCCACGCTCCAGGAGCCAACGCCGCCGATACCGACCACGCACACATGGGCCGCCCGGAAGCGGGCCAGGGCCTGGGTTCCGTAGAGCCGGGCAACACCACCGAAGCGGCGCTCGTAATCGGGGGAGGAGTCGATTTGGTTCATGGCGGGCGATGATACCCCAGGCCGCAGCTCCCTGGCTGCCCGGGGCCCGGGCTGCTACCATGGTTGCATCATGAGCCATGACAAGAAACTGCGTTCCCAGAAGGCGGGGCTGGAACCCGGCAGCCTGGTCCATCTCGGCGAGGTGAAGACCAGCACGCCCACGCTGATGCTGCTCGAGTACGACAGCAACGGTCTGTACGAGCAGGAGTTGAGCAGCCGGGAGCAGATCGACGGACTGGTCCGGCGCCCTGGCTGCACTCTCTGGCTCAATGTTTATGGCCTGCAGGACCCGGACCTGATGGCCGCCATCGGCAAACGTTTCGGCCTGCACCCCCTGGTGCTGGAAGACATCCTCAACACCGACCAGCGGCCCAAGGTCGACGACTACGAGGACTATCTCTACCTGGTGGCGCGCCTCTTCGATTACGTGCCCCACAGCCGCCAACTGGCCAGCGACCAGGTCAGCATCATCCTGGGCAAGGATTTTGTCCTCACCTTCCAGGAGCGGCCCTCCGGCACCTTTGGCGCCCTGCGGGAGCGGCTGCGGGCCAATCGCAATCAGGTTCGCCGCCTCGGCGCCGACTATCTGGCCTATTCCCTGCTGGACTCCCTGGTGGATCGCTATTTCGCCCTGGTCGAGCAGGTGGGCGACCATGCCGAAATCCTGGAGACCTCCCTCATCAACCGGCGCCCCCGGCCGGGGGTGTTGCAGTCCATCCACCGGCACAAGCGGCAGATCACCACCCTGCGCCGTGCCATCTGGCCCCTGCGGGAGGTGCTCAACGTCCTGCTGCGCAGCCATGACGGTTTCTTCCGGGCGGAAACGGTGCTCTACCTGCGCGACGTCTACGATCACACCGTCCATCTGATCGAGTCCCTGGAGGACCTGCGAGACCTGCTGACCGGCCTGCTGGACGTCTACCTCTCCGCAGTCAGCAACCGGGTGAACATGGAGGTCCGGGCACTGACCGTGGTGGCCACCATTTTCATGCCGGCCACCCTGATTGCCGGCGTCTTCGGCATGAACTTCCATGTCATGCCCTGGCTGGAACACCCCGATGGATTCTGGTTCGCCATGGGACTGATGGGCGCCATCGCCACCATCATGCTGGCGGCCTTCTGGCGACGGCGCCTGATCGGCTGAGCAACCGACTCCTAGCGGTTGTCCAGCCAGAAGGCCAGGCCCTGGGCATTAAGCTCGATATCCAGGGCAAAGATCTCCAGCAGTTGCGCTTCCGGCACGGTCCAGCCGTAGCGCTTCGCCTCTGCCAGCAGCAGGTCGTTGAGACCGGCCACCAGCTTTTCCTGGCGCACCTGACCGCTCCCTTCCACGGCTTCGACCAGCGCCACGTGAGCGTCCAGCAGGCGATGCAGGTCGGCCCCCAGGCGCTTGACGTCATGCACCCGGCTGAAATGGGTGAGGAACATGTAGGGCAGGTCAAAGGAAAGCAGCAGGTCGATGGAGGCATGCATGGCCGCCGGATCGAACTGGACCGGTGTCGTGGTGGGGAAGATGAACTGTTTCAGTTCGTCCCCAACCTGGAGGTCCAGTTCTCGATAGGACAAGCCGAAGGTATCGCCGGTAAAGATGCCGCCTCCCTTGCGATCCACCAGCCCCAAATGATGCTTTGCATGGCCGGGCAAATCCAGGCACAGCAGCTCCCGATTAGCCAACTGCAGGCAGGTTCCGTGGCCGGCCTCGATGATCCGCTCGGCGGGCACCGGAATCAGTTCCCCGTAGAAGTCCCGGGCCCGGGACTCCCCATAGACGGCCACCACGCCGGTCCAAAGCTTGGACGGCTCGGCCATGTGCCGTGCGCCCCGGGGGTGGACCACCAGACGGGCATTGTCGAAGGCCTGCATATACGCCCCGGCACCGCCCGCATGGTCCAGATGGATGTGGGTGAGAACCACGTAGTCCACGCAATCCGCCGTCAGCCCCAATGCCGCCAGGGCCGACTGGACGCGGGGCAGGGAAGCATTGTTGGCCGTATCCACGACTGCCACCCGCCCCTCATCTACGATGAGATGAATGGCCGCCAGATGGGGGCGGCCATAGCCGGATTCCAGGGCATATACACCCTGCTCATAGGGGATCAATCCCAGTTCGGTGTTGTTCATGGTCTCCATCATTCTTGTTGAGTGTGGGGTTATTGTAGCGGAGCACCGTACTGAGGCGTATTGCCACCCGAGCCACTCTGTGGGAGCCTCGCCTTATTCCTTTTTCAACGCTACGCACCGGTCAGCCATGAGCCATTTTTTTGCAGACGACGGCGAGAAGATCCACCTGCACGTTTCCGGCAACGGCACACCGCCGATTGTGATGCTGCACGGGTGGACGTCCAGCCATCAGGAGTGGTTCCCCTTCCTGCAGGACCTCAACACCCACCATCGGGTGTGGCGTTGGGACGCCCGTGGCCATGGCGGCCACGCCCTGAGCCAGCCGACCCCGCCGACCGTACAGCGCATGGCCAGGGATTTGCGTAATCTGCTGGAGACCTACGATTTGGAAGAGGTGGTGACTGTCGGCCACTCCATGGGTGCCCTGACCCTGTGGCAGTACATCCGTGATTACGGCTGCGACCGTCTGGGGAAGATTTGCCTGATCGACCAATCACCTAAGCTAGTTACGGCCGCAGACTGGCCCCACGGCGTTTACGGGGATTTCGACGAGCACCGCTCCAGCGCCTTCATCAACGAACTGGAACAGGACTTTCCTGAAGCCGTGCTACGCCTGGGTGCCCTGGGTCTGAATCGGCGCGCCAGGGAAAAATATGAAGAGAATGCCAAGGGCTGGGCCAAGGCCCGGGAATGGTTAAGTCAGTTGCCCCCCAAACCCTTGATTGCCTGCTGGCAGAGTTTGACGGAAGCGGATTACCGGGATGTGCTGCAGCAGATCCACATTCCGGCTCTGCTGATTTACGGCGGCGAAAGCAACTTCTATCACAGCAGCACCGCACACTATGTCGCAGCCCGCATACCCCGGGCCCTGCTACACATCTACGAAGGCACGGACCACTCCCCCCACCAGTGGCAGAGGGAGCGTTTCGTCCGGGACCTGCTGACGTTTATCGGTGGTTAGCCGAGCTTAACGACAGGCCAGCATCTCCACTTCGAATACCAGGGTTGCATTGGGGGGGATGACGCCGCCGGCACCACGGGCTCCATAGCCCAGTTCCGGCGGAATGGTGAGCTTGCGGCTCCCGCCGATCTTCATTCCCTGCACCCCCTCATCCCAGCCGGCAATGACGTGGCGGGCCCCCAGCATGAACTCGAAAGGATCATTACGATCCTTGGAGGAATCAAACTTCTGGCCATCTGTCAGCCAACCGGTGTAATGCACGGTAACGATGTCGCCGGCCTTGGCTTCGACGCCGTCGCCTAGGACCAGTTCTTCAATGATCAGGCCGGAAGCAGTGGTGGTAGTACTCATGAAGTCTCCTGAAAGTTAGGGGAAAAACGGGCTGCAATTATTGTTCAGACAGCGCTCAGGCGATCCGGAAAATCCCGCTTGAGTTGCTGCAGCTTCGGCGCAATCACCAGCTGGCAATAGGGTTGAGCGGCATTTCGCGCGTAATAGTCGCGATGATACGCTTCCGCCTGATGGAAAGGCCCCAGAGGCAGCAATTCCGTGACGATGGGGCTGGGCCACCGGGCCTGAAGGTCAGCGATGAACTGCTTTGCCAGCGCTTCCTGCAGGGGACTGGCGAAGAATATGACCGAGCGGTACTGGGAGCCTATGTCATGCCCTTGTCGATTGACAGTGGTGGGGTCATGGCTACTGAAAAACACCTGTAGCAGGGCTTGAAAGCCAATTCGCGCTGGATCGAAAGCGATTCGTACAACCTCTGCGTGACCCGTCGTTCCGGTGCATACAGCCTCATAGTCCGGGGCCTCGGTGCGCCCACCGCTATAGCCCGGCTCCACGGACAGCACGCCATCCAGGCGACGGAATACCGCTTCCAGACACCAGAAACAGCCTCCGCCCAGGATCAGATGATCTACCTCAACATTGCCTAATGTCATGTTGGTTTCCATTGCGGGTGGATGGAAATGGACCATCAGGAGGTAAATAAATTCACTGCGAATGCTCCTCTTGCGACAGTTCAAGTCACCAGGAAGGCGTTTTTGGAGGAGGGAATTTAGTGAGGTACAAATAGAAACACCCCAGCCACATAGTAGCTGGGGTGTTGTAAGGGGAGCCTGGCGGTGACCTACTTTCGCACATGAAGTATGCACTATCATCGGCGCAACTCTGTTTCACGGTCCTGTTCGGGATGGGAAGGGGTGGGTCCAGAGCGCTATGGCCGCCAAGCGTAACTTGTTCGCTCGCCGTCGAGTGACGTCGAGCGCAAAATGGGAGAAGGTTAAATGTGATTGCGTTTCAAACTGAAGCGCTTTGATCTCAGAGTTATAGGATCAAGCCGCACGGGCAATTAGTATCGGTTAGCTTAACGCATTACTGCGCTTCCACACCCGACCTATCAACGTGGTGGTCTTCCACGACCCTTTAGGGGGCTCGAAGCCCCGGGGAAGTCTAATCTTGAGGCGAGTTTCCCGCTTAGATGCTTTCAGCGGTTATCTCTTCCGTACTTAGCTACCCGGCGATGCGACTGGCGTCACAACCGGTACACCAGGGGTACGTCCACTCCGGTCCTCTCGTACTAGGAGCAGCCCCCCTCAAACTTCCAGCGCCCACGGCAGATAGGGACCAAACTGTCTCACGACGTTTTAAACCCAGCTCACGTACCTCTTTAAATGGCGAACAGCCATACCCTTGGGACCGGCTACAGCCCCAGGATGAGATGAGCCGACATCGAGGTGCCAAACACCGCCGTCGATATGAACTCTTGGGCGGTATCAGCCTGTTATCCCCAGAGTACCTTTTATCCGTTGAGCGATGGCCCTTCCATACAGAACCACCGGATCACTATGACCTGCTTTCGCACCTGCTCGACTTGTGGGTCTCGCAGTCAAGCACGCTTATGCCATTGCACTATTAGCACGATGTCCGACCGTACCTAGCGTACCTTCGTACTCCTCCGTTACCTTTTGGGAGGAGACCGCCCCAGTCAAACTGCCTACCATGCACGGTCCCAGACCTGGATTCACAGGCCATGGTTAGAACCTCAAACAAACCAGGGTGGTATTTCAAGGACGACTCCACCAGAACTAGCGTCCTGGTCTCACAGTCTCCCACCTATCCTACACAGATCGGTTCAAAGTCCAATGCAAAGCTACAGTAAAGGTTCATGGGGTCTTTCCGTCTAGCCGCGGGGAGATTGCATCTTCACAAACATTTCAATTTCGCTGAGTCTCAGGAGGAGACAGTGTGGCCATCGTTACGCCATTCGTGCAGGTCGGAACTTACCCGACAAGGAATTTCGCTACCTTAGGACCGTTATAGTTACGGCCGCCGTTTACCGGGGCTTCGATCAAGAGCTTGCACCCCATCACTTAACCTTCCGGCACCGGGCAGGCGTCACACCCTATACGTCCACTTTCGTGTTTGCAGAGTGCTGTGTTTTTATTAAACAGTCGCAGCCACCATTTCACTGCAACCCCATCGAGCTTCGAGAGCAAGTCTCTACACCCTACCGGGGCGCACCTTATCCCGAAGTTACGGTGCCAATTTGCCGAGTTCCTTCTCCTGAGTTCTCTCAAGCGCCTTAGAATTCTCATCCTGCCCACCTGTGTCGGTTTGCGGTACGGTCCCAATGTAACTGAAGCTTAGAGGCTTTTCTTGGAAGCTTGGTATCAATCACTTCGCGCTCAAAGAGCGCTCGTCGTCACGCCTCAGCTTAGCCCCCCGGATTTGCCTAAGGGGCACGCCTACACGCTTAAACCGGGACGTCCAACACCCGGCTGACCTAACCTTCTCCGTCCCCCCATCGCATTACATTGAGGTACAGGAATATTAACCTGTTTCCCATCGACTACGCTTTTCAGCCTCGCCTTAGGGGCCGACTCACCCTGCGCCGATGAACGTTGCGCAGGAAACCTTGGGCTTTCGGCGAGGGAGCTTTTCACTCCCTTTATCGCTACTCATGTCAGCATTCGCACTTCTGATACCTCCAGCATCCCTCACGAGACACCTTCAACGGCCTACAGAACGCTCTCCTACCATATCCAAAGGATATCCGCGATTTCGGTGCATAGTTTGAGCCCCGTTACATCTTCCGCGCAGGACGACTCGACCAGTGAGCTATTACGCTTTCTTTAAAGGATGGCTGCTTCTAAGCCAACCTCCTGGCTGTCTGAGCCTTCCCACCTCGTTTCCCACTTAACTATGTCTTTGGGACCTTAATCGGCGGTCTGGGTTGTTTCCCTCTTGACACCGGACGTTAGCACCCGATGTCTGTCTCCCAAGCTCGCACTCTACGGTATTCAGAGTTTGCTATGGCGAAGTAAGTCGCGATGACCCCTTCAACCATTACAGTGCTTTACCCCCGTAGGTGATACTTGAGGCACTACCTAAATAGTTTTCGGAGAGAACCAGCTATTTCCGGATTTGTTTAGCCTTTCACCCCTATCCACAGCTCATCCCCTAACTTTTCAACGTTAGTGGGTTCGGACCTCCAGTGCGTGTTACCGCACCTTCATCCTGGCCATGGATAGATCATCCGGTTTCGGGTCTACGCCATGCTACTTAACGCCCTTATCAGACTCGGTTTCCCTACGCCTTCCCTACTCGGTTAAGCTCGCAACATAACGTAAGTCGCTGACCCATTATACAAAAGGTACGCAGTCACCCCACGAAGGGGCTCCCACTGTTTGTATGCATGCGGTTTCAGGATCTATTTCACTCCCCTCCCGGGGTTCTTTTCGCCTTTCCCTCACGGTACTGGTTCACTATCGGTCGATTACGAGTATTTAGCCTTGGAGGATGGTCCCCCCATATTCAGACAGGGTTTCACGTGCCCCGCCCTACTTGTCGCAAACTTAGTACCACGATCCTGTTTTCGCGTACGGGGCTATCACCCACTACGGCGACACTTTCCAGAGTCTTCCGCTAACAGATTCGCTATCACTTGCAGGCTGTTCCCATTTCGCTCGCCACTACTTTGGGAATCTCGGTTGATTTCTTTTCCTCCGGCTACTTAGATGTTTCAGTTCACCGGGTTCGCCTCCACTGACCTATGTATTCAGTCAGGGATACTCCTTGCGGAGTGGGTTTCCCCATTCGGACATCTCTGGATCAAAGCTTCGTTGCCAGCTCCCCAGAGCTTTTCGCAGGCTTGCACGTCCTTCATCGCCTGTAATCGCCAAGGCATCCACCACATGCACTTAGTCGCTTGATCCTATAACTTTGAGGCCTCTTCCGAGGCAGTTATAAGCAACTCAGTTTGTGTTTGTATCGCGCTAGCTGTAACGCGATACGATGCAATCACAATGTATATCTGGCTTGGTTTCGGCTCCAGATATACAACCTTCTCCATTTTGTTAAAGAGCAAACAGCATTGACCAAGAGGTCAGACCTAAGCATCCGTGCTTACGTATGAGCTCTTGCAGACAACCGAAGGGGTTGGTGGAGGCAGACGGGATCGAACCGACGACATCCAGCTTGCAAAGCTGGCGCTCTCCCAACTGAGCTATGCCCCCGCCTGATGAAGCGTTGGTGGGTCAGGTAGGAATCGAACCTACGACCCCCGCCTTATCAAGACGGTGCTCTAACCGACTGAGCTACTGACCCAAACTTCTCTTATCGAAGGGTCAGTAGAGGACCCGGAGTCAGTACGCCTGCGCGCTACTCCTGCTCCTGGCCTTTCCCTCATGCTGTTACTTGAACAACCGATAGGTTGTAGATGCTTGGAGGATGCTTTTCTCTAGAAAGGAGGTGATCCAGCCGCACCTTCCGATACGGCTACCTTGTTACGACTTCACCCCAGTCATGAATCCTACCGTGGTAATCGCCCTCCTTGCGGTTAGGCTAACTACTTCTGGTAGAACCCACTCCCATGGTGTGACGGGCGGTGTGTACAAGACCCGGGAACGTATTCACCGCGACATGCTGATCCGCGATTACTAGCGATTCCGACTTCACGCAGTCGAGTTGCAGACTGCGATCCGGACTACGATCGGCTTTCTGGGATTGGCTCCACCTCGCGGCTTGGCAACCCTCTGTACCGACCATTGTATGACGTGTGAAGCCCTACCCATAAGGGCCATGAGGACTTGACGTCATCCCCACCTTCCTCCGGTTTGTCACCGGCAGTCTCATTAAAGTGCCCAACTAAATGATGGCAATTAATGACAAGGGTTGCGCTCGTTGCGGGACTTAACCCAACATCTCACGACACGAGCTGACGACAGCCATGCAGCACCTGTGTCCAGGCTCCCTTTCGGGCACCAATCCATCTCTGGAAAGTTCCTGGCATGTCAAGGGTAGGTAAGGTTTTTCGCGTTGCATCGAATTAATCCACATCATCCACCGCTTGTGCGGGTCCCCGTCAATTCCTTTGAGTTTTAACCTTGCGGCCGTACTCCCCAGGCGGTCAACTTCACGCGTTAGCTGCGGTACTAAAAGGTTTAACCCTTCCAACACCTAGTTGACATCGTTTAGGGCGTGGACTACCAGGGTATCTAATCCTGTTTGCTCCCCACGCTTTCGTGCATGAGCGTCAGTACTAACCCAGGGGGCTGCCTTCGCCATCGGTATTCCTCCACATCTCTACGCATTTCACTGCTACACGTGGAATTCTACCCCCCTCTGCCGTACTCTAGCCTCGCAGTCACAAACGCAGTTCCCAGGTTGAGCCCGGGGATTTCACGTCTGTCTTACGAAACCGCCTGCGCACGCTTTACGCCCAGTAATTCCGATTAACGCTCGCACCCTACGTATTACCGCGGCTGCTGGCACGTAGTTAGCCGGTGCTTCTTATGCGGGTACCGTCATCAACAACGGATATTAGCCGTTGCCATTTCTTCCCCGCCGAAAGAGCTTTACAACCCGAAGGCCTTCTTCACTCACGCGGCATGGCTGGATCAGGGTTGCCCCCATTGTCCAAAATTCCCCACTGCTGCCTCCCGTAGGAGTCTGGGCCGTGTCTCAGTCCCAGTGTGGCAGATCATCCTCTCAGACCTGCTACGGATCGTCGCCTTGGTGAGCTTTTACCTCACCAACTAGCTAATCCGACATCGGCCGCTCCAAGAGCGCGAGGTCTTGCGATCCCCCGCTTTCCTGCTCACAGAATATGCGGTATTAGCGTAACTTTCGCTACGTTATCCCCCACTCCTGGGTACGTTCCGATGTATTACTCACCCGTTCGCCACTCGCCACCAGGAGCAAGCTCCCGTGCTGCCGTTCGACTTGCATGTGTAAGGCATGCCGCCAGCGTTCAATCTGAGCCAGGATCAAACTCTTCAGTTTAATCTCTGCTTAAAACTCGCTTGACGGATATATTCAAGTTTCCTTGACTACATCTTTGTGCAAGCGCTTGATTCATTTGTCCGACCTAAGCCGGAACACCCAACCAAGCACCTACACCTATCGGTTGTCCTATTTTTTAAAGAGCTTGCAAATCAAGATCTTATCTCAATCCGCCGCGCCGCCGTAGCAACGAAAGACGCGCATTCTACATACTTCTTTTACTGCTGCCAAGCACTATTTGCACTTGGCTGAAATCTTTTTAACTTTTTGCTTAATTACGCATGCGGCTCACCCTTGGAGAAGCAAACACCCCAGCCACATAGTAGCTGGGGTGTTGTAAGGGGAGCCTGGCGGTGACCTACTTTCGCACATGAAGTATGCACTATCATCGGCGCAACTCTGTTTCACGGTCCTGTTCGGGATGGGAAGGGGTGGGTCCAGAGCGCTATGGCCGCCAAGCGTAACTTGTTCGCTCGCCGTCGAGTGACGTCGAGCGCAAAATGGGAGAAGGTTAAATGTGATTGCGTTTCAAACTGAAGCGCTTTGATCTCAGAGTTATAGGATCAAGCCGCACGGGCAATTAGTATCGGTTAGCTTAACGCATTACTGCGCTTCCACACCCGACCTATCAACGTGGTGGTCTTCCACGACCCTTTAGGGGGCTCGAAGCCCCGGGGAAGTCTAATCTTGAGGCGAGTTTCCCGCTTAGATGCTTTCAGCGGTTATCTCTTCCGTACTTAGCTACCCGGCGATGCGACTGGCGTCACAACCGGTACACCAGGGGTACGTCCACTCCGGTCCTCTCGTACTAGGAGCAGCCCCCCTCAAACTTCCAGCGCCCACGGCAGATAGGGACCAAACTGTCTCACGACGTTTTAAACCCAGCTCACGTACCTCTTTAAATGGCGAACAGCCATACCCTTGGGACCGGCTACAGCCCCAGGATGAGATGAGCCGACATCGAGGTGCCAAACACCGCCGTCGATATGAACTCTTGGGCGGTATCAGCCTGTTATCCCCAGAGTACCTTTTATCCGTTGAGCGATGGCCCTTCCATACAGAACCACCGGATCACTATGACCTGCTTTCGCACCTGCTCGACTTGTGGGTCTCGCAGTCAAGCACGCTTATGCCATTGCACTATTAGCACGATGTCCGACCGTACCTAGCGTACCTTCGTACTCCTCCGTTACCTTTTGGGAGGAGACCGCCCCAGTCAAACTGCCTACCATGCACGGTCCCAGACCTGGATTCACAGGCCATGGTTAGAACCTCAAACAAACCAGGGTGGTATTTCAAGGACGACTCCACCAGAACTAGCGTCCTGGTCTCACAGTCTCCCACCTATCCTACACAGATCGGTTCAAAGTCCAATGCAAAGCTACAGTAAAGGTTCATGGGGTCTTTCCGTCTAGCCGCGGGGAGATTGCATCTTCACAAACATTTCAATTTCGCTGAGTCTCAGGAGGAGACAGTGTGGCCATCGTTACGCCATTCGTGCAGGTCGGAACTTACCCGACAAGGAATTTCGCTACCTTAGGACCGTTATAGTTACGGCCGCCGTTTACCGGGGCTTCGATCAAGAGCTTGCACCCCATCACTTAACCTTCCGGCACCGGGCAGGCGTCACACCCTATACGTCCACTTTCGTGTTTGCAGAGTGCTGTGTTTTTATTAAACAGTCGCAGCCACCATTTCACTGCAACCCCATCGAGCTTCGAGAGCAAGTCTCTACACCCTACCGGGGCGCACCTTATCCCGAAGTTACGGTGCCAATTTGCCGAGTTCCTTCTCCTGAGTTCTCTCAAGCGCCTTAGAATTCTCATCCTGCCCACCTGTGTCGGTTTGCGGTACGGTCCCAATGTAACTGAAGCTTAGAGGCTTTTCTTGGAAGCTTGGTATCAATCACTTCGCGCTCAAAGAGCGCTCGTCGTCACGCCTCAGCTTAGCCCCCCGGATTTGCCTAAGGGGCACGCCTACACGCTTAAACCGGGACGTCCAACACCCGGCTGACCTAACCTTCTCCGTCCCCCCATCGCATTACATTGAGGTACAGGAATATTAACCTGTTTCCCATCGACTACGCTTTTCAGCCTCGCCTTAGGGGCCGACTCACCCTGCGCCGATGAACGTTGCGCAGGAAACCTTGGGCTTTCGGCGAGGGAGCTTTTCACTCCCTTTATCGCTACTCATGTCAGCATTCGCACTTCTGATACCTCCAGCATCCCTCACGAGACACCTTCAACGGCCTACAGAACGCTCTCCTACCATATCCAAAGGATATCCGCGATTTCGGTGCATAGTTTGAGCCCCGTTACATCTTCCGCGCAGGACGACTCGACCAGTGAGCTATTACGCTTTCTTTAAAGGATGGCTGCTTCTAAGCCAACCTCCTGGCTGTCTGAGCCTTCCCACCTCGTTTCCCACTTAACTATGTCTTTGGGACCTTAATCGGCGGTCTGGGTTGTTTCCCTCTTGACACCGGACGTTAGCACCCGATGTCTGTCTCCCAAGCTCGCACTCTACGGTATTCAGAGTTTGCTATGGCGAAGTAAGTCGCGATGACCCCTTCAACCATTACAGTGCTTTACCCCCGTAGGTGATACTTGAGGCACTACCTAAATAGTTTTCGGAGAGAACCAGCTATTTCCGGATTTGTTTAGCCTTTCACCCCTATCCACAGCTCATCCCCTAACTTTTCAACGTTAGTGGGTTCGGACCTCCAGTGCGTGTTACCGCACCTTCATCCTGGCCATGGATAGATCATCCGGTTTCGGGTCTACGCCATGCTACTTAACGCCCTTATCAGACTCGGTTTCCCTACGCCTTCCCTACTCGGTTAAGCTCGCAACATAACGTAAGTCGCTGACCCATTATACAAAAGGTACGCAGTCACCCCACGAAGGGGCTCCCACTGTTTGTATGCATGCGGTTTCAGGATCTATTTCACTCCCCTCCCGGGGTTCTTTTCGCCTTTCCCTCACGGTACTGGTTCACTATCGGTCGATTACGAGTATTTAGCCTTGGAGGATGGTCCCCCCATATTCAGACAGGGTTTCACGTGCCCCGCCCTACTTGTCGCAAACTTAGTACCACGATCCTGTTTTCGCGTACGGGGCTATCACCCACTACGGCGACACTTTCCAGAGTCTTCCGCTAACAGATTCGCTATCACTTGCAGGCTGTTCCCATTTCGCTCGCCACTACTTTGGGAATCTCGGTTGATTTCTTTTCCTCCGGCTACTTAGATGTTTCAGTTCACCGGGTTCGCCTCCACTGACCTATGTATTCAGTCAGGGATACTCCTTGCGGAGTGGGTTTCCCCATTCGGACATCTCTGGATCAAAGCTTCGTTGCCAGCTCCCCAGAGCTTTTCGCAGGCTTGCACGTCCTTCATCGCCTGTAATCGCCAAGGCATCCACCACATGCACTTAGTCGCTTGATCCTATAACTTTGAGGCCTCTTCCGAGGCAGTTATAAGCAACTCAGTTTGTGTTTGTATCGCGCTAGCTGTAACGCGATACGATGCAATCACAATGTATATCTGGCTTGGTTTCGGCTCCAGATATACAACCTTCTCCATTTTGTTAAAGAGCAAACAGCATTGACCAAGAGGTCAGACCTAAGCATCCGTGCTTACGTATGAGCTCTTGCAGACAACCGAAGGGGTTGGTGGAGGCAGACGGGATCGAACCGACGACATCCAGCTTGCAAAGCTGGCGCTCTCCCAACTGAGCTATGCCCCCGCCTGATGAAGCGTTGGTGGGTCAGGTAGGAATCGAACCTACGACCCCCGCCTTATCAAGACGGTGCTCTAACCGACTGAGCTACTGACCCAAACTTCTCTTATCGAAGGGTCAGTAGAGGACCCGGAGTCAGTACGCCTGCGCGCTACTCCTGCTCCTGGCCTTTCCCTCATGCTGTTACTTGAACAACCGATAGGTTGTAGATGCTTGGAGGATGCTTTTCTCTAGAAAGGAGGTGATCCAGCCGCACCTTCCGATACGGCTACCTTGTTACGACTTCACCCCAGTCATGAATCCTACCGTGGTAATCGCCCTCCTTGCGGTTAGGCTAACTACTTCTGGTAGAACCCACTCCCATGGTGTGACGGGCGGTGTGTACAAGACCCGGGAACGTATTCACCGCGACATGCTGATCCGCGATTACTAGCGATTCCGACTTCACGCAGTCGAGTTGCAGACTGCGATCCGGACTACGATCGGCTTTCTGGGATTGGCTCCACCTCGCGGCTTGGCAACCCTCTGTACCGACCATTGTATGACGTGTGAAGCCCTACCCATAAGGGCCATGAGGACTTGACGTCATCCCCACCTTCCTCCGGTTTGTCACCGGCAGTCTCATTAAAGTGCCCAACTAAATGATGGCAATTAATGACAAGGGTTGCGCTCGTTGCGGGACTTAACCCAACATCTCACGACACGAGCTGACGACAGCCATGCAGCACCTGTGTCCAGGCTCCCTTTCGGGCACCAATCCATCTCTGGAAAGTTCCTGGCATGTCAAGGGTAGGTAAGGTTTTTCGCGTTGCATCGAATTAATCCACATCATCCACCGCTTGTGCGGGTCCCCGTCAATTCCTTTGAGTTTTAACCTTGCGGCCGTACTCCCCAGGCGGTCAACTTCACGCGTTAGCTGCGGTACTAAAAGGTTTAACCCTTCCAACACCTAGTTGACATCGTTTAGGGCGTGGACTACCAGGGTATCTAATCCTGTTTGCTCCCCACGCTTTCGTGCATGAGCGTCAGTACTAACCCAGGGGGCTGCCTTCGCCATCGGTATTCCTCCACATCTCTACGCATTTCACTGCTACACGTGGAATTCTACCCCCCTCTGCCGTACTCTAGCCTCGCAGTCACAAACGCAGTTCCCAGGTTGAGCCCGGGGATTTCACGTCTGTCTTACGAAACCGCCTGCGCACGCTTTACGCCCAGTAATTCCGATTAACGCTCGCACCCTACGTATTACCGCGGCTGCTGGCACGTAGTTAGCCGGTGCTTCTTATGCGGGTACCGTCATCAACAACGGATATTAGCCGTTGCCATTTCTTCCCCGCCGAAAGAGCTTTACAACCCGAAGGCCTTCTTCACTCACGCGGCATGGCTGGATCAGGGTTGCCCCCATTGTCCAAAATTCCCCACTGCTGCCTCCCGTAGGAGTCTGGGCCGTGTCTCAGTCCCAGTGTGGCAGATCATCCTCTCAGACCTGCTACGGATCGTCGCCTTGGTGAGCTTTTACCTCACCAACTAGCTAATCCGACATCGGCCGCTCCAAGAGCGCGAGGTCTTGCGATCCCCCGCTTTCCTGCTCACAGAATATGCGGTATTAGCGTAACTTTCGCTACGTTATCCCCCACTCCTGGGTACGTTCCGATGTATTACTCACCCGTTCGCCACTCGCCACCAGGAGCAAGCTCCCGTGCTGCCGTTCGACTTGCATGTGTAAGGCATGCCGCCAGCGTTCAATCTGAGCCAGGATCAAACTCTTCAGTTTAATCTCTGCTTAAAACTCGCTTGACGGATATATTCAAGTTTCCTTGACTACATCTTTGTGCAAGCGCTTGATTCATTTGTCCGACCTAAGCCGGAACACCCAACCAAGCACCTACACCTATCGGTTGTCCTATTTTTTAAAGAGCTTGCAAATCAAGATCTTATCTCAATCCGCCGCGCCGCCGTAGCAACGAAAGACGCGCATTCTACACAGAGAAAAACAAGCCGTCAAACAATTTTCAAAAACAATTAACCTTGAAAACGAAGCCTTGCTTACTCCGAAGTCGATAATAACCTATTGTTTTTTATCGACTTTCCCCTGCCACAAAGCAGCGAGAGAGGCGAATTATACAGGCCAAGAAACGCCAGTCAATACAAAAATAGAAACTTTTACCCAGAATTATTCACAAAACCAAAATTTCCCTAATAAATCCATGTGTTGGAAAAAACAGGTCGATACACGCCGCCGCTCCAGCAAACCCCTTATTACGCAACGACCCAGCCCCTGGGATAGCAATGCGCACCATGCTAGACTGCCGCAGTTAAAATAGCAGGGCAGGACACGCATCATGCACCAGCACCCCGGCAGCCAACACACCTCATCCTTATTGCCTCGCCACAGCCCGCTCTACCACCTAAAAAAGCATCCGGGAGCCGCCGCCGTATTTGGAGCCTTGGCCCTATTCAGCATGGTGGCTGCATTTGGCCTACAACCCCCCTCGCTAAGCAGCACCGAGCTTATCCCCCGCCCAGTTGTAGAAGACCTTGCGCTTGCACTCGCCCACCCTTTGGATTTGGGCAACCAAGCCTATCTAAGAGAAGAAAAGGTACAAAAGGGCGACAGCCTAGCCAACCTGCTCAACAGACTTGGCGTCAACGATGCATCAGCCCTGGATTACATCAAGCGAACCCCTGCCGCACACCCCACCTTTCGCCAACTAGCCCCCGGCAAGTTAGTCACGGCCAGCACCAGTGACACCGGAGAATTGCTACTCCTCAGTTTCCCACTGAACAATCGCGCAGAGAACTTGCTGATCGAAAGACACGGCAATACCTTCAGAACAAGAGAAGCGCCCCTGGCACTTCAATCCCAACTGGAAATGAAATCAGGCGAAATTCGTAGCTCGCTGTATGGAGCGACGGATGATGCAGGGATTCCTGACGCCGTAGCCAACCAGTTGGCGGAGATTTTTGGTGCAGACATCGACTTCCACAGAGACTTGCGCAAGGGAGACCGTTTCACCCTGATCTACGAAATGTACCGCCACCAAGGTCAAAGCATTCGTAGCGGACGAATTCTTGCTGCAGAACTTGTAAATGCAGGAAAAGTCTTCCGTGCCGTTTATTTTGAAGACCCGAAGAGCAGCATCAAGGGAAGCTACTACACACCAGAAGGCAAGAGTTTACGCAAGGCCTTCCTCCGCTCCCCACTTGAGTTCTCACGGATCACGTCTGGATTCACCAATGCCAGACTCCACCCAATTCTCCAACAATGGCGAGCGCACAAGGGTGTCGACTACGGCGCGCCAACGGGAACCAAAGTACGCGCCACCGGGGAGGGTACCGTGGAGTTTATCGGACGCCAAGGCGGATATGGGAATCTGATCATCCTCCGCCATCAAGGTCGCTACTCCACCGCATATGGACACCTGAGCAGCTTCACCCCCCAATTGCGTAAAGGCTCTCGGGTCAGCCAGGGCGAGCATATCGGCAACGTCGGCGCCACCGGATGGGCAACCGGCCCCCACCTACACTATGAATTTCGCATTGGCGGCGAACAAGTCAATCCCTTAGCAGTCCAGTTGCCCGGAGCACCGTCACTTGAAACCGCGCAACTGTTGCAGTTTCATCGGAAGACCCAGGATCTTCTGGCCCAGCTGGAAATGCTGAAACAAAGCGACATGGTTGCCTTTCAGGAGTAAGACCCCTCACAACCCCAACAAAAAAGCCCCGCAGATGCGAGGCTTTTTTGAGAGCACAGACTGAAGCGCACTATACGGAAAACGAGGAACCGCAGCCGCAGGTAGAGGAGGCGTTCGGATTCTTGATCACAAACTGGGAACCTTCCAGCCCCTCAGAGTAGTCGATCTCGGCACCAACCAGATACTGAAAGCTCATCGGGTCGATCAGAAGGGTCACACCATTCTTGTCCAGCACGGTATCGTCCTCGTTTGCCACTTCGTCAAACGTGAAGCCGTACTGGAAACCAGAGCAGCCACCACCGGTCACAAAAACCCGCAGCTTGAGCTCAGCATTACCCTCCTCTTCAATCAACTCCCGAACTTTGCTGGCAGCACTATCAGTAAAAACCAAGGGCAGACCATCAGCAACTGCATTCATAACGCACTCCTAAACTAAAAACTTGAATCCTATTAGTACCGCCGTCAGTTACTTGAAGCTGCCAATTTAAGCTCGACAGTCTTCGCATTAGACTGATGAATCAGCCTTCCCTGAACCACAGCACCTTGCTGCATCTCCAGGCTGTTGTACTCCACGTCACCTGTGACCTTGGCACACGGCTGAAGTTCAAGGGTTTCGGTTGCATGCACCGGACCAATCACTGTCCCATTGATCACCACGTGCGCAACATTTATCACCCCTTCAATACGCGCATGCTCACTAACAACTAGGGTCGACGGCTGATCTTGCGCGGCCTCGACATTTCCCTTTATTTCACCATCAATGCGCAGGCCACCACTGAACTGAACATTACCTTCCAAGCGAGTACCAGCACCAATAAGACTATCAATACGGTTCTGGGGCTTGCTAGCACCATTCTTCTTGCCACCAAACATGGAGCCTCCTCACTTAGGTATCAAAGCGACAGGGACTGCTTGGCACGCACGGACCCGTCCTGCACCAGACGCGCCTCTACCCCCTTAAGAACAGTACCTTTGGGGATAGAAAAATAACCTTCAGTCCGAAGGAACCGCTTGATTTCCAAACGGAACTTCCCCGCCGCCGAGTCCCCCTCGGCGGGAAGAACCATCATAACATCTTTGCCCGCCTGCTGCACTTTGAGGTGAAACTGGAGAAGCCCTCGGAACTCCTTGGAACGAGCCCCCGACTCCATCGCAATCAATAGCCGGTATCGATAGCGCCCCTCTTCGCCTTCTGGCTCCACCCTCAACCGGCTAATCTTCAAACCATCCTCTGACGCCCCAACCCCTGGCACAATGCTTTCAAAGAAAGCCAAATCCTCTTTCAGACTGGC
This sequence comes from Azospira sp. APE16, assembly GCF_047901315.1. Lineage (NCBI taxonomy): Bacteria > Pseudomonadati > Pseudomonadota > Betaproteobacteria > Rhodocyclales > Rhodocyclaceae > Azospira > Azospira sp. APE16. Next base: position 3,224,602 of record NZ_CP179682.1, read on the forward strand.
ATTTTCCTGCTCAAGCTGAGCAACCTGGCGCAGAAGGCGCTCTTTCGCGGAACGCTCAATCTGAACACTGCTTTCCCCCGCCGCCGAGGACTGACGCAGCACAGCCAACTCAGTCTCCAGAGCCTCAGTTCGAGTCCGCAGAGACGATATCTCCCGATCGGACTCCCGGCTATGAAATCCTGCGAAGCGCCGCCCCACGTCATACACCCAGGCCGCAGCAGCCAAAGACAAGGATAGCACCGCCACAACCAACAAAAGCCGCCAGTACCAGGAAACATGAGTACGAACAGCCACTTTGGGCGCACTTATCCCAAACCGCTGCCGCAGACGCTTACGAATCAATGATGTCGCCAACACGGCCATGGGTTCCCAACCAACGGATTATCACCGCGCACCGCGGTGGATGAAGACAAATCCAGCGACAATCCTTTGAACCAACACGCTGGACAGCGTCGCGCCATCTTAAACGCCCCAATCTTTACCAACAAGTCCGGATCAAGCAAAAAAAAAGCCGCCCAAGAGGCGGCTCCTTTTCACAGCGTTGATTAACGCTTGGAGAACTGCTTGCGGCGACGAGCCTTGTGGAAACCGACTTTCTTACGCTCAACTTCGCGGGCATCACGAGTCACGAACCCAGCCTTAGACAGAGCAGATTTCAGAGCAGCATCATAAGCAATCAACGCACGGGTGATGCCATGACGAACAGCGCCGGCCTGACCAGATTCACCACCGCCAGTAACATTGACCTTGATATCGAAGCCAGCGACCTGCTCAACCAACTCCAGGGGCTGACGCACGATCATGCGGCCGGTTTCACGGGAAAAGAATTGGTCAACCGGCTTGCCATTAACAACGATGTTGCCGGAACCGCGCTTCATGAAGACGCGAGCAACAGCGCTCTTGCGGCGACCGGTGCCATAAAAATAGTTTTCAGCCATGACAGTACCTTAGATATCCAGGGTTTTGGGCTGCTGAGCGCTATGGGGGTGTTCAGCACCAGCGTAGCACTTCATCTTCTTCAGCATGGCGTAGCCGAGCGGGCCCTTGGGCAGCATGCCCTTAACAGCCTTTTCCAGTACACGAGCAGGGAAACGCTGCTGCAGCTTGGTGAAGTTAGTTTCATAGATACCACCGGGGTAACCGCTATGCCGGTAATACTTCTTGTCCTCGGCCTTATTACCGGTGACACGAAGCTTCTCAACATTGGTCACGACGATGAAGTCGCCGGTATCAACGTGAGGGGTATAAATTGCCTTGTGCTTACCACGCAGCCGGCGAGCGATTTCAGTGGCGAGGCGGCCGAGCACCTTGTCTGTGGCGTCCACCACATACCACTCGCGCTTCACCTCATGGGGTTTAGCGGAAAAAGTTTTCATCTGGGCCGTCCTTAGCCTAATCACAGAAAGCCGCGGATTATATGGGGGCAGAACACCCCGTGTCAATGCCTTCTTGGCAGACAACACAATCCAGCGCCAACAAAAAAAGCGCGACTCCGAGGAGTCGCGCTAAATCCACACCAAAGGAGGAGGGTGGAGGAGACAAACTGCAAGCATGAGCCGCACCAAAACCTACGCACAACTCACACTTAAGTTGAGCTAATTATCACTAAAGGCAAGGTCGAAATCAAGTAATTTTTTGTGCGATGCACCAGTATTTTTTTAATTTGTCGATAATGTTTATGTATAAAACACAACCACATGTTTTAAATGAATAAACAACAATTACTGGAAATTGATTCACCAATTCGTAATTTCACAACCACCCCAGAAGCAGCCCAACACCCCTTGCATTTGTGCGACGCAGCAATGTGCACTACTCCCAGCCATCTGATAGAGCCCTTAGAATGCGCCCTTCCAATAAATGGAGGGGTCTCATCGTGGAATGCAAAGTTAAATGGGTTGATGGAATGGCTTTTCTGGCCGAAACAGGCAGCAACCATACTGTGATGATGGACGGCGCCCCGGAAGCTGGAGGTCGCAACCTGGCCCCCCGCCCGATGGAGCTATTGCTGGCAGGCACAGGAGGATGTACTGCCTTTGATGTTGTCCTGATCCTGAAAAAAGGACGTCATGAAGTTAGTGACTGCGAAGTAACGCTCCATGCCGAGCGCGCCGCCACAGACCCCAAAGTCTTCACGAAAATTCATTTCGCCTTCAAGGTCACCGGGAAAAATCTCAAGCAAGCCGCAGTGGAACGGGCTATCGAACTATCCAAGGAGAAGTACTGCTCAGCCTCAATCATGCTGGGCAAAACAGCCACCATCACGCACGAACTTGAAGTGGTCGAAGCATAGAATGCTTGCCCCAGGCCTACCGGGCCTGGGGCATACCTCATAGATAGTAGGCAACCCCCGTCATCACTTTTGACGACAACTTCATCGCGAGCCTGACCGGACCAGGCAAGTCCACTCCTCCGAGACTAACAGCCGTCTGAGCATGGCTCATCTCATCAAATTTCATCTGGCTCACAATGCTCCTTGAACGCTGATCAGCCAGGGGCAAGCGCCGTAAATGGCTATCGAGATGGCGTTCGACCTGGCGTTCTGTCTCAGCCAGAAATCCAAGATTCCACGAATCACCGGCCTTTCCCGCCACGACCCCCAGCGCCAGCGACCCCGCATACCACAGCGGATTCAAAAGACTTTTACGTCCGCCCAACTCCTGAATTCGTCTTTCGGTCCACGCAAGGTGCTCCGTTTCTTCCCAGGCCGCATGCTCCAGCGCCCGCTTGATCACCACATCCTTCGATGTCAGTGCCTGCCCCTGATACAAGGCCTGGGCGCATATCTCACCACAGTGATTGACCCGCATCAGCGCCGCGGCGTGACGCTTCTCCTCCGGAGACAATTCAGGCATCGGCACATCAGATCCTGGAACAGAGCGGCGAGTCGGCGCAGGGGCGAATACGGCTCGAAGCGCCTTATCAAACTCGACAATCAAACGATCAACACACATTCAGCAGTCCTCAGCCCCAAACTAGCGGGGCGCATCCGGATGCCCACCAGCCTTCAATGCTGCCACCCCCTCCTGGGCCGTTCGGATCGCCACACCCCCAGGACAAAAATACTCCCGGGAAAGCGCGGCATGGTGCCGGTTCACCATCTTGTTCTCCACAAGCCCCCATTGGTTGGAGCGAGCCTTTGACCAACTCCCATCCGGGCGGCCAAAAGCGTAGAGACGACGCTCCCGGGTATCACATCTCAAACCTTCATAACTGACGTTCCGAGCCCCCCCTTGGGCCACGACAACGAGAACATAGCGCACCACCCCATCAGACCCCACTGAAATGGTGGCTCCATCAACGCTGAACACTCCCTGGGCAGTGGGACTGACATAAAAGGGAATCAGAGTCTCTTCCCGGGGCGCGGGCGGCAACTGAGTCTCGACCTCCTGCCAAGGCTTCTTGTCGAACTCGTCATCAAAGTCATAGACCGTCCCCTGAGGAGGGAAAAGAATGGCCGGCAAATCCGCCAAGACCTGCTGACTGAGACACAGCCCGAGGGCAGCCAGCAAACTGCACAGTTTGGAATATTTCACGAACACTGCCTGTCACGTTAACAAGGACGGGGAACCGTCACTTAACCAGAAAGCCGCTATACCTCCGGCTGGGAAATCACAGCCTCGATTTCCGCAAAGGTACGCGCCACTTCGGTGGTATGCAAAGGAATGCCCAACTGGCGCGCGACTTGGGAGGCTGAGAACACCCCCCGAACCATCTGCCGCCCGCCCAGTGGATCGAAATCCACCACCAGCGCATGCTGACGCCCTGAGTATTTGAGCGTTTCGACGACATTCCCAACATCTGCGCGCAGGACGTCCCCGATATGCAGCACCTCGATTTCATCCCGAGGCGTCATGATATCTGCCACTCGGACATCCTCATGCCGCACGCCCCGATTGCGCACGACCTGGAGCGGTCGCTCCCCCAGGATATCCCGGGCGGTCACCAGGCCGACGACATCCCCTCGGGCGTCGACAACCAGCAAGGAACGAACCCCCCGCACAATCATGGCCTGGTTGGCCACATCAATGTGGGTGGATGCCTCAATAGTGGCTGCAGCCACCAGCTTGAGATCAGTCATGACTTCAAGCGCCGGGGAATCGACCCGGACCGGCTGGGGGGAAAAATAGGTGGGTTGATGATAACCGGCCCCATCGGCCAGACGGGTTATTGGAAGCGGCTTGTACTCGGTTTTCGCGACCATTGCTATCTCCTTGACTAGAGGACGACGGACCACACCTGCGAAACCAAAGAAAACCTAATTCCCAATCTCCAGCGGGCGCCGAATGCGGCCGGGAGCCCGCCCACGATCGGCGTCAATATAACGGACCAGTTCGTTCAGCGCCTGCTGATAAACGCCACGCTTGAACTCGATCACCGCATCCAACGGAATCCAGTAATCGTTCCAGCGCCACGCATCAAATTCAGGGTGACTGGTTGCCCGGAGGCACACATCGCTGTCGCGGCCCACAAGGCGCAACAGAAACCAGATCTGTTTCTGCCCCTTGTAGCTGCCACGCCATTCGCGCTTGATCCATTGCGTCGGCACGTCATAACGCAGCCAATCCTTGGTTCGACCGAGGATGCGCACGTGTTCGGGCTTTAACCCGACCTCCTCGTGCAACTCCCTGAACATGGCCTGCTCCGGCGTTTCGCCGCGCTTGATGCCACCTTGGGGGAACTGCCAGGAATGCTCACGAATACGCTTGCCCCAGAAAACCTCGTTTTTTGCGTTACAAAGAATGATGCCGACGTTCGGGCGATAGCCTTCACGGTCGAGCATGGAAAACCTGCATCAAATATTGGGTTGAAAGCATTCTTTCACAATTCCACATACTTGGAAAGGAAGGCCATCGGCCGGAAACAAGCCAATACCCGGCATCCCATGACGGTCCGTCGTCTTGTAGAATTAGATTTTTAGCCCGTCAAAAGATTCAATCCCATGCGTACCTCCCAATTTTTCATTTCCACCCTCAAGGAAGCCCCCTCCGACGCGGAAGTGATCAGCCACAAGCTGATGCTTCGTGCCGGCCTCATCAAGCGCCTGGCAGGCGGCATTTATACCTGGATGCCCCTGGGCCTGAAGGTACTGCGCAAGGTGGAAAAGGTGGTGCGTGAAGAAATGGATCGCGCCGGCGCCATTGAACTGCTGATGCCGGCCGTGGTGCCCGCCGAACTGTGGCAGGAAACCGGCCGCTGGGAAAAGTACGGACCGGAACTGCTGCGCTTCAAGGACCGTCACCAGCGGGACTTCGTCATCGGCCCCACCCACGAGGAAGTGATCACCGACGTGGTGCGCAAGGAAATCAAGAGCTACCGCCAGCTGCCCGTCCATTTCTATCAGGTGCAGAGCAAGTTCCGCGACGAGATCCGCCCCCGTTTCGGCGTCATGCGCGGCCGCGAATTCCTGATGAAGGACGGCTACTCCTTCCACACCTCCTTCGCCGATCTGGAGCGGGAATACAAGCACATGTACGACACCTACTGTCGTATCTTCACCCGCCTGGGCCTGCAGTTCCGCGCCGTGGCCGCGGACACCGGCTCCATCGGCGGCACCGGCTCCCATGAATTCCATGTGCTGGCCGACTCCGGCGAAGACGCCATCGCCTTCTGCCCGGACTCCGACTACGCCGCCAACGTGGAACTGGCCGAAGCCCTGGCCCCTGCCGCTGCCCGTGCTGCGGCCAGCCAGGCCATGACCAAGGTCGCCACCCCGGGCAAGACCCAGTGCGCCGATGTGGCCGCCTTCCTCGGCACCAGCGCCGCCCAGATGGTCAAGGCCGTGGCAGTGATGCGCACCGAAGGTGGCTTTGCCCTGCTGCTGCTGCGCGGCGACCATGAATTGAACGAGATCAAGGCCGAAAAGATCATCGGCGAATTCCGCTTCGCCAAGGACGACGAAATCGTCGCCGCCCTCGGCTGCAAGCCCGGCTACATCGGCCCGGTGGGCATCAAGGCGGACATCCCCGTGATTGCTGACCGCACGGTGGCGGCCATGGCGGATTTCATCTGCGGCGCCAACGAGGCCGAGCATCACCTCACCGGCGTCAATTTCGGCCGCGACCTGCCCGAACCGGGCCAGGTGGCGGACATTCGCAACGTCGTCGAAGGCGACCCCTCCCCGGATGGCAAGGGCCAGCTGGGCCTGTGCCGCGGCATCGAAGTGGGCCACATCTTCCAGTTGCGCACCCGTTACTCCGAAGCCCTCAACTGCAAGTACCTGGACGAAAACGGCAAGGAACAGATCATGGAGATGGGCTGCTACGGCATCGGCGTCTCCCGCATCGTCGGCGCCGCCATCGAGCAGGGCAACGACGACAAGGGCATCGTCTTCCCCGCCGCCATCGCCCCCTTCGAAGTGGCCATCGTGCCCATGGGCTACCACAAGAGCGAGGCCGTCAAGGCGGCTGCCGACCAGCTCCTGGCCGACCTCAAGGCCGCCGGCATCGACGTGCTGCTGGACGACCGCAACGAGCGCCCCGGCTCCATGTTTGCCGACATGGAACTGATCGGCATCCCCCACCGCATCGTCGTGGGCGAACGGGGCCTGGCCGAAGGCAAGCTGGAGTACAAGGGCCGCCGCGATGCGGAAGCCCAGATGGTGGACGCCGCCGGCATCGTTGCCCTGCTGCAAGGGAAGCTGTGCGCCGCCTAAAGGCACTGCTGCTGTCCGGCTGCCTGTGCCTGCCCCTGGCGGCGCAGGCAGGGGCTCAGAAGTATGAGCCCCTGTCGGCCAGCGTCCAGGCTGCCTTGTCCAAGTCGGTCGCCGACCAGAAGCCGCCCCAGAGTTCGTTCAAGGACCCGATTGCGGCGGCCAACTGGCTGACGGAAATGTCCCACCGGCTGGAAAAGCGCATCCCCAATCAGGAAAGCCGCCTCGAGCTCCTGCGCTCGGTGCACTACGAAGCCACCCGGGCCGGGCTCGACCCCCAGTTGGTGCTGGGCCTGATCCAGGTGGAGAGCGGCTTCAAGAAATATGCCGTCTCTTCAGCCGGCGCCCGGGGGCTGATGCAGGTGATGCCCTTCTGGGTCAAGCTGATCGGCGATCCCAGCCACAACCTCTTCAACCTCCGCACCAATCTTCGTTATGGCTGCACCATCCTGCGCCATTACCTGGACATCGAGCGGGGCGACCTGTACCGGGCCCTGGGCCGCTACAACGGCAGCCTGGGCCAGCCCGAGTACCCCAACCTGGTGAAGGGCGCCTGGCATGGGCGCTGGCTCTACAACGAGCAGGTGGCCCTGCATTAGGGCGCACCAACGGCAATCGAGAAGAGAACCACGTATCTGATTTGCCGTCTCCGAGAGAGCGAACCGCCTCTCCGAAGGGAATGGGTTCGCGCCGCTGGCGGCCATAAATAGCATTAGCCCAGGAGGCAGCAGGGACGGGCATGCCAGCTGTTCCATGCCGGAGAAGGCCGTCCTTACTGCCTCTCAGCCATGGTAACTTTCACCCCGCAACAGGAATGGATTGGCGGCAAACACTCAGGGCCGGTCAAGCAGGCAATTCCGATAAAAAAAGCCCCGGCACACGGGGCTTTTTTTATCGCCGCAAGGGATGCGAAAGATCAGCGCATGCCCGGCATCATGCCCTTCATGCCCCGCATCAGCTTGGACAGGCCGCCCTTGGCGAAGGACTTCATCATCTTCTGGGTCTGCTCGAACTGATTGAGGAGGCGATTGACTTCCTGCACCTGCACCCCGGCACCGGTCGCGATGCGGCGCTTGCGGCTGGCCTTGATCAGCTCCGGCTTGGCCCGCTCCGCCGGCGTCATGGAATTGATGATGCCCTCAATGCGGCGCACCGCCTTGTCTTCCGCACCGCCCTGCAGCTGGCCGGCGGCCTGGGCGAACTGGGCCGGCAGCTTGTCCATCAGGGCCGCCATGCCCCCCATGTTGCGCATCTGGGCGATCTGGTCCTTGAAATCGTTGAGATCGAAGCCCTTGCCCGACTTGAGCTTCTTGGCCATGGCCAGGGCCTTTTCCTCATCGACCCCCTTGCGCGCCTCTTCCACCAGGGAAAGGATGTCGCCCATGCCCAGCACCCGGGACGCCATGCGCTCGGGGTGGAAGGCCTCCAGGCCGCTCAGCTTCTCGCCGACACCGACGAACTTGACCGGTTTGCCGGTCACATGGCGCACAGAGAGGGCGGCACCGCCCCGGGCGTCACCGTCCAGCTTGGTCAGCACCACACCGGTCAGGGGCAGGGCCTCATTGAAGGAGCGGGCGGTATTGACCGCATCCTGGCCCAGCATGGCGTCGACCACGAACAGGGTTTCCACCGGCTTGATCGCCGCATGCAGCTGCTTGATCTCGGCCATCATGGCTTCGTCGATGGCCAAGCGGCCGGCCGTATCGACCAGCAACACGTCGTGGTAATGCTTGCGGGCCCAGTCGATGGCGGCCAGAGCGATGGCTTCCGGCTTTTCCTCGGTGCTGGAGGGGAAGAAATCGACGCCGGCCTGGGCCGCCACCGTTTTCAACTGCTCGATGGCGGCAGGGCGGTAGACGTCGCAGGAAACCACCAGCACCTTTTTCTTCTGGGTTTCCTTGAGCAGTTTGGCCAGCTTGCCCACCGTCGTGGTCTTGCCGGCACCTTGCAGGCCGGCCATGAGGATGACGGCGGGCGGCTGGGTCGCCAGATTGAGGGCGGAATTGGCACCGCCCATCAACTGGGTCATTTCCTTGTGCACCACACCGATCAGGGCCTGGCCCGGGGTCAGGGAGCCAATGACTTCCTCGCCAAGGGCCTTCTCCTTCACGGCGGCAATGAAGTCCTTGATCACCGGCAGCGCCACGTCCGCCTCCAGCAAGGCGAGGCGGACCTCGCGCAGGGCGTCGGAAATATTGGATTCCGTCAGACGGGCTTCACCCCGGAGGGTCTTCATGACACCGGCGAGGCGTTGAGTCAGATTATCGAGCATGGGCAGGAGGTGAGCTTAAGAGGTTGCTTGGTGTAAACTGCGGGAATGCCGTCCATTTTACTGCACTTCCTGCCCCACTACCTGGCCAGCGCCCTTTATGCCCTGCTGGGTTTCCATTTCTGGCGCACCCGCTGGGCGGAAACTGACAAGCCCATGGTCACGGCGCCGATGCAACCCTGGGAGCGCTGGGCCATTCTCGGCGCCATGCTGATCCAGGGCATCGGCCTTTACGACGGCCTCTTCGGCACGGGAGAAATGCGCTTCTCCTTCAGCTTCGCCCTCTCCCTGATGTTGTGGCTGGCCGTCTTCATCTACTGGATGGAAAGCTTCAAGGCCCGCATGGAAGGCCTGCAGCCCATGGTGTTGCCGCTGGCAGCCGCCTGCGCCATCCTGCCGCCCCTCTTCCCCTCGGCCCACGTCCTGCCCCATGCCGATTCGGTCGGCTTCAAGCTGCATTTCATGGCAGCCATGCTGGCTTACAGCCTGTTCACCCTGTCGGCCCTGCACGCAGTCTTCATGGGGTTCGCCGAACGCAAGCTGCATCAGCGCTCCCTCACCAAGAGCCTGACCAGCCTGCCGCCTTTGATGACCATGGAAGCCCTGCTGTTCCGCATGATCATCGTCGGCTTCATCCTGCTGACTGCCGCCCTCGGTTCCGGCGTACTGTTCTCCGAAGCCCTCTTCGGCAAGGCCATGGCGCTGGACCACAAGACGGTCTTCGCCTTCATCTCCTGGGGCATATTCGCCGCCCTCCTTGCCGGCCGCCATGCCTACGGCTGGCGCGGCCGCACTGCCCTGCGCTGGACCATGGCCGGCTTCCTGGTGCTCCTGATGGCCTATGTCGGCAGCCGCTTCGTGGTGGAAGTGCTGCTGAACCGCCTCTGACGCAGTTGCAATGGCTGGGCACTGCCTCGGCCGGCGAAGCATCGCACCCTCCTCAGCTAGGCGCCCCCTTGGGGGTACTGGCAGGCGATGGGCGCATACCGGCAACCAAGCAATTGCGTTGCCGAGTGTAAAAGTGTGAAAACACTTCGACTTTGCCACCCAAGCAACTGATCCGTCACAACTTTACAAAAAGACCCGCGGCGGGCATCATCAGCCCGATAACGACGGCATAGCTACCGCCCCACTTCAGTCCAACCCACGCAGATGCAGGAGTCATGGCAGCTACTTTTCAGGTTCCCCTAAGTGGTCTTGCGCGCGCCATGGTCCAGGCTGGACGCCTCAAAGAGGCCGAAGCCGAAGCCTTCATGGCCCAAGCCAGCGAAAAGGGCACGACATTCATTGAGCAGGTGATCGCCGGCAAGCGGGCCAGCGCCAAGGAAATAGCCGTATTCGCAGGAGAAACGTTCGGCTACCCGGTCCTTGATCTGAGCGCTTTCGATGAAGCCAACATTCCGGCCAGCGCCATTGACCGGAAGCTCATCGCCACCCACCGCGTCATACCGCTGAACAAGCGCGGCAACCGGCTCTCGGTAGCGATAGCTGACCCAACAAATTTGCGGGCCTTGGACGAAATTCGCTTCCAGACAGGCTTGGCAGTGGACTCCGTCGTTGTCGAGGAGCCCAAACTGGCACCGCTGGTCGTCAAATATTCGGAATCGGCAGAAGAAAACCTCAAGAATCTCACCAATGAGGACTTGAACCTCGAATTTGCGGAAGAAGAAGATCAGGCCAAGGCCGATGAAGCCGTATCCCTGGATGTGGATGACGCACCGGTCGTCAAGTTCATTCAGAAAATACTGCTGGATGCGATCAACGATGGCGCTTCCGACATCCACTTCGAGCCGTATGAAAAGTTTTACCGCATTCGCTATCGCATCGACGGCGAGTTGCGAGAGGTTGCCAATCCGCCCCTGGCAATCAAGGAAAAGGTAGCTTCCCGCATCAAGGTCATTTCCCGGATGGACATTTCCGAGAAGCGGGTCCCGCAAGACGGCCGGATGAAGCTGGTCCTTTCCAAAACCAGAGCCATCGACTTCCGGGTCAGCACGCTACCAACGCTGCATGGCGAAAAGATCGTCATGCGTATTCTGGATCCGTCCTCCGCCACGCTGGGCATCGAGGCGCTGGGCTACGAGCCGGAACAGAAGGAAGCCCTGCTCAACGCCATCCACCGTCCTTATGGCATGGTTCTGGTAACCGGCCCGACCGGTTCCGGCAAAACCGTATCCTTGTACACCTGCCTCAACATCCTGAACAAGCCTGGCATCAACATCTCCACCGCGGAAGACCCGGCAGAAATCAACCTGGCCGGCATCAACCAGGTAAACGTCAACGACAAGGCGGGCCTGACCTTTTCTGCCGCCCTCAAGTCCTTCCTGCGGCAGGATCCGGACATCATCATGGTGGGTGAAATCCGCGACCTGGACACTGCCGAAATCGCAATCAAGGCGGCCCAGACCGGCCACATGGTGCTATCCACCCTGCACACCAACGATGCCCCGACGACACTGGAGCGCCTGAAGAACATGGGCGTCCCCACCTTCAACATTGCCTCGTCCGTCATCCTGATCACCGCCCAGCGGCTGGCCCGCCGTCTGTGCAACTGCAAGGTCCCGCTCCACGTACCCACCGAAACCCTTCTGAATGCAGGCTTTACCGAAGCAGAACTGGATGGCAGTTGGACACTCTATGGCCCCAACCCGGAAGGATGCGAGCGCTGCAAGGGAGGCGGTTTCAAGGGCCGGGTAGGCATTTACCAGGTGATGCCGGTTTCCGAGGAAATTCAGCGCATCATCATGGCCAATGGCAACTCCATGGATATTGCTGCCCAGGCCAAAAAGGAAGGGGTCAAGGACTTGCGCCAGTCCGGCCTGTTGAAAGTAAAGCAGGGAGTCACCTCCCTGGACGAAGTGCTGTCTACGACAAACGCCTGATAACCATTCAGAAAGAGGCCCTCCATGGCCACTGCCGGCAAAAACACACAAAACACCAAGCGTGCCGACCCAAGCATCAAGGAGTTCGTCTTTGTTTGGGAAGGCAAGGACAAGACCGGGAAAATCATCCGGGGGGAATTGCGCGCCACCAGCGAAACGGTGGTCCAGGCAACCCTGCGGCGCCAAGGCGTGCTGGTTACCAAGGTATCCAAGCAGCGTTTCAAGAGTGGCGGCAAGATCACCGACAAGGACATCACCCTGTTCACCCGGCAGCTGGCCACCATGATGAAATCTGGGGTGCCGCTACTCCAGGCCTTCGACATCGTTGGCAAAGGCCACTCAAACCCCGCTGTCGGGAAACTGCTGCTGGATATCAAGGCTGATGTCGAAACGGGTAGCGCTCTGAACCAAGCTTTCCGCAAGTACCCACTTTACTTCGACAGCCTATTCTGCAACTTGATCGGCGCCGGCGAGCAGGCCGGCATCCTCGATACACTCCTTGATCGACTCGCCATCTACAAGGAAAAAATCCTCGCCGTCAAAAGCAAGATCAAGTCAGCCCTGTTCTATCCAATTGCCGTCATTGTCGTAGCTTTCTGCATTACGGCTGTGATCATGATTTTTGTAATTCCTGCGTTCAAAGAGGTTTTCAAATCGTTTGGTGCAGACCTTCCTGCCCCGACACTAGTCGTAATAGCGATTTCTGACTTCTTCGTTGCCTATTGGTATTTGATCTTCGGCATATTGGGAGGAGGAATCTATTCCTTCCTGGAGTCGTGGAAGCGCTCCGAGGCCGTTCAGATTGCCATGGACAAGGCATTGCTGAGGATGCCGATTTTCGGCCCTCTCATACGGAAATCGGTTATCGCCAGATGGACGAGAACCCTGGCAACCATGTTTGCCGCCGGCGTTCCTCTGGTTGAGGCATTGGACTCAGTGGGCGGAGCCTCAGGCAACCACGTTTACAAAATGGCAACGCGTCAGATCCAAAGCGAAGTCAGTACCGGCACCAGCCTGACCAACTCAATGCAGAATGTGAACCTGTTCCCCAATATGGTGATCCAGATGGTTGCCATCGGTGAGGAATCTGGGGCCCTCGACTCAATGCTGTCCAAGGTTGCGGACTTTTTTGAAGCCGAAGTGGACGATTCTGTTGCGGCCCTCTCCAGCCTGATGGAGCCAATCATCATGGTCATATTGGGGGTTCTCATCGGCGGCATGGTGGTGGCGATGTACCTGCCGATCTTCAAAATGGGCTCCGTGGTCTAAGTATGGAATTTTTACTACTGGAAAGTCCCGCCCTTGCCTCTGCTGTGGCCGGAATCCTGGGCCTCCTGGTCGGCAGCTTCCTCAACGTCGTCATCCACCGCCTGCCACGGATGATGGAGCGGGACTGGCACCTGCAGTGCGCCGAACTGCGGGGGGAAACGGCACCGGAAAAGGAACGGCTGAGCCTCGCGGCCCCGGCCTCCCGCTGCCCCCATTGCGGCCACGCCATCCGGGCCTGGGAGAACATCCCGGTACTCAGCTTCCTGCTCCTCAAAGGCCGCTGTTCCGGTTGCCAGGCCCCGATTTCCCTGCGCTACCCGTTGGTGGAGGCCTTCACGGGCCTGCTCTCCGCCTTCACGGTATGGCACTTCGGCCCGACCCTGGCAGCGGCTGCCGCCCTGTTGCTGCTGTGGGCCATGGTGGCCCTGACCGGCATCGACTTCGACACCCAGCTGCTGCCGGACTCCATCACCCTGCCCCTGGTCTGGCTCGGCCTGCTGTTCAACATCTCCGGCACCTTCACCGACATCAGTTCCGCCGTCATCGGCGCCATGGTCGGCTACCTGTCCCTGTGGAGCGTCTACTGGCTGTTCAAGCTGGCCACCGGCAAGGAAGGCATGGGCTACGGCGACTTCAAGCTGCTGGCGGCCATCGGCGCCTGGCTCGGCTGGCAGATGCTGCCCCTGACCATCCTGCTCTCCTCCCTGGTCGGTGCCGTCGTCGGCGTGGCCCTGATCGTGCTGGCCCGCCGGGGCCGCAACGTGCCCATTCCCTTCGGTCCCTATCTGGCTGCTGCAGGCCTGCTGGCCCTGTACTGGGGCCAGGAACTGACCCAGTCCTACCTGCGGCTGCTCTAGCCGCTTGAATTCTCCGGGTTTCACCCCCATTTTCCCAGCCGGGGCCTGCATAAGGCCGGCCCCGGTTCGGGTATAATTTCGCTTTTCCGGAGTTCCTCATGCCGATTTACGAATACCGTTGCCCCGCCTGCGGCCATCAGCAGGACCACATGCAGAAGATGAGCGACGCCCCCCTGACCGCCTGTCCCCAGTGCGGCAAGGACGGCTACGCCAAGCAGATTTCTGCCGCCGGCTTCCAGCTCAAGGGTTCCGGCTGGTACGCCACCGACTTCAAGGGCGGTAGCGGCGCCTCCCCGGCCAGCAGCAAGAAGGCCGACAACCCGCCGCCCTGCCAGGGCGGCGACGGAGCATGCGCGTGCGCGGGCAGCTGATCAAACGCTATTTCATCACCGGGCTGCTGATCTGGGTGCCCCTGGCCATCACGGCCTGGGTGCTGAACCTGATCATCGGCACCATGGATCAGTCGCTGCGGCTGCTGCCGGAGGCGATCCATCCGCGCAACCTGTTCGGCTTCGACATTCCGGGGGCCGGCGCCATCCTCACCCTGCTGATCATCCTCGTCACCGGGGTGGCGGCGGCCAACTTCATCGGCGAAAAGCTGGTGCGCTGGTGGGAAAAGCTGCTGGCCCGCATCCCGGTGGTCAATTCGGTCTATAACAGCGTCAAGCAGGTTTCCGACACCCTCTTCTCCCAGAGCGGCCAGGCTTTCCGCAAGGCCCTGCTGGTGCAATACCCGCGCCAGGGCTCCTGGACCATCGCCTTCCTCACCGGCCAGCCCGGCGGCGACGTGGTCAATCACCTGGTGGGCGACTACGTCAGCGTCTATGTGCCGACCACGCCCAACCCCACTTCCGGCTTTTTCCTGATGCTGCCGCGCAGCGACACCATCGAACTGGAAATGAGCGTGGACGAGGCCCTCAAGTACATCATTTCCATGGGCGTCGTCGCACCGCCGGCCCGGCACCTGCCGCCGCCCCAGCCCCATCACTGAACCACAAGAATCAACCCTTCTGGAATCACCATGCGTACTCATTATTGCGGACAACTCAATTCTGGCCTGAACGGCCAGGAAGTCACCCTTTGCGGCTGGGCTCACCGGCGGCGCGACCACGGCGGCGTCATCTTCATCGACCTGCGGGACCGGGAAGGCCTGGCCCAGGTGGTGTGCGATCCGGACCGGGCCGACATGTTCAAGGTGGCCGAGTCCGTGCGCAACGAGTTCGTGCTGAAGATCACCGGCAAGGTCCGCCCCCGCCCCGAAGGCACCGTGAATCCCAACATGGCCAGCGGCGAGATCGAAATCCTCTGCCATGAAATCGAAGTGCTCAACGCCGCGGTGACGCCCCCGTTCCAGCTGGACGACGACAATCTGTCCGAGAACGTGCGCCTGACCAACCGGGTCATCGACCTGCGCCGGCCCCAGATGCAGAAGAACATGATGCTGCGCTACAAGACGGCCATGGCCTTCCGCCGCTTCCTCGACGGCCAGGGCTTCATCGACATCGAAACCCCCATGCTCACCAAGAGCACCCCGGAAGGCGCCCGCGACTACCTGGTGCCCTCCCGCGTGCATCCGGGCCAGTTCTTCGCCCTGCCCCAGTCCCCCCAGCTGTTCAAGCAGATGCTGATGGTGGCCGGCTTCGACCGCTACTACCAGATCACCAAGTGCTTCCGCGACGAGGACCTGCGCGCCGACCGCCAGCCTGAATTCACCCAGGTCGATATCGAGACCTCCTTCCTCACGGAAGACCAGATCACCGCCATCATGGAAGAGATGGTGCGCTACGTCTTCAAGGAAGCCCTGGCCGTCGAGCTGCCCGCCCCCTTCCCGCGCATGACTTACGCCGAAGCCATGAACCGCTTCGGCTCCGACAAGCCGGACCTGCGCGTCACCCTGGAACTGACCGAAGTCACCGACCTGGTGGCCGACGTGGCCTTCAAGGTCTTCTCCGGCCCGGCCACCAGCGGCGGCCGTGTCGCCGCCCTGCGTGTGCCCGGCGGTGCCAGCCTGACCCGCGGCGAGATCGATGAATACACCAAGTTCGTCGGCATCTACGGCGCCAAGGGCCTGGCCTACATCAAGGTCAATGACGCCTCCCAGCCCAACGAGAGCGGCCTGCAGTCCCCCATCGTCAAGAACCTGCACGCAGCCGCCCTCAAGGGCATCCTGGAGCGCACCGGCGCCCAGTCCGGCGACCTGATCTTCTTCGGCGCCGACAAGACCAAGGTGGTGAACGATGCCCTCGGCGCCCTGCGCGTCAAGCTCGGCCACGAGAAGGGCTACCTCAACGGCAAGGCCTGGGAACCCCTGTGGGTGGTGGATTTCCCCATGTTCGAGTACGACGAGGACGACAAGCGCTGGACCGCCTGCCACCATCCCTTCACCAGCCCCAAGGACGGCCACGAGGAATTCCTCTTCACCGATCCGGGCAAGTGCCTGGCCAAGGCCTATGACCTGGCCCTCAACGGCTGGGAAATCGGCGGCGGCTCCGTGCGTATCCACAAGGCCGATGTGCAGGCCAAGGTTTTCGAAGCCCTCAACATCGGTGCGGAAGAGCAGCAGCTCAAGTTCGGCTTCCTGCTCGACGCCCTCAAGTACGGCGCCCCGCCCCACGGCGGCCTGGCCTTCGGTCTGGATCGCATCGTCACCATGATGGCCGGCGCCGAATCCATCCGCGACGTCATCGCTTTCCCCAAGACCCAGCGCGCCCAGTGCCTGCTCACCGACGCTCCCTCCGACGTGGACGAGAAGCAGCTGAAGGAGCTGCACATCCGCCTGCGCCAGAAGGTGGAAGCCCAGGTCGAAGTCAGCAAGGGCTAAAGCAAGCCCGCCGCCATGCGCCGCTCCCGCCTCCTGCCCTCCCTGCTGGCCGGCCTGGCCCTGCTGGGCGGGCTGCTGGCGGGGCCGGCCGCGGCCCGGGAACCCAATCCCGGCCCGGCTTTCGGCGATGCCAGCGTCTCCGTCCAGGAGCTGCCGGCCGAGGCCCGCAGCACCCTCAACCTGATCCATCGCGGCGGCCCCTTCCCCTACCCCAAGGACGGCAGCACCTTCGGCAACTTCGAACGGCGCCTGCCCCTGCAGCCCCGGGGCTACTACCGCGAGTACACGGTGGACACCCCCGGCGCCCGTAACCGGGGCGCCCGCCGCCTCATCGCCGGCGGCCAGCCGCCGGTGGTCTTCTACTACACCGACGACCACTACCGCAGCTTCCGTCGTCTGCGGGACTGAACCATGACCGGCAAACCATCCCGCACCCCCGACTTTCCCGCCCTGCTGGCCAAGGCCGACCTGGCCGGCCCCTACCGCCTGCGCCCGGACCAGGCGCCGACCGCCCTGGCCGCCGCCAGGCAACTGGGCCTGAGCGTGGCCGAGATCGGCCTGGACGGCGACTTCCTCACCGAGCTGGGACGGCAGTTGCAATTCCCCGAACACTACGGCGCCAATTTTGACGCCCTCTATGACTGCCTCACCGACCTGGCGGCCAGCCCGGGCCAGGGCTGTCTGCTGCTGTTCACCGGCGCCCCTGCCGCGGGCGTGGATGAAGATGACGAGGGCAGCCCGGTGGACACCCTCATCGCCGTGCTGCAGGCCGCCGGCGACGAATGGCGGGAGCAGGGCCGCCCCCTGTGGGCCCTGTTCGCCGTCCCCGGCCTGGCCCTGGATTCCCTGCCGGCGTGAGCGCCACCCCGGGCGAAACGCCCAAGCCCTACAAGCGGCCCGTTTCCGTCCTGGTGCTGATCCACACTCCGGAGCGGCAGATTCTCCTGCTCGAGCGCGCCTCCCACCCGGGCTACTGGCAGTCCGTCACCGGCAGCCAGGAGGGCGACGAGCCCCTCGACGCCACGGCCCGGCGCGAGGTGCTGGAGGAGACCGGCATCGACATCGCCAGCGAAGACCTGCCCCTGCGCAACTGGCAGCAGAGCCACGTCTTCGAGATCTTTCTCGAATGGCGCCATCGCTACGCCCCCGGCGTCACCCACAACATCGAGCACGTCTATTCTCTGGAGCTGCCGGCGCCCCGGCCGGTGACCCTGGCACCGGGCGAACACCTGGACTACTGCTGGCTGCCCTGGCAGGAAGCTGCTGACAAGGTCTTCTCCTGGACCAACCGGGACGCCATTCTCCAGCTGGCCCAGCCCTAGAGGCCCAAGGGACGGCCATCCCAGGCCGCTACTGCCGCAGCGCCTCACCACGCCTTGCCCTGCCGGCACCCCGGCTCGTCATGCCCGTCCCTTTTTGATGCCAGCCCTGGCGCTGCTGGTGGCCTTCGTGCTTCCATTGGCCATCGTCATTCCCGTCCCATCTCCGCCATGCGCCGTCCCGCCCTGTTCTGCCTGCTGCTCCTCTGTTCCTCCCTGGTCCTGGCCCACGGCCATCCGGTGGCGGTGGCCGACGACCACCCGGACGCACCCCGCCTGAGGCTGTGCAACCGGGCCGAGGACGTGGCCCTGCAGGCCCTCGGCGACCGGGACAAGGGACGTCCCCTGCGCCCCCTGCCGGCCGAAGAGGCCCATGCCACTTTTCTCCAGTCCCTGGCGCGCCAGGTCTATGAGGAGCCCCAGATCCGCAGCCCCAAGTTCGCCCAGAGCCTGGCCCGGGGCCGCTGCAACGAGTACTGGGAGGCCCGAGGGGAGGGGCAGAACGCTCGCCCTTGAAAAGTTTTTGCCATGCCCTATATAGGAAACAGAAGGTGCCGTATGGATATGGCATCCGCCCTGAGTCCTTGAAGGAGAGATCATCATGAGCAATCACCTGACCCGCCTCAGCCAAGCCGGACTGGACCCGCTCGACGACCTGTTCCGGGGTTTCTTCGTGCGCCCGGTGGAGTTTTCCAACCAGACCCAGGCGCCCAGCATCAAGATGGACGTCAAGGAAGATGAAAAGGCCTACCAGGTGCACGCCGAACTGCCGGGCGTGAAGAAGGAGGACATCCACGTCCATGTGGAAGGCAACACCGTGGCCATCAGCGCCGAGGTCAAGCAGGAGAAGGAAGTGAAGGAAGGCCAGCGCCTGCTGCGCTCCGAACGCTACTTCGGCAAGGTTTCCCGCTCCTTCCAGGTGGCCCAGGACATCGATGACGCCCAGGCTTCCGCCAGGTTCAACGACGGCGTGCTGGAGCTGACCCTGCCCAAACGGGCCGCCGCCAGCAGCAAGCGCCTCACCATCGACTGAGCCTGCGCCACTCCCCAGACAGCCGGCAGCCACTGCCGGCTTTTTCTTTCCGCTCCCCGGCGGGTAGAATTCCCGGGTCTTTCATTCGGGAAACACCATGACCACCCCCACCCCCGCCCAGCAGGCCGCCATCCTGGCCGAAGCCCTGCCCTACATCAAGCGCTTCCACGGCCGCACCATCGTCGTCAAATACGGCGGCAACGCCATGACCGACGAGCACCTCAAGCAATGCTTCGCCCGGGACGTGGTGCTGCTGAAGCTGGTGGGCATGAACGTGGTGGTGGTCCATGGCGGCGGCCCCCAGATCGAGAACATGCTCGGCCGGGTCGGCAAGAAGGGCGAATTCATCCAGGGCATGCGCGTCACCGACGCCGAGACCATGGAAGTGGTGGAAATGGTCCTGGGCGGCCAGGTGAACAAGGACGTGGTCAATCTCATCAACCGCGCCGGCGGCAAGGCCGTGGGCCTCACCGGCAAGGATGGCGGCATGATCCGGGCCAAGAAGCTGCTGCTGCCCAACAAGGAAACCCCCGATGACCTGATCGACGTGGGCCAGGTGGGCGACATCGTGCAGATCGACCCCTCCCTCATCGGCAACCTGGAAGGCGCCGGCTTCATCCCGGTGATCGCCCCCATCGGTGTCGGCAAGGACGGCGAAACCTACAACATCAATGCCGACGTGGTGGCCGGCAAGGTGGCCGAGGTGCTCAAGGCCGAGAAGCTGGTGCTGCTGACCAACACCCCCGGGGTGCTGGACAAGGCCGGCCAGCTCATCACCGGCATCACCCCCAAGCAGATCGACGACATGGTGGAGGACGGCACCCTCTCCGGCGGCATGCTGCCCAAGATCAGCTCCGCCCTGGATGCCGCCCGCAACGGCGTGAAGAGCGTGCACATCATCGACGGCCGGGTGGAACATGCCCTGCTGCTGGAAATCCTCACCGACCACGGCGTCGGCACCATGATCAAGAGCCACTGATGGCCATGCCCCGGGGCTGGCGGCAGGGTGGCCAGCCGGTCTGGATCTTCGATCTGGACAACACCCTGCACAACGCCAGCCCCCACATCTTCCCCCACATCAACCGGGCCATGACCGCCTACATCCAGCGCCACCTGGCCCTGGACGAGGCGGCCGCCCAGGCCCTGCGCCAGGACTACTGGCACCGCTACGGCGCCACCCTGCTGGGCCTGATCCGGCACCACGACATCGACCCCCACCATTTCCTGCGGGAAACCCACGACCTGGAGGTATTGCTGCCCGGCATCGTCTTCCAGCGGGGGGTCAAAGCCATGCTGCAGCGCCTGCCGGGACGCAAGATCGTCTTCTCCAACGGTCCCCAGCACTACACCGAAGCCGTGCTCGAGGCCACCGGCATCGCCGACTGCTTCGCCGCCGCCTATTCGGTGGAGCGGGTGCGTTTCCGGCCCAAGCCCGAGAGCCACGGCTTTCGCCACCTGTTCCGGGCCGAGGGCCTGAATCCGCACCGCTGCATCATGGTGGAGGACAGCCTGCCGAATCTGGCCACGGCCAAACGGCTCGGCCTGAAGACCGTCTGGGTGAGCACTGACTCCGCCGCCAGACTGCGCCAGCCGGCCTATGTGGACGTCACCCTGCGCAACATCCTGGACCTGCCCCGGGCCCTGCGCCAGCTATAATTTCCCCACCAACAACAAGGGGGAGAAGCACCATGGCCAGCAAGCCCGGCGAACGCAAGCTGCAGATCCTGCAAACCCTGGCGGCCATGCTGGAACAGCCCCAGGGCGAGAAAATCACCACGGCCGCCCTGGCCGCCCGCCTCGAATGCTCCGAGGCCGCCCTCTACCGCCACTTCGCCAGCAAGGCCCAGATGTTCGAGGGCCTCATCGAATTCATCGAGACCAGCCTGCTGGGCCTCATCAACCAGATCACGGCGGAAGAGGAAATGGGCCTGAAGCAGGTGGAACTGATCCTGCACCTGCTGCTGGGCTTTGCCCAGCGCAACCGGGGCATGACCCGGGTCCTCACCGGCGATGCCCTGGTGCACGAAAACGAGCGCCTGCAGGCCCGCATCAACCTGCTGCTGGAAAAGCTGGAGGCGGCCCTGCGGCAGTCCCTCAAGGTGGCGGCCACCCAAGAGGGTCTGAGCCCCGCCACCGACTTCGCCGCCCTGGCCAACCTGCTGCTGTGCCACGTCAGCGGCCGCTGGCAGCAATACGCCAAGAGCGGCTTCAGCCGGGAGCCCCTGGCCCAATGGCCCCAGCAATGGCCCATGCTGTACGGGGCCTGCCTCAGCCAGGCAACCTGATTTCCAATCGCCATGGACAATGAAAAAGGGCGCCGCGGCGCCCTTTTTCATTGGAGTAAGCGACCGCTTACTTGCGCAGCCACTCCGCCGCATCCAGGGCGAAGTAGGTGAGGATGCCGTCGGCACCGGCCCGCTTGAAGGACAGCAGGGCCTCCAGGACGCAGGCCTCCTCAGCCAGCCAGCCGTTCTGGATGGCGGCCTTGAGCATGGCGTACTCGCCGCTCACCTGATAGGCGTAGGTGGGCACACCGAACTGCTCCTTGACCCGGCGCACGATGTCCAGATAGGGCATGCCCGGCTTCACCATCACCATGTCGGCCCCCTCTTCCAGGTCCTGGGCCACTTCCCGCAGGGCCTCGTCCGTATTGGCCGGGTCCATCTGGTAGGTGTACTTGTTGCCCTTGCCCAGGTTGGCGGCGGAGCCGACGGCATCCCGGAAGGGGCCATAGAAGGCGGAGGCGTACTTGGCGGAATAGGCCAGGATGCGGGTGTAGATCAGCTTCTCCGCTTCCAGGGCCTGGCGGATGCTGCCGATGCGGCCATCCATCATGTCGGAGGGCGCCACCACGTCGGCGCCGGCCTGGGCGTGGCAGACAGCCTGCTTGATCAGCACTTCCACGGTCACGTCGTTGAGCACGTAGCCGCTGGCGTCGATCAGCCCGTCCTGGCCATGGATGGTGTAGGGGTCCAGGGCCACGTCGGTGATGACGCCCAGCTCCGGGAATTCCTTCTTCAGGGCCTGCACCACGGTGGGCACCAGGCCTTCCGGATTGTAGGCCTCGGCCGCATCCAGGCTCTTGCGGCTGCCATCCACCACCGGGAACAGGGCCAGGGCGGGCACGCCCAGCTTGAGGGCGCGCTCGGCGGTATGCAGCAGCAGGTCCAGGCTCTGGCGGCAGACGCCGGGCATGGAGGCGACGGCTTCGCTGCGCTGGCTGCCTTCGAGGACGAAAACGGGATAGATCAGGTCGTCCGCAGTGAGCACGGACTCACGCATCAGACGACGGGAGAAATCATCGCGGCGCATGCGCCGCATGCGGGTGGCGGAGAACTTTCCGGGGATGGTTTGGCTAGTCATGGCAGGCGGTTCTGAACCCAGTTAAAAATTTTCAAAAAAATTGCACGGTTTGGGAACTTCTCTCCCCCAAGGCCTCTCTTAGAACGCAGATGGCTCACACCGTCTCCCGCTTTACCTCCCTGAGCGGGTGCCTTAATCAAGTTAATTAAGGCATTTCGGCCCCCGGTTACCCCTTTACCGGGGGCTTTTTTATTTCTGTGCCGGAGCCTTGGCCGGCTTCGGTTTGGCCGGTTTGCCCCCCGCCAGCACGGCTTTCTTGTTGCCCGGGGCGTGGGTCCGGTTCTGCTTGGCGCCGGCGGCGCTCTTGGCCGAACGGATCGGCCGGGGCGGCGGCGCCGGGCGCGGCGGCGGCACTTCCATACCCATCCAGCCGGCAATCACCTTCTCCGCTTCCTCGACGCCGGTCTTCTTCAGGCTGGAGAACAGCTGGACGGTGCAACGTTCCCCCAGATCGGCCATGGCGGCCTTGACCTGACGCAAAACCAGGGACTGCTCCTGCCGCGTCAGCTTGTCCGCCTTGGACAGCATGATGTGCAGGGGCTTGCCCGTGGCGGCAAACCAGTCGATCAGGTTCTGGTCCAGCTCCGTCAGGGGATGGCGGCTGTCCATGATCAGCACCAGGCCGGACAACGGCCCGCGGTGCTGCAGGTAGGGGCCGAGCAGGCCCTCCCACTGGGAACGGATTTCCTCCGGCGCCTTGGCATAGCCGTAGCCGGGCAGATCCACCAGGAACTTGCCTTCTTCCAGCTTGAAGAAATTCAGGTGCTGGGTGCGGCCGGGGGTTTTGGAAACGAAAGCCAGCCGGGTGTGGTTGGCCAGGGTATTGATGGCGGACGACTTGCCGGCGTTGGAACGGCCGGCAAAAGCCACCTCCGCCTGGGCGTCCTCGGGCAGATCCCGCAAATGGGCGACGGTGGTTAAAAAAACCGCCTTTTGAAACAGGGCCATGGTGGGCCTTCTCCTTTTTCCGCTCCTCGCTTCGGAGCACCGAAGTGATATAGAATAGCAGGGTTTCGGCTTTTGCTTTCACGGGGTTCAGCCCCCAGGCGAGGCAAACTCCGGCCGCAGCAATGCTCAAAGAATAACCCTGGCCTCCCGGGAGGGGCCGCGCGATCCCGCTCCGGCGGCCTAGCGTCTATACCGAATTTTTTGGATCGATAGAAGGAGTTTGGACATGATTCGCACCACGGCTCTGGCGCTTCTGCTCGCCGCCAGCTTCACCGCCCACGCCAACCCGGAAGCTGCTGCCAAACCGGACCCCGCCAAGGGCAAGCCCATTGCTGAAGCCGTCTGCGGCGCCTGTCACGGCACCGACGGCAACAGCCTGGCTGCCGCCAACCCCAACCTGGCCGGCCAGATCCCCGAATACATCGTCAAACAGCTGTCCAACTTCAAGCCCGGTGCCGACGGCAAGGCGCCCCTGCGCAACAACGCCATCATGGCCGGCATGGCCGCCACCCTGGCCACCGAAGACGACATGAAGAACGTGGCCGCCTACTTCGCCGCCCAGACCCTGAAGCCCCAGGTGGCCAAGGACGAAAAGCTGGTGGCCCAGGGCCAGAAGCTGTGGCGCGCCGGCGACGTGAAGAAGGGCATCCCCGCCTGTGCCGGCTGTCACGGCGCTGCCGGTGCCGGCCTGCCCGCCCAGTTCCCCCGTCTGGCCGGCCAGTGGGCTGAATACACCGAGAACCAGCTGAAGACCTTCCGCTCCGGCGAGCGCGGCAACGATCCGGAAAAGATGATGCGCACCATCGCTGCCAAGATGAGCGACCAGGAAATCAAGGCCGTGGCCGAGTACGCTGCCGGCCTGCGCTAAGCCGCACTCCCAGCAGCACCGAAAAGGGTGGCGTTTGCCACCCTTTTTCTTTTTCTGCGGCATTTTTTCCGGCGCCGGCGGTCCTACCGCCAGCCACGGAAATTATTTGCCGCCGGAGGGAATTGGCAGCCGGGGATTTCCGTATATCCGTATGCAACATCACCCTACGGAGATCACCATGAAAATCCACACCTACATCGCCGGCATCGTTCTCGCCACCGGACTGGCCGCCTGCGCCAGTTACGGCGGCCCCGCTCCAGCCACGGTCGCCCAGGACGCCCTCACCGGCAGCAACGGCATGACCCTCTACGTCTTCGACAAGGACCCGGCGGACGGCAGCAAGAGCGTCTGCAACGGCCCCTGTGCCAGCAACTGGCCGCCCCTGTTCGCCAACGAGATGGACCGGGCCAACGGCCACTTCAGCGTCCTCACCCGGGACGACGGCAAGAAGCAGTGGGCCTACCGGGGCAAGCCCCTCTACTACTGGGTCAAGGACCAGAAGCCGGGAGACCGCAGCGGCGACGGCGTAAACAACGTCTGGCACGTGGCCAAGCCCTGAACCATGGAGGAAGCGCCGCTCCTGGCCGAGATTCCCCGGCTACGCCGCTACGCCCGGGCCCTGGTGGGCGACCGGGCGGCGGCGGACGACCTGGTGCAGGACACCCTGGAACGGGCCTGGAGCCGGCGCCACAGCTGGCAGGATGACCGCCCCCTGCGTCCCTGGCTGTTCTCCATCATGCACAACCTGCGCCTGGATCAGCTGCGCCGCCCCGGCATCGCCCCCCAGTCACTGGACGAGCGAATCCCGGAACCGGGTACCCGGCCCACCCAGAGCGACGCCCTGGAACTGGCCGACCTGGCGGCAGCCCTCTACCGCCTGCCGGAGGAGCAACGGGCGGTGATCCTGCTGGTGGCACTGGAAGACATGAGCTACGACGCCATTGCCCAGACCCTGGCCATCCCCCGGGGCACCGTCATGTCGCGCCTCTTTCGCGGCCGCGAGCATCTGCGCCGCCTCATGGCGCCGGAGTCCGGCGTCACCCATTTGAGGGTCGTACCATGACGCCCCAGCCCATCCACGAAGACGAACTCCAGGCCTGGGCGGACCAGCGCCTGCCCACCGAGCGGCAAACTCAGGTGGAGTCGTACCTGGAACAACATCCCGACACCCACGCCCGACTGGAGGCCTACCAGGCCCAGAACCGGGCCCTGCAGTCCCTCTTCCAGCCGGTGCTGGAGGAGGACATTCCGAAGCACCTGCAGGAACTGCCGCGGCCGACGCCCCTCCTCCGGCAGCGCTTCCTCACCTGGCCCTGGCAGAGCGCCGCCGCGGTACTGCTGGTGCTGTCGGGCGCCCTGGCCGGCTGGCAGGCCCATACCTACCTGCCGTCGCCCAGCCTGGCTTCAGCCCTGCCCCGCCAGGCGGCCATCGCCCACGCGGTGTATACACCGGAGGTGCGCCACCCGGTGGAAGTCGGCGCCGATCAGGAAACCCATCTGGCCGCCTGGCTGTCGAAACGGCTCGGCGCCCCCCTGCACCCGCCCCGCCTCGGCGCCCAGGGCTTCGAACTGGTGGGCGGGCGCCTGCTGCCGGGCGACCAGGGCCCCGTGGCCCTGTTCATGTACCAGGACGGGGGCGGCCAGCGCCTGACCCTCTATGTCAGCGGCGAAGGCACCGGCAGTGGCGACACCTCCTTCCGTTTCAGCCGGGAAGGGGACGTCAGCGTTTTCTACTGGGTGGACGGTGGCTTCGGCTATGCTTTGTCCGGCACGCTGGACAAGGCAAGCCTGGGCACCATCGCCACCCAGGTCTATCAACAACTGGAAGCCCGCTAGGGCGGCCCGCCCCGCGCCTGCCCAATCCTCACCTCCGGAGCCGCCCATGCTGATCCGCCGCCCCCCCGACCTGCTCCCATCCGAGATTACGCCGGAGCCCCTGGCCCGGGGTCGCCGTACCCTGCTCAAAGGCCTCGGCGCCGGCGCTGCCCTGGCCGGCCTGGGGCTGCCCCAGATCAGCCAGGCCGGCAGCCTCGGCAGCCTGCGCCCCAGCCCCTTGAGCAGCGACGAAAAGCTGACGCCCCTCAAGTCGGTCACCGGCTACAACAACTTCTACGAGTTCGGCACGGACAAGGAGGACCCGGCCCGCCACGCGCCCGGCCGCCTCAAGACCCGGCCGTGGACCGTCACCGTGGAAGGGGAGATCAAGCGCCCCCGCACCTTTTCCATCGACGACCTGCTGAAGCTGGCGCCCCTGGAGGAGCGCATCTACCGCATGCGCTGTGTCGAAGGCTGGAGCATGGTGATTCCTTGGGTCGGCTTTCCCCTGGCGGAGCTGATCCGGCAGGTGGAACCCAACGGCCAGGCCCGCTTCGTCGAATTCGTCACCCTGGCGGACCCCCAGCAGATGCCCGGCGTCCGCTCTCCGTTACTGGACTGGCCCTATGTGGAAGGACTGCGCCTGGACGAGGCCCAGCACCCCCTGACCCTGCTCGCCGTCGGCCTCTATGGCGAGGTGCTGCCGGCCCAGAACGGGGCGCCGATCCGTCTAGTGGTGCCGTGGAAGTACGGTTTCAAGAGCGCCAAGTCCATCGTGCGCATCCGCTTCGTCCGCGAACAGCCCCGCAGCACCTGGATGAAGGCCGGCCCCAGCGAATACGGCTTCTACTCCAACGTCAATCCGGCGGTGGACCATCCCCGCTGGAGCCAGGCGACGGAGCGCCGCATCGGCGAATTCATCAAGCGCAAGACCCTTCCCTTCAACGGTTACGCCGACCAGGTGGCCGGCCTCTACAGCGGCATGGACCTGCGCCGCTTCTTCTGACATTTTCCGCCCATGACCTTCCAGCCCACCCCGCGCCAACTCTCCGCCATCAAGGCCGCCCTGTTCCTGCTCACCCTGCTGCCGGCCCTGCACTACGCCCACGGCCTGTGGTCGGACAGCCTGGGGGCCAATCCCATCGAAGCCCTGACCCGGGGCATGGGCATCTGGACCCTCAACTTCCTCTTTCTCACCCTGTGCGTCTCGCCCCTGCGCAAGCTCTCCGGCTGGCACTGGCTACTGCGCCTGCGCCGCATGCTGGGGCTGACGGCCTTCGCCTACGGCTGCCTGCACCTGCTCACCTACTTCTGGCTGGACCAATTCTGGGACGTGGACGCCATCGCCCGGGATATCTGGAAGCGCCCCTTCATCACCGTCGGCGCCACCGCCTTCCTGCTGATGCTGCCCCTGGCCCTGACCTCCAGCCACGCCGCCATCCGCAGCCTCGGCGGCAAGCGCTGGCAGAGCCTGCACCGGGCCGTCTATGCAGTGGCGATCCTGGGGGTGGTGCATTACCTGTGGCTGGTGAAACGGGTAGCCCTGCTGGACCCCATCATCTACGCCCTGGTCCTGGCCATCCTGCTGGGATGGCGCGTGGTGGAACGCATCCGGCTGAACGGCCCCTGGCCGACCCGCAGCACGCCGCCGGCAGTGCAGCCTGTCGTCTTCATGAAGCGGGACGCGGCGGCGGCCCTGGGGGTGCCGAAGAAGCGCTAAAACAAAGGGCCCTGGGCACTCGTGCGCCCAGGGCCCGCCAGTATCGGGAAGATGGGGAAGGCTTGACCGCTAGGGGCGGTTGCGATCGAAGCGCACGATGCTGCGCCCGTCTGCAGTCTTCTTCGGCGCCGTTTTCCAGGCATGGCCGTAGACCACCTCCAACGTCACCGGCACCCGGCCGTCCCTGGCCTTGGCGGCGAAGGCGGCGGCTGCCTGGCGCCACAGACGGGGCGTCATCAGGCCGTGGCGGCGCGCCGTCATGGCGACGGTGTCGCCGGCGGCCTTCAGTTCGGCAGCCAGGGCGTCAAAGTCCGGATAGGTCAGGGTGAGGATTTCCATGTCCATCACCGGATCGGCGAAACCGCAATGGACCAGCAGATCGCCCCAGTCGTGCATGTCGATGAAGCGCTGGGTGTGGGCGTAACCATCACCGAAGGCGGCCCGCAGTTCCTTCAGCGTATCCGGGCCGAAGGTGGAAAACATCAGCAGCCCCCCGACTTCCAGGGTGCGATGCAATTCCTTGAGCACCGGTTCCGGGTCATTCACCCAGTGCAGCATGAGGTTGGACCAGAGCAGGGAGAAACTGCCGCCGGCAAAGGGCAGCCGGGCCGCCTCGCCGCCCGCCAGGGCCGGCCCCCGGGAGCCACCGCCGAGCCAGGCGGGAAGCCGGGAAAGCAACGGGCCGCTGGCCGGATGCTGGCGCCGGGCCTGGTCCAGCATGGCCGGCACGGCGTCCACGCCAACGGTGAGGGCCTGGGGATAGCGGGCCTGGAGAGGCGCCAGGTCGGCACCGGTGGCGCAGCCCAGATCGAGGATGCGCGCCGGTTCCAGGCGCACGTAGTCGAGACGTTCGGCCATGCGGCCGCCCACTTCCCGGGCGACAAAGGCGGCGCCGTCGTAGCCGGCGGCGGCACGCGCAAAGGCGCGCCGCACCTGGCGGTCGTCCACCAGGGGAGCCGCGGCCTGTTCCATGGGGCTTAGACGGGCTTGAGGCCGAGCTTGGCGAACATGGCGTCGTCCTGGTCGGCCTGGGAGTTGCCGGTGGTCAGGAGCGCTTCGCCGTAGAAGATGGAATTGGCACCGGCCAGGAAGCACAGGGTCTGCAGCTCCTCGCTCATCTCGTGACGGCCGGCGGAGAGGCGCACATAGGAGGTGGGCATGGTGATGCGGGCGGCAGCGATGGTGCGCACGAACTCGATGCCGTCCACCGGATTGACGTTCGCCAGGGGCGTGCCGGGAATCGGCACCAGGTTGTTGATGGGCACGGATTCCGGCGCCTTGGGCAGGTTGGCCAGCTGGGCGATGAGGGCCGCCCGGTTCTTGCGGGTTTCGCCCATGCCGATGATGCCGCCGGAACAGACGTTGATGCCGGCATCCCGCACCTGCTCCAGGGTGTCGATGCGGTCTTCCTGGCAATGGCTCTTGATCACCTGGCCGTAGAATTCCTTGTCCGTGTCCAGGTTGTGGTTGTAGTAGTCGAGGCCGGCATCCTTCAGCTTTTCGGCCTGGCCGTCCTTGAGCATGCCCAGGGTGACGCAGGTCTGCAGACCCAGGGCCTTGACGGCGGAAATCATTTCGGTGACCTTGTCCAGGTCCTTGTCCTTCGGACCGCGCCAGGCGGCGCCCATGCAGAAGCGAGATGCGCCCCGGTCCTTGGCGGCCTGGGCGGCCTTGAGCACGTCATCCAGGGGCAGCAGGGCTTCCCGCTCCACGTCGGTGCTGTAGCGGGCGGACTGGGAACAGTAGCCGCAGTCCTCGGAACAGCCGCCGGTCTTCACGGAGAGCAGGGTGGAACGCTGGATTGCATTGGGGTCGAAGTTTTCCCGGTGCACCTGCTGGGCGCGGAAGACTAGGTCCATGAAAGGCAGATCGAACAGGGCCTGTACCTGCTCCAGGCTCCACACCGGCTTGTCGGTGGCAGCATGGGCGGAAGCACTATTGGCGGCGGGAGAAGTGGCGGAAACGGCGGCTGTGACTGCATTCATGGCAAAACCTTTGCGAAAAACCCTACTGGCATCCATACTATTAAGTATGGCTCATAATTATGAATAATCCCGGAGCACGGGTGAAATGTCAATTGTAGCCCAAAGCCGTAAAGTCCTCGGGCGGGCCTGGAAATTCGCTTTGAATTCAGTGCTTCCGGCCAGTTGTCTGCTGTGCCACAACCGCTGTGAGGAAGGCATGCTGTGTGCCGCCTGCCGTGACGAGCTGCCGCTGCTCGGCGCCAATGCCTGTCCCCGCTGCGCCGAACCCGGCACCGGCGGTCTGACCTGTGGCCACTGCCAGAAACAGCCTCCCCACTTCGACCGCGCCTGGGCCCCATGGCGTTACGAGCATCCCGTGGACCGGCTGATCCAGGCCTTCAAATATCAGGGCCAGCTGGGACTGGCACCGCTCTTCGCCGAAGGGCTGGCGCGACAGCTGGCACCCCTGGCCGACCAGTGGGACGCCATCGTGCCCCTGCCCCTGCATGGGGAGCGGATGGGCGAGCGGGGCTTCAACCAGAGTCTGGAACTGGGCAAGCACCTGGGCCGGCTGCTGAACCTGCCGGTCCTGTCCCAGGCCTGCCAACGGACGCGAGCGACAACGGCCCAGGCAGAACTGCCCATCGACAAGCGCCACGCCAACGTCCGCGGCGCCTTTCATTGCACCACCGCCCTCGACGGCCAACGGCTGCTCCTGCTTGACGACGTCCTCACCACCGGCGCCACCCTCTCGGAATGTGCCAGAACCCTGAAACTGCATGGCGCACGGCAGGTGGATGTAGGCGTCATTGCCCGCACCTGTCATCATTAGCCTTTTTTCGCAGCCGCCCCGATGTCCTTTTCCTATCAGCGCCATCTGCAGTGCAGCCTGTTCCTGGTCGGGGCCATGGCCTGCCTGCCCTTCCTCAATCCGCACCACTACAACCCCATTCCCTCCTTTTATGCGGAGTGGTGGGCCGGCCTGCTGGGGCTGCTGGCCAGCAGCCTGTTCCTGCGGGAGCCGGCACGCCAGGATCTGCGCCTGCCCCTGGGCGCACTGATTCCCTTTGCCCTCATTGCCCTGTTCCTGTTTCAGCTGGTTGCCGGCAAGGTCCATTTTCTGCACCAGGGCCTGCTCTTTTGCCTCTACCTCATCTGGGCCTGCCTCATGCTGCTGCTGGGCCGGGTGCTGGTCAGGGAAGCCGGCCTGGAACGCTTGGCGCAGACGCTATCCATCGGCTTTCTCTGCGGCGGCCTGATGAGCCTCCTCATCGTCGGCCTGCAGTTGTATCGTCCCGACTGGCTGGGCCTGGAATTCATTTTCCCCACCCGCAATGGCCAGGTCTTTGCCAACCTGGGGCAACGCAACCAGTTCGCCGACTATCTTTGGCTGGGCGTCCTCTCCGCCATCTATCTCCAGGCCCGGCAGCGCCTGCGCCCGTGGCAGTTCCTGCTGGCCGCCATACCCCTGGCCCTGTGCGCCGTCTTCACGGCCTCCCGCTCCGTCTATCTGTACATCGCAGCCACGGCCATCCTGAGTTTTGCCATGGGCTATCGGCAGTCCGACTTTGCTTCGATTCGCAAAGGTACCGGGTGGGTCATCGCCGCCGCATTGCTCGTGGAGCTTGCCAAGCACTTCGGCAACGTGAGCGACGTTGCCATGGTCACGGCCGGTGAGCGCCTGTACAGCGACCCCGGCGGCATTTCCACCCGTTTTGCCTTGTGGCAGATCGCCTGGAACAGCTTCCTCCAGGCTCCCCTGCTGGGCGTCGGCCTGGGCGGTTTCTCCTGGCAGACCTTCGTCGTGGCCGGCTCCGTCCCACCGGGCAGCCTGCCGGGTGCGGCGGAACACGCACACAACCTTTTCGCCCAGCTGCTGGCCGAATTCGGCATCGCCAGTTTGCTGACCCTGATGCTCGTCGGCGTGGCGCTGTGGCGCGAATTCCGGAAGCAGGCATGGGGGCATGGGCATTGGTGGGGACTGGCCGCCATCACCATCGTCGGACTGCACAGCCAACTGGAATACCCCCTGTGGTACGCCTTCTTCCTCGGCCCCATAGCCATCCTCCTGGGAGCGCTGGCCCCCAGGCCCATTTCCATCGACCTGGGCAAGCTCGGCCCCCGGGCAATGGCGCTGCTGCTGCTGGCCGGCATCTGGGTCATGGGCAACCTGTATCGGGACTATTCCCTGCTGGAGGACACCATGCACTGGCGGGATATCGACACGACCCAGCAGACCTCCTGGCCGGAGGTGCATACCCGCTTGAGCAAACTCTACGGCGAGTCCCTGTTCCCCCACTACGTCCAGCTCTACTACGCGCTGGCCGCCCCCATCAGCCCGGACAATCTGGAGGAAAAACTGGCAATCACCGCCGACAGCCTGTTGTTCTCGCCGGTGGATCGACTGGTCTTCAAGTACCCGGCCCTGCTGGCCTTGGCCGGGCGCCAGGATGAGGCCCAACAGATGCTGCAGCTGGCCATCCTCGCCTATCCCGCCCGGGTGCCAGCGGCACTGCGTCAGGTGCGGGTGCTGGCCGACAACTATCCGGAAATCAGGACGCTGGCAGCTTCCCTGGAAAAGGCCGAGGCGGCCGCCAAGCAGCCCCCCGGATTCAGCGCAGGCGCTGCTCCACAAACGCCGCCATCTCCGGTGTCAGGGAACCGCTAGCCCGGGCCGTCTGGAAGGCCGTACGCGCTTCTGCCCCGTTGCCCTGGGACTCCAGGGCTAGGCCAAGGCCGATCCACCAGCGGCCGTCATTGGGGCTGAGGCGCAAAGCCGCCCGGTAGTGCTCGGCGGCATCCTTGCCATTGCCCAGCCGCTGCAGGACATTGCCGGCCAGCCCCTGGTAATCGGCGTTGTTGGCGCCCGCCCCCATGGAGGCCTGCAGGCTCTGCCAGGCGCCTGCCGCATCCCCCTTTTCGATCAGCAGCCGCGCCAGGGTCATGGCCCACTGATAGCGTCCGGGCTGAAGTTGTACCGCCTCGGACAGCAACTCCCGGGCCTCATCATAGGAACGCTGCTCCAGCAATGCTTTGAGTAGCAGCTGCCGGGCGGCTGCGTGAGTGCCATCGACCTTCAGACAGGAGCGCAGTGCATCCATGCCGGACTTGAGCTGTCCCTGGGCCAGCAGGGCAGCACCCCGCCGGTACTCGGACTCGGCACGCTCCTGGGGAGTGGGCTGCAGGGGCGTTTTTTCGATGTGAACAGGTCCATCCCGCGTTTCACCTTTGCTCGCAACACTGGCAGCAACCCCGCTCGCAGCTTTGGCAGGGGAGGCTTGTGGCACGGTCACAGGAACGGGTGCAACCGCAGGGCTCTCCTTCGCCAGCGGCGCACTCCGGCTTTCCTGGGGAACGGATGATTGCCGCGGCTGGGGCATCGAAAGCACATCCGACAGCCGCAAGGGCATGGGCTCCGCGGTAGCTGGGGCCGGTACCGGAGCCTCTATCGGCGCGCCCCCCCCCGCGGCTGGGGTAGCCGGGGGCTCATCCGTCGGAATTCTAGGGGGAGACACCACGGCCGCGGCCACAGGCGCAGCCCCACTTTGCATTGCCAAAGGCAGGTAAAAATAAATGGCTGCCGTCATCAGGGCGATACTGCCACCGGCGATAACCCAAGGCAGAATGGAAGAACGACGGCTCGGAGGAAGGGAGCGTACCTCGTTGGGCAGGGCCCGCTGCACTTCTCCTGCCTGGCGCTGGTCCAGATCCTGCAGCATCTGATTGATCAGGCTCATGGCAACCTTTCTACCACCAGAGACGGAGCGAGCGGGTGCCTTCCGTATCCCGGGCGGCAGCCTTGATGTGTTTACCCCGCACCTGGAAGTGGCCCTCGCCGAATACGGCCAGCAGGGCCTTGTGGGCCAGGATGTTGATCAGGCGGGGAGTACCGCGGCTGGCGCGGTGCAACCCCTTGATGGCGCCGGAGGAAAACAGCTCCTCGCCCCGATAACCGGCCACCCGCAGGCGGTGGGCCACGTAGGCCGCCACCTCGCGACGCCCCAGTCCGGGCAGGCGGTAATGGAAGGCGATCCGCTGTCGCAGTTGCCGGATTTCCGGCATGCCCAGTTTTTTGTCCAGCTCCGGCTGTCCCAGAATGACCCACTGCAGCAGTTTGCGTTTTTCTGTTTCCAGATTGGAAAGCAGGCGCAGGGCCTCCAGACTCTCCAGCGGCATGGCCTGGGCCTCGTCGATGCAGACCACGGTGGACTTGCCCTCCCGGGCGATATCCAGCAAACGCTTGTTGAGGGACTTGAGCAAGTGGTACTGATCGATATCCGGCGCCACCTTCAACCGCAATTCCTCAGCCAGGGCCAGGTAGAGGGTACGGGGCTCAAGGTTGGGGTTGGGCAGATAGGCGGTAACGAACTTGTCGCCCAGATTCTGCAGGAGACGGCGGCAGAGCAGCGTCTTGCCGGTGCCGACCTCCCCGGTGATCTTGACGAATCCTTCTCCCGCGCGAAGCGCCACCAGAAGGGTATTCAAGGCCTCCTGGTGGCCGGTGGTGGCGTAGACAAAGCTGGTGTCGGGCGTAATCCCGAACGGATACTCCACCAATCCGAAATGCTTCAGATACACAGCGCCCCCCCGGCTCCGGCAGATGTCATTGGGGCAGGGTTCTCCGGGGATCGAAATCGTCGATGCGGGACTGGGTGTTCTGCAGATCGGACTGCCAGTCGGATTCGTTCTGGATGACCGTGGGCTTGAGCAGGATCACCAGCTCCCGCTTGTTCAGGGCCTTGGATTTCTGACCGAACAGGTTGCCGAGAACCGGGACCTGATGGATACCTGGCAGACCGTTACTGGTATCGGACTGGTCCTGGGTCATCAAGCCACCGATGGCCACGATCTCCCCGTCGCGAACCCGCACGATGGTATCGGACTCGTTGATCCGGCTGGTGGCCAGGGGCAGGGTCATGGCCAGATCCGTTCCCAGGCTCAGGCTCTTGTTCTTCTCAGTCACCACGCTGATGGAGGGGTGGATGTGCAAGGTGATCAGGCCACTCTCGTTGATCTGGGGCGTCACATCCAGGGCAATGCCGGAGAAGAACGGCTGCAGCGTCACCGTCGGGGTGGTGGTGGTGGTGGTGGAAGCAATGGTGGTGGAACTGACGTTGGTCACATAGTATTCATCGGTACCGACCTTCAGCACGGCCTTCTGGTTATTCAGGGTGGCAATGCGAGGGCTGGACAGCACCTGGGTATTGCCCTGGGTCTCCAGGAAATTCAGCAGCGCGGCGAAGCTCTTGGTGCGGAATGCCAGGCCGAAGAAGCCGTTAGAGCCTGCAGCCAGAGCGCCCCCTGCACCAGGACTGACCGTGGTACCTGCGGAAGTCAAAGCCCCAGACGGAGACAGCGCCGTAGTACTGGAGGAACCGTTGGCTGCCACGCCAATGGTCGTGTGACCACTGAAGGACGCCCAATTGATGCCCGACTGATAGGCATCGCTCAGGGCCACATCAATGATCTTGGCCTCGAGCATGACCTGGCGTTCGATAATGGCCTGAGTGGCCCGCAGATACTGCTCCACATTGCGCAACTCGCCGGGCATGGCACGCACCAAAATAACCCCCGAGTGGGAATTGATGATGACGCTTCGGCCATCCTCCGTCCCTACGATTGCTCCCAATGCAGTCTTCAATTCATTCCAAAAATCTGCATCCTGCGAAGTATAGATGCGGCTACTGTCTTGAGCCCTCGTTGCACCACTGGCAGCAGTTCCAGACGCACTCATCGCCTGAGACTGCGCCGAGGATGTAGAGCTGCCAGCAGAGCTGGCTCCTGGGGAAACCACACTAATGGAACTGGAGGTTACCCGCACATCACTGGAGCCCTGACGCCGGCCAGCCAGGTAATTAACCTGGAAGACCCTGGTCTGCATCGCATTGGACATGACGGTGATGCGATTGCCCTGCACCCGGAAGTCGTAACCATACAGGTCCCGCAGACTCTCCAGCGCCTCCCGCAGGGTGACATTTTTCAGATTGACCGTGATCGAGCCCGCCACTTCCGGCGGCACCAGCATGCTGTAGCGGGTACCGGAAACCAGCGCCATGAAGACCTGGGACGCAGGAGCATTGGTCACCGCCAGGTCAAAGCGAGGCTCAGCCGGCGGCGCCTTGGGCACATCCAGTTGCAGCGGCGGCAGCAATGCCTGATTCACAGCATCGGCACTGGCGGAGCGATTGGCATCCACCGCACCTTTCATCTCGCTCTGGATACGCTCATAAGTGGCACCCGGTTTCCCTCCCGAGGTAACGCAACCGCCGAGAAACAGGGAGGCCAGAATGCCGATCAAGGCTCGCTTCATAAATTACCCCTTTGGTTCCTGCGCCCGACGGGCTTGGGAACTTCACCTACCGTTTTCTTGTTCACATCGGGAGTCATGCGTAGAACCTCGCTCCCCAACGGCCCTTTCAGGACCACTTCATTTTCTTTGATCTTGACCAGAATGCTATCGCCCACTTTGCCGCCCAGGGGGACCATCGCACCGCTGATGACTGCCACCGGAGTTCCCTGCCGGCGCAGCACGACTGACTGCAGGACGGGGCCGGACACCGCCGCACCACCTTCCGGAGAGACATGAACCCAGGCCTCCGGTGGCCGGGTAGGATCAGGCAGAGCACTATCGTCAGCGATGGCAGGCATCATCGCCAAACAGCCACCCCAAAACACCAGGCATTTGATTCGTGTCATAGGACCAACCACGCCTTATCCAGGCTGAGGGTATAGACCCGCAGGGTCAGAATGGAACGGGGATACACATCAACCTTCAGTTCCGCCCCCTCCCATAGCAGCCGCTCCGGTGCCGACTCCAGATCGGCCAAATAGCCAAGGAGGTCGCCATAGCTGCCGGCCAGGCGTATCTCGATACCGTGGCGGTAAAGATTCAACTCGGGAGTGCTGGCAGCACTCGGACCATCGATGGCCGGCACCGGCGCCACAGTACGCAGACCCAGCATCTGCAGGCTCTTGCGACGCCCCATCAGGCGTTCCAGCAGGGCCGGAGCAGCCTGGGGGGAAACGAGGGTGCCATCAAACGACTTCAGTTGTCCATCCAGGCTGGCAACCCGGCCCTTCAGGGTCTGCAGAACCTGGGCGCGATTCGCCGCACTGTTCGCCAGTTCCGACTGCACATCCTTGAGCTGCAGGGAAAGGCTGGCCACCTCGCTTTCACGCTGCTCCGCCAGGGCAGTCTGAGCCCGGACCCGAATCAGAGGAGATGAAAGCAGCAAGGCATCGCCAACAAACAGCACCAGAACAACAGCAGCCACCGCTCCGATGGTCCTCTCCCGCTTATTGCGAGCATCAAACCATGCCAGCCAGGCCAAAAACTGCCCCTTCATTGCCCACTCCCCTTGCTCTCGGTTGCGTCCCGCTCCCCGGCAGAGGAAGAGCGCAAAGGTTTCAAGACAAAATTCACGTAATTCTGGGAAGGCCTTGCGGCCGGCTCGGACGGTTTGGCGGCACCAGCCTGGGGCACATCGGGCGCATCCGGCAGGCGGACATCCAGTGCGGCAAACTCTCGTCCGACAAAAACCGGCTCCCGGTTGAGGCGACGAATGTATTCGGGCAGCAGGGACTGGTCCGTCATGCGCCCGCGAATTTCCAGCCCTTTACCCCCTGCCCCCAGGGAAAAGCCGGTAAGCCACAGACCAGGCAAGGATTGACGGGCCAAGCCGCGGAAATAATCGGCAAAACCCTGGCCCTCCTTGGGCGAACCCTGCTCCAGCAAGGCCAGCACCTGTTCGCGCTCGGTCACGGCGCGCTGCAGGCGGGATAGTTCGGCATCCTTGTCCACCGGGACCTTGGCGGCCGCCAGTTGCTGGCTGGCCTCCTGCAGTTTTGCCTTCAACTGGGAGACAGATTGCTCAGCAGCCCTGGCCCGTTCAGTGGAAGACACCAGACGGTAATGGGTCGCGCCGGCGGCAACGAGGAAAAATACAAAAAGACCGGTAACAGCGAGGGCCAGATTGCGCCCGGTAATCCACTCTTTCTCGGGAAGCAGGGAAGGATGGAACAAATTGATTTGCTGACTCACACCACCCCCTTAACGCATCGCACAACCGAGCAACTTCAGGCACTGGGCCTGACGCTCGGGATGGCGCAACTCGGGAATACCCGGGAAATGCAGAACGTTCTGCAAGTCCAGGGTTTCGACCGGCACATAAACATTGGGGGCCAGGGTGGCCTTCAGCCCATCACCACCGGGCACCTGGGCCAACCAAAGCTGCCCCATGGGGACGAAACTATACTGGCGATCAAACGTGTCCAGGGTCCGCTGGACCTCAAGCACGATGCGGTCGAATAGCTGCTCACGACGTTCGTCCGCAGCCCCTTCCAACGCCTGGCGACTGACATCGATGCGGCGGCTGACATACAACTCGCCCTGAGCGCTGACCGTCAGCAGGCCGCCATCATCGTCGAAAGTCAGGAGAGCGACGGCCCTGTTGTCCTTTTCCAGCAAGGCGGCGATATTGCGCTGCCCCATATCGGGAACATCAATGGCTTCCAGTTTGAGTCCGGCGCCGACCACTGCCGCAGCCAGCGGCGACAGCACAGCATTGGCCGCAACTACCACCAGCACCTGTTGCGCCCGCCCACTGCCCTGCTGACCGGGAACATCCAGCACATCCAGGGTTGCCGCCTCTACGGGATAGTCCAGCATGTCCTTGATCTGCCAACGCAAGGCTTGCCGCCGCTCGTCGAGAGGCACACTGGGCGCCTCGACCTGCAACACCTGGAAGTCACCGGAATTGAGCATGACCACGCAACGATGGGAATGCAGGCGCTTTTCCTTGCGCAAACGCTGCAAGGCCCCCTGCAAATCGCCTCCCGTGGCGTAGGACTCAAGCAGAACGACCTCGGGCATCTGTCCGGGAGCCTGCTGCACATGGGCCAAATCCACCCGATCCTTCAGGCAATTTATGGCCAGCCAACCATCCGACCGTTTGGCGGATGCGCTAGAGATAGAGGGGGCGGACAGGGAGATGGACATAGACGTCTTGATATTTCACTAAAAGATAACAATATATGGGCCTAATTACTATGAATTTTTACCCACATCAGTAGTTCTCCCGGTAATACAGGTAGGCCCCCCGGTTCAGGCCAAACGCCGCTCTGGCTGACGGATCCCGGTCAAACAGGGCACTGCCATCCCAACGCCCTGTCATATAACTCATGGCAGCAGAGCTAGTTGCCGCACAGTTGGCATCGCCACCCAAATCCACACAGACACGGAAAGTGGAGCGCAAACCGGGAGAGGCAAAGCGCAAGCGCCCCTTGCCCGCGGCAATCTGCGTCACGGTTGGCGCCCCCAGGGTTGCAGAGGTGTCACCAGCCACCCTGGCCGAGGCTACGTTGGTTGGCTGAATCGTGGTGCAGTTGTCCTGGGCATTGAGCACGAAGGCCAGGCCGTTCCAGAACCGGGCTTCCATGCCGACAGACAGGGGCAGCAATTCGGAGCCATAGGCCGTCGTCAGTTGCAGCAAGCCGAAACGGACCGCCGTCGTCGCCAGCTTGGCCCGCTCATTGCTGCCGGACTGGTCGGCATCCAGATTCAGCGCCGTCGCTGCCAGCGAAACACCATCCTGGTCCCGGGGAACTGCGCCAATGGTGAAGCTCGCGTAGGGCCCGTCAGCGGTTGCCGCGCGATTCAATACGAGGTTGCCGGCAATCGTTGCAACCCCGGCACACCACCGATTGGTCGGAGACCCGCTGCAGGCAGTAGAGACTGTGCCGGGCGTAAAACCGAGGCGGGTTCCGCCCCCCCCGGGAAAGACCGTGGCACTCCCGGTGGCAGGATTATCCAAGGCC
Organism: Azospira sp. APE16; assembly: GCF_047901315.1. Classification (NCBI taxonomy): domain Bacteria; kingdom Pseudomonadati; phylum Pseudomonadota; class Betaproteobacteria; order Rhodocyclales; family Rhodocyclaceae; genus Azospira; species Azospira sp. APE16. The sequence continues at coordinate 3,264,198 of NZ_CP179682.1, forward strand.
CAGAGATTGAAGTTGTTGCTATCCAGGGGGGAGGCGCCGGCTGCCGCCAGCCAATTACCCATGGTCAAGCGGGAATAGCCGCGGCCAAAGTCGTAGTTCTCCGTGGTAGAACCGCCAACAGCCTTGGCCGCTATGGAGAAGCCAAGTCCGATGGGTTCCCCCATATAGGTGAAACCATCCAGGTTCCGGTTGCTGCAGGTCGTCAGTTCGCTGCGGTTATCAAGAGCAACGGCCGACAACTCGAAATGATCGGGGATGAAACGCCCCCAACTGGTGGCGGACGGCGTCCCGATGTTGCAGCCGTACTTGCCGTTACTCAGCGTATTGGAGGTGCTATTGACGATGCAGTCATCCCGCCCGTTTTGGTCAACGGTCGTGAAGGCATTATCGATCAGCGCATCCACCGGCAAGGAGAAATAGCCAACTTCCCGATACTGACAGGTACCACTGGCAGTTCCCGAAGAAGTGTCTGCCGCTGAAAACGCGCACGACAGGGGTGCAGGGGAAATGGCACCACTACTGGCCACATCGACGACATTGGCGGTGACGATACTGGGGGTTCCGCTGTAATTGCTACTCGGACTGGCCGTCGCCGAAAGGGAAAAATCTGAGCCGGCCTTCACGGTCATGGCTGCACCGGCCCCATTGCTTGAAGCCACCAGATCCGTGCTGCCAACCTTGGCTGTAACGTTGGTCAGCGAAAGGGGGCGGATGGCAAAGGTATCGGAGGAGCAGGCAGTGGTCGTGCTGTCCTTCATCCGGACCAGGACGTTGCTGTAAGCCGAATTGATCTTGAAAGTCGGCGACAACTTGAAGCCCTTGTCGGTCGAAGTAAACGACATCGTCGTCGAGGCAAAACTGGACTTGGCCGAACAAGTTGCCGCTTGGTTGGCCGTCGTACTGTTGTCGATCAACTCCACGGTGACAGTCTTGTTGGAGGTCAGCGCGTAGTTGGAGTCGATACCGGTCCCAGCACTATTCAAGACGGCGATATTCAATGCGAAATCAACGCCGACAAGCTTGGTATAGATGTGGGCGCCGGCCTGCTGCACATTGATATCCGTTCGGGCCATGGCGCTGTCGATGGCATTGAATCCGCTTGCCGTAGTGCCATTGGGCGGGATGATGCTTTGAGCGCAGACCCGTAGGCCGGATATTTCATGGATATTGGTTGAGGACCCGGTGGAGCCGGTAAAGGATATCTGCCAGTTGTCCGGCACCGGGACCTGGGCGGTGGTCGGGGTAAAACCTGGGGCATAGGCATCAAAGGGGGCCAGAAGATTTACATAACCAGTGGTCGGACAAAAATCGGTACTGCAACTGGTATCCCGATTCACCTGAATCTGGGCCGTCTTGTTGGCTGTCGTGTAGTTTCTGGCGTCAATGACCACTTGATAGTAGTACCCGCGGGACGCCACCGAGGATGTGCGGTTGTCAATGGTATTGCTTCCGCTCTGCACTGCAGAGCGGGCCAGATAGGGGTAGCCCAGGCTGTAGAGATTGGCCGGCGTAGTCGCAGCGTATGAACCGCGCACGGCAACCACTTGGCTGAAGTAGCCCGGTCCATCTATACGCCCCTCAGTGGGATTGGTGTAGTTGCCAAACTCGTCGAAGCCGACGCCGATCCAACCTCCGGCAAAGCCAACGATCCCAGACTTCTGTGCATACCCCAGAGAACCACCAAACGCTCCCGGATTCGGCGCCACACTGTAATCGGACAGAGTGACGGCCAGACCATCCGCACCGCTACCGTTATAGGCAAACTGCCGGAATTCCACGGATATGTAGTTACCGGCCGCAGGGAAAATGGCCCCCAGGGTTGCGGAGGTAGCCTCGTTGGTATTGTTGTCCGTCAGGCGCAAACGGCCACTGACAAATGACGGCGTATAACTGCGCGGCCCCAGCGTACTGACCGTCCACTTTGAATTGAAGATACCGGAGGTCAGATTGGAACCGGTGAAACTGTCGCAATAGCAGGTGACGCCGGACGGGACAAACGGGGGAACAGAGCACTGCCCCGGATTGGGAGAGCCGGGCTGGCCGGTCACGAAACTGCCGAACAGCGTAAGCCCGGACAGGCTGACGCTGTTCGCCGTATAGGAACTCAAGGCCAGCACCGGAGATGTCCACGCACCGCTGGCGTACCTGCTTCCGGCGAAAGTGGACACCTGGGCACCACCCAGAATGTCGGCAGCAACAAACTGGAAAGTTGCATTGTAGGACCCGCCGCTGGGTAGGGAGGTAAGGGTGTCTCCGCTAACGCCAAGAGTCCAGTAGCGATTCACATCCATCAGGGGATTGATACCGGAGGTGTTGATCTGGGGATGCTGCCCCTTGGTCGTGCTCCCGGTCAGGGTGCCCCCGCTGATGCCGGCAAACCAGGGGAAGGCAATGGTCATGGGGGCATAAGCGCTGGTATCGCCAATGGGATAGGTGCAGGTGGCGTTATAGGGCGGGAAGCTCAGGCGCAGATTGCCGATGACGTAGCTGGCGGCGCTGCCGCCGCTGATGCTGGCCGGGCAATAGGTTCCGGTAACTGCCAGCACATAGCTGCCGGCAGTGATGTTTCCCGAAGTCAGGGTCAACGTGCCGGGCACCGTGACATTGCGGCTCAAGGTCACACCGGCGCTGTTGTTCATGGTCATGTTGCCCAGGCTGGAATCCGAGCTGCCGCCAATGGTCTGGGCCGAGGTGCCATTGAAGATCCAGCTGGTATTGGGCAGGGCGATACTGCCGTTATTGGTCAGCGCCCCCTTGACGTTCAACGTCGAGTAGTTGGATGAAGAAACCGTGCTGCCGCTATTGACGGTAAAGTTGGTCACCACATTCTGGCTGTTGTAGAACGTGGCGGCCTGGGTACCCGCTTTCTGGAAAATCAGATTGGTGACGGTCAGCGCATTTGAACTGGTCAGGTCGCCACCGACGTTGAAAGTCGTAGCCGTTAATGGCGCATTGGAAGTGGCAGTCCCGCTCACCGTCATGGTGCCGGCCGTCAGGCCGGCGCTGCCGTTATTGTTTAGGTCGCCGCTGACGGAAAGCGCAGCGCGCACAGTCATCGGACTACTGCTGGTCACATTCCCCGTCACCGTCAGATTGTCGACGGTAAAGGCCGACCCCGTGTTGGAAACGCTGCCGCCGGCAGTAATGTCGAAACTGCCATTGTTACCGTTATCCAGGATAGAGCCGGAATTGGTGATATTGCCATTCACCGTCAGCGTCAAGGCCCCAGTCCCCACCTTCTGGGTCAGGGAACCGGAATTGATGGTCAGGGAGGCAACCGTACTGCTGGTGTTGAAGGCAACCGCGTGGTTATTAATGGTGGCGCTGTCGATACTGGTGGGGGGGCCGTCACCCGAACTTACACAATTCCAGGTGGCGGCGGCACTCCAATCCCCTGCATTGGCTGAAACACAGTTTCGTGGAGCCACAATAATGGCGCCAACTAACGTATAGGTTGGACTCGCACCGCTAGAACAGCCATCATTGTCGTAGGCGATCGCATAGACGTTGTACGTCCCTTGCGATGCAGGGGCAGTGATATTGAACGTCTCGCTGTAACTGCCTGAAGAATTATGATTTGGATTGTCATAACAGGCATATGCGGAGGCGGCAGGCGCCGATGCCGCAATAGCCCAACGTGTACCACGCCAGCGACTACTTCCAGTGGAGTTTGTAGTCACGTTCACAGTCAGAGCAACCGTGGCCCCAGAAGCAACAGTGACACTGGCTGTCGCGTTGACCGATGCCCCCGTGATAGTCCGGTTCGCCCACGCGAGGTCAACAACGAGAAACGAGGCGAGAACGAGCAACAGGCACTTAAACGCCTGCTTCCATTGACCCAAGAAACGAAACTGGGTTCGACTCAAAGCGGTCTGTTTCATAACGACACCTTAGTCATTCTTGCGCTACGGGGGGCACACTGGCGTCACACCATCTACGGCACAGCCGGTTGTCACGCGAACCTGCCGTTCCACGTAGTCATTACCAACTGCTTCAATTCCATCGCAAGAGCCGGAGCTAGGCACGTTGCAAGCCGTGGACGTAATCTCATAGACATTAACAGCCGAACCACTTTCGTCTGTACTGGCCACACGTTCGCAGACCACACTGGCCACAAACCCGGCAAGCTCAGTCCCGGCAAATGTGATATCGGTCCCGCCACCACACTGACCGGCCCGCAACAACTGAAACAGCCCCCACTCAGCGCCGGCCCGGGCCGCCTGGTATGCCCGCGCCCCTTGCACATCCTGGGCGCTGCCCCGGTTCTGGGCCGAGGTCAGCCATAGCATGTAGGTTGCCAGGGCGGCAAAGAGAATCAGCAGAAACACCGCGGCGATGATCGACACCCCGCGTTGCCGCTGACGACCAGGCAGAACGGGCTTCATGGCACGTTGCTCACATGCACCTGATGCAACAGGGTCACTGACTCGCCGGCTTCCTCCAGCGTCAGGGACATGGAAACGACGCCCATACGGGTATTGGCCACATTGGCATCGTAAGTCATGGTGCAGGCATTGGCGCGATTGGCTACCCGATCGGCAAGCAGTACCGGCGCCACGCCGGGAGGGGTGGGCTGGACCGCCCCCACCAGGGCGTAGCCCGAATAACGGCGCAGCAACCCGGCATCCGGATTACATTCATAGGTCACGCGCTGGTTCACGATGAAGAAGCGGGCGCCGGGAGAAGGAACCGGAAAACGGAAGGCTGCAAACTGAACCACACCGGCAGGGGTAATGCCCGTGATGGGCACCATGTTGTTGCCGGTATAGGCATCCGCCCCCGAATCCGTCCCCAGATTGGCAATGGCGACATGGTCCCCCGCCTGAAAAACCGGTGGAGTACCCAGTACGTCGAAGCCGTTGGTGTCCGCTATGCCAAATTCCAACGGATTGCCACCACCGGCTGCCGTCGGATCAGTACGGTAGCGCCCACCAACTCGGGTCTGCAGAAACTCCAGGTAACGCACGTTGCCGACGGCAGTTATGCGGATGCTGTTGGGCAGAGCCAGGCGCAAATCCCGCGCCATGCGGCGCAGGGCGGTGTCCGCAGTGTCCGTCAGACGGGCCCGGCGCTCCGTATCGAAATAGCCTTCGATGGGAATCCGGATGAACATGCCCACCAGCGAGCCGGCAATCCCCAGCAGTACCATGGCGACAATGGCTTCGATCAGGGTGAAGCCCCGCTGACGATGACGCGCCTGACTCATGGCGACACCCGCGGCGCATGACGGGTACGGTAACCATCGAGGCTGATCCGCGTGTTGTTGGGCCCCGTCACCGTGACATTGACCAGCAGAGACTCCGTCGCCGAGATGCCGGCGATACCGAGTTCAGAAATGGTCACCGAGGCCTGATAGCCTGCGGGTGCGGCAATACCGGAAGAAAGATCGGTTGCGGCAATGTTCTTCGGCGTACCAAAGGCATCAACATAATCATTGACGTTGTCGAACGGACGCGCCTCGGTCACTCCGGAGAAAGTATCCGGCCCCACACTCTCGATCAGTGCGGGAGTGCACTGGGCCGTGTTGGTGGCCGAAAGAAAATTGGGATCCTGGGGTTGGCAAAAGGTGAATCCGGCGGAGGTAATTTCTTCCATCAGGGATTCGGCCAGAGCCAGGGCCTGCTTTTGCGGCAGGGGGTCGGCACTGAAGCGAAAGGCAGTACTCATCGCGGACAACAATCCAACCACCCCGACTCCCACCACGAGAATGAACACAATTGTTTCGATGAGAGTGAAGCCCCGCCCCTCAATGGAGGCCTGGGTGATTGTTAGCAGCCCCCTGGGCCGTGCATCAGTAGTGCACATACCCGGTCTCGCCTTCGATGCTCAGGGAAAAATTCCCTTCATCGGCAGTTATATTCAACTGTACTGTCGCCGTCGGCGATAAGCGCCCCAAAGGGTCAAACCGCAGGGTATTCCCGGCGGGAAAACCTCCCAGCGTGACGCCGGAGGGGATAGGCAAAACGTAATTGCCGCTACTAGTTGGATGGGCCAGGTCCTGATCACAAGCGCCACTGGCCGCAAATTTGGATTTGCTGACGGAAATTCCCGTGCCGTTATCTGCGACACACACTGTGCGTCGCTGCGCCACTGCGGTACGCCTCGCTTCCTGTAGCAGTGACAGCAACTGGTCAGAAAACCCCCGGGCAGAAAAACCGTGCCTGCCGTCGAACTTGGGAATGGCAAAGGCAGCCAGAATGCCGAGCACGATCATCGTGGTGACCAACTCCACCAACGTAAACCCTCTAGATGATCTCATGCCTGGGACACCCTTAAGAAAACGGCCCGAGACATGCCCGGGCCGCCCTATTGCCCTAGTTACGGGCACCCACCAGCCTGTACTTGTTAGTTGCAGGCGTTGGTAGCGGAATAGTTGGAAGTATAAGTCGGCACCTGGCCCGCCGTTGCCGGAGCAGTGTAGGCGATGGAGCAGGATGCCGGAGTCGCTGCTTTGTCATGCTGAATCCGAGTGCCAGACACCTTAATTTCGGGGCTCAGATCCATGGCTTTGGCAAGCTCAGTTGCACTGGAAGCATAGCCGTTCAGCGTCTGCACCGTACCGCCGGGAACCGCCACAGTGCTGGAGCCGGAAAGATTACCCGCTGCTGCCGCCTTGCCGTAAATCATGGAATTGGCACCACGCATGGAGCCTTCAACACCGGCCATCACCGCCTTGCGGGCATCGCTGCCCAGGTCGATGAACTTGGGCAGGGCAGTTGCAGCCAGGATACCCAGAATGACGATCACCACGATCAGTTCGATCAGGGTGAAACCTTTTTGTTGGCTTTTCACAGTAAAGACTCCTTTAGAAAAAAACTACAGACATTCAGAATTGTTGATCGCAGTACCAATGACCGGTGCGATGACAGCAGTACCGGAAATTTGTGCCGACTGATAGGTGAACTGGCAATTGGTGCCGGTACCGCCTGGAACTGCAATGGTCAGGGTAGCGGCTGCTCCGGCGCCGCCACCGCTGGTCACGTAATCCACCCCGGCGCCAGCAGCCGCCCCGGCCAGCAAGCCAGCAGCTGCAATGATGCCGTTGGCGTCAGCCGTCGGATATTGGGCTACCCCGGTAATATTGACGCCTTCCATCGGGACGTTAATTACGCTGGCATCGGACGGGCAAGCACCACCGTTTCCTGCACGAGCCAGACAGGTTGCATGAAACAAGGCAGAGGCAGCACGTACAGAAGCCATGGCTCCCTGTAACTTGGCTTGGCGCGCCTGCACCTGCAGATTAACGAAACGAGGCAAAGCCGTAGCCGCCAGAATACCCAGGATAATGATCACCACGATCAATTCGATAAGGGTAAAACCTTTCTGCTTGGCCTTGATCAACTTCACTGCTTTCTCCCTGCGGGTGAAACCGCATAATGTTTTGGCAACCACTCGCACGCACATTGGCCGGTAAGGCGCATTCCTTCAAAAACTCGTCCATGGGGCGGGGACTCTTGGTACACCGCGGCAATTGTGAACTCTACGCTGCCGGACGTCATTTCGCTTGTGAAAAAGTTCTCGGAGAACCTTGGCTGATAAAGGATTTTCTTCCGCTGCACATCAAAATACCAAGCCCCAGCTTGTAAGTTGCGATCATTCCCGGAGATTACACCCGCATAGGAAGAAACCGCCCCATGCAAAGCAGGGAAAGGATTCTCTGTTGCCAAATGCACCAAGGCCCCATCACCCTCCACTCCGATGCGGGCCGCAGCCTCTAACCATACACCGGCTCGTATAGTGTCCAGTACAGAAACCACAGCTGTTCGCTCGACCGCCATCTGCACTTCTCGAAATCGGTACAGCAAAGCCGCCAGCAATACCAAAGCAACCACTAGAACGACCAGCAGCTCAAAACGGGAAGCCCCCCAAGCCCGGTGCCTCATTGTTATCCGCGCTTGAAGGCAACCCTGCCCAGGTCCCAGATCGGCAGGAAGATGCCCAATGCCAGAATCAGCACCAGGATGCCGAGAGCGACGATGAGAATGGGCTCAATCTGTTGGGACAGGTTTTTCAGTTCGTATTCCACCTCCCGCTGATACATGTCCGCCACCTCTTCCATCATGTCGTCCAAAGCACCGGACTCCTCCCCGACAGCCACCATCTGCAGCACGATGGGAGTAAATACCCTGGCACTGATGGCGGTACGCAGGACGGACTCACCCCGCTCCACGCCTTCGCGCATTTTCTCGATCTTGTCCGCGATGAAGACATTGTCCACCGTCTGGGCCACCACGCTCATGGCCTGCACAACAGGCACGCCGCTACGCACCGCCAAAGCGAAGCTGCGGGAAAAGCGAGCCAGGGTGGCCTTTTCCACAATCTTTCCGGCAATGGGGACCCGTAGCTTGGTCCGGTCCCACAGGTAGCGCCCCACAGGTGTCGCCACCCAGGCGCGGAAGGCGAATACGATCCCGATCAATCCCGCCAGCAGGTAGGGCCAATCGGCCACCATGAAATCGGAGAAATTGATGAGCAACTGGGTCATGAAAGGCAACTTGGCATTGAAGCCCTTGAAGACCTGGGCGAAAGCAGGAATCACCCAGATATTCACCACCACAATGGCAATCGCCATGGCCGCCACGACAAAGCTTGGATAACGCAGGGCCGACTTCACCTGGTTGCGCATGAACTGCTCGAAATCCAGGTGGTAGAAGAGACGGAGGAATATCTCCTCCAGCCGACCGGTCATTTCCCCCACCCGCACCATGGAGAGATAGAACGGGGGGAAAACAGTCGAGTGACGCGCCAGAGACGCGGACAACTCACGGCCGGAATCCAGGCTCTCCCGCACTTCCTGCAGCAACCGCTTCATGGCGCCGTTGCTGCTGGATTCCTGCAAGCCGGCCAAGGCGCGCATGATCGGCACGCCGGCCTTGAGCAAGGTATAGATCTGGCGGCTGAAAAGCAGCACGTCCACATGACGGACTTTTTCCGCAAACAGGGTCAGGTTGAACTTGAGGCCGCCCCCGTCCTCCTGCCTGGGAGCCGGCTTGATTTCCAGCGGCGTAATCCCCTGCAACAACAGTTGATCGGCCACGGCCGAGGCAGACATGGCCTCCAGGGAGCCATTGACCAGGCCACCGCCGCTGCTGCGGCCCCGATAGCTGAAATTGGCCACGCTCAGTCTTCCGTCTGGCTGGCCACGCGCATGGCCTCGTCAATGGTGGTACGGCCCTGACGGGCCAGGCGTACCGCATCCCGGCGCAGGGTGTTGCCGCCCATCTGCTTGCGGGCTGCCTGCATGAAGATGGAAGGATCGTCCTGATTGGTGGCTTCCACCACCTCGCTGGTCATTTCCAGCATTTCCCATACACCGGTACGCCCCTGGTAGCCGGTTCCGCCGCAGTGGGGACACCCGGTACCCTTCTTGAAGTGGTGACCGTCGAGTTGCTCGCCCAGTTCATAACGCAGCCACTCGCGCTCGTGGGGCTCCGGCACATGGGGCGCGGCACAGGAATCACAGATCACGCGCACCAGACGCTGGGCCAGGACCAGTTGCAGAGACAGGGCCACCATGTAGCGCGGCACCCCCATGTCGAGCAGGCGGATAGGCGTGGAGATGGCATCGTTGGTGTGCAGGGTGGACAGCACCAGGTGGCCGGTCATGGCGGCCCGCATGCCGATTTCGGCCGTCATCTGGTCGCGCATTTCGCCCACCAGGATGATGTCCGGATCCTGGCGCAAGGCCGTACGCAGCACCCGGTCGAAGGAAAGATCGATTTTTTCGTGCACCTGCACCTGATTGATGCCCGGCAGCCGGTATTCCACCGGGTCTTCCACGGTGATGACCTTCTTTTCCGTGGTATTCAGTTCGGACAGGGCCGCATACAGGGTAGTGGTCTTGCCGGAGCCGGTGGGTCCGGTGACCAGGACGATGCCGCTGGGACGGTGGATGGCATGCCGCAGACGGTCCAGGATATGGGCCGGCATGTGGATGTTGTCGAGGCCGAGGATACCGTTGGACTGGGCCAGGATCCGCATCACCACCGACTCGCCGTACTGGGTGGGCATGGTGGAAATCCGCACGTCCACCGGATTGTTGCGCACCTTGATGTTGAAGCGTCCGTCCTGGGGCAGGCGCTTTTCGGAGATGTCCAGGCCGGACATCAGCTTCAGGCGCAGGGCCACGGCAGTGGCGATTTTCGGGTCGGCCTCGGTCTGGATGTGCAGCACGCCGTCGATGCGGAAGCGGATGCGCAGGCGCGCCTCCTGGGGCTCGATGTGGATGTCCGACGCGCGGGTGCGCAGCGCTTCCTCGAACACGGTCTGCAGCAGCTTCACCACCGGCGCATCTTCGGCGCCCGGGGTCAGCCCCAGCAATTCGCCGAATTCGATGGGCATGTCGCCCAGCTCGGCCTGCAGTTCCTTGGCCAGGCCGGAGATTTCCTCGGTGCGCCGGTACAGGCGGTCGATGGTGACCAGCAGCTGGCTCTCGGTCACCACCGCCAGCTCGATATCCCGCCGGACGAGGCGGACGATTTCGTCGTAGGCCAGCAGGTCGGTGGGATCCACCAGACCCACCAGCAGGGCGCTGCCCCGATCTTCCAGGGGAATGGCGCGGAAGCGGCGAGCCTGGGCCTCGGGCAGCAGCTTGGTGAGGTCCGGCTTGACGTTGAAGGTCTTCAGGTCGAAGAAGGGGATGCGCAACTGGCGGGCCAGCGCCTGGGAAATCTGCTCCTCGCTGACGTACCCCCCATCCACGAAAATGCGGCCCAGCTTGCGGCCAGTCAGCTTTTGCTCTTCCAGGGCCAGCTTGAGCTGTGCTTCGGTCAGCAGCCCTTGCTGAATCAACAGGTCACCGAGTCGGATTTTCTCCGGCCGCGCCATAAAATCTCCAATCTGCTTTAAGATTGACGCTTAATTTTTTGAACTATAGCGCTTTTTTACCAACCAACCCAAGCCGCATTGTGCCTTCGTGACCGCCATCATTCTTTACCAGCCCGAAATCCCGCCCAACACCGGCAACATTATTCGCCTTTGCGCCAATACTGGCTGTGAATTACATCTCATCGAACCTTTGGGATTCGATCTTTCGGACAAACAATTGCGGCGGGCGGGGCTGGACTACCACGAATATGCCAAAGTCACACGCCATGGAGACTGGCAGAGCTGCCTGGTAGCCATGGCGGGACGGCGTCTTTTCGCCCTATCCACCCGCGGCGGACAACGTTACGACACGGTGCGATATCGGCAAGACGATGCCTTCGTTTTTGGTCGGGAAACGGCAGGTTTGCCTGAGGAAATCCTGGGCCAGTTTGCCCCGGAGCAACGACTGCGCCTGCCGATGCTGCCGGACCAGCGCAGTCTCAATCTTTCCAATGCCGCCGCCGTGATGGCGTTTGAAGTTTGGCGGCAACTGGACTTTGCCGGCGGCCGTTAGGTCATCGGCAAATCAGCCCTGCTCGGGCTTGGGGTCCCGGGAAAGCAGCTGGCTCACCGCCTCGGCGGCCGGCAGGTCGTGGTGCAGCACCGCATCCACCGCGGCAGTGATAGGCATGTCGATGCCCAGGCGACGGGCCAGTCCGGCCACCTCGGCGGCCGTGCTGACGCCCTCCGCCACATGCCCCAGATCCACCAGGGTCTGGGCCAGGGTCTTGCCCTGCCCCAGGGCCAGGCCGACCCGGCGGTTGCGGGACAGGTCGCCGGTACAGGTAAGGATCAGGTCCCCCATCCCCGCCAGGCCCATGAAGGTTTCCCGCCGCCCGCCCAGGGCCTCGCCGAGACGGGCGATTTCGGCCAGCCCCCGGGTCACCAGGGCCGCCCGGGCATTGAGCCCCAGGTCCAGGCCGTCGGCGATGCCGGTGGCAATGGCCAGCACATTCTTCACCGCACCGCCCACCTCCACCCCCACCACATCATCGTGGGCGTAGATGCGCAGACGCAGCGTATGCAGCTGCCGCGCCAGGCGGGCCGCCAGTTCCCCATCGGCGGAAGCCAGGGTGATGGCCGTCGGCTGCTGCCGCGCCACTTCATCGGCAAAGCTGGGTCCGGAAAGGGCGCCACAGGGATGATCGGCGCCCAGCTCTTCCGCCACCACCTGGTGCGGCAGCTTGGCGGAACCAGCCTCCAGGCCCTTGCAGGCCCACAGCACGGGTACCGTGCCGGCCAGGCCGGCAGCCTTGAGGCTGCGCAGGGTGGGACGCAGACCGACCAGGGGCGTCGCCACCAGCAACAGGTCCGCATCGGCGGCGGCCCAGGCCAGGTCGGAGCCGACCTCCAGCCCCTCGGGGAACGAAGCGCCGGGCAGGTAACGGCTGTTAGCCCGCTCCCGGGCCATGATCTCGGCCTGGGGCTGCTCCCAGGACCACAGACGGACCCGGTGGGCCGGAGCAAAGGCGATGGCCAGCGCGGTTCCCCAGGCGCCGGCACCTAGAACGGCAATATTCATGGATGGATCAATACTTAAAGGCCCCAGACCTGGTTGGCCCGGAGATAGCCGGTCTGGCCGTCGCGATGCCGGACTTTGGCCCAGCCGGCCGGACCTGCTTCGAGAAGCTCGAGGGCAACCCCCTTTTCCGCCTGGAACGCCAGGGGCGAGGCGGTATCGGCGGCCTGGTGCACCTCGGCCCGGTCCGCCGTCACCTGCAGGGTACGGCGATCGGCCAGGGCCGCCCGCTCAATCCAGGCCAGCCCGCCGGCCGCATCCCGGACCTTGGCCCAGCCTTCCAGATTGACCACCACTTCCACCGGGGTATAGCGGCGGATGATGAACTGGGGCACCCCCTTCTTCGAGGGCGAATCGTAGAGGATGGCGGCAGCCGAGCCTTCGCCCGGCTCCACCGAACGGTAGTCAGCCGCCTGGACGGCCAGGACCGGCAGGCAAAGAAGCAGGGCACGCGACAAAACCGTCATCCAAGAAGATACGCGCTGGCACATGTCCTACCTCCGGCTGCCGGTTGAATTACTGGATGGGAACTTCGTTGGCGCCAGCCTGCTGGGCTTCGGCCTGACGGGCCATGTAGAGGGCCTCGAAATTGACCGGCTGCAGCACCACGGGGGCAAAACCGGCGCGGGCGATGGCGCTGGAAACCACTTCCCGGGCATAGGGGAAGAGCACATTGGGGCAGGCGATGGCCAGCAGGGGCTCCAGGTTTTCTTCCGGCACATTGCGGATCTGGAACACGCCGGCCTGGCCGGCTTCCACCAGGAACACGGTCTTGCCGTCTTCCAGCTTGGCGGTGACGGTGACGGTCAACACCACTTCGAACATGCCGTCGCCCAGACCGGAGCCTTCGCTACGCAGCTGGATGTCCACCTGGGGGGAGGTCTGCTCCAGGAAAATCTGGGGCGCATTCGGCACTTCGACGGACAGATCCTTGACGTACAGCTTTTCGATGGCGAAAACGGGGGATTCGGCTTGGCTCATGGTTTGGATTTCCAGTGATTCGGTTGAAAGGGAGACTCAGGACTCGTCGGCCAGCAGGGGCACCAGCCCCCCGGCACGGTCCAGGGCATAGAGGTCGTCGCAGCCGCCGACGTGGGTGTCGCCGATGAAAATCTGGGGCACGGTACGCTTGCCGCCGGTCTTTTCCATCATTTCCTCGCGGCGGGCCGGCTCCAGGTCCACCCGGACCTTCTCGATTTCGGCCACGCCCTTGCTCTTGAGCAGTTGCTCGGCGCGGATGCAGTAGGGACAGACGGCGGTGGAATACATCAGAACACGTTTCATGACGGACTCCTCAGGCCTTGCCGCGGGACAGGGGCAGGCCGGCCTGGGTCCAGGTGCCGACACCGCCGGAGAGATTCACCACCTTGGCAAAACCGACCTTGCGCATCTGCTCGCAGGCCTTGGCGGAACGGATGCCGGAAGCGCAGCAGACCACGATGGCCCGGTCCTTGTACTGGTCCAGGGAAGCCAGGTGTTCGTCCAGCTTGTTCAGGGGCGTGTTGCGGGCATTGGGCAGGTGGCCGGTGGCGAACTCGGCCGGATCGCGCACGTCGATCACCAGGGCATCTTCCCGGTTGATCAGCAGGGTGGCATCGGTGGCGGAAACGGCCTTGCCGCCATTGCCGCGCAGCAGGGAAACCACCAGGGCCAGGCCACTCGCCAGGACCAGACCGACCAGAAAAGCGTTCTGCTTAATAAAATCCAAACCAGACTCCGTAAGGGGTGATGAGGGGAAAACGACTCGGGGAGATTACCGCAACCACGCCCCCCAGGGGTGATTCTAGTGGCCGCTGCCCTGGGGCACGCCGCAGAAGACCTCGCGCATCATGCCGATCAGTTGCAGGGTACGGGCGTCGCCCACCCGGTAATAGACCCGGTTGGCGTCCTTGCGCGTCAGCAGCACGCCCTTCTCCCGCAGGATGGCTAGGTGCTGGGAAATATTGCTTTGGGAGGTACCGACGGCATCGACGATTTCCTGCACGCAGGCTTCCTGATCGCCGACCACGCAGAGTATCTTCAGGCGCAAGGGATGGGCGATCGCCTTCAGCGCCCGGGCGGCCAGTTCGATATGTTCCTGCTTTTCAATCAAGTTAAAGGAAGCTTCCACCGCGGCACTTCTCCAGTAAAACCCGGGCTGGCGAACGGCTGCGTCGGGCGCGGAAGCTCCGGACAGGCTCGTGGCTGGGGCGAAATCATTATAAAATAATCCATTAATCTAGCCTACCGAGTGCCGGCTCGATTTAATCCACATCAACCGTCTTTGCAGTAGTGCGGTCAAAAAACCTCTCCCCACCCCCAATCTGGCCACAGCCCCATGTACAGGACCGCATCGCCGCAGCGCCCCCTGACCTGCCCCACTCTCCACTTTTCGCGGGTAATGCCAGGGTGAGCGGCACGCGGCATTCCAGCACATCCACCTCGCCACGGCCAAGCGGCCTCGGGCGAACCCTTCTGCTGGCCCTGTTGGGAGGCCTGGCCCTGTACCAGTCCGCCACTCTCGCCGCCACGCCGGCGACCAAACCCGCCACTTCCAGCAAAACGCCCGCCAAGGTGGTGGTACAGAAGGCGCCGCTGAAAAAGTCGGCACTGCCGGCCAAGGCGCCTGCCAAAACCACGACCAAGCCTGCGACCAAGGCCGCGCCGGGCAAAGCCCCGACCAAAGCCGCCAGCACGCCGCGCAAAGCAACGGCGGTTGCCGCCGGCGTGACGGCCGGCGCCGTTGCCAATCCGGAGCATCAGGCGGAAAGCAGCAAGGCCGACCTGAAGGAGCTGCAGGGCCGCATCGACAGCCTGCGCAAGGAGGTGGCCACCGCCGAGGAATCCCGGGCCGACGTGGCCGACCAGCTGAAGGATGCGGAAAAGGGCATCTCCAACCTGTCCCGGGACCTGCGCCAGCTGTCCGGCCAGCGGGGCAACCTGCAGAACACCCTGCAGCAACTGGCCAGCCAGGCCCGGGAACTGGAAGGCACCCTGGCGGGCCAGCGCACCCAGCTGGAGCAGCTCCTGATCCGTCAGTACATGGAAGGGGGCGAGGGTTCCGACTCCCTGCGCCTGCTGCTCAACGGCGACAACCCCAACCAGATGGCGCGGGACCTCTACTACCTGTCGGCCGTGGCCAAGGCGCGCACGGCCCTGCTGCAACAGATCGGCAGCACCCTGAAGCAGAAGAAGGCCCTGGCCGAAGACACCCGCAACCGGGAAACCGAGCTGGCCGAGGTGGAAGCCAAGCAGAAGGAGCAGCACCAGCAGCTGCTGGCCCAGAAGAACCAGCGCCAGGCCACCCTGGCCAAGATTTCCCAGCAGATCGAATCCCGCCGAAAGGAAATCGGCGCCCTGCAGCAGGACGAAAAGCGCCTGACCCGCCTCATCGACGGCCTCTCCCGCATCATCGCCCAGCAGAAGGCCCGGCCGCCCAAGCCCGAAACCAAGCCCCGGGCGCCGGCGGAACGGCCCGCCGGAAGTGGCGGTCAAACACCCGGCATCGACAACGACAAGACCCCCGACGCAGGCCTGGCGCGCTTCTCCGGGGACTTCGCCCGCCTCAAGGGCTCCCTGCGCCTGCCGGTGCGGGGCACCGTCAGCAACCGCTTCGGCACTGCCCGCCAGGAAGGCAGCACCTGGAAGGGCCTCTTCATCCGGGCCGCAGCCGGGGGTGACGTCCATGCCGTGGCCGCCGGCCGGGTGGTCTTCGCCGACTGGATGCGGGGCTTCGGCAACCTGCTGATCCTGGACCACGGCGACGGCTACCTGACCATCTACGGCAACAACGAATCCCTCTACAAACACGTGGGGGAAACGGTGAAGCCGGGCGAGGTTGTCGCCGTCATCGGCAACAGCGGTGGCAACCCGGAATCCGGTTTATACTTTGAACTTCGCCATCAAGGCCAGCCGCTCGACCCGCTCAAATGGGCGAGCTTGAAGTAGGAGACTTTTTGTGAAGATGGGCAAGCCGTTGAAACAGGTGGGACTGATCGGGGTCGGCATGGTGGCCGGCATCCTGCTGTCGGTCCAGATTTCCGCCATCGCCGACAAGGAAACCCGGGCCGGGCTGCCCGTCGAGGAGCTGCGCACCTTCGCCGAAGTCTTCAACGCCATCAAGCAGGGCTATGTGGAGCCGGTGGAAGACAAGAAGCTGATCACCAATGCCATCTCCGGCATGCTCTCCAATCTGGACCCCCACTCCTCCTACCTGGATGCGGATTCCTTCAAGGAACTGCAGGTCGGCACCCAGGGCGAATTCGGCGGCCTCGGCATCGAAGTCGGCATGGAAGACGGCTTCGTCAAGGTGGTTTCCCCCATCGAGGACACCCCCGCCTTCCGCGCCGGGCTCAAGGCCGGCGACCTGATCGTCAAGCTGGACGACACCCCGGTCAAGGGCATGACCCTCTCCGACGCCGTCAAGCGCATGCGCGGCAAGCCCAAGACTCCCATCACCCTGACCATCGTGCGCAAGGGCGAGCAGAAGCCCATCGTCGTCACCCTGAACCGGGAAGTGATCAAGGTGCAGAGCGTCAAGTCCAAGCTGGTGGAACCGGGCTACGGCTACGTGCGCGTCACCCAGTTCCAGGAAAACACCGGCCCCTCCCTGGTCAAGCACCTCTCCGACCTGTACAAGGACGGCGCCCTCAAGGGCCTGGTGCTGGACCTGCGCAACGACCCGGGCGGCCTGCTCAACGGCGCCGTCGGCGTTTCCGCCGCCTTCCTGCCGGCCAAGGCCCTGGTGGTATCCACCGACGGCCGCACCCCGGACGCCAAGCACCAGTACTTCGCCAGCGCCGAGGACTACCTGCGCGGCAGCCGCGACGACTACCTGAAGAACCTGCCCGCCGAAGTGAAGAAGGTGCCCCTGGTAGTGCTGGTGAACGGCGGCTCCGCCTCCGCCTCCGAAATCGTCGCCGGCGCCCTGCAGGACCACAAGCGCGCCGTGGTGCTGGGCACCCAGACCTTCGGCAAGGGCTCGGTGCAGACCGTGCTGCCCCTGCCCGGCAACACCGCCATCAAGCTCACCACCGCCCGCTACTACACGCCCAACGGCCGCTCCATCCAGGCCAAGGGCATCGTGCCGGACATCAACGTGGAAGAGTCCGCCAACGGCGCCTCTCCGGAGCGCCTGCGGGAAGCCGACCTGGAACGCCACCTGATCAACGACAAGGAAAAGGAAGCCGCCGCGGCGCCCAAATCCAAGGATGGCAAGGCCAACGGCAAGAACAAGGGCAAGGAAGAGGATGAGAAGTCCGAACTGCCGGCGCCGGCCGAGTTCGCCTCCAAGAGCGACTACCAGCTGAACCAGGCCCTCAACCTTCTCAAGGGTCTGCAGATCATGCAGAATAAGCCGTAACGAGCCTAACAGCAGAACCTCGGGGAGAGGGCCATGAAACGAGTCGCCGCCAAGTTGTCGCGCCGTCTGGATACTCAAAAGAAGCGGGAAATCCTGTTTTCCCGCTTCCCCCCGGGGCAAGTGCCTGAAGCCGCCGATCTGCTGACCGGCCTGGAAAACCTGGACGCCGTGCCCGAGACGGAAAAGCGGGCCGTGGCCGTCGCCTACGACCTCACCGACTACACCTACCGGGGCCTGGAAGAAGGCCTGGTGGACCAGGGCTTCCACCTTGACAACACCCTCATGAGCAAGCTGATGCGGGCCCTCATCTACTATGTCGAGGAAACCCAGCTGCACAATCTGGAAGCGCCCGAACGGCCCCTCAAGTCCTCCTCCAAGGCCTACGCCCAGGCCTGGGAACGCCACCCCCACGGGGACCACGACGAAACCCCGCCCGAATGGCGGGAATACAAATAGGCCGCACCGGCCACGCCCCAGGGGCCGCGACAGCGGCCCCTTTATTTTGCCTCGCCGCGCACAGCGGCCCCTTTGTTTTGCCCCGCCGCCCCGACGGCCCTTTCGCCCCCGCCCAGCCCCTCGCCATGAACGACCAGCAACTGCTCCGCTACAGCCGCCACATCCTCCTCGACCCCATCGGCATCGAGGGCCAGGAACGCTTTCTCGCCGCCCGGGCCCTGGTCATCGGCGCCGGCGGCCTGGGCTCGCCGGCGGCGCTGTACCTGGCTGCTGCCGGCGTCGGCACCCTGGCCCTGGCCGACGGCGACACGGTGGACCTGACCAATCTGCAGCGCCAGATCCTGCACACGGAAGCCTCCGTCGGCCGGCCCAAGGCCGAATCCGGGCGGGACGCCCTGCAGCGCCTCAATCCGGAAACCCGGGTGGAAGTGATCGCCCGCCGCCTGGAAGGGGCGGACCTGGAGGCCGAAGTGGCCAAGGCCGACGTGGTGCTGGACTGCTGCGACAACTTCGCCACCCGCCACGCGGTGAACCGGGCCTGCGTCAAGCTGGGCAAGCCCCTGGTCTCCGGCGCCGCGGTGCGCTTCGACGGCCAGATCAGCGTCTTCGACACGCGCCAGCCCGGGGCACCCTGCTACCACTGCCTCTTTCCCGAAGGCGAGGACGTGGAGGAGGTGCGCTGCGCCACCATGGGCGTCTTCGCCCCCCTCACCGGCATCATCGGCACCCTGCAGGCGGCCGAGGCCCTTAAGCTGCTGGCCGGCTGCGGCCAGACCCTGGGCGGGCGGCTGCTGCTGCTCGACGCCCTGACCATGGAATGGCGCACGGTGCGCCTGCAGAAGGACCCGGGCTGCCCGGTATGCGGGAGCCGATGAAGGACTGCTGAAAGCACCAGGCCTGAAAGGCAATAGGGACGCCACTTTCCGCCGTGCATAGGCGAAGAATGGCGTCCCTATTGCCTTTCAGTGACGCTGTATTTGGGGAATATCCGCCGCCGGCTCAGGCCAGGCGGGCCAGGATGCGCAGGTCGCCGCCCACCTGGCGCAGGTCGTGCCACCGCAGGCGTTGCTGCTGCTCCAGGGAGGTCAGCTCGGGCAGGCCGAAGAGACCCAGGGCCGGGTTGCCCAGCAGGGTCGGTGCCAGGTAGAGCAGCAGTTCGTCCACCAGCCCGGCGGCCAGCAGGGCGCCGTTGAGGCCGGCACCGCCTTCCACGTGCAGTTCATTGATGCCCCGCCGCCCCAGCTCCAAGAGCAGGGCGGCCAGATCCACCCGGCCGGCGGCGTCGGGCAGCAGCAGCACTTCGGCACCCTGGGCCGCCAGGGCCGCGGCCTTGGCTGGGTCCGGGTTGGCGGTGGCGATGAGGACCGGGCGGCCGTCCAGCAGACGGGCCGTGGGCGGGGTTTGCAGGCGGCTGTCCACCACCACCGGGCGGGGCTGGCGCTCCGTGTCGACGCCGCGCACGTTGAGTTGGGGATCGTCGGCCAGCACGGTGCCGCTGCCGCTGAGGATGGCACAGGCCCGGGCCCGCCAGCGATGGCCGTCCTGGCGCGCCTCGGCCCCGGTGATCCACTGGCTCTGGCCGTTGGCCAGGGCCGTCCTGCCGTCCAGGCTGGAAGCGGCTTTCAGGCGCACCCAGGGGCGCCCTCTGGTCATGCGGGAGACGAAACCGATGTTGAGTTCCCGGGCCTCATTGGCCAGCACGCCGGCACAGACTTCGATACCTGCCTGGCGCAGGATGTCCAGGCCGCGGCCGGCCACCAGGGGATTGGGGTCTTCCATGGCCACCACCACCCGGACAACGCCGGCGGCCACCAGGGCCTCGGCGCAGGGTGGGGTGCGGCCGTGGTGGCTGCAGGGCTCCAAAGTGACGTAGGCGGTGGCGCCCCGGGCGGCTTCGCCGGCGGCGCGCAGGGCATGGACTTCGGCATGGGGTTCGCCGGCCCGCACATGCCAGCCCTCGCCGACGACGACGCCGTCCCTGACCAGGACACAGCCGACCCGGGGATTGGGGGAGGTGGAGAACAGCCCCTGTTCGGCCAGGGCCAGGGCCCGGGCCATGTGGGCGTGGTCGGCAGCGGTGCCGGGGGCGGCGGGCATGAGATGAGGGGAGAATTACTCGTCGCGGGGGCGACGCACAGGCTTGCCCGGGGTCACTTCGCGCACGGCGTGGGAGAACTCGTCCACGTCCTCGAAGTTGCGATAGACCGAGGCAAAGCGGACGTAGGCGATCTTGTCCAGCTTCTTCAGTTCCCGCATCACCATCTCGCCCACCTTTTCGGAGGGGATTTCCCGCTCGCCCAGGGCCAGCAGTTTTTCTTCGATGCGGGTAATGGCGCCGTCCACCGCCTCGGTGGTCACGGGCCGCTTGCGCAGGGCCAGCCACAGGCTGGCGGAGAGCTTGTCCCGGTTGTAGTCCACCCGGGAGCCGTTTTTCTTGACCACCTGGGGCAGGCGGATTTCCGCCCGCTCATAGGTGGTGAAACGCTTGTCGCAGTTGAGGCAGCGGCGGCGGCGGCGCACGATGTCGCCGTCTTCGTTGATGCGGGTGTCCACCACCGTGGTGTCCATCGCTCCGCAGAAGGGGCATTTCATCGCTGCGCCGCCTTGGCCGTCTTACTTGCCGTAGACCGGGAACTTGGCGCAGAGGGCGGCCACCTTGGCGCGCACTTCGGCCAGCTTGGCTTCGTCGTTCGGCGCGTCGAGCACGTCGGCCACCAGGTGGGCGATCTGCTCGGCTTCGATCTCGGTGAAACCGCGGCTGGTCATGGCCGGGGAACCGATACGGATGCCGGAGGTGACGAAGGGCTTTTCCGGGTCGTTGGGAATGCCGTTCTTGTTCACGGTGATGTGAGCCTTGCCCAGGGCGGCTTCGGCTTCCTTACCGGTGATCTTCTTGGCGCGCAGGTCGATCAGGAAGACGTGGGACTCGGTACGGCCGGAAACGATGCGCAGGCCGCGCTCCTCGCCCAGGACCTTGGCCATGACGCGGGCGTTGTTGATCACCTGCTCCTGGTACTTCTTGAACTCGGGGGACGCAGCTTCCTTGAAAGCCACGGCCTTGGCGGCGATGACATGCATCAGGGGGCCGCCCTGGAGGCCGGGGAAGATGGCGGAGTTGAGGGCCTTCTCGTGCTCGGCCTTCATCAGGATGACGCCGCCGCGGGGGCCGCGCAGGGTCTTGTGGGTGGTGGAGGTGACCACGTCGGCGAAGGGCACCGGGTTGGGGTAGTAGCCGGCGGCGATGAGGCCGGCATAGTGGGCCATGTCCACCCAGAAGATGGCGCCGACTTCCTTGGCGATCTTGGCGAAGCGCTCGAAGTCGATGCGCAGGGCGTAGGCGGAGGCGCCGGCGACGATGATCTTCGGCTTGTGCTCGCGGGCCAGGGCTTCCATCTTGTCGTAGTCGATCTCTTCCTTCTCGTTGAGACCGTAGGAGACGACGTTGAACCACTTGCCGGACATGTTCAGGGCCATGCCGTGGGTGAGGTGGCCGCCTTCGGCCAGGCTCATGCCCATGATGGTGTCGCCGGGCTTGGCGAAGGCCATCAGCACGGCCTGGTTGGCCTGGGAACCGGAGTTGGGCTGCACGTTGGCGGCTTCGGCGCCGAACAGCTTCTTCAGGCGCTCGATGGCCAGCTGCTCGGCCACGTCCACGTATTCGCAGCCGCCGTAGTAGCGCTTGCCGGGGTAGCCTTCGGCGTACTTGTTGGTCAGCTGGGAGCCTTGGGCTTCCATGACCGCGTTGGAGACGTAGTTTTCGGAGGCGATCAGTTCGATGTGCTCTTCTTGGCGACGATTTTCATCTTCGATCGCCTTCCAGAGTTCGGGGTCCACTTTCGCCAGGGTGTCGTTTGCGGAGAACATCGGTGCTGCCTCTCAAGCCGTTGAAAAAGGCGGAAATTGTATCATGCCAACCCCCGCCGCCACCCCTCCCGGGGAAAACCCTGCCCCAATTTGGGGCGCCGCCCGGCAGAGTCAGCCCGGCAGCTCGTCCAGGGCGCCGTCTTCCAGGTGCCGGGTGCAGCTCCACTGGACGATGCGCCAGCCGGCCCCGTCCCTTTCCAGCCAGGTGATGCCGGCATTGGGGATGGTGAAATCCCGGGGCGCCGCCAGGGGGCGTCCGCGCACGTGGCGGTTGATGACGTCCAGCACCCCGCCGTGACACACCAGCACCACCGTTTCGCCCCGGTGTTCCGCCGCCAGGGCCTCCAGGCAGCGGCTGACCCGGGCGGAAAAGTCCTCCAGACTCTCCCCCTGGGGAATGGGCAGCTCCGGCTGGCGCGCCTCGAAGGCCGCATAGGCGCCCGGATGCTGCTGCCGCGCCTCGTCGTAGGTGAGCCCTTCAAAAATGCCGTAGCTGCGCTCCCGCAGGGCCGGCCGCAGGCACACGGGGCGCCCCAGATGGGCGGCGATGGCCTCCGCCGTGACCCGGGCCCGGGCCAGGTCGCTGCTGTACACCGCCGTCACCGTGCCGGCCTCGGTCGCCAGACGCCGGGCCGCGGCCCGGGCCTGGCGCAGCCCGGTGGGATTGAGGCCGATGTCGAGATGGCCCTGGATGCGCCGGTCGGCATTCCAGAAAGTCTCGCCGTGGCGAATGACGCAGATGCGGGTGGGGGCTTTGACCATCGACGGCTCCGGCAACACAGGGCAAAAACCAGGGTTTTAGCAGACCCGGCGGCAGAAGGGAAACAGGCCGTCAAAATGCCAGCGTCACCGGCCGGAAAGCCGCTGCCGGCTAGGGTTTCCACCAATGGCCCGCCCCCGGCCCCTGTGCCACAATCGCCGCGCAATTTGTGGGATTGGGCACCCGGCCGCCACCAACGAGGCCAGGACACCTCCCGCAAGACTCGGGCAGACGCGCTGCACGCCTGCCCTGGCCACAAGCCGAAATACAAGCGATGGGCCCAAGAAGCCCGGCATTTTCGACATCTCTGGAGGAACCAACCGTGACCTTTCTGCTCAGCGTCTCCCGCGGGATCGACGCCCTCAACGAGCGCGTCGGCAAAGCCGTGATCTGGCTGGTGCTGCTCATGACCATTCTCAGCGCCGGCAACGCCGTGATGCGCTACACCATCAATTACAGTTCCAACGGTCTGCTGGAAATCCAGTGGTACCTCTTCGCCGTGATCTTCCTCTTCAGCGCCGGCTACACCCTGCTGCGCAACGAGCACGTGCGCATCGACGTCGTGGCGGGCAAGTTCTCCCCCCGCGGCCAGGCCTGGATCGACATCATCGGCACCCTGCTGTTCCTGATGCCCATGGCCGTCCTGATCATGTACCTGTCCTGGCCCATCTTCATGAATGCCTGGGACTCCGGTGAAATGTCCTCCAACCCCGGCGGCCTGATCCGCTGGCCGGCCCGCCTGATGATTCCCGTCGGCTTCCTGCTGCTGGTGCTGCAGGGCCTCTCCGAACTGATCAAGCGCATCGCCTTCCTGCGCGGCCTGATCGCCAACCCCGCTGAAAAGCACAAAGGCCCCTCCGCCGAAGAAGAACTGGCGGCCGCAATCAAGGCCAAGAAAGGCGAGGCATAACCATGGAATTCCTGATCAACAACATGGCGCCGGTAATGTTCGGCGCCCTCGTCCTGTTCCTCCTCTTCGGCTACCCGGTGGCCTTCGCCCTGGCCGCCAACGGCATGGTCTTCGGCTTCATCGGCATGGAACTGGGCCTGCTCCACCCGGCCCTGTTCCAGGCCCTGCCGGAGCGGGTCTTCGGCATCATGGCCAACGACACCCTGCTGGCCATTCCCTTCTTCACCTTCATGGGCCTGGTGCTGGAGCGCTCGGGCATGGCGGAGGATCTGCTCGACACCATCGGCCAGCTCTTCGGCCCCATGCGCGGCGGCCTGGCCTACGCGGTGATCTTCGTCGGCGCCCTGCTGGCGGCCACCACCGGCGTGGTGGCGGCTTCGGTGATCTCCATGGGCCTCATTTCCCTGCCCATCATGCTGCGCTACGGCTACGACAAGCGCCTGGCCTCGGGCGTCATCGCCGCCTCCGGCACCCTGGCCCAGATCATCCCGCCCTCCCTGGTGCTGATCATCATGGCCGACCAGCTGGGCAAGTCTGTGGGCGACATGTACGAAGGCGCCATGGTCCCCGGCCTGATCCTGACCAGCCTGTATGTGGGCTACGTCGCCATCCTCACCATCATCAAGCCCAATGCCGCCCCGGCCCTGCCCCTGGAAGCCCGCTCCCTGCGCGGCGCCAAGCAGCTGATGCGGGTACTGACCTCCCTGGTGCCGCCCCTGGTGCTGATCTTCCTGGTGCTGGGCACCATCTTCATGGGCATCGCCACCCCCACCGAGGGCGGCGCCATGGGTGCCAGCGGCGCCCTGATCCTGGCCCTGATGCGCAAGCGGCTGTCTGTCTCCCTGCTCAAGCAGGCCATGGACACCACCGCCAAGCTGTCCTCCTTCGTGGTCTTCATCCTGGTGGGTTCCACGGTGTTCGGCCTGGTCTTCCGGGCGGTGAACGGCGACCTGTGGGTGGAACACCTGCTGACCTCCCTGCCGGGCGGCCAGCTGGGCTTCCTCATCGTGGTGAACATCCTGGTCTTCGTCCTGGCCTTCTTCCTGGACTTCTTCGAACTGTCCTTCATCATCGTGCCCCTGCTGGGACCGGTGGCGGAAAAGCTGGGCATCGACCTGATCTGGTTCGGCGTGCTGCTGGGGGTGAACATGCAGACCTCCTTCATGCACCCGCCCTTCGGCTTCGCCCTGTTCTACCTGCGTTCCGTGGCCCCGGCCTCGATCAAGACCACCGATATCTACTGGGGCGCCGTGCCGTTCGTGTGCATCCAGATCATCATGGTGGCCCTCATCATCATCTTCCCGGGCATCGTCAGCTACGGCGATCCGGCCCACCGGGCCCCGACCCAGCAGGAATCCGAAGCCATGGACCTCAACTCCCTGATGCAGCAGCAGGAGGGAGAAGGCGGAGGCTCCGGCGAAGAGGGTCAGAACGAACTGCTCAAGCAGCTGCAGCAGAACAGCAACTGAGCCCAGGTTCATCCCTAGCTTGTGCCCGCCGGCAACCCCGGCGGGCTTTTTTTCGCCCGCCTCCGGCCATTCCGCCGAACGAGCGGCAATAAAAAAGGGAGCCGCAGCTCCCTTTTCGCTTCAGGCCGGAGAACCCCGGCTCAGCCCCACATGGCCCGCTCGATCAGACCCTTGACCGTCTTGGGGTCGAAGGGCTTGTCGCAGATGGCGGAAACGCCGGCCTGCTCCACCGCGGCCAGGCGGCTCATATTGGATTCGCTGGTGACCATCAGCACCGGCACGGTGGCCTGCCAGCTCTGCTGGCGGATGTATTCCACCAGGGCCTTGCCGTCCATTTCCGGCATGTTGTAGTCGGTCAGCACCAGATCCACCATGGTTTCGCCGAGCACGGACACCGCCTCCTTGCCATTGCTGGCTTCGAGGAAGTTCTCGATGCCCAGGTTCTCCAGGATGTGGCGCAGGAATTTGCGGGACACCGGGCTGTCATCCACGATCAGCACCTTCAGGCTTTCCAGGTCCACCGGCACTTCCAACTGGCCTTCCGGCTCCAGGTAGTCGATCACCGCGCGCAGGGCGGTGAGCAGCTGCTTTTCGCTGAAGGGCTTGGGCAGGATGCTGCAGGCGCCGGACTGGCGGATGGGGTCCAGCACCTTGGGCCGGGTTTCGCTGGAAATGAGCACGAAGGGCAGCATTTCCAGGTCATCGTCGGCGCGCATGGCGTAGACCAGCTCGGTGCCGGTCATGTCCGGCAGATACATGGCGCTGATGACCACGGAAGGCTTGGACCGGCGCAGCAGGGCCAGGGCATCGGCGCCGCTGGCGGCGATCTGCATGTTGGCGACGCCCAGGTTGCGCAGGAACTGGCCGACGATATGGGCCTGGGTGTGGGACGGTTCCACCAGCACGACCGAGAGGTCGGCGACGGAAGAAATCATGTGCATGGGGCTCCCCTCCTTCTATTGTGCCGGCCACTATAGCAAAAACCCCGGCGCGAAGCCGGGGCCGGAGTGGAGCGGAGGCGGCTTACTGCTTGCCGCGGACGAAACGCAGGGTGGTGGCGGCCACCCGGGCGCCGTAGAGGCGGGCCGTTTCCAGGTCGCCGGCAGGAGGCGCCACGTCGGGGCCGACGTCGGAGTCGGACTGGGCCATGGCGCCGTAGGAAGCGCCCATGCGGTTCACGTCGTTGCGCTGGGCCTTGGAACTGTTGGCCGGCAGCAGCCCCAGGCTGACCCAGATCATGCCGTGCTGCAGGGCCAGGGTGGCGAGGGCGCCCAGGGTGCCCTGCTTGTCGCCGTTGAGGGAGGCGGAGTTGGTGAAGCCGCCGGCCACCTTGTCCTGCCAGGCCCGGGTGAACCAGGCCTTGGAGGAAGCGTCGGCGAATTCCTTGAACTTGGCGGAGGGGCCGCCCATGTAGGTGGGGGCACCGAAGATGATGCCATCGGCCCCATCCAGGTCGGCCCAGGGCACGGCGGCGATGTCGTCCAGGGCCACCAGCTGGGCGCTGGCGCCGGCCACCTCATTGACGCCGGCGGCGACGGCGGCGGCCTGCTTGGCGGTGTGGCCGTAGCCGCTGTGATACACGATGGCGATCTTTGCCATGAAACGCTCCTTCAGTCTGTCGGGGGTTGGGAAGTTGGGAATGGGAAATCAGGATCAACGGCAGGCAACGCTCAGGCCGCAGGCGGCAGATCGAAGAGAAGGAACTCCCCCGGCTCGGCACCGCCCTGGAAGGCCAGTTCGGATTCGTCGGCAATCTTGGCGCCGTCGCCGGCGGCCAGAGCCACGCCGTTGAGGCTGACCTGGCCGCGGATGACATGGACGTAGGCCAGACGGCCGGGCGCCAGGGCGTGGCGCACCGCCTCGGCCGGCCCCAGGTGGGCCGCCAGCAGCAGGGCGTCCTGCTGGATCACGGCGCTGCCGTCGCGGCCGTCCGGCGAAGCCACCAGCACCCACTGGCTGGCATTGTCCGGCGTGAACAGCCGGTGCTGGTCGTAGCTGGCCCTGCCGCCCTTGAGGGCCGGCTCGATCCAGATCTGCAGCAGATGGGTTTCCTCATCGGCAGAAGGGTTGAACTCGCTGTGCAGCACGCCTTTGCCGGCACTCATGCGCTGCACCTCGCCGCGGCGGATGATGCCGCCGTTGCCCAGGCTGTCCTTGTGCTCCAGGGCGCCGGAGAGAATGTAGGTGACGATTTCCATGTCCCGGTGGCCGTGCATGGGAAAGCCGGTGCCCGGCGCCACCCGGTCCTCGTTGATCACCCGCAGCGCGCCCCAGCCCATTTCCCGGGGATCGTAGTAGTCGGCGAAGGAAAAGCTGTGTTTGGCCTGGAGCCAGCCGTGATCGGCCTGGCCCCGGGCGTCGGACGGACGTAGCTGGATCATGTCGGGCTCCTTGGCAAGAAGTATTGTTCATTTGCATTCATGGGTTGAAGCCATACTAAGCAATGGATTAGAGTGATTCCAGCGAAATGAACTCACCGATTCATTCAATTTCCTTCACCTATGCGCATCTCCCTCGACGCCCTGCAGATCCTCGACGCCATCGACACCCAGGGCTCCTACGCTGCCGCCGCCAGCCGCCTGCACCGGGTGCCCTCGGCCCTCTCCCACGCCATGCAGAAGCTGGAGGGGGAGCTGGGGGTGGAACTGTTCGAGAAGAGCGGCCGCCGCGCCATCCTCACCGCCGCCGGCCGCACCCTGCTGGAGGACGGCCGCCATCTGCTGCGCGCCGCCCTGGAGCTGGAGTCCCGGGTGAAGCGGGTGGCCACCGGCTGGGAAACGGAGCTGTCCATCGCGGTGGACTCGGTCATCCCCGGCGAGCGCCTCTATCCCCTGCTGCAGCGCTTCTACGACGAAGGCCACGGCACCCGCCTGCGCCTCTCCTACGAAGTCCTGGGGGGCTGCTGGGACGCCCTGACCACGGGCCGGGCCGACCTGGTGATCGGTGCCCCCGGCGACATGCCGGCCCGGGGCGGCATCGCCACCCGGCCCCTGGGCACCATGGAGCTGGTATTCACCATGGCCCCCGGTCATCCCCTGAGCACGGTGCCCGAGCCCATCCCGGCCCACGAACTGGCCCGGTACCGGGCCGTGGTGCTGGCCGACACTTCCCGGGAACTGGCCGCCCGCACCAGCGGCCTGCTGGAAGGCCAGGACGCCCTGCGGGTGCCGGACATGCAGAGCAAGGCGGCGGCCCAGGCCGCCGGTCTTGGCGTCGGCCACCTGCCGCCCTGGCTGGTGGCGCGGGAAGTGGCGGCAGGCCGCCTGGTCACCAGGACCCTGGCCGAACCCAAGGGCAGCACCCCGCTCCACATTGCCTGGCGCCCCTCCCACGAGGGCCGTGCCCTGGCCTGGTTCCTGGCGGCCCTGGAGGACCGGGAGCTGTGCCAGGCCCTGACCGAGGGTCTGGCGTAAAGGGGGAAGCCGGCCCCCGGCTGGGGTAAAATTCCCGGATGACCGATCCCCGCTTCGTCCATCTCCGCCTCCACAGCGAATACTCCATCACCGACGGCATCGTCCGCCTCGACGACGCCGTGGCCCGCGCCATCGCCGACGGCCAGCCGGCCATGGCCCTCACCGACTTGGCCAACGCCTTCGGCCTGGTGAAGTTCTACAACGCCTGCCGCGGCAAGGGCGTCAAGCCCGTCGCCGGCGCCGACGTGTGGATCGCCAACGAAACCGAGACCGACCGCCCCTTCCGCCTGCTGCTGCTGGTGCGCAGCCACCGGGGCTACCTGCAGCTGTGCGAACTGCTGTCCCGGGCCTACCTGGCCGAAGGCCGGCGGGACCGGGCCGAGATCAAGCGGGCCTGGTTCGACGAAGTGGGCTGCGACGGCCTCATCGCCCTCTCCGGCGCCAAGGACGGCGACGTGGGCGACGCCCTCCTGGCCGGCAACCGGGACCTGGCGGCGGCCCGGGCCAAGGCCTGGAGTGCCCAGTTCCCCCAGGCCTTCTACCTGGAAGTGCAGCGGGCCGGCCATCCCCAGCAGGAGCAGCTGGTGTCGGCCACCGCCGACCTCGGCGCCGACCTGGAACTGCCCCTGGTGGCCACCCACCCGATCCAGTTCCTCGACGCCGACGACTTCAAGGCCCACGAGGCCCGGGTCTGCATCGCCGAGGGCTATGTCCTGGGCGACCGGCGCCGCCCCAAGACCTTCACCGAACAGCAGTATTTCAAGACCCAGGCGGAAATGGCGGAGCTTTTCGCCGACCTGCCCGAGGCCCTGGAAAACACGCTGGAAATCGCCAAGCGCTGCAACCTGACCCTGACCCTGGGCAAGAACTTCCTGCCCCAGTTCCCCACCCCCGACGGCATCTCCCTGGATCAGCACCTCATCAACGAGGCCAAGGCCGGCCTGGAGAAGCGCCTGGAACTGCTGTTCCCGGACCCGGAGGAGCGGCAGCGACGGCGCCCGGAGTACGACGAGCGCCTGGAAATCGAGACCAAGACCATCGTGCAGATGGGCTTCCCCGGCTACTTCCTGATCGTGGCCGACTTCATCAACTGGGGTAAGCACAACGGCGTCCCCGTGGGCCCGGGCCGGGGTTCCGGCGCCGGCTCCCTGGTGGCTTACAGCCTGGGCATCACCGACCTGGACCCGCTGCAGTACGCCCTGCTGTTCGAGCGCTTCCTCAACCCCGAGCGGGTCTCCATGCCCGACTTCGACATCGACTTCTGCCAGGACAACCGCTGGCGCGTGATCGAGTACGTGCGCCACAAGTACGGCGTCGATGCGGTGTCCCAGATCGCCACCTTCGGCACCATGTCCTCCAAGGCGGTGATCCGGGACGTGGGCCGGGTGCTGGACCTGCCCTACAACTTCTGCGACTCCCTCTCCAAACTCATTCCCGTTGAGGCCAACAAGCCCGTCTCCCTGGCCCAGGCCCTGGAAATGGAGCCCCAGCTGAAGGAGAAGATGGAGGAGGAAGAGGAAGTGGCTGAGCTGTTCGAGCTGGCCATGAAGCTGGAGGACTTGACCCGCAACGTGGGCATGCACGCCGGCGGCGTGCTGATCGCCCCGGGCAAGCTCACCGACTTCTGCCCCCTCTACGCCCAGCCCGGCTCCGACTCGGTGGTCAGCCAGTACGACAAGGACGACGTGGAAAAGGTCGGCCTGGTGAAATTCGACTTCCTCGGCCTGCGCAACCTGACCATTATCGAGCTGGCCGTGGAGTACGTGGAACGACTCACCGGCGAAAAGCTGGACCTGCTCTCCCTGCCCTTCACCGACCCCGCTGCCTACCAGATTCTCAAGGACGCCAACACCACGGCGATCTTCCAGGTGGAATCGGAGGGCATGAAGAAGCTGCTGAAGAAGCTGGCCCCCGACCGCTTCGAAGACATCATCGCCGTGCTGGCCCTGTACCGTCCCGGCCCCCTGGGCTCGGGCATGGTGGACGACTTCATCCTGCGCAAAAAGGGCCAGCAGAAGATCGACTATTTCCACCCGGACCTGAAGGGCTGCCTGGACCCCACCTACGGGGTGATCGTGTACCAGGAACAGGTGATGCAAATCTCCCAGATCATCGGCGGCTACACCCTGGGCGGCGCCGACATGCTGCGCCGGGCCATGGGCAAGAAAAAGGCCGAGGAAATGGCCAAGCACCGGGAGACCATTGCCGAAGGGGCGAAGAAGAAGGGCTACGACCCGGCCCTGGCCGAACAGCTGTTCGACCTCATGACCAAGTTCGCGGAGTACGGCTTCAACAAGTCCCACACCGCCGCCTACGCCATGGTCACCTACCACACCGCCTGGCTCAAGGCCCACCACTGCTCGGCCTTCATGGCGGCCACCATGTCCTCGGACATGGACAACACGGACACCGTGAAAATCTTCTACGAAGACACGGTAAAAAACGGCATCAAGGTGCTGCCGCCGGACGTGAACCACTCCGACTACCGCTTCGTGCCGGTGGACGGCAAGACCATCCGCTACGGCCTGGGGGCGGTGAAGGGCACCGGCCAGCAGGCGGTGGAGTGCATCCTCGCCGCCCGCGCCGAAGGCGGCCCCTTCAAGGACCTCTTCGACTTCTGCCTGCGGGTGGACAAGCGCCTGGTGAACCGCCGCACCATCGAAGCCCTGATCCGCGCCGGCGCCTTCGACACCCTGGACCCGAGCCGGGACCGGGCCCAGCTCATCGCCTCCGTCAGCATCGCCATGGAAGCGGCCGACCAGGCCGAGCGCAACGCCCACCAGGGCGGCCTCTTCGAGATGTTCGGCAGCGGCGACGACGCCGTGGCCGAAGCGCCCCAGTACGTCAGCGTCCGCCCCTGGAGCGACAAGCAGCGCCTGCTGGAAGAAAAGACCGCCCTCGGCTTCTTCTATTCCGGCCATCCTTTCGACAGCATCCGCAGCGAAGCCAAGCGCTTCGCCGGCCGCCCCCTGAGCGCCCTGGCTCCGGCACGGGAGCCCCAGACCCTGGCCGGCGTGGTCATGGACCTGCGGGTGAAGATGACCAGCCGGGGCCGCATGGGCATCATCATCCTGGACGACGGCTCCTGCCCGTCGCTGGAGGTGACGGTCTACAGCGAGGTCTTCGATGCCCACCGCAACAAGCTGAAGGTGGACGAACCCCTGATCATCGAAGGCAAGGTGAGCAAGGACGACTTCCGCGACGGCCTGCGCATCGTTGCCGAGAATCTCTACACCCTGCCCGAAGCCCGCACCCGCTTCGCCCGCCAGTTGCGCCTGTCGATGAACGGCCAGGCCGATGCGCGCAAGCTGCAGGAACTGCTCACCCCCTTCCGCATGGAAGGCGGCTGCCCGGTGCGCATCGCCTACCGCAACGGCGAAGCCCAGTGCGAGCTGATCCTGGGCGAAGGCACCCGGGTGCGGCCGGACGACGACCTGCTGCAAACCCTGCAGGACTGGCTCAGCCCCGCCGGCGTCGAACTGCAGTACCACTAACCCATGGCCCGGCCGGGCCATGCTTCCCCCACTCCTGAGGAGCCTGCCATGAACTGCAAACCCCTTCTCGTCGCTGCCCTGACACTGGCCCTGGCCGCCTGTTCCAAGGTCACCCTGGAAAACTACGGCAAGCTGAAAATGGGCCAGAAGTACGAGGAAGTGACGGCCATCATCGGCGAGCCCAGCCACTGCGACGAAACCCTGGGGGTGCGCTCCTGCGCCTGGGGCAGCGAACAGCAGGGCATCACCGTCAATTTCTTCGGCGGCCAGGTGGTCCTGCTCTCCGCCCGCAACCTGAAGTAGGCCCATGTCCGTCCGCCTCATCGACGGCGCCCTGCTGGCGGAGGTGGCGGCTGAAGCCCAGGCCTCGCCGCGGCTGCGCAAGAACCGCAACTTCCATCCCCGGGACGACTACCCGGGCCACCGCCTGCTCAACGCCCTGGAACCGGGCTCCTACGTGCCGCCCCACCGCCATCTCGACCCCAACAAGGACGAAACCATGGTGGTCCTCAGCGGCCGCCTGGGCCTGGTGACCTTCGACGGGCAGGGCACCATCACCGGCACCGCCATGCTGGCCCCGGGCAGCCACACCCTGGGCGTGGATATCCCCCACGGCACCTGGCATTCCGTCCTGGCCCTCTGCCCGGGCACCGTCTTCCTCGAAGCCAAGTCCGGCCCCTACCTGCCCCTCACCGGCGACGAACTGGCCCCCTGGGCCCCGACGGAAGGCCAGATGGACGCGGCTGCCTACCAGGCCACCCTGGCCCGCCTCTTCGCCACCCCGGCGAACTAAAAAAAAGGCCCGCTGGGGAGCGGGCCTGAACTTTCGAGAGGTGGTACAGGAACTCAGTCGAGGGCGATCTGGGCCTTCAGCCAGAAGGTGCGCCCGGGTTCGTTGATACGTAGCGTCGACGCACCAAGGTAGCCGGCAATGTCGGAACCGCCCTTGGACAGATGCTCGGCATAAACCTTGTCGAACAGGTTATCCACGCCGGCACTGAGCAGGGCCTTCTTGTTGGGGCGATAGCCGGCGTTGAGGGAGAAGACGCCGAAGCCGCCGCTGCGTCCCAGATCCTTGCCGTTGGAAACGATGTTGCCGGAACCCACGTCGTAGCGGTCCTGGGCCGAAACGAGCCGGGCCAGGGCACCGACGGAATAGGTCTTGTCGTCATAGGACAGGCCGACCCGCAGCTCCAGGGGCGGCTGCTGGGCCAGGGGCTTGTCGTCCGTATCGTTGCTGCCGCGCACGTAAGCCAGGGTGCCGTAGCCCTTCCAGGCGGAATTGAACTGGTAGGCCAGGTCGGCTTCGCCGCCGTAGATGGTGGCATCCACATTGCGCGTCACCGCCGTGCCGACCCAGCGGATCAGCAGGTAGTCCTGCACCTTGCTGTAGAAGCCGGAGACCGCACCGCTCCAGGGACCGTTGCGATAGTTGGCGCCCACGTCCAGCTGGGTGGTCTTTTCCGGCTTGACGTCGAGGAAGACGCTGGTGGCCGGCGCCAGGGGATTGCCCTTGCCCCGCTCCCAGAAATCGGCGGTCCGGCCAGCATGGCCCAGGCCGGCGTACCAGGTGCCGGCCCCCTTGGCAAAGTCGTTCTCGTAACGCAGGAAACCGCTGCCCAGGGTCTCCTTGTCGGTCTTACCCCGGGTGATGCTGGTGGCGCGCTTGTCCTGCACCTCATGCCAGTCCACACGCAGGCCGCCGATGACACGGCGATCCTCGGCCAGCAGGTGGGTGGCTTCGCTGAACAGGCCATGCTGCTTGAAGATCATGTCCTCGGCCCAGGCCTTGGACTGGTAGCTCGTTTCAGCCGCCGCGGCGCTCATCATGGACATGCCGGAACGGAAGCGGTGGGTGTCTTCCTTCTGGTCCACGCCGATGGTGACCTTGGTGCTATCGCCGGGAGCCAGAGTGACAGAGAAGCGGCTGCCCAGGGTTTTGCGGTCCGGATTGCTGACCATGTAGCTGGATGCCGGCGGCTTGGTGCGCAGACTGTAGTTGTCCATCACGTGGTCCACGTAGTTGTAGTAGGCCAGGGCCTCCACCTTGTCCACCAGGGCGGAAAGCTTGCGCTTCTCGAACTTCAGGGCCACGTTCTCCCGGGCGAACTTGGAGCCGTCCATGGAGCGGTCGGCGTAGGCCGCCTCGCCGTCGCTGCGGGCCAGGGACAGTTCCATGCGGGTGTTGTCGTCCGGCGTC
The DNA here is from genome assembly GCF_047901315.1 of Azospira sp. APE16. Taxonomy (NCBI): domain Bacteria; kingdom Pseudomonadati; phylum Pseudomonadota; class Betaproteobacteria; order Rhodocyclales; family Rhodocyclaceae; genus Azospira; species Azospira sp. APE16. The sequence continues at coordinate 3,298,490 of NZ_CP179682.1, forward strand.
AGGCCAATGGCTGCATTGTTGCTCCAGCGGGTGTAGCGGGAGTGCACGGTGTTGCCGTTGCCATCCTTGTAGTCGTCCGAATCGGCCCGGGTCGCCCCGGCCTGGACGTAGAAGTTGCCGTTGCCGGCCCGGATGTCGGCCATCTGGTCGTTGCGGCCGAAGCTGCCGAAGGTGAGGCTGCCATTGGCCTTCCAGCCGGCTTCGCGGAAGCGCTTGATGTCCTTCCCGAACAGCACCACCCCGGCCGACTGGCCGGCGCCGTAGAGCACGCTCTGCGGGCCCTTGAGCACCGTCACGCGGTCGTAGGATTCGGGATAGACATAGGCCGTCGGCGGATCCATGCGGCCGCCGCAGCCGCCGTAGATTTCCTGGCCGTCCAGGAGGATGCCCAGGCGGGAGCCGGAAAAGCCCCGCAGCACCGGGTCACCGTCGGTGCCGCCCTTGCGGATGACGGAAAAGCCCGGGATGGTCTTGAGGAAGTCGGCACCGTCGTGGGCCGGCAGCGGCTGGCGCGGGGCCTTGGGGTCGGTGACGACCTTGAGCGGCTCCTCCATGCGCGGGGCGGTGACGACCACGGTGTCGAGGGTGGTGCCGTCTTCAGCGACGGCCACCAGTGGAAATGCGAGAAAAATGGCCAGACTGAGCTGGCTAGGCATGAACTGCATGATGCTCCCCTGAGATGTTATTGACTGCTTTTCAGGGGTGGGATTCTGGCGGCAGCGGCGCCGGGTGGGAATGTGACACGGTGTCGCACCGAAGTGGTGCCAGGCCATCTGCACGCCCTGCACCATAAAAAAAGCCACCGTTGCCGGTGGCTTTTCGGGCGACGCCCCGGAGGGCGGACGCAGGACTCAGAGAGCCTCGGCGTTCTCGGCCAGGTACTTGGCGACGCCCTCGGGGCTGGCGGTCATACCCTTCTTGCCCTTGTTCCAGCCGGCGGGACAGACTTCGCCGTGCTCTTCGGTAAATTGCAGGGCGTCCACCATGCGCAGCATCTCGTCGATATTGCGACCCAGGGGCAGGTCGTTCACCACCTGGTGGCGCACCACGCCGGCCTTGTCGATCAGGAAGGAGCCGCGGAAAGCGACGCCGGGCGCAGCTTCCACGTCGTAGGCCTGACAGATTTCATGCTTGATGTCGGCCACCAGGGGATAGCCGACCTGGCCGATGCCGCCCTTCTCGACGGGAGTGTTCTTCCAGGCCAGGTGGGTGAACTGGGAGTCGATGGAGCAGCCCACCACTTCGACGCCGCGCTGCTTGAATTCGGCCAGGCGATGGTCGAAGGCGATCAGTTCGGAGGGGCAGACGAAGGTGAAGTCCAGGGGGTAGAAAAAGAGGACGGCGTACTTGCCCTTGATGTGCTCGGAAAAGGTCACTTCCTTGATTTCGTTGTTGCCGAGGACGGCCAGGGCTTTGAAATCGGGGGCTTGTTTACCGACGAGAACGGCCATTGTTTTTCTCCTGAATGACGGGGATGGGGGAATCGGGATCGGGGTCTGAGCCCCAGGCCGGACGCCATGGTTGGCGCCCGTGCCAGCGCTTTTCGAATCTAACCGAGGGTCAGGACGCTGTCAATTTCGCGCCAGGTAGGGCTCGAAGCCCGGCAACAGACCGATGGCCCGGGCCGGCAGGGGTTCGGGCACCAGGCTGCCCTGGAATACCGCCTCGATCACCGGCGGCTCCCGCCAGGGCTGGTCCATGAAGGTCAGTCCGGCCTCTTCCACCAGGGTGCCCGCCCAGTAGGCCCGGGAAATCTCGCCCAGGGTATCCAGATCCAGGTTGTGGGGCAGATGCAGGTAATCGATCCAGTTGGCGTCGTGGTAGGAGCAGGTATAGGCCCCCCGGGTGGTGACCCGGGTCAGCAACTTGCCGAAGACCCGGCCGGGATGCTTGTTGCGGTAGTTCTCCGCGTCGGTGCGGGTGGCAAAGAGGAACTGGGCGTGCAGGCGGGAGGGATAACGCTCGAAACTGCGCTGGCGGAAAAACTCCAGGTTGTATTCGGCGAAGTAGTTGTGCACCAGCTGGGGATTTATGCCGGAGGGAAAGACGGTGCGCGGCTCGGCATGGGGGCCGCCGCTCTGGAAATCCCATCCCGGCAAGGACTCCTCCGGCTCTAGCCAGACATAGAGTTCGAGGGGGGCGGCGCCGCGCAGGAGATTATCCATGACGGCATTGTGTCAGAGGCTGGGGCGCTGTTCAAAACCTTCTGTCGGATCGGCTTCCGGCGCGGCTTCCAGGATCTCCACCCCGCTCACCCGGGCGGCCGGCGGTCCCTGGGTGGCCCAGGCCAGCAGTCCGGCCACCGCCTCGGCTTCGCCCCAGGCCAGGGCCTCCACCGAACCGTCGCTGCGGTTGCGCACCCAGCCCCTCAGCCCCAGGCCTTGGGCCTCGCTGCAGAGGGACCAGCGAAAGCCGACACCCTGCACCAGGCCGCGCACCCGCAGCCGCACCGCCCGTTCAGGCATGGGACGGGGAGCCTCCTGCCTCATCCCGGGGCAGCAGGATGGCGGCCCGCTGCCAGGCCTCGGCCAGGCTGTCCACCAGGTTGTCCGTCCCCACGTCGTCGGCAAAGCCGGAGCGGGACACTAGGGAACCGGGCTGGGCATTGAGCCCGGCCAGGATCAGGCAGCCACCCCGCTTGGCCAGCATGCGCTGCAGGGCCTCCAGGGTGTCCAGGCCGGTGGTGTCCAGGTTGATCACCTGGTGCAGGTCCAGGATCAGCACCTGGGTGCCCTGGGCATGCTGGTCCAGCAGGGTCTGCAGCTTGCCCACGGCGCCGAAGAAGAGGGAGCCGTAGAGACTGTAGGCCGCCACCGGCTGGCCCGCCGCCCAGTCGGGCAGGCTCAGGGGCGCCACCTTGGTCAGCTCGGACATGCGGTAGATGAAGAAGAGGGAAGCCAGCACCATGCCGATCTCCACCGCCAGGGTCAGGTCGAAGACCACGGTGATGAAGAAGGTGGAAAGGAGGATGGCCCGGTAGTTCATGGAGTAACGGGGCAGTTCCTTGAACTCGTGCCACTCGCCCATGTTCCAGGCCACCACCATGAGGATGGCGGAGAGGGTGGCCAGGGGCACGTCGCTGGCCAGGGGGGCCGCCACCAGCACCACCGCCAGCAGGGTCAGGGCGTGCACCATGCCGGCCACCGGAGTACGGCCGCCGGCCCGCACATTGGTGCTGGTGCGGGCGATGGCGCCGGTGGCGGCAAAACCGCCCACCAGGGGAGCCACCACATTGGCGACGCCCTGGGCCAGCAGTTCCTGGTTGGGATCGTGGCGGTCGTCGATCTGGCTGTCAGCCACCCGGGCCGACAGCAGGGATTCGATGGCTCCCAGCAGGGCAATGGTGATGGCCGGGGAAATGAGGTTGCGCAGGGTGGACAGGGTCAGCTCGGGAAAGGCGAAAGCCGGCAGGGACTGGGGAATGCCGCCGAAGCGGCTGCCGATGGTCTCCACCGGGAATTCGAGCAGGGACTGGGCCACCGTGCCGGCGATGAGCACTGCCAGGGGGCCGGGCAGCTTGCCCAGCAGCGGTACCTTGCCGGCGATGCGCTTGTTCCAGACCACCAGCAACACCAGGGAGGCGGAGGCCAGGGCCAGGGTGGGCAGGTCCGTATGGGGCAGGTTGGCGGCCAGCACCTTCATCTTGGCGAAGAACTCGGCCGGCAGGGCCTCCATGTCCAGGCCCAGGAATTCCTTGATCTGGCTGATGAAGATGAGCACGGCAATGCCGTTGGTGAAGCCGATCACTACCGTGACCGGAATGAAACGGATCAGGGCACCCAGCCGGGCCAGACCCATGCCGATGAGAATCAGCCCCGCCAGCATGGTGGCGATGAGCAGGTTGGCCAGGCCGTACTGGGCGACGATGCCGTAGACGATGACGATGAAGGCGCCGGTGGGGCCGCCGATCTGTACCCGGGAGCCGCCCAGGGCGGAGATGAGGAAACCGGCGACGATGGCCGTCCAGATACCCGCTGCCGGGTCCACGCCGGAAGCGATGGCAAAGGCCATGGCCAAAGGCAGGGCGAGTACGCCCACGGTGAGGCCTGCCGACACGTCGCGCCCGAACTGGGCCCGGTCGTAATCAGGCAGGCAGTCCAGGAGCTTCGGTCGGAAGGCGCTCATTGCTGTTCTGTGCTGTCTTGTGTGGGAACCTGATTCAGGGTCTCGCGCAGAATCCGGGCGGCAGCCCAGAGCATGAGACCCAGACCGGCGATAGTACTGAGGAGTGCTTCCCCGGTAGTCGTGGGGAAGTTGCGGAAAAACAGGGGTTCCTTACCCGCGAGGTAGGCCAGGCCCACCGCGAACGCCACCATCCCGGCCACGTCCAGGAGGGCGTAGCCGAGGATCGGCAGGGTCAGGGAAAAGCGGCGTTTGCCTTGGGGCAGGATCATGGCGCTAGACTAGGGCGTGGGGCTGACACAGAACTTACAGTCACTAATATCGGCGGCTTTAGATCGTCCGGTTATTTTACCCGCATCCCGGGCTGGGCGCCGGAATCGGGCGACAGGATGTAGAGGCCGCCGGTCTTGCCTTCCGGATCGGAGGCAGCCAGTACCATGCCTTCGGACATGCCGAACTTCATCTTGCGCGGTGCCAGGTTGGCCACCATCACCGTCAGGCGGCCCACCAGGGCGGCCGGATCGTAGGCGGACTTGATGCCGGCGAAGACCTGGCGCGGCTTCTCCTCGCCGATATCCAGCTGCAGGCGGATCAGCTTGTCGGCGCCTTCCACATGGCTGGCGTCCACGATCTTGGCGATGCGCAGGTCCACCTTCATGAAGTCGTCGATGGAAATGTGGGGGCCGGTCTCGGCGGCGGCCTGGGCCACCTGGGCTTCCTTCTGCTGCTTTTCGGCGTGGCGCTGCTGGGAATGCTCGGCGCCCTTCTCCGCAGCCTTGGCCGGGGCAGCAGCAACGGCAGGCGCCAGGGATGCCTTGTTGGCCTCAACCAGGGCTTCCACCAGCTTGGGGTCGATGCGGGTCATGAGGTGCTCGTAGGGCTGGATGGCGTGGCCGGCGGCCAGCACGGCATTGACGTCGTCCCAGGCGAAGGGGGCGACGTTGAGGAAGGCGGCCACCTTGTCGGCCAGCACCGGCAGCACCGGCTTCAGCAGCACGGTGAGCAGGCGGAACAGGTTCAGCGCATTGGTGCAGGCGGCGTGCAGGGCCGCGTCCTGGCCTTCCTGCTTGGCCAGTTCCCAGGGCTTCACCGTGTCCACGTACTGGTTAACGCCATCGGCCAGGGCCATGATTTCCCGCAGGGCACGGCCGAATTCCCGGTTCTCGTAGTATTCGGCGATGCGCGGGGCCGCTTCCCGGATGGCGGCGTAGGGGGCCAGGGACTGGTCGGCCACGGCCAGCTGGCCGTTGAAGCGCTTGGCGATGAAGCCGGCGGCGCGGCTGGCGATATTCACGTACTTGCCCACCAGGTCGGAATTCACCCGGGCGGTGAAGTCGGGCAGGGACAGGTCGATGTCTTCCAGGGTATTGGTCAGCTTGGCGGCGAAGTAGTAGCGCAGCCATTCCGGGTTGAGGCCCTGCTTGAGATAGCTTTCGGCGGTGATGAAGGTGCCGCGGGACTTGGACATCTTCTGCCCGTCCACGGTGAGGAAGCCGTGGGCGAAGACCTTGGTCGGGGTGCGGAAGCCGGCCTGCTCCAGCTCGGCGGGCCAGAACAGGGCGTGGAAGTAAAGGATGTCCTTGCCGATGAAGTGGTACAGCTCGGCTTTCGAATCCTTGCTCCAGTATTCGTTGAAATCCAGGCCCTGCTTCTCGCACAGATTGGCGAAGGAGCCCATGTAGCCGATGGGGGCGTCGAGCCAGACGTAGAAGTACTTGCCGGGGGCGCCAGGGATCTCGAAACCAAAATAGGGCGCGTCCCGGGAGATGTCCCAGTCGGTGAGCTTGTTCTCGCCCTCGGCCCCCAGCCACTCCTGCATCTTGTTGGCGGCTTCCGGCTGCAGGCGGCCCTCTTCCCGGGTCCAGCGGCGCAGGAAATCCTGGCAGCGGGGATCGGAAAGCTTGAAGAAATAATGGTCGGACGAACGCATTTCCGGCTTGGCACCGGAGACGGCGGAGTACGGGTCCTTCAGGTCGTTGGGGGTGTAGGCGGCACCGCAGACCTCGCAGTTGTCGCCGTACTGGTCCTTGGCGCCGCACTTGGGGCACTCGCCCTTGATGAAGCGGTCCGGCAGGAACATCTCTTTCACCGGATCGTAGAACTGCTCGATGGAGCGCACCTCGATAAGGCCGGCCGCCTTCAGCTTGCCGTAGATGTCTTCAGCGCAGCGGCGGGTTTCCGGGGTGTTGGTGGAATAGTAGTTGTCGAAACCCACCAGGAAGCCGGCGAAGTCCCGCGTATGCTCGCCGTAGACCCGCTCGATCAGGGCTTCCGGGGTGATGCCTTCGTTTTGGGCCCGCAGCATGATGGGGGTGCCGTGGGTGTCGTCGGCGCAGACGTACCAGCAGTCGTGGCCCCGCATTTTCTGGAAGCGCACCCAGATGTCGGTCTGGATGTACTCCACCAGATGGCCCAGGTGGATGGAGCCGTTGGCGTAGGGCAGTGCGGAGGTGACGAGGATCTTGCGCTTCATGGGGGAGCCTGAAAAAGTCGGAGCAAAGGCGGGAGTTTACCAAACGCGGGGCCCAGGACCCGGCCCGGCCCCGGAAAAGAACGAAAAGAAGCCGGCCTGACGGCCAAGGAGCGCTTTTGGCCGGCCCCTGCCTTGGGGTATACTCGACAAAATCACTCAAGTATCAGGCTTCCCACAGGAGTTCCCTGCCATGACCATCAGCGTCGCCGACGTCCACACTGCCCTGCAGTCCCTGATCGACCCCAATACCCAGAAGGACTACGTTTCCTCCAAGGCCGCCCGCAACATCAAGGTGGACGGCAACGACGTCTCCCTGGACATCGAGCTGGGCTACCCGGCCAAGACCCAGATCGACGCCATCCGCACCCGGGTCATCGCCGCCATCAAGGCCCTGCCCGGCGCCGGCAACGTCTCCGCCAATGTCTATGTGAAAATCGTCTCCCACACCGTGCAGCGGGGCGTGAAGCTGCTGCCGGGCGTCAAGAACATCATCGCCGTGGCCTCCGGCAAGGGCGGCGTCGGCAAAAGCACCACCGCCGTGAACCTGGCCCTGGCCCTGGCCCAGGAAGGCGCCACGGTCGGCCTGCTGGACGCCGACATCTACGGCCCCTCCCAGCCCCAGATGCTGGGACTGGCCGGCAAACAGCCCGAATCCAAGGACGGCCAGAGCCTAGAGCCCCTGGAGGCCCACGGCATCCAGGCCATGTCCATCGGTTTCCTCCTGGAAGACGTGGAAACCCCCATGGTCTGGCGCGGCCCCATGGTCACCCAGGCCCTGGAACAGCTGCTGCGGGACACCAACTGGCGCGACGTGGATTACCTGGTGATCGACATGCCACCGGGCACCGGCGACACCCAGCTGACCCTCTCCCAGAAGGTGCCGGTGACCGGCGCCGTGGTGGTCACCACGCCCCAGGACATAGCCCTCATCGACGCCCGCAAGGGCCTGAAGATGTTCGAGAAGGTGGGCATTCCCATCCTCGGCATCGTCGAGAACATGTCCATCCACATCTGCTCCAACTGCGGCCATGAAGAACATATCTTCGGCCACGGCGGCGGCGAGCAGATGTGCAAGGACTACGACGTGGAATTCCTCGGCGCCCTGCCCCTGGAACTGGCCATCCGGGAAATGGCCGACACCGGCAAGCCCACCGTGGTCGGCGCCCCCGATTCCCGCCCGGCGGAAATCTACCGGGCCATCGCCCGCCGGGTGGCGGTGAAGATCGCCGACAAGGCCAAGGACCTGACCGCCAAGTTCCCCAACATCGTGGTGCAGAACACCTGAGCCGCCGGCGGGGGCAAAGGCCCACCCGAGCCCCCGCCATCCACTTGATCTGCCTGCGTTTTCCCCCCGGCAGCGGCACCGCCGCCCCCCGCCCCGCCCACCACGGGCTTCCCCTCCTGTAAAAACCCTTTTTGTGCACCCCAACACCAAGTAGAATCCGCTTTTTTCCAAGGTGTTGGGGTAGCTGGCATGGCCATCAAATCCGATAAGTGGATCCGCCGCATGGCGGAGCAGCACGGCATGATCGAACCGTTCGAGCCGGGGCTGGTGCGCGAGGTCAATGGGGAGAAGATCGTTTCCTACGGCACCTCCAGCTACGGCTACGACATCCGCTGCGCCCGGGAATTCAAGGTCTTCACCAACATCAACTCCACCATCGTGGACCCGAAGAAGTTCGATCCCCAGTCCTTCGTCGAGATCGAGGCGGATTACTGCATCATCCCGCCCAACTCCTTCGCCCTGGCCCGCACCGTCGAATACTTCCGCATCCCCCGCAGCGTGCTCACCGTCTGCCTGGGCAAGAGCACCTACGCCCGTTGCGGCATCATCGTGAACGTCACCCCCTTCGAACCCGAATGGGAAGGCTACGTCACCCTGGAGTTCTCCAACACCACCCCCCTGCCGGCCAAGATCTACGCCGGCGAGGGCTGCGCTCAGGTGCTCTTCTTCGAGTCCGACGAGGTCTGCGAGACCTCCTACAAGGACCGGGGCGGCAAGTACCAGGGCCAGGTGGGCGTCACCCTGCCCAAGATCTGACGCCTTCGCGCAACATTTTCGACTTATCCTGTGACCCGCTCCGGCGGGTCGCCGTCTTTTGAGGAACAGCCATGCGCTTCCACTTCCCGGTCATCATCATCGACGAAGACTTCCGCTCCGAGAATGCCTCGGGCCTGGGCATCCGGGCCCTGGCGGAAGCCATCCAGGCCGAAGGTCTGGAAGTGCTGGGCGTCACCAGCTACGGCGACCTGACCTCCTTCGCCCAGCAGCAGAGCCGGGCCTCCACCTTCATCCTGTCCATCGACGACGAGGAGTTCTCCTCGCCCGAGGCGTCCGCCAAGGCCATTGCCGGCCTGCGCGCCTTCGTCAGCGAAATCCGCCTGCGCAACAGTGAGATTCCCATCTTCCTGCACGGCGAGACCCGCACCTCCCGCCACATCCCCAACGACGTGCTGCGGGAACTGCACGGCTTCATCCACATGTATGAAGACACGCCGGAATTCATCGCCCGCAACGTGGTGCGGGAAGCCAAGGCCTACCTGGAATCCCTGCCGCCCCCCTTCTTCCGGGCCCTCACCCACTACGCCTCGGACGGCTCCTATTCCTGGCACTGTCCCGGCCACTCCGGCGGCGTCGCCTTCCTGAAGAGCCCGGTGGGCCAGATGTTCCACCAGTTCTTCGGCGAGAACATGCTGCGCGCCGACGTCTGCAACGCCGTGGAGGAACTGGGCCAGCTGCTGGACCACACCGGCCCGGTGGCGGCCTCCGAGCGCAATGCGGCACGCATCTTCAACTGCGACCACCTGTACTTCGTCACCAACGGCACCTCCACCTCCAACAAGATCGTCTGGCACTCCACCGTGGCCCCCGGCGACATCGTGGTGGTGGACCGCAACTGCCACAAGTCCATCCTGCACGCCATCATGATGACCGGCGCCATCCCGGTCTTTCTCATGCCGACCCGCAACAACTTCGGCATCATCGGCCCCATCCCCAAGAGCGAGTTCGCCTGGGAGAACATCCAGAAGAAGATCGCCGCCAACCCCTTCGCCACGGACAAGAACGCCAAGCCCCGGGTGCTGACCATCACCCAGTCCACCTACGACGGCATCCTCTACAACGTGGAAGCCATCAAGGAAGAGCTGGACGGCAAGATCGACACCCTGCACTTCGACGAAGCCTGGCTGCCCCACGCCGCCTTCCACGACTTCTACGGCGATTACCACGCCATCGGCGCCGACCGGCCCCGCTGCAAGGAGTCCATGGTCTTCTCCACCCAGTCCACCCACAAGCTCCTGGCCGGCCTTTCCCAGGCCTCCCAGATCCTGGTGCAGGATGCGGAGAACAGCCACCTGGACCGGGACGTGTTCAATGAGGCCTACCTCATGCACACCTCCACCAGCCCCCAGTACGCCATCATCGCCTCCTGCGACGTGGCCGCGGCCATGATGGAAGAGCCGGGCGGCACCGCCCTGGTGGAGGAATCCATCGCAGAGGCCCTGGACTTCCGCCGCGCCATGCGCAAGGTGGACGAGGAGTGGGGCTCCGGCTGGTGGTTCAAGGTATGGGGCCCGGACGACCTCTCCGAGGAAGGCATCGAGGAGCGGGACGCCTGGATGCTCAAGCCCGGCGACCGCTGGCACGGCTTCGGCAACCTGGCCGACGGCTTCAACATGCTGGACCCGATCAAGGCCACCATCATCACCCCGGGCCTGGACGTGGACGGCGAGTTCGCCGAACGGGGCATTCCCGCCGCCATCGTCACCAAGTACCTGGCCGAACACGGCGTGATCGTGGAGAAGTGCGGCCTCTACTCCTTCTTCATCATGTTCACCATCGGCATCACCAAGGGCCGCTGGAACAGCATGGTGACCGAACTGCAGCAGTTCAAGGACGACTACGACAAGAACCAGCCCCTGTGGAAGGTGCTGCCCGCCTTCGTCGCCAAGCACCCGCGCTACGAGCGGGTCGGCCTGCGCGACCTGTGCCGGGAAATCCACGCCGTCTACCGCTCCAACGACGTGGCCCGCCTGACCACCGAGATGTACCTCTCCGACATGGTGCCGGCCATGAAGCCTGCCGACGCCTTCGCCAAGATGGCCCATCGGGAAATCGACCGGGTGCCCATCGACGAGCTGGAAGGCCGGGTCACCTCGGTGCTGCTCACCCCCTATCCCCCGGGCATTCCCCTGCTCATCCCGGGCGAGCGCTTCAACCGCACCATCATGCAGTACCTGCAGTTCGCCCGGGATTTCAACGAGAAATTCCCCGGCTTCGAGACCGACATCCACGGTCTGGTCAAGGAAGAGCGGGACGGCAAGGTGGGCTACTACGTGGACTGCGTACGCTGACCCGGCGGTGCGGCACAGAAAGCGGCGGGATTTCCCGCCGCTTTTTTTCGCCAGAATTTTCTCAAATATCGCGCCAAGCCCATGAAAAATGGGAATAACTGCATTGACATTGCCATGCTGCTTTGCCACATTAGCCGCGATAAGAAATTGTTGAATTGGGGTCTGGGGTGAAAGTCAAAAAATCCGTATTGAATGTCTGCGCCGTCCTGTCGTTGCTGGGCTGCGGCGCCGCCTGGGGGGCCGATGCCACCCTGGGCCAGGCCGGACGCCTGCTGGAAAGCGGCAGGGGCAGCGAAGCCTATGTCCTGCTGGAAAGCCTGGAGCCCGAACGGGCCGGGGAAATCGAATACGACCTGCTGCTGGGGCTGGCCGCCCTGGAGGCGGGCCAGAACACCCGGGCGGTCTTCGCCCTGGAACGGGTGCTGGCCCAGGAACCGAACAACGCCCGGGCCCGGGCCGAGATTGCCCGGGCCTATCTGGCCCTGGGCGAGACCAAGAATGCCCGCCGCGAGTTCGAGAATGTGCGCAGCATGGGCGTGCCGGCCGAAGTGGGCAGCACCATCGAGCGTTTCCTGGCAGCAGTGGAGCGCCTGGAGGACGAAGCCCGCACCCAGGTGCGCGGCTATCTGGAGCTGGGTCTGGGCATCGACAGCAACGTCAACAGCGGCACCAGCCGCGGCGAGTACGCCATTCCCTTCTTCGGCGGCTGGATGTTCCCGGTCGGCAGCGGCGCCAAGGAAAACGGTGACACCTTCACCAACGTGGCCGGCGGCATCAATTTCCGCACTCCCCTGCAGGCTGGCCTGGCCGTCACCGGCGGTGCCGCCTTCTCCCAGCGCCTCAACAGCAACGATACCGACTTCGACAACGGCAGCTGGGACGCCAATCTGGGCCTGACCAAGGCGGTGGACAAGAACCAGTATTCCCTTGCCCTCCAGGCCAGCACCTTCCGCCTCAACGGCGAGCGCTACCGGGACGCCATGGGCTTCACCGGCCAATGGCAGCACAACTACGACTCCCGCAACCAGGCCAGCCTCTACCTCCAGTACGCCAGCCTCACCTACCCGGGCCAGGCCATCCGCAACACGGACCGTTTCGTCGTCGGCGGAGCCTACGCCCACGCCTTCCGCGAGGGGCAGGTCATCTACGGCGGCGCCTACGTGGGCACCGAGATGGAAAAGAACGAGCTGGCCACCTTCATGGGCCATGACCTGGTGGGCGTGCGCATCGGCGGCCAGATGGACCTGGCCCCGCGCTGGGTGGGCTTTGCCAACGCCAATCTGGAACAGCGCCGCTACCACGGCAGCGACCCCTTCTTCCTCAGCATCCGCCAGGACCTGCAGGCCAACATCAACGTGGGGGCCAATTTCAGTCCCAGCCGGGAATGGCACATCACGCCCCAGTTCAGCTATACCCGCAACGACTCCAACCTGACCCTCAACGATTACCACCGCCAGGTGGTCTCCGTTACCGTCCGCCGCGATTTCTGAAGCAGGTCCCGCCATGCACATCGCCCTCACCTCCCGCCCCTCCCCCCTGCTGCTGGCCCTGGCCGCCGCCTACCCGGGCCTGGCCACGGCCGCAGCCGCCGCCCGAGTCGATTTCGCCGTCGGCAACGTGGTGGCCCTCGGCGCCGCCGGCAGTACCCGCCCCCTGAGCAAGGGCGCCGAAGTCCAGCCCGGGGAAACGGTCAGCACCCGGGATGGCCGCGCCCAGCTGCGCTTCTCCGACGGCTCCCTGGTTTCCCTGCAGCCCCAGAGCGACTTCCGGGTGGACAGCTACCGCTACGCCGGCCAGGCGGACGGCAGCGAGCAGGGCTTCTTCAGCCTGCTCAAGGGCGGCATGCGCACCATCACCGGCCTCATCGGGCGCACCAACAAGGACAACTACCGGGTCACCACCAACGTGGCCACCATCGGCATCCGGGGCACCGAGTACTCCATCACCTACGGCGACGGCATCACCGTCTCCACCGGCGAAGGCCAGGTCATGGTGTGCAACGGCGGCGGCTGCCTGCTGCTGTCCAGCGGCGAATCGGCCCTGGTCACCACCCCCACCTCCCAGCCCAGCCGTACCGAAGCCCGTACCAACCTGCCGCCGGCACCGCCCAGCGTCTCGCCCCAGGTGTTTTTCGCCAGCGGCGAAACACGGACTGCCAATGGTTCGCCTTCGCTACAGGCTCCGGCCATGGTCGGTGGCTCAGGCTACGACCTGTATTGGAGCGGGACCAAGGATGGTTCGCCCTATATGGCCTTTACCTCCAACGGCCAGGCTGCCTTCGGCGCCGACGGCAGCCTCGCCACGCTACAGTCCGGAACCTATACCTATACAGCCCAGGGCAACTCCTTCTATTTCACCGACGGCGTCGTGGGCTGGGGCCGCTGGAGTAACGCCACTCTGGCCAACAGCAGCACCAGCACCACTGCGGCGCTGAGCAACGTCCACTATGTAGTGGGCACCCCGACCCCCCTCTCCGACCCAGCCCTATCTGGAACCACCGTTGCCACTTACGGCCTACTCGGCTTTACGCTACCGACTTCCAGCACAGGGGTTGTCGGAACTCAGGCGGTTACAGGCAAGCTCACAGTCAGCTTTGCCGACTATAGCGTCGGCTTGAACCTGACCGTACCTATCGGTGGAAAGTCATACGCAATCAATGACACACTCAGCCTGATCTACGGCAACCAGATCAGCGGCCCCACCATTTGTGGAGGTTCCTGCACGGCAGGCAGCATCATAGGCTTCCTCGCCGGCAGCGGCGCCTCCCACGCCGGTCTGACCTACCAGTTCCTGGACAACCTGCCCGGTACGGACCTGGGCAAGATCAGCGGCGCCGCCGTCTTCAAGAAGTAGTCGGGCGGACGCCGTCAGGCCCCGGCCCATGAGCGACAGCGCCCTGGCTCCCGCCCGGGACCTGCTGGCCCGGGGGGCGCCCCAGGCGGCCCGGGAGTGGCTGCAGGCCAATCCGCCCCGGCCCGGGGATGCCGCCGAACACGCCTTCCTGCTGGGAGTGTGCCAGCTGCAAGCCGGCCAGCCCCGCCTGGCCGTGGCGCCGCTGGAACACTGCCTGGCCCTGGATCCCGCCCATATCAACGCCGCCAACGCCCTGGCCACGGCCCTCCACCTCCAGGGGAACAATGCCCGGGCCTGCCAGGTCCTGCGCCTGTGCCTCGAGTACCGGCCGGCAGCCGGCGAATGCCTGCTCAACCTGGGGCGCCTGCTGGAAATGGACGGCGACCACGCCGGCGCCATCGCCGCCTATGGGCGGGTTCCGGCGGCAACGCCAGCCCTGTCCTTCCCCGCCGGCCTGCGCCACGCCACCCTGCTCTCCCGCATGGGGCAGACGGAAGACGCCCTGGCGCTCCTGCGAACCCTGACACCCGAGCCGGCGGATGAGCACCGGACCCTGCGGCAACTGCAAGGGGAAATACTGCTGGCAGCCGGCCGAGCCCCGGAGGCCGAGGCCCTGCTGGCCGGCGCCACCGATACCCACCTGCAATTGCTGTGGGGCATGGCCCTGGCCGCCCAGGCCCGCTGGGAGCCGGCCCGGACGGTCCTGGGCGAAGCCTGGGAGCGGGCTCCCGGGGAGCGCCGCCACTGGACCAACCCGCTCACCGGCCAGGTCTTCGGCCCCGGCTCCCTGCCCAGCCCGCTGCAGTGTTTTACCGGTTACCACCGCCAGCAGGCGGGCCAGGGAGAGTGGGCACAACGGCAAACCTTCGCCCAGGAAAGCGCCGCCTATCCCCTGGCGCCCACAGCGACGGACTGGCACAGCGCCTTCGCCCTCTTCGCTGCCCCCCTGGCACCGGCTGTCCGGCGCCGTCTGGCCGACGGCTGGGCCGACGCCCTGCTGGCGGCAATGCCTCCGGCCACCGCCCTGCCCCGGCCCCGGGCCCGCCATGACGGCCCCCTGCGCATCGCCTACCTGTCGCCGGACTTCGGCAACCACCCCATGGGCCATTGCCTGCGCTCCTTCTGCCGGCACCATGACCGCCGTCGCTGCCACATCACCCTCTATGCCGACTCCCGGGACGACGGCAGCGAAGTACGTCGCCAATTGCGCCGGGAGGCTGATGCCTTCACCGAAGTTTATGGGCTCAGCGACGGAGACCTGGAGCAGCGAATGGCCCGGGACGGCATCCAGATCCTGGTGGACCTGGCCGGCTACACCCGGGGCGGCCGCCCCCGCCTGGCGCGGCGCCCCGGCAGCCCACTCAAGGTGCTGTACCAGGGCTACCCGGGCACCCTCGGCAGGGGCCTGGCCGACTACGCCCTGGTGGACCGGCACGTCTGCCCGCCGGGCAGCGAGGCCCACTGGGCCGAGGCCCTGATCCGGCTGCCGGACAGCTTCTTCCTGCTGGACAGCGAGCCACCCGCCGTTCCCTTGCTGGAGGCGGCCGAGCTGGGCGCTCCCGCCGCCCCGGTGGTCTTCGCCTGTTTCAACCAGACCTGGAAGGTGGATGCCCAGGCCATGGCCCTGTGGCAGGCCGTCCTGGCGGCGGTGCCCGAAGCCGTGCTGTGGCTCCACGCCGAGACACCGGCCGTGGCCGCGGCGCTCACCCGGCGGGCCGCCGAGGCCGGCATCGGGGCGACCCGGCTGCACTTTTCCCCGGGCACCACCCGGCCCCGTTATCTGGCCCGCTACCGCCACGTCCATGCCGTGCTCGACACGCCCCTCTACCACGGCCACGGCACCGGCGCCGACGCCCTGGGGATGGGCACGCCCGTGCTGTCCCTGCAGGGGGAAGGCTTCCAGGCCCGGGTGGGCGGCAGCCTGGTACGGGCCCTGGGCCTGCCCCAGCTGGCGGCGGAAAGTGCCGAGGCCTATGTGGCCACCGCCATCCGCCTGGGCCGGGACGAGGCCTGGCGGATGGCCCTGGCCGCCGACATCCGTCGGGGCTGTGCGACGGATGGGCCCCTCGGTACCCGGCGCCGGGTGCGCCAGCTGGAACAGGCCTACGCCAGAATCTGGCAACATCACCGGGCCGGTCTGGCCCCGGCCTCCTGCGCAGTGGAAGGAGGAAACGCAACTGAAGATGAGGAAAAGACAGCATGAGCAGAAACCTGTTTGCCGTCTGGCTGCTGGGCCTGCTGCTGGCGGGCAGTCCGGCGGCGGTGCTGGGGGCAGAAGCCGCCGCCCGGGTCGCCTTTGTCGTCGGCGAGGCCACGGCCAGCCTGCCGGACCAGCCGCCGCGCCAGCTCGTCCGCGGCAGCGAAGTGGGGCCTGGCGACAGCATCCGCACCGGCCCCGGCGGCCGGCTGCAGTTGCGCTTTTCCGATGGCAGCCAGCTCTCCCTCAATCCCGACAGCCTGTTCCGCATCGACGACTACCAGTTTGCCGCCACCACCCCCCAGCCGGCCCGGGGCTTCTTCAGTCTGCTGCAGGGCGGCCTGCGCACCATCACCGGCCTCATCGGCAAGGCCCGGCGGGAGGATTACCGCATGCAGACCACGGTGGCCACCATCGGCATCCGGGGCACCGACTACGGCCTGGAATACGCGACGGATGGGGGCCTAGGGGCCACCACCTACAGCGGCCAGATTGAAGTGTGCAACGAGGGCGGCTGCCTGCTGCTAGACGCGGGGGAAAGCGCCCGGGTCAACGACGGCCACAGCCGGCCCGTCCGCAACGGCACGCCGCCGCCCTTGCCCGGCAGCGGGCCGGCCGGAGGCAGTGGTGACAGCGGTTTTGCCGCCAGCGGCGAACGGCGCGGCAGCGGCATTCCCGGCGGCCAGCAGCCGCCGGTCAACGGCGGTCCGTCCACCGCCCCGACGGGCGGCCGCTACTGAGGTGTAGGCTGGATCAGCGGGGACGGCGTTCCCAGACCACGAAATCGTAGGCCGGAGCGCCGGCAGGGGGGCTGCCGGGACGGCGCGAACGCTCCTCCCAGGCATCCGCTTCCAGGGCGGGAAAGAAGGCGTCGGCCCGGGGTTCATCCCGGACCTCGGTGAGATAGAGGCGCCGGGCCAGGGGCAGGGCCTGGGCATAGAGATCGGCGCCGCCCATGACGAAGACCTCGCCGCCGCCGGCGGCGGCCAGGGCCTCCTCCAGGGAATGGGCAAGGATGGCGCCGGGCGCCAGGTAGTCCCGGTTGCGGCTGACCACCACATTGCGCCGCCCCGGCAGGGGACGGAACTTCTCCGGCAGGGATTCCCAGGTCTTGCGCCCCATGATCACCGGGCGCCCCTGGGTGGTGGCCTTGAAATAGGCCATGTCCTCCGGCAGGCGCCAGAGCAGCTGGTTGTCCAGGCCGATGGCCCGGTTGGCCCCCACCGCCACGATCAGGGCGACGAGCTGGGGAGCCTCGGAGGAAGTGGTCGGTTCAGAGTTGGCCATGGCGACGGCAGTAGGCAATGAGGCCCCGGGTGGAGGCGTCCAGCCCCTCGTCGGGCGTGCCTTCCAGGGCGGGCAGGAGGCGGCCGGCGAGCTTCTTGCCCAGCTCCACCCCCCATTGGTCGAAGGAATTGATGCCCCACACCACCCCCTGGACGAACACCTTGTGCTCGTAGAGGGCGATCAGCAGCCCCAGGTGGTAGGGGTCCAGGCGGGGCAGCATCAGGGTGGTGGACGGCTGGTTGCCGGCAAACACCTTGTAGGGCAGGACCGCGGCGATCTCCGCCTCGGCCCAGCCCTCCAGCTCCAGCTCGGCCCGGGCCTCCTGCTCGCTGCGGCCGAAAGCCAGGGCCGAGCTCTGGGCCAGGCAGTTGGCCAGCAGGGGACCGTTGTGGCCCGGCAGGGGATAGTCGCTGGTGGCGGCGACGATGAAGTCGCTGGGAATGAGCCAGCCGCCCTGGTGCAGCAGCTGGAAGAAGGCATGCTGGCCGTTGATGCCGATCTCGCCCCAGACGATGGGATTGGGATGGCAGGACAGGGGCTTGCCGCTGCGGGTCACCATCTTGCCGTTGCTCTCCATCTCCAGCTGCTGCAGGTAGCCGGGCAGAGTGCGCAGGGACTCGTTGTAGGGCAGGATGGCCAGGGTTTCGGCGCCGAGGAAGTTGGTGTTCCAGATGCCCAGCAGACCCATCAGCACCGGCAGGTTCTGCTCCAAGGGCGCCTTGAGGAAATGCTGGTCCAGGGCCTGGGCGCCGGCCAGGAGCCGCTCGAACTGGGTCATGCCGATGGCCAGGGCCAGGGCCAGGCCCACCGCGGACCACAGGGAATAGCGGCCGCCGACCCAGTCCCACATGGTGAAGATGTTGTCGTGGCCGATGCCGAACAGACCCGCCTCGGCCGGTGCCGCCGTCACCGCCACGAAGTGCCGGGCCAGGGCCGCCGCCTCGTTCTCCGGACCGGCCGCCGCCAGCAGCCAGTCCCGGGCCGTCTCGGCGTTGCGCAGGGTTTCCTGGGTGGTGAAGGTCTTGCTGGCGACGATGAAAAGGGTGGTGCGGGGGTCCAGGGTCTCCAGCAGGGGCGCCAGTTGGGCCCCGTCCAGGTTGGAGACGAAATGCACGTGCAGGGCCGGATGGTCGTAGGCCGACAGGGCCCGGGCCGCCATCTTGGGCCCCAGGTCGGAACCGCCGATACCCAGGTTCACCACATGGCGGATGGCCTCGCCGGAGTAACCGCGCCACAGGCCGCTGCGCACCCGCTCGGAAAACTGCCGCATCTGGGCCCGCACCGCCCGCACCTCGGGCATGACGTCCTTGGCCGCACTGGGGAAGGGGCCGGTGCCGAGGAAACGCAGGGCCGGATGCAGCACCGCCCGCTGTTCGCTGACGTTGATGCGCTCGCCGGCGAACATGCGATCGCGCCAGCCTTCCACATCCGCCGCCCGGGCCAGGTCGGTGAGCAGACCCAGGGTCTCGGGAGTGATGCGCTGCTTGGAAAAATCGGCGAGAAAATCGCCGAGGCGGAAGGATAGCTTCTCGAAGCGGGCCGGTTCCCGGGCGAACAACTCCCGCAGGTGGTGCGAACGAAGCTGCTCCCGGTGGGCCAGGAGGGCCTGCCAGGGCGCGGTGCGGGTGATGTCCATGGGCATGGGCGGTATTCCCGGTCAGACGGCGATGGGCGCGGCGATGGAGGGATGGGGATCGTAGCCTTCCAGGGCGATGTCCTCGAAGCGGAAGGCGAACAGGTCCTTCACCTCGGGATTGAGCACCAGCTTGGGCAGGGGACGGAAATCCCGGGACAGCTGCAGGCGCGCCTGGTCCAGGTGGTTGCTGTAGAGGTGGGCATCGCCCAGGGTGTGCACGAAGTCACCGACCTGGTAGCCGCAGACCTGGGCGATCATGTGGGTGAGCAGGGCGTAGGAGGCAATATTGAAGGGCACGCCGAGGAAGATGTCGGCACTGCGCTGGTACAGCTGGCAGGACAGCTTGCCGTCGGCCACGTAGAACTGGAACAGGCAGTGGCAGGGCGGCAGGGCCATGGAATCCACGTCCCCCGGGTTCCAGGCGGAGACCACATGGCGGCGGGAATCCGGGTTCTTCTTCAGGTTTTCCACCAGCTGGCCCACCTGGTCGATGAGACGCCCGTCCGGCGTCTCCCAGCGGCGCCACTGCTTGCCGTACACCGGCCCCAGGTCGCCGTTGGCGTCGGCCCACTCGTCCCAGATGGAGACGCCGTTGTCCTTGAGGTAGCGGATGTTGGTGTCGCCCTGCAGGAACCACAGCAGTTCGTGGATGATGGAACGCAGGTGCAGCTTCTTGGTGGTCATGACGGGGAAGCCGTCCGCCAGGTTGAAACGCATCTGCCAGCCGAAGACGGAACGGGTGCCCGTGCCGGTGCGGTCGGTCTTGACGTGGCCGTGCTCGAGCACGTGGCGCATGAGGTCGTGGTACTGCTGCATGGAGAGGGGCTCCGCTACTTTTTTATCGCTGGCATTGTAGCCGTTTGCCCCCGTCCCGCCCATGGCGGCGACGGGCGGGACCGTTGACGGAGACCCCGCCTCCGCCAACGCCTGGGGGACAGTTCGCAGCATGGGGAAAATGACGTAAGCTTGGCTCCGGAGCTGCCGGCACAGGCGGACCCGTCCGTGGAGGCGGCGACAGGACCGCCAATATCGCTGGAACGACTTCAACGGGGAACATCGTGATTCTGAGCCTCTTTTCCGCCAAGCCGGAGCACCCCCTGGCCGACGCCAAGGAACTGCGCCGCGCCATCGCCGAACTGCCCCTGGACAATGCCTTCAAGGCGGTGGACGAGGTGCTGGCCTGGTTCGAGTCCCTGCTCAGCGCCGAAGGCTTCAAACCCGAGCAGCTGTTCGACACCGTGCGCCAGCTGGACGAAGCGGCCCAGCCCCACCTGCGCCGCCTGACCCGGGACTACCTGCACTCCCCCCGCCTCTCCAAGACCGAGGAGCGGCGCCTGTGGACCGCCAGCACCGCCTTCTGGGACCTGCTGGCACGGCTCTACGAACAATCCCTGGCGCGCTACCGCGGCAAGGAGAAGGGGGCTGACGCCCTCAAGCCCCACCTGCCCCTGATCCACGCCCGCCTCATCCTGGCCTACGGCAACCAGCTGAAGTGGCGCCAGTACCACTACGGCCCGGTGGAAGGCGACATCTGGCTGCGCCTGGGCCAGGCCTATCTGGCGGCGGAAAGCGAAGGCGTCGCCGGGCGCCTGCTGCTGCTCTATCCGGGGCAGAGCAGTTCCTCCTCCGCCACCCTGGAATACCTGAAGGTGCTCATGTTCCACGCCTCCTCCATGGACAGCCTGCTGCCCGCGGAGATCGAACTGGCGGAAAGGCTGATCGGCCATTGCCTGCCCCTGTTCGTGTTCGGCAGCCGCTCCGGTCCCGAAAGCGTGTACTGGATCGACCCGGCCCAGCCCCTGCCGCCCGTACGCCTCACCCGGGAGCCCCAGGCGGCGCCGACCCTGCGCTTCTTCGCCCCGGGCAACGCACCCCAGACCCTGGCCGAACTGATCCGCAGCGTCGAACTGGGCACCGTGCCGGAAGAGGTGAATCTGGGCGGCCAGTATCCGGCCCGAATGATCCTGCCGGTGCTGCACCATCTGGCCATGCACTGGGCGCCGACCCCGCCCCTGCGGGAACACCGGCGGCACCAGGTGAAATCCCTGCTCACCGTGGTCAACGGTTTCGAGGCGGCCTTCCAGGTCTTTTCCGGCAAGCCGGACGGGGACGGAGCGGCGGAAAGCTGGATCGCCGACAACGTCAGCCTGGGCGGCTTCGGCGCCCTGGTGCCGAACCTGCGCGGCGACTGGCTGCGCATCGGCGCCCTCCTGGCCATGCAGCCGGAAGGCGGCAGCAACTGGCTGCTCGGCGTGGTGCGGCGCTACGGCCGGGAATCGGATACCCAGGCCGCGGTCGGCATCCAGACCCTGGCGCGCCAGGCCCTGGCGGTGGAGCTGCGGCCCCGCAGCACCTCGGCCTACGCCCTGGCGGCGGGCATTCCGGGGATGCTGCTGCGGGATGGCATGGAAGAAGGGGAAGTGCGGGTGGTAATGCCGCCGGCCAGCTTCGACGTGCGGGAAAACCTGGAGTGCGAAGCCGAAGGCCGGCACCTGCTGCTGACCCCCATGGACATCCAGGAAAGCGGCAGCGATTACGAAATCGCCCGCTACCGGGAACTGCGCAGCGACAACTGAAGGCCGACTCAGGTGGCCGGCGGGCGCCGTGCCGACTTGGGACGAAAGGCCGCCACCACGGACTCCCGGGTTTCCACATAGGGCCCGCCGATGAGGTCCAGGCAGTAGGGCACGGCAGCGAAGATGCCGGGCACCAGCACCTTGCCCTCCCCGTCCTTCACCCCTTCCAGGGTTTCCTGGATGGACTTGGGCTGGCCCGGCAGATTGAGGATCAGGGCCTGTTTGCGGATCACCCCCACCTGGCGCGAGAGAATGGCGGTCGGCACGAACTGCAGGCCGATCTGCCGCATCTGCTCGCCGAAGCCGGGCATGACCTTGTCCGCCACCGCCAGGGTGGCTTCCGGCGTCACATCCCGGGGCGCCGGACCGGTGCCGCCGGTGGTCAGCACCAGATGGCAGCCTTCGTCGTCCACCAGTTCCATGAGGGTGGCCTCGATGCCCGGCTGGTCGTCGGCGATAAGGCGCGACTCTTCCTCCCAGGGGGTCAGCAGCACCCCGTCCAGCCACTGGCGCAGGGCCGGCAGGCCCTTGTCCTCATAGACGCCGCTGGATGCCCGGTCGCTGATGGAGACCAGGCCGACGCGCAGGGGCCCTTCGCTCATGCTTCCTCCCCGGTATCATCCCCGGTGGCTGCAGCAGCGCCGCCCTCCTCCAGTTCCTTCAGCACCTGGAAGATGGCACGGTAGCTCTTCGGCGGCTTGTTCTGTTCCTGTTCCTTGAGGGCGCTGCGGCGCAGCTGGCGCAGGTGGGTGAGATCGGCCTGGGGCCAGTGGGCGGCGATGTCGGCCAGGGCCACGGCCTCGTTTTCCAGGAGCAGGGTGCGCAGACGCTCGCGCCGGTGCAGCTTGGCGTTCTCCGCGGCGGAGGCGCCATTGACCACGTCCAGGGCGGCCTGGATCGGCTCCGGGTCCACGTCCCGCATCAGCTTGCCGATGTACTGCAGCTGCCGGCGCTGGGCCTCCCGCTTGGGCAGGCGCTGGTATTCGAGCAGGGCGCCGCTGAGGGTCTCGGACAGTTCGACCTTGCCCAGCAGGCGCTTGAGACGGTCCGGCGGCAGTTCCACCAGGGCGCGTCCCAGGTCCTGCTTGTCCTGCATGGCTTGTTTGCGTTTTGTCTTGCTGACGGGCTCGCCGTCCAGGGGGTCCAGTTCTTCCATGATTCCTTGTACTTCTCGGCAGGGGTGGGCGGTGGGGGCTGCTATGATAGCGATTTTACCCCTCTGTCTCGCTGTTCATGGCCAAGAAAGCTCTCCCCAAGCCCTCCCGTACCACCGCTGCAGCCACTTCCGGCCGCTTCTCCCTGCCCCAGGCCGACCTGCTGCAACTGGCCCGGGACACCGTGGCCCTGGCCACCCGGGGCGGCGCCTCCGCAGCCGAGGTGGATGTCTCCGAGGGCTTCGGCCAGTCGGTCAGCGTCCGCCAGGGCGAGGTGGAAACCATCGAATACAACCGGGACAAGGGCATCGGCGTCACGGTGTACCTGGGCCAGCGCAAGGGCTACGCCTCCACCAGCGACTTTTCCCGCCAGGCCCTGGCCCAGACCGTGGATGCGGCCCTGGCCATCGCCCGCTACACCGCCGAGGACCCCTGCGCCGGCCTGCCGGAAAAGGCCCTGCTGGCCAAACAGTGGCAGGATCCCCAGCTTTACTATCCCTGGCAGCTGAGCGTGGAGGGCGCCATCGACCTGGCCCGCCGCTGCGAGGATGCGGCCTTCGCCGTCAGTCCCCTGGTGAAAAACTCCGAGGGCGCCACCGTCTCCCTGCAGGAAGGCCAGTTCGCCACCGCCAACAGTCTGGGCTTTGCCGGCGGCTACCCCAGCTCCCGCCACTACATTGCCTGCTCCGTCATCGCCGGCAAGAAGGGGCGCAATGCGGAAATGCAGCGGGACGACTGGTATTCCACCCACCGGGACCCGGCGGACTTCCCCGCCCCCGAGAGCATCGGCGACTACGCCGCCCGCCGCGCCCTGTCCCGCCTGGGCGGGCGCAAGGTGAAGACCTGCGAGGTGCCGGTGATCTTCGAGGCCCCCATCGCCAGCGGCCTGCTCGGCAACTTCGTCTATGCCGCCAGCGGCGGCAGCCTCTACCGCAAGGCCAGCTTCCTGGTGGACAGCTTGGGCAAACGCATCTTCGCCCCCGGCATCAACATCAGCGAGCGCCCCGACCTGCCCAAGGGCCTGGCCTCCGGCCCCTTCGACAACGACGGCGTCGCCACCCGCTCGCGCCAGGTGGTGAGCGACGGTGTGCTCAACGGCTATTTCCTCAGCGTCTATACCGCCCGTAAGCTGGGCATGACCACCACCGGCAACGCCGGCGGCTGCCACAACCTGGTGCTGGAGCCGGGCCGGGAAGACCTGGCCGGCCTCATCCGCCAGGTCAAGCGCGGCCTGCTGGTCACCGAGCTGCTGGGCCAGGGGGTGAACTACGTCAACGGGGACTACTCCCGGGGGGCCGCCGGCTACTGGATCGAGAACGGCGAAATCGCCTATCCGGTGGAGGAAATCACCATCGCCGGCAACCTCAAGGAGATGTTCATGAACATCGCCGGGGTCGGCAACGACGTGGTGGTGCGCGGCTCCAAGCAGACGGGTTCCATTCTCATCCAGCGGATGACCGTCGCGGGCGCCTGATCCCGGGCGAAAGCCGCTTCCAGCAAGCTCTTCCAGCCGGTCCGGATTAGGGTAATCCCTATTGCCGGACCGCTTCGGGCCGTCGCTATAATGCGTCGGCTGCAACACACCGAACAATCCCTGGAGGAGACAAAATGGAACGTCGTTCCTTTCTCAAAAAAGCTGGTGTCGGCATTGCTGCCGGCGCTGCTGCCACTACCGTATCTGCCCCTGCCATCGCCCAAGCCCAGCCCACCATCAAGTGGCGTCTGACCTCCAGCTTCCCCAAGAGCCTGGACACCCTCTACGGTGGCGCCGAAGTTCTGGCCAACCGCCTGCGCGCCATGACCAACGGCAAGTTCGACATCCGCGTCTTTGCCGGCGGTGAAATCGTCCCCGGCCTGCAGGCCCTGGACGCCGTGCAGCAGGGCACCGTCGAGTGCTGTCACACCGCCCCCTACTACTACGTGGGCAAGGACAAGACCTTCGCCCTGGGCTGCTCCATCCCCTTCGGCATGAACGCCCGCCAGATGAACGCCTGGGTGTACTACGGCGGCGGCCAGAAGCTGCTGGACGAGTTCTACGCCAACTACAACATCGTCTCCTTCATGGGCGGCAACAGCGGGACCCAGATGGGCGGCTGGTTCCGCAAGGAAATCAAGAACCTGGGCGACATCAAGGGCCTCAAGATGCGCGTCGCCGGCCTCGGCGGCACCGTCTTCGAGCGCCTCGGCGCCGTGCCCCAGCAGATCGCCGGCGGCGACATCTATCCCGCCCTGGAAAAGGGCACCATCGACGCCGCCGAATGGGTCGGCCCCTACGATGACGAGAAGCTGGGCTTCTTCAAGGTCGCCAAGAACTACTACTACCCGGGCTGGTGGGAGCCGGGTCCCGCCTTCTCCTTCTATGTGAACAAGAAGGAATGGGACAAGCTGCCCAAGGAATACCAGGAGGCCTTCCAGGCCGCCGCCTACGAGGCCAACGTCACCATGCTGGCCGAGTACGACCACAAGAACCCGCCGGCCCTCTCCCGCCTGCTGTCCCAGGGCGTGAAGCTGCAGAAGTACTCCGACGAGATCATGAACGCCGCCTACAAGGCCGCCATGGAAATCTACGCCGAAGAATCTGCCAAGAACCCGGCCTTCAAGAAGATCTACACCGAGTACGACAAGTACCGAAAGACCCAGAACGCCTGGTTCAGCGTGGCCGACACCACCATGGACCGGTTCCTGCAGACCCACAAGTAAGGTAAGCTCGACGCAGTAACAGGAGTGCCCCAGCCATCGACACGACGGTTGGGGCATTTGCACATGTATCCCCTTTGCTGTTTTCATCGCTGGCAGCGGTGAGGTTCAGCCGCCCGGCTTTCGCAACATCAGTTAGGCAACAAAAATAAGGAGACAAACCATGGATCGTCGCAAATTCCTGAAAAATGCCGGCGTCGCTGCCGGTGCCGGCGTGGCCACCACCGTCGCGGCTCCCGCCATCGCCCAATCCCAGCCCACCATCAAGTGGCGCCTGACCTCCAGCTTCCCCAAGAGTCTCGACACCATCTACGGCGGCGCCGACGTGCTGGCCAACCGCCTGCGCGCCATGACCGGCGGCAAGTTCGACATCCGCGTCTTCGCCGGCGGCGAGATCGTCCCCGGCCTGCAGGCCCTGGACGCCGTGCAGCAGGGTACCGTCGAGATGTGCCACACCTGTTCCTACTACTACGTGGGCAAGGACAAGACCTTCGGCTTCGGCACCTCCGTGCCCTTCGGCATGAACCCGCGCCAGATGAACGCCTGGATCTACTACGGCGGCGGCCAGAAGCTGCTGGACGAGTTCTACGCCAACTACAACGTGGTGTCCTTCGCCGGCGGCAACACCGGGACCCAGATGGGCGGCTGGTTCCGCAAGGAAATCAAGACCCTGGATGACGTCAAGGGCCTTAAGATGCGCATCGCCGGCCTCGGCGGCGCCGTCTTCGAACGCCTCGGCGCCGTGCCCCAGCAGATCGCCGGCAGCGACATCTATCCCGCCCTGGAAAAGGGCACCATCGACGCCGCCGAATGGGTCGGACCCTACGACGACGAAAAGCTGGGCTTCTTCAAGGTCGCCAAGAACTACTACTACCCGGGCTGGTGGGAACCGGGCCCCACCATCCACTTCTTCGTGAACAAGAAGGAATGGGACAAGCTGCCCAAGGAATACCAGGAGGCCTTCCAGGCCGCCGCCTACGAGGCCAACGTCACCATGCTGGCCGAGTACGACCACAAGAACCCCACCGCCCTCTCCCGCCTGCTGTCCCAGGGCGTTAAGCTGCAGAAGTATCCGGATGCGGTGCTGGAAGCCGCCTACAAGGCCGCCATGGACCTGTACACCGAGGAATCGGCGAAGAACCCGGCCTTCAAGAAGGTGTGGACCGAGTACGACAAATACCGCCGTACCCAGAACGCCTGGTTCAGCGTGGCCGACACCACCATGGACCGCTTCCTGCAGAGCCACAAGTAAGCCCGGGCATCGCCCGCAAAAAAGCCGCCGGTGATCCGGCGGCTTTTTTTATGTTGTAACTGACGGCCGGGAGCCTCAGGCATCCACCCAGTCGATGATGCTGCGCCACTGCTCCAGGTCCTTCTCGGCCCGGGCCGGGGTCAGGTCGAACAGGGTGGCCCCCTGGGCCGCCGCCTGGACGTAGAGCTGGGTGTCCCGCAGATAGGCGAGGATGGGCAGGTCGTAGGCGGCGAAGAAGCGCTCCAGCTCCCCCGCCGCCCGGGTCCGGGCATCCACCCGCATGCCCACCACCGCCACCTGCAGCTCGCCCTTGCGCACGGCTTTTTCGGCCAGCAGGGTGTCGAGGAAATGGCGCGCCGCCAGGATGTCGAAGAGGGAGGGCTGCACCGGCACCAGCACATGGGTGACCTGTTTCAAGGTGCGATCCAGGGCCTTGCCGTGGAAGCCGGCAGGCGTATCCAGTACCGCATGGGTAGTGCCCTTGGGCGGCCGGGCCGGCTCGTCGTGCTTCAGTTCCCAGCTGCGGATGGCGGGCAAAAAGCCGGGGCGCAGGGCCAGCCACTCCCGGGAGGACTGCTGCCGGTCCAGGTCGCCCAGCATCACGGGCTTGCCGGACTGGGCCAGATAGCCGGCCAGGTTGGTGGCCAGGGTGCTCTTGCCGGCGCCACCCTTGGGATTGGCGATCAGGTAAGCCTTCATTTAGGGGGTTTCCTCCACGTTTGCATGTCGCGCCAGCCGCTCCAGGGTGTGGCGCACCAGTTCGATGTGTTCCCGCAGGGTATAGAGCAGGTCCGAATAGGCCAGGGGGATATTACGCCGATAGGCCTCGTCCTCGATACGGTCGAGGCGGTCCAGGTACTCCAGCTTGCGGCCCGGGTCGTAGCTTTCCTTCAGCTCGTTCTCGAGGAACTTGAGGTCGCCATAACAGCGGAAAATCTTGGAGCGGATGCGCCAGCTGTAGATGGAGGGCGCCACCTTGAGCAGGGGCAGCAGCAGGGCGAAGATGGGCAACAGCAGCACCACCAGCCGGTCCACCAGGATCGCCGCCCAGAAGGGCAGATAGCGCTGCAGCAGGGGCGGGCCGGACTTGTAGTAGCGCTCCGCCGTGTCGGCCACCGGCAGGCTCTGGTCCCGTACCGCCGGGAAATCGCCGCGGCGCTGGAAGAAGCCGGCCTTGCCATGCACTTCGCTGGCCGCCTGCAACAGCAGGGACTGGATGGCCGGATGCAGGCTGTCATGCACCACCAGATTGGCGGTGGCCGCCAGCAGGGTGGTGTCGTGGGGCGGGAAGTTGCGCACCAGGTCCACCGCCCCTTCCGGCAGGACGATCTTCGACAGGTAGGGGAAGCGCCGGGTGTAGGCCTCGGCCTGGGCGAAGTTCATCACCTTGATGCCGGGGGAGCGCAGCAGCACCTGCACCACCGGCGCCTCCGGCGCGGCGATGACGAAGGCGGCATCGAGGCGGCCCTGCTGCAGTTCTTCGGCCGCCTTGAGGCCGCCCAGGGACAGCAGATGCTTGCCGTCCACCGGCACCTCGTTGGCCGCCAGCAGTTGCAGGGCTAGGCCCCGGATGCCGCTGCCCTCGGCGCCGACGGCGATGCGCTTGCCGGCCAGCTGGTGCAGGCGCTCCAGTTCCCGCTCGCTGCGGTAGAAGACCCACACCGGCTCGTAGTACATGCTGCCCAGGGAGGACAGGGGCAGGGCCTCGTCCTCCTCCAGGTATTCCGGCCGGGGCGCCTCGACGCCGCCCTGGACCAGGGCGATCTCCACGTCGCTGTCCTTGTCCAGCAGGCGCTGCAGGTTCTCGGCGGAACCATTGGAGGTACGCACCTCCAGGGTGATGCCATTACGCGCCAGGATTTCCGCATACTTCTTGCCGAAGGCGTAGTAGGCGCCGCTGTCGGCCCCGGCGGACATGACCACGTGCCGTGGCGGCGCCGGCTGGATGAACTGGACGGCGACGACGAAACCCAGGGCCACCACCAGCACGATGGGCCAGGCCGTGGCCAGGAGGTCCCGCAGGGAGAGCAGGCTGTTGCGAACTTTGGCGCCCATGGATGACCTTTCCGTTTAAGGCAGCAGCACCGTGGAGCCGGTGGTCTGCCGGCCTTCCAGGGCGATGTGGGCGGCAGCGGCCTGCTGCAGGGGGAAGCGCTGGTGCACCTCGATCTTCACCTGGCCGCTGGTGACCACGCCCAGCAGCTCCGTCGCCAGGGCCTCCAGGTCGGCGCGGCGGGCGGTGTAGTGCATCAGGGTGGGCCGGGTGAAGAAGAGGGAGCCCTTCTGGGACAGCAGCAGGGGATCGATCAGGCCCACCGGGCCGGAGGCGTTGCCGAAACTGACCATGGTGCCCAGGGGCCGCAGGCTGTCCAGGGAGCCGGTGAAGGTGTCCTTGCCGATGCCGTCGTAGACCACCGGCACGCCTTCACCGCCGGTGATGTCCCGCACGCGCCGAGCGAAGTCCTCCCGGGTGTAGAGGATGGGGTGGTCGCAGCCGTGGGCCCGGGCCAGCTCGGCCTTGGCCTCGGTGGAGACGGTGCCGATGACGGTGGCCCCCAGGGCCTTGGCCCACTGGCAGGCGATGAGGCCGACGCCGCCGGCGGCGGCGTGGATCAGCACGGTGTCGCCTTTCTGCACCCGGTAGGTGCGACGCAACAGGTAGGCGGCGGTGAGGCCCTGCAGCATCATGGCGGCGCCGGTCTCGAAGGAGAGGCTGTCCGGCAGGCGGATGAGGCGGTCGGCGGGAATCAGGCGGGCCTCGCTGTAGGCCCCCAGGGGACCGCCGGCATAGGCCACCCGGTCGCCCACCTGCAGGTGGGCGACACCGGGGCCCAGGGCTTCCACCGTGCCGGCGCCTTCGAGGCCGATGCCGGAGGGCAGGGGCACAGGATAGAGGCCGCTGCGATGGTAGGTGTCGATGAAATTGAGACCGACGGCGGCATGGCGCACCCGGACTTCGCCGGGGCCGGGCTCGCCGACGCCGACCTCTTCCCACTGCAGCACTTCGGGGCCGCCGGTGCGGTGAAAGCGGATGGCATGGCTCATTTTTTGTCTCCTTTTGTATTCTGCTGGGGGTGCGTCACTATACCGCCGCTCCCCGGCGGTGCGAATGGCCCCGATTGGCCTTAATATTGGCGCCATGACCAATATCCACCACACCGTTCTCGGCCGCCTGCTGCTCGCCTGGGCCCTGGTTTCCCTGCTCCTGGGCGGCAGCGCCTGGTATGTGGCGACGGAGCGCATCGACGATGCGGTGGTGGCCCTGGCCCAGGCCGAATCGGCCCGCTTCCAGGCGGCCGAGCTGGAGGCGGCGGAAATGTCGGCCCAGCAGCTGGATTTCCTGCGACAACGGGCCCTGGGCTTCGTCCGCGACCATTTCGTGGTGATCGAGCTGTACGACCGGGAACGGCGCAAGGTGGTGGAGGCGGTCAATCCGGCCCACCAGGACATCGAAGCCGGGCTCAAGGGCAGCACCCACGCCTTCCCCATGGACGACAAACACCATTACGAGAAATACACCATCCTCAACAACACGGTGGTGCAGGTGCTGGTGCCGATCCTGGACCGGGAACGCAACATCGCCGGCTACTTCGAAGGCGTCTTCCTGGTCTCGCCGGAGGAGGAGGCCCGCCTGCGCCGGGACCTCAACCTGATCCTGGGCCTGGTGCTGGCCGCCGCCCTCATCACCACGGTGGTGCTGTATCCGGTGATCATTTCCCTCAACCGCAACGTGCTGCGCTTCTCCCGGGAGGTGCTGCGGGGCAACCTGGAAATGGCCTCGGTCCTGGGCGCCGCCATCGCCCAGCGGGATTCGGACACCAGCATCCACAACTACCGGGTGGCGCTCTACGCCTGCCGCCTGGGCGAGGTCACGGGGGTGGAGGGCGACGCCATGCGGGCCCTCATCATCGGCGCCTTCCTGCACGACGTGGGCAAGATCGGCATCAGCGACAACATCCTGCTCAAGCCGGGCAAGCTGGATGCGGAGGAATTCCGCATCATGCAGACCCACGTCTCCCTCGGCGTACACATCATCGCCCCCTCCCCCTGGCTGCAGGCGGCCCGGGAGGTGGTGCAGTTCCATCACGAGAAGTACGACGGCAGCGGCTACCTGCAGGGATTGAAGGGCGAGGAGATTCCCCTCAACGCCCGCATTTTCGCGGTGGTGGACGTCTTCGACGCCCTCACCTCCCGCCGCCCCTACAAGGAACCCATGACCTGCGAAGCGGCCCTGGCCATCCTGCACAAGGATGCGGGCAGCCACTTCGATCCCCGGCTGGTGGCCGCTTTCGCCCCGGTGGCGGCGCCCCTCCATGCCGAACTGTCGCGTCTCGACGAAGGCGCCATCCAGGCCCTGCTGGAAGAGCGCATCAGCCGCTACTTCTTCGCCGCCTTCCTCGCCCGGGAATAAGTCCCACAGCAACCCCTTGCCCGGGAGGCAGGCGGGACCAACCTCCCGGCATGGCCATGCCTGCAACGTCCGTCCCTACTGCCCCTCAGGGGCACATCGCCGCAACAGCGGCGTCCCGCCTGCCCGGCAGGCCGGGCCTCAAACCGATCCTAGAGCGGCGTCAGCTTGGCGAATTCCAGGGCCAGCCACTTCATGCCGGCAGAACCGAAATTGACCTGGACCCGGGCGTCGGCGCCCCGGCCCTCGGTGGCGACGATGACCCCCTGGCCGAACTTGGCGTGGCTGACGTTCTGCCCCACCCGCAGCCCGGCGGGAGCGGCGCTTTCGTAGGCCGTCACCGGTGCCGCCGCCCGGGGGCTGCGGCTGTAGCTGTTGTCGTAGGCCGGGGTGCTGCGGGCATTGACCCGCAGCAGCAGTTCCTGGGGCAACTCATCGAGGAAGGCGGAGGGCACGCAGTAGCGGGTCTGGCCGTGCAGCATGCGGGTCTGGGCATGGGACATGTAGAGCCGCTGGCGGGCCCGGGTGATGGCCACGTACATGAGGCGCCGCTCTTCCTCCTCGCCGGACTTTTCCATGACGGAGTTTTCGTGGGGGAAGAGACCCTGCTCCAGGCCGGAGATGAAGACCACGTCGAACTCCAGGCCCTTGGCCGCATGCACCGTCATCAGCTGCACCGCCTCCTGGCCGTCGCCGGCCTGGTGGTCGCCGGCCTCCAGGCTGGCGTGGGCGAGAAAGGAGGCCAGGGGCGACGGCAGGGGCGCATCGGGGGTGGCCGGATCGGGCACCGGCATGGCCCCCTCTTCGGCGATGAAGCTGGCGGCGGCGTTGATCAGTTCGTCCAGGTTCTCCAGCCGCTCCTGGCCTTCCTTCTCGCCCAGGTAGTGCTGGCGCAGGCCGCTGCGTTCGATGATGTGTTCCACCACTTCGGGCAGGGGCAGGTTTTCCGTCTCCCGCCGCAGCTCCTCAATGAGGCGGATGAAGGCGCCGACGGCGGCCCCGGCCTTGCCGGTGAGGCTGGCGGCGGCGTTGTAGAGGGGCGAGTTGGAACGGTGGGCCGCTTCCTGGAGGTTTTCCAGGCTGCGGGCGCCGATGCCCCGGGTGGGGAAATTCACCACCCGCAGGAAGGCGGTGTCGTCGTCCGGATTGGCCAAGAGACGCAGGTAGGCCAGGGCGTGCTTGATTTCCTGGCGCTCGAAGAAGCGCAGGCCGCCGTACACCTTGTAGGCCACGCCCTTGGTGAACAGCTCGTGCTCCAGCACCCGGGACTGGGCGTTGGAGCGGTAGAGGAAGGCGATCTGGTCCCGGGAGACGCCCTCCCGGATCAGTTCCCGGGCCTCGTCCACGATCCAGCGGGCCTCGTCCAGGTCGGAGAAGCCCTCGAACACCCGGATCGGCTCGCCGGCGCCCTGGTCGGTCCACAGGTTCTTGCCCAGGCGGCCCTGATTGTTCTTGATGAGGGCGTTGGCCGCATCCAGGATGTTGCCGTGGGAACGGTAGTTCTGCTCCAGGCGGATGACGTTCTGCACCCCGAACTCCCGCTCGAAGTCCCGCATATTGCCCACCTCGGCGCCGCGGAAGGCATAGATGGACTGGTCGTCGTCGCCCACGGCGAACACCGCCGCCCCCTGGGGCGCGCCGGCAGTGCCGTCGTGGCCGGCCAGGAGCTTCAACCAGGCGTACTGCAGGCGATTGGTGTCCTGGAACTCGTCCACCAGAATGTGGCGGAAGCGCTCCTGGTAATGGCGGCGCAGGGGCTCGTTGCGCGACAGCAGCTCGTAGGTGCGCAGCAGCAGTTCGGCAAAATCCACCACCCCTTCGCGCTGGCACTGGCCCTCGTACTCGGCCCACAGCTCCACCCGGCGGCGGGTGTAGTCGTCCCACACCTCGGCCTGGGCCGGGCGCAGGCCCTGGTCCTTGTGGGCGTTGATGAAGTGCATCAGCTCCCGGGGCGGGAACTTCTCGTCGTCTACATTGAGGTTCTTCAGGAGACGCTTGATGGCGGAGAGCTGGTCGGCGGAATCGAGGATCTGGAACAGGGAGGGCAGCCCGGCTTCCTTGTGGTGGGCCCGCAGCAGCCGGTTGCACAGGCCGTGGAAGGTGCCGATCCACATGCCCCGGGTGTTGATGGGCAGCATGGCCGAGAGGCGGGCCAGCATCTCCTTGGCCGCCTTGTTGGTGAAGGTCACCGCCAGCACCGCGTGGGGCCCCATCTGGCCGGTGGAAATGAGCCAGGCGATACGGGTGGTGAGCACCCGGGTCTTGCCCGAACCGGCGCCGGCCAGGATCAGGGCATGCTGGGGCGGCAGGGTCACGGCCTGGAGTTGTTCTGGATTGAGATTGGCAAGCAGGTCGGACATGGGGACGGGAAGCCGCGGGCAGGGGCGCGGACGCAGGTTAAGGTCAGGCCGGGATTATAGCCCCGCCGGGGCCGGGGAACTTTTTGGTGCGCCGCACCATCCAATCTTCCGGATCCTACGGGTAAACCACAAATGATCGCCGGAACATCTGAGATATAATCGATATTGCAATGCAACATAAAACAGTCACCAAGCCCACAAGGCCGCGGACGGACTGCATTGGTTACCGCCAAGTTTGAAAGGAAACAGCATGAACAACCCGAAGATTCTGCCCTGGATCGCCCGCAAAGCCGGCATCACCGAAACCATGGCCACCAAGCTGTGGCAACGCGCCGTCGAGGAAGCGAAGACCGCCTGTGGCTGCACCGAGGGTTCCGAGTTTCACCGCCACAGCATCGAGCGCTTTCTCGATCTGGTGGAAGCCCGCGCCGGCGGCACCGTGCGCCAGCCCTACAGCAACAGCACCGCCCAGGTCAGCTGGATCTGGCGCCACCAGGGCCGCATGGCCATGTTCGGCCTGATGGCTGCGGAAAACGCCGCCAAGTTCTGGCAGGACACCTGGAAGAACGTGTTCACCCCCGACCTGCACAAGCGCAAGGTCGGCTGTTGAGCCCAGGCGGCCGCCCAGGCCGCCTGATCGGACCACCCGGGGCCAAGCCGCCCCGGCGGCTCCTTACCCCCTGAATTTCCCCTCGCCTGCTCGATTCCCGCCTTCAGCGGGAGACGGCCCCGGGCGCCACGCCCAGCTCTGTCGCCAGACGTCCGGCCATCTGCCGCGCCTCTTCCCGGCCGGCGAAGCCCCCCACCCGCAGCACATAGACGTAGCCCTCCTCCCCGGCCCCATCGTGACGCGGACGAATCCGCGCCGGATAGCCGGCCTCCCTTAGCTGGTCGTACAACGCCAGGGCCTCGGCCTGGGTCGCCACCGGCGGCAGGTTGACGCCCCAGGCGCCGCCACGGCGCAGTACCCCGGCCCCGGCCTGGATTTCCGTTTCCGCCGCCCACTTCTCCACCTGCTCCGCCTCGACGCTGGCCACCGCCCCGGGCGCCTGGTCGCGCAGGGCGCTGGCGAAGGCCAGAGGCTCGCTCAAGGCCATGGGTTCGCCCAGGGGATGGGTGACCACGATATGGCCTTCGAGCAGGCAGATCAGGTCCTTGTCCTCGGCGGACTTGCCCCACAGGTCGGTGCCGCGGATGCCGGCGGTCAGGGTGGCGGCGCGGACGTTGATGGCCCGCCCCGTCAGGCGCTGGGGAAAGAGGCCGGTGGTGAAGCGGAAGGCGCCCCGCAACACGTCCAGGGCCGCCGTATAGACGCCCCCCGGGCGCTGGCCGATGGCGTTGAGATGGAGCTGGGCGTTTTCCCCCAGCTTGACACCGCTGCCTTCGGGCAGCTGGATCAGCACCCGGGAGCCGCTGCCGGTGACGATCCTGTCCCGGTTGGCGAGGGCCTGGCCCGGCACCAGGGGCCGGCGCTCGCCGCTGCGCTCCAGCCAGGCCGGCGCCTGCACGGCCTCCACCACCGCCTGCCGGGAGGCCGGTCCGGCCACGGCAGGGGCGGCAGCCCACAGCGTCAGGGTTGAAAGCAGCAGGGGGCGCAACAATCCCATGTTCATCTCTCCGCAGTGGCCTGGAGCGGCCCGTTCATGATCAGGAAACCGCCCGGGCGGCGGCAAAGAGCCGATTTTGCCCAATGGAGCAGGAGCGGACCGGTTATAATTTCACGCTTTGCAACGAATTTCTGGCCGCCCAAATGCAGGAAAAATACCAACCCGCGGAAGTCGAACTCGACGCCCAGCAACACTGGGTCAAGACCCAGGCCGCCCGTGCCGTCGAAGACACCACCAAGCCCAAGTACTACTGTCTTTCCATGTTCCCCTATCCGTCGGGGAAGCTGCATATGGGGCACGTGCGCAACTATACCATCGGCGATGTGCTGACCCGTTTCCACAAAATGCAGGGCTACAACGTGCTGCAGCCCATGGGTTGGGACGCCTTCGGCATGCCGGCGGAAAACGCCGCCATCCAGAACAAGGTCCCCCCTGCCAAGTGGACCTACGCCAACATCGACTACATGCGCAGCCAGCTGCAGCGCCTGGGTTTCGCCATCGACTGGGAGCGCGAGTTCGCCACCTGCACTCCCGAGTACTACCGCTGGGAACAGTGGCTGTTCACCCGCCTGTATGAAAAGGGCCTGATCTACAAGAAGTTGGGCACCGTGAACTGGGACCCGGTGGACCACACCGTGCTGGCCAACGAGCAGGTCATCGACGGCCGCGGCTGGCGCTCCGGCGCCCTGGTGGAAAAGCGCGAGATCCCCATGTATTACATGAAGATCACCGCCTACGCCGAGGAACTGCTGGCCGACCTGGACCAGCTGCCGGGCTGGCCCGAGCAGGTGCGCCTGATGCAAAAGAACTGGATCGGCAAGAGCACCGGCGTGCGCTTCGCCTTCCCCCTGGCCGACAACAATGACGAAAAGCTGTGGGTGTTCACCACCCGGGCCGACACCATCATGGGCGTCACCTTCGTCGCCGTGGCCGCCGAACACCCCCTGGCCACCCGCGCCGCCGCGAATAACCCGGCCCTGGCCGCCTTCATCGAGGAATGCAAGAAGGGCGGCGTGGCCGAGGCCGACATCGCCACCATGGAAAAGAAGGGCATGCCCACGGGCATCTTCGTCCAGCACCCCCTCACCGGCGAGCAGGTGGAAGTGTGGGTCGGCAACTACGTGCTGATGGGCTACGGCGAAGGTGCCGTGATGGCTGTGCCCGCCCACGACGAGCGGGACTTTGCCTTTGCCAAGAAGTACAACCTGGCCATCAAGCAGGTCATCGCCGCTGCAGGCGAAACCTTCAGCCTGGACGGCTGGCAGGAATGGTACGGTGACAAGAGCCGCGGCACCTGCGTCAATTCCGGCAAGTACGACGGCCTGGCCTACGAGGCCGCCGTGGACGCCATCGCCGCCGACCTGGCCGCCAAGGGCCTGGGCGAGAAGAAGGTGCAGTTCCGCCTGCGCGACTGGGGCATTTCCCGCCAGCGCTACTGGGGCTGCCCGATTCCCGTGATCCACTGCGAGTCCTGCGGCGACGTGCCGGTGCCTGACGACCAGCTGCCCGTGGTGCTGCCGGAGAACGTGGAAATCACCGGCGCCGGTTCGCCCCTGGCCAAGATGCCCGAGTTCTACGAGTGCACCTGCCCCAAGTGTGGCAAGCCGGCCCGTCGTGAAACCGACACCATGGATACCTTCGTCGAGTCCTCCTGGTACTTCCTGCGCTACGCCTGCCCGGACAATACCCAGGCCATGGTGGACGAGCGCGTGGCCTACTGGTGCAAGGGCGGCATCGACCAGTACATCGGCGGCATCGAGCACGCCATCCTGCACCTGCTCTACTCCCGCTTCTTCACCAAGCTGATGCGCGACGTGGGCCTGTTCGGCGAACAGAAGCTGGACGAGCCCTTCGCCAACCTGCTGACCCAGGGCATGGTGGTGGCCCCCACCTTCTATCGCGACGCCGAAGGCGGCAAGAAGGACTGGATCAACCCGGCTGACGTGGATGTGACCACCGACGAGCGCGGCCGCCCCACCGGCGCCACCCTCAAGGCCGACGGCCAGCCGGTGGTCATCGGCGGCACCGAGAAGATGTCCAAGTCCAAGAACAACGGCGTGGACCCCCAATCCCTGATGGACGAGTACGGTGCCGACACGGCCCGCCTGTTCATGATGTTCGCCGCTCCGCCCGACCAGTCCCTGGAATGGTCCGACGCCGGTGTCGAGGGCGCCTTCCGTTTCTTGAAGCGCCTGTGGAAGCTGACCCACGACCACGTGGCCGCCGGCATCGTCCCCGCCTACAGCGGCGGCGAGCTGGAGGGCAATCTCAAGGACTTCCGCCGCCAGCTGCACCAGACCATCGGCAAGGTCACCGACGACTACGGCCGGCGCAAGCAGTTCAACACCGCCATCGCCGCCGTCATGGAGCTGCTCAACGCCTTCGCCAAGCTGCCGGACAGCCCGGTCGCCCGCAGCGTCAAGCAGGAAGCCCTGGAAGCGGCCGTGCTGATGCTCTTCCCCATCGTGCCCCATGCCTGCCAGGCCCTCTATGCCGAACTCAAGCCCGGTGCCGATGCCGGCCAGGCCGCCTTCCCCAAGGCCGATACCGCCGCCCTGGTGCAGAGCGAAATCGAGCTGATGCTGCAGGTGAACGGCAAGTTGCGCGGCAGCATCAAGGTGCCGGCGGATGCGGCCAAGGATGCCATCGAAGCGGCCGCCCTGGCCTCCGAGACGGTGCAGAAGCACCTGGACGGCCAAGCCCCGAAGAAGGTGGTGGTGGTGCCCGGCCGTCTGGTCAATATCGTGGTTTAAGGAGTCGTCTGTGCGCGCCCGTCTGCTCGTTTCCCTTGTCCTGCTCGTGACGCTGGCCGGCTGCGGCTTCCAGCTGCGGGGCGCCCAGACCATGCCCTTCCCGACCCTGTACGTGTCCATGGCGGAGAATTCGGAAATCACCGCCAACCTGAAACGATACATCCGGGCCAACAAGTCCACCGAACTGGTGGACAACCGGGAAGATGCGGCGGCCACCCTGGTCCAGTTCCCGGAACGCCGGGAGCGGATCGCCCTGTCCTACAACTCCGCCGGCCGGGTGCGGGAACTGCAGCTGCAGTACCGGGCCAACTTCCGCCTGGAAGACGCCAAGGGCAAGGCCCTCTCCGCACCCATGGAAATCTACCTGACCCGGGACATCACCTACGACGATGCCCAGGTGCTGTCCAAGGCCCAGGAAGAGGAACTGCTGTGGCAGGACATGCAGCGGGACCTGGTGCAGCAGCTGATCCGGCGCATGGCCAAGGCCAAGCCGCCGGTGGACGAAAACGAGGACTGACGCCGTGGCCCAGCTCCGGGGAGAACAGCTGGCGGCCCACCTGGAACGCCCCCTGGGGCCGCTCTACGTGGTGTATGGGGACGAGCCCCTGCTGGTGATCGAGGCCGGCGACGCCATCCGCGCCGCCGCCCGGCGCCAGGGCTACGGCGAGCGGGAAGTGCTGGTGGCCGGTCAGGGCTTCAACTGGACCCAGCTGGCCATGGCCGGCGGCAACCTCTCCCTCTTCGGCGACCGCAAGCTGATCGACCTGCGCATCCCCACCGGCAAGCCCGGGCGGGACGGAGGCCAGGCCCTGCAGGAGCACTGCCAGCGCCTTTCCAGCGACGCCATGACTCTGGTCACCCTGCCCGAACTGACCTGGCAGGACGAAAAAGCCTCCTGGTTCCAGACCCTGGCCGAAGCCGGCACCGTGCTCAAGCTGCTGGCCCCCAACCTCAACGAACTGCCCCAGTGGATCGCCGGCCGCCTGCAGCGCCAGGAACAGAGCGCCGAGACAGAAGCCCTGCGCTTCATCGCCGAGCGGGTGGAAGGCAATCTGCTGGCGGCCCACCAGGAAATCCAGAAACTGGGACTGCTGTTCCCCAAAGGCAAGCTGAGCCTGGAACAGGTGCGGGAGGCGGTGCTCAATGTGGCCCGCTACGACATCGACGGCCTGCGGGAAGCCCTGCTGCAGGGCGACCTGGCCCGCCTGACGCGGACCCTGGACGGCCTGCGCCAGGAGGGTGAAGCGCCGCCCCTGGTGTTGTGGGCGGTGACGGAGGAAGTGCGGGCCCTGGCAGCCCTGAAGGAAGGACTCAACGCCGGCCGGCCGGCGGACCAGCTGTTCAAGGAACAGCGCATCTGGGGGCCGCGCCAGGCCCTGGTCAAGCGCGCCCTGGGGCGGCTCGACGCGCCGCGTCTGCGGGCGGCCCTGGCCCAGACGGCCCATATCGACCGCTGCATCAAGGGCCTGGGCGGCGGCGACGTGTGGGATGAATTCCTGCGCCTGGGCCTCAGCCTGCGCTAGGCCGGATGCCCGGACGGGCACTCCGGTCGATCGGGAATGCGACGGCCTTAAGCGGCCTTTTCATCGGAAGGCGGAACGTCCGGCAGGATGGCCGGCACCTCTTCCGGTTCATCGGGCACCAGATGCTCCCACTCGCAATCCGTATCACCGGACTTGTGGCGCAATGCGGGCAGGGACGATTCGCGCACCAGGCACTCGCCCTGGCAACACTCTTCCACCACCACCACACCCACCTCGGCATCTACCTTGCGTTCCCCGTCCCAATAGCTGCAGGTGGCACACACTTGCACTTCGGTGGGAACAATCAGCTTGCGACTCATAGGGTCTCCTGCGACGTCAAACGGCCATGTAACGGTTTGTGACACCGCAACGGCGAGAAAGTTTAGCCCAATCCCTTATTTTCAGTAAGGGAATGGCGTTTCGGGGCATTTGAGGCCGCTATAATGGTCCGATTATCTCCTGCCTGACCTGCTGAAGAACACCATGGATATCAAGGATTACATGCAGAACCTGGGCCGCCGTGCCCGGGCCGCCTCACGCCAGATGGCCAAGGCCGACACCAATGCCAAGAACCGGGCCCTGCTGGCCATCGCCGCCGCCATCCGCCGCGACGAAGCCAAGCTCCTGGCCGCCAACGGCGAAGACCTGGCCGCCGCCCGGGCCGCCGGCCTGGAGCCGGCCATGGTGGATCGCCTGACCCTTTCCCCCAAGACCGTCGCCACCATGGCCGAGGGCCTGGAACAGATCGCCTCCCTGCCGGACCCCATCGGTGAAATGACCGACCTGCGCTTCCGCCCCTCCGGCATCCAGGTGGGCCACATGCGGGTGCCTCTCGGCGTCATCGGCATCATCTACGAAGCCCGTCCCAATGTCACGGTGGATGCGGCCGGCCTGTGCATCAAGTCCGGCAACGCCTCCATCCTGCGCGGCGGTTCCGAGGCCATCCGCTGCAACCAGGCCCTGGCGGCCCTGGTGAAGGAAGGGTTGCAGTCCGCCGGCCTGCCGGCGGATGCGGTGCAGGTGGTGGAAACCACCGACCGGGCCGCCGTGGGCGAACTCATCACCATGCGCGAATTCGTGGACGTCATCGTGCCCCGCGGCGGCAAGGGCCTCATCGCCCGCCTGCTGGCCGAATCCCGGGTGCCCATGATCCAGCACCTGGACGGCAACTGCCATGTGTACCTGGACGACAGCGCCGATGCGGCCAAGGCCATGGCGGTGGTGGAAAATTCCAAGACCCAGCGCTACGGCACCTGCAACACCGCCGAATCCCTGCTGGTGGCCCGCTCCGTCGCCGCCACCCTGCTGCCGCCCATCGCCGCCATGCTCACCGCCAAGGGCGTGGAAATCCGCGGTTGTGCCGAAACCCGGGCTCTGGTGCCCAATGCCAAGGAGGCCACCGAGGCCGACTGGGGCGAGGAGTATCTGGCGCCCATCATCGCCGTGAAGGTGGTGGCCGGGCTGGACGAAGCCATCGAGCACATCAACAAGTACTCCTCCAGCCACACCGAGGCCATCGTCACCGAGAACCACACCCACGCCATGCGCTTCCTGCGGGAAGTGGATTCGGCCTCGGTCATGGTGAACGCCTCCACCCGCTTCGCCGACGGCTTCGAGTACGGCCTCGGCGCCGAGATCGGCATTTCCACGGACAAGATCCACGCCCGGGGCCCGGTGGGCCTGGAAGGCCTGACCAGCCAGAAATGGGTGGTCCTGGGCAATGGCCAGGTGCGCGGCTGAAAGCCGGCCGCACCGCTCCCTGATCCGTCCAAGTTTCACCGCAACACCGCAGCACCCATAAAAGAATTGCCCCGGCGACGTGCGGACGGCGCCGGGGCTTCAATAAAGTCCGCAAAAACCAAAGGAGACAGACAGTATGAAGATCAAGCATTTCATGGCGGCCCTCGCCATCCTCAGCCTCACGGCCGGCAGCGCCCAGGCCATGGAAGTGGCCGGGGTCAAGTTCGAGGAGCGGCTCAAGCTGGAGCAGCAGGACCTCAGCCTCAACGGCGCCGGCCTGCGATCCAAGGTGTTTTTCAAGGTCTACGCCGTGGGCCTCTACCTGCCGGCCAAGGCCGCCGAGGTGGACGGCGTGCTGGCGGCCAAGGGCGCCAAGCGCCTGGCCATCGTGCCCCTCATGGAGCTCTCCGCCCAGCAGTTCGTGGACGCCCTATCCGGCGGCATCGCCAAGAACAGCAGCGAGGCCGAGGCTGCCGCCCTGAAGGAACGGGTGCAGACCTTCGAAGGCAACCTGCTGGCCCTGGGCAAGGCGGCCAAGGGCACCCCCATCA
Source organism: Azospira sp. APE16 (assembly GCF_047901315.1). NCBI lineage: Bacteria > Pseudomonadati > Pseudomonadota > Betaproteobacteria > Rhodocyclales > Rhodocyclaceae > Azospira > Azospira sp. APE16. The sequence goes on from NZ_CP179682.1 coordinate 3,340,032, forward strand.
CTCTGGACTGGATTCCCGAACAGGGCACCCGCCTCACCGTGGCCGGCCAGCCCCAGGGCAAGGTCATCCCGGGGGAGGATTTCTACCAGGCCCTGCTGCGCATCTGGCTGGGTAACAAGCCGGCCCAGGGCGATCTCAAGGACGCCCTGCTCGGCAAGGCGCAGTAAGCATTTCCACAGGGGGTCGGCTGCAAGCCGCCCCCTTTCTCGTTGTACGGGCAGCCATGACCAAGAATGCCGTCCCTGCTGACTTCCAGGCCATCACCAGTGGCCCGTTCTTTTCCCTGGGCATCCGCTGCAACGGGGACGAGCTGACCGAAATCCTCTACCTGCCCGGCCGCCTGCAGCAGGCGGCCGGCACGCCCCTGGCCGCCGAGGCGGTGCGCCAGATCCAGGCCTACCTGGCCGACCCGGCCTTCGTTTTCAGCCTGCCCCTGCAACCCTCCGGCACCCGCTTCCAGCGCCGGGTGTGGGACGCCATCGCCGCCATTCCCCGGGGCCAGACGCAAAGCTACGGCGAAGTGGCCAAGCTGCTGCACAGCGGCCCCCGGGCCGTGGGCGGCGCCTGCGGCGCCAACCCCTTCCCCCTGGCGGTGCCCTGCCACCGGGTCGTCGCCGCTGCCGGCCTGGGCGGTTTCGGCCGCAACGGCGGCGACTTCCTGCTGGACATCAAGCGCTGGCTGCTGCAACACGAGGGCTGCCTGCCGGCGTAAACTCCGTGCCCATGACGGATGCCGCCCCGCCGACCCTGGCCTTTTCCACCCAGAGCGAGATCGACGCCTTCTGCGACGCCCTGTGGCTGGAAGACGGCCTCTCCCCCAATTCCCTCGCCGCCTACCGCAGCGACCTGCAGCGCTACGCCCTGTGGTTGCAGCAGCAGGGCCGCCCGCCCCTGGCCCAGGCCGGCGCCGCCGACCTGGCGGCCTTCCTGGCCGACGTGGCGGCCCGCATGAAATCCAGTTCCCAGGCCCGCTACCTTTCCTCCCTGCGCCGTTTCTACCGGCGCCTGCTGGCCCAGAACCGCATCAGCGCCGACCCCACCCTGCAGACCGCCATGCCGGTCAAGGCCTCGCGCCTGCCCAAGGTGATGAGCGAAGCCCAGGTGGAAGCCCTGCTGGCGGCACCGGAAATCGAAACGCCCCTGGGCCTGCGGGACCGGGCCATGCTGGAAACCCTCTACGCCACCGGCCTGCGGGTCTCGGAACTGGTCAATCTCAAGCTGCATGAAGTGAGCTTCGACATGGGCGTGGCCCGGGTCTTCGGCAAGGGTTCCAAGGAACGCCTGGTACCCCTCGGCGAGGTGGCCCTGGACTGGCTCAAGAGCTACCTGAACGATGGCCGCAACGCCTTGCTGGACAACCGTCTCAGCGACTTCCTCTTCGTCACCGCCCGGGGCACGGCCATGACCCGGCAGATGTTCTGGACCCTGGTGAAGAAGTACGCCCTGGTGGCCGGTATGGACCCGGCCCGCCTCTCGCCCCACGTGCTGCGCCACGCCTTCGCCACCCATCTGCTCAACCACGGCGCCGACCTGCGGGTGGTGCAGCTGCTGCTGGGCCACGCCGACATTTCCACCACCCAGATCTACACCCACGTGGCGCGGGAACGGCTGAAGGACCTGCACGCCGTGCACCACCCCCGGGGCTAGGCACGGCGCCGGTCGGCGGGCGTAGAATGAAACCATCCGCAACAAGACACCCTCGAGGTGCACCATGAGCCGCAATCACGATCTCGACCCCGGCCACGCGCCAGAAACCCCCGCCACCCGCTTCCTGCGCCAGCACCGCATCGCCCACTCCAACCATCTCTACGAATACGAGGAGCATGGCGGCACCAAGGTGTCGGCCCGGGAACTGAATGTGGACGAGCATGCCGTGATCAAGACCCTGATCATGGAAGACGAGCACGCCAAGCCTCTGATCGTGCTGATGCACGGCGACTGCAAGGTATCAACCAAGGAACTGGCGCGGCAGGTGGGCTGCAAGAAGGTGGAACCGTGCAAGCCGGAAGTGGCCAACCGCCACACCGGCTTCCTGGTGGGCGGCACCAGCCCCTTCGGTACCAAGAAGGCCATGCCCATCTACATGGAGAAGAGCATCCTGGATCTGCCCCTGATCTATCTCAACGGTGGCCGTCGCGGCTACCTGGTGGGGGTCCATCCCCACGACGTGGTCCAGGTGCTGCAGCCCAAGATGGTCGAGGCCGCCCTCAAGGACTGAACCCCGGCTGCCGGGTCAGGTGCTGCGTTCGATGATGACGCCGACCCGGCGCACCCCGGGCATCATGCCCAGCTTGGCCACGGAGACGCGTACCCAGGCGCAGCGGAATTCTTCCAGCACCAGGGTGGAAACGTGTTCGGCCAGCTTTTCCAGCAGGCCGAACTGGGTGCTGCCCAGATCCTCCCGCAGCCGTTCCACCACCTTGGCGTAGTCGATGGTGTCCCGGATGTCGTCGCTGGCGCCGGCGCTGGCGGTGGAGGAAACGCCCATCTGCAGGGACATTTCGACGGTCTGGGACACGGCCTGCTCCCGGGGGTAGATGCCGATGCGGGTCTGGACCCGGAAGTCGTCGATGAAAATGATGTCCATGGGGTTTTTCAGCCGCCAGCGGGGCTTGCAGGTAAAATGCAGGCCCGCATTGTACCTCTATCGTCACTTCACCACCCATCGCCCATGACTGCTGCCCAATCCCTGCCCCTGGCCCTGCTGGCCGCCTATCTGCTGGGCTCCGTGCCCTTCGCCGTCATCGTCAGCCGCGGCTTCGGCCTGAAGGACCCCCGCTCCTACGGCTCCGGCAACCCGGGAGCCACCAACGTCCTGCGCAGCGGCAACAAGCTGGCCGCCCTGCTGACTCTCCTCGGCGACGGAGCCAAGGGCGCCGTGGCGGTGCTCCTGGCCCATCACTTCCTTGCCGGCCAGGCCCTGGAACCGGCGATGGAACGCATCTTCCTCGGCGGCGTGGCCCTGGCCGTATTCTTCGGCCACCTCTTCCCCGTCTTCCTCAAGTTCAAGGGCGGCAAGGGCGTCGCCACCGCCGCCGGCGTCCTGCTGGCCCTGGACCCGCTGCTGGGCCTGTCGGTGCTGGGCGTCTGGCTTGTGGTCGCCGCCCTCTCCCGCTATTCCTCCCTGGCTGCCCTCTGCGCCGCCGCCGCCTCTCCCCTGCTGGCCGGCATGATGTGGGGCTTCAACCTGCTGGTGGCGGCCGTGGCCGTCATGGCCATGGCCCTGGTGGGCAAGCACTGGGTCAATATCCAGCGCCTCCTGGCCGGACAGGAATCAAAAATCGGCAGCAAGAAGAAGTAATGAAAAAGGCACCGCAAGGTGCCTTTTTTTTGGGCGCAGCCTACAGGGTCAGCTCGGAGAGGGGCCAGCGGGGCCGGATGGCGATGGGCCCCGCCGCCTTGGCCTGGGCACCGGCCGCCAAGCGCAGGGCGCCGGCCAGGGCGATCATGGCGCCGTTGTCGGTGCAGAACTCCAGTTCCGGGTAATAGACCTGGATGCGCGCCTTCACCGCCTTGCCATTAAGGCGCTGGCGCAGCTCCCGGTTGGCGCCGACGCCGCCGGCCACCACCAGCTGCTGCATGCCGGTCTTCTTCACCGCCGCCAGGGCCTTGGTCACCAGCACATCCACGATGGCATCCTGAATGCCGCGGCAGACGTCGGCCCGGGCCTGCTCGTCCAGTTCCTTGCCCCGCACATAGGTCAGCACCGCCGTCTTCAGGCCGGAAAAGGAGAAATCCAGGTCGCCCGAATGCAGCATGGGCCGGGGGAAGACCACGGCGCCGGGCTTGCCGCCTTCGGCCAGGCGGGCCAGGGCGGGCCCGCCCGGGTAGCCCAGGCCGAGCAGCTTGGCCGTCTTGTCGAAGGCCTCGCCGGCCGCATCGTCCAGGGTTTCCCCCAGCAGTTCGTACTGGCCGACGCCACTCACCCGCATGATCTGGGTATGGCCGCCGGAAACCAGCAGGGCGACGAAGGGGAAGCGGGGCGGACTGGCGGAGAGCAGGGGCGACAGCAGATGCCCTTCCAGGTGGTGCAGGGGCACGGTGGGCTTGTCCAGGGCCGTGGCCAGACCTTCGGCGAAGGCCGCCCCGACCAGCAGGGCGCCAGCCAGGCCGGGCCCCTGGGTGTAGGCGATGGCATCCACCTGCTCCAGGGTGCGGCCGCAGTCGGCCAGGGCCTGGCGCAGCAGGGGCACGGTGCGCCGGATGTGGTCCCGGGAGGCCAGTTCCGGCACCACGCCGCCGTACTCCCGGTGCATGGCAATCTGGGAATGGAGGGCGTGGCCGAGGAGCGTACCGGTGCCGTCGGAGCCCATTTCATAGAGGGCAACCCCGGTTTCGTCGCAGGAGGATTCGATGCCGAGAACAAGCATGGGCGCCATTCTAACCCATGCCGACGAGAAAATTCTTGTAAACCCCTTGGTAAACCGTTGACGTTTCGTTAGAATTGCCGGCTTTCTCTCACCGTTGTTTGGGACTGAATTCAATGCCTGCTATTCGCGTCAAGGAAAACGAGCCCTTCGAAGTGGCCATCCGCCGCTTCAAGCGCACTGTCGAAAAAACCGGTCTGCTGACCGAACTCCGTGCCCGTGAGTTCTACGAAAAGCCCACCGCCGAGCGCAAGCGCAAGCTGGCCGCCGCGGTCAAGCGTCACCACAAGCGGATCCGCAGCCAGACCCTGCCCCCCAAGATGTTCTAAGCCTCCCAGGCTTTCCTGACGCTGCAAGAGCCGTCCATCAACAGGTGGGCGGCTTTTGGTGTTTATAGGCTGCTGAAAAACAAAAGGACTCCCATGACGCTCAAGGAACGCATTTCCGAGGACATGAAGGCCGCCATGAAGGCCAAGGAAACGGCCCGCCTGGCCGCCATCCGCCTGCTGCTGGCCGCCATCAAGCAGAAGGAAGTGGACGAGCAGGTCGCCCTGGACGATGCCGCCATCGCCGCCGTCATCGACAAGATGCTCAAGCAGCGCAAGGACTCCATCACCCAGTACGAAGCCGCCGGTCGCCAGGACCTGGTGGACGCCGAGAAGGCCGAGGTGGAAGTGCTTTCCGCCTACAAGCCCGCCGGCCTGTCCGAAGCCGAAGTCGCCGCCGCCGTGGCCAAGGCCGTGGCCGACAGCGGCGCTGCCGGCGCCGCCGACATGGGCAAGGTGATGGCCATCCTCAAGCCCCTGCTGGCCGGCAAGGCCGACATGGCCGAGGTCTCCAAGCTGGTCAAGGCCCGGCTCTCCGCCTGAAATCTCCCGGGCCGGCTGTCGCCGGCCCCGTTTGGCGCCCGTGATCCCCGAATCCTTCCTCCAGGAACTGCTGCACCGGGTCGACATCGTCGACCTCATTGACGGCTACGTACCGCTGAAAAAGGCGGGGGCCAACTACGCCGCCTGCTGCCCCTTCCACAACGAAAAGTCGCCTTCGTTCACCGTCAGCCCGACCAAGCAGTTCTATCACTGCTTCGGCTGCGGCGCCCACGGCACGGCCATCCGCTTCCTCATGGAGTATTCCGGCCTGGGCTTCATCGATGCGGTGAAGGAACTGGCCGGGCGCATGGGCATGGTGGTGCCGGAGGAGGCCGGGCGGGTCCGGCACGAAGGCCCCCGCACCGCCGAGCTGACCGAGGTCATGGGCAAGGCCGCCCAATACTATTTCGAGCAGCTCAAGCATTCGGACAAGGCCAAGGAGTACCTGAAGCGGCGCGGCCTCACCGGCGAGATCGCCCTCAAGTTCCGCATCGGCTACGCCCCGGACGGCTGGCACAACCTGCAGGCCAGCTTTCCCAACTACGACGCCCCGGAGTTGAAGACGGCCGGCCTGGTCATCGAGAACGACCAGGGCCGCCGCTACGACCGTTTCCGCGACCGGGTGATGTTTCCCATCATCAACCAGAAGAACGAGGTCATCGCCTTTGGCGGCCGGGTCATCGACCAGGGCGAGCCCAAGTACCTGAACTCTCCCGAGACCCCCCTCTTCGAGAAGGGCCGGGAACTGTTCGGCCTACCCCAGGCCCGCCAGGCCCTGCGGGAGAAGAACACGGTGATCGTGGTGGAAGGCTACATGGACGTGGTGGCCCTGGCCCAGCATGGTGTCGGCAACGCGGTCGCCACCCTGGGCACGGCCACCACCGCCACCCACGTGCAGAAGCTGCTGCGCCAGGTGGACCGCATCGTCTATTGCTTCGACGGCGACGCCGCCGGGCGCAAGGCCGCCTGGCGCGGCCTGGAGAACAGCCTGGAATCCCTGGCCGACAACAAGAGCATCGGCTTTGTTTTCCTCCCCCCCGAGCACGACCCGGACAGCTATGTGCGGGAAGTGGGCAAGGAGGCCTTCGAGCGCATGATCGACCAGGCCATGCCCCTCTCCGACTTTCTGCTGAAGGAGCTGGCCAGCCATTGCGACCTGACCACCTCGGAAGGCAAGTCCAAGCTGGTTTACGAAGCCAAGCCCCTGATCCAGCGCCTGGCCACTCCCCTGCTGCGCCTGCAGCTGGTGAAGCGCCTGGCCGAGGCCAGCGGCTTTTCCCAGCAGGAAGTGGAGCGCCTGTGCGACCTCAAGCCCGTCGCCCGGGCGGCACCGGCACGGGCTCCGCGGCAGGCCCTCTCCCTGCCCCGCACCTTGCTGCGCCTGGTGCTGCACCGGCCGGACTTCGCCGCACGCCTGCCCCTACACTGGCTGCCCGCCGACAGCACCGAAACCCGGGCCCTACGACGCCTGTGCGAACAGATCAAGCGGGATGCGGACCTGCCCAGCAGCGCCATGTTGTTGGAACGTTTGCGCGGCGGCGATGACGAAGCCATCCTGCAGAGCGCCGCCGCCAGCCTGTTGCAGAGCCCCCAGAGCGAAGAGGAAAGCGAACAGGAATTCGCCGGCGCCCTGGCCCGGCTGGAAATGAACTGGGTCGAGCAGGAGTTTCGCCGCTTGCAGCACAAGGCTGCCGGCGGCGGACTCGACAGTGAAGAAAAGCGGGAATTTGTACATTTGCTGCAGGAGCGGGAACGCCTGCGCAAGGCCGGCATTCTGGCCGGGAGCGGTGACTAGAACCCTGGTTCGAGACCAGGGGGAAATGAGCCAAGTTGTGGTAGAATAAGCGGTTTTTCCAGGATTATCGGGACACGGTCATGGCAAAGGAAAAGGCAAAAGAAGTCGCCAAGGAAATTCTCAAGGCTAAATCATCCAAGGCCAAGGAGAAGGCGCTGCTGGAATCCGCCGGGGCAACCCAGGCCGCGACTCCGGTGGACGTGGAGACGCGTAAGACGCGCCTCAAGACACTGATCAAACTCGGCAAGGAACGGGGTTTCCTGACCTATGCCGAAATCAATGACCACCTGCCGGACGACGTCGTAGACGCCGAGCAGATCGAGTCCATCATCACCACCTTCAATGACATGGGCATCCAGGTCTTCGACGAGGCTCCGGCCGCCGAAGATCTGCTCATGTCCGACAACGCCCCGGCTGTCGCCGACGACGAGGAAGTGGAAGAAGAGGCGGAAGCCGCCCTGTCTACCGTGGACTCCGAGTTCGGCCGCACCACGGACCCGGTGCGCATGTACATGCGCGAAATGGGTACCGTGGAACTGCTGACCCGGGAAGGCGAAATCGAAATCGCCAAGCGCATCGAAGACGGTCTCAAGCACATGATCCAGGCCATTTCCGCCTGCCCCACCACCATTGCCGAAATTCTGGCCATGGCGGAAAAGGTGGAAAAGGAAGAGATGCGCATCGATGAAGTCATCGACGGCCTGATCGATCCCAATGCGGCCGAAGAGGAACTGGCCGCCGAGGAAGCCGTGGTTGAAGGCGACGACGAGGTCGAGGACGGCGACGACGAGGAAGAAGGCGGTGAAGGCGCCGCCGTTTCCGCCTCCCTGCTGCAACTCAAGACCGACGCCCTGGAGCGCTTCGCCACCATCAAGACCCTCTACGGCAAGGCCCACAAGGCCCTGGTGTCCAAGGGTTCCCAGGACAAGACCTACCTCAAGCTGCAACAGCAGATTTCCGCCGAGCTGATGAACATCCGCTTCACCTCCAAGGTGATCGAGCGCTTGTGCGACAGCGTGCGCAGCATGGTGGACTCCGTGCGCGAGCGGGAACGCAAGATCCAGGAGCTGTGCGTGCGCAAGGTCGGCATGCCCCGCCCCCACTTCATCAAGTCCTTCCCGGGCAATGAAATCAACCTGGAATGGGTCGAGAAGGAAATCGCCGTGGCCAAGGGCTACGGCCCCATCCTCACCCGCACCGCTCCTAACATCCAGGAAGAACAGCGCAAGCTGCTGGCTCTGCAGGACCACATCGGCATCCCGCTGAAGGACCTGAAGGACATCAACAAGCAGATGTCCACCGGTGAAGCCAAGGCCCGCCGCGCCAAGCGCGAGATGACCGAGGCCAACCTGCGCCTGGTGATCTCCATCGCCAAGAAGTACACCAACCGGGGCCTGCAGTTCCTCGACCTGATCCAGGAAGGCAACATCGGCCTGATGAAGGCGGTGGACAAGTTCGAATACCGCCGCGGCTACAAGTTCTCCACCTATGCCACCTGGTGGATCCGTCAGGCCATCACCCGTTCCATCGCCGACCAGGCCCGCACCATCCGCATTCCGGTGCACATGATCGAGACCATCAACAAGATGAACCGGATTTCCCGCCAGATCCTGCAGGAAACCGGTGCCGAGCCCGATCCCGCCACCCTGGCGATCAAGATGGAAATGCCCGAGGAGAAGATCCGCAAGATCCTGAAGATCTCCAAGGAACCCATCTCCATGGAAACGCCCATCGGTGACGATGACGACTCCCACCTGGGCGACTTCATCGAAGACACCGCCACCACTGCCCCGGTGGATGCGGCGCTCTACTCCGGCCTGCGGGAAGTGACCAAGGAAATTCTGGACACCCTGACCCCCCGGGAAGCCAAGGTGCTGCGCATGCGTTTCGGCATCGAGATGAATACGGACCACACCCTGGAAGAAGTCGGCAAGCAGTTCGACGTCACCCGGGAACGTATCCGCCAGATTGAAGCCAAGGCCCTGCGCAAGCTGCGCCATCCCTCGCGTTCCGACAAGCTGCGCAGCTTCCTGGACAACAACGGCAGCTGAGCCACGACAAGCATCACGGGCCTGTAGCTCAGTTGGTCAGAGCAGAGGACTCATAATCCTTTGGTCCAGGGTTCAAGTCCCTGCGGGCCCACCAATCCACTCCCCAAAGGGCTGCCGACCGGCAGCCCTTTTTTTGTCCCTACCGCCCTGCCCTCCGGGATAAACCCATGTCATAATATTGCTCCAACCGGCCAACACTCCTGAATCGAGCAGGAAGGCGCAATACAAATGGCAACGCTTGAACTGAACTTCCAAAATTCCAGCGCTCTGGATACGGGGCTAAACACCGCCGATGGCATGTCGGTGTCTTTTTCCACCACATTGAACCAGATTGATTCAAGTTTTCAGGAATTTAGCTACGGCACCCCCTATATCTGGAGTGCCAGCAACTCCCGAATTGAGGGTTCAATCGACTATGGTGGAAATTTCATCGTTACCGGGAACAATCTGCTCGGCTCTGTGCTAACCATCAAATATCTGTCCTACACGGACAATTCTCCTGCCGCTACCTTGGAGTTATTCGGCTCAGTCACCAGTACAGGCAGTTCTGTCAGTGGCACGGTAACCAAGATCAACTACAGCACCAGCAATCTCTCCTTCGAACTGATCGGCGCCATCCCCATCAATTCCTATGGCACCGCCAACAGTTTCACTGCCAGCAAGATCAGCTATACGTTCAACAGCGGCGGACACACGGTCACCGAAACCTTCGAAGGCAGCCTCACCTTTAACAACGGCAGCGTTTCCGGCACCGTTAAATCAGCCGAGTTCTCCATCGACGGCCAGTACATCAAGCTATCCGGCTTGAATCAGGGGTTTTCCTTTTTTGATACAGACATCACGGCAGACTCCCTGTATAGCACCCTATTGGCGGGCAACGACACCATCACGGGAACGGTAGCCAACCAATTCTTGTACGGCTATGCCGGTAACGACTCACTAATTTCAGGCGGAGTAGCAACGACTATGAGCGGTGGAACTGGTAACGATACCTATACGGTGGACGACGTTAGCGATGTGATAACGGAAGCGGAAAACGAAGGAATCGATACCGTCCTCTCCTCAATCAGCTACACGCTGGGCGCCAATGTCGAAAACCTGACCCTGACAGGGATGGCCCATCTGGCAGGCACTGGCAACGAACTAAAAAACACCATTATCGGCAACAGCGGTAACAACGCCATCGATGGCGGTGGCGACATTGATATTCTCAAGGGCGGCAAGGGCAACGATACCTATACTGTGGATATCGTCCAAAGCGGCAGTGGCGCCTCTGCAACCGCGGTTCTCCAGGACACCGTCACCGAACTCCTCAACGAAGGCAACGACACCGTCGTCCTCCGCGGCACGGTTTCCGGCCTGACCAACGCGACCACCCTGCTCGTCGGTGCCAATATCGAGAACCTGGACGCCAGTGCCACCGGCTCCACCCTGCTGAACATTACGGGCAATGCCCTCAACAACACCCTCACCGGCAACGATGGCAACAATGTCCTCAACGGTGGCGCCGGGGCCGACACCCTGATTGGTGGTCTCGGCGACGACACCTACGTCATCGACAATGCCGCCGACGCCATCACCGAGCTCTCCGGCGAAGGCACCGACACCGTCCAGGTCGCCATCGCCACCGCCGGCGGCACCTACACCCTCGGCGCCAACCTCGACAACGCCACCCTCACCAACGCCGTCGCCTACAACCTCACCGGCAACGCCCTGGCCAATACCTTGACCGGCAACGCCGCTGCCAACACCCTTACCGGCGTCGGCGGCAACGACACCCTCATCGGCGGCAACGGCAACGACACCTATGTCGTCACCGCCGGCGATACCGTCGTCGAGAACGGCCTGGCCTCCGACATCGATACCGTCAGCGCCGACTTCTCCTATAGCCTCGGCGCCAACCTGGAGAACCTCACCCTCTCCGGCTCCGCCAACATCGACGGCACCGGCAACACCCTCAAGAACACCATCACCGGCAATATCGGCAACAACGCCATCGACGGCGGTGACGGCGTCGATATCCTCAAGGGCGGCAAGGGCGACGACACCTACACCGTAGACATCGTCAAGGTCGGCACCGGCGCCACCGCCACCGCCGCTCTCCAGGACACCGTCACCGAACTGGCCAGCGAAGGCAACGACACCGTCGTCCTGCGCGGCACCATCGCCGACCTCACCAACCCCACCACCCTCATCGTCGGCGCCAATATCGAGAACCTGGACGCCAGCAATACCGGCTCCACCAAGCTCAACCTCTCCGGCTCCGCCGTCGCCAACACCCTCACCGGCAACGATGCCGACAACCTCATCGATGGCGGTGCCGGCAACGACACCCTCGTCGGCGGCAAGGGCAATGACACCTACGTCATCGATTCCCTCGCCGACACCGTCACCGAAGCAGCCAGCGAAGGCACCGATACCGTCCGCGTCGCCGTCACCTCCGTCGCCGGCGGCAACACCTATACCCTCGACGACAACGTCGAGAACGCCACCCTCACCAACGCCATCGCCTTCAACCTCACCGGCAACGACCTCGACAACACCCTCACCGGCAATGCCGCCGCCAACACCCTGAACGGCGGCATCGGCAACGACACCCTCAACGGTGGCGCCGGGGCCGACACCCTGATCGGTGGTCTCGGCGACGACACCTACGTCATCGACAATGCCGCCGACGCCATCACCGAGCTCTCCGGCGAAGGCACCGACACCGTCCAGGTCGCCATCGCCACCGCCGGCGGCACCTATACCCTCGGCGCCAACCTCGACAACGCCACCCTCACCAACGCCGTCGCCTACAACCTCACCGGCAACGCCCTGGCCAATACCTTGACCGGCAACGCCGCTGCCAACACCCTTACCGGCGTCGGCGGCAACGACACCCTCATCGGCGGCAACGGCAACGACACCTATGTCGTCACCGCCGGCGATACCGTCGTCGAGAACGGCCTGGCCTCCGACATCGATACCGTCAGCGCCGACTTCTCCTATAGCCTCGGCGCCAACCTGGAGAACCTCACCCTCTCCGGCTCCGCCAACATCGACGGCACCGGCAACACCCTCAAGAACACCATCACCGGCAACATCGGCAACAACGCCATCGACGGCGGTGACGGCGTCGATATCCTCAAGGGCGGCAAGGGCGACGACACCTACACCGTAGACATCGTCAAGGTCGGCACCGGCGCCACCGCCACCGCCGCTCTCCAGGACACCGTCACCGAACTGGCCAGCGAAGGCAACGACACCGTCGTCCTGCGCGGCACCATCGCCGACCTCACCAACCCCACCACCCTCATCGTCGGCGCCAATATCGAGAACCTGGACGCCAGCAATACCGGCTCCACCAAGCTCAACCTCTCCGGCTCCGCCGTCGCCAACACCCTCACCGGCAACGATGCCGACAACCTCATCGATGGCGGTGCCGGCAACGACACCCTCGTCGGCGGCAAGGGCAATGACACCTACGTCATCGATTCCCTCGCCGACACCGTCACCGAAGCAGCCAGCGAAGGCACCGATACCGTCCGCGTCGCCGTCACCTCCGTCGCCGGCGGCAACACCTATACCCTCGACGACAACGTCGAGAACGCCACCCTCACCAACGCCATCGCCTTCAACCTCACCGGCAACGACCTCGACAACACCCTCACCGGCAATGCCGCCGCCAACACCCTGAACGGCGGCATCGGCAACGACACCCTCAACGGTGGCGCCGGGGCCGACACCCTGATCGGTGGTCTCGGCGACGACACCTACGTCATCGACAATGCCGCCGACGCCATCACCGAGCTCTCCGGCGAAGGCACCGACACCGTCCAGGTCGCCATCGCCACCGCCGGCGGCACCTATACCCTCGGCGCCAACCTCGACAACGCCACCCTCACCAACGCCGTCGCCTACAACCTCACCGGCAACGCCCTGGCCAATACCTTGACCGGCAACGCCGCTGCCAACACCCTTACCGGCGTCGGCGGCAACGACACCCTCATCGGCGGCAACGGCAACGACACCTATGTCGTCACCGCCGGCGATACCGTCGTCGAGAACGGCCTGGCCTCCGACATCGATACCGTCAGCGCCGACTTCTCCTATAGCCTCGGCGCCAACCTGGAGAACCTCACCCTCTCCGGCTCCGCCAACATCGACGGCACCGGCAACACCCTCAAGAACACCATCACCGGCAACATCGGCAACAACGCCATCGATGGCGGTGACGGCGTCGATATCCTCAAGGGCGGCAAGGGCGACGACACCTACACCGTGGACATCGTCAAGGTCGGCACCGGCGCCACCGCCACCGCCGCTCTCCAGGACACCGTCACCGAACTGGCCAGCGAAGGCAACGACACCGTCGTCCTGCGCGGCACCATCGCCGACCTCACCAACCCCACCACCCTCATCGTCGGCGCCAATATCGAGAACCTGGACGCCAGCAATACCGGCTCCACCAAGCTCAACCTCTCCGGCTCCGCCGTCGCCAACACCCTCACCGGCAACGATGCCGACAACCTCATCGATGGCGGTGCCGGCAACGACACCCTCGTCGGCGGCAAGGGCAATGACACCTACGTCATCGATTCCCTCGCCGACACCGTCACCGAAGCAGCCAGCGAAGGCACCGATACCGTCCGCGTCGCCGTCACCTCCGTCGCCGGCGGCAACACCTATACCCTCGACGACAACGTCGAGAACGCCACCCTCACCAACGCCATCGCCTTCAACCTCACCGGCAACGACCTCGACAACACCCTCACCGGCAATGCCGCCGCCAACACCCTGAACGGCGGCATCGGCAACGACACCCTCAACGGTGGCGCCGGGGCCGACACCCTGATTGGTGGTCTCGGCGACGACACCTACGTCATCGACAATGCCGCCGACGCCATCACCGAGCTCTCCGGCGAAGGCACCGACACCGTCCAGGTCGCCATCGCCACCGCCGGCGGCACCTATACCCTCGGCGCCAACCTCGACAACGCCACCCTCACCAACGCCGTCGCCTACAACCTCACCGGCAACGCCCTGGCCAATACCTTGACCGGCAACGCCGCTGCCAACACCCTTACCGGCGTCGGCGGCAACGACACCCTCATCGGCGGCAACGGCAACGACACCTATGTCGTCACCGCCGGCGATACCGTCGTCGAGAACGGCCTGGCCTCCGACATCGATACCGTCAGCGCCGACTTCTCCTATAGCCTCGGCGCCAACCTGGAGAACCTCACCCTCTCCGGCTCCGCCAACATCGACGGCACCGGCAACACCCTCAAGAACACCATCACCGGCAACATCGGCAACAACGCCATCGATGGCGGTGACGGCGTCGATATCCTCAAGGGCGGCAAGGGCGACGACACCTACACCGTGGACATCGTCAAGGTCGGCACCGGCGCCACCGCCACCGCCGCTCTCCAGGACACCGTCACCGAACTGGCCAGCGAAGGCAACGACACCGTCGTCCTGCGCGGCACCATCGCCGACCTCACCAACCCCACCACCCTCATCGTCGGCGCCAATATCGAGAACCTGGACGCCAGCAATACCGGCTCCACCAAGCTCAACCTCTCCGGCTCCGCCGTCGCCAACACCCTCACCGGCAACGATGCCGACAACCTCATCGATGGCGGTGCCGGCAACGACACCCTCGTCGGCGGCAAGGGCAATGACACCTACGTCATCGATTCCCTCGCCGACACCGTCACCGAAGCAGCCAGCGAAGGCACCGATACCGTCCGCGTCGCCGTCACCTCCGTCGCCGGCGGCAACACCTATACCCTCGACGACAACGTCGAGAACGCCACCCTCACCAACGCCATCGCCTTCAACCTCACCGGCAACGACCTCGACAACACCCTCACCGGCAATGCCGCCGCCAACACCCTGAACGGCGGCATCGGCAACGACACCCTCAACGGTGGCGCCGGGGCCGACACCCTGATTGGTGGTCTCGGCGACGACACCTACGTCATCGACAATGCCGCCGACGCCATCACCGAGCTCTCCGGCGAAGGCACCGACACCGTCCAGGTCGTCATCGCCACCGCCGGCGGCACCTACACCCTCGGCGCCAACCTCGACAACGCCACCCTCACCAACGCCGTCGCCTACAACCTCACCGGCAACGCCCTGGCCAATACCTTGACCGGCAACGCCGCTGCCAACACCCTTACCGGCGTCGGCGGCAACGACACCCTCATCGGCGGCAACGGCAACGACACCTATGTCGTCACCGCCGGCGATACCGTCGTCGAGAACGGCCTGGCCTCCGACATCGATACCGTCAGCGCCGACTTCTCCTATAGCCTCGGCGCCAACCTGGAGAACCTCACCCTCTCCGGCTCCGCCAACATCGACGGCACCGGCAACACCCTCAAGAACACCATCACCGGCAATATCGGCAACAACGCCATCGACGGCGGTGACGGCGTCGATATCCTCAAGGGCGGCAAGGGCGACGACACCTACACCGTGGACATCGTCAAGGTCGGCACCGGCGCCACCGCCACCGCCGCTCTCCAGGACACCGTCACCGAACTGGCCAGCGAAGGCAACGACACCGTCGTCCTGCGCGGCACCATCGCCGACCTCACCAACCCCACCACCCTCATCGTCGGCGCCAATATCGAGAACCTGGACGCCAGCAATACCGGCTCCACCAAGCTCAACCTCTCCGGCTCCGCCGTCGCCAACACCCTCACCGGCAACGATGCCGACAACCTCATCGATGGCGGTGCCGGCAACGACACCCTCGTCGGCGGCAAGGGCAATGACACCTACGTCATCGATTCCCTCGCCGACACCGTCACCGAAGCAGCCAGCGAAGGCACCGATACCGTCCGCGTCGCCGTCACCTCCGTCGCCGGCGGCAACACCTATACCCTCGACGACAACGTCGAGAACGCCACCCTCACCAACGCCATCGCCTTCAACCTCACCGGCAACGACCTCGACAACACCCTCACCGGCAATGCCGCCGCCAACACCCTGAACGGCGGCATCGGCAACGACACCCTCAACGGTGGCGCCGGGGCCGACACCCTGATTGGTGGTCTCGGCGACGACACCTACGTCATCGACAATGCCGCCGACGCCATCACCGAGCTCTCCGGCGAAGGCACCGACACCGTCCAGGTCGCCATCGCCACCGCCGGCGGCACCTATACCCTCGGCGCCAACCTCGACAACGCCACCCTCACCAACGCCGTCGCCTACAACCTCACCGGCAACGCCCTGGCCAATACCTTGACCGGCAACGCCGCTGCCAACACCCTTACCGGCGTCGGCGGCAACGACACCCTCATCGGCGGCAACGGCAACGACACCTATGTCGTCACCGCCGGCGATACCGTCGTCGAGAACGGCCTGGCCTCCGACATCGATACCGTCAGCGCCGACTTCTCCTATAGCCTCGGCGCCAACCTGGAGAACCTCACCCTCTCCGGCTCCGCCAACATCGACGGCACCGGCAACACCCTCAAGAACACCATCACCGGCAACATCGGCAACAACGCCATCGATGGCGGTGACGGCGTCGATATCCTCAAGGGCGGCAAGGGCGACGACACCTACACCGTGGACATCGTCAAGGTCGGCACCGGCGCCACCGCCACCGCCGCTCTCCAGGACACCGTCACCGAACTGGCCAGCGAAGGCAACGACACCGTCGTCCTGCGCGGCACCATCGCCGACCTCACCAACCCCACCACCCTCATCGTCGGCGCCAATATCGAGAACCTGGACGCCAGCAATACCGGCTCCACCAAGCTCAACCTCTCCGGCTCCGCCGTCGCCAACACCCTCACCGGCAACGATGCCGACAACCTCATCGATGGCGGTGCCGGCAACGACACCCTCGTCGGCGGCAAGGGCAATGACACCTACGTCATCGATTCCCTCGCCGACACCGTCACCGAAGCAGCCAGCGAAGGCACCGATACCGTCCGCGTCGCCGTCACCTCCGTCGCCGGCGGCAACACCTATACCCTCGACGACAACGTCGAGAACGCCACCCTCACCAACGCCATTGCCTTCAACCTCACCGGCAATGACCTCGACAACACCCTCACCGGTAATGCCGCCGCCAACCGCATCGACGGCGGTGCCGGCAGCGATGCCATGGCCGGCGGTGCCGGCAACGATATCTATGTGGTGGATGATCACGGGGATACCGTCACGGAAATCCTCAATGGCGGCATCGATACGGTGGAGTCCAGCGTCACCTTCTCGCTCGGCAGCCATCTGGAGAATCTCACCCTTACCGGCGCTGCCGACATCAACGGTACCGGCAATGAACTGGCCAATACCCTCATCGGCAACAGCGGGGCCAACACCCTGACCGGCGGCGCCGGCAACGACATCCTCGACGGCGGGGCCGGTGTGGACACCCTCGTCGGCGGCAACGGCAACGACACCTACTATGTCGATGAATCCCTGGATGTGATCGACGAACAGGGACCGGCAACCGACATCGATTCCGTCATCGCCACGGCCTCCTATACCCTCGGCGCCAACCTGGAGAACCTCACCCTCTCCGGCTCCGCCCACATCAATGGCACCGGTAACGCACTTAACAACACCATTATCGGCAACGACGGCAACAATGCCATCGACGGCGGGGCTGGTGTCGATATCCTCAAGGGCGGCAAGGGTGACGACACCTACACCGTGGACATCGTCAAGGTCGGCACCGGCAGCACTGCCACCGCCGCGTTCCAGGACAGCGTCACCGAAGTTGCCGGACAGGGTAACGACAGCCTTGTGCTACGGGGTGTGGTAGGCGATCTCAGCAATGCGACCACGATCAACCTGGATGTGAATATCGAGAATCTGGATGTCAGCGCTACAGGAATCACGAAGCTCAACCTGACCGGTAACGTGAGCGACAACATTCTTACCGGCAATAGCGGTGACAACATCATTAATGGGGGCGCCGGCAACGACCAGATGAGTGGCGGCGCCGGGAACGACACCTACGTCGTTGACAGCGCAGGCGATAGCGTCAGCGAATCTGCCGGACAAGGCACCGACACCGTACAGATCAACATTTCCACTGCCGGCGGTTCCTACACCCTCAGCGAAAATGTGGAGAACGGCACCCTGGGTAACAGCGTTGCCTTCGACCTCACCGGCAACGCACTGGACAACGTTCTGACCGGCAACGACAAGGCCAATCTGCTTACCGGCGGTGCCGGCGCCGACACCCTCAACGGCGGTGCCGGCAACGACACCCTCAACGGCGGCATCGGCAACGACACCCTCAACGGTGGCGCCGGGGCCGGAGATATTGCCGTGTTCAGCGGCAATCATGGCGACTACACCGTCAGCTACAACAACGGGATATTTACGGTTGCCGGTGCCGATGGCACCGATACCCTGCAAGGAGTTGAATTCCTCAAGTTTGACGACAGTATCGACGTCATCCCGATCCAGACCATGCTGGGTTCCGTTGCCACGGAGATCGACAGCACACCTCCCCAGCACGCCATCGATGCCCTCGATTCAGGTTACACCTGGCAACCGACCACCATCGGTCAACCTCTGGTCATCAGCTACAGTTTCATGACTGCCGTTCCGAGCTATTACCCCACCACTGGCCCGGATCAGATTTATTCATTCCAGGCGCTGGATGCCGCCCACCAGGCCGCCATCGAAAAGGCACTGGGTATCTACGCCAGCCTGCTCAACGTCACATTCCAGGAGGTGGCCAGCGGCGGCACCCTGCAGTTCGGCTCCAATTATCAAGGCTTCTACAATTCGGCCGGCTACGCCTACCTGCCCCACGGAACCGGTACCAACAACGGCACCGACATCGGTGGCGACGTCTGGCTGGCCAATGACCAAAGCACCTTCAACCAGCTTGCCGATGGGGAATACGGTCTGGCCACCATCATTCATGAAATCGGCCATGCCCTGGGCCTCAAGCATCCGGGCGACTACGGTGCCGGCGAACCGGGCCCCTTCCTGCCGACGGCGGAGGACAATTACCTTTACAGCATCATGTCCTACAACGCGGACAGCTATACCGTCTCCTACGATGGCACCTACATCTATCTGAATCCCCTGTCGCCGAGCACGCCCCAGGTATTCGACGTTGCTGCCCTGCAGGACATGTACGGCGCCAACACGGCGACCAACAACGGCAATACGACGTACACCTTCAGCAACGACCCGTTCATCAAGACGTTGTGGGATGGCGGAGGCAACGACACCATCAGCCTGGCCGGCCTGAGCCACGGCAGCGTGCTGGACCTGCATGCAGGCAGTTTCTCCGACATCAACTACGATGCGACGGGTGCGTCCGCCTTGCCAGACGGCTTCATCAAGTCCGACATCCCTGTCGGCTGGTGGAACTACCTTTACACCGGCGATGACAACTTCAACATCGCCTACGGCGTCACCATCGAGAATGCCATCGGCAGCTCCAACGCCGACACCATCATCGGCAACGAAACGGCCAACGTTCTCACTGGCGGCCTGGGTGCAGACAAGTTCGTGTTTGAGGACAATCCGGTCATGGGCGTCATCGACACCATTACGGACTTCGTCTCCGGCACGGACAAGCTGGTTTTCGAGAACAGCGTATTCACTGCCCTGGGCACGGCGACCGGCACGCTGGCGGC
This sequence comes from Azospira sp. APE16, assembly GCF_047901315.1. Taxonomy (NCBI): domain Bacteria; kingdom Pseudomonadati; phylum Pseudomonadota; class Betaproteobacteria; order Rhodocyclales; family Rhodocyclaceae; genus Azospira; species Azospira sp. APE16. Next base: position 3,359,736 of record NZ_CP179682.1, read on the forward strand.
AACCATGTTCGCCAGCGGCGACAATCTGGCCGGAGGACTGGACGCAAGCGACCGCTTTGTCTTCGACTCCAGCGACGGCAGTCTCTACTACGACGTGGACGGTTCCGGTGGTGCCGATGCAATCCTCATTGCCCAGCTCACCGGCGTCACCAACCTGAAGGCCAGCGACATCCAGATCATCTGAGGCCTGGACAAAAAAAGGGGGCGCAGCCTTGCGGTTGCGCCCCCTTTGTATTCAGGCGGAGCGGATGTGCACCAGCGCCGGATCATCCCAGTGTTCCAGCAGGATGCGGCGCACCCGGTCCTGCCAGAGGTGGCGGAAATCACGGCCGTCCGCCTCGCTGGCTTCGCCGCTGAGCAGGGCCTGGAGCAGGCCGCCCATACGGGGATCGGGAGGGACGGAGGACAGGTCGAGACTCAGGGTGACGGCGCTGCCGTCGTCCAGGCGCCGGAAGGTGAACGTGCCGCCACCGCCCTGGCCGAAGGCCAGCAGGTTGCGGCGCGAGTGCTGGCCGGCCAAGCCCTTGAAACCGCCGCTGCCGGCGGCGCCGGTGAGCAGGGAAAGTACGCTGGCGATGACGCCGGTGACACCCTCGTCCAGGGAGTCGCCGCAACTGACGTGGAAATTGCCCCGCCGGGGCACTTCGCTTCCGTACAAGCGGCCCAGGGCGCGGCTGGCGAGCATGTAGGCGCCGGCCACCGTGGGGCAGGAATGGCCGGCCAGGCGCACGGCATCGGCGTAGCGATATTCGATGAGGCCACCTTCCGCCGCCCCCAGGAATTCGGCCAGGGAATCCCGCAGCAGGATCGGCGGCACCTGGGCGAAGAAGGCGGGGAAGGTCATGCTCCGCTCAGCCGCCGACGAGGGCCATGGCTTCGGCGACGGAAACCGGCGTCACCGGCTTGCGCACGAACTGCACCGCAAGGGCGGCCGCCTTGTCGCGAATGGCATCCTGGATATTGGCGGTCAGCAGGGCCAGCTGGGCCGTGCTGCCCTGGGCCCGGACCCGGGAGGCGAACTCCAGGCCGTCCATGCCGGGCATGTTGTAGTCGATGGTCATCAGGTCGAAAGCCTGCCCGTCGCACTTGGCCAGGGCCTCGTCGCCGGTGCCGGCCTCTTCCACCGTCCAGTCCGGATGCTTGTCCAGCATGATGGCGCGGATCATCATCCGGCTCACCCGGCTGTCGTCCACCACCAGAACGCGCTTGCTCATTTCCGTTGTCTCCACTGTCAGGGGCAGTCTAGCGGGGCACCTGGCCCTGCCGCCTTGATCCAAATCGGCTTTGAGGATCGCCCATAACCCCCGCCGTCGCCAAGGAGGAAAATCACACCCTCCCTGCCGCCCAGGGTTAGCTGTGCTTCTGGATCAGTTCGATCTTGTAGCCGTCCGGGTCTTCGACGAAGGCGATGACGGTGGTGCCGTGCTTCATCGGGCCGGCTTCCCGCACCACCTTGCCGCCCCGGGTCTTGATGGCGGCGCAGGCGGCGTAGGCATCGTCCACTTCTAGGGCGATGTGGCCGAAGCCGTTGCCCAGCTCGTAGGCGGGGGTGTCCCAGTTGTGGGTCAGTTCGATCACGGCGCCCTCGCTTTCCGGGCCGTAGCCGACAAAGGCCAGGGTGAAGCGGCCATCGGGGTAATCCTGGCGGCGCAGCTGCTGCATGCCGAGGACCTCGGTGTAGAAAGCCAGGGAACGGTCCAGGTCGCCGACCCGGAGCATGGTGTGCAATAGACGCATGAAAAACTCCTGCTGTTTAAGGATCACCAGCGCGGCAGGGTCTGGGCCAGACGCTTGAGCTCGGCCCGGGCCTGCTGGTAATCGGGATAAAGTCGCTCCACCACGGACCAGAAACGGGGCGAGTGGTTCATTTCCCGCAGGTGGGCCAGCTCGTGGGCCACCACGTAATCGACCACCGCCAGGGGAAAGTGGATGAGGCGCCAGTTGAGACGGATGCCGCTGACGCGGCTGCAGCTGCCCCAGCGGGTGCGGGCCGAACTGAGGGCCAGGGGCGGTGCGGCGACACCGAGCAGAGGGGCGTAATGATCCAGGCGCTCGGCGAACAGGGTACGGGCCCGCGCCTTCAGGGCCTTCTCCAGCAAGGGGCGCGGATCCTTGGCTTCAGGCAGGCATAGCTGGAGATGCCCGTCGATCCAGGAGATGCGGGCAGGGCCGGCCGTGATGCGCACCGATATTGCCTCTCCGAGCAGGGGCAGGGACATGCCGTCGCTCACGCTGACCGCCGTCTGGATCTGGCGCTGGCGCCATTCCTCCAGCTTGCCCAGGACCCAGTCCTGATGCTGGTGGATCAGCTTCTCCACCTCCCGCACGGAAGCGCGCAGGGGCGCACCGACCCGCAGGCCCCGGTGGTCGATGGTGAGGCCGATGGTGCGCCGGCGGCTGCGCCGCAACTCGTAGGGAATCAGTCGTTCGCCGAGCAGCACGGCGGCGCCCCGGGCGTCCGCCGGCGGCCGCTCTGCCGGATCGCGAAAGAGGGCCAGTTCGAGCTGGGGGGAATCAGGCTTGCTGGGACGACCCATCGCAATAACGGTGCGGGGAGATGCGGTGCATCTCGCCTTCGATCCAGGCTTCCACCTGGCGGTTCACTTCTTCCACCGTCAGGCCGCTGGCGTCGATAGCCGGACCGAAGCTGATGGTGACGGTGCCCGGCTGCTTGATGAAGGCATTGCGCCGCCACACCTCGCCGGCGTTGTGGGCCACCGGCACCACCTTGGCCTTGGCCTGCACCGCTAGGTGGGCGCCACCGGGCTTGTAGCGCTTCTTCTGGCCCGGAGCGACGCGGGTGCCCTCGGGGAAGATGATGACGCTGATGCCACGCCGCAGCAGGGCCGTGCCCTGTTCGGAAACCTGGGCCAGGGCATCCATGCCGGCCTTGCGGTCGATGGCGATCATGCCGATGGCCTTGAAGGCCCAGCCGAGAAAGGGCAGCAGCAGCAGTTCCTTCTTCAGCACGAAGACCATGCGCGGGAACCACTGCTGCAGGGCCACGGTTTCCCAGGCGGACTGGTGTTTGGAAAGCACCACCACGGCCTCGTCGGGAATGTTCTCGATGCCGACGACCCGGGTACGGATGCCCAGCACCCCGCGCACCAGAAGGCCGAGGAAGATGGAACGCCAGATGTCGATCAGGACGTAGGCGGTGTTCACATGGAACGGCGCGACGACACAGACCAGAGCGCCGAAGAAGGCAATCAGGGGGACCGACAACAGGGTGAACAACAGGGAGCGGATCAGGGCCATAGGGTCAGTTCTTGCCGTTGCCGAGCAGATGATCGACGGCGGCGGAGAGATCGGGGAAGACTTCGGTGGCGTAGGGCAGGTCGCCCTCTTCCTGGGTTTTCTCGCCCTTGCCGGTGAGCACCAGGATGGGGGAAGCGCCGGCCCGGGCGGCGGCCTGCAGGTCGCGCAGGGAATCGCCGATGGCCGGCACGCCCTTCAGTTCGGCGTTGTACACCGCGGCGATGCGCTGGAACATGCCGGGCTTGGGCTTGCGGCAGTCGCAGCCCGCATCGGCGGCGTGGGGGCAGTAGAAGATGGCGTCGATGCGCCCGCCCGCCGCCGCCACGGTCTTGTGCATCTTTTCGTGGATGGCGTTGAGGGTATCCATGTCGAACAGGCCGCGCCCGACGCCGGACTGGTTGGTCGCCACCACCACCCGGTAGCCCGCCTGGTTCAGCTTGGCGATGGCTTCCGGGCTGCCGGGAATGGGCTTCCACTCGGCCGGGCTCTTGATGAACTGGGCAGAGTCGAAGTTGATGACGCCGTCCCGGTCGAGGATGACAAGTTTCTTCATGGTTGCGTTCGCTCCGCGAAACTCAGGCCGACAGCTTGGAAATGTCCGCCACCTGGTTCATGGCCAGGTGCAGGGTGGCCAGCAGGCCGAGGCGGTTGGCCCGCAGGGCGGGATCTTCCGCATTGACCATGACGTCGTTGAAGAAGGTATCCACCGGCGCCTTGAGAGCCGCCAGGGACTGCAGGGAGGCGGCGTAGTCGCCCTTGGCGAAGGCCGCATCGGCAGCCGGCTTCACCTCGGCCAGGGCCTGGGCCAGGGCCACTTCGGCGGCTTCCTGGAGCAGGGCGCTGTCGATCTTGGCGGCGACGCCACCTTCCACCTTCTTCAGGATGTTGCCCACCCGCTTGTTGGCGGCGGCCAAGGCTTCGGCTTCCGGCAGGGCGGCAAAGGCGCGCACGGCGGCCAGGCGCTTGGGGATGTCGCCCAGACGCTGGGGCCGCTGGGAGACCACGGCATCCACTTCCTGGGCGCTGTAGCCCTGCTCCCGCAGGCTGCCGGCGAGGCGGTCGTAGATGAAATCGGCCAGGGCCTCGTTGGCGGCCTTGAAGCCTTCCACCTGGGCGAAGGTGGCGGCGGCACCGGCCAGCAAATCGGAGAGCGGCAGGGCAAGGTCGCCCTCGGCCAGCATGCGGATCACGCCCAGGGCGTGGCGGCGCAGGGCAAAGGGGTCCTTGTCGCCGGTGGGAATCTGGCCGATACCGAAGAGGCCCACCAGGGTTTCCAGCTTGTCGGCCAGGGCCACCACGGTGCCCACATTGCCCCGGGGCAGGCTGTCGCCGGCGAAGCGGGGCTTGTAGTGGTCCTCGATGGCGTCGGCGATATCGGCGGAGAGGCCGTCATGCAGCGCGTAGTAGCGGCCCATGATGCCCTGCAGTTCGGGGAACTCGCCCACCATGTCGGTGAGCAGGTCGGCCTTGGCCAGCAGGGCAGCCTGTTCGGCCTGCAGCGCCAGGGCGTCGCCGCCGAGCTGCTGGCCGATGGCCTTGGCGATGGCGCAGACCCGCTGCACCCGCTCGCCCTGGGTGCCCAGCTTGTTGTGATAGACCACCTTGGCCAGGCCGAGGACGCGGGATTCCAGGGTCTTCTTGCGGTCCTGGTCGAAGAAGAACTTGGCGTCGGCCAGACGGGGGCGCACCACCCGCTCGTTGCCGCCGATGACGGCGGAAGGATCGGCCGGGGCGATGTTGCTCACCACCAGGAACTGGTTGGTCAGCTTGCCGCTGGCGTCCAGCAGGGGGAAGTACTTCTGGTTGGCCTTCATGGTGAGGATCAGGCATTCCTGGGGCACGGCCAGGAATTCGGCTTCGAACTTGCCGATCAGCACATTGGGGCGCTCCACCAGGGCGGTGACCTCGTCCAGCAGGGCCTCGTCCTCGATGGGCTTCAGGTTGGGGCCGGCCTTGGCCGCCGCGGCTTCGAGCTGGCGCACGATCTCGGCGCGGCGCTCGGCAAAGCTGGCGATGACGGCGCCGTCCCGCTTCAGGGTATCGGCATAGCTGTCGGCGTCGGCGAAGGTCACCACTTCCTTGGCCGCTTCAAAACGGTGGCCCAGGGTGGTGTTGCCGGAGGTCAGGCCGAGGATGGCAAGGGGCACCACCTCGCTGCCGTGCAGGGCCACCAGGCGGTGGGCGGGACGCACGAAATTGACGCTGGTCCAGCCGTCCTGCAGCTGGTAGCTCATCACCTTGGGAATGGGCAGGGCGGCCAGGGCCGCTTCCAGGGCCTTCTGCAGGCCTTCGGCCAGGGCGGCACCCTTGGCCAGGCTGTCGTAGAACAGCACTTCGGCCTTGCCGTCGTTCTCGCGGCGCAGGCTGGGGACGACGGAGGCGTCAGCACCCAGGGCGGCAAGCTTCTTCAGCAGGGCCGGGGTGGCATTGCCGGCGGCGTCCAGGCCCACGGCCACGGGCATCAGCTTCTGCACCACGGGCTTGTCGGCGGCCACGGCCAGCACGTCGGTCATATGGGCGGCCAGACGGCGGGGCGAGGCGTAGGCGATGACGGCGGCGGCTTCGGGCGCCAGGCCCTGGGTCTTGAGGGACTGGGCCAGGGTCTGGGCGAAGACTTCGCCCAGCTTCTTCAGGGCCTTGGGCGGCAGTTCCTCGACGAACAGTTCAACGAGCAGATTCTTGGCGGACATGATCAGGCGACTTTCTTGGCGTTCTGTTCTTCAAGCTTGGCCAGCACTTCGGCGGACCATTCCTTGGGCGCCATGGGGAAGCCCAGGCGGGCGCGGGAATCCAGGTAGGACTGGGCGACGCTGCGGGCCAGGTTGCGGATGCGGCCGATGTAGGCGGCCCGCTCGGTGACGGAAATGGCGCCCCGGGCATCCAGCAGATTGAAGGTGTGGGCGGCCTTGAGCACCTGCTCGTAGGCCGGCAGGGCCAGCTGGGCCTGCATCAGGTGCTGGGCCTGCTTCTCGTGGGCACCGAAGGCGGTGAACAGGAAGTCGGCGTCGCTGTGCTCGAAGTTGTAGGTGGATTGCTCCACCTCGTTCTGGTGGTACACGTCGCCGTAGGTGAGGCCTTCGGTCCACTTCAGGTCATAGACGTTTTCCACGCCCTGCAGGTACATGGCCAGGCGCTCCAGGCCGTAGGTGATCTCGCCGGTGATGGGCTTGCAGTCGATGCCGCCGACCTGCTGGAAGTAGGTGAACTGGGTCACTTCCATGCCGTTCATCCACACTTCCCAGCCCAGGCCCCAGGCGCCCAGGGTGGGGTTTTCCCAGTCGTCCTCGACGAAGCGCACGTCGTTCTTCTTCAGGTCGAAGCCGAGGGCTTCCAGGGAGCCCAGGTACAGCTCCAGGATGTTGTCGGGAGCGGGCTTGAGCACCACCTGGAACTGGTAGTAGTGCTGCATGCGGTTGGGGTTTTCGCCGTAGCGGCCGTCCTTGGGCCGGCGGGAGGGCTGCACGTAGGCGGCCTTCCAGGGCTCGGGGCCGATGGCCCGCAGGAAGGTGGCGGTGTGGCTGGTGCCGGCGCCGACTTCCATGTCGTAGGGTTGCAGGAGGGCACAGCCCTGTTTGCTCCAGTAGTCCTGCAGACGCAGGATCACTTCCTGAAAGGTAGGCATGGGTATGGGGTTCGCCAAAAAGCGTTGGAAATTTGTCGGAAACGTTGGATTTTACTGGGTTTCCCGCCGCCGTGCCAAAGCACCTGCAGCCAGGAGAAGGGTCGCCAGAAACAGGGCCACCGTATTGCCGGTGCGGGCAAAGGGCGTCAGCCCCTGGTAACCCCGCACCTCGGCCACCAGGGCGCCTCGGGTGAAGGGCGGCAGCACGGCCTGGACCCGCCCATCCGGGGCCACCACGGCGGTCATGCCCGTGTTGGTGGCGCGCAGCATGGGTCGACCGGTCTCCAGGGCCCGCAGCTGGGCGATCTGCAGATGCTGGGGCTGGGCCAGGGAATGGCCGAACCAGGCGGTGTTGGAGAGATTGACCAGCAGGGTGGCCCGGGGCAGGGCATGGATGATCTCGCCGCCGAAGACGTCTTCGTAGCAGATGTTGGGAGCGATCTGCTGGCCGGCCAGGGCCAGGGTCGGCTGTTGGCCGCCGCCGGAGGAAAAGTCCGACATGGGCATGTGCATGAGATCGAGGAACCAGCGGAAGCCTGGCGGCACGAATTCGCCGAAGGGCACCAGGTGGGCCTTGCTGTAGGACTGCTGGGGACTGGCGCCGAAGCCGATGGCGCTGTTGTAGTAGCGCCGCTCACCGCTGCTCTCGTCGGCCACCGGCACCCCCAGCAACAGGTCGCCGCCGCGGCGGGCGGCCAGGGCCTTGAGGTCGGCGATGAACTCGGGGGGCAGCTGGTCGTAGAGGGCCGGCACGGCGGTTTCCGGCAGCACCGTCAGGTCCGCCGGATTGTCCCGGGCCAGGCCGACGTAGGTGGTGAGGGAATCGAGAAAGCGCTCCGGCTGCCATTTCAGATCCTGGGGAATGTTGCCCTGGAGCAGGGCCACCCGCAGCGGCTCGCCCACCGGCGCAGTCCATTGCACCAGCCCCAGCCCGGCGCCGAGGCCGAGCAGCAGCAAGACCAGCAGCCCAGGCAGACGCTGGCGCCCCACCACCGCCAGGGCGCCCCAGGCGCCCAGCAGGGCGGAGGCCAGGGACACGCCATACACGCCGAGCAGCGGCGCCAGGCCAGCCAGGGGCGACGGCGGCGACTGGGAGTAGCCCAGGGCCAGCCAGGGAAAACCGGTGAGCACCCAGCCGCGGGCCCACTCGGCCAGCACCCAGCTGGCAGCGAACAGGCATGCGCTTCTCCAGGATGCCTTGTCGGAGAAATCCAGCCGGCGGGCGCTCCAGGCCGCCGCCATCGGATAGAGGGCCATGTAGGCGCACAGGGCCAGGGTGGCCAGGGCGGCCACCGGCAGGGGCATGCCGCCGACGTCGTGGAGGCTGACATAAACCCAGGAGACGCCGCCGAGGAATTGGGCCAGGCCGAAGGCGAAACCGCGCCAGGCCGCCGCCCGGGGCGACGGCGCCCGGCTCACCAGGAGGAACAGGGCGCCCCAGCTGAGCCAGGCCAGCCAGAAGACAGCGAAGGGAGCGAAGGCGCCCACCCCCAGCAGGCCGGCGCCGGCCGCCAGCAGACGGGCCCGCCCGTCGCTGCGTACTACGGAGAGAAAAGCGGCGATTCCCACCTTATTCGGTATCGCCGATGGTGCGGGGCGTATCCACCAGCAGGGTATACAGGCGCCGGCTGTCGGCCCGCAGGACCTGGAAGCGGACGTGGCCCACCTCCACCACTTCGTTGCGCTTGGGCACCCGGCCCAGGTGGTGCAGCAGCATGCCGCCGACGGTGTCGAAATCGTCGTCGGGGAAAGTGGTGCCGAAGGCGTGGTTGAAGCTGGCGATCTCGGTCTGGGCCTTGACCCGGTAGCGGCCGGACTGGTCCAGCTGGATGTTATCCACCGTCTCGTCGAAGTCGTATTCGTCCTCGATTTCGCCGACGATCTGCTCCAGCACGTCCTCGATGGTCACCAGGCCGGCGACGCCGCCGAACTCGTCCACCACGATGGCCATGTGGTTGCGGCTGACGCGGAACTCCCGCAGCAGCACGTTGAGACGCTTGGATTCGGGGATGAAGACGGCGGGGCGCAGCCAGTTGCGCAGGCTGAAGTCCCGCTCGATGATGGAGCGCAGCAGGTCCTTGGCCAGGAGGATGCCCAGCACGTCGTCCTTGCTCTCGCCAACCACCGGGAAGCGGGAGTGGGCGGTCTCGATCACCGTGGGGATGAGCTGGTCCAGGGAGGAGTCGATGTCGATCACGTCCATCTGGGCCCGGGGCACCATGACGTCGCGGACGGAGGTTTCGGAGGCGGCCATGGCCCCTTCGATGATGGTCAGGGCGTCGGCGTCGAGCAGGTCGCGCTCGAAGGCGGAATGCAGCAGGGCGAGGAGTTGCTCCCGATCCTCGGGCTCGCGCAGGAGGAGGGAGGAAAGGCGTTCGAGCAGGGTCGGTTTGGGCGAACTAGGGGAAGGGTCCATGGGCGGGGTTAGGCAACGGAAATTGGGGATGGGGAACCTGGGCGTCCCACCGGTGCCGCTCAGGCGGCGTAGGGATCGGGGTAGCCGAGGCCGGCCAGGATGTCGCGTTCCCGGGCCTCCATGTGCTCGGCCGCCGCTTCTTCTTCGTGGTCGTAACCTTGCAGGTGCAGCATACCATGCACCACCAGGTGGGCGTAGTGAGCCGCCAGGGGCTTGCCCTGCTCGGCTGCTTCCCGGGCCACCACGGCATGGCAGATGACCAGGTCGCCCATGACGACGGGCTCGTATTCGTAGGGGAAGGAGAGGACGTTGGTGGCGTAGTCCTTGCCCCGGTAGTCCCGGTTCAGCTCCTGGCCTTCGTCGGCTTCCACCAGGCGGATGGTGACCTGGCCGCCCTTCATGCCGTCCACGCTGAGGGCGGCGCGGGCCCAGGCACGGAAATCGTCGCGGCAGGGTAGGCCTTCCCGGTTACAGGCGTATTGCACCGAGAGGTTGAGGCGGCGGCTGGGCTGGTTCATGGCTTGCGTCCGTGTTCTTCGTAGGCGGAGACGATGCGGGCCACCAGGGGGTGGCGCACCACGTCTTCCTTGAGGAATTCGGTGAAGGCGATGCCCCGCACTTCGCGCAGGATCTGGGCCGCTTCACGGAGACCGCTCTGGTGGCCCCGGGGCAGGTCCACCTGGGTCAGATCGCCGGTGACCACGGCCTTGGCGCCGATGCCGATGCGGGTGAGGAACATCTTCATCTGTTCCGGCGTGGTGTTCTGGGCCTCATCGAGGATGATGAAGGCGTGGTTGAGGGTGCGCCCGCGCATGAAGGCCAGGGGGGCGATCTCGATGGCGCCCTTTTCGTAGAGTTTGGTCACCTTGTCGAAGCCCATCAGGTCGTAGAGGGCATCGTAGAGGGGACGCAGGTAGGGATCCACCTTCTGGGCCAGGTCGCCGGGCAGGAAGCCGAGGCGCTCACCGGCCTCCACTGCCGGCCGGGTGAGGACGATGCGCTCCACCTGGTCCCGCTCGAAGGCATCCACGGCGCTGGCCACGGCCAGATAGGTCTTGCCGGTGCCGGCGGGGCCGATGCCGAAGGTAATGTCGTGATCCTGAATGTGCTTCAGGTATTCGATCTGGCGCGGCGTGCGGCCGTGCAGTTCGCTCTTGCGCGTGATCAGGGCCGGCGAGGTGGGGTCGATGCCGGCGGAACCGGCCCGGGCCGGCTGGTTCAGCAGTTCGATAAGCCCCAGCTGGATGTCGTCCACCGACAGGGGCTCCCTGGCCTTGGCGTAGAAGCGGCTGATGGCGTCGGAGGCACGGCGGGCCTGGGCGACGGAACCGTGGAAGGTGAAACGCTCGCCGCGGCGGGTGATGGTCACATCCAGGGCCGTCTCGATCTGCCGCAGGTTCTCGTCCAGGGCGCCGCACAGGTTGGCCAGGTACTGGTTGTCCACCGGGGACAGGAACAGCTCCAAGGGCCGGGTTTTGCTCGCACCCATCAGGCGACCACGCCTTCCCGGGTGACGATCTCACCCCGCAGGGAATGGGGCAGGGCCGAAGTGATGGTGACGTCCACGAAGTGGTTGATGAGGCGGGGATTGCCGACGAAATTGACCACCCGGTTGTTGTCCGTGCGGCCGGCCAGCTCGTTGGCATCCTTCTTCGACGTGCCTTCCACCAGCACCCGCTGCACCGTGCCGACCATGGCCTGGGAAATGGCCATGGCCTGCTCCTCGATGCGCTTTTGCAGACGAGCGAGGCGGGCCAGCTTCACATCCTGGGGCGTGTCATCTTCCAGTTCCACCGCCGGGGTCCCGGGGCGGGGGCTGTAGACGAAACTAAAGGAGGTGTCGAAGCCCACGTCCTCGATCAGTTTCATGGTCTTCTCGAAATCCTCCTCGGTCTCGCCGGGGAAGCCGACGATGAAGTCGGAGCTGAGGGAAATGTCGGGCCGCGCCACCCGCAGCTTGCGGATGATGCTCTTGTATTCGATGGCGGTATAACCGCGCTTCATCACCGCCAGCACCCGGTCGGCGCCGGCCTGCACCGGCAGGTGCAGATGGGAGACCAGCTTGGGCACCTTGGCGTAGGTGTCGATCAGACGCTGGGTCATTTCCCGCGGGTGCGAAGTGGTGTAGCGGATGCGTTCGATGCCGGGCATCTCGGCGATGTACTCGATGAGCATGGCCAGGTCGGCGACCTCGCCGCCGAACTCGCCCCGGTAGGCATTGACGTTCTGTCCCAGCAGGGTCACTTCCTTCACCCCTTGCTGGGCCAGGCCGGCCACTTCGGTGAGGATGTCCTCAAAGGGGCGGGACACCTCGGCGCCCCGGGTATAGGGGACGATGCAGAAGGTGCAGAACTTGGAACAGCCTTCCATGATGGAAACGAAGGCGGTGGCACCTTCCACCTTGGCCGGGGGCAGGGCGTCGAACTTCTCGATTTCCGGGAAGGACACATCCACCGCCGCCTTGCCCTGGCTCTTCCGCTCGGCAATCAGCTGGGGCAGGCGGTGCAGGGTCTGGGGACCGAAGACCACGTCCACATAAGGCGCCCGGGCCACAATGGCGGCACCTTCCTGGCTGGCCACACAGCCACCAACGCCGATCACCAGGTTGGGATTGAGCTTCTTCAGGTGCTTGACCCGGCCCAGGTCGTGGAAAACCTTCTCCTGGGCCTTTTCCCGCACGGAACAGGTGTTGAAGAGAATGATGTCAGCCTCTTCGGGGTTGTCGGTCTTTTCCAGGGGTTCGGACTGGTTCAGCACATCGGCCATCTTGTCCGAGTCGTACTCGTTCATCTGGCAGCCGAAGGTTTTGATGTAAAGCTTTTTGGACACGGGATCGCTACGTATAGGTGATGAAGGCCGGAAGGCCGGAAGCTGCATCAGTTGGAAGAGGCTGCCGCAGCGCCGGCAGTGCCCATGGCAGGCAAAGTGGGCAATGGCAGCGGTTGGGCCGGAATTTTCCGGGGATTCAGGTTCGCATATTCAGCCGCAGACAGGATCCAAACGCGGATCACATCGCCATTTACATCCACCTGATACCGCACGGGCACCCCACCGCTAACGGATGCCAGTACATCGGGCATCCGGATCAGATTGTCTGTTCCGCGAATCTGCGCCCCTGGCGCCAGCCGATACAGATAAGCGCCAATGGCAATCTGACCATTGCTCACTCCCTTGAGTTCGCCAAACGACGCCCCATCAGGAATGGCTCGCATGATTTCACCCTGCGCCTGCACCGCCATGGCGGACAGCAACGACAAGAGCAACAGAAATCTTCGTAAATTCATCGGATTATTATACAGCACGAAAACCACCCGCCTTGTCAGGCCGGAATCCAAACGCCCCCCAAAGCGGCACGACGCTGGATAGTTGACCTGGAGCGCCCTGAAAGATAGAATCGCGCACCTTGGATTGGGGTCGCACGCGGCCGCCAAACAATATGGTGATGTAGCTCAGACGGTTAGAGCGATGGATTCATAACCCATAGGTCGGCAGTTCGATTCTGCCCATCACCACCAAACACCAAAGAAAATGGCCCGCATTGCGGGCCATTTTCTTTTGCTCGTCCACTCAGCGCTCCCCTGCCCAGCAGGTTGCCATTTCAGCGCACCCCGAAGCGGCGGCCATCACCAGACGGCCGCCGACGAGCTTTAACGCAAAGCCAAGTCGCCAGAGACAATTTTCGGCGTGATGAAAATGAGCAACTCCACCTTGTCTCGATCCGTCCGAGTATTGCGGAACAGGAAGCCGACATAAGGCAGGTCACCCAGGAACGGGATACGACTGGTAGCCTGATTCTCGGTTTCTTCGTAAATACCACCGATCACAACCGTCCCGCCGTTCTCCACCAGGATGTCGGTCTTGATGTGCTTGGTCTTGATGGCGATCACATTGCTGGCAATGGTGGTATCGGGAACATCCTTGTTGATATCCAGAGACATGATGACCCGGCCATCAGGCGTAATCTGGGGCTTCACCTTCAGGGACAGATTCGCCTTCTTGAACATCACGGCGGTGGCCCCGGAACTGGTAGCCTGCTGGTAGGGAATTTCAATACCCTGCTCAATGATGGCCTCTGCCTGATCCGAGGTCATGACACGAGGGCTGGAAACCACCTTCCCTTTGCCATCCACTTCCAAGGCCGACAGCTCCAAGTTGAGGAAGCGGGTGGCACTAGGATTAAAAAGGACCAGCGAGAAAGCTCCGGCTTGGGAACCCTTGATCGCACTGGCAGGCAAATTAACGCTAGTCGCAGAATTATTGTAGGTGGCCGAATTATCCAGCATGACCTTCGCTGGCCGCGTGATCGTTTCAATACCCGTTGTCGCATCAATGGTACGGCTAATTACGTTCTGATAGGTCTCCCGCGCCTGATCCAGCATGCTGCCGCCAATCCGACTTTGCAGACGCCCCGTTCCATTGGCTGGATTGCTGATGTCATTAAAACCAAGTCGAACGCCGAGGTTCTTACTGAAGTTGTCTGTCGCCTCGACGATTCGGGCCTCGATCAAAACCTGCCGTACCGGCACGTCGGTTTTCGCAATGATTTTGCGCAGTTCCTCAAGCCGGGTGGGAGTGTCCTGAATGAACAAAGTATTGGTTCTTGGGTCCATCACCGCGCTACCGCGCTTGGATAGAATCCGTTGCTTTTCATCGGTCAGGACCTTATGGAAAGCCTCTGCCCGTTGATAGTTCAATTGAAAGGTTTCTGTCTTCAACGGCTCAACATCACTGATCTGCTGCTTGGCCTGAAGTTCCAGCTCTTCCTTCTTCAACAACTCGTCTTTCGGGGCAATGAGCAGAACAGTTCCCCGCCGACGCTTATCCAATCCACCTCGCTCCAGAATCAGGTCAAACGCCTGATCCCACGGAACATTTTGCAGGCGCAGGCTGATCGAGCCGGACACGGTATCCGACATCACGACGTTGTAGCCAAATTCCTCACCCAGCGTCTGCAGCAACTGTTTTACCGGGGTGTTCTGGATATTGAGGGATATCTTGTCACCACCATACTCATGCGGGCCGCCGGAACGGGCCAGTTTGTTCGGATCTTCAGAAACGGCCTTAACCTCAATGACAAACTGATTTTCAGCCTGGTAGGCCTGATGTTCCCAGAGCCCCTTCGCCGAAATTGCAACCCGAGCATTGCCGGCCTGCGGCATTGCCGTGACACTGGTTACAGGCGTGGAAAAATCGGTCACATCGATCTTCTGGGCCATGTGTGGCGGCAGAGTTGCCTTCTGGAACTCGACAATTACCTGCTCCCCTTGCTGGCGTACATCCACGCCAACATTGGCATCACTGAGATCAATGACCACCCGCCCTTCCCCGCCCGCCCCTCTCCTAAAATTAATCGAGCGGATTGCGTGGGTAGTCGCCGCGTACTTTGACTCGGCAAACTGACTGACCTTGTTGTCAGCCACAATCGCCCCGGTCACTTTCGTCAGCGTGACGTAAACCTGATTGCCTTCTAGGCGCGTTTCGTAGGCCATGGGCTGATTCAGGTTCAGAACCAACCGGGTCCGCTTATCGGACTGAACAACGTTATAGCCACGAATACCACCGCTGGACAACTGCTCGGCATTTTTACCGAGGCTGTTTTCCGTATCCGGGAAATCCAAAGCCACGCGCGCCGGGCTGGCAACACTGAAACTGGCAGGGATAGCAGCCAGCGGATTTTTTAAAGACACCTTGAGCGTTACGGAGTCGCCCTGGGTTGCTACATTAATCGCTTCAATCGCGTTGGATTGAGCCACCCCATAGGCGGAGAAGGATAGCAATCCCAGCAGGGATGCAACCTTCAGGATCTGTTTATAAAACTTCATTTTCCGTCCCCCGTTTCCTGGAGTTGTAGCGAGCTGACACGCTCCACCCAATCACCAGAACTTTCCTGAACCAACTCACGCAAAACAATCTGCGTTTCATCAATATTGGTAATAATCCCAAAGTTCTGGCCCATGTAATTCCCGATCTTTACCTGGTGCAGCGAACTGTCAGCCAGAACAATCCCATTTGCCAGCTTTCCCCGATAGAGGAAGCCCACATACTTCAGTGATTCAAGCGGATAAGCTTCCAAGGCCTCCTTCGGGCGATTGAAGTCCGGCAGCAGCCCACCTCCGCCCGCTTTGTTGGCCGGGTTCAGCTTGGCTGCCTTAAATGGATCAATATTGCCGGCGGCATCGTAAGCAACGGCTTCATAAGGCTTCATCTCAGGAAGAGGGGCCACTCGCCCTTTCAGATCCTTGGTGGATTCTTGCATCCACTGCTTCAAGTCCTCGTGCTCACCATCCCCGCATCCGCCAAGAGCCAAAACGAGCACACTTGCACCGATCGCTAGACGACGGTTACTCATTTTTTGCCTCCCGCAGCTTTCTTCGCAGCTTCTTGTGCCGCCTTCTTCTGCTTGGCGACCTCTTCTTCATCCAGATAACGGAAGGTTTTGGCAATAGCCTCCATGCTGAGGCTGCCATCTTTTTGAGGGGCGATTGCGATGTTGTTGAGCGTAACGATACGAGGCAACCTGCCAATATCCTCGGCAAAAGCACCCAAATCGTGGTAATTCCCGGTCAATTTTACGGAAACAGGAAGCTCCGCATAAAATTCCTTAAGCGCCTCCTGACCAGGCTTGAATAACTCAAAGGAAAGCCCCCGCCCCAAACCGGACTGATTGATTTCCACGAGAAGGGATTCAACTTCTGCCTTGTTTGGCAGTTGTTTCAGCAATGCGCCGAACGAGCGGTCAATTTCATTGAGCTGCTGCTCATAAAGGCTCAAGTTGATTGTCTGGCGCTTTTTGCTGACATATTCGTCCTTGAGCTTCAGCTCTTCCTCTCGCCGGCCATCGAGCACACCATACTGCTCACTCCAGACGACCACGTAACCTGCAACCAACAGGCCAACAAAAAGTCCAATCAGCACGGCAAACCTTGGGACAGCCGGCCAGGCTCCAATATCATTGGGGTTAAGGTTACGAAAATCCTGTGCGATTTTTTCAAAGTTCAGCGCTGGCAAAGAGATTTTTGGCTTATTCATTTTTTCTCCTTGGCCGTATCCGAAGACTCTCGCGTCAACGTCAAGGTCATGCTGAACTCGCTCAAACGCCGACGCGCCACATCTACCGACTTGATTTCAATCAGATTGGGCTTCTCCATCCATTGGGAAGCTTCCACGTTACGCATCAACGTCGAGACTCGAGCATTGGACTGGGCCAACCCAGTGAGGGTTACCTGCCCCCCCTCCTGCTTGATCGACTTCAGATAAACCCCCTCAGGTACCTGAATCGCCAACTCGGAAAGAAGCCGAACTGCCTCGGCACGATCGCGCTGCAGGGACTCGATAACCTGCTTGCGCGCCAGCAAGGCCTGGGTTTTCTCACGCAACCCCTTGATTAGATCAATATCCTTGTCCAGGCTGGCAATTTCCTTTTTCAGGAAGGCATTTTTTTCTTCTTGAACGCTGATATAACCACCAATCACGGTATAACCAAGGAAAATAATGAGACATGCCAAAACGGAGATTAGCCCCGCCAAAGCATAAAACTGCTGCCGCCGCGCCTTGCGCTTTTCCTCGCGGTGAGGAAGAAGATTTATTCGAATCATTCTTCAAACCTCCGCAAGGCCAAGCCACAAGCCACCATTAGCGAAGAGGCATCATTGACCAGGTTGCGCGGCCGGACGCGGTCCGAGACGGACATGCCGGCGAAGGGATTGGCGACCAGGCAATTGACCTGGGTCCGAGTGGCCACCACTTCGTCCAGCCCGGGAATGGCTGCACATCCACCAGCCAGGACCAGATGATTGACCTGATTGTACTGGGTGGAAGTAAAGAAGAACTGCAAGGCCCGGGAGACTTCCAGCGCCAGGCTTTCCATGAAGGGACGCAACAGTTCGGCTTCGTAGTTCTCCGGCAGGCCACCGTTGCGTTTGGCTGCATCGGCCTCTTCGAAGCTCATGCCGTACTGGCGGACGATGTCCTGGGTCAGCTGGGCGCCGCCGAAGGCCTGCTCCCGAGCATAGACCTGCTGGCCATTACGCATCACGGTCAGGTTGGTGACGTTGGCGCCGATATCCACAATCGCCACCACCTGGTTCTTTCCCTGGTCCGGCAACTGGCGCTCGATCAGTTCGAAGGCGGCGAGGGCAGCATAGGACTCCACGTCCATGACTGCCGCCTTGAGCCCGGCAGCTTCGGCCACGGCCACCCGGTCTTCCACCTTTTCCTTGCGGGAGGCGGCAATCAGCACTTCCACCTCATCCGGCGAGGACGGGGCGGGACCGATAACCTGGAAGTCCAGGTTCACTTCCTCCAGGGCGAAGGGGATGTACTGGTTGGCCTCGGATTCGACGAGTACTTCCAGTTCTTCTTCCCGCTGCCCGGCCGGAACGATGATCTTCTTGGTGATGACGGCCGCGGCCGGCAAGGCCATGGCTACCTGACGGGTGGAAGTACCCATGCGTTTCCACGCCCGCTTGACGGATTCCGCCGCGGCTTCCAGATTGACGATATTGCCATCCGCAATGACGTCCCGGGACAGCACTTCGATGGTATATCGCTCGACGCGGAAACCATCCTTGGCATTACCGGAAAGCTCGACCATCTTGACGGCGGACGAACTTATGTCCAGACCGATCAAGGGCTTGGCCTTCGGATTGAATATCGAGAGGTCGAGCTGCAAACCGGACTCCCCAAAAAAGTCCCTTTAAATATATATAGTTAGGGACAATACAGATAATTTACTTTAGATGCTAGCAGCAACTATAGAGCATGTAAAGCGAATTAACCCCGGCAAAAGGGCCGGCGTATAATCCGCGTTTCCCGTCGTTACAGGTCTGCCCCTTTGCCTGCCCTGCCCTCCCTCCCCCCGGCCCTGCGCTGGATTCTCTATCCCATCTTCATCGTCGCCGGACTCGCCGTCATCGGTGCCGCCCTGGCGGGTATGGTGCTGATCCTGGCCTATCCCAACCTGCCTTCCCTGGAAGTCCTCACCGATTACCGGCCGAAGATTCCCTTACGTGTTTACTCGAGTGACGGCGCCCTGATCGGCGAATTCGGCGAGGAGCGCCGGGCCCTGGTGCGCATCCAGGACGTGCCCTCGGTGATGAAGCACGCCATCCTGGCGGCCGAGGACGAGCGCTTCTACCAGCACGGTGGCGTGGACACCCTGGGGGTGTTGCGGGCGGCGGTGGCCAACCTTTCCGGCGGCGGCAAGCGCCAGGGGGCTTCCACCATCACCATGCAGGTGGCGCGCAACTTCTTCCTCTCCAGCGAGAAGACCCTGTCCCGCAAGTTCTATGAGGCCCTGCTCTCCTTCAAGATCGAGCACAACCTCAGCAAGGACGAGATCCTCCAGCTCTACATCAACCAGATTTACCTGGGCCAACGGGCCTACGGCTTTGCCGCCGCCGCCCAGATCTATTTCGGCAAGTCCCTCAACGACATCACCGTGGCCGAGGCGGCCATGCTGGCCGGCCTGCCCAAGGCCCCCTCCTCCTTCAACCCGGTGGTCAATCCCAAGCGGGCCCGCCTGCGCCAGCAATATGTATTGCGGCGCATGCACGAACTGCATTTCATCGACGACAAGCAGCACGAGGAAGCCCTGAAGCAGACCCTGGTGGTGAAGCGGGATGCCAACGAGTTCTCGGTGCACGCCGACTACGTGGCCGAAATGGCCCGCCAGATCGCCGCCGAACGCTTCCCCGACGACGTCTATACCCGCGGCCTGCGGGTGTACACCACCATCCTCAAGGCCGACCAGGAAGCCGCCTACCAGTCCCTGCGCAAGGGGGTCATGGACTACGACCGGCGCCACGGCTACCGGGGGGCGGAAGCCTACGCCGACATGAAGGAAGTGCAGACCGACCAGGATGAATACCTGGAAGACCTGCTCTCCGACCATAATGACGTGGGCGACCTGCAGGCCGCCATCGTGCTGCAGGCCGACACCAAGACCGTCAAGGCCTACAAGCGGGGAGGCGAGCTGGTGGTGCTCTCCGGCGACTCCCTCAAGTTCGCCGCCCGCATGCTGGATGACAAGGCGCCCCCCAACAAGCGCCTGAAGCGGGGCGCCATCATCCGCCTGCAGAAGGACGACAAGGGCAACTGGCAGATCAGCCAGCTGCCGGAAGTGGAATCGGCCTTCGTCGCCACCGACCCCCGGGACGGCGCCATCCGCGCCCTGGTGGGCGGCTTCGACTTCAGCCGCAACAAGTACAACCACGTCACCCAGGCCTGGCGCCAGCCCGGCTCCAGCTTCAAGCCCTTCATCTACTCGGCAGCCCTGGAGAAAGGCTACACCCCGGCCACCATTGTCCAGGATTCGCCCATCGTCATTCCCGCCAGCGCCACCGGCAGCACCCCGTGGGAGCCGCATAACTACGACGGCAAATATGAAGGCCCGATGAAGCTGCGCACGGCCCTGGCCAAGTCCAAGAACATGGTCTCCATCCGCGTGCTGCAGGCCATCGGCACCCAGTACGCCCAGGACTACGCCACCCGCTTCGGTTTCGACGCCGAGAAGCACCCGCCCTACCTGACCATGGCCCTGGGCGCCGGCTCCGTCACACCCTGGCAGATGGTCAGCGCCTACGCCGTCTTCGCCAATGGCGGCTACCGCATCCAGCCCTACGTGGTGCGGGACATCCGGGACGACAAGGGCAACATCCTGGCCCAGGCCCAGCCGGTGCCGGTGGGCGACGAAGGCAACCGGGCCATCGACCCGCGCAATGCCTACCTGATGGATTCCATGCTGCGCGACGTGGCCATCTTCGGCACCGCCGCCAAGGCCTCGGTGCAGCTCAAGCGCCGCGACCTGGCCGGCAAGACCGGCACCACCAACGACTACATTGACGCCTGGTTCTGCGGCTACCAGGCCACCGTGGTGGGCTGCGCCTGGGTCGGTTTCGACCAGCCGAAGAAGCTGGGCAGCGGCGAGACCGGCGGCCTGGTGTCCCTGCCCATCTGGATCAATTACATGCACACGGCCCTCAAGGACGTGCCGGAGAGCTTCCAGCCGGCGCCCGAAGGCCTGGTATCCGTGGATGTGCCGAGCGAACGCTCCAAGACCGGCACCGCCAAGGAGTTCTTCTATAGCGAAAACGTACCCGCCGAAGTGCCGCCCGAACCCAAGGATGACGGCAGCAAGCCGGTGGATTGAGCGGGAACCGCCATGCAGAACGTACTCATCATCGTGCACGCGCCGCCCTACGGCAGCGAGCGGGTGCTCTCCGCCCTGCGCCTGGCCACGGCCCTGGCCGGCAACGAAGCCCGGCCGGCGGTGCGTCTCTTTCTCATGTCCGATGCGGTGGTGGCCGGTCTGGCCAATCAGGTGGATGCGGCCGCCGGCGGCGGCCTGCGGGAGATGATCGAGGCCCTGGTGGCCCAGGGCGTGCCGGTGAAGCTGTGCCGGACCTGCGCCCAGGCCCGGGGCGTGCATGAACTGCCCCTGATCGCCGGCACCGCCATCGGCACCCTGCCGGAACTGGCCCAATGGACCCTGGAGGCGGACAAGGTCCTGACCTTCTGACGGGACGGGCCCCTCTCAGGCGGCCACGCCGCCTGGCGCTCAGCGCAGGGGTACCGGCTCCCCGGCCTGCTCGGCAAGCAGGCGTTCCAGCTTGGCAAAGAGTTCGCTCCCATCCCGGGTGTCGATCCAGCTGCCGTTGTCGGGGCGGAAGTGGAAGCCGCCGGAGCGGGCTGCCACCCAGATTTCCCGGGCGGCGCCATGACGGTTGATGATCATCTTGGAACCGTCGGCAAACTCCACTTCGAGCACGCCGCCGGCACCCAGTTCGAAATCCACGTCAGCCCCGCTGTTTTCCAGGCCGGCCTCGATGGCCGCCAGGGTTTTTTCCGCCAGGGCGTTGAATTCGCTTTCTTCCATTTCCGATCCATTCTGCTGTGAAGGCAAGGGTTTGGGCCCTGTGCTACCATGACCGGTCACGACAAGGGCGGCCTCCTGGGGTCCTCTCCTTGCGCCCGAATTCCAAGTGAGCCGTAAGCCATGCACCCACGTTATCTGATTGCCGGCCTGCTGGCCCTGACGCTGACCGCCTGCGGCAGCAAGGGCCCCCTGGTCTATCCGCCGTCTGCCGACGGGCAGGCCCGGCCGGCACCGAACACCGGCGCCAATCCTAACATGCAGTCCCCCTCCCCTTCCCAGATACAGCCGCAATGAACTTCTTCTCCCGCAAAAATGGCGTCCTGCACGCCGAAGCCGTTGCCCTGAGCAGCATCGCCGCCCAGTTCGGCACGCCCACCTACGTCTATTCCCGGGCCGCCCTGGAAGCCGCCTACGGCGAGTTCCGCGATGCCCTGGCCGCCCATCCCGCCGGTGCCGGCGGCCTGGTCTGCTACGCCGTCAAGGCCAACTCCAACCTGGGCATTCTCAGCCTCTTCGCCCGCCTTGGCGCCGGTTTCGACATCGTTTCCGGCGGCGAACTGGAACGGGTCCTGGCGGCCGGCGCCGAGGCCGGCAAGGTGGTCTTCTCCGGCGTCGGCAAGACCGAAGCGGAAATGGCCCGGGCCCTGGAAGTGGGCATCCGCTGCTTCAACGTCGAGTCCGTGCCCGAGCTGGACCGCCTCAACGCCGTCGCCGTGCGCCTGGGCAAGAAGGCCCCCCTGAGCCTGCGGGTCAATCCCAATGTGGATGCCAAGACCCACCCCTATATTTCCACCGGCCTCAAGCAGAACAAGTTCGGCGTCGCCTACGAGGATGCCCTGGCCCTCTACCGCCGCGCCGCCAGCCTGCCCGGCATCGAGGTCACCGGCATCGACTGCCACATCGGCTCCCAGCTGCTCGACGCCGCCCCCTTTGCCGAAGCCCTGGACAAGGTGCTGGCCCTGGTGGACCAGCTGGCCGCAGCCGGCATCCGCCTGCACCACATCGACCTGGGCGGCGGCCTCGGCATCCGTTACCTGGACGAAGCGCCGCCCCGGGTGGCCGATTACCTCACCCCCCTGCTGCAGAAGCTGGAAGGACGCGGCCTGCAGGTCATCCTGGAGCCGGGCCGCCGTCTGGTGGGTAATGCCGGCCTGCTGCTGACCAAGATCGAATACCTGAAGCCGGGCGAGGAAAAGAACTTCGCCATCGTGGATGCGGCCATGAACGACCTGATGCGCCCCGCCCTTTACGATGCCTACCACGACATCGTCGAAGTGGCTCCGGGCAATGCCGCCAAGGCCAGCTACTCCATCGTCGGCCCCATCTGCGAATCCGGCGACTTCCTCGGCCACGGGCGGGAACTGGCGGTGGTGCCGGGCGACCTGCTGGCGGTGATGTCCGCCGGCGCCTACGGTTTCTCCATGAGCTCCAACTACAACACCCGCCCCCGGGCGGCCGAGGTCATGGTGGACGGAGACCAGGTGCACCTGGTGCGCCGCCGCGAGACCGTGGCCGAGCTGTTCGCCCTGGAAAGCCCCCTGCCCTGACCCCCGCGGGTGCCGCGGCAAAATGTCGCAGCGGCACCCCACATCCCCTCGCCCCGCCCCGCGGGCGCTAGAATGGCGGCGATGCCTGCCGCCACCCCCTCCCTGCCCGCCACCCCATCCGTCGCCTCCGGCCAGCCCCTGGCCCGGCTGGTCATGCTGCGCCGGATCGAAGTCCTGGCCCAGGGCCTGGTCCTGGTGCTGGCTGCCGGCTGGCTGCGCATTCCCCTGGAAGTCCTGCCCATGGCGGCCGCCAGCATCGGCCTGGGCCTCTTCAATCTGTACACCCAGTGGCGCCTAGGCCGCCCCCGGCCCGTGGGCGACCGGGAATATTTCTGCCAGCTCCTGCCCGACGTGCTGGTGCTGACCCTGCTGCTCTATTACGCCGGCGGCTCGGCCAATCCCTTCGTCTCCCTGTTCCTGCTGCCCCTCACCATCGCCGCCGCCACCCTGCCCGGGCGCTACATCTGGGCCATGGCCGGCATCACCCTGGGGGCCTACACCTTCCTCATGTTCTTCAACCTGCCGCTGCCGCCGCCCCAGGGCGACCTGGCCCGGCTGGACGAAATCCTGGCCCGGGCCAGCGGCGTCACCCCGGAACACGCCGGCCACGGCGGCGGCTTTGCCCTGCACGTGCTGGGCATGTGGTTCAACTTTCTGGTGAGCGCCCTCATCGTTGCCTTCTTCCTTTCCCGCCTGGCCGCCACCCTGCGGGAGCGGGAACGGGAGCTGGGCGAGGCCCGCCAGCGGGAGCAGGAGCGGGCCCTGCGCCACGAGCAGATCCTGGCCCTGGGCACCCTGGCCGCCGGCGCCGCCCACAAGCTGGGCACGCCCCTGTCCACCATGGCCGTGGTGCTGCGGGAACTGGAGCTGGAGCACGGCCAGACCCCGGCCCTGGGAGAAGACCTGGCCCTGCTGCGGCAACAGGTGGACCTGTGCAAGCGCACCCTGACCCAGGTCCTGGCCTCCGCCGGCGCCGCCCGGGAAGGACAGGAAGCCGCCCCCGCCCAGCCCCTCGGCCAGTGGCTCAACGAACTGCTCGACGGCTGGCGCGTGCTGCGGCCCCGGGTGCGGGTGGACTACCAGTCGGCAGATGGTGACGCCGAGCCTCTGGTGCAGGCGGAGCCGAGCCTGGAGCAGGCCCTCATCAACATCCTGGACAACGCCGCCGACGCCTCCCCCGAAGGGGTCGAAGTGCGCAGCCGCTGCCAGGGCGAGGACTGCATCATCGAATTCCTCGACCGGGGCCCGGGCCTGGACCCGGCCCTGGCGCCGCGCCTGGGCCAGGCCTTCGTCAGCACCAAGGACGACCCGACCCAGGCCGGCGGCAGCGGCATCGGCCTGTTCCTCACCCGGGCCACCCTGGAACGCTTCGGAGGCCGCCTCGAACTGTGCAACCGGCCGGCCCCGGAAGGCTCCGGTGCCTGCTGCCGCATCACCCTTCCCCTCGCCGCACTGAACCGCCACAGGCCATGAACGACACCCTTCCCGCCAGCACCGACGCCCTCGATGGCCCGGACAACGACTGCCCCACCCTGCTCCTGGTGGACGACGACGAAGTCTTCCGCCGGGTCCTCACCCGGGCCCTGGAACGCCGCGGCTACCTGGTGACGCCGGCGGACAGCGCCGAGAGCGCCTACGCCCTGGCCAGCGCCAATCCGCCCGAGTACGCGGTGGTGGACCTGAAGATGCCCGGCGACTCGGGCCTGGTGCTGATCGAAAAGCTGGCCGCCCTGGAGGCGGGCACCCGCATCGTCATGCTCACCGGCTACGCCAGCATCGCCACGGCGGTGGAGGCCATCAAGCTGGGCGCCACCCACTACCTGGCCAAGCCGGCGGACGCCGACGAGATCGTCGCCGCCCTGCAGCGCACCGCCGGCGACGCCACCACGCCGGTGGCCGACTCGCCCCTGTCGGTGGACCGGCTCGAATGGGAACACATCCAGAAGGTGCTGGCGGAACACGGCGGCAACGTCTCCGCCACCGCCCGGGCCCTGAAAATGCACCGCCGCACCCTGCAGCGCAAACTGGGCAAGCGCCCGGTAAGGGAATAGGGGCCGCCCCCAGGCCATCACCAGGGGTACACCCCGCCCCTCCGAGAGGCAGAAGGGACGCCACTCTTCGGAATGCCATCCCGGAGATGCAAGCAGCACGGGCATTCCAGGCCAGGCATCCACAGCCGTCCACTCCCGACGGGACACTGGCCCCAACAGCCGGTGGGACGGCCTGCACCACGGCAGGATGGGCATAGACCGGGGAGCGCGCTAGACTGCGGCCGGCGGCTGGTGCCGCTTGCCTGGCGCCAGCCAGCATCCCCGAGCCGCGTTCTACCCCAACCCTTTCAGCCTCTCCACGCCCCATGGTCGACGACACCCCCCTGCCCTACATTCCCGGACTCAGCCGCGACGGCCGCCTGCGGCTGGACAAATGGCTGTGGGCCGCCCGCTTCTTCAAGACCCGGGCCCTGGCCCAGGACGCGGTGGAGGGCAACAAGGTCAAGCTCAACGGCCAGACGGTGAAGGCCTCCCGGGAGGTCAAGGCCGGCGACCGCCTCGACATCGGGACGGGTCAGGAACGCTGGGAAGTGACGGTGCTGGCGGTCAACGGCCAGCGGCGGCCGGCGCCGGAAGCCCGGCTGCTGTATGAGGAAAGTGCGGAATCCGTGGCGCGCCGCGCCACCGAGCAGGAACAACGGGCTCTGGCCCCCTCCCCCGGCCAGGACAGCCGGGGCCGCCCGACCAAGCGGGACCGGCGCCGCCTGGACCGCTTCGCCGGCTAATCCGGACGGCCGATGCTGATGGCCGCCGTCGGGCAGGGCGCCAGGCAAGCGCCGCAGCCGGTGCAGCGGTCTTCCAGCAATACCGGCAGGGCCGGGCCGCCGGCCCGGGCGGGAAAGCGCAGGGCGCCCTCGGGACAGAAATCGCCGCAGCTGCGGCACTCCACCTGCTGCCGGGCAAGACAGGCCTCGCCGGCGGCGGCCTTGTAGGACCAGGGTTGCCGGTCATCCTCCCGGCGCAGGGCCCGGGGCCGGCAGGCGCTGGCGCACTGGCCGCAGAAGGTGCATTCCCCCTGGCGGAAATCCACCACCGGCGGCTGGCCGGGGGCCAGCGCCGTCAGGATGCCGGTGGGACAGACCCGGATGCAGTCGCCGCAGCCGGTGCATTGCTGCAGGAAGGCCGCCTCGTCCACGGCCCAGGGCGGCCGCAGGGGCGCCGCCGGGGCGCTGCGGCCGCGGAAAAAGCCGCGCCGGGACAGGTTGGCAGGGGAATGGCTCAAGACGGCGTGCTCCGCGGCAGTAGCAAAGAAAAAGGCGGGGCAACTGCCCCGCCCCAATTGGCCGCAAAGCCAACTCGCGAAGATTTGCGGCCCGAGAGATCGTTACTGCTTGGCGGCGGTCACGTCGGCCTTGGCACCGACGCCCAGGCTGTAGCCGAAGGAAACGTGGTGGAAGCGGCCGCCGGCGTGGTCGTCGTGGATGGCGAAGCCGAAGGGCACGGTCTTGCCTTCGGCCAGGGCTACGTCGCCTTCGCCGCCGGTGAGCTTGCGGGTGAAGGTGACGGTCCAGGTGTCGCCCTTCTTCTCGCCCTTGGCATCCACCAGGGCCTTGCCGCCTTCCATGACGCGCTTGTCGGCGATGTAGCCGTCCACCGGCTTGGCGCCCTTGCCGCTCTTCCACTGGATCAGATCGTAGTAGACGCCGCCGGCCACATTGCCGTCCTTGACGTACTTGGTCTTCTTGTCGTCGGCGCCGGGCATGGTACGGGCGTCGGTGTGGCAGCTCTGCCAGCAGCCGACCTGGTCGGCCAGGGGCACCTTGTCGCCGGCCAGCAGCACGGTCAGCTTGACCTCGTTGTCCTTGTCCAGCTTCTCGCCGCCGCTGGCGGGCTGCTTCCAGGAGAAGCGGAAGTACACGTTGTCCTTGTCGTAGGCGGCCTGGACGTTGACCGGGATGGAGCCGGCCTTGCCCTTGGGCGGGTTCGGTTCCAGCTTCTCGCCGGAGACCACCTTCTTGCCGATGTCGGCGATTTCCTCTTCGTGGCAGCCGGTGCAGGCCTCGCCCTTGCGGATGCCCTTGGCGCCGCTGTGGTCGGTGCCCTTGGTGATCCACTCGATGCCGGAGGTGCCCGGGTAGAACACGGTGATCTTCTTGGCGGGGACCTTGGACCAGTCGGGAGCGGCGAAAGCGGCCTGGCTGCCCAGGGCCAGCATGAGGCCGACGGCGGAGGCGATGGCGGTTTGCTTGAACATGGTGTAACTCTCCATTCTTGATTTGGGCTCGGGGAGCCGGCTGCTTGGTTCAGGGGCGGGGCCTTGCTGCGCCCCGCCGGTTACGGCCTGCCGTGGGATTCGACGCAGATTACTCGTCGTCGTCCTCGGGCATGTTCTGGGGTTTGTGGTGGGCAATACCCTTGTGGCAGTCGATGCAGGTCTTGTTGTCCTTCTGGGCCAGCTCGTGCATCTTCTTGGCGCGGGGCTTCTGCTTGTCCGTGTTCATGCCGTCGAAGCTGTGGCAGTTGCGGCACTCGCGGGAATCGCTCTTCTTCATCCGCTCCCACTCGTGGGTCGCCAGTTCCAGGCGCTTGGCCTCGAACTTTTCCTTGGTGTCGATGGTGCCGGTGAGCTTGCCCCAGACTTCCTGGCTGGCCTGGATCTTCCGCTTCATCTTGTGCACCCAGTCCTTCGGCACGTGGCAGTCGGAGCAGACGGCACGCACGCCGGTGCGGTTGGAGTAATGGATGGTCTGCTTGTATTCCTGATACACGTTGTCCCGCATCTCGTGGCAGGAGATGCAGAACTCCAGGGTGTTGGTGGCTTCCATGGCGGTGTTGAAGCCGCCCCAGAAAATGATGCCGCTGACGAAGCCGACGGTGATCAGCGCAAACAAGGAATACTTGGCGCTGGGCTTCTTGAGGGTGGCCCAAAGGCCGGTTTTCTGATTCTCGGACATGATGCGCTTTCTCTCCCTGAGGCCGGCAGCAGGGCTGAAATGCCCGAACCGGACTTCTCTCTATCGTGGGAAGCAGTCTAGCCGAGGCGAAAAGCCCGGATATTTGATGCGGGTTAATTCCGCGCAAAAACGCGGAACGGCCCGTGCGGGCCGTCCGTAACGCGCGATAAACGCTGGAAAATCATGGGTTTCGCAAGCCCCTGCCGCCTCAGGCAGGGTGGGAGCGCTTCTCCGGCATGGGGCGCCTGAAAATGGCGCCCCGCCTGCCTTGCAGGCCGGCCGCCTACTTGCGGGCAGCCTTTTTCCCCGGCTGGGCGGCGGCCTTTTCCCGCAGGCGGTCCAGGGCTTCCTTGAGGGAGGTCTCCTCTTCCGAGCCTGGTTCCACCATGGGCAACAGCCGTTCCCAGTAGCCGATGGCGGCCTTGTAGTCCTCCCGCTCGCCGGCGGCGACGCCGGCCAGGATCAGGGCCTGGGGCTCTTCCGGATTGAGCTTGAGGGCCTGGTTGATGAGCTGGGTCGGCTTGCCGGCGAAACGGCCTTCGCTGAGGCTGGCCAGGGTTTCGGCGTAGTCGGTGAGCAGGGCGGCGTTTTCCTGCAGCAGCTTGCCGCCCTTGGCGTAGGCGTCGGCGGCCTCCTGCAGGCGGCCCAGGGTCTTGTAGGAGCGGGCCAGCATGATCCAGCCCTTTTCGTCGTCCGGATTGTCCTTCATGCGGGCGGCCAGCTTGCCCACCATGTCGTTGATCTGCTCCGCCGTCACCTGGGGCTGGGCCTGCAGGTTGCGCGGGTCCAGGGCCTTGGGGTTGCCCAGCAGGGTGTAGCCCAGCAGGGCGGCGGCGGGCAGCAGCAGGGCCAGGACGATGGCAGTGGGGCGGCTCGGCCCCTGGCGCGGCGCGACCGCCTCGGCAGCCACGTCCACCTCTTCCAGCAGGCGCCGCTGCAGTTCTTCCCGGGCCTGCTGGTAGTCGGCTTCGCCCAGGGTGCCGGCGGCCTTTTCCTTTTCCAGCTCGGCTTCCTGGTCGCGGAACACGGCCAGGTTGGCCTGACGGCGGTCGGCCCGGCTCACCGCCCGGCCCCTGAGCAGGGGCGGCAGCAACAACAGGACGACGAGGGCCACCAGGACGGCGGCGGCGATGGCAAAGGCGGTCATTGGGCGGAATCTTTCTTGTCGGAGGCGGCGGCTTCCTGCAGCAGGGTTTCGGCGCGGCGGCGCTCGGCCTCGGAAAGGCCGCCGCCGGCAGCGGCCGTGGCGGCCACGTTACGCCGGCGCAGGTAGCGCACCAGGGCCACCAGGCCGACCACCAGGATCAGCAGGGGACCGAACCACAGCAGGGCGGTGTTGTTCTGCACCGGCGGCCGGTAGAGGACGAAGTCGCCGTAGCGGGCCACCATGAAGTCGAGGATTTCCCGGTCGCTCTTGCCCTGCTGGATCATGCCGCGGATTTCCCGGCGCAGGTCCAGGGCCAGGTCGGCGTTGGAATCGGCAATGGTCTGGTTCTGGCAGACCAGGCAGCGCAGCTCGGCGGAAATTTCCATGAGACGCTTTTCCGCCACCGGGTCGGCGGCCAGGTCGGCCGCTTCCTTGGCCTGCAGGGAGGCGAAGGGGGCCAGGGCCGCCAGGGCCAGGCAGGCGGCCAGGAACAGTCGCTTGAAGGGGCTCATTTGTTCAGCTCCGCCACCAGGGGCAGGATTTTCTTTTCCAGCACCTCGGGGGTGATGGGGCCGATGTGCTTGAAGCGGATGACGCCGGCCTTGTCGATCAGGTAGGTCTCGGGAGCGCCATAGACGCCGTAGTCGATGGCGACGCGGCCGTCCAAGTCCATGATCACCGTCTGGTAGGGATTGCCTTTGGCCGCCAGGAGCTTGCCGGAGCGCTGGATGGCCAGGGCCATTTCCTTCTCCGGGGTGTCGGGCTTGCTGTCCAGGGCACCGTCGCCGCGCACTTCCTTCCAGTTGAAGCCGACGATGGGCAGGTAGTTGCGCTTGGACATTTCCACCAGCACCGGGTGCTCCTGCACGCAGGAGGGACACCAGGTGGCCCAGACGTTGAGCAGCCACACCTGGCCCTTCATCTCCTCGGGGGAGAAGGTCTTGGCCGGGTTATCCAGGCGCGGCAGGGCGAAGGCCGGGGCCGGCTTGCCCACCAGGGGCGAGGGCACTTCCCGGGGATTGAGGTTGAGGCCGATGGCCAGCAGCACCACCAGGACGATGAAACCGATGAGGGGCCAGAGGAACTTGTTCATGGTCGTGTCAGGCTCGTTCAGGCCGCGGCGGAAGAGGCGGCGGCGGTTGGCGTGGCGGCCCGGGCCTTGACCCGGTAGCGGCGGTCGGCGATGGCGATGAGGCCGCCCAGGGACATCAGCAGGCAGCCGCCCCAGATCCAGTCCACGAAGGGCTTGTAGTAGACCCGCACGGCCCAGGCGCCTTCCGGCTGGCTCTTGTTGATGGGCTCACCCAGGGAGACGTACACGTCCCGGGTCAGGCCGGCGTCGATGGCGGCCTCGGTCATGGGCATGGCGGAGGAGGCGTAGTTGCGCTTTTCCGGATGCAGCACCTTGTCCAGCTTGCCGTCCTTGAGCAGCTCCACCTCGCCGCGCAGGGCCAGGTAGTTGGGACCTTCCACCTGATGCACGCCGATGAAGCGGAATTCGTAGCCCACCAGATGGACGCTGTCGCCCGGCTCCATCTTCACGTCCTTCTCCACCTCGTAGTTCTTCACCAGGGTGACGCCGACGACGAACACGGCGACGCCGATGTGGGCCAGGTGCATGCCCCAGAAGCTGCGGGGCTGCTTGAACACGGCGGCGGCGAAGGAGAGGTCGCCCCGGGTGGCGCGCACCCGCTGCAGGAAGTTGAGCACCGCGGTGAGGGTGATCCAGGCGGCCACCAGGATGCCGACGGCCACGGCGGTATGCCAGGTGCCGTAGATGAAGGGCACGGTCACGCCCACCAGCACGGCGGCGGCGAAGGCCCAGCGCAGCAGGCGGGCGATCTCGGCCAGGCTGGCTTCCTTCCAGCGGGCGAAGGGGGCCACGCCCATGAGGAACAGCACCGGCACCATCAGGGGCGCGAAGACGGTGTTGAAGTAGGGCGGGCCGACGGAAATCTTGCCGGCGTTGAGGGCGTCGATCAGCAGCGGGTAGAGGGTGCCGAGGAAGACGGTGCCGCAGCCCACCACCAGCAGGACATTGTTGGTTAGCAGGAAGGATTCCCGGGACACCAGGCTGAAGCGGCCGCCCAGGCCCACCTTGGGGGCGCGCCAGGCGAACAGCACCAGGCTGGAGCCGATCACCACCACCAGGAAGGCGAGGATGAAGATGCCCCGGGTCGGGTCGGTGGCGAAGGCGTGCACCGAGGTCAGCACGCCGGAACGGACCAGGAAGGTGCCGAGCAGGGACAGGGAGAAGGCGCCGATGGCCAGCATCACCGTCCAGTTCTTGAAGCTGCCGCGCTTCTCGGTCACCGCCAGGGAGTGGATCAGGGCAGTGCCCACCAGCCAGGGCATGAAGGAGGCGTTTTCCACCGGGTCCCAGAACCACCAGCCGCCCCAGCCCAGCTCGTAATAGGCCCACCAGGAGCCGAGGGCGATGCCCAGGGTGAGGAAGATCCAGGCGGAAGTGGTCCATGGCCGGGACCAGCGTGCCCAGGCGGCGTCCAGCTGGCCGGAAAGGAGGGCGGCGACGGCGAAGGCGTAGGCCACGGAGAAGCCGACGTAGCCCATGTAGAGCATGGGCGGGTGGAAGACCAGGCCCGGGTCCTGCAGCAGGGGATTCAGGTCGCGGCCTTCCTGGGCTGCCGGCAGCAGGCGCTCGAAGGGGTTGGAGGTGACCAGGATGAAGAGCAGGAAGCCGGCCGCCACCAGACCGAGGACGCCCAGCACCCGGGCCACGATGGGCTCCGGCAGCTGGCGCGACAGGGCCGCCACGGCGAAGGTCCACAGGGACAGCATCAGGGCCCACAGCAGCAGGGAGCCTTCGTGGCCGCCCCATACGGCGGAGAACTTGTACAGGGTGGGCAGCAGGGTGTTGGAATGCTGGGCCACATAGACGACGGAGAAGTCGCTCTGCACGAAGGCCCAGGTCAGGCAGCCGAAGGCGAAGGCCACCAGCAGGGCCTGGGCCATGGCCGCCGGACGGGCGACGAGGACCCAGGGAGTACGGCCCTGATGGGCGCCCACCAGGGGCAGCACGCCCTGCACCAGGGCGACGCAGAAGGCCAGGATGAGGGCGAAGTGCCCGAGTTCGGGGATCATGGGGTCGCTCTCAATACTTCAGGGTTTTGGCCGCAGCCTTTTCGGCTGCCTCGACGGCCGCCTTCTTCTCGCCGGCTTCCGCCGCGGCCTTGTTCTCGCCGGCCTTGGCATGGGCGTCGGCAACGGCCTTCTGGGCTTCCGGCGGCATGTAGTTCTCGTCGTGCTTGGCCAGCACCTCGGTGGCGACGAAGAGGCCGGCATCATCCAGCTTGCCCTGGGCCACGACGCCCTTACCTTCCTTGAACAGGTCCGGCAGGATGCCCTTGTACTGCACCGGCAGGGTCTGGTCGGTGTCGGTCACGGCAAAGCGGACGCTAACGCCGTCGGCCAGGCGCTCGACGCTGCCTTCCTTGACCAGGCCGCCGATGCGGAAGGTCTTGCCCTTGGGCGCCTCACCGGCGAGGACCTGGGTGGGGGAGAAGAAGAACACCAGGTTGCTGTTGAAGGCGTTCAGCACCAGGGCCGTGCCGATGCCGAGAACCGCCAGACCGGCGACGATGAGGGCGATGCGCTTGTGACGGGCTTTCAACTTTCTTCACTCCTTTGGGCCAGATTCTCGGCAGTGATCTGCCGCTTCAGGCGGGACAACAGGTTCTTACGACGCCGGGCAACGATGATCGGTTCCACCGCCATGATGAGGGCGGTGACGCCGAAGGAACCCCAGACGTAAAAGGCGTAACCGCCCATGGCGAAAAACTCGGAGGCGCTGTTCCAGTGCATCTCAGGACTCCTTGCCGGCCAGCAGCTGGCGCACCCATTCGGTGTGCCGCTCCCGCTCCAGCATGATGTTGCGGGCCCGTCCCAGGGCCACGGCGATGGAATACATCCAGAAGCACAGGGCCACCAGCAGCATGGCCCAGAGCATGGTGGCGGCCATGGAGGGGGACTTGGTGAGGGAGACGGAAGCGCCCTGGTGCAGGGTGTTCCACCACTTCACGGAGAAATAGATGATGGGGATGTTCACCACCCCCACCAGGGCCAGCACGGCGCCGGCCTTGTCGGCCCGGCGCGGGTCGTCGATGGCGGACTGCAGGGCGATGAAGCCGATGTAGAGGAAGAGCAGGATCAGCTCGGAGGTCAGCCGCGCATCCCACACCCACCAGGTGCCCCACATGGGCTTGCCCCAGAGGGCACCGGTCCACAGGGAGAGGAAGGCCATCAGCGCCCCGGTGGGAGCCAGGGCGGTGGCCATCATGCCCGACAGGCGGGTGTTGAAGGCCAGGCCCAGGGCGGCCCAGAAGGCCATCACCAGGTAGATGAACATGCTCATCCAGGAGGCGGGCACGTGGATGAAGATGATGCGGTAGCCCTCGCCCTGCTGGAAGTCCGTGGGGGCCACGAACATGCCAAGGTAGAGGCCGGCCACGCCGAAGACGACGGAGAGGGCGACGAACCAGGGGATCATCTTGCCCGCCAGGGGGTAGAAGGTCGCCGGGGAGGCGAACTTGAACCAGTTGATCAGTCGATTGTTCATTCGAGAGATATCTTCAAGGCCGCCGCGGTCGCCCACGGCGCGAAAAACAGGCTGCCGGCCAGCAAGGCGCCGAGCAGGGACAGATGGGCTTCGAAGCCCAGGCCGGAAACGGCCGCATCGACGGCGCCGGCACCGAAAATCAGCACCGGAATATACAGGGGCAGCACCAGCAGGGAAACCAGCACGCCGCCGCCCCGCAGGCCCAGGGTCAGGGCGGCGCCGATGGCGCCGATGGCCGAGAGGGAGGGGGTGCCCACCAGCAGGGCCAGGGTCAGCACCAGGAGGCCGTCGGCGGACAGGTCGAACTGTAGGCCGAGAACCGGCGCCAGCAAAGTCAGGGGCAGCCCGGAGGTGAGCCAGTGGGCGGCCATCTTGCCGAGCACGGTGACCGGCAGGGGCTGGGGCGCCAGCACCAGCTGTTCCAGGGTGCCGTCCCGGTAGTCGTCGCCGAAGAGGCGCGGCAGGGTCAGCATGGTGGCCAGCAGGGCCGCCACCCACAGCACGCCGGGGGCCATCTTGCGCAGCATGTCCATCTCGGGGCCGACCCCCAGGGGAAAGAGGCTGACGACGATGATGAAGAAGAACAAGGCGGAAACCAGATCGGCCTGGCGGCGCAGGGCCAGCTTCAGGTCCCGGGCGATGACGGCGAAGAGCAGATCGAGCATCAGGCCCCCAGCCGGTATTCGCGGACGGCGCCGGCGGGAATGGTCACCGCCTGGTGCGTGGTCATCACTGCCAGGCCGCCCCGCTGCAGGTGGGCGCCGATGAGGCCGGCCACCATGTCCACGGCGGCCACGTCGAGGGCCACGAAGGGCTCGTCCAGCACCCACAGGGCGCGGCGCTCGTGGATCAGGCGGGCCAGGGCAACGCGGCGCTTCTGGCCCTGGGACAGGTATTTGGCCTGCAGGTCTTCCCGCCCGGCCAGGCCGACGGCGTAGAGGGCCTCCAGGGCCTGCTCCTCGGAGAGGGGCTCGCCGGCCAGACGGGCCGAGGCCAGCAGGTTCTCCAGGGGCGTCAGTTCTTCCTTGATGGCGTTGTGGTGGCCCATGTAGCACAGCTCGGCCCGGTAATCCTCGGCCAGCTTGCGGATCGGCTCGCCGCGCCAGGTGATCTCGCCCGCCACGGGCTGGGCCAGGCCCACCAGCATGCGCAGCAGGCTGGTCTTGCCGGCGCCGTTCTTGCCCTGCAGGTTGAGCAATTCTCCGCCTTCCAGGCGAAAGCTCACCCCGGCGAACAGGCGACGGTCACCGCGTACGCATTCCAGTTGGGAGGCTTCCAGCATTGATGAGGGCGTCCAGGCAATCTGGGCGGGATTATGGAGGCGAGAGTGTAGCGGCTCTTTGATGGGAAACAAAACCGGTGCAAATTATTCCCGGCAGCCCGGATTATGGGCTATCCGGCACCTGTTCCCAATAGCCGGAAGCATTTAGGTGCAGAAAAAAACGGGGGCCACGGCCCCCGTTCCAAGTCGAGAGGCGCTGCTTACTTCTTGCCGAAGGGCTGGGGACGCGGGGTGGCGTCGGCAGACGGCGGCAGGATCGG
Organism: Azospira sp. APE16; assembly: GCF_047901315.1. NCBI lineage: Bacteria > Pseudomonadati > Pseudomonadota > Betaproteobacteria > Rhodocyclales > Rhodocyclaceae > Azospira > Azospira sp. APE16. The sequence goes on from NZ_CP179682.1 coordinate 3,394,664, forward strand.
CAGCTTGAAGCTGGGCTGGTCGCCGGTCAGGGTCTTCAGGAAGGCCACGATCTTGGCGTTTTCCTCATCCGTGAACTTCTTGCCCAGCTGGATGCGGCCCATGGTGTCCACCGCTTCCTTCAGGGTGTTGGCGGCGCCGTCGTGGAAGTAGGGGTAGGTCATTTCCACGTTGCGCAGGGTCGGCACCTTGAAGTTGAAGCGGTCCGCATCCTTGCCGGTCACGGCGACCCGGCCTTCGGCGGCGCTGGAAGCCTTGTACGGTTCCACCACGCCCATCTTCTGGAAGGAGTTGCCGCCCACGGCCGGACCGTTGTGGCAGGCGACGCAGCCGCTGTCCTTGAACAGCTTGTAGCCTTCCAGCTCGTTCTTGCTTAGGGCCTTCTGGTCGCCCTTCAGCCACTTGTCGAAGCGGGAATTGGGGGTCACCAGGGTTTCCTCGAAGGCGGCGATGGCCTTGGTGATGCCGTCGATATCCACCTTGTCGGAGCCGAAGGCCTTCTTGAACTCGGCCACGTAGCCGGGAATGGACTTCACCACGTCCACCGCCAGGGTGTGGTTGGAGGCCATTTCACCCGGGTTGGCGATGGGGCCGCCGGCCTGGGCCTTGAGGTCGGCCGCACGGCCGTCCCAGAACTGGGCCACGTTGAGGCTGGAATTGAGCACGGTGGGCGCGTTGATGGGACCTTCGTTCCAGTTGTGGCCGATGGAGGTCTTGATGTTGTCCGTGCCGCCCATGGACAGGTTGTGGCAGGAATTGCAGGAAATGAAGCCGGACATGGACAGCCGGGGGTCGAAATACAGCTTCTTGCCCAGTTCCACCAGGGCGGGGTTGGCCACCTTGGCGGGCTTGATCGGCTGGATGGGCTCGTTGCCGGCGGCTTGCGCCAGGCCGGCAAGGCCCAGGGTGGCCGCCAGGACGATGGCGGTCGGCGTGATCTTGAGTTGGAACATGTGTCACTCCCTTCGGGTTATGGAAATATTGTGCCGCCATTGTCCATCCCACGAGTAGGGTCTTGTTGATGTAAGTCAATGTTTTTCAATGGTTTTTGGCTATACATCCTATAGCTTTCGCCTATACACCCTTACGGCAGCAGTCCCCGGACAACATCCGCCGCCGGCCTTCAACGCCTGTATTGGCCGGGGATTCCGGAGCAATCGGCGGCCCCGCCGCCGCCTCCCCGGGAAGCCGGCCCTCATCGCCACACCGGACGGGCCGTACGGTCCGCGCCCGCCCCTATCTCCCGCCCCCTTGACGGTAATCAAGGCGACGGCGGCCCCGATCCCCTAGGGTAGCGGCTTTTTTGCGGGAGGCAGGCCGGCATGGGCCAGCACGAGGGAAACGACGGCGCGCTGCAACTGGCCCTGGAATGGGACGGCCAGGGCATTGCCGCGGCCCGCGTCGCCAGCCCCCGCCCCCTGGCCGCCCGCCTGCTGCAGGGCCGTCCCGCCGCCGAGGCCGGCGAACTGGCGCCGCGCCTGTTCACCCTCTGTGCCGCCGCCCAGGGCAGCGCCGCCCGCCGGGCCCTGGCCGCTGCCGCCGGCACCCCGATGGCCGAGCCGGATGGGGCCGAACGGCAGCGCCTGAGCCGGGAGATGATCGGCGAACACCTGTGGCGCCTGGGCCTGGACTGGCCGCCCCTGCTGGGCCTGCCGCCGCGCAAGGAGGCCCTGGTGGCCTGGCGCAAGGGTCTGCCCGCCGCCGATCGGCCCCAATGGCGCAGCTTCGCCGCCCATGCCCTGGAACTGCCGCTGTGCGCGGCTCCCGGCACGGACCTGCTGGAACACCTGGATGCATCCGCCTGGTGGCAATCCCTCCCTGGAGAGCGGGACTGGGACTGCCTCGCCGCCCATGCCCTGGCCCCGACCCTGGCCGGCCAGCCCCGGGAAACCGGCGCCGCCGCCCGCTGCCGCCGTCAGCCCGAGGTGGCCGCCCTGTGGCAGGCCGGCCGCCGTGTCGCCGCCCGCCTCCAGGCCCGCTGCCTGGAGCTGGAAGCCCTGCTCGCCGGCCACTGGGACCCGGCCTGGGTGGATGCCTGCAGCCCAGCCCCCGGCATCGGCCTGGCGCGGGTGGAAACAGCCCGAGGGCCCTTGCTGCATCTGGTGGCGCTGGCTGCCGGCACGGTGCAGCGCTATGTTATTGTTGCCCCCACGGAATGGAACTTTCACCCGGCCGGTGCCTTCGTCCAAGACACCACCGGCCTGCCCGCCCCGACCCCGGAAGCCGCCCGGCACATGGCCCGCTGCATCGCCCTGTCCCTGGACCCCTGCGTCGCCGTGGGCATCACCCTGGATACGCATCACCATGCATGAGATGTCCCTGGCAGAGGGCGTGCTGCAAATCGTCGAAGACGCCGCCCAAGGCCCCCAGGGCTTTGCCCGGGTAAAGACCGTCTTCCTCGAAATCGGCCAGCTCTCCTCGGTGGAACCGGAAGCCATGGCCTTCTGTTTCGAGGCGGTGAGCAAGGGCACGGTGGCCGACGGCGCCAAGCTGGAAATCGTCAGCGTCCCCGGCGAGGGGCTGTGCCTCTCCTGCCAGAAGACCGTGCCCCTGGCCCAGGTGTACGACCCCTGCCCGGAATGCGGCGGCTACCCGGTACAGCCCACGGCCGGCACGGAAATGCGGGTGCGGGAACTGGAAGTCGATTGAGGGCCAGCCCTCACCACAGAATTCAGGAAATCGAAGGAGCATCGACCATGTGTACTACCTGCGGCTGCAGCGCCGGCGAAACCCGCATCGAGGGCGACGCCCTCCACGATCACGAACATGGTCACGAACACTGGCATGTGCATGAGGACGGCACCGCCCACAGCCATGGCCACGAGCACGGTCACGGCCACAGCCATGCCCACGACGAGCACCAGCACGAGCATGTGCACGCCGACGGCACCCGTCACAGCCACCCGCACCATCACGACGGCGAACATCATCACGATCACCAGGGCGTCGCGCCCCAGCCTGCCGCCCCGGCCCACGGCCACGTGCATACCCACGCCGACGGCACCAGCCACAGCCATCCCCATACCCACGAGGGCGAGCATCACCATGCACACGCCGAGGGGGACCAGGGCGACCACGGGCACGACCATCACCACCATCACGGCGATGGCAGCATCGACTACGGCAGCGGCCCCGCCGGCGCCCACGCCCCGGGCATGAGCCAGAAGCGCATGGTGCAGATCGAGCGGGACATCCTCTCCAAGAACGACGCCTACGCCGCCAAGAACCGCCAGGCCCTGGCCGAGAAGGGCGTGTTCGCCCTCAATCTGGTTTCCAGCCCCGGCTCCGGCAAGACCACCCTGCTCTGCCGCAGCATCGAGGAACTGAAGGCCAAATACCCGGTGGCCGTGATCGAGGGCGACCAGCAGACCAGCTTCGACGCCGAGCGCATCCGCGCCACCGGCGCCCCGGCCCTGCAGATCAACACCGGCAAGGGCTGCCACCTGGACGCCCACATGGTGGGCCACGCCCTGGAAAAGCTGGAGGTGCAGGACGACTCCCTGCTGCTGATCGAGAACGTCGGCAATCTGGTGTGCCCCGCCGCCTTCGACCTGGGCGAGGCCGGCAAGGTGGTGATCCTCTCCGTCACCGAAGGCGAGGACAAGCCGCTGAAGTACCCGGACATGTTCCGCGCCGCCCGCCTGATGCTGCTCTCCAAGGTGGACCTGCTGCCCCACCTGACTTTCGATGCGGATAAGGCGGTGGAATACGCCCGCCGGGTCAATCCGGCCCTGGAAGTGATCCGGCTCTCCACCACCAGCGGCGAAGGCTTCGCCGAGTGGCTGGCCTGGGTGGAAAAGGGCCTGGCCGCTGCCAAGGCGGCCCGCCAGGAAAACGTCGCCGCCCTGAAGGCCCGCATCGCCGAACTGGAAGGCCTGCTGGCCCGCCGCTGATCCCCTGGGCGGCTCTGCCGCCCCGGTTGCACCGCTGCCATGAACGACCTCACCCTTCCCCTGCTCTGCCGCCGGGTCCGCGTCCGCGGCCTGGTGCAGGGCGTCGGCTATCGTCCCTTCGTCTATCGCCTGGCCTTTGAGCTGGGCCTTGGCGGCTGGGTGCGCAACGACGCCGAAGGGGTGGATATCGAAGCCCGGGGCCCGGCCCCGCTGGTGGAGCGCTTCATCGCCAGGCTGCGGGCCGAGGCGCCGGAACTGGCCCGGGTCGAGGCAGTGGAAGTAAGGGAAGCGGAACCGGAGCGCAGCCTGCCCGGCTTTCTCATCGTCGAGAGCCGGGGCGGCCACGCCAGCACCGCCATCGGCCCCGACAGCGCCCTCTGCCACGACTGCCTGGAAGAACTGTTCGCGCCCCAGGACCGGCGCCACCGCTACGCCTTCACCCACTGCACCCACTGCGGCCCCCGCTATTCCATCACCCGGGAACTGCCCTACGACCGGGCCCGCACCAGCCTGGCGCCCTTCCCCCAGTGCCCGGCCTGCACCGCGGAATACGCCGATCCTCACAACCGGCGCTTCCACGCCGAGGCCAACTGCTGCCCGGACTGCGGGCCCCAATTGCGCCTGCTCGACGCCGCCGGCCAGCCCATTGCCGGTGACCCGGTGCGGGAGGCGGTGCGCCTGCTGCAGGCCGGCAAGATCGTCGCCCTCAAGGGCTACGGCGGCTTCCACCTGGCCTGCGACGCCCGCAATGGGGCCGCCGTGGCCGAACTGAGAAAACGCAAGCACCGGGAGGAAAAGCCCTTCGCCGTGATGGCCGCCAACGTGGCCTCGGCCAATGCCCTCTGCGCCCTGGGCGGCGACGAGGCGGGCCTGCTGGAACTGCCCGAGCGCAGCATCGTCCTGCTGCGCAAGCAGGACAATACCGACACCCAATTGCCCGGCGTCGCCCCCGGCCTGCAATGGCTGGGCCTGATGCTGCCCTACGCGCCCCTGCACTACCTGCTCTTCCATGCCGCCGCCGGCGAGCCAGAGGGCCTGGCCTGGCTGGCCCAAGCCCAGGATCTGGTACTGGTGATGACCAGCGCCAACCCGGGGGGCGAGCCCCTGGTCACCGACAACGCCGAGGCGGTGGAGCGCCTGGCCGGCATGGCCGACGCCTTCCTCTGCCATGACCGGGACATCGTCATCCGCAGCGACGACTCGGTGATCCGCTGCGACGAAGGCGGGGTCCAGTTCCTGCGCCGGGGCCGGGGCCAGACGCCGCGCCCCATCAAGCTCAAGGACGAGGGCCCGGCCGTCCTGGCCTTCGGCCCCTACCTGAAGAACACCCTGTGCGTGGTCAAGGGCCGGGAGGCCTATCTCTCCCAGCACATCGGCGACCTGGACAACGTGCCCACGGTGAATTTCCTGGAAGAGACGGCGGCCCACCTGCTGCACATCCTGGACGTGGAACCCCAGGTCATCGCCCACGATCTGCACCCGGACTTTCCCTCCACCCGGCTGGCCGCCGCCTTCGCCGCCGAGCGGGGCATTCCCGCCATCGCCGTGGCCCACCACCACGCCCACATCGCCGCCGTGCTGGCGGAAACCCGCTACCCCAAGCCGGTCATCGGCCTGGCCCTGGACGGCATCGGTCTCGGTGAAGACGGCGGCCTGTGGGGCGGCGAACTGCTGCGGGTGGACGGGGCCGACTGCCAACGCCTCGGCGGCCTTTTACCCCTGCAACTGCCCGGCGGCGACAGGGCGGCCCGGGAACCCTGGCGCCTGGCCGCCGCCGCCCTCCACGCCCTGGGCCGCAACGGCGACATCGAGGCCTTCGTCGCCCGCCGTTATCCTGATCAACAGGGCGCCGGAATGATCGCCGAGATGCTGCGCAAGCAGCTCAACTGCCCGCCCACCTCCAGCCTGGGCCGGCTGTTCGACTCAGCCGCAGGCCTCCTGGGCCTGCGCGCCAGCCAGCGCTTCGAGGCCCAGGCCGCCATGGAACTGGAAGGCCGGGCCCACGCCTGGGAAGAACGCCACGGCTCCGCCGCGCCCCTGGCCGATGGCTGGAACATCAACAACGACGGCCATCTCGACCTGCTGCCCCTGCTCGCCTGGCTGGGCGAATGCGATGACGCCGACCTGGGCGCCGCCCGCTTCCACGCCACCCTGGCCGCCGGCCTGGTGCACTGGGCCGCCGCGGCGGCCGAACAGGCCAACCTGTCCACCGTCGCCCTGGGCGGCGGCTGTCTGCTCAACCACCTGCTTTCCCGGGACCTGCGCAACGGCTTGCAGGCCAGAGGGCTGGCTGTGCTGGAAGCCCGCCAGGCCCCGCCCAACGACGGCGGCATCGCCCTGGGCCAGGCCTGGGTAGCCCGGCAGTCCCTGGCCCGCTAGGAGCGCGACGTGACGACCTATCCGCCCCAGTTCGCCCCCTACCTGGCCGCCAGCCCCATCGTCGCTGCCGACCATCCCGAGATTCGCCGCCTGGCCGCCGAACTGCAGGCCGCCGGCGACGGCAGTCCCACCGATACCGCCCGCCGCTGCTTCGAGTACGTGCGGGACCAGATCCGCCATAGCTGGGACTACCGGGCCGCTGCGCACAACCCCCTCACCTGTGCCGCGCCCCAGGTGCTGGCCGAACGCACCGGCTACTGCTACGCCAAGAGCCACCTGCTGGCGGCCCTGCTGCGGGCCAACGGCATTCCCGCCGCCCTCTGCTACCAGCGCCTGACCCTGGAACCCGGCGGCGAGCGCTACTGCCTGCACGGCCTCAACGCCGTGTACCTGCCCGGGCACGGCTGGTACCGCCTCGACCCCCGGGGCAACAAGCCCGGCGTGGAGGCCCGCTTCACTCCGCCCAACGAGCAATTGGCCTTCGCCCTGGACTACCCGGGCGAACTGGATTTCCCCGGCCTCTACCCGGAGCCGGTGGCGGCCATCCAGGACCTGCTGCGACGCTGCGCCAGCGTCCAGGAAGCCATGGACCAGCTGCCCGACGCCACCGCCCTGCCTCCCGCCCCCCTGAATCTGCCCTTGAAGGAGCGCTGACCATGTGTCTCGCCATCCCCGCGAAAATCGTTGAACTCCTGCCCGACGACCAGGCCCGCATCGACCTGGGGGGCGTGCGCAAGGAAGTCTCCCTGGCCCTGGTGGAAGACGTGGCCGTGGGCGACTACGTCATCATCCACGTCGGCTACGCCCTGACCAAGCTAGACCCGGAGGAAGCAGCCAAGACCCTGGCCCTCTTTGCCGAGCTGGACGACGAAGCCCGCGCCGCTGCCATGGCCCAGGCCTGATGTCCCCGCGCCAGCCAATGCCGCCCATGGCCCCCGCCCTCTGTGATCTCTGTGCCCGCTGTGGCAAAAGGTTTTACCCATGAAGTACGTCGACGAATACCGGGACGGCGAACTGGCCCAGGGCCTGGCCGCCGCCATCGCCAAGGAGGCCCGGCCCGACCGCCGCTACCACTTCATGGAATTCTGCGGCGGCCACACCCACGCCATTTCCCGCTACGGCGTCACCGACCTGCTGCCGGCCAATGTGCGCATGATCCACGGCCCCGGCTGCCCGGTCTGCGTGCTGCCGATCGGCCGGGTGGACCAGGCCATCCGCCTGGCCCTCAAGCACAACGTGATCCTGTGCACCTACGGCGACTGCCTGCGGGTGCCGGCATCCGACGGTCTTTCCCTGCTCAAGGCCAAGGCCCGGGGGGCGGACATCCGCATGGTCTATTCCAGCGCCGACGCCCTCAAGCTGGCCCAGGAGAACCCCGAAAAGCAGGTGGTGTTCTTCGCCATCGGCTTCGAGACCACCACCCCGCCCACCGCCGTGGCCATCAAGCAGGCCAAGGCGATGGGCCTGAAGAATTTCTCCGTGCTGTGCTGCCATGTGCTGACCCCTTCGGCCATCAGCAACATCCTGGAATCGCCGGAAGTGAGGAAGCTGGGCACCGTGCCCCTGGACGGCTTCATCGGCCCGGCCCACGTCTCCACCATCATCGGCAGCCGGCCCTACGAGTTCTTCGCCGAGGAATACCGCAAGCCCGTGGTCATCGCCGGCTTCGAGCCCCTGGACGTGATGCAGGCCATCCGCATGCTGGTGCGCCAGGTCAATGAGGGCCGGGCCGAGGTGGAAAACGAGTTTTCCCGGGCCGTCAGCCGGGAGGGCAACCTCAAGGCCCAGAACCTGGTGGCCGAGGTCTTTGAACTGCGCCGGGCCTTCGAGTGGCGCGGCCTGCACACCGTGCCCTATTCGGCCCTGCGCATCCGCGGCGGCTTCGCCGAGTTCGATGCGGAACAGCGCTTCGGTGAGGACTACGTCAGCGTGCCCGACCACAAGGCCTGCGAATGCGGCGCCATCCTGCGCGGCGTCAAGCGGCCCCAGGACTGCAAGCTGTTCGGCACCGTATGCACCCCGGAAAACCCGGTCGGCTCCTGCATGGTCAGTTCCGAAGGCGCCTGCGCCGCCCATTACACCTACGGCCGTTTCCGCGAACTGCCGGCCTGAGCGAAAGTCCCGCCATGAAACAGAACTACATCCGCCCCCTGGATCTCAAGCACGGCCGCGTGGACATGAGCCACGGCAGCGGCGGCCGGGCCATGGCCCAGCTCATCGACGAACTGTTCGCCCCCATGCTGGGCAACGACTACCTGGCCCAGGGCAACGACGGCTCGGTCATGCCCTTGCCGGACGGCCCGGGCCGGCTAGTGATGGCCACCGACGCCCACGTGGTGTCGCCCCTCTTCTTCCCCGGCGGCGACATCGGCTGCCTCTCGGTGCACGGCACCATCAACGACGTGGCGGTGATGGGCGCCAAGCCCCTCTATCTCTCGGCCAGCTTCATCCTGGAAGAGGGCTTCGCCCTGGCGGACCTCAAGCGCATCGTCGAATCCATGGCGGCGGCGGCCAGGGAAGCCGGCGTGCCGGTGGTCACCGGCGACACCAAGGTGGTGGAGCAGGGCAAGGGGGACGGGGTTTTCATCAGCACCACCGGCGTCGGCTGGCTGCCCGCCGGCATCGAGCTATCCGGCAACCGGGCAGCGGCGGGCGACGCCATCCTGGTCTCCGGCCCCATCGGCGACCACGGCATGGCCATCATGAGCCAGCGGGAAAGCCTGGCCTTCGAATCCCCCATCGTTTCCGACACCGCCGCCCTGCACGGCCTGGTGGCCGACCTGCTGGCCAGCGGCGTCCAGGTCAAGGTGCTGCGGGACCCCACCCGGGGCGGCCTGGGCACCACCCTCAATGAAATCGCCCGCCAGTCGGGCGTCGGCATGATGCTGCAGGAAGCCCGCATTCCGGTGCAGCCGGCGGTGGCCGCCGCCTGCGAATTCCTCGGCCTCGATCCCCTCTACTGCGCCTGCGAGGGCCGCCTCATCGCCATCGTCGCCGGTGAAGACAAGGACAAGGCCCTGGCCGCCCTGCAGGCCCATCCCCAGGGCACCGGCGCCGCCATCGTCGGCAGCGTGCATGAGGACCCCCACCACTTCGTGCAGATGACCACCGGCTTCGGCGGCAAGCGCATCGTGGACTGGCTCACCGGGGAACAGCTGCCGCGCATCTGCTGACGGCGGAACGACAGGAAGACGGACGCAAAAAAAAAAGCCGGCCGGGCCTTGTGGGCCCGGCCGGCTTTTTCTTTACCAGGCGGGAAGGGGTCAGTCCCGCACGACGATCATGGCGGCGGCCACGTTGCTCAATTCCTCGAGAATCATGCGACGTGCGTCGGCCACATCCTTGGCGTTGGAAACCTCGTAAACATTGCGGCTGCCGTCGAGAAAACGCACGGAGGCGAGAAACGGCGCGGCACGGCGCCTGGGGCGACGCGGTGACGCAGGGGCAGCAGGGGCGGCGGGCGAGCCGGATGAAGCAGAACGACTGTGGCGTTGCATACAGCGAACCTCCCAGGTGGCGGTCAATTTTTTGACAGTAACCGCTCGTTCCCGGCCGGGACGGCGGGAATCTGGAGCCATGCTAACCAAAGCTAACTCATTGAAAAATAATACGAAGGTGATACCGACATGCTTATCGCCTGAATTCCGCCGCTAAGCCCCTAAAAATGCTGGAAATTACTTTTTCGGGAACGACGAAAAAATCCTCATGGACTAAGGGAGGAGGATGACGATTTACCAAATCGTAATTGCCAATGACTATCGCAGTCTTTCAATCAATTCATTGGATCAATCTTTCCCGCTTTGCTTAAATGGCAGCAACAACACCGGGAGTCCACCATGTCCGCTTTCATCCATCAGCTTGACGACCATGTCCTGCACAGCCGCCATCCCTGGCGCCGCGGCGCCGGCCTGGCCATCGCCGTGGCCGGCACGGTGATCCTGGCGGCCCACGGTGTGGCCGCCCTGCTCGATGCCCTGGAAAGCAGCGGCATGACCGGCGCCCTCCTGGGGGGCATGGCCGGTGCGGCCGCCACCGCCGCCGGCGCCGTGGCCATGCTTTTTCTCGGCAAGCTCAACGGCCGCCGGGAAGACCAGCTGATGGCCTTCGCCGCCGGGGTGATGCTGGCCGCCGCCATCGTCTCCCTCTTCATTCCCGCCATCGAAGCCGCCGCGCCGGTCTTCGGCAATGCCTCGCCCCTGGCCGTGCTGCTGGCCCTGGGGGCCGGTGTCGGCCTGATGCTGGGCCTGGACAAGGCCCTGCCCCACGCCCACGCCGTCAGCGGTGTCCATGGCCCGGCCACCCATGCCTCCCGGGGCCTGCTGCTGGCCCTGGCCCTGTTCCTGCACAACTTCCCCGAAGGCATGGCGGTGGGCATCGCCGCCAGCGGCGGTGCAGGGGCCGTAGTGCCGGTGGCCCTGGCCATCGCCGTGCAGGATGTGCCCGAGGGCCTGCTGGTAGCCCTGGCCCTGGGCGCTGCCGGCATGAACCTGCAACGGGCCGTGCTGCTGGGCGCCGCCACCGGCCTGGCCGAGCCCGTGGGGGCCTGGATCGCCGCCACGGTCCTGGGCGACAACCCGGCCCTCTACCCGGTAGGCCTGGCCTTCGCCGCCGGCGCCATGGGCTTCGTGGTCTTCCACGAAATGCTGCCGGAACTGAAGAGCCGGGGCGGCCTGCCCCAGGTCTCCGGCGCCCTGGCCGGCGGCATCGCCCTGATGCTGGGGGTGGACCTCTTCCTCGGCTGATTGCGTTACATCAAGTCAAAAAAGCCCCGGGGCCGCTAGAATTGCGGCCCTATGGCTTCCCTGCGCATCCTCCTCCTCACCCACACCTTCAACAGCCTGACCCAGCGCCTCCACGCCGAACTGACGGCCCGGGGCCATGAGGTGTCGGTGGAGTTCGACATTGCCGATTCGGTCACCGCCGAGGCCGTCGCCCTCTTCCGCCCCGACCTGATCCTGGCCCCCTTCCTGAAGCGGGCCATCGCCGAGGAGCTGTGGTCCAAGCACCTGTGCCTGATCGTGCATCCGGGCATCGTCGGCGACCGGGGCCCCTCGGCCCTGGACTGGGCCATCCAGAACGGGGAGGAGACCTGGGGCGTCACCGTGCTGCAGGCCGAGGCGGAGATGGATGCCGGCCCGGTCTGGGCCAGCGCCGAATTCCCCCTGCGCGGCGGCAAGAAGGCCAGCGTGTACCGCCAGGAAGTGACGGAGGCCGCCTGCCGCGCCTCCCTGGAAGCCATCGAGCGTTTCCAGGCCGGCGGCTTCACGCCCCGCCGCCCCAACCCGGCCGATCCTGCGGTACGAGGCCGGGAGCGCCCCCTGATGCGGCAGACGGACCGGGCCATCGACTGGACCCGGGATGACACCGCCACGGTGCTGCGCAAGCTCAACGCCGCCGACGGCTTTCCCGGCGTGCTCGACGAACTCTTCGGCGAGCCCTGCCATCTCTACGATGCCTGGCGGGAAGCGCGGCTGCGGGGCACGCCCGGCGCCATCATCGCCCGTCGCGAGACCGCCCTGTGCCGGGCCACGGCGGACGGCGCCCTGTGGCTGGGCCATGTAAAGCGGGGCGCGCCCTACCCCCACGCCTTCAAGCTGCCCGCCACCACGGCCTTCGCCGAGCGGCTGGCCGAGATCCCGGAAGCGCCCCTGGACGGCTGGTTCGCCGCCGACCATGCCACCTGGCAGGACATCCGCTATGAGGAGGCCGGCGCCGTCGGTTTCCTCCATTTCGACTTCTACAACGGCGCCATGGGCACCGACCACTGCCAGCGCCTGCTGGCCGCCCTCCACTTCGCCCTGGAACGGCCAACGTCCGTGCTGGTGCTGATGGGCGGGCAGGACTTCTGGTCCAACGGCATCCACCTCAATCTGATCGAGGCCGCCGATTCCCCCGCTGACGAATCCTGGCGCAACATCAACGCCATGGACGACCTGGCCGAGGCCCTCATCCGCGCCACCGGCAAGCTCACCATCGCCGCCCTGGGCGGCAACGCCGGCGCCGGCGGCTGCTTCCTGGCCCGGGCCGCCGATCTGCTGTGGGCCCGCCAGGGCGTCATCCTCAACCCCCACTACAAGAACATGGGCAACCTCTACGGCTCCGAGTTCTGGACCTACCTGCTGCCGCCCCGGGTCGGCGCGGACGGGGCCCGGGCCATCATGCAGCACCGCCTGCCCATGACCGCCGACGAGGGCGTGGCCCTGGGCTTCCTCGACGCCGCCCTGGCCGGCACTCCGGAGGCCTTCCGCGTGGATGTAGCCCGCTGCGCCGCCGAGCTGGCCGCCGCGCCGGACCTGGCCCAGCGCCTGGCCGAGAAGGCCGCCCGGCGGGCCTCCGACGAGGCCGAGAAGCCGCTGTCCGCCTGGCGCGCCGAGGAGCTGGCCCACATGCAGCGCAACTTCTACGGCTTCGACCCCAGCTATCATGTGGCCCGTTACCACTTCGTGCACAAGTCGCCCCAGTCCTGGACGCCGCGCCACCTGGCGAAGCACCGGGACCTGGGCTGGAGCGTCCCCGAGACGAACTGAAGCGCCATGAAAAACGTCCCCGCCCTGCCTGCCGTCCTCGTGGTGGACGATGAAGTCCGCTCCCAGGAGGCCCTGCGCCGCACCCTGGAGGAAGACTTCACCGTCTTCACCGCCTCCGGCGCCGACGAGGCCATGGCCATCATGGAGCGGGAGCAGGGCGCCAGCGGCGGCAAGGGCGTGCAGGTGGTTCTGTGCGACCAGCGCATGCCCGGCACCTCCGGCGTCGCTTTCCTCACCGAGGTGCGCCAGCGCTGGCCCGACGTGGTGCGCATCGTCCTCTCCGGCTACACCGAGGCCGGCGACATCATTGCCGGCATCAACGAGGCCGGCATCTACCAGTACCTGCTCAAACCCTGGCAGCCGGAACAGCTGTTGCTGACCTTGAAGAGCGCCGCCAACGTCTGGCGCCTGCAGCAGGACAACCAGCGCCTCTCCCTGGAACTGCGCGCCGCCGAGCCGGTGCTGGAGAGCAAGGTGGAGATGAAGTACGAGCGGGTGAAGCGGGAGCTGGGCCTGGACGGCCTCACCCGCAGCGCCGGCAGCCCCATGAATCCGGTCTGCGACATGGTGCAGCGCATCGCCCCCTACGACCTCTCGGTGCTGCTCATGGGCGAATCGGGCACCGGCAAGGAAATGCTGGCCCGGGCCATCCACTACCAGAGCCGGCGGGACCGCCAGGCCTTCGTCGTAGAGAACTGCGGCGCCCTGCCGGACCAGCTGCTGGAAGCGGAACTGTTCGGCTACAAGCGGGGCGCCTTCACCGGCGCCTACGAGGACCGTATCGGCCTCTTCCAGCAGGCCGACGGCGGCACCATCTTCCTCGACGAAATCGGCGAGACCTCCCCGGCCTTCCAGGTGAAGCTCTTGCGGGTACTGCAGGAGGGCGAGTTCCGCCCCCTGGGCAGTCCCCGGCCGGTGAGCGTCAATGTGCGGGTCATCGCCGCCACCAACCGGGACCTGGAGGCCGAGGTGCGGGAAGGCCGCTTCCGCGAGGACCTCTACTACCGCCTGGCCACCGTCACCCTGCACGTGCCGCCCCTGCGGGAGCGGCCCATGGACATTCCCCTGCTGGCCCAGCGCCTGCTGGAAGCCTCCCAGAAAGCCCTGGGCAAGACCGTGCAGGGTTTCACCACCGAGACCCTGGCCTGCATCGCCGCCTACCGCTGGCCCGGCAACGTGCGGGAACTGCAGAACGAGATCCTGCGCATGCTGGCCCTGTGCGAAGGCAAGCAACTGGGTGCCGAGCTGCTTTCGCCCCGGGTGTTGCGGGCCCCGGTGGGGGTCCATGAGGATGCGGAACTATCCTTCCTCGCCGACCTTTCCGGCGGCCTCAAGGAGCGCATGGAGCAGCTGGAGGCCAAGGTGGTGAAGGAGGCCTTGATCCGCCACCGCTGGAACAAATCCAAGGCCGCCGCCGACCTGGGCCTCTCCCGCGTCGGCCTGCGCAACAAGCTGGTGCGCTACGGGCTGGAGAAGGGGTGATGCTTAAGATCGTTGCCACAGAGGGCACAGAGGACACAGAGTTTTTCCGAGCTGTGCAACGGTCGGCGCTTGCTTCAAGCGTGAGGAACGGCGAATTCCAGAGGACACCCTCTGTGCTCTCTGTGCCCTCTGTGGCAAAGGTTTTCCCGTGAACCTCCTCTGGCTCCAGGCCGGCGGTTGCGGCGGCTGCACCCTCTCCCTGCTCGGCGCCGACGCCCGGGATTTGCTGCGGCAGCTGGAGGACGTGGGCATCCGCGTGCTCTTCCACCCGGCCCTCTCCGAAGCCTCCGGCCCCGAGGCCCTGGCCATCCTCGAAGACGCCGCCAGCGGCAAGGTGCCGGTGGACATCCTCTGCGTCGAGGGCGCCGTGCTGCGGGGGCCCAATGGTAGCGGGCGCTTTCACATCCTCGCCGGCACCGGCATTCCCATGCTGGACTGGGTCCAGCGCCTGGCGAACCAGGCCCGCCACGTCTTCGCCATCGGCTCCTGTACCGCCTTCGGCGGCGTGCCGGCGGCGGGGGAGAACAGCACCGACGCCTGCGGCCTGCAGTTCGAGGGCGACGAAAAGGGCGGCATCCTGGGCGCCGAGTGGCAGAGCGCCGCCGGCCTGCCGGTGGTGAATGTGGCCGGCTGCCCGACCCACCCGGGCTGGGTGGTGGACAGCCTGATGGCCCTGGCCCTGGGCCAGTTGCAGGCCAGGGACCTGGACGCCCTGCAGCGCCCCCGTTTCTATTCGGACCAGCTGGTGCACCACGGCTGCCCGCGCAACGAGTTCTACGAATTCAAGGCCAGCGCCCACAAGCCCTCGGAGCTGGGCTGCCTCATGGAAAACCTGGGCTGCAAGGGCACCCAGGCCCACGCCGACTGCAACACCCGGGTGTGGAACGGCGTCGGCTCCTGCCTGCGCGGCGGCTACCCCTGCATCTCCTGCACCGAGCCGGGTTTCGAGGAGCCGGGCCATCCCTTCATGGAAACGCCCAAGGTGGCCGGCATTCCCATCGGCCTGCCTTCAGACATGCCCAAGGCCTGGTTCGTCGCCCTCGCCGCCCTGTCGAAATCGGCCACGCCGAAGCGGGTGCGGGAAAACGCCGCCGCCGACCATCCGGTGGTGATGCCGGCCATCCGCAAGACGGGGTTGAAATGAGCAAGCTGGTGTTGGGTCCCTTCAACCGGGTCGAAGGCGATCTTGAAGTGAGCCTGGAGGTAAGCGACGGCGCCGTGCACTCGGCCCGGGTGAACGCCCCCCTCTACCGCGGCTTCGAGCCCATGCTGCTGGGCAAGGCGCCCCTGGACGCCCTGGCCATCGTGCCGCGCATCTGCGGCATCTGCTCCGTGGCCCAGTCGGCCGCCGCCGCCAGCGCCCTGGCCGAGGCCATGGGCCTGACCCCGCCGCCCAACGGCCGCCTCGCCCGCAACCTGATCCAGGCCGGGGAAAACCTGGCGGACCACCTGACCCACTTCTACCTCTTTTTCATGCCGGACTTCGCCCGGGCCGCCTACGCCGCCAAGCCCTGGTTCGCCGAGACCGAAGGCCGCTTCAAGGCCCAGACGGGACGGGCCACGGCGGAGATGCTGCCCGCCCGGGCCGGTTTCATGCGCCTGCAGGGCTACCTGGCCGGCAAATGGCCCCACACCATGGCCCTGCAGCCCGGCGGCACCACCCGGGCGGTGCTGGCGGCGGAGAAGATCCGCCTCTACGCCGTGCTGCGGGAGTTCCGCGCCTGGCTGGAAAGCACCCTCTTCGGCGACGCCCTGGAAACTGTGGCCGCCCTGGATTCGGCCGACGCCTTGCGGGCCTGGGCCGCCGGGCGCCAGGCCGACTTTCCCCGCTTCCTGGCCCTGGCCGACGACCTGGGCCTGCAGCAGGTGGGCCGGGCCGGCAATCTCTTCCTGAGCGTCGGCGCCTATCCGGGCTCCGTCGGCAGCCTCTTCCCCGCCGGCGTCTGGGACGGCGCCAAGGGCCGCCGCGCCGAGCTGGACACCGCCCGCATCGTCGAGGACCTGAGCCACGCCTGGCTGGCCGGCGACGCCCCCCAGGCTCCCGCCCAGGGCCAGACCCGGCCCCTGCTGGAGAAGGAGGACGCCTACACCTGGTGCAAGGCCCCCCGCTACGGCGGCCAGGTGGCCGAGGTGGGCGCCCTGGCGCGGCAGCTGGTGGCCGGCCAGCCCCTGGCCCAGGACTTGGTGCGTAACGGGCAAGGGAAATCCGCCGGCGGCAATGTCACCGCCCGCATCGTCGCCCGCATGCTGGAAATCGCCGCCCTCATCCCGGCCATGGAAAGCTGGGTGCAGCAGCTGGCCCCCGGCGAACCTTTCTGCGCCCACGGCGAACTGCCGGATGCCGCCGTCGGCGTCGGCCTCACCGAAGCCGCCCGGGGCAGCCTGGGCCACTGGCTGACGGTGAAGCACGGCGCCATCGCCGGCTACCAGATCATCGCCCCCACCACCTGGAACTTCTCCCCCCGGGATGCCGCCGGCACCCCCGGCCCCCTGGAACAGGCCCTGGTGGGCCTGCCCATCCCCAAGGACGAAGCGGCGCCGGTGCTGGTGCAGCACGTGGTGCGCTCCTTCGATCCGTGCATGGTGTGCACGGTGCATTAGGCACCGGCTGGCGATCTAGAAAAGACGGGCATTTCAGGCAGGGGCTGGCTAGCAGCCCCGTCCCGCCTGCCTTCCAGCCCTATCCCAAAGGCAGCTTCTCCGCCCCCTGGCGGATGGCCTCCACCGCCGGGTGGCGGATCTTGCGCTCGTTGGAGATGGCGTAGAACTGCTCCCGCACGTCCTCCATGCCGCCCACCGGGCGGGCGCGGAACTGCTCCTCGAGGGCGTCGGCCAGCAGGGTCGGGGCCGGGAAGAGGCCCAGGCCGGAACGGCCGAAGGTCATCATCAGGGCGCTGTCCTCGAATTCCCCCACCACGTCGGGCCGCAGGTTGCGGGCCGAGAGCCAGGCATCGATGCGGCCGCGCAGGGCCGTGTCCCGGGTCGGCAGCAAGAGGGGGGCGCCGTTGAGGGAATCGGGAAAGCCGGGGCCGTAGCGGGCCGCCAGCTCCGCCGTGGCAAAAACGCCCATGCGGCACTCCCCCAGGGGATGGCTGTACACCCGCAGATTGGGACGGCTGCCGGCGGGACGGTCGGTGAGCACCACATCCAGCTTGTGCAGGGCCAGGTCGGCCAGCAGTTCGTCAAATTCCCCTTCATGGCAGACCAGGCGCACCGGCTGGGGCAGGTCGATGGCGGCCTGCAGCAGGCGGTAGGCGATGAGCTTGGGCAGGGCGTCGGAAATGCCCACGGTCAGCTTCAGGCTGGCGGCGGCGGTCTGGAGCTGCAGGGCCTCCTGCAGCTGCTCGCCGAGGAGGAAAATCTGGTCGGCGTAATGCAGGGCGGTGCGGCCCGCCTCGGTCAGCACCAGGCGCCGCCCTTCCTGGGTGAACAGGGCGGTACCGAGGGACTGTTCCAGTTCCTTCAGCTGGGCGCTGATGGTCTGCACCGCCACCCCCAGGCGCTCGGCGGCGCGACTGATGCCGCCTTCCTTGGCCACCACCCAGAAATAATGGAGATGGCGGTGGTTGAGACTGGCCGGGGAGGTGTTGGGGGCGCTCATGTTCAGTTTTTTACGAAGTAACGATTCGATTCTCTCTGCTTTTTCCTGACAACGAAAGACCCTAAGCTGCGTTCTCGATTCGCTTTCTGCCACAGGAGGACGCCATGCAACCCACCATCATCGCCCGTCGCATCGACATCGGTGCCGAGATCCGCAGCTACGTCGCCCATCGCCTCGGCTTCGCCCTGGACCGCAGCCGCCATCGCATCCGCGCCGTCACCGTGCGCCTGATGGACCGCAACGGCCACCGCGGCGGCGTGGACAAGCTGTGCCGCATCCAGGTGGAAGTGGACGGCCAGGCCCCGCTGGTGGTCAGCGACGTGGCCGGCGACCTGCGGGCCGCCATCGACGGCGCCGCCCACCGGGCTGCCCAGGCCCTGGCCCGGACCCTGCGGCGCAGCGTCGCCCCCCTGCGCCGCCAGGGCCGTCTGGCCCGCCGCCTACCCGCCGCCGAAGAGGCGGAGCTCAATCTGCAACCTGCCTTCTGATCCAGTCTTTACCGGAGCAATGCCATGAAACGCGTTCTGATCTTCCTTGCCACCAACCTGGCCATCATGGTGGTCCTGGGCCTGGTCATCAATCTGCTGGGCCTCAACCGCTTCCTCACCGCCAACGGCCTCAACCTGCCCATGCTGCTGGGGTTCGCCGCGGTGATGGGCTTCGGCGGCTCCTTCATTTCCCTGTGGCTGTCCAAGCCCATGGCCAAGTGGAGCACCGGCGCCCAGGTCATCGAGCAGCCGCGCAACCCCACCGAAGCCTGGCTGGTGGACACCGTCGCCCGCCTGGCCAAGAACGCCGGCCTGCCCATGCCGGAAGTGGCCATCTACGAGGGCGAGGCCAACGCCTTCGCCACCGGCCCCAGCCGCAACAACTCCCTGGTGGCCGTGTCCACCGGCCTGCTGCAATCCATGAGCAGGGAGGAAGTGGAGGCGGTGCTGGCCCACGAGGTGGCCCACGTGGCCAACGGCGACATGGTGACCCTGACCCTGATCCAGGGCGTGGTGAACACCTTCGTCTTCTTCCTGGCCCGGGTGGTCGGCTATCTGGTGGACAGCTTCCTGCGCAAGGACAACGAGGAATCCTCCGGCCCCGGGCTCGGCTACATGGTGACGGTGGTGGTGTGCGACATCGTCTTCGGCATCCTCGCCTCCATGATCGTCATGTACTTCTCCCGCCAGCGGGAATTCCGGGCCGATGCCGGCGCCGCCCGGCTCATGGGCAACAACCCGCGCCCCATGATGGCGGCCCTGCAGCGTCTCGGCGGCTTGTCCCCCGAACCCCTGCCCGCCAATATGGCGGCCTCCGGCATCGCCGGCGGCAAGGGCTGGATGAGCCTCTTCTCCAGCCACCCGCCCATCGAGGAGCGCATCACCGCCCTGCAGCAACGCGGCTGAGCATCGAGGCGCTGCCCATGGCGGCGCACCGCATCCCCAGGCCCGCTCCGGCGGGCCTTTTCTTTTGCGGCAAAGACCCCAGCGCCGCCGTGGAGCCCGGTGCCTTTTGGTAGACTGGCGGGCATTGCGCCGGCCTGCCGCATTCCGCGGCCTTCCGCCCGCCGGCGAGGGAGAACGCATGGAACGCATCACCATTTCCCTGGACGAGGACCTGGCCCGGGAATTCGACGCCCTCATCGCCGCCCGGGGCTACAGCAACCGCTCCGAAGCGGTGCGCGACATCCTCCGCTCCCAGCTGGAAACCTGGCGCCAGGCGCGCAAGGAATCGGACCACTGCGTGGCCAACCTCTCCTACGTCTACAACCACCACGAACGGGAGCTGGCGGAGCGCCTCACCTCCATCCAGCACGACCACCACGACCTCACCGTGTCCACCCTGCACGCCCACCTGGACCACGAGCACTGCATCGAGAGCACCATCCTCAAGGGCCCGACGGAGGACGTGCGGGCCTTCGCCCAGGCCCTCATGGCGGAGCGCGGCGTGCGCCACGGCCAGCTCAACCTGGTCACCGTGGAACTGGACGAGAGCCAGAAGCAGCACAGCCACAAGCACAGCCATGCCCACGGCCACGGCTATCGCCACCTGCACCTGAAGCCCAGCCGCTAGTCCCGCCGCCATGACCGCCAAGCGTCCCGCCCGCCCCCTGCTCGACGGCAGCCTGCTGCCGGAGCCGGCCCAGCTGCTGGAGGGGGTGAACGAGAAGGTGTGGATCGAGGTGATCCAGAAGATGGACGAGGTCTACAACGACCTGCTGCAGTACGAAGTGGCCCTGGAGCAGAACAACGCCGCCCTGGAGGAGTCCCACCGCTTCATCGCCAGCATCCTCGCCTCCATGTCCGACATCCTGGTGGTGTGCGACCGTCACGGCGCCATCGAGGAGGTGAACCCGGCCTTCCAGCGCTACACCGGACGGGACGAGCCGACCCTCAAGGGCACTTCCATCTTCGACCTCTTCGCCGACGACAAGGCCCGGGACAAGGCCCGCAGCTTCTTCGCCAGCCAGAGCCACGACGGCGCCCAGGACGTGGAGCTGCCCCTGCAGGCCGAGGATGGCGGCGCTGTGCCCGTTTCCTTCAACTGGACGCCCCGCCTCTCCGGCACCGGCAAGCTGATCGGCATGGTGGTCACCGGCCGCCCGGTGGGGGAACTGCGCCGGGCCTACCGGGAACTGCGGCAGACCCACGAGGACTTGAAGCGCACCCAGCAGCAGCTGCTGCACTCGGAGAAGATGGCCTCCCTCGGCCGCCTGGTGGCCGGGGTTGCCCACGAGCTGAACAACCCCATCAGCTTCGTGCTGGGCAATGTGCTGGCCCTGAAGCGCTACGCCGGACGCCTGGAAACCTATCTGGAAGCGGTACACAACCGGGGCTGCGACTGCATCCCGGAACTGGAGGAACTGCGCAGCGAACTGCGCATCGACCGCATCCTGGAAGACATGTCCCCCCTCATCGACGGCATGATCGAAGGCGCCGAGCGCACCCGGGACATCGTGGACGGCCTCAAGCGCTTTTCCGCCCTGGACCGTGAGGCGGCGGAACGTTTCAACCTGGCCGAGGTGGTGCAGCGGGCGGTGCGCTGGGTGGCCAAGAGCGCCCCGCCCAGCTTCACCGTGCGCACCGAGCTGCCGGCGGAGCTGCCCCTGCGGGGCTCCCCGGGGCAGCTGCAGCAGGTGGTGATGAACCTGGTGCAGAACGCCCTGCAGGCCACCGCCGCCCAGCCCGGGGGAGAGTTGCTGATCAGCGGCGAGCTGGGGGAAAGGGAACTGCGCCTGACCTTCCACGACAACGGCCCCGGCATTCCCGACGAAGCCCTGGGCCATCTCTTCGACCCCTTCTTCACCACCAAGCCGGTGGGGGAAGGCACGGGCCTGGGCCTTTCCATCTCCTACGGCATCGTCGAACGCCACGGCGGCCGCATCGTCGCCAGCAACCATCCCGAAGGCGGCGCCGTATTCCGCCTGACCCTGCCCCGGGACCTCCCCGCCGCCTGAAGCCCCCGGCGGCGCCCTGCCGCCGGTACACCTGCATGGCCCCAGTCCGGCCGGCCATGGAGCGGATTGAGTCCGTCGCCCCGGATTTCCCTGCCGCTTTCTGATCCAGGTCAACCCCGATCGTGTGACGGAAAGTTTATTCTTCACACTTTCTAACCTTCTGCCGCCCGCCGGCGGCCCCCTCACGGCCCGTGGATACCCTGCCCGACAACTGGCTCGCCCTCGCTTCCCTGGTGTTGATCCTGGGCATGAAGCACGGCTTCGACGCCGACCACCTAGCCACCATCGACGGCCTCACCCGCTTCAACAGCCGGCGCAACCCGGGCCTGGCGCGCTACTGCGGCACCCTCTTTTCCCTTGGCCACGGAGCCATCGTCGTCGCCATCGCCCTGGCGGTCGGCACCCTGGCGGACGTGTGGCAGGTGCCCGAATGGTTCGAATGGGTGGGCGGCCTCATCTCCATCGCCTTCCTCACCCTGCTCGGCGCCGTGAACCTGCGGGCCGTGCTGGCCGCCGCTCCGGGCGAGATGGTGCGCCCCGCCGGCATCAAGGGCCGCTTCCTCGGCCGCCTCACCGAAGCCGGCCACCCCCTGCTGGTGGCCGCCGTCGGCGCCCTCTTCGCCCTCTCCTTCGACACCCTGTCCCAGGCCGCCCTCTTCGCCTTCACCGCCACCCGCCACGGCGGCTGGGAGCACGCCCTGGGCCTTTCCCTGCTGTTCATGCTGGGCATGCTCATCACCGACGGCATCAACGGCCTGTGGATCTCCCGCCTCATCGCCCGGGCCGACACGGTGGCCCTGGTGGCCTCCCGGGTCATGGGCCTGGTGGTCTCCGCCGTCAGCCTGCTGGTGGCCGCCTTCGGCGCCGCCAAGATGCTCTCCCCCGCGGTGGAAGCCTGGAGCGACGGCAAGGAACTGGCCTTCGGCTTCGCCCTGGTGTGCATCATCGCCGCCAGCTTCCTGCTCGCCCTGCGCCTCGCCCGCCGGCCCCTGCCGGCCTGAACCACCCGCCCTATCCTGCGCTGTCATCCAACCACCTGCCACTGCTCTCGCCCCCGGATATGAAAAATAAAAATATCTTCACACCTGGCCAAAACCATCGCCTCCAGGCGGCAATAAGGACGGCCCTGCTGGCCGGCGCCCTGCCGGGAGCCGCATTGCTATTGCCGCTCCAGGCAGGGGCCGCAGGCATGCCGACTCTGGACGTGATCGAAGTGAAGGCCGGCGCCCAGGACCTGATCGGCGTCGCCGACGCCGCCAGTGTCGGCACGGTGACGGCGAAGCAGCTGGAGAACCGCCCCCTGCTGCGCCCGGCGGAAGTGCTGGAAACCGTGCCCGGCCTCATCGTCACCCAGCACGCCGGCGACGGCAAAGCCAACCAGTACTTCCTGCGCGGCTTCAACCTGGACCACGGCACCGACTTCTCCGTCGCCATCGACGGCATGCCCATCAACCTGCCGACCCACGCCCACGGCCACGGCTACCTGGACCTCAACTTCCTCATCCCCGAGCTGGTGGAGCGCATCCAGTACAAGAAGGGCCCCTACGCCGCCGAGGATGGCGACTTCTCCTCCGCCGGCAGCGCCCGCATCGACTACCGCCGCGCCCTGCCGGAGGACTACGTCAGCATCGGCCTCGGCAGCAACGGCTACCGCCGCCTGCTCACCGCCGCCGACAAGGAGACCGCCGGCGGCGGCCGCTGGCTGGGCGCCGTGGAGGTGTTCCACAACGACGGTCCCTGGGAAGTGCCGGAGCACTACAAGCGCCTCAACGGCGTGCTGCGCTATTCGGAAGGCACGCGCAACAACGGCCACTCGGTGGCCTTCATGGCCTACGACGGCGACTGGACCTCCACCGACCAGCTGGCGCGACGGGCCGTGGACCAGGGCCTGGTGAACCGCTACGGCAGCCTGGACCCCACCGCCGGCGGCAATACCCGGCGCCTCTCCCTCTCCGGCCAGTGGGCACGGCAGGACGGGGCGGTGCAGACCCGGGCCAACGCCTATCTGGTGGACTACCGGCTCAACCTCTTCTCCAACTTCACCTACGCCATGGACGATCCGGTCAACGGCGACCAGTTCGAGCAGGCCGACCGGCGCCGTTACGGCGGCTTCGGCTGGAGCCGCAGCCAGCCGGTGCAGTGGCTGGGCAAGGAAGGGGACTTCACCTGGGGCGTGCAGGGCCGCCAGGACGATATCGACAACGTGGGCCTGTACCGCACCGCCGCCCGCCAGCGCCTGTCCACCGTGCGCAGCGACAGCGTGAACCAGGGCAGCCTGGGCCTCTACGGCCAGTGGGGCGCCCAGTGGAGCGACTGGCTGCGCAGCGTCGCCGGCCTGCGCCACGACCGCTACCGCTTCAAGGTGGATTCCAGCCTGGCCGCCAATTCCGGCAAGGAAAACGACGGCATCACCAGCCCCAAGCTGTCCCTCATTTTCGGCCCCTTCGCCAACCAGGAGTTCTATTACAACTGGGGCCAGGGCTTCCACAGCAACGACGCCCGCGGCACCACCATCCGCGTCGATCCCTCCAACCCGGGCGACTCCATGTCCCGGGTGCCGGCCCTGGTCAAATCCCGGGGCCAGGAAGTGGGCTGGCGCAGCGCTCCGGCCCCCGGCTGGAATACCAGCGTCGCCCTGTGGCGCCTGGACCTGGATTCGGAACTGCTCTTCGTCGGCGACGCCGGCACCACCGAAGCCGGCCGCCCCAGCCACCGCCAGGGCGTGGAATGGTCCAACTACTGGACGCCCCGGGACTGGCTGACCCTGGATGCGGACATCGCCCTCTCCAAGGCCCGCTTCCGCGACGACGATGCCGCCGGCAAGTACATCCCCGGCGCCGTCGAACGCACCGCCTCGGTCGGTGTCGCCGTGCACGACCTGGGCCCCTGGCGCGGCGGCCTGCGCCTGCGCTACCTGGGCCCCCGGGCCCTGATCGAAGACAACTCGGTGCGTTCCGGCAGCTCGGTGATGGTCAATCTCAACGTGGGCTACAAGCTGGCCGCCAAGAGCCGACTGACCCTGGAAGTGCTCAACCTCTTCAACCGCAAGGCCAGCGACATCGACTACTACTACGAGTCGCGGCTACGCGGCGAAGCGGTGGCCGTGGCCGACGTGCACAGCCACCCGGCAGAACCCCGCATCTGGCGCCTGACCTATACCCAGGGTTTCTAAGCAGAGACCGCGGACCTCTGGCCTCGCTGCCTCGACCCGCCAGAAAACTACGGCGGCCATTTTGGTAACGGGCCGGGTGGCGGCCAAAGCGCCGCCCGCACCATCAGGCTCCCAGATCGGACGAAAGATCATCCTTGGAGCGTAGGGACCATCCTCGGCGGCGGCAGGCGGCGCCGGACACCCACTTCCTGCTGCCAAGTAAGACAAGAGACCGGCTAACGATGAGCGAAAAATCACCGGCTAGCCAGTACTTCACCTATAAGGCCTGGCAATACGCTTAGAAGTCCCCGGTAACACCGATTACTGCATGCTCTTTTGCCGCACAGGAACGACCCAATTTGAAGGAAGCGATACCATCTTCGCCCCTCACTTCTTCCGCCTCTACAACATCAACTTCAGTGATCATTAGTAAGCGGAGCAAATGTCCACTAGGACACAAACTCTCATCTTCAGTGCTACAGATCACATCCAACTCTCCATCAAGTTCTTGGAGTTTTTTAATTAAATCTTGCACTTTCATTGAAGGTCTCCAGAGTACGCACTTCTTCTAAAGCAAAGCCATCTGCAATCACAGATTGCTCGATGGAACATAGAGCTATACCTCGATCCTGATCTACACCCCATGGATAAGTCAGCAGCGAAGAAGCGATTTAGCCGAAGCTTCAGTTCTTGCTCTCTGCTGTATGGCAGATCAGAAGGTGCACTTTGGGGCATAACTAAATACTCCAACTACCGGGCAAAAAACCCCTCACCTACCCCTTCGCCGCATGCCTCACTGCCGCCACCGCCGCCAGGCGGCCTTCGCGGACGAAGGCGTCCACGTTGGCTTCCAGGTCGTCCGGTTCGTACAGGTAGTTGACCATCATGCCGTAGGACTGTTTGAAGCCCTTGGCGGCGGTGTCGGCGAGGAAGTTGAGGCGCTCCACCCGGGCGCCGTTGCCCAGGTGGAAGCGGGCCACCGGGTCGAAGGGCTTGTCGCCGGACTTGCCGGTGAGCAGGTAGCGGGCGGCCAGGCGCACCAGGCCCGGCTCGATGAGCCGCGCCAGACGGGCATCTGCAGCCCATTCGCCCTTGGGCAGCAGGGCCCGCAGGGCATCGGCATCGGGTTCGATGCCGGCCTGCTTGGCGATCTTGGCCAGATCGGGCGCGAAGCAGGCGGCGAACGCTTCCGGGTTGCGGTCGGCCCACAGGCGCAGGGAGGGCAGGGGTGAAAGGGTGGCGAAGGTCTTGAGGCGGGGGAAGTCCCGCTTGAGGTCGTCGATCACCCGCTTCAGCAGGAAGTTGCCGAAGGAGACGCCGCGCAGGCCCACCTGGGTGTTGGAGATGGAATAGAAAATGGCGGTGTCGGCCCGGTGCGGGTCGGCGGTGGGGGCATCCTCGTCCAGCAGGTGCTGCACCGAGTCGGAGAGCTTATTGACCAGGGCCACTTCGACGAAGATGAGGGGCTCCACCGGCATGCGCGGGTGGAAGAAGGCGTAGCAGCGCCGGTCCGAGTCGAGACGGTTTTTCAGGTCCTTCCAGGAACGGATCTCGTGCACCGCTTCGTACTGGATCAGCTTTTCCAGCAGGGCCGCCGGGGCCTGCCAGGTGAGGCGGGAAATTTCCAGGAAGCCGACGTCGAACCAGGAGGTGAGACGGTTCTCCAGCTCCCGGTCCAGGGCCTTCAGTTCCGGGTCCTTGTCGAGAAAGCGCAGCAGGTCGGCCCGCAGGTCCACCAGGAATTTCACGCCCTGGGGAATGGCATTGAACTGGGTCAGGATGCGGATGCGGGAAGAACGCATGGCAGCCCGCAAGGCGGCTTCCGCATCCCACTGGGCGGGGCTGCCGACGGCCTGCTGGTAGGCGCTGTGGGCGGAGGCGACGCGCTTGGGATCGGGGCCGAACTCCAGGGCGATGACACGCAGGAATTCGTGGCGGCCCCCATCGTCCAGACCGAGATAGGTTTCCGCCAATTGGGCGGCCCGGGCCCGGGCGGAGACTTCGCCGCCCAGGCTGGCGGCGCATTCCTTCAGTTGTTCGCGGATGCGGGCCAGCTGTTTGGCTGGCAGGGCGGCAGCGGTTTTGCTGGGGGCGGTGGCCATGGGGCTTCTCCTTGTTCTTCCGGCGGGGGTGTCCCCGATGGTAGAGAAGCCCCGCGGCAAGTCAAGGCTGGCGCCGGGCCCGCAGCAGGATGAAGACGCCGATGGCAACCATGGGCAGGGACAGCCACTGCCCCATGCTGATGGCGTAGCTGTGGCCGAAGATGCCGGCATCGGGCTCGCGGAAGTATTCGGCGATGAAGCGGAAGGCGCCGTAGCCGATGAGGAAGACGCCGGAGACGGCGCCTGTGGGCCGAGGCCTGGCGGAGTAGAGCCACAGCAGGACGAACAGGCACAGCCCTTCCAGCCCGGCCTGGTAGAGCTGGGAGGGATGGCGCGGCTGGCTGTCCACCTGGGGGAAGATCATGGCCCAGGGCAGGCTGGCGTCGGCCACCCGGCCCCACAGTTCGCCGTTGATGAAATTGCCGATGCGCCCGGCGGCAAGACCGAGGGGCACCAGGGGGGCGATGAAGTCGGTGACGGTGAAGAAGGACTTGCCGTGCTTGCGCCCCCACCAGGCCATGGCCACCAGCACGCCGAGGAAGCCGCCGTGGAAGGACATGCCGCCCTTCCACACCGCCAGGATTTCCGCCGGATTGGCGAAGTAGTAGCCCGGCTCGTAGAACAGCACCTGGCCCAGGCGCCCGCCCAGGACCACGCCGAGGACACCCCAGAAAAGCAGGTCGTCGAGCTGTTCCAGACTCCAGCCGCCGTCGGGCCGGCGCCGGATGCGCTGGCGCCCGAGGAAATAGAAGGCGGCGAAAGCCACCAGGTACATGAGACCGTACCAGCGCACGGCCAGGGGGCCGAGGGATACGGCGATGGGATCGAACTGGGGATGGATGAGCATGGAAAGACCGGGAGGCGAGGCGTAAGGCCGCAAGCCTAGCAGTATCGGCTCAAACCTTGAAGCGTTCCGCCGTCTGCCGCATCTCCTGGGCCAGGGCCGCCAGATTGCCGGACAGCTGGGCGGTGTTCTCCGCGCCCCGGTTGTTTTCCTCGCTCATCTGGGCGATCTGCTCCACGTGGCCGGCGATCTGGTTGCTGGCCTCCCCCTGCTCCCGCAGGGCGCCGGAGATGGCATTCACCTCCTGCTCCACCTCCGCCGCTCCGGCGGTGATGCGGGTCACCGCGCCCCCGGCCGTGTCGGCCAGGGTCACACCCTGCTCCACCAGGCCCACGGCCTGCTCCATGCCGGAGGAGGCATGGTCCACGCCGGACTGGATGGCGGCGATCTTGGCGGCGATGTCCTGGGTCGCCAGGGCGGTGCGCTCGGCCAGCTTGCGCACTTCGTCGGCCACCACGGCGAAACCCCGGCCCTGCTCACCGGCCCGGGCGGCTTCGATGGCGGCGTTGAGGGCCAGCAGATTGGTCTGGTCCGCCACCTCCTTGATCACCTGGACGATGCCGGAAATTTCCTGGGAGGCCACGCCCAGTTCCCGGATGGCGGCGGCCGTCTCCTCGATGCGGCGGGCGATGCCGCCCATGGAGTCCACCGCATTGGCGATGACGCCGCCTCCTTCCCGGGAGGCCTGGCCGGAGGCCTGGGCCAGCTCGAAGGCCCGGCTGGCGTTGTCCGCCACCTGGTTGATGCTCACCGTCAGCTGTTCCACCGTGGCCGCCATGGAGGATGCGGCCTCGGACTGGGCGCCGGAGCCGGCGGAAACCTGGCGCGAGGCCTCGGCCAGGCTGTCGGCGGCAGACGCCACCTGGGCAATGCCGGCCAGCATGGATTGCAGGGCGGCGCGCACCGAAGCGGTGAGGTGGTTCACCGACTGGGCCGTTTCGCCGATTTCATCGTGGCCATGGGCATCGAGCTGGCGGGTAAAGTCGGCGCTCTGTTCGATGCCCAGCACTTCCTCGCGGATTTTCTGCAGGGGCCGGACGATGGAACCGTAGAGCCAGAAAGCCAGCACCGCACCGAGGGCCAGGGCCACCAGATTGATGCCGATGATCCACATCTGGCCGACCCGGGAAATGGTGCGGGCCTCCTGCTGGGCCTTTTCGGCGCCCTTCACGGTGTAGTCCACGATGGCGTCGATGGTGGGCCGCAGGGCGCGGATGGCCTTGCGCGAATCGCCCTCGAAATAGGCGATGCTCTCGTCCCGCCGCCCTTCCCGGGCCAGGGCCACCATCCGTTCGTGGGTCGCCAGGTAGGCCTCCAGCTTCTCCCGGTAGGCAGCATAGAGGGCCTTTTCTTCGTCGCCATGGATCAGGGACTGGAATGCCTGGTCAAACTTGCGCAAGGCCTCGAGATTTTGGTTGCCGCGCTTTACCGCGTCGTCGATTTCCGCGCTGTTGCGGGCGATCAGCAGCTGGGTCTCCCGGTTGCGGAAGTCCAGGGACTCGGCATTGATGCCGGAAGCGGCCCGGATGCTGGGCTGCCAGACATCGGAAATCTCGGCCAGGGACTGCTCCAGCCGGTCAAAACGATTCAGGCCGACCACCCCGACCAGGGTGATCAGAACCTGCATGGCGACAAGGGAGAACACCAGTTTTCGGGAAATGCGCATGGCTTTTAACTCCGTCTTTTGCAGCAAAAACCGTGGAACGCCGCCGTTTTCGTCAAGCGGGCGTCCGATCATAACATGCTAGTATTTAGGCCCTGATTTTCAGCCGCCCGGACCGGTTCCGGGCAGCCTACGTTGTCTGGAGACCCGACTATGCCCGCCTATCGTTCCCGCACCTCCACCCACGGCCGCAACATGGCCGGCGCCCGCGCCCTGTGGCGCGCCACCGGCATGAAGGACGGCGATTTCGGCAAGCCCATCATTGCCGTGGTGAACTCCTTCACCCAGTTCGTGCCCGGCCACGTGCACCTGAAGGACCTGGGCCAGCTGGTGGCCCGGGAGATCGAGACGGCCGGCGGCATCGCCAAGGAATTCAACACCATCGCCATCGACGACGGCATCGCCATGGGCCACGACGGCATGCTCTACAGCCTGCCCTCCCGGGACCTGATCGCCGACTCCGTGGAATACATGGTGAACGCCCACTGCGCCGACGCCATGGTGTGCATCTCCAACTGCGACAAGATCACCCCGGGCATGCTGATGGCCGCCATGCGGGTCAATATTCCCACCATCTTCGTCTCCGGCGGCCCCATGGAAGCCGGCAAGGTGAAGTGGGAAGGCAAGACCATCGCCGTCGATCTGATCGACGCCATGATCAAGGCCGGCGACAGCAACTGCTCCGACGCGGAAGTCGAGGAGTTCGAGCGCTCCGCCTGCCCCACCTGCGGCTCCTGTTCCGGCATGTTCACCGCCAACTCCATGAACTGCCTGACCGAAGCCCTGGGCCTGTCCCTGCCCGGCAACGGCACCCTGGTGGCCACCCACGCCGACCGCAAGGGCCTCTTCCTCGAAGCCGGCCGCCGCATCGTGCGTCTGGCCCAGCGCTGGTACGAAGAGAACGACGCCTCCGTGCTGCCCCGCTCCATCGCCAACCAGAAGGCCTTCGAGAACGCCTTCGCCCTGGACGTGGCCATGGGCGGCTCCACCAACACCGTGCTGCACCTGCTGGCCACCGCCCAGGAAGCCGGCGTCACCTTCACCATGGCCGACATCGACGCCATCTCCCGCAAGGTGCCCTGCCTGTGCAAGGTGGCCCCGGCTACCCAGGACTACCACATTGAGGACGTGCACCGGGCCGGTGGCATCATGGCCATCCTGGGCGAACTGTCCCGCGGCGGCCTGATCCACCGCGACACCCCCACCGTGCACTGCCACACCCTGGGCGAAGCCATCGACACCTACGACGTGCAGCGCGCCGGCTCCCAGCGCACCCTGGAATTCTTCCGCGCCGCCCCCGGCGGCATCCCCACCCAGACCGCCTTCAGCCAGGACCGCCGCTACACCGAGCTGGACCAGGACCGCAGCAACGGCTGCATCCGCAACGTGGCCCACGCCTACAGCAAGGAAGGCGGCCTGGCCGTCCTGCACGGCAACATCGCCCTCGACGGCTGCATCGTGAAGACCGCCGGCGTCGATGAATCCATCTGGAAATTCACCGGCAAGGCCAAGGTCTATGAGAGCCAGGATTCCGCCGTCACCGCCATCCTGGGCGGCGAAGTGGTGGCCGGCGACGTGGTAGTGATCCGCTACGAAGGCCCCAAGGGCGGCCCCGGCATGCAGGAAATGCTCTACCCCACCAGCTATCTGAAGAGCCGCGGCCTGGGCAAGGAATGCGCCCTGCTCACCGACGGCCGCTTCTCCGGCGGCACCTCCGGCCTCTCCATCGGCCACGCTTCCCCGGAAGCGGCCGAGGGCGGCGCCATCGGCCTGGTGCGCACCGGCGACACCATCGAGATCGACATCCCCGGCCGCCGCATCCATCTGGCGGTCTCCGATGCGGAGCTGGAAAAGCGCCGCGCCGAGGAAAACGCCAAGGGCGACAAGGCCTGGAAGCCCACGGAAGAACGGGGCCGCGTCGTTTCCAAGGCCCTGCAGGCCTACGCCCTGATGGCCACCTCCGCCGACAAGGGCGCCGTGCGCGACCTGGGCCAGCTGACCAAGTCCAAGTAAGCCCGACCGCAGCGAGGCCACCGGAACCCGGCCCCAGGCACATGCCCGGGGCCGGGTTTTTCTTTGCCGGGCCCAGGCCGGCAAGACGCTCAACACCTTGATTCTTATAATGGATGACTGAACTTTTCGCCCTGTTAGCACTCTACTGACGTGAGTGCTAAACTGTGCACAAGAAGTTCAAGGAGGACCCACCCTATGACCCAAGCTTTGACCCTGTCTCATGGCCTGCCCTCTGCGGTAGGCAACCTGGATGCCTACATCCAGGCGGCTCGGCGCTTCCCGATGCTGAGCGAGGCTGAGGAATTCGCCCTGGCCCGCCGTCTCCGCGAGGAAGACGACGTGGATGCTGCACGTCAATTGGTGCTCTCCCATCTGCGTCTGGTCATCGCCATCGCCCGGGGCTACCTGGGTTACGGCCTGCCCCATGCGGACCTGATCCAGGAAGGCAACATCGGCCTGATGAAGGCGGTGAAGCGCTTCGACCCCAGCCGCGGCGTGCGCCTGGTGTCTTTCGCCATGCACTGGATCAAGGCTGAAATCCACGAATACATCCTGAAGAACTGGCGCCTGGTCAAAGTGGCCACCACCAAGGCCCAGCGCAAGCTGTTCTTCAACCTGCGCAGCCTCAAGGCCAGCAGCGACACCCTGACCCCGGCCGAAGTGGACGAGATCGCCTACAAGCTGGGGGTCAAGGCCGAGGAAGTGGTGGAAATGGAAACCCGCATGGGTGGCCGCGACCTGGCCCTGGACGGCACTCCGGAAGACGAGGACGACAACCGGGTGGCACCCATCGCCTACCTGGCCGACAGCGCCGCCGAGCCGACCCAGGTGCTGGAAGCCCGGGAATACGACCGGCTGCAAAGCGACGGCCTGCAACAGGCCCTGGCCGGCCTGGACGAGCGCAGCCGGCGCATTGTCGAAGCCCGCTGGCTGGACGAGGAAAACCCGGCCACCCTGCACGACCTGGCAGCCGAATTCGGCGTTTCCGCCGAGCGCATCCGCCAGATCGAGGTCAAGGCCCTGCAGAAGATGAAGGGGCTGCTGGCAGCCTGAACGCCCGGCATCCCGCGGCAAGAAGGCCGGTTCCCGTCAGGGGCCGGCCTTTTTCTTTGCCCGATCCTTTGTCCGATCCGGCGCCGGCTCAGTCCTCCCGCAGCAGCCGGCGCAGGTCCGCCACCACGGCGGGCACCTGGGCGTTATCCGGAATGAGGAGCCGCAGCCGTCCCTGGGGATCGTAGACGTAGGCGCCGGCCGTGTGATCCAGGGTGTAGCCCAGGCCGCCGCCCACCTCCTGGCGCACCGCAGTGATGCGGAACTCGGCCACGGTCCGGGCCAGGGTTTCCCGGTCACTCCACAGGCCGAGGAAGGACGGATCGAACCAGGTGACGTACTCGCCCAGGCGGGCCGGGCTGTCCCGCTCCGGATCCAGGGTGACGAACAGCACCTGCAGCCGCTGCCGCTCCTCCCCCAGGGCCTCCCGCACCGCGGCGAAGCGGGCCAGGGCGGTGGGGCAGATATCGGGGCAGGAGGTGTAGCCGAAGAAGAGGATCACCACCCGGCCGCGGAAGTCCGCCAGACGCCGGGGCTGGCCGCCCTGGTCCGCCAGGGCACGCGGGAACTCGGCGGCGAAGGTGGCACCGCTGAGATCGGTATGGTGAAAGGGCTGGGGCGGTGAGCAGGCTGTCAGGCCCCAGCACAGCGCCACCCAGAGGAGGAGGTGCTTCACGGCAGCGCCAGCCGGGCCTCAATGGCCCGGGCCAGGGCTTCCGGCTTGGTCATGGGCCCATAGCGCCCCACCGCCCGGCCCTGCCGGTCCACCAGGAACTTGGTGAAATTCCACTTGATCGCGGCCGTGCCGAGCCAGCCGGGCTGCTCCTGCTTGAGCCAGCGGAAGAGCGGATCGGCCTGGGGACCGTTGACCTCGAGACGGGCGAAGACGGGAAAGCTGACGTCGTAGTTGAGGGAGCAGAAACTGGCGATTTCCTCGGCGCTGCCCGGCTCCTGGGCGCCGAACTGGTTGCAGGGAAAGGCCAGCACCGTCAGGCCCTGCTCCCGGTAGCGCCGGTAAAGGGCCTCCAGGCCCGCGTACTGGGGCGTGAAGCCGCAACGGCTGGCCGTATTGACGATGAGCAGCACCTGCCCCCGGTAATCGGCCAGGGACTGCTGGCTGCCGTCGGCACGGCGGACGGAAAAATCGAAGACGGTCGTCATGGCGCAAACCCCGGTGGAGAAGCCGCCACTTTACCCCAGCCGCTGCATCAGCCCAGGAAGCGGCTCATCCAGAGGGGCATGGTCAGCATGGAGGCCAGGGTGGAGGCGGAGATGAGCCAGGCCACGCTCTGCCCGTCACCCCCCATGCGCATGGCCAGGATGTAGGCCGAGGAGGCCGTGGGCAGGGCGGCGAAAAGGATGGCCACGTGGTAGTAGAGGCCGGACAGCCCCAGCAGGGGACCGGCGAAGATGGCCACCAGGGGCAGCAGCAGGAGCTTTACCCCCAGGATGTAGAAGGAGGCGGAACGCACCTCGGCCTGGCCCCGCAGGCGCAGGGCCGCCCCCACGGCCAGCAGACCCAGGGCGATGGAAGCGTCTCCCAGGCGGGAGAGGAACATCTGCAGGGGCGCCGGCGGCACGAAGCCGGCCAGGTTGAGCAGGAAGCCGGAGGCGGTGGCCCAGATCAGGGGATTGCGGGCCACCTCCCGCAGGGCACCGGCCTCGCCGTGGCGGGCCAGCATCCACACCGCCGACAGGTTGGCCAGGGGCACGGCGGCGCCGACGATGAGGCCCATGGTGGCGATGCCCGGGGTGCCGAAGAGCAGGCCCGCCGCCGCCAGGGCGATGTAGGAATTGAAGCGGAAGCCGCACTGGAACAGGGAGGCCAGCACCAGGGGCTTGAGGCGGAAGCACTTGAGGCCGGCCCAGCTCAGCACCATGCCCGCGCCCATGGAGAGCAGGGCGGTGGCCAGCAGGGGCGCCGCCGCCGCCAGGTCCAGGCGGGTCTTCAGCACCGCATTGACCAGCAGGGCGGGGAAGAGGATGAAATAGACCAGCTTCTCGATGCCGGCCCAGAAATGATCCCCCAGATGCATGTAGCGGCGCAGCAGCAATCCCAGGAGGATCAGGCAGAAATCGGGCAGGAGCAGGAGGGCGGTGGTCATGGCGACATTCTACCGAGGCCGGCGAAAGCACCCCTTGGCCTTTGCCGCATAGTGAATTCGGTCACGCCGAAGGCTGCTGCCGCCGTGGGAGAATGGCGCCAAACAACATTCAGGGAATCGATCATGCGCGACAACGCCATTGTCCAGTTTGGCCCCCAGTACCACGTGGGCATCCCCCAGGTGGACCAGGAGCACCAGCAGCTGTTCGCCATCGTCGCCCGCATCCAGCAGGCCCTGGAGCAGGACGGCGACACGGCCCAGAACGAAGCCCGCCGGGCGGTGGCCGAACTGCTGGAATACACCCGCACCCACTTCGCCAGCGAGGAGGCCCTGATGGAGGCGGCCGCCTACCCGGCCCTGCCGGCCCACCGGGAACTGCACCGGGAACTGCTGCTGCAGGTGGGGGAAATGGAACTGCGGGTGGAAGTGGGCGAGCCTTCGGCCAGCCTGGATCTTTCCCGCTTCCTGGCCAAGTGGCTGATCAACCACATCCAGGTGGCCGACCAGCGCTTTGGCGCCTTTGTCGCAGAACGCAGCTAGGCCCCGGCCTGGCCGCTGTGGCGGCCACCCAGGAAAAAAGGCGCCCGCGGGCGCCTTTTTTGTCGCAGCAGTTCCGGCTTAGAGGCGGTACTGGGCCACCACCTGCTGCATCTCCTGGGCCAGGTGGGCCAGTTCGCCGGCGGTGTCGGAGGTGGATTGGGCCGCGGCGCTGTTCTCCTCGGACATCTGGGCGATCTTCTCCACCTGCTGGGCGATGGCGGTGCTGGCCATGCTCTGCTCCCGGATGGCATCGGAAATGTCGCCCACCATGTCCACCGTCTTGCGCGAACCTTCGCCGATTTCCTGGATCGCCTCGTTGGCCTGCTCGGCCCGGGAGACGCCCTCGTCCACCTTTTCCACCACGGCGTGGATGCCATGGACGGCAGCCTGGGCGCCGGCCTGCATTTCCAGGATGGTGCTGGCGATTTCCTGGGTGGACTGGGTGGTGCGCTCGGCCAGCTTGCGCACTTCGTCGGCCACCACGGCAAAGCCCCGGCCCTGCTCGCCGGCCCGGGCTGCCTCGATGGCGGCGTTGAGGGCCAGCAGGTTGGTCTGGTCGGCCACTTCCTTGATCACTGCCACCACGTTGTTGATGCGCTCGCTCTGCTGTTCCAGGCGGGCGATCTGCTCGGAGGCGTTGCGCACCGTTTCGGCAATGCCGTTGATGCCCTGCACCGTATCGCCGATGATGCCCTCGCCCTTGTGCGCCAGTGCGCCGGAAGCGGAGGAAAGCTGGTTGGCCTCGCCGGCCCGGTCGGCCACATGGGTGATGCTGACGGTCATCTCCTCCACCGTGGCGGCCATGCTGGAAGCGGCTTCGCTCTGGTGGCCGGAGGCGATGGACATCTGGTGGGAAGCGGTGGCCACCCGGTTGGCGGCATTGTTCACCGCATCGGTATGGCTGCTGATTTCCCGGAAGCTGGCCTGCAGACGGTCCAGCAGGCGGTTGAAGGCGGTGGAGGCCTGGGCCACTTCATCGGTGCCGCGGACCTCCAGGCGGCCGGTGAAATCCAGCTCCTTCTCGATGCGGGAGAACATGGAGACCATGTTGCCGAGGGAGCTGTCCACGTGGCGGTAGACCATGAAACCGAGCCCGGCGACGCCGGCGGTACACAGCAGGATCACCACGATGGATACCACCTTGCCGCTGCTGTAGGCCTCGCCGGCCTTGCGCACTTCCTCTTCGGCCAGATGCTCGTTGTACTTGCTGTGGGCTTCGACGTTCTCTGCCAGGCGCTTGGACACCTCGCCGGCCTGGCCCATACCGTTCTTGGCTTTTTCCCCATGTCCGGCCTTGGTATCGGCGATGGCCGGGTCGATCAGGGCGTAGTACTCCTTCACCAGGGCCTTGCTGGTTTCCAGGTACTGGCGATCCTTGTCGTCGCTGATCAGCTTCTCGTAATCCTGCAGGGCCTGGAGCAGATCCTTCTTGGCGCCTTCGATGCGCTGTTCCACCGCCGGCCGCTGCTCTTCCGTGCTGAGGAGAAACACCAGCATCTGGGTGCGCAGGCGCAGGAAATTGGATTCCATGCTGGCCACCTTGCGGATGCTGGGGATGGAGTTCTCGTGGGCATACTCCAGGTTGGCATTGATGGCCCCCATCTCTTTCAGGCCGAAACCGCCGACCACGATGAGGCCGGCCACCGCCAGCAGGATGAGGAGGGCGAGGCGTTTGGCGATCGTCATTTTTATCCCTTTTCCAATCAAACCATGCAATATGGCTATAACTTATCGCATATTACCTGCGATGAGGATAGGGATTATGTCCGCTTTTTGCCTGACCGCACCCTGACATTTCCTGTCATGCCGCCATCTCCTCAAACCACCCCCAGGTTCTGCAGGCGCTGCCATTCCTCCGCCGTCACCCCGAACTCGGCCAGGATGGCCTGGCCATGCTCCCCGGGCGCCGGTGCCGGCCGCACCGGCTCGGCCGGCATGTCGGAGAGGCGCACCGGCGGCCCGTACTGGGTGATGCCGTCAGCCTGGAAGCCCATGCCCCGGGCCTGGAAGTGGGGATGGGCCAGGGCCTCGGCCACGGTCAGCACCGGCGTGACGCAGCAATCGACCCGGGCGAACTTTTCCGTCCAGTAGGACTGGGGCTGGCTGACGAAAAGGGTCTCCAACTCTGCCCGCATGGCCCTGGCCTCGGCTCCGCTGGCGCCATGGCGGGCCTTCCACCGGGGCTTGCCGAGGGTGTCGCAGAAGAGGTCCCAGAACTTGCGCTCCAGGGGCGCCACCGCCATGTAGCGGCCATCCGCCGTGGCGTAGACGCCGTAGCCCGCATCGCCGCCGCTGAGCATGTCCCGGCCCCGCTCCGCAACGCCCGCCCCACCTTGCAGGGCGAACAGGGGAAAGAGGTTGTGGGCCAGGGCCGCGTCGCTCATGGAGACGTCCACGAAACGCCCCTGGCCGCTGCGCCGGGCATCGAAGAGGGCCGCCAGGGTACCCATCACGGCACTCATGGCGCCGCCCAGCAGATCGCCGATCTGCAGGTTGGGAATGGCCGGCTGGCCACCATCCACGCCGATCTGGTCGAGGATGCCGGCGTAGCCGATATAGTTGAGGTCATGGCCCGCCGCCAGGGCCAGGGGACCGCTCTGGCCGTAGCCCGTGATGGCGCAGAACACCAGGCGCGGATTGAGGCTGCGCAGGGCCTCGTAGCCCACGCCCAGCTTGTCCATGACGCCGGGGCGGAAGCTCTCGATGACCACATCGGCCTCCGCCGCCAGGCGCCGGAACAGGGCAGCCCCTTCGGGATTTTTCAGGTCCAGGCGCAGGCCCCGCTTGTTGCGGTTCACGGCCCGGTAGAAGACGCTGACCCCCTCGGGGCCGTCGCCCATGGTGCGGGCGTAATCGCCGGCGCCGTGGTCTTCGATCTTGATCACGTCGGCCCCCAGGTCGGCCAGATGCAGAGTGGCCACCGGGCCGGGCAGGAGGCGGGTCAGGTCGAGGATGCGGACACCTTGCAGGGGCTTGCTGGCCATGTTTGCTCGCTGGGATTGAAGACAATAAAACGGGGTGGCGCCGGTCGGACGCCACCCCGTCGTTTTCCCGTGGGGTCGGGGTGGGTTTGTATTTATTCGTAGGTGCGGATGTCCTCGATGACCTTGCCGTCGTTGGGCAGGTCGCCGGGACTGACGAATCTGACTTCACCGCGCAGCTTGGTGACGTCCCGGATGCTGGCGACCACCGCGTCGCCGAGCACGTCGTCGCCGCGCCCGCTCTCGCAGTGCAGGACCATGCGGTCCTGGCCGAGGGCATTGTCCACCACCAGGCGGGCCTTGCCGATTTCCGGATGGCGCTTGACCACCGCCGCCACCTGGTGCGGATGGACGAACATGCCTTTGACCTTGGTGGTCTGGTCGGCCCGTCCCAGCCAGCCCTTGATGCGCACGTTGGTGCGGCCGCAGGGGGAGATGCCGGGCAGCACGGCGGAGAGGTCGCCGGTAGCAAAGCGAAGCAGGGGATAGTCCAGGTTGAAGGTGGTGATGAGCACCTCCCCCACCTCGCCGTCGGCCACCGGATCGCCGGTACCGGGACGGACGATTTCCATCAGCACATCCTCGTCCAGGGTCAGCCCCTGCTGGGCTTCGGATTCGTAGGCGATCATGCCCAGGTCCGCCGTGGCGTAGCACTGGCGCACCGTGATGCCCCGGGCGTTGAGAGCCTGGCGCAGGGAAGGCGGCAGGGCCTCGCCGGAGACCAGGGCCTTGGTCAGGGACGTGGCATCGGCCTTCAGCTCGTCCGCCTTCTCCAGGATGATCTTGAGGAAGGAGGGCGTGCCGACGTAGGCCGCCGGCTTCAGGTCGTTGATGGCCTGCACCTGCATCTCGGTCTGGCCGATGCCGGCAGGGAACACCGGGCAGCCCAGTTTGTGGGCAGCCCCTTCCAGCATGAAGCCGGCCGGGGTGAAGTGGTAGGAGAAGGTGTTGTGGATCAGCTCTCCGGCGCGGAAGCCGGCGCCGTGCAGGGCCCGGGCGAAACGCCACCAGTCCTGGCCCCGCCCTTCCGGATCGTAGATGGGGCCGGGGGAGGCATAGACCCGGGAGAGCCCGGAGAGAGGCGTCGCATTGATGCCGCCGAAGGGCGCCTGCTCCCGCTGCAGATGCACCAGGTCGCTCTTGCGCGTCACCGGCAGGCGGGCCAGGGCGGCACGGTTGTGGATGTCGTTGGGATTGACCTCCGCCAGCAGCCGCGCAAAGTACGGCGAATGCAGCTTGGCGTGGGCCACCTGCCGCGGCAGCCGCTCCATCAGTGACCGCTCCCGTTCCTCAGGATCGCGGGTTTCCAGGGAGTCGTAGTATTTCATCTGGCGTTCCTTAATCGACGCTCATCAATTCTGTTTTTGTTCCGACGCGAGACAGGTCCTGAGACGGCCAAGTAGCGCTGCAAGACTAGGCGCGCATCCGCGCCGTGTGCACCGGGCACACAAGCGGATAAGCAACGACGTATTGCAGCGCGCACGGCCTTCTCACGAGAGCCAGCGTTTGCGGCGGCGGTAGT
The DNA here is from genome assembly GCF_047901315.1 of Azospira sp. APE16. NCBI lineage: Bacteria > Pseudomonadati > Pseudomonadota > Betaproteobacteria > Rhodocyclales > Rhodocyclaceae > Azospira > Azospira sp. APE16. The sequence goes on from NZ_CP179682.1 coordinate 3,433,960, forward strand.
GCTTGACGTCCTTGAAGCTCTTGCGCCCCGCCGACGACAGCCCCAGGTAGAACTCCTTCACGTCCTCGTTGGAGGCCAGTTCCTTGGCGTCCCCTTCCATCACCACCCGGCCGTTTTCCAGGATGTAGCCCAGGTCGGCGTAGCGCAGGGCCACCATGGTGTTCTGCTCGGCCAGGAGGAAACTGACGTTCTCCCGGGAGTTGAGGTCCTTCACGATCTCGAAGATTTCCTCGACGATCTGGGGCGCCAGGCCCATGGAGGGCTCGTCCAGCAGGATCATTTCCGGCTTGGCCATGAGGGCGCGGCCGATGGCGCACATCTGCTGTTCGCCGCCGGAGGTGTAGCCGGCCTGGGAAGTGCGCCGGGTCTTCAGGCGCGGGAAGTAGTGGTACACCATCTCCAGGTTCTGCTTCAGCTCGGCCCGGGAGTTGCCCCGGGTGTAGGCACCGGTGAGCAGATTTTCCTCGATGGAGAGGTGGGCGAAGCAGTGGCGTCCTTCCATGACCTGGATGACACCCCGCTTGACGAGTTCGTTGGGGGTCAGCTGATCCACCCGGGTGCCCTTGAACTCCACGCTGCCCTTGGTGACGTCGCCCCGTTCGGCGTGCAGCAGGTTGGAGATGGCTTTCAGGGTGGTGCTCTTGCCGGCGCCGTTGGCGCCCAGCAGGGCCACGATCTTGCCCTTGGGCACCGTCAGGGAGACGCCCTTCAGCACCAGGATCACGTGGTCGTAGATGACCTCGATGTTGTTGATGCTGAGGTAGTTCTCCGGGGCGGCCGGGGTGGCTTGAGTGGTCGTGTTCATAGGCTTAGATTCCCTTCTCTTGGGGCGGGGGGACGGGGCCTGCCGGCCCCGTCCCGGGCTCAGGTCGCTAGGGCGCCTCAGCCTTCCTTGCTGCAGTCACGCGGGGTGATGCCCTTTTCCTTGGCGTACTTGCCGGCGGATTCCTCGATCATGGGACGGACCATGTCCTTATCCGCATCGACCCAGTCGGAAACCACCTTCCAGGCCTTGCCGTCCCACTGCTGGAACTTCACCTTGCCGGAACCTTCGTGGTCGGCGCAGGTGATGGCCAGATCAGGCATAAAGCCTTCGGCTCCCAGTTCCTTGAGGCGCTTGGCATCGATGTGCAGATGCTCGAAGCCCCAGCGGGCCTGCTCGGCGGTAAGGGGCTTGCCCTTGCCGAACTTCTCCTGGGCGACGCGGATGGCTTCCACGGTGATGATGCCGTGCACCACGCCCCGGTTGTAATAGACGGAGCCGACCCGGGACTTGTCTTCCATGTTGCCCTTGTTCTTCTTGTAGACGTTGTCCTGGATCGCCTTCACCACCGGGTAGTTGGTGCCGGCCACGTTGAAGCCGGCGGCGGTGAAGCCCTTGGCGGCATCGCCGGCGGGCACGGTGTCTTCCTCGGCACCGGACCACCACACGCCCACCATCTTCTCCCGCGGGAAGCCGGTCTTGGCGGCGGCCTTGAGGGCGGTCGGGTTCATCACGCCCCAGCCCCACAGGATCACCCAGTCGGGACGCTCCTGGCGGATGGTCAGCCACTGGGACTGCTGCTCGTTGCCGGGGTGGGCCACGGGGATGGTCTTCAGGTTGAAGCCGTGCTTGGCGGCCTGCTTTTCCAGCACCGGGATGCCTTCCTTGCCGAAGGCGGAGTCATGGTAGAGATAGACGATCTTCTTGCCCTTGAGCTTGTCCAGACCGCCTTCCTTCTGGCCAATGTACTTGACCATGCCGGTGGCCTGGGACCAGTAGGTGGTGATCATGGGGAAGACCCAGGGGAAGACCCGGCCGTCAGCCGCGTCGGTACGGCCGTAGCCGATGGTCACCATGGGAATCTTGTCCTGGGCCACCTTGTCCAGCACCGAGTAGGTGATGCCGGTGGACAGGGGCTGGAAGGTGGTGTTGCCGGTGGCGCCCTTCTTCTTCAGCCGCTCGTAGCACTCCACGCCGCGGGCGTTGTTGTACTCGGTCTCACATTCTTCCCAGGTCAGCTTGACGCCGTTGATTCCGCCGTCCCGCTCGTTGACCAGGGTCATGTAGTCGATCCAGCCGCCGTAGATACCGGAGCCGCCGGCCGCATAGGGGCCGACCCGGTAGGAAGGCAGGCCGATGAACTGTTCCTTGGCCTGGGCCAGGACGGAACCGGAAACCGCTGCGGAGGCTACCGCGGCAGCGAACAGGGCGATGGTTTTCACTTTCATTGTCTTGTCTCCTCTACTGATTATGTGGGTGCTGCTTTAACTTCCAATGCCTGGGTTAGTGGGGGAAAGGCCACAGACGCAGCTTTTCCTTGCCGATCTGCCACAGTCTCGCCAGGCCGTGGGGCTCGACGATGAGGAAGAAGATGATGAGCCCGCCGAAAACCATCAGCTGCAGGTTGGAGCTGATGCTGGGGGGCAGGAGGCCGGTGAGGAAATCCTGGATCAGCACGTCCAGGAAAATCGGCAGCAGCACGATGAAGGCCGCGCCGAGGAAGGAGCCCATGATGGAGCCCACCCCGCCGATGATGATCATGAACAGGATCTTGAAGGACAGGTCCAGGTTGAAGCCCTCCGGCTCCACCGTGCCCAGGTAGGCATAGGCGTAGAGGGCGCCGGCGACACCGCAGTAGAAGGAGCTGATGGCGAAGGCCAGAAGCTTGGTGTGCATGATGCGGATGCCGATCACCTCGGCCGCCACGTCCATGTCCCGCACCGCCATCCAGGCACGGCCGACGGAGCTGCGCACCATGTTCTTGGCCGCCAGTGCCATCACCGCCACGATGGTCAGCACCAGCAGGTAGAGGGAAATGGGCGTGTCGAAGCGGTAGCCGAAAATCTGGATCTCCTGGGCGGTGATGACGCCGGAGGAGGAATCCATGGAGAACCAGCCGAACTTGGTCAGGGCCCAGACGATGAAGAACTGGGCCGCCAGGGTCGCTACTGCCAGGTAGAAGCCCTTGATGCGCAGGGACGGCAGGCCGAAGAGAATGCCCACGGCTGCCGCCGAGAGGCCGCCGCCGACGAAGGCCAGCAGCACCGGCATGCCCTCGATGCGGCCCATGAAGTTGTAGGCGGCGAAGGCCCCCACCGCCATGAAGGCGGCGGAGCCCAGGGACAGCTGGCCGGCGTAGCCGGTGAGGATGTTGAGGCCCAGGGCCGCCAGGGAAAAGATGAGGAAGGGGATCAGGATGGCCTTGATCCAGTATTCGCTCGCCACCATGGGCACCACCAGGGCCGCCACCACCAGGATCAGGCCGATGGCGATACGGTCCTGGCGGATGGGAAAGATCTGCTGGTCGGCAGCGTAGCTGGTCTTGAATTGTCCGGCTTCACGGTAAAGCATGGTTTTGTCCTCTCCTTAAACCCGGTCGATGTGCTTCTCGCCGAACAGGCCTTCGGGCCGGATCAGCAGGAAGGCGAGGGCCATCACATAGGGGAACCAGGAGTCGATGCCGCCGCCCACATAGCCCCCCAGATACACTTCCGCCAGCTTCTCGGTGGAACCGATGATGAGGCCGCCGACGATGGCGCCGGGGACCGAGGTGAAGCCGCCGAGAATCAATACCGGCAAGGCTTTCAGGGCGGTGAAGGTGAGCGCGAACTGGACCCCGTTGCGGGCGCCCCAGAGCAGGCCCGCCACCAGGGCGACGAAGCCGGCCACGGCCCAGACGATGCGCCAGATGTTCTGCAGCGGGATGCCGATGGAGAGGGCCGCCTGGTGGTCGTCCGCCACGGCCCGCAGGGCGCGGCCCACCCGGGTGTATTGGAAGAACAGGGCCAGCAGGGTGACCAGGGCCGCGGCAACGCCGGCGGCGAAGAGGTCGAAGCTGGAAACCAGGATGCCCGCCTTGTCCATGATCCACTCGATGGGCTCGTCCTGGATGCCCAGGTCCAGGCCGCGCACGGTGGAGCCCCAGATGCCCTGGGCCAGGCCTTCGACGAAGAAGGTGAGGCCGATGGTGGCCATGAACAGGGTGATGTGGGGCTGGTTCACCAGGGGCCGCAGGACGATGCGCTCGGTGGCGATGCCCAGCAGCACCATGGCGCCGAAGGCCAGGATCAGGGCCAGCCAGAAGGGCGCCCCCATTTCCTGGAAGCCGACGAAAGTCAGGGCGGCGAAGAAGACCATGGCGCCCTGGGCGAAATTGAAGACGCCGGATGCCTTGTAGATCATGACGAAGCCCAGGGCCACGAAGGAGTACATCACCCCCGAGAGCAGGCCGCCGATCAGCACTTCGAAAAAGAATTGCATGTTCCGTTCCTCCTTTTAGTGGGCCACGCCCAGGTAGGCGGAAATCACCTCCTGGTTGTTGCGCACATCGTCAGGCGTGCCGTCGCCGATCTTCTTGCCGTAATCCAGGACCACCACCCGGTCGGAGATGTCCATCACCACGCCCATGTCGTGCTCGATGAGGACGATGGTGGTGCCGAACTGGTCGTTCACATCCAGGATGAAGCGGCACATGTCCTGTTTCTCTTCCACGTTCATGCCGGCCATGGGCTCGTCCAGCAGCAGCAGGGAAGGCTCGGCGGCCAGGGCCCGGCCCAGCTCCACCCGCTTCTGCAGGCCGTAGGGCAGGCGCCCCACCGGGGTCTTGCGGATGTACTGGATTTCCAGGAAGTCGATGACCTCCTCCACCTTCTCCCGGTGGGCCAGCTCTTCCTTCTGGGCCCGGCCCAGGTACAGGGCCTGCTCCAGAAAGCCGCACTTCATCTTGGTGATGCGCCCGGTCATGATGTTGTCGAGCACGCTCATGCCCTTGAACAGGGCGATGTTCTGGAAGGTGCGGGCGATGCCCTGGGTGGCCGCCATGTGGGGCTCCATCTTCTTGCGCTCTTCGCCGTGGAAGACGATGCGGCCTTCCTGGGGGTGGTACACCCCGTTGATGACGTTGAGCATGGAGCTCTTGCCGGCGCCGTTGGGGCCGATGATGGCGCGGATCTCGTGTTCCTTCACGTTGAAGGAAATGTCGGTGAGGGCCTTCACCCCGCCGAAGCGCAGGGAGATGTTCTGCAGGTCGAGGATCACCTCGCCGACCCGGCGCCCATTCTGGTTTTGTTCGCTCATGAAACGCTCCGTTCGGGATTAGGCGGCCTGGCGCACCACGGGGAAGGTCTTGGCATCGCGGATCACCAGATCCGCCGCCACCTTGCCGACGCGGCCGTCTTCGAATTTCACCTGGGTCTCGATGAACTGGGATGTCTTGCCTGCATAGAAGGCGTCGATCAGCACCGCGTACTTTTCCGAGACGAAGTTGCGTCGCACCTTGCGGGTCCGGGTCAGTTCGTCGTCGTCCGGGTCCAGTTCCTTGTGCAGGATGAGGAAGCGGTGGATCTGGGAGTCGGCCAGCATGCCGTCGTGCACCAGCTGGGCATTGACCTCCTCGACGCACTCCTGGATCAGGTTGTACACGTCGGGCTTGGCAGCCAGGTCGGTGTAGCCGGAGTAGGAGATGCCGCGGCGCTCGGCCCAGTTACCGACAGCGCCCATGTCGATGTTGATGAAGGCGCACACCTGCTCGCGGCCGTTGCCGAAGGCCACCGCCTCCTTCACGTACTGGAAGAACTTGAGCTTGTTCTCGATGTAGTTGGGGGCGAACATGGCGCCGTTGGCCATCTTGCCCACGTCCTTGGCCCGGTCGATGATCTTCAGGTGGCCGTCCTCGTCGAAGAAGCCCGCATCGCCGGTCATGAAGTAGCCCTCGCCGTTGATGGCCTCGGCGGTGGCATCGGGACGCTGGTAGTACTCCTTGAGCAGCATGGGCCCCTTGACCAGGATCTCGCCGTTGTCGGCGATCTTCACCTCCACCCCGGGAGCCGGCTTGCCGACGGAATCCAGCTTGATCTGGCCGTCGGGCTGCAGGCAGACGTAGGCGCAGGTCTCGGTCTGGCCGTAGAGCTGCTTCAGGTTCACGCCGATGGAGCGGTAGAAACGGAACAGGTCCGGACCGATGGCAGCGCCGGCGGTGTAGGCGACGCGGATGCGGCTCATGCCCAGGACGTTCTTGAGGGGCCCGATCACCAGCAGGTTGGCCACGGCGTAGGCCAGCCGGTCGCTGCCGGAAACGGGCTTGCCGTCCAGGATCTCGGCGCCGCAGCGCTTGGCCACGTCCATGGCCCAGGCGAACAGCTTGCGCTTGATGGCGCCGGCGTCCTCCATGCGGATCATCACCTGGGTCAGCAGGTTCTCGAACACCCGGGGCGGGGCGAAGTAGTAGGTGGGGCCGATCTCCCGCAGGTCGGTCATCACCGTGTCACCGGACTCGGGACAGTTGATGGTGAAGCCGGCCACCAGGGCCTGGGCGAAGGAGAACAGGTGGTCGCCGACCCAGGCCATGGGCAGGTAGGAGAGGATGTCCTCGTCCTGCGTCAGCTGGTCGAACTGGCAACCGCCCTTGGCGGCGGCAATGAAGGCTTCATGGGCCAGGCAGACGCCCTTGGGCTTGCCGGTGGTACCCGAGGTGTAGAGCATGACGCCGGTGTCGGTGGTGACGCCCTGCTCGATCTCTCCCTCGAGGAAATCGGGATGGTTCTGGTGGTGGATGCGGCCCATGGCCATGACGGCTTCGATGTCATGGATGAAGGGCTGGTTGTAGTGGCGCATACCCCGGGGATCGTCGTAGATGATGTGGTCCAGCTGGGGCAGCTGCTCCCGCACTTCGAGCAGCTTGTCCACCTGTTCCTGGTCCTCGACGATGGCGAAGCGGATGCCCGCATCCTGAAGCACGAACAGCATCTCGTTGGCCACCGCGTCCTGATACAGGGGCACCGGCACGCCGCCGAGGCTCTGCACCGCCGCCATGGTCATGTACAGGCGCGGACGGTTGTCGCCGATGATGGCCAGGTTGTCGCCGCGCTTGAAGCCCAGCTCGGCCAGGCCGCAGGCCAGGGCCCGGACGTTCTCGGCCACCTCGGCCCAGCTCCAGGTCTGCCAGATGCCGAGATGTTTCTCGCGCATGGCGGGGTGCTGGCCCCGCACCTGGGCATGGTGAAAGAGCAGGCGCGGGAAGGTCTCACCCGTCAGATTACGGGTGTGCGCCGCCTGGGAAGAAGCCACTTCCGGCATAACATCTCCTCCATTGTTATCCCCGCATAACCGATGCCGGCTTGCGGTTTTGTCCGGCCCTTCCCTAATGGGAAATTCCGGGTTCTGCTTCGGTGTTGGAACGGGGCTCCGGTCTTCCCGGTAACCCTGCTCCGGCTTGTCTCCTCCACCCTGGTCGAACACCTCATCGAGGAGGGTCGCCGGCTGGCATTTGGTCTCAATTTAGCGACGCGTCATGGCTATAATTGTCGTCGACCTGACAATTGGCTAAATAAATGCTGACGCTCTCCGAGTTGTTGCACAGCACCACCTGGGGCAGGGAACTGACTGGCGAGGAATTCGCCCGAATCGAGGCCGGCACTTTTGTGCGCCGCATTCCGGCGGGAGGATTCGTCTGTTACAAGGGTGAGCCCGTGGATTACTGGCTTGGGGTCATCGACGGCCTGGTGAAAATCGCCAGCCACGGGGTCACCGGCAAGACCGCCACCTTCACCGGGGTGCCCGCCGGCGGCTGGTTCGGCGAGGGCTCCATGCTCAAGAACGAGCCCCGCCGCTACGACGTGGTGGCCCTGCGCGACTCCCAGGTGGCCTGCATGAGCCGCACCACCTTCCAGTGGCTGCTGGACCACAGCATTCCCTTCAACCGCTTCCTGCTCAACCAGCTCAACGAGCGTCTCGGCCAATTCATCGGCCGGGTGGAAATGGACCGGCTGCTGGAAACCGACGCCCGCATCGCCCGCTGCGTCGCCTCCCTTTTCAATCCCGTGCTCTACCCGGGCATCGGGCCCCAGTTGCAGATTTCCCAGGAGGAAATCGGCTACCTGGCCGGGGTCTCCCGGCAGCGGGCCAACCAGGCCCTCAAGCTGCTGGAGGAGCACGGCCTGCTGCGGGTCGAGTATGGCGGCGTCACCGTCATCGACCTGGAAGGACTGCGCCGCTTCGGCGCCTGATTCGCTTCACCCCACACTGAGAAAGACAAGGAAGATTCATGACCACCGATCGCCAACGCCTCGTCGATGAAACCATCGATTCCCGTCGTTCCGTGCGGGCCTTCCTGCCCACGCCGGTGCCCCGGGAGACCCTGGAGGAGATACTGCGCATCGCCTCCCGCGCCCCTTCCGGCACCAATGTGCAGCCGTGGAAGGTGTACGTGCTGACCGGCAGCGCCAAGGAACAGCTGTCCCAGAAAATACTCGCCGCCTACAACGATCCGGAAGAGGCCCAGACCCATACCGAGGAATATCCCTACTACCCGGCCAAGTGGGTCTCCCCCTACATCGACCGCCGGCGCAAGGTGGGCCTGGATCTCTACGGCCTGCTCGACATCAAGAAGGGCGACGCCGCCCGCATGCACGCCCAGCACGGCCGCAACTACACCTTCTTCGATGCACCGGTGGGCCTCATCTTCACCATCGACCGCATCATGCAGCAGGGCAGCTGGTTCGATTACGGCATGTTCGTGCAGACCATCATGCTGGCCGCCCGGGCCCGGGGCCTGGACACCTGCCCCCAGGCCGCCTTCACCCAGTTCCACCGCATCATCGGCGAACAGCTGAACCTGCCGGAAAACGAGATGGTGGTGTGCGGCATGGCCCTGGGCTATGCGGACGAAAGCAAGCCGGAGAACAAACTGCGCACCGAGCGCGCGCCCCTGGAAGAGTGGGTGCGTTTCTGCGACTAAGGCAGAGCGCGGCGGCGGACTGACATCCCCGCCACAAGAAGGAAAGGACGCCGACCTGCAGGGCCCATTGCCCGGGGCCGGCGTTTTTGTTGCCACCTGGCAATGGCACCGCCATAGCCCAGTATCCGCCTGACTCTCAGGCCAGACAGGCTCAGAAATGCCGTCCCTTCTGCCTCCCGGCAGGGGCGAAAAAAAACCGGGCACCAGGCCCGGTTCGCAAACACAGCAGAGGTTCTTCTTGGAGCCGGCCTGCCCTGGGGCAATGCCGGCGCTGTCTCCTTTTTCTCCTTTGGTTTATTCCTTGGACGAGGCCGGTACAGGCGGCCCGCCCGGGCCGCGGCTGCCCCGGCCGGGGCCTTACATGCTGCGCCGGTACTGGCCGCCCACCTCGTAGAGGGCACCGGTGATCTGGCCCAGGGAGCAGACCCGCACCGCCTCCACCAGCACGGCGAAGACGTTGCCGTTCTCGATCACCGTCTGCTTCAGCTTGGCCAGCATGGCCGGCGCCTTGTCGGCATTGCGCTGGTGGAAGTCCTTGAGGCGGGCGATCTGGGACTGCTTCTCCTCTTCGGTGGAACGGGCCAGCTCGATCTCCACCTGGGCGCTGCCCTTGGGATTCAAGAAGGTGTTCACGCCGATGATGGGGTAGGAGCCGTCGTGCTTCTTGTGTTCGTAGTAGAGCGACTCTTCCTGGATCTTGCCGCGCTGGTAGCCGGTTTCCATGGCACCGAGGACGCCGCCGCGGGAGGCGATGGCCTCGAACTCCTTGAGCACGGCCTCTTCCACCAGGTCGGTCAGCTCGTCGATGATGAAGGCGCCCTGGTTGGGGTTCTCGTTCTTGGCCACGCCCCATTCCCGGTTGATGATGAGCTGGATGGCCATGGCGCGGCGCACCGACTCTTCGGTCGGGGTGGTGATGGCCTCGTCGTAGGCGTTGGTGTGCAGGGAGTTGCAGTTGTCGTAGATGGCGATGAGGGCCTGCAGCGTGGTGCGGATGTCGTTGAAGTCCATCTCCTGGGCGTGCAGGGAACGGCCGGACGTCTGGATGTGGTACTTCAGCTTCTGGCTGCGCTCGTTGGCGCCGTACTTGTTCTTCATGGCCACGGCCCAGATGCGGCGCGCCACCCGGCCGATGACGGAGTATTCCGGGTCCATGCCGTTGGAGAAGAAGAAGGACAGATTGGGCGCGAAGTCATCGATGTGCATGCCCCGGGCCAGGTAGGACTCTACGTAGGTGAAGCCGTTGGCCAGGGTGAAGGCCAGCTGGGAGATGGGGTTCGCGCCGGCTTCGGCGATGTGGTAGCCGGAGATGGAGACCGAGTAGAAGTTCTGCACCTGGTTGTGCACGAAGAACTCCTGGATGTCGCCCATCATCTTCAGGGCGAACTCGGTGGAAAAGATGCAGGTGTTCTGGCCCTGGTCTTCCTTGAGGATGTCGGCCTGCACCGTGCCGCGCACGGAGGACAGCACCCACTCGCGGATCTTCTCGGCTTCGTCTTCCGTGGGCTCGCGGCCGTTGTCGGCGCGGAACTTGTCCAGCTGCTGGTCGATGGCGGTGTTGAAGAAGCAGGCCAGGATGATCGGCGCCGGACCGTTGATGGTCATGGAGACGGAGGTGGTGGGGCAGACCAGGTCGAAGCCCGAGTACAGCACCTTCATGTCATCCAGGGTGGCGATGGAAACGCCGGAGTTGCCGATCTTGCCGTAGATGTCGGGACGCACATCCGGGTCGCAGCCGTACAGGGTGACGGAGTCGAAGGCGGTGGACAGGCGGTGGGCCGGCATGCCTTCGGAAACCTTCTTGAAGCGGCGGTTGGTGCGGAAGGCATCGCCCTCGCCGGCAAACATGCGGGTGGGGTCCTCACCCTCGCGCTTGAAGGCAAAGACGCCGGCGGTGTAGGGGAAGGAGCCGGGGACGTTTTCCTTCATCAGGAAACGCAGGGTCTCGCCATCGTCGGTGAAGCGGGGCAGCACCACCTTCTTGATCTTGGTGCCGGAGAGGGACTCGGAGACCAGCTTGGTGCGGATTTCCTTGTCGCGGATTTTCACCACGTACTCGTCTCCGGAGTAGGCCTTGACCGTGTCGGGCCACATGTCGAGCAGTTTCTTGGCCTTGGCGTCCAGCTCGCTTTCCTTGCAGGCGATGAGCTCGTCGAACTTGGGCAGGGCGGCCTTGGCAGCCTCGTCGTAGCTGTTGAAGAGGTCCTTGGAAATGCGCAGGGACTGGCGCTCCCGGGCGATCTTCACCTGCTCTTCGGTATGCTTGTGGTAGGCGCGCAGGGTATCGGCGATCTCGGCCAGGTAACGGGTGCGCTCCACCGGCACGATGGCGCGGCCGCGGGAGGATTCCTTGACCGTCACCACGGGCAGCTTGCCGGCCTTGGCCTTGAGGCCGAACTCCACCAGCTTGGGCAGGATGGCCTGGTACAGGGCGGTGACACCGTCGTCGTTGAAGCGGGCGGCCATGGTGCCGAACACTGGCATTTCGTCGGGGGACTGGGTGAACAGCTCCCGATTGCGCTGGTACTGCTTGCGCACGTCGCGCAGGGCATCTTCGGCGCCCTTGCGGTCGAACTTGTTGATGGCGACGAAGTCGGCGAAGTCCAGCATGTCGATCTTCTCGAGCTGGGAAGCGGCGCCGAACTCGGGGGTCATGACGTAGAGGGAAGCATCCACCAGGGGCACGATGGCGGCATCGCCCTGGCCGATGCCGGAGGTCTCGACGATGATCAGGTCGAAGCCGGAAAGTTTGCAGGCGGCGATGACCTCGGGCAGGGCGGCGGAAATCTCGGAACCGGTCTCCCGGGTGGCCAGGGAGCGCATGAAGATGTTGGGATGCTCGATGGCATTCATGCGGATGCGGTCGCCCAGCAGGGCGCCGCCGGTGCGCTTGCGCGAGGGGTCGATGGAGATGATGGCCAGCTTGAGGCCGTCTTCCTGGTCCAGGCGGAAGCGGCGCACCAGCTCGTCGGTGAGGGAGGACTTGCCGGCACCGCCGGTGCCGGTGATGCCCAGGGTCGGGGTGGTGGCCACCAGGGCGGCGGCTTCGACGATCTGCTTGCGCAGGCCTTCGGGGTAGGCGCCGTTCTCCAGGGCGGAGACGATGCGGGCCAGGGCGCGGCGGTTGCCGGACTGCAGGGCCGCCATGACTTCCTCGGGCTTCTGGGGCGCCAGGGTGGTGAGGTTGTAGTCGGACTGCTCCACCACGTCGTTGATCATGCCCTGCAGGCCCAGGTGCTGGCCGTCTTCCGGCGAATAGATGCGGGTCACGCCGTATTCGTGCAGTTCCTTGATCTCGGAGGGCACGATGACGCCGCCGCCGCCGCCGAAGACCTTGATGTTCTCGCCGCCGTTTTCCTTCAGCAGGTCGATCATGTACTTGAAGAACTCGACGTGGCCGCCCTGGTAGGAGGTGATGGCGATGCCCTGCACGTCTTCCTGCAGGGCCGCATTGACGATGTCGCCGACGGAACGGTTGTGGCCCAGGTGGATCACCTCGGAGCCGGTGGACTGCAGGATGCGCCGCATGATGTTGATGGAGGCGTCATGGCCGTCGAAGAGGGAGGCGGCGGTGATGAAGCGCACCTTGTTCTTCGGCTTGTAGGGGACGATTTTCTTGGCGATGGAGAGGTCGGTCATGATGTCGCTCCAATAGGCGGATGGGATGGAGCCGGCGTAACGGCCGGCGCAGGGTTCGGGAGTATCAGGCGCCGAAGTCGTCGGGCATCTGCAGGGCTACCACTTCGCCGCTGGCCGTGGCCACGCCTTCAGCATAGACGGTGGATTCGATCACCACCTTGCGGCCCTTGATTTCCTTGACGCGGCCGCGGATCTCCAGGGTCACGCCCAGGGGGGTGGGTTTCAGGTACTTGACCAGCAGGGAGCCGGTGACGAAGCGGAACGGGGGCAGGCTGTCCATTTCCCGGCCTTCGGCCCGGTACATGGCGGCCGCGGCGGTGCCGGTGCTGTGGCAGTCGATCAGGGAAGCCAGCAGGCCGCCATAGACGAAGCCGGGCACGGCGGTGTGGTAAGGCTCGGGGGTGTAGCGGGTGACGCTCTCCTCCCCTTCCCAGAAAGTCTTGATGCGGTGGCCGTGGTCGTTGCGGCTGCCACAGCCGTAGCAGTGGGCCACGCTCTCCGGGTAGTAATCCTGAAAGGCTTTCATGGGCAGACCGGCTTTCTCGACATTTTTCTAAGAATGGCGACATCTTAAAAAGTCCGCCGGCCCAGGGCCATTGCCCGCTATGCCGCAAATCGTGCAAAATCCGCCAATATGGAATTTCAACCAATTCACGGTGTTGCAGGGCAGCAATGAGCAACCCTGACAAAATCGCCAGTCCCCTGCCCCGCCCCCGGGCCACCGTGGCCATGGGCTTCGTCCAGGGCATGCTGGCCGGGGTCACGGCCCGCGGCGGCGATGCCGGCCCCCTGCTGGAGCGGGCCGGCATCGGCCGGGAGGTGCTGCACCGGCCGGATGTGCGGGTGCCGGTGGAGCGTTACGCCGCCCTCTACAACCTGCTCATCGCCGAACTCGGCGACGAGGGTTTTGCCCTTTTTTCCACGCCCTTGCCGCCGGGCACCTTCGAATTCCTCTGCCGCAGCGTCATCAGCGCACCGACCCTGGGCGAGGCCCTGCAACGCAGCACCCGCTTCCTGGGGCTGGTGCTGCATGATCTGTCGGTGCATCTGGAAAGCGGGAGCGCCGGTCAGGCCCTGCTGCGCATCCGGGAGGAGCGCCCCCTGGCTGTCGGCCGGGTCTTTGCCTTTGAATGGCTGCTGCGCCTGCTGCACGGCCTGGCCTCCTGGCTGGCGGGGCGCAGCATCGTCCTGGAGCGGGTCCAGTTCCCCTACCCGCGCCCGGCCCATGCGGACGACTATGCCCTGATCTACACCGCCCAGTCGGACTTTGCCGCCGATTCCCTGGCCGCCAGTTTCTCCGCCACCCTGCTGGACCTGCCCATCCGCCGCGACGAGGCGGCCCTGGCCAGCTTTCTTGAAGGCTCCCCGGGCAAGATCACCACCCTCTACCGGCGGGACCGGGAAATGGTGCTGCGGGTGCGCGACATCCTGCGCGCGGCCCTGCCGGAACTGCCCGATCTGGACGGCGTCGCCCGCCAGCTCAACCTGTCGCCCCGCACCCTGCACCGGCGCCTGGAGGAGGAGGGCTCCAGCTTCCGCGCCATCAAGGACGCCCTGCGCCGGGACCTGGCCCTGTCGCGCCTGACCAAGACCAGCCAGCCTCTGGGCCAGATTGCCGCCGACCTGGGCTTTGCCGACCCCTCGGCCTTCTTCCGCGCCTTCGTCTCCTGGACCGGCACCTCACCCAGCCAGTACCGCAAGCGCCTGCGGGCCCAGAAGGAGCGCCCCGGCAACGGCCAGGAACCGTCTCAGGCCTGAGTGTTCACTGTGGCGCCGGCCACGGCGGCAACTGCGGCACCGGTATCGCCCATGCCGCCCACGTCGATATAGACCTGGGGCACACTGGCGACGCCGTCGCCTCCCTGCCCCATCAACTGGTCCAGCTTGGCCATGCTTTCCTGGATGCTGCGCACATCCTTGTCCTGCTGTCCGAGTTTCTGCTTGAGCAGGGCGGCAACAGCCTTGAGCACCTTGCGCGCCTCTTCCAGGGCCTTGCGCAAAGCCTTGTCCGCATCGGACTGGCCGCCGCTCCTGACCCCCTCCGTGGCGCCCCGGCTTTCGCCGGCCCTCTTGTCTTCGGCCTTTTGCTCCGGATCGGCAGCTACCGCGGCTGCAGCTTCCGCTTCCGCACCGGCTCCGCTGGCTACCGCGGCCGACTCATCGGCCGCCCCTGCCTCTGCGCTGTCGGCCTCGTCACCGCCCGTATCGGCCTGGGCCTCTGCCGCAGTCGCCTGGGCCACGGCGCTCTGGGCCGGTCCATCTGCCGTCCCCTGGGCCGCATCGCTGCCGACACTGGTGGTTTGACTGGCGGAACTGTCCGAACTGCTCACGGACAGATTGGCCGACGCGCCCGAGCCGCCGCTGTTGCCGCCCAGATTGCCGGCCAGGGACGCCAGTTCCTTGGCGATGCTGCGGACCTGCCGGGCCAGCGCCTTGGCCTGCTCCGGCGTCGCCCCGGCCAGCATGGACTTGAGCATCTGCAGCCGCCTTTTCAGCATCTCGGCCTTGTCGGCCGCCGCCTGCTTGCGGGTCTCCTGGGCCGACGGCATGGAGCGCAGCTGTTGCAGCAAACTGCTCATCTGCCGCGCCCGCTCTGATTGTCGCTTGGCCTGCTCGTCTTCCTTGGGCGAGAGGATGGACTGGGCCAGGGCTTTGGCACTTTCCCTCGCCTCGTCCGCCCCTCCCTGTCGTTCGCTGCGCTTGGCGGAAGCGGTAGACGCGGTCGTCCAGCTAAGGGAAGTGATTTTCATGGGATATCGCCGGCGAAGAACACATGACTTGTTAACGGCAATATGCCGGCCGACTTGACCCAAGCCGGCCGGCGGTGGGAATTACTCCACCGTCACCGACTTGGCAAGGTTGCGCGGCTTGTCCACATCGGTGCCCTTGACCAGGGCTGCGTGGTAGGACAGCAGTTGCAGGGGAATGACGTGGAGGATGGGGGAGAGGCGGCCGTAGTGTTCCGGCAGGCGCAGGATATGCACCCCTTCCGACTCGGCGATTTCCGAATCCGCATCGGCGAAGACGTACAGCTCGCCGCCCCGGGCCTTCACTTCCTGCAGGTTGGACTTGAGCTTCTCCAGCAGCACGTCATTGGGCGCCACGGCGATGACCGGCATGTCCTTGTCCACCAGGGCCAGGGGCCCGTGCTTCAGTTCGCCGGCCGGATAGGCCTCGGCGTGGATGTAGGAAATTTCCTTGAGCTTGAGGGCCCCTTCCAGGGCGATGGGGTAATGGATGCCGCGACCGAGGAAAAGGGCATGCTGCTTCATGGCGAAGCGCTCGGCCCAGGCCTTGATCTGGGGCTCCAGCTCCAGGGCCCTGCCGATGGCGGCGGGCAGGTGGCGCAGGGCCTGCAGCTGGATAGCCTCCTCGGTATCGGAAAGACGCCCCTTGAGCTTGGCCAGCACCAGGGTCAGCAGGAACAGGGCTGCCAGCTGGGTGGTGAAGGCCTTGGTGGAGGCCACGCCGATTTCCGGGCCGGCCCGGGTGATGAAGCGCAGAGCACATTCGCGCACGATGGCCGACTCGGGCACGTTGCACAGGGCCAGTGTCCGGTGGTGGCCCAGGGCCTTGGCATGGCGCAGGGCGGCCAGGGTGTCCGCGGTCTCGCCGGACTGGGAAATGGCGATGACCAGCTGGTCCGCCTGGGGCACGGATTCCCGGTAGCGGTATTCGCTGGCCGTTTCCACGGTGCAGGGAATGCCGGCCACGGCTTCGAGCCAGTAGCGGGCGGCCATGCCGGCGTGGCTGGAAGTGCCGCAGGCCAGGATCAGCACCGAGCTGGCGCCGCCCAGCAGGGTTTCCGCTTCGGCCCCGAAGAGGCCGGCCTGCAGGCTCTTGGCGCCGCCCACCATTTCCAGGGTATTGGCCAGGGCGTCGGGCTGCTCGAAGATTTCCTTCTGCATGTAGTGGCGGAAGCGGCCCAGTTCCACCGCGTCCGCCGACAGGCTGGAGAGGGCCACCGGCCGCTCCACCGGCGTGCCGTCGGCCCGGGCGACGCGCCAGCTTTCGGGACGCAGTTCGGCCACGTCGCCGTTTTCCAGATAGACGATGCGACGGGTCACCTGCAGCAGGGCGGAGGCATCCGAGGCCGCATAGTTGCCCTGCTCGCCGACACCCAGGAGCAGGGGCGAACCTTCCCGGGCAACGATGACCCGGCCCGGTTCGTCTTCCTTGACCACGGCGATGGCGTAGGCGCCCTGGAGGCGCTGCACCGTGCGGCAGACGGCTCGGAACAAATCAGGCTCGCTCTTCAGGGTGTGGTGGATCAGGTGGGCGATGGTTTCCGTATCGGTCTCGGATGAGAAGCTATAGCCCAGAGCCGACAGTTCGGCCCGCAGGGACTCGTAGTTCTCGATGATGCCGTTGTGCACCACCGCCAGACCTTCGGAGATGTGGGGATGGGCGTTGCGCTCGGAAGGCACGCCATGGGTGGCCCAGCGGGTGTGGGCGATGCCGGTCTCGCTGGTGGCTCCGGTGCTGTCGGCCTGGGCCGCCAGTTCGGCCACCCGGCCGACGCTGCGCAGGCGTTGCAGGCCGCCGTTGAGGATGGCCAGGCCGGCAGAGTCGTAACCCCGGTACTCCAGCTTGCGCAGGCCTTCCAGGAGGACGGGGACGATATTGTTACGGGCTGCCGCCGCGACGATGCCGCACATGGCTCAGCTCCCCGCCATTTCCAGGGCCCGCTTGGCGAACCAGGGACCCAGGCCGTAGAGACCGCCCATGGCCAGGGCCATCAGCACGGTGCCGGCCACCAGTTGCTTGCCCGCCTTGGCGCAATCGGCCCAGTGCTTCCAGCAGAAATAGAGGGGCCCCAGCACCGGCACCAGCAGGGCACAGGCGCCCCAGCGCCAGCCGTGGGCGAAGGAGGCGGGAATGGTGTCGATGTAGCCCACTAGGAGCAGCATGCCGCCGCCGGCCACGGCCAGGGCGACGGTCAGTACGTAAAGGGTGAAATAGGCGTCCATGGAACTTCCTTACTTTTTGACTTTTTCGGGGCGCTTCCAGCCGGCCAGGCTGACCTGGCGGGCGCGGGAAACGGTGAGGGAATCGGCGGGGGCGTCCTTGGTCAGGGTGGTGCCGGCCCCCAGGGTGGCACCGCGGCCCACGGTGACCGGGGCCACCAGCTGGGAGTCGGAACCGATGAAGGCATCGTCCTCGATGACGGTGCGGTACTTGTTGGCGCCGTCGTAGTTGCAGGTGATGGTGCCGGCACCGATGTTGACCCGCTGGCCCACGGTGGCATCGCCCACGTAGGCCAGGTGGTTGGCCTTGGAACCGGGGCCAAGAATGCTGTTCTTCAGTTCGACGAAATTGCCCACATGGGCCTCGGCCCCCAGCTCGGTACCCGGCCGCAGGCGGGCGTAGGGACCAACGATGGCATCGGGTCCGACGACGGCCCCTTCCAGGTGGCTGAAGGCGGCAATGCGGGCGCCGGCCTTGACCGTGACATTTTTCAGGACGCAGCAGGGACCGATGTCCACGGCTTCCTCCAGCACCACCTCGCCTTCGAAGACGCAGCCCACGTCGATGGCCACGTCGCGGCCGCAGCGGAGCTGGCCGCGCACGTCGAGCCGGGCCGGGTCGGCCAGGCGCACACCCTGCTCCAGCAGGCCATGGGCCAGGCGCAACTGATAGACCCGCTCCAGCTCAGCCAACTGCACCTTGCTATTGACCCCGGCCACCTCCCATTCGCCTTCCGGCTGGGCCGTATGCACCGGCACCCCGTCCGCCACCGCCAGGGCCACCACGTCGGTTAGGTAGTACTCGCCCTGGGCATTGTCGTTGGAGAGGCGGGACAGCCAGTCCTGCAGGCGGGCCGTGGGCAAAGCCATGATGCCCGTGTTGGTTTCCCTTACCAGGCGCTCGGCCGGGGTAGCGTCCTTTTCCTCGACGATGCGCTGCACCCGGCCGGCGCTGTCGCGGATGATGCGCCCGTAGCCCTTGGGATTTTCCAGATCCACCGTCAATACCGCCAAGCCGTCGCCGGCGGCCTGCACCAGCCGCTGCAGGGTGGCGGCCTGGATCAGGGGCACATCGCCGTAAAGCACCAGGGTCATGCCCTCGCCATCCAGCAGGGGCAGGGCCTGCATCACCGCGTGGCCGGTGCCCAGTTGGGGTTCCTGCACGGCACAGGCCACATCGGCTGCAGCCAGGGCGCTGCGCACCACGTCGCCGCCGTGGCCCACTACCAGGCAGATACGGGACTGGCCCAGACGGCGGGCGGTATCCAGGACATGGGCAGCCAGGGCCTTGCCGGCAATGGGATGAAGCACCTTGGGCAGATGGGAATGCATACGCTTTCCCTGGCCGGCGGCGAGGATGACGATATTCATGGGATTTTTCCGTAATACAGAAGCGACATGGCCGCCGGGGCGGCTATGGGGGATCAGGCGCTCTTCTTCTCTTCCTGGCCGGAGAGGATGTCGCCGAGGAGCTGTTTGCCCTTGTTGGAAACAAACCAGTGCAGCACGTTCTTTTCGTTGATGCGGGTTTCGATGATGCCGAGGTTTTTCAGCACGGTCAGACGCTGGCTGATCAGTTCCCGGCCCAGACCGGTCTTCTCGGCCAGGCCGGCCAGATTGCCGTACACGTAGTTCTCTTCGGCAATGGCGCGCACCAGTTCGACGTCGTTGTAGGACAGGGCTTCCTTCGGCAGTTCCTTGACCACGGCCTCCTGGGCTTCCGGAACCGCCTCCGGCTTGCGCTCCTGCAACTGGCGCACGTCGTCCTTGACCAGATCGAGCTGGGACAGCAGCTTGTTGGCCATGTTTTCGAACAGACGGCGGGAAACCACCACATAGAGCAGGCAAAAGCCGGCCAGGACGAAGAAATCCACCGGACGGGTGCGGGCCCCCTCGAGCAGATTGCTGGAAATCATGTTGAGGAAAAGAGGCACGGTCAGGGCCGCCACCATGCCCAGCACCGGATACTTCAGCCACTCGCGCACCTCGGGCTTCACCTGGCGGTCGCGCAGGAAAAAGTTGGCGATGCCACCGAGAATGCCGGCGACGACGAGGATGCCGAGAATGATCAGGAGATGCCCGTCGAGGGCACCGAAAGTTTGGCTTACTTGCATCGCTTTTTGCAGTTCCATGTCCATGGGGCCTCCCGTCCCGCGCAGACCGTAATATGCCACAGGGGAAGACCCCTGCAAAACAAAACCCCGCCACGGGGCGGGGTTTTCTGTCGTGCCGTTTTCCGGATGCCTCAGCGGGGCAGTTCGGAAGCGCCGGTCAGGAAGGCATCGACCTCCCGCGCGGCCTGACGGCCTTCGCGGATGGCCCACACCACCAGGGACTGGCCGCGGCGCACGTCGCCGGCAGCGAAGACCTTGGGCACGTTGGTGGCGTAGCAGCCGGCACCGTCGGTGGTCGCCTTGGCGTTGCCGCGGGCATCCTTGTCCACACCGAAGGCTTCCAACAGGCCGGCCACCGGATTGGTGAAGCCCATGGCCAGCAGCACCAGGTCGGCGGGAATTTCGAACTCGGAACCGGCCACTTCCACCATCTTGCCGTCCTTCCATTCCACGCGCACGGCCTTCAGGGCCTTGACGTTGCCGTTGCCGTCACCAATCAGCTCCTTGGTGGACACGGCGAAGTCCCGGGTGCAGCCTTCGTCGTGGGAGGAGGAGGTACGCAGCTTGAGCGGCCAGTAGGGCCAGGTCAGGGCCTTGTTCTCTTCCACCGGGGGCTTGGGCATCACTTCGAACTGGGTGATGGAAGCCGCACCGTGGCGGTTGGAGGTACCGACGCAGTCGGAGCCGGTGTCGCCGCCACCGATGACGACGACGTGCTTGCCGTCGGCGCGGATGGGGTTCTTGCCGTCGCCGGCCACTTCCTTGTTCTGCGGGATGAGGAACTCCAGGGCGTAATGCACGCCCTTCAGTTCCCGGCCCGGCACGGGCAGGTCGCGGGGCACTTCGGAACCGCCGGTCAGCACCACGGCGTCGAATTCCTTGCTCAGCTGCTCGGCAGAAACCACGGTGGTGGCGTCATTGACGATGCCGGCCGGCAGGGTCTTGGTGCCGACGATGGTCTTGGTGCGGAAGGTCACACCCTCGGCCTGCATCTGTTCCATGCGGCGGTCGATCAGGCCCTTCTCCAGCTTGAAGTCGGGGATGCCGTAACGCAGCAGGCCGCCGACCCGGTCGTTCTTCTCGAACACGGTCACGTCGTGACCGGCACGGGCCAGTTGCTGGGCAGCAGCCAGGCCGGCGGGACCGCCGCCGACGATGGCAACCTTCTTGCCGGTCTTGACCTTGGCGGGCTGGGGCTTGACCCAACCGTTTTCCCAGGCCTTGTCGATGATGGCGTGCTCGATGGACTTGATGCCCACGGGCGCCTCGTTGATGCCCAGGGTGCAGGCAGCTTCGCAGGGCGCCGGGCAGATGCGGCCGGTGAACTCGGGGAAGTTGTTGGTCGAGTGCAGGACGGCGATGGCCTCTTCCCAGTTGCCGCGGTAAACCAGGTCATTCCAGTCGGGAATGATGTTGTTCACCGGGCAGCCGTTGTTGCAGAAGGGAATGCCGCAATCCATGCAGCGCGCCCCCTGGGTCTTGGCATCGGCGTCGGACAGGTGACCGACGAATTCCTTGTAGTGCTTGAGCCGCGCCTCGACAGGCTCGTAAGCCTCGGACAGACGCTGGAACTCCATGAAACCAGTAGGCTTGCCCATTTATGCGGCCTCCTTCTGCTTGCTGTTCTTGGCGGCGAGTTCCGCCAGAGCGCGGCGGTACTCGTTCGGCATGACCTTGACGAACTTGGCGCGGTAGGTGCTCCAGCCGTCCAGGATCTGCTTGGCCCGGGTGGAGCCGGTCATTTCCAGGTGGCGTTCGACCAGACCCTTGAGCAGGGCTTCGTCGGCCATGGCCAGATGGCGGATGTCCACCTTGCCGTGGCTGGTGACGTCGCCGAACTCACCCAGTTTCTCGGAGGCAGCTTCTTCTTCCGGCACCGGCTCCAGGGCGACCTGGGCCAGGTTGCAGCGGGATTCGAAAGTGCCGTCCTCGTCCAGGACGTAGGCCACGCCGCCGGACATGCCGGCAGCGAAGTTGCGGCCGGTCTGGCCCAGCACGACGACGGTGCCGCCGGTCATGTATTCGCAACCGTGGTCGCCCACGCCTTCCACCACCGCGGTGGCGCCGGAGTTGCGCACGCAGAAGCGTTCGCCGCCGACGCCGTTGAAGAACACTTCACCTTCGATGGCGCCGTACAGAACGGTGTTGCCGACGATGATGTTCTCGGCGGTGTTGCCGCGGAAGGCCTTGGGTGCCTTGATGACGATGCGGCCACCGGAGAGGCCCTTGCCCACGTAGTCGTTGCCTTCGCCAGTCAGCTCGAAGGTCACGCCCTTGGCCAGGAAGGCGCCAAAGCTCTGGCCGGCGGTACCGGTCAGGTTCACGTGAATGGTGTCATCCGGCAGACCGGCGTGACCGTAACGCTTGGCCACCTCACCGGCCAGCATGGCGCCGGCGGTGCGGTTCACGTTGATGATCTCGGTGTTGATCACCACCTTCTCGCCCTTTTCCAGGGCGGGCTTGGCCTGCTCGATCAGCTTGTGGTCGAGGGCCTTGCCCAGGTTGTGGTCCTGGGTCTCGCAGTGCAGACGGGCCACGTCGGCACCCACGGGCGGCATGTAGAAGATCTTGGAGTAGTCCAGGCCACGGGCCTTCCAGTGCTCCACACCGGCGCGCATGTCGAGCAGGTCGGCACGGCCGATCAGGTCGTCCAGCTTGCGGATGCCCATGGAGGCCATGATCTCGCGCACTTCTTCGGCAACGAAGAAGAAGTAGTTCACCACGTGCTCCGGCTGGCCGGAGAACTTGGCGCGCAGGGTCGGGTCCTGGGTGGCCACGCCCACCGGGCAGGTGTTGAGGTGGCACTTGCGCATCATGATGCAGCCTTCCACCACCAGGGGAGCGGTAGCGAAGCCGAACTCGTCGGCACCCAGCAGGGCGCCGATGACCACGTCGCGGCCGGTCTTCATCTGGCCGTCCACCTGGACGCGGATGCGGCCACGCAGACGGTTCAGCACCAGGGTCTGCTGGGTTTCGGCCAGGCCGAGTTCCCAGGGAGTGCCGGCGTGCTTGATGGAGGACAGGGGGGATGCACCGGTACCGCCGTCATGGCCGGCGATCACCAGGTGATCGGCCTTGGCCTTGGAGACGCCGGCAGCCACGGTACCCACGCCCACTTCGGACACCAGCTTCACCGAGATGGAGGACACCGGATTCACGTTCTTCAGATCGTGGATCAGCTGGGCCAAGTCTTCGATGGAGTAGATGTCGTGGTGCGGCGGGGGGGAAATCAGGCCGACGCCGGGCACGGAGTGACGCAGGGCACCGATGTACTCGGAAACCTTGTGGCCGGGCAGCTGGCCGCCTTCACCGGGCTTGGCGCCCTGGGCCATCTTGATCTGGATCTGGTCCGCATTGGCCAGGTACTCGGCGGTAACGCCGAAGCGGCCGGAAGCCACCTGTTTGATGGCTGAACGCAGGGAGTCGCCTTCCTTCAGTTCCAGATCGCGGGCGATACGGCCGGCACCGATGATCTCGGACAGCTTCTGGCCAGCCTTCACCGGCTTGAAGCGGTTGGCATCCTCGCCACCTTCACCGGTGTTGGACTTGCCGCCGATGCGGTTCATGGCCACGGAAAGGGTGGTGTGGGCCTCGGTGGAGATGGAGCCCAGGGACATGGCGCCAGTCGCGAAGCGCTTGACGATTTCCTTGGCGGGTTCCACTTCTTCCAGGGGCACCGGAGCGCCGGCCGACTTGATCTCGAACAGACCGCGCAGCGTCAGGTGACGCTTGGACTGGTCGTTGATGATCTTGGCGTACTCCTTGTAGGTGTCCATCTTGCCGGAGCGGGTGGAGTGCTGCAGCTTGGCGATGGCATCCGGGGTCCACATGTGGTCCTCACCGCGGATACGGAAGGCGTATTCGCCGCCGGTCTCCAGGCTCTCGGCCAGCACGGGGTCGCTGCTGAAAGCGGCGCGGTGCACACGCAGGGCCTCTTCGGCCACCTGCAGGATGCCGATACCTTCCACCTGGGTGGCGGTGCCGGCGAAGTACTTCTTCACCAGTTCGGAGGAAAGGCCGATGGCTTCGAAGATCTGGGCGCCACAGTAGGACTGGTAGGTGGAAATGCCCATCTTGGACATGACCTTGTTCAGCCCCTTGTTGACGGCCTTGATGAAGCGCTTCTGGGCGTCATAGGCGGTGACGTTGCCCGGCAGGTTGCCGGCGATCTCGGCCAGGGTGTCCATGGTCAGCCAGGGACAGACGGCTTCGGCGCCATAACCGGCGAGCAGGGCGAAGTGGTGGGTTTCCCGGGCGGAACCGGTATCCACCACCAGGCCGGTGGAAGTGCGCAGACCCTTCTTCACCAGGTGGTGATGCACGGCGGAAGTGGCCAGCAGGGCGGGGATCGGCGCCTTCTCGGCACAGACGCTGCGATCGGACAGGATCAGCACGTTGTAGCCGTCGGCCACGCTCTTCTCGGCGGCGGCGCAGACGGCCTCCAGGGCCTTCTCGCAACCGGCGGCGCCTTCGGCGGCAGGCCAGGTGATGTCCAGCACCAGGGACTTGTAACGGCCCGAGGTGGAACGGTCGATGGCGCGCAGCTTGGCCAGGTCGGCGTTGGTCAGCACCGGCTGGTGCACTTCCAGACGCAGGGGCGGATTGGTTTCATCCACGCCCAGCAGGTTCGGCTTGGGACCGATGAAGCTGGTCAGGGACATGACGATCTCTTCCCGGATGGGGTCGATCGGCGGGTTGGTCACCTGGGCGAACAGCTGCTTGAAGTAGTTGTAGAGCGGCTTTTCCTTGTTGGAAAGCACGGTCAGGGGGCTGTCGTTACCCATGGAGCCGGTGGCTTCCTCACCCTGGGCAGCCATGGGCTGCAGGATGAACTTCACGTCTTCCTGGGTAAAGCCGAAGGCCTGCTGCTGGTCGAGCAGGGGCACGTCGGCCTTGGGCGCCTCGCTGCCGGCTTCCGGCAGGTCGCCGAGGAAGTAGCGGGATTCTTCAATCCACTTGCGGTAAGGCTTGGCGCCGGAAAGGGACTTCTTCAGCTCGGAGTCGTCGATGATGCGGCCCTGTTCCATGTCGATCAGGAACATCTTGCCGGGCTGCAGGCGCCACTTCTTGACGATCTTCTCTTGCGGGAAGGTCAGCACGCCCATTTCGGAGGCCATCAGCACCAGGTCGTCCTCGGTCACCAGATAGCGAGCGGGACGCAGGCCGTTGCGATCCAGGGTGGCGCCAATCTGGCGGCCGTCGGTGAAGGCCACGGCGGCGGGGCCGTCCCACGGTTCCATCAGGGCAGCGTGGTACTCGTAGAAGGCGCGACGCTCTTCGTCCATGAGGGGATTGCCGGCCCAGGCTTCGGGGATCAGCATCATCATGGCCTGGGCCATGGAGTAACCACCCATGACCAGCAGTTCCAGCGCGTTGTCGAAACAGGCGGAGTCGGACTGGCCGTCCACGATCAGGGGCCACAGCTTGTCCAAGTCTTCCTTCAGCCACTTGGAGGACATGGCCTTCTGGCGGGCCTTCATCCAGTTCACGTTGCCGCGCACGGTGTTGATTTCACCGTTGTGGGCAATCATGCGGAAGGGGTGGGCCAGATCCCAGGTGGGGAAGGTGTTGGTGGAGAAGCGCTGGTGCACCAGGGCCAGGGCGGAGACGAGACGCTCGTCCTGCAGGTCCAGGTAGTACTCGCCCACCTGATGGGCCAGCAGCATGCCCTTGTAGTTGATGGTGCGGGAGGACAGGGACGGAATGTAGAACTGCTTGCCGTCGTCCAGCTTCAGCTTGCGCACGGCATGCTCGACCCGCTTGCGGATGACAAACAGCTTGCGTTCGAAGGCGTCCTGGTCGCCGACGTTCTCGCCCTTGGCGATGAACACCTGGCGCATGACCGGCTCGATCTCGCGGGCAGCGGCAGCCAGGCCGGCATTGTCCCGGGGCACGTCGCGCCAGCCGAGGAAGGTCTGGCCTTCTTCGTGCACGATGCGGGCCACGGCGGATTCGGCGGCGGCACGACCGTTGGAGGACTGGGGCAGGAACACGATACCGCAGGCGTACTCGCCTTCCTTGGGCAGGTTGATGCCCAGTTTGGCGGCTTCGGCACGCAGGAAGGCATCGGGCATCTGAATCAGGATGCCGGCGCCATCACCCAGCAGCGGGTCATAACCGGTAGCGCCGCGGTGGTCGAGGTTTTTCAGGATCAACAGACCCTGTTCAACGATACCGTGGCTCTTCTTGTTCTTGATATGGGCAACGAAACCGACGCCGCAGGCATCCTTTTCGTTGGCCGGGTCGTACAGGCCCTGCCGCCCGGGAACGGCCCCACCAGGGACAACACTATCCATCACGCTAGAGTCCTTTTTATGAATTAAGACTGCCGCCTGGATAAACCGAACGGCGTCAAAAAAGCCGGTGCGGACGGCACCGGCCTTTTCTGTGCAAAAAGCAACACTATAGTGTAGCCCGAAAACCGTGAGCCATCAAGGCTTTGCCCAACAATGCCCCGATCGCCCGCCAGTGCTCAAACCCGACCTGCACTCCTGGGAAGTCACACTAAAGTGATAGCCAGCTTTTGACCAACGCACCAAACCCCATTTGGTGCACCGGATTTCAGGCGGCAGACACCCGGGCGGCAATGGCGGCGGCTATCTGCTCGTCGCTGGCCACATCGCTCACCACCGCATCGCCGATGCCGCGGAACAGCACCAGGCGCAGCTTGCCCGCTTCCACCTTCTTGTCGTGGCGCATCAATTCCAGGTAACACTCCACCCCCAGGTCCGGACCGCTGACGGGCAAGCCGGCCAGACGGAAGACGGATTCCACCCGGGCCACCTCGGCCGGACCGATCCAGCCGAGACGGGCCGACAGTTCCGCCGCCATCACCGTACCGGCCGCCACGGCCTCGCCATGGAGCCAGACGCCGTAGCCCAGGCCGGTCTCGATGGCATGGCCGAAGGTATGCCCCAGATTGAGCAGGGCCCGCTCACCCGTTTCCCGCTCGTCCCGGGCCACCACCTCGGCCTTGTGGGCGCAGGAGCGATACACGGCCTCGGCCAGCAGGGCCTTGTCCCGTGCCAGCAGGCCGGGCAGGCTGGACTCGATCCAGCCCAGGAACTGGGGATCCCGGATCAAGCCGTACTTGATCACCTCGGCCAGGCCGGCCTTCAGTTCCCGTTCCGGCAGGGTGTCCAGGGTATCGATGTCGGCCAGCACCAGCTTGGGCTGGTAGAAGGCGCCGATCATGTTCTTGCCCAGGGGATGATTGATGGCCGTCTTGCCGCCCACCGAAGAGTCCACCTGGGACAGCAGGGTGGTGGGCACCTGGATGAAGGGCATGCCGCGCTGGTAGCAGGCGGCGGCAAAACCGGTGGTGTCGCCGATGACCCCGCCGCCCAGGGCAATCAGGGTGGTGGAACGTTCGGCCCGGCTTTCCAGCAGGGCGTCGAAAATCCGGTTGAGGGTCGGCCAGTCCTTGAACTCCTCCCCATCGGGCAGCACCACCTGGGAAACGGCCACGCCATTGGCCCGCAGCAGGGCCGCCAGGGGCTCCAGATAAAGGGGGGCCACGGTCTCGTTGCTGACGATGACCGCCTTCTTGCGCCCCAGGTGGGGCAGGATCAGGTCGGCGCGCTGCAGCAGGCCGCTGCCGATGTGGATGGGATAGGAGCGGTCGCCCAGGGCGACCTGCAGGGTTTGCTGAGTCATGGCGTGGAAGGCGTTGGCGGTGCGGGAGCCGGCTCGACGCCCACCAGGGGCGCCGACTGGGTGACGCGCAGCAGGAGCTGCACCGAGGCGTTGGCGGAGTGGGAAGAGGCGTCGATGACCATGTCCGCCACCTCCCGGTAGAGGGGGTCCCGTTGCACATAGAGCTGGCGCAGCCGCCCCAGGGGATCGGCCACCTGCAGCAGGGGACGGTTGCGGTCGTTGCGGGTGCGGGCGTAGAGCAGCTCGGGGGGGGCGCAGAGATAGACGACGAAGCCGCCGGCCTTGATGGCCTCCCGGTTCTCGGGGCTGAGCACGACGCCGCCGCCGGTGGCCATGACCAGGCCGCTTTCCCGGGACAGGTCCTCGATCACCATGGACTCCCGCTTGCGGAAGCCGGCCTCGCCCTCGATCTCGAAAATCACCGGAATGGAAACGCCGGTACGGCTTTCCACCTCATGGTCGGAGTCGACAAAACGCTTCCCCAGGCGCTTGGCCAGGAGACGTCCGATGGTGGTCTTGCCGGCCCCCATGAGGCCCACCAGAATTATGTTGTCTTGCTTGGTTTTCACCCGGCCATTGTACCAGCAGGCGCCCCGGCCCAAATGCCCACCAGGGCCCGCCGGCCGCGCTTGGCCAACTTGCCGGCCCGGCGCAGGGCTTCCTTCGGCTCCCGGCAGGATTGTTCGACAAAGGCATTGCAGGCAGCCCAGCGTCCCTCCGCCAGGGGCAGCACCGCCACCGCCCGGCCGCCATCCACCCAGGCCAGAAGACTTAGTTCCGGACGGCCCCAGGAGGCAGCCACCAGTTCCATGCACTCCTCCCGGGGCAGGCCCAGGGCCACCAGGGCATCGATGGGGGAATCGTGCTCGGAACGAAGCACGGCGGGGAAATACTGCAGTTCGCTATCCATGGGCCGCTTCTAACATGGGCCCGCCGCCCGTGGCAACGAGAGGACCGTAAGGGCAGCCGTTCTTGTGCTGCCCCGGTGGGGCAGGCACAATCCGGGGCTTCTGGAGTCTCGTCCCATGAAATACGACATCGTTATCGTCGGCGGCGGCCTGGCCGGCCTGGCCTTCGCCTGCGCCCTCAAGGAATCCCGCCTCAAGATCGCCCTGGTGGAAGGCCGCGCCCCGAGCCGGCCCGAAGGCTGGGATGCGCGCATCTACGCCATCAGCCCGGCCAATGCCCGCTTCCTCGCCGACATCGGCGTGTGGAAGCACCTGGACGCCGGCCGCATGGCGCCGGTGCGGGCCATGGAAGTTTATGGCGACGGTGACAGCCGCCTCGACTTCTCCGCCTACCAGAGCGGCGTGCCAGAACTGGCCTGGATTCTCGAGTCCTCCCTGATGGCCCAGGAGCTGTGGGAAAACGTCAAGCGCCAGGGCAATGTGGACATCCTCTGCCCGGCCACGCCCCGGGAACTGGAATTCCGCGCCGACGCCACCCTGCTGCACCTGGAAGACGGCAGCAGCCTCTCCGCCCGTCTGCTGGTGGGAGCCGACGGCCGCGAATCCTGGGTGCGCAACCGGGCCGGCCTCGCCGCCCACTACAGCCCCTACGGCGAAAAGGGCCTGGTGGCCAACTTCAGCACCGAAAAGCCCCACGGCGGCATCGCCTATCAGTGGTTCCGCGACGACGGCGTGCTGGCCTACCTGCCCCTGCCGGGCAACCGCATCTCCATCGTCTGGTCCACCCCGGACGCCCACGCCGACGCCCTCGCCGCCCTGCCTGCCGAGGAGCTGTGCGCCCGGGTGGCCGCCGCCGGCAACCACACCCTGGGCCAGCTGGAACTGCTGACGCCGGCCGCCGCCTTCGCCCTCAAGCTGATGCGGGTGCCCGAGCCGACGGCACCGCGCCTGGCCCTGATCGGCGACGCGGCCCACGGCATCCACCCCCTTTCCGGCCACGGCATCAACCTGGGCTACCGGGACGCCAAGACCCTGGCCGAGATCATTGCCGCCGCCGCGCCCTGGCAGGACATCGGCGACGCCCGCCTGCTGGCCCGCTACCGCCGCGCCCGCAAGGAGGAGGTGATGCTGCTGCAGACCACCACCGACGGCCTGCGCCGCCTCTTCCGCGAAGACCTGCCCGGCTTGAAGCCCCTGCGCAATCTGGGCCTCAACCTGGTGAACCGCCTCGGCCCCGTGAAAAGCGCCCTGGTGCGTTACGCCCTCGAATCCTGAAGTTTCCCCACCGGAGTCCTCCATGCGACAACTCAAATTCCTGGCCGCCCTGTTCTGCGCCGGCGCCCTCCTCTCCCTGCCGGCCGCCGCCGACGAAGCCTCGGTGAAAAAGGCCGTGGAAGACAAGATCAACGGCAAGGTGCAGAGCGTCACCAAGTCCGGCTACCTGGGCCTCTACGAGGTCTTCGCCGACGGCCAGGTGCTGTACACCGACGAGAAGGTCAGCGTGCTGCTGATCGGCACCCTGGTGGACGGCAAGACCATGCAGAACGTCACCGCCGAACGCCTGAAGAAGCTGACCGCCGTGAAGTTCTCCGAACTGCCCCTGGAGCTGGCGGTGAAGCAGGTCAAGGGCAACGGCAAGCGCACCCTGGTGACCTTCGAGGATCCCAACTGCGGCTACTGCAAGCGCCTCATCAAGGATCTGCAGAAGCTGGACAACATCACCATCTACACCTTCCTCTATCCCATCCTCTCGGCCGACTCCCTGGAGAAGTCCAAGCAGGTGTGGTGCGCCAGCGACCGGGCTGCCGCCTGGAGCACCATGATGACTTCCGCCAAGCCCTTCACCGGCCGCACCGACTGCGACACCGGCCCGGTGCAGAAGTCCTTTGAACTGGGTCGCCGCCTCAACATCACTGGCACCCCGACCCTGTTCTTCGCCGACGGCGAACGCATCCCCGGCGCCGTCCCCCTGGACGTCATCGAGAAAAAGCTGAGCAGCCTGGGCCACTGAGCCCCCGGCCGACGCTGGAAAGCACAAGGGCCGCTGATGCGGCCCTTGTCGTTTGCAGCCGCCGCCTTCAGGCGGCCGAGACCTTGAACTGGCCCACCAGCTGATCCAGGGTACGTACTGCACCGCTGGTGAGGGCGGTGCTGCGGCTGGATTCATCCACCGACTGGCGCACCGCCTCGGCCGCCACGGCGATGGTCTCGATGCGGCCGCCGGTGGCGCGGGTGGCCGCCTCCAGCTCGTCGATGGTGGCGAACAGGTGCTCCAGGATGTCCTGCACCTCCTGCTTTTCCGAGGCCGCATCCGCCGCCAGGCGCAGCCCCTCTTCCAGTTCGCTCATGCCGGTGTCCAT
Source organism: Azospira sp. APE16 (assembly GCF_047901315.1). Classification (NCBI taxonomy): domain Bacteria; kingdom Pseudomonadati; phylum Pseudomonadota; class Betaproteobacteria; order Rhodocyclales; family Rhodocyclaceae; genus Azospira; species Azospira sp. APE16. The sequence goes on from NZ_CP179682.1 coordinate 3,464,321, forward strand.
GCTCACCACCGCATCCTCGGCCCGGGACTGGACGCCGCCGATCATGGCGGCGATCTCCTTGGTGGCGTCGGCGGTGCGCTCGGCCAGCTTGCGCACCTCGTCGGCCACCACGGCGAAGCCCCGGCCCGCCTCGCCGGCCCGGGCCGCCTCGATGGCGGCATTGAGAGCCAGCAGGTTGGTCTGGCTGGCGATCTCGTGGATCACCGTGCCGATGCGACCGATCTCCGCCGTGCTGCTTTCCAGGTCCCTAATGGTGCGGGTGGCACCGCCCACGGACTCCAGGATGCCGGCGCTGCGGGACTGCACCAGTTCCATCTGGCGCCGGGCCTCGGCCGTCACCTGGGCCACCGCCTCGCGCATGGCCTCCACCTTCTGGCTGGCGGCGTTGATGTCCTCCACCTGGCCCCGGATGGATTCCTCGGTTTCCCGCATTTCCGCCGCCATCTGGGCCGAGGCCAGGGCCATGGCCCGGCTCTTTTCCTGCAGGGTGCCGTTGGTGCCGTCGATCTCGCCGGAGGTCTGGATCACCCGGCGGATGATCTGTTCCAGGTTGTCGATGAAGCTGTTGATCCACTGGGACATGACCGTGGTTTCGTCGCTGCCTCCCTCACTGGTGGGCAGACGCTGGCTGAGGTCGCCGCCGCCCTCGGCGATGGAGCGCAGCACGCTGCTGCTCTTGCGCAGGCGCTGGCTCAGGGGCTTCATGCCGAACAGGTTGAAGAAGAAGCCGCCGCCGATGACCAGGCCCAGCTCCAGCAGGCGGGCAGGCAGGCCGGACAGGCCCAACAGCTCCTGCACCCCGACGCCCAGGCCCCAGGCCAGGATCACCACCAGCCAGTACAGCTTCTGCAGCTTGTAGGCGACGCTGCGGTAGCGATAGACCTCCTCCAGGTCGGCCTCGCACATCATGCCCCAGCGGTCCGGCGAGCCGGGCAGGCTGAAGGTGACGCCCTTGCCGATCACCGGCACGTGACGGTAGTCGGAATAGCCCGGATAGGTGACAAAGAGGTTCTGCCCCTTGCGGATGGTTTCCCGCACGCCGGGGTGCAGCTGGCCCGTGGCCGGGTCGTTGAACACCAGTTCCAGTTCCGTGTGCTCCCGCACCCGCACGGTGCCGTAGTCGGTGCGCACCCCCTGCTTCAGGTTGTCCCCCAGGGAGAAGGTGGCGTCCTCGAAACGGGAACGGGAGAGGGCCGTGCCCGGCTGGATGGACGGGTCGAACTCGGCCTTGACCATGAACAGGTAGTTGTCCCCCGAATCCCGGAAGATGTGCCCCGCCTCCCGCTGGATCAGGTCTCCCACCACGTCGTTGGGCACCCGGCCGCAGACCGCCCCGGCGAATTCCCCGGCCACGTTGATGGGCAGGTAGAACATCAGGGTCACCGCGTCGTGGAAACGGGAAGAGGACGGCCCCAGGACCTTGGTCACCGGGTCCACATAGGGGCCGTGCAGGAAGCGTCCCTGGAGGCCGGCGGCGACGGCCCGAGCGGGCAAGTCCCGGGCGCCGACCCGGCTGCCCTGGGTGGATTCCAGCACCACCCCGTTGCTGTCGATGAGGAACAGTTCGGAGAAGTCCCGGGCGAAGCTCTTCTTCTCCTGGAACAGGCTGCGGGGCCGCTGGGGATGCAGGGCCTGGAGGTCCCCGGCCAGGGTTTCCAGGTGGTGCCAGCACTGCTCGGCCCAGCTTTGCAGGATGCGCACCCGGGTCGAGGCGAAGCCCTCGAAGGCCTGTTCCAGCACGGGGTAGCGGTCCCGGTTGAGGTAGGTGGCCCAGCCCATGGCGATCTTGCCGGTCTTGCCACCCAGGGGCAGCCAGCCTTTCTCGCGGCTGGACAGGGACATGGAAGGACTCTGCAGCATCTGTTCTCTCCGCATTTTTGTGTATTAGTTCACATTCTTTAGCAAGGGCGATGCCAACCCCGTACGGCGGAACGGGAAAATTCCTACAGCCGCGTCCGCCGGTCCCCACAGGGGAAAAGGCCCCAAATGAAAAGGGGAGCCCGAGGCTCCCCTGCTGCACCGAATGTCACCGCACAATATTTTCTTGAAATCGCGAAAATTCATATGGTTGAGTCATGGTTTCAAGCAATTGACTCACAGCCCCTAGATTACTCGGCTCGACAAAAAGATGTAAGTGCCTAATTTGTTAGCCTTTCAAACAACTATTGTTTTGAGGATGGCTGCGGAGGCCCGCGCGACAATCTCGTTTCAAGTTACCAAAGAGAAGGAGCGACTTCTGCGAGCCATTCCCGATCATGACGCTCCAACCACGCCAATCCATTTCCCTCTATCGACTTCAATGCCTTGATGGAAACCCCGTGCTGGGAATTAAACAACTCCATGGCACGAGCTCGATGGCTAGCACGAAGGCGCTCAAATCGCTGCGCTCTCCAGGAGTTCCGTAAAGAAGGTTCTGAGCCTGCGAATGCCCGGACAAGACTCTTTTTCAACCCAGTTATTTCAGCAATCTGCCCGTAATCGTTACCTGCTTCCAGCAGACTTCTAAGTTGCACCTTCATCTGGTCGTTTAGCACACGAGGCCGATGTTCGAACGGCACACCAACCGAATCCAGCCACCGACATGCCTGGCACAATGGTATCCTCATTGCTTTTGCAGCACGGGTCACTGACCACTTGTCAAACTCGACCAGCTGCCGCAATCCTTCACGCCAGTCGCCCACCATGGCGTCAAGCTCATTAGATATCTCGGCTGACATAGCGCTTCGATACGCGTCGAAAAAGTGTTCCCCTGAGTCAAATAGGAATGCAATCAACACAGCATGCTTTAAAGGGTGGTGCAGTCCGGGGAAGCGCCTGGTCAACAAGCCGACGACTCCTGTGCCACTCGGATCGAGGTCGGTATCGGCAAGAAAGCCGAATCCAGGCACGTTTTCGAGATCACCGAACTCGACCTTTAAGTGCTGTCTGATCAGCAATGTACGAAGCGACCCATCAAATGAGACCCATCCGCGGTCTCGCGCTCCCTGCCGATACACAATTCTCAGGCGGTCGTCATCAAATATCACCGACATTTGGGCAATACTTGCGCTTATGTCAGCAATGCGCACCAACTTGGTGATTGACGCTCCATTAAGGTGCGGCAGACTTTCCCAATCGTTGCAGGAGTGATCCTCTGGCAAAGTCCAATCCCGAAGTCCCCGTCGCTGAGCGCTGCTTTTCAAGCGACGAAGCAGAATACCGTGATGGCGACATACCCAGACGGACGGCCACTGATGCTCAAGAATCCAGCGCGAAAACCCTAATTCACCTAGGTCGTGCTGTATGCACTCAGGGCAAGCCTTCAAAGGATGCGAAGCGCCCACCCGACTGGCCATCAACCCAAGCAGGTGTTTTGGCTCTGCCGCTCGCTGATTACAAACCGCTGCCAATGCCTGTTGGTAGCGTGGTGGTGAGATGAAATTAGCGTAGTACCCCAGCAGTGTCCTTTCCAACGCCAAGGTTTCCGAGGTGCCTAAGCAGTTGCCCGTTCTCTTGCTAAACTCCGACAGATTCTTCGGGAAATCATGCTTTAGCAAGAGACGAGAGGTCCCGAATAGCTGAACACAGGAATAGCTAGCATTTACATTGCCACTTAATCGGTGATACCGCGCGCACCAGGAGTACAAGGTCTCACCGTCGACCAGCGATGGCAGGTTGATTGGATATCCGTCGAATAGACCGATATCGGTACTCATGGACTTTTCCACCAAGGCTTCCGCTCATGTCTGCCCAGCGAATTCCGGTGGTACATAAGCGGTTATTGCGCCGGTCTTTTGATAGCCGCGCCCCGCCTTTCGATACTCTTTTCCCGGGCAGGGACCTGACCAATCAAGATGGATTCCTTTAGCCTCAAGCTGTTTCTTAAACGGAGCAACGGGAATGACTGCCAACGAAACAAGGTAATGATAAACATCGCTAGCGCGGTGATGTTCAAGCCCGGCATCTTCGGTGATGAGACTTCGAGCGACGACCTTTCCATGGTGGCGAGCCATCGCCCACAGTACGCGCCGCGCATAGAAATGCCATTGAGACTCCTGGAATTCAATACACGCTGCACGAGTTAGGGGGAAGCAGATCGCATCCGGCCAGGCAGCTGGCTTGAACTCGGTGTTTCTAACTAACGACCCCATTGAAACTCGCATCGGCCGGTCAGAATCATTAAGAAGGCGAACGGCAGTTTTTTTGATTTCCTCAGCCCAATCAGCATCTCTCGGATGCACCTTGGCCGATGATCGCACCAGCTTCTTAGCCGGCTTAGAACTTCGCCTCTCTATCACCTTCTTCAAGGCTTCAATTCCCGCTTTCGACCCGGCGATAGCGATTCGCTTCATGGCTCCATAGTGATCACGCCATAAATCGCTAATATCGAGATTTTGGTCTATTGCAATTTTTGCCAGTCGATCAACGAGAAGACTCACTCCATCGGCGGTACGATTAACCGGAGTGGGAGCGTATGCGTTATCGGGAGGTACCTCATGTGCGACTACATAGGGGCCTTGAGCCTCAATATCGGCCAGCCTCTCCAGAAATGTCTCAGCGTCCTGAAACAGATAGTTTGCGAGCAATAGGTTCCTATTTAATGGCCCTTCAATTGCCCCCTTCGTTAAGCCGAGAAAGTGAAACCAATTCTCCGTCTTCCCCTTCGCATACGCTCGATCCAGTCGGGCAAGGAGCTCCGGCGAGTAGTAGGATTCCATCGCAGCTTGAAGACTCAACCGGTCGACTTTCTCAGCGCCCCAGCGAAATCCTCGCTCGAGCGCCCTTTCGCGGAGAACCCTGGGCAGGTTCTCGGCCAGCATTCTTTTCGGCACATGGGCCAATACAAGGTTTGCAAACCTTGCAATGTCCTTCTCTATACTGGATGCCACGTAGGCGGACGACTCTACCTCCGCCAGCTCAAACTGATATCCGCAACAACACCCCTGCCAGGGGGCGAGAGTCAGGTCTTTTGGTGATTCGATAGGGCAGCCGCATTCTGGGCAATTGTCCAGCAACCTCCACCCGTGCCTCCAACAGGCTGTGACAGTCGGGATTTGATGTGACCTGTGAAGATACGCAGTATCGAACTGAGCCACGTCTTCCTTAATGCATTCGAGGCAAATTCGCGTTGCGCCAGATTCGCCAACGCTTCTGCGGACATAATCAGCCGATGCCCAAGTCGCTGTGCTGGTGGTAAAGAGCCGAGTTATCGGGAGTAAGGTGCCTTCATGAATTAGCTTCTCCACGTTCACATTGAGGTCACCGGGCATTCTTTTTGCCAGGGCTTCAATTCGCGGCATGAACAAGTTGGACATAGCAAATGGTGATGAGCCGAATAGCTCCCGATACGTCTCAAGAGTTTTGGTATTTCCGCGCTCAATGTGAAAGCGACTGACACGAGATGCCAACGACTCATCAGGTAGTGATGCAGGGAAAAACGGCAGAATCTGACTCCTCTCCAGAATTACCGTGGCAGCAGACGCTGATTGATTAGCACTGCAGGCTGACTGCATACAAAGTCCCTTCTATGTGGGTGACTCAGGCGACGTCTCGGAATGCATCAAAGCCCTTGATGAGAAATTTTTTCAACCCCTCATTGCGGAGGTCATCGCCGTCACACTGGGCTTTTCCCTCAGCTCGCTTCTTCTCGGCGTTAGCTCGTTTAGCAGCTGTCTGCTTTGCGGCGGTCATCTCTCGCTCATGGGGACTCTTCTTCCGGCCAGCGGATTCCGGTGGTGCCATCTCCGACTCGGTGGTCAGAGGCGATTTGCTCCCGTATTGCTCGGCCATTGGCTCTTTGGAATTGTCTTTCGTCTGGCTCAGCAAGCCCCATTTGTTGGCATAGTGCTCGCAGCGAACGTCTTCAAAATCCAGGAGGCGAATAGGGTCGCGATGGACGAATCCTTCGATGAGGTCCCGATCCTTCTGCGAGAAATCGACCCCCTCATAAGCCTGCTGAAGATGCTCCACAGTGAGTGCTCGTTCATTCAAATCAAGCGCCAGTCGTTGGGCTGAATGACATATCCGGCATGCGTAGTCGCGAAATCCGCCGCTATATTGGAATAGGATTTTTCCTCCCGGATCGCTGAATGTCATAGGTTCAGGAAGCACGTAGTAGCGCCAAACGCCTGGCGCAATGCATTTGTGCCAGTCGAAGTCATCTAAACTGATGGGCTCAAAATCGAACGATCCAGCCGAACTCGTGCGTCTAACATCTTGAGAATAGCGATCCAACGCTCCTAGACCGAACGGATTGCCCATGAGGACCATCGGTATCCCGAAGTTCAGCAGACGGAGAAAGAACAGCGCAGCCAGACCGCCATGCGCCTTTCCAGAAAAATTGCGCTGCTGAATTTCATCAATTACCAGGACACCGACTGCATGGATTCTAAGAATAATGCCGACATGGACAGCGAGCTTCTCGTTGCTCAAACGGATGAGAGACGGTTGCGTCGAATAGCTTGTCCCGACTGCTTCGTCGATAGCGCAAAGGATATTTAGTAAGAGCCCACCGAGGGTTCCATCATGCGACATGGGTACATATAGCCACACTAGTTGGACCTGGTGTGACCAGCCAGCCGCCTTGTTTTCTGAGTGCACGATGCACTGGGGCAGCAGTCGTAATGCATTCTTAATCTCGTAGCTTTTTCCTGTTCCGGTTTCTCCGGATACACGGATACATTGGGCGTAGGCTGAAGATGATGGGAGCTCAGAAAGCTTCTTGCCGCTACATGCTGCCAACGCCATCGTTTCCTTTCGTATGCTTAACTGCCTTGGATCTCTCGATAGGTACCCCCGACGAATCATGCGGAATAGCCGCGTCGCCAGCTCCAAGGTAGTCGTCGTCGGCTCAAACAGCCGCTCCTGCATCAGATCAAGCAAGACGTGACGCTCACTATTGCTCAGGCTTGCTACATCAACTCCATCTAGCGGCGAATACCGGATGCGGGGCAAGATATCGTCGACCTGTAAAGCAGTAGCCAAGGGAGACAAGAACGGATGGCTCTCATCAGTAAGTTGTCCGAGTTCTATCGACATAGGTCAGCGCCCCGTATCCTGAAACTTAGTCAGTCGCTCGGTGAGCGCACTTTTTAGTTTCGATGATGAACTGATTGAAACAACGTTACTGGCTGCCGGCCCAACGGGATCGGAATGACCCTTGCGCCATTCCGTGGCTGGGGAAGTATTCTGGTTAGCAACCCGCCTTGTTGCTTGATCGAGCTGAGCAGCCTTTTCCTGCCGCTGGTTTTCCCGCACACGTTCCCGCTTAACCTTGGCCTCAGTGCGACGGCCTTCAGCTTCGGCGCTTTTTCGGTTTTCGCGGGCGTCATCGACCTCGGCAAGCCTGGACATCCGTTGATCAGATACTGCTTGATGGTCCTCAGACTGGGTTTCAACCCGATTCAAACGATTCGCTTCGTTGCTCGCGATCAAGTCGGCGACGTAATACTCACGTACGACGATCACGTCTCGGGAGATATTCGAAATGGGATGAATCCCCTGAGCATCAACCAGAAGAATCTCGGAAAGATCATCTGGATCGACCTTCACCTCTACATGCCGTAGCTCGTTGTGCGCAAAGTTGTGATACAGACATGACTGCTCAATGTACTCACTATTGAAAAGCGCATCTTTGAGCAGTTCAACGCGGTTCCCGGTGTCAGGCCGGTGAAGTACCAGCCCGTTCCTCTGCACACTCGCCGTGTAGGTGGGTAGTAGATTCGAACGCAGATATAGTTCGTCCACCGGTCGCTTGCTGACGTACCCCTCTCTCTCTGCCCATCGATAGATTTCAATCCGGGTGGGGTTGTAAGACCGCCCGGCCATCGCACGCTTCATCTCGGTAGGTACTAGATGCGGTACTCGTTGTTTGGTGTTTGCCCAATGCATCCATTGCCACAACAAGCGTTCGTACCCAAACAAAGATAAGAGCGCATTGCGGATTGGCAACACCTCTCCGCGCTTCGGCTTCCTCCCGTAGGTTGTTCCGGGAAGTTTATGATCGATTCCCGCGTGCCGTGCGTGATGCCCGCCTTCTGACGGTGAGTTTCTGTCGGCTCGCCCGCTTTCGACAAACTCGATTGAGACTCGGACCTTCTTCGCGCATGCTTCCATACCAGCGATGGCGCGAAGCTCACCGTTGTCAGATAACAGGCGAGTAAATAGAAAACTCGAAAAATCATCGGGGGAAATGTCAGACAGACCAAGACGAGCCAGTACCTTCTCCTTGCCAAGGGCTGCCCGTAGGATCGTGAGATTGGCATCTGCAGTACTAGGCCCACCAATCACGTTATGTGCTCCACACCAAAGCCCCAGAAGGGCTTCTCTGACGAAGAGACCACGCGGCACACCGATTGGACTGGTACTGTCGAAGCATGCCACCAGGTTCACATCGATCGGCGAGGCATCGATCGATCCGACCTGCCCGATTGCATGAATTCCGTCCCGGGCCGATCCAACAAGCGGGCGGTAGTTCTTTGCCCACTCTCCCTCCCCCATAATCCGAACCAAAGCCGTCTCACGGTCTGAACTGTTCGGTCCATGGAAGAAGAACTCACGCTCGGTGGGACGCTGATTCGCCGGCAGGAGTAGCGGAAGCTGGCGGCCATTCTCGTTCTTGTAACCATCGCTGTAGAAGGTCGAACTGAAGGCAATGAACTGTTCCTTTTGTGACACTCCAGGCCGGGCGAACATGAAAAAGCCGTCACGTATGTTTTGACGATCCTGCTCATCACAGATCTTCCCTTCCAGCTCCTTATTGCCCACTTTTTTCGCCTGATTGGGAGCGCCTAATCGAATGCCGTTCCGTCCAAAGCGAACGCTCCCCTTCCCCCCTCTATTGGGCGTATTTGGCAGCAATGCATCCTTGTTCTGACCGAAGGCATAGTAGCGATGCAGTGCGTCATAAATCTGGTTGGCGCCAATCTTGGCTGCCTTTGCTCGAGCAGGAACCAACGCATCTAATTCCGCGATACTGGACACCAACTTGGCTTCTGCCATAACGATCAACGGTTCGATCAACCGCCATTTCGCCTCCCGCGCAACTACCTCGGGAGTGGCCCATTCTTCACCAATTTGCACCCACCGCTTTCGTGGACATGCAGCGAGTAGTTCCGCATCTGACTTTCCCCACCAGGGAGGAATGGGCAATGTCTCGGACTGGAGGGCTTTCCGTTCATCTAGCAACTCATGCAGCGTATCAAGGCGTACGTATCTGAACCCCTTAGCGTAGTAGCTTGGCTGCCTCTTACCAGTCTCCCTAGGTGGCGGGGGCTCCGGAATTTGTATTACGACGAGAGGATTGTCTAGTCCATCATTCGCCCCCAATTCATCCACGACACGATAGAGACCGCGGCAGACGGTACAGTTGTCCTCCTGCACTCTGAAAATGAAGCCAACCCCGACGTTCGTCATTTCGCACTCCCTTCAAATAGGGAGCCCCGTAATTTCTCCCTAAGGACGCGACCATTCCTACGCGCAGGATAGGAGGTTAGAAGCGGGACAGAAAGATCGATGTCAATCGCCTGAGTCCAGGCACAGTGACGAAAGACCATCCAGCCTTCCTCGAGAGACATCTTCTGGCTCTCGGACGCACGGGCCACCGCATCGGAGACGGACAGATGTGGCAGCGCTGCAAATTCGTATGAGAACTCATCAACGCATTCGGCGAGGTGCGGCACATCGCTCAGACTGGCACGCTCCATACACCATTCCAGCTGACCGGCCATCAAAATTGGGACGAACCGCGAACTCATGATGAGATACCGGATTCCCATGCGTTCTGCGTAGCGTCGCTCAAGTTCCAGGCGTTCTAGCGTTCGCCACTTCACCTCCTGATCCGGATCCTCAATCGGCTTACAGGAGATTGCTACCAGTTCGAACTCGTTACCGTTCCGTACGGTGACGAGAAAGTCGATGGTGGCAACATAGGGAATATCAGTACCAGGAAAGTAGCCGTGGTCGATCCCAGCTTCCGCTGCAATGTCAAAGAGGCCAGTACAGTAGCCTAGCTGCAGCCCATCAGTTCCCGGAGTTCCATACAGGGGATGAGGATGCGCAATTGGCCAAAGGGGGTACTGCTCCCGCAGATCATGAATCTGCAGCCATAGAAGCAAAAGTGCGATCTGGTACTCGCCGCGGGAAAAGAAATACCCAACTCGATGCAGCGGATGTAAGTGTGCTGCGACTTGATTGGACTCACGAGATGAGTTCTTCCGCCGGAGGGTAAGCCATGGCTGATAGTCAGCGCCGTGTCCCATCCCGTACCCCTGCTGGACGCGCTCATTGAGCTTGTCCCATGTCATTACGCGGCGACGCTTTTTTTGCGTCCCGGTTGGCGAATTGATGCTGGCCAGCCACCGCTGTAGCTTTTCATTCCTCGCAGGACTGTCGAGTTCAACATGCCGATGCTTATCGACCAACTCACCGATATCCCGCTGGATCTGCTCAGCAAGTTCCATTCGCACACCTCCGAACATCCGGTTCGTCTGCCCAGACTTTGTTCAACGTCTAAGTTCGGGCGTAACTAGGTCTTTACTTAGCCAAACAACTAGCGTCAAACGAGTCTGAGAACGAAATAGCGCTCCGACTTCGGCACCGCCCCCTCATGGGGCATCACACATTCCCCCCGAGGTCTTAGCAAGCACATGCAGGCAACTCCACTTAGGGCATTAATATGCGCCAAATGCATATATAATGCAAAACATACATTATTCGTCACACGCCTCAATGATCACCAACATTCCCGAGTTAATCCGAAAAGCCCGTGATCGCAGGAGTCAGGCTGAATTCGCCAAGTTTCTTGGCGTTTCTCAATCGACGCTCTGTCGCTACGAAAGCGGAGAGGTCAATCCCAGAGCCGAAGTCATTGAGCAATGTATGCACCTGGTGCATGGAAACGACGATGACCAGGGATCCTCCATTGAAGAACTCGTGGCCAAGGTCCGGGGACGGTTAGGGCGAGCGGATCAGGCGCCTTTACGGACGGCCCTCTCCAAACTGATCGACGGCCTTGCAGTCTGATTAACTGGCCTAGTGAGATTAAGGACTACTGCTTGTAGGAAGGAGCTGCTATGACAACTCAAACCAGTATCGAGTGGACTGAACAAACCTGGAATCCCACAACCGGGTGCACCAAAATATCTCCCGGATGCAAGCATTGCTACGCTGAAGTTATGGCTCGTCGGTTGCATGCCATGGGGGCGCCAGGCTATGAAAATGGCTTCAAGTTGGCCATCCTGCCGGAACGGCTGAAGCAACCGCTGCAACGGAAAAAGCCGACCGTCTACTTCGTCAATTCCATGAGCGACCTCTTCCACGAGGACATTCCGGATACGTTCCTAGACCAAGTCTTTGACGTCATCCGCAATACCCCTCAGCACACTTACCAGATTCTGACCAAGCGGGCTGAGCGCCTACCTCAGTACTTCAGGGAGCGGGGATGCCCGAGTAATGTGTGGCTTGGGGTTTCGGTGGAAGACCGGAAATATGGTGTTCCCCGTATCGATTACCTGCGGCAGGTAGAGGCAAGTATCCGCTTTTTGTCGGTGGAGCCTTTGCTGGAAGATATCGGCGAGATCGACCTGACAGGGATTCACTGGGTCATTGTTGGCGGTGAATCGGGGCATCATGCCCGGCCCATGCAAGAGGACTGGGTAACCAACGTCCAGGAACAGGCAGATGCCGCCGGTTCTGCCTTCTTCTTTAAACAGTGGGGAGGATGGGGCGCAGATGGCGTTAAGCGCCACAAGAAAGCAAATGGACGAGTCTTCAAGGGCCGTACCTGGGATGCTTACCCTTCGGCCCAGCAAGTGGCCTACTAGAAAAGTCGTCCTTGGCCCTCCACATTTGCTGCCGTCTCCCAGAATTTGTGCGGCAGTTCGTGCTTGGCGGCCATGAGGAGCCAGTAAAGCGGCTGGTTTTTCGTTCCGGTAATCAGTTTCATCTCCGTTGAAGGCCATACACCAAGATTGGCCACCAATTCTCTCCAGTAATCCACCACTTGTCGGCGAACCTCAAGTTGGGTGGTGGTAGTACACACTCCTTGGCGCCAGCCGGGTGCGAATGCATCAAAGGCAGAGTGTTCTGCAGATAGATTGATCGCCAGGTTGCGTTGAAGATCCATCGCACTTAAGTGGATCAGAAGATCAATCCGTTTGAGCCTCGACAGGGCCTGGATTACCCGAAAATCTAATGCCTCCAGATTGTAGGGGTCGATAAATGCAAAGTGGAGTGCATATCCGCTAACCGCCTTGACCATTAGGTCTGCTGCTTGTGCAGCACTAGCGTGTATCGGATGCACTGGAGCTCCGAGTGCTTTTAGGCGACTGGTGCAGGCCTTCAGCCGTTCTTCGTCTAAATCCGAGATATGGAGGGCAGTGAAGGGGGCGCCTCCCTCGACACTGGTCTTCCAGGCAGCCACGACACCGCCATCAATCCATTCACCGGTATCTCGAACTTTCGAGCGGCCCGTCCCGCAGAAAAGGTCGAAATAAACAGCACCTCCCTTTCGTTCGCCTATGTACTTCCGACGAGTGGCTCGGGAAATATCCAAGTATCGAGTAAGGTACTTGTGCTTGTCTTTGGCCCAGATCCCCACTTCGTCAGCAGGGAGTCCATCATCCCCAACAATCAGCCCCATAAGGCGCGCCTCAATTCATCCAAATATCATTATTGGAAACGATAGCGCCAATGACTTTAATAGGGCAATAGACCATGAATAAAACTTACACGCATATAAGAAGGCCTGGCTACTACTTCTATAGCCTTTAATGTTTATGGAAGCATTCCTGACAATTCTTATCAAAATGCTTTCATAAACGTAACGCCTGGGTCAGCGTTCTGTTGGTTTACGACTCCTAAGATGGCATCACGGTTGGACGCGATAGTCCGCCTCAATTAACTAGATGTCACAAGGAGAAAACCATGAAGACGAAGATTTCCCAACTGATGGCAATCGCTGCTATGAGTCTAGCGGCTGTCGGTACGACTTATGCCCACGAAGACTACTCCGAGGCAGGTGCCATTCATTGGCTTAGCCATGTTGCAGAAAGCACGGGAAGCCCGACGGCAAATCAGCAAGCAGCATTTGGATACGCCGCCACCAAAAGTGCCGATCGAGAAATCACTGTGGATAGCGGTACCAAGCACGTAAATGTCACTCGCCTGGAAACCGTCAAGATCAATGTCGGAGGCAAGACTGTTGTCTGGACCTTTGATACGTTGGGAACTGCCGCGTTTCCTCTTTCGAAAATCATGCCTGGCGCAGATGGCATTACGGTCTATGTAGCTGAAAATCCGAGCTATCAGGGGGGCTAATGCACTGACACCGGGGTGACACAATTGTCACCTTGGTGACGGCAGTTTGTCAGGATGAAACCCCTAATATCGGAACTGCAGTACACCTAAATGAGGAGATAAAAATGCTGAAGAAAGCACTAATCATTGCCGCCCTGAGTACCGCATGTGTATCCGCCTTCGCCGTCGACGCCTCTCAAGTTGAGAAATCGATCGAGTTGAAAGATGGCTCTACTCTCTACATCTTCAAAGATGGGAAAATGAGCATGGAGGACAAGTTCGGTCGTGCCACACGCATGAAGAAGGACACCGTAATGGAAACCAAAGACGGCCAGAAGATCATGATGCATGGTGACGAGGTCATGCGCCTTGATAATCTGTTGCACAGCGGGCATCGCGGTTAATCAATTTTGATGTCCATCTGAACGGCTCCCTTTGGGAGCCGTTTTCGTTTCATACATTCCTATAAATTCTGCCTAACATAGTTGCTCGGCAACTTAGGTCTTTATCGGATATATCCCGGCGTATTTAGGGATAAAAAGCCGAACGCTTCATTTCAAATTTTGCAGCATCTCCATCATGTGCTTGAAATGGCCGCTGACCCGATCCAAGGAGAATTCATACATCGTCGAATTCTCTGCAAACTTTGCTCGCTCAACATCCATCTCTACTGTATTCCCATCAGCTGCTGGTTGATAGGGAACATGATATTTGAGGGGAAAAGGAGGGGGCTGCTTGCTTCCAGATAAGTGACCTTGCACAGTATTTGCCAACGGGAGAGATGCTGAAGCTCCTCGGACGATCTCAGCAGCCTGCTCAATATCAATATCAACGGCCTTATAGCCAGGGGTGTCAGCATTCGCGATGTTCGACGCAATGAGTTGCTGCCGGTAAGCACGCACCCCTAGCATTTTTTGCTGAAAATCGTGACTGCCATGTCCCCCTTGTCCGATCGGGAAATGCGCGGAGTGCCCCGCAGCATTATTGGATAGCATTCCAGATGAGTGCCCAATTCCTTGGCTATTACCACTGGACCCAACTCCACCATGAGCAGCATGGGTGCTCATGGGACTACCTGCCTGTTGCGCAATCGCCTGGCTCAAATCCCCAGAAAAGGCTCCGCCTTCAGCATTCCCCCCCCCATTCCCATGCCCCTCATGTCCGCCTTGAGCCGAAGACATAGAGGCATTGGCCACAGGAGGAATTGACGATGCCCCAGCCATGAGAGTGATAGTTTGTCGGTATCAGGGGGTTATCTATCTTCCAGAATCTTCCTTCGCCGAATATGCGGTTAGAACCTGGGAAATCCGATACTGATATTCAAAGCAATCGATGGAATGCGTCTTCCAATAATCAATCGCAGAACAACTAAAACCCACTAGCCATTTCCCAGGCCGGTCATAGTCAAGAATAGCCAGCTCTGCTGGCTGGCGCAGAAATTCTTTGGCCGTAGAGAGATGATTTGAGAGTGCTTTGGCTGCGTACTCTAGATTTAAAATAGCCAGTTGACCGGCAAAATCCAGATGAGACTCAACCTGGGCTCTAGCGCTACTGAATGGGGTCACCTCAGACATGATTTCTCCCTCTAACATAAAGGCTCATTGCCTCATAGGGAGAGTTTGCCTGGGGTAACCTGTCCCCCCCATAACGGGGAAATTACAAACCGGTCACGTTTCGGTCAGATTCCATAGCAGTTGCCTAGACGGGAGAAGCCCCCCCTCTATGCGGAGTCACCAGTCTCTTCAACCCGGATTATGGGAATCCACCTTGGAGTGTGCTCAGCATAATCGCGCCATGCCTCACCAAACATAGCTTGGCCAACTTGCTCTTCCCGATGAGCTAGTTTGACGTAGGTCGTCACGAGAAGAGGGAACAATAGAAGGGTAATAATTGTTGGCCACTGCAACAGAAACCCAAACATGATCAGAATAAAGGCTAGGTATTGTGGGTGCCGAATCCGCCGATATGGTCCCTCCGTCGCCAGCGTACTGCTCCTTTGTGCTTTGTAGAGAACTGGCCAGGCATTCGCTAGCAGTAGGAAGCCCCCAAGAATGAATACGGTCGATAGCAAATGGAAGGGGCCAAAGTGCGGGTTATTTTTCCAACCGAACAGCATTTCCGGTAAATGACCTGCATCATGAGATAGCCAGTCGATCCCAGGGAAATACTTCGTCAACCATCCAGACAGCAGATAAATGGTCAGCGGAAATCCATACATCTCGGTAAAGAGCGCAACCAGAAAGGCTGAAAACATCCCAAGCGTCCGCCAATCCTGTTTCGTTTGAGGCTTAAAAAAGCTGGCAGCAAAAAAAATGAAGAAGGCGGAGTTCAGGAGTACGAGAGTCCAAAGTCCGTAACCGGATTCACCATGGTTCATAGCCCAGTCTCCTTCTTTTCATCTTGCTCGTTGTTGTGCCCGTCCTCCTGCGCATGGCGTTCGTGATGGCCATGGTGCATGAACAGATGCATAAAGGGACAAGCCAGCAACAGCAGGTAGGGTAGAACGCCGAATAAATGGGCTTGGTGTTCAGACAGCAGATAGAACAATCCAGCTGCAGCAAAGAACCACCATCCCCACCATATTTTTCGCCCATGTCGTGCATGAGCAGAGTCGTCCTTTGTCTTGCTTTCAGTTCGCATTTCGCGGCTCCTTATCCTGGCGCCTTAGCGGGTATGGGCCGGAGGATGGTTACAACATCCTCTACTAATTGGATGGGCCGCATTCTGAATTTCATTGTCTTCAGTAAAGCGCCATATTGCTCGCATCCAACCATGAAATCCGCTGCACAGAACGAGCCCAGTACCAGCGCAGGTTTTCTCCAGCTGGGCCAAGGTGACCCGGAACAGGTCATATTCGACCAACAGAGCATCTCCCTCCGGAATGGCTGACCTCACCCCTTCCATCCCAAGAAGAAAGCCGCAAACCATACGAATTGCCTCCGGAACAGGAGATATGAAATGCAGTCGGCGTTTCTTGAAGACAGGTGCCAAGCCGAGGCGGCTGTTGGCAGTACATTCACCATACGCCCTGTCAGAGGAAGACTGGGATGCAGTTCTCATCGTGGTACTCCTTATGGCGTTCCTCAACCAATCACTTACTCGTTATGAATGAGGATGGCCTTGATGGAATCCATTTCTCCAAAATTCTTCCAATGGGAACTCTTAGGATCTGCCGGCGGTTGCACCCTCGTACAGCCGTGGTTGCATTGGATCTGCCAGCGTCGCATCAAAACATTCCGACAGAAGCCAAAGCGTATTTCCTTGGGATCACTACCAACTGCATCAGCCAAAAGACGGCATGAACAGAGATTACCGTGTCCAGGGTTTTCATATGGCGACATAGGGATGACGAGCCGGGATACCCGGCCCATACCTTAGTGACTTACTTGCCGTCACGCGGATGAAAGTGCTGCTTCTTGGCAACCTTCTTCTGACCTTCAGCAGGAGTGGCTTCCTTTTGATCCTTTGCAGGAGCGGTAACGCCAGTCTTCTCCTCCATGTGGGAATGGGGCTTGGTCTTGGTAGCCGTTGCTTCGGGAGCCGTTACCTTGTCGGAGTCCGCAGCAGCAAAAGCGCCATTAGAAAACAGAGCAACAGCAGCAACCAGGGTCGCAGCAAGAGTAATTTTGGTTTTCATGACAATCTCCTTGAACAGTTGAGTTGGGATCACGTCCGGTTGCCCCCGGACGATTTCCATCTTGCACCGGAAAAACCGTCAAAACCATTACCGCATCATTATTTTTATGTAAGGTTTGCCGCCTTAATGCCACGTAGTCGTAAGGCATTACTCACCACGCTGAGAGATGAAAGACTCATGGCCGCCGCAGCGATAATCGGGGACAAGACCAAGCCGAATGCTGGATAGAGAATCCCTGCCGCTACCGGCACCCCCAAAGCGTTGTACAAGAAGGCAAAGGCAAGGTTTTGCCGCATATTACCCACCGTAGCAGCCGATAGCAGGCGGGCACGGGCGATACCACGCAAATCACCTTTTACAAGAGTCACCTGGGCGCTGTTCATTGCCACGTCCGTACCGGTTCCCATGGCAATCCCAACATCAGCCTTGGCCAGTGCAGGCGCATCGTTTATGCCGTCTCCGGCCATGGCGACTACCCTTCCTTCCCTCTGCAGGCGTTCAACCAAGGCCAACTTGTCTGCTGGCTTCACTTCTCCATGGACTTCACTGATCCCCAATCGTTGCCCAACAGCCCGGGCAGTGGTGTCACCGTCACCGGTTGCCATTACCACCCGGAGGCCCGCTTCCCTTAAGACCGCTAATGCTTCCGGAGTGCTGGCCTTGACCGGGTCAGATACCGCAAGGACTCCGAGCAAGCGGCCGTCAGCTGCCAGGTACATGACACTGGCCCCTCCTTGGCGTAGCGTCTCTGCTTGCCCTGCCATGGGGGCTACCTCCACACCATCCTGGGACATCAGGACCGTATTGCCCAAAGCCAGCTGCTTGCCGGCGAGCATACCTCTCACGCCAATGCCGCTGGCGGACTCGAAACCCTCAACCTTTTCCAGGTTGAGACTCTGATCCCGGGCTGCTTGAACAATCGCAACAGCCAAGGGATGTTCGCTCCCCTGGTCAAGACTGGCAGCTAAACGTAATACCTCCTGTTGATCGACACCGGGGGCACCAATGGCACACTCAAACGTAGGCTTGCCTTCTGTGAGAGTGCCGGTCTTGTCCACGATCAGCGTATCGATCTCCCGGAGCCGCTCAATAGCCGCGGCATCTCGAAACAATACCCCCTGGGTAGCGGCCTTACCCGTTGCCACCATGATGGACATGGGTGTCGCCAGCCCCAGGGCACAGGGGCAGGCAATAATCAGCACGGAGACACCATTGATTAGCCCAAAGAGCCAACCCTTCTCTCCGCCGAAGAAGCCCCACCCAAAGAAGCTCAGAAGGGCAATAGCGACAACAACAATTACGAAATAGCCAGCCACCACATCGGCCATGCGCTGCATTGGGGCCTTGGAACGCTGGGCCTGGGCAACCATCTGGACAATCTGGGCCAGCATTGTTTCGGAGCCGATCTTTTCGGAGCGAATAATGAGGCTGCCAGAGGTATTCATTGTGGCACCAATCACCTTGTCCCCAGGCCGCTTGGTCACCGGGATCGGCTCACCCGTCAGCATGGATTCATCCACCGCACTGGAGCCCTCGGTAACCTCACCATCCACCGGGACTTTTTCTCCCGGGCGAACTCGCAGAGTATCCCCCACGTGGACATAATTAAGGGGGATGTCCTCTTCAGTCCCGTCAGCATTGATCCGACGCGCCGTTTTGGGCGCCAGCCCCAGCAAGGACTTGATCGCTGCAGAGGTTTGGGAGCGGGCCCGTAATTCCAGCATTTGCCCCAACAGCGTCAGGGAAATAATCACCGCCGCCGCCTCGAAATACACCCCGATCCGGCCGTGAGCTTCAAACGAGGCCGGGAACAGTCCCGGGGCCAAGGCTGCCACCACGCTGTAGGAAAAGGCGGCGCCGGTACCGATTCCGATAAGCGTCCACATGTTGGGGGTCCGGTGGACCAGGGACTGCCAGCAACGGATGAAGAAAGGGGCTCCCGCCCAGAAAACGATGGGAACGGACAACACCATTTCCGCCCAGGTCCGTAGCTGTGGTGCCAGGAATTCGAGTTGATGCCCCGCCATCGCCAGCATTACTACCAAGAGCGTTAGCGGTAGGCTGCCCCAGAAGCGAAACCGGAAATCCCGATACTCCGAATTGCCTTCCTCTGCCTCCAGTTCCGGAATGATCGGCTCCAAAGCCATACCGCACTTGGGACAGGTTCCAGGCCCCAGCTGACGAACCTCCGGATGCATTGGGCAGGTGTACTCAGCACCGGTGGGCGCCTTTTCCTCCTGGCGGGGATGCAGATACTGCCGCGGATCAGCATCGAATTTTGCCTTGCACTTGCCGCTACAGAACCGGTAGTGCGTCCCCCCAAAA
The DNA here is from genome assembly GCF_047901315.1 of Azospira sp. APE16. Lineage (NCBI taxonomy): Bacteria > Pseudomonadati > Pseudomonadota > Betaproteobacteria > Rhodocyclales > Rhodocyclaceae > Azospira > Azospira sp. APE16. The sequence continues at coordinate 3,483,558 of NZ_CP179682.1, forward strand.
TCAGACGCATGGGGGGAATCCGGCTTTACGGTCATTCCACATACGGGATCAATGTCACTCATTTCAGCTCCTCCCCACGGCTGCTAGTCGGGTATGCGCAACCTAAACAGTTCCTCTGCAGATAAAGATCAGTGCTTATCTGGCGCCATCATGCGCTTCATCATTTCCATATGATGCTCATGGTTACCGCCCGCAGGCAGGCCTCCCGACATTTCGTCCATCATCGAGCAGCCCTCCATTCCTCCAACCATACCTTCTGCCGTCTGCATGCTCTCGTGGAGGGTATGCATGTATTCAGTCAGCAGTCGCTTACGCTCCTGGTCGTCTTTGGCCTTTGCGATTTTCTGGACCTGCAAGCGGAGTCTGATGACATCAGACTTAAGCGTATTGATTCCCCCACTTTGCTGGAGGGGCGCCGGAGCTGAAGCTGGGGTTTGAGGCTTTTCCGGATGATGTTCGTCATTGGCAAAGGCTGCAGACGACAATCCCAGACACAGACAGAGGATCGGAAGGGATATCCTGGTTCTCATGATATTTCTCCTAATGCGCTTAACTCTCTTTCCCATTCTTCAACCGCCACTGCTTAATCAGGGCGTAGATCGCGGGAATCACTGCCAGAGTGAGGATTGTCGAGGAAATCATTCCACCAACCATGGGGGCTGCAATACGGCTCATGACTTCCGAGCCGGTACCGGTACCCCACATGATGGGCAGGAGGCCCGCCATGATGGCCACCACGGTCATCATCTTCGGACGGACTCGCTCTACTGCACCCTCCATAATCGCTTCGTACAAGTCGCCCAGGCTGGGCTCCTGGCCAGATGCCCGACGCTTGGTCTTGAGTTCTTCCCAGGCATGGTCGAGGTAGATCAACATGACTACCCCGGTCTCCGCAGCCACGCCGGCCAGTGCGATAAAGCCAACCGCCACTGCAACCGACAGGTTGTAGCCCAGCAGCCACATGAGCCAGACCCCTCCCACCAGGGCAAACGGGACTGACAGCATCACAATGAGCGTTTCGGTCAGACGTTTGAAATTGAGGTAGAGCAACAGGAAGATGATGAGCAGGGTGACAGGCACCACAACCTTCATCTTCTCGATAGCCCGTTCCATGGATTCAAATTGGCCGCTCCAGGTGGCGTAATAGCCGGGAGGGAACTTCACCTTTTCAGCAACGGCCTTCTTGGCATCTGCAACATAACCACCGATGTCCCGATCACGGATATCCACAAATATGTAAGCGGAAAGCAGTGCGTTTTCTGTTCGGATACCTGGCGTTCCCTTGGCTACTTGGACCTTGGCCAGTTGCCCAAGCGGAATCATGGCTCCATCCGCAGTTGGCACGAGTACCTGCTGGGCAATTTGCTGCGGATCGGAACGCAACTCCCGGGGATAGCGAACAGTCACACCGAAGCGCTCCCGTCCTTCAACGGTAGTGGTGACCATTTCACCGCCCAAGGCTTGGCCAATCACATCCTGCAATTCCCCAACAGCCAGCCCATACCGGGCAAGCTGGGTACGGTCGGGCTCGATGTTTAGGTAATAGCCGCCAGTGATTCGTTCCGCAAAGGCCGAGGTTGTCCCGGGAACTTCTTTCACAACAGTTTCGATTTCTCGGGCAAGGCTCTCCATCTCACTCAAATCTTTACCAAAGACCTTGATGCCGATGGGCGTACGGATCCCCGTAGAGAGCATGTCGATCCGAGCCTTGATCGGCATCGTCCAGGCATTAGATACACCAGGGAACTGCAGAGCCTTGTCCATTTCGGCTATGAGCTTGTCAGTTGTCATGCCCTGGCGCCATTCAGACTCCGGCTTAAGGTTGATTACGGTCTCAAACATCTCTGTCGGCGCCGGATCAGTCGCGGTATTGGCGCGACCAGCCTTGCCGTAGACCGAGGCAACTTCCGGGAAACTCTTAATGATTTTGTTCTGGGTTTGGAGAAGCTCTGCCGCCTTAGTAATGGACATCCCTGGCAGGGAAGCCGGCATGTAGAGCAAGGTCCCTTCGTTCAGTGTGGGCATGAACTCTGAGCCCAATTTGGAAGCGGGATAGATTGAGATCAGCATCGCCACAATCGCAGCGATGATGGTGGCAGTCTTCCGACGCATCACCCACGCAATAATCGGCCGGTATCCCCAGATGAGGAATCGATTCACCGGGTTTTTAGCTTCCGGCATGATCTTGCCGCGGATAAACAGCATCATCAGGACCGGAACTAACGTGACCGACAGGAGAGCAGCACCGGCCATGGAGAAGGTTTTGGTATAGGCAAGCGGGGAAAACAGCCGTCCTTCCTGGGCCTCCAGCGTGAATACAGGGAGGAAGGAGACAGTGATGATCAACAGCGAGAAGAACAACGCCGGCCCCACCTCCTTGCAAGCGGCAATCATTGCTTCCACCCGCTCAGAATGGCTGTGATTTTCGGGCAGCCGCTCAATGTGCTTATGAGCGTTCTCAATCATGACGATGGCGGCATCAATCATCGCCCCAATGGCGATGGCAATCCCCCCAAGACTCATGAGGTTGGAGTTCATCCCTAACAAACGCATGGAGATGAAGGAAATCAGGACGCCTACAGGCAGCATCAGAATTGCCACCAGGGCGCTACGTAGGTGCAGTAGAAACACAACACACACCAGAGCCACGATGACGCTTTCTTCCGCCAGGGTATGCTTTAGCGTGTCAATCGCCCGATGAATGAGTTCGGAGCGGTCATAGACCGTCTCAATGGTTACCCCCTCAGGAAGACCGGAGGAAATCTCGCCGATCTTCTCCTTGAGGTTATGGATGACCTCTAGGGCATTCTGGCCATAACGAGCCATTGCAATGCCGGAGACAACCTCTCCCTCTCCATTCAGCTCGGTCAACCCGCGACGCTCATCGGGCGCCAATTCGACTCGGGCAATGTCCCGAATCATGACGGGGGTTCCGCCTTGGGCCTTAACAACCAGATTCTCAATGTCTGCGGTGCCACGGAGATATCCTTTGCCGCGGACCATGTATTCGGTTTCAGCCATCTCAACGACACGCCCCCCCACATCGCGATTGGAATCCCGAATAACCTGGGAGACTTTGGACAGGGGGATGCCGTAAGACCGTAGCTTTACCGGATCTACGGTAACTTGGTAGGTCTGGACAAAGCCTCCGATGGAGGCAACCTCAGCCACACCATGCGCTTTGGTCAGCTGGTAGCGCAGGTACCAGTCCTGCAGGGTACGGAGTTCTGCCAGGGTCTTGTTCTTTGCCAAGACGGCATACTGATAAACCCAACCAACACCGGTGGCATCCGGACCAATTTGGGGCGTAACACCCTTGGGCATCCGGCCGGCGGCAAAGTTGAGATATTCCAGGACCCTGGACCGGGCCCAGTAGATATCCGTTCCGTCCTCAAAGATGATGTAAACAAAGGAGGCGCCAAAGAACGAGAAGCCTCTAACCACCTTGGACTTCGGTACAGAGAGCATTGCCGAAGTTAGCGGATAGGTAACCTGATCCTCCACCACCTGGGGAGCCTGCCCGGGATACTCGGTATAGACAATAACCTGTACATCCGACAGGTCAGGCAGGGCATCAAGCGGTGTCCGTACGACAGCAACGACACCGGCAACAATGATGAATAGCGTGGCTAACAAGACCAGGAAGCGATTCCGCCCTGACCATTCAATGATTTTTGCCAACATCGCGCTGGGCTCCTTTTATTTTTCTCAGTGACCAGCGTGAGGATTGGCCTGGACTGGGACAGCGGCAACGGGGCTAATGGTGGTTACAACCCATTCTCCCGGACTGCGCTCCACAAACTCAAATTTGATGGGGGTCCCAGGTTTGAGGTCTTTGAGCAGAGATTGATTGGCCACCTTGAACTCCATCGTCATGGCAGGCCACTTCAGGCTCGGGATTGCCCCGTGGGCAAGCATCACGGTCCCTGCTTTAGCATCAAGGTCTTCAACCTTGCCCTCTGCCTTGTAGCCAACGCCTACAGGCTTATCTTGGCCTGCACCAGGAGAGGAGCTGCCATGGCCGGAATGACCGAATCCACCGACTACAGCCTTGAGGTTACTTTCCGCATCAATGAGGAAGTTGGCTGCAACAACAACCTGCTCACCCTCCCGAACTCCTTCGATTACCTCCACCCGGTTCTCACTCCGGGCACCAAGCTTTACGTCACGCGGCTCAAATCGACCTTCCTTCGCCTGGATCAGAACAATTTGCCGGGTACCACTATCAATTACGGCCGAGTTCGGGATAGTGACTACAGCACCCTTGGCAATAGTGGGGAGTTCTACCTGGGCAAACATGCCGGGCTTCAGCAGATTGCCAGGGTTGGGGAGTTCGAGCCGAACCGGAATGGTCCGTGTATCTGCCTTCAAGGTCGGATACACATAGGAAACGGTCCCTTCGAAGGTCTTTTCAGGGTAAGCGTTGATTTTTACTTTCGCTTTGGCACCGGACTTCACCCATCCAATATCTTGCTCAAAGACATCAGCAATCACCCAGACGGTGCCCAAATCAGTAATTTGGTAGAGCACATCCCCTGGAGCAAAGCGCATTCCCTGAACCGCCTTCTTTTCAGCCACAATGCCATTAACAGGAGAACGAAAAATCAGCGTACGTTTGGCATCGCCAGATTTGGTCAAGGATTTGACTTGTTCCTCAGAAATATCCCAATTTCGCAAGCGAGTCAGACTGGAGTCGGCTAACTGACGCATGCCAGACTGGGCAGCGTCATCAGCAGATTTCATGCTCTCTAGCCCTTGGGAAGCAATTGCGTACTCCCGCTGTGCCGAGACCAGTTCAGGGCTATAGACCTCAAACAGTGGTTGTCCCTTGCCAACCGCCTGTCCGGTCGCATTCACATAGAGGCGTTCGACATAGCCTTCATATTTTGGAGAAATAGCGTAAGTGCGGCGTTCATCGGGTTCGATTCTGCCAGCAGCCCGAACCACCTTATCAAGACTCTCAAGGGTCGCCGCTTCGGTTCGAACACCCAGCTTCTGAATCTTTTCCGTGCTGATCTTGATCTGGTTTGCTGAGGCCGGCTCGTCGTCCTGCTCCCCCTCATATACCGGGATGTAGTCCATCCCCATGGGATCCTTTTTTGGTACCTGGGAGGTATCCGGCAAACCCATCGGATTGCGGTAATAGAGAATCTTCCGCTCTGCCTTCCCAGAGTCAGTGGGGCTAGCCACGGTGTCGTGGGCATGGGGAGCATTTCCACTATTCTGTCCTGCCCAATACCCACCACCTGCAGCCAGAACAGCAACTACGGCAACTGAAATGACTCCCTTGTTCATAGTTCTTCTCCGAGAATACGTTCTACCTCAGCCAGACGTACTTGAGCCTCGGCACGGGACTTAATCTGGTTGAGTTTGGCCTGTCTGATTTGGCGCTGGGCATCCAGCAACGTGGTGAAATCCACCTTGCCAGTCTCATAACCAGCGAGGGCGGCCTTAAATGTCAATTCAGCCTGTGGCAGTAGGTTGTCTGTCGACAAACGCTCCGTCCGTACCGCAGCCTCCAGCGCTGCCAAACTCTCAGAAAGATCCGAGAGCAGTTGGTTAGCAGTTGCTTCGCGTCGGGCACGACTAGCCGAAACCATTGCTTCTGCCTCACGCTCCTGGGCACGGCGGCTGGCTTGTTGTAATGGGATATTGATTTCGAACATCAAATCCCATTGCTTCACATCATTTCCCATCTGGTTGGGAACAAGACCCAGGGTGAAATCGGGATATCGATTTTTGTAAGCCAGATCTCGGCTCTTCTCGGCGGCTTTGATGCGATGCCCTTCAGCCGAGAGCATCGGGTTCTTGGCCTCGGCCCGCTCTACTAGACTGGCGTAATCCAATTTGGCCGGCGGAGGCAAAGGGCGCAGGATTTCGGGAGATGCCAGGGACGCCGATGCCGGCCGTCCGAGCAGAGCATTCATCCGGGTAGTAAGGTGGTGATGCTCAGTTTCCAGGGCAATGAGTTCATTGCGCATTGCAGTTTGCTCAACCTGAGCACGAATAACATCCTGCTGGGCAGCCAATCCGTTTGCGTAGCGAACTCGAGCTATGCGCTCCAAGCGAACCATAAGATCCAATATTTCTTGGGTCAGGGTTTCATTGCGAGCTAGATAGTACAGTTGGGCATAGGTCGTCTTGATTTTGGCAGAAACCTCGCTCCAGACCCCGTAAGCACGCCCTTTGGCCCCAGCAGCCTCTAGTTCTGCAATTTCACGTTTGAGATCGCGTTTGCCGAACCACGGAACATCCTGCATCAGGGTATAACGAGCCGTACCAACACGGTTGGGGGCAAGCGTTGGGCTCTGAGCCCCCCCCTTTGTGATATCCATCAACTCGGTACGCAGCCGGGGGTCGGGCAAGGCGCCTGCCGGAACTATCCGCTCTGCTGCGGCATCGGCTTCGTAGCGCATGCTGGCAAATTCAGGATTGTTCTCCCGAGCAATCGAGAGAAGGCTCTCCACCGTGCTGCCCGGTTGAACCTGGGCTCCGGCACTTATGCTCCAGGCTGCAATAAGCGCGGCGCACAGGATGTTGCGCGAGGTTTTTATTGATTTCATGTTTGGACCCTCGTGGAAGTTTCCGATTACACCGCGCTCAAACTAGAGTCACCTAGTTTTGGGGCTCCAGGCGAACGATGGTCATCGCACCATCAATGTTTTCTGAGGCAAAGCGGATTTTCTGCCCTTCCTTCACCTTGCCAAGCCAAGATGCATCTTTGACCAGGAACGCCATAGTCATAGGAGGCATTCCATTCGGCAAAGCACCATGCGATACCGTCAGTTTTCCACCTGCCTTATCCACCTTTTTGACGATGCCATCAATCAGGGCAGATTGAGTGGCTTCCATGTGCATTCCACCGTGGCTGCCATGATCATCATGGCCAGATGCTGCCATACCAATAGCGGGCCCCAGCAGAGCAACGGCAACAAACGGAACAATCATCTTTTTCATGTCAATCTCCTAATTATGAACTCAGTGCTTGGCAAAAACCTTGTAGCTACCGTCAGGCATGACGAGTAGGGTGTCATACGGCTGCGGGTGATTAGTCTCCATACCCGGAGAGCCTTGGGGCATCCCGGGGACAGCAAGGCCGATGGCTTTGGGCTTTTCTTTAAGAAGGCGCTGAACATCTGCAGCAGGAACATGGCCCTCAATGGCATAGCCGCCAACTTTGGCGGTATGACAGGACCCAAACTTTTCGGGCATTCCGGTTGCCTTGCGTGCAGCAGGAACGTCGGTCACATTCTGGGTTGTTACATCGAATCCTGCCTTACGCATGTGTTCAACCCACTCCTTGCAGCAACCGCAGTAAGGACTCTTGAAGACTTCGACATGAGTAGAGGTTTGCGCGTAAGCAGCACCGGAAGCCGCCACAGCGGCGACCATTAGCAACTGCCGAAATGTCATTTGTAGGGTCATAACTGTCTAGCTCCTGCGTTGTAAGTCCCCAGTTTGAGGACTCGTCCCCTACAGTTGGCTGACTCGCGGATTACATTTTTGTAATCAATGGCTATGTACGTGGCCTGGACTGTGTTCATCTACCGAATGGTGGCTGGGACCACCACTGGCACCATGGGCATCCGGAATTCCAGAATGAGAATGGCCGTTGCTGGCACTCACCAGTTGCTGGTAACTATCGGTAGATTGCGTGGGGAGGACATTCAGGAAAGCAACCAAATCCCAAATAGCTGCATCATCCATCCCTCCTTTTGCCCAGGCAGGCATGCCGGAGGCCTTGATGCCATGTTTGATGATCCAGAAGTCCCGGGCGTCAGAACTCGGGTCATGGGCGTTTTCTCGCACTACCGATAGATTGGGCGGAGTGGGATATAGCCCTTGGCGGATTTCGCTATTTCCAGCACTGGGGGATAGATGGCAGTCGACGCACATGGCCTCGTAATTCCCCGCACCACGGCGGACTCGTTCAGGAGAGCCTAGATCCGCAGGAACATCTACTCCTTTAACCTCTCGGCTTATGGAACGCTCTCTTGCATAAGTGATGAGAGATGTCACTAACTCAGAATGGGGCTCATCCGCGGCAAAGGAGGGAAACCCCATGCTGATGGATGCTCCGACCACGCTTACAAATACTGCAGCTACGCCTACGACGGTAAGAAAGGGCTTTTGCATTGGAATGCGGTTATTTAGGAGTAACCAGGATTCTGGTAGATGCCGCATAACGAGGGACTGACATCAACATTACATTTATGTAATGCGGATGCTTTCTGGGTGATTTCAGCCTCACAATGCACCTATTCGACCTTCAGGAGAGTGATGTGAAGATACTGGTCGTAGAAGACGAACCCAAAACAGGTGACTATCTGCATAAGGGGCTCTCAGAAGCCGGGTTTGTAGTGGACCTAGCTCGGGATGGGTTCGATGGACTACATCTGGCCCTAACTGAAGCCTATGACTTGGCCATTCTCGACGTAATGCTTCCCGGTATTGATGGATGGCAGGTATTGCAAGGAATCCGTAAGGCCGGCAAGGAAATCCCCGTACTTTTCCTTACTGCTCGCGACTCGGTGGATGACCGGGTCAAAGGCCTAGAACTGGGGGCGGATGATTACCTCGTAAAACCCTTCGCTTTTGCAGAACTGCTCGCAAGAGTTAGAACGCTTTTGCGCCGTGGTACAAAGGCCCGCGAGGATGATGTTTTGCGAATTGCAGATCTGGAACTGGATCTTCGCCGGCGTCGGGTCACTCGTGGAGGGAGAAAGATCGACCTGACATCCAAGGAATTTTCCTTACTGGAACTTTTGCTACGCCGACGTGGCGAGGTGCTGCCCCGATCCCTCATCGCATCCCAGGTCTGGGATATGAATTTCGACAGCGACACCAATATTATTGAGGTCGCCATTCGTCGCTTGCGGTCCAAAGTGGACGACGGATTCGAGCTAAAGCTGATCCGGACAGCACGAGGCATGGGGTATGTGCTGGAGGATGGGGAATGAAGCCCTTAGGCAAGAAGTCTATAACGCTTCGGCTAACACTACTTTTTACTGTTGTTTCCGCCCTGGTGCTGACAACACTTGGGCTAGCGGTTGGTGCTCTGGTTGAGCGCCACTTTGAAGAAATGGACACAGAACTGTTGGTGGGGAAGTTCGAGCTCGTCGGCCATGCTCTATGGGAGCACAGTCAGAGTGCCTTGAGTGACCGACTGGACGCAGCACTGGTTGGGCATCACGGACTGGCAGTAGCTATTTGGGATGCTTCCGGCAAGCCGATTTATTCCCATGGCAGTGTTGATTTTCCATCGATCATGAAGGTGCCAGGCACTGACCTTAGAACTCACCCTAAGCTCTGGCGAAATGAAGATGGGCAGCTTTTTCGAGGCATATCCGGCACTGTTACTGGAGGTGCCATCGTTGCAGTCTCCACTGAATTGCAAGTCCATGAACATTTCATGCACTCTTTCAATAAGACGTTCTGGGGTTTAGTCGCCTTGGCCGCGATAGCTAGTGGTCTATTCGGCTGGCTGGCTGCCAGAGGGGGGCTTTCCCCCTTACGGGAAATATGCCGCGATACTGCGGGGATTACGGCCGACCACTTAGACCGCCGGCTGACTGCAGAAGACTTCCCCATCGAACTTGCGGAAGTAGCTAGGACGCTAAATGAAATGCTCGGTCGCCTTGAGGCGTCCTTCCGTCGACTCTCCGAATTTTCCTCTGACCTTGCACACGAGTTGCGCACACCAGTTAGTAACCTCCTTACCCAGACACAAGTCACACTATCGAAAACTCGCACTGCCGAGGAATATCGAGAGGTATTGGTATCGAACTCCGAAGAATTCGAGCGGCTTTCCCGAACCATCGCAGATATGTTGTTTCTGGCTAAAGCTGAAAACGATCTAGTTGTGCCGGAACTTGGGCCGCTGAACTTGCGTGAGGAAACCGATGACTTACTGGAGTTTTATGAAGCTCTGGCGGATGAAAGGGGCGTAACCCTATCCATCAAAGGAGAGGCTTCCGTAGCAGGTGATAGGTTGATGCTCCGGCGAGCTATTGGCAACTTGCTATCCAATGCTTTCCGACACACCCCTAGGAGTGGCGTCATTGCCGTGTTGCTAACAAACGTCGATGGAATGGCAACTATCAGCATTAGCAATACAGGCCAAACTATCTCTCCGGAGCATCTTCCTCGATTATTTGACCGCTTTTATCGGGCCGATCCGTCAAGGCAACGGGACTCCGAAGGAGCGGGCTTAGGCCTCGCTATTACGCGATCTATCCTGCGCGCCCACGGAGGCAATGCGACGGTGCGCTCTGAGGATGGATTGACAACCTTTGAACTACGGCTGCCATCTATTCAGCAGTAAGCAGCCTGCCACTACTTAAGCATTCTCGACCCTGAGGGGCATATAGCCAGCTTCAGAAATTGCACCTTCCACCTCTTCAACACTAACGCTTACTGATTCAATAGATATCAGATGCTGTTCCAGAGTGATTGTGATCTTGGCATGTTTGTCCAGATCCCGAAGCGCCTGGGTGAGCTTGCTGACGCAATGGCCACAGGTCATGTCATCAACTTTGAAGGTAATCACGGTTTTCTCCTTTCATTTTTTGGGAAGTTACCCTGACCACTTTCTTCCTTCCTACAGGGGGAAGGTCAACTCCGTGATGTCGCTATTTGGATGAAGTCGATTTTTTTAGTTTGAACCGTTGACCTTCCCACCATGGGAATCTTCAGCATAGGCGCTATAACGCTTCTGGAGAGTTCCATGTCTGCCTTTACTTCAACTATTCGCACTACGAACCACACCCTTTTAGTCGACGGGATGAGTTGTGCCTCCTGTGTCGCCCGGGTGGAGAAAGCCCTTTTAAAGGTGCCTGGAGTGCAAGAGGCTTCAATAAATTTGGCCTCTGAAAAGGCGACGGTGATCACGTTGCCCGACGTATCGTTTGCCACGCTTGCCGCAGCCATTGGGAAAGCCGGGTATGCCGCCAGCCCCGAGACAGCTGGAGAAGTTCCCGCTGTGAAGCGACGTTTTCCGGAATGGTGGCCGGTCGCAGTTAGTATCGTCCTTACACTTCCGCTACTTGCACCGATGCTGCTTGAGCTCCTGGGGAAGGAATGGATGTTGGATGGCTGGTGGCAACTTGCCTTGGCAACCCCCGTTCAGTTCTGGCTGGGCTTACGGTTTTACCGGGCCGGGTGGAAGGCAGTTCGGGCCCGTGCCGGCAATATGGACCTATTGGTGGCCCTGGGAACTTCTGCTGCCTATGGCTTATCGGTGTATCTGCTTTGGAGAAATGCAGATACCAGAATGCCCCATCTTTATTTTGAGGCATCTGCGGCTGTCATCACTTTGGTGCTTCTGGGGAAATGGCTGGAAGCACGAGCCAAGCGACAAACTACCGACGCTATAAGGTCCCTTAACGCACTTCGCCCAACGGTGGCTCGCGTCCTGATAGAAGGGCAGGAAGTCTCTATTCCTGTCCAGCAAGTTGCAATCGGAGACAAGGTGGTGGTACGGCCAGGAGAGCGGATCCCAGTGGATGGGACTGTCATCAATGGACAAAGCCACGTCGATGAAGCTCTGATTACCGGAGAAAGCCTCCCTATCGCGAAGGCTCCTGGTGATCAGGTGACAGGCGGATCGGTGAATGGTGAAGGATTAATGGTTCTGCGAACCATCGCCATCGGTACAGAAACCACTCTAGCCCGCATCATCCGGATGGTGGAATCTGCGCAAGCAGCCAAAGCTCCGATTCAGCGTATCGTTGATCGAATCAGCGCTGTCTTCGTACCAGTAGTCCTTTCCATCGCCATACTGACATTTATCGTTTGGGTGCTACTCCTGGCGGACTGGGAGGTCGCATTGATCAATGCGGTAACAGTCTTAGTGATTGCCTGTCCATGCGCCCTTGGCCTTGCCACCCCTACCTCAATAATGGCGGGTACCGGTGTGGCGGCCCGACATGGCATCCTGATCAAAGACGCTGAAGCACTCGAAATTGCCCACTCGGTGACAGCCGTTGCTTTTGATAAGACGGGAACATTGACGGAGGGAAAGCCAATGCTGGTCGCTGTCGAGGCTGTTGAAGGCATGGACAAGAACAACATCCTTCAGTTGTCGGCTGCGCTGCAAAAGACCAGTGACCACCCCTTGGCCCATGCTGTCCTGGAAATGGCCAAATCACAACGACTAGCAGTACCCGACACGGTGAATGCCAAAGCCCTTCCTGGACGTGGAGTGCAAGGAGTAGTTGGTGGGGAAATCCTGATGCTGGGTAGCACCCGACTAATGTTGGAGTCTGGAACAGCCCCCGCTCGACTACTGGAACGTGCGGCTGCCCTTGAAAAGCAAGGGCGAACTATCTCCTGGCTACTTCGTAGCCGCGGAAATGAAACAGAGACATTGGGCCTTCTAGCTTTTGGTGATGCTGTGAAAGGTGCTTCTTACCAAGCGGTGGCCAACTTGCATAAGCTAGGCATCAAAACAGTGATGTTGACTGGGGATAATCAGGGAAGCGCCAACGCCGTTGCCGAGAATCTGGGTATTGATGAAGTCTGGGCTGGATTGTTGCCAGAGGATAAGGCCTCAATCATTCAGGACCTCCGTGACCGTGGATACGTTGTGGCAATGGTTGGAGATGGACTGAACGATGCTCCCAGTTTGGTCGCCGCTGATGTTGGGCTCAGCATGTCCACTGGGACCGATGTGGCGATGCAGGCAGCCGGAATCACCTTAATGCGAGGAGACCCCCGCCTGGTTGCCGATTCTCTCGATGTTTCTCGCCGCACTTACGGAAAAATCAAACAGGGTCTTTTTTGGGCTTTTGCTTACAACATCCTCGGTATTCCCCTCGCAGCTGCCGGAATGCTAAGTCCTGTTGTTGCAGGGGCAGCGATGGCATTCAGTAGTGTTAGCGTAGTAATGAATGCGCTATTACTTCGCCGCTGGCGTAGCGCCAGTGATATCAGACATCCTGATTGAATCTAGCCAGGGAGCTAAAATGAATATTGGAGAGGTAGCAAAGGCCGCCGGCATCTCGACCAAGATGATTCGTCATTATGAGAGTGTAGGGTTGTTGCCACCGGCCAGTAGGACTGCGGCGGGCTACCGCCAATACGGATTAGCTGACATCCGGACCCTGCAGTTTATTCGTCGATCTCGAGATCTCGGATTCTCCATTGATGAAATTCGGAATTTGCTAAGTCTTTGGCAGAACCGAGACCGTACCAGCCGCGAGGTAAAAGCCCTGGCCAAGGAGCATCTAGACGAGCTCGAAAATAAGCTCCAAGAGCTTCTTGCAATGAAAAAGGCGCTCCAGCATCTAGTCAGTTGTTGCCAAGGAAATCACCGGCCCGATTGCCCCATCCTGGAAGAACTGGCTGGCGATAGTAACCATCTTTCCATGACGGGTCTTAGTCTATCGCCGTAGCTTCAGAACGATTGAGGGAAATGCGCTGAGCCAAGGAATTGGTCAAATGCATGGAACTACGCCTAGGTAATTAGGGGAATGAGGCGTTCTGATTGCCTTTTGTACTAGCAAAAGTAATTCCGCCCTTTCATTGCGGATTCCGGCCACTCATGACCACTCGTTCCGATTGGACGTGATCACCGAGACCAGTTCGAGATGACCGAGTGGACCGGTGATCATGATGACCGGACCGGCGCCGTGACCGGCAATCGGGCGCCACGCTCACCGGTCCGGTCATCATGATCACTCCTTGCGCATACGCTGCTTCGCCTGGAACTTCCTCATCGACTCCCCCTTCAGTGAGATTCGGTGCGACTGATGCACTACCCGATCAAGAATCGCGTCGGCGACCGTGGGGTCGGGGAAGAAACCGTGCCACTGATCAGTCGGGTACTGGCTGGTGATCAAGAGCGAACTGCTACGCATCCGCCGGTCAACCACGTCGAGCAGCACCTGCGCCGCTTGCGGCGTAATGGTTCCGAGACCAAAGTCGTCGATGATCAGAAGGCTCGGCTTGATCAGGTTGGCCTTGAGTTTCGGTAGCGACCCGTCATGAGCCGCAACGGCGATGTCGCCATAAAGATCACTGGCCCGGTAGAAAGCCACCGGCAGCCGCAATCGGCACACTTGGGCACCAAAGGCACACGCCAGCCAGGTTTTCCCGACCCCGGTGGCGCCAATAATGATCAGGTTCAATTGCTGACGAACCCACTCGCAATTTGCCAGCGATGCGACCACTGACTTGTCGATTCCGCGCGCCGGGCGGTAATCCGCGTCCTCCAGAGATGTGGTTTCTGGGAACCCGGCGCCCTGCACCAAACGCTTCAGTTTCTTTGACTCGCGCTCGGATGCCTCGTGCTCCACCAGCAAGCCGAAACGGTCGTCAAAGCTCAATTGATGCAACTTTGGTTGCTGGAGTTGGCTGGAATAGGCTTCGGCCATCGAGGTCAGGCGAAGTTCGCGCAGCCGGGTAATCGTTTGCTGTACGCTGCTCATGCGCCTTCTCCGTAATACGCCGCACCGCGGACGTTGTCGTGTGACAGTCGACCGGCAACGTCCTCCACGGGCTTGCTCCGTTTGTCCGGGGACTGTTTGAGGATCGACTCCAGGCTGCGGAGCGCGGTGATATTGGGGGGCAAGGCATAGGCGCAGGCTTCGTCAAAGCGGGCATCGCCATGCAGCCGAGCCATTTCCCGCATGCGACGCGCGGCCTTCAGACCATTCACGGCATCCGACCGGTTTTCCAGGTGATGCCGGATCATCGCCGCCGCGTTCGGCCCCGCCGATTCGGCCCAAAGCGTGAGCGCTTTCGGCTCACCCTCCAGCACCCGAACATGCGCGACCGGCCGGTGCTCGGGAAGCGTCTTGACCTCCCCAGCGGCCTCGACCATCGTGTGGAGCGCTACTCGCCGTCCCCGGTGCATGACCTCCAGCATCGCCGCCGTGTAACGCAGGTCAACCCGCTGCCCCCGCAGTTCGGACGGCACCGAGTAGAAGCAGCGCTCGTGCTCGACGTGGTAGTCATCGCCCACCCGGACCCCATAGCGCCAGTCGCACAGCTCGAAAGGCATGGCCGGCAGCGGTTTGAGCGCGGCCTGCTCGGTGCTGTCGAAACGCTCCTGGCGTGTCCCCGGCATTTTTTTGAACGGGTGAGCGTTCATCTGCGCGGTCAGACGCCGAAGCTCGATATTCAAGTCTTCGAGACTGAAGAAGTCGTGATCGCGCAGGGCGAACAGCACCCAGCGCTGCGCGATCTGCACGCCGACTTCAGCCTTGGCCTTGTGCTTCGGTTTCCGGGCGCCGGTCGGCAGGGCTGCCGTATCGTAGTGACGCAGACACTCCCGGTAGGCCGGATTGATCACCACGCGATCTTTCTCGCGGCGCCACACTGCCGCTTTCAGGTTGTCGGGCACCACCCATTCCGGCGCGCCGCCCAGCGCGTTGAAGCAATCGACGTGGCACCTCACCCAGTCCGCCGTCGTTTGCGAGGCGACCGCCTGCAAATACGTTTGGTTCGAGTAGCCGAGCACCGCCACGAAGATTTGGGCGTAGGTCGAAGGACCGCCCTTGCGATCCTTGATTTCCATGGTCCGCCCGGCGAAGTCGACGAAGAGCTTTTCTCCCGGTCGGTGAACGCGACGCATCACGACGTGCAGACTTTTCGTCCAGCGCCGGTAGCGATCGGTGAACTGCGAGTAGCCAATGCCAGTCGGGCACTGGGCACGCCACTCCTGCCACAGTTGCTCCAAGGTTGCGTCTGGCCGTTGCATCTCGGCATGGACCGACGCCCAATCCGGCGACTCTTTGCGCTTGGCGATCGTGTGGTCGCCGGTCCCCAGGGCGGCACACCAAGCATCGTCGTCGAGAGACTGAAGATCGGCCCAAGGGGCGCGATGATTCTTCAGGGCATGGCGCATCGACCGAACGGTGTTGGCCGACAAACCAAGCGCACGACCGATCGCCCGGTTGGACTGGGACGTGTCGTAGTAATGCAGACGCGCAATTTCGCGCTGAAGGTGAACAGGTAAACGCATGGGTGAGACTCCTTACATGATGGCCCAGTGGATCTGTCTGGGCCGTACGAAGGCACCCCGCACGCTCCTGGTCGCCTCGGTTTAACCTTGACGAACGAGAACACGCAGCTCATACTTTCGGCAACAAGTCCCCACTTGACCGGCAGTACATGCTGGCGCAACGCCCGAGGCAGTCCCCTCGGGCGTTGGCGTTTCTGGGTGTCGAAATCGACTACGAGTGCTTGGCGCTCCTTTCATGCATAGATGCCTGCGCGCGCGTTTCTGCGAGCCAATCGGCCACATCCTGCGTCAGCGCGAACCATCCCCGACGGTTCGGAACCATAAAAAGCGGAACGGTAATTTGGCTGCGGCGGCGGGCTTGACGCAGCGACGCGACGCTGCGGTGCCCCAGCGCTGCGGCCAAATGCTCGCCACCCAGCAACGGTCCGTGCAGACGTAGCAGCGACTCACGCAACTGCGTTTTCAGGTCGGCCGGTGGTATTGAGGTCTCAGGCAGGGCGCTCATCGGTCTGATCAGTTGATTTGTCACGCAGTGTTCGCGACAGCCCACTTTTATTCCACCCGAAGCGATAATTGGATTTTCGTTACTCCAGAAAGTGATCATGCCAACCGTCGTGAAGCCGCGTGGTCGCGGACGCCCTCCGACCCATCCTGTCGATCGTGTCCGGACGAAATTGTGGTTCAACGCCGTCAAGCAATCCTCGGGAATGTCCTCGGCCTATGCGCTCGAAATGGCCTTCGATGGCGACCGCATCCGCAAGCGCGTTACAGATGTCGCTCGGCCGCGCAAGTGGGATGGCTACCAGAAGGGCGCGTCGGTGCCGAGCGACAAGCCAGGGCCGAGAAACGTGGTTGAACAGGCAGAAGCAATGTTCCCTGGCACAGCGCGCTGGTTCCGCAGCCCCCTGTGGGCCTCCTTGCGGGGCGAGGCATTCGATTCCCGGATGATCGAGGACGCCCTGCGCGGACTGGAACCGGAGGTCGTCTCGGTGCTGTTCGAAGCCGAGCCACGAGAACACGAGAAAGCGCCGAGGCAACGCCCCTTCGATGCGAACAGCGTCAAACAACTGTTGGACATCGGAAGCTTCGACGCGCTCGTGGCGGCCGTGCTGTTGGTCGGCCTCTCGGAGGCCATCGCCTCACCGGAACTGCGCGAACGCGCGCTTCACGTCTACGTGGAGATCCAGGCACCCTTGCGGCAGATGCCGGACATGGACGGGATTTATCCTGAACTCTTTTCACTGATCGACCACCGCTGCAAGCACTGGGTCTATACCTCGTCCAATCAGCGTATGGACGTGGTGATCTTCTGGCAGGGCGTGGCGAAAGAACACGCCAAACGACTTCGCGAACCAGACAATGCCACGCCGCCGAGCGGGGAAACCTGATGAGCGTCAGCATGCGATCACCATCTTGCTGTTAGAAACCACGCCGCCATGCGTTTCCTGCTCGCTTTCGTCCTCTCGGTGTGCTTGTCATTCAATGCCGCCTATGCGGCAGGGAGTGACGTGTGCGACACGCTTGAGGCGGGAACGAGCGGGAGGGCGGTTTCCCTGAATTCAGAGCACGAAGAGCATTTCGGTCATCACTTGCATGACCATCAATACACGCCGGATGCCCACGCCAAGTCGGCCCCGCCAAGACCCATAGCTGGCAAGGCATCGGAAGCAGTTGCTCAGCGCGTCAGCTTCACTTCGACCGCCTTTTCGATCGGCGGATAACAAAGTCCGATCTGCTCATTGCATCCCTGATAGGTTGCCTGCACCGTGAGCGCCTTTACGGTCGGAGCCCGGTCGAGCGTGATTTCGATACGGACCGGAGCCTTGTACACCTCGGTCAGGCCGAAGTACGGGTCGTTTTTCTGCTCGCCAACAGGGAGCGTGAGCTGCCTGATCGAAACACCGCTTGCATTGCGTAAGGCGATGCGCGTCTTGTCCTTGTAGAGGTAATGCCTCTTTGCCGGAATGATCTCGGCCACCAGAGTCGTGGGATTCTTCAACGAGACCTTGAACTTAAATGCTTCGTCGGGTGGGAGCGGCTGCGCGGAGGCATGGCCGAGACGCGACAGGCTCAGCAAGAAGAGCGTCGCGATTGCGATCCGAGGCAAGCTGTAGAAGCGTGGTTGCGTCACTGGAAACTCCTGGTGGATGAGTGGAATAATGTGCGATGGCAGACTTTTGGCCGCCCCGGTTAAGAGGCTACGTCTCGGCATGACGCCGCTGGTTTTTCGCCGAACCGTATAGAAGGAGCAGGACGCCCAGGACGATCGCCGAGTCGGCCAGGTTGAACGCCGGCCAATGCCATCCGGCCAGGTGGAAATCGAGGTAGTCGACGACGGCGCCGTGCAGCAAACGGTCCGTTGCGTTGCCCAGCGCTCCCCCCAGGACCAGGCTGTATCCGCCCGCCTCGAATCGTCGCAAGGTCTGGCGCAGGAGCAGGAAGGTCAAGAAGGCCGAAACGGCAAGGGCGAGCACCATGAAGAAATAACGCTGCCATCCACCGGCACCGGCCAAAAAACTGAACGCGGCGCCCGGGTTCAGAACATGGACGAGGTTGAAGAATGGCGTGAGCGGTTCGCTCGCACCGTAGGGGAGCGAAGCGACAATTTGCCGCTTGGCCACCTGGTCGGCGAGCATTACCCCGACGGCCAGCACAAGCCATCGCCATCGGTGGCCGAAGGCCCCTCTTCTCATTGACGTCCACAGGTAGCGCTCGCTCATTGCCGTTCTCCTTCTCCGGCGGCCGTGACCGCCTTGCGCGGGTCTTGCAAAATAGCCAGCGCGGCGCTCGCGAGGCCGACGGCGTAACCCGCGACTATGTCGGCGGGGAAATGCGCGCCGAGCCAGATTCGCGAAAGGCCAACGCCGAGTGCAAACAGCGCGGCCGTGAGCTGCCCCGGCAGACCGATCAGCGGCCACAGGCTCGCCGCCAGGAGCGCCGCGAACGCGGCGTGGCCACTGGGCAGGCTGTATTCCCGCTCTCCTGCCGCGACGACATCGACATGGATGGCGCTCGGCGCCAATACCGCTGCCGGCCGTGGGAAGTCCAGTGCCAGCTTGAGACCTGCCGTGAGCACGAACGCGATGGCCGCCCCGACGAGCAGCCGCTTGAGCTGCATCAGCACCTGCGCCGCCATGCTGCTGTTCGCCTGCCGCAGCAGCAAGGCGACCGCCAGCCAGCCGCCTGCGACCAAGGGCAGGTTCCAGTAACTGCCGATGCGCGAGAGCCATTCCATGAACTCATCCAGACGGCCGGGCGGATGCAGATTGATGGCCTGAAAAAGCCATACGTTGGCGCCGCCCCAGTCGTAGAGGAACTCCTTGGCGGTCACTTGCGCAGCAGCCTCAGCCCGTTGGCGACGACAATCAGGCTCGCCCCCATGTCGGCAAACACCGCCATCCACATTGTCGCGTGGCCGGTGAAGGTGAGCGCGAGGAACGCCGCCTTGATGCCCAGCGCGACGACGATGTTCTGCTTCAACACGCGTGCGGTAGCGCGGGACAAGCGCACGAAGGTCGGCAGCTTGCGCAAGTCGTCGTCCATCAAGGCGACATCGGCGGTTTCGATCGCGGCGTCGGCGCCGGCGGCGCCCATGGCGAAGCCGATGTCGGCCCGCGCCAGCGCCGGTGCATCGTTGATGCCGTCCCCCGCCATGCCGACGGTGTCACCCGACGACACAAGTTGTTCGATCTCCCGCATCTTGTCTTCCGGGAGCAGGCCGCCCAGGGCCCGATCGATGCCGACCTGGTCGGCAATCGCCTGGGCGGTGTGCTGGTTGTCGCCGGTCAGCATCACCGTCCTGACTCCCATCGCATGCAGGTCGGCGATCGCCTGCCGGCTGCTGCCCTTGACCGTGTCGGCGACGGCGAAGAGGGCCAGGACGCCGGTTTCGCCGACCAGCATGACGACAGTCTTGCCCTGACCTTCGAGCGCCGAAAGACGCGCTTCCAGCTCCGGCGAGCCGGCGCCCAAGTCCTGGACCAGGCGGTGGTTGCCCAAGTGGAAGACCGCGTCGTCGATGCGTCCGCGCACCCCGCGCCCGGGCAAGGCCGAGAACTCGTCGACCTCACGCAGCTTCACTCGGTCCGCTCGGGCGGCAAGGGCGAGGGCCTGCGAAACGGGGTGATCGGAGCGTGCCGCGAGGCTGGCGGCAAGCCCCTTCGAACGCACGCCGTCGGCGTCTTGCCATGGCTCGAAATCGGTCTGCCTCGGCTTGCCGTGCGTGAGGGTGCCGGTCTTGTCGAGGGCCAGCCAGGTGAGCTTGCGCCCCTTTTCCAGGTACACGCCGCCCTTGACGAGAATGCCGTGCCGGACGGCGGCCGCGAGGCCGCTGACGATGCTCACTGGAGTGGAGATGACCAGCGCGCAGGGGCAGGCGATCACGAGCAGAACCAGGGCCTTGTAGATCCAGTCGAGCCAGGCTCCGCCTTGCACGAGCGGGGGCAAGACCGCCACGGCCAGGGCGACGGCGAAGACGGCGGGGGTGTAGTAACGGGCGAACTGATCGACGAAGCGCTGCGTTGGCGCGCGACTACCCTGGGCCGCCTCCACCGCATGGATGATCCGCGCCAGCGTTGAATTGGTCGCCCCCGCCGTGACCTTGTATTCGAAGGACCCCGACTGGTTGATGGTGCCGGCGAAGACCGCGTCACCTGTCGCCTTCTCAACCGGGAGGCTCTCGCCGGTGATCGGAGCTTGATCGACCGTGGAACGGCCCTGCAGCACCTCGCCGTCCAGTGCAATGCGCTCGCCGGGCTTGACGCGGACGCGGCTGCCGACCTGCACCGCGCTGGCCGCCACTTCAGCCCAGCTTCCGTCGGGCTGCTGCACGGTGGCCTGCTCCGGCGCGAGTTCCAGCAGGCGATGGATCGCCTGCCGGGCCCGATCGAGCGACCGGGCCTCGATGACTTCGGCCAGTGCGAACAGCACCATGACCATCGCCGCTTCCGGCCAATGGCCGATCAGCATGGCGCCGGTGACCGCGATCGACATCAGGGCGTTCATGTTCAGATTGCGGTTCCTGAGCGCAATCCAGCCCTTCTTGTAAGTGGACAGCCCGCCGCTGAAGATCGCGAACAGGGCCAGCGCGAGGACGGCCCAGTGATCGCCGCCGATCAACCAGGAGGCCAACTCCGCAAGCGCTGCCGCCGCGCCGGATGCCACAAGCGGCCACCAGTTTGTGCGCGGCGCGACGGGCGCGCGCTGGCGTCCCGAAGCCGCTTCCATCACCTCGGCCTTGAATCCGATTGACCCAAGCGCAGCCATCATGGCAGGCAACGCCTCGGGCACGTGGCTGACCCGAAGCGTGCGCTGCATGAGATTGAAGTCCAGCCCGGAGACCGCGGGCAGGCCGGAAAGCTTGCCGCGAATCAGTGCCTCTTCCGTCGGGCAGTCCATGTTCTCGATCCGCAAGACCGTCTGCGATGCGCCCGGCTGGACTTTTTCTAGCATTGGTCGCTCGACCGGGGTGGCGACGCAACCGCATCCCTTCGAATTGCAAGCGCTCATGGCAACTCCTTCTTGATCCAAGTCATTGCCCATTAGGCACCCTGTAGTTACTATAGGGTCAAGAGGAGAACAGTATGGGCATCAAGATTGGCGACCTGGCCAGACTCACCGAATGCCAGGTCGAGACGATTCGTTACTATGAGAAAGAGGGGCTACTGCCTTCGCCGCCCCGTAGCGTGGGCAACTTCCGCCTCTATGGCGAGGCGCACGTGGAACGGTTGCAGTTCATCCGGCACTGCCGTTCGCTCGGCATGACGCTGGCCGACGTCCGGACATTACTGGGGTATCGCGACACTCCGAGCGAAGACTGTGGCGCAATCAACGCGCTTCTGGACCAACATATCCGGCAGGTTGAAGTCCGCGTCACCGAACTCATCCAGCTGAAAGGTCATTTGACGGCCTTGCGCGACAGCTGTGCCGGCGCCCGGCCAACCCCGGCATGCGGAATCCTGGAGGGGCTCGCGGATTGTTCGTCTCATCGAGGTGCCGGGCAAGCCACGCGACACGGCTGATACTTCAGGTCACTTGTTGTCGGCGACTGCGGCACGCGATGTTCGTCGCTTCGGACTGCCGTCTTATTCAACCGAGTAGATGCGCGACGGCTCACCTGCTTTGGGCAAGGTATACACCTTGAGCGTGCCGGCAACGTGCGGCCCCATGCCGGGAGCACTGGCCGGCATGCCCGGAATGGTCAGGCCGCGCACCGCAGGCTTCTCGGCCAGCAGCTTCTTGACCGCCGACGCCGGGACGTGGCCCTCCACGAGGTAACCGCCAACCTGCGCGGTATGGCAGCTCGCCAGGGTCGGCGGGACGCCGAGCCGCTCGCGTTCCCCGGGCAGATTCCGCGTATCGATCTGCCGTACTTTGAAACCGGCGTCCTGCAGGTGCTTGACCCATTCGGTGCAGCAGCCGCAATCGGGATCTTTGTAGACGGTTACTTCAGGCAGTTGTGCAGCAAGCGCACTCTGCAGCGCCAGGGCCGTAAGCAGGCCCGCAACCAGGGTTCGCATCAGGGATCTCCAAGAGGGCGCGATAATCGAACAGGAAGCAGAGTGTAGCGTTGCGCACTAGTTCTCGGCTTCGTCGTCTATTGAAAACCCTACAGCAGCCACAGAGTCAAGCGCTGCTTCTTACGGCAACGCCGCCATCACCCGCGAGAGCTTCTGCCGTACCTCGGCGGCCAACTGCGTTATCTCGGGCTTTCCAACCAGTTCAAGCACCGCGTTCGGGTCCATGAACTCCACGCGCACCCGGTTCGCTTCGTCCTCGCGCACGACGACGTTGCAGGGCAGCAGCAGGCTTTTTGAGCAGTGGCTGGCAAGCACGTTGCTCGCTGCCGGGTTCTATGGGGTCGCACGAAGCACAGCCGCTGCAAGGCTCCCGTGTCGAACACGCCATAGCCGCCTGCGGTGCGCGCGGACGGGCGCAGCAATCCGCGCAGCAGGTAGTCGCGCACGACATGCACGCTCACGCCGGCATCCTGAGCCAGGTGCGACACCGTCTAGGCGTTCATCGAACACCTCCTTTTCCTCAGCCGGCGCAGCAGGACAGTTGCTTCACGTCCTTGTTGAAGGTCTGCGCCGCGAGCTTGAGTCCCTCGACCATGGTCAGGTAGGGAAACAACTGGTCGGCCAGCGCCTGCACGGTCATCCGGTGGCGGATCGCCAGTGCGGCCGTCTGGATCAGTTCGCCCGCTTCCGGGGCCACCGCCTGGACGCCGATCAGCCGCCCCGTGCCGGCTTCCGCCACCAGCTTGATGAAGCCGCGCGTGTCGAAGTTGGCGAGCGCCCTCGGCACGTTGTCCAGCGTCAGCAGCCGGCTGTCGGTCTCGATGCCGTCGTGGTGCGCTTCGGCTTCGCTGTAGCCCACCGTCGCCACCTGCGGATCGGTGAACACCACCGCCGGCATCGCGGTCAGGTCCAGCGTCGCGTCACCGCTGGTCATGTTGATCGCGGCGCGGGTGCCAGCCGCCGCCGCCACATAGACGAACTGCGGCTGGTCGGTACAGTCGCCGGCAGCAAAGATGTGCGGCGCGCTCGTTCGCATGGCGCAGTCGATGACGATGGCCCCTTGCGGGTTGACCTGGATACTCGCCGCCGAGAGGTTCAGGCTGCGCGTGTTCGGCGCGCGGCCGGTGGCGACCAGTAGCCGGTCGGCACGCGGCTCGCCGTGCCCGGTGGTGAGCACAAATTCCCCGTCCGCATAGGCAACATGGCTCGCCTGGGTATGGTCCAGCACCTTGATGCCTTCGGCGCGGAAGGCGGCCGTGACGGCTTCGCCGATGGCCGGATCTTCGCGGAAGAACAGCGTATTGCGCGCCAGGATCGTGACCTGGCTGCCCAGCCGGGCGAAGGCTTGCGCCAGCTCGACAGCGACCACCGACGAGCCGATGACGGCCAGCCGCTCAGGGATCGTGTCGCTCGCCAGCGCCTCGGTGGAGGTCCAGTAGGGCGTGTCCGCAAGGCCCGGGATCGGCGGAATCGCTGGGCTCGCGCCGGTGGCAATCAGGCAGCGGTCGAAGTTCACCTCGTGCGTGCTGCCGTCAGCGGTCGCCACGGTCAGCGTGCGCGCGTCCTTGAACCGGGCCTCGCCGCGCAGCACGGTGATGGCCGGGGTGCTTGCCAGGATGCCTTCGTACTTGGCGTGGCGCAACTCCTCGACGCGGCCTTGTTGCTGGGCCAGCAACCGGTCGCGCAGCACGGTCGGCGCTGCGGCGGGCAGACCTTCATCGAACGGGCTTTCGCGGCGCAGATGGGCGATGTGCGCGGCGCGGATCATGATCTTGGAGGGCACGCAGCCGACATTGACGCAGGTGCCGCCAATGGTGCCCCGCTCGATCAGCGTCACGCGCGCGCCTTGCTCGACGGCTTTCAGCGCTGCGGCCATCGCCGCGCCGCCGCTGCCGATCACAGCCACGTGCAGCGCCTGCTCACCGTCACCACGCTTCGTATCGCCGCCCAGCCAACCCAGCGCCTTGCCCAACAGGCCGCCAGCGGGCTTGCCTGGCGTGTCGGAAACCCGTGCTCGGTAGCCGAGCGCGGCGACGGCTGCGACCAGCGGGTCCAAACCCACACCCGCGTCCACCTTGATCTCGGCCTGCCGCTGCGGATAGGACACCGAGGCCGCGCGCACGCCAGGTACATTCGTCAAAGCCTGCTGGACGTGCTCAGCGCACGACGTGCAGGTCATGCCGTCGATGTGAAGGGTGATCGCCTCGGCCATGATCACGCCCTCACTGCTTCACGGTGGCGGGGTAGCCCGCGTTTGCGGTGGCCTTGGTCAAGGCGTCGGCATTGGTCTTGGCGTCGTCGAAAGTCACGACGGCTTCCCGTTTCTCGAAGCTGACCTCGGCCTTCTCGACGCCGGCGACCTTGGACAGGGCCTTCTTGACCGTGATCGGGCACGCCTCGCAGGTCATGCCGGGTACGGACAGGGTGACGGTCTTGGTGGCGGCCCAGGCAGGCGCACTCAGGGTGGCGGCCAGGGAGATCAGGGCGGCAAGTTTCTTCATGGCAATCTCCTTTCAGTAGAACAGCGGCAGGACGTAGGGAAAAGCGAGGGCAACCAGGACTAGGGCGGCCACGATCCAGAAAACCACCTTGTAGGCCGTCCGCACTTGGGGCACGGCGCAAACATCGCCGGGCTTGCAGGCATGGGCTGGTCGGAAGATGCTGCGCCAGGCGAAGAACAGCGCGATGAGTGCCGCGCCGATGAAGAACGGTCGGTACGGTTCCAGCACAGTCAGGTTGCCGATCCACGCGCCCGATAAGCCGAGCGCGACCAGCACGAGGGGGCCGAGGCAACAGGCCGAGGCGAGGACGGCCGCGACGCCGCCGGTCGCCAGTGCGCCGCAGCCGTTCTTGGGTTCCGACATAAGGTTCTCCTTCCGGGACTTTGCTTAATGCTGTAACGTTACTTCCGTAGTCAACTACGGAGTCAAGCATGACGGAGAACGCTTTGGAGAACCTGACCATCGGGGCCTTCGCCAAGGCGGCCGGCGTCAACGTGGAGACCATCCGCTTCTATCAGCTCAAGGGCTTGCTGCCCCAGCCGGAGCGGCCGTATGGCCGCATCCGTCGCTATGGGCAGGCGGACGTGGCCCGGGTGAAATTCGTGAAGTCAGCCCAGCGCCTGGGGTTCAGCCTGGATGAAGTCGGCCAGCTCCTGAAACTTGAGGACGGCACCCATTGCAGCGAGGCGGCCGAGCTGGCCGCCCACCGGCTGGCGGATGTGCGCGCACGCATGGCGGACCTCACGCGGATGGAAGACGCGTTGTCGAAGCTGGTGAGCGAGTGCGACGCGCACCACGGCAATGTTTCCTGCCCGCTGATCGCAGCTTTGCACTGCTGCTAGGTCAAAGCCGTCGCGCGCCTTAGCGTACGATTTTTTCCGTTTTCTGCGATGACCCCTCTATGGCGGCTCGTGCATCGCCGTGGCCGTATTGGCAGTCATCACTGTCGCTTGGGTGTTCCTGTCACGGGAACGGTTACCGTGGGGCGAGGCCCCGGGTCCGAGTTCGCCTCGTTCTCTGTGGCTGCGGTGCCAACCGACTCCCACCGCTCCACCAATCTCCCCTTGACCCTGTAGTTACTGCAGGTTGTTTACTCGCAACCTTGATGATGAGGAAGCGAGGAATCGACGTGAGCACTACTGGGAAAAACAGGCGAGGTCCGCTCTACCTGTCGGCTGGCGGCTTCGACCACAGCGCAGCACACGGCCGTCGTGGTAGCCCCGCAGGAATCCTGGTGGGACTGATGCGCGCCGCCAGAAATCGATTGACGCGAAGGCCGCCTGGACCTGCGACTCGCGTCGCCACACGGGGAGTATTCGAATGATCCCGGAGATCGGGCACTTCGCCCTCATCCTGGCCCTTTGTGTCTCCGTCGTCCAAGGCACACTCCCCCTCATCGGTGCTGCGAAGAACAGCCCGGCATTGATGAGCGTGGCGCGGCCGGCCGCGCAGGCCCAGTTTGCGTTCATTGGCATTGCTTTCGCCTGCCTCGTCTACGCCTTCGTCGGCAACGACTTCTCGGTCATCAATGTGGCGAGGAACTCGAACAGCAACTTGCCGCTGTTCTATCTGATTGCCGCGTCCTGGGGCAGTCATGAAGGATCGATGCTGCTTTGGGTGACGATGCTCGCGGCGTGGGGGCTCGCCGTCAGCATTTTCAGTGCGCGCCTGCCCGATGAGATGGTTGCCCGCGTGCTCGGCGTGATGGGCTGCATCGCAGTCGGCTTCCACCTTTTCCTGCTGCTGACCTCCAATCCATTCGAGCGTCTCCTCCCGGCAGCGCCGGACGGCCGCGATCTCAATCCTCTCCTCCAGGATCCCGGGATGGTCTTCCACCCGCCGTTGCTTTACATGGGCTACGTCGGTTTCTCGGTCGCCTTCGCGTTCGCTATCGCGGCACTGCTTGGCGGCCGCCTCGACGCGGTTTGGGCGCGATGGTCACGCCCATGGACGACGGCGGCCTGGTGCTCGCTGACGCTGGGAATTGCGCTGGGCAGCTGGTGGGCCTATTACGAGCTGGGCTGGGGCGGCTGGTGGTTCTGGGACCCGGTCGAGAATGCCTCTTTCATGCCCTGGCTGGTTGGCACCGCGCTCATGCACTCGTTGGCGGTCACGGAGAAGCGGGGCAGCTTCAAGAGCTGGACCGTGCTGCTGGCGATCGTCGCCTTCGCTCTCTCGTTGCTCGGGACGTTTCTCGTGCGCTCCGGGATCCTGACCTCCGTGCATGCGTTCGCCACCGATCCCAAGCGCGGCATCTTCATTCTCGCTTTTCTGGTCATCGTGATCGGGCTGTCACTCACCGTCTATGCCTGGCGCGCACCCAAGGTCGGAACGGGAGGCGCGTTCGCGCTGGTTTCGCGCGAATCGTTGCTCCTCGTTAACAACGTATTGCTCGTCGTTGCAAGCGCATCGGTCTTGCTCGGCACCCTCTATCCCTTGTTTCTCGACGCCCTCGGACTGGGCAAGATCTCGGTCGGCCCACCTTACTTCGACGCGATCTTCGCTCCATTGATGGTTCCGGTCGTCCTGCTCATGGCCATCGCGCCCTTCGTGCGGTGGAAGCAGGCTGCATTGGGCGATATCGCGAAGGCACTCGGCGCCGCGTTCGTCGTCGCCCTGATCGTTGCCGTGGCGCTTCCGTTCCTGATGGGACGATGGTCGACCTTGACCGCGGTCGGCATTTTGATCGCCGTATGGCTCGCCCTCTCTTCGATCGTCGGTCTCTGGGACCGGATAAAGGGAGCGCAGTCGAGCGGAGATCTGTGGTCAAGGATCAGGTCGCTCCCCCGCGCCTTCTACGGAATGCACCTGGCGCACTTTGGCATCGCGGTCTTCATCTTCGCTGTTGCAATGGTGAAAACCTACGAGGAGAGCAAGGACGTCAAGATGAAAGTGGGAACGACCGTCTCGGTCGGCGGCTATCGCTTCGAGTTCGCGCAGACTAGCGAAATCAGGGGCCCCAACTATCGTGCGGTCCGCGCGACGATCAACGTCGCGAGAGACGGCGAGCAGGTCGGGACGATGTTCCCGGAGAAGCGGACATATGACGTGCAGCGGATGCCGATGACCGAGGCGGCGATCGACTACGGGCTCACCCGCGATCTGTACGTCGCGCTAGGCGAGCCGCTGGACGAGAACACTTGGGTCGTTCGCGTCCATCACAAGCCCTTCGTCAACTGGATCTGGATCGGCTGCATCTTCATGGCACTGGGCGGCGCCCTGGCCGCATCCGACCGCCGTTATCGTGCCGGTGCACGACGCGCGAGTCCGCAAGAAACCGCGACGGCCGCTGCCGCCGCCTGAAACCCGATTCGAACTGAGGACCTACGCATGGCCCGTTACCTGTTGCCCCTCTCGATATTCATCGTCCTGGCCGGCTTCCTCGGCTACGGATTGAAGCTCAATCCGCGTGAAGTGCCGTCGCCGCTGATCGACAAACCGGCCCCCGCCTTTCGCGTTCCCCAGTTGCACGCCGCCGACAAGACGATCACCCCGGAAGACATGCGGGGCAAGGTCTGGCTGCTCAATGTCTGGGCCTCCTGGTGTGCCGCCTGCCGACAGGAGCATCCGCTGCTGGTCGAATTCGCGCGCCGCAACGTGGTTCCGATCGTCGGGCTGAGCTACAAGGATCGGCGGGAGGACGGTCTTGCCTGGCTGAAGGAACTGGGCGATCCCTACGTGCTGTCCGCATTCGACCTCGATGGTCGAGTCGGCATCGATTACGGCGTGTACGGCGTCCCCGAGACGTTCCTGATCGACAAGGCCGGCATCATCCGGCACAAGCACATCGGCCCGCTGACGCCGGAGGCGCTCGAAAGAACGCTCCTGCCCAAGATCAGGGAACTGTCGGGAGCGTGACCCATGGCTAGACGATGGCTCTTCGCCTTGTTGCTCGCTGCGTCCACAACCGTGTTGGGAGCGGAAGCGCTACCCGTATCGCCGGATCCGGAATTGGAACGGCGCGTCATGGCGATCGCCGAGGAACTGCGCTGTCTGGTTTGTCAAAACCAGACGATTGCCGACTCCCACGCTGAACTCGCCACCGACCTCAAGAACCAAGTCAGGCAGATGCTCAAGAGCGGCAAGACCGACCGGGAAATCAAGGAATTCATGGTGCAGCGCTACGGCGACTTCGTCCTCTATCGGCCTCCGATGAAGACGACCACCTGGATGCTCTGGGTCGGCCCCTTCCTCCTCCTCTTGGGCGGCTTGGGAATCCTCCTCTTCAAGCTGCGGCTGCGGACCAAACGCGTCGTCGACGAGCCGATGGTCACCGAACAGCACGCGCGAGCCCGCGTGCTGCTTGCACCGGCGACCAACAATCAATCCACCACGGAGTCCATATGATTGCCTTCTCCATCGTCGCCGCCCTGATGGTGATCGGGGCCCTTTTGTTCCTCGTGCCCCCATTGCTCGGCAAGCGCAAGAAGGCCGCCGACGTTTCGCACGGCGAGGCCAACCTGTCGATCTACCGGGATCAGCTCAAGGAACTGGACGGCGACTTGGCCAATGGAGTGATCGACCGACTGCAGCACGACTCGGCGAAACGCGAACTCGAGCGCCGCGTCATCGAAGAGGTCGAGTTGGCCGCCGATCGGGCAGCAGGGGGCTCCGGCGTGAAGTGGGGCTGGGCTGGCGTTTTGTCGTTCACCATGCCTGTGGCCGCGTTCGGGACGTACCTGGCTTTGGGCACACCTGCCGCACTCGACGCAAGCCGAACTGCGGACCGACAGATCCAGCGGGACGCGCATGAACTCTCGCCGCAGCGGCTCGCCGCGATGGTCACCCAGCTCGGGGAGCGCCTGCAGGCAATGCCCGAAGACGCGGAAGGCTGGCTGATGCTTGCCCGGACGACGGGCGCCATGGCGCGATACGAGGACTCTGCAGACGCCTACCGGCAGGTGGTGCGGCTCGTCCCCAACGACGCGCAACTGTTCGCCGATTTTGCCGACACGCTCGCCATGGCACAGGGCCGGTCGCTGGCTGGCGAGCCTGAGCGCCTCATCGAACGCGCGCTCGCGGTCGATCCGCGCAACGTCAAGGCGCTCGCGCTGGGCGGCACGGCTGCCTTCGGTCGTGGCGATTACGCGCAGGCGTCAACGCTGTGGAAACGTGTGCTTGAAATCGTTCCGCCAGATTCCGAGATGACTCAACGGATTCAGGCGAGCCTTGCGCAGGCAGCGGATAGGTCAAATGCCGGGCTCGACGGGGACAGCAAACGACCCGGGCGATCTGCTGGGGCGATGTAGTCTCGTCGGGACAGGTTCACTTTTGAAATTTCACCACGTATCGGTACAGCCGGCGACCAGTCTTTGAACGACCGTTCGTCGCGCAATAGCGACACCATTCCCCCGACATTTGACAGGCATGAACGCATGAAGCAGTCACTCTGCAACAACCAAAGCGCTGATTCGCGGACTTGGCAGATGCTGTTCGGCGCCTGGCTGGTGGCCACAGTGTCGACGCTCGGCGCCTTGTTTCTCGGCGAGGTGATGGGCTACACGCCGTGCGTGCTGTGCTGGTATCAGAGGATCGCGATGTTTCCGCTGGTCCCCGTGCTCGCTGTCGGGCTGCTGTCGTTCGATCCGCGCGCCGTGCGCTACGCGTTGCCCCTGGCCGTCGCCGGCCTGGGCTTCGCCGTATTCCACCTGATGCTGGTCGCGGGCTGGATTCCGGAGAGCATCAAGCCCTGCCAGCAAGGCGTGCCGTGTTCGGACGTCCAGGTGGTCTGGCTGGGGTTTGTCACGATTCCGCTCCTCTCGGTAGCGGCGTTCTCAACCATCGTCGGCTTGTTGCTGGCGATTCATTTCAAGAGTTCACGATGAACAAGAAATTGCTTCTTGCCGGCTCGGCGATCGTAATGTTGGTGGCCTTTGGTGCCGCTGTTATGGCCTTCAAGCATCAGAGCGCACAGGAAGTCGACCGTCTGGCCGAGGCGAACCGCGCCTCGCTCCTTCGGATGCACTCGCCGACGCTGGGCCGGCAAGACGCCCCCGTCGTCATTGTCGAGTTTCTCGATCCGGCGTGCGAGACTTGTCGGGCGTTCTATCCGCTGGTCAAACAGATCATGGCCGCGCACCCGGACAAGATACGATTAGTGCTGCGCTATGCGCCTTTCCATAATGGTTCCGACAAAGTCGTCGCCGTCCTCGAAGCGGCGAGGCGTCAAGGCAAATTGTGGCCGGCACTGGAGGCATTGCTTGCGTCCCAGGAGGAGTGGTCGCCCCATCACACGCCGCAAGTCGCGCTCGTGTGGAAGCACCTTGAAGGCTTGGGACTCAACGTGGAGCAGATGGCATTTGACATGACCGCGCCCGAGATCGCGCGGATCGTCGAGCAAGATCTCGCTGACGCGAAAACGCTGAACGTGACAAAGACGCCGGAGTTCTTCGTCAACGGGAGGCCGATGCCAAGCTTTGGTGCCGACCAGCTCAAGGCACTGGTCAACGACGCGCTGGCTGTTGCTGCCAAGTAGAGATTGTCGTTGCGGCCCTCACTGAGTTGGCGCGGGGATGTCAGTCCGCAGCAGATCGATGGTTCGTTGGAAGGCATTCCCGCCCCTCTGCCCCGAGGAAGTGGGGCAAGATCAGAGCGCCATGTTCTCGTCGTGTTCCCCAGCCTGTTAGCGTTTGTCCTCGGCGCGGTTACCGCCACGGCATTTGCTCCTTTTGCTGCCTTCCCGTTGTCCTGGCTGACGACGGGAGGGCTCTTCCTTCTGCTTGTTCGTGCCCCTGATGTTCGATCCGCGTCGGCGTCGGGCTTCGCCTACGGTCTTGGACTCTTTCTTTTCGGAGTCTCCTGGGTATTCATCAGCCTCAACGACTTTGGTGGATTGGCCGCCCCGAAGGCGGCAGTGGCGACGCTGCTCTTTTGCGCGTTTCTGGCCATGTTCCCGGCTCTTGCAAGCGCGATATTCGTCCGCCTGCGAAGCGGGCAACCGCTTGCGGACGTGCTTGCTTTCTCCGGCTGCTGGTCCTTGTCCGAGTGGTTCCGGGGATGGCTTTTTACCGGTTTCCCCTGGCTGACCATCGGGTATTCTCAGTCCCCGCCTTCTCCGCTCGCGGGGTATGCGCCGCTCGTCGGCGTCTACGGCGTGTCGTTCTTCACCGTCGTCGTCGGCGCGTGCCTTATGGCCGACCTTGTCGCCGCTCACCGTCTTGCGCACCGGCCGGCATGCCCTTCAAGATTTGGCCTGGCGTTTGCGATTCCACCGCTCGTGGCCGGGCTCGTCGTGCTCGGAGGAGGACTCCTCGCGCAACAAGTCCAATGGACGTCGGCCGTCGGTCCGCCAATTCGGGTTGCGCTCCTGCAGGGAAATATCTCGCAGGAGGTGAAATGGCAGCCCGCGCGTTTCTCCCAAACCCTGGCGACGTACTACGCGCTGACAAAGGACCATCCCGCGCGCTTGACGATCCTGCCGGAGACCGCCATCCCGGCGTTCCTGCATCAGGTCCCCGAGGACTACCTTGCGAACTTGACGCGCGTCGTGCAAGGGCGAAACGGCAATCTCTTGCTCGGTACCGTCATTGGCGATGACGAGAACTACTCGAACGCAGTCGTTTCACTCGGCACGCAACCGCCGCAGATCTACAGCAAACGCCATTTGGTTCCCTTCGGCGAGTTCGTGCCGTCCGGTTTCGGCTGGTTCGTGGCGGCCATGAGCATTCCGATGTCGAGTTTTTCACGGGGAGCAGAGGATCAGCCGCCGTTCGCCGTTTCTGGCCAGCAGGTGGCAGTCAACGTCTGCTATGAGGATCTCTTCGGCGAGGAGATCATTCGCTCCGTGCCAAGCGCATCCATCCTGGCCAACGTCTCGAACACTGCGTGGTTCGGACGCCGGTCGCTGGCTCAGCCACAGCACCTGCAGATTGCCCAGATGCGGGCGCTCGAAACCGGGCGGCCGATGCTTCGCGCCACCAACACCGGCATGACCGCCGTGGTTCTGCCCAACGGTCGGGTCGACAAGGCGCTTCCGCCGTTCACCTTGGGCGCGCTTGTTGCCGACGTGCAGGGCTACGCCGGACTTACCCCATATGTCCGCTTTGGTAACGTCCTTGCGCTGGCACTTGCACTCGTTGGCCTGCTGCCTTGCATAGTCGCGAGGGTGAAATACCGGTTGACAGCCCCCGCGAGAGGCCAGATTTGACGTGGATCGGGAGTCGATGGGCGCCTTAAGTCAGTTCCGGGGTTAACCATGAAATCGAAGCCGACTTGGAGCAGTTGCACGAATTCGGTGTGCAGACGGAGCGTGTTTCTGGGACCTCCTCACATCGTTCCTGACGCGCTTCGCTTGTCTCCTGGCTTATTCGGCAAGCCGAACAAGCCCACGCTTCTTTTGGATTGAAAACCAATTTAAGAAAACTGTGTTCGTGACCACCACTCCATGTGATTGCGTCGGCGGACTGGTTGATCAGTTTCACTGGAATCCGCATTCATAATGCTTCGTCATGAAGCAACTTCTCCTGCCCATAGCGCAAGCCTATAAGGCTGACCCCGAGTCTGTTTACAACACTTGGTTTGTTAGTAGTGAAGATCGCCTCAAAGCGTTTCGAAGCATCCGGCGCGGTGTTGGTACGGTTGTCGAAGACATCAAGCAGAAGCGTTTCCCCAACGACTTCAAAGGATCATCGCTGGAATTTGTGCTGAGCTGTATTGCTGAGCAAAAGCAGGTGTTTGAAGGGGCGGCCCATCCCTTCTATTGGAAGCCTAAGCTTCGCATCCCGGATATCTACGAGAACGATGAAAATAAGGGGGCGTTCGGGGAATTTCTCTTCGCCTGCCTGGAAACCGCCGACATCCGGATTCTGGAAAGGGAAGTTTTGAAGCTTGCCGGCCGCAGCATCAAGGGCCTGGGGCCAGCGGTCGCCAATATCCTCTACTTTCTTCATCCCACACTGTTTCCGCCATTTAATACGGCGATGCTCAACGGTTTCAATGCCCTCTTTCAGGCCAAGAAGAAGTTAGGGTCTTGGGACAGCTACCTGGAAATGCGCGAGACGATCATCGAAGCCAATTCGACGCTTGGAACACTTTCCAAGGATCTTGGCGCGTTCAGTGGCATGTTGTTTGAGATCGGGGTAGGACGCTTGGCCCCCGATTCTAATGGCCAGCAGACTTTGGCTGCGGAGCAGGAAAAACTGGAGAAAAGTCGCCGCAAACGGCACGCACAGGTTGAACAGGATGTTGTGGAGGAACGGCTGCACACCAAGGTTCAGCACCAACTTTCTGAACTAGGGCGTACCCTGGGATATGACGTCTTGGTCGCACGCAATGACCGTAGTGCGCAATACCAAGGCCGCCCGCTGGGATTCCACTGCCTAGAGCACCTTCCAGACTTGGGATTGTCTCCGGAGGTGCACGCTACGGCGGAACTGATCGATGTCCTTTGGCTGTACAAGGGGAAGGCGCAGATTGCCGCCGCCTTTGAGGTTGAAAAAAGTACCTCCATCTATTCCGGAATATTGCGCCTCACCGATATGGCCCTTTCCATTCCGGGAAAGGAGGAACATCTTTATCTAGTGGCGCCAGCGGCCCGCGAGCGGGAGATTGTTGATCAACTGAAACGCCCGATGTTCCAGCGACCTGATGAGTTTTCCTTGGGATACATCCTTTTTGAAGAGCTCGATCGGCATTTTGAGTCCCTCTGCAAACTTGGCGATAACCATCATATCCTAGACAAGTTGGCCTGCCGCTGTTGCGTTTGAGCCGTCCAGTGGGGAATCCGGATACGCCTGACCAAGTGCAGTCTAGCCCCCAACATTCCACATCGTGGTCATCGGGCATACGTGCCAGTAAGCGAACGATCTCTCGACATAACTGCCACATGACCCCTTCCGGCTTTGTAGCCACATCATCGAAGCAATAATACACTCATCACACATAAAGCAGCCGGAGCTAGTGAAGTAACGCAACCATAGTAGCCACATTGAAGCCTTTCACTCGGGGCGATATCGATTGAGCTATGGCAACCAAATGAAAAAGAGGCCACGCAATTGCGGGGCCTCTTTTCCATTGTTGTCCGGCCGACTTTATTTACTACCATCAGCTCATTTTTGCAGCAAAACGGCTATCTCCTTGTTTTTATTTAGTTTCAAGATTCTCCATTTCATTTCAAGAAACTATTGTCCGGAAACACCGAAAGCGTGAATTACCAGAGGGTTTCCCGCTCGGCGGAGGCGGTGATCTTGTGGATGGAAAGGTCGGCGCCGTTGTATTCATCCTCCTGGTCCAGGCGGATGCCCACCAGCTGCTTGATGACGCCATAGACCAGGCCGCCGCCCACCAGGGCGATGACGATGGCCAGGCCGGTCATGAGCAGCTGGGACAGGAAGGACACGCCACCGGCGCCGCCCAGGGCCTCCAGCCCGAAGATGCCGGCGGCGATACCGCCCCAGGCGCCGCACAGGCCGTGCAGGGGCCAGACGCCGAGCACGTCGTCGATCTTCCAGCGGTTCTGGGTCAGGGTGAACATGACCACGAAAAGGGCACCGGCAACGCCGCCGGTGACCAGGGCACCAAGGGGGTGCATCAGGTCGGAGCCGGCGCAGACGGCCACCAGGCCGGCCAGGGGGCCGTTATGCACGAAGCCCGGGTCGTTCTTGCCCAGCACCAGAGCCGCCAGGGTGCCGCCCACCATGGCCATGAGGGAGTTGAGGGCCACCAGGCCGGAAATCTTGTCCAGGCTCTGGGCGCTCATGACGTTGAAGCCGAACCAGCCGACGATGAGGATCCAGGCGCCCAGGGCCAGGAAGGGAATGGAGGACGGCGGATGGGCGCCGGCGATGCCGCCATCCTTGTGGTAGCGGCCGCGGCGGGCGCCGAGCAAGAGCACGGCGGGCAGGGCGATCCAGCCGCCCATGGCATGCACCACCACGGAGCCGGCGAAATCGTGGAACTCGGCGCCGAAGGTGGCCAGCAGCCATTCCTGGATGCCGAAGGCGTGGTTCCAGGCGATGCCC
The DNA here is from genome assembly GCF_047901315.1 of Azospira sp. APE16. Classification (NCBI taxonomy): domain Bacteria; kingdom Pseudomonadati; phylum Pseudomonadota; class Betaproteobacteria; order Rhodocyclales; family Rhodocyclaceae; genus Azospira; species Azospira sp. APE16. Next base: position 3,519,502 of record NZ_CP179682.1, read on the forward strand.
TCGAAGAAGGGATAGACGAAGCCCACCAGGCAGAAGGTGGCGGCCAGCTGGGGATTGAAGCGGGCCCGCTCGGCGATGCCGCCGGAGATGATGGCCGGGATGGCGGCGGCGAAAGTGAGCAGGAAGAAGAACTTGGTCAGGTCGTGGCCGCTGTTCTGCATCAGCGCCTGGGCGTCCTGGAAGAAATGCACGCCGTAGGCGATGCCGTAGCCGACGAAGAAGTAGGCCAGGGTGGACACGGCGAAGTCGGAAAGGATCTTCACCAGGGCATTGACCTGGTTCTTGCGGCGCACGGTGCCCAGTTCGAGGAAGGCAAAACCGGCGTGCATGGCGAGCACCATAATGGCGCCCAAGAGAACGAAAAGGGTGTCCGAGGCGGACTTGTAAGCTTCCATGGTGCCTCCAGCAAAAAGTTGGCACCACAAAAGCAAGCCCCGTTCCAGGGGCTTAGCACTGTTAAATCATTACCTTAGCCATAGGCGCCCGGCAGGTACGCACCGGCATTGTGCGTATTGCACCGGACATGCTGCCTATTGGTGCATTTTGCACCGTGCCGGGGCGCCCGCCGTCCGGCCCCCTAGCGAGGTCCCAGACCGGGTGGCAGCAGCACCCACATCTGCCCCGTCTGCTTCATCCGCCCGGCCAGGGCGCCGGCCTCGGCGCCGTAGCCCCAGAAGTAGTCGGCCCGCACCACGCCCTTGATGGCGCCGCCCGTGTCCTGGGCCAGCACCAGGCGGCGCAGGGGTTTGCTGCTGTTGGGATGGCTCGCCGCCAGGAACACCGGTGCCCCCAGGGGCGTGCTGCGGGGATCGATGGCGATGCTGCGCTCCGGCGTCAGGGGCACGCCCAGGGCGCCGATGGGGCCTTCGCTGGCGGGCAGGTCCAGCTCCCGGAAAAAGACGTAGCTGGGATTGGCGTTGAGCAGGTCGTTGACCTTGGCCGGATTGGCCCGGGCCCAGGCCTGGATGCCCTGCATGGAAGCCTGCTCCGGCTTCAGTTCGCCCCGCTCGATCAGCACCCGGCCGATGGACTGGTAGGGGTGGCCGTTCTGGTCGGCGTAACCGAGGCGGACGATGCTGCCGTCGGGCAGCCGGACCCGACCGGAGCCCTGGATCTGCAGGAAGAACAGCTCGATGGGGTCGTCCACCCACAGCAGGGTGCGGGCCTTGAGGCTGTCCTCCCTGGCCATCAGCTCGGCCCGGGACCAGTAGGGCACCACCTTGTTGCCCAGCAGGCGGCCCCGCAGGCGGTAGTTCTTGAGGTCCGGATACAACTCGGAGAGGTCGATGGTGAGCAGGTCGTCCGGCACCCCCAGCACGGCATAGCGGCCGGGACCGGTGGGCTTGCGGCTGCCTTTGAGCAGGGGCTCGTAATAGCCGGTGATCATGCCCTCGACGGTGCCTTCCGGATTGGTCAGCAGATAGGGCTGGAAGCGGGATTCGAAGAAGCGCCGCAGGCTGCCATTGTCCGGCTTGCTCCCCAGGGTCTGGGCCTCATCGCAGGCAGGACGCCACAGGGGCCATTCCTTCTTGCCCACCAGGCCCTTGCAGGATTGCAGGAAGGCCGGCCAAGCAGCGCCCAGGTCGTCCTCGCCCCAGCCGGGCAGGTCTTCCCAGCGGGCCGGCTGCAGGGGCTTGGCGGCGGGAGGCGGCGGCAACTGGGCGCCGGCGGGCGGACACACCGGGGCGACGCCGGGTGCCGGGCAGACGGGACAGGCCGGGCAGGCGCCGGCGGTGGTGGCCGCCGGCCGGGGCGCCGTGGCGCAGCCGGCCAGGAGGGCCAGGCTGGCGGCAAGCAGGAGCAGGCGGCGGGGCATTTGGCTTATGGGCATGATTGGGCTAAGGTCCGGACTTTTCCCCAGTATACCGGTAGCCCCATGCCCTCACCTGCCAAGACGCCCCGTACGGCAGCCGCCGTGGCCGATCCCCTGGAACGCCTGGTGCGCTTCCTCGACACGGCCGAAGCCCTGCTCGCCCGCCTCGAGCCCCTGCTGCCCGAAGCCCTGCCCCAGCCCGACTGGAAAGCCCCGGCCTACCGCTGGCGGCGCAAGAACGGCCGCGGCTTCCTGCAGGCCGTGGCCAAGCCCCACCCGATCCGTCTCAAGGACCTGCAGGACATCGACGACCAGAAGCAGCGCATCGTCGCCAACACCCGCCAGTTCCTCGCCGGCCGCCCGGCCAACAACGTACTGCTGACCGGCACCCGGGGCTGCGGCAAGTCCTCCCTGGTGAAGGCCCTGCTCAACGAATACCAGAGGAAGGGGCTGCGCCTGATCGAGGTGGACAAGTCGGACCTGGTGGACCTGCCGGACATCGTGGATATGGTGGCGGGCCGCCCCGAGCATTTCATTATCTTCAGCGACGACCTCTCCTTCGAGGCCGGCGAGGACGGCTACAAGGCCCTGAAGTCGGTGCTGGACGGCTCCGTCACCAGCGTCCCGGACAACGTGCTGATCTACGCCACCTCCAACCGCCGCCACCTGATGCCCGAGTACCACGCGGAGAACCTGGAGACGAGCAAGGTGGGCGACGAAATCCACCCGGGGGAGGCCATCGAGGAAAAGATCTCCCTCTCCGAACGCTTCGGCCTGTGGATTTCCTTCTACCCCTTCAGCCAGGACGACTACCTCAACATCACCGCCCACTGGCTGGCCCACTTCGGCTGCGCCGCGGCGGCGCGCGAGAGCTGGGAGCGGGATGCCCTCAACTGGGCCCTGCAGCGCGGCTCCCGCAGCGGCCGGGTGGCCTGGCAGTTCGCCCGGGACTACGCCGGCAGCCATGCGCCGAAGGGTGGCAAATGAGCAAGGTGGTGGAAGTATCGGCGGCCGTCATTGAAAGGGATGGCGGCCAGGAATTTCTCCTCGCCTGCCGCCCCGAGGGCAAGGTCTACGCCGGCTACTGGGAGTTTCCCGGCGGCAAGGTGGAAGCCGGCGAGAGCCACCGCCAGGCCCTGGACCGGGAACTGCAGGAGGAGCTGGGCATCACCGTCACCGCCGCCACGCCCTGGATTTCCCGCCGCTTCGTCTATCCCCACGCCACGGTGCGCCTCAAGTTCTTCCGCGTCACCGCCTGGGAGGGGGAGATCGCCCCGATCGAGCACTCCGCTTTTGCCTGGGCCAGGATCGGCATGGATGCTGGCGTTGAGCCCATCCTGCCGGCCAACGGCCCCATTCTGCGGGCCCTGGCCCTGCCCCCCCTGTACGCCTTGACCCAGGCCGAGGAGCGGGGAGTGGAGGCTGAAATGGCACGTCTGGAGCGGGCCCTGGCCGGGGGGCTGAAGCTGGTGCAGGTCCGGGACAAGCAGCTGCCCCCTGCCGTACGCGCCGATTTCGCCGCCCGGGTGGTGGCCCTGGCCCACACCCACGGCGCCCGGGTCCTGCTCAACGCGCCGGACGAGGCCAGCGATACCCTCGCCCGCCGCCTCGGCGCCGACGGCATCCACCTGCCCGCCGCCCGCCTGCAGACCCTCACGGCCCGCCCCGATTTCCCCCTGGTGGCCGCCTCCTGCCACTCACCCCAGGAACTGGCCCTGGCCGACCGTCTGGAACTGGATTTCAGCGTCCTCGGCCCGGTCCGGCCCACCCCCAGCCATCCGGAGCAGGTCGGGCTGGGCTGGGACATTTTCGGCGAGTGGGTGTTCGATTGCGCCCAGCCGGTCTACGCCCTGGGAGGCATGACCACGACCGAACTGGAAACGGCCCGCCGCCACGGCGCCCAGGGCATCGCCCTGATGCGCGGCTGGTAGGCCTCAGGCCTTGGGGAAGAGGCTGTCGGCAACGGCCCCGTCTTCCCCCGGGCCGGCCTCTTCCTGCACCGGCACCCGGTAGGACTCGGAAGCCCAGGCGCCCAGGTCGATCAGCTTGCAGCGCTTGGAGCAGAAGGGACGATAGGGATTGTCGGGGGACCAGAGGGAGTCGCCGCCGCACTGGGGGCAACGGACTTTACGGGGTGCGCTCATGGGCGATGGCAGCCAGGGACGGAATGGGCGAAAGGGAAAAGGTACGGCGGCGGCAGGAGCAATCCCGCAGCGCCACGGGCCGCATTAAAGCAGAATTTCCAGGCCGCCGCAGTCTTCCCAGGCGCAGACGTGGAAGCCCGAGTCCGGAACGGGAAAAGAACATTCAGCAGCGGGATGGAAGGCGAAGCGGCGCGAGCGGCCGCCCCAATGACGCTCAGAGGTTGCAGAAGGTCATGTCGAAGGCGACCTCGCGGTCGCAGGCCCGGGGCTTGAGGTCGCCGTCCGGGCAGGTGAAGCGGATGTTCAGGGCGTACTTGTTGGCGCTGATTTCGGGAATGGCGGGGTCGCCGTCCCGCAGGGTGACCCGCACCATCTGGGCATTGCTGCCGCCGAGCATGAGCTGGAAACCGCCGGAGGGCGCCACCTGGGCCTTGGGCCGGCCGGAAGAGCGCAGCAGGCGCAGCACGATGGTGAGGCCGTCGCGCAGGGGCAGCAGGGGCTTGAGCCAGCCCATGAGGGCGGCCCGGCGCTGCTCGGCCGGGTGGTGCTGCCAGAAATGGTAGGAGGGCAGGTCGAATTCGCAGACGCCGCCGGGAATGGCGGCCCGGCTCTTGATGCTCATCAGCCACTCGTTGTCGCGCAGGTGCTGACCGATCTTGCCGGTCATGGCCAGCAGGGCGGCGGAGGCCTGCTCGATCTCGTAGAGGGCGCCGGAAAGGGCCTCTTCGGAAATGTCGGGGTTGTTGCGGAAGGCCAGCAGGGTCTGGCGCTGACGCTCCAGTTCCTGGATCAGGTCCATTTTCAGGTCGGCCCGGGAAACTTCCAGGATTTCGAACAGGGTCAGCAGGACGACATGGTGTTCCAGGTGGCCTTCGGCCTGGAGATAGTAGGCGGCCTTGTCGAACAAATCCTCCAGCCGCAGCAGGGTGCGGATGCGCTCATTGAAGGGATATTCGTAGGTGATCACGCCAGGTTTCGCCAGGGTTTGCCAGTCAGGGTCCGGTAAGTGCGCTTACGGCGGGCATTATGTCGTCAAAGTGCGAGGATTCTGAACCATTCAGCCATAAACCTCAACACTAATAAGCCTTTGGGCATAAATTTGAATAATATGCATCAAGTTGGTGCATAAATTCCGGAAGCGGCCGCCAGATACTGGCGGTGCAGGCGCTCCACCTGGGGAACCAGGGCGGTCGCATCGCCGCCGTTGTCCACCACGTCGTCGGCCACCGCCAGGCGCTGCTGGCGGCTGGCCTGGGCCGCCAGGATGGCCTGCACTTCGGCCTCGCCCAGGCCGTTGCGGGCCATCACCCGGGCCACCTGGACCGCCTCGGGGCAATCCACCACCAGCACCCGCTGCACCCGTTCCCGGTAGCTGCCCGATTCCACCAGCAGGGGTACCGCCAGGATGACGTAGGGCGCCCGGGCCGCCTGGCAGCGGCGGTCGCTCTCGGCGCGGATCAGGGGATGGAGAATGGCTTCCAGGCGCTGGCGCGCCGTGGCGTCGGCAAAGACCTGGCGGCGCATGGCGGCCCGGTCCAGGGCGCCCCGGGCGTCCACCACCGCCGGCCCGAAGGCCTCGGCGATGGCCGCCATGGCGGCGCCATGGGGCCCGGTCAGTTCGTAGGCGATGGCATCCGTATCCACCAGGGCGGCGCCCCGGGCGACGAAAAGGTCGGCCACGGTGCTCTTGCCGCTGCCGATTCCGCCGGTCAGCCCGACGACGTAGGGCATTTCAGGGCTTCTTCGCCGCCTTGGCCTCGCAGGCGGAGGGCGTGGCGGTGATGGCGGTGCCCGAATCCTTGAGGCCCTGAATCTGGGTCGGATCGCCCCGGGCTTCCACATGCACGGCGGTGGTCTTGCCGCCCCGCAGCCCCACCTTGGCCGAACGCACGCCCTTGGCCTTGAGGCTGTCCAGCTGGTCCTTGGCGCCCTGCTCGCTGGAGAAGATGCCGAGGGAAATGGCGTACTGGTTGGCGCCGGCTTCGGTGACGATGAAGAACTCGGTGACCCCCAGCTTCTTCAGCTCGCCGGCCTTGCGCTCGGCGTCGGCCTTGCTCGCCAGGGACGGAATGAACACCCAGTGGCTGCCGCCTTCGGCGGAGACCACGCTGCGGGAGAGGGTCAGGCTCGGGTAGCGCTTCTTGGCCAGGGCCACCAGGGCGTCGGCCTCGGCCGCCGGCAGGTCGGGCCAGGCCAGGCAGGCCTGGGCCTTCTTCTCCTCGGCTTTCTTCTCCTCGGCTTTCTTGTCCTCGGCCTTTTTCTCTTCCGGCTTCTTTTCCTCCGGCTTTTTCTCGTCGCCCTTCTTTTCGTCCGCCTTCTTGTCGGTCGCCTGGGAGGCAGCAGGGACGGGCGTCTCCGCCACCCCCTGGCTGGCAGGAGCGTCCTCCTTGGCTACGGGGGCAGGGGCCTCGGCAGCCGGCTTCTCAGCTGCCTCCGCCGCCGGCTCGCCCTTGCTGACGATGACGATGCGCTCCGGCTGCAGCTGCTGGTGCAGCCGCTCCCCATCCGGGTTGTCGCCGCCGCCCAGGTAGCCCCGGGCAAAGACGAAGAACAGCAGATTGGCCAGAACCAGCAGGAAGACCAGGACGCGCATGACGGAAATCTCCGGAAAAGGCCGGCTGGCCTCAGCCCACCTTGGGCAGGTGTTCCAGGGAACGGGCAACCGCCTCGGCCGGGTAGTCGTAGTCCTCCAGCTTGCCGCTGAAGAAGCGCTCGTAGGAAGACATGTCGAAGTGGCCGTGGCCGGTGAGGTTGAACAGGATCACCTTGGGCTCGCCGGTCACCTTGGCCTTCAGGGCCTCGTCGATGGCGGCGCGGATGGCGTGGCAGGATTCGGGGGCGGGAATGATGCCCTCGGCCCGGGCGAACTGCACGCCGGCCTCGAAGGTGGCCAGCTGGGAGACGGCCACCGGCTCCACCAGGCCCTCATGCACCACCTGGGAAACCAGGGGCGAGGCACCGTGGTAGCGCAGGCCGCCGGCGTGGATGCCGGGGGGCATGAAGTCGTGACCCAGGGTGTACATCTTCATCAGGGGCGTGAAGCCGGAGGCGTCGCCGAAGTCGTAGGCGTAGGCGCCCTTGGTCAGGGTCGGGCAGGAGGTGGGTTCCACCGCCAGGCAGCGCAGGTTTTCCGCCCGCTTGTCGCCGGCGGCCTTGTCGGCCAGGAAGGGGAAGGCGATGCCGCCGAAGGAGGAGCCGCCGCCGCAGGGCCCGATGACCACATCCGGGTATTCGCCGATCTTGTCGAACTGCTTCTTCGCTTCCAGGCCGACGATGGTCTGGTGCAGCAGCACGTGGTTGAGCACGGAGCCCAGGGTGTAGTTGGTGTCGGGGCGGGAGGCGGCCTCTTCCACCGCTTCGGAGATGGCCAGGCCCAGGGAGCCCTGGTTGTCAGGATTCTCCGCCAGGGCGGCACGGCCGGTCTGGGTCAGCTCGGAGGGGCTGGCGAAGACTTCGGCACCCCAGGTCTGCATCATCAGGCGGCGGTAGGGCTTCTGGTCGTAGCTGACCTTGACCATGTACACCCGCACCGGCAAGCCGAACATCTGGCCGGCGAAGGAGATGGAGGAGCCCCACTGGCCGGCGCCGGTTTCAGTGGTCAGGCGCTTGATGCCGGCCTGCTTGTTGTAGAAGGCCTGGGGCACGGCGGAGTTGGGCTTGTGGGAGCCGGCCGGGGAGACGCCTTCGTACTTGTAGTAAATCTTGGCGGTGGTGCCCAGGACCTGCTCCAGGCGCACGGCCCGGACCAGGGGCGCGGGGCGCCACAGGCGGTAGATTTCGCGCACTTCCTGGGGAATGGGAATCCAGCGCTGGTCCGACATTTCCTGTTCGAGGATGGCGCCGGGGAAGATGACGCCCATCTGCTCCGGCGTCGCCGGTTGGCCGTCCGGACCCAGGGGCGGGGCCGGCGGGGTCTTCAGGTCGGCCACGATGTTGTACCAGTGGGTCGGAATCTCGTTCTGCTCGAGCAGGATGCGGGTGTTCTCCATGATCTCCCTTTTGTCTTTTAACGGTTCTGGCCGGCAGCAAGGCCGGCAGGCGAAGTATAACGCGGCCCCGCCCCGGCTTTCCGGCCGGGCGGGGCCGCCGCAGCGGCCATCAGGCGACGGCCGGCAGATCGGCGACCCGGGCCAGTCCTTCCAGCACCAGGTAATCCACCCGGCGCACCGGCAGGGCCGGGTCCAGGCATTCGTCCAGCTGGGCGGCGCCGCCGCCGGAAAGCAGGCAGGGGGAGCCGGGCGGCAGCTGCCGGTAGAGCCGCTCCACGGCGCCGGCCTGGGCATGCAGGCAGCCGCTGACGATGGCCGCATCGGTGCTGCGCGGCAGCTCGGCGAAATCCCCCTCGGCCAGGGGCAGCTGGGCCGTGTGGCGGTTGAGGGCGCCCCGCATCAGGTCGAAGCCGGGCAGGATGCAGCCGCCGGCGAAATAGCCGTGACCGGGTCGCTCCGGGTCTTCCAGCAGCACATCGATGGTCAGGGCGGTGCCCGCATTGACCACCAGGCAGGGCCGTCGCTCCTGGTTCCAGGCGCCCACCAGGGCGGCCCAGCGGTCCGCCCCCAGCTGGGCCGGGCGGGCGTAGCCGTTGCGCACCCCGGCAGCTTCCGGCGTCGCCAGGAAATTCTCCAGCCCGGGGGACAGGGGCACCAGGGCCTGGGCCACGGCTGCCGCCACTTCTGGTCCGGCCACGTTGCAAAAGAGGATGCGCTGCAGCCCCTGCCCCGCCGGCAGGGCCTGGCGCAGGGCGTGGGGCAGGTCGCCGATGCGCTCCCGTTCCAGGGCGCCCCGGGCACGCCAGGCGCCGGCCTGGCGCAGGCCCCACTTGAGACGGGTGTTGCCGGCATCGAGCAGCAGGATCATAGGGGCCTCAGGGAAAGGTCGCCGGCCAGGTGGCGCAACACGCCGTCCGGGCCTTCCAGCAGCAGGGCACCGTCGCCGTCGGCGCCGCGGCACAGGCCGGAGGCTACCACCTTGCCTTCCTCCAGCAAATGCACCGGACAGTCCTGCCAGGCATGGCGCCGCTGCCAGTCGTCGGCGAGGGCGGCAAAGCCGCCGCGGCTGAAGCGGTCCAGCACCGCCACCAGTTCCCGCAGCAGGGCGGCCAGCAGGTCGTGGCGCTCCGGCACCGCGCCCATCAGGGTCGCCAGACCGGCCGGGGCCAGCCCGCCGGGCGCACTCACCGCCGGTGCCCGCAAATTAATACCGATGCCGATGATGGCCTCGGTGCCGCTGCGGCTGGACGACAGTTCCACCAGGATGCCGGCCAGCTTGCCGAGGCCGCCCGGCACCGGGGCCAGCACGTCGTTGGGCCATTTCAGAACCACACCGGCGGCGCCGAGGGATTCGCAGGCCCGGGCGACGGCCACGCCAACGGCCAAGGACAGGCCGGCCACCTTGTCGAAACCGCCGGCAAAGCGCCACAGCAGGGAAAAGGTGAGACTGTCTTCGGGGCTGGAAACCCAGTCCCGCCCCCGCCGCCCACGGCCGGCGCTCTGCCGATCGGCCACCACCACGCTGCCGGCCGGTGCCCCCCGGGCGGCCCGGCGCGACAGTTCGGAACTGGTGGAATCGCAGCTTTCCAGGCTGTCCACATCCACCCGGCCGACGATGGCGCCGAGGCGGGAAACGAGGAGGGCCGGGTCGATCAGGGATGCAGCCATGACAGCGCCAGAAGGAATGAAGGCGCCATTATCGGGGATAAGGCCGGGAAGGAAAAACTTCTCTGGCCCCATGCTCTGGCCTCATAGGCAGCAGCCGCCGGGAATCGAATCCCCCGGCGGGGCCGAAGCCGCTTATTCCGCCGCCGGTTCCTCGGCCGCAGCGGCGGCCTTGCCGCCCTCCAGACCCAGCTCCTGGATCTTGCGGGTGATGGTGTTGCGGCCGATACCCAGGGCCTGGGCCGCCTCGATGCGGCGGCCGCCGGTGTGGGCCAGGGCACGGGAGATGAGGATGCGCTCGAAGGTGTCGGAGAGCTTGCCGTGGATGTCCGGCACGCCCCGGGCCAGGAGCCGGTCGGCCTCGGCCGCCAGGGCTTCCTCCCAGCCGCCGATGACGCCGGCGCCGCTGGCGGGGGAGGTTTCCCGCAGTTCCGGCGGTAGGTCCCCCACTTCCACCAGCTGGCCGGGAGCCATGACGGTGAGCCAATGGCAGAGGTTTTCCAGCTGCCGCACGTTGCCCTGGAAGTCGAGGGAAACGAGGAACTTCACCGCCCCGTCGGACAGGCGCTTGGGCTCCACCCCCAGCTCCTGGGCGCTCTTGGCGAGGAAGTGGCGGGCCAGCAGGGGAATGTCCTCACGCCGCTCGCGCAGGGCCGGCAGGCGGATACGGATGACGTTGAGGCGGTGGAACAGATCCTCCCGGAAGAGACCGTCCTTGACCCGGGTTTCCAGGTTCTGGTGGGTGGCGGCGATGACCCGCACATTGGCCTTCAGCGGCTGGTGGCCGCCGACCCGGTAGTAGTGTCCGTCGGAGAGCACCCGCAGCAGGCGGGTCTGCAGTTCCGAGGGCATGTCGCCGATTTCGTCGAGGAACAGGGTGCCGCCCTCGGCCTGCTCGAAGCGGCCCCGGCGCTGGGTGGCGGCGCCGGTGAAGGCGCCCCGCTCATGGCCGAACAGTTCGGATTCGAGCAGGTCCTTGGGAATGGCCGCGGTGTTGATGGCGATGAAGGGCTTGTCCGCCCGGGGGCTGTGGCGATGCAGGGCCCGAGCCACCAGCTCCTTGCCGGAACCGGATTCGCCGGTGATGAGCACGGTGGCGTGGCTCATGGCCAGACGGCCGATGGCGCGGAAAACTTCCTGCATGGCCGGGGCCTGGCCGAGAATCTCCGGACTGATGCTGGTTTCCTCAACCGCACCATCCTGGTGCATCGACTCATCCAGGGCCCGGCGGATCAGTTCCAGGGCCTGGTCCACGTCGAAGGGTTTGGGCAGGTATTCGAAGGCCCCGCCCTGGAAGGCGGCGACGGCGCTCTCCAGGTCCGAGTAGGCGGTCATGATGATGACCGGCAGGGAGGGGATGTGGGACTTCACGTGCTGCAGCAGCTCCAGGCCGGACTGGCCGGGCATGCGGATGTCCGAAAGCAGGACCTGGGGCACCTCTCCGGCGGCCAGGGCGGCCAGGGCATCCACGGCGGAGGCGAAGCTCTTGTGGGCGATCTGTTCCCGGGCCAGGGCCTTTTCCAGGACCCAGCGGATGGAGCGGTCATCGTCGACAATCCAGACGGGTTTCATTGTGATCCCTTATTCGTTTTGCGCTGTGGCGAAATGGTCCACTGCACCGAGCAATTACTTTGCCAGCTTGGCTGCCGGCCTCAGGCGTGTTCCAGGGGCAGGCGCACGATGAAGCAGGTGCGGCCCGGGCGGCTCTCGCATTCCACCGTGCCCTGGTGCTGCTGCACGAAGCTCTGGGCCAGGGTCAGGCCCAGGCCGGAACCACCGTCCCGGCCCGAGACCAGGGGGTAGAACATGCGCTCCCGGATGTCTTCGGGAATACCGGGGCCGTTGTCGACCACCTGCAGTTCCAGGGCCAGGCGGAAGCGCTTCTTGGCCAGGGTCACCTGGCGCACGGCCCGGGTGCGCAGGACGATCTCGCCCTTGCCTTCCATGGCCTGGGCGGCGTTGCGGGCGATGTTGAGGATGGCCTGGATCAGCTGCTCCCGGTCGCCGATGAGGTCCGGCAGGCTGGTGTCGTAGTCGCGGCGGATCTTCAGCTGGCCGGGGAATTCGGCCAGCAGCAGGCTGCGCACCCGCTCCAGGATTTCGTGGATGTTCACCGGCCCGGGCTGCATCGGCCGGTGGGGCGAAAGCAGGCGCTGCATCAGGTCCTGCAGGCGGTCCGCTTCCTTGATGATGACCTGGGTGTATTCCCGCAGGCTGGGGTTGTTCAGTTCGAATTCCAGCAACTGGGCGGCGCCCCGGATGCCGCCGAGGGGATTCTTGATCTCGTGGGCCAGGTTGCGGATCAGTTCCCGGCTGGCCTGTTGCTGCTGCAGCAGGCGCTCTTCCCGGGAGGCGCGGATCTGCTGGTCGATGGGGCGCAGCTCCAGCAGCAGGCGGGCCTCCGGGGCATCCACCGGCGTCACGGTGCAGTTGATCTGCAGCACCTCGTCGTCTTCGCGGCGAATCTCGATGTTGTGGCCGGTATAGCTCCAGTCGTTGTCCAGAGCGCTGTCCAGGGCCTTCTGCAGGCCGGCCGAGGCCTGGATGATGTCCAGCAGGGAGCGTCCCACCACCACCCGGCCGCTGGTGGCCAGCAGGTTCTCCGCCGCCGGGTTCATGTGGCGGATGACAAGGCCGTCACCCAGAAGGATGACGGCAGACGAAAGCAGGTCGAGGCCGCTGAAGGGGCCGGGATTCAGATTAGGCATGGCTGGTTGGATAGCAGGAAGCGTACCAGCCGCGGCGCTCAACGCAGATTGCCGATTTCCTTGCGGATGGCTTCGATGTTGCGCTCATGCAGTTGCACCTTGTCCTTGTAGGGCTGCACCCGCTCGGCCACCTTGGCGCCGTTGATGCCGCCGCCGACATTGCGGTCGGTCGGCTGGATGTTGGCCTCCTGATTGGCCAGCTCCTTCTTGGCGGCCTCCAGGTTCTTCTGCTCCGCCGCCAGTTCCTGTTCCAGGATGGTGCGGCGGTCGTTGTCGCGGCTGCGCTGGGTTTCGCTGCCCACCTTGGGAAAGTCCGAAGGGGAAGGCGTGCTGACCTTGGCCGGGGCCCGACTGCCGCCGCTGGGGGCCGAGTTGGCGGGATCGGTGATGATGCGCTTGCAGCCCTTGCCGGGGGCATTGGCATAGGTGATGTGACCAGCGTCGTCGGTACATTTGAAGATGTCGGCCCGGACCGGGCCGACAAACCCCAGGGCCAGCAGGCTGGCCAGCAGGGAGGCACGGGAAAGCTTGGTATTCATTGCCGCTCCTTGAGTTCGGGGCAAGTGTATTGGATCGATAGGGCTTTTACAAATGCCTTTGCCATTGCTCCGGGCAAGCCCGGACACGGCGTCGGAGGCCACGCTCGGCGGCCTCGGGAGCAAAAAAAAGGGACGGCCGCGGCCGTCCCCTTTCTCGGTACTGCAGCCGCTTAGCAGCTGTAGTACAGGTCGAATTCCACCGGGTGGGTGGTCATGCGCAGCTTGTTCACTTCTTCCATCTTCAGGTCGATGAAGGAATCGATCCAGTCGTTGGAGAAGACGCCGCCGCGGGTCAGGAACTCGCGGTCCTTGTCCAGGTTGGCCAGGGCTTCGTCCAGGCTGGCGCAAACGGTCGGGATCTTGGCATCTTCTTCGGGCGGCAGGTCGTACAGATTCTTGTCGGCAGCGTCGCCGGGGTGAATCTTGTTCTGGATGCCGTCCAGGCCAGCCATCAGCAGTGCAGCGAAGCACAGGTAGGGGTTGGCGATGGGATCGGGGAAGCGGGTTTCGATACGGCGGGCCTTGGTGGATTGCACGAAGGGCACGCGGATGGAAGCGGAACGGTTCTTGGCGGAGTAGGCCAGCTTCACCGGAGCTTCGTAGTGGGGCACCAGACGCTTGTAGGAATTGGTACCGGGGTTGGTGATGGCGTTCAGGGCCTTGGCGTGCTTGATGATACCGCCGATGTAGTACAGGGCGGTTTCGGACAGGCCGGCGTAGCCGTTGCCGGCGAACAGGTTCTGGCCATCCTTCCAGATGGACTGGTGCACGTGCATGCCGGAACCGTTGTCGCCAACGATGGGCTTGGGCATGAAGGTGGCGGTCTTGCCGTACTGGTGAGCCACGTTGTGCACGATGTACTTCAGAATCTGGGTCTGGTCGGCGCGACGCACCAGGGTGTTGAAGACGGTGCCGATTTCGTTCTGGCCGGCGGTGGCGACTTCGTGGTGGTGCACTTCGACGGGCACGCCGCAGGCTTCCAGCAGCAGGCACATCTGGGCGCGCATGTCGTTGAAGGAATCAACGGGGGGCACGGGGAAGTAGCCGCCCTTGACCATGGGACGGTGGCCGGCGTTGCCGCCATCGAACTTCTCGGCGGTGGACCAGGCAGCCTCTTCGGAGAAGATCTTCACGTAGGTGCCGGACATGTCGGTCTTCCACTCCACGGAGTCGAAGATGAAGAATTCGGGTTCCGGACCGAAGAAGGCGGTGTCGCCGATGCCGGAGGACTTCAGGTAGGCTTCAGCGCGCTTGGCGATGGAGCGGGGGTCGCGGTCGTAGCCCTTGCCGTCGGCCGGTTCCACCACGTCACAGGTCAGGATCAGGGTGGTTTCGTCGAAGAAGGGGTCGATGTAGGCGGTGTTGGGGTCCGGCATCAGCAGCATGTCGGAGGCCTGGATACCCTTCCAGCCAGCGATGGAGGAACCGTCGAAAGCGTGGCCGGATTCGAACTTGTCTTCGTCGAAGGCGCTTACGGGCACGCCCACGTGTTGCTCTTTACCGCGGGTGTCGGTGAAACGGAAATCGACGAACTTGACGTCGTTTTCCTTGACCATCTTCATGATGTCTTGGGGGGTAGCCATACGCTAAGTCTCCTAACTGAACAGGTACCGGCCGGACCGGCAAAATCAAATAATTCGGTGCGCGACTTTCATAGCAGGTTCCATGCCAGCACTTCGCGCCGAGTAGGCCATTGTGCCATAAGCAAACTTCCCGACCGGGACTTTTTTGACGCACGCAAACGGTGCATTTTACAGGCTAACGCACCATTCTGGTGCGTTAGTGTATATCGGCGCCCCAAAGCCGCTCGTCCCCCTCGCGGCAACTCCGGCGCCAGGAAACCTGGACGGCTCCGCCGGCAGCGGCATCTGACTTATACTTTTCCCATCAACCAGCAGAAGGACAAGCGCCATGGGCAAGATTTCCGACATTCTGACCCTGGCCCAGGAACGGGCCCGGCAACTGGGCCTGCCCTATGGCGGCGCCCTGACGCCCCGGGAGGCCTACGAACTGCTGCAGTCAGCGCCGGGAGCCAAGCTGGTGGATGTACGCACCCACGCCGAGTGGGACTGGGTCGGCCGCATTCCCGGTGCCGTGGAAATCGAATGGATGCAGTATCCCGGCAACCAGCCCAATCCCCACTTCGCCGCCCAACTGGTGCATCAGGTGGATAAGGAGGCCCTGGTGATGTTCATCTGCCGCAGCGGCGCCCGCTCCCACAAGGCCGCCGAAACGGCGGTGCAGGCCGGTTACACCGAGGTATACAACGTCCTCGAAGGCTTCGAGGGCGACAAGGACGCCAATGGCCAGCGCAACAAGGTGGGCGGCTGGCGCCATGCCGGCCTGCCCTGGCAGCAGGGCTGAGGATCAGCCGAGCAGGTCCTTCAGCCCGGTGTAGATGGACAGCACCGTGGTGCCGATGGCCACCAGGGAGCTGGAAACCTCGTTGATGCGGGATACCGCCTTCTGCAGCTTTTCCATGCTGGGCGGGCCGCTCACCAGGCGCCGCGCCAGGGCCATCTTCCAGCCCCCCTGCCCTGCCGCCGACTCCGCCGCCATGTCCGCCGGCAGCGCGGAGACACGGCGGGCCAGCAGGCGCCCCAGCAGCATGCCGGTGAGGTAGCTGAAGCCGATGCTGGCGGCGTACTCGGCGAATTCACGCCACTCCACCGGCCCCTGGGGCAGCCAGGGCACCCCATCCACGTAGGCCACCAGACCACTCATGCCGAGCACCGCCAGGGCCGCCATGGCAAAGGCGGCAGCGCCGGCATGCCAGAGGGACCGCGGCCCCCGTTGCAGCAACAGAAAACCGAAGGGCAGGGGAATGAGCAGGGAAACGATGCGCAGATATAGCGTGTCGAGATCGAAGGCCAGCACGATGAGGCCGTGGGCCAGCAGCAACAACAGCAGGGGCAGCCCCCAGTACAGCAGCCAGCTGCCCCGCCCGCAGCCGGAACCGCCGGTCGCCGCGCCGGGCATGGTCCCGGTCGGGCTGCCGGCTTCCAGCAGGCGAATCCGCTCCTGCAGGGCCGACAGTTCCGGTACCGCCTCGCGGCTCTCCTGCAACTTGGCCTCCAGGTCCGCAATGCGGGCCAGGAGCGGCTTGAACAGGTAGAGGTCGCGGCGGCAAACGGGACACACCAGGGCTTCCCGGGAAATGTCGGAGGTGCAGTAGGGGCACTTCATGGGATCACTTCACCACATTGAGCTGCAGCACGGTGGAGGACTGACGCCCCTCGCTGTCCTGCACGGTGACGCGGATCTGGTGCTCCCCCGGCGGCACTTCAGCGCCCGCCAGCTCGATACCGCCCGCACTCAGACCGGCCTTGACCCGGGGCAGCAGGTCCACCGGGGTCGCCTTCAGATAGGTGACGGAGACGCTGGCCGGATCGATCCGGGCACCACCACGGGGTTCGAAACTGACCTTCAGGTTGAAGGGGGATTTGACCGCACCAGCGGCCGGGTCGGGGGAAAGCATCTTCACCCCCGGGCCCCGGGTGATGCCGCGGGTGACCAGCGCCCCCGCCGCTGCCGGCAGGCGGGCTTCCTCGTCCTTGATCAGGGTCACTGCCGCGGCCGGGCCGCTGAGCAGGCCGAGCAAGGCCATCGTCGCAAAAAAAATCGTCACTCGCTGCATCGTCGCTCTCCTCTCAATCGCCCACCACCACGAAGGGGGCCCAAAACAGGGGATGGGCATAGCTGAACGCAGCCTTGCCCGTTTTCGCATCCACGCTGCCCGGCCCGGACAGCAGGGCCAGCATGGACTGGCGCAGGGCCTCGGCCTTGGCCAGCCCCGGCGTCTGCACCTGGCGGCGGAACAGGTCCGTCATGATGAGACGAGCCGCCACGGTTTCCACCGGCCAGTTGGAAACCAGCAGGGCCCGGGCGCCGGCGTAGAAAAAGGCCCGCCCCAGGCCTGACACGGCTTCGGCGCCACTGCCCTCCCCCGCTGCCGTATTGCAGGCGGAGAGTACCACCCAATCCGCATTCAGCTTCAGGCCGAGAATCTCGTCCAGGGTCAGCAGGCCGTCGCCCTTGCCGCCGCTGAGCTGGGGCGCCGTGAGGGCCAGGGCCGGCTGGGTCAGGCCATCCAGGTCCCCGGGCACCAGGCCGTGGGTGGCGAACATCACCACCCGCCGGTTGCTCAGGTCCGTCTCCAGGACGGAGCGTTCGCTGGCCCGGGTCTGCAGGTAGATGTCGTCATCCCGTTCGGCCCCCAGGACCCGGGCGATTTCCCGGATTTCGCTGCCCGTGTCGGGCAGGCGCGGCAGCAGGGCCAGCTCGGCCGAATCGACGCCGCCGGTGCGGGGCACGCTGCGCAGGTGCAGGGGCGCCCCCCGGGTGGCCATGCCCTTGGGGGGCAGCGCCGCCAGCCGGGCCTGCTCCTCGCTGAACAGGGGATCGCCGAAACCGATGAAGGGACGACGCCCGGCGTCCCCCGGCTTGAGGGCCCGCAGGCTGCCCAGGGCCGTCACCGAGGGCAGCTGGGCGATGGCGACGC
This sequence comes from Azospira sp. APE16, assembly GCF_047901315.1. NCBI lineage: Bacteria > Pseudomonadati > Pseudomonadota > Betaproteobacteria > Rhodocyclales > Rhodocyclaceae > Azospira > Azospira sp. APE16. The sequence continues at coordinate 3,536,861 of NZ_CP179682.1, forward strand.
TGCGGGCCAGCCAGGGCACCTCCTTATAGGCGGCGAAAGGCAGCGGGCTGCGCCCCGGCGCCGGTACCGCTTCCGTCACCAGGACGGACAGGGGCAGCTGGCCCAGCTCGGCGTGTGGCACCGCCAGCAGGATTCGGGCGCCCTGCCAGGCCGGCAGCACGGGCTGCAGCAGTTGCACGTAGAGATCGTGGGCGGCGGCCACGTCGAAGGGGGGGATTTCCTCGATGCTGGTCACCCCCGGATCCAGGGCGCGACGCAGGCCGGCCACGGCCGCCGCCAGCCGGGCCCGGGACAGGGCTACGGGGGCCGAGCGGGCCTGACCCTGGGCCGGCACCGCCCATACCTGGCCGCCCTCCTCGCCGAAGTACCAGGCCACCAGCACCTCCCCCGGGTGCAGCCGGCGCCGGGCCTCCTCCAGGGTCACCGGCCGGGGATCCACCAGCTGGGCGTAATCGGGGAAACGGCGGGCGATGTCCTTGCGATAGACCTCACGTTGCTGGCGCAGGGCATCCACATCGCTGCGGATCTTCTGCTGCACCTGGGGCAGCTGCTGGTCCGCGGCAGCCGACAGCAGCTGGGTCAGCAGGGTGTTGAGGGAATTGATGCGGCGCTGGGCGTCCTGTTCCTTGCGCGCCAGCTCGGCCAGGGCCGGATCGTCGATGCGGGCCCGGGCGGCACTGGCGGTAAGGGCCCGCTGCACGCCACTGGAACGGGCAATGTCGGCCAGGCGGAAGGACTCGGCCACCACATCGAAGCCCTTGGGCAGGACCGGGCTGGAGGCGTCCAGGCGACCCAGCAGCTGCAGGTAGCTTTCCAGGATCAGCAGCAGGCGCTGCTGGCGTTTGCGGCTGCCAGTTTCAGCCTCGGCATCGTTGCGGGCCTGGTCCAGCAGGATCGGCACAGCCTGGGCAAAGGCCTGAAAGGCCTCCTCGGGGCGGCCGGCGGCACCCAGGGTCATGGCCAGGAAGCCCCGTACTTCGGCGCTGCGGGCGCTGCCCTCGCCGTAGCGCTGGCGGGCCCAGTCGTACATGGCCCGGGCCATCTGCTCGGCCCGCGTCACATTGCCGGTACGCAGCAGGGCCAGCACCCAATCCAGGTCGGCAGCACCGGTCTTGGCCAGCAGCTCGGGGGAAGCGGCGATGCCGGCCCGCAGTTCCTCGAATACCTGGAGGGCCTCGCCGTAACGGCGCTGGGCCACCAGCGCCGCCGCCAGGGCACGGCGGGCATCCGAAAGCAGGCGGGATTCGGGCACGGCGCCGGCCTCGAGGAAAGTGTCCAGGGCCGCCCGGGCCAGCAGGGAGGACTCCTCCAGGCGCCCCTCCTCGGCCAGGATGGAGGCCAGAATGCGCAGGCCCTGGCCCACATCGGTCGAATCCCGGCCGCCCCGCTCCAGGGAGTGGCGGATGGCCTGGCGGGCATAGATCTCGGCCTCCGCCGTCTTGCCCTGGGCCAGCAGGGTGGCCGCCAGACTCCGTTCCAGCACCTCGGTGAAACGGCGGCTGCCATCCACGCTGCCGCCGTCGATGTTCCGCTCCTGCAGCCGGGGCAGCAGCGCCAGGTAGGCGTCATTCTCCCGCAGGGCGCGGCGGTAGGCTGCTTCGGCTTCGATGAAGCGACCTTCGACGCGGAACAGTTCGCCCCGGGCCCGCTCGTAGTTGGCCACCCAGGAATGGCCGAAGTTGTCCCAGTTGCGGCTCTGCTTCATGCGGGTCAGGATGGCCTCCAGGTCCCGCAGCCGGGCCCGGGCGTTGTCGAAGTCGCCGATCAGGGTGTATTGGTAGGCAGCCAGCTGGTTGGTCCCCGTCAGCTGGCCCTGGGAATTGGCCGGAGTGGCGCGGATGGCCTCCTCGGCGTAACGCACTGCCGCCAGCAGGTTGCCGCCGGAGGTTTCGGCGGAGGCCAGTTCCCGCAGGGCGCGGGAATAGCGGGCCGAACCGGCTTCGCCCAGGAGCCGGGCCTGGCCCAGGTCGGCGATCTGCTGCCGGACCCGGCCGATGCGGCCGGCAGCCCGGGCCCGTTCCAGATAAAACTCGAACAGCACATTGCGGTCCGAGGTATCGGGTACCGGCTTTTCGGCTGCGGCGACGGCTTCGGCCGCCGCCTTGGGGTCCGGCTTGTACTGGGCCAGCAGGCGGGTTACGTCCTGGACGGTGCGGGGCGGCGGCGCCAGCAGTAACTCCTCCGGCTCCGGCAACGCTTCCTCGCCGAACACCGGTGCAGCGCCCCCCGCCAGCAGCAAGCAAAGCAGCGAAAGGGGCCGGCCCCAGCGATGATAGAATTTCCGCTTTCCCAACATTGCTCCTCGCCCCCGGGCTCCCATTCCGTACGGGAACATACTAGCAAATGCAAGCCACCATTCAATTCGACCGTTTCAACCAGATGGCCGACGCCGACTGCCAGGAGCGCATCCGCGCTGCCCGGGCCAAGCTGGGCAAGAAGGCCGTCCTGCTCTGCCACCACTACCAGCGGGCCGACGTGTACCAGCACGCCGACCTCACCGGCGACTCCCTCAAGCTGTCCCGCCTGGCCTCCCAGACCGACGCCGAATACATCGTCTTCTGCGGCGTGCATTTCATGGCCGAGGTGGCGGACATCATGTCCAAGCCGGAACAGATCGCCATCCTGCCGGACCTGGCGGCCGGCTGTTCCATGGCCGACATGGCCAACCTGGCCAAGGTGGAGCGCTGCTGGCGCGAACTGAACGAAGTGCTGGGCAATGCGGAAAGCCTGGTGACCCCGGTCACCTACATCAACTCCGCTGCCGACCTGAAAGCCTTCTGCGGCGAACGGGGCGGCATCGTGTGTACCTCCTCCAACGCCGGCACCATCGCCAAGTGGGCCTTCGCCCAGCGCGAAAAGGTGCTGTTCTTCCCCGACCAGCACCTGGGCCGCTGGACCGGGCACAACATGGGCATTCCCATGGAGCAGATGGTGGTGTGGGACCCGGACCAGGAATACGGCGGCCTCACCCCCCAGCAGATCAAGGAGGCCAAGATCCTGCTGTGGAAGGGCCACTGTTCGGTGCACCAGATGTTCCAGCCGGCCCACATCCAGCGCTTCCGCCAGGAGCATCCGGACGGCCTGGTGATCTCCCACCCGGAATGCTGCTTCGACGTCTGCAAGGCCTCCGATTACGTGGGCTCCACCGAGCTCATCGTCAAGACCATCAAGGAAGCCGCCCCCAACACCCGCTGGCTGGTGGGCACCGAGCTCAACCTGGTGAACCGCCTGGCAGAGGAAGTGAAGGCGGAAGGCAAGATCGTCCAGTTCATGGCCCCCACGGTGTGCATGTGTTCCACCATGCAGCGCATCGACCCCCAGCACCTGGCCTGGACCCTGGAAAACCTGGCCGAGGGCAACGTGGTGAACCGCATCAGCGTGCCCGCCCACGAAGCCCCCATGGCCAAGCTGGCCCTGGACCGGATGCTGGCCATTTCCTGAGCCATGGCAGAAAGAAAAAAGGGCGTCCTCGGACGCCCTTTTTTTGCCCCGCTGAATCAGAGACGGAAACGCGCCACGGCATCGTGCTGAGCCTCCGCCAACCGGGTCAGACTCACTGCCGTCTGGGCGACTTCCTGGATGGCCAGGTTGTTATCGCTGGAGACCCGGGCAATTTCGTCCACCTGATGAGTCACGTGGCGACTGTTTCCGGCCTGGGATCTGAGGGCTGATGAGATGGTCACGATCTCTTCGGTAATGGCCTCGGTGCCAGCCTTGATTTCCAGCATGGTGGCCGCTGCCTGTTGCACCAGGCCCACGCCGTCCTTGGCTTTCTCGGAGCCAAGCAGCATGGATTCCACCGCCCGGCTCGTGCCGGTCTGCACTGCGGTAATCATGGCCGTGATTTCGTGGGTGGATTGGCTGGTGCGCTCCGCCAGCTTTCGCACCTCATCGGCCACCACGGCAAAGCCCCGCCCCGTTTCCCCCGCCCGGGCCGCTTCAATCGCCGCGTTGAGCGCCAGCAGGTTGGTCTGGTCGGCAATTTCCTTGATTACATTGACGATGTCAGAGATGCGCCGGGACTGGTCGCCCAAGGACTGGATGGTGTCTGATGTTTCTCCCACCCGGCGCGCCACTTCCGCCACCTCTTCCGCGGTGCGGGTCACCGCGGCGCTGCCCTGCGCCGACGTATTGCCCGCCTCATGCACCATGGTTTCCGAACGATTGGCGCTCTCGGCCATGGCTGCGATCTGCTCGGTCAGGGCAGAAACTGCACCGGCAATGTTCTGGGCCGACTGGGACTGATCCTGGGTGCGGGCGGAAACCTGCTCCGCCGACACGGACAGTTGCTGGGATGCGCTGAAAATATGGTCGGCACTCTCGCCCAGATGGGCAATCAGTTCCCGCAACCGCAACTGCATGGTCTGTAGGGCCGACATCAACTCGCCGACCTCACCGCCCCCATCCACCGTGACCGGGGTACGCAAGTCGCCCTGGGCCACCCGGGTGGCCACCTCGGCAGCCTGGCGGATGCGCTTGATCAACCCCCTGCTGATGACCAAGGCCAGCGCCCCTCCGCCCAGCAAGGCCAGGCCAAGCACCAGGACCAGCCCGAAGCCGGCGCGGGAAATGGCCCGATCGGCCTGTTGCTCCTGGGTGGCATTGCTACGGTTGGCCATCTCCACCACCCGGTCCACGGCCTGCCGATGGGCCTCGTAACTCGTCCGCAAAGCTTTCAGGTCGCCGCGTAGTGCGGCATTGTCTCCCGCCTTCAAGTGGGGCAGGAAGCGCTCGCTCACTTGCTGATAGAACTGCTCCGCTGGCCGATGCGCTTGAGTCAGCAACTGTTCCCGGATATCGGAGGCCAGCGGTTCCCCCTGCCAGAAAGTGCGGCGGCTGGCGTACTCCTTTTCAAGGTTGTGGAGGCGGGCGATCAGGGACTCGCGCTCGGCAGCCTGTTCCGAATCGGCCAGCTGCAGCACCACCAGATAGGACTCGATAATGTAGCTGGGGGCGGCAGAACATCGGCCACAAGGTCCTTGCCGCGGACGATATCGCGGTAGATCGGGCCATTGACTTCCACCTGCCCTAGGGTACGGAAGGACCAGGCGCCGAAAACCAGCATGCCGAGCACCAGCACTCCCAGCATGATGGCAATCTGGGTGCGAACTCGAAAATGGGAGATATCCATGTTGAGCATCGGGTTTCTTTGATTGAGCGCGCATCTTACCGACCGGCCCAGGCCGCCAGAACTAGGGCGTTACCTAGTCCGTGCATAAGGGCGTGGTAACCTCCGACTATCGAAAATGGACGGGATCACCTCCCCATCGCCATGCCCGCGCCCACGTTGCATATCACCACCTACAACATCCACAAGGGCTTTTCCCAGTTCAACCGCCGCATGATGGTGCACGAGCTGCGGGAACGCCTGCGGGCCCTGGGCCCGGACCTGGTATTCCTGCAGGAGGTGCAGGGGCTGCACCTGGGCCATGCGGAACAGCACGAGCACTGGCCGGAGGAACCCCAGCACGAATTCCTCGCCGAGGACGTGTGGCCCGACGCCGCCTACGGCCGCAACATGGTCTATGACCACGGCCACCACGGCAACGCCATCCTCTCCCGCTTTCCCATCCTCTCCAGCCACAACCAGGACGTCACCCATCTGCGCTTCGAGCGCCGCGGCCTGCTCCATTGCGAAGTCCAGGTGCCGGGCTGGGAGCGCCACCTGCATTGCGTCTGCGTGCACCTGTCCCTGATCGGCCGCAGCCGGCGGCGGCAGATGGACGCCCTGGCCCAGCGCCTGGAGGGTCTGGTGCCCGAGGATGCGCCCCTCATCATCGCCGGCGATTTCAACGACTGGCGCAACCGGGCCGACGGCCTGCTGGCCGAGCGCCTGGGCCTGACCGAGGTCTTCCACGGCGCCCGGGGCCGCCCGGTGCGCAGCTATCCGGCCGGCCTGCCTTTGTTCCGCCTGGACCGCATCTACGCCCGGGGCTTTGCCGTCAGCGCCACCCAGGTCCATTTCGGCCGCCCCTGGTCGCGCATCTCGGACCATGCGGCCCTCTCCGCCCACCTCACCCCCGTCTAGGCACTATGGACGCGGCCTACCTGCCAGGCAACCGGGTCACCCTGCTCAACAGCGGCGACGAGTTCTTCCCCGCCCTGCTGGCCGCCATCGACGGGGCGGAGCGGGAGGTGCATCTGGAGACCTACATTTTCGAGGCCGACGAGACCGGCCAGGCCGTCGCCTCCGCCCTCTGCCGGGCCGCCCGGCGCGGCCTCAAGGTGCGGGTCCTGGCCGACGGCTTCGGCGCCCGGGACTTTCCCCGGACCCTGATGCCGGCCCTGGTGGCCGACGGCGTGCAGGTCCTCATCTACCGCCCGGAACTGCCCGACCTGGGCCTGCGACGGCATCGCCTGCGCCGCCTGCACCGCAAGATCACCGTGGTGGATGGCCGCCTGGCCTTCGTCGGCGGCATCAACATCATCGACGACCGCAACACGCCGCACCAGATTCCGCCCCGCTTCGATTACGCCGTCTGCGTCGAGGGCCCGTTGCTGGAACCGATCCAGCGCTCGGTGCGGCATGTCTGGGAAATCGTCGTCTGGGCCAGTTTCCGCCACCGCTTCCGCCTGCCGCCGCCGGCCCCGGCCTGTTGCCAGCCGGTCGGCAACCAGACGGCCGCCTTCGTGGTGCGGGACAACATCCGCCACCGGCGCGACATCGAGGATGCCTACCTGCAGGCCATCGCCTCAGCCCGGGAGGAGGTGATCCTGGCCAACGCCTATTTCCTGCCGGGGCGCCGCTTCAAGGAAGCCCTGCGGGAAGCCGCCGCCCGGGGCGTGCGCGTCACCATCCTGCTGCAGGGGCGGGTGGAATACCGGCTGCTGCACTACGCCAGCCAGGCCCTCTACGGGAGCCTGCTGGAGGCCGGCATCCGCATCGTCGAATACCACCGCAGCTTCCTCCACGCCAAGGTGGCGGTGGTGGACCGGGACTGGGCCACCGTGGGCTCCAGCAACATCGATCCCTTCTCCCTGCTGCTGGCCCGGGAGGCCAATGTGGTGGTGCGGGACGCCACCTTCACCGCCCAGTTGCGGAGCAGCCTGCAGCAGGCCATGGCCGAGGGCGGACGGGAGCTGCTGCCGGGACGCTGGCGCCGCATTCCCTGGCATTCCCGCTGGCTGCGGCGCCTGGCCTATTCCCTGGTGCGGCTGATGATCGGATTGGCGGGCTACGGCGCCAGGCACTGAGGGCCTGGGAGCCAACAGGCAAGCCCTATTCCAGGCTGACGGCCCGGCAACGGGGAACCAGCGCCAGGTTCCAGTGGGCTACCGCCCAGGCCCAGACCTCGTCCCGGCTGGCGGCGCGCAGGGCCGGAGGCGGCCGCTGGCCAAGGAACTTCAGGGCATCCACCAGGGCCGGCACCGGCCGGTCATCGTCCAGGGCCGGCGCCCGGGTCTGTTTGGACAGCTTCTCGCCCCGGGCATTGGTGGCCAGGGGCAGATGCACGTAGGCCGGCGTTGGCACGCCCAGGCACTGCTGCAGCCAGATCTGGCGCGGCGTCGAATCCAGCAGGTCGGCCCCGCGCACCACGTGGGTGACGCCCTGGAAGGCATCGTCCACCACCACCGCCAGCTGGTAGGCGTACTGGCCGTCGGCCCGCAGCAGGACGATGTCCCCCACGTCCCGCTCCAGGTTGTGCCCCACCCGGCCCAACAGGCCGTCCTCGAAGCTCACCTCCCGGTCCGGCAGACGCAGGCGCCAGGCCCGGGGCGACTGCCCGGGCTGCAAACCGCCGCGGCAGGTGCCGGCATAACGGGGGGCGCCGTCGATGGAGCGGCCGCCGTGGCCCTCGGCAATCTCCTTGCGCGAACAGGCGCAGGGATAGGCCTGCCCCGCCGCCTGCAGGCGGGCCAGGGCGGCGGCATAGGCCTCGTGGCGTTGGCTCTGCCACAGCACCGGGCCATCCCAGACGAAGCCGTAGGCTTCCAGGCTGCGCAGGATGGCATCCGCCGCGCCCGGCACCGTGCGCGGCCCATCCACGTCCTCCATGCGCACCAGCCACTCGCCCTGGCGGCAGCGGGCCTCCAGGCAACTGCCGAGGGCAGCCACCAGGGAACCGAAATGCAGGGGGCCGGAGGGCGAGGGGGCAAAGCGGCCGCGATAGGCCGAAGGGGAGCGGGTCATGGGCCGGAGTTTACCGGATCGGCACCAAGAAAAAGCCGGCCCGCTCTGACGAGGGGGCCGGCCGGCATGGGGCGGAAGGAAATCAGACGTTGAACAGGAAGTTCATGACGTCGCCGTCCTGCACCACGTATTCCTTGCCTTCGGAACGCATCTTGCCGGCTTCCTTGGCGCCCTGCTCGCCCTTGAAGGCGATGAAGTCGGCGTAGGCGATGGTCTGGGCCCGGATGAAGCCCTTCTCGAAGTCGGTGTGGATGACGCCGGCGGCCTGGGGGGCGGTGTCGCCCTTGTGGATGGTCCAGGCGCGCACTTCCTTGACCCCGGCAGTGAAGTAGGTCTGCAGACCGAGCAGGTCGTAGCCGGCGCGGATGAGACGGTTGAGGCCCGGCTCCTCCAGGCCCAGGTCGGCCAGGAAGGCCTGCTTGTCCTCGTCTTCCAGATCCGCCAGTTCTTCCTCGATCTTGGCGCACACGGCCACCACGGGAGCGCCTTCCTTGGCGGCATGTTCGCGCAGGCGGTCCAGGTGGGGATTGTTCTCGAAGCCGTCTTCCATGACGTTGCCCACGTACATGGCGGGCTTCACGGTGAGCAGACAGAGGGGCTTGACGATGAGCTTATCGTCGTCGGACAGGCCGGCGGTGCGGGCGGGCTTGCCTTCGTTGAGGTGGGGCAGCAGCTTTTCCAGCACGGCCACCAGCTTCTGGGCTTCCTTGTCGCCGGACTTGGCCTTCTTGCCGTCCCGGGCGATGGTACGCTCCACCACGGCCAGGTCGGCCAGGGCCAGCTCGGTGATGATGGTCTCGATGTCGGCGATGGGATCCACCTTGCCGGAGACGTGCACCACATTGGGGTCGTCGAAACAGCGCACCACGTTCACGATGGCATCGGTTTCCCGGATGTTGGCCAGGAACTGGTTGCCTAGGCCCTCGCCCTTGGAGGCGCCCGCCACCAGGCCGGCAATGTCCACGAACTCGACGATGGCCGGCTGCATGCGCTGGGGTTTGACGATCTCGGCCAGGGCCGCCATGCGGGGATCGGGCACTTCAACGATGCCCACATTGGGCTCGATGGTGCAGAAGGGGTAGTTGGCCGCTTCGATGCCCGCCTTGGTCAGGGCGTTGAAGAGGGTGGATTTGCCGACGTTGGGCAGACCAACGATGCCGCATTTCAAGCTCATGGTGTTTTCCTTGCTAAACGGTTTTGCCGTGTAACTGTTGTTGGGCGGCGGCGAAATCGCCGGCGGCGATGCGGGGCCAGGCCAGCAGGCAGCGGTCGATGGCCTTGTCGATTTCCGTCTGCTCCTCGGCCCGGGGGCGATGCAGGACGAAATCGACGACTTCCTGCTTCAGGTTGAGGCTGCGGGGGTGGCCGATCCCCAGGCGCAGGCGCCAGAAATTGGGACTGCCGAGCTGGGCCTGGATGTCCTTGAGGCCGTTGTGGCCGCCGTTGCCGCCGCCCTGCTTGAGGCGGATGGCACCGGGCATCAGGTCCAGTTCGTCATGCACCACCAGCACCTCTTCCGGTTCGATCTTGTAGAAGCGGGCCAGGGCCGCCACCGCATGGCCGGAACGGTTCATGAAGGTGGTGGGCTGCAGCAGCCAGGTATCACCGGCCCGGGCGGCCAGACCGAGGAACTTGCTCTGGGGCGCCAGGCTGACCTTGAGGTCCCGGGCCAGGCGGTCCACCAGCCAGAAGCCCGCATTGTGCCGGGTATCTTCGTATTCCGCGCCGGGGTTGCCCAGGCCAACGATGAGACGGGGAGCGTTCACTGGAAAGACTCAAAAAATAAAGCCGCCGCGAGGGCTGAGCCCGGCGGCGGCTTCTTGCACGGTCAGACCGGAAGATTAAGCAGCAGGAGCCGCTTCTTCGGCTGCGGCAGCGCCGCGCACGGTCATGATGGTGGCGACCACGGGGTTGTCCTGGCCGTGCTGCACCAGAGCCACGCCCTTGGGCAGCTTGACGTCGGCGATGTGGATGGAGTGGCCGGCAGCCAGGTCCTTCAGGTCCACTTCGATGAACTCGGGCAGGTCGGCAGCCAGGCAGGTCACTTCCACTTCGTTCAGCACGTGGGAGACGATGCCGCCGCCCAGCTTGACGCCGGGAGCGATATCAGCGTTCACGAAGTGCAGGGGCACCTTGGTGTGCAGCTTCTGGTTGGGATCGACGCGCTGGAAGTCCACGTGCAGCACGATGGCCTTGTAGGGGTGAGCCTGGTAGTCGCGCAGCAGAACGGATTCCTTCTTGCCGTCGATGTTCAGGTTGATCAGGGAAGAGTGGAAGGCTTCCTTGCGCAGAGCCAGGTAGATGGCGTTGTGGTCCACCTCGATGGAGATGGGGGCAGCGGTACCACCGTAGACGATGCCCGGGACCTTGCCGGCACGACGCAGGCGGCGGCTCGCTCCGGTGCCCTGGTCGTTGCGCTTATCGGCGTTGAATTCAAAGATCATGATGACTCCAAAGTAAAGACCCCGACCGCGACCAGCCGGGGGGTTGAGAAAACTTATTCGATGAACAGGGAGGACACGGAGTCCTCGTTGCTGATGCGCCGGATGGTCTCGGCCAGCAGTTCGGCCACTGACAGCTGGCGGATGCGGGAACAGGCCATGGCATCGTCGCGCAGCGGAATGGTGTCGGTCACCACCAGTTCGTCCAGGTCGGAGGAATTGACCCGCTCCACGGCGGCGCCGGACAGCACCGGGTGGGTACAGTAGGCCACCACCTTCTGGGCGCCGTTGGCCTTGAGGGCGGAGGCGGCCTTGCACAGGGTGCCGGCGGTGTCGACGATGTCGTCCATGATGATGCAGGTGCGGCCGTCCACTTCGCCGATGATGTTCATCACCTCGGAGACGTTGGCCTTGGGACGACGCTTGTCGATGATGGCCAGGTCGCACTCCAGGCGCTTGGCCAGGGAACGGGCGCGGACCACGCCGCCGTGGTCGGGGGAGACCACCAGCAGGTTTTCGTGGTTCTGCTTCTGGATGTCTTCCAGCAGGATCGGCAGGGCGTAGACGTTATCCACCGGGATATCGAAGAAGCCCTGGATCTGCTCGGCATGCAGGTCCATGGTGAGGACCCGGTCCACGCCGGCGGCGGTCAGCAGGTCGGCCACCAGCTTGGCGGCGATGGGCACCCGGGAAGAACGGGAACGGCGATCCTGGCGGGCGTAGCCGAAATAGGGGATGGCGGCGGTGATGCGACCGGCGGAGGCGCGCTTCAGCGCATCCACCATCACCAGCAGTTCCATCAGGGTATCGTTGGAGGGGGCGCAGGTGGACTGCAGGATGAAGACGTCGTGACCACGCACGTGCTCTTCGATTTCCACGCTCACTTCCCCGTCGGAGAAGCGGCCTACGCTGGCACGTCCCAGGGGACGGCGGCCCAGGCGGGAAACCACGTCGGCAGCCAACTTGGGATTAGCGTTGCCGGTAAAGACCATCAGGCTATTGAAAGCCATAGGGGCGCCCCCAGAAATGCAATACGGGCAGGTATGTACCTGCCCGTTGTCTCGGAATTATTGGCTGGGGAGGAAGGATTCGAACCTTCGCATGCCGGAATCAAAATCCGGTGCCTTAACCAACTTGGCGACTCCCCAGTAACCGGTTTGGCGCTGCCGGACATCAGAACTGCTGCCGCCAGCGACTGGAAATCTGTGCCTGTCCCGCAACCTGCGTTGCGCTGCGTGACTAGCGAGGCGCGGATATTACACAAAAAATTTCGGGCGGGCAAATCTTTTGCCAAAAAACTTCGCCACCCACCCGGCCACCCTAGGGCAACAGTCCGTACAGGGGGTGGCTGTCCAGCCCTGGCGCCACCCAGCCCCGCATGTCGGGCGGCAGCTGGGCCAGGGCCGCCTCGGCCCCGGCCTGGTCCGGGAATTCGGCAAAGACGCAGGCCCCGGAGCCGCTCATGCGGGCCCGGCCGAAATGCTGCAGCCATGCCAGGTGCCGCGCCACCTCGGGAAAGCGGGCGCAGGCCACCGGCTCCAGGTCGTTGCCGCCCAGGCCGGGCCGCCAATCGGCCGCCGCCATGACCGGCGTGTCCCGCTTCAGCTCGGGAGCCCGGAAGATGTCCACGGTGGGCACCGCCACCGGCGGCTGCAGCACCAGATACCAGGCCGGCGCCGCCGGCACGGCCTGCAGCGCCTCGCCCACGCCCTCGGCGAAGGCGGTGCGGCCGAAGATGAAGACCGGCACATCGGCCCCCAGGGTCAGGCCCAGGGCCTGCAACCGTTCCCGGGACAGGCCCAGTTGCCACAGGTGGTTGAGGGCCAGCAGCACGGTGGCGGCGTCGGAACTGCCGCCGCCCAGGCCGCCGCCCATGGGCAGCCGCTTCTCCAGGCGGATATCCGCCCCGCGGGTGCAGTTGGCCGCCTGCTGCAGGAGACGGGCGGCCCGCACGGTCAGGTCGCTCTCCTGCGGCACCCCGGGCAGGGGATTGAGCAGGCGCACCTGGCCGTCCTCCCGGGGTGCGAAGTGCAGGGTGTCGCCGTAATCGACGAAACGGAACAGGGTCTGCAGCAGGTGATAGCCGTCGGCACGGCGGCCCACCACGTGCAGGAAGAGATTGAGCTTGGCCGGCGCCGGGTAGGCGCTGTCCCAGGTCCAGGCCGGGTTCATTGGGCGCTCCAGTCGTCGATGCGCAACTTCAGCTCCAGGGCTTCGCCCCGGCGGGCCGTCAGCCGCACCGGCAGGGCCTGGGGACTGGGGTTGTCGCCATAGTCGTAGTCGATGCTCCAGCCCGCCTCCTGCAGGCGCAGCAGGCGGCCGGCGCCGTCGCGCTCCGCCACCCCTGCCGGGGTGGCGCGGGCCAGCAGCCATTCGCCCATGCCGGCCACCGGCAGCGGATAGCCCAGCACGTCTGCCACCAGCTGATCCGCATCGGCAGCCTGGAACTCCTTCTGATCGGCAGTCACCAGGCGGGCGGCACCGGGACGGCGGTTGATTTCCGCCGCTCCCTGGCCGAAGGGATTCATGAGGAAGATATCGTCGCCTTCAGGGGCGTGGCGCCAGGCGATCTTGCCGGAGTAGCTGGCCTGTTCGTAGCGCAGGGAAAAACGCCCCTCGATCTGGAAGGACTGCAAGGCCTCCCGCGCCACGGCAGGCACGGCATAGCGCTCCGGCACGGTGCTGCAGGCGGCGAGCAGGACCAGGAGGGCTGCGGCGCCAAAACGGAGAAATGCGGCGACCACGGATCAGGGCTGGAATTTCTTGACGGCGGCGGCCAGGGCTTCGTTGTCCGGGTCTTTCCTGGCGGCTTCGCGCAGCACGCGGCGGGCCTCGTCCTGGCGCCCCAGGCCCCACAGCACCTCGCCCATGTGGGCGGCGATTTCCGGGTCCTGGCGCAGGCCGTAGGCCTTCTGCAGCTGGATCAGGGCACCGGCCAGGTCGCCCTGGCGATAGAGCACCCAGCCCATGCTGTCGATGATGAAGGCGTCGTCCGGCAGCAGGGCCAGGGCCCGGGCCACCAGTTCCCGGGCTTCGTCCAGGCGCATGTTGCGCTCGGCGAAGGTGTAGCCCAGGGCGTTGTAGGCATGGGCGTTCTCGGGCTGCAAAGCAATCACCTGGCGCAGGCGCTCCTCCACCAGGGCCACCTTGTCGAGACGGTCGGCCACCAGGGCGGAGTCGTAGAGCAGTTCCGCATTGCCCGGGTTGCTCTTGAGCAGGCGCTCCAGCACATCCAGGGCCTCGGCGTAACGCTTGGCGTCGCGCAGCAACTGGGCTTCGGACTGGCCCAGGGCAACCCGCTCGGTGGGATGCATGGTGGCGGTCTGCTGCAGCACCTGCCGCGCCTCGTCCAGCTTGCCGGCCCGGGCCAGCAGCAGGGCCTGGCGGTTGCGGGCGTTGAGGAAGGGCTCGCTGAGGCCGACCTGGCCGTAGTAGTCGATGGCAGCGGCCTCGTTCTTGCGCGCCTCCATGACCTGGCCCAGGTAGTAATTGACCAGGTTGCGGTCGCCGAACTCCAGCTCCAGCAGGTGCTTGAGCTGGGTCTCGGCGGTGTCCAGGTCGTTCTGCTGCAGAGCCAGGATGGCCACCGGATAGACCACTTCGACGCTGTTGGGGAAGTCCCGCAGCAGGCGGCGGAACTCGGCGCTGGCATCGCTGAAGCGCTTGTCGCCCACATAGGCCCGGGCCAGGTGCAGGCGCACGTCCTTGGCGTTGGGATGGCGGCTCAGATAACGCTCCAGCAGGGGCACCACCTTGGCCGGCGCTTCGGCGGAGACGATCTGGGCCTCCAGCAGCACCGGCATTTCCCATTCGGGACGCAGCTCCTGGGCCCGGCGCACCGACTCCTGGGCCAGGGGACGGTCGCCTGCGGCCAGGGCGGCCTGGGCCACGGCAAAGTGGGCCTCGGCCACGCCCTGGTAGGGCTGGGTGACCCGCTGCACCAGACGCAGCACGGCGCTCTTGTCCGGCTGGCGGACCAGCATGCGGTTGAGGCGGCTGAGGTTGTCGCCCAGGTTGTCCTTGTCCTGCTCCAACAGCTTGCTCAAGTGGGGCACCAGGTCGTCCAGGCGGTTGAGGACGATCAGCACCCCCACCAGGGTCTGGCGGGCCGCCACCGACTCGGGTTCCGTTTCCACCCACAGCTGGGCCAGTTCATGGGCCAGGTCCATGCGCCGGGCAAAGCCCGCCACCTCTATGGCCCGGGCCAGCACCTGGGGGTCCCGGCTGCGCAGGGCCAGTTCCGCGTACACGGACAGGGCCAGGTCGCCGTAGCCCCGGCGCAGGGAGATTTCCGCCAGCAGCACCTGGTACGCCACCTGGCCGGCCGGAAGCTCGGCCGCAGAGGTGGGCACGGCCGCCGGAGCCCGGGGCGCCCGCTCGGCCTTGGCCGCCCGGGATTTGGCCACGGGGGCGGGGGCGGCATCGGCGGCAAGGACACCATTGGCGGCCAGGGCGGCGACCAGGACAGCGAGGGGGATCATTTTCATGGCAGTGTCAGTCACCGGGGAGGAGACCGCGTTAGAAGCTTTCGCTTAAGATTAGTGCCGCATGTTAGGCAGTTTTCCAGGGCGCCACAAGCGGGCGGCCGTGCCGCTTACATCCGCTCGCAACACTTTACCAATCCATACATCCGCTCATTCATCCACTTTTCGCCATGCCCGAACTCCCCGAAGTCGAAGTCAGCCGCCTCGGCCTCCTGCCCTACCTGCCCGGCCAGGTACTGCAGGGCGTCAGCCTGCGGGCTCCGCGCCTGCGTCACGAACTGTCGCCGACCCTGGTCGAACGCCCCGTGGGCCGCTGCCTGAAGCGGGTGGAGCGGCGCGGCAAGTACCTGCTCTTCGACTTCGAGAGCGATGGGGGCGGCGGCTGGATCATCCTGCACCTGGGCATGTCCGGCAGCCTGCGCCTGGTCCCGCCCGGCACGCCGCCGGGCAAGCACGATCACGTGGACCTGCATTTTCCCGGCCGCACCCTGCGCTACCGGGACCCGCGCCGCTTCGGCACCCTGCTGTGGGTGGACGGCCCCACCGTGCTCGACCACCCCCTGCTGGCGCCCCTGGGCGTCGAGCCGCTTAGCGACGCCTTCGACGGCGCCTGGCTGCACCAGGCCCTGCGGCGGCGCCAGGCCCCCATCAAGCAGGTGCTGATGGACGCCCACAGCATCGTCGGCGTCGGCAACATCTATGCGGCGGAAAGCCTCTTCCGGTCCCGCATTTCACCCCTGACGCCGGCCTGCCGCCTCAGCCGCCAGCGCTGCGACAGGCTGGCGGCCACGGTGCGGGAGGTGCTGGCGGAATCCATCGCCGCCGGCGGCAGCAGCGTGCGCGACTACGTGCATAGCGACGGCGGCGCCGGCAGCTTCCAGCTCATCGTCGCCGTCTACGACCGGGAAGGAGAACCCTGCCAGGTCTGCGGCGGCCCCATCCGCCGCATCACCCAGGGCGGACGCAGCACTTTCTACTGCCCCCGCTGCCAGCGCTGACGGCCCCGGCGACCGTCCGTCGCCCCATTTCAACCAGTGCTGGCACAAGCGGCGCCAGCGCGTTGATTCCATTTGGCATTGTGGGGTAGAGTAGCCTCTCCCTTTTTGTCGCCGGTGTCGCCATGCCGAATACCCTTGCCCAGAACTTCGCCGCCTACAGCCAATGGCGGACGCAGCTGTCGGAGTGCATCGAGCACTTCCGCGCCTGGCTGGCGGACAATGAACTGGGCGATGCCCAGAGCGACCTGCGCCTGACCCAGCTGCTCGAGCGCCTCAAGGAAGACCGCCTCAACGTGGCCTTCGTCGCCGAGTTCTCCCGGGGCAAGTCGGAACTGATCAACGCCATCTTCTTCGCCGACTACGGCAACCGCATGCTGCCCTCTTCCGCCGGCCGTACCACCATGTGCCCGACGGAGCTGCTGTTCGATGCCGACAAACCCTCCTGCATCGAGCTGCTGCCCATCCACACCCGGGCCACCAATGCCGGCATTTCCGAATACAAGCGCTTCCCCAACGAGTGGGAGACCGTGCCCCTCAACGTGGACTCCCCGGAAGCCATGCAGGACACCCTGCGCCACGTCAGCGAAGTGGTGCGGGTGGACCGGGACACGGCGGAGAAGCTGGGCTTTCCCGTCGGCGACGACGAGGCCGCCACCTACCGCATCGGCGAGGACGGCCTGGTGGAAATCCCCCGCTGGCGCCATGCCGTCATCAACTTCCCCCATCCCCTGCTGCAACAGGGCCTGGTGATCCTGGACACCCCGGGCCTCAATGCCATCGGCGCCGAGCCGGAACTGACCCTGTCCCTGCTGCCCAACGCCCACGCCGTGCTCTTCATCCTGGCCGCCGACACCGGCGTCACCCAGTCCGACCTGGCCATCTGGAAGGACAACATCGGCGCCGGCGGCAACCGCAAGCGGGGCCGCCTGGCGGTGCTCAACAAGATCGACGGCCTCTGGGACGAGCTCAAGAGCGAGGCCGAGATCCAGGCCGAAATCGCCCGCCAGGCCGACAGCTGCGCCTCCATCCTGGGCCTGCCCCAGGAGCAGGTGTTCCCCGTCTCCGCCCAAAAGGCCCTGGTGGCCAAGATCAACGGCGACGACGCCCTGCTGCAGCGCTCCCGCCTGCCGGAACTGGAACGGGCCCTCTCCGAGGAGCTGATCCCGGCCAAGCAGGACATCGTGCGCGACAACACCGAGGCCGAGTTCGGCGAACTGCACGCCCGCATGCGCGCCCTGCTGGACTCCCGCATGCGGGGCCTGAAGGAACAGCTGACCGAACTGACCGAGCTGAAGGGCAAGAACAAGGGCGTCGTGGAATACATGATGGCCAAGATCAAGACCGAGAAGGAAGAGTTCGAATCGGGCCTGCAGCGCTATTACGCCGTGCGCAGCGTCTTCTCCACCCTGACCAACAATCTCTTTGCCCATCTGGGCCTGGACGCCCTGCGCAGCCTCACCCACGAGACCCGGGACGCCATGCAGGCGGCCACCTTCTCCCGGGGCCTGTCCGCGGCCATGGACCGCTTCTTCCGCACCTCCAAGGAGAACGTGCAGAAGTCCGGCAAGGAGATCGGTGAAATCCTCTCCATGATGGAGGCCATCTACAAGAAGTTCAGCGTCGAGCACGGGCTCAAGCTGGGTTCGCCGACCCAGTTCAACCTGCTGCGCTACGAGAAGGAGCTGGAGCGCCTGGAACAGTGGTGCAACACCCACCTCAACACCATGTTCCAGCTGCTGACCCACGAGAAGGGCAACGTCACCCAGAAGTTCTTCGAGGAAGTGGCGGTGCAGGTGCGCCGCGCCTTCGAGCACGCCAACCGGGACGTGGAAATCTGGCTGAAGGCAGTCATGGCCCCCATGGAGACCCAGGTGCGGGAACACCAGATCCAGCTGAAGCGCCGTCTGGAGAGCATCAAGCGCATCCACCAGGCCACCGACACCCTGGAAGACCGCATCGGCGAACTGAACCACATGGAAGCCGCCCTGCTGGCCCAGATCGACACCCTGCAGACCCTTGGCAACGATCTCCAGGCCCTGCTGCACCCCCAGGGGGAAGGCCTCCAGGCCGCCGCCTGACGCACGCCGTGCGGACAATAAAAAAGCCACGGCATGCCGTGGCTTTTTTATTGGAGCCGTTGCCGGCCCGGAGAAGACTCAGGCGCGCTTGTTGCCGGTCAGCTTCTCGTACTTGCTCCACAGCTGGTCTTCGCTTTCGACCACGTCCGGGTTCTTGGGGATGCAATCCACCGGGCACACTTCAACGCACTGGGGGGTGTCGTAGTGGCCGACGCACTCGGTGCACTTGCTGGGGTCGATCTGATAGATCTCTTCGCCCTGGGAGATGGCCTCGTTGGGGCACTCCGGCTCGCACACGTCACAGTTGATGCATTCGTCGGTAATCATCAAAGCCATAGCTGCTTTCCTTCATTCAAGATAGTTCGGAGACTTTTTTCGCCGCCAGCCGCTTCTCCACGACCGGCTGGACGAACTTGCTGACATCCCCCCCCAACCGGGCGATCTCGCGCACCATGGTGGCGGAAATGAACATGTACTGCTCCCCAGGCGTCAGGAATACTGTTTCGACCTCGGGATACAGATTACGGTTCATCCCCGCCATCTGGAATTCGTATTCAAAGTCGGACACCGCCCGCAAACCGCGGATGATGACCTTGGCGCCTTGCTGGTGGAGGAAATCCATCAGCAGGCAGGAAAAACCTTTCACTTCCACGTTGCCATAGGGCGCCAGGATTTCCTGGGCCATGGCGACCCGGTCTTCCAGGCCGAAGAACGGGCGTTTGTTCGGGCTGTCGGCCACGGCCACGATGACCCGGTCGAACAGGCTGGAGGCACGCCGGACCAGATCCTCGTGCCCCTTGGTCAGGGGGTCGAAGGTTCCCGGGTAGATCGCCAGTCGGTTATTCAGCATCGGCATTGTTCCGCGCCATAAGGTGGTAGAAGACCTGCCCGGCCTTGCCGCGCTTCACTGTGGCCCAGTCGCCCAGGCTTTCCAGGGGCTTTTCCGCTTCGGCGTAAATCACGCCGTCTTCCTTCAGCACCCGGGACAGGAGGGGTTCCAGTTTTTCCAGCCAACCGAGATGGTAGGGCGGATCGAGGAACACCAGATCGAAACGCAGCTCCGTAGAGGCGACGAATTTTAGCGCATCTTCCCGGATTATCTGCAAATTTTCCCCTTGCAGCAGGGCAGCGTTGTCTTTCAGGGCGGCAAAGGCCTTGGGCGAGCGCTCCACCAGGACGGAGCGGGCGGCTCCGCGGGAGGCCGCCTCGAAACCCAGGGCGCCGCTGCCGGCAAAGAGATCCAGGCAGTTCCAGCCCGTCAGGTCCTGGCCCAGCCAGTTGAAGAGAGTTTCCCGCACCCGGTCCGGCGTCGGCCGCAGGCCTTCGCCGTCAGGGAAGGACAGCACCCGGCGGCGCCACTCGCCGCCGATGATGCGCACCACGTTGTTGCCCGCCCGGGACCGGGCGGCGCCGGCCCGGCCGGCCGGCTGCGGTCCGGGGCGGGCCATCAGTCGGCAGCCACCTTGACCGTCACCAGGTGCTGGGGCAGCACGTGGCGCTGGAAGGCGGCCTTGATGTCGGCGGCGCTGACCTTCTCCACCTTGGCGGCGTAGGTGTCCAGGTAGTCCAGGGGCAGGCCGTAGAAGCCGATCACCGCCACGTTGTCGAGCAGCTTGCGGTTGCTGTCCAGGCGCAGGGGGAAGCTGCCGACCATGTTGTCCTTGGCCGCCTTCAGCTCCTTCTCGGTGACGCCCTTGGCGAGGAAGTCCTGCAGCACCTCATTGACCACCTTGAGGGCGTCGCCGGCCTGGGCCCGCTTGGTCTGTAGGCCGATCTGGAAGGGACCCCGGGCCACCATGGGGGCGAAATAGCTGTAGGTGCTGTAGGCGTAGCCCCGGGCATCGCGTACCTCCTTGAGCAGGCGGGAAACGAAGCCGCCGCCGCCAAGGACGTAGTTGCCCACCTGCAGGGCGTAGAAGTCCGGATCGCCCCGGGGAATGGCGGGCAGGCCGAGCAGGAGATGGGACTGGGTGGCCGGATGGGGCACTGACACCACCCGCCCCTGGGGCAGGCTGGCCGCCGGGATGGGGGCAGCCGGGCCACCGGCGGGCAGACCGGCCGTCAGCTTCTCGGCAATGGCCTCGGCCTCGCTGCGGGAGAGGTCGCCCACCAGGGTGACGCTGGCCTTGGCGGCGTTGTAGTTGGCGCGCCAGAAGGCCTCCACATCGGCCCGGGTCAGGCTTTCCAGGGACTCGGGGGTGGATACCCGGCCATAGGGATGGTCCGGATAGAGGGCCTGCCAGAAGGTCCGGCTGGCCAGCACCTCGGGCTTGGTCAGGGCGTCCCGCAGGCCGGCCACGGCGCGCACCTGCTCCCGCTGCAGCACCGCCTCGGGGAAGCGGGGCTGCTGCAGCACCAGGCGCATGATCTCCAGGGCGTCATCCCGGGTTTCCCGGGCCGCCAGGGTGCGCAGGCTCAGGCTGGCCCGGTCCTGGTCGGCACCGCCGCCCAGGTTGGCGCCCAGGTCGGCCAGGCGGTTGGAAATGGCGGTCTCGTCCAGGTCGCCGGCACCGCCGTCGAGCAGGCCGTGGGTGAAGCCGGCCAGGCCCGACTTGCCGGCCGGGTCCCGGGAGCTGCCGGCGGCAAAGTCCACCTGCACGTCCACGATGGGCAGGGCATGGTTTTCGACGAAATAGACCCGGGCGCCGGAGGGGGCGGTCCAGTGCTCGATGGTGACCCCGGCCTGGGCGGCAGAGCCCAGCAGGGCGGCGGCAAAAAGCAGGAAATTAGGCAGTCGCATCATGGTCTCCTCGATCAGTGGCGCACGCCGGCGGGGGCGCGGCGGCGGGGAGCATCGGCCAGGGGCTGGGGTTCCAGCAGGCCCACGGTGAGGCTGTCGTCGTTGAAATACTGCTTCGCCACCCGCTGCACGTCGGCAGCGGTGACGGCCTGGAGCTTTTCGATCATGCGCTCCACGGACTTGTAGGAGAGGCCGACGATTTCCATCTGGCCGATCTCCATGGCCTGGGCGAACATGGAATCCCGCTTGTACACCTGGCTCGCCACCAGCTGGGCGCGGGCCCGCTTCAGTTCTTCCTCACTGACGCCGTCGGCGGCAATGCGCGCCACTTCGGCCTTGAGGGCGGCCTCCAGCTCGGCCGGGGTATGGCCCTCGGCGGGCGTGCCCAGCATGAGGAAGAGGGAGGGGCCGCGGCTGCTGTTGTCGTAACCCGAGCCCACGGACTGGGCCAGACGCTGGTCCTTCACCAGGTGCTGGGTGAGGCGGGCGCCGTCGTGGCCGTCCAGCACGGCACCGAGCATTTCCAGGGCGTAGGGGTCGCTGTCCTTGTTCACGTCGCGCAGGGTCGGCGCCTTCCAGGCCAGCAGCACCTGGGGCAGTTCCGCCGGGCCCTTCACGGTGACGCGGCGAATGCCCTTCTGGGGCGCCTCGGCAATGGGCTTGCGCGCCGGCAGGGCGCGGGGCTTGAGCTGGCCGTAGGTCTTTTCCGCCTGGCGGAAGACGGCCTCGTGGTCCACGTCGCCCACCACCACCAGGGTGGCGTTGTTGGGCACGTACCACTGCTGGTACCAGTGGCGCAGGTCGGCGGCGGTCATCTGCTCCAGGTCCGCCATCCAGCCGATCACCGGCCGGCGGTAGGGATGGGCCGAGTAGGCCACGGCATTGAGGGCCTCGAACAGCAGGGACTGGGGATTGTCGTCGGTGCGCATGCGCCGCTCTTCCATGATCACCTGGATTTCCTTGGCGAATTCCTTCGGGTCCAGGGTCAGGTGGCCCATGCGGTCCGCCTCCAGGGCCATCATCTCGGGCAGCTTCTGCTTGGGAATCTGCTGGAAGTAGGCGGTGTAGTCGTAGTTGGTGAAGGCGTTGTCGCGGCCGCCAGCGGCCGCCACCCGCTTGTTGAACTCGCCCGGGCCGACCTTGGGCGTGCCCTTGAACATCATGTGCTCCAGGGCATGGGCGACGCCGGAGGTGCCGTCCACCTCGTCCATGCTGCCCACCTTGTACCAGACCATGTGCACCGCCGTGGGGGCACGCCGGTCTTCCTTGACGATGACCTTGAGGCCGTTCTTCAGGGTGGTTTCATAGGGATTGGCCAGGACGGCGCCAATGGGGAGCAGGCCCAGCAGCAGGGCCAGGAGTCTCGATTTTCTGGGGATCATGGTTCGCTTCCGAAATGAAATGCCCCGCAGGGCCATGAACGGGCGAATTCGGCAACGTCCTCGGGGGACGCTTGGGCTAAAATTCGGATTTTCCTGCGGCGCATCTTACCGAGCCGCCCTCCCCCTGTCAGCCCTGACAGCCCGGGAACGAACTTAGAACGGAACCCCGCATGTTTGGTTTCTTGAAAAAATCCGACAAAGACCAGGACGCCACGCCCGCCACCGCAGCCGCCGTGGCGCCGGTGCCGGAGCCCCTGGACAAGCCGCTCTCCTGGCGCGAGCGCCTTTTCGCCGGCCTCTCCCGCACCCGCTCCCAGCTTGGCGGCAAGCTCAAGTCCGTCTTTGCCCGAGGCAAGGTGGACGACGAACTGCTGGAAGAACTGGAGACCCTGTTGCTGACCAGCGACGTGGGCATGGACGCCACCATGCACCTGCTCGACGAACTGAAGCGCCGCGCCAAGCAGGACAAGCTGGAAGGCGCCGCCGCCATCCAGCAGGCCCTGGCCGACACCCTGGCCCAGATGCTGGCGCCCCTGGAAGCGCCCCTGCAGGTGGATAGCCACAAGCCCTTCGTGATCATGATTGCCGGGGTCAACGGCGCCGGCAAGACCACCTCCATCGGCAAGCTGGCCAAGTACTTCCAGGGCCAGGGCAAGAGCGTGCTGCTGGCCGCCGGCGACACCTTCCGCGCCGCTGCCCGGGAACAGCTGATGACCTGGGGCGAGCGCAACAACGTCACGGTCATCGCCCAGGAATCCGGCGACCCGGCGGCCGTGGTCTTCGATGCCATCGCCGCCGCCAAGGCCCGGGGCATCGACGTGGTGCTGGCTGACACCGCCGGCCGCCTGCCCACCCAGCTGCACCTCATGGAAGAGATCGCCAAGGTGCGCCGGGTGATCCAGAAGGCCGACCCCACCGGCCCCCACGAGGTGATGCTGGTGCTGGATGCCAACATCGGCCAGAACGCCCTGGCCCAGGTGAAGGCCTTCGACAAGTCCATCAACGTCACCGGCCTGGTGCTGACCAAGCTGGACGGCACCGCCAAGGGCGGCGTCATCGCCGCCATCGCCCGCCAGTGTCCCAAGCCGGTGCGCTTCATCGGCGTCGGCGAAGGCATCGACGACCTGCGCCCCTTCGTCGCCCGGGACTTCGTGGACGCCCTCTTCGGCGACTAAACCAGGACCGTCATGATCTCCTTCTCCGCGGTACACAAGCGCTACCCCACCGGCTACGAAGCCCTGCGGGGTGTGAGTTTCGACATCGAGGCGGGGGAGCTGGTCTTCATCACCGGCCACTCCGGCGCCGGCAAGACCACCCTGTGCAAGCTGGCCGCCGCCATCGAGCGCCCCACCTCGGGCAGCGTGGTGGTGAACGGGCAGAACCTGGCGGCCCTGCGCAAGAGCGCCATTCCCTACGTGCGGCGCAACTTCGGCCTGGTCTTCCAGGACCAGAAGCTGCTCTTCGACCGCACCGTGCTCGACAACGTGCTGCTGCCCCTGGCCATCGTCGGCCTCTCCCCCAAGGAAGCCGGCAAGCGTGCCCGGGCGGCCCTGGACAAGGTGGGCCTGCTGGAACGGGAGAAGGCCAATCCCATCGCCCTCTCTGGCGGCGAGCAACAACGCCTGGCCATCGCCCGGGCGGTGGTGAACCGACCCGCCATCCTCCTTGCCGACGAGCCCACGGCCAACCTGGACACGGATTCCGCCGGCGAAGTGATGGAGCTGTTCAAGGCCTTCCACCAGGTCGGCGTCACCGTCATCCTCGCCACCCACGACACCCAGTGGGTGCGCCACCTGAATCCCCGGGTCCTGTGGGTCGAACACGGCCAGGTGCGGGCCCCCGGCGAACGCCCGGAAGGACAAGCATGAACGCCTGGCTCACCCAACACCTGTCGGCCCTCCAGGGCGCCTGGCAGCGGCTTGCCGCCTCGCCCCTCAACACCGTGCTGTCCCTGCTGGTGATCGGCATCGCCCTGACTCTGCCCGCCGCCGGCGTGGTGGTCCTGGACAACCTGCGCCAGGCCGCCGCCGGCGTCGCCAGCACCCAGCAGATCAGCGTCTTCCTCAGCCCCGAGGCCAGCCGCAAGGAGGCCACGGAGATGGAATCCCGCCTGCGCCAGGAGGTCTCCGGCAGCATCGTCTTCGTGCCCCGGGAAGACGCCCTGAAGCGCCTCCAGGGCACCGCCGGCATGGCCGAACTGGTGGCCAGCCTGCCGCGCAATCCCCTGCCCGACGCCTTCATCGTGGAACCGCGCAACGCTGCGCCGGAACAGCTGGAAGCCCTGGCCAAGACCCTCTCGGCCTGGCCAAAGGTGGCCCACGTGCAGCTGGATTCAGCCTGGATCAAGCGTTTCGACGCCTTCCTGCGCCTCGGCCGGCTGGCCGTGCTGCTGCTGGCCGCCGCCTTCGCCGCCGCCCTGGTGGCTGTCACCTTCAACACCATCCGCCTGCAAATCCTGGCCCAGGCCGACGAAATCGAAGTGGCCAAGCTGATCGGCGCCACCGACGGTTTCATCCGCCGCCCCTACTACTACTTCGGCGCCCTCCAGGGCATCCTCGGCGGTCTCATCGCCATGCTCCTGGTCAGCGCCGCCGTGGCCGTCCTCTCCGGGCCGGTCAGCCAGCTGGCCAGCCTCTACGCCACCGCCTTCCGCCTGCACGGCCTGGGCCTCGACCACTCCCTGCTGCTGCTCGGCGTCGGCGCCCTCCTCGGCTGGCTCGGCGCCCAGCTCTCGGTAGGCCTCTACCTGCGGCAGATCGAACCGAAGTAAGAGGCGGGAGGGCGCCGGCCACCGGCCGCCCTCCCCGCTTCGACCGCCGTCGGGCCAGCCCGTTTTCCCCTCCCCATTGCGACGCCGCCTCCCCGAGGCTATCCTCCGCCCCGGCGGTCGGTGTACCGCCACCATTTTTCAGCGGCCAGGCCGCTTTTAAGCTGCGGTGCCATCCCCATCGCGGCGGCTTTGTTTTGGGGAGTCTGTCATGTCCTTTTCCCGTCGTAACTTCCTGGCGACTGCCGGCGCCCTGGGCGCAGGTGTCGTCTCCCGGGCCCATGCCGGCAACCTGGTGTTGCCCTCCCTCGGCGCCGAACTGCTGCCGCCGCCCAAGGGCAAGCGCGTCGTCGTCTGCGGCGGCGGCTGGGGCGGCCTCACCGTGGCCCGCTACCTGCGCAAGCTGGACCCGTCCGTCGAAGTGGTGCTGATCGAACGCAACCCGGTGTTCTGGTCCTGTCCCATGAGCAACAAGTGGCTGGTGGACATCGTCGGCACCGACCTGCTGGTGCACGACTACCTGACCGTGGCGAAGAAATTCGGCTACCAGTTCCTGCAGTCCGAGATCGTCGGCATCGAGCGGGACAAGAAGAAGGTCATCACCGGCCAGGGCGCCATCGGCTACGACTACCTGGTGCTGGCCCCCGGCATCCGCTACCAGTACGAAGCCTGGTTCGGCGACGACCGCAAGACCATCAACTACACCAAGGCCAACTACCCGGCGGCCTACATCCCCAGCGCCGAGCACATCACCCTGAAGAAGAAGCTGCACAGCTTCAAGGGCGGCGACTTCGTCACCGTGCTGCCGCCCCCGCCCCACCGCTGCCCGCCCTCCCCCTACGAGCGGGTGTGCATGATGGCCTGGCACCTGAAGCAGCACAAGATTCCCGGCCGTATCGTCCTACTGGACCCCAAGCCCGCCCCCGCCCCCATCGGCATCGGCTTCAAGCAGGCCTTCGACGAGCTGTACAAGGACCAGGTGCTGTACGTGCCCAACGCCACGGTGAAGGAGGTGGACCCCTACAACAAGCAGGTGAAGACCGCCGCCGGCGACTTCAAGTTCGAGGACGCCATCCTCATGGCGCCTCACCGGGCCGGCGACCTGGTATGGATGGCCGACCTCATCGGCCAGGACGACAAGGGCCAGGCCACCGGCTGGGCCGACCAGCACAACGTGGGCCTGCACAGCGCCAAGGACCCCAATGTGTGGATCATCGGCGACGCCGTGGGCAAGGCCTCGGAACTGTTCGGCTGGTACCCCAAGAGCGGCCACGTGGCCAACCGCCTGGGCCGCATCGCCGCCCGCCAGATCGTGAACCGCATGCAGGGCAAGGACTTCGACAAGCTGCTGCCGGACAACCTGTGCTACATGTTCGTCAACGGCAACCCCATCGAGGCCATCCTGGTGGACTTCCAGTACAAGTTCAACGCCGAGGGCAAGATCGTGCAGACGGTGAAGGAATACCACGAGCACGACGTCAACCTGGCCAAGGAAGACTTCGTCTGGTTCGAAGGCATGGCGGAGGATTTCCTGGACCGGGGCTGACGCTCAGCATGTTCGCAGCAACAAAAAAGGCGCGGATATCCGCGCCTTTTTTGTTGGAGACTTTGGGCGTGTTCCAGTTGAGCACTCTAACGTGGAAGCGAACGGCCTGCGCGGCTTTTCGCGCAGGCCCGGTTGACCGCAGGGTTAGCCCTCACGAGCCAACGGTTAAGATAGAAGAGCGTAGCACCATGCAGCGCGCCGAGAACGCTGCCGATGCAGAGTGCAGGCACAAGCGTGACAGCAACGGCAAACCAAAACTCTGACTGAAGCGGATACAGGCCATCCAACACCCCACCCGCAGCAAACGCTGAACTGGCGTTGCCCCAAAGCCAAACGACGAACACAAAGGCAGCGCCCCAAGAGAAACCGTCAATCACCGCGCGCCGAAGCGAAGCGGTACCCGCCAGGATGAGCCGAGCAGAAACTGCACCGCGCCAGCCAACGAGAGCAGACGCGGGAACGAGCAGGAAAACAATGGCAGGAAGCGAGCCCCAGGGATGAGTAGCTGACAGAAGCCCAACGCATGACCAGATGGCGAAGAAGAGCGCCGCGTCAATGCGACCAACCTTTCGAGCGAGAGAGTCGGCGTGCTCGATCATGTGATGGCTAACGTGGAAGCTAACCGGCGCTGCGCGGCTTTATCGTGCAGCGTCCGTGTTGACCGCAGGGTTATGCCTCTGATAGCTGAAGCTCTCTGGTGCCACCTGCTGTGGTGTTGAAATGGGTAAAGCCGACTTCCTTGAGCAAATGAAACATGCCTTCGGATGGAGCGAAACAGCGGGCGTAGAGCTTCACGCTCTTTGGTGAGAAGGCCGTGAATAGTTGAACTATTCTTCTTCCGTGACCTTCTGTCCTGCGATCTGCTCTTACCCCGGCTTTGTACAGCTCGATATCGGTGGCGAAACTACCCGCAACTTTTTCTGAGACAAGCAGGTAACCAACTTGATCGTCTCCATCGCAGCCATATACCCAGAGTTTGGCGCTAATTTCTTCAACTCCACGATCTGACCAACGAACCATTACGGAATTGTGAATAACATTCCGCAGTTGGACTCGAAATCCACGGGCCTGATTTGGGTCCATGAGTGATGCGGCGTAGTGCCCCCGTTTAGCGCCCTTTACAACCTCTTCCATGATGAAGTCAAGGTCATGTTCCGTCGCTGGGCGCAGGCCATATCGCCTCAACCTACGGCGGCTTTTCCAGGTACGGAAACTGTCGGCGATTCGCTTAAGAGGCATAACGTTCAAAGTAAATGGCGTGCCGCTTGCGGCACATCCAAGCGCCTGCAAGGCGCGGTTTGACTGGGATGTTATGCGTCGGGTTACTCATTGAGCGGAGTTCTTTGGTGGATAGACTGTCCACATGGAAAGCAGATCGGGGTCTGTGACGATCTCGCCGGAACCTTTGAGTTTGTATTGACCTGGCGCGGCTGGTTCGAGGCGCGAAAGATCGGGGGGAACCCACCGTTCTTCGCCGGAGCCGCTTAAACGAACAATGATTCCTTCCTCTCGGCCGGCTCGGATGATTACGCCGTGAAATTGCTCAAGGCCGGTAACCTCGTCGTTGTGATTTTTATGTGTGACCCCGACTAGAAGGTGTTTGCCAATAATGGCTTTTGCCTCCGTTTCGTCGAAGTACGGTTCCCAGTGTGCTGAGGTGTTTTCAGTCATGACGCATAACGTTGCAGGTAAAGGGCGGCCCGCTTGCGGGACGTCCAGCGACCGGAGGGAGCGACTTTGACCGGAATGTTATGAGTCACCACGGTTGGGCGGAGCGAATTGAGCTGGGCGTTATGAGCGTTTGTGGAGACCATGACGCACTTTCTGAGCATAGCTAAAGAAGCGGTTCTTAATGTAACTGTCAATTTCGCAGATGACTTCAGTTAGATCGTATTCCTTGGTTCCCTTCTCATAACCATCGAATTCGCGGACTGCCATGTAACCCATATTTATTTCTTCAACCCTTTCAGAACCGACTTTGCCCTGAAGCAAGTCAGCACAGTATTGAAGTTGAATTGAAATCGACTCAAGCCACCCCTCGGAAGGGCTTGGCATCGACTTTGCTGCCCATTCAATTTTGGAAAGCGCTTCGGATTCAGTCATGACTCATAACGTGGAGCTAAGGGACAAGTCAAATGCGCAGCATTTGGCTTGTCCCGCTTGAGCGTCTTGTTCGACATCTTTATACCTGCTGAATGCGCCGTGCCTGTTGGCGCTCTACCTCTGCATTTACTGAGTTAACCCCATCGATGGTTAGTCGTGACCGTGTATTTCTATTTGATATTTCCTGCCCAGACGCAGCACAAAATGCGTCGGTAGGCCCAACGTAAATATTGGCACCATCATTTAAGTACTGATCAACATTTAGCCATTGGGGATGGGTTCCTGTTCTCCATTCGGACTTCAGAAGAAGGCGCTTTCTTTTCTTGGCAGTTGCTGGTTGGGTAGTTACTGGAGCCCACCATGATTCACCATTATCAACACGGAAGCACACGAATGGACCAGGACGTGGTTTGGTCTGTGGTGTTGTCGAGCGAATTCGGTTGTCTGAAAGTAATGCCTGATGGTCAAGAAAGGCAACCAACCCAGCCGTAACTTCATCTGGAACAATCGCTGACATTGTCACTCCTTGTGGTGGTACGCGCTTTAAACCCAACAAAGACACTATGGTTATCTAGCATGTCGAACGTTGGACGTAACCGGACGCCAAAAAGCGCAGCTTTTTGGCGGTCCGGTTGACGGAATTGTTGGGTGTCACGCTACCGGGAATAGTAGCCATTTGTGCCGACACCGATGGTGGAGAAGAACTGCCCTTCGATTGCAGGACGCCAAAGACTCAGTTCCAGCGAAGGGACTACGTAGCTAAAACCCAATTCCGGGTCAGTGGTGTCAAACGGAGCATGGTCCTGAAGAAGTGCAATAAGTTTTGAAGCAGGTGTAGAAAACACCGGCAAACCAAAACAGATTGCCTCAAGGCCGCAGCCACACGACAACTCGATGTACTCAGCGGAAGGTTGTTGACCGGAGTAATAGACCTGCAATCCGTTGTTGAACCAGCCATCACTTGGATGAACGGCCTGCGGAGTCCTCTTGGCGCTGGACGACCATGGACCAAGCAAACGAATGACTTCCTCGCGTGACGATCCAAACCGGACTTCGCCCACACCCTTGAGTGGTAGCACTTCGAAATTTCTCATGACGCCCAACGTTCAAGGTAAGGGGCGGCCCGCTTGCGGGACGTCCTAGCAGCCGTAGGCTGCGCCTTGACCGGGATGTTAGAGAATATTTTTCGCTCGATGCTCAAAATAGGCTTTCAGACCGGAAACGCACACCAAGAACCCACATAAGAAAACAACAAGTACAGCCCAACCCGGAGCCTTGAACCAATGGGCAACAAATGCCCCGTAAAACAGATATGGCCCGGAAACCAATTTTGGAACGTTGCTCCAAGGTAACCAGCGTTCCCAGGGCAGAAACCAAGTTGCCAACACTGGGCTCAGCGGCAGGATTGGGGCGAGGATGAGCCAATCGGTGGTGGTCATGTTCTCTAACTAGTAGTAGACGACAAGTACGTCCAATAAAACGTCGGGGTGTCCAATAAGCTGGAATACCGGACAGGCGGAAAGCCAATAACCATGCGGCACTCCATTCCCTTATTACTTATTCGCATAATTCTCCTCACGTACAAACCGGACATTCCTGACGACAAAATCATACGTCATGCTCCGGTCTTTCCCCAAGCCGCCCATGCTCCCCATTACCACCGCCGATAGGCAGCACCAGATCGGTGATCTCACTCCTGGAACAGATACAGAAGAGACCATGTGGAAAATCGGGGCGTGACTGCCCCGTTTCGCCGCCTGACAGGCGGCTGCGTCTAATAGACGAGCACGAGGAGAAATGCTGAGAGGAGGACTAGGGGAGCGAGAAGGAGACGGCGACACTGCCAAAACGGGGTTTGCCCAGGCACGTCGTCACGTGGTGCAGCTCCCGCCTGCCGAGGACCGGCAGGCGGAGAAGAACGGGCTTACTTCCTGCGGAAGATCACATCCCACACGCCATGACCGAGACGGATGCCGCGCTGTTCGAACTTGGTCAGGGGGCGGTAGTCGGGGCGGGGGGCGAAGCCGCCGTGGCTGTTGTCCACGGTGTTTTCGAGAAGGGGTTCGGCGGAGAGGACTTCCAGCATCTGCACGGCGTATTCCTCCCAGTCGGTGGCGCAGTGCAGGTAGCCGCCGGGGGCCAGGCGGGAGGCGAGCAGGGCGATCAGGGGCGGCTGCACCAGGCGACGCTTGTGGTGGCGCTTCTTCGGCCAGGGGTCGGGGAAGTAGATGTGGGCGCCGGCCAGGGAGTTCTCGGGGATCATGTCCCGCAGCACTTCCACGGCATCGTGCTGGATGATGCGGATGTTGCCGAGGTTGCCTTCGGCCACCAGCTTGCACAGGCTGCCGACGCCGGGGGTGTGCACTTCCACTTCGATGAAGTTGGTGTCGGGGCGCACGGCGGCGATCTTGGCCGAGGTCTCGCCCATGCCGAAGCCGATCTCGAACACGGTGGGGGCCTCGCGGCCGAAGGTGGCGGCGAAGTCGAGAAGCTGGGGACGATGCTCGATGCCGATCTTCGGCATCATGTCGTCCAGATAGCGCAGCTGGGCGCTGGAGACCCGGCCCTGGCGCAGGACGAAGCTGCGGATGTGGCGCTGGGCCAGGGGATTGTCCTGGTCCGCGGCGGAGTCGGCCGGGAGGTCAGCGCCGTCGATGGCGTCACGTTGCGGGTCTTGCATGGTCATCCTTCAGTGGATCATTCAGCGTCAAATGCGTGGTTCAGGGCGTGGACCTTGCCCGGCAGGGCATCGGCCAGGCCGGGGCAGGCCTCGGCGGCGCCGTAGGCGAGACGGCGGCCGACACCGCGGCGCAGCTCGTCCTGCCAGGTCTTCATCAGGGCTTCGCCGTCGGCGGGCTGGTCCGGCTGCTTGGGGTCCGGCAGGCTGGCCATGTCGGCCACCAGGCGCTGCCGGGCCTCGGCTTCGCTGGCGGCGTTGGCCTGTTCCCAGGCGGCGAGGGCGGCGTCGAGCCGTTCCACGGCCTCGGGGGCGGTCTGCTGGCGGCACTGGCTCACCAGTTCCCGGGTTTCCGTGGCCCGGCGCAGGCGCTCCACATCGCCCTTGAGCAGCCATTGGGCTTCCAGGTCGTAGCGGGGCTTGGCCAGGGCTTCGGGCAAGGTGGCGCAGGCGGCCTTCAGTTCGGGACCATCGGTGGACAGGCCCAGGTCGCTCTTCAGCTGCAGGGCCTGGATCAGGTCCAGGCGCCGCACTTCCTCGGCCGGCGGCGTGAAGTAGTAGCGGGCCAGCTCGTATTCGGCCTGCTCGATGCGCACCCGGTTCCTGGCTTCCCAGGCGCCGTAGGCTTCCCGGGCCAGTTCGCCCTCTTCCGGCAGCAGGGAACAGGCCCGGGCCAGCAGGGAAATGCCGTGGGAAAGGCCGAACAGGGTTTGCTGGGCCAGGATGCGGGGATGGCCGAAGGCATAGCCCTGGCGCTCCGGGCGGAAGCGGGGCACCGCCGGGGCAGCCACGACGGGGGCGGCCGGAGTCGCCGGGGCGGCGGCCTCGGCAGCGGCCTTGGCTGTGTCTTCCGG
Organism: Azospira sp. APE16; assembly: GCF_047901315.1. Lineage (NCBI taxonomy): Bacteria > Pseudomonadati > Pseudomonadota > Betaproteobacteria > Rhodocyclales > Rhodocyclaceae > Azospira > Azospira sp. APE16. The sequence continues at coordinate 3,569,062 of NZ_CP179682.1, forward strand.
CGCCGCTACGGGCGCCGTGGGAACGGCCGACGGCGCGCTGGCGGCCGGAGCCGGCAGCGGTGCCAGGGGCTGCTCCCTGAAGTCCGGCTCGCCCAGGGGCTGAGCCACGGCCTCCTCGCCGGCAGCGGCTTCCGGCAGGGCGGGCGGCGGCGCGGCGGCAGCCTCTTCCTCCGCCGGTGTCACCTTCTGCACCGGGCGTGGCGGGATCACCACGCCCCGGGGCGTGGTCCAGGGGTTGGCCGCATCCAGGCCGCCATCCTCGCTCGGGGTGAACACCCGCTGCAGCAGCTCCAGCAGGGAAGGCTGGTTGGGGTCCGGCGGCGGCATGAGAATGCTGCTGCCTTCCTCGGCCCGGGCGGCCGGCAGGGCCAGCAGCAGGGCCAGGGAGAGCGCCGCGAGGCGGGGACGGACGGTAGCGGCGGCCATGTTCAGTTCTTGCCGATGAGCCCAGTGGTGGGGGAGCTGGGGTCGGCGGAGTAGAGCTTGCGCGGCATGCGGCCGGCGAGGAAGGCCTCGCGCCCGGCCTGCACCGCCTTGTTCATGGCGCTGGCCATGAGCACCGGATTGCCGGCGTGGGCGATGGCGGTGTTCATCAGCACCCCGTCGCAGCCCAGCTCCATGGCGATGGCGGCGTCGGAGGCGGTGCCCACGCCGGCATCCACGATCACCGGCACCTTGGCGTTGTCGATGATGAGGCGCAGGTTCCAGGGATTGAGGATGCCCATGCCGGAGCCGATGAGGGAGGCCAGGGGCATCACCGCGGCACAGCCGATCTCTTCCAGCATCTTGGCCTGGATGGGGTCGTCGGCGCAGTACACCATGACCTGGAAGCCTTCCTTGACCAGCACTTCGGCGGCCTTGAGGGTTTCCGGCATGTTGGGGAACAGGGTGGTGGGATCGCCCAGCACTTCCAGCTTGACCAGGGCGTGGCCGTCCAGCAGCTCCCGGGCCAGACGCAGGGTACGCACGGCTTCGTCGGCGGTATAGCAGCCGGCGGTGTTGGGCAGGATGGTGAACTGGCTGGGGGGCAGGGCATCCAGCAGGTTGGGCTGGTTCGGGTCCTGGCCGATGTTGGTGCGGCGGATGGCCACGGTCACCATTTCGGCGCCGGAGGCATCGATGGCCTGGCGGGTCTCGGCGAAATCCTTGTACTTGCCGGTGCCGACGATGAGGCGGGAGCGGTAGGTCTTGCCAGCGATGGTCAGTTGTTCCATGGGCTCGGTTCCAGGCGGGAAGGGGTTGGGCGAAGGAGGACGGCGGGCAGCGCCGGCGGCGCGGCGGGCTTAGCCGCCGCCGACGGCGACGACGATCTCGATGCGGTCGCCGCCGGCCAGGGCGGTCTCGCCGTGCTGGCTGCGGGGCACAATGTCGCCGTTGCGCTCCACGGCGATGCGCTTGCCGGCCAGGCCCAGTTCCGCCACCAGGGCGGCCACGGTGAAGGCGGCGTCGCGATCGGGAAATTGGCGGGTTTCGCCGTTGATGTGCAGTTCCATAAGGGGGCGGATTTTACCATGGCCGGCGGCCGCCTCCGGCACCGCTATAATCGGTCCTGCCACCCCATTTGCCCGGACCTGCCCGCCATGAAAGCCCGTCGCCCCGCCCCGTTCCGCCGCTTGCCGGCCGCCCTCCTGGCCGCCCTATCCCTGATCGCCGGCCCGGCCCTGGCCCAGGTGAGGATCGGCGTCATCGCCTCCTCCACCGGCGTCACCGCCCAGGTGGGCATTCCCCAGAAGAACAGCGTGGCCCTGCTGCCGGCGGAAATCGGCGGGCAGAAGGTGGAATACATCGTCCTCGACGACGCCTCCGACCCCACCAATGCGGTCACCGCGGTGAAGAAGCTGATCGGCGAACACAAGGTGGATGCCCTGATCGGCCCCACCACCAGCCCCGCCGCCCTGGCCATGCTCGATTTCGTCGCCGAAGCGAAAACGCCCCTGGTCACCACCGTGGGTTCCTCGGCCATCGTCCAGCCCATGGACGAGAAGAAGAAGTGGGTGTTCAAGACCACCCAGAACGACGACCTCATCGCCGAGGCGGTGATTGCCCACATGCAGGCCAGCGGCGTCAGGAGCGTGGGTTTCATCGGCTTCAACGACCCCTACGGCGAGAACTGGCACAAGGTCTTTGCCGCCCTGGCGGAGAAGGCGGGCATCCGTCTGGTGGCCAGCGAGCGCTTCGTGCGCACCGACCAGTCGGTGATCGGCCAGGCCTTGAAACTCATCAGCGCCAAACCGGACGCCATTTTCATCGCCGCCACCGGCGGCCCCGCCGTGCTGCCCCAGGCCACCCTGCTGGAGAAGGGCTACAAGGGCCGGCTCTACCAGACCCACGGCGTCGCCACCAACGACTTCATCAAGCTGGGCGGCAAGGCCGTGGAAGGCACTCTGATGGCCGGCGGTCCCCTGCTGGTGGCAGATGGTCTCAAGGACGGCAACCCGATCAAGGCCGTGGCCCAGGGCTACATCCGGGCCTACGAGGGCCGCTACGGCGCCGGCACCATGTCCACCTTCGGCGCCAATACCTACGATGCGGGCCTGCTGCTGCAGAAGGCCATTCCCCTGGCCCTGAAGAAGGGCCATCCGGGCACGGCGGAGTTCCGCAGCGCCCTGCGCGACGCCCTGGAACAGTCGAAGGAAGTGGTGGGCGCCCAGGGCGTCTTCAACATGACCCCGGCCAACCATAACGGCATGGACCAGCGGGCCCGGCTGATGATGACGGTACAGAACGGCCGCTGGGTACCCCTGCACTAGAGACCTGGGGTATTCCCGGGGGGCCGGGGTAAATGGGCTTATATGTGACGAAAGTCATATATTGCCTGTGTAATCAGCGCTATAAACCCAGCATCGGGCCCAGTCGGGCATCAACCAGGGTGGAAGGGATAGTCAATGGCGAAAGTGAAGACGGGCGCGGCGTTCGGCGCCTCCTTTCGCCTGCTGGGAGCGGGCAGCTATGCCCTGCTGGCGGCAGTGCTGCTGGTGGGCAGCATCCTGGCCCTGCTCCTCGGCCAACTGGAGGTGGACCGCCGCACCAGCGAGGCCCGCACCCAGGCCACCGCCGAACTGGCCGCCGTGCGGGCCCGGCTGGAAGGCCAGATCATGGCCACCTTCAGCATCACTGAAGGCATCGTGCACCTGCTGCGCCACGACGGCAGCATCTCCCCCGAGCGCTTCGCCGGCATGGCCTCCCAGGCCATCGCCGCCGTACCCCACATCCGCAACATCGCCCTGGCACCGGATGACGTCATCCGCCAGGTCTATCCCCTGGCCGGCAACGAGCGGGCCCTGGGCTTCGCCTACAGCACCCGGCCGGAGCAGTTCGCCACGGTGCGCCGTGCCCGGGAACTGGGCGGCCCCCTCCTGGCCGGCCCGGTGGATCTGGTCCAGGGCGACCACGCCCTGATCCACCGGCGGCCGGTGTTCATCACCGACAAGGCCGGCGGCAGCCGCTACTGGGGCGTGGCCTCCATAGTGGCCGACGTGGACCGCCTGCTCAGCGTCGGCGGCATCGGCCGGGAAAGCCCCCTCAACCTGGCCCTACGCGGCAAAGACGGAGAAGGCGCCGACGGCGGCATGATCTGGGGCGACAGTGCGGTATTCGCCCAGCAACCAGTGCTGATGAACGTCAGCGTACCCGGCGGCACCTGGCAGCTGGCGGGCCTGCCCAAGGCGGGCTGGCCCAGCACCAATCTGCTGCACTCGCCCCTGTTCCTGGTGGCCCTGGCCAACACCCTGCTGCTGCTCTATTTCGTCGCCCAGCTGATGGGGCGCAACAGCTTCATCCGCGAGCGCAATGCGGAACTGTCCCGGGAAATCGCCGAGCGCAAGGAAATCCAGGCCTCCCTGGCCCAGAGCGAGGGGCGCTTCCGCACCCTCTTCGAGCATTCCCCCGACCCCACCTGGATCGTCCGCCAGGGCTGCTTCTCCGAGGCCAATGCGGCGGCCCTGGAGATGTTCGGCTTCAAGGATTTTTCCCAGTTCCGGGGCATTTCCCCCATCGACCTGTCGCCGGCCCGGCAGCCCGACGGCCAGACCTCGGCGGAGAAGGCCAAGGCCATGATGGAAATCGCCGTGGCCCGGGGCCTGCACCGCTTCGAATGGACCCACCAGCGCTGCGACGGCAGCCTGTTCCCGGCGGAAGTGACCCTCAGCGCCATGCAGCTCAACGAGTTGCCGGTGCTCCATGCCGTGGTGCGCGACATCTCCGAGCGCAAGCAGGCCGAGGCGGAACTGGAGCGGCAGCGCAGCCTGCTCGGCGCCATCGTGGACCATGCCCCCTCCCTGATCTACATGTTCGACACGGAGGGCCGCCTGCGCCTGGGCAACCGCCTCTTCGAGAAGGTCATCGGCCGCCCCCGCGCCGCCGTGGAAGGACAGCTGCGGGAGAGCTTCATCTCCCCCGCCCTGGCCGTGCAGCACCGGCACAACGACGAACTGGTGATGCAGTCCGGCCAACCCATGCGCTTCGAAGAGCAGGCCTTCGACGGCGGCGTGCAACGCACCTACCTCACCACCAAATGCCCCCTACCGGGGCCGGACGGCAGCCTGCGGGGCGTCCTCGGCATTTCCACCGATATCACGGAAATCAAGCAGACCACGGAACAGCTGCGCCTGGCCGGAGTGGTCATGGAGAACACCGCCGACGGGGTCATGATCACCGACGCCCGGGGCGTCATCCTCTCGGTGAACAAGGCCTTCACCGACATCACCGGCTACACCGCCGCCGAAGCCCTGGGCCAGCTGCCCAGCCTGCTGCGTTCGGACCGCCAGGAACCGGAGTTCTACCGCCTGATGTGGGAGACCCTGGCCAGCACAGGCATCTGGCGCGGCGAGATCTGGAACCGGCGCAAGAACGGCGCCCTCTTCCCCGAGTGGCTGACCATCAATGCCGTGCTCGACCAGGAGGGCAAGCCGGTCAATTACGTCGGCGTCTTCTCCGACATTTCCGCCATCAAGCATTCCCAGGACGAACTGGAGCGGCTGGCCCATTTCGACCCCCTCACCGGCCTGCCCAACCGCACCCTCTTCCACGACCGCCTGCAGCACGCCCTGGAGCGGGCCCAGCGCTACGGCCAGGAACTGGCGGTGCTGCTGCTGGACCTGGACGGCTTCAAGACGGTAAACGATAGCCTGGGCCACCCCATCGGCGACCTGCTGCTGCAGCAGGCGGCCCACCGCTTCAAGGAATGCGTGCGGGTCGAGGACACGGTGTCCCGCTTGGGGGGCGACGAGTTCGCCATCATCCTCAACAACCTGGCCCAGGGTACCGACGCCATCAGTGTGGTGAAGAAGCTGCTGCAGGCCCTGCAGGAACCCTTCGACCTGGACGGCACCGCCGCCCTGGTCACCACCAGCATCGGCATCGCCATCTCCCCCCTCGACGGCGACACGCCGGAAGCCCTGGTGCGCAATGCCGACACCGCCATGTACGGGGCCAAGGAAGGGGGCCGCAACAGCTACCGCTTCTACCAGGCCGACATGACCCGCCGCGCCCAGGAACGGCTGACCCAGGAACGCTCCCTGCGCCGGGCCCTGGAAGAGGGCGAGTTCGAAGTCTGGTACCAGCCCAAGCTGGAACTGGCCGACGGCAGCCTGTGCGGCGCCGAGGCCCTGCTGCGCTGGCGCGACCCGGCCCGGGGCCTGGTGTCGCCGGCCGAGTTCATCCCCCTGGCCGAACGCACCGGACTGATCGTGCCCATCGGCGACCTGGTGCTCGACCAGGTCTGCCGCCAGGCCCGCCAGTGGGCGGACCGGGGCCTGCTGGCCGGGCGCATCGCCGTCAATGTGGCAGCCCTGCAGATCGAGCGCAGCGACTATGCGGCGACCCTGCGCCAGGCCCTGGAAAAGCACGGTCTGCCGGCCACGGCCCTGGAGGTGGAAGTGACCGAAAGCCTGATCATGGAAAGCCCGAACCATGCCCGGCAGGTGCTGTGCGACATCCAGACCCTGGGGGTGACCACGGCGGTGGACGACTTCGGCACCGGCTATTCCTCCCTGGCCTATCTCAAGGTGCTGCCCATCAACCACCTGAAGATCGACCGGGCCTTCGTCGCCGACCTGCCCCACAACGCCAACGACGTGGCCATCGCCCGCGCCATCATCGCCCTCGGCCACTCCCTGGGATTCCACATCACCGCCGAAGGCATCGAGACCCAGGAGCAGCTGGAATTCCTGCGCGGCGCCGGCTGCGACCAGGGCCAGGGCTACCTGTTCGGCCGGCCCATGCCGGCGGCGGACTTCACCGCCTGGATGCAGCAACGCCGCGCCTGAAGGGGATCAGCGCACCAGGACGAAGCGCCCCTGCTGGATCTCGGTGAAAAAGGCCTGCCGCGTGGTGTCGCCAAAGGCGTCGAAACTGATCTGCTGCTGCAGACCCTGGTAGGGGCCGTACTTGAGCACCGCCGCCTTGACGCTGTCGCCCCGCTGGCGCCGGCTGAGGGCGGTGAACAGCACCGTCGCCGCATCGTAGGCCGCCACCGCGCTGTAGCCCGGCAGGCGCTGGAAGCGCTGGGCAAAGGCGTCGCGGAAGGCCACGTAGCGGGGGGATTCGTCATAGCGGTTGTAGTTCTGCAGGATCAGCAGCCCTTCCACCAGGGAGCCCCCCAGTTCGGTCAGCTGCTCCGACGCCGCCCATTCCGAGGCGGCAATGGGCAGCCGGGGCGCCTGCCGGCGCGACTGCTGGGCCAGGCGGGCCACATCGATGGCGCCGGCGATATAGAGCAGGCCGTCCGGGTCGTTCCTGAGCAGGCGCCGCACCACCTGGGCGAAATCCGTGTCGGGCTGGGAGTCGTAGGCCGCTTCGGCGACGATGGCGCCGCCGCCGCTAGTGAAGGCGCGGCGGAACTCCTCCAGCCAGGATTCGGAAAAGACCCGGTTGCGGGTGTCGTAGGCCACGGCGACGCGGCGCTGGCCCCGCTGGTAAAGCATGCGGGCGTAGTCGCCGGCATTGTCCCGGGTGCTGCGGTTGATGCGCACCAGGTTGTCGTCCTTGGCGTAAAAGGCCATGGCGCTGAGGGTCGGACTGATCAGCTGGGTGTCGCTGCGGGCCAGCACCGGCAAGGCCGCTGCCGCCATGGCCGAGGTGAAGGGGCCGATCACCGCCTCCACCCGCGCCTGGCCCAGCTCCGCCGCCGCCCGGGCAGCAGTGTCGGCCTTCTGGGCATCGTCCCGGGCAATCAGCTCGATGGGGCGGCCCTGGATGCCGCCCTCCCGGTTCCACTGCTCGACCGCCAGGATGACGCCGTTGCGCCCGGCATCCCCCACATCCGTGTTGCGGTCGGAAAGACCACCGAGAAAGCCGATGCGCACCGGCTCCGGCTCGCCGCAGGCGGCCAGCAGCAGGGTACCGAGGAGGATCAGGGCAGCCAGGGGCTTGCGCATGGGAAAGCTCCGCTTTGGTGGTTGGGACCATGCACTAATTCCACCCATGGTCGCCGAAAGATTCTGATAATACTAAGATAATAGACGGCAGATCATTCACCTAACCCCGGCAGCCGCCCGGCCGTCGCCCCGGTGCCCATCATGGCCTTGCACCTACACTTCCTTTCACACTTCCTTTCCCGTTGGCAGCGGGCCTGGCGCCGCTCCCTGCACATCCGCCTGGTGGTGCTGGGCTTGGTGCCCATGCTCGTCACCCTGCCGGTGGTCATGGCCGTGCTGGTGGTGGGCGGCCAGCGTTTCGACGAGCTGCTGGAAGCCAATGCCCACGCCCATCTGGTGAGCACCCGCAACTACCTGGAACAGATCCGCAACCGCTCCGGCCAGCAGGTGCTGCAGCAGGCCCTCTCCGAACGCCTGCCCCAGTTGCTCAAGGCCCACCGCGGCAACGACCCGACCCTGGGCAAGGTGCTCGACGTGTGGGCCGAATCGGCGGGCCTGGACTATCTCATCGTCGCCACCGAGGACGGCCAGATCATCGCCGCCAGCACCGACGCCGTGCCCGGCACCCGCCTGCCCCGCTCCTTCGTCGTGCGCCAGGTGCTGACCGGCCTGCCGGTGTCGGCCTACGAGCGCTTCGATGCGGAGCAGCTGGCCCGCCTCGGTTCCGCCTTCCCCGCCCGGGCCCGGGTGCAACTGGCCGGAGCGGCGGCGAACGAGGTGGAAACCCGGGGCCTGCTCATCAACGCCGCCGCCCACCTGCCCCTCAGCGGCGATTACGGAGATGCCATCCTCTTCGGCGGCATCCTGCTCAACAACAACCTGGCCCTGATCGACAACATCCGGGAGGTGGTTTTCCCGGTGGGCACCCTGCCGGGCGGCGACAGCGGCACCGCCACCCTGTTCCTCGACGACATCCGCGTCGCCACCAACGTGCAGCTGGCCAACGGCCAGCGGGCCCTGGGCACCCGGGCCAGTGCCGAGGTCAATCAGGCGGTGCTGGAAGAAGGCGGCACCTGGGTGCGGCGGGCCCGGGTGGTGGACAGCTGGCAGATCGCCGGCTACCAGGCCCTGCTCGACGGCGAGGGGCGGCGCATCGGCATGATCTACTCCGGCTTTCCGGAAACCTACTACCAGAACGAGAAGCACCTGCTCCTGGGCGGCATTTCGCTGGTGCTGGGCCTGAGCATGCTGCTGCTCACCTATGTCTTCCTGAAGAAATCCCGCCGCCTCACCGACCGCCTGCAGCGCATCCGCGACGCCATGACCGACTTCGGCCAGGGCCACACCCTGGCCCGGGTCGGGCGCATGGAGGAAGAGGATGAGATCGGCCAGCTGGCCGGCCATTTCGACGCCCTGCTCGATGCCCTGGATGCCAAGGAGAAGGCCCGGGCCCATACCGAATGGGTGCTGCGCAAACGCATGCAGGAACTGGCCTGCCTCTACGAAATATCCCGGGTCACGGAAGACCCGGCCCTGGGCCTGGGGGAAATCCTGGAACGGGTGGTGGGCCTCATTCCGCCGGGCTGGCGCTGGCCCCGGCAGACCTTCGCCTGCATCGAGTTCGGCGGTGTCCGTTACGCCACCCCGGGCCACCCGGCCGCAACCGGCGGCCACCGGGTCACCTTCCGCACCCCGGGAGGCGACCAGGGCACCCTGACGGTGCTGTGCCAGCCCGACGGCGAGCACGACACGGCCCTGCTGCCGGAGGAGCGGACCCTGCAGGAAAGCATCGCCCAGCGCCTCGGCGATGCCATCGGCCGCCTGCAGACCCGCAGCGCCCTGCGCGAGCGGGAGGACATTTTCAGCGCCATCGCCGCCCAGGCGCCGGAGAGCATCTGCCTGATCGACGCCGAGAGCGGCCGCTTCATCGAATTCAACGACATGACCTGCGCCAGCCTGGGCTACACCCGGGAGGAACTGGCCGGACTCTCCATCGCCGACCTGGAGGCGGAGATGGACCCGCAGCAGGTCCGCCAGGCCCTGGCCGCCGTCATCCGGGACGGCCAGCACAGCACGGAAACCCGCCTGCGGCGCAAGGACGGCCAGGTGCGGGACTTCTGGGTCAGCAACCGGCGGGTGGAGATGGACGGGCGCCTCGGCTGCGCCTCCGTCTGGCGCGACATCACCGAGCGCAAGGAGCAGGCCCGGGCCATGGCCAGCGAGGTTTCCATGCGCCGGGCCCTGTTCGAGCACAGCCGGGACGGCCTGGTGCTGCTCACCGAGGACGGCGCCGTGGCCGAAGCCAATCCGGCCATGGCGGCCATGCTCGGCTACACGCCGGAGGAAATGGAACGGCTCCACGTGTGGGACTGGGACGCGGCGATTCCCCGGGAACAGATCACCGCCATGCTGCGGGCCCTGAGCAAGGGCGGCGAGTTCTTCCAGACCGTGCACCGCCACAAGGACGGCCGCACCTTCAACGTCGAAGTGAGCGCCAGCCGTGTCGAGTGGGAAGGCCAGGCCTATGTGCTGTGCCTGCACCGGGACATCACCTTCCGCCTGCGCCTGGAGCAGGAACTGGAACAGCACCGCCACCACCTGGAGGAGCTGGTGCACGCCCGCACCATGGAGCTGGCCGAAGCCCGGGACGAGGCGGAGAGCGCCAGCCGGGCCAAGAGCGCCTTCCTGGCCAACATGAGCCACGAGATCCGCACCCCCATGAACGCCATCCTCGGCCTCTCCCACCTGCTGGGGCGGGAGGTGGGCGACGCCCGGGCCCGGGAGCGGGTGGACAAGATCCACGGTGCCGCCACCCATCTGCTCAACATCATCAACGACATCCTGGACCTGTCCAAGATCGAGGCCGAGAAGCTGCATCTGGACGTGCATGACTTCCCCCTGGCTCGCCTCTTCGACAATGCGGAAAACCTGCTGCGGCCCCAGCTGGAAGCCAAGGGCCTGCGCCTGGAGCGACACATCGACCCGGCCCTGCCCCCCATCCTGCGGGGCGACGCCATGCGCCTGCAGCAGATCCTGGTGAATTTCCTCAGCAATGCGGTGAAGTTCTCCGACCAGGGCCACATCACCCTGGGCGCCCGCCTGCTCAGCCGCAGCCAGAGCCAGGTGGAGCTGCGCCTGGAGGTGGCGGACCAGGGCATCGGCATCGCCCCGGAGCAGCAGGCCGCCCTGTTCCAGGCCTTCGAGCAGGCCGACAACTCCACCACCCGCAAGTACGGCGGCACGGGCCTGGGCCTGGCCATCAGCAAGCGCCTCATCCGGCTCATGGGCGGCGACATCGGGGTGGACAGCACGCCGGGCCAGGGCAGCGTCTTCTGGATCAGCCTGCGCCTGGAGGTGGCGGACACCGCGGCCGGCACCACCGCCGCAACTGCGGAGCAGGAACTGCCGGCCCGCCTGCGCGCCCGCCACGGCGGCTGCCGCATCCTCCTGGCGGAAGACAACGCCCTCAACCAGGAGGTGGCCCAGGACCTGCTGCACGATGCCGGCCTGGCCGTCAGCGTGGCCGAGGACGGGCACCAGGCGGTGAGTCTGGCCCAGTCCGGCGGCTTCGACCTGGTGCTGATGGATGTGAACATGCCCCACCTGGACGGCCTGCAGGCCACCCGGGCCATCCGGGAACTGCCCGGCTGCGCCGACCTGCCCATCCTGGCCATGACCGCCGGCGCCTTCGCCGAAGACCGGGCGCGTTGCCTGGAAGCCGGCATGAACGACTTTGTGGCCAAGCCGGTGGTCCCCGAGGTGCTCTACCAGGCCCTGCTGCGCTGGCTGCCGGCCCGCACCCCGACGGCGGAGCCGACGCCCGGCAACGGCGCCAACGGGGAGCAGGCCCAGCGGCTCAACCGGCTGCACACGCTGCTGGCCGGGGACGACATGCAGGCCAGCCTGCTCTGGCAGCAGTCCGCACACCTGCTGCTGCCCCTGCTCGGCGCCTGGGGCCCCCAGATCGACCAGGCCATCGAGTACTTCGATTTCGACCGGGCCCTGAGCCTGCTCGAGGCGGCCACCCGGGAGGCGGTCCAGCCGGCCGGCGCAGGCTAGGCGGCCCCGGCGCCAAAACATGTAAAGGAAGTTGTCGCAACGCCCCGAAACGGCCCGGATGATCTAAGATTCTGCCTTCGGCAACCGTTTCAGCAACCGTCTTTCCCGGCACCAGAACCCCATGCGTTTTTCTTTCCGCCCCCTTGTCTTACTCACCCTGAGCGGATTGCTGCTGGCGGGCTGCGCCTCCCGCCCCACGCCGGCCTACAAGCACGAGTCTTTCGACAGCAATTCCCCCTTCGAATACTGGAGTACCCGGGTTCCCGCCAACGCCTGCGAACTGGGGCGCCGGGCCCTGCTCAGCCAGGGCTACCAGGTGGAGGAGACCAAGCCCGAAAGCATCCGCGGCGAGAAGCTGTTCCAGCCCGAGGCCGATTACGGCATGCGCCTTTCCATCAGCCTGGTATGCCTGCCCAGCAACGTCGGCACCGTCATCTACGCCAACGCCCGCCAGACCCGCTTCGCCCTCAAGGCCGGCAGCAGCAGCGCCGGCCTCAGCGTCACCGGCATCGGCTCCATCTCCCTTCCCTGGGTGGCGGACAAGGATTCCCTGGTCAAGGTGGGCGAGGAAACCATCGCCGACCCGGACTTCTACAAGCGCCTCTTCGCCCTCATCGACAGCCTGGACGGCGGCAGCAACAACAACTGAACGCGCCGCGCCAAAAACAAAGGCCAGCCTCCCGGGCTGGCCTTTTTGCTTTGCGGCGGCGCCTCAGGCCAGCTGGGCCACGGGCTGCACCGGCTTTTCCCGGATCGGCAGGTTCACCAGGGCGGCGGCCGCCGCCAGGGCGATGTCGGCGTACCACATCCAGCCGTAGTCGCCGAAGCGGGTCAGGGTCAGGCCCCCCAGGTAGGCGCCGAGAAAGCCGCCGATCTGGTGCGAGAGCAGGGTCAGGCCGAACAGGGTGCCCAGGTAGCGCACGCCGAAAAGCTTGCCGACGATGGCCGCCGTCGGCGGCACCGTGGCCAGCCAGGTGAAGCCGAGGCCGGCGGCAAACAGGTAGTAGGTCCATTCCGTGCGCGGCATCATCAGGTACCAGATGATGAGCAGGGCGCGGGAGGCGTACATGGCCGCCAGAATGTACTTGCTGCGGTAGCGGGCCACACAGGAGCCGGCGTAGAGGCTGCCGAAGATGTTGGCCAGGCCGATGATGGCCAGGGACCAGCTGGCCACCGAGGGCGGCAGTCCGCACAGGTTCACCTCGCCGGGCAGGTGGGTGACGAGGAAGGCGATGTGGAAGCCGCAGGTGAAAAAGCCGGCATGAAGCAGCAGGTAGCTGCGGTCGCCCATGGCCTCCTTCACCGCCTGGCCAAGACCGCCGCCAGTGGCCGCTGTCGGGGCATGGGCCGGCGGAGCCCCCGCCAGACGGCCCACCAGGGGCAGGGCCGCCAGGGTGGCAATGGCCATGGCCCACAGGGCGCCCATCCAGCCGACGCTCTGGATCAGGCGCTGCAGGATGGGGGCGAAGACGAACTGGCCGAAGGAGCCGCCGGCGTTGATGACCCCGGAAGCGGCGCCCCGGGCCTCCACCGGCAGGCGCTGGGCGGCGGCGCCGATGAGCACGGAAAAGCTGCCGGCGCCGGCGCCCATGGCCGACAGCAGGCCGATGGAAAAAATCAGGCCCAGGCCCGAATCCATGAAGGGCGTCAGGGCAGTGCCGAGGCACAGCACCAGCAGGCCGCCGATGAGCACCGCCCGGGCGCCGTAGCGGTCGGCCACGGCCCCTGCCACGGGCTGGATGGCGCCCCAGGTGAACTGGCCCACGGCCATGGCCAGGCTGATGCTGGCGATGCCCAGGCCGGTGTGGGTATTGAGGGGCGCGACGAAGAGGCCGAGGGACTGCCGGGCACCCATGGTCACCATGAGAATGCCGGCCGCCGCCAGGGTGGTCACCAGCACTTCCGGCCGGCTCAGGGTACGAAACATGGCAATCCTTCCCGGCCCGTACGGACCAAATCAATCGGATTCCACTCTAGTCAGCAAATCGGCGACGAAACAGCCCATAATCCCCGCATCAACGTCAACGGATCATTGACACCATGGCCTGGCTTCCCAGTTGGCACAGTTTCCTCAAGGTCGTCGAAAGCGGCAGCATGGCCGCCGCCGCCCGGCAGCTGGACTGCACCCGGGCCCAGGTGAGCAAGCAGATCGGCGACCTGGAACGATCCCTCGGCCAGCGCCTGTTCGAGCGGGCCACCCGCCGCCTCAGCCTGACCCCCGCCGGCGAAGTCTTCCTCCAGCACGCCCGCCGCGCCCTGGAAGCGGTGGACAGCGCCGAACTGGCCCTGCGCCACCTGGGCGAAACGCCCCAGGGCGTGCTGCGCATCAGCGCCACCCTGGCCTTCGGCCGCCGCTACATCGCCCCCCTGCTGCCGTCCATGGTCGAGAAATACCCAGGCCTGGAATGTGAGCTGGTACTCACCGACCAGCTGGTGGACCTGGTGGCCGACCGCATCGACCTGGCCCTGCGCCTGACCAAGGCCCCGCCCGAAGACGCCGTGGCCCGCCTCCTGCTGCAACTGGAGCGCCACCTCTGCGCCGCCCCCGCCTATCTGGCCGCCCACGGCACGCCCCAGGCGCCCCAGGACCTGCCCCTGCACCGCTGCTTCAGCTACCTGTTCACCGACGACGGCCACTGGCGCCTGACCGACCGGGAAGGAGCCGAGATCCGGGTACCCATCCACAGCCCCCTGCACTACAACAATCTGGAATGCCTGGAAGACGCCATCCTCGCCGGCCAGGGCATCGGCATCCTGCCCGACTTCCTGTGCGCCCCGGCCCTGGCCGACGGCCGCCTGATCCGGGTGCTGCCCGACCACGAACCCCAGGTCCGCTTCGGCCGCCACCTCTACGCCTGCTACACCCCCAGCCGCATCCGCCTGCCCAAGGTCAAGGTCTTCCTGGCAGAACTGGAAGCGGCCCTGACGCCGGTACCGCCGTGGCGGCAGGGGCGGAAATGAAAAAGGCCAGTCGCGGAGGACTGGCCTTTTGAGTATCCGGTGGAGCGGGCGATGGGAACATCATCGTGTCCCTAACTCGTTGATTGATAACGAGTTTTCCGCACTCGGCGAACCGAGATGGGCATAATTATGGACTGAAAAACCACCCTTGGTCAACGCACGCTCCGAGCAGGTCCAGTGCGAGCCATGGACAGCCAGCGATTGCCAATGTACCCGAGCACTCAACGTCACGAGGCCGGTTCATCTCCCTTTGGCAGGAACTCCTCGCGGGCGCGCTGCAGAAACCGCTTCATGGGCTCAGAGGGTTCGGCGCTGCGGCGCAGCAGGTAGGTGGACAGCATGGGCGGCGTGCCGGCCAAGGGGCGAACGGTTATGTCGGGGCGGTTCAGGGTCTGCACCTGCGAGGCAATGGCGAAACCTAGGCCATAACCGGCACCGACCAGAGTCAGCATCACGCCTAGGCTCGTCACCTGATCTACCAGCTTGAGCGGCTTGGACGCACCTTGAAGCACCGCCTGGATCTGGTGGTGGCAGCCCGATCCCGCGTCCGGATGGCACAGTACCAACGGAAACTTCAAGGCTTCATCCAATGGCACTTCCGCGTGCGCCAACAAGGGGTGGCGCACGGGCACAATCACCGACAGAGGATCGGTCCACACGGGCTCGGCGACAAGGCCTTCGCTCACCGCGTCCGACAGCGCAAAGCCGATGTCCAGCAGATCGTTGTGCAGGCCCTTGAGCTGCTGCGCGCCAGCAAGGTGGCAATGTGGGGCTGCGCCAAGCTGTCGCAGATGGCGATGCGCAGATAACCCTGATAGCCCTGCGCCGCCGCCTTTGCGGCACTCACCGCCTGCTCCACGGTGGCCAGCACACGCCGGCACTCACCGAGGAACACTTGACCGGCCCAGGTCAGTCGCGTCTAGTGCGCGCTGCAGTCGAACAACTGCACGCCGAGCGTGGCTTCGAGATTGCGCATTGCGCGCGACACAGGCGATTGTTCTACGCCAAGGCGCTCGGCCGCTCGCGCGAAATGCAGTTCTTCCGCGACCGCAACGAAATAGCGCAGTAGTCTGAGTTCCAATGCGGCCTCCTGTTTGCCTCGTTCCTGGCCTGCGTCCACCTCATGCGGATTGCGCCTCGCTTTCTCCTTCGATGATTGGCAAGAGGTTCCGGCGTTGCATGCTTGCCTATTCGGATAGGCAGATCGCATCCGAAAATTACGGAGGTTGAGGCGGAACGCTACCTGGCCGAAGACCTGAGAACCTCAATCGCCGCGACGCTGCACTACCGCCTGACCCACAGGTTCAGTTCAATCAATTCCCGGGTTGCAGCTCCACACGCACCTCGCGCGATTTGCCGGCCCGTTCCACTGACAAGACCACCACATCGCCGACCTTCCTGTCGTCTAGCCGCGCGAGCAGCTTAGCCACATCGTCCGTCGCCTTGCCATCAACACCGATGATGCGGTCGCCGGGCACGATGCCTTGTGGGGTAATCTCGACCCCAGCGAGCCCGGCTTTGTGCGCTGCCGAGCCGGGGGTGACACGCAACACGAACACGCCCTTGCTTCCCGTCAGCGCAAGCAGGCGCTGATTGAGCTGTTCGTCCACCTCGATGCCAAGCGCCGGGCGGATGTATTTGCCGGTCTTGATGAGTTGCGGCACTACCCGCATGACGGTGTCCACCGGCACGGCAAAACCGATCCCAGCCGAGGCGCCGGAGGGGCTGTAGATCGCCGTGTTGATGCCGATGAGCCGCCCCGCCGAATCGAGCAAGGGGCCGCCCGAGTTGCCGGGGTTAATGGCGGCGTCGGTCTGAACCAGGTGATCAATGGCCGGGCCGCCCGCTTCTCCCGGTAACGAGCGGTCGAGCGCGGAGACGATGCCGGTGGTGAGCGTCCAGTCCAAGCCAAAGGGGTTGCCGATAGCAAACACCTTCTGTCCTACCTTGAGGTCGGCGCTGGTGCCGACCGGCACGGCCGGCGGGCGCTTGAAACCGACGCCGATCTTGAGCACGGCGATGTCGTGCGCTGGGCTCGTCGCCACCAGCGCGGCCTGGTAGTCGCGGCCATCGGCGAGTTTGACCGTGGCTTCGGACGCGCCCTGGATAACGTGGAAGTTGGTGACGACGTGGCCGGCGTCGTCCCAGATGAAGCCCGATCCCGTGCCACGAGGCACGGAGAAGACATTGCGCGTCCAGACGTCGCGCACCAGCTGCGCGGTGGTGATGTAGACCACCGAGGCGCGTGATTTTTCGAACAGTTCGATGGTGGCCTTTTCGTCCGCCGCCAAGTCGCCGCGCGCCGTCACGGTGCGCTCTGCCGCCTCGCGCGGACTGAACCAGGCCTCGATGGCGGGCAGGAACTGCCACAGCAGCATGAGCGCAGCAATGCAGGCGGTGATGAAGAGCCAGCGCCGGATGAAGGGATCCGGTGCGGGGCGTGGATACGGGTTAGGGTAGGCCATGAGAAGTCTCCTGTTGAAAGGCAATCAGCGCCATAGCCCGCTCGGGCGCCAGCGCGGCGGGCGCGGCGTCACAGCGGATTCCGGCAAGAAATGGGGCGCGTGAAACGGCAAGGCTGTTGCTGGTCCAGGCGCCAACGTCAGCAGGCGTGAGATGCGATCTTGCGTTGCCGGATGGGTGCGCAACCAGGAAGGCTCGGGATTGCCCCATCCCGGCCACAGCCAGGCACGCCAGGAGCGACTGACCCGCTCGATCTTCGCCAGCGCGGACGCCAGCCCTTGCGGGTCGCCGGTCAGTTCCGCCGCGAGGCGGTCAGCGTCGAACTCACGCACGCGAGACAAGCCGAGCTGTGCGAGCAGGGCCAGCTGGGGCGAGGCGGCCAGCAGAAGCAGTCCAGGCCAATTGACCGCCACCGCGCCGGCCAGCAGTGCGGGCAAGCTGAACACAATAGCGATCTGTCCGACCATAGCCAGCAGGCTCGTGAGGCGACTGACGGAATCCGCCAGCCCCATGACACGCAGATCCTCATTAGCGATGTGCGCGACCTCGTGCGCGAGCACACCCGCCAGTTCGCGCGAACTCAGGTTGCGCAGCAGGCCATCGGTAAGGGCGATCGATGCATGCTGCTTCGAGCCGGTGGCGAAGGCGTTGACGACGGCACTTGGCACGTAGTGCGGCACCGGCGTGGCGGACAAACCGGCACGGGCGGACAGCTCGCGCAACAGGGCCCAAATCTCGGGGGCTTCGTGCGGGTACAAAGCCCGTGCGCGGTACAGGCGCAAGGTCAAGACGGATGCGGCTGCCGGTTCCAGCAACAGCGTGCCTGCAACTGCAAACAGCGTGAGCCACAGGCCGCTTTCCCCGAACAGCAGGCTTCCTGCGGCGGCTGCGATCCCGACCAGGGTCAGGATCAACAGCCCGGTCTGCAGGCGGTTGAGCCAGCGGTGTTGCAACAACGCCGCGCGCGGGTCATTGGGATGATGACGGATCATGCTCAGATGTCTCGGCGGAGCGGTCGTCGCGCTCGCGCAGCAGCCAGTAGGTCGCACCCAGAGCCAGCGTGGCGCCTGCCAGCGCGGCTATCTTTGCGGGGCTCGCCTCGGGGTCGAGGATCACGAACTTGCGCGCCAGCGCGATCAGGCCGATGAGGATCACGGTCTTGACCTGGATGATGCTGTCCCGACGCAGCGCCACGCGCACGATGGAATGCTTGAACTCCATCGCGATCAAGAGCGTCATGATCATGCCGAACACACTCTGGAATACCTTGTGATCCAGGGGATTGAAGGCATCGAGGACCAGCAGCGTGAAGACGATGGCGATGAGCTGGAACAGCGACACCACGATGATGACGGCAATTACCGCCGACAGAACGAGGGCGACGACCTGCTCGAAGCGCTCGTAAACCGTCATCAACCGCCACTGGGAGCGCATCTCGTCAAGGGTCGTGTGGCCAGATTCTTTATGCATAAGCGTTGCTCTCTCTTTCAATGAAACGTTAATGGAACGGGGAGTCCGAGAAGACGACTCGATTACAACTGGATTGCCGAGGCAATTGCGAAGCCACCCAGCGCATAATGTCCTGCGCGCCCGTGGCGCCGCCGATGGGTGGATCAGCCTCTTGCACGTCAACCCTTTGTCCCATGCATGGCATCAATCCGGCTTCTGGTCTGGCGGCAGCAATCCCAGCAGATCCGCCTGCAAATGTTGCAACTTGTCGATGCCAGCCCTCAATGCCTCGACACGGCCGGCATTTTTCATTTCACTCAGGGTGTGCGCTAACTGCTGGATGCTCTGATGCAGGACATCGACCTGATCATCAGGATCCTTGCCGAAGAACGTAGGGCGGCCACTTTGATCCCGCCAGTATTGGAGTGCTTCGGGTTGAGGCGGCACTTGGGTCTTACCTGACAGATAGTCGATCATCTGGGAAATCCAGACCCGGTGGTCGGCGTATGTGAACGGCACGGGCAGCGCGGAGCGACTGTCAGGTTTGAATCCCTTCCAGGATAAGGGTACCTGCCAGGTGTGTAGCCATTGCTCGAATTCATGCGCCGGCATCGGATGCCCGATGGCATAACCCTGGCCCCACTCGCATCCCAGACGCAGCAGCATTTCACCATGCTGAATGGATTCGACTCCCTCCGCGATGCAGTTCCTGCCAAACGACCTTGCCAGTGCCAGTAGCGCATCCAGGATGGCGATATCGTCCGGATCCTCGAGCATGTCGCGTATAAAACCTTGGTCGATCTTGAGCAGGTGCGCGGGCAGGCGCTTCAGATAGGTCAGCGATGAATAGCCGCTGCCGAAATCGTCGAGGGCAAAACGCAATCCCATCCTCTCGCACAGCGCCATCAACTGAGACACTTGAACGAAGTCCTCCACGGCGCTGGTTTCGAGGATTTCCAGTTCAAGGTCTTGCGGCTGGGCGCCGGGATGTCGTGACAACATACCCCGTAGATGCATGATGAAGTCCGGTTGCAGCAAGTGCCGCGCACCGATATTCACGCTGATCGGGACATGAAGGCCGGCCTTGCGCCAAACTTCGATCTGGGTCAGCGCAGCCTCGATGGTCCATTTCCCCACGTCAATCCCGAGCGGATGGTTCTCAATGATGGGTATGAAGGAGGCAGGAGATAACAAGCCACGCGTCGGATGTTGCCAGCGGATCAAGGCTTCGGCGCCCAGCACCTCACCGGTGCGCATGTTGACCTTAGGTTGGAAATAAAGCAGAAACTGCCCATTGGCAAGTGCATTCTCTATGCTGTCAAATCCTTCGTGACGGGTGCGCAGCGTACGATCCTTCTCCGTATCGAAAACGTGATATCGATTCTTGCCGGCTTGCTTGGCACGATACATAGCCTGATCTGCCTGCCGCAGCAGTTGGTCGGCGTCGATATCTTCGCCTTGCGGGTAGTAGCTCACACCGATACTCGCGCTCACCTCGCACAGTGCGTCACCAATCGGTACGGGCTGTGCAGCCACCTCGATCAGGCGATCGAGAATCGGTACGCTGATGGAAATATCCGGCAGGTCGACCAGAATAGCGACAAACTCATCACCACCAAGACGGGCCAAGGTATCGTCTTCGCGCAACACCTGCGTCATACGCCTGGACAGGACGGAAAGCAATTTGTCGCCGACTCCGTGGCCGTGCTGGTCGTTGACCTTCTTGAATCCATCCAGATCGATGAAGACAACCGCCAGGTGCATGCCACGCCGACGTGTCTGACGAATGGCCTGCTTAAGGCGGTCTCCAAGCAATAGTCGATTTGGCAAGCCGGTGAGCAGGTCGTAATGAGCAACGCGTTCAAGCTGTTGCTGGTTCTCCTTCACCGCTGTGATGTCGGAAAACATGGCTGCGTAATGCTCGATATTGCCCCGCATATCCGGGACTGCACTGATCGTCAGCAGCGCGGCAAACTGACTGCCGTTCTTGCGTCGGCACCAGAGCTCTCCGTGCCAATAGTCGTGCTCACGCAGAGCCTGCCAAGCGGTCTGATAGAACTCATCGTCATATCGATCGGACTCGAGCAGACGAGGTGTCTGACCCATTACTTCCTCCCGCGCATAACCAGTGATCACGGAAAACGCCCGATTGACGTTGACAATGTGGCCTTGAGCGTCCGTAACGAGGATGCCCTCTCCTGCGTGCTCAAAAACTTTAGCCGCAAGGCGAAGCTCTTCCGCGGATCTTCTGCGTGAGGTGACATCATGGATATAGCCGTGCCAGAGGATGCTCCCATCAGGCATCGCTTCAGGCGACGCCTCGCCTTCGACCCAGATCACCCGACCGTCTGGAAACTGCACTCGGTACTCGTCATGCCAAAGCGCGAGTGACTGCCCCGACGCCTGTATGGTTTCATGCACACGGTCGCGGTCTTCAGGATGGAGCGCAGCGAACGCAGGAGTGGCATCTTCAACAACATCCTCCGGTGCAACCCCGTATATTTCCTGTATCCTCGCGCTGGCATAAGGGAAGTGCGAGCTACCGTCTGGACGAAGACGGTATTGGTAAAGCATACCGGGAACGTGGCTGGCCAACTCTTCTCGCTGTCGGCGCATCGAGTTCAGCGCCTGCTCGACCCTCTTGAGATCGGTGATGTCCTCTACCGTCCCGTCTGCCGCTCTGGGCCGACCAGAGGCGTCGCCCTTGAATGTTGCCCGCAGGTGTATCCAGCGAACCTGCCCTCCGCTGACGATGCGATACCGCAGATCAAGGGACTTTCCGCACATGGCAGCATCCCATGCCCTATCGAAGAGGGGGCGGTCTTCAGGGTGAATGCACTGCAGGAATCGCTCGAAGGCTATTGGCGCACCAACATCCAGGCCGAGCAGGCGGCAGGCTTCATCGGAGCAAGTGAGGAGTTGCGAGCCAAGATCGAGATGCCAACTGCCAAAGTGGGCATTCTGGTTAATCTGGCCACAGTGTCGGGCTGAGATTTGAGGAGTCTCGTTCAAAGGTGACGCTCCTTATGGGTGAAACAGAGGTTCCAAAGTTTCTGCAATTGGGAACGCATTTCGTCAAAGATTGTGTGGTTGGGGTCGCTATGCATCGCGGCTACGCACTTTCTTCAAGGATCGAACAACTGATAAGCAGGGTGGTTTGCGCCGGGTCATTGCGGCAAGCGGGATGTCACCCAGCGCATAATGTCCTGCGCGCCCATGGCGCCCGCCTGACGTGCAACCTCATGTCCCCCTCGGAACAAAATCAGGGTTGGAATGCTGCGAATACCGAACTGGGCGGCCAGGTGAGGCTCGGCCTCGGTATTTACCTTGGCCAACCTCACCTTGGGTTCAAGCAGGGAGGCTGCCTGCTCGAACTGCGGCGCCATCATCTTGCACGGCCCGCACCACGGCGCCCAAAAGTCAACCAGCAGCGGCAGGTCACTGCGCTCCAGATGACGGGCGAAGGTCGCTGTGGTCAGATCAATGGGTTCTCCGGTGAACAGCGGGTGCTGGCACCGCCCGCAATTGGGCTTCTCTGCCAACTTGTTGGCTGGCACGCGATTGATGGATTGGCAGTGTGGGCAGACGATATGAATGCTGTCACTCATGAGGTGGCTCCTTGGGACACAGAGGAAGTAATGGCTCCGGCAGTTGGGCCGCTGTGACATGGGGATTCGAGCTGTAGCCCTTGCGTCAGTTGCCGGATGCTGTATTCATCCAGCGTTTCCCGTGCGAGCAGTTCGCGCGCGCACCGCTCCAGCACTTCTCGGTTAATTTCGAGAATTCGGTATGCACGATCAAACACACCCATCACGATGTCACGGATGGCTTGGTCGATGCGTGTCTGAGTCGATTCGGCTACCCGGCAGCCACCCTGTACCAGTTCAGGCGCATCAAGAAAACGCGGCCTCTGTGCCTCAAAAGCAACGTACCCCAAGCCCTCATCCATGCCGAAGCGCGTAATCATGTCGCGGGCGATGTCGGTGGCCCGCGCGAGATCGTCTGAAGCCCCTGTGGACAGCTCGCCAAACACGAGCTTCTCAGCCGCGCGCCCTCCCAGGAGCACGGCGATCTTGTGCTCCAGGTCGGCACGTGTCATCAGAAATCGGTCTTCGGTGGGCCGCTGCAGGGTGTAGCCGAGTGCACCGATGCCACGCGGAACGATTGAAATCTTGTGTACCGGATCGGTGCCGGGCAGCGCCAGCGCCACCAGCGCATGCCCCATCTCGTGATAGGCCACGGTTTCCCGCTCCTTCGGATTGAGCACACGGTTCTTCCTTTCCAGGCCGGCCACGATGCGCTCGATGGCGGCGGTGAAGTCTTGCAGTTCCACAGCCTGCGCCTTGCGCCGCGTCGCGTTCAGCGCTGCTTCGTTCACGAGATTGGCCAGATCAGCGCCGGAAAAGCCGGTGGTCAGCGCCGCCACCTGTTCCAGATCTACACCGTGGGCCAGGGTGATCTTCTTGACATGGACCTTCAGGATATCCAGGCGACCTTTCTTGTCGGGACGGTCCACCAGCACCTGACGGTCGAAGCGACCGGCGCGAAGCAAGGCCTGATCGAGGATCTCCGGCCGGTTGGTGGCTGCAAGGATGATCAGCCCGACCGAGCTGTCGAAGCCATCCATTTCGGTGAGCAACTGGTTCAGCGTCTGCTCACGCTCGTCGTGTCCACCGATCGGTCCTCCGACACCGCGCGCGCGGCCCAGCGCATCGAGCTCATCGATGAAGATGATCGCCGGCGCCTGCGCACGCGCCTGTTCGAACAGGTCGCGCACACGGGCCGCACCCACGCCGACGAACATCTCGACAAACTCTGATCCGGAGATGGAGAAGAAGGGCACCGCCGCCTCGCCGGCAACAGCCTTGGCCAGCAATGTCTTGCCGGTGCCCGGTGGGCCGACCAGCAACACGCCCTTGGGAATGCGCGCCCCGAGCCGTCCATACTCCTGCGGATTCTTGAGGAAATCGACGATCTCAACCAACTCCGCCTTGGCTTCATCGACGCCAGCGACATCGGCAAAGGTCACGCCAGTGTTCTTCTCCATGAATACCTTGGCACGGCTCTTGCCGATGCTCAGGAAGCCACCCATGCCCTGCTTCTCGGCGAAGCGGCGGAACAGGAAGAACCAGACGCCGAAGAAGGCCACCGCCGGCAGAATCCAGGAGAGCACATCACGCAGCCAGGTGCTTTCCACCACCCGCGCATAGGGCACGTCGTACTTGGACAGCCGCTCGGCCAGGTCGGGTTCGACACGGGTGGCCACGATGGTGGTCTTGCCCCGGCTGTCCGGCGATTTCAGGCGCCCGGTGACCGTGCGGTCCGACACCAGCACTTCGGCGACGCGCCCCTCGGCCAGCGCCTTCTCGAATTCGCTGTAGGGCACGGGCTCGACGGTCTTGGCCGCCTGCCAGTAGTTCTGCAGCGTCAGCAGCAACAGGCCGGTGACGATCCAGTAGCCAATGTTCCATTGATCTTTCTTTTCCATGGGCAATGTTCCTCGCAAGTCGTGTCGCTAGAGAATGGGGGTGAACAGACGGGCCACCCCGTCGCGCAAGCGGATGGCCAGCGGGCGGGCGCGCAACGCCTTCGCCGATATCTCGCCCGACGCATCACGAGCGGCATCAAAAAGGGATGACAGCCGCGTAGACAACGCGGTGTCGTACACTTCCACATTGAACTCGAAGTTGAGGCGCAAACTGCGCGCATCCCAATTGGCCGAACCCAGGCAGCACCACGCTCCGTCTACCAGCATCAGCTTGCTGTGGTCGAACGGGCCAGGCCGTTCGAAGATGCGCACACCGTGCTCCAGCACCTGCCAGTAGTGGGCGCGCGCGGCCCATTGCACCGTGGGATGGTCGCCGTTTGCGGGCGTCAGCACGTCGATACGCACGCCGCGCAACGCGGCCGTGCTTAGCGCCGCGATCATCGGCTGATCGGGGACGAAGTAAGGTGTCCAGATGCGCACCGAATGCTTCGCGGCGCTCAAAGCGCCCATGAAGGTCCAGCGCATCCGGTCCAGGGCCTCATCGGGACCGGCCTCGATGCCGCGCGCCCAAGAGGTTCCTTGCTCATCAGCCGTTACGGGCGGTTCGCCCCAGTAACCCTTGCTGAGCCGCTCGCCCGTGGTATCGCACCAATCATCGGTGAAGCACCGCATCAGATGCGCAATCACCGGCCCGCGCAGACGAAAGTGCAAATCGTGACAGGCCTGGCCCGGCGCATCGGGCCGCCAATACGGGCTGAAGATGTTCATGCCGCCGGTGAAACCCGTCTTGCCATCGATCACCAGCAGCTTGCGGTGATTGCGCAGATGCGC
This sequence comes from Azospira sp. APE16, assembly GCF_047901315.1. Lineage (NCBI taxonomy): Bacteria > Pseudomonadati > Pseudomonadota > Betaproteobacteria > Rhodocyclales > Rhodocyclaceae > Azospira > Azospira sp. APE16. The sequence continues at coordinate 3,593,629 of NZ_CP179682.1, forward strand.
GCCATACAGGCGCGCGGGAATCAACGTCGGGTTGAACGTCGCCGCCGGAACGCCGGCGCGTTGCAAGGCGCGGTAGGCGCTGCTGGGCGTCCACCGGGCATAGACATCGTCGATCAGCACCCGCACTTGCACGCCGCGCGCATGGGCCCGGCTCAGCGCATCGACGAACTGCGCCCCGATGCCTTGGCTGTCGAAGATGTACGAGGCCAGGGCGACGCTGTGCCGCGCCGATTCGATGGCAGCGAGCATGGCCGGGTAGGCCTGCTCGCCATCGACAAGCGGCTCGATGCGGTTGCCGTCGGTCAGCGACTGGCCGGTGGCGCGTCCCACCAGGTGGGCCAGATCGGCAAGCGGCGGCGATACAGCCTCGGGCATCGTGGGCGAGAGGTCCTGCCGAACAGCAGGATCTGCCCCCGGGAAGAGCCGCCGCGCCCGCCGCTGGTAACGGTTGATGCCGAACAGCCCATACAGCAGCGAACCGCCCAGCGGCAACAAGGCGATCAGCAGTACCCACAGCGTGGCCGATCGAGGGTCACGCTTGTAGATGACCGCGTGCCCCGCCGTGGGGACAGCGACCGCGAGCGACACGAGGGTGGCTGCCCATGTCAGCCCGTTGGGGTCGGACACGACAGCCCCCATCGCTCAAGATTCGCCGCCCGCTGACTTCTTCTTGCGCGCAGGCTTGCTCTCGTCGCTCGGCGGCGCCTCGGCCACGTTCGCGGCAACGGGCTTCTCATGCTCGGCCGGCTTCGCGGGCGGCTCCTTGCGCTCGAAGACCACCCGTTCGGCCTTGTCATCCCAGCGGGCGCTGGCGTGATCGGCCTTGCCGATGCCACCACCGAGCATCTCGCGTGCCAGCGCGGTTTCCAGCTCGCTGCGGATCAGCCGCTTGAGCTCGCGCGCGCCGAACTCGGGTTTGTAGCCTTCCTCCGCGAAGTGGTCGATCAAGGTCTGGTCGAAGGTCAACGTCACGCCCTGGCTGGCGGCGTTGCGGGCCACACGATCGAGCTGCAGGCCGACGATATGGCGGATCTCCTCCTTGCCCAGCGCATGGAAGACGATGATCTCGTCGATGCGGTTGATGAACTCGGGGCGGAAGTGTCCGCGCAGCACGTCCATCACTTCGGACTTGGTCTTCTCGTATTCCTCGCCGGCGGCGCTACGGGCCTTCAGCCGACGCTGGATGATGTCCGAGCCCAAGTTCGAGGTGGCGATGATGATGGTATTGGTGAAATCCACCACCCGGCCCTTGCCGTCGGTGAGCCGCCCGTCGTCGAACACCTGCAGCAGGATGTTGTAGACGTCGGGGTGAGCCTTCTCGATCTCGTCCAGCAGCAACACGCTGTAGGGCTTGCGACGCACCTTCTCGGTGAGCTGGCCGCCCTCGTCATAGCCCACATAACCCGGAGGCGCGCCCACCAGGCGTGCCACGGTATGGCGTTCACCGTACTCGGACATGTCGATGCGCAGCAGCGCACCTTCATCGCCATAGATCGACTCGGCCAGCGCCTTGGCGAGCTCGGTCTTGCCCACGCCGGTCGGCCCGAGGAACAGGAAAGTAGCAACCGGCTTGCTGCCCTCGCGCAGGCCCGCCCGCGACAGCCGCACGGCATCGGCCACCGCGCGCACCGCTTCGTCCTGGCCCACCAGGCGCTCGTGCAGCCGCTGCTCCAGATGCAGCAGCTTCTCGCGTTCTTCCACCGTCAGCTCGTTGACCGGAATGCCGGTCAGGCGCGAGACGATCTGTGCGACATGCTCGGCCTTGACTTCGGCGCTGCCCGAGGCGCGCTCGCGTTCCCATTCCTCGACGAGCTTCTTGAGTTCAGTCTCCTTGGCCTCGATGCGCTTGCCCAGCTCGGCGGCCTTGTCGTACTGCTTGCGCGAGGCCACATAGTCCTGCTCACGCCGCAGCTGGTGCAGTTCGGACTCCAGCTCTTGCACCGCCACCGGGCGGGCCGTGGCTGACAGCTTCACGCGTGCGGCCGCCTGGTCAAGCAGGTCGATGGCCTTGTCAGGCAAAAAGCGCGCGGTGATGTAGCGGTCCGACAACTCGGCGGCGGCGATGATCGCATCCTCGGTGATGCTGACCTTGTGGTGCGCCTCGAAGGTGTCACGCAGGCCGCGCAGGATCATCATGGTCTGCGCTACCGTCGGCTCGGGCACCATCACCGGCTGGAAGCGACGCTCCAGCGCGGCGTCCTTCTCGATGTACTTCTGATACTCGTTGAGCGTGGTGGCGCCGATCAGGTTCAGTTCGCCGCGCGCCATCATCGGCTTGAACACGTTGGCCACGTCCAGCCCGCCTTCGCCGCCACCCTGGCCTGCACCGACGATGGTGTGCACCTCGTCGATGAAGAGAATCAGCTCGCCCTGGTGCTCGGTCACTTCCTTGAGCACCTTCTGCACGCGCTCCTCGAACTCGCCGCGGTACTTGGCGCCTGCCACCATGGCGTTGATGTTGAGTTCGACCAGACGCTTGTCGCGCAGCGTCTCGGGCACTTCGCCGGCGACCATCCGCTGCGCCAGCCCTTCGACAATGGCGGTCTTGCCGACGCCGGGCTCACCGATCAACACCGGGTTGTTTTTCTTGCGCCGGGCCAGCACCTCGATGGTGGTCTCGATCTCCTGCGCACGGCCGATGACTGGATCGAGTTTGCCCTCGCGCGCCATCTTGGTGAGGTCGCGCGAGTATTTATCCAGCTCGGGCGTGTTGGTCGGCGTCTCGGCGCGGCCATCCTCGGCCCCTTTGCCGACCACCTTGCTTACCTGCTGGCGCAGCGCTTGTGGCGTGAGGCCGTAACGGCGCAGCAGGTTGGCCGCCAAACCTTCGCCTTCCTCGGCGAGCCCGATCAGGAAATGCTCCGGCCCGACATAAGAGTGGCCGAGTTCGTTGGAGGCCACGAAAGCACGGCTGAGCGCGTCCTTGACCCGGGGCGACACGCCGATCTCGCCCTCGAACGGCTTATCGCCGCGCTTGGCTTCGGATTCGATCTGGCGCTTGAGGTCATCGACCTTGATCTTGAACTGCCCCAGGATGGTCTTGACCACGTCGCTGTCGGATAGCGCCAGCAGCAGGTGTTCGGTATCGACTTCGGCGCGCCCGAACTCTGCAGCGTGTCGGGCGGCCTCCTGCAATAGGGCCTCGGACTGTTCGCTGATACGGCTGGCGAGCCCACTGCCGCGACGGCGCGCGGTGCCCGTACCGGCCGGGGCGGGTTCGCCGAACGAGGCATCGACGACCTCGTCGGTATCGGCCGCCATGGACGGTGCGTCGTCACCGATGCGGAAGAAGTCGCTGCCAAGGAAGTCTTCGAACAGCCCGCTGCGCGAGCCGAACAAGGCTTCCAGCGGTGAGACGGTGCGCTTTTGCTGGCGCACCAGTTGGCGATAGTGATCGTCACACAACAGCATGGTGCTATGACGACCATTGAGATTGGCTTCCACCCGCACCGTGGCGGGCTGGCCGCAGACCTGGCATTGTTTTCTGGCCATGCTCATGCTCCTTGAGAGGACTGATTTGACGAGACGCCGAAGGTCACGGCGCCTCGCCATTCACTTGGTTTTTCTGTAGAGAACTAGCCGATCGGCGTCAGCCGTTGATCGGGATCGAGCGGCCCTGCTTGGGCGCACTGGCCTCGCGCTTTTCCATCGTGATCGTGAGTACGCCGTTCTTGAAAGCGGCCTTGATCGTGTCCTGGTTGGCATCGGCCGGCAGGTTCAGAGCGCGCTGAAAGCTGCCGTAGGAGCGCTCCACCCGGTGGAAACCGCCGTCTTTCGTTTCCTGCTCCTGACGCTTTTCACCGCGCACCAGCAGCACGTCGTTGTCGAGCGTGATCTGGATGTCTTTTTCCTCGACGCCGGGTACTTCCAGGGCGATCTTGTACTGCTTGTCGGTCTCCTGGATGTCCAGCGCCGGCTTCAGCATGCCCGGCCAGTCCGACGGCCAGCGTGGCATGGCCAGCGTCGGGAAACCGAAGCCTCGAAACGCGTCGTCGAACAGGCGGTCGATCTCGCGATGCAATTGCAGGATGGGACTGACGGGCCCACCCGCCACCGGCAGGTCATTGCGCTGCACCGGCAGCGAGGCAGTGCTCTGTTGTTCTTCCTGCTCCTTCTTGAACCAGTTCCAGGGAGCCAATTTCTTGAAATCAATGTCCATGTCACACCTCCAGAAGAAAAATTGAAGACTCTCGCTCACTCCGTTTGCCTGCGGCGACGGACAGCGCGCCCAGACGACACGGAGTGTTCCGCTGACTTTGGCTGCTCATCTGTGCGTATCACCTCCTTCTTTCTGCCTGCTTGGATCTGATCATTGATCCATCGATCGATTTCACTTTGACGAAACCGCCACGTCCCGCCGACCTTGAAGGCCGGAATCTCCCCGTGCGAGGCGAGCCGGTAAAGCGTCCGCTTGCCGACTTTCAAGTAGGCAGCCAACTCGTCGAGTGTGAAGATCGCCTGCTGGTGCGCTGTCATACCACCCCCACAAGTTCCGTCGTCACGCGGCCTCGCCTGAGGAAATTCTTGCAAGACTTTGCAAGATATTGCGCTTAACATGCCGAAAGTCAAGAGTCAACATCCAGCGATCTGCTGGCCGATTGATGTGACTCAATCGTAAGCAGCCAGGAAACAAATGTTGGCTGCCACCGCGATGGTGCTCCCCAAGCCATCAATCTGCAGCCATGTGAAAGGGGAAGTCCATGAACGAGATTGCCCGAGTCGGGGTGGATCTGGCCAAGCGGGTTATCTAGGTGCATGCGGTGGATGCGCGCGTGGGGGTTGCCAAGGCGCTGGCCGCTGACAAGTTTGCGGCCTGGTGCGCGGAGCTGCCTCCCGGCTGCCTGGTGGCCCTGGAGGCCTGCGGCGGTGCGCATCACTGGGCACGCAAGCTGCGCGGCTATGGGCTGGATGCGCGGCTGATTGCAGGCCACTTCGTCACGCCCTACCGCATGGCCGGTAAGGGACGCAAGAACGGTGCGGCCGATGCCGCAGCGATCTGCGAGGCGGCAACCCGCCCGCACATGCGCTTCGTGCCGGTGAAGCCGCCGGCGCAGACGCTGCTGACCAGCCATCAGCTACGCAAACCTCCCGATTCACTCACGCAGCTGATTCCTGCTTGCCTAGGGACGACCATGTAAGCGGCAGATGGTCGGAGTCCTTTGCGACCAGCACCTACGCGAGCAGCCCGGAGGTGGGGATGCCCTTGGCGATGATCTCCGCCGGGACCGGCGCCTGGGTCAGCGTTCGGCACCTGTGCGCAGGTCCACTTGCCGTGGATGTGGCACTCGACCGTGAACACGCCCGGCGTGTAGTCCAGCTTCTCGCTGATGCGCTTGAGCGCACAGCCGCACGCGCAGCGGGTGTTCTCGGGCTCGTGGTGGCAGTCCACGCGCGGCAGGTCCGCCGGCAAGGCGGTGCGCTTAGGCATCGCGCCAGGCGTAGCCGGCGGCTTCTTCTTGCCCAGCAGTTCCTGGAGCTGCGCCTCAGCCGCGGCAAGGTCGGCGTCCAGAGCCTCGTCGAACAGCGCGCGTTGTTCGGCATCGAGCTGCTCGCTCTTCTTGCCGAACTTCAGGCGTCGCAGCTGGGCGATCTCGAACGAGAGCTTCGCCGTAGGCGCTGACATGGGCGAAAAGCATCCGAGCATCACCCCCCAGGATGGCTCTCATCTCGATACAGAGGTGAATCCTCCGCACTATTCGGCTCCCTACGATGATATGGACTGATCACATCGGTAGGGAGAAAGCATGAACTTACGCCATCTTCGCTGCTTCATCGCCGTAGCCGAGGAACTGCACTTCGGCCGGGCTGCTCGACGGCTGCACATCGAACAGTCTCCACTGTCGCGCACGATCCGCCAGATGGAGGCGGATTTAGGGGTGCCGCTGCTCAACCGCTTGCCACGCAGTGTTCGTCTCACACCGGCGGGACAGGTCTTCCTCGAAGAAGCCCGGCGCGTACTGCTGGCCTTCGAGCAAGCGCAGACCAAGGCACGCGCCGCAACGAACCAGCGGAACACGCTGCGCATCGCACTATCTGGTGACATGGGGCAGGCCCGCTTGTCGGCGTTGCTTGCGCTTTGCCGCGAGGAGGCACCACAGGTCGGCATTCGGATATTTGAAACGCCACTGGCGCAGTTGGTGACTGGACTGCGCAACGACTTGTATGACGCAGGTTTTGCATTGGCTGGTGAAATGGACGCCGGCATCGTCGCCATGCCGGTGTGGCGAGACCCGCTGGTGGTGGCTTTGCCCGCCAGGATGGCGGACATGGCCGGCGGCCAGGCCGGGTGGGATCAGCTCGCCGAAGGTTTCGCGCTGCGCGATGCGGTGAGCAGCACCGATGCGGTGTCCGCCGTCGAGCAGGCCGAATCGAACAAGGGCAACAACGGCGTGCCCTGGGTGGGCGGCGGCAATGCGGGCGGCTCGGGCCAGGGTTCCATCAAGGTGGTCGGCGACGTGACCCGTGCCGGCTACAACCTGCTCAACAGCCGCGGCGTCAGCGACACCTCATCCATCCCGCGCGCGTCCTGCGGCAACCGGCTGACCTGCCAAACCTGGTCCTCGCCGCAGGCCGCAGCGGACTTCGCAACCCGCGTGCTCGGCGAGCGCGAGCAACGCACCTGCGAGACCTGCACCAAGACGCAGACCACGCCTGGCGTCGGCCTGACGCCGGTGATCCAGGAAGAGTACGAGACCAAGCTGCAGGCACTGCAGGGCCTCGTGACGGGCTCGACGCCGATGACGGTGGCAAACCTCGAAGCCGCCGGCAGCAACTCGCTGCCGATCACGCGCGGCGTGATCGAGGCGCTGCGCGACGAGCCCGATCAAGACCTGCTCGGCAAGCGCCTGGCGTCCGAAGCCGCGCTGTCGAGCGTGCTGGAGAAGGCCCTGCTGTTGCAGCGCACGCTGCTGACCGGCAAGAAGGAGCCGAACGTCGCCGCCAACGAGCTGGCCGTGAAGGCGGTCGATCAGGAGAACAACGCGCTGGAGAAGGAGATGAACAACCTCAAGACCGAGCTGGAGCTGCGGCGCACGCTGGCCGGCAATTCGGCGATGGCGATCGTGCAGCGCCACGGCACCCGCGCTGCGGGCTCGCGCGGCATCTTCGAGGGCGACACGACGCGCGACCGGCTCAAGGAAGTGCAGAAGCCGCGGAGCGGGCCATGACCAGCCGGGCCTGGCTGCGGCCGGCACGGCTGCTCGGCCGCCGCGTCGGCATCGTGCTGCTGTGGGTGCTGCTGGTGGCGGGCATCGCGGTCGGCGTGAACGTCGTCGGCCTCCACATCGTCGGCAGCATCGACGGCTGGGAGCAGTGGCTGCGCGAGCACTCGGGCCACTTCCTCGTCTGGCGGCTGCTGCTCTACGCGGCGACGGCCTACGGCTGGTGGTGGATGCGTCGGCGCCTGCGCGAACGCGAGCCATTGGCCGAGACCCATCAGCGCCTGCTGCGCGCCGAGATCGCGGCCGTCGCCACCCTCGTGCTGCTCGAAGGCAGCCAGCTACTGCGCAATGGCTGAGCCCCGGAGAACGCCATGACGCTCAACACAACGGACTACCTGGAGTATTACCTGACCCTGGTCGGGTGGATCGTCAGCAACGGCATCTGGAACATCCTCGTGGCCAGCGGCGTATTCGCGCTGCCCTTCGTGGTCATGGTGGTGCAGGAATGGCTGCGCGCGCGGGCCGAGGGTGCGGACGAGGGCAACAAGGGGGTGCTGTCATCGATGCGCATCGAGAACCGCGTGTGGGTGGCGATCGTCGTCATCCTGTTCGCCGGCATCCCCTTCATTCCGGTCGACCTCAGCACCATCAAGTTCGACACGACGCGCTCCGCGCAATGCCAGGTCAGCGTCCCGCAGCCCACCGACACGGGCTGGTCGAACGCCTACACCACGCTCAACAACCAGAGCGCGCTGGTGCCGGTGTGGTGGTTCTTCATGCACGCCATCTCGAAGGCGGTGGCGGGCGGCGCGGTGGCGGCCATCCCCTGCGGGACGGATCTGCGTCAGATGCGCATGGGCGTGGATGCCACGCGCATCGATGACCCGGTGCTGGCCCAGGAGGTCGGCGACTTCGTGCATGACTGCTACGGCCCCTCGCGCGCCAAGCTGTTCATGTCTCGGCCCACGCTCTCCGACGAGCAGATGAATGACGTGACCTGGATCGGTTCGAGCTACTTCCTGAACAACGCGGGCTTCTACGACACCTACCACTCGAACACGCCACGCACGGCCTGGCCCTACGACGCGACGCGCGATGCGGGGCTGGCCCAGGTGGATAGCGGCGGGGGCTACCCCACGTGCCGGCAGTGGTGGTCGGACGGCGGCAGCGGCCTGCGCGCGCGCCTGCTGGCCCAGGTCGATCCCGACCTGCTGACGCGCATCGGCCGCTGGGCGGGCTTCCTGTCGCAGAGCGAGGTGAACGACTCGGTGATCCGCGCCGTGGTCTCGCCGCGGCAGCAGAAGATGAACCAGGGCTCGGTCTACACCGACTACGGCGGCCAGATCGAGAAGACGCTGCCCAACGTCGTGACGCGCGGCGCCGGCGACCTGGGGCTGACCATGGGCTCGCTGGGCTTCTTTCCGGCGATGGACGTGGTACGCCAGGCGCTGCCGATGGTGCTGTCGCTGCTCAAGATGGCGCTGGTGATCTGCATCCCGCTGGTGCTGGTCTTCGGCACCTACGAGCTGAAGGCGCTGGTCGCGGTGAGCTGCGTGCAGTTCGCGCTGTTCTTCGTGGACTTCTGGTTCCAGCTCGCGCGCTGGCTGGACAGCACGATCCTCGACGCGCTCTACGGCTGGGGGTTCGGCGCGAACCGGCCGCACAGCAACTTCGATCCGCTGATCGGCCTGAACAACGCCTTCGGCGACATGCTGCTGAACTTCGTCATGGCGACGATGTTCATCGTGCTGCCTACCTTCTGGGTGGCTGCGCTGGGCTGGGTAGGCGTGCGCGCGGGAACGGCAATTCAAGGGCTGGCGGCAGGGGTGCGGGTGTCGCTATGAAAGCAGCGAAGTAACGCCTCTAGGCTTGCTCGTCTTCTGGATCGTGGGGGTCGATCCGGTAATCGTCATGGGTGTAGAGGCCGTACCCGGCAGGGCCGTATCGCCATTCCGGCTTGTGTTCCTCGTCGTAGCTCCCATCGTCGTTGCGGACTACCCAGGCGCCGACCAGCGCGAACGCAAGCAGCAGTGCCAGCCAGAACGCGGTGTAGAGCAGGACACCGATCGCAGCGAGCTTGACGGCCAGCAGCGCGGCCTTGGCAATGCCAGGCGCCCATCCCCGCGCGAGCAGCCAGCCCTGCGCCCGCCGATCCAGACGCGCGCAGCCTCTCCACGCCCGGCCCAGTGTCCGGCCGAGGCGTTCTGCGAAGGTGGTCTGTGCGGCGGTCTTCATGGTGGCTACCTCATGTTCATCCTGTCGTGTGGCTGTGATCCCTGTCCGTGTCGCGATTGAAACCTGTGCTGTTCTTCAACCGCGGTCTAGTCCTTGTCTGCTGCGCGCCAGTCGGCCTGGCTTGCGGCCACCAGCGCCGCCCAATCGTCCGGCGGGTTGCCGCGTCCCAACATCTTCTCGAACACCGCATAGGGGTCGGACTTGCTGCCCGCCGACCGCAAGGTCTGCTCGTCGTTGACCCAGGCGAACACGATCGCCTTGGCCTTGGAGTCGTAGCGGAAGAACAGCCGGAACCGCCTCCCGATCTTCGCGCGCCGCCAGTGCCGGTAGGCCGGCCCCAAGGTGTTGCCCTGGCGGAATTCGTCGCGCGCAGGATCGCTCGGCACGACATCCATGATCAACTGGCTCAACGCCCGGAACAGCTTGACGTTGGCGTTGCTCTCGAACCCCTGCGGGTCGTTCTGTTCGGCCCGTTCCGCGGCCGCGTGCAGCTTGCGCAACTGCTCGATCACGCCCTCATGGAACAGGAGCGTCCAACCGTGCCGCTGCATCAGAGCGCCACTTCGCCTTCGATGTCTTCATCGAGGTTCACCGCGTGGTGCGCGTTGGCCAGCATGGCCCGCGCCAGATCGTCCGGCAGGGACTGGACGTGCCGTCCGGCCCGGATGTCCGCTTCCAGCAGCCCCAGGAAGGCGCCGATGGCCGGGTCTTCATGGTCGGCGTCGGCGCGGGTCACGACGACTTCGCCGCCGCGCAGGTCGAACGCCACCTTGCCGCCGGTGTCCACGCCCAGCGCTTGCCGGATGGACTTGGGCAGCGTGATCTGACCCTTGGAGGTCAGCGTCGCGACTTCGTGGATTTCGGGCATGGCGGCACTCCTGATGGCAATGCCTGGATAGTAAGGAAATTTCCTTACCTTGTCAATCTGGGTGTGCATGGTGCTCCGTCAGGTCGATGAAACGGCTCCATCGTACGGGCGGCACAGCCAGCCTTCCCGCATCAATCCGACTTGGGCCAAACCCGCATTGGTTGTGGTTCGGCAGGCGTCGTTGCCCTATATCCAAAGGTTTCCGTAAAGGCCAAAGGGCTGGGGAAGGGGCAAGGGAATGGGGCCAAGGGGAAAGGCCCTACCCGAAAAGGCCAAAAGGCTCTCCCGACCGGCCCGCCGTCCGGGGTTCGCCATGCTCTCGCTGTTCCAACGCAAACGGGTGCCACCTGCCGCCAGTGCGCCACCGCCCAAACCTCCCGCCGAGCCCGGCAAAGGGCTGATGCGGCCGGAGCCGGCCGCATCGCTGCTGGCGATGCCGCGCCGGCAGAAGCTGCTGGAACACATCTGGCAGCGCACCTCGCTGTCGCGCCGGCAGTTCGCCACGCTGTACCTCGCCCCGCTGGAACGCTACGCCGAGCTGGTCCAGCAATTCCCCGCGTCGGAGGCCCATCACCACGCCTATCCGGGCGGCATGCTGGACCACGGCCTGGAGATCGTCGCCTACGCGCTCAAGCTGCGGCAGTCGCATCTGCTGCCCGCCGGCGCCACGCCGGAGGCGCAAGCCGCCCAGGCCGAGGCCTGGACCGCAGGCACCGCCTATGCGGCGCTGCTGCACGACATCGGCAAGATCGCGGTCGACCTGCACGTCGAGTACGCGGACGGCACGGTCTGGCATCCCTGGCACGGCCCGCTGCGGCGGCCGTACCGCTTCCGCTACCGCAGGGAGCGCGAATACCGGCTGCACAGCGCCGCCACCGGGCTGCTCTACGCCCGGCTGCTCGATCCGGGCATCTTCGACTGGCTCGCCGACTACCCCGACCTGTGGGCCGCGCTGCTGTACGTCCTGGCCGGCCAGTACGAGCACGCCGGCATGCTCGGCGAACTGGTCGTGCAGGCGGACCAGGCATCCGTCGCCCAGGAACTCGGCGGCGATCCGAGCAAGGCCCTGGCAGCGCCCCGGCACGCACTGCAGCGCAAGCTGCTCGATGGCCTGCGCTACCTCCTGAAGGAAGAATTCAAGCTGAACCAGCCCCAGGCCTCGGATGGCTGGCTGACCCAGGACGCGCTCTGGCTGGTGAGCAAGACCGTCTCGGACAAGCTGCGCGCGCATCTGCTGTCGCAGGGCATCGACGGCATCCCGGCCAGCAACACGGCGGTGTTCAACGTGCTGCAGGATCAGGGCATCGCCTTGGCCACACCGGACGGCAAGGCGATCTGGAAGGCCACCGTCACCAGCGATGCCGGCTGGTCGCACAGCTTCACCTTCCTGAAACTGTCTCCGGCCATGGTCTGGGATGCGGCCGACCGGCCGGCGCCGTTCGCGGGTCGCGTGCAGGCCGACGAGGAACAAGGGGCGCCGACGCCACAGGCACCGGCATCCGAACCGCCAGGCTTGGAAGGCGCCGACACGGCGCCACCAAGCATCGCGCCGACCGTCCCTATGCCCACCGACAACGGCGTGGCTGCGCTGCTCGATCTGCTGAGTGACACGGCCCCACCCGTAGCGCCGGAGGCCCCGAGCGAACCCGAGCCTGCCTCGCCACCGGCGCCTACGGTGCTGCCGCAGATAAGCCTCGCGCCATTTCAGGATCGGCCGGAGCCATCCGGCGAGCATTTCATGGCCTGGCTGCGTCAGGGCATCCAGACGCACAAGCTCATCGTCAACGACGCCAAAGCCTTGGTGCACAGCGTCGCCGGAACGGCCTACCTGGTGAGCCCCGGCGTCTTCCAGCGCTATGCGCAGGAACATCTGCAAATCGCCGCACTGGCGAAACCGGAGAACCTGGAGGGATGGCAGTGGGTGCAGAAGCATTTCGAGAAGCTAGGCCTGCACCGCAAGCAAGCCAGCGGGCTGAATGTCTGGACCTGCGAAGTCACAGGGCCGCGCAAATCCAGGCGACTGCACGGCTACCTGCTGAGCGCTCCCGAAGCGCTGTTCCAGGAAATGCCTCCGGACAATCCATACCTGCGCCTCCTCGCCGAGGCCGTAAAGCGCGAAAATTCAGCCGCCGGTAATAAGAACGACAACGAACAGGGGTAGACAAGGAGCCACGGCGCGGGCCGGCTTCAGTCCGCTGATTTAGGCGGAGCCGTCTCTGCCAGCTTGGCTTCAGTCAGCGCCATCAAGTGGGCAGAACTGCATTTCAGCGCACGGGCGATTTTGAGAATGAGGGGGAGCGTGGGGACATGCTCGCCACGCTCGATCTTTCCCATGTGCGAACGCTCGATTCCTGACAGATGAGCCAGCGTTTCCTGGGCGATGCCTTGACTGGTTCTTTCTTCGCGCACGGAGGCCCCAAACGCGATGGCTGGTTCCGCTTCGTAGGTTGTTGTGCCGGTGAGCTGGCCTCTTTGAATCGAACGCTTTTGCATTGCCAAAAGCGTCGAGGATTGACACGATATAAACCACGTTAAACTTAACTCAAGAGAAGCGACTTCATCGGTCGCCGCGAGTTCACTGCCTGGGGGAACTGGACGTGAAATCGAGCGATGCCTCCACTGAAATCCGGGGGGCTGTGCTCGGCGAGTGGGTGCCTTCACCGCTTGCCGACTTGCTGGCGTTGCAGCGCGCCGAAGAGCCAGAGACCGCCACCGCCTTGATCGGATGCAGTGCCACAGCGCAGGCGCAGGAACTGCCGCACGATAACTTTGACTTGGCCCTGTCCACAGCCGCCTGGGAGTGGCCAGGCTGAGTGTGCGAGCCGTTGTGGCATGACTCGCTGGCAGTCGCCGTCGCCAAGCGCTCGCACCTGCTGTCCTACCGTGAAGTGCCTCGCCAAGAGCTGCTCAAGCAGCCGTTGATCTGCGCGCAGTCAACGGCCGACGAGCCGTGGCGCGCGGTGGCGCATGGCCTGGTCGAGGATGCACCGCAGGGCCATGAGCAGACCGTCAGCACCTTCGACATGGCGATGACGCTCGTCTCCGCGGGCTACGGCATTGCCGTCGCACCCGCCGCGAGACTGACCTGCTACCTGCGTCGCGGCATCGCCGCGCGGCCATTGGCTGGCGCACCCATCATCGTGATGGCCTACCTGCTTCGCCCGTCCTCGTCCTTGACCGAGCCCCAGGAAAGATTCGCCCGCCGCGCGCGCTCCGTGTCCTGAGACAGGGGCGCGCACTGCTGGGCGCTGGCGCGCTACGCAAACGCCACCTGCAGCGGGGACCACTCGCTTTCCTTCACCGTCGTGCTCACCGCCATGATGATCTTGTCGAGATTTGTGGCACTGACGCTTTCCAGGGCCGAGCGGCCGCGCAGCTTCGCGCGCGGCTGCAGGAGCGCGTTGTAGATCTGCCAAGGGTCGGCGCCCCTGGTCAGCTTGAGGACCGCCTGGATCAGCGCGTGCTTGACCGGATCGAGATGCCAATCCGGCACGCGCTGACCACGGTTGCCCAGGTTCAGCGCCAGCAGGTTGCCGGCCTTGATCTCGTAGCTGATCCACCGGCGGGACTTGCCCGCCATCTTCGCGTACTCGGCGACTGGCAGGTTGTGCGGTGCCTCGAAGACATCGACCAGTTCCATCCGCTGGCGCTGTATGTCGGACAGCGGTTCCTCCATGACGGAACGCGGCAACGGCACTGCGGGCAGCCGATGCGTCTCGGCTGACACCAGTGGCATCGCGTCTCCCGGCCTGGTCACGATCAGGAGCGGCGCCGACGCGGCCGCTGGTTTGGGTGGCGCACTCGCGGCTTCCTGATCCGAGAGGACGGGCACGCCCTCCAAATGAATGGTGAGCGGCATGCTCGCTGCCTCGACTATGTTCTGCTCGAAGAGATCGAGCCGGTCGGCCCAATCCTGCATCATCCGCCGCCGCTGCTCGACGTACTCGGCGTGGTTGTAGGTGGCACTGACCTTGTTGGGATCGACGTGCGAGAGTTGCGCGTCCACCCACACCTTCGGGTAGCCGATCTCGTTGAGCGCGGTGGACATCGTGCCCCGGATGCCGTGCCCGGTCAGCAGGTCGCGATAGCCCATGCGCTTGAGCGCGCCGTTGAGCGTGTTCTCGCTCATGCGCTTCTTCAACTCGCTGTCGTGGCGGAACAGATAGTGCTGGGCCGGTTTGAGCTGTTCGAGCAGGTGCCGGACGATCTCGATGGCCTGCACCGACAGCGGCACGATGTAGGGTGGAATGTCCTTGGGCAACTGGCGCTTCCTGCGCATGTCCACCTGGAGCTGCTTCACGACCTCGGGCGGGATGATCCAGAGGCCCCGATCGAGGTCGAACTGATCCGGCGTCGCCAGGCGCAGCTCGCCCGTGCGCACGCCGGTGAATAGCAGCAGCCGCAGACCGAGCTGGGTCTGCAGCCGGCCACGATACTTGCGCAGGCGCTGCAACAGCTTCGGCAACTCGGCCATGCGCAGGAACGGGTTGTGGTTCACCGGGGGCAGCGGCAGCGCCACCACGTCGAGGTCGGAAGCCGGGTTCTGCTCCAGGCCCGGCACGACCACCAGCGCGTAGCGGAACATCTGGTTGAACCACGTCCTGACTTTCTCGGCGACGGAGAGCGCCTTGCGCCGCTCGATCCTGGCGATCACTTCCAGCAGGTCAGGGCGTTTGATGTCGTAGATCGAGCGCTTGCCCAGCAAGGGCAGCACATCCTTGGCGAAGACGCGAGGGAGGATCGAGAGGGTGGTCTGCCGGCCCTTCTTGAGGCCGAGTTCGCGGTGGGCAAGCCACTTCTTGTAGATCGCCTCGAAGGTGTTTCACCGGCGAGTTTGACCGCGGCGCGCTTTTGCTTGCGGTGAAGGCGCGGGTTGATGTCCTTGGCCACCAAGGCGCGCGCCTCGTCACGCAGGGCGCGTGCCTCACGAAGGGAGACCTCGGGATAGGTGCCCAGCGACATGCGCTTGGGCTCCTTCATCCAGTAGTAACGGAAGTGCCAGCTCTTGCTGCCCGTGGCCGTCACGGCCAGGGAGAGACCATCGATGTCTGGAAGTGTGTAGGCCTTGCCGGTGGCTTTGGCTTGGCGGACCACCAAGTCTGAGAGTGCCATGCTCTAGCTCCTGAACATGAGTCAGGAACCAGATGCTTAACCCATCGACCTCAGCGCCCTAGCAACAATCCGGAAGCCGTCGTGCCCGCAAAAATGGACACAAAAATGGACATAAACGTCGTGGCTTCAGGTGGATTTCCGTGGAGCCCACTGGAACATCGAGGTGTCGAAAACTCAACCAGAATCAACGACTTACGATGCCTCTTGGACTTCCTCAGAATTCCCTGGAACGATGCAGTGGAGCGGGCGATGGGAATCGAACCCACGGCTCTAGTCGGGTAAGGAGGTGACCTCGCGGCCACCCCCTCCCCTAAGAACCGTACGTGCAAGTTTCCCTGCATACGGCTCAAGCAACCCTTAAACACCCCTACTGAAACATAGAGATGCCGGCAGGGCCGTAGTTCTCAAGTACGTGGTGTTGCCTGTGACAATTCGGATGTAGCAGAACCAGATTGGTTAGCTTGTCCGAACCCCGTTCAGATCGTTTGATTATGTGGTGAAGGTGCCACCCAGTATCTCTCGTGATCCTTTGCTTGCATATGGGGCATGAGCCTTCCTGCCACCACCACAAGAAACGAAGCTTGCGGCGCCCCTCGAGTGTCTTGTCCATCTTCTGTGCCAGCCGTTTGGAAAAGTACTCGTCACACATTGGGTCGTATGGATTTGCTTCACCTTTGATCTTGGTATGGGGCCGTTTCCGGTACTCCACCAAGTTCGGGAGCAGCTTGTCCTTATCCGCAAATCGCCAATTGCGCCCCTTGAGGCACTTGAAGTAACGCTGTTTGATCCACCGCCTACCTTTTTGGGGATGACGACGGCACGCCCAGCGCCACAGTGCTTGCCAGATTTGATGATCACATCTTGCAAACGTCTGGGATGCCATTTGACTTCGATGATAGTTGGCCCAACCCCTGATAACAGGGCTCAGCTTTTCGATCACTTCTGTTTGTGAGGCTCCCTTCCGTTCACGCAGCAGGTTGCGGATTTTCCCCAGAAACGCTTTGACATTCTTCTTCGATGGTTGAGTAAACAACATTCGATTGAAATGCCTGACGTTCCACCCCAAGAAGTCGAAGCCCTCCGTCACGTGAGTGATTTTGGTTTTCTTCTCCGAGAGGATGAGGCCCCGAGTGGCTAGGAATTTCTCCACCAGAGGTTTGACCTTCTCTTCCAGGTACTCCTTCGAGCTACCGGTGATAATGAAGTCGTCCGCGTATCGCACTAGATTGACTTTGGCTTCACGACTATCTCGCACTGTTCTAAACAGCTTGGTCAGTTCGTGTTGCAGCCCATCCAGTGCCAGATTCGCCAAAACCGGGGAAATGATGCCTCCCTGTGGCGTCCCTGCTTGCGTCGGGAAGAGTTTTCCCGTTTCGATGAACCCTGCTTTCAACCACTTCCGAAGGATGCCTTTGTCCATACAGACATTGGCAACCAGCCAGTCGTGGCTGATGTTGTCAAAACAACCTTTGATGTCCCCCTCCAGCACCCATTGCGGGGAAGCTTTTCGTCCAAGCACATTGCGTACTTGTTCGATGGCATCCGCAGTGGAGCGCTCACGTCTAAAACCGTATGAATGGGGATCACCGATGGTTTCGGCTACAGGATCCAGCGCCAGTAAGTGCAGCGCTTGCATCGCACGATCGCGCATAGTGGGTATGCCCAGAGGGCGTTTGTCACCATTTGCTTTCGGGATATAGATGCGACGTAGAGGTAGCGGCCGGTATCTCCTACTGCCGAGATCGACTACCGCGTTCCACTTCGCGTCCGGCGTGTCCCAGGTTTGCTTATCCACCCCAGGAGTTTTCCGGCCTTGATTCTCCGTCACCCTTTTCACAGCCAGAGCTTTCGCCCCGGTGGATTTGGTTAGGAGTCGTTGCAGGGCGCGAACCTTCCGCCATTCCCCTGCTTTTGCTGCCTTCGCAATTCTTGCCTGTAGCCTCGCGACAACTTGATAAGCCTTGACCCATGAAACATCGTGCCAAGACTGCCAAGCTGTGGAGGCGACATCACAATCGTGTTGACTTGCGTCCATATCAACCTCCGGTTGAATGGAGCGGGTGAAGGGAATCGAACCCTCGTATGCAGCTTGGGAAGCTGCCGTTCTACCATTGAACTACACCCGCTCTGTCCCGGAAGGGATAGACGCACTTCTCCCCAGGCCGGGGATTGTACATCATTCCCGCCGGGTGCGATTTACAGACCCGTCTTGCGACAGATCACCAGATGGAAGTCAGCACGCTTTCGCGTCAGGGCAATCGTTTCATCCCCTATCCCCACCATTACAGTGAGGCATTCGCTTTTTCCATCATCCTCTACCCACTACAGCAGCAGATAACCTTGCGATCATCCTTGTCTGCCAAATTGGCCAGACGCTGTGTTGGGCTTACCTCGTTCCATATAAGTAACAGAGTTGGGAAGGTTCCGCTTTTTCGCCGGTGATACTACGTCAGCGTGCCTGCACCAAGCAGACAGACATCCGATCACATGCCGTTTTGGCAGGGCCCGATACTGCAAGTTGTGTTTGGCCCATCAAGCTTGACGACGTTTATTAGCGGTTCACTTACGTTAACCAACCAACTCAGCCTAGCGCCTCATCCGGGTACAACTCCCGAAATCACGCCAGGCCCCTCGCGGGGTATGACGTACCCCTTAAGGTGGCTACATTGTCGGAGCGCTTAGCACCTCACCGTTACCAGTGACGCACCGCTCTTAGGCTACCGAGGGCTGAACCCCGGGTCCCGTACTCTCATTGCTAGAGTGGGACAATTACTCATACGGCCTTCGCCGTTCCTCACCGCAATGGTTCGGATTTGGTACTGCTGCGTTTTGCACAAACCCCACCGCAATGGTGGTGATCCCGCAATGGGATCGGCGTGGTGCAAGGCTACAGCTCACCTTCGACTCGAGTCGCACGCTTGGGAAGCTAGGGTATTACCATTATACGACGCCCGCTCGGGCTGATTTGGCGGCTCCGGGAGCGGAACCGAGGTGGCATTCTACGCCGCCGCCTGCCGCAGGGGCAACCGGCGGGGTACGAAACTCAATCGGCCAGGCGGCGGTAGCGGCCGCCCTGGAAGACGAGGGGGGGCTGGGCCGGGTCCTGGGCGAAGCGTTCGACCTGGCCGATGAAGATGAGGTGGTCGCCGCCAGCATGGCGGGCGACGTTGGCGCATTCGAAGCTGGCGCAGGTGCCGGCCAGTACCGGGGCGCCGCCCAGGCCGGGCTGCCAGGCAACGCCATCGAACTTGTCTTCGAGGCGGGAGGCGAAGCGGTTGGAGACTTCTTCCTGCTTCGCTGCCAGCACGTTCACGGCGAAGTGGGAGGCACTCTCGAAGATGCCCAGGCTGGGGGAGTTGGCGGAGAGGCTCCACAGCACCAGGGGCGGCTCCAGGGAGACGGAATTGAAGGAGCTGACGGTGAGGCCCACCGGGGTGCCGTCGGCAGCCATGGCGGTGACCACGGTGACGCCGGTGGCGAAGCCGCCCAGGGCGTTGCGGAAGGCGCGGCAGTCGAAGGGGGCCGGAGTGGCGGCGGCGTCGCTGTCGCAGGTGTTGCAGGGCAGGTCGAGGGCGGAGTTTTGGCTGGAAGTCATGAAGTCGTCGGAGGCGGGCTGCGTGCTAACATGCGCGGACTTTTTGCCGTCCGGGGTGGCGCCGCTGTGGCGGTCTGCCCCTGCAATGCCCTTATTTTCAAGGAAGTGATGCTATGAGAATCGGAACGCCCCTCTCCCCTTCGGCCACCAAGGTGATGCTGCTGGGGGCGGGAGAACTGGGCAAGGAGGTGATTATCGCCTTGCAGCGCCTGGGTGTCGAGGTCATCGCCGTGGACCGCTACGCCGATGCGCCGGGCATGCAGGTGGCCCACCGTTCCCACGTCATTTCCATGACCGACGGGGCCGCCCTGCGCCGCCTCATCGAGCTGGAGAAGCCCCATCTGGTGGTGCCGGAGATCGAGGCCATCGCCACCGACACCCTGGTGGAGATCGAGGCCGAGGGCCTGGCCCAGGTCATTCCCACGGCCCGGGCCGCCAAGCTGACCATGAACCGGGAAGGCATCCGCCGCCTGGCCGCCGAGGAACTGGGCTTGCCCACCTCACCCTACCGCTTCGCCGACTCCCTGGCCGAGCTGCAGGCCGCCATCGACGGCACGGGGGAGGAGAAGGGCATCGGCTATCCCTGCGTGGTCAAGCCGGTGATGTCCTCCTCCGGCAAGGGCCAGTCCCTGCTGAAGGGCCCCGCCGACGTGGAGAAGGCCTGGAACCATGCCCAGGCCGGCGGCCGGGTGCAGCAGTCCCGGGTCATCGTCGAGGGCTTCGTCAAGTTCGACTACGAGATCACCCAGCTCACCGTGCGCGCCGTGGGCAGCTCGGGCCAGGTGGAGACCTTCTTCTGCGAACCCATCGGCCACATCCAGGTGGACGGCGACTATGTGGAGTCCTGGCAGCCCCAGCCCATGAGCGAGGCGGCCCGGGAGAAGTCCCGGGAGATCGCCGAGAAGGTCACCAGCAACCTGGGCGGCCGCGGCATCTTCGGCGTCGAGCTGTTCATCAAGGGCGACCAGGTGTGGTTCTCCGAAGTCAGCCCGCGCCCCCACGACACGGGCCTGGTGACCCTGACCAGCCAGCGCCTCTCCGAATTCGAACTGCACGCCCGGGCCATCCTGGGCCTGCCGGTGGATGCCAGCCTGCGCACTCCCGGCGCCTCCGCCGTCATCTATGGCGGCCTGGAGGAACAGGGCGTGGCCTATGAAGGCGTGGCCGAGGCCCTGCAGGTGCCCACCGCCGACCTGCGTCTGTTCGGCAAGCCCGAGAGCTTCAAGAAGCGCCGCATGGGCGTGGCCCTGGCCACCGGCGGCAGCATCGAACAGGCCCGGCAGCGGGCCAGCCTGGCCGCCAGCCGGGTGACGCCGGTTTCCGGCAAGCCCGCCACCAAGAAATAAGCGGGCCGTAACGCAATGGATACGGGCCAGTGGCTGCTCCCTACCCTGGGGGCCGCACTGGCCCTTCTTCTTGGCCGTGCCGGCCTGCACTGGGCCATCCGGCGCGGTCTGCAGGCACCCATGGTCCCGGAGCTAGGCAGTCCGGGCGACCTGGGCCTGCCCTTTCGTGAGTGCGCCATCGCCGGGCCCCGGGGCAAGCGCCTCTTCGCCTGGATGATTCCCGCCGCCACTGCCGCCGCCCCCACGGTGGCGGTGCTGCACGGCTGGGGCGGCAACGCGGAAATGATGCTGCCCCTGGCGGCGCCCCTGCACCGGGCCGGCTACGCCGTGCTGCTGCTCGACACCCGCAGCCACGGCCGCAGCGAGGCCGACACTTTCGCCTCCCTGCCCCGCTTCGCCGAAGACCTGGAAGCGGCCCTGGACTGGCTGCCCGGCCAACCGGAGGCGGATGGCCGGCGCCTGGCGGTGCTCGGCCATTCCGTCGGTGCCGGCGCCGCCCTGCTGGTGGCTTCCCGCCGCGACGGCCTGGCCGCCGCCGTCAGCGTCGCCGCCTTCGCCCACCCGGCGGCCATGATGCGGCGCTGGCTGCGGGCCCTGCACATCCCCTACCTGCCCCTGGGCTGGTACATCCTGCGTTATGTGGAGCGGACCATCGGCCACCGCTTCGATGCCATCGCCCCCATGCGCAGCATCGCCCGGGCCCGCTGCCCGGTGCTGCTGGTCCATGGCGACGCCGACGACACCGTGCCCCTGGCCGAAGCCCGGGCCATCCTCGCCGCCCGGGGCGACACCGCGGCCGAGCTGCTGGTGGTGCCCGGCAGCCACGACAGCTACGGCGAGGTGGAGGAGCAGATGCCCCGGCTGCTGGAATTCCTGGCCGCCCATCTCCATCCGGGCGAAGCGGGGCCGGCGGCTCCCGGCGCCAGTTAGTCCGTCAGCGCCCGGAAGATGCGCCGGTAGGCCTGGCGCATGGCTGCCAGGGCCTGGGGCCGGGGCTCCCGGCCGCTGTAGCTGACGATGTCGAAATAGCCCGTCAGTACATGCAGGTCCTCGGCCAGATCCGGGTAGCGGCGGTGCAGCTGGCGCCCATATTCCCGGGGGCCCTGGGCGGCGGCCCGGGGCTCGCCGTAGTAGGCGAAAAGCCGTTCGGCGGCATGGAAGTACTGGCGGATGCCGCGCCCCCCTGCCCCGTGGCGCCCGCCCAGGCCCAGGCGCAGATAATCGAGGCGGGTGCGCAGCCAGGCCAGCGGCCCCGTCTCCCGCGCCAGCAGCCAATAGGCCAGCACCAGGGCCAACAGCAGCAGCGCCAGCAGGATCTGGACCACTTCCTGCAGGTGCTCCTGCATCCATTGCTTGAAGCGCTCCCACCAGTCTTCCACCGCCTCGCAGGCCGGGGCCGTGGCCTGCGTCAGCTGCTCCAGCCAATCCGCCAGATGGTTGATGGCGCTGGCCTGCCACTCGGGCATGCCGGGCCGGCGGGCGGCCAGGCGCATTTCTCCGGGACCGGGCCAGGCGGAACGGAGCGGACCGGCCTCCCCGGCGCCGCCCCCGCCACTGCCGCCGGCTGCCCCATGGCCACCGCTGCCGCCCCCGGCGCCGCCGCCGGCCGGACTCTCGCCCAACTGCACCCCGCCGGGCAGACCGTGCTTCCAGGAGAGGTCGGCCCAGGAAACCTGGGGCGTGATGGCATAGAACAGGCCCGCCAACCCCAGGATCACCAGGGCGGCGGTCACCGCCGCCAGGCCCTGGCCGGCAACGCGGCCATCGCCCAGGGCCAGGGCCTGGACCTGGCGGGAGCGGCGATCCACCTGCTCCGCCACCAGGCTCAGCACCACCGCCAACACATAGGGCAGCAGATAGAAGAGCATGGTCCAGTCGGCCCGGTAGTGGGCGGCGGCAAACAGCACCAGCACCGCCGACACCAGCAGGCCCATGTAGAAATGGCGGCGGCTGACACTGATGCAGTTCTGCGCCGCCTGCATGCCGCACAGCAGGTAGAGTCCGCCCCGGGGCATGCCCCAGACGGGCAGGAGAATGAGGAAGAAGAGCACCCCGGCCATGACCAGCACCGCCTTCTGCCAGCCCCGGCCCAGCTCGCTGGCCACGCCCTGCTGGCGCCAGCCGAGGAACAGGGTCAGGCCGAACAGCAGGGCCCACAGCGTCACCTCGAAGCCGAAATGGCCGTACTGGATGTCGAGGAAGCAGTTGCACATGACCCCCAGGGTCAGGCAGGCGTACAGCCCCAGGTAGGCGGGGCCGTAGGTGAGGGGCGCGGGGGCGGCGGCAGGACGGGTCATGGATTGAACAGGGCCAGCAGATCATCGCCCCGGCGCACCGGCAGCACCCGGGCGCCCAGTTCCATGAGGCCGCCGGTCAGGCCGTCGCTGCCCCAGGCGGTGGCGCCGGTGAAGCTTTCGGGGACGAAGCGCAGGGCCAGCAGATGGGCGCCCCGCTGCCGCAGCTGGGCCAGGGCCCCCAACGTCGCCTGGCCGCCCCCGGGCACGGCCGGCTCGTTGTGGAAGCTGATCACGGTCTCCCCCGGCGTCAGGGCCGCGGCGGCCTGCTCCAGCACCTGGGCGTAGGGCGTGTCGCCGTCCGCCGCCACCACGGCGAGGGCATCCAGCATTTCCTGGAAGTGCAGTTCGCCGCAGCCGGCGGCGATCTCCAGGGGCTGCCGGCCGGCGCCCAGGAGCCGCACCGGCAGGCCGTTGCCGGTGGCGTAGCGGGCCAGGGAGGCAGCGATGCGCACCGCCACCTCGAAGCTGGAATCCCGGCCCCGGCCCAGTTCCAAGCCGGCCTGGCAATCCAGCACCAGGCACAGGCTGGCGGAGGCCAGGGGTTCGAATTCCCGCACCATCAGTTCGGCATTACGGGCGCTGCTGGGCCAGTGGATGTGGCGCGGGTTGTCGCCCCGGCGGTATTCCCGCAGGCCGCAGAACTCGCTGCTGCCGGCCCCCTCCGGCAACTGCAGGGCGCCCCGGTGGATCAGGGTGGGCGTGCCGCGCAGGGGCAGGGCGACGATGGGGAAGATCCGGGGATAGATGACCAGGGAGGTGAGCCCGGCGTTGCGCCCCTGGCGGGCCTCGGCCAGCCCCAGGGGAAAGCTGGAGGCCAGGCCCACCGGGCCGAGCTGGTAGCGGCCACGCTTTTCCGCCTGCAGGGTGACGCTGAACTGGCGCGTGCCGCCCCCCGGCACCCAGGCCACCTGGCCCAGCACCACCTCGGCCAGAGGCGCGCCAGCCGCCGCGCCGACGAAGGGCAGGCGGTCCACCAGTTCCACCATGAAGCGGGGCAGCAGGCCCCGGTTGTGCACCGTCACCGTCAGTTGCAACGGCTCGCCCTCGGCGGCCCGCACCGGGCCGCTGCGCTCCGCCGCCAGACGGCGCACCAGCCAGTGGGGCCAGACCACGCCGGCCGCCAGGGTGGCGAGGAACAGGGCGGCCACAGCCCACAGCAGGGCCTGCACCCGGTTGAGGGCGGCTATGTAGGCCACCAGGGTGAGACCGGCCAGAATCAGGGCGCGCCGGCGCCGCCCCAGCCAGCCGGCCAGGGGCCGGCCGTCGAACGCCAGGGGCAGGGGCGTCTCCGGCGCCCGGGAGTCGCTCATACGGGGGCCGGCACCTGGTTCAGGATGTCCGCCAGCACCGCTTCCGCATGGCGTCCCTGGGCAGCGGCCTGGGGCCGCAGGATGAGGCGGTGGGCCAGCACCGGCCGGGCCACCGTCTTCACCAGCTCCGGGCTGACGTAGTCGCGACCCTGCAACAGGGCCAGACCCTGGGCCGCCCGGCACAGGGCCAGGGTACCCCGGGGACTGGCGCCCAGGCGCAGGTCCGGATGGACCCGGGTGGCCGCCACCAGGCGGGCCACGTAGTCGGCCAGGGAATCTTCCACATGCACCTCGCTCACCGCCTGGCGCGCCGCCAGCAGTTCCGCCTCGCCGAGCACGGCCTGCAGCCGCTCGATGGGATGGCCGTGGGCCTGGGCGCGCAGGATGCGGGCTTCCTCCGCCGCACTGGGATAGCCGGTGGACAGGCGCATGAAGAAACGGTCCAGCTGGGCCTCGGGCAGCACGTAGGTGCCGGCCATCTCGATGGGGTTCTGGGTGGCCAGGACCATGAACACGGCTGGCAGGGGGTAGGTGTGGCCGTCCACGCTGACGTGGAATTCCTCCATGCACTCCAGCAGGGCCGACTGGGCCCGGGGCGTGGCCCGGTTGATTTCGTCGGCCAGGAGGATGTTGGTGAACACCGGGCCGGGGCGGAATTCGAATTCCGTGGTCTTCTGGTTGAACACCGGCACCCCGGTGACATCGGAGGGCAGCAGGTCCGGCGTGCATTGCAGGCGCTTGCAGTCGAGGGCCACGGACTTGGCCAGGGCCCGGGCCAGCATGGTCTTGCCGGTGCCCGGCACGTCCTCCAGCAGCAGGTGGCCGCGGCAGAGCAGGGTGACCACGGCCAGTTCGATCACCGGGCGCTTGCCGATGATCACTTGTTCCACGTTGTCGATGAGGGTCTGGATGGTCTGCATGAGGCGGCAGCGTTCATGTCGTTGGAATGGGCCGCAGTGTAGCCCGCCGGCATGGCCCCGGGCAATCCGGCGGCGGGCGGTAGAATGGCGCCCTTGAACGCTTTCCCATCAGTCCCGAGCAGCCCGTGCCCAAGACCGCCCCCGATCCCATCGCCGAATTCGCCCCCCGCCTGATCGCCTGGCAGAAGCGCCACGGCCGCCACGACCTGCCCTGGCAGCAGACCCGGGACGCCTATCCCATCTGGCTCTCGGAAATCATGCTGCAGCAGACCCAGGTGACCACGGTGATGCCCTACTACGCCCGCTTCCTGGCCGAGTTCCCGACCCTGGCGGACCTGGCGGCGGCGCCCGTGGAACGGGTGCTGGAGCTGTGGGCCGGCCTGGGCTACTACGCCCGGGCGCGCAACCTGCACGCCTGCGCCGTGCGGGTGATGGCGGAACACGGCGGCCGCTTCCCCCGGGAGCCGGAACGCATCGCCGAACTGCCGGGCATCGGCCGCTCCACGGCGGCGGCCATCGCCGCCTTCGCCTACGGGGTACGGGGCGCCATCCTGGACGGCAACGTCAAGCGGGTGCTGTGCCGCTGTTTCGGCGTCAGCGGCTTTCCCGGCAACCCCAAGGTGGAGAAGGGCCTGTGGCAGCTGGCCGAATCCCTGCTGCCCCACGGCCCGGGCGAGATCGAGATCTACACCCAGGGCATCATGGACCTTGGGGCCAGCCTGTGCAGCCGGGGCAAGCCCAGCTGCGCCATCTGCCCCATGCAGGAAATCTGCGTCGCCCGCCGCGAGGGGCGCCAGGAGGAACTGCCGGAGGCCCGGCCGGGCAAGGTCATCCCGGAGCGCCGGGTGACGGCAGTGATCTTCAGCGACGGCCCGCACCTGCTGCTGCAGCGCCGCCCCCCCAGCGGCATCTGGGGCGGCCTGCTGGCCCTGCCCGAGCTGGCACCGGGGGAAAGCGCGGCCAGCCTGGCCCTCGGCCTGGGCCTGCAACTGCAGGCGGAGCAGGCCCTGCCGCCGATCCGCCACACCTTCACCCACTTCCGCCTGGAACTGACGCCCCTGCTGTGCCAGGTGGCACCGGTAACCACGGCTGGGGAGCCGGGCTGGGAATGGCTGCCCTGGCAGGACATGGCCACGGCGGCCCTGCCGACGCCCCTGCGCAAGCTGCTGCAAGCACCGCTGTTCTAGTCTGGGCGCCGCTTCCCGGCCAGCTCCCGGTCAGCTTTCGTCAGTTCAATCTATTAACTAGTGCATAACGGCGGGGCCTGGGGGCGTGTTAAAAAGCGCCCGGCTTCGCGGTGCAGGGAGGTGTTCATCCGCGAGGCTTTCCAATAACAAACAAGAAGCATCGCCGAGCCTTTCATGAAAAATTTCCCGTTATCCAGGCAGATCCTGGTGGCAGCCGCCATTGCCGTGGCCGTGATGGTTGCCGTATTGAGCAGCGTCGTCACCTACCTGGCCCGCGAGGCCGCCATCAAGCAGACCGAGCAGTCCCTGCAGGAGCAGACTGCCCTCATCGTCACCACCCTGGAATTCGCCCAGGAGACCCTGAAACTGCGGGCCCTGGACAACCTGCGGGTGTTCGAGCGCTCCCTGGACGGACACATCCGGGCCAGCGGCCGCAGCATCGCCACCGGCAAGGAGCAGCTGCCGGAACTGCTGCTGGGCAATACGCCCATCAACGGCAACACCCCCCTGCTGGAGGCCTACCGCAAGGCCAACCCGGGCCGGGAGCCGTCCTTCGTCATCCGCAGCAGCGAGCGCTACTACCGGGGGGCCACCCTGCTCAAGAACGCGGCCGGCGAATCCCGCAACGGTGAGGCCCTCTCCGACAAGGAGGAGTACGTGGCCTACCTCAACCGGGGCGAGCCCTACGCCGGCACCATCCAGCGCAACGGCAAGATGTACGCCCTGGCCGCCATGCCGATCAAGGACGACAGCGGCAAGGTCCTGGGGGGCATCACCCTGCGCCTGGACGCGGAGGACAACATTGCCCTGCTGAAGAAGAAGCTCTTGGGCCTGACGGTGGGCAAGAGCGGCTACCCCTACATCATTTCCCAGCCCTACGGCGACCAGACGGAGAGCGTCTACATCATCCACCCCACCCTGGAAGGCAAGAAGACCGGCGAAGCCGGCCCCATGGCCAAGCACGTCACCGACCTGCTCAACGCCAAGCGCAACGGGGTGGTGGAATACAAGTGGAAGGACAAGGAGGGCCGGGAGCGGGACAAGATCGTGGTGGTCAAGGAACTGCCCGAGCTGCACTGGATCGCCGCCATCGGCTCCTGGACCGACGAATTCACCGAAGACACCCTGGCCCTGCGCAACCAGGTGCTGGCCCTGGCCCTGGTGCTCGGCGTCGCCCTCATGCTGGCCATCGCCCTCCTCGCCCAGCAGCGCCTGAAGCCGGTGACCGCCGTGGTGGAAGCCGCCAACCGCCTGGGCGAAGGCGACCTGTCGGTGCAGCTCCGGGGCGCCGAGGTAAGCCGCAACGAGGTGGATGTGCTGTCCCGCGCCCTGGGCCAGGCGATCACCGCCATCCGTGGCCTGATCGCCAATCTGCAGAGCACCAGCCAGACCCTGAACGGCACCGCCGCCGAAATCTCCGACGCCTCGGGCGAACTCAACGGCGCCACCGCCAGCCAGAGCGAAGCGGCCGCCTCCATGTCGGCTTCCGCCGAGGAGCTTTCCGCCAGCATCCACCTGGTGGCCGAGAGCGCCCAGGCGGCCCTGGCCCTCACCGAAGAGGCACGCCAGGTGGCCGACTCCAGCCTGGGCACGGTCAGCCAGGCGATCAGCGCCATGGGCCAGACCGCCGATGCCGTGCGGCATTCGGCAGAGCAGGTAGGCGAGTTGGGGCGTCGTTCCCAGGAAATCGAGCACGCCCTCTCCGCCATCAAGGGCATCGCCGAACAGACCAACCTGCTGGCCCTCAACGCCGCCATCGAGGCGGCCCGGGCCGGCGAAGCGGGGCGCGGCTTCGCCGTGGTGGCCGACGAGGTGCGCAAGCTGGCGGAACAGTCCGGCCATACCGCCCAGGAAATCTCCAGCATCCTCTCCCAGGTGGGCGTGGGCGTGAACACGGTGCAGGACACCATCGCCCAGGCCGTGACCCGGGCTGCCGACTCGGTCCAGGCCTCCCGCCAGCTGGAGGAGGCCCTGACCCGGGTTTCGCAGCGCTCGGCCCAGGTCAGCAACGCCATCCAGGACATTGCCGGCGCCACCCGGGAACAGTCCGGTGCAGCCCAAAGCATCGCCCGGGAAATCGAGCAGGTGGCCAGCATGGCCGAAGAGACCGGCTATGCCGCCCAGGCCAATCTGGAGCGGGCCGCCAAGCTGGTGGCGGCTGCCGACAATCTGCAACGGGACACCCAGCGCTTCAGCCTCTGAGGCATGTCTGTGCTCCCGACCAAGCCCGGCTCCGGCCGGGCTTTTTTGTACCGGTCCCGGGAACGGCGGCCAACCGGCGGCGCCTGCAACAGCCCCGCCCGGCAAGGCCTGCATTGGTGCGGGATGCCGGCCATTCTTGACAAATCCCAATAGAATCAATATAGTGCGCACATCGCCGCTTCGCGGCGTTATTTTTTTCAGTCGGTCCCTTACCCGCCTCCCCTCTGCTGAGGCGACTGCCCTTCCCTCCAACCGGGCCGACTGCGGAGGCGCTTCTGCCGCCTCCCGATTTCTTGAACCCCACTGTCACCGTATTCGCGTCCCGAGGTTGTCGACGCGGTGGCCACAGGAAAGGAGAGAGAGCGCATGTCTTCCACCTTCTCGCTCAAGTACATGTCCCGGCGCGTCAGTTGCGCCTTCAACCTGCTGCAGGTCTGTCTGGTGGTGGCCGTCCTGGCCCTGCTGGTGACGGCCAGCCCCTTGTTCGCCGAAAACGCACTGAACGGCGCCGAAAACACGGCCGAAACCGAAACCGAGGCCGGCGTTGCCGCCGCCGAGGTGATCCAGGCCCCGGCCCTGGCCGCCGTCGCTCCCGACCCCGCTGCCGACGAGCCCCTCAGCCCCCGCATGCGGGCGGCCCTGGGCTATGTGGCCCAGCGTTACCGGGTTTCCGCCGATGCCCTGCGTCCCATTTTCCACGCCGTGCAGAGCACCAGCCAGGAACTGAGCCTGGACCCCCTGCTGATCGTCGCCGTCATCGGCGTCGAATCCCGTTTCAATCCCTTCTCCCAGAGTGTCATGGGCGCCCAGGGCCTGATGCAGGTGATCCCCCGTTTCCACAAGGACAAGCTGCCGGCCAACGCCGGCAAGGCGCCCCTGCTGGACCCGGTAACCAATGTGCGGGTCGGTTCCCTGGCCCTGGAAGAGGCCATCCGCCGCAACGGCGGCCTCATGGAAGGCCTGCAGCAGTTTGCCGGCGCCACCCGGGACGAGGACCAGACCTACGCCACCAAGGTCCTCTCCGAGAAGCAGCGCCTCGAGGATGCGGCCAACCGCCGCCTCGGCCGCGGCTGAGGCCACGCCGTCCCCACCCCACCGGGCCTGACCTTGCGTCAGGCCTTTTGCATTGGGGCGTGCCTTTCTTCAGGCTCAGGTCGCCGCCGGCCCCTTTTTATCCACCAGGCCGATGCTGAGCCGGGCCAGGCCGATGCCCAGGGCCAGGGTGACGAAGCCGGCGCTCCAGCCGCCGACCCCGTGCCGGCCGAAGGCGTCCAGGGCCATGCCGAAGGCCACCGGGCCGACGAAGCCGCCGGCGAAGCCGATGCAGGCGTAGAGGGCCAGGGCCTTGCCGCGCCGGTCCGGCGGCGTTTCGGTGAGCAGGCCGGCGGTCATGGCGGCCGAATCCAGGTTCATGGTGGCGGCGTAGGCCAGCAGCAGCACCATGGCCCACCAGCCGTGGCCGCCCACATTGCCCATCAGCGCCACCAGCAGGGCCATGGCGGCGGACAGGTTCATCACCCGGCGCAACCAGACGGTGCGGCCCCAGCGATGGGCGCCCTCGTTGCCCAGGATGCTGGCCGGCACGGCGAGGAAGGTGGCCAGGGCGGCGACGATGCCCGGAGCCGCCGTCAGGGCCGAGGGCGTCTGCAGGTGGGACCAGGTGAGGTAGGCCACCAGCCAGGAGCGGAAGCCGAACAGCTCCCAGTTGTGGCCGCAGTAGGCGCCGCAGAAGGCCAGGATGCGCCGGTCCCGCAGCACGCTGCGCCAGCCGCCGTCGCCGCTGCCGGCGGCAGTGGCAGGCAGCTTGGGCGGCAGGGCGAAGGCGATCAGGGCCACGGCGGCAGCCACCGCAGCAGCCGCCAGGGCAAACAGCAGGGGCCAGGGCAGCAGGCGGCCCAGGCCTTCCAGCAGCAGGTAGGAAAGGCCGGCGCCGGTACCGAAGGAAGCGGTGTAGAAGGCCGTGCCCCGGGACTGGAAAGCCACCGGCAGGCGGTCGGTAAGGGCCCGCAGGCCCGGCATGTAGGTGCCGGCCAGGCCGAAGCCGGCCACCAGCCAGCACAGCAGGCCGGGCACGAAGCCCCGGGCGAAAAGGGCGAAGGCGGCCAGGGCCAGGGCGGAGAGGCTGGCCGCCAGGAGGTAGATGCGGCGGGCGTCGTAGCGGTCGGTGAGGCTCACCAGCAGGGGCACGGCGGTGATGTAGCCGAGGAAGAAGACGCCGCCGAGCCAGCCGCCCTCGGTGGCGGAGAGCCCCCATTCGGAGGTGAAGGTGGGCAGCAGGGTCGGCACCAGGGCGAAACCCAGCATGGTGAGTATCTCGGCACCGCAGCAGAGCAGCACCAGACGCCAGGGGAAAGCGGCAGGAACGGTCACGGCGACGACGGGGGCGCCCTAGGACACCAGGCCCTTGGGCGCCAGATACTTGTAGAGGATCTCCAGGCGGGACACCGGGTCTTCCAGTTCCAGCAGCTTCTGCTGGGCCAGGGGCTGCACCGGCATGACCTCGGACAGGCGGTAGCCGACCCAGCTGGCGTCGTCGAAGGCGTGGGGCGGCGGCAGGCGCTCCGGCCCCAGGTCGGCGGCGATCTGTTCCAGCAGGGGCACCAGGGGCGCCAGCCCTTCCGGCACCGGAGTGAAGGGCGCCTCCTCCAGCACTTCCACCCGGGCCCGCAGCAGGCCGTCGGCCTGGGTTTCGCGTTCCAGGATGCGGAAGCGGTGGTCGCCGGCCACGGTGAGATGCAGGATGCCCAGCTGGGGCATGTCCCACTGGCGGATGAAGGCCAGGGTGCC
Source organism: Azospira sp. APE16 (assembly GCF_047901315.1). NCBI lineage: Bacteria > Pseudomonadati > Pseudomonadota > Betaproteobacteria > Rhodocyclales > Rhodocyclaceae > Azospira > Azospira sp. APE16. The sequence continues at coordinate 3,624,648 of NZ_CP179682.1, forward strand.
GACCCCGTGGGGCGCCGCCGGGGCGCCCACTTCCTTGCCCTCGGCGATGAGGCAGACGCCGAAGGGCCGTTTGTTCTTCATGCAGTCGCTGGCCATGTCCAGGTAGCGCTGCTCGAACACCTTGAGGGGCAGCACGCCGCCGGGAAACAGCACCGTGTGCAGGGGAAAGAGGGGGATTTCCAGCACCTCGGGGGCAGCCTGGCCGGCGGGTTCCTTGCCCAGCAGTCGTTCCAGCCAGCCCATCAGCCCTCCTCCCCGGCTTCGCCCCAGCGGGCCATGAGCCGGTGCGGCACCGCCAACTGGTCGAGGATGCGGGCGACGACGAAATCCACGATCTCCTGCACGCTCTGCGGGTGATGGTAGAAGCCCGGATTGGGCGGCAGAATCACCGCCCCGGCCCGGGACAGGCGCAGCATGTTCTCCAGGTGGATGGCGGAAAAGGGCGTCTCCCGGGGCACCAGCACCAGGGGCCGGCGCTCCTTCAGCACCACGTCGGCGGCCCGCTCGATGAGGTTGTCCGAGAGGCCCTGGGCGATGGCCGCCAGGGTGCCCATGGAACAGGGGCAGACCACCATGGCGTCCGGCGGATTGGAACCGGAGGCCACCGGGGCAAACCATTCCTCCCGCCCGTACACCTCCAGGCGCCCCGGCAGGTCGGCATGGTGCTGGCGGAAATAGGCCGCCACCTCCTGGGGCCGGGAGGGCAGCTCCAGGTCCATCTCCTGTTTGGCGACGATCTGGGCAGCCTGGGAGTAAAGCAGCTGGACGCGGCAGCCGGCGGCAAGCAGGCATTCCAGCAGGCGCACCCCGTAGGGCAGGCCGGAGGCGCCGGTGAAGGCGAGGCAGACGGTCTTAGACATGGGCGGGCTCCGCGGCGGCCGCTTCGGCCGCCAGGGGGGTGGAGAGGAAACGGGCGGCGATGAGGCCGTTCACCGTGCCGAAGAAAAGGGCGGCGCAGGCGAACAGGGGCGCCAGGAGAAAGACCCCGTCATGGGGGATGAGCCAGGCCCGGGCCAGGAGGATCTGCCCGGCCATGTGGGCGAAGGCGGCAATCACCGACAGGCTGACCGGGCCGAACCAGCGCCCCGGCAGGTGCCGCGCCGCCCCCAGGGCCAGCAGGCTGAACAGGGCGCCGGTGGCGGAAAGGAAGAAGCCGGGGGCCAGGAACTGGCCCAGCAGCAGGCTGCCGGCCAGCACCCGCAGGCCCGTCACCCAGGCAGCAGCCCGCCAGCCGCAGCGGGCCAGGACGATGAGGGTGACGATGTTGGCCAGCCCCGGCTTGACCCCGGGCAGGGGCGTGGGAATGGCGGCGTCGATGAGGGAGAGGCCGATGGCCGCCGCCGCCAGGCGGGCGATGCGGTGGTCCTCGGCGCTGAGGGGAATGCGCAGCACCCGGCGGCGGTCCGCGTCAGTAGCTGAGGGAGTCATAGGCGGAAGTGCGGCCGGCGATCTGCAGGCTGACGTGGTTGGGGGCGCAGATGGCGATCTCGCCGGGACGGGCCAGCCAGCCCTGGCGCACGCAGTACTGGCGCGGCCCGGGGTCGGCGGCGACGCGGGCCCGGCCGGGCTCCACGGCAATGACGGTACGGCCCAGGGGGCCGGGCACTTCCAGGGTGCGGCGCTGTTTCAAATCCACTTCGGCAAAGACCTGGCCGCCGCTGCGCACCACCGCCTTTTCCGCCGCCCCGCCCTGCCAGGCCAGGGGAAAGAGGCCGGCGCAGAGCATGGCCCCCAGGCCCAGGGTAAGCCAGTCGCCGGGACGCAGCAGGTGGCGCCATTCCTGCCAGCGCTGGCCCAGGGAGGGAGCGGCCGCCGCCGCCGGCTCACTTGGCGGCATCGGACAACTGCCGGTGACGCAGCAACACCCGCAGGCCGTCGTTGCCGCCCTCGTCTTCGCCGTCGCGGAACTGACGGGCCAGCCACTCGGCCAGGTACACGGAGCGGTGCTGGCCACCGGTGCAGCCCACGGCCACCGTCAGATAGCTGCGGCTGTCGCGCACATAGCTGGGCAGCCACTGGGAAACGAAATGGAAGATGTCCGCCGCCATGCGGCCCACGTCCTCCTGGGCTTCCAGGTAGTCGATCACCGGCTGGTCGCGGCCGGTGAGGGGGCGCAGGTCCGGGTCGTAATGGGGATTGGGCAGGCAGCGCACGTCGAAGACCAGGTCCGCGTCCAGGGGAATGCCGTGCTTGAAGCCGAAGGACTGGAACAGCAGGGTCAGGCCGTGGCTGGCGTCGGCGGCGATGAACTGGCGCACCCAGTCGCGCAGGGTGGCGGCCTTGAGGTCGCTGGTGTCGATGTGGTGGCCGAGCAGGGCGATCTCTTCCAGCAGCTCCCGCTCCTCCCGGATGGCCTCCACCAGGGTGCGGGACTCGGTGGCCAGGGGATGGCGGCGGCGGGTCTCGGAGAAGCGCTTGAGCAGGGTCTCGTCCTTGGCGTCGAGGAAGAGGAAGCGCAGCTCCACCTTGGCCTTGAGGCTATCCAGCAGCCGCGGCAGCTCCCGGATGCCGGCGCCGCCGCGCACGTCCATGGCCACCCCGACCTTGCTGTAGCCCTGGGCGGAAAGGGAGTCGATGAGCTGGGGCAGCAGCTCCGAGGGCAGGTTGTCCACGCAGTAGTAGCCGCCGTCTTCGAGGACGTTGAGGGCGATGGACTTGCCGGAGCCGGAGAGGCCGGAGATGAGGACCAGATGCATGGGGTGGAGAGCAGTCGGAAGGCGGATGGATAAAGGGCGGGCCGGCGCGGGCGCCCGGTCCCCGGAGCATAGCGGCGGGGGCTTTCGCGATCAAGCCGGGGCGGCATACACTGTTGGGCCCCGGTTCGATCACCGACCGTCACGCAAGTTCATCGCCATGCACCTGCTCAGCATTCCCTTCCTGCCCGAACTGACCGCCCTGCGCCGGGACATCCACGCCCATCCGGAACTGGCTTTCGACGAGAGCCGCACCGCCGACATCGTGGCCCGGGAACTGGAACGCTACGGTATCGAGGTGCACCGGGGCATCGCCAGAACCGGCGTGGTCGGCGTCCTCAGGAACGGCAGCTCCAAGCGCGCCATCGGCCTGCGCGCCGACATGGACGCCCTGCCCCTGGAGGAGAAAAACGAATTCCCCCACCGCTCCCGCCATGAAGGGAAGATGCACGCCTGCGGCCACGACGGCCACACCGCCCTGCTCCTGGGGGCAGCCCGCTGGCTGGCGGAGCAGCGCAACTTCGACGGCACCGTGGTCTTCATCTTCCAGCCCGCCGAGGAGTCGGAAGGCGGCGCCGCCGTCATGATCGAGGACGGCCTGTTCGAGAAATTCCCGGTGGATGCGGTGTACGGCCTGCACAACTGGCCCGGCATTCCCCTGGGGGAGATGGCCATCATGCCCGGCCCGGTGATGGCCGGCACCTGCGCCTTCGAGATCGCCATCCGCGGCCACGGCTGCCACGCCGCCATGCCCCACCAGGGGGTGGACCCCATCGTCGCCGGCAGCCAGCTGGTGCAGGCCCTGCAGACCGTGGTCAGCCGCACCCTGCATCCCTGTGAATCGGCGGTGGTCTCGGTCACCCAGTTCCACGCCGGCTCGGCCTGGAACATCATTCCCGACGACGCCATCCTGCGCGGCACCATCCGCACCTTCAAGCCGGAAGTGCAGGAAACCGTGGAGCGGGCCATCGAGCGCCTGGTCAGCGGCGTCGCCGCCGCCACCGGGGCCCAGATCGGCGTCACCTTCGACCACCGCTATCCGCCCACGGTCAATTCCGGCCCCGAAACCGAAGTCTGCCGCCACGCAGCCCGGGCCGTGCTGGGCCACGAGCGGGTCATCACCGACGCCCTGCCCTCCATGGGCGCCGAAGACTTCGCCTACATGCTGCGGGAAAAGCCCGGCTGCTACGTCTGGCTGGGCAACGGCCCGGGCACCGGCGGCTGCACCCTGCACAACCCCCACTACGACTTCAACGACGAGGCCCTGGCGGTGGGTATTTCCTACTGGGTCAGCCTGGCCGAGACCGCCCTCAAGCCGGTCTAGGCCGCCGCCCCGTCCTGGCCGGCGCGGAAGACCACGTAACGTTCGCTGATGAACTGTTCGAGGGCCCCGGTCAGATCATTGCCGGACAGGCCGGATGCCAGTTCCCGGGCCCGGGCGACAAACTCATCCTGAGCGATGCCGGCCCCCTCGGCCAGTTGCAGCCACAGGGAACGCTGGGGCGTCACCGCCTCCGTCACTTCGGGCATTTCCAGTCCTTCCTGCTGCCAGCGGGTCTTCCAGCCGGCCATGGGGTCCCAGACCCGGGGCGTGTCGTCCCCGGCCGCCGGCTCCGCTTGCGGCTGATCCGCCATCAAGACACCCATGGCTCGGGAAATGTCCAGTTCGCGCTGGGCGTCGGCTTCGGTCATGGGCGCCTTCCAGCCGTCGATCTGGACCTTCATCGACAGATTGAGCAGGCGGTTGAAGCGGGCCTGCTTTTCCGGGTCCGGATTGTTGTGCCCGATTTCCTTCATCTCCTGGCGGAACTGCTGCAACAGGGCCTCGTTCTCCGGCAGCAGGGGCAGGTTGGCGACGCTGTCCGGCAGATAACTACCGCCGGAGGCCGGCTGACGCTGCTCCAGCCGGGCCCGGGCTTCGGCCATGATGTCCTCGGGAAAGTCCCGGCTCATCCAGTAGTCCGCATCCGGCAGCTTCAGACCCTGGCCGGCGTCATTTCTTGCCACCTCCCGGGCGGCGCTGGAAATGGTGACGCTGGCACTGGCCGCCGCTGCCGCCGGGGTGGAGGCGGCCTCTGCGGTATCCCGCTGGCGGCCCAGGGCTGCGGCGGAAATACGGCTAATGCCGGCATAGCCGCTGACTGCGGCAAGGGCAGAGGTGGTGCTCATCGATCGTCTCCTGGCGGCGCGGCAAAGTCTGCCGCGGGGTGGCTCATGCCCAGCTTCCATGCAGAAGCCATGCCAGAAAGGTAAAGTTAGGTTAACGCGCCACCAGCCAACCCTCTTCCTCCTGCAGCACGCCGGCCCGCAGCAGGTCGGCGGTGAGCCACTCCGCCGTTTCCTCCTCGTCCATGGCCAGGTAGCGGGCGGCCACGGAGCGGGGGAAGCTGAGGCTGGCGATGAGGCCCGGCAGTTCGCGGCGCTGTACCCGGCGCTTTTCCAGCAGGTAGAAGACCAGCATCACCTTGAGAGCGTGACGGGCCAGGCGTTCGATGGAACTCTCGAAGCCGGCCAGGCGGGAATAGGCCCGCTCGAAGCTTTCGCCGATGTCGGCAAAGGGGGCGCCGTGGCCGGGAATGACCGCCCGGATGGGCAGGGCGGCCAGCATGTCCAGGGTCTGGCGGGTGGTGCGCAGGCCGTCGCCTCCCAGCAGTTCGGCGAAGATGACGCCAAAGCCGTCCTGCCACAGGGCGTCGCCGGAGATGAGGATGCCCTGGTCGGCATTGAAATAGGCCAGGGCGTCCATGTCGTGGCCGGGCACGGCCAGGGCCTGCCATTCCAGGCCGCCCAGGGTCAGCCGGTCGCCGGCGGCCAGAGTGGCATCGTGCTGGAAGCGGGCCGCCTGCTGGCCCAGGGGCGAGAGCAGCAGGGCCTCCTCGTCCCACTCGGCGATGGTCGCCGCCATGCCGGCGGGCACCAGCACCCGGCAGCCGGTGGCGTGCTTGAGGGCGGCATTGCCGCCGATGTGGTCGGAGTGGGAGTGGGTGTTGATGAGGCGGGTCAGGCGGCGGCCGTCCAGGGCCTTTTCCACCAGGGCCAGAGTCTGGGCGGCGTGGGTGACGTAGCCGCTGTCCACCAGGGCCGCTTCTTCATCCTCGATGCAGAGGACGTTGTTGGAGGAGAGCCAGCCCCGCTCCAGCACCAGCAGGGAAGCGGGCAGTCGGGGCGGCGGCGCCACGGATCGGGAGGATGCCATCAGTCGCTGCCCGGGCCGAGTTCGGCCTGCACATTGGCCGGCAGGGGCGCCTCCGGCTCAGCCGGCGGCAACGGCTGGGGGACCGGCACCGGCTCCCCGTCGCCGAAAATCTCGGCCTCGCTGCGGCCGCAGCCGATGCAGTAGCCGTCCTCCATGGTGCAGATACCGATGCAGGGATTGTCCTGTTCGCTCATGGCAGGCTCACTGATGGCCGCTGCCGGCGGCAGCAGCTGGGGATTCCTGAGCCTGCCGGCGCGCTTCCACCGCGGCCAGCACGGCCAGGCGCGCTTCGTCCGCAGCGCCGGCCCAGGCGGCGATTTCCTCCAAGGTGCGCAGGCAGCCCCGGCACAGGCCGGAGGCGGCATCCATCTGGCAGATGTTGATGCAGGGTGAGGCAACGGCCATGACAGTCTCGTCCGACAAAAAAGGGGCCGGGGTAGACCCGGCCCGCTACGGGGAGTTCCGTTTCAGCCGGCGCACTTGGCCAGCAGGGCCCGGGCGGCCTTGGAGGCGGACTCCCGCCCCAGGTGGGCGGAAATGAAGGCGCCGGCTTCCACCAGCCGCTGCAGGTCGATGCCGGTGCTGATGCCCAGGCCCTCAAGCAGATAGACCACGTCTTCCGTGGCCACGTTCCCCGAGGCGCCCTTGGCGTAGGGGCAGCCGCCCAGGCCGGCGACGGAGGCGTCGAACACCGCCAGGCCCATCTGCAGGGAAGCGTAGATATTGGCCACGGCCATGCCGTAGGTGTCGTGGTAGTGGCCGGCAAGCTTGTCCATGGGCACGTGGCGGGCGCAGGCCTCCAGCAGGCGGGAAACGCTGGCCGGATTGCCGACGCCGATGGTGTCGCCCAGGGAGACTTCGTAGCAGCCCATGTCGTAGAGGATCTTCGCCACTTCGGCGGCCTTCTCCGGCGCCACGGCGCCCTCGTAGGGACAGCCGACGACACAGGAGACGTAGCCCCGCACCTTGATCTCCAGGGCCGAGGCGGCGGACACGATGGGCTCGAAGCGCTTCAGGCTTTCGGCGATGGAGCAGTTGATGTTCTTCTGGGAAAAGGCCTCGGAGGCGGCACCGAAGATGGCCACCTCGGTGGCCCCGGCCTCCACCGCCGAGTCGAAGCCCTTCAGGTTGGGGGTCAGCACCGGGTAGGCGACCCCGGGCTGCTGGCGGATGCCGCGCAGCACCTCGCTGTTGTCCCCCATCTGGGGCACCCACTTGGGGGAGACGAAGGAGGTGGCCTCCACCGCCGGCAGGCCGGCGGCGGCCAGGCGTTCGATCAGTTCGATCTTCACCGCCGTGGGCACCACCTGCTTTTCATTCTGCAGGCCGTCCCGGGGGCCGACCTCGACGATCTTGACGTGGGTGGGTAGGGGCATGGTCAGTCTCCGCTAGGGTCAGGCCGGCTGGGGCGAAAGGAAGGCCTCGCCGGAATCGCCCCTGGGTCGCCGCTCCAGCAGGCCGCCAGCCGTGGTGGCCGGCAGGGGACGATGGAAGTAATAGCCCTGGTAGGCGGTACAGCCCAGGGCGGTGAGGAATTCGAGCTGTTCCCGGGTCTCCACCCCTTCGGCCACGGTGGCGCAGCCCAGCACCCGGGACAGGGACAGGATGGATTTGACGATCAGGGCCTTCTTCTCCTGGCCGGGCAGGTCGGCGATGAAGGAGCGGTCGATCTTGATGGCGGAGACGGGGAACTCGTTGAGCTTGGAGAGGGAGGAATAGCCGGTGCCGAAGTCGTCGATGAGCAGGGCGAAGCCCCGCTCCCGCAGGGCCTGGGCATTCTCCACCGCCAGCCGTTCGTCGCGGATGAGGCCGGTCTCGGTGATCTCGATCTCCACCAGGGCCGGCGGAATGTGGTGCCGGGCCAGGGTCTCCCCCAGGCGGTGCACGATGTCGGGACGGACGATGTCCAGGGCCGACAGGTTGATGGCCACCGGCAGCAGGCGGCAGCCTTCGCCCTGCCAGCGCTGGAGCTGGCGGCACACCTGCTCCAGGACGAAATCGGTGAGGCGGTGCATGAGGCCGGTGCGCTCCGCCAGGGGAATGAACTCCGCCGGGCTCACCGCCCCCAGGCGCGGATGCTGCCAGCGCAGCAGGGCCTCGAAGCCCAGCACTTTGCCGTCGGCCAGGCACTTGGGCTGGTACACCAGCTCCAGGCCGCTGTCGTCCAGTTCCCGCAGGGCCAGTTCCATGTCCAGCTGGCGGTGGTGGCGCTGCTCCATTTCCTGATCCAGCACCGCGACGCTGCCTTCGGGCAGGTTGCGCGCCAGCTCCAGGGCCGTCTGCACCCGCTGCAGGGCCTCGTCCGCCCCCTCATCCAGCCGCGCCGCGGTGACGCCCACGGCCACCGGCACCGGCACCGCCAGGCCGCTGTCGGGCAGGGCCAGCTCCCGGGGCAGTTGCTGCAGCAGGCCCCGGGCCCGGGCTTCGGGCGCCTCCCCCGGCTCCAGGGGCAGCAGCAGGGCGAAGGTCACCCCGGCGGTGCGGGCCAGGAAGGCGTCGGCCGGCAGGTGCTCCGCCAGGGCCTGGCCGTAGGCCCGCAGCAGGGCGTCGCCGATGGCCGGACCGAGGCGGTCGTTCACCGCCCGCAGATTGGTCAGGCGCAGGTTGAGCAGCGCCCAGGCCCGCTCCTCCCCCGCCTGGCCCAGTTCCTCGAAACGCTGGCGCAGGTATTGCCGGTTGGGCAGGCCGGTGAGGGTGTCGTGCAGTTCCAGGTAGGAGGCGTTGGCGGCGCTGCGGGCCAGGGCCAGCTTGGCTTCCCGCAGGGGGGTGTCGTCCCGCAGGATAACCAGGAAATTGCCGTCGTGCTCCAGGCGCCGGGGCTGCACCGTGACCCAGCGCAGCTGGCCGTCGGGGCGCCGCACCTGGCGCTCGCCCCCCAGCTCTTCCGGCTTGCGGCCCCAGATACCCAGGTAGCGCTGCATGTTCTGCCCCTCTTCCAGCTGCTCGCTGCTCACCCCCAGGAGCTGGGCCGCCTGGGTGTTGGCCTTGATGATGTGGCCGCCGCGGCCGCAGATGAGCAGGGCCATGCCGGAGTGGTCGAACATGTCGCGGAAGACGCTGTTACTGCGGGACAGCCGCTGGTTGCTCACCGCCAGCTGCACGCCGCGGAATTCCAGAGCCTGGAGGGCGCGGAAGACGGCCAGGGGCACGCACAGGTTGAAGAAGAGGAAGACCAGGGTCTGGATGTAGGCGTGGCTCTCGGGCAGGGTGATGGAGTACTGGGGTCCCAGGGGATTGAGCAGGGGCTGGTTGCGCAGCAGCACCGCGAAGAGCAGGGTGTTGAGCAGCATCATGAGCACGGCCGAGCGCATGCCGAAGAACAGGCGGGCCACCAGGGGCGCGCTGTAGGCGAAGATGATGCCGAGCTTGGCTATCTCGAAAACGTCGACGAAGAAGAGGATGTGCAGGCTGGCGGCATAGATGGTGAGCAGCAGGAAGCCGGCACCCAGGCGCACGTTGCGCAGGGCGGCGTAGATGGCCGCGGCCAGCAGCAGGTAGAAGCCGGTGACGATGACGGGGATGTGGTACAGCCCGAGGCCGATGGCCTGCCAGGAACTGTGGGCCGCCACCAGGAACTCGAGGCAGATGCCGGAGATGAGGATGATGCGCAGCGCACTCTGTCGCCACACCGGCTCGCCCAGTTCGGGCGCTTCCGGCTCGTGGAGGAGGAACAGTCTGGCAAGTTTTTTCAGCATGGTGGCGGCATACCTGAGGAAACCTGAACGGCTCAAGGGGCGGGCGGACCAGGGCCCCGTTCCTGGGGTGCAAAACCGGCGAAGACTATCCGCCATCATAGCAGCCCCGGGACGCGCGCCAAGCCTTATTGTTGCGGCACTATCCCCGGAGAATGGCTACTGTCGCCGATCTCCGGGGCATGCTCCGTTCAGGCCGCCGCTTCCGGCGCGAAATCCACCAGCTCGGCCCCGTCGGCCACCTGCTCGCCAACGGCATAGCGGAAGCCCTTGAGATTGCCCTGCTTCGGTGCCGTGATGGTGTGCTCCATTTTCATGGCCTCCAGGATCAGCAGGGGCGTTCCCTTTGCCACCGGCCCCGGCTGGGCCAGCAGGGCCACCACCTTGCCCGGCATGGGGGCGGTGAGGCCGCCGCCCTGGGCGCCACCGGCTTCCACCAGGTGCAGGGGATCGTGGCGCTCAATGACGTAGGTGCCGCTGTTGAGGAAGACGTGGCGTTTCTCAGCCACGGCCACCACGCTGGCCATCAGGCGCCGGTCTTCCAGCTCCACCGCCAGCCGGTCGTGGGCCAGCAGGCGGCCCCGGGCCAGCAGCGTGTCGTTGCGCAGGGTCAGCTGCCAGTCCTCGCCGGCATAGGCCACGCCCACGTCCACCTGGGTCTCGCCGACCCGGAAGCTGACGGTGCGGCGGGCGGCAATGTTCATGCGCCAGCCGTCGCGCCGGTTCCACGGCGACCAGGGGTCGCCGCTGCGCCGACCCTGCTGGGCCGCCTGTTCCCGCTCCCGCAGCAGCTCGGCCACGGTGGCGGTGAGGATGACGTCCCGCGGCACTTCCGGGCTCTCGGGAAAGAGGAAGTCCTGCTGCCGCTCGATCAGGCCCGTGTCCAGGTCGGCGCCGGCGAAGGCGGGGCAGGACACCAGGCGGGAGAGGAAGTCGATGTTGGTGGTGACACCCACCACCCGGTAGTCGGCCAGGGCCTGGCGCATGCGGGCCAGGGCGGCCTCCCGGTCCTCGTCCCAGACGATCAGCTTGGCGATCATGGGGTCGTAGTGGGGCGTGATCTCGTCGCCCTCCTCGACGCCGGTGTCCACCCGCACATTGAGGCCCTCGGCCGGCGGCACCAGGTGCAGCAGGCGGCCGGTGGAGGGAAGGAAGCCCTTGCCCGCGTCCTCGGCGTAAATGCGGGCCTCCAGGGCATGGCCGCGGATCTGCAGCTGCTCCTGGCGCAGCGGCAGGGCTTCGCCGGCGGCGACCCGCAGCTGCCATTCCACCAGGTCCTGGCCGGTGATCATTTCGGTGACGGGGTGCTCCACCTGCAGGCGGGTGTTCATCTCCATGAAGTAGAAGGAGCCGTCCTGGTTGGCGATGAATTCCACGGTGCCGGCACCGACGTAGCCGACGGCCTTGGCGGCGGCCACCGCGGCCTCGCCCATCTGGCGGCGGCGCTCCGGCGTCATGCCCGGCGCCGGTGCCTCCTCCAGCACCTTCTGGTGGCGGCGCTGCACCGAGCAGTCCCGCTCGAAGAGATAGACGCAGTTGCCCTGGCTGTCGCCGAAGACCTGGATTTCGATGTGGCGCGGCCGGGTGATGTACTTCTCCACCAGCACCTGGTCGCTGCCGAAGGAGGAACGGGCCTCCCGCTGGCAGGAGGCCAGGGCGGCGATAAAGTCCTCGCCCTTGTCCACCAGGCGCATGCCCTTGCCGCCACCGCCGGCGGCGGCCTTGATCAGCACCGGGTAGCCGATGGCGTCGGCCTGCTGCTTGAGGAATTCCGGCTCCTGGTTGTCGCCGTGGTAGCCCGGGGTGAGGGGCACGGCGGCTTTTTCCATGAGGGCCTTGGCGGCGCTCTTGGAGCCCATGGCGCGGATGGCCGAGGCGGGCGGGCCGATGAAGACGACGCCGGCGGCGGCACAGGCCTCGGCAAAATCGGCGTTCTCGGAGAGGAAGCCGTAGCCCGGGTGGATGGCCTGGGCGCCGGTGCGCCGGGCGGCGTCGAGAATCTTCTCGGCCACCAGGTAGGATTCCCGCGCCGCGGCCGGGCCCAGCAGCACCGCCTCGTCGGCCAGGCGCACATGGCGGGCGTTGGCATCGGCCTCGGAATAGACGGCCACGGTGCGGATGCCCAGACGGCGGGCGGTCTTGATGACGCGGCAAGCGATCTCGCCGCGGTTGGCAATCAGGATCTTGCTGAACATCTTGTCTCCTCCGGGCCCCCGTCTAGGCGCGGGGGCTTGGGCATGTTGGGGTGGGGTGCGGCTTCAGTCGGTGATCCAGTGGGGCTTGCGCTTCTCCAGGAAGGCGGCGATGCCTTCCCGGCCTTCCGCCGAGGCCCGCATGGCGGTGATGCGCCGGGCGGTGTCGGCGATCACGGCATCGTCGATGGGCTGGTTGGCCACGGCCCGGATCAGCTCCTTGCTCGCGGCCTGGGCGGCGGGGCCGTTCTTCAGCAGCTTGTCCACGATCTCGCCCACGGCCTCGTCCAGTTGCTCCTCGCTCGGCACGATCTCGTGCAGTAGCCCCAGGCGGTAGCCTTCGGCGGCGGAAAAACGTTCGGCGGTGAGGAAGTAGCGGCGGCACTGGCGCTCGCCCAGGGCGGCGATGACGTAGGGGCTGATGACGGCGGGGATGAGGCCCAGCTTCACTTCCGTCAGGGCGAACATGGCGTCGTAGCTGGCCACCGCCACGTCGCAGGCGGCCACCAGGCCCACTCCGCCGCCGTAGGCGGGGCCCTGGACCCGGGCCACGGTGGGCTTGGCCAGGGTGTTGAGGGTGCGCAGCAGTTCCGCCAGATTGCCGGCGTCGGCCAGGTTCTGCTCCGGGGTGTAGCCGGCGGCCCGCTTCATCCAGTTGAGGTCGGCCCCGGCACAGAAGCTCTTGCCGGTGGCGGAGAGCACCACCACCCGCACCGCCGGGTCGGCTTCCAGCTGTTTCAGGCCGGCGGTGATTTCCGCCATCAGGGTCTCGTCGAAGGCGTTGTGGCGGTCCGGCTTGTTGAGGGTGAGGATGCCGACGGGGCCGTCCACTTCGATGAGGATGGAGCTGAAGGTCATGGTCATGTTCTCCCTGTGCGTTACATGCGGAATACGCCGAACCGGGTCTCTTCCGCCGGCGCATTCATGGCCGCCGAGAGCCCCAGGCCCAGCACCCGGCGGGTGTCCGCCGGATCGATGATTCCATCATCCCACAGGCGGGCGCTGGCGTAGTAGGGATGGCCCTGGGTCTCGTACTGTTCGCGGATGGGTCGGCGGAATTCCTCTTCCTCCTCGACACTCCAGGTCTTGCCCCCGGCTTCGAGACCATCCCGCTTCACGGTAGCCAGCACGCTGGAGGCCTGCTCGCCGCCCATCACCGAGATGCGGGAATTGGGCCACATCCACAGGAAGCGGGGCGAGTAGGCACGGCCGCACATGCCGTAGTTGCCGGCGCCAAACGACCCGCCGATGACCACGGTGAACTTGGGCACCTTGGCGGTGGCCACGGCGGTCACCATCTTGGCCCCGTCCCGGGCGATGCCGCCGTTTTCGTACTTGCGCCCCACCATGAAGCCGGTGATGTTCTGCAGGAACACCAGGGGGATGTTGCGCTGGGCGCACAGCTCGATGAAGTGGGCGGCCTTGAGGGCCGATTCGGAAAAGAGGATGCCGTTGTTGGCGACGATGCCCACCGGGTAACCCCAGATGCGGGCGAAGCCGCAGACGATGGTGGTGCCGTAGCGGGCCTTGAATTCGTCGAAGTCGGAACCGTCCACGATGCGGGCGATGATCTCGCGCACATCAAAGGGCTTCTTGGTGTCGGTGGGGATCACCCCGTAGAGTTCCTCGGCGGCGTAGAGGGGCTCCGCCGGCTCGCAGAGGCTGACCGAGGGCTGCTTCTGCCAGTTGAGGTTCTTGACGATGCGCCGGGCGATGGCCAGGGCGTGCTGGTCGTTCTCGGCGTAATGGTCGGCGACGCCGGAGACGCGGGTATGCACGTCGGCCCCGCCCAGATCCTCCGCCGTCACCACCTCGCCGGTGGCGGCCTTCACCAGGGGCGGACCGCCGAGGAAGATGGTGCCCTGCTCCTTGACGATGATGGACTCGTCGGACATGGCCGGCACGTAGGCGCCGCCGGCGGTGCAGGAGCCCATCACGGCGGCGATCTGGGGAATGCCCTGGGCCGAGAGATTGGCCTGGTTGAAGAAGATGCGGCCGAAGTGCTCCTTGTCCGGGAAGACCTCGTCCTGCATGGGCAGGAAGGCGCCGCCCGAATCCACCAAGTAGATGCAGGGCAGGCGGTTCTCCAGGGCGATCTCCTGGGCCCGCAGGTGCTTCTTCACGGTCATGGGGTAGTAGGTGCCGCCCTTCACCGTGGCGTCGTTGGCGACGATCATGCACTCCACGCCATTGACCCGGCCGATGCCAGCGATCACCGAGGCAGCCGGCACATCGCCGCCGTACATGCCGTGGGCCGCCAGCTGGCCGATCTCCAGGAAGGGAGTGCCCGGGTCCAGCAGGGCGCTGACCCGCTCCCGGGGCAGCAGCTTGCCCCGGGCGATGTGCTTCTGCCGCGCCGCCTCCGGCCCGCCCAGGGCGATGCGGGCCATCTGCTGGCGCAGGTCCGCCACCAGCCCCGCCATGGCATCGGCGTTGTGCTGGAAGTCCTCGGACCGGGGATTGAGTTGGGTTTTTAGTATGGTCATGTCTCCTCGCTTCTTATAGTTCGGGGTGGATGCGGACAAGTTGCAGCCCCGGCCAGGAGACAGCCTCCGCTCCATTTCGGCACGGCCCCGACAAGGCGGCCGGCAGGGAAAGGGCGCGGAGCAGGCTCATGGCTAGAGCTGACCTTCCTTTTCCACCCACTTGATGACGCTGGGGGGTTCATAGGCGGCCATGCGCTTGAGCAGGACGGCGGGATCGGTATCGGCCAGCAGCAGGTTGCGATGCACTTCCCGCACGAAACCCTCGTCCCGGGCCCGGTCGCACAGGGCCAGCAGCGGCGCGTAATAGCCCGCAACGTCGAGGATGGCGGCGGGCTTGCCGTGGAAGCCGAGCTGGGCCCAGGTGAGGATTTCGCACAACTCCTCGAAGGTGCCGAAGCCGCCGGGCAGGGCGATGAAGCCGTCGGCCAGCTCGGCCATGCGGGCCTTGCGGGTGTGCATGGAATCCACCACCTCCAGGCGCGTCAGCCCCGGATGGCCGACCTCCTTGTCCATCAGGGACTGGGGAATAACGCCGGTGACGCTGCCACCGGCGGCCATGCAGGCATCGGCCACGGCGCCCATGAGACCCACGTTGCCGCCGCCGTAGACCAGTTCAATACCCTCCCGGGCCAGCAGGGTGCCAAGGCCTTCGGCGGCCTGGCGGTATTCGGGACGGTTGCCGAAGCTGGAACCGCAAAAGACGCAAATTCGTTTCATGTACTTTCCACCTTGGATGAAGCCAAAGCGGGCAAGCATAGCGCGAGGCGGCAGGTAGGGGCCATGGCGGAAGCAGTTGCCGGGGGGTAGAAAGTCATGACGGACACGACCAATGCTCAGAAGGCGCCGTGGGCCAGCCAGCGTTCGATCTGGGGCAGGCGGTCGGCGCCCCAGAAGGGCTCGCCGTCGATGAAGATGAAGGGGGCGCCGAAGACGCCGCGGGCGATGGCGGCATCGCACTCCTGGCGCAGCCGGGCCTTCATTTCCTCGCTCTGGATGGCGGCAGCCAGGGCCGCCGGATCGGCGCCGGCCTGCACGGCCAGCTCGGTCACCACGGCCATGTCGGAAATGTCCCGGTCGTGCACGAATAGGGCGCGGAAGACGGCATGGGCAAAGGCCCGGGCCTGGGCACAGTCCTGCTGGTGCAGCCAGTAGTAGGCCCGCGCCGCAGCCTGGGTAGGCAGGGGGAACTTGCTGGGAAAGCGGAAAGGCAGGCCGAGGTAGCGGGCCGAGCGGTCGAAGTCCCGCCGGGAATAGTCGCCCTTGAGGGGAATCTCGGTCAGGGGGGCGCTGCCGGTGGCCCTGAAGACCACACCGAGCAGAATGGGCCGCCATTTGACCTGGCGCCCGTACCGGGCAGCGAGAGCGTCGATCTGCTCGCTGGCCAGGTAGGCGTAGGGAGAGGAGAAGTCGAAGTAGAACTCCAAAGGCTCGGCCATGGCCATGCTCCTGTTGTTGCTCCGCGGGGTTGGGGTGCGGGGCGCCGTCGTTATTGTAGGCTGGCGCCCCGGTGTTGCCGGTACTGCTTACTCCTGGGCGATGCTGCGGCCGATCACCAGACGCTGGATGTCATTGGCGCCTTCGTAGATCTGGCTGATGCGCACGTCGCGGTAGATGCGCTCCACCGGGAAGTCGCTGGTGTAGCCGACGCCGCCGTGGATCTGGATGGCGTCGGAAGCGATCTTCTCGGCAGCCTCGGAGGCGAACATCTTGGCCATGGAGGCTTCCTTGAGGCAGGGCTTGCCCGCATCCTTCAACGCGGCGGCGCGCCACACCATGAGGCGGGCGGCGTCGAGCAGGGTGTTCATGTCGGCCAGGCGGAAATTGACGGCCTGGTGCTCGATGATGGGCTGGCCGAAGGTGACCCGCTCCTTGGCGTAGCGCACGGCGGCCTCGAAGGCGGCCCGGGCCATGCCGATGGACTGGGCGGCGATGCCGATGCGGCCGGCTTCCAGGTTGGAGAGGGCGATCTTGTAGCCCTCGCCTTCCTTGCCCAGCAGGGCGGAGGCGGGCACACGGCAATCCTCGAAAATGATCTGCACGGTGTCGGAGGCATGCTGGCCCATCTTCTCCTCGGTGCGGCCGACGATGAAGCCCTTGGTGTCGGTGGGCACCAGGAAGCAGGAGATGCCCTTCTTGCCGGCGGCCTTGTCGGTGACGGCGAAAACGATGGCCATGTGGGCGTGCTTGCCGGTGGTGATGAACTGCTTGACGCCGTTCAGCACGAAATGGTCGCCGTCCCGGTCGGCCCGGGTGGTGATGGCGGCCGCATCGGAGCCGGTGTGGGGTTCGGTCAGGCAGAAGCAGCCCAGCTTCTCGCCCCGGGCCAGGGGCTTGAGCCATTCTTCCTTCTGCTGGTCGGTGCCGTACTTCTGGGTGATACCGCAGGCCAGGGAGTTCTGCACCGAGACGATGGTGGAGGTGGCGCCGTCGCCGGCGGCGATTTCTTCCAGGGTCAGCACCAGGCTCATGTAGTCCATGCCGGCACCGCCCCACTCTTCGGGCACGCACATGCCCATGGCACCCAGCTCGCCCAGTTCCTTCAGGGCTTCGGCGGGGAAGGTGTGGTTCTTGTCCCATTCGGCGGCGAAGGGGGCCAGACGCTCCTGCGCGAAGGCGCGCATGGAGTCGCGGATCATTTCCTGTTCCTGCGTCAGAATCATTTGCTACTACTCCGTCTTGTCGTTTTCGGCGCGGCGCCCGTCCGGGGCGCCGCGGTTTGCATCAATGGGACAGGCTGGGCCCGTCTCAGAACATTTCCACGCCAACGGCCACGGCTTCGCCGCCGCCGATGCACAGGGAGGCGACGCCCTTCTTCTTGCCGTACTGCTTCAGGGCGCCGATCAGGGTCACCAGGATGCGGGCGCCGGAAGCACCGATGGGGTGGCCCAGGGCGCAGGCGCCGCCGTGCACGTTCACCTTGGCCGGGTCCAGCTTGAGGTCCTTGATGGCGGCCATGGTGACCACGGCGAAGGCTTCGTTGATTTCCCACAGGTCCACGTCGGCCACGTTCCAGCCGGTCTTCTGCATCAGCTTTTCCATGGCGAAGACGGGGGCGGTGGTGAACAGGTTGGGTTCCTGGGCGTGGGTGGTGTGACCGACGATCTTGGCGATGGGGGCAAGGCCCAGGACCTTGGCCTTGGATTCCTTCATCAGCACCAGGGCGGCGGCGCCGTCGGAGATGGAGGAGGAGTTGGCGGCGGTGACGGTGCCATCCTTCTTGAAGGCGGGCTTCAGGGCGGGGATCTTTTCGATCTGGGCCTTCAGGGGCTGCTCGTCCTGGTCCACCACCACATCGCCCTTCTTGCCGGCGATGGTGACGGGAGCGATTTCCCACTTGAACAGACCTTCCTTGATGGCCTTCTGGGCGCGCACGGTGGACTGGATGGCCCACTCGTCCTGGGCTTCGCGGGTGAAGCCGTAGGACTCGGCGCATTCCTCGGCGAAGGTGCCCATCAGGCGGCCCTTCTGGTAGGCATCCTCGAGGCCGTCGAAGAACATGTGGTCCAGCAGCTGGCCGTGGCCCAGGCGATAGCCGCCGCGGGCCTTGGGCAGCAGGTAGGGGGCGTTGGACATGGATTCCTGGCCGCCGGCGACGCCGATCTCGTAGGAGCCGGCCAGCAGGCTGTCGTGCACCATCATCACGGACTTGAGGGCGGAGCCGCACACCTTGTGGATGGTGGTGCAGCCGGCGGAGAGGGGCAGACCGGCGCCCAGGGCGGCCTGGCGGGCCGGGGCCTGGCCGACGCCGGCTTGCAGCACGTTGCCGAACACCACCTCTTCCACCTGTTCCGGCTTGATGCCGGCCCGTTCGACGGCGGCCTTGATGGCCGTGGCGCCGAGCTGGGGTGCGGTCAGGCTGTTGAAGTCGCCCTGGAAGCCACCCATGGGGGTGCGGGCAACGGAAACGATGACGATGGGGTCAGACATAGTGCTCTCCTAGGTTAAAGAATCTCCGACCGCCCGCCTGGCACCGCCAGGCCGACGGCCGGATTCAGTTTCATGCCGTTTCGGCAAATAGCTCCCGGCCGATCAGCATACGGCGGATTTCGCTGGTGCCGGCGCCGATCTCGTAGAGCTTGGCGTCGCGCCACAGGCGGCCGGTGGGGTATTCGTTGGTGTAACCGACGCCGCCCAGGGTCTGGATGGCGTCGCCGGCCATCCAGGTGGCCTTTTCGGCGGAATAGAGGATGGCGCCGGCGGCGTCCTTGCGCAGGCTGCGGGCATGGTCGGCCCGGTCGCAGGCCTGGCCCACGGCATAGACGTAGGCCCGGGTGGCCTGCCAGGTGGAATACATGTCGGCCAGCTTGCCCTGCATCAGCTGGAATTCGCCGATGGCAGTGCCGAACTGTTCCCGTTCGTGCAAGTAGGGCAGCACCACGTCCATGCAGGCCGCCATGATGCCCAGGGGGCCGCCGCAGAGCACGGCCCGCTCGTAGTCGAGGCCGCTCATCAGCACCTTGGCGCCGTTGCCGACGCCGCCGAGAACGTTCTCCTCCGGCACCTCGCAGTCGTCGAAGAACAGGGGGAAGGTGTTGGAGCCGCGCATGCCCAGCTTGTCCAGGTGGGTGCCGTGGCTGAAGCCCTTGAAGCCCTTTTCCACGATGAAGGCGGTCATGCCCTTGGCGCCGGCGTTGAGGTCGGTCTTGGCGTACACCACCAGGGTGTCGGCATCGCCGCCGTTGGTGATCCACATCTTGGAACCGTTGAGGACGTAGCGGTCGCCCTTCTTCTCCGCCTTGAGCTTCATGGAGACCACGTCGGAACCGGCATTGGGCTCGGACATGGCGAGGGCCCCGACCTGCGTGCCGGAGATCAGGCCGGGCAGGTACTTGGCCTTCTGGGCCGCAGTGCCGTTGCGGCGGATCTGGTTCACGCAGAGGTTGGAATGGGCGCCGTAGGAGAGGCCCACGGAGGCGGAGGCCCGGGAGATTTCCTCCATGGCCACGATGTGGGCCAGGTAGCCCATGGCAGTGCCGCCGTATTCCTCCTCGGCGGTCATGCCGAGCAGGCCCAGGTCGCCGAATTTCTGCCACAGGTCGGCGGGGAACTCGTTGTCCCTGTCGATCTGGGCCGCCCGGGGGGCGATTTCCTTGGCTGCGAAGGCGCGCACGGTGTCGCGCAGCATCTCGATGGTTTCACCGTGACCGAAGTCCAGGCTGGGAATGTGCATTTGTCTCGCTCCTTTGGATTTTTTCCTTTCCCAGACCACCCGTGGCTTTGTCGCCTTCGCCTCGCCGTGCTGTTCGCACTGTCTTCGGCTTGGCTTCGCGCCACGAGCGGCCTGGAAAAGGAATTGTTTTGTGATGCCGCTTGTTACGGCTTATTCCTTGTGGCTTGTCTCATGTTTTTCTTTTTTACCGTGCATGGTCATGATGGTCTGCTGCATGACCGCGCACAGAGTCTTCTTGCCGTCTTTCACCGCAAACACCTCGCCCCGGGTCACGGTCAGGGTGCGGCCGTATTTCAGCACCGTACCCTGGGCGATGAGCAGTTCCCCGTCGGCCGGGGCCAGCAGGTTCATCTTGTATTCCACCGTCAGCACGCTGGCGTCGGCGGGCGTCAGGGTGTTGGCGGCATAGCCGGCGGCGGAATCGGCAATCATGCCGACCACGCCGCCGTGGATGAAGCCGTGCTGCTGGGTCACCTCCGGCTTGTAGGGCAGGTGGATCTCCGTGTAGCCCGCCTCCACCACCGGCATGGTGGCCCCGATCAGGGCCATGGCCTGCTGGCGGTGGAAGCTGTCCCGCACGCGGGCGGCGAAATCCGGATCGCTGGGGTGGTGCATGTCGTCTCCTCCGGCGCATTGTTGCGCTCTCTGGGATGCTATTGAATGTTACGTTGACGTAAACGTCAACTACCGCTGAAAACCTTCAGCCGGCCGCCTTGCCGGCGCTGGCCGCTCCCTGGCTGCGGCCGGCCTTTTCCAGGGCTTCGGCCTCCACCAGATGCTCGCGGCAGACGGCTTCGATGGTCTCGATCTCGGCCAGAACGGCCTCGATGTCCTCCCGCTGCTGCTCCAGGGCGGCCCGCCGTTCCGACAGCACATCGAGCAGGCGGGTCAGCTGGTCGGTCTCGTCCCGGGCCACGTCGTACATGTCGATCAGGTCCCGGATCTCGGCCAGAGACAGGCCCAGGCGCTTGCCCCGCAGGGCCAGCTTGAGGCGGGTGCGGTCGCGCTTGGTGTAGACCCGGTTGCGCCCTTCCCGGTTGGGCGCGAGCAGGCCCTGGTCCTCCCAGAAACGGATGGTGCGGGGCGTGATATTGAACTCCCGGGCCAGGTCCGAAATGGTGAAGGTCGGGGTGGCGGCAGCAGGCTCGGCCGCTTCGCTAACGGTGCTCACGTCGGCGCATCTCCGGAGAAAGTGGGGCGGGTTGGGAAAAGTGACGGGAGAGTTAAACAGATGCCCCGCCATTTTTCAATCGATACGACGGATACCCGCCGCCGCCAAAGGCCGGCCGGGATCGCCCCGGGACCAGCCGTCTGTCATGTTGGCGTAAGGGAACTGGGCTTCAATGGCCCTTGTCCCGGGGTATAGTTAAAAACTCCAATAACGCCCCTGCCACCCCACTCCTGTCCATGAAACCATCGCTGCACCTGCCCTTTTCCGAGCCCCCGGCCCCCGGCACCACCCTGGAAGTGGCGCCCGGCATCCTCTGGCTACGCATGCCCCTGCCCTTCGTCCTCAACCACATCAACCTGTGGCTGCTGCGGGACGGCGACGGCTGGGTGGTGGTGGACACCGGCTTCGGCCTGCCCGACATCCAGGCCATCTGGGAAACGGTCCTGGCCGGCCTCGACGGCACCATCGCCGGCATCGTCGTCACCCATTTCCACCCGGACCACCTGGGCCTGGCCACCTGGCTGCAGGAGCGCTCCGGCGCCCCGCTGTACATGACCGCCGGCGAATACCTGACCGGCCACGCCGTTTGGCACGAAATCGGCGGCCACGGCACTGCCCCCATGCTGGCCCAGTTCCGCCTGCACGGCCTCGACGCGGAACGCTGCAGCGCCCTGGAGCAACGGGGCAACGGCTATCGCAAGGGGGTGCCGGCCATGCCCCAGACCTACCATCGCCTGTTCGACGGCGACACCCTGGAGATCGGCAGCCGGCGCTGGCAGATCATCGTCGGCCACGGCCATTCGCCCGAGCACATGTCCCTTTACTGTGCTGATTCCAACGTGTTAATTTCAGGTGACATGCTGTTGCCGAAAATTTCCACCAACATCAGCGTTTATGCGGTCACCCCCCGGGACAACGCCCTGGAGCATTACCTGGATTCCCTGACCCGCTTCGCCCGGGAATGCTCCGACGAATCCCTGGTGCTGCCCTCCCACGGCCTGCCCTTCAAGGGCATCCGCCAACGGGTGGACGACCTGCACGGGCATCACGATGAACGCCTGGCCGTGCTGGAGGAGAACTGCAGCGAACCCCGTAGCGCCGCCGAGTTGCTCGCCGCCCTGTTCCCGCGGGCCCTCGACACCCACCAGACCATGTTCGCCATGGGCGAGGCCATCGCCCACCTGAATTACCTGGAGCAATCCGGCCGCCTCACCTGCCAGCAGGGCGCGGACGGCATTCTCCGGTATGTCCGGAAACAAACCACGCATTGACCAAGAAGGGGATTCACGATGTCGCAGCAGACCCAACAGGAAGACCACAACCTCCCCAACCCGGCCGAGCTGGCCAAGTCCTACGCCGAAGTGGCCCAGCGCGCCTCCCGCCTGCTGACCCATTTCATGGAAAAGAAGGCCGCCGAGGGCATCAATCCGCCCAGTGACGAGATGGGCATCGCCAAGGCCTTCATGGACCTGTCCTCGCGCCTCCTGGCCAATCCCTACAAGCTGGCCCAGACCCAGATGAACATGATGTGGGACTACTTCTCCCTGTGGCAGGGCTCCATGCTCAAGATGATGGGTATGCCGATCCAGCCCATCGCCGCACCGGCCAAGGGCGACAAGCGCTTCCACGACGAGGACTGGGAACAGCATTTCCTCTTTGACTACATCAAGCAGTCCTACCTGATCGCCTCCCGCCACATCCACGACACCGTGTGCTGCGTCGAGGGCCTGCCGGACGAAGCCCAGAAGAAGGTGGCCTTCTACACCCGCCAGTATGTGGACGCCCTGTCCCCCTCCAACTTCGCCTTCACCAATCCGGAAGTGTTCCGCGAGACGGTGAAGAGCCACGGCCAGAACCTGGTCAAGGGCCTCAACAACCTGCTGCAGGACATCGAAGCCGGCGACGGCCAGCTGCGCATCCGCATGACCGACACCAGCGCCTTCGAGCTGGGCAAGAACGTGGCCACCACCCCGGGCAAGGTCGTCTTCCAGAACGACCTGTTCCAGCTGGTGCAGTACGAGCCCACCACCAAGGAGCAGTACAAGAAGCCCCTGCTGATCGTGCCGCCCTGGATCAACAAGTTCTACATCCTGGACCTGCGCGAGAAAAACTCCCTGGTGAAATGGGCCACCGACCAGGGCCACACCACCTACATCATCTCCTGGGTCAATCCGGACGCCCACCTGGCCCAGAAGACCTTCGAGGACTACGTCACCGAGGGCACCCTGGCGGCCATCGCCGCCGTGGAAAAGGATACCGGCGAGAAGCAGATCGACGTGGCAGCCTACTGCATCGGCGGCACCCTGCTGGCCACCACCCTGGCCTACATGGCGGCGAAGAAGGACAACCGGGTGGCCTCCGCCACCTTCTTCACCACCATGATCGACTTCTCCAACCCGGGCGAGCTGGGCGTCTTCATCGACGAGCAGCAGGTCTCCAGCCTGGAGCACAAGATGGCCGAGCGGGGCTATCTGGAAGGCAGCGAGATGGCCATGACCTTCAACCTGTTGAAGGCCAACGACCTGATCTGGTCCTTCGTGGTGAACAACTACCTGCTGGGCAAGGACCCCTTCCCCTTCGACCTGCTCTACTGGAACAGCGACTCCACCCGCATGCCCTACGCCATGCACAGCTTCTACCTGCGCAATATGTACATGGCCAACAAGCTGAAGGAGCCGGGCGGCATCAGCATCGCCGGGGTGCCCATCGACATTTCCAAGATCAAGGTGCCCGCCTACTTCATCTCCACCGTGGAAGACCACATCGCCCCGTGGAAGAGCACCTACCTGGGGGCCAAGCTGTTCTCCGGCCCGGTGCGCTTCGTTCTCGGCGGCTCCGGCCACATCGCCGGCATCGTCAATCCGCCGGCCGCCAACAAGTACGGCTTCTGGATCAACGACGCCGCCAAGCTGCCCGCCACCGCCGACGACTTCCTGGCCGGCTCCACCCAGCATCCGGGTTCCTGGTGGACCGACTGGAACGAATGGGTCACCGGCCTGGACGGCGGCAAGAAGGTGGCGGCGCGCAAGCCCGGCGCCGGCAGCCTCAAGGTGCTCGAGGAGGCCCCCGGCTCCTACGTCAAGTTCCGGCTCGACACCCAGAAGAAGGAATCGGCCTGATCCTGGCAGGCCGCAAAAGCAAAGGGCGCCGACGGCGCCCTTTTTTTTCAGCCGGCGTGCCGGCCGGCTCCGCCTACATCTGGGCCACCTGGTTGCGGCCGTGGCGCTTGGCCTGGTAAAGGGCGCTGTCGGCCCGGGCCAGCACCGCATCGAAATTCGGATCGCCGGCCCGGAAGCCGGTGACACCGATGCTGACCGTGTAGGCGATGGTGAGGCCGTTGCAGTGGGCCGGCTGGCCGGCGATGGTCTGGCACAGGCGCTGGCCCAGGGCGAGGCCGCCGTCCTGGTCGGTATCGGGGGAAAGGATGCAGAATTCCTCGCCGCCGATGCGGCCGAAGAGGTCCACCTGGCGCAGCAGGATGCCGGTGCGGCGGGAAAAGTCCCGCAGCACCGCATCGCCGACACCATGGCCGTAGGTGTCGTTGATGTGCTTGAAGTAGTCCAGGTCCAGCATCAGCACCGAGGCCGGATTGCCGGCCCGGTTGAAGCGCGCCATCTCCTGATCGGCCAGGCGCAGGAAGCTCTGCCGGTTGCATAGCCCGGTTAGGGCGTCGGTGGTGGCCAGCTGGCGCAGTTCGTCCTCCAGCTGCTTGGCCTGGGTGATGTCCAGCATGAAGCCGCTCCACACCGCCGACTGGCCCGGTTCGATGACGTTGGGGCGAGACGAGAGGCGCAGCCACTTCTGCCGCCCCGAGGGAGTGAGGATGCGGATCTCGCTGCTGAACTGACTGGCACTGCGGTTGGCGGCCTGTTCCTCCTGGCGCAGGCGGGGCAGGTCCTCCGGATGCACCAGCTGCCAGAAGCACTCCATGTTGGCCATCAGCACCTCGGCCGGCACTTCGAAAATCTCCTCGCAGCGGGAATTGAGGTAGAGGAAACGGCTGTCACCGTCGCCGTGCAGGATGTAGTCGTAGAGCACGCAGGGGACGGTGCGGGCAAGGCGCTCGAAGCGCTCCTGGCTGGCGGCCAGCTCCCATTCGGTGCGCTTGCGCTGGTCGATGTCGGCAATGTTGCCGACCAGGCCGGTGGTGCGGCCGTTGGCGTCCACCAGGGCCTTGCCGGTGAGGTTGCCCCAGAACTCGCTGCCGTCCCGGCGCCGGTAGAGGCGCTCCACGTCCACATGGCCGACACCCCGGGCCATGGTGTTGAGCATGTTCTGCCGCCCCGCCTCCCGTTCCTGGGGATGGATCAGGCTCACGTACTCGCTGCCCACCAGCTCGTCCAGGGTGTAGTGGAAAAGGTCGGCCATGCGGCGATTGGCATGGACGATGCGGCCGCTCATGTCGAGCAGGAAGATGCCGACGCTGGAACTGTCGTAAATCGCCTGCAGCAGCGAAGTGTCATCAGCGATGCGCTTCTTCATCCGTGGGGGCCCCTTCTTTGCGGCTGCCTTTATAAAGAAAGCGACAGCCTGGGAGCATGGTATTCCTCCTGCCGGGTTTCTGCACGGCCGGCGCTACCGTGCTAGCCTGAAGGCAAACGGCAGCATGGAAATACCCCACATGTACCTTCCCGACTACGATGGCGGCAGCATCGCCAACCTCATGGCCTCCCTGGCCCGGGCCTGCGGCAGCTGGGCCAGCCCCTGCCCGCCCCTGGCCGAACTGCCCCCGGCCCGCCTGGCCGCCGTCAGCAACCTGGTGCTGATCGTGGTGGACGGCCTCGGCTACGATCTGCTGGCAGAACGCCCCGGACCACTGCGGCCCTATCTGCGCGGCCATCTCACCTCGGTCTTTCCCAGCACCACCGCCGCCGCCATTCCCACCTTCATGACCGGCCTGCCTCCCAGCCGGCACGGCCTCACCGGCTGGCACATGTGGCTGCGGGAAGTGGGCGCCCTGCTCGCCATCCTGCCCCTCAGCGCCCGTCCCGGAGCGCCCCTGGCGGAGCCCCTGCCGCCCCGGGCCGAGCTGCCCCAACGCCTGTTCCGGCACGACACCCTGTACCAGACCATGGACCGCACCAGCTACGTGGTGTCACCCCATTTCATCGCCGACAGCCCCTTCAACCGCTACCACAGCCGGGGCGCCGTGAAGCAGCCCTACCACGGGCTCGACGGCCTCTTCGCCGCCCTCGGGCAGCTCACCGCCAAGGCCGGCCGCAAGTTCGTCTACGGCTACTGGCCCGACTACGACAGCGCCGCCCACGAACACGGCTGCCGCAGCCCCCAGGCCCTGGCCGCCATGGATGCCTTCGCCACGGCCTTCTGCGCCTGGCTGGAGCAGATCCGGGGCAGCGACACCCTGGTCCTGATCACCGCCGACCACGGCTTCATCGACTGCCCGCCGGAGCGGCAGATCGCCCTGGCCGACCATCCCCTGCTGGCCGAATGCCTGGCCCTGCCCCTGTGCGGCGAGCGGCGGGCCGCCTGGTGCTACCTGAAGCCGGGCAAGGCCCCCGTGTTCGAGGCCTACGTGCGCCAGCACCTGGCCCATGCAGCCCGGGCCGTGCCCCGGGAACAGCTGCTGGCCGAAGGCTGGTTCGGGCCCGGCCCCTGCCACCCCGAACTGGCGGCCCGCATCGGCGACTACGCCCTGCTCATGGCCGACGACTGGGTCATCCACGACACCCTGCCCGGGGAAGCGCCCTACACCCTGATCGGCCACCATGGCGGCCTCAGCCCTGCGGAAATGCGGGTGCCCCTGCTGGTGGCCCGGCCCTAGGCTGCGCCCATGCACGCGTGGAACCTGAGCCCGGCCCAGGCCCGGGCGCTGCAGCTGGAACTGGCGACCCGGGTGGAACGGCAGGACCGGCTCGGCCCCCTGCGACGGGTGGCCGGGGTGGACGTGGGCTTCGAGGACGGCGGCGCCGTCACCCGGGCCGCCGTGGCGGTGCTCGACTTCCCCGCCCTGACGCCGGCGGCCCAGGCGGTGGCCCGGGTGCCCACCACCTTTCCCTATGTGCCCGGTCTGCTCTCCTTCCGCGAAGGGCCGGGGGTGCTGGCGGCCCTGGAGCAGCTGGAGGCCCTGCCGGATCTCCTCCTGTGCGACGGTCAGGGCATCGCCCACCCGCGCCGGCTGGGCATCGCCAGCCACCTGGGAGTGCTGCTTGATGTGCCCAGCATCGGTGTCGGCAAAAGCCGGCTCACCGGCTGGCACGAGGCCGTGGGGCCGGAGAAGGGGGACTGGGTGCCCCTGTGGGACAGGCGGGGCGGCAGCGAAGTGATCGGCGCCGTGCTGCGCAGCCGCCGCGGCTGCCTGCCCCTGTACATCTCCATCGGCCACCGGGTCAGCCTGGCCACCGCCATCGAGCTGGTGCTGGCCTGCACGCCCCGCTACCGGCTGCCGGAAACGACGCGTCAGGCCCACCGCCTGGCCTCGGGCTGAGGCCGGCGCCGTGCCGCTGCAAGGGGAAGGTGAAAGGGAAACGGCGCCGGGCGGCTAGTCCCGGGCCGGCTGCTCGGCATCGTTGAGTTCGTAGGCGTCGGCCACGTAGCCGTGGCCCTTCATCAGGACCACGATGATGCAGGCGATGGCCAGGGTGAACACCAAGGTCCAGTGCAGGACGACGACGCTGATGGCCAGGATGTCGGCCGTCTGCAACTGCTTCCCCACCTGGGCCAGGGAGCCTTCCAGGGGCACCAGGCGCATGGCCAGGGCGGCCAGGGCCGGCAGCAGGGTGCCGATGAGGGCGATGCGGGGCAGCTTGCGCAGCAGGGTCCATTCGAAGCCCGAGGCTTCCCGCCGGCTGCCCGGCAGACGATGCAACATGCCCATGATGCCCTCCCGCAGAAACGGTGCCGCCGGCCGGCGGCACCTGTTCCTGAGAATAGCAAAAGGGGCCGGGGGTTCCCCGCGACCCGTTGCCGCAAGCCTCAGTCGGTGACCAGCCCGGCCACCGAGTCGGTCAGGCCCACGGCCAGGGTGCCCAGCTCGGCCACGGCCTGGCTGGAGGCGCGGATGGCGGCGTGGTTCTCCTCGGCCATGTCGGCGATCTCCTGGATGTTGCGGGCGATCTCGGTGCTGGCGTCGCGCTGGCCGGCGGTGGCATCCACGATGTCGCGCACGTGCTCGGCGGAACGGCCCACGGCGTGGCGGATTTCCGCCAGGCTGCGGGACAGCTCCTCCACCCGGCGGGTGCTGCCGTCCACCCGGGCGCTGTTGTCGTCCATGCCGGCCACGGCTTGATGGATGTCCTGCTGGATGGCGCTGATGGTGCTGCCGATCTCCCGGGTCGAGACGCCGGTGCGGTCGGCCAGCTTGCGCACCTCATCGGCCACCACGGAAAAGCCGCGGCCGTGCTCGCCGGCCCGGGCCGCCTCGATGGCGGCGTTGAGGGCCAGCAGGTTGGTCTGGTCGGCGATCTCCTGGATGGTCTGCACCACCTTGCCGATTTCCCGGCTGCGCTCCTCCAGGCTCTGGATCAGCTGCACGCTCTCGCGCACGCCGCTGACCACGCCGGCCATGTCGGCGGCGGCGGCCTCGGCCTGGACGGCGCCGCGGCCGGCAGCGGCGTCCGCCTCCTCGGTCATGCGCGCCGTCTCCCGGGCGTGTTCCGCCACTTCGGCGACGCTGACGCTCATCTGCTGCACCGCCGCCGCGGTGCGGGCGGCGGCCTCGCTCTGGCGGCCGGAGGCATGTTCCACCTGCTGGCTGGCCCGGGCCAGGTTGTCGCTGGCCTCCACCACGGCGCGGGCCGCCTGGCCGTTGCCGCGGATGAGGCCGGCGAAGGTTTCCGCCATGTGGTTGAAGCTGTGCCCGGCCTCGGCCACCTCGTCGCCGGAGACCAGTTCCACCCGGGCCCGCAGGTCGCCGCCGGCCATCACGGCGGCGGCGCCGCGCAGGCTGTGGATGCCGCGCATGATGGAGATGTAGGCGCCGGTAAAGCCGTAGACGATCACCAGCAGCAGCAGGGCGAGCCCCCCCAGCACCAGGTTGCGCACCAGCAGCAGCCTGCCCTGGCGCTCCGCCAGGAGACCGTCGATGGCCGGGGTCAGGGCCCGGGCCAGGTCCAGCACGGCGGCCATGGCCACGTCGCCCCGGGCGGCGTATTCGGCGGCGCCGATGTCGAAGTCGGTGGTGTCGATGACCTTGGTGGTGAGCACTTCCTGCAGGCCCAGGGAGGCGGTGCCGACATTGCCCGCCGGGCCTTCCAGGCCGGCCTTCAGCCCGGGCCGCAGCTGGGCGGCCTTGTCCACGTTCTCCAGGGTCCAGCCGATGAGGGGCTCCAGGCCGCCGCGCACCACCGTCAGCCGGTTGCGCAGGCCCGACTTGAGGCGCTTGCGCGCCACCGCGCCGAGGCCCGCATCCCGGGCCAGGCCCAGGCTTTCCACCAGCAGCGGCAGCTTCACCGAGAGGGTGTCCACCAGGGCGGCAGCGGCCACGTCGCCGTCCCGGCGCAGGCGGCTGCCGTCGGAGATCTGGCCGAGCCACTGGCGGCTCAGCTGGGACAGTTCCAGATAGGCCTCGAGACCGCCATCCGCCTCGTCTTCCGGGCGCAGGGCCGCCACCGCCTGCCAGCGGCCCTGCAGTTCGGCCCAGGCCGGGGCGGGACCGAGGGCGCCGGCCTGTTCCTGGGCCAGCTTGCCGACCCGGGCCAGGGCCTGTTCCACGGCGGCCCGGCGCTGGGGCAGGCGCTGCTGGAAATCCGCCTCGCCGGCGGCGGCGCCCTGGAAGGCGCCGTGCAGGTCATGCAGCGCCAGCATCAGTTCCAGGGCCGGCAACTGCAGGGCCAGCCCGGCCCGTTCCTGCTCCAGCTCGGCCAGGGCGCTCTGGCGGTCCGCCAGCAGCAGGCCGCCGAGGAGGATCAGGGGCAGGGCGAACAGGGCGCCGGTGGCCAGAAGCTTCTGGCGGTAGGAGAGGCGGCCAACCAGCCAGGCGGCGGGGGCGAATAGCGCTTTCATGGAGTCCGGTCCGAAAAAGTGTGACTTTTTTCAGGTTAACGGCCCAATGTGTCACGCCGATGAAATGCGTTTGTAATGATCACGGGCGCAGTGCCCGTCTGTCAGCAAAGAGGGACGGGCCTCTTCAGGACCCCTACCCCATGGTTCAGCACGGACGCGGGCCCGCGGGCATGGCAGCCGAAAAACCTTGCCCCCATTGGCTGACAGCCGGGCATCGTCTCAGTCGCCGGTGGGGGAGATGCGGAACTCCAGCAGGCCGTTGCCCTGACGCAGATGTTCGGCCAGGCGCTCAAAATTGTGCTTGCCGTAGGTCTTGATGATCATGCGGTACTCGTACACGGCGCCGGACTCGGACAGGCGGTAGCTCATGTTGGCGATACTGAAGCCGAAGCCCTGTAGCAGCTGCCGCACCGTATCCTCCACCGGGGCACCGCTGCCCGGATAGCGCAGAACCAAGTGGGCATAGGCCTGGCTCGGCACCCGGTACTCGATCCAGCGGAACAGGGCCAGGGTGCCCAGCACGGCGGCGGTGGAGATGAGGGCGGGAAAGTAGAAGCCGATGCCGTAGAGGATACCCAGGGCGGCGGTGATCCAGATGGAGGCGGCGGTGGTGAGGCCGCGCACCGTCAAGCCTTCCTTGAAGATGACGCCGGCGCCGAGGAAGCCGATGCCGGTCATGATGCCCTGGGCCATGCGGGTGGGATCGGTACGGATGGCTTCCAGGGGCATGGCGGTCATCCAGCGGCCCTGATAGGTGGTGACCACCATCAGCAGGGCCGAGGCCAGGCACACCAGGGCGTGGGTACGGAAGCCGGCGGGCCGGCCGTGGAAGCTGCGCTCCAGTCCCACCAGACTGCCGGCGACCCAGGCGCTGCCCAGGTGCAGGATGATTTCCAGGTAGTCGTTGGACATGGCATTCCTCCCTCTGGCTCAAGGGGAAAAAATGCCACCGCGCCGAAAGCGGGGCAAGCCCGGGTTTACCCCGGAGCGTGCTGGGGACTCAGGCCGTGCGGCCGGGACGGGGCAGGCCGGCAACCAGGGCGGAGAGGCGCTCCAGGCCGGGAATGCGGCCGACGCTGGGGGGCCACTCGATGGCGTCGAGCATGTTCTTCACCACCAGGCCCAGTTCGGTGTCGCCTTCGATGGAGAGCTGGCGATTGAAGAACAGGGTGTCCGGGTCCTCCTGGCGGCTGACCAGCTGCAGGTAGGCGGAGAGGTCGGCGCGGAAGGTCAGGTCGGGCTCGCCGGCGGCGCCGAAGACGGGACGGAACCAGCCGTTGGCGTAGGTGAAGCGGGCTTCGCCGCCGGTGTCGTTCACCGCCACCAGGAAGGTCTTGCCCGCCAGGCTCTGCAGGCTGTCTTCCGGCAACAGCTTCAGCTTGGCCGCGGTGTTGAGGCCGGAGACCAGGGCCAGGGCGTGGGGCCACTGGGGCAGGCGGGCACCGATCTTGGCGACGAACTCGGGCAGCTTGAAGGTGGGAATGGTGAAGTGGCTCATGTCAGGCTCCTGCATGCAGTTCGGTGGTGGCCGCCGCTGCCAGATCGATGCCGGCGCGGCCGAACCAGTAGCCGTCGCACAGGCCGTGCTCGGCCCACTGGGGCTGTTCCGCCACCTCTTCGCCGCGGCGGGCGCGCTCGAAGGCGGCGACGATGGCGGCAGTATGCGCCGGTTGGGGGCTGATGCGCACGGCGTCGATGCCCATCTGCGACAGTTCGGGCATCAGGTGCAGCAGGCTGTAGGTCTGGGCCGACATGGTCTGGATGCCGTTGATGACCAGGAAGGGCTGCTTTTCCCGGGTCAGCAGGGTCAGGCCCTCGCTGTGGTCCAGGCACTTGAACTGGCAGTCGTCCTTGTTCAGGTTGTAGTGCCGGGCGGTGAAGCAGCGGGCGGAGAAGGCCAGGGGAATCTTGCCGAAGGCGAAGACCTCCGTCTCCATGCCTGCCGGACGCGCCTGGTGCAGGGTCTGCACCAGTTCCCGGGTCGCCTCCAGGGGCGGCACCCAGCGCTTGGCGCCGAGGCCGGCGAAGTAGGCCAGGGCCGATTCGTTGTAGATGTTGAGGTGGGGGCCGCAGACGAAGGGCAGCTGCTTTTCCCGAGCCAGGCTGACGGCGCCCAGGTCGTTGGCCTCGAGGGAGCAGTTGCCCTCCTCCACCAGACGGCGCAGGGCCTTCAGGTCGCTTTCCGATTCCAGCAGGGCCTGGGCCGAGATCACCACCTCCTTGCCCGATTCGGCCAGGTCCCTGGCCAGGCCGATCCAGTCGCTGGTGCGCAGCTGCTGGCGGCGGGAGCACACCACTTCGCCCAGGTAGATGCGGTCCAGGGGCGTCTCCAGCATGGAGGCGTAGAAATTCATCACTTCCTGCTTGGGCCAGAACCACAGCAGGGGGCCGAGGGAGAGTTTCATGGTCATGTTCGTGCTTTCCTCTCTCAGCGCCAGGGCCGGTTGTAGGCGCCCAGGGTGGCCTGGTGGCCCTCGGAAACCTTGGTCAGTTCGGCCTGCCAGGAAGGCTTGACGCTGTAGCGGTCGTTGCCGTCCTTGAGGCTGTCCAGGGCGGCGCGCAGGGTGCGGGTGACCTGGGCGACGTAGGCCGGGCTGCGCTGGCGGCCTTCGACCTTGATGGCGCGGACGCCGATCTTGACGATCTCCGGCAGCACCGAGAGGACGTTGAGGGAGGTGGGTTCCTCCAGGGCGTAGTAGGTCTCGCCCTGGACCTCGAAGCGGCCCTTGCACAGGGTCGGGTAGCCGGCGTTTTCCTGGTCGCCGTAGCTGTCGATGAGGATGCCGTTGAGGCGGGCATCCATGCGGCCCGGATTCTTTTCCCAGCGCACGTACTTGGCCGGGGAACAGGCGCCGACGGTGTTGGGGGATTCGCCGCAGGCATAGGAAGAGAGCCAGCAGCGGCCCTCGTTCATGACGCAGAGGCTGCCGAAGCCGAACACCTCGATCTCCACCGGGGTGTTCTTGATGACGTGCTCTACCTGGGCCAGGGTCAGCACCCGGGGCAGCACGGCGCGGCGGATGCCGAATTCCTTGTGGCAGAAATTGACCGCCTCGTAATTGGTGGCGGAGCCCTGCACGGAGAGGTGCAGGTTGAGGTCCGGGTACTTCTCCCGGGCGTAGGCCAGCAGGCCCACGTCGGCCAGGATCAGGGCGTCCACGCCGAGGCCAGCGGCCACGTCCACCGCCTCCCGCCAGGCCTGCACGCGGCCGGGCTGGGCATAGGTGTTGAGGGCCAGCAGCACTTCCTTGCCGCGGCTCTGGGCGTAATGCAGCCCTTCGGCCATGGTCTTCTCGTCGAAATTGAGGCCGGCGAAGTTGCGGGCGTTGGTGTCGTTCTTGAAGCCCAGGTAGACGGTGTCGGCGCCGTTATCGACGGCAGCTTTGAGCGCCGGCAGGCTGCCGGCGGGGCAGACCAGTTCGGGCAAGGGATTGTTCGACATGGCAAAAATGGGGAATCCGGGGAAGCCGGGAGTATAGCCCCGCCCCCGCGCAACCCCTTGATTTCGGTCAAACAGGGGGCAGGGAGCGCCCGGCGGACTGCAGCCGGGCCGGGACAAACGTGTAAGCTGATGCGCTCCCCATGCCCCGAATGAATCCCATGAAGTGCGTCGATGCAGCCTGGAAAGCCCACGAGGCGGAACTGATGCGGTTCATCGCCGCCCGCCTGCCCGACCGGGAGGAGGCCCGGGACCTGCTCCAGGAGGTGTTCCTGCGGGCGCTGCGGCAACCCGATGCCCTGTGCGGAGTGGAAAATCCCCGGGCCTGGCTGTTCCAGGTGGCGCGCAACCTGCTGATCGACCGCTTCCGCCTGCAGCGGCAGCAACTGCCCCTGGACGAAGACTGGCCCGCCGCCGAGATCCCCGAAGTCCCCCCGGTGGACAGGCTGGCCGACTGCCTGCCCCGGGTTCTCGGCGAACTGGCGGAGGCCGACCGGGAGGCCATCCGCCTGTGCGACATCGAAGGCCTGAGCCAGCAGGAATTCGCCCAGCGCCAGGGACTCTCCCTGGCCGCGGCCAAGTCCCGCGTGCAAAGGGCCCGCCGCCGGCTGCGGGCCCGCCTGGTGCAGGCCTGCCAGGTGCGTTTCGACGGCGAAGGCCAGGTCTGCTGCTTCGTGCCCCGGCCGCCCCTCCTTCCCCGGGACTAGCTGCATCCTTTTTGCCCCTGCTTCGTCTTCTGTGCGAGATGCCCCGTTTCCGGCCACGGCCGGGGCCACCACCGCCTTTCGCGAACAGGAGTGAAGATGAATGTGGAAATGAACACGGTGGCCCCGGCAAGGGGCCTGGGATGGCGCTGGCTATGCGGCACGACGGCAGCCGCCGGACTTTGGTTCTGGCTCTACGGCAATCTGACGGCCATGGCCGATTTCGTCGTTGCCGCCCTGGGACAGAGCCGTCAGACGGCCCTGGGCGAAGCCCTGCACTTCTTCGTCTATGACACGCCCAAGGTCCTGCTGCTGCTGACCGGCATCGTCTTCCTGATGGGCGTGATCCAGACCTTCTTCGCACCGGAGCGCACCCGCGCCCTGCTCTCCGGCAGGCGCACCGGGATGGGCAACGTCCTGGCGGCCGGCCTGGGCATCGTCACGCCCTTCTGCTCCTGCTCCGCCGTGCCCTTTTTCATCGGTTTCCTCTCGGCGGGCGTGCCCCTGGGAGTGACCTTTTCGTTCCTCATCGCCGCCCCCATGATCAACGAGGTGGCCCTGGCCCTGCTCTTCGGCATGTTCGGCTGGCAGGTGGCCCTGCTCTACCTGGGACTGGGGCTGCTGGTCGCCATCCTGGCCGGACTGGTGATCGGCCACCTGAAGATGGAGGCCCACCTGGAAGACTGGGTGCGGGCGATCCAGGCGGGCACCCCCGCCAGCTTCGCCGGCGGCGGCATGAGCTGGGTGCAGCGGGGCCGCGCCGGCCTGGACCATGTGCGGGACATCGTCGCCAAGGTGTGGCCCTATGTGGTGGCCGGCATCGCCCTGGGCGCGGGCATCCACGGCTACGTGCCGGAGGACTTCATGGCCTCCTTCATGGGCAAGGACGTGTGGTGGGCGGTGCCGGCCGCAGTCGTGCTCGGCGTGCCCATGTACACCAACGCGGCCGGCATCATCCCGGTGGTGGAGGCCCTCATCGGCAAGGGTGCGGCCCTGGGCACGGTCCTGGCCTTCATGATGAGCGTCATCGCCCTTTCGGCGCCGGAGATGATCATTCTGCGCAAGGCCCTCAAGCCCCGCCTGATCGCCACTTTCGCCGGCGTGGTGGCCCTGGGGATCCTCCTCGTCGGTTACGTCTTCAACGCCGTTCTATAAGGAAGCATGATGAAAGAAGTGAAAGTCCTGGGCACGGGCTGTGCCAAATGCAAGACCCTGGTGGCCATGGTGGAACAGGCGGCCGTGCGTACCGGCACCGCCATCGACCTGGAAAAGGTCGAGGACATGGCCCGCATCATCGGCTACGGCGTCATGGCGACGCCGGCCCTGGT
Organism: Azospira sp. APE16; assembly: GCF_047901315.1. NCBI lineage: Bacteria > Pseudomonadati > Pseudomonadota > Betaproteobacteria > Rhodocyclales > Rhodocyclaceae > Azospira > Azospira sp. APE16. The sequence continues at coordinate 3,659,680 of NZ_CP179682.1, forward strand.
GATCGAGGGCCGGGTGGTCCATAGCGGCAGCCTGCCGGAGGCGGGGACGATCGACCGGCTGCTGCAGGAATCCTGACATTTCCGGTCCGCCAATCCCGGTCCGCCAGGTATCGGCGGCGTACCAATGAAAAACCGGCTCCGGGTCGCCCCGGGCCGGTTTTCTCTTTTGATTGTTTCTCTGTTGGGGAGGTACGGAAGCTGGGAGAGTTACACCCCCGTACCGGTGCGACGAAACCGTGCAAGCTTTGCTGTCACGACCCGCCTTCGCTCCCCGTCGCACGGGAGAGTCGGCAGACCGGCGCTCAGAATTTGACCGCGATGTCCTCGTCCAGCAGCATGTACTGGCAGGCCAGGCGCCAGCCCGGGGCCAGGTCCTTCACCACCAGTTCGTCCAGCTCGGCCTGCTTAACCTTGCCGGCCAGCACCAGGGCGGTCTTTTCCTTTTCCGTCAGGTGGGCGGCCATGGGCTGCTTGTTGCCCAGGTGCAGCACTTCCACGGCGCAGGAGCCGCAGTTGCCATCCTGGCACTCGAAATCCACGGGGATCTTGTGTTCCTTGGCCAGGCCGAGGATGGTGGAACGGTTGCCGGCCACGGCATACACGGTCACGTCCTTCTTCTGCTTGGGGGAGGAAAACGTCACGTTCGGCATTGAATCACTCCTGTAAAAAAATCCCGCCCGCCATCGAAGACCTGATGGACGGGCGGGCAGATCGTCACCGCACGACGTCGAAACTGGTGCCCTTCGGATCCTTGTCGAGCACGTCGAAGATCTTGTCGAGGATCTTCACGAGCACGTTGAGGCCGCCCTGGTAACCCCAGATGGGGAAGCGATGGTGGTGGTGCCGGTCGAAGATCGGGAAGCCGATCCGGATCAGGGGCACGCCCGTGTCACGCTCCAGGAACTTGCCGTAGGAGGAGCCGATGAGGAAGTCGGAAGGCTCGGTGGCGAGTAGGGAACGCATGTGCCACAGGTCCTTGCCGGCGTAGATCTTGGCTTCCTTGCCGAAGGGGCTGGCTTCCAGCAGGGCGCCGAGCTTGGTCTCGAAGTCCTTGGTGGAGTTGGTGACCACGATGTGCTTGGGCTCGGCGCCGACTTCCAGGAGGAAGCTGACCAGGCCGTAGACCATGTCGGGGTCGCCGAACAGGGAGAAGCTCTTGCCGTGCAGGTAGGCCTGGGAGTCGGCGATGGCGTCCACCAGACGGCCCCGTTCCTTTTCCAGCTCGGCCGGGATGGCCTTGCCGGTGACGCGGGAGACTTCCATGAGGAAGGCGTCGGTGGCGGTGACGCCCACCGGGTTGTGGAAGGCGACGACTTCCTGGCCCTTTTCCTTGATGAACTCGCCGGTCTTGGCCGTGGAGAAGCCCTGCAGCAGGAAGGTGGCCTTGGCATTGACGGCGGCGATGCCGTCGTCGATCTTGGTGCCACCGTCGTACATGCGGAATTCGCCGTCGGCCGGAGTATCGAAGACGTCGGAGGGATCGGAGAGGACGGTGAAATCCACACCCATCAGGCCCAGCAGGCGCTTGATTTCCCGGTTGTTGCCGACGCAGTAGCCGTCGAAGCCGCCGTTCACGTTGATGGCGGCGCCTTCCTTGCGTTCCTGGCCGGCCCACAGGTTGGTCAGCACGCCCTTGAGCATGTTGTCGTAGCCGGTGATGTGGCTGCCGACGAAGGACGGGGTGTGGGCGAAGGGCACGCGGAAGTCTTCCGGGATGGAGCCCTTCTGCTTGGCGTTCTTGATGAAGCCGTCCAGGTCGTCGCCGATCACCTCGGCCATGCAGGTGGTGGAGACGGCGATCATCTTCGGCTTGTACAGCGCGTGGGCGTTTGCCAGGCCGTCGATCATGTTGTTCAGGCCGCCGAACACGGCCGCGTCTTCCGTCATGGAGTCGGAGACGCAGGAGGAAGGCTCCTTGAAGTGACGGTTCAGGTGGGAACGGAAGTAGGCGACGCAGCCTTGGGAACCATGCACATAGGGCAGGGTGCCTTCGAAGCCGGAGGCGCAGAGGACGGCGCCCAGGGGCTGGCAGGCCTTGGCCGGATTGACGGTCAGGGCTTCGCGCTTGAAGTTGATTTCCCGGTATTCCCAGGACTTGGTGAAGGCCTCGACTTCCTTGACCTTGTCGGCGGAAGCGCAGTCCTCGAACTGCTTCTTGCGGGCCATCAGGTCCTGGTATTCGGGCTGTTTGAACAGCTCGTTGTGGTCGAGCACTTTCTCAGCGGATTGCGGCATTTTGAATCTCCTTTTTACGCGCCGGGCGGTCATCCCCGCACCGACAGCGCTTCAAGTTTCCGGCTCCCCTAACCCGGCACCGGCAGGCGGCGGGCATGAGAGACGGACTCACTGCTTCTGGTACTGGATTTCGTTCACCGGCCATTCAGGACGCGAAGACGAGCCGAAGACAGTACGAGTAGTACGGCGAGGCGATGTCGACAAAGTCATGGATGGTCCGGGGGACGAAATCACTTCTTCCAGGGGGCCTTGGTCATGTTCCAGACCGGGCTGTTGATAGCCATGTCCATGTCGCGGGCGAAGATGGCGAAGCCGTCGTAGCCGTGATACGGGCCGGAGTAGTCCCAGGAGTGCATCTGGCGGAAGGGGATGCCCATCTTCTGGAAGATGTACTTTTCCTTGACGCCGGAACCCACCAGGTCGGGACGGATCTTTTCGGCGAACTTCTCGAACTCGAAGCCGGTCACGTCGTCGTAGATCAGGGTGCCGTCTTTGACGTAGTGGGTGGTGCGCTGGTAGTCGTCGCCGTGGGCGAATTCGTAACCGGCACCGACCACTTCCATGCCCAGGTCCTCATAGGCGCCGACCACGTGACGGGGACGCAGGCCGCCCACGTACAGCATGACCTTCTTGCCCGTCAGGCGCGGCTTGTACTTGGCGATGATGCCGTCCACCATGGCCTGGTACTTGGCGATGACCTTCTCGGCGTTTTCCTTGATCGTGTCGTCGAAGTGGGAAGCGATTTCCCGCAGGGAGGCAGCGATCTTGGAGGGGCCGAAGAAGTTGTACTCGACCCAGGGAATGCCGTACTTCTCTTCCATGTGCCGGCTGATGTAGTTCATGGAACGGTAGCAGTGCAGCAGGTTGAGCTTGGCCTTGGGGGTCTTTTCCATTTCCGCCAGGGTGCCGTCGCCGGACCACTGGGCGATCACGCGCAGGCCCATCTCTTCCAGCAGGATGCGGGAGGACCAGGCGTCGCCGCCGATGTTGTAGTCGCCGATGATGGTGACGTCGTAGGGGGTGGATTCGAAGCCCTTGTTGTCGGCCTTGTCCAGGACCCAGTCGCGCACCATGTCATTGGCGATGTGGTGGCCCAGGGACTGGGAAACGCCGCGGAAGCCTTCGCAACGCACCGGCACGATGGTCTTGGAGATTTCCTTGGTCTTCTTCTTGGCCACGGCCTCGATGTCGTCACCGATGAGGCCGATGGGACATTCGGACTGGATGGAGATGCCGCGGGCCAGGGGGAAGATTTCCGTGATCTCGTCGATCACCTTGTCCAGCTTCTTGTCGCCGCCGAAGACGATGTCCTTCTCCTGGAAGTCGGAGGTGACCTGCAGGACGGTGAAGTTGTCCACGCCGACGGTGCCGGAGGCGTAGTTGCGACGGGTGCCCCAGGAGTACTGGCCGCAGCCCACGGGACCGTGGGAGATGTGCACCATGTCCTTGATCGGGCCCCACACCACGCCCTTGGAGCCGGCATAGGCACAACCGCGGATGGTCATGACGCCGGGCAGGGACTTGATGTTGGACTTCACGCCGCAGTCGGGCTTGCCCTCTTCGTACACGTTGAGGTGCTTGGCGCGCTTCTTGGCGGCCTTCTCCGGGTAGGCTTCGAGCACCTCCTGGATCAGCGCCTGGTTGCGCGTTTTGTCGTCGAGTACCGCACTCATGTGATTCTCCTAAATTGCGTATTCGCTCAGCGGAACCCGGCCGCTCCGGAGGGAGCCCTGCCGGTTTCCGCGCCGGTGATCCTTAAGCGGCGCTCTTGGACTTGCCGACGATGGACTCGTCTTCCTTGCTCATGATGCCGAACTCGAGCAGCAGGTCTTCCAGCTCGTCCATGGAGATGGGGGTGGGGATCACGCCGTTGCCGGCATTGGCATGGACCTTCTGGGCCAGGGCGCGGTATTCGCCGGCCTGCTTGGACTCGGGGTCGTACTCCAGCACGGTCATGCGGCGCAGTTCGGCGTGCTGCACCACGTTGTCGCGGGGGACGAAGTGGATCAGCTTGGTGCCGAGCTTCTTGGCCAGAGCGTCGGCCAGCTCGTATTCCTTGTCGGTCTTGCGCTCGTTGCAGATCAGACCGCCCAGACGCACGCCGCCGGCATTGGCGTACTTCAGGATGCCCTTGGAGATGTTGTTGGCGGCGTACATGGCCATCATTTCGCCGGACATGACGATGTAGATTTCCTGGGCCTTGTTCTCGCGGATGGGCATGGCGAAGCCGCCACACACCACGTCGCCCAGCACGTCGTAGGAAACGTAGTCCACGCCGTCGTAGGCGCCGTTCTCTTCGAGGAAGTTGATGGCGGTGATAACGCCGCGGCCGGCGCAGCCGACGCCGGGTTCCGGACCGCCGGACTCAACGCAGCGGATGTCGCGGTAACCCACCTTCAGCACGTCTTCCAGTTCCAGGTCTTCCACGGAGCCGGCGTCGGCAGCCAGGGAGAGCACGGTGTCCTGAGCCTTGGCGTGCAGGATCAGACGGGTGGAGTCGGCCTTCGGGTCGCAGCCGACGATGAGGATCTTTTGGCCCATTTCAGCCAGGGCCGCCAGGGTGTTTTGGGAGGTGGTGGATTTGCCGATGCCACCCTTGCCGTAGAAGGCGATTTGACGCAATGCACTCATTTCATTTCCCCTCGATGGTTGAAGTCACAAAATCAATCCCGGCGGTGCCAGGCTTGACCTACTATGGCAAGGGCCGTGCCAGGTCCTCGTTTGCGCCGCAATGCCTTGATACGACTGGAAAATGTGTTTTGTACCGGGCCCTCGCGGCCATGTTGCGAACACGACAAAGGCCCCCGCCCCTGTCGTAAAGACCGCATTCCCCGGCCCCGGACGACGCCCCCAAAGCGGACCGAGCCAGGAGGCGCGCCGGATGGACCTCGCCGCCACCCCACGGCCGGGAGGTCCGTCCCTCCTGCCTCCCCGGCCGGGCATCGCCCAGGCCGCCGCCCTCGCCGGCCGGGTGCGCCAGAACGGGGAATAGATGTTGCTTATGTGCCGGGCATGAAGCCCGACCTGCCCACCGTCCCCCTCGCCCCGCCGCCCCCCGGCCACAGCACCAACCTGGTGGGCGTGCCCTCGGGCCTCCTCGCCAGCCCCGCCTTCAACGAGCACCCCCTGCGCCTGCACATCAGCGGCGTGCGGGAGACCAGCCCGGCCCTCTTCCGCATGCTGGAGGATTCCACCTGCGCCGAGGAGGCCATGGACGCCTTCCAGAAATACATGGCGGCCGTGTTCGGGGTGAACGAGGGGCCGGAGCGACGGCCCCGGGACGACGGCACAGCGCGGCCCGGCCCCCGCCTGTTCCGCTCCAGCTACCGGCGCCTGCTGCAGGGCTGGGGTTTCGATGCCAACAACCCGGAAGGGGCGGTGCTCAAGGGCTGGGTGGAAAGCCGCTTCGGCCTGTTGCCCACCTTCCACAAGGAGCCCCTTGGCCGCTATCCCTCCCGGGCCTGGATGACCTATGTGGAAGAGAAGATGTGCGCCCGCTTCCACAACAACTCCATCCAGCTGCAGCTGGACCTGCTCTACGAGTACTGCCAGTGGATGCTGGCCCGCTACATCTTTCCCAGCCGCCGCCACCTGACCCTCTACCGGGGCGTTAACGACCTCTCCGAACACCACGTGGTCAGCACCCTGTCGCGGCGGGAGGCCATCGTGCGGCAGAACAACCTGATCTCCTTCACCGACGACCGGGAGGTGGCCGACCAGTTCGGCGACACCATCCTGGAAGTGCAGGTGCCCCTGGTGAAGATTCTCTTCTTCAACGGCCTCCTGCCCGGCCCCGTGCTCAAGGGCGAAGGCGAATACCTGGTGATCGGCGGCGATTACCGGGTGCAGATGAGCTACTACTGAAGGAGCCTGCGCCGTGTTCCTCACCCAGCCCCGCCATCCCCCCGCCCCGCCCGGCTCCCTGCTCGACCGGGTGCGGGCCGCCTACCTGGGCTTTGCCATCGGCGACGCCCTCGGCGCCACGGTGGAATTCCTCACCCCCGGCGAAATCGCCGCCCAGTACGGCGTGCATGAACACATCACCGGCGGCGGCTGGCTGCGCCTGAAACCCGGCCAGATCACCGACGACACCCAGATGAGCCTGGCCCTGGGCGACGCCATCCTGGAACACCCGGAATGGAACCTCACCTGCGTCGCCGAACACTTCCTCGCCTGGCTGAAAACCAAGCCCATCGACGTGGGCAACACCTGCCGCCGCGGCATCGTCCGCTACATGCACAAGGGCACCCTGGAATCCCCCTACAGCGACGGCGACGCCGGCAACGGCGCCGTCATGCGCAACCTGCCGGTGGTCATCGCCACCCTGGGGGACGACGACGCCTTCGCCCGCTGGAGCCTGGAACAGGCCCACCTGACCCACAACCATCCCCTCTCCGACGTGGCCACCCTGACCCTGGGCTGCATGACCCGGGCCCTGCTGCGGGGCGAAGGCAAGGAGCGGGCGCGGCAGCTGGCCGACGCCCTGGTGGCCGGCCACCGCAACTTCCGCTTCGATCCCTACCCCAAGCGGGCCACCGGCTATGTGGTGGATACCCTGCAAACCGTCTGCCACGCCTTCTTCAGCACCGACAGCTTCGAGGCCTGCCTGGTGAAGACGGTGAACCTGGGAGGCGATGCGGACACCAACGGCGCCCTGGCCGCCATGCTCGCCGGCGCCCACTACGGCGAAGCCGCCATTCCCTTCCGCTGGCTGCGGCGCCTGGACCGGCACGCCCGCATGGCCGTGGAAGCCCAGGCAACGGGCCTGCTGGCCCTGTCCCAGCGCCGCGCCGCCCCCTGAGCCATTCCCCGGGCACCCCTCCCGGGGGTCGGCAGCCGGCGCCATATGCGCTATGGTTACGTCTCTTACGGCGCAACCCCCAAGGGCATTTCCCATGACCACCGGCTCCAGCGATCAGCACCAGGTATTCGAACAAATCGGCAAGATGACCCGGGACCTGCACGAAACCCTGCAGGCCCTGGGCCACGACAAGGCCCTGGAACGCACCGTGGACGCCATTCCCGACGCCCGGGAACGGCTCAACTACGTGCTCTCCATGACCGAACAGGCCGTCTCCCGCGTGCTCAACGCCGTGGACAGCATCAGCCCCACCCAGGACCGGGCCCAGGAAGGCGCCCGCCAGCTCCTCGCCGACTGGGAGCGGGTGGCCGACAAGCGCAAGGATTCCCGGGACTACCAGGAAACCCTGGCCCGCACCCGGGCCTACCTGCAGCAGAGCGACGCCGAGGCCGCCGCCAACAAGGCCCAGCTCACCGAAATCATCCTGGCCCAGGAATTCCAGGACCTCACCGGCCAGGTCATCAAGAAAATCGTGGACCTGGCCCAGGACATGGAAAGCCAGCTCCTCACCCTGCTCGCCCGCACCGCCCCCGGCGAAGGCAAGCAGCCCAAGGACGGCCTCCTCAACGGCCCCGCCATGGATTCGGACAAGAACCAGAAACAGGCCTTCGGCTCCCAGTCGGAAGTGGACAACTTCCTCGAAAGCCTGGGGTTCTAGAACGGGGAAGCTCCACCATGCCGACCGGGAATGATTCGCCGGCCGACCCAAGAAAAAAGGCTGCCCGAGGGCAGCCTTTTTCATATCGCCACCGCTGGGGCGAGCACTCCTGATAAATGGGTGCTTTCACAGCAGTTCCCGGATGGCGTCGCACACCTCCCGCCGGGGTGCCAGGCCCAGGACGGACTGGAGCTTGGTGACGGGATAGCGGGTGCGCACCCGCATGGCGTCGATGCGCTCCGGCGTCAGGGGCAGGCGCAGGAAGGGGCTGGCCAGGGCGACAATGCGCCGCACCAGGGTTTCATTGAGGCGCAGGCGGGGACGGCGGACCCCTGCGGCATCGGCGATGGCATTGACCAGATCGCCGTAGGCGCAATCGTTGGAGAGATTGAAGACATGGCCCCGGGCCCGGGGATCGCAGCCGCAGGCCAGCAGCGTCTCCACCACGTCATCCACATGGATGTAGGTGGCCACCACGTCGTCCGGGCCGATGTAGAAAAACAGGCCCTTGCGGATGAAGGCGATCATGGAGCGGAGGGACTGGTTCGGCATGTCGGCGCCGAAGACGTTGGCCGGACGCAGCAGGGTGCAGGTGATGTAGCCTTCCCGGGCGGCATCCAGCACCAGCTGGTCGGCCTCGGTCTTGGTGACTTCGTATTCGCCCACCGGCGCCGGCGCCGTCTCCTCGTCCACGATGCGGAGCTGACGCCGGTCCGGCCGGCGGTCGGGCCCGTAGGCGCCGACGCTGCTCAGTTGCACCCAGTGCAGGGGCTGGCCGCCGGCGGCAAACTGCTGCCTGGCGGCCGCCAGCAGACGGGCCGTGCCATCCACATGAAGGGGGCGCATCCGGGCTGCGTCGTTGATTTCGCCGGCGCAGTGGAACAGCACCCGGGCCCCGGCCAGGAATCCGCCCAGCGCCACCTGGGGATCGGTCAGGTCCCCGGGGTGAAAGCTGAGGCCCTGGGGGGCGCCGGTCACCCCGGCGCTCTTGCGGGTCAGGGAGCGAACCTGGTCGCCCCGGGCCAGCAGGGCTGCTGTCAGGCGCTTGCCGATGAAACCGGAGCCGCCGGTGATGCAAACTTCCAAGGGAAGGGTCCTTTCCACAAGAGGGGCGAAATGCTGATCAGGCGCAAGCATACAAGACGGAGCCGCCCTGAGGTCGCCCGGGCACTCCCGGCCGGCCCGGAGAGCTGTCGGAGGGCGGCCCGTCAGTCCCCTGGCGACGGGGCCGGCGATGGCCGGGAGGAAGGACAAATGGAGGATTTTTTTGTATCTTTGCCCTTCCCCATCCCGCCCGCTCCGCCCATGTCGCCCCTCTTTCTCGACGACCTAGCCCCCGGCCAGCGTTTCACCACGCCCGGCGTCACTCTCACCGAAGCTGAGATCATCGACTTCGCCTGGCGCTACGATCCCCAGCCCTTCCATCTGGATGTGAACGCCGCCGCGGAATCGCCCTATGGCGGGCTCATCGCCAGTGGTTTCCAGAGCCTGGCCCTGGCTTTCCGCCTGTTCATCCAGAGCGGCATCTTCAACCGCTCGAGCATCGGCTCCCCGGGCATCGACGAGCTGCGCTGGCTGGCGCCGGTGCGGCCCGGCGATACCCTGCATACGGAAATCGAGGTGCTGGAGGTGAAGCCCTCTTCCTCCAAGCCGGACCGGGGCATCGCCCGCCTCAAGTACGTGGCGGCCAACCAGCGCGGCGAGGCGGTGCTGAGCTTCATCGTCATGCACCTGCTCAAGCGGGCCAGCGCGTGAAGCCAGAGGACCTGCAACTGCTGGTGACCCGGGAGATGCCCTTCGGCAAGCACAAGGGCACGCTCATCGCCGACCTGCCGGGCAACTACCTCAACTGGTTCGCCCGGGAGGGCTTTCCCCCCGGCGAGATCGGCCGGCTGCTGGCCCTGATGCAGGAGATCGACCACAACGGTCTCTCCCATCTGCTCCAGCCCCTGCGCCAGGGGCGCTAGCGGCGCCACAACACAGGGCCCCGGCGGGGCCCTTTTCTTTTCAATGGATGTTGAAGCAGCCCGCCGTCTCGGCGTCGTCGCCCAGGCGCGCCAGTTCGCGCCGGATGTGGCGCAGCAGCTGGCTGCCCACGGGCAGGCAGTCCTTCGGCCGCACCTGCCAGCCGTCGGGACCGGGGCTGATGTCGGCCACGGTCTCCGCCAGCATTTCCGGGATGCCGTCCTCAATGCCGTAGTAGCGCTCGATCCAGCGGATGCGATGGAAGGGGGCGGCGGCCAGGAGGGCTGGATGCTGGGTCAGGGCGGCGGCGATGACCCGGTCGATGGCGACGGAAATGGAGACGCCCGGGTTCTCCGGCAGTTCGTGCAGGATGGCCAGGATGCCCTCCCCCTCCGGCGGCGCCGCCAGGGTCAGGCCGCACAGGGAGGGCCGGCCGCCGAGGCGGTAGCGCACCAGCAGCATGGGACTCAGGCCACCGCGCAGTCCAGGGCGGCCTCCAGGGCCGCCGCCACTTCGGCCAGGGGCCGGTCGATGACCGTGATGCCCTGCTCGGCGATGAAGCGCAGTTCGTTGCGGGTCAGCTCCGCAGCCGGCAGCACGGCGAAGTGGGGGCCGGCGGAGCGCTTCATCACCTGGCGCGCATAGGTGCGGGTCAGCTGGTCGCGGAAGCGGCAGCCGAAGAAGACGAAGCCCCGGCTGGCGCGGCGGCTTTTCACCGCCTCGGGGATGGGGGTCTGGATGTCGATCTCCGTCAGCACTTCGACGAAGTCGGAATCGGAGATGATGAAGTTGCCTGCCGGCTGCACCCCGCCCAGGGGCTTGTACACCAGGGTGCGGCAGGCCGCCGCCCCGGCCTCGGGGAGGGGGGCACCGGCGGCGTCGTAGCAGAGATACCAGCCTTCCCGCACCTCGGCCCGGCTGACACCCTGGATCTGGGCCCAATCACTGTTGCCGGCGAAGGCGCCGGCCAGCGCCGTGTCGTAGCCCGTGTCCACCACCAGGGGCGGCGCCAGGCGGGCCAGCAGGCGGTAGAAGGCGGGCACTTCGGCCGGGGTGGCGAAGGCCTCCAGCATCAGCTTGCGCAGGGTCTTGCGATGGCGGAAGTTCTCGATGTACTGGGCCGTGGCCGTGGGGTTGCGACGGATGCGCGAAGGCACCGTGGCCCGCTTGGAGAGGAAGGCGGCGAGAGCCTCCGGCGCCAGGGGCAGGGCAGCATTGGCCGGTGCCAGCAGCACCGCCTCGGCCCCCAGGTAGGGAATCAGGGCGCCGCTGCCAAGACCGTCGGCAACGGTGGCGAGCAGACCGTCGGTGCTGTCGGCGCCCATGGTATTCACTCCTCGCTCAGCTTGGCGGCTTCGATGGTGATGGGCATGGGGGTGTCCACCGCCATCTCCGGCAGCTGCAGCTTCCAGCCGTTGCCCAGGGTGATCTGGCCGCCCCACAGGGTGGCCTTCTCGGTGAACACCACGTCCTGCTCCAGGTCCTTCTTGGGGACGTAGACCGACAGGTTGCCGTTCTTGTCCTTGCGCAAGGTGATTTTCATGTTGCCCTCTCCCACTTGGTCTAAAGATTCGATTTCGCGTCCCTTCATGCCGACCAGGCAGCCCCGGTCCACGAAGTCCACGCCGTAGATGTAAAACTGCTGCAGAAAGGTGCCGATACTGGTGACGTAGCCCACGTCCCCCTTGTGCACCAGCACCTCGCCGATTTCCCTGAGGGGATAGGTGCCGTCGTTCTTCACATACTTCCGGGCGACGACCTTCTCGCCGAAATGGAACTGGGGCGGGCCATCCAGTTCCACCACATCGCTGTCCCGGGCCGACATGATCCCGGCCTCAGCCCTTGTGGCTGGAGCAGCCAGCCATGGCACCCTGGGGCGCCTGGTCCCGCTTCATGAAGGTGACCACGCCGACGCCGCCCGCGGCGGCACCGTCACCGGCCCCGCAGCCGCAGACGTGGGGGCCGTTGGGGTTGGTGAAGGAGAGGCCGGAGGAAGAGGGGCTTTCCTTGAAGTCGATGGTGTAGCCGTGCAGCAGGCTGCAGCTCTCGGCGGTGAGGAACAGGAGGGCCCCGTTCTGCTCGATCACCGTGTCGCCGGGCGTCGGCGTCTCGGCCACGGTGAAGCTGGAATCGAAGCCGGAACAGCCGCCGGGCTTGACCGAGAGGCGGAAACCGGCGGACGCCGAGCCTTCGCCGAAACGCACCATCTGGCGCATGTACTTGGCGGCGCGAGGGGTGATGTTGACGCACATATCCTTACCTCCGGGGGTTGGGGTTTTTTTGTTTAGCCACAGAGGGCACAGAGAACACAGAGCAACGTCGACAACTTCCCGCGCTGCCGGCCTGACCTTCGGGCACAGCGCCCAGGGATTTTCCCTCTGTGTTCTCTGTGTCCTCTGTGGCTGTCTTCACGCCTGGTAGCGCGGCACGCTCTTGTCCACGACGATGCAGTCGGCCGGGCAGGCGGCGATGCACTGGGGATCGTCGTAATGACCGATGCACTCGGTGCAGCCGTCGGCCTTGATGGCGAAGAGGCCGTTCTTCTCGTAGATGGCGTCGTTGGGACATTCCTGTTCGCAGGCACCGCAGGCGGTACAGGCGGAGGCGTTGATCTTGTAGGCCATGATGGGCTCCTTGTCTTAGGGGGTGACGGATGGGTTGGATGGCCTCAGGCGACCAGGCTGGTGGCGCCCTGGCGCCGCTCCAGGCGCTGCTGGAACCAGGCCAGGGCCGAGGCTTCGATGTATTCGTGGGCGTAGTCCTGCACCGGCTCGATGCCCGCGGCCTGCAGTTCCTTCATGGGGCAGTGGCCGATCTTGGCCACCAGCACGGCGGCGCAGTCCTGGAGGGCGTCGAGGATGGAGGGCATGGCCTCCTCTTCCTCGTAGCCGCCGGCACAGTAGTGCTCCACCTTGCGATGGCCGACGAACTTGGCGCCGGCGGCGGAGACTTCGTACACCTGGAACTCGCTGGCGTGGCCGAAGTGCTGGTTGATGCGGCCGCCGCCCTTGGTGGCCACGGCCACCAGGGCCTTCTCCGAAGCGCCGGCCAGGCCGGCCTTCTTCTCCGCTTCGGCGGCACGCTGATCGGCCCGCTCCTTCTCGACGAAGTCCCGGTAGGCCTGGCGGGCGGTGGGGTCGTAGGTTGCGGCAATGGCGTCCAGCTTGTCGCTGGTGAATTCCTGGCTGCGGTCCTCCCCCAGCATGCCGACGGCGTCGGCACGGCACTGGCGGCAGTGGCGCATCAGCTTCATGTCGCCCTCGCACTCGTCCTGCAGGGACTTCAGTTCGGCGGCGGTGGGGCCGCGCTGGCCGGTGAGGCCGAAGTGGGTGCCGTGGGCCGGGTCGGAAATGAGCGGCATGATGTTGTGCAGGAAGGCGCCCTTGGCCTTCACCACCTTGTTCACTTCCTTCAGGTGATGGTCGTTGACGCCCGGGATCAGCACCGAGTTCACCTTCACCAGGATGCCGGCGGCGGTGAGCATCTCCAGGCCCAGCATCTGCCGCTCGTGCAGGATCTTCGCCGCTTCCAGGCCGTGGTAGCGCTTGTGGTTGTGGAAGATCCAGGGGTAGATGTGCTGGCCCACTTCCGGGTCCACCATGTTGATGGTGATGGTGACGTGGTCCACGTTGAACTTCTTGATGGTCTCCACGTGGTCCGGCAGGGCCAGGCCGTTGGTGGAGAGACAGAGCTTGATGTCCGGCGCGCTCTGCTGGATCAGTTCGAAGGTCTTGAAGGTCTTGGCCGGATTGGCCAGGGCGTCGCCCGGGCCGGCGATGCCGACCACGGAAAGCTGGGGAATCTCGGCGGCCACCGCCAGCACCTTCTTGCCCGCCATTTCCGGGGTCAGCTTCTCGCTCACCACGCCGGGGCGGGATTCGTTGGCACAGTCGTACTTGCGGTTGCAGTAGTTGCACTGGATGTTGCAGGCCGGGGCCACCGCCACGTGCATGCGGGCGAAGTGGTGGTGGGCCTCGCTGCTGTAGCAGGGATGGTCCTTCACCTTCTCCCAGATGTGGGCGGGCATGTCGGCCGGACCTTCGCCGGAGCCGCAGCTGGAGGAGCTGCAGCCACCGGCGGACGCGGCGCCGCTGTGGGCGGAGGCGATGGGGATGATGCGGCGGGAAGCCGGGGCTCCTGCCGCCGTTCCACTCATGCCGCTCATGCCAGTTTGGGCGCTCGGGTTCTGCATGGTCCGCTCCTGTCGGGGTTGGGGCTCGTTGTCTCGGGGCCCTTGACTGCAGGCCCTGCAACACCCCTAGAGCAACCCATGTGCCAGGTCCGGAATTTCCATTTTTATTGCGCGTAAACAGTCACTTGGGCAACCGGTGTCGGCTTTTGCCCTTTGTCGCGGACACGACGCCCCTGTATCGAAGCCGACAATGGCCCGGGACGCCGAGCGCCCCTCGTCGTGCCGCCGAAACCCGCGTGGATAGGGCATCTCCAAGGCATGACCGGCACTGGCACAGTTCTCGCACTGGTGGTGGCGTCATTCAATCCAACCTACTTATCCCTTGAGGCTGCCATGACCCAAAACGCCGTACTCTCCAAACTCTCCGGCAAACTGCTCTCCCCCCTCATCAGCGGCCCCACGGGCAAGGCCGGGCGCTTCGGCTTCCGCGGCGAACTGGGCCTGGAATTCCCGGAAAGCGTCGCCGGCGAAGCCCGTCCCCCCATCACCAAGGCCGACCAGGTGATCCTGGCCGCCGAAGGCGAACAGCTGGTGTTCTTCGCCGCCCACGTGGACTCCCTCGCCCACCTGGATCACATCGTCGCCATGATGGGCGATTCCCTGGTGCCCGCCGGGAAGTACTTCCTCTTCGCCGGCAACGTGGACTTCTCCAAGAAGTACGCCGTGGAAGTGGGCGGTGTCAGCTGGAACGTGTATCCCCTGGACGAAGCCACGGTGTGGAATGAACTGCTGGACCTGCTCTACCTGGAACGCAGCGACCTGAAGAAGGCCTCCGCCGAAGCCAAGGTGGATGCGGTGGTGGATGCGGCAGCCAAGTACAACGGCAAGCTGCCGGTGATCCCCTACGCCCAGGCCCTGGCCGAAATGGGTCCGGTGAAGGTGGCCGAGAACCGCCCCGTCTGATCTCTCCTCGGTCCGCACCCTGCCCCCGGGGCGCGGACCTTTTGCTTACGTCGCTCCCGCCGGCGGCCGTTCCCAGCCACGGGTGCAAGCCAGGGCCGGCCTTCCGGCCGGGAGTGGCGTATCCCTTTTTGACGCTTTCCGACGGCAACGGCCATGGCCCACGTCATCTTCTACGAAAAGCCCGGCTGCGGCGGCAATGCCCGACAGCGGGCCCTGCTCCAGGCCGCCGGCCACACCCTGACGGTGCGCGACCTGCTGGGCGAGCCATGGACGGCAGCCACCTTGCTGGCCTTCCTCGAGCCCCTGCCGGTGAGCGAGTGGTTCAACCGGGCCGCTCCCCGCCTCAAGAATGGTGAAGTGCAGCCCGAAACCCTGGGCCGGGATGATGCCCTGGCCCTGCTGCTGGCCGAGCCCCTGCTGATCCGCCGCCCCCTGTTGCAGGTGGGCGAGGAACGGCGGGTGGGCTTCGACACGACCGCCATCGCCCAATGGATCGGCCTGGAAGGCGCAGGGGATAAGGATGTCGGCGAGGGCTGCCCCAAGGGCGAAGAGCACCGGCCCTGTCCGCCGCCCACGGCCTAAAATCGCCGTCCCATAAGGCCCTCCGGGCATCTCCCGGATGAGCCGCACCCTACCCGCGCCCCGCCCTAATTCCGCCAACGACCCGGCCCGGGGTGGCGAACCACCCGGCCGACCTGGCGCACCGATCACTATGGACGAGGTGCGCCGGAAGCTACAGGCGCTTCACCTCGATATTGAATTTCTTCAGGGCGTAGCCGATCTGCCGCGGCGTCAGGTTGAGCAGCCGGGCCGCCTTGGCCTGGACCCAGCCGCAACGTTCCATGGCCTCGATCAGCCGTTCCCGTTCTGAGACGAAGGCGTCGCTGCCTTCGGCCAGGTCGTCGTCGCCGTAGTCGGGCGGTGCCGCCGCAGGCATGGCCGGCCGCGCCGGCGCCGCCACCACCGGAATGGGGTCGCGGAAGTGAACCGGCTGGGATTGGGGCTGGATCGGCTCCCGGGCCGGGAAGGTGGTGTGGCCGCCGGGATGGGTGCCCGGCATGTCCATCACCGGATGGCAGGCCCGGGAGGCGGAGGATTCGAGCAGCACGGAGGAGAAGCACTGGCCCTTCTGGCAGCGCATGTCCGACTCCCGGATGAGGGCGCCCCGGGTCATGGTGGCGGCCCGCTCGATGCAGTTCTCCAGCTCCCGCACGTTGCCCGGCCAGTTGCAGTGCTGCAGGATCTCCACCGCACCGGGCGTGATGGTCAGCTTGCGGTTGTTCTCCCGGTTGAAGCGGGAAAGGAAGAAGTCCACCAGCAGGGGGATATCCTCCTTGCGCTCCCGCAGGGGCGGCAGCAGGATGGCCACCACATTGAGGCGGAAATAGAGGTCGGCGCGGAAGTCGCCCTTCTGCACCATTTCCTCCAGGTTGCGGTTGGTGGCGGCCACCAGGCGGAAGTTGGCCTTGTGGGTCTTGTTGCCGCCGACCCGCTCGAACTCGTGCTCCTGCAGGACGCGCAGCAGCTTGGCCTGGAAGGAGGAGGAAATGTCGCCGATCTCGTCCAGGAACAGGGTGCCGCCGTCGGCCATCTCGAAGCGGCCCTTGCGCTCGGCAGTGGCGCCGGTGAAAGCGCCCTTCTCGTGGCCGAAGAGTTCGGATTCGAGCAGGGTCTCCGGCAGGGCGGCACAGTTCACCTTGACGAAGGGGCCCTTGGAACGGGGCGACAGATAATGGATGGCGTGGGCGATGGCCTCCTTGCCGGTGCCCGACTCGCCCCGCAGGAGGATGGTGGAGTTGCCCGGTGCCGCCTGGTGCACGTCGGCGAACACCTCCTTCATGCGCTTGGAGCGGCCGATGACGTTTTCCACGTCGTACTTGCCCTGCAACTGCTTCTGCAGGCGGTGGGTCTCCAGCATCAGCTGGGCCCGCTCGGCGGCAATGGCCTGGTGCAGCTTGAAGGTCTGGCCCACCAGGCTGGCCACCAGGGACAGCAGGCGCACGTCCCGGTCGAAGCTGGCGGGCTTGGAGGCGCCGGGAGGCCGGTCCACGCTGAGCACGCCCACCACCTCGCGGCCGATCTTCACCGGCACGGCGATGAGGGCCACCCCGGCGCACTGGGACAGGTCCCGGCCGGTACGGTTGATGAAGACCGGGTCGGCGGTGATGTCGGGCACCACCATGGGGCTGCCGTGCTTGAGCACCTGGCCGACGATGCCGCTTTCGGCGTCGAGGATGATGTCTTCCTGGACGGCAAAAGGCACCCCGGCTGCACCAAGTACGTGCAGTTTTCCTTCGCCCTGCACCATGCTGACCATGGCATGCCTCATGTGGAGGTGGGTCAGCATGACGTTGAGCGCCTCCCGCACCGACTTCTGGAAGTCCAGCGAGGAGGTGAGAATCTTGCTGATCTCATAGATGGTGACCAGTTCCAGGTCAGCATCCCGATCCAGTTTTGTTGCCGTCATAACCAGCTCCTGAAGAGTTCTTCTGCCTCCCCCGCGAACTCTTTTTCTTGTGCCTGAATCAGAGCAGGTTCCATGCCACGATCGTGACCTAATTCACGCTTGGCCCCCGTCGCCGCCGCCCACCACCTCCACCCGGTTGCGGCCGCCCGCCTTGGCCCGGTACAGGGCCTGGTCGGCCCGGGCGATGAGGGCATCGGCCTCGTCCCCCTCGCCCCGATAGCTGGCCAGGCCGACGCTGACGCTGACCGCAATCTCCAGCACCACGTTGCCGGGCAGCACCACCCGCACCGGCGCCGCGCCGACGGCCGCCCGCAGGCGCTCGCCCACGGCCGCCAGGTCCTCCTCCCGGGTCTGGGGCAGGATCACCAGGAATTCCTCGCCGCCGTAGCGGATCGGCACGTCGGCCTTGCGGATGGTGTCCATCAGGCGCCGCGCCGTCTCCCGCAGCACCTGGTCCCCCGCCGGGTGGCCGTGGCTGTCGTTGATGCGCTTGAAGTGGTCGATGTCGAGCATGGCCACCGCCAGTTCGATCTCGTGGCGGCGCGAGGCGTAGGCCGCCTCGTCGAGCCGGGCCAGGCCGTAGCGGCGGTTGCGGCAGCGGGTCAGGGGATCGGTGACGGCGCCGGTGTAGTTGCGCGAGTTTTCCACCGCCAGGGTCAGGTGGCCGCCCAGGTTGGCCAGCAGTTCCTCGTCGGCCTGGACCCGGGAAGCCCCTTCCATACTGCACACCAGGAGGCCGGAAAGGCGGCCGCCGCTGCCCAGGGGCACGGCGAAATGCAGGGCGCCGCCGCCCACGCCCAGTTGCAGTTCCAGGCTGGCCACCGCCGCCTGGGCCATGGACAGGGGAAAGCCGTCCAGGGCCTCCCGGGCCAGGAGCTCCTGGCCCAGCAGGGCCGGCGCCAGGGCGCCTTCGCCGGTGAACAGGGCATCGCTGCGGTCACTGGCGCAGACCCAGGTGCCGTCGGCCGATTCGGCGAAGAAGGCGACGAAGGCCGGCGCCAGCTTCTGTTCCAGGACCCGCACCACGGTGGAGGCCACCGCCGACATTTCCATGTTGCGGGAGACCTCCACCACCAGGGTGTACAGCAGGCCCGACTCCAGGTTGGAGGATTCAAGACGGGCCACCTGGTCCTCGATGCGGTCCACCATGTGGTTGAAATGGGCCGCCAGATGGCCCAGTTCGCCCCGTTCGGCCACCGGCGCCCGGGCCTGCAGGTCGCCGCCGGCCAGGCGCCCGGCCGTATCCACCAGCACCTCCACCGGCTCCAGCACGGAGCGGCGGAATAACCAGTAGATCAGCACCAGGGACACCAGGCCGCAGGCCAGGCCGATCAGCAGCAGGCCGCGGCGCCGCTCGGCGGCAGCCTGATTGAGGGGAGTCAGGTCGAAATCCACCAGCACCAGGCCCCGCAGCTTTTCCCCCGGGTCCTGGTGGCAGCCCTTGCATTCGGGCCGGGCCGGCACAGCGCTGACCACCCGCAGCCAGTGCTGGCCCGCCGCATCCACCACGGCCCGGGTGACGGGAAACTGTTCGGGCACCATGCCGTCGCAGCCGGGGCAGGCCGGGTTGCCGGCCACCTCGATGCTGCCGCCGCGCAGGGACGGGTCAGTACTGGCCTTGACGCTGCCGTTGCGGGCCAGCACGGAAATGCGGCCGACGCCGGCCGTCTCGATGTAGGTGGAAGCTTCCCGGGTGACGCCGTCCCAGGCCGCGGCACCGCCGCCGGCCAGCATGCGCCGCACCAGGCCCTCGGCCACCAAGCTGGAAATCTTGTGGGCGTGGGCCGTGTGCTGTTCGCCGTAGAGGCGCTCCTCCTGCCGGGTCACCAGCCAACCCACCACCACCAGGGCCGCCACCAGCACCAGCATGGCGCCGACGCCGATGCGCACGGAAATGCGCTGCCACCAGGGCACATGTCCGGGCACCTCCCGGCCGGGGTACGCTCCTGCCACCACGATCCCACCTCCCTTGATCCCGCCGGGTTGTTCCCGGTTCTAGGCGTTTGGCATTGTACGCCGGCCGCAGCGCGGGAGGGTCATGGCAGCACGGTGGTCAGGCGCCCTCCGCCTCCGCCAGGTGGGCCAGCAGGGCATCCACCACCCGGGCATCGAAACGGCTGCCGCGGCCCAGGGCCAGCTCCCGCAGCCCCTCTTCCCGGGAACGGGCGGCCCGGTAGGGGCGGTGGGAAATGATGGCGTCGAAGACGTCGGCCACGGCGATGATGCGGGCTTCCAGGCAGATGTCCTCGCCCGCCAGCCCCTGGGGATAGCCGCTGCCGTCCACCCGTTCGTGGTGCTGGTGCACCATGTCGGCGATTGGCCAGGGAAAATCGATGCCGCACAGGATTTCGTAACCCACCTGGGGGTGGTAGCGGATGATTTCCAGTTCCGGCGGCGACAGCTTCCCCGGCTTGCCGAGAATGTCGAGGGGGACGGATATCTTGCCGATGTCGTGGATACGGGCGCCCAGCTGCAGCCCCTGGCGCTGCTCTTCATCAAGCTCCAGGCGGCGGGCGATGGCCTCGCACAGGGTCGCCACCTGGTTCTGGTGGCCGGCGGTGTAGGCGTCCCGCTTCTCGATGGCCAGGGCGATGGCATCCACCGTCCGGCTGAAGGAGGCCGCCAGCTGGGCGCTGTGGTGCAGGGCCGCTTCCTGGGCGGCGCGCAGGGGCGTCAAATCCTCGTGGGCCACCACGGCGCGGATCGGGCCGCCGTCGTCGGGGAAAGGGGAAACGGTGAGCAGGAACCAGCGCCGCTCGGTGGGCGAGTGGCAGGGATACTCGATCTGGAACTTGGGCGACCGCCCCTTGAGCACGGCCCGGATGCCGCCGGCAATGCGGCGGGCCAGCTCCATCTCTTCAGCACTGCACCGGGCACAGGGCTGGCAGCCCTGCATGCCGTCAAGCAGCTGCAGGTAGTTGAGGCCCAGGCCGTAGCCGGGGGAACGGCCGCAGTTGCTGTCGGCGAAGCGTTTCCAGGCCTCGTTCACCGCCACGATGGTGCCGGCTCCGTCGAGCAAGGCGATATGGGCGGTCATGGCGTCCATGATGGGCCGGAAGCGGGCTCCGGCTTCCTCGAATGGCGGCCTGGCAACGGGGTCCCCCAGGGACGGGAGGGGTTCGCAGAGTGTCATGATGGCTTGGCCTATTACTTATGGCTTAGTTCATCATACGCCTTTGATGCGGCCAAACCAGCCCTTGCGGTGGCCGCCCGGCGGACTAGAATGCGGCCCGTTGCCCGGCCGCCCGGCCGGCTCCCCAACCTGCCCGGCAGCACCCGGAGAACGACCATGAAGATCAACGACATTCCCCTCGGCGGACGTTTCGTCCTGGAAGGCCAGACCTACGTCAAGACCGGCCCCATGATGGCCCGCGGCGAAGGCGGCGAAACCCGGGTGGTGCCCCGCTACATGGTGCTGCAGGCCGCCGACGGCGCCGTTGCCGGCACCCCTGCCGCCGCGGCGCCGGCGGCGGACCGGGCCGCCCTGGGCCAGGCCTGGTCCCGCTTCTACGCCGAATGCCGCCAGCTGGTGCCGCCCCAGGCCCAGGGCCAGCTGGAAGCCGCCCGGCAGCGCTTCCTCGCCGCCAGCGGCCTGGAGGACGGGCAATAGGGCCGGCCGCGGGAAATGCCGGGAGCGGAAACAGGACGGAAGGGAAAAGGGACGGCGGAAATGAAAATGGACACCCGGAGGTGTCCATTTTCTGAAACTTGGCGCGCCCGGCGCGATTCGAACGCACGACCCCTGCCTTCGGAGGGCAGTACTCTATCCAGCTGAGCTACGGGCGCAAAAGGGACGGCAAGAATACCCGGTTTTTCCCCGGGCGTCCATGCCCGCCCTTGGGATCACTCTGACTTTGCGGATATAATTCGCCCCTCGCACCCTCCCCCCGGCATGAAATAAAAGGAATTTTCCCCATGGCTGACCAACAAAACCACTCCAGCAAGTCCATCATGTACTGGTCGATCGCGATTGCGATCGTCCTCATGGTGGCCCTCGTTCCCCTGTCCAAGCTGGGCAAGGGCACCGCCGGCGGCGCCAGCGCCGAAGACGCCGATGCCCGCATCGCTCCCGTGGCCAAGGTGGCCCTGCAGGTGGCCAGCGCCGCCGCTCCCGCCGGCCCCGTCGATCCCAAGGCCACCTACAACGGCGTCTGCGCCGCCTGTCACGCTTCCGGCGCTGCCGGCGCTCCCAAGGCCGGCGACAAGGCTGCCTGGGCTCCCCGCATCGCCGCGGGCAAGGACACCCTGTACAAGAACGCCATCGGCGGCAAGGGCGCCATGCCTCCCAAGGGCGGTTCCAGCCTGAGCGACGACGACTTCAAGAAGGTGGTGGATTACCTGGTCGGCCTGTCCAAGTAAGCCGCGACGGACCGGAGCTTTCCGGTCCCGCAAAAAAGGGCGCCGGATCGCAAGATCCGGCGCCCTTTTTTCATGCTGCAGCGGCCTTCGGGTTGGCCGCGTAAACCTTACTTCTTGGCGGGTTCGGCAGGCTTTACTTCGGGCTTGGCGGCCTCGGCCTTTTCAGCCTTCTCGCCGGCCTGCTCGGCCTTCTTCTCCACCTTCTTGTGGCCGTGCTTCACGGCCGGCTTGGCCTCGGCCTTCGCTTCCGCCTTCACTTCGGCCTTCGGTGCTTCCACCGCAGCCTTGGCCGGTGCGGCAGCAGGCGCCGCAGGCGCCGCAGGAGTAGCGGGGGTGGCCGGCGTGGCGGGAGCCTGGGCGAAAGCGGTACCGAAAGCAGCGAAGAGGGCAACAGCGATGAGGTTCTTGGTCATTTCTCTATCTCCTGAAATTTGGCTTGTCCTTCCGGTCGCGAAACCATTTCGCTCCCTTGAGGGCAATAACGCCAACCACCAACTTCCGGTTTGCAGGTGAACGGTAACTCCCCGTAACGCCGTGTAACGCGGCCGGGAGCAGGAATAGGGAAAGAGACGGGACGGGCTCAGCTTTCGCCGCTGCCCAGCATGTTGCGCAGGTTGGCGAAGCGGGCCTTGCTGGTGGCCTTGTCCGGCTCGGCGGCCGCCTTGCCGCCGCTGATGCGCAGGTCGTTGCCCATTTCGGCGATGAAGCGGGAGGGTTCGCAGGGATACATTTCCTTGCCCTGCTTGCGCTTCTCGCACCAGGAGAGGTGCAGGTGCTGCCGCGCCCGGGTGATGCCGACGTACATCAGGCGCCGTTCCTCCTCCACCGTGCCCGACTCGACCGAGCTGCTGTGGGGCAGGATGCCCTCCTCCACCCCCACCAGGAAGACGTTCTTGTATTCCAGGCCCTTGGCGGCGTGCAGGGTGGACAGCTGCACCGCGTCGAACTCGCTGTCCTCGTTCTGCTTCTCCAGCATGTTGATGAGAGCGATGGTCTGGGTCAGGTCGATGAGGGTCTTTTCGTCCTTCTCGCCCTTGCCCGCCAGCCACTGGGAAAACTCCCGCACGTTGCCCCATTTGCTGTCGGCGGCCCGGGTCTCCTCGTGGTCGTAGAGCCAGGCCTCGTAGCCGATGGCGGTGAGCATGTCGTTCAGCACTTCGCCGGCGGGCTCCCGCAGTGCCCGCTGCTCGACCCGGTTGATGAACTCGCAGAACTGCAGCAGGGGCTCCAGCTGGCGGTGGCTGACGCGCTGGGCGAAGCCTTCCTCGAAGGCGGCGGCGAAGAGGGAGATGTGGCGTTCGCCGGCATAGGTGCCGAGGGCCTCCAGGGTGGTGCCGCCGACGCCCCGCTTGGGCGTGGTGACGGCGCGGATGAAGGCCGGATCGTCGTCCTGGTTGGCCAGCAAGCGCAGGTAGGCGATGACGTCCTTGATCTCGGACTTCTCGAAGAAGCTGGTGCCGCCGGACATGACGTAGGGCACCCGGTTGTTGCGCAGGTGGGTTTCGAACAGCCGGGCCTGGTGGTTGGAGCGGTAGAGGATGGCGTAGTCGGAGAACTTGCTGCGCTTCTCGAACTTGTCGGCTAGCAGCTTCATCACCACCGACTCGGCCTCGTGCTCGTTGTCGCGGCAGACGCTGCCGCGGATGGCCTCGCCGTGGCCCAGGTCGGACCACAGCTTTTTCTCGAACAGCTTTTCGTTGTTGCCGATGACGTTGTTGGCGGCCTGCAGGATGCGGGCGGTGGAGCGGTAATTCTGCTCCAGCATGATCAGCTTCAGGTTGGGATAGTCCCGCGGCAGGCCCCGCAGGTTTTCCACATCGGCGCCGCGCCAGCCGTAGATGGCCTGATCGTCGTCGCCCACGGCGGTGAACATGGCCCGGGGCCCGGTCAGCAGCTTCAGCAGCTGGTACTGGCAGGCGTTGGTGTCCTGGTATTCGTCCACCAGCAGGTAGCGCAGGCGGTTCTGCCACTTGTCGCGGATCTTCGGGTGTTCCTGGAAGAGCTGCATCGGCAGCAGGATCAGGTCGTCGAAATCCACCGCCTGGTAAGCCTTGAGGGTGGCGGCGTAATCCCGGTAGGCCTTGGCGGCGAGGACCTCGATCTCGCTCTTGGCCTCGGCGGCGGCCTGGTCCGGCGACTTCATGGCGTTCTTCCAGCCGGAGACGAGCCACTGGATGCTGCGGATGGTGGCCTTGTCCACGCTGGCCGAGAGGTCGGCGAAGATGCTGTAGCAGTCGGTGGAATCGAAGATGGAGAACTTGGGCTTGTAGCCCAGGGCCTTGGCCTCCTCCCGCAGGATGCGCACGCCCAGGGAGTGGAAGGTGCAGATGGTGAGGCCGGCGGTGGAGCCGCCCTGGAGCAGCTGGCCGACCCGTTCCTGCATTTCCCGGGCCGCCTTGTTGGTGAAGGTGATGGCGGCGATGTTGGCCGGGTTCATGCCGCATTCCTGGATCAGGTAGGCGATCTTCTGGGTGATCACCCGGGTCTTGCCCGAGCCGGCGCCGGCCAGGACGAGCAGGGGGCCGTCCAGGTAGTAGATGGCTTCGCGCTGGGGCGGATTCAGGCTGTGCAGGGGAACGGGGCTGGACACGGGATCAGGGGGCTTTCGGCAGGGCAGAAACGCCGCGCCCCGGCAGAGCGGGGCGCGGGTGATTCGGTGGGGCAGATTTTAGTCCATTTCGGAGCGGCCTGTGCCGCGCCGGGAGGCATTGCCAGGAAGAAGGAGGGACGCCACTCTCCGGCATGCACCGCCGGAAAGCCGCGTCCCTCCTGACTCCCGGGCCGGGTTACTTGAGCAGACTGCCGAAGACCTTGCCGATGACCTTGCTGCCGGTGCCGATGGGGTCCTTGCGGATGGCCTTCTCCTGCTCGGCGATGATCAGGTAGAGGCCGTCCAGGGCCTTGCGCGTGACGTAGTCGTCCAGGTTGGCGTCCTTGGCGTCGATGAGGTGGAACTTGGCGGCCTTGCCGGCGAACTGGTTGTACTTGTCCGCCAGCTGCACCTTGGCCGTGGCCTTCTTGACGATGGGCAGGAACTTTTTGGCCAGGGGCTCGGAGGTGCTGCGCTTGAAATACTGGGTGGCCGCATCGTCGCCGCCGCCGAGGATGCCCTGGGCGTCCTTCACGCTCATTTCCTTGACCGCCTTCACCAGCAGGGGCTTGGCTTCCACCACCGCCGCCTCCGCCGCCCGGTTCATGGTTTCCACCAGCTGGTCGGCCTGCTTGCCGGCGCCGAATTTCTTCATCATCTCGGCGGCATCCTCCAGGGCGCCGGGCAGGGGAATGCGCACCTTGTCGTTGCCGAGGAAGCCGTCGGTCTTGCCCAGCTGGCTCACCGCCACCTCGGCGCCCCGGGTCAGGGCTTCCTTGAGACCGGAGACGGCCTCGCCGTTGCTCACCTGGGCGGCGGCCGGCATGCTGATGACAAGGGCCGTCAAAATGCCCACAATGCAGCGTCCGCCGAAGCGATTGATGACCGTGTTCAATTCCATAGCCTGCTCCTGATGATGATGTCCCGGGGCCACAAGCTTATCCTGCTGCTCGCCGTGCTCGCAATGAGCGGCGCCATGCTGACCTTTCTCGGCAAGCGGCAGGCCGCCCCGGCGGTCGAACTGAAGGTGCTGGGCGCCCCCGGCGTCAGCCTGGCCCAGCTGCGCGGCAAGGTGGTGATCCTGCAGTTCTGGGCCACCACCTGCGGCGACTGCGACCACACCCTGGCCGAACTGGCCCAGCTGCACCGCCGCTACCAGGCCCGGGGCCTGGAGACCCTGGCGGTGGCCATGGTTTACGACCAGCCGCGCCAGGTGGCCAGCTACGCCTACGCCAACAGCCTGCCCTTCCGCGTCGCCCAGGACGATGGCAGCGCCGCCCGGGGTTTCGCCCTGGGCAGTGCCAATCCGCCCCTGACCTTCCTCCTCGACCGCAGCGGCCGCATCGCCCAGCGCCTGCCCGGCAAGCCCGATCCCGGCCGCCTGAGGGCCATGGTGGAAAAGCTGCTGGCGGAACGGCCTTGAGGAAACCCCCCTGGCCACAGAGGGCATCCCCCAACGGGACTTCCTTCAGGGCGCAGAAATCACAGCGGGGAAAAACCCTGGGCGGCACGGCCTGATGCACCCCAGGCGTGATGGTGGCATTGTCTTTCCTCTGTGATCTCTGTGCCCTCTGTGGCTAAAAGCAAGCCCTCACCGCCGCAGCTTGCGGTAGAGGGTCCGTTCGCTGACTCCCAGGGCCGGGGCCAGGGTGCGCACGTCGGCGCCCGGGCGGGCCATCAGCCAGGCCAGATAGCGCTGCTCCAGTTGCGCCAGGGGCAGCGGGCCCGGCACCCGGAAACTGTCGTCCGCCCCGCCGCCCACGCCCTCCGCCAGGGCCTTGCTCTCGCCGCCGTCATCCGCCACCTCGGCCAGCTTGGCGGCGCTGATTTCCTCGCCGTCGCTCATCAGGGTGGCCCGTTCGATGAGGTTGCGCAGCTCCCGGATGTTGCCTTCCCAGTTGCGGCCCGCCAGCCAGGCCAGGGCCTCGGCGGAGAAGTGGCGGCCGGGCCGGTGGTCCACCCGCTCCAGCAGGGAGGCGGCCAGCAGGGGAATGTCCTCCCGCCGTTCGGCCAGGGACGGGGTGTGGATGGGAAAGGTGTTGAGCCGGTAGTAGAGGTCGCGGCGGAAACGCTCCTGGCGCACCATTTCCTTCAGGTCCCGGTGGGTGGCGGCCACCAGGCGGAAGTCGGCGCGCAGGGTGTCCACGCCGCCGACCCGACGGTAGGTGCCGGTCTCCAGCAGGCGCAGCAGCTTGACCTGGAGGGCCGGCGGCAGTTCGCCGATCTCGTCCAGGAACAGGGTGCCGCCGCTGGCCGACTCCACCAGACCCAGCTTGCGGAAGGCGGCGCCGGTGAAGGCGCCCTTCTCGTGGCCGAACAGTTCGCTCTCGAACAGGTTTTCGGTGAGGCCGGTGCAGTCCACCGCGACGAAGGGACTGTCCCGCCGCCCGCTGGCCTCGTGCACCGCCTGGGCCACCAGTTCCTTGCCGGTGCCGGTCTCCCCCAGCAACAGCACCGTGGCCTGGGCCGGCGCCACCCGCAGCACCTTTTCCAGCATCTGCTGGAAGGCCGGCGAGCGCCCCACCAGGCCCTGGGCGGCGGGCCGGCTGCTGGCCTGCTGCACCATGCGCAGGGTTTCGACGAAGTAGACGATGCGCCCTTCCTGGTCCCGCACCGGCGTGGTTTCCACGTCCACGTGCTCCTCGCCCCGGGGCGTGTGGTGCAGGTGCAGGACGCGGCGGGAGGCGCCCTCCTCCTGGGACAGCTTGAGGGGGCAGGATTCCCCGGCCTGGTCGCAGGGCACGGTGAAGTGGTGGGAAACCTCGTAGCAGCGCCGCCCCAGGATGGAGGCGACGCCGCCGCTGCCGCTGCCCGCGTATTCCCGGCGGTAGGCCTTGTTGGCGGCGACGATGCGGTAATCCGCGTCCATCACGATGCGGGGCTCTGGCAGGCCGTCGAGGAAGGAGATAAGCTCGTTGAGCTGGCTGGCCGAATAATCCATGGGCGAATCTTCTGCCGATTCTGTCAGTTGTGCAATTATTTGCCGCCATATTTGGCAGGCGATGGCCCGCAAGCGCCCGCCCCGAGCCCCGGACAAAACACAAGCCATTGATTAAATGGGAACTCCAGGCAGGCGCCGGGGCTGGCACGGCTCTTGTTATGGAATGGACAGGAAACCGGTTTCAAGCCCCGTCCGCAGCCTCTCCGACACGGCATCCTCCCCTCCCGGGCGTGGGACAAGACTCCGGTTTCCACCACTTTCCAACCAGGAGTCGTTTGTGTTCATTTTCCGGCAGCTGCGGGACAGCAGCAGCGCCACCTACACCTACCTGATCGGCTCCCGGGCCAGTCGGGCAGCCCTGCTGGTGGACCCGGTGGCGGAGCAGTCGCCCCTCTACCTGGGCCTGCTGGGCGAACTCGAACTGAACCTGGCCTGCGTGGTGGACACCCACCTGCACAGCGACCATCTTTCCGCCGCCCCCACCCTGATCCGGCATACCGGCTGCCTCTACGCCGCCGGCCTGTGCAGCGGCATCGGCGGCACCGACCGGCAGCTGGCCGACGGCGACAGCCTGGACCTGGCCGACCTGCACCTGGAAGTGCTGGCCACCCCGGGCCACACCCCCGGCTGCATCACCCTGCTCTGGGAAGACCGCCTGCTGACCGGCGACGCCCTGCTCATCGGCAGCTGCGGCGCCACCGGCGAACCGGGCGGCAATGCCGGCACCCATTACGACAGCGTCACGCGAAAACTGCTGCCCCTGCCCGACGAACTGTTAGTCTTCCCCGGCCACGACCGGGACGGCCGCCGCGTCAGCTGCATCGGCGACGAGCGCCAGGGCAATCCCCTGTTCTGCGGCATCAGCCGCGACGAATTCATGGCCCAGGACCGTTCCCAGCCCATGGGCGAACGGGCCGAGGCCATGCTTGCAGCCAATCGCCAGGGCGGCGGTTCGGTCCTGCGTGAACGGTCGCCCGTATCTCCAAATAACTAAAGCCCGAGAGGAAATGATCCATGAGCGCTAACGCCCCAGAGCAGCCGCAGCCCGACAACGGCGATACCGGCAGCCTCTACGAAAAGCACAAGACGATCCACGCCCGCACCGCCCACGGTCGCTTCGCCAACTGGCGGATCTTCCTGGTGCTGTTCACCCAGCTGCTGTTCTACGGCACCCCCTGGCTGATGTGGAACGACCGCCAGGCCGTGCTGTTCCACCTGGTGGAGCGCAAGTTCTACATCTTCGGCCTGGTGCTGTGGCCCCAGGACGTCTTCTACCTGGCCATCCTGCTCATCATCTCGGCCTACGGCCTGTTCCTGGTGACCGCCGTCGCCGGGCGCCTGTTCTGCGGCTACGCCTGTCCCCAGACGGTCTACACGGAAGTGTTCATGTGGATCGAGAACTGGATCGAGGGCGACCGCCCGGCCCGCATGAAGCTGGAGAAGGCGCCCATGGACGCCCGCAAGCTCCGCATCAAGGCCACCAAGCACGCCCTCTGGCTGATCCTCTCCGTCTTCACCGGCTTCACCCTGGTGGGCTACTTCACTCCCATGAGCGAGCTGCTGACGGAGCTGAAGACCTTCAGCTTCGGCCCCTGGGAGACCTTCTGGACCTTCTTCTACGGCGGCTTCACCTACATGATGGCCGGCTTCATGCGCGAGCAGGTGTGCAAGTACATGTGCCCCTACGCCCGCTTCCAGAGCGTCATGTTCGACCCGGACACCCTGATCATCACCTACGATCCCGAGCGCGGCGAACCCCGGGGCACCCGCAAGAAGGGCGCCGATCCCAAGGCCCTGGGCCTGGGCGAGTGCGTCGATTGCGGCATCTGCGTCCAGGTCTGCCCCACCGGCATCGACATCCGCAACGGCCTGCAATATGAGTGTATCGGCTGCGCCGCCTGTATCGACGCCTGCGACGAGGTGATGGACAAGGTCAATTACCCCCGGGGCCTGATCCGCTACTCCACCGAAAACGCCATGGCCCGCCATCTCACCAAGAAAGAGATCCTGGGCCACGTGGTGCGGCCGCGCATCCTCCTCTACTCCGTGATCCTGGCCGCCATCACCCTGACCACCGCCTGGTTCATCGCCCACCGCATCCCGCTCAAGGTGGACGTCATCCGCGACCGCGGCGCCCTGGCCCGGGAAACGGACATGGGCCTGATCGAAAACACCTTCACCCTGCGTTTCATGAACACCGACGAGCAGGCCCACCGCTACCGCATCAAGGCCACCGGCCTGGATGGCCTGGAAGTGGGCGGCGCCGCCGAAGTGGACGTGCCGGCAGCCACCACCACCTCCCTCATGACCTCCCTGCAGGTCCAGCCCGACGCGGGCAAGAAGGGCTCGAACCCCATCATGTTCGAGATCGAGGCCATGGATGGCTCCAACATCCGCATCCGGGAAAAAGCCGTCTTCATGCTTCCCTGAGAGCCTCTGACGAGGCTTCCATTCGGCCGGGTCGGCATCAGCCTTCCCGGCCTTTTTTTTGCCCGCAATTTGTCGAGAAATGCCAACTATTTCAGGGTTTCCCCTCTGCCTTTTGGCGTAACTTGGCCCCCATGCTGCAATGCAGCGGTGTGAGCCAAATAACAAGACAGGGGGTTGCATCATGATTTACCGGCTGCTGATGATGGGTCTGGTCCTTTCCTGGGGTGCCGTGCAGGCGGCCGACAACAGCGCTTCCGCCGCCCGCGCCTTCTGCGACAGCGGCAAGCTGGCCAAGGGTGCCGAAATCGCCGTGTTCCGCGGCTGCCTGGGCTGCCATACGGTGGACAGCAAGCGCATCGGCCCTTCCTACCAGGAGATCGCCAAGAAGTACCCCCACACGCCGGACGTGGTGGCCCAGCTGGCGAAGAAGATCCGCGACGGGGGCAAGGGCAACTGGGGCGAACTCTCCATGCCGGCCAACCCGGTGAGCGAGGCCGAAGCCCAGACCCTGGCTGAATGGGTCCTCTCCCTGGACGAGCCGCCGGCGCGCTACAGCAGCAATCCCTGAGCCCTAACTCCGGGGCCCGAGCATGGCCTCGGGCCGCACCCAGGCATCGAACTCCTCGGCCGTGACGTAGCCCAGGGCCAGGGCCGCCTGGCGCAGGGTGCTGCCGTCGCGGTGGGCCTGCTTGGCCACTGCCGCCGCCCGTTCGTAGCCGATGTGGGGCGCCAGGGCCGTGACCAGCATGAGGGAGCGTTCCAGCAGCTCATCCATGCGCTCCCGGTTGGGCACGATACCCACCACGCAATGGCGGCTGAAGCTTTCCATGGCATCCCCCAACAGGCGCGCGCTCTGCAGGAAGTTGTGGGCCAGCAGGGGCTTGAACACGTTCAGCTCGAAATTGCCGGAGGCGCCGCCGATATTGATGGCCACGTCGTTGCCGAAGACCTGGGCGCAGACCATGGTGAGGGCTTCGCACTGGGTGGGGTTCACCTTGCCCGGCATGATGGAGCTGCCCGGCTCGTTTTCCGGCAGGGCAATCTCCCCCAGGCCAGAGCGGGGACCGGAAGCCAGCCAGCGCAGGTCGTTGGCGATTTTCATGAGGGCCCCGGCCAGGGTCTTGAGGGCGCCGTGGGCAAAGAGCAGGGCCTCGTGGCCGGCCAGGGCGGCAAAGGGATTGGCTGCCGGCACGAAGGGCTGGGAGCAGCCATGGGCGAGCTTCTCCGCCACCCGTGCCCCGAACTCCGCATGGGTATTGAGTCCCGTGCCCACCGCCGTGCCGCCCGCCGCCAGTTGCCGCAATCCGGGCAGGGAGGCCTGGATGCCGCGCTCCGCCTGCTCCAGCTGGGCGACGTAACCGGAGAACTCCTGCCCCAGGGTGATGGGGGTGGCGTCCTGCAGGTGGGTGCGGCCGATCTTGATCAGGTCAGCGAATGCCTCCGCCTTGGCCGCCAGGGCCTGGCGCAACTCCGCCAGGGCCGGCAGCAGGCGGCCGTCCACGGCCAGGGTGGCCGCCACGTGGATGGCGGTGGGAAAGATGTCGTTGGAGGACTGGCCCAGGTTCACCTGGTCATTGGGATGCACCAGGCGCCCTTCGCCCCGGGGGCCGCCGAGCAGCTCCGAAGCCCGGTTGGCCAGCACCTCGTTCATGTTCATGTTGCTCTGGGTGCCGGAGCCGGTCTGCCACACGGAAAGGGGAAATTCCGCCGGGTGCCGACCCGCCAGCACCTCATCCGCCGCCGCCGCGATGGCCCCGGCCACGGGCGGGGGCAACAGACCCAGTTCACCATTCACTTGCGCCGCCGCCTGCTTGACCAGGGCCAGGGCACGGATCAGTTCAGGCGGCATGGTCTCGCTGGAAATGGCGAAGTGTTCCAGGGAACGCTGGGTCTGGGCGCCCCACAGGCGTTCCGCCGGCACGGCGATGGGACCGAAGGTATCGTGTTCGAGACGCTGGGACATGGGCCTTGCTCCGCTTGCACTGCCGGATTGGACCGGTGCCGGGCCGGAGGGTTGCGGCGCGGAGCTTCAGCCGGCGGCCCGCAGCCAGTCGGCCACGGTGCCGGCGGTGGGAATGCGGCCGGAGGACACCAGCTTGCCGTTGATCACCAGGCCCGGCGTCTGCAGCACGTCGTGGGCGATGATCTCGCCCATGTCGGTGATCTTCAGCACCTCCGCCTCGACGCCGGCCAGGGTCACCGCCTGCCGCGCCACCTCCTCCAGTTTCTTGCAGTTGGCACAGCCGGGGCCAAGCACTTTGATGGTCAGCATGGTCACACTCCTTTTGCGGAAAAACGGTTGGCCGCCGCCAGCAGCAGGCCCAGGCCGGCCATGGCGCCACCGATGCCCAGGACCAGCAGCAGGGGCGGGGCGCCATCCACCCAGGCGCCGTAGGTGAGGCCGGCGGCAGCGCTGAACAGGGCCACCAGGCCCACATAGGTCCAGGTCTTGGTGCGGCCGATGATGGCGGTGATGATGAGGATGCTCTGCAGGGACAGTTCCGGGTCCGACATCAGGTAGGCCAGCAGGGGGCCCCGGTGCATGCCCAGGTCGAGGAACATCTTGGCGATGGGCACCTCCTCCAGGGTGGGGAAGTACATGAAGACGCCGAAGCCGACGCCAGCCAGATTGCCCAGCAGGGTGTTGCTGCCGGCCACCATCTCGATCCATTCCGGCCGCAACACCACCCGGATCATGCCGACGACGAAGACGCCGATCACCAGCAGGGGGAATATCTGTTTGACGAAGCGCCAGGACTCCCACAGCCAGGCCCGGCGATCCTCCGCCGTCAGGTGGCGGCTGCCCAGCCAGGTCAGTACGGCCAGAGCCAGGGCGACGCCGAGGAACTTGCCGCCCAGCCCCAGGCGCAGGCCGCCGGGCACCGCCTGCACCGAGAGGGCGGCCACCAGCAGGGTCAGGGCCACCAGGGAGAGGCACAGGCGGGTCCAGCCGTTGGCCCCGGCCTCGATGTTCTCCAGGCCTAGGCGGGCGCTGAGGCCGATGCCGCCGAGCAGGCCGATGAGCAGCACGCCCTGGAGGGAGACGCCCTCCTCGCCGCGGCTGGCGTCATAGGGCACCAGGCGGTCGAGCAGGGCCTGCCAGTCGGCGCTGCCGGCCCAGGCCAGATCGAACTGCCACAGGCTGCCGGTGAGCAGGCCGACCTTCAGGGTACCGGCCAGGAGCAGGCCGATCCACACCAGGAGGAAGGCCAGGGCGCCCCGGGACAGGCCGGCGGCGGCCTGGGCGCTGAACAGGGCGTCCGTGGCCCGGTCCCGGGCACTGTCGTCGGCGCGGAAGAGCAGGGCCATGATCAGGCCGATGCCGATGGCGAACGTCAGGGACAGCAGCAGCCGGGCCACGGCCAGGTCCACGCCGATGATGCCGCCGGTGTAGACCAGGGCCAGGATGTTGGCCGCCGGCGCGAAGAAGAGGAAGGTGGTGGCCGGGCCGAGGCCAGCCCCCTTGCGGTAGATGCCGGCAAAGAGGGGCACGATGGTGCAGGAGCAGACCGCCAGCACCGAACCGGCGGCGGCGGCGGCCGGGTAGGAGACCGTCTTGGGTGTCTGCCGCCCGAGAAAGCGGGTGATGGTTTCCTTGGGAATGAGGGCCGCCATGGCCCCGGCAATGCAGAAGGCCGGCAGCAGACAGAGCAGCACATGAGCCGCCAGGTAGGCCGCCAGGTTCCCCAGGCCGCCCCGGATCAGGGCCGGCAACAGCGACAGCAGGTCTTCCAAGACTTTCCTCCGCCAAGGCTCACCCTCCAATGGTACGCCCCGCGACGGGCCGAGGTAAGCGGCGGCGGCTCAGGGGCGGGCGGCCCGGGCGGCCACCTTCTGCCGCCAGCGGCGCAGGCCGGTGTAGAACAGCAGCAGGGGCAGCAGGCCGGCCAGGGCCGTCAGCAGGCGTCCGGGCAGGCCGAAGGCCTCGCCGTTGTGCAGGGGATGGAGCCAGTTGAAAAGGCTGTCGGCGACGCTGCCCTGCTCCGGCCGGCGCAGGGCCAGGACTTCACCGCTGGCGGCGTCGATCCACATCAGGGTGTGGGGAAAGCGCCGGCTCGGGTCCCCCGGCTGGTAGATGCGCAGGCGGTAGTTGCCGCCGCCCGCCGGCGGCGTCTCCAGCCAGCGCACCTCGCCCCCGGGCAGGTGTTGGCGGGCGATCTCCAGGGCCTGCTGGGGAGCGATGAGGATGGCGCCGGATTCGGCCGCAGGGGCCGGCAGCGCATCCACGGGCGAGAACAGGGCGAGGACGGGCTTGAACCAGGCCGGCTGCTCCAGCATGGCGCCGCTCAGGGTCAGCAGCAGCAACAGGGGCAGGCCGTAAATGCCGCCGAGGACGTGCCAGTCGTAGATGCGGCGCTGGCTGCTGCGCCCCGCCCCCGGCCGCAGGGCCGCCCCCAGGCGCCTGGGCGACGGCCACCAGAGATAGACGCCGAGCCCCAGCAGGAGCAGCAGCAGGAGGGAAGCGGCGCCGAGCAGGGTGCGCCCGCTGCGGTCCAGCAGCAGGGTGAAATGGAGGTCGTAGAGCCAGGTGGCGGCGAAGTCGCCCCAGAAGCGCTGGCTGGTGATCTGCAGGCGGTAGGGGTCCACCGTCACCAGCAGGGGGGCGAAGCCCAGGCCGGCCTTTTCCTCGGGCTGGTAGTAGCGGGCCGTCAGCGGCTGCCCGGGGTCCATGGGCAGTTCCAGGCGCCAGCCGCCGTTGCGCCCGGGATGGGCCGCTTCGAGCAGGGCGTAAATCCGGTCCAGGGATTGGGGCTGGCAGGGAGTGCCGGCGGGAGACTGGCACGGCGGCGGCGCCACCACCAGTTCCGGGTTGAGCAGCCGGTCCCCTTCCACATAGAAGACCAGCAGGGAGCCAGTGAGGCCGAGCAGGCAGAACAGCAGGCCCAGGCTCAGGCCCAGCCACTGGTGCAGAGCCAGCAGCCAGGCCCGGCAGCGCCGTCGCCAGGACCTCATGCCGCCTCCAGGGGGTCCGCCGGCCGGCCTCAGAACTTGACGTTGACGGTGGCGTAGGCGGCCCGGCCGTCGCCCCGGGAATGCAGGTCGCGCACCGTGTTGTCGTACCACCAGACGTACTCGTAGTAGCGGTCGGCCAGGTTCTTGATCTGGAATTCCAGGGTGGTATCGCGCCGCAGCTGGTAGGCGGCGGAAACGTTGAGCAGGTTGTAGCCGCCGAACTTGGCGGTGCTGTTGGTGCGCTCCAGGTAGTAGCTGCTCTGGCCGTTGGCCCACAGGGACAGCTTCAGGTCCGGCGTCGCCTGGTAATCCGCCCCCAGGGAGTAGATGCGGTGCGGCACGTGGTCCACTTCCTTGCCCTGGGAGGCCGGATTGGCGGCCTCGGCCTGGGTGATGATGGCCCGCTGGAAGGCGACGCCGCCCCACAGGCGCCACTGGCTGCCGAGTTTGGCGGACAGTTGCAGGTCCAGGCCGCGGCGGCGGGTGTCGCCGATGTATTCGGAGTCGTTGGAAGCGCCGTTGAGCACCCGGCGGGCCTCGTTGCTGGCCTTCTGCTGCCACAGGGCCACCCGCCCTTCGACCCCAGCGACGGGTGCCAGCTTCAGCCCCAGTTCCCAGCCGTCGTTGAGGGAGGGTTCCATGTTGTCGCTGCGGCCCACCTTGTAGGAGCCGGTGCCGACACCCACCTGGAAGGTGCGACCGGCGTTGCCGTAGAGGCTGTAGCGGGGGTCCGGGGTATAGACGACGCTGAACTTGGGCTGGTTGATGAGACCGTAGTCGTTGATGTCGTAGGTGCGGCCGTTCAGGTTATTGGTGTAGCTGCCGCGGATGGCGTCCACCCGGTAGCCGGGAATCAGCTTCCACTGGGGCGTCGGCTGAATCACCGCCTGCACATAGGCGCCATAGATGTCGAAATCGAAGGCCTGGTTCCAGCGGGTGGTGGTGCGTACCCGGTTGGCGGTCAGGTAGCGTTCGCTGTGGTTCTCCTGCCACTGGGCGTCGACGCCGCCTTCGATGGCCACCGCATGGGCCCAGCTGACCTCGGGACGATAGGTGAGGTTGGAGAGGAAGCCGTAGTGGTTTTCCTCGGTCAGGCGTTCCTGCTGGGAGGCCGCGGCGGAGAAGCGCACCCAGCGCTTGTCCGTGTATTCGTTGGCATAGACCCGGGTGGTCCAGTAGAGGCGGTCGTTGATGGCCGTCTCCAGGTGGCCGCTGACCTGGTTCATGCGGCGAATGCCACCGTCAGTGGCATTGCGGGCCAGGGACTGGTCCGGGTTGTTGCTGTTCTCTCCCGCCGTCAGATAGCCCGGCTCCTGGGCCTCGCTCTCGTAGTGGCGGGCAATCAGGCCGACCCGGGTGGAACCGCTGTCGGGGGTGTAGAACCACTTGCCGGCGAAGGTGGAGCGGTCGGCCTGGCTGTGGTCCCGCTGGCCGTTGCTGTGCTGGGTGGCGACGAAGTAGTTCTGGGACAGGCCGTCCTGCTCGATGGCCTTGGACAGCTGCAGCTCGTTGCTGCCGAAGCTGCCGGCCCCCAGGCGCAGGCGGGTGTCGTTGCCGCCGATGCGGGTGATCACGTTGGCGTTGCCGGCAATGCTGTGCAGGCCGTTGCGCGAGTCGTTGGTGCCGCGCACCACTTCGATGGCGTCGATGTCCTGGGCGAAGACCATGTCCAGGTAGGGCATGTTGCCGTCGTTGCTGTTGCTGGGGATGCCGTCGATGAGCAGCTTCACCGCGTTGATCTCGCCCTCGCCGTTGAAGCCGCGGATGGAGAACTTGCCGCCCCAGTTGCCCTGGCCGAAGCTGGTGACCTGGGCCCCAGGCACCAGATTGAACAGTTCCCAGGCGAACTTGGCGTTGCGCGATTCCAGGTTCTCGCCCGCCAGCACGTCCACCGAACTGAGGATGCGGCGGGTCGGCAGGGGACCTTCTTCCTGGCCCCGCACCGTCACCTCGCCCAGGACCAGGGAAGCATCGCCGGATTGGGCCAGGGCGGTCAGGGTGAAGGAACCGAGGCAGCAGAGGGAAACGGCGCGGGCGATCTGGGTCAGCATGGGGCCACCGGGGCAAAAAAGGAGGGGCGATTATAGGAGCCGCCCCTGCCCTGGCCCTGCGACAAAAAGTCGCATTTCCGTACGGTGTTGTACGGGGTTATGCCTCCTTCATTGAGGCTGCCGGCGGCCCCGCCTCCTGCAGACGGGGTTCGGCGTCGATCAGGGCCTGCAGGGTATGCAGGGCCTCTTCCAGGTTGAAGTCGTCGATCTGGGCGGCCAGGGTGCGCACCTCCGCCCCCAGGGCGGCCTCCAGCGTGGGGCGCAGACTCTGGAAGGTGCGGGAGGCGTCCAGGTCGTCCACCGCCAGCTGGCGCTGCAGGACCTCCACCTCCCGGCCCAGCTGTGCCCAGTCGATGCCCGGGGCCGCTGCCTCAACCGCTCCCTCCAGACCTGCGAGGGCCGCATTGAATTCGGCCAGGGCCCCTTCCAGCCGGGCCAGGCGCGCATCCACCTCGGCCTGGGGCAGGCTGCCGCGCAGGGCCTCTTCCAGGGCCAGGGTGTGGGCCTGGATGGCAGCGAGTCCGAGGGAGCCGGCCAGGCCCTTGAGGGTATGCACCACCCGGGCGGCCTCGGCCGTTTCGCCGAAACCGAGACAGGCTTCGATGCGGCGGCCGTCGCCGCCGTGGTCGACGGAAAACTTGCGCAGGAACTGGGCCAGCCGGGTCCGGTTGCCCCGCACCACCCGCAGGGCCTGGGCCAGCTCCAGGCCGGGAACGGCCTCCAGGGCGGCTGCCAGGGCATCGGCCGTCGCCGCCGGCGCCTCGGCGGCAGGCAGCGGCGGCCGCACCACCACGTCCCGGCCGGGTTCGGGCAGCCAGCGCAGCAGGGTGCCGTAGAGCTGGTCCGGGTCCACCGGCTTGGCCACATGGTCGTTCATGCCGGCGGCGATGCACAGGTCCCGGTCTTCGCTGAAGGCGTTGGCGGTCATGGCCAGGATCGGGGTGCCGGCATAGCCCGGCAGGGCCCGGATCTGGCGGGAGGCCTCCAGGCCGTCCATCACCGGCATCTGGATGTCCATCAGGATCAGGGCGTAGGCCTTGCCCCGGGCCAGTTCCAGGGCCTCCTTGCCGTTCTCCGCCAGGTCCACCGCCAGGCCCACGTGGCGCAGCAGTTCCAGGGCCACCTCCTGGTTGAGGGGATTGTCCTCCGCCAGGAGGATGCGCTGGTTGCGGTAGCGGGCCAGGCTGCGCTCCATCTCGTCCCCCGGGCTGCGGGACAGGGGCGGGGTGTCGCCGAAGGCCCCTTCCAGGGCCACCAGGACGCTGGCCGGCGTCACCGGCTTGGCGATGAAGGCGGCAAAGCCTGCTTCACTCAGGGCCGTGGCGGGGATGTCCTTGGCGGCGCTGACCAGCAGCTGCTGGGGCTGCACGTTGAGGGGCAGGGTCCGGATGCACCGCCCTGTCTCCAGCCCGTCGGGCGGCGGCATCAGCCAGTCCAGCAGCACCAGCTGGTAGGGGTCCCCCAGCCGGTCCGCGGCCAGGACCGCATCCAGGGCCGCCTCGCCGGAAGCCGCCGTATCCACCCGGGTGCCCAGGGCCGCCAGGGTGTGGGCCAGGGATTCCCGCGCGTCCTCGCTGTCGTCCACCGCCAGGGCCCGCAGATTGCGGGGCAGGCAGGGCGGCAGCTCCAGATGGTCGTGGGCGGCGACGCTGCCGAAGGGGGCCTCGATCCAGAAGGTGCTGCCCTTGCCCGATTCGCTGTCCACCCCGACCCGGCCGCCCATCATCTCCGCCAGACGCCGGGAAATGGCCAGGCCCAGGCCGGTGCCGCCGTACTGCCGGGTGGTGGAGACGTCGGCCTGGGTAAAGGCCTGGAACAGGCATTGCTGCTGCTCCCGGCTGAGGCCGATGCCCGTGTCCGCCACCTCCAGTCGCACCCACAGGCTGTCGGCCTCCTGGCGGGCGACGTAGCCGCGCACGACGACGCTGCCCCGCTCGGTGAACTTCACCGCATTGCCGACGAAGTTGAGCAGCACCTGGCCCAGGCGCAGGCCGTCGCCGTGCAGGGCGGGAGGCAGGCGGGCGATGTCCACCACCACCTCCAGGCCCTTGGCCTCGGCCTTCTCGGCCACCAGGGTGCACACGTTGTGGATGACCCGGTCCACCTCGAAATCCGTCGGCTCCAGGCTCATCTTGCCGGCCTCGATCTTGGAGAAGTCCAGGATGTCGTTGATGATGCCCAGCAGGTGGTGGGCGGCGTTGCTGACCTTGTCCAGCTGCTGGCGCTGGCGCTCGGTGGCGATGTCGCGGCGGATCAGGTGGGTGAGGCCGATGATGGCGTTCATCGGGGTGCGGATCTCGTGGCTCATGTTGGCCAGGAAGGAACTCTTGGAACGGTTGGCCGCCTCCGCCGCCTCCTTGGCCGCCGCCAGCTCGGCGGTGCGGGCCGCCACCAGTTCCTCCAGCTGGTTCTGGTAGCGCAGCAGGGCCCGCTCGTTTTCCTTGGCCTCGGTGATGTCGGTCCACACCGAGGAGAGATAGTCCCGCCCGTTCAGGCGCAGCACCTTCACCGTCACCCAGAAATCCCGCAGGCTGCCGTCCTTGTGGCGGCGCTGGTTCTCGAAGGCCGCCTCGCGCTGGGCCAGGATCTGGGCCCGGCGCGCATCCACCCCGGCCCGGTCGTGCACGCCCTGGATGTCGTAGACGCTGAGCTTGGCGAACTCCTCCCGGGTGTAGCCGAGACACTCGCAGGCGGCATCGTTGAACTCGGCGAAGGTCATGGTTTCGGCGTCGATCAGCACGATGCCGATGGCGGCCTGGTTGGTGATGGAGCGGAAGATCTTCTCCCGCTGCTTGAGGGTCTCCGAGGCGTCCTTGATGGCGGTGATGTCCTGCACCATGCCGATGCCGCGCAGGGGCTTGCCCGCCTCGTCGAATTCCAGTTCGGCCCGCTGCCGCACCCACTTAACCGTACCGTCCACCACCATGCGGTGCTCGATGTCGAACTCGGCCCCCTCCAGGGCTGCCAGCCAGGCGGAGCGCACCCAGGCCCGGTCGTCCCCATGCACCTGGGCGAGGAATTCATCGAAGCCGACGCCGTGGTCCCAGGGCACGCCCAGCAGGTGGTGGGCCTCTTCGGACCAGTGCAGCAGGTTGGCGGGAATGTCGATTTTCCAGCTGCCGATGCGGGCCACCGTCTGGGTCCGCTTCAGGGCCGCCTCGCTCTGCCGCAGGGTTTCCTGGGACTGGTGCAGGGGAGTGATGTCCCGGGCCACCCCGAGCACCCCCAGCACCACCCCGTCCCGGTCATAGATGGGCGTCTTGATGGTTTCCACCAGCTCCCGGTGTCCGTCGGCGGCGAACACCAGCCATTCCTCGTTGCGGCTGGCATGGCCGAGGGCCATGGCGCGGCGGTCGTTGTCGCGGAAGAAGTCCGCCAGCTCCCGGCCGACGAAGTCATAGTCGGTGCGGCCGACGATTTCCGCCTCCCGGTGCCCGAAGAGGCTCTCGAAACGGGAGTTGCAGGCCAGATAGATGCCGGCGGGGTCCTTCAGCCAGACCAGGTCGGGCATGCCCTGGATGAGGGACTTGAGATGCTGGCGCTCGGCCTCCAGGGCGGCCTGCATGTGGCCCCGGGCCACCACCGCCTCGCGGAAGGCCAGCACGGCCTTGGCCATGTCGGTCAACAGGCCGCCGCCGGGCATCCGGCTCAGGTGCTCCACCTCCCGCAGGCTGAGCCCCCCGTCCTCGCTCAGGCTCAGCTGTTGCAGGGAATCGACGATAAGGGACATCTGGCGGGTGACGAAATAGGTGACGAAGAACCACAGCAGCCCCATCACCGTGATGCCGAGCACGCCGATGAGCAGGGTGCGCTGGACGTAGTCGTCCATGTTGCGCTCGGCGGCGTCGATGCGGGCGTGGGTGCGCTGGGTCAGCAGGGCCGATACGTTCTGCGCATGTTCGGCAAAGGCCAGGTAACGGGCCGTGGCCTGGGCCACGTGGCTGTCCGCCACCCGCAGATCCACGGCGATGATGTCCGTGGCCATGATGCTGTAGTGCTGGTAGTCCTTGAAATCCACCAGGATCTGCTTCAGTTCCCCATCCACCTCCGGCCCCAGGCCGGGGACGTTGGATAGCCGCTGCAGCAGGGATTCCATGTCCTTCAGGCGGTCTACCACCTGCACGTGCACCTGGTAGGCGGCAGCCTCCTCCACGGTGCCGGCCTTGGCCTGGCGCAGGGTGGCGTTGATCAGCTGCTGCACCGCCAGCATGTCGTGCCCCAGGCGGGAGGCATCCGCCACCATCTGCAGGTCGTTGACCTGCTGCAGGTTGGACAGCTGCTGCTCGTCCCGCAGGGAGGAAAGGGACCAGTAACTGTAGGCCGCCGCCATGACCACCACCAGGATCACCGGCAGGAAGAAGATGAGGAAGAAGGTGAAACGACGTTTCATGGCTTGTGCAGCAGTTCAGGCCAGCGCCGGGGGGGGATGCTGGCAACGTAGATGAAACCCTTGTCTCCCAGGGGCCGGATGATGACTGCCGTGCCTTCCGGCTTGACGAAATAGCCCATGAGGTCCGCCAGGTTCGGCGCATGGGCCAGCACCACCCGGTTGGTGCCGGCCGGCACCGGCAGGGAGAGCAGGCGGCGGGTGTTTTCCAGGATCGGCCGCTTTTCCTCCGTCGTCAGGTTGGCGGTATACATGAGCAGGGGATCCACCGTGTAGCGCTTGCCGAAGGCCGCCTCGGCCGACTCCTTGGCCCGGCACAGGGGGCTGACAAAAATGTCGCCCAGCGGAATGCGGGCCTCCCGCATGGCCTGCCCCACCTCCGTCATCAGCTGGCGCCCGGCTTCGGTCAAAGGCCGCTGGGTGGCACAGTCGTTGAGGTCCACGGCCGGCACCCGGTCGGGCCGGGTGCTGTCGGTGATGCCATGGCGCAGGTAGATGACGTAGCCGCCCTCGCGCAGTTGCTGCAACTGCTCCCGGGTGGCCAGCTTCTCGACAAAGGCCGGCAGGGGCTCGGCCAGGGCACGGCCCCAGGGCACGAGCGCAGCCGCCAGGCAGAGCAGCAGGCGCAGCCGGGCAGCCAGGGCGGAATGGGATGAACGGCGCGTCATGAGGCGCCGTCCGCGTAGCGCTGGGCGATGTCGGCAAAGCGGTCCTGGATGGCCAGGAAGGCATCGACCACATCCGGATCGAAATGGGTGCCCCGCCCTTCCACCAGCAGGGCCACGGCCTGTTCCAGGGGAAAGGCCTTCTTGTAGTGGCGCTTGCAGGTGAGGGCGTCGAAGACATCGGCCAGGGCCATGAGGCGGGCCGGGATGGGGATGGCATCGCCCCGCAGACCCTGGGGGTAACCGGAGCCGTCCCACTTCTCGTGATGGCCCAGGGCGATGTGGCGGGCCACCACGAGAAAGTCCAGGGGCGTACTGCCCTGCAGCTCGTCCAGGCGCGCCCGGTCGCCCCCCACCACCCGTTCGATGGCCGCCTCGATGGCTTCGGCGCCGATCAGGCTGTGGGTCTTCATGATCTCGAATTCCTCCGGCGTCAGCCGGGCCGGCTTGAGCAGGATCTGGTCGGGAATGCCCACCTTGCCGATATCGTGCAGGGGGGCCGCCTTGGCGATGAGCTGGCGCTGGGCGGCGGAAAGGGCGTGGCGGAAGCGGGGATGGTCCTGCAGCTGCTGCATCAGGGCCTCCACATAGGCCTGGGTGCGGTAGAGGTGGTTGCCGGTCTCGTTGTCCCGCTTTTCCGCCAGCAGGGCCAGGGCATTCAGGCTGACGTCCTTGATCAGGTCGTTCTCCCGCATGCGGCGGCTGACCTCGCCCTCCAGGTAGCCGTTCTGGTCCCGCAGCCAGTCCCGGGCGTCCTTCAGTTCCAGGTGGGTGCGCACCCGGGCCAGGAGGATGGCGGGGCGGATCGGCTTGGTGATGTAATCCACGGCCCCCAGGGAAAGGCGGTATTCCTCGTCCTGGTCGCCGTCCATGGCGGTGACGAACATCACCGGAATGTCCCGGGTGTAAGGGTCCTGGCGCAGTTCGGCGAGCACGGCGTAGCCGTCCATCTCCGGCATCATCACATCCAGCAGGATCAGGTCCGGACGGGGATCGCTGCGCGCCACCTTGAGGGCCCGCATGCCGGAATTGGCCACGCGCACGCGGAAAAAGGGCTGCAGCAGGCCGCCGATGACCGTCAGGTTCTCCCCGGTATCGTCCACCACCAGGATGGTCTTGTCGCTGCGCCCGGCGGCGCCGTTTTCCCCCATGTCCCTATCCTTGTTCTGGTCTTTTTCGTGACGCCTGCAGCATCTGCCCAGTATGCCGCCAAAACGGCGGGAAGAAACCCGGGGCGATGCCTAGGCCGGCAAAAAAATGCCAGGGCCATGGGGAACATAGCAAACAAAAATGCCGGGCCACAAGGCACCGGCGTTTCCAGGCGGGGTTCGGGGAGCGGCGGCTGCCGTCAGACCACGTGTAAGTGACATCGTTTTCCTGGACAGAATACAAGGGCTACCGCTGTTCTACCATCACTGCAAAAGAACTCCACATCGGATATTCGGATTGGATTAGCATATGACATGGATATTTTGGACAGTCTCAAATGCCAGTCCGGAAAATCAAGAAAAACTATCGCAACGTCACCGGGGTTTCCTCAGCGACTAAGGCCATCGGTGACGCACAGTTCGAATCAACCCTGGAACGGGACTTCATCCGGCTAGCAGAGTTCTCGCCGGATATCGCGAAGTTCGAAGTCCAGCCAGTCAAGATCAGTTGGGTGCATGCAACCGGTACTGAGCGTACCTACACCCCTGATGTCCTGGTTACCTTCAGTGACCCCGAAATATCCAAACCATGGCTCTGTGAAGTTAAATATAGAGCAGATTTGAAAAAGTACTGGCCTGATCTGCACCCTAAATTCATTCAGGGGATCAGGTATGCAAAGCAACGTGGTTGGCGGTTCCGCCTCATCACGGAAGTTGAGATTCGTGGCCCAGAACTAGAAGCGGCCAAGTTTCTTCTCCCATTCCGTCACAAGAACATTCCCCCTAACAAAGTCCATCAGGTCCTCAACCTAGTTGAAGAACTGAAAGTCACCACACCCGCGGCTCTTCTGGCCAACATTTCGCCAGACCCTTATACCCAGGCGGAGTGGATCCCAGCCCTTTGGCTCCTTGTCGCTCAGTTTCGAGTTGGAATCAATTTGCAGGAGCCTCTTTCCATGACATCCAGAATCTGGAGTCTCGAATGAAAGACCTCTCCCCTCGATTGATCTTGGAGTACGGATCCGACGTGGCATATCGGGGACGTCGGTATGTCATCTGCCAACAACCTTCTGACTTCAGCGCCATATCGATCAAAGATCCGGAGTCAGGCGCTATCTTTCAGGCGGCAGTAGCGGAGCTGTCTCCCTATGTCGAAAAGTCCAAAGCATCCCCTGGGGACTTAGCCACGATCTCGGAAAGGCGAGCAGCTGAGGCCAACTATAAGTACGAGGTGATCAAGCCACTACTCAATATGGCCAAGCGCACCTCTGCCGACGTCGTTGCTCAAGCTACCAAGTACGGTCTAAGCCGATCAGCAGTGTACCAGTGGCTCCAGGAATTTGACCGGATTGGGAAGGTCTCCGTCTTTGTGCGCAAAACCCGTAAGGATGCCGGCAAGAAGAAAATTCCCAAGCAGCTTGAAGACATCATCTCCGACGCAATCAAGACCCAATACCTGACCAAACAGAAGAAGAAACCTTCTGCCGTCATTATTGAGATAGAGCGCATCTGCAAGAAGCTTGAGATTGATCCCCCTCATCCAAATACGGTCAGAAGCCGCATCCGGCAAATAAATGCCTACGAGAAGAAGAAAAGCCGCGAGGGGAACAAGGCGGCA
Source organism: Azospira sp. APE16 (assembly GCF_047901315.1). Lineage (NCBI taxonomy): Bacteria > Pseudomonadati > Pseudomonadota > Betaproteobacteria > Rhodocyclales > Rhodocyclaceae > Azospira > Azospira sp. APE16. The sequence continues at coordinate 3,704,103 of NZ_CP179682.1, forward strand.
CGCGATGCCTATGCGCCGCATAAAAGTGAATTTCCGGGAGCCGACTTCCCTCTTTCGGTTGTGCAGGTCGATCACACTCCTCTCGACATCATTTTGGTTGATGATGCCCACAGACAGCCAATAGGCCGGCCATGGCTCACGCTATTGATCGATGTCTATTCAAGGATGATCCTCGGCTTCTATATCTCATTTGACCCGCCTGGAAACCTCTCCCTTGGCCTGTGTCTTACACACGCATTCCTTCCCAAGGAAAACTGGCTGGCCAAACACAATATCAATACGCCATGGCCTTGCTGGGGCACCCCTCGAACAGTCCATGCCGACAATGCCAAGGAGTTCCGCGGCAACATGCTCCAGCAGGCCTGCAAGGAATATGGAATCGACCTGGAATGGCGTCCGGTGGCTACTCCCCACTACGGGGCTCATATCGAACGCCTTCTAGGCACGCTGAACCGCGAGATTCACAACGCCCCTGGGACCACCTTTTCTAATCCGAAGCAGAGAGGTGAGTACGACTCTGACAAAGAGTCGGCAATGACTCTGACGGAGTTTGAACGGTGGTTCGCCATCCTATGTGTTGAGGTGTACCACCAACGGCCTCACTCCCAACTCGGGATGCCACCTATCGCCAAGTGGCAAGAAGGAATCCTGGGGACTAAGACCTCACCAGGAACCGGTCTTCCTCCGCGGATTACCGACGAGCTTCGACTCAAGCTTGATCTGATGCCGTTCGACACGAGGACCGTACAACATTACGGAATAGTCTGGGACCATATTCAATATCAACACGATGTTCTCAGACGTTGGGTGAACGCAAAGGACCCCAATAGCCCCAAGAACAAGCGGCAGTTTCTTTGCCGTAGGGATCCTCGAGACATCAGTGTTATCTGGTTCTACGACCCGGAGCTTGAAGACTATTTTGCGATTCCATATCGCAATACGTCGCGCCCAGCAATCAGCCTATGGGAGTTAAGAGCGGCCGAACATCGGGCCAAACAAGAGCGTCCTGATTTTCCAATCGAAGAGGACTTGATCTTCCAGGCCTACGACAAGTTGCGAGAAATCGAAGACAACGCCAAAACAATAACCAAGAAGGTCCGTAGAAGCCGGGAGCGTTCACGTGTCGGTATTACCAACGCCCGCGCTCACATACCCCCAGTCTCTCCTAAATCAGCACCTCCCCCTTCCCGAGACAAGGCGCCACCAACCAGAGTCATCAAGCCCTTCGAAGACATAGACGACATGCAGGGGGAAGATGACGATGACTGAGCCTCGCTCCCATCTTCTGAAGAAGGCGGCTGCTTATCTGGATCGCCCCGATGATGAGCGGATTGCCTACATTCGTTCCCCACGGTGGATCGGCTACCCCAGAGCCCAGGAGGCCCTGAACAAGCTGGAAGAGCTCCTCAATTACCCGCAATCCCACCGAATGCCCAATCTGCTGATTATTGGCGACACCAATAACGGCAAGACCATGTTGGTCCAGCGCTTCTGCAAACAGCACAAGCCGTCGGACAACCCAGAGGGCGAAGCCGCCATCGTTCCTGTCCTCTATGTACAGGCTCCGCCAGTTCCCGATGAGGGCAGGTTCTATAACGCGATCCTGGAACTCCTGTTCGCCCCTTACAAACCCGGTGACCGGGCCGACCGGAAGCAGTTCCAGGCCATCAAGGTGATGAAGGCAGTAGGCCTGAAGATGCTGCTCATTGATGAAATCCACCACATCCTAGCGGGATCAATGACCAAGCAGAAGGCTTTCCTTAACGTGATCAAATATCTCGGCAATGAGCTGGAGATACCGATTGTGGGAATCGGCACCAAGGATGCCTTTCGGGCGATTCAGACTGACCTTCAGCTATCCAACCGGTTCGATCACATCAACATTCCCCGATGGCACAACGACGATGACTTTCTCCGGCTGTTAGCCTCGTTTGAGCAAGCCATTCCGCTCCGGCATCCATCCAGCCTGATAAATGGCCCTCTGGCCGATAAGATCTACTCCATGACTGAAGGCTATCTGGGAGAGCTATCGCGTCTCCTGGTTAAGGCAGCGGTTCAAGCAGTCGGAAACGGAAAGGAGCTTATCGACAAGCGGATTCTGGATGGACTGGGTTGGACACCGCCCTCAGAGCGTCGCAAGGAACCCAGGGGCTGAGATGGCCTACGGCAAGGTGTGGCCAGCCCATCCCAAGCCGTTTCCGGACGAACTGTTGTCCTCCTGGATCGTTCGCGTTGCCCAGGCCAATGCGATCAAGCTGCAAACCCTCTCCTGGATGCTTTTTGGGAATGAACGCTCCCCCTGGAATCGGGACATAGACCGTTCTGCCCCACCCTGGCTCATCAAAGAGCTAGCTCACCACACCGGTGCTAACTACTGGGATGTGTTCCACACCACGCTGGCCACTTACCGTCAGCGTCTTTATCCCCGGCGGCGCCTATCTGGCCAGTTGCCCTGGATTTTGACGATACATAGCTATGGGATGCGGCGGCGGGGACATGGGCAACTGTTATGCCCTCAATGCCTGGCAACAGACCAGGTTCCCTACTTCCGGAAACAGTGGAGACTGGCTCTATTCACTTACTGCCCAATCCATCAGGTCAGGATGGTGGATTCGTGCCCGAATTGCGGTGCTTCAGTGATGCACTACCGAGGAGATTTTGGGCGAACGATTCAGGAGGCTAAGCCCATGCATGTCTGTCATGGTTGTGGCTATGACTACGCTGGAATGGAGGGTGAAAAGGCCGAGTTCTTTTCGGAAGAGATTCACCAGCTGTTTGACGACATGGTGATCTCACTATCAGGTCCGATGAACCGGGCAGAGAAGTTCGATCTAGGGTTTTTCTCGGTACTGCATCAGCTGTGCTCAATTCTGGTCAGTCTGAACAATAGGGGGCGGCTTGAGCAATTCATCTGCCGTCGCCTGGGGACACAGTTCGAGCCTAGGCTGCGAGTACGACTGCCAATTGAGGGATATGCCCTCGATGACCGTCATCACCTTCTCCAGTATGGGCTCTGGTTGATGGGAAGCCTCGCATCCCGTATAGGCGAAGCTTGGGCTAGCAAGGCTGTTCGGTATCACCATCTGCTGAAGGACTTTGAGGGGGCGCCTACTGATTATCGGACCCTAGTACAAAAATTTTCAAACTGGCGAAAGGCGTGTGCTCACTGAGTATTCTCATCAAAACTACCTCCCAGTGGCGTACTTGGCTGCCAACTTACTCCCCCAGGCAATAGGTGGTATGGATTCGTCTGCTCTCAGCCAGAAGCGGGAGTTCCCGTAGTCTCCCCAATAGCGGACGGCTTCCAATAACGGGGCTACATATGGGCGGGCGTGGAGCCCAGTCAGAGGTACTGAGGCAGCTGAGCGTTTGTCAGATAATCAATCATGTCCGGGTTGTCGCAAACCGCAGAATAAAACACATAATCCCATGCATTCAGCGAAGGCTCGACAGCCGCTTGCCTGATCGTCATTAACATCTGCGGGACATCTTGGCTCGCTGCTCTCATCGCACCGACGAGGCGCAGCAGCCGGCGATGTTGGTTGCGGAAGAAACTTGCATACCTCCGTTCGATCGCGAGTTCCCGCATATGGCTTCGAATCAACCGGGCGTGCGACGGATCTAGCCCGTTTACGATCCCGAGGGTAAATGCCGGGGCGTCGAATGGGGCATTAATCTCAAGACATAGCACCTGTTCGCCGACAAAAGTATCGAAGTACGGGTGGATGAAAAAGCGTGGGGACTGAGCATCGCCGACCTTTGTACCTTTTGCAAGTTGGCACGCGTCGCACATCGGGAAGAGGTTGACTGGCGTGATACAGAAGTGTGGATAAAGGTTCTTAGGTAGATAGTGGTCTAGAGTGTTTGGACGCCCTAATTCGCCACACGCGGGACATATAGTCAATTCGTGTTGCCGCATGGTTTCAAGCATTTGCCCCTGAGCGGAGTTTTCTGCGGGCGACAAGTAGAGGTTTAGGAACGTATTCGTTCTGGGCTGGATGGCGGTCCAATTGGTAACTAGGGGTGGAGAGCCACCATGGTCAATATATTGCTGGACACGCTGGGACCATTCCTGCTGGATACCGTTAAAGAAAGCAGCATTCCTGCCATTGGTCCGTTCTGCAACCACGTCCACAACAAGCTGAACGCTGTCGACTGTTGGCATTGGGAGGCTCATAACCACTGGTTCCGATCTCCTATTGCCTTAATCTGAACAAGCAGTTCTTCATTTAGGCTGTCGCCGAGCGCCTCAATCAAAGCGTTTGCGGAGCCGAATTCCTCGAGCTTTTGTACCAGCCATTTTTCAAACGGCTTGGACACAACGTTGTCTCCGAAAACATAGGAGGAAATCCTCTGGATATCGCCACCAAATGTTTGGAAGGGCGGATGAGAGATTATGAGCCCGTCTTCGGTGCGTTGAAAAACGTGAACGCAGTCCGCTGGGACCTCTCGGACGACGACCTCAGAATGGGTGGCCAGCAAGGCCTTCGAGTTGAAGCTGACTAAAATTTCCTTGAGCATCTCAACGAACTGAATCTCCAGCGTCGGGTGAAGAAACAACTCTGGCTCGTCAATGAGTACTAGGCTGTTGCGGCGAATGACCCCAAGTAGATTGATAACGATATAGGCGAAGAGGCGTTGCCCAGAACTCAGTTCTATTGGGAGACCATCTCGGAAGAAAGTTACGCCCGACTTGGTGATACAGGAATCAAGCAGGCGCGCCGAATCCAAGTGATTAATGTTGTGCGACGCGACCGGGACGTAACGGCTATCACCTATGTCAACGGATGTAGGCCCCTCAACCTCGTTGAAGTCCGAGTACAAATTCCGCACCCGCCTATTAGACTTTATCTCGACGGCCGCGAAGTCAAACTGGAATGCATTACGGAGCACCTCCTCCATTGTGCTGACTTTCCTCGCCCAGTCGGTAATGACTCTGAACTTTTGATCGTCCGCCATGCAAGCGATCAGTGACTGCGCAGCATTTGCCTTTGGGAATTCGTGCGAAAGCCGTATCCTCCGTGGCCTACCATCCGTGCCATCGCCCGTGCGGCCTCTGAAACCAAAGTATTGATAGACGTCCTTGTCTTGAACCATCACGCCTTCCATGTCGACTGGGAAGCGCTCGAAGGGGCTGTAAGAAACAACCACGACCTGGCTTAGATTGGGTTGTTCAGCGAAACCACATTCTCCATCCCGTGGCTTGATCCAAGCGTCCACCATTTGGTGCAGAACACGGGACTTTCCTGCGCCATTGGGGCCAATCAAAACGTTAATGTCATGCGGAAGAAGGCTGTCGGACGCGAAATTAAGCGCGAGCGTGGATGTCTCCCGAAAGACGTTTTGAAAACGAAACTCGAAGTTCTGAACGGCAATCGCGAGGTTTTCAAGAATCTTCCAACCGTCCAGGTAGGCCGCTACACTCCCGCGCTCGCGTTGTAGTGAGTCTCTGAAACCCTCAGTATCTACGAGACCCAAGGCCACCTGATCCAGATTGCGTACCAGGAAGCTGGCATCTCGAAGCTCCCTAGCGATCTCGATAGCTCGCTCTCCACCTAGATGCGCCGTCAGCTGTTGGTAGAAGGTAATTTCCGACGGTACCGAAATGTAGTCAATACCTGGCGGAGGAAAGGTGCCATCCCAGCCAGAAGCACGTAATTGGTCCAGTGCGCTTTGTGATCTGGAGTGATTTGCAATCAGAAGTCGTATCGCACCGAGGTCCACGAGTCGACCATCAATCCGACAGGAGACTGCAAAAATGGTCTTGTAGCCGTAGTCATCCCAGTTGTCCCATAGCAGTTCCAGAACGTCATCAGTGCCCTGGGGCGCTGAATTTCTGCGTGCGCTACGCCGACCCAAATAGCAAACCTTCACCGCTCACTCCCTAATGCATTTGTAATGAAAACTTATTTTTCGGATGTTATACGGAGTTGGAATTCTCAGCGAGACTGACGATACCCGGATACGTTGTATGTTTGCCTTCTTACCTTTAAGGCGAATGACAGTTCAAGGTGGGAAGCTGACATAGCCAGGTAGTTACCTTGCTCGAAATGCAAATGGCCGGTCTGCAATCAGTGGCCTGCCATTTGTGCGGAACTCTGTAGAGAGTCCTAGTCACTACCTTCATGCCATTGGGTGGCAACGTTGGGATGACCGCCTTTCGATGCGATTGAGAGGCAACATTCGTGCGAATACTCATGCTCACGCAGATAAATTGACCGAGCACCTTTATAAAGACCGTTATTGATAGACGCTTTCTGCATCTAACGCAGACCCAGCATTCAAAACATTTAGTGCCACCACCAAATCAATCTTTTTCACTCGATAAATCTCTGGGTGTTCAGAGTTGCTAACAGGCTCGGCAACAAGGAATCTCTTTAGAGGTTGGTCACATCGATAGATTTCGATAAAGCAAACTTGCCGTGTACGCGTCCTCCCATCAGGCATTTCGTGCAGGCAAGCGTCCACCACTCCATCTTCATCAACCACCATTGGTAGTTGGATTACCGGGCTGTGTTCTCCGGGAGGCAGGAGAAACCTATGGGTTAATCTCTCAGGACCCTTCTGTACTTTTATACATAGTAGCTCGACCCCTGCTCTTACCCATCTGGGAAGTTGAAGGAAATCACCGGCTTCCTCGCACGGTTTCTCCCCTCTCTCTACGTCACATCCTCTAGCTCCTAATGAGTCCTGTGCTTCTCCCAAAGCAACCTGTTCAAGTCCACCATCTTTGTAACGAATAACCACACTAGGCGAGCTACAGGAGGCAATCTGTTCTCGCCATACCTGCTTCCTCTTTAAATCAGGAAACCGGATGGAGCCATCAAAAATCGACGACCTCGATGACTTTGTCTTTCCAGGGTCACCATCTGATAGCACAGCCCTCTTCTCCCGATCTACAACCCTGCTTCCATTTTGTGAATTGGATTGCACTCCTCTCTGAGGCGCCCTTACTTTCCGATCCTCCGCCTCATAGGTCAGAGAGCGAAATGGAAATGGATGGGAGCAGCTATCGATATGGAATGCCAAGAAGATCGACTTCTCCTGCCCATTGAACGATAGCCACATTCCTGAAGCAGTCAGAGTTGTTGATCCATGGAATGGGAAGCCCATGTATGGAAAGGCAGGCTGTCGCTGGGAGAAGGCAGAAGCACAGTGCTGATAGACATAGCTTGCAGCCCTGTACGCCGTATCAGACAGTGCAATCCTTCCAATATCCGGCGCAGACACACCCGAAAGACGATCCGCAAGCTTTAAGTGAAGGTGGCCCGTCTCGTGGTTGTAGTGCTTGGCCTGCCATAGGCGCTCTGGCGACATGGCTCCAGTGAATAGCCGCAAAATAAACTGGCTAGTTGACCCATAGTAGAAGCGGATCATCTCTGTCCCTGGAACCACGAGGCTCACATCACCCGCATCAATCAGAACACAGTAGGAGTGGGTATGGCGGTGGTGCCATGGATGCTCACCGAACGGGAGCAGGAAATGCTCATCCACTGATACTCCGGCCTTGAGATAGGTAACGGTCTGAGGATGAATATGTAGCTCATCAAAGGTGTAGCTCTCATACACCGGCTTTACCGAGACAACCCCTTCTTTCCAAATATCCCCAATCCTCAACAGCGGAAGCAAACCAACCGGTATCCAAACATCTCTCTGCTGCTCCACAGCAGTCTCAATCCGGCTAAACAGATTTAGGGAATGCTCAGGATCCTTCAGAGGGGATATCGCCACCTTAATACTTGGCTGGCGAAAGCGCTGAACTACGACTGGATAGGCTACCTCTCCGAACCAATCAATCCGCCACGGCCTTTCATCTGGCGTCAGTTGGGGAATGAGAGGCGGCTGGTACATCGAGGCTATTGTGCTTGGGCTCTGGCCGCTAACCAATCCGCCCGAAGCTCCCGGGCATCATGAAGGGCATGGTGCGCATCAGGAGACTCAATCAGACCTGCCCTGGCCCAACTGAAGGGATTGACCTTATCAGCCACATTGGCCCCCTCTATCCAGGGGGATATCGGGTCTGTCAGCGCCTGGCGAAATAGCTCGAAGTCTGTGTCGTAGTCGTACAGCACAAGAACAGGGCTTTGGTTATCGACGGCATGTATGCCCTCAAGCCAGGTTCTTAGCGTCCTGGCCAAGGTAGTGCGATCCACGCCACTTTGGCTCTGCCCCAGCTTAGGAAGCACCGTTGATTGGACAAAGTCACTGCACCGAGCTAGATCGAAGTCGTTCCGCTCAGCGTAAAATTCGTGGCAGCCGCACTCACTCACCAGTCCAAGAGATATCAGATCAGGCTGCTGAAAGTCAGTGAATTCTGTATCTAGAAACAGGATCATGGCTAAGCTTGGAATAGCAACGTTTCTATCTGGAACTGCCCTTATCTCATGATGACGCAGAAGGCCGCACTCAAGTGCGGTGAACTCTCTGACACAAGCTTCACGGCTGCGATCTCATCAACCTGCATGTCCGCGATGTCACGCATGGAAATGAGGCTATCCTCGAACCATGGTTGTCCAGAGGAAGACGCAGTGGCCAGTGCGGTTGAACTGACGGAGCCAACCAGGGGCACCGTCACCGCGAGGCTCGACAAGTTGCAGCGACGAAGTGACCAGTTCCACTTCCCGAGCAAGGTGACCCGCTTATCACATGTCTTAACCCGGCAGTACGCAAGGAATCGTCCATCACATTGCTTCCCCGCGTGCTATCTGCGTTGTTATTATGACACCGACGATCCATGTACCTTAGCAGCTTTCAGAGCCCATGCCGGCAGCGCCTGTCGGTGCTGGCTTGAGCCATTGAATATCAGCTGTTTCTGAGGGGCTGTTACAGCAAGGATGTAGCGCGGACACCCCGTTTCTTTGAACAGGGAATGCAACGTAAAGTAGCTTCAAGACTACAACAATGACACGCTTATTTGACGAGTGGCAGCAATTTCAGGAACGGGAACGTGAATGTTCTGACCTGATGGGGAAATTGGACTTGTACGCAGCTAGGCTTTTTGGCGACTACGAGCCACTGATTACTCCTTTGGAGGAGATTCCCAGAGATTTTTTCGAGCGCCTTGACCGTTGGCTTCGGAATTTCAAAGGAGATACTGACCGCTGGAATGCATTCAAGCTTGTCGACGATATTTTCTTTGTCGGCAGACATGAACTAAACGAACTATATCGGCTGGCATTCGATCACATTGCCTGTGACTGGCTAGTGGCTCAGAAAAATTTACACTTGGACGATCCTAAATTTGAAGAAAAACTGGAAACGGCTCGAAATAGAACTTGGTTTTGCCCTATCACTGATAGCTTGAGAATAAATGCATTCCGGCATATTAACCATATTTCGTCACCGGATTATTTTCCAGACTGGCGATCACTCGCACTTTTCGGCGATATAAAAAAGATCAATAATTACATAGAAAATAGGATTGATCATCTCGTTTTAATTGAGGACTTTATTGGGACGGGCACGCAGGTTGAGCCGGCTATTAAGTTTGTAAAAGATCACTTGAAGATACCAACCCTAGTCGTGCCTTTAATAATCTGCCCGACAGGCGACTTAATGCTTCGGAAAGTCGCAACCCAAGAGTCTCGCATTCACTATCGTCCAGTGCTGCAGTTGCCTCCGGCGTGCGTGATTGCGGAGACCCCTGCACAAAATGAACCTGATAACGTTGTCAGGAATCGAAACACAGTTGAATCGTATCGGGCCATAACTGCTGACGCAGATCCTTACGGATTCGAGTCAGGCTATGGCAGCCTTGTGGTAATGCATACCAACTGTCCCAACAATACCATTCGCCCCATACATTCACAAAAACGTGGCTGGCTACCTCTGTTCCCGCGTTCTACGCGGAGGAAGGCCAAATAGTATGGAAAAGATATTAAATCCATTCGCTGAATCAAACCTAACGGAACATATTGCCGCAGATGATTTCGTCAATATATTTAGTCCAACAATAATTGAACAAGCCACATCGCTGTTCAGGCACGGTAACGTTGTACTGACAGGAAGCCCCGGATCAGGGAAAAGCATGTTGCTCGCCTTGCTTAAGCCGGAAACTCGAATTGCCTACTTTAGAGCAGACCAAGACTTTCCCGTCGAAGAGGAATTCAGAAAATTCATTTCTGCTGGCATCAACCTCACGAGGGTCGGGGCACAAGACTTTGGTCATCGGTTAGCCGTCGGTGAGATTGCAGGTGAAAAGACGATTGATTTGGCTCTCTTTTTTGCCGATTTCTTCAATTACTACGTTGTTTATGATCTTCTAAAAACGCTTGAAACTTTTCTGGCCAACGACCTTGCTCCTCTCCAAAAAGAAAAGGGCTTGCGTGTCACGGAAGCAACTTTGGAGAAAGCTGCTTCCGAAATAAGAAATGCGTCTTGCTGGTTTGGGTACTTGGCAAAGACAAACGACTACCGGTCACTGGTCCAAGCACTAGAGGATCGGATGACGGCCTATAGAAGTTACTTCAATTTCAATACTGACGAATTGCCAGAAGAAATTCGAAGTAGCAAGACTGCAGTTGGCGAGCCAGTGGCCCAAGTGGCGGCAATCCTCCGCTCTACGGGAGTGCTATCGGCTGCTACATCGGTCTTCATACGTATCGACCAAGTGGAAGAGCTATATCACTTGGAATCACGTTATGGCTTGGGCTCAAGTTATCGGCAGATGATCAATAAGGCCTTGGCCATGCGCGATCACCGTGTCTCGTACCGTCTCGGAATGAGACGATATGCGTTAGAACATGAGATGGCAGTCTTTGGAACTGGGTCAAAGCTCGAAGAAGAGCGTGACTTTTCGATAGTTGACCTAGACTTTGCCCTAAAGAAGCGAGAATACGAAAAGCACTGGCGCTTTCAAGCTTTTGCCATTGATGTTTTTGAGCGGCGACTTAAATCCGCAGGGTATGTTATCCCCAAGCGTAAGACCACGACTTCCATAGTTCGCGAGGTTTTCGGTGCCCCCATCGACAGGCGAGAGTTAGCCAAGCTGTACGCCGGGAAATCTCCCGAAAGAGTATTGGACTTTGACGCAGAATGGCCGGAGGAATGGAACAACTACTTGTCAGAGCTTGCCCGTAATGACGTACTGTCTGCAAAATTCGGCGAAGCATGGGCAAGGCAACGTGGCAAGGAAGAGGTAACTAGACAAATTCCTGTTGGGCTCCCTCCATGGGAGGCTGCTGACAAGCGGTGGTGGAGAAAGGAGCGTAATGAGCATGCGCTCATGTTAATTGCCTCTAAAGCCGGACAGCGCTTCGTTTGGTCAGGCGATATGGACTTGATTGAACTGAGCGGCAACAACATCTTGGTCTTTATCACCATTTGCAGGCATATCTGGCAGGCATGGTTACGCTCAGACACAAAATCTACAGGTACAAAGCAGCTGCCTAGCATTGACTGGATACAGCAAGCATCTGGGGTATATGACGCTAGTCGATCTTGGTTCGAGAAGGTTTTGCCACAGGGCTTCAACGGCAACTCCCGGCAAAAAATTGTTAGGGAACTCGGAAACTGGTTTGGAAGAAAGATGGTGGCCGACAAAGCCATGTCAAACCCAGGGCATAACGGTTTCTCTCTTGCTGATGACGAGTTGGCCAATGACAAAGAACTTGGCAGCTGGCTCCGGCTTGCAACGGGGTTTGGTGACTTGGTATCGATGCCACATACCACGAAGCTACAAAACCGGAAAATCCGCCAGAAGTGGTATCTAGCACCTGTCCTGTCGGCCTATTTCAGAATCCCACATGTCCATACAAAGGAACCCATCTATACGTCTCTAGAGGAAATTCGAAAGCTCCTTCTATTGGGACCACCGCCTGGAGATGTTGGGACACAGCGGGAATCATTGATGAGCGGCACTAAACCGAGGCGCAAGGCTAACGACGCGCAGCTATCGCTGTTTTCCGACGAAGAAAACTGAGAATGGAGTCATTGTGAAACGCCCATGGGGTTTATTACATAACGTTGTTGCCAGAATTAACGGGGCGGAGTTGTGGGACTTAATTGGGGCTATCTCTTTCGAGGAGCGTTGTACCGGTGCCCTTGAGACCCTACATTCTGAGGGCAAACTACGATACAAAAAGCTGTTCAAAATTAATGACCCTGAGTCTGGCTATAGCAATCTAGTGCGTCAGAAGACTAAACAACATCTACTTGTTAGCCAAACCTTCGGTGTTACAACCGAAGATATTGTTGAGGTAGAGCTATTCTCCCCAGCAAACATCATTGTGTCGTCTATTCATGATTTTCTTACCAAGACCAACGGGAACGTTATTCTCGACATATCGAGCCTCCCGAAACGGATATTCTTTCCGTGTCTAAAGCTCATACTCAATAGCGACCGCGTCCGTAATTTGATCGTCACATACTCCATCCCCGAGGACTATACGAGGGAACCGCTTGGGGCCGATACCGATCCCCTAGGTTATTTTCCTCTTTTCTCCCCGCAGCAAGTTAAGCCACATGAGCCTGAGGTAATCATTATTGGGGTCGGATATCTGCCATTCGACCTTGGTGATCTTTACCAGCACTTTGCCGAAGATGTTCCAGTTAAAGTGCTATTCCCCTTCCCACCAGGTCCTCCGTCATTTCAACGGAATTGGCAGTTCCTACTGGATATATTTGGCGAAGCAGAATCTGACAGTATCCCGGAACCGATCAGGGCTGATGCACGAGATGTTTCTTATGTCTTTGACGTCATTGGGGACTTGACCTCTGACGGTACTAAAACCGCATGTTTATTGCCGTTTGGACCAAAGCCACATTCACTAGCAATGGCGTTGCATAGCCTTAAGGGAAAAAGTAAGGATATCGTGCTCTATACACAACCGAAGGCTTACCACTTCGACTACTCCATCGGCTTGCGCCGGTCCGAGGGCATCCCAGAAGCTTACGGATATTGCATTAAGCTATCGGGGAATAATCTCTACTTCTAAGTACGATCATTGGTAGTTGGTAGCGCCGTTACCCGGAAATTCCTTCGCCCTCCCTTCCAATCCCAACGACAATCATAAATTTGGCTTAGTAAGCGGAAGTTTGGTTCTCGGCATCAAGAGGAATTGTTTGCTCGTATGCATGGATTTAAGCCAGCAAGCCATCCTTTATCACTTGAGCCAACCCGCGAGCGACTAATGGGGAAACAGCATTACCAATCATCTGGAAATTTTGCTGCTCACTGCCCAGAAACTTGAAATCATCGGGAAACCCTTGGATTCTGGCAGCCTCACGTACAGAAAACCCCCTATGCTCGGTGGGGTGAAGGAAATATCTCGGATTCCCAAAGTAGGTATCAACGGTGTAACTCGGCCGTTCCCATGCGAGACGCCGATATTTACCATTGAATGTATTTCTCAAATCTACACAGTCGTCGACTTGCTTCAAATATCCCTTTTGCAGCAGACTGAAAACCAAGTGGTCAACTCGAGGACCAAACTCCTTATGCAACGTAGTAAGTGGTACTGGGTCTGCATCTCCAACTTCACGCACCCTAATTTGTCTCCGCAATTTAATCATGCGTGTCAGTAAAGCGCGTTCCGGTAGAGTGGTATGGCCAAAGACTTCTGGTATCTCCCACGTATGAACAGCCCGCTCACCATCCCTTACGTTGCTTAGTTTCATCCCTACTCCGATCTTTCGTGAGATCAGGTAGTCAGCTGACTTTTTTTTCAGGGGTGCAATATCATGGTTGTGCGCGGTAGCACTTAGGTTACCAATCGCATCGAAGAGTGAGCGATGTGGAGCCTTAGTGAAAGTAAGGTCAATCGGGGCCTTTGACTTCCAACCGATCATAAATATACGGTTTCTCTGCTGCGCAGCGCCAAAATCTAGTGCGCTTACCTTGATGGTAGTTGTGCTATAGCCGTCGCCACGCAACAGCTCTTCAAGTGCTGTCCAGTAGGTTTTGTGCCCTCCACTTAGGACCCCTGGAACATTTTCTGCCAAGAAAATCTTTGGCTGGAGTTGCAATGCATATCTTCCCGCCCGTAGAAGAAGGGAGTTGCGGGGATCTTCCAAATCCCGCTTTCCCGCCACGGAGAAACCTTGGCACGGAGAACCCGCAAGCAGCACATCAACCTTTCCCTTGTAAGGTAACGGCTCCTCGCTACTCAGATCGTGAATCCTAGCTGTCGGCTCAATATTGTGGTTGTAACTAGTTACGGCGGCCGGATTTATGTCAAAAGCTGCCTCAATCGTGAAACCAACTTGGTGAAACCCGAGGTCAAGGCCCCCGCAGCCACTGAATAGGCTGATAGCTCTCAGCTTCCGTTGTTTTGTCATCATCTCTTCAAATAGTTGCTGTTCCGGAGAAAACAAAGAGCCAAAAGTCCTCGATTCTATCGTATTGCTCGGATTTTGAGCTCTCACCATGCCGTCAGAGCCAACCGCCATGCCGTTTGGGTTGGCAGGGAGGTGGGCTTATCTGTAGCCCCATTCCCTGATATGGCGAGGAAAAAAGTTGCACCGTCCTACCCAGACAGCTTTCAGGGTCACCATTAGCTACAGGCATGACCTCATTCAATTAGCCCCTCACTTTCTTACTTTACGGGTACGTTTCCTGAAATTTACAAAAAAAGGCCACTCCCCTCGGAGTGGCCTTGTCAGAAATGGCTTCTGTAGTCGGTAACGTTTGACTGCGCAGTCCTAAATATCTCAAGAGAATCCAGATTATCAATATTCAGTCCATAATATTGATGGAATTTACACCACGCCGGCAGTGTGGGCCTGCTGGTCCGCCCAGTAGGAGCTGCGCACCATGGCGCCGCAGGCGGCCCCGGAAAAGCCCATTTCCTTGGCTTTTTCCTCGTACATCTTGAACACGTCGGGGTGGACGTAGCGCTGCACCGGCAGGTGGTGGTTGGAGGGGGCCAGATACTGGCCGATGGTCAGCAGTTCCACGTCGTGGGCCCGCAGGTCGCGCATGACTTCGAGGATTTCCTCATCGGTCTCGCCCAGGCCCACCATCAGGCCGGACTTGGTCGGCACCTGGGGATAGCGGGCCTTGAACTGCTTGAGGAACTGCAGGGAGTGTTCGTAATCGGCGCCGGGACGGGCCTGCTTGTAGAGGCGGGGCACGGTTTCCAGGTTGTGGTTGAGCACGTCGGGCAGGCCCTGGCCGAGCACGTCCACCGCCACTTCCAGGCGGCCGCGGAAGTCGGGCACCAGGGTCTCGATGGTGGTCTTGGGGGAGGATTCTCGCACCGCCTTGATGACATCCACGAAGTGCTGGGCGCCGCCGTCCCGCAGGTCGTCCCGGTCCACACTGGTGATGACCACGTACTTGAGCTTGAGCTTGGAGACGGATTCGGCCAGGTGGGCCGGCTCCAGGGGATCGGGGGGCAGGGGCTTGCCGTGGCCCACGTCGCAGAAGGGGCAACGGCGGGTGCAGATGTCGCCCAGGATCATGAAGGTGGCGGTGCCGCGGCCGAAGCATTCGCCGATGTTGGGGCAGGCGGCCTCTTCGCACACGGTGTGCAGCTTCTGTTCCCGCAGCAGCTGCTTGATCTCGCCGAAGCGGCCGGCGTCGTTGCCGGCCTTGACGCGGATCCAGCTGGGCTTTTTCAGCGTCTCTTCGACCGGCACGATCTTGATGGGAATCCGGGCGGTCTTCAGTTCGCCTTTTTGCTTGACGCCGCGTTCGCTGCTCATTGAGTCTTCTCCAGTTGTGCCACGAGATGCCGGGTAAGGTCCGCCGTTGCTTGTGGCAGGGTCCGGGCCACGCCCAGGTCCTTCAGTTGGGTCACCGGCATGCCGGCATACCCGCAGGGGTTGATGGCCTGGAAGGGCGACAGGTCCATGTCCACATTGAGGCTGACGCCGTGGTAGCTGCGGCCGTTGCGGATGCGCAGGCCCAGGGCCGCCACCTTGGCCGGGCCCACGTACACGCCGGGGGCACCGTCGTGGCGCTCGGCATTGACGCCGTATTCGCCCAGCAGGTCGATCACCGCCTGCTCGATGCGGCTCACCAGCTCCCGCACCTTGAGGTTGCGCCGGGGCAGGTCCAGCAGCAGGTACACCACCGCCTGGCCGGGGCCGTGGTAGGTGACCTGGCCGCCCCGGTCGATCTTCACCAGGGGAATGCCGATGTCCCGCAGCACGTGTTCCGGCTTGCCCGCCTGACCCAGGGTGTAGACCGGCGGATGTTCCACCTGCCACAGCTCGTCCGGGGTTTCCGGGGTGCGGGCGGCGGTGAAGGCCTGCATCGCCTCCCAGGTGGGCACGTAGTCTGCCCGACCCAGTTCGCGGATGACCAGCGGGGAAATCACTTAGGTCCGTCCGCCGCCGCTTACAGCACCACCTTCACCAGGGGGTGGCCGGACAATTCCCGATACAGGTTGTCCAGCTGCTCCTTGGAGGTGGCGGTGACGGTGCAGGTCAGGGAGATGTAGGTGCCCTTGCTGGAGGGACGCATTTCCATGGAGGCGCCGTCGAATTCCGGATCGTGCTTCTGCACCACGGTGAGGATGGTCTGGGCGAAATCCACTTCCATCTTGCCCATGATCTTGAGGGGGAAGGCGCAGGGGAATTCGAGCAGGGTTTCCTGCCGGCTTTGGGGATTGTCGGGATTGGCTGGGGTCTGGCTCATGGTGTTCTCTTGCTCGATTCGGCTCAGGCGTCGGCGCGGCGCATCACCTGATTCTTGAAGTCCTGGTACAGCGCATTCATGCGGGCGGCCAGGGGGCCGGGCCTGCCGTCGGCCACGGGGGCGTCGTCGATGCGGGTGATGGGCAGCACTTCCTTGGTGGAGGATGTGACCCAGACCTCGTCGGCGCTGCGGAGTTCCGCTTCTGCCACCGGACGTACCTGGGTTGGAATGCCGTTGGCCGCCGCCAGTTCCAGCACCACGTCGTAGGTGACGCCGGGCAGGATCAGATTGCTCTTGGGCGGCGCCAGGATCACCCCGTCCTGCACCACCAGCACGTTGGAGGCGGAGCCTTCCATGACCAGGCCGTCCCGCAGCAGGATGGTCTCCGTGCAGCCGGCGGCGGCGGAAAGCTGGCGCAGCAGCACGTTGGCCACCAGGGAGACGGTCTTCAGGTCGCAGCGCAGCCAGCGGAAATCCTCGGCGGTGAGGGCGGTGCCCCCTACGGCCAGCAGTTCGGCGGATGGCGTCGGCAGGCGGTCGGCGTAGGCGAAAACGGTGGGGGTCACGGCCGGCCTGGGGAAGGCCTGGTCCCGCACCGGAGCGGCACCCCGGGTCACCTGCAGGTAGACGCCCTGGTCCTCGCTGCCGTGGTCATCGACCAGACGCTGCACCACCTCCGCCCATTGCTCCTTGGAGAGGGGATTAGCCAGCTGCAGGGCAGCCAGAGTGCGCTCCAGGCGCTCCAGGTGCTGCTGCAGGCGGAAGGGACGGCGGGAATAGACCGGGATCACCTCGTAGGCGCCGTCGCCGAAGAGGAAGCCCCGGTCCATGGGGGAAATGCGGGCCTCGTCCAGAGGCAGGTAGTTACCGTTGAGGTAGGCCAGCATGTTCCCTCCGTCAGCTAGGGGAGCGGTTTATTTGAACCACAGCTTGATGCTGTCGATGCCGCGCCCCAGGATGCCGGCCACGGGCACGGCGTCCAGGGCCACCACCGGGTATTCGCCGTAGGGCTTGCCGTCCAGGCTGACCTTCATGGTGCCGATGACCTGGCCCTGGCTCACCGGGGCCACCAGGGGCTGCTTCGATTCCAGCTGGGCCTGGATCCGGCTCGAGTAGCCCTTGGGCACGGCCAGGATGAAGTCGTTCTGGAAGCCGGCGCGGACGGTGTTGTCCTTGCCCTTGAACACCTTCAGCTCGGACACGGTCTGGTTCTTGGTGTACAGGGAGACGGCGTCGTAATACTGGAAGCCGTGGTTGAGCAGCTTGAGGGATTCCTGGGCGCGCATGCCGTCGCTCTCGGCGCCGAGCAGGACGGAGAGCAGGCGCCGGGGCCCGCGCTTGGAGGAGGAGATGAGGCAGTAGCCGGCGGATTCGGTGTGGCCGGTCTTCACCCCGTCCACCGTGGGATCGGCCCACAGCAGGCGGTTGCGGTTGGGCTGGGTGATGTTGTTGTAGCGGAATTCCTTCATGGAGTAGTACTTGGCGTACTCCGTGGGGAAGTCGCGGATGATGGCGGTGGTCAGGGTGGCCAGGTCCCGGGCGGTGGCGTAGTGCTCCGGATCGGGCAGGCCGGTGGCGTTCATGTAGTGGGTGTTCTTCATCCCCAGGCGGGCCGCCTCCTGGTTCATCATCTGGGCGAAGCGCTCCTCGGAGCCGGCGATGGCCTCGGCCAGGGCGACGCAGGCGTCGTTGCCGGACTGCACGATCATGCCCTTGATCAGGTCTTCCACCGGCACCTGGGTGCCCACCTTGATGAACATCTTGGAGCCGCCGGTGCGCCAGGCCTTCTCGGTGACGGGCACGCCCTGGTCCAGCTTCAGCACGCCCTGCTTGAGGGCGGAGAAGGTCAGGTAGGCCGTCATCAGCTTGGTCAGGGAGGCGGGATCGACGCGCTGGTCGGCGTTTTCGGCCACCAGGGTCTGGCCGGAGCCGAATTCCACCAACAGCCAGGCCTTGGCGGCGATGCCGGGGGCCGGAGGCATCTGCTGGGCGCCGGCGGGGCCGGCCAGCAGCAGGGAAGCGCAGCCGGCAAGGACGGATGCACGGAAAACGGAAGAGAAGCGGCGGGAAATTCGGTCAGACATGCCGGTCAGGCTCCAGCGGGAGAAAAGCGCTTGATTATAGCGCAGCCGGGCTGGCCCTTCCGGCCGGGACCGGCCGTAACCTGCCGATCTTAGGGACTTGCCGCAGTAAGTGAACTCACTGACACGATGCACCTGGGCGGTGCGTTATACTCGCCCGTGTCAGTTTTCGGTCAGGTTTCTGACCCTGGCGTGACACCCCGGCGGATTCGCCCCCCATCGCCGCATCCTGACGGCATTCCCTGAGAAGTCCTGGATCGGTTACGCTCCTCATGGAGCGCGCCCGGGGCATGGTTGTGCCCTGTGGCATGGCCTTTGCTGAGACAACCCCATGAAAACCAAGATCGCTCTCCTCTCCCTGCTGGGACTGCTGCTGTGCGGCAGCGCGCTGGCCGATGTCTATTCCCTCGACCAGTTGCTGGAACTGGCCCGCTCCGGCAACCGGGGCCTGCAGGCCTCCCGCGACGCGGTGGAGGCGGCCCGCTCCGGCGTCACCACCGCCGGCGCCTTCCCCAACCCGGAGATCGAATACCAGAGCGGCGACGCCAAGGCCCGGGTAGCGGGCGCCAATCCCGGCAACGTCAAGACCATGACCTTCACCCAGCGCCTGGACCTGCCCTGGGTGCGTTCGGCCCGCATCGACGCCGCCAGCGCCAATCTGGAAGCCACCAGCGCCGCCGGCCGGGGCTACGAGCATGAAGTGCTGGCCAGCGTGAAGCTGGGCTACTACGAGGTGCTGCGGCGCCAGGCCGAGCTGAAGGCGGCCCAGGAAGACCAGGCCCTCATGGAAGCCATCCGCACCCGGGTCAGCGTACGGGTCGGCGTCGGCGAGGCGCCCCGCTACGAGCTGATCAAGGCCGATGCGGAACTGCTCAATGCCCAGAAGGTGACCCAGAGCACCCTGCTGCGCCTGACCCAGGCCAAGGCCGCCCTGCGCCGCAATGTTGGCACCGGCCTGCCGGCGGACTTCGAAGTACCGGCCACCACCCAGCTGCCCCTCAACGTGGGCAGCCTGCCCGAACTGCGCCAGACCCTGCTGCAGCGCAGCCCGGACCTGGCCCAGGCCCGGGCCCAGCTGACCCAGGCCGAACACCAGCTGGACCTGCAGCGCCGCATGCGCACCCCGGAAGTGGCGCTCAAGGCCAGCAGCGACGAAGAGCCGGACCTGAAGACCTCCCGCGTCGGCATCGCCGTCACCATTCCCCTGTGGGACCGCCGCTCCGGCCCCGTGGGCGAGGCCAGCGCCAATCTTTCCCGGGCCCGCAACCTGCTCGAGCAGATGGAATTCGGTCTCGGCCAGGCCCTGGAAAACGCCTACCAGCAGCACCAGATCGCCGCCGCCCAGGTCAATGCCCTGGAGCAGGGCATCGTGCGCCAGGCCGAAGCCGCCCTCAAGGTGGCCGAATCGGCCTACCGCTTCGGCGAGCGCGGCATTCTCGACTACCTGGACGCCCAGCGGGTGTACCGGGCCGCCCGCAACGAACTGATCGCCGCCCGCTATGAACTGCGGGCCGCCGCCGTGGACATCGAACGTCTCACCGGCGCCCTGACCGCTCCCGCCCAAGAGGAAAAGCACTGATGTCCGCCCCCGCCCCCCAGTCCCCGCGTAGCGCGCGCCGCCTCGCCCCCGCCTTCACCGCCCTGCTCCTGGCCGCCGGCGTCAGCCTGCTGACGGCCTGCGGCAAGGAGCCGGCCCCGGTCGCCGCCGCCCCCACCGACCCCAATCTGGTGACCGCGCCGGAAGCCCTGCAGGCCCAGCTGAAGCTGGCGCCGGTGGGCAGCGTGCCGGTCAGCGAGACCCTGCGCGTGGCCGGCCGCCTGGACTTCGACGAGCAGCGTATCGCCCGCATCGGCGCCACCGTCACCGGCCGCGTCACCCAGATCAGCGGCCAGCTCGGCCATGAGGTGAAGGCCGGCGAGCCCCTGGCCATCATCAACTCCACCGTCCTCGGCGAAGCCCAGCTGACCTTCCTCAAGGCCAACGCCCGGGCCAGCCTGGAACGGAACAACGTGGAGCGGGCCCAGCACCTCTTCGCCGCCGACGTCATCGGCAAGGCCGAACTGCAGCGCCGGGAAAGCGAAGCCGCCGTGACCCAGGCCGAACGCCAGGCGGCGGAAGACCAGCTGCGGGTGCTGGGCATGGCGCCCCGGGACATCGCCTCCCTCGCCAGCCGCGGCACCATCAACTCCCTCACCCCGGTGGTGGCCAGCATTCCCGGCACCCTGGTGGAACGCAAGGTGACCCAGGGCCAGGTGGTGGAACCGGCCGACGCCCTGTTCACCGTGGCCGACCTTTCCCGCCTGTGGGCCGTGGCCGACGTGCCGGAACAGCAGGCCGCCCTGGTGCGCACCGGCCAGTCGGTGGAACTGGACATTCCCTCCCTGGCCGGCGAAAAGCTCACCGGCCGGCTGATCTACATCAGCGACACCCTAAACCCGGAAACCCGCACCGTTCTGGTGCGCACCGAAGTGGAAAACCCGGACCGCCGCCTCAAGCCGGCCATGCTGGCCACCATGCTCATCGCCGGCAAGGCCATGCCCAAGCTGGCCGTGCCCGCCGCCGCCGTGGTGCGGGAGGACAACAACGAGCACGTCTTCGTCCAGGTCGCTCCCGGCCAGTACCGCCTGACCCCGGTCATCCTCGGCGCCGAAGCCGGCGGCGTGCGGCCGGTGCAGTCCGGCCTCAAGGAAGGCGAAGTGGTGGTGGTGGAAGGCGCCTTCCACCTCAACAACGAACGCAAGCGCAAGGAGCTGGAGGGCAGCTGAGCCCCGGCCCCGGTTTTCACAGGCTGCATCGCCACAACGCAGTAAAGACGCCACTCTTCACATACACATGCTGGAGAGTGGCTTGCTGATTGCCTTTCCGGGCATCGAAGGAATGTCATGATCGAATCCCTGATTCGCGCCGCCCTCAAACAACGCCTGATCGTCGTCGTCATCGCCGTCGCCCTGCTGGTGTTCGGCCTCAACGCTGCGCGCAAGCTGTCGGTGGATGCCTTCCCCGACGTCACCAACATCCAGGTGCAGATCGCCACCGAGGCCCCCGGCCGCTCGCCGGAGGAGGTGGAGCGCTTCGCCACGGTGCCCCTGGAAATCGCCATGACCGGCCTGCCCGGCCTGACGGAGATGCGTTCCCTGAACAAGCCGGGCCTCTCCCTCATCACCCTGGTGTTCACCGACAGCACCAACGTCTACTTCGCCCGCCAGCTGGTCATGGAACGCCTGCTGGAAGTGGGTTCGCGCCTGCCCGAGGGCATCACCCCGGTGCTCGGCCCCGTCTCCACCGGCCTCGGCGAGATCTACCAGTACACCCTGGAGCGGGGCGACGACGGCGAGCGGGCCCTGACGCCGGAGGAGCTGACCCAGCGCCGCGTCGCCCAGGACTGGGTGGTGCGCCCCCTGCTGCGCTCCATTTCCGGCGTCGCCGAAATCAACTCCCAGGGCGGCTTCGTCAAGCAGTACCAGGTGCTGGTGAACCCGGACAAGCTGCGGCACTTCAAGCTCACCGTGGCCGACGTGTACCAGGCCGTGGGCCGCAACAACGCCAACTCCGGCGGCGGCGTGCTGCCCCACTACGCCGAGCAGTACCTGATCCGCGGCGTGGGCCTGGTGCGGGACCTGGACGACATCCGCTCCATCGTGCTGAAGGAGCGGGACGGGGTGCCGGTGTACATCCGCGACGTGGCCACGGTGGACCTGGGCCACGCGGTGCGCGAGGGCGCCCTGGTGAAGAACGGCGTCACCGAATCCGTGGGCGGCGTGGTGATGATGCTGGCCGGCGGCAACGCCAAGCAGATCGTCGGCCGCATCCAGGAGCGGGTGAAGGAGATCAACGACAAGGACATGCTGCCCGGCGGCCTCAAGATCGTGCCCTACTACGACCGCTCCGAGCTGGTGGATGCGGCCCTGTGGACCGTGACCAAGGTGCTGATCGAAGGCGTCTTCCTGGTGGTGGTGGTGCTACTGCTGTTCCTCGGCGACCTGCGCTCCTCCATCATCGTCGTCGCCACCCTGGTGCTGACGCCCCTGCTCACCTTCATGGCCATGAACCAGATCAACCTCTCGGCCAACCTGATGTCCCTGGGAGGCCTGGCCATCGCCATCGGCCTCATGGTGGACGGCTCGGTGGTGGTGGTGGAAAACGCCTTCGCCTACCTGGGGCGCAAGGCGGAGACGGGGGAATCGCGTATCCGCATCATCTTCAACGCGGTCAAGGAAGTGGCGACGCCGGTGATCTTCGGCGTCGGCATCATCATCCTGGTGTTCCTGCCCCTGATGACCCTGCAGGGCATGGAGGGCAAGATGTTCGCCCCCCTCGCCTACACCATCGCCATCGCCCTGGCCGTCTCCCTGGTGCTGTCCCTGACCCTGTCGCCGGTGCTCTGCTCCTACCTCTTGAAGGTGCCGCCGGGCCAGGGCGACCACGACACCCGGGCCATCGCCGCCATGAAGAAGCCCTACCTGAAGATGCTCAACTGGTCCCTGGCCAACGGCAGGAAGACGGTGACCCTGTGCGTCGGCGTCTTCGTCGCCACCCTGGCCATCCTGCCCTTCCTTGGCACCGCCTTCATCCCGGAGATGAAGGAAGGCTCCGTGGTGCCGGGCATCAACCGGGTGCCCAACATTTCCCTGGATGAATCCATCAAGATGGAAATGCAGGCCATGAAGCTGGTGATGGAAGTGCCGGGGGTCAAATCCGCCGTCTCCGGCGTCGGCCGCGGCGAATCCCCGGCCGACCCCCAGGGCCCCAACGAATCCACCCCCATCGTCAGCCTCAAGCCCCGCAGCGAATGGCCCTCCGGCTGGAACCAGGACGACATCGCCGAGGCCATGCGCGACAAGCTGAAGGCCCTGCCCGGGGTGCAGATCGTCATGGCCCAGCCCATCTCCGACCGGGTGGACGAAATGGTCACCGGGGTCCGTTCCGACATCGCCGTCAAGGTTTTCGGCGACGATCTGGACACCCTGAAGAAGAAGGCCGAGGAAATCGCCAAGGTGGCCCAGTCCATCCAGGGCGCCCAGGACATGCGGGTGGAGCGCATCTCCGGCCAGCAGTACCTGATCATCGAGATCGACCGCCAGGCCATCGCCCGCCTCGGCCTCAACGCCGCCGACGTGCACGACGTGATCGAGACCGCCATCGGCGGCAAGGTGGCCACCGACGTCTATGAGGGCGAACGCCGCTTCTCCGCCACCGTGCGCCTGCCCAAGGAATTCCGCAACGACGTGGAGGCCATCCGCCACATCCTGGTCAGCGCCCCCGGCGGCGCCCAGGTGCCCCTGGAAGCCCTGGCGGAGATCCGCCTGGCCGACGGTCCGGCCCAGATCAGCCGGGAGACGGCCAAGCGCCGCATCGTGGTCGGCGTGAACGTGAAGGACCGGGACCTGGGCAGCTTCGTCGCCGAACTGCAGCAGAAGGTGGCGGAGAAGATCAAGCTGCCGGAAGGCTACTACCTGGAGTGGGGGGGCCAGTTCCAGAACATGGAGCGGGCCCTGGGGCACCTCACCATCATCATCCCCATCACCATCGGCGCCATCTTCTTCCTGCTGTTCCTGCTCTTCAATTCGCTGCGCATGGCCAGCCTCATCATCCTGGTGCTGCCCTTCGCCTCCATCGGCGGCATCATCGGCCTGGCGGTGACCGGCGAGTACCTCTCGGTGCCGGCCTCGGTGGGCTTCATCGCCCTGTGGGGCATCGCCGTGCTCAACGGGGTGGTGCTGGTATCCTATATCCGCAGCCTGCGCCAGGAAGGCGCCAGCCTGGACGAAGCGGTGACCAAGGGCGCCATCCTGCGCTTCCGCCCGGTGATGATGACGGCGACGGTGGCCATGCTCGGCCTCATTCCCTTCCTCTTCGCCACCGGCCCCGGTTCCGAAGTGCAGCGCCCCCTGGCCATCGTGGTCATCGGCGGCCTCATCACCTGCACCCTGCTGACCCTGGTGGTGTTGCCCACCCTCTACCGCTGGTTCGACGAAGAACCGGTGGAAGCCTAACTGTAAGGAGACGCACCGATGAAGGAAATCAAGGCCGTAGTGCGCCCCAACAAGCTGCCCGCCCTGCGCGAGGCCCTGCGGGACATCCCGGGCTTTCCCGGCATGACGGTGAGCAAAGCGGAGGGCTGCAGCGCGCCCTCCCGCCACGTGCCGCACAACATCAAGGAAGAGCTGACCGACTACACCCCCAAGGTGCGCATCGAGATCATCGCCGACGACGACCTGGCCACGGTGATCGTGGACCGCATCATCGCCGTCTCCCAGACCGGCCAGATCGGCGACGGCCTGGTATGGGTGACGCCGGTGGACCGGGCCGCCTTCATCTTCAAGACCATGCCGGGCAAGGATTCCATCTGAACCCGGCGCCGGGTTGATTTGATCCAGCGCAAGGCAGATTTCACGATGCGGCAGGCATCATGGGGCGATGGAGGTAGTCGCCGATGCCGTTTCCCCCCCATCCCCCCTGGCCAGCTTTTCCCGAGACAGAGCAGTGCGCCGCCGGCCCCCGGCCGGGCGCACCGTCCCGGGCTGCTTGGCTGGAGCGCCTGAGCCGGGCCGAGTTTCTGGCCCAGGCCGGGCTGGAGGAGATTTACCCCTACCTCACCGAAACCGCCACCCGGCTGCTCGGCGTGGACCGGGTCGGCATCTGGCTGTTCGACGACAGCCAGCGCACCATCCGCTGCGCCGATCTCTTTGAACGGGCTGGCGGCTGCCACAGCAGCGGCCAGCGCCTGCAGGAAGCCGACTGCCCGGCCTACTTCGCCGCCCTGGAAAGCGGCGAGCCCATCGTCGCCGACGACGCCCTGCACCACCCGGCCACCCGGGACCTCAACGACGCCTACCTGACGCCCCATGGCATCGGCGCCCTGCTCGACTACCCGGTGCGCCAGCAGGGGCGCCTGGCCGGCGTTCTCTGCCACGAGCAGGCGGAGCCGGCCCGGCCCTGGAACGAGGAACAGCGCCTGCTGGGCGTGGCCCTGGCCAACCTGGTAAGCCTGGCCCTGGAGCACGCGGCCCTGCGCCAGAGCCAGGCCCAGTTGCACTCCCTGGAGGAGCGCTACCTGCGCCTGCTGGAGTTCTGTCCCACGGGCATCATCCATTACGACACCGAGCTGCACATCACCTACAGCAACCAGCAGTTCGCCAACATCATCGGCGTCCCCCTGGAGCGGCTACATGACCTGGACATGGCCAAGCTGCAGGACCAGCGCCCCCTGCCGGCCCTGGCGGCAGTGCTGGAGGGCCGCACCGGGCGCTTCGAGGGCGAATACCGCGCCAGCCTCAGCGGCCGCCAGCTGTGGGTTTCCCTGGTGGCGGCGCCGGTGCTGGACCAGAGCGGCCAGCTGCTGGGGGGCATCGCCATCGTCGAGGACGCCACCGAGCGCAAGCGCGCCGAACTGCAACTGCGCCAGCTCTCCCGGGCGGTGGAGCAGAGCCCGGCCACCATCGTCATCACCGACACCAACGGCGTCATCGAGTACGTCAATCCCAAGTTCACCCGCACCACCGGCTACAGCGCCGAGGAGGCGGTGGGCCTCAAGCCCAGCGTGCTCAAGTCCGGCGAGACGCCCCTGGAGGTATACCAGGAGCTGTGGTCCACCATCGCCAGCGGCGGCCAGTGGGAAGGGGTGTTCCACAACCGGCGGCGCAACGGCGAGCTGTACTGGGAACACGCCACCATCTCCCCCATCACCGACGACAACCAGCGCATCACCCATTTCGTCGCGGTGAAGGAGGACATCACGGAAAAGCGCCGGCAGGAGGACCGCATCCACCAGCTGGCCTATTTCGACGAACTCACCGGCCTGCCCAACCGCACCCTGCTGCACGACCGGGTCAGCCAGTGCCTGGCCGCCGCCGAGCGGGAACAGGAGACCCTGGCCCTGCTTTTCATCGACCTGGACAATTTCAAGACGGTGAACGATTCCCTCGGCCACTTCACCGGCGACCGCCTGCTGCAGTCCGTGGCCCAGCGCCTCAAGGGCTGCGTGCGGGATTCGGACACGGTGTCGCGCCTGGGCGGCGACGAATTCGTGGTGGTGCTGGCCGACGCCCAGCTGGACGGGGCCTCCCAGGTGGCGCGCAAGATCATCGACCGGGTGGCCCAGCCCTTCGTCATCGACGGCCACCAGCTCACCGTCACCCCCTCCATCGGCATCAGCCTCTTTCCCCACGACGCCCGGGACTTCCAGAGCCTGCTGAAGAACGCCGACACGGCCATGTACCAGGCCAAGGAATCGGGGCGCAACGCCTACCAGTTTTTCACCGCCGAAATGAACGTGCTGGCCTTCGAGCGCCTGGTGCTGGAGAACGCCCTGCGCCAGGCGGTGGAGCGGCAGGAATTCGTGCTGCACTACCAGCCCCAGGTGGACATGGGCAGCGGCCGGGTCATCGGCGCCGAGGCCCTGGTGCGCTGGCTGCACCCGGAGCTGGGCATGGTGCCACCGGCCCGTTTCATTCCCGTGGCCGAGGATTCGGGCCTCATCGGCGCCATCGGCGACTGGGTGCTGTACGAGGCCTGCCGTCAGAACCGGGCCTGGCAGGAGGCCGGCCTGCCGGCCATCCCCGTGGCGGTGAACCTCTCGGCGGTGCAGCTGCGCCAGAGCGAGCTGCACGAGAGCGTGGCCGAGCTGCTGCGCCGCACCGGCCTGGAATCGCGCTATCTGGAGCTGGAACTGACGGAACGCACGGTGATGGAGGATGCGGAAGCCACGGTGCGCTGCCTGCGCCGCCTGGACGAAATGGGGGTGATGCTGTCCATCGACGACTTCGGCACGGGCTATTCCAGCCTCTCCTACCTGAAGCGTTTTCCCATCGACAAACTGAAGATCGACCAGAGTTTTGTCCGCGACATCGTTGCCGATGCGGACGACCAGGCCATCGCCGTGGCCATCATCAGCATGGGCCACAGCCTGCGCCTGCGGGTCATCGCCGAGGGGGTGGAAACCGCGGAGCAGCTGGAGATCCTGCACCGCCACGGCTGCGACGAGGCCCAGGGCTTTCACTTCGGCCGCCCCATGCCGGCGGACGAGTTCGCCGCCTACCTGGCCAGGCGCAACGCCTGATCAGCGAGTGACGAAAGTGGGCTTGAAGCCCAGGGCCAGGCGGATGCGCTCGGCCACCTTGTCCGCCTCCATGCGGTCCCGGTAGGGGCCGACGTGGATGCGGTGCATGCCGCCCTTGCTCTGGATCTGGATGGCGTCGGTGAGCCAGTCCAGTTCCCGGGCCAGCTTGGCCTTCAGGCTTTCCGCATTGTCCTGGCTGGAGAAGGCGCCAAGCTGCAGGAAGACATTGCCGACGCCGGCGACGGCTGCCGGGGCGGGTGCCGCCGCCGGCGCGGCGGCCGGCTCGTCCTGGGCCTGGGCCGCCATGGCCATTTCGGCGATGGGGTCCCGCTCCTCCCGCGTCGGTGCCGGGCGGGCTTCCTGGCGTGCCGTCTGGCGCTTGATGGCAGCCACTTCCAGGGCCGGCGCAGCGGCATAGGTGGCGCCGGGTTCGAGGACGATGGATTCCACTTCCACCGCGGTGCTGCCGTTGGCCACGTAGCCGAGGCGGTAGGCGGCGGTGAAGGAGAGGTCGATCACCCGGTCGGCATGGAAGGGGCCCCGGTCGGTGATGCGCACGATGACCGACTTGCCGGTGGCCACGTTGGTGACCCGGGCGTAGGAGGGAATGGCCAGGGTCGGGTGGGCCGCGGTCATGGCGAACATGTCGTAGGGCTCGCCGATGGAGGTCTTCTGGCCGTGGAATTTCTTGCCATACCAGCTGCCGATGCCGCGCACCTTGTAGGGCTGGAGCCGGGTCATGGGCACGTATTCCTTGCCCAGCACCACGTAGGGCCTGTTGGCGAAGCGGTGCAGGGGCTCCCAGCGGGGTTCGGCATCGGGAATGTCGTCGATGTTCTCGGGAATTTCCTCGGGCAGGCCGTCGTCCTTGTAGAAGCCGCCGCCCCGGCGGGCCAGGGGATTGGGCTTCATGCCGCTCTTGGCCGGCGGCCGGGCACCGGCCTCCGGCGCCCGCTCGAGGCGCGGCGCCGGGCCGCCACAGGCCGCCAGCAGGGTCAGCAGGAAGGCGCCGCACAGGCCCGGCAGGAGAGAACGCTTCATTTCTTCACCAGCATGCGATGGGTGTGGATGCTCATCAGGATACCGAGGCCGAGGAACAGGGTCACCAGGGCCGTGCCGCCGTAGCTGACGAAGGGCAGGGGCACCCCCACCACCGGCAGGATGCCGCTCACCATGCCCATGTTGACGAAGGCGTAGGTGAAGAAGTTGAGGGAGATGGCGCCGGCCAGGAGACGCGACGACAGGGTCGGGGCGTTGGCGGCGATCATCATGCAACGGCCAATGAGCAGCAGGTAGAGGAGCAGCAGTACCAGGTTGCCGATCAGGCCCCATTCCTCGGAGAAGACCGCGAAAATGAAGTCGGTGTGCTTTTCCGGGATGAACTCCAGGTGGGTCTGGGTGCCATTGAGCCAGCCCTTGCCGATAATGCCGCCGGAGCCGATGGCGATGGTGGACTGGATGATGTGGTAGCCCGTCCCCAAAGGATCGGAGGTGGGGTCGATGAGGGTCAGGATGCGCTTGCGCTGGTAGTCGTGCAGCATGGTCCAGGCGAAGGGCGCGGCAGCGGCGCCGGCGGCGATGAGGCCGACGATGACCTTCCACGACAGGCCGGCGAAGAAGATGACATAGAAGCCGGCGGCCAGCACCAGGATGGCGGTGCCCAGGTCCGGCTGCTTGATGATGAAGGCCACCGGCACCAGCAGCAGCATGGAGGCCGTGGCGTAATGACGCCAGCGCAGGGCAGCCTCGTGTTTGTGGAAGTACCAGGCCAGCATCAGGGGCATGGCGATCTTCATGATCTCGGAGGGCTGGATGCGGGTGACGCCGACATGCAGCCAGCGTCGGGCCCCGTTCACCTTGATGCCGAACAGCCACACCGCCAGCAGCAGGATCACCCCCAGCACGTAGAGGGGCACGGCGAAGCGCAGCAGCTTCTGGGGCGGCACCTGGGCCACCATCCACATCACGGAAAAGGCGATCAGCAGGTTCACCGCCTGGGGCCCCATGCGGCTCAGGCCGATGTAGGTGGCGGAATAGACGGTGGCGGTGCCGATGCCCAGGATCACCAGGGCAATGGTCAGCAGGGGGCCGTCCAGGTGCTCAACGGCCTTGTACCAGTAGCGCCTAATGGCCTCCATCGTCGCCCTCCTCGTCCTCGTTGGCCGGGCCCTTGGGCACCTTGCCGAGGATGTAGTAGTCCAGCACCATACGCGCGATGGGGGCGGCGGCGGCGGCGCCGAAACCGCCGTTCTCCACGATCACCGCCAGGGCGATCTTGGGCTGCTCCGCCGGGGCGTAGGCGATGAACAGGGAGTGGTCGCGCAGGTGGTGCTTGGTGGCGCCCTCCACGTACTTCTCGCCCTTCAGGCTGAACACCTGGGCGGTGCCGGTCTTGCCGGCGGATTCGTAGCCGGCGCCGGCGAAGGCCCGGGCCCCGGTACCGGCCTTGTTCACGCCGACCATGGCGTTCTTGATCACCGCCAGGTGTTCCGGCTTGAGCTTGAGGTCGCGGATGGGCTGGGGCTCCACCATGGTCTTCTCGCCGCTGCGGCTGTTGGTGATGTACTTCACCAGATGGGGCCGGTACATGACCCCGTCGTTGGCGATGGTAGCCACCGCCTGGGCCAGCTGGATCGGCGTGTAGGCGTTGTAGCCCTGGCCGATGCCGATGGAGATGGTTTCCCCGGCATACCATTTCTGGTGCTCCGGCTTCTTGAAGCGGCGCTTCTTCCAGGCCTGGGAGGGCAGCACGCCCTCGCTCTCGCCCTGGATGTCCACCCCGGTGCGCTGGCCCAGGCCCAGCTGGCCCATGAAGGCGGCGATATTGTCGATGCCCATGTCGTTGGCCAGGATGTAGTAGTAGGTATCGCAGGATTCGACGATGGACTTGTACATGTCCACCATGCCGTGGCCGCCCTTCTTGTCGTCCCGGAACTGATGGCCGCCGAAGTTGAAATAGCCCGGATCGGCGATGGCCTGGGAGGGGGTGCGCTTGCCCTGGACCAGGGCCGCCAGGGCCATGAAGGGCTTGAAGGTGGAGCCAGGCGGATAGGCCGAGTAGATGGCCCGGTTGAGCAGGGGCTTGTCCGGGTCGGTGTTGAGGCCGTCCCAGTCGTCGCCGCGAATGCCGTCCACGAACAGGTTGGGGTCGTAGGTGGGCTTGGAGACCAGGGCCAGGATGCCGCCGGTGGACGGTTCGATGGCCACCAGGGCGCCGCGGCGGCTGCCGAAAGCCTGCTCGGTGATCTCCTGCAGCTTGGAGTCCAGGGTCAGGGACAGGTTGTTGCCGGACACCGGTGCGGTGCGCGACAGCACCCGCACCGCCCGGCCACCCGCATCCACTTCCACTTCCTCGTAGCCCGTCTCGCCGTGCAG
Organism: Azospira sp. APE16; assembly: GCF_047901315.1. NCBI lineage: Bacteria > Pseudomonadati > Pseudomonadota > Betaproteobacteria > Rhodocyclales > Rhodocyclaceae > Azospira > Azospira sp. APE16. The sequence goes on from NZ_CP179682.1 coordinate 3,735,200, forward strand.
TTGGAACTCGTAGTTCTGCTCCAGGCCGGCCTTGCCGATGTGCTCGGTGCCCTTGTAGTTGGGCGTCTGCTCGGCGTTGTCGATGGTCTCCAGATCCTTGTCGTTGATCCGGCCCATGTAGCCCAGGGCATGGGAAGCCACGTCCCCCAGGGGATACTGGCGGAACAGGCGGGCCTTCACCTCGACGCCGGGGAAACGGTAACGGTTGGCGGCAAAGCGGGCCACCTCGTCGTCGGAAAGGCGGGTGCGGATGGGGATGGACTCGAAGTTTTTCGACTCCTCCATCAGTTTCTTGAAGCGCTTCCTGTCCTTGGGCGTGATGGGGATCAGGGTGCCGATCTGCTCGATCACCGTCTCCAGGTCTTCCTGCAGGCGGGAGGGGGTGATTTCCAGGGTGAAGGCGGAATAGTTGCGGGCCATCACCACCCCGTTGCGGTCCACGATCAGGCCCCGGTTGGGGATGATGGGCACCAGGGAAATGCGGTTCTCTTCGGCCCGGGTGGAGTAGTAGTCGTGCTTCACCACCTGCAGCCAGAAGAAACGGGCGAAGAGGATGACGAAGCACAGCAGCACCATGCCGGCGGCGAAGCCAAGGCGGAAGCGGAACTGCTCCTGTTCCCGGTCCGAACTGCTGAGGTCGGTATAGCGCATGGCCTGCTGCTTAGATGGGTCGGTTCTCGTCCCGCTCCACGGGCTGGTACTGGGGCAGGAGCAGGACGTAGGTGGCGGGAACCCAGAGCAGGGCCGCCACCAGGGGGCCGATCAGGTAGCCGAAGCCGGGGAAGGCAGCACCGGTGGCCATGCGGGCGGCAAGCTGCAGGACCTGCACCATGAACAACAGGGGAAAGACCTGCAGCGCCTGCTGCAGCAGGGGAAACCACAGGATGCGGCGGGACAGGCTGGAGGCGATGTAGCTCATCAGCACGTAGGCCAGGGCGTGCTGGCCCATGAGGCTGCCGTCGGCCACGTCCATGGCCAGGCCCAGGATGAAGGACCAGCCCATGCTTACCTTGCGGAATTCGCGCACGCTCCAGAAGCACAGCACCAGGGCCACCCAGTCGGGCACCCCGGGCCAGTGGGCGGTGGGCATCAGATTGAGCAGCAGGGCCAGCACCAGGGTCAGGGTGATGAACCAGGGACGAACCGGCAGCAGGATGCGGGAGGAGGTAAAGGTCGGCTGCATGGCTTAGTTCCCGACGCTGCGCTTGATGCGGCGCACCTTGGAGGAGGCAGGCTTGTCGCCTTCGGCCGGGGTGGCGGAGGCCTCGGCCGGCCGGGGCGGCAGGGCCTCCCGCGGGTTGAGGATCATCACTTCGCCGAAATGCTCGACCCCGGCCACCGGGACGCAGATGATGCGGGCGAAGGAGTAGGTGGTGTCCCGCTCCATGTGCACCACCTTGGCCACCGGGAAGCCGGCGGGGAAGATGCCGTCCAGGCCCGAGGTCACCAGCACGTCGCCGTTCTGCACGTCGGCGTTGGCCGGCATGTAGCGCAGCTCCAGCTGGCCGTTGCCGAGGCCGAAGACGACGGAGCGCAGGCCGCTGCGCACCACCTGCACGGGCACGGCCTGGTCCTTGTCGGTGATCAGGGTGATTTCGGAAAGCAGGGGATAGACCCGGGTCACCTGGCCGATGACGCCCAGGTGGTCCACCACCGGCTGGCCGGCCAGCACGTTGTCCTGCATGCCCTTGTCCACGATGACGCGGCGGGAGAAGGGGTCCCGGGCGGCATAGAGGATCTGGGCCAGCTGGCCGCCGGTGGGCAGGCGCTCCTTGACCCCCAGCAGCTCGCGCAGGTGGCGGTTCTCCGCCTCCAGGTGCTGGTGCCGCTGCAGGATGGTGGCCGCCTCCAGCTGGGTATGCTTGAGCTGGTCGTTTTCCTTCTGCAGGGAGATCAGGCTGGCGAAGTACTCGTCCACCTGGGAGAAGCCCTTGGAGGGCGCATGGGCCAGCATCTGCAGGGGAGTGGTGAACACCGCCACGCCCTGGCGCACCCATTCCAGGTAATGGAACTTGTGGTCCAGCACCATCAGGGAGATGGAGAGGCCCAGATAGAGGGAGAGCAGGGCCAGGGGAGCCGGGCCGCGCTTGAAGAATGGCGGTGGAGAGTGGTCGATGCCGGCCACGTCAGACTTTCCGGGGGGTTACATGACCGCGCCGCGAAGGCTGCGGAAAAAACCAAGCCCCGGCACTGGCCGGGGCGGTGGTGGGAAGGGAGGAGAGCGGGGTGTCGGGGATCGGCTGGCGTTCCCGTTCCATGCTCATCCTCACCCGGTGCGGCCTTACTCGGAGGCGAAGATGCTGCCGAGCTTGTCCATCTTTTCCAGCGCCATGCCGGAGCCGCGCACCACGCAGGTCAGCGGGTCCTCGGCGACGATCACGGGCAGGCCGGTCTCTTCCATCAGCAGACGGTCCAGATCCCGCAGCAGGGCGCCGCCGCCGGTCAGGACCATGCCCTTCTCGGCGATGTCCGCGCCCAGTTCGGGCGGGGTCTGTTCCAGGGCGCTCTTCACGGCGGAGACGATCTGGTTCAGGGGATCGGTCAGGGCTTCCAGGATTTCGTTGGAGGAAATGGTGAAGCTGCGGGGAATGCCCTCGGCCAGGTTGCGGCCCTTCACTTCCATTTCCTTCACTTCGGAGCCGGGGAAGGCGGAGCCGATTTCCTTCTTGATGTTCTCGGCGGTGGTCTCGCCGATCAGCATGCCGTAGTTGCGGCGGATGTAGTTGATGATGGCTTCGTCGAACTTGTCGCCGCCCACCCGCACGGAACCGGCATAGACCATGCCGCCCAGGGAGATGACGCCCACTTCGGTGGTGCCGCCGCCGATGTCCACCACCATGGAGCCGGTGGCGTCGGCCACGGGCAGGCCGGCACCGATGGCCGCGGCCATGGGTTCCTCGATCAGGTACACCTGGGAGGCGCCGGCACCGATGGCGGATTCGCGGATGGCGCGACGTTCCACCTGGGTGGAGCCGCAGGGCACGCAGATGATGATGCGCGGCGAGGGGGAGAACATGCGGGAATCGTGGACCTTCTTGATGAACTGCTTGAGCATCTGCTCGGTCACGGTGAAGTCCGCGATCACGCCGTCCTTCATGGGGCGGATGGCGGTGATGGAGCCGGGGGTCTTGCCGAGCATCTGCTTGGCTTCCTTGCCGACTGCCTGAATGGTTTTCTTGGCGTTGGGTCCGCCTTCGAGGCGGATGGCGACCACGGAGGGTTCGTCGAGAACGATGCCCTGACCGCGCACGTAGATCAGCGTGTTGGCGGTGCCCAGGTCGATGGCCAGGTCGTTGGAGAAGTAGCTGCGGAGAAAGCCGAACATGGGGTATTGAATCCGTAAAACAGCGGGGAGAAGGGGATTTATGATACCTTATATCGCTTTGCAGCATAAGTTTTTGCCTAGAATTTAATCACCCGGCGCTTCGCCGGCTTTCACCCCCAGCCAGCCCATGTCCCTTACTCCCGATCAGGTCCGGCGCATCGCCCATCTTGCCCGCATCGAAACCTCCGAAGCGGAAGTCCAGACCACCCTCGAGCACCTCAACGGCATTTTCTCCCTGATCGAGGAAATGCAGGCCGTGAACACCCAGGGGGTCGAGCCCATGGCCCACGCCCAGGACCTGGCCCAGCGCCTGCGGGACGACGTGGTCAGCGAAAGCGACCGCCGCGCCGCCTTCCAGGCCGTGGCGCCGGAAACCGAAGCCGGGCTCTACCTGGTGCCCAAGGTCATCGAATAGGCGGGAGCGCTGCCGCGCCCTTGCTTCGCGCCCTCCCCTGCCCCCGACTCGCTCCCTACCGACCATGCTCAATTCCAGCCTTAAAGAACTCGCCCAGGCCCTGGCCGGCAAGAAGATCTCCAGCGTCGAGCTGACCCAGCTGTATCTGGACCGCATCAACCGGCTCAACCCGGCCATCAACGCCTACGTCTCCACCCAGCCGGAGCGCTCCCTGGCCCAGGCCAAGGCGGCCGACGCCCGCCTCGCCGCCGGCGACGCCGGCCCCCTGACCGGCATCCCCCTGGCCCAGAAGGACATCTTCTGCGCCGAGGGCTGGCTCACCACCTGCGGCTCCAAGATGCTGGCCAACTTCGTCAGCCCCTACGACGCCACGGTGATCCAGAAATTCGACGCCGCCGGCGCCGTGAATCTGGGCAAGACCAATATGGACGAGTTCGCCATGGGCTCCTCCAACGAAACCTCCTTCTTCGGCCCGGTGAAGAACCCCTGGGACCAGAGCCGCGTTCCCGGCGGCTCCTCCGGCGGTTCCGCCGCCGCCGTGGCGGCCCGTCTGGCGCCGGCCGCCACCGGCACCGACACCGGCGGCTCCATCCGCCAGCCCGCCGCCCTGTGCAACCTCACCGGCCTGAAGCCCACCTACGGCGTGGTTTCCCGCTGGGGCATGATCGCCTTCGCCTCCTCCCTCGACCAGGCCGGCCCCATGGCCCGCTCCGCCGAGGATTGCGGCCTGCTGCTCAACGCCATGGCCGGCTTCGACCCCAAGGATTCCACCAGCCTGGAACGCCCGGTGGAGGACTACACCCGGGAACTGAACGCCCCGGCTGCCGCCAAGCCCCTGGCCGGCCTCAAGATCGGCCTGCCCAAGGAGTTCTTCGGCGAAGGCTGCGACTCCGCCGTGATGGCCGCCATCCAGGCCGCCATCGAGCAGTACAAGGCCCTCGGTGCCGAGATGGTGGAAGTGAGCCTGCCCAACATGAAGCTGTCGGTGCCGGCCTACTACGTCATCGCCCCGGCCGAGGCCAGCTCCAACCTCTCCCGCTTCGACGGCGTGCGCTACGGCTATCGCGCCCCCGAGTACGACAGCCTGGACGACATGTACGCCAAGAGCCGGGCCCAGGGCTTCGGCGCCGAGGTGAAGCGCCGCATCCTGATCGGCACCTACGTGCTCTCCCACGGCTACTACGACGCCTACTACCTGCAGGCCCAGCGCATCCGCCGGCTCATTGCCGAGGATTTCGTCGCCGCCTTCAAGCAGTGCGATGTGATCCTGGGGCCCACCAGCCCCTCCACCGCCTTCAAGCTCGGCGACAAGGCCGGCGACCCGGTGCAGATGTACCTTTCCGACATTTACACCATCGCCGTGAACCTGGCCGGCCTGCCCGGCATGTCCCTGCCCTGCGGCTTTGCCGAGGGCCTGCCGGTGGGTCTGCAGCTGATCGGCAACTACTTCGACGAAGCCCGCCTGCTCAACGTCGCCCACCGCTACCAGCAGGTCACCGACTGGCACGGGCGCGCGCCCGCCGGCCTGGAGTAAGGCGGATGGGGCTGCCTGGTCGCCGCGGCGCATGGGTACTGGTTCTTGGCGGCATCATCGCCACGATCCTTGCCGGATGCGCCACGCCGCCCCCCCCTGCCGAGCCTCTGCCGGACAACGTGGCCAGCGAACCGCCGCCGGCGGACAAGTACGATTTCAGCCGGCCCCTTAAGCACCTCAACGGCCGCAACCTGAAGCCCATTCCCACCCGGCCCCTCAACGTCGCCGGCAACTGCGCCTTCCGCGATCCCACCGGCTACCGGGGCAACATCCAGCTGCAGGTGAAGGAAGCCGAAGTGAAACGCTTCACCGCCAAGGTGGATGTGCCGAAGAAGGGCTCCTGCCAGTTCGCCCTGAAGGACTTCCGCCAGGTGGAAACCCTGCCCCAGGTGCGCCTGGCCGCCGCCGACGGCTGCTCGGTGCGCATGTGGGAGCAGGACAAGAAAGTGACGGTGGCCTTCAACGGCTGCCAGGCCCAATGCAGCGGTGAGGCCGTGGATTACCTGTGGCCCATCCAGCTGGAACGCCGCAGCTGTTTTTAACGCTTGAATTTTTGCTTTCGAGAACGACATGAGCGCACGCAACTGGGAAGTGGTCATCGGCATCGAGACCCACGCACAGCTCTCCACCCAATCCAAGATTTTCTCAGGCTCCTCCACCGCCTTCGGCGCCCAGCCCAACGTCCAGGCCAGCGCCGTGGACCTGGCCCTGCCCGGCGTGCTGCCGGTGCTGAACCGGGGCGCCGTGGAATGCGCCATCAAGTTCGGCCTCTCCATCGGCGCCGAGGTGGCGGCAAAGTCCGTCTTCGCCCGCAAGAACTACTTCTACCCGGACCTGCCCAAGGGCTACCAGATCAGCCAGTTCGAGCTGCCGGTGGTGGTGGGCGGCGGTGTGCGCATCCAGGTCGGCCAGGGTGACAAGGCTTACGAGAAGGTGGTGCGCCTGACCCGGGCCCACCTAGAAGAGGATGCCGGCAAGTCCCTGCACGAGGACTTCCACGGCAAGTCCGGCATCGACCTCAACCGGGCCGGCACCCCCCTGCTGGAGATCGTCACCGAGCCCGACATGTGCTCCTCCGCCGAGGCCGTGGCCTACGCCAAGGCCCTGCACGCCCTGGTGCGCTGGATCGGCATCTGCGACGGCAACATGCAGGAAGGCTCCTTCCGCTGCGACGCCAACGTCTCCGTGCGCCGCCCCGGCGAGCCCCTGGGCACCCGTCGCGAAATCAAGAACCTCAACTCCTTCCGCTTCCTGCAGCAGGCCATCGACTACGAAATCCAGTGGCAGATCGACACCCTGGAAGACGGCGGCAAGATCCAGCAGGCCACCGTGCTGTTCGACCCGGATTCCGGCGAGACCCGGGTCATGCGCACCAAGGAAGACGCCCACGACTACCGCTACTTCCCCGATCCCGACCTGCTGCCCCTGGTCATCTCCCGGGAGTGGGTGGAGCGCACCAAGGCCACCCTGCCGGAGCTGCCCGAGGCCAAGCGCCAGCGCTTCATGGAGCAGCTGGGCCTCTCCGCCTACGATGCCACCGCCCTCACCGCTTCCCTCGAAGTGGCCGACTACTTCGACGCCGTGGTGACCGCCGCCGGTGCGGCCAACGCCAAGAGCGCCGCCAACTGGGTCATGGGCGAACTGTCCGCCCGCCTCAACAAGGAGGACAAGGACATCGCCGCCTCTCCGGTGAGCGCCGCCCAGCTGGCCGGCCTCATCGCCCGCATCGCCGACAACACCATCTCCAACAACATCGCCAAGAAGGTGTTCGAGGCCCTGTGGAACGGCGACGGCGCCAGCGCCGACGAAGTGATCGAGAAGCAGGGCCTGAAGCAGATCACCGACACGGGCGCCATCGAGAAACTGGTGGACGAGGTGCTGGCTGCCAACGCCGCCAACGTGGCCGAGTACAAGGCCGGCAAGGAAAAGGCCTTCAACGCCCTGGTGGGCCAGGTGATGAAGGCGGCCAAGGGCAAGGCCAATCCCCAGCAGGTGAACGACCTGCTCAAGGCCAAGCTGGGCGGCTGATTGCCAAACCTTGGCCAGACTCCTGAAAAGGGCAGCAGCAGCTGCCCTTTTTCTTTGCCGGCCCCGCTTTTTCCCGGATTTGATTCACCTCTTTCCGGAACGGGGGGCGCTTCATTACCATGGCCGCCATGAGCCGCTACCAGACCCTCGCCCTGCAAACGGAAAAGCTGATCAGCGACGGCCTGCTGCGGGCCGGCGACCGGCTGCCCTCGGTGCGCCAGGCCTGCCGCATCCACGACGTCAGTCCGGTGACGGTGTTGCAGGCCTACTACCTGCTCGAAGGCCGGGGGCTGATCGAGGCCCGGCCCAAGTCCGGCTACTTCGTCCGGGCCCGCCTGGGCCAGGCCCTGCCCGAACCGGAAATGACCCGGCCCCAGGGCCAATCCACCGCCCTCGACGTCAGCGACTTCATTTTCGAGATTCTGGAAAGCGTCAAGAATCCGGCGGTGGTGCCCTTCGGTTCCAGCTTCGCCAGCCCGGAGCTGTACCCCCTGGACAAGCTGGGCCGCTGCCTCGCCGCCGCCGCCCGCCACCTGGACCCGCGGGCCACAGTCACCGACCTGCCGCCGGGTAACGAGGAACTGCGCCGCCAGATCGCCCTGCGCTACCTTTCCCGGGGCGCCAACGTCTCGCCCCAGGAAATCGTCGTCACCTCCGGCGCCATGGAAGGCCTCAACCTCTGCCTGCAGGCCGTGACCCGGCCCGGGGACCTGGTGGCCATCGAATCCCCCACCTTCTACGCCAATCTCCAGGCCATCGAGCGCCTCGGCCTGAAGGTCATCGAAATCCCCACCCATCCCCGGGAAGGCATCAGCCTGGCAGCCCTGGAGGATGCCCTGCGGCAGCATCCGATCAAGGCCTGCCTGTGCATGCTGAACTTCTCCAACCCCATCACCGGCAGCCTCAGCGACGCCCGCAAGGCCGAGCTGGTGGCCCTGCTGGCCCGCTACCAGGTGCCCCTGATCGAGGACGACGTCTACGCCGAACTGTACTTCGGCGACCAGGCGCCGGCCCACGCCAAGGCCGAGGACCGGCACGGCCTGGTGCTGCACGTCTCCTCCTTCTCCAAGTCCCTGGCGCCGGGTTACCGCATCGGCTGGGTGGCCGGCGGACGCTTCACCCAGAAGATCCAGCGCCTCAAGCTGACCACCAGCCTGGCCACCACGGTGCCGGTGCAGATCGCCCTGGCCGAATACCTCAAGCACGGCGGCTACGACAACCACCTGCGCCGCCTGCGCCGCACCTTCTCCCTGCAGGAGATCGCCATGGTCGGTGCCGTGGAGCGGCATTTCCCCGCCGGCACCCGGCTGGCCCGGCCCAGCGGCGGCTACTTCCTCTGGGTGGAGTTGCCCCCGGGCGTGGACACCCTGGCGCTGCACCGGCTGGCCCTGGACCAGGGCATCAGCATCGCCCCCGGCCCCATCTTCTCCGCCAAGCGGGAATACGGTCACTGCCTGCGCCTCAACTACGGCCACCCGTGGACGCCGGCAACGGAAAAGGCCATCGCCGTCCTCGGCCAGATCATCGACAGCCTGCTGCCCCGCTAAGGGCACAGAAGCGGGGCGCCCCGCCGCACTTTTTCCCCTCCTGATTTCCCCCTCCCGCCGAATCCGCATAAAGGACGCTTGCCGGGTCCGTGACGAAACGTTCGTCGCGACGGCACGGGCAGCCGCCGCCGCCCCCACCTCAAAAAAAAGAGGAACGACCCGAAGGCCGTTCCCCGTAGTGCTGCTGCCGTGTAGCTCTTTGGCGGGCGCCGCCTACTTGCCTTTGCGGGCGCCGTTCTGTTCCAGATAGGTCTTGGCGCGCAGGCCGAGGTCGGCTGCCTTCACCTGGTACTGCCAGACTTGCTCGGCCCACAGGGTGGCCTGGTTCCAGTCCTTCTTCTTGGCGGCGTCTTCATGCTTGGCCTTGGCGTCCTTGATCTTGTTCAGCTGATCGACGGCGTCGTCCATCATGTTCACCACATCCGGGAAGTCCTTGTAATTCACGGAGGTGATGTAGCCGACCACCTGATCGATGACGGCCTGGGTATCGGCCACCTTCTTCAGCTGCTTCTTGTAGTCGTCTTCGCTGTAGATCGCCTTCTCGGCACCAGCGGTCTTGGTCGCCTTCCAGCCCTTCGGCTTGACCAGGAGGTAGCCCTGCATTTCCAGGTGCAGCGCGGAGCAGAACTCGGTGCAGTAGTAGGGATAGACGCCTTCCTTGTCGGCCTTCAGTTTCACCGTGACGGTCTTGCCCGGCTCGACGGAAGCGTGGACGTTGTAGGTGGAGACGGTGAAGCCGTGGGTCTCGTCCTGGGCCCGTTCCAAGTTGGTCAGGTGGATGGTGATTTCGTCGCCCACCTCGGCCTCGATGGTTTCCGGGGTGATGTGGGAGCGGATCAGGGTGCCGAAGACCTCGATCTTGTTGCCCTTTCTCACCGTCTTCTCTTCACCGGCCCGCACGGCACCGGCACTGGGCGCATCGGTGCGGCTGTTGGTGCCCACCTTGTAGCGCACGCCGGGCTTCAGCTTGGCGGCATCGATGGCGACGACGTAGTGGGGCTCGCCCAGGGGGATGGGCATGTCGTACAGGAGCTGCATCTTGTCGTTGCTGATGTCGATCAGCTGGTGATTCTGCGGATGCAGCGGGCCCACCGGGGTGAAGCGGTCGATGGAGAGCTTGTTCATGGCCACCAGGTAGCGGCCCTTGGGGTCCATGGAGTCGCCTTCCATGGTCATCAGGTGGCCCACGTTGTAATGCACCGCGATCTTGTCCAGCACCCGGCCCTCGCAGTAGTCCCACTTGGCGATCTGGCTGTCCACGTAGAGGGAGGTATAGGCGACGCAGGACTTGGAGTCGTACTGGGTATGCAACGGGCCCAGGCCCACCTGCACGGTCTTGTGCAGGGTCTCTTTCATGCCCAGCACCGGGATGCCGTAGGCGTCCTTGGCCTCGAAGTTGCCGGCCTTGATGGCGGCCTGGATCTTCTCCCAGGAATAGACGATGACGTGGGTGTCCAGCTTGCCGGAGACGGTGATGAATTTTCCATCCGGCGAGACCATGACGCCGTGGGGCGACTTGGGTTCGGGAATGAGGAAGAGGATGCCTTCCTTCACCGCCGTCTCGATGGAGAGCACGTTGTGGCCGTTGATCTTCTTGGCCATGCCCTTGGCCACCAGTTCGGCGGCCTTCTTCCAGTTCACCACGTGCATGTAGTCGGTGTCCTTGGCGGAACAGCCGGCTTCATAGGGCGGACGGCCCTTCTCGATGCCGCCCACATAGCGCTCGGAACAGAAAGAGTTGGTGAAGGACCAGCCGTCGGAGGGGCCCTTGCCGGCGTCGGACAAATCCTGGCTGTAGGGCGGCAGTTCGACGGAGAAGGAATCCTTGGTCTGGATGCGGCCTTCCTTGCGGTCGAACTTCCAGTAGGTAACGCCGCCCCGGTACTTCTCGTTGAACTCTTCCAGGGGTACGAACTTCTTGTTGTCCAGGGGCGCCGCGTACTGGGCCGCCTCGATGATGTACTCGGTATTGGGGGTGACGAAGGCGCCGCCGTGCTCGGAGCGGAAGATGGGATTGGCGACGATCTGCTTGGTCTCGAAGTCCCGCAGGTCGATCACCGCCAGGCGCGGATTGGCCTTGTCGTTGATGAAGAGGAACTGGCCGTCGTACTTGCCCTGGGTCTCGGACATGGCCGGGTGGTGGGTGTCGCCCCAGGTGATGTCGCGACCGTCGATCCTGCCCTGGGCCAGCACCGCCTTGGATTCCTCGTCGTAGCCGTAGCCCTGCCAGGGCTCGGGGGTGAACACGCCGATGTACTTGAGGATGCGCATGGAGGGAATGCCATACACGATCACCTGGCCGGACTGACCGCCGGAGGAGAAGGCGACGAACTCGTCGCGCTTGCCCGTCGGCACATAGGTCTTGGCCGCCGCCAGCAGGTCCTGCTGGGACAGGTTGCGGCGCTTCATCACGTCCTGCAAGGACTCGGCCCCGGCGGCAGATCCGGCCCACAGGGCGCCGATGCCCAGGGCTGCGGCGAGAAAGGCCGCAATGGGTTTTTGAGGTTTCATTGAACGCTCCCCTTTTGAAATATGGACCCGCCTCCCTGACGGAGGCGGACGCCACGGCAGCAAACGGGCTGCCATGACTGCCGCGTCAGTAAACCACCGGGACTCTCCGGGGAACGGGGGCAGAACACCGGATTTCCGATAGCTACAGATCGGCACCGATATCAAAACCGTAGCCGGCCGCGGGGCACTTCAGGCCGAGCGACGCAGGGCATGGCGCAGCTCGCCGCCTTCCGGCACGACGCTGCAGGGACAGGGCGAGAAGTTTTCCATGCGGTCAATGCGGGGCAGGTGATTGACCCGCTGCACCACGCCCTGCTGGGCCAGCTTGCGCACGGCCCGGGAAAGATAGGCCGGGCTGCAGCCGATGCGTCGCGCCAGGATGGCCATGGGCAAGGGCCCTGCCGGCTCCGGCGGCGCCGGCGACAGATGGGCACAGGTTTCGCCGCAGCGCAGGTAGCAGACCAGCCGTTCGGCCACGGAAAAGGCCATGGTCTTTTCCCGCTCCTGCTCCAGACGGGCAATGTCGGCAGCGATGCGGGCCGCCAGCCGGTGCCGGAATTCGGGCACGGTGGCCAACCACCGGTCCAGCAGTTCCAGGTCCACGTGAACGACGGAAGAATAGGTGATGGCCCGCACCTGGTAGCCCGGGTCAGGCAACTCGGCATAGAGGCATTCCAGACCGAACAGGTCGGATTCGGAAAGGATGCGCATGCAGCGTTCGTTGCCATCCGCCGTGGTGATCAGCAGCTCCATGCGGCCATGCTGGATGTAGAACAGGCCCGGCCGGTCGTAGCCTTCCAGCACCAGGCGGCCGGGACCGTAGCGCCGCAGGCAGACATGACGGTCGGCCAGTCCCTGCTCCGTATTGGCAATCAGACCTGGCAGCAGGTTGCGCATCGGCTCGCCTCCAATTCGCGACTAGGAGCCGCGGGCCAGTTTGCGCTGCAGGGTGCGACGGTGCATCTTCAGGGACTTGGCCGCCGCGCTCTTGTTGCCCTTGTATTCCGCCAGGACCCGCTCCAGGAATTCCCGCTCCAGCTCTCTCAGGCTCTTGCCCGGTGCCCCCGGAGCAGCGGCCGGCAATGGGGTCCAGCTGAGGGACAGGGCGTCCGGGACTTGCCCCGGGGCAACGGACTCCAGGGGAATCAGGCCCGGCAGGCGGGCTGCCATTTCCGCCATGTCCGCCATATCCCACTCCACACCGCTGGGCTGAACCAACAGGGCAACGACTTTCATCACCGGCTCCAAGAACTGTATGGGAGCCGAGTAGACCATTCCCCTGCCGGCAATAACAGCGTCAGAACTTCGCTAATTCGCTAGGAACAGTTGCCCCGGACGACAAAAAGCCCCGGCGCCTGCGACAGGCGGACCGGGGCTGGTGGGAGTACGCGATTACAGGGAGAAGAAGCGGGCCACCGGCCGGCCGAAAAAGGCGGTGAGCAACAGCAGCAGGGGTGTCAGCAGGATGAAGGCCCGCAACAGCCAGGCGATGAAGGGGTGGGCCCGGTGGGATTCGATGAAGTGGCGGGCCACCAGGGTGCCCTTGCCCCACAGGATGGCGGCCACCAGCAGGGGCAGCCAGGCCGCCCCGTGGAACCATTCCCCCAGGAACAGGCTGAGGAAGGTCAGGACCACCAGGGCCAGCCAGGGCAGAACCGGCGCGCCGGGCGGCAGCAGGGAAGACGGGGAGGACGGATGCATGGCGTCGGTCTCCTTCAGGCCAGGACGTAGAACAGGGGATAGAGGATCAGCCAGATGATGTCCGTGGCGTGCCAGTAACTGGCCAGGGCCTCCAGACCGCTGTGGTCCTCCCGGGAATAGCCGCCCAGGACCAGCCGCACCAGCACCCAGAGCATGCCCAGGATGCCCCAGGAGGCGTGCACCAGATGGTTGAAGGTCAGGTAGTAATAGACCGTGTAGAAAATGCCGGCGCTGCCGTCGATGCCCTGGGCCAGGTTGCCGGTGATCTCGTAGACCTTCACCACCGGGTAGCCGAGGGCCACCACCAGGGCCGCCACCAGCCACAGCACCGCCTGCCGCCGGGGCCGGCCGGCGCGCAGGGCCGCCACGGCGCAGGCGACGAAGAAGCTGCTGGTGACCATGAGCACGGTGATGGTGGTGCCCGCCGTCTTGTTGAGCAGCTCCGAACCGTTGGCAAAGGCCTCGGGGTAATGGGCCCGGGCGATGAAATAGACGGCGAACATCAGGGCGAATTCGACGAATTCGCAGGTGATGCCGACCCAGATTCCCTTGTTGCCGGGAATCCAGCCCCTGCCCTGGGCGAGGCTATGCCCCGGCCCGGACTGCCCCAGGCCGCCGATGTCGATTTCCGGCTTGATGACCGCCTCCATCCTGCTTCTCCTCATGACCCCACGGTCCGGACTGTCCGGACATGGGCCCCATTGTTCCCCGTCCCGCCGCCCGGCAGCGGGTACAGCCGGTGAGCTTTTCCATGGGAACAGCCGGGACTCCCAGTCTGGCACTTCGGATCGGGGCAATAATTTGATGGGAATCAAGGCCATGTGCAGGTCTGGGAGTGCCCTGGATGAAGGTCGGCCGGCAATCTGTTCCTATCGAAAACACGACTTACTGAATCTGTGTCCAAATCCTGGCCGGTGTTCTACTCGCAGCAACGGAAATCCCCCTATTCCCATTGCCAGCGAAAGACCGAGCATGAGCCACAAGACCGTCAACAAGGTACAGAGCGCCCGCATCGCCCTGTACCGCAACAAGCGCCAGATCCATCCCCGGGCCGTCAGCGGCCGCTTCAACAGCCTGCGCTGGCTCATGGTGTGGGCCACCCAGATCGTCTTCTACGGCGCCTGCTGGCTGGAGTGGGATGGCCGCCAGGCCCTGCTGTTCGACATCGTGCACGAGAAGCTGTACCTCTTCGGCCTGGTGCTGTGGCCCCAGGATGCCCTGCTGCTGGCCCTGGTGCTGATCCTCTCGGCCACCGGCCTGTTCCTCGTCACCGCCGTGGCCGGCCGCCTCTTCTGCGGCTTCGCCTGTCCCCAGACGGTGTACACCAGCATCTTCATGTGGGTGGAGGCCAAGGTGGAAGGGGACCACCTGGCCCGCCTGAAGCTGGCCGAGCGGCCCCTGGACGCTGACAAGCTGCTGCGCAAGGGCGCCAAGCACGGCCTGTGGCTGGCCATCGCCCTGTGGACCGGCATCACCTTCGTCGGCTACTTCACCCCCATCCGGCAGCTGCTGCCCCACCTGGCCGCCTTCACCCTGGGCCCCTGGGAAGCCTTCTGGCTGATCTTCTACACCCTGTTCACCTATGTGCAGGCCGGCTTCACCCGGGAGATGGTGTGCCAGCACATGTGCCCCTATTCCCGCTTCCAGGGTGTCATGTTCGATCCGGAAACCCGCAACGTGGCCTATGACGCGGCCCGGGGCGAACCCCGCGGCGCCAGGCGGCAGAGCGGCCAGGGCGACTGCATCGACTGCGGCATCTGCGTCCAGGTCTGTCCTACCGGCATCGACATCCGGGACGGTCTGCAATACCAGTGCATCAACTGCGGCCTGTGCATCGACGCCTGCGATACGGTCATGGACAAGGTGGGCAGCCCCCGGGGCCTGATCCGCTTCGCCTCGGAAACCGAACTGGCCAGCGACCGGCAGAGTTCCCGCCACTGGAAGCGGCCCCGCCTGGCGGTCTACGCCACGGTGCTGGGCTGCTTCACCCTGCTCGGTGCCTGGACCCTGTCCGAGCGCTCCCTGCTGCTGGTGGACGTGCTGCGGGACCGGGGCTCCCTGGTGCGGGAAACGGCGGAGGGCGACTTCGAGAACGCCTACACCCTGAAGCTGATGAACCTGGCGGAGCGGGAGCGGGAATTCGAAGTGCGGGCAGAAGGCCTGCCGGGCATCCGGATCCAGGGAGCACAGCGCTTCGCCGCCCCCGCCGGCGCCACGGCCCCGGTCCATGTCACCGTGGCCGTCCCGGGGCCGGCGGAGCGGCAAGGCATCCAGCCCATCCGCTTCCACATTGTCGCCGTGGACGATCTGCGTACCCGGCGGGAGGAACGCAGCACCTTCGTCCTGCCCTGAGGGCTCAGGAGAACAGCCACAGGGCCAGGAAGCCGCTGCCGATGGTGAACAGGGTATTGCGCCGCCAGGCCGCCACCGCGATGGCCACCAGGCCGGCCCAGAAGCGGGGCCCCAGGCGCAATTCCCCGGCCGCCAGGAACAGTTCCGGCGCCACCAGGGCGCTAAGGGCGGCGATGGGCACGAACGGCAGGGCGGCCACGAACCAGGCGGGCGCCCGGTAACGCCCCTCGGCGGCAATGAAGGAGAGGCGGATGAGGAAGGTCAGCAGCCCCGCCGCCCCGAACAACAGCCACAGTTCGCCGTTCATGGCCGCGGCTCCCCTATGCCCCGCCGGGGCAGGAGCAGGACGCCGGCCGCCAGACCGGCCAGGGCGGCGCAGAACAGGCCCAGCTTGTAGGGCAGCGCCGCGGCAACCACGGCCACGGCCGCCGCCACCAGGGCTGCCGCCAGCCGGCTGCGGCTGTCGATGAGGGGCACCACGATGGCGATGAAGGTCAGGGGCAGGGCGAAGTCCAGGGGCAGATCCGCCGGCAGCCCCCGTCCCAGCAGCACCCCGGCCAGGGTGGCCAGCTGCCAGCTGCTCCACAGGGCCAGGCCGCTGCCCAGCAGCAGCCAGTGGCGCACCGCCTTGTGGGCCGGGTCGAGCAGGTAGGGAATGGCGGCGGCGTAGGCCTCGTCGGTCAGCAGATAGGCCAGGGCCAGCTTCCAGCGCCAGGGCAGATGTCCCAGCAGGGGCGCCACCGAGGCGCTGTACAGGGCATGGCGCAGGTTGAGCACCGCGGCGGCGCCGACCATGAGCAGAAGGGGAGCGCCCACGCCGATCAGCTGGGCCAGGAGAAACTGGGCCGAACCGGCGAAGACCACGGAAGACATGAGCACCGCCGCCAGGGGCGGGATGCCCGACTGCAGCGCCACCACGCCATAAATGACGCCAAAGGGCGCCACCCCCACCAGCAGGGGCAGCAGGGCCCGCAATCCCAGGAGGAAAGCCCCCCGGGGCGTCAGCCCGGCCCCAGTCGGGCCGGAAGTCTCAGCGGGGGCGTTCAACAGCCGGTGGCGGTGCGGGGTGTACCAGGGCGGGATGCAGGCCGGCAGGATTGGCAGCCCGGGCCCGGGTCAGTTCGATGTAGCGGCGCTTGTCCTGGTCGTACTTGCTGCGGATCTGCTGCAACTCCTGATTCTTGCGCTCGAGCAGCTCCTTTTGCAGACGCAGGTCGTATTCCGCATCCCGGATGTTCTTGCCCAGTTCGGAGGGCGCCGGGCGGTGTTTGTAGAACTCCATTTCGTCCTGCAGCCGCTTCAGGTGTTTCTGGGCATCGGCCACCTTGTTTTCGGACTGCTTGATCTGGCCCTGCATTTCCTGCTCATTGCGGCTCCGGATCAGGTCGATGTCCTTCTCGCTGCTATAGGTGTTGAGCAGGGCCGTATCCTTGCGCGCCTGTTCCTTCTGGGCGGCCTCTTCCTCCTTGCGCCGCTGCTCGTCCCTGACCTTCTGCGCCTGCTGTTCCGGCGTCAGGGGAGGCCCCACTTCCCGGGCCACGCCCAGGGAATTGAGTTCCTTGTAGGCGCGCTTCTGGCACTGGGGCGGCAGGGTGTCGCCGCAGGTCTTCTGGCCGTCCACCTCGCAGCAATAAAGCTTGACCAGGCGATTCGGGTCTTCGCCGGACCTGGGGGGGGCCGCCCAAGCCGGCAGCGCCACGCCCCCGGCCAGGACCAGGGAAAGCAGCTTAGACGCGGGATACCCCATATTGGCTCCTGTAGGCGGCGACCGCCGCCTGATGCGCGGCCAGCTCACCATGGCTGGCCAGGAAGGTCATCAGATCTTCCAGCGTGGCCACGGCCACCACCGGAATGCCGTAGTCCCGCTCCACTTCCTGCACTGCGGAAAGTTCGCCGGTGCCCCGCTCCATGCGGTCCAGGGCGATGACGACGCCCGCCGGGGTGGCCCCAGCGGCACGGATCAGTTCCACCGATTCGCGCACGGAAGTGCCGGCGGAAATCACGTCGTCCACGATCAGCACCCGACCCTGCAGGGGGGCGCCGACGATGGTGCCGCCTTCGCCGTGGTCCTTGGCTTCCTTGCGGTTGAAGGAATAGGGCAGATTGCGGCCCTGGCCGGCGAGGGCCACGGCCACCGCGGCCACCAGGGGAATGCCCTTGTAGGCCGGGCCGAAGAGCAGGTCGAACTCAAGGCCGGGGGCGGCGATGGCTTTCGCGTAGAATTGGGACAGCCGCAGGAGAGAGTCCCCGTCGTTGAACAGGCCGGAGTTGAAGAAATAGGGCGAAAGCCGCCCGGCCTTGGTCTTGAACTCGCCGAAACGCAGCACCTGGCGGGCCACGGCGAACTCGATGAACTCCTGACGAAAATCCATAACGATCCTGTTTCCTAATTATTCCGATCGCCGCCTGGCGCGGCGCAACAAGGCAATGTTACGCATCATCTCCCTCAATCTCAACGGCATCCGCTCCGCCTTCAACAAGGGCCTGGCCGAATGGCTGGCCGCCCAGGACGCCGACATCGTCTGTCTGCAGGAACTGAAGGCCCAGGCCCCGGACCTGACCCCGGAAATGTCCAATCCGCCCGGCTTCAGCGGCTATTTCCACTATGCCGAGAAGAAGGGTTATAGCGGCGTCGGCCTGTGGTGCCGGCAGCAGCCGGACCGGGTCAGCGAAGGCATCGGCCATGCCGGCTTCGACGCCGAAGGCCGCTACATCCGGGCCGATTTCGGCAATCTCTCGGTCATTTCCGTGTATGTGCCCTCCGGCTCCAGCTCGCCGGAGCGGCAGGAAGCGAAGTTCCAGTTCATGGACGAATTCGCGCCCGTGCTCGCCGCGCTCCAGGCCGAAGGCCGGGAAGTGGTGCTGTGCGGCGACTGGAACATCGCCCATCAGGAAATCGACCTGAAGAACTGGAAGGGCAACCTGAAGAATTCCGGCTTCCTGCCCGAAGAGCGGGCCTGGATCGGCGACCTGTTCGAGCACAAGGGCTGGGTCGACGTGTACCGCCGCCTGCATCCGGAAGCCACCGGCGAGGCCTACACCTGGTGGTCCAACCGGGGCCAGGCCCGGGCCAAGAACGTGGGCTGGCGCATCGATTACCATATTGCCACCCCCGGCATCGCCGCCACCGCCCGGGAGGCCTTTGTCTACAAGGAGCAGCGCTTCTCCGACCACGCTCCCCTGATCGTGGACTACGACTTCGCCCCCGCCTAGGCCCCTGTCATTTGCCGCCTGCATGGGCGCGTTGATTTTGGGGCGGACTCCCGTTACTCTGGTCAACTCGCACTGACGGCCCTGCTGTGAGCCCCGCTGCAAGATTTCCGCAACATACTCCGAGAAGAGGAATCGCCATGAATGCCAATACCGATCTGTCCGCCGTCTCCAAGGAAAAGCTGGTCACCGACCTGAAGGTGGTGGTTGCCGACGCCGAAGAACTGCTGCGCGCCACCGCCAGCTCCGCCGGCGAAAAGGTTTCCGAACTGCGCGAGAAAATCCAGGACCGCCTGCGGGACGCCAAGATCCGCCTGGCCGACGCCGAAGCCGCCCTGGTGGACAAGACCAAGGCTGCCGCCCGCGCCACCGACGACTTCGTCCATGAAAACCCCTGGAAGGCCGTCGGCATCGCCGCCGGCGTGGGCCTGCTGCTCGGCGTCATCATCGGCCGCCGCTAAGCCTCAGCCGTAACGCCTCCCGGAAGGACGGCGCGTGCTCCGGCACGCGTGGCGCGCCTTCCGGGTTTGTTTTTCCGTTCCATCCCGTTCCACTTCCACTCCGGTAAACCCATGGCCGATCAAAGCGCGGGCTTCTTTGCTTCCCTGAAACGTCTGCTCGCCACCCTGGTGGCGACGGGCAAGACGCGCCTGGAACTGCTCGGTGCCGAACTGGAAGAGGAAAAGATCCGTCTCACCCAGCTGCTGGTGTTCAGCGTCGCCGCCCTGGTCTTCCTGTGCATCGGCATGGTGCTGCTGGTGGCCCTGGTGGCTGCCGCCTTCTGGGAAAGCCGCATCGTCATCTTTGCCGTTTTCTCCCTGATTTTCATCGGTGGCGGCCTGGCCCTCACCGCCACGGCCCTGCGCCTCTCCCGCCGCCGCTCCGGCCTCTTCGCCAGCAGCATCAGCGAGCTGCAGGCCGATCTGGAAGCCCTGCGCGCAGCCCAGGCCGAGGCCGACGGGGAACAGCCCCGGCCATGAACGAGCGCCTGCTCGAGCTGGCCCACAAACGGGGCCGCCTCTCCGCCAAGATCCAGGCCCAGCGCGAAGCCCTGGCCCGGGACAGCTGGCCCCTGGCCACCACCCTGGGAGCCGCCGACACGGGGGCCCAGGGACTGCGCTGGCTCAGGGAACATCCGGGAACCGTGGGCGCCGGCCTGGCCTTCAGCTTCATCCTGCGGCCGAGGCGGGTCTTCCGCTGGCTGCGGCGCGGCTATTTCGGCTGGAAGACCTACGTTGCCCTGCGGCAGCGCCTGAACGACCTCAGCCAACGCAGCCGGGGCTGAGCCATGGCCCCGCCCGAGAACACGGCGGCCACCGCCGCCGCCGACCCTGTCCCTGAAGAAACGCTGCTGCGGCAGATTCTCGCCGCCCAGAAGCGGCAGTCGCGCCAGGTCATCACGGAAGTGCTGCAGATGCGGGGACTGATGCCCCTGCTGATGAAGACCCGCAATGGCGGCCACTGGACCACCGAGGAAAAGGCCGAACTGCTGCGCCACCTGCGGCGCCTCTCCCGCCTCTCGCCCTACCTGCTGTTCCTGCTGCTGCCGGGCTCGGCCCTGATCCTGCCCTTCTACGCCTGGTGGCTGGACCGCCGCCGGCTGCGCCGCAACGCCCTCAGATAATCCCCACGCCGGAAATTTCCCGGGCCAGGGTCGCCGCCGCGTTGTCGGTCATGGCGCCGACGTAATCCAGCACTTCCATGTAGGCGGCGTAAAGCCCGGCCTCGCGCCGCACCGGCACCTCCAGCAGGGAGAGGGCCGTCTTCTGCCGGTTGTCCACCTCGCCGCTGCCCGTCACCTGGGCATGCACCGCCGGCACCAGCACATCCAGGATGGAAGCCAGGCAGGGATAGGCCGCCAGTTCGGTCATGACCTTGCTCTTGTGGCGGTAGACCCGGCGCCGGGCCAGGTCCTTGGCCTCGGAGAGGACCCGGTCCACATCCTCCGGACAGGCCGCCAGCAGGTCCTTGGCGCCGGTGCTTTCGCTGAAGGTGCCGTCGGTGAGGGAGCGCAGGTTCTTGATGAAGGCTTCGCTGATGGCATTGACGCAACGCCCCACGGCGACGCCGCGCAGCATGGCGCAACGCTGGCGGGCGCCGGGGCTCTCCCACACCCGGCCGCTCTCGGCGGCGGCCAGGGGATTGATCAGGCGCTCGAACTCCTCCACCTCCAGGATGCCCATTTCCACCGCATCCTCCAGGTCCAGGATGGCATAGCAAACGTCGTCCGCCGCCTCCATCAGGTAGGACAGGGGATGGCGCCCCCAGCGGTCGCCGCTCCGGGGCAGTCCCAGGGCCTCGGCCACGGCCTCGAAATAGGCCAGTTCGGACTGGTAGAAATTGAACTTGCCCGGCTTGGGGCTGGCGGCCACGGTCCACGGATACTTGATCATGGCCCCCAGGGCGGCGGCGGTGAGGCGCATGCCGCCTTCGTTGGCGTACATCTCCAGGCGGGAGACCATGCGGAAGCCGTGGGCGTTGCCCTCGAAGGTCTGCACATCGAGGCGCTCGGCCTCGGACAGGCCGGTCAGGAAGGAAGCGTTGCGGGCATCGCGGAACCAGGCCCGCAGGGCATCCTCGCCGGTGTGGCCGAATGGGGGATTGCCGATGTCGTGGGCCAGGCAGGCCACCTGCACCACCATGCCCAGGTCGAAGGGGGTGATGCCCTCCGGCAGATAGCCCTGCTCGGCCATCATGGCCCCCACCCGGTTGCCCAGGCTGCGGCCGACGCAGGCCACTTCGACGCTGTGGGTGAGGCGGTTGTGGGTGTGGTCGTGGGTGGCCAGGGGATGGACCTGGGTCTTGCGCCCCAGGCGCCGGAAGGCAGTGGAGAAGACCACCCGGTCGTGGTCGATGTGATATTCGGTGCGCAGCCCCGCCGCCCCTTCCGCCGCCGTGGATGCCCGGGCCTCGATAATCTCGCCGGCCTTGACCTTGAAGCGGCGGGTGGAAAGACGTTGCTGCCAGAGGCTGGCCAGTTGACGGTCATTCATGGAATGGGTGAGCCGGGGATGGGAAGCAGGGAATCCGATTATACGGTGGCGCCTTGGCGTTTCGGGGCCCGGCAGGCACAATGGCTGCCCATAAGACCGGCCTCGCCCCCGTTTCCGGCTGAATTCTCATCTAAGCTTAAAGAACAAAAAAGCTACGTCACCTCCGGAGGTGCGTCATGATGAAACCCGCTACCCTCACCGCCGCCCAGCCCCTGGAATTGCGCAGCGGTGCCGATGCTGCCGCCTTCCTCGGCCGCCTGCCCATGGCCGACCCGGTGCGCACCCATGAAGCCCTGACCCGCTTCTTCACCACCCTGGCCCGGCATCCCCTGCCGCCCCTGGAGCAGGCTCCCGTCCTGGCCCAGGCGGAAAAGGCCCTGGCCTTCGTCCAGGACGAAGCCACCCGCCGCTACCTGTCCCGGCCCCTGCCCTACGCGGGCCAGGAACTGGCCCTGTTCCAGCGCACCGTGCAGCTGTGGCAGGACGCCGCCGACGCCTGGCTGGCCGCCGAGCCCCCGGCCGGCAGCGACGCCGACACGGCAGCGGTCCTGGAACGGGCCTTGTTCTGCCGCGGCATGGCCCTGGCCGAACACCTGGAGGCCCGCTTCCAGATTCCCGACGGCCTGTGGCAGTCCTTCCACGCCATCTACGCCGAGAGCGAACGGCGCCAGGTGGCCGACCTGGTGTTCCAGGACCCCAAGGGGCGCAGTCTCAGTTGCGCCCGCAGCTATGCGGCGGTGCTGCTGTTCGACCTCTCCAAGCCCTATTCCCTGCGCTCCCGCGACATTCCGGTGGTGTGGCGCTGGTCCCGGGCCCTGGCCCAGCTGGTGCAGATCGCCTGCATCGACGCCGGCGAGCCGGCCCCCTTCGTCATCGACCTGGAAAGCGACCGGCCGGTGGCCAAGCCCCTGCCCTCCGCCATCCTCGGCCCCCAGGTGCGCCGACTCGTCACCGCCGACCTGGCCAGCCATATGCGCAAGCTGCGGCGGCGCCTGGCCGAGGCGGTATCGCCGGCGGACCTGCAGCTGGGCGACGAGGTCAGCCCCGGCGACGCCCAGCGCCTGCTGGCCCACCTCAAGTACCCCTGGTCCCAGGAAGCCATCGCCCGGGCCTTCGACCTGCGCCAACCCATCGGCACGGCGGAGGTGGTGCTCGGCTACGAGGCCATCCACTACCGCCTCACCGGCCGCGAGATGCACCGGCCCAAGGCGGCGGCCGCCGCCTACCAGTATTCCCGCCAGGACGCGGAGCGGCTGGCCGTGTTCGGCACCGCCCGGGACGACGCCAGCAGCGTCAGGGAAGAAGCCAGCCAGCGCTACAGCGGCGAAACCTGGACCCTGCTGGAGCAGAGCGCCCACGCCTTCCGCCTGTACCGCCCCGAAGGCGGCGCCCGGGTCGCAGTGGGCCAGCTGGCGGCCATTGCCGGGGAGGACGGGCAGCTGGTGCTGACCCGCCTCAGCAGCCTGATGCAGACCGGCAGCGGCGGCGTCGTGGCCAAGGCCAAGCGCCTGCCGGGCCTGGCCCTGGGGGTGGCGGTGACGGCCCTGGGCGCCAACCTGCCGCTCCAGGCCAGCGTCGGCGGCTTCATCATCCAGCCCGTCGGTGCCGATCCGGGCGCCCTGCCCGACCTGGTGCTGCCCCGGGGCTGGTACCTGAAGAACCGCCCGGTGGAGCTGGAGCAGGGCCAGTCCCGCCGCTACCGTCTGGACAAGGTGGTCTTCAGCGGCCACGACTTCGACCTGGTGAGCTGCGGCAGCAACGAGGCGGCGTGACTTAGTTCCTTGGGCGGCGCCCCGCCGGGGCCCAAGAATCAAGCCATTCCCGGGCCGTTGCCGGACCCGGGACCATCGCCAGGAAGAGCGCCGCCATGCCAGCCCCCACCAGTGCACCACGCACCGCCCCCGCATGTCCCCGCCGGGCCACGCTGCGACCTCCGGGTCCCGTCCCCTACTGCCACAACGCCGCCGGCAGCGCCCGCTCCCCGGGTCTCACGAGCCACCCAGCCGGCACCGTCGGCCGGTCCGGGCGGGAGGGCTAGGCCATGGGCAACCCAAACGCTGCCGGCGTCGCCCTGGCCTTCCCCGATCTGCCAAGCGGGGCGGCCTTCCTGGCGCGGCTGCCCCTGGCAGACCCGCCCCTCCTGCATGACGGCCTGGTCCGCTTCCAGCACAGCCTGCTGACTGCCCCGCCGGCGCCCCTGGCCGCCCTGCAGCTCCTGGAGCAGGCCCGCACGCCCCTCGCCTTCGCCCAGGAGGAGCTGGCCAGACGCTACCTCAACCGCCCCCTGCCCCTGGCGGACCAGGAAGAAACGACCTTCGCCGCGGTCACGGCCGCCTGGCGGCGCATGGCCCAGGCCTACGCCCGGGTCGCCCAGGGGCTGGAGCCAGGCCAGGACACGCCGGAGCGGCTGGCCCTGATCCTGCACCGCTGCCTGCACTACACCGCCCTGGCCATGGTCGAGCACTATCGGGCCCGGCGCGAACTGGAAGCGTGCCTGTGGCTCGAGCTCCACGGCTATTTCGGCAGCGCCGAGGAATGGGGCGTGGCCACCCTGCCGGTGGCCGATCCCGAGATGCCGGAACACGGCCAGGGCCATTGCGCGGCCATCTACAACGCCGCCCTGCTGCTGGAACTGGCCGGCCCCTACAGCCTTTCCCTGCGCCAGCTGGAACTGGCCTGGCGCTGGGCCCGGCTATGGGCGCCCCTGGTGGGAATCGACGCCCTGGCAGCGGGCGATGGCGCGCCCCGCTTCGTCGTTGATCTGCTACGGGACGGCGGCCTCCAACCCCATGACGCGACGGCGGACGCACCGACCCTGCGCCGCCTCGACACTTCGCGCCTGACCCTGCGCCTGCGCCAGGCCCACCAGGGCCTCAAGGCCCGGCTCTCACCGGTGGACGCCGGCCTGGGCGAAGGCTGCAGCGCCAGCCAGTGCGTCCACCTGCTTGCCCTGCTTTTTCGCCCCTGGTCCCAGACCCCCGCCCTGCGCCGCTTCCGGCGCCATCCGGGCAAGGGCCGGCTGCGTCTTTGCGTCGGCTGGGAAGCCCTGCACTACTTCGTCGCCGGCCGGGAGTTCGTGCAGCCCGACAATGTGCGGGTCTATTCCCGCCAGGAGTTCGACAGCCTCTTCATCTTCCGCCACCAGGTGGACCCGAGCCAGCCCCTGGCGGTCGCCTCGGCCCGCCTGGCTTTCGCCGCCGATACCTGGAGCGTGGCCAACGAGTCGGCCGCCGGCTACCGCCTGCGCCGGGACGGCGCCGGCCAGCGGCTACAGCAGGGGCAGTTGGTGGGGGTGGCCGGGGAGGAGGCGGAGCAGTTCATGCTCGGCCAGGCCAATTGGGTCATGCAGGAGCGGGACGGCGCCGAGGCCGGCGGACTGGTAGCCGGCATCAGCCTGCTGGCGGGACTGCCCCAGGCGGTGGCGGTACGCCACCACGGCGCCGACCATTCGCCCTCGGAGCCCTATGTGCGGGCCTTCCTGCTGCCGCCGGTGCCAAGCCTGGAACAAGGGGCTTCCCTGATCCTGCCCCTGGGCTGGTACGGAGCCCGGCGCCAGGTGGAAATCCACAGCGACGGCACCTGGCTGGTGCAGCTGGAAGAGCTGCTGCAAGGCGGCGCCGATTTCGAGCGGGTCAGCTTCAGCGTCTGCGGCTAGGGCGGTTGCCGGCGCCTCAGTCGGGAATGCGCAGGGCCGGGAAGCAGGCGGAGAAGCGGCTGCCCTTGCCGGCCTCGCTCTCCACTTCGAGACGGCCCTGGTGCCGTGTCAGCACGTGCTTGACGATGGCCAGGCCGAGGCCGGTGCCGCCGGTCTCCCGGGAGCGGCTGCGGTCCACCCGGTAGAAGCGCTCGGTGAGCCGGGGAATGTGCTGGGGCGCGATGCCGATGCCGCTGTCGGCCACGGTGAAGGCGGCGCCGTCGGCGGTGCGCTGCCAGATCAGTTCCACCCTGCCGCCATCCGGCGTGTAGCGCACGGCGTTGGACGCCAGGTTGCCGAAGGCGCTGCGCAGTTCGTTGGCACAGCCCAGCAGCACCGGAGGGCCTTCGCACACCAGACTGATCTGGTGCCGTCCGGCGGATAGGGCCTGGGCTTCCTGCTGGATGGAGGCCAGCAGGGCCGGCACTTCCACCCGTTCGTCCAGGGGGGTCAGGCTGCCGGTCTCCAGGGCGGAGAGGGTCAGCAGGTCGTCGATCAGGTGCTGCATGCGTCCCGACTGCTCCTGCACCAGCCGCAGGTAGTGCAGGGCGTCTTCCCGGGGATAGGCGTCGAAATCATCCACCAGCATCTCGACGAAGCCGCTGACCACGGTCAGGGGCGTCTTCAGTTCGTGGGAGACGTTGGCGACGAAATCCCGGCGCATGTTTTCCAGGCGCTCCAGCTGGCTGATGTCCCGGCTGATGAGCAGGTTCTGGTCGTCGCCATAGGGGATCACCTGGATCTGCAAGGTCTGGCCCTTGTGCAGGTCGTTCTGCAGCAGCAGGGGTTCGTCGAACTGGCCGGCGCTGAGGTAGCTCACCATCTCCGGCTGGCGGATCAGGTTGGTGACCGGCTGGCCCCGGTCGGTGGCCGGGTTGAGATTGAAGTGGGCGGCGGCCTGGGCATTGAGGCCGTCGATCTGGCGGTGCCGGTTGAAGACCACCACTCCGTCGGGCAGGGCCTCGCCGGCCAGGCGGAAGCGCTCCAGGGCCCGGGCCAGGGAGTGCTGCTGCTCCAGGCGGATGCGCACCCGGCGGTGCAGGCCGGCGAAGGCCACTTCCCAGATACCCCAGCCGGCGGGTACCCGGGCGTCCAGGGGCCCGCGCAGCCAGCGCATGAGCTTGGCAAGGAACCACAGGTGGTACAGCAGGTAGAGCAGCAGGCCGCCGCAGAAGGTTTCCCAGGCCTGCTGGCGGCCGACGAAGATCCAGACGGGACCGGTGACGGCACAAAGCAGGAAGAGGAAGAAGAAGGCGCGCAGCCAGACGGCTTTGACCATGAGGACAGACCGATCAGGAAGAAGTGGTCAGGGCGGCAGTTTAACCGGCCTGGGTGGAGAAACGGTATCCGCTGCCGCGCACGGTCTGGATCAGGCGTTCGTGGCCGGTGGGCTCCAGGGCCGAGCGCAGGCGGCGGATGTGCACATCCACGGTGCGCTCCTCGACGAACACATGATCGCCCCACACCTGGTCCAGCAGCTGGGCCCGGCTGTGGACCCGCTCCGGGTGGGTCATGAAGAAGTGCAGCAGGCGGAATTCCGTCGGCCCCAGGTCCACCGGGCTGCCGTTGCCCAGCACCCGGTGGGTGATGGGATCCAGGCGCAGGCCTTCGATATCCACCGGGTCCTCGGTCATCTGGGGCGCCCGCCGGCGCAGCACCGCCTTGATGCGGGCCTGCAGTTCCCGGGGGGAGAAAGGCTTGGTGACGTAGTCGTCGGCCCCGGCCTCGAGGCCGGCGATCTTGTCGTGCTCCTCGCCCCTGGCGGTGAGCATGATGATGGGCACGTCCTTGGTCCGCTCGTCGGCCCGCAGCTTGCGGGCGAACTGCACGCCGGACATGCCGGGCAGCATCCAGTCCAGCAGGACCACGTCGGGCAGCACCTCGCGCACCTTGCGCTCCGCCTCTTCGGCATCGTAGGCCCGCAGCACCTGGTGCCCGGCATGCTGCAGATTGGCGGCGATCAGTTCCTGGATCGAGGGTTCGTCTTCGACGACAAGGATGTTGGCTGGCATTGGGTTGGTTGTCCGTTAAGCTTTGCAGAAAAGTCTATTGCAGCCAGGTGACAAATTGATGACAGCCGGAACGGATCGTCCGGCACGGGCCCGACGTCCCGGCCAGGCCCCATCTGCGCTATGATAGCGCGTCTTTTTTGCAGGATTTGCGGCCATGGCCGGGCTCAATCGGGAAACTCCCATTCCCACCGAAATCAAGCTGCACCAGAAATCCCGACTGCTGGAAATCAGCTTCGCCGACGGACAGCGCTTTGAACTCGCCTACGAGTTCCTGCGGGTGCTCTCCCCCTCCGCCGAGGTGCGGGGCCACGGCCCCGGCCAGGAACGGCTGCAGGCCGGCAAGCAGGCGGTGGAGATCGAGCGCGTGGAGCCGGTCGGCAACTACGCCATCAAGCTGGTCTTTTCCGACGGCCACGACAGCGGCCTCTACTCCTGGGACTACCTCTACGAACTAGGCCTCAACCGGGACGCCCTGTGGCAGGAGTACCTGGCAAAGCTCGCCGCCGCCGGCCTCTCCCGGGACCCGGCCGACCTGCCCCCGCCGCCGCCCCGCCCCCAGGGCGGTTGCGGCAAGCACTGACCTTTCCCCATTTCAACGCTTAGCTAAACGGATTCCCATCATGGGCGACAAAACTCATTTCGGCTATCAACAGGTCGACGAGGCCGAAAAGGCCCAGAAGGTGGCCGACGTCTTCTCTTCCGTGGCCCAGCGCTACGACCTGATGAACGACCTCATGTCCGGCGGCCTGCACCGCCTGTGGAAGGCCTTCACCATCGCCCAGAGCGGCGTGCGCGAAGGCAGCCGGGTGCTAGACGTGGCCGGCGGTACCGGCGACCTGTCCCTGGCCTTTGCCAAGAAGGCCGGCAAGAGCGGCCAGGTGTGGCTCACCGATATCAACAACGCCATGCTGACCCGGGGCCGGGACCGCCTCTGCGACAAGGGCTTCGTCGTCCCCGTGGCCCAGTGCGATGCGGAGAAGCTGCCCTTCCCCGACGACTATTTCGACGTGGTCACCGTGGCCTTCGGCCTGCGCAACATGACCCACAAGGACAAGGCCCTGGCCGAGATGCGCCGGGTCCTGAAGCCGGGCGGCCGCCTGCTGGTACTGGAGTTCTCCCAGGTGTGGAAGCCCCTGGCGCCCTTCTACGACTTCTACTCCTTCCAGGTCATCCCCCGCCTGGGCCAGCTGATCGTCAAGGACCCGGACAGCTATCGCTACCTGTCCGAATCCATCCGCGTGCATCCGGACCAGGAAACCCTCAAGGGCATCATGGAACAGGTGGGCCTGGAAAAGGTCGAATACTTCAACCTGACCATGGGCGTGGTCGCCCTGCACCGCGGTTACAAGTACTAAGCGTACCCATACCAACAACGAGGAGAGACATCAGTGAAGAAGCCCTTGATCGCCCTGTGCACCCTGGTTCTGGGCCTGGCCCTGGTCGCCCCCGATGCCGATGCCGCCCGCCTCGGCGGCGGCCGCAGCAGCGGCATGCAGCGCAGCGTCACGCCCCAGCACAACACCGCCCCCAGCGGCACCACGGCCCCCAAGCAGAACGCCGCTCCGGCCCAGCAGGCCCAGCCTGCCACCGCCGGTGCGCCGGCGCCCCAGGCTGCGCCCAAGCGCAGCTGGCTCGGTCCCATCGCCGGCCTGGCCGCCGGTATCGGCCTGGCCGCCCTGGCTTCCCACTTCGGCTTCGGCGAAGGCATGGCCAACTTCCTCATGATCGCCCTGCTGGCCATGGCTGCCGTGTTCGTTTTCCGCCTCATTTTCCGCCGCCCGGCTGCAGCGGCGCCGCGCTCCGAACCCCTGCAGTATGCCGGGGTCGGCGGTCCCTCCATGGCTCCCATGCCGGAAGTGACGCCCGTGGGTGGCGGCAACGCTGCCGTCCCGGCCGCTGAGGCTGCGCCGGCCGCCGCAGCCAACATTCCTGCCGATTTCGACAGCGAAGGTTTCCTGCGGGTGGCCAAGCTCAACTTCGTCCGCCTCCAGGCCGCCAACGACCAGGGCAACCTGGACGACATGCGGGAGTTCCTGGCCCCCGAGATGTTCGCCGAAGTGCAGCTGCAACTGAGCGAGCGAGGCGGCAAGGCCCAGCAGACCGATGTGGTGCAGCTCAACGCCAGCCTGCTGGAGGTCGTCACCGAGACCGGCCGCCACATCGCCAGCGTCCGTTTCAACGGCCTGCTGCGGGAAGAGAAGGACGCGGCACCGGCGCCCTTCGACGAAGTCTGGCACCTGGTCAAGCCCACCGACGGCAGCCGGGGCTGGATGGTCGCCGGCATTCAGCAACTGTCCTGAACCCCATGCTGGACCGCCCCTTCCTCGCCGGGCTCAATCACCTGCTGGGCCGGGAGCCGTGGGCGCGCCAGCGCCTGCGGCCCTTCGCCGGCCGCGGTGCCAGGATTTCCCTGCCGCCCTGGTTCAGCCTGGACCTGACCGTGGCCGAGGACGGCACCCTGCACGGCGGCCCCCTGGCCGCTCCCGACGTCCTCATCAGCCTGCCGGAACACGCCCCACTTCGCTTCTTCGGCCACCCCCAGGAAGCCTTGGCAGCCGCCCGTCTGGAAGGCACGGCCGATTTCGCCGAAGCCCTGGGCTTCGTCTTCCGCAACCTGCGCTGGGATGCGGAAGAAGACCTGGCGCGCCTTCTTGGCGACATTCCGGCCCGGCGCCTGGCGGGCCTGGGTGCCAGCCTCTTCAATTGGCAAAAGGAGGCCTGGAGCCGCCTGAACGCCAACTTTGCCGAATATTTCAGACACGAGCAGGGCGCCGGCGGCCCCATCCGGCGCCGCGAATGGCAGGGCCATCAGCAGGCCGTTTCCGCCGCCGCGGCGGAAGCCGATGCCTTGGCCGCCCGCCTGGAGCGTCTGCAGGGCTGACTCAATCCAGCCAGAACTTCCCGAACACACAAAAGAAAAGGCAGCCCGGAGGCTGCCTTTTTTGTGCTGCGACGATCAGCTGCTTAGTGCTTGCGCTTCTTCAGCTGCTCGATGGTTGCCAGCTGGGCCACGGCTTCAGCCAGTTCGGCTTCGGCCTTGGCGTAGTCCATTTCGGCAGAGCGGTTCTGCAGGGCTTCTTCCGCTGCCTTCTTGGCTTCCAGCGCCTTCGCCTCGTCCAGGTCGCCACCGCGGATAGCGGTATCGGCCAGCACGGTCACGATGGTGGGCTGAACTTCCAGCATGCCGCCGGAGACATAGATCATCTCGAACTCGGCATCCGGCACCTTGATACGCACGGTACCGGGCTTGATACGGGTCAGCAGCGGGGTGTGCCGCGGGTAGATGCCGAGTTCGCCGGCTTCGCCCGGGAGCACCACGTATTCAGCTTCGCCGGAGAAGATGGACTCTTCGGCGCTGACCACGTCTACATGTACTCTCAATGCCATGATAGGGGTTCCCCTCAGGATGGCCGCACCCCGGACGGGATGCGGCTTACCGGTTGATTACTGGAGGGTCTTCGCCTTTTCGAAGGCCTCTTCGATGGAGCCGACCATGTAGAAGGCCTGTTCCGGCAGGTTGTCGCACTCGCCGGCCACGATCATCTTGAAGCCCTTGATCGTTTCCTTCAGCGGCACGTACTTGCCGGGAGAGCCGGTGAACACTTCGGCCACGTGGAAGGGCTGGGACAGGAAGCGCTGGATCTTACGAGCGCGGGCCACGGCCAGCTTGTCTTCGGGAGCCAGTTCGTCCATACCCAGAATGGCGATGATGTCGCGCAGTTCCTTGTAGCGCTGCAGGGTCATCTGCACGCCGCGGGCCACGTTGTAGTGCTCTTCGCCCACGATCTGGGGATCCAGCTGGCGGGAGGTGGAGTCCAGGGGATCCACGGCGGGGTAGATACCCAGCGCAGCGATGTCCCGGGACAGCACGACGGTGGAGTCCAGGTGGAGGAAGGTGGTGGCGGGGGACGGGTCGGTCAAGTCATCGGCAGGCACATACACGGCCTGGATGGAGGTGATGGAACCCACCTTGGTGGAGGTGATCCGTTCCTGCAGGCGGCCCATTTCGTCGGCCAGGGTGGGCTGGTAGCCCACGGCGGACGGCATACGGCCCAGCAGAGCGGACACTTCGGTACCGGCCAGGGTGTAGCGGTAGATGTTGTCCACGAAGAACAGGATGTCACGGCCTTCGTCACGGAAACGCTCGGCCATGGTCAGGCCGGTCAGCGCCACGCGCAGACGGTTGCCGGGGGGCTCGTTCATCTGACCGAACACCATGGCCACCTTGTCCAGCACGTTGGAGTCCTTCATCTCGTGGTAGAAGTCGTTACCTTCACGGGTACGCTCACCCACGCCAGCAAACACGGACAGACCGGAGTGCTGTTTGGCGATGTTGTTGATCAGCTCCATCATGTTCACGGTCTTGCCCACGCCGGCGCCACCGAACAGACCCACCTTGCCGCCCTTGGCGAACGGGCAGATCAGGTCGATCACCTTGATGCCGGTTTCGAGCAGTTCCACGGAGGGGGACAGCTCGTCGAAAGCGGGAGCCTTCTGGTGAATGGCGCGCGTTTCGTCGGAAGCGATGGGGCCGGCTTCGTCGATGGGGCGACCCAGCACGTCCATGATGCGACCCAGGGTACCGTGGCCCACGGGCACGGAAATGGGCTTGCCGGTGTTGTTCACTTTCATACCGCGGCGCAGGCCGTCGGAAGAACCCAGGGCGATGGTACGGACAATGCCGTCACCCAGCTGTTGCTGAACTTCGAAGGTCAGACCCTTTTCGATGTTGGCGTGCTCTTCGGCCACATCGAGCATCAGGGCGTCATAGACCTTGGGCATGGCTTCGCGGGGGAACTGGATGTCCACCACAGCGCCGATGCACTGAACGATCATACCTTGACTCATTTTGAATCCCTCAAACTATAGAAACCAGTTAGACCGCCGCTGCGCCGCTGACGATTTCGGACAATTCCTTGGTAATCGCTGCCTGACGGGTCTTGTTGTAGACCAGTTTCAGTTCGCCGATCACATTCTTGGCGTTGTCGGAAGCCGACTTCATGGCCACCATCCGGGCGCTCTGCTCGGAAGCCATGCTTTCAGCCACTGACTGATAGATCAGCGCTTCGACATAGCGGACCAGCAGGTCGTCGATCACGGACTTGGCGTCGGGCTCGTAGACGTAGTCCCAACGGGCGGACTCGGAGCCCACGACCTCACCGGACAGGGGCAGCAGCTGCTCGATAACCGGCTCCTGCTTCATGGTGTTCACGAAGCGGGTGTAGGCGATGAACAACTGGTCGATCTCACCGTTGATGTAGGCATCGAGCTGAACCTTGACGGGCCCGATCAGGCGTTCCAGGTGGGGCGTATCGCCCAGGCCGGTGACCTGGGAAACGACGCTGGCGCCGGAACGCTGCAGGAAGCCCAGACCCTTGTTGCCGATGGCGGTCGCCTGGATGGCGATGCCCTGGCTTTCCAGGTCCTTCATCTGGTTCAGGACGTTGCGCAGCACGTTGGAGTTCAACGCGCCGCACAGGCCCTTGTCGGAGGTCACGACGATGATGCCGGCCTTCTTGATCGGATCACGCTTCACCAGGAACGGATGCTTGTACTCGGTCAGCGCATGAGAGAGGTGGGCGGCCACGCGGCGGATCTTCTCGCCATAAGGACGCGCCTGACGCATACGTTCCTGCGCCTTGCGCATCTTCGACGCGGCCACCATCTCCATGGCCTTGGTGATCTTGCGCGTGTTTTCCACGCTCTTGATCTTGTTGCGGATTTCCTTGCCGCTAGCCATTACGCTCTCCTGGACGGATTAAACCCAAGCGGCCTTGAATTCCTTGATCGCTTCGACGAGTTGCTTTTCGCCGTCAGCATCCAGGTCCTTGGACGTTTCCATCTTGGTCACCAGATCGGCGTACTTTTGACGAACGTAGCCGTGCAGGCCCTTCTCGAATTCGAGAACGCGCTTCACGTCGATGTCATCAGCGTAGCCCTTGGTGATGGCGTACAGAGTCACGGCCTGGTCGGCAATGCTCAGCGGGGTGTATTGGCCCTGCTTCAGCACTTCCACGGTACGACGGCCACGCTCCAGCTGCTTGCGGGTAGCTTCGTCCAGATCGGAAGCAAACTGGGCGAAAGCGGCCAGTTCGCGATACTGGGCCAGGTCGGTACGGATACCGCCGGACAGCTTCTTGATCAGCTTGGTCTGGGCAGCACCACCGACGCGGGACACGGAGATACCGGCGTTGATAGCGGGACGGACACCGGCGTTGAACAGGTCGGTTTCCAGGAAGATCTGACCGTCGGTAATGGAGATCACGTTGGTCGGCACGAAGGCGGACACGTCACCAGCCTGGGTTTCGATCACGGGGAGAGCGGTCAGAGAACCGGTCTTGCCCTTGACTTCGCCGTTGGTCAGCTTTTCCACCCATTCTTCGGAAACGCGGGCTGCGCGTTCCAGCAGACGGGAGTGCAGGTAGAACACGTCACCGGGGTAAGCTTCACGGCCGGGAGGACGACGCAGCAGCAGGGAGATCTGGCGATAGGCCCAGGCTTGCTTGGTCAGATCGTCATAAATGATCAGGGCGTCTTCACCGCGGTCGCGGAAGTATTCGCCCATGGTGCAGCCGGCGTAGGGAGCGATGAACTGCAGCGCAGCGGAGTCAGAAGCGGAAGCGGCCACCACGATGGTGTATTCCATGGCGCCGTGTTCTTCCAGCTTGCGTACCACGTTGGCGATGGTGGAAGCCTTCTGGCCCACCGCCACGTAGATACACTTCATGTTCTGACCCTTCTGGGCGATGATCGCATCAACGGCCACAGCGGTCTTACCGGTCTGACGGTCACCGATGATCAGTTCGCGCTGGCCGCGGCCGACGGGAACCATGGAATCGATAGCCTTGATACCGGACTGCACGGGCTGGGACACGGACTTCCGCCAGATCACGCCGGGGGCGACCTTCTCGATCTTGTCGGTCAGCTTGTTGCCCAGGGGGCCCTTGCCGTCGATAGGCTGGCCCAGGGCGTTAACCACGCGGCCGATCAGTTCGGGACCAACGGGCACTTCCAGAATGCGACCGGTGCACTTGACGGTGTCACCTTCGGAAATGTGCTCGTATTCACCCAGCACCACGGCGCCCACGGAGTCACGCTCCAGGTTCAGGGCCATACCGAAGGTGTTGCCGGGGAACTCCAGCATTTCGCCTTGCATTACATCCTGCAGGCCGTGAACGCGGCAGATGCCGTCGGTCACCGAGACAACGGTACCCTGCGTGCGGGTCTCGGCGCCCACCTGCAGGTTTTGAATCTTGCTCTTGATCAGTTCGCTGATCTCGGACGGATTCAACTGCATGAATTTCTCCTAGTTCTTGAGCGCCGTAGCCATCGCTTCGAGCTTGCCGCGTACGGAAGCGTCGAGGACCTGGTCACCCACCGCCACTTTGATACCACCGATCAGCGCTGCATCCACCACCACGCGGGGCTGGAGCTTGGAGCTGAAATGGGTTTCAAGTTGGCCCAACAGATTTTTCACTTGCGCGTCATCGAGGGGGAAGGCGCTGTAAACAACGGCTTCCTTGATGCCCTCTTCGGCACTCTTGAGCTGCTCGTAGATTTCCTGGACTTGCGGCAGCAGGGAGAGGCGCTCGTTTGCCGCGAGAACCCGGATAAAACCGGTCACGTCGGCATTCTTGGCAGCCTCGCCGCTGAGCGAGACGAAAAGCTGGGTCAGCTGATCGGCCGAAAGCTTCGGGTTGCCAATGCACTGGACCATTTCGGGGTCCTGTGCAATGACAGCCAGCAGCTTCAGGGTGTCCGACCACTGAGCCAGGGCCTTTCCGTCGCGCGCCAGGCGGAAAACTGCTTCCGCGTAGGGACGAGCGATGGTGACGGATTCAGCCATAAGCGTTACAGATCCTGTTTGATCGTGCTCAGGATGTCAGCGTGGGCCTTGGCGTCGATTTCGCGGCGCAGGATCTTCTCTGCACCGACAACGGCCAGCTCAGCCACGCGCTCACGCAAACCTTCCTTGGCACGCACCACTTCCTGTTCGATCTCGGCCTTGGCAGCGGCGACGATACGGTCAGCTTCAACCTTCGCCTGGGACTTGGCTTCGTCGATGATCTGGGCGGCGCGCTTGTCAGCGCCGGCGATCAGTTCGGAGGCCTTTTCCTTGCCTTCGCGCAGGGCTTCCGCCGAGCGCTTGGTCGCGAGCTCGAGGTCGTGCTTGCCACGATCGGCGGCAGCAAGACCGTCAGAGATTTTTTTCGCTCGCTCGTCGAGCGCCTTCACGATGGGCGGCCACACGAATTTCATCGTGAACCACGCCAAAATGAAGAACACAACGAGCTGGGCGACCAGAGTTGCGTTCAGATTCACGGCTCTAACCCTTTAAAAAAAGTTGTTCGAGGCGCGAATTACTTGAGAACGAACGGGTTGGCGAAGGCGAACATCATGGCGATACCAACGCCAATCAGGAAGGCGGCGTCGATCAGACCGGCCAGCAGGAACATCTTGGTTTGCAGTTCGTTCATCAGTTCGGGCTGGCGAGCGGAGGCTTCCAGGTACTTGGAGCCCATGATGCCGATACCGATACAGGCGCCAATAGCACCCAGACCGATGATCAGACCGGCGGCCAGTGCGACGAAACCGAGGATGTGTTCCATGTTTGCTCCTTGCAAAAGTAGAGGTAGTAAGTTGAAAAGGTAAAACGGGAAACCGTTACGAGATTAGTGGCTCTCGTGGGCCTGACCGATGTACACCAGGGTCAGCATCATGAAGATGAAGGCCTGCAGGGCAACGATCAGGATATGGAAGATGGCCCACACGGAACCGGCGATGACGCCGCCGATCCAGAGGAACGCACCGGTGGCGGTACCGGCCCAGGCAGCACCCATCAGGGCGATCAGCATGAACACCAGTTCGCCGGCGTACATGTTGCCGAACAACCGCATGCCGTGAGACACGGTCTTGGCCAGGAACTCGATCATCTGCATGGCGAAGTTGATCGGGTAGAGCAGGGGATGGCTGCCGAAGGGAGCGGTGAAGAGCTCGTGCACCCAGCCACCCAGACCCTTGATCTTGATGTTGTACCAGATGCAGACCAGCAGCACGCCGATGGACATGCCCAGGGTGCCGTTCAGGTCGGCGGTGGGAACCACGCGCAGGAAGGCGTGGTGGTCGCCGGAAGCGGCTTGCCAGAGGCTGGGCAGCAGATCGACGGGCAGAAAGTCCATGGAGTTCATCAGGAAGATCCAGATGAACACGGTCAGAGCCAGGGGAGCCACGAATTTGCGGGACTCTTCGCTATGCACGATGCCCTTGGCCTGGTTGTTCACCATTTCCAGGACGATTTCCACAGCGGCCTGCATGCGACCGGGAACGCCGGAGGTAACGCTCTTGGCGACACGCCACATGACGAACAGACCGAGGATCCCCATAAGAATGGAGAAAACCACGGTATCGACGTTGATGACGGAGAAGTCAACAACAGCGGACTGGGCGTGACCGGTGGAATTGAAGTGGGTCAGGTGGTGGACGATGTACTCGCCAGCGGTGGGGGCGTTGGCGGCGTGTTCCGCGACTGCCTCGTGAGCGTTTTCCATTTCAGGATTTCTTCCAAAAAGCCAAAAAACTCGCCTGCAGCGTCACTACCAGGCCGAGCAGCATGGAGGGCCAATGCATCTCGGGATAAACCTTGGCAGCAACAGCCAGAATTCCGATGGTGGCGGCAACCTTGACGAATTCGCCGAGGAAGAAGCCCGCTACGCCGGGACCACCCGGGCGCCGCGCCGCTACAGCCAGGCGCAGGGCGAACAGGGCGTTGGGGAGCAGGCAAGCGCCACCACCCACCGCCGCAGAGGCCGCACCGTGCCCTCCGACGAACATGCCAAGCAGGCCAGCCGTGATTACTACCGCCCAGATTTGGAAAATGATTGCCCGGAACATGATTGATTTTCCGCGGTTTTTCCAAACTGGAGGGAGCGGTTCAAAACCCGAACCAACGTCGCCAGCCGCCGCACACAAAGATAAATAATATAAGAGTTATCCCTTATTTAGTCAATGGAAACGCCGGAACAAAATAAGGGGTTTGCCAGTCTCAGGGCGCCATTCGCGCCTTTGGGATGACATGGCCATGGCAGGACAAATGGTTTCAGGCCTTGTCAGCCCTGACTCCTACGGGTTTACCGCAGTCCTCGTCCGCCACAGTCGCCGTTTGCAGCCGGACTCAGCGGAAACGGGCCAGCAGTTCGTCGAGCTGGTCCAGGCTGGAGAATTCGATGGCCATCTTGCCGGCGCCCTTCCTGTTGGCCGCCACCGTCACCTTGGCTCCCAGCAGGTCCGACAGTTCTTCCTCCAGCCGCAGCAGATCCCGGTCCTTGGCCTTCTCGACCTTTTTCGGCGGATTCAGCAGGGCCTGCACCAGGCGCTCCGTTTCCCGCACGGAAAGGCCCTTGTGGGCCACCCGGTTGCCCACCTGTATCTGCTCCGCCCCTTCCAGGGAGAGCAGGGCCCGGGCGTGGCCCATGTCCAGCTTGCCTTCCAGCAGTAGTTCCTGGACCGGCGCCGCCAGCTGCAGCAGACGCAGCAGGTTGGAAGCGGCGGGACGGGAGCGGCCAACCGCATCGGCGGCCTGCTGGTGGGTCATCTTGAACTCGTCCACCAGGCGCTGCAGGCCCATGGCTTCTTCCAGGGGATTGAGGTTTTCCCGCTGGATGTTCTCGATGAGGGACATGGCGGCCGCGGCTTCATCGGGGATTTCCCGCACCAGGGTCGGCACTTCGGTCATGCCCGCCATGCGGCAGGCGCGCCAGCGGCGCTCGCCGGCGATGATTTCGTAGCCGCCGTTGATCGGCCGCACCAGGATGGGCTGCATGATGCCCTGGGCCTGGATGGAGGCCGCCAGCTCCTTGAGGGAGCCTTCGTCCATGCGGGTCCGCGGCTGGTACTTGCCCGGCTTCAGGGCATCGATGGGCAGCGTCCGCTGCTGGTCCTTCTTGGCGTCGGCGGCGTCGCCGGCCAGCAGGGCGTCCAGGCCCCGGCCCAGTCCCTTCATCTTCATGCCGCCACCTCTTGCTGCCGCGGAGCGCCACCGATGCGCTCCAGCATCTCCTCGGCCAGGGCCAGGTAGGACAGGGCGCCCTTGGAGGTCTTGTCGAAGGCGATCACCGGCTTGCCGTAGGACGGGGCCTCGGCCAGACGCACGTTGCGCGGGATGACGGTGCGGTACACCTTGCCGGAGAAGTGGCTCTCCAGTTCGGCGGAAACCTGTTGATTGAGGGTGGACTGGGAGTTGTACATGGTGCGCAGCAGGCCTTCGATTTCCAGGGCGGGATTGAGATTGGCCCGCACCTTGCGCAGGGTGGTGACCAGATCGGTGAGGCCTTCCAGGGCGTAGTACTCGCACTGCATGGGGATCATCACCGCCTGGGCCGCCGCCAGGGCATTCACCGTCAGCAGGTTGAGGGCGGGCGGGCAGTCGATCAGGACGAAGTCGTAGGCCTGGCCGTCCAGGGCCTCCTTGAGGCGGCGCTCCCGCTGGCCCACGTCGATCAGTTCCACTTCGGCCCCGGCCAGTTCCCGGTTGGCGGGAATGACGTCGAAGCCGAATTCGGTCTTGATGGTGGCCTGCTCCAGGGTCGCCGCCCCCAGCAGGATCTGATAGACGGAAGGCAGGGCTTCCTTCTTGAAGATGCCGCAGCCGGTGGTGGCATTGCCCTGGGGGTCCAGGTCGATGAGCAGGACGCGCTGCCCCAGGGTCGCCAGGCAGGCGGCCAGGTTGACGCTGGTGGTGGTCTTGCCGACCCCCCCCTTCTGGTTGGTAATGGCCAGGATCTTCACGCCTTCATTCCTCTCTCAGAACCACCAGATGGCGCGCCCCCTCGACTCCGGGCACGGCCAGCGGGTGTACCGCCTCGACGACAATCCCCGCCGGCAGGCGGGAGAGCTCTTCCTGGGGATAGATCCCCTTCATCGCCAGCCAGCGCCCACCGGGCGCCAGCAGGTGACGGGTGAGACTGACGAAATCGGCCACCTCGGCAAAGGCCCGGGAGGTGATGGCCGCAAACTTCTGTTCCGGTTGCCAGGCCTCCACCCGCAGGCACTGGGCGGAGAGCCCCGGCAGGGGCAGTTCCATGGCGGCCTGCTTCAAGAAGGCCACCTTCTTGGAATTGCTGTCCAGCAGGGTCACCGCCAGGCTTGGCCGGGCGATGGCCAGGGGAATGCCGGGCTGGCCGCCGCCGCTGCCCACGTCCAGCACATTGGCGGGCGCCAGGGCGTCCACAAAGGGCAGGATGGCCAGGGAATCCAGCAGGTGGTGACTCACCGCCTTGTCCTGGTCGCGCAGGGCGGTCAGGGCATAGACCTTGTTCCACTTGGCGAGCAGGGCCAGGTAGGCGAGCAGTTTACCCTGTGCGGCGCCGTCCAGGGGTATTCCGAGGGCATCCAGGCCCTGGGCCAGTTGCTGGGCCTGACTGGAGCCGCTCATCGGGCGCTCCGCTTCAAGTGGATCAGCAGCAGGGAGATGGCCGCCGGGGTGATGCCCTGCAGCCGGGAAGCCTGGCCGATGGTCTCGGGCCGCTGCCGTGCCAGGCGCTGGCGCACCTCGTTGGAGAGACCGTGCACCTGGGCGTAGTCCAGGTCGGCGGGGATCGCCAGGTTCTCGTAGTCGGCGGCCTTGGCCACCTCTTCCCGCTGGCGGTCGATGTAGCCCTGGTACTTGGCCTGGATTTCCAGCTGTTCCACCGCCTGGGCATCGGCCAGGGACTCGCCGGCACCGGGCAGGGTCAGCAGGTCGGCGTAGCTCACATCGGGCCGGCGCAGCAGCTCGAAGAGGTTGTATTCGTGGTCGATGGCCTTGCCCAGGACCCGCACCGCATCGGCTTCCGGCAGGGTCTGGGGGCGCACCCAGGTGCTCTTCAGGCGCTCGGCTTCGGCGGCGATGGCATCCCGCTTGCGGCAGAAGGCATCCCAGCGGGCATCGTCCACCAGGCCCAGTTCCCGGCCCTTCTCGGTGAGGCGCAGGTCGGCATTGTCTTCCCGCAGCTGCAGGCGGTACTCGGCCCGGCTGGTGAACATGCGGTAGGGCTCGGAGACGCCCCGGGTGATCAGGTCGTCCACCAGCACGCCCAGGTAGGCCTCGTCCCGGCGCGGGCACCAGGCTTCCTTCTCCTGCACCTGCAGGGCGGCGTTGACGCCCGCCAGCAGGCCCTGGGCCGCCGCCTCCTCGTAGCCGGTGGTGCCGTTGATCTGGCCGGCGAAGAAAAGGCCGTTGATGGCCTTGCTCTCCAGGGAGGACTTCAGCCCCCGGGGATCGTAGTAGTCGTACTCGATGGCGTAGCCGGGGCGCAGGATGTGGCAGTTCTCCATGCCGCGGATGGAACGCACGATCTGCAGCTGCACGTCGAAGGGCAGGCTGGTGGAAATGCCGTTGGGGTATATCTCGTGGGTATCCAGGCCCTCCGGCTCGAGGAAGACGTGGTGGCTGTCCTTGTCGGCGAAGCGGTGGATCTTGTCCTCGATGGAAGGACAGTAGCGGGGCCCGACGCCCTCGATCACCCCGGTGTACATGGGGGAGCGGTCCAGGTTGGCGCGGATGATGTCGTGGGTGCGGCTGTTGGTGTCGGTGATCCAGCAGGGCAGTTGCTTCGGGTGCTGGGCCGCGTTGCCGAGGAAGGAGAACACCGGCAGGGGATCGTCCGAGTACTGGGGCTCCATTACCGAGAAGTCGATGCTCTTGCCGTCCAGGCGCGGCGGCGTGCCGGTCTTCAGGCGCCCCTGGGGCAGGGCCAGTTCCTTCAGGCGGGCCGCCAGGGAGACGCTGGGAGGGTCGCCCATGCGGCCCCCGGTGTAGTTCTGCAGGCCCACGTGGATCAGGCCGTTCAAGAAGGTGCCGGCGGTCAGAACCACCGCCCGGGCTTCGAAGCGCACCCCCAGCTGGGTCACGGCCCCCACCACCCGGTCGCCTTCGACGATCAGGTCGTCGCAGGCCTGGGCGAAGAGGGTCAGGTTGGGCTGGTTCTCCAGGCGCGTGCGGATGGCCTGCTTGTACAGCACCCGGTCGGCCTGGGCACGGGTGGCGCGCACCGCCGGGCCCTTGGAGGCATTGAGGATGCGGAACTGGATGCCGCCCTCGTCGGTGGCCGCCGCCATGGCGCCGCCCAGGGCATCCACCTCCTTCACCAGGTGGCCCTTGCCGATGCCGCCGATGGAGGGATTGCAGCTCATGGCCCCCAGGGTTTCCAGGTTGTGGGTCAGGAGCAGGGTGCGCGCTCCGGCCCGGGCCGCCGCCAGGGCAGCCTCGGTGCCGGCGTGACCGCCGCCGACGACAATGACATCGAACCGGGTGGGAAAC
Organism: Azospira sp. APE16; assembly: GCF_047901315.1. Lineage (NCBI taxonomy): Bacteria > Pseudomonadati > Pseudomonadota > Betaproteobacteria > Rhodocyclales > Rhodocyclaceae > Azospira > Azospira sp. APE16. Next base: position 3,776,818 of record NZ_CP179682.1, read on the forward strand.
AGCATGGGGACTCGTTTACGCAAAAGGCCCGCAGGCAAATCCCACGGGCACTCGGGTAGGGCAAAGGGGCTCGAATGATACGCCAGTTCCATGAAACTTAACAGTTTTCGCCCGGACCGGCGGAGCCCGCCGGCACGTTTCCGGCATTGCTTCGGCAGCCTGCCGGCACGGCTCCCGGAGCGCCACCGGCAGACTGGCCCGGGGCCTTGTCAGGAATTCCCTTGCCGCGGAGTCGGGAATTGACGTAACTTCCGCCAAAATCAATGCCAAGCGCAACCATGGACGCCAACGAACTCGCCGCCCAACAACTCTACAAACTCCAGGGCGAACTGAAGAACAAGAAGGTGCTGGTGGTGGACCGCCACCCGGACGCCCGCAACGCCATGCGCATGATGCTGTCCACCATCGGCATCACCAGCGTCCAGGGGGTCGGCTCGGCCACCGAGGTGCTGCGCCTGGTGAAGAGCAGCAGCTACGACATCATCCTCTCCGACTACCAGCTGGAGGACGGCCGCGACGGCCAGCAGCTGCTGGAAGAGCTGCGCTACAAGCGCCTCATTTCCCTGTCCACCCTGTTCATGGTGGTGACCGGGGAGCGGGCCTACAAGAACGTGGTGTCGGTGGCCGAGCTGGCGCCGGACGACTACCTGATCAAGCCCTTCACCGGCGAGCAGCTGCAGCAGCGCCTGGCCCGGGCCCTGTACAAGAAGTTCGTCTTCCACCAGGCCTACCGCAACGTCGAGCGCAGCCGCTACGAGGACGCCGTCACCGCCTGCGACGACATCATCCAGCAATATCCCCAGTACCAGCACGACGCCCGCCACCTGCAGGCCGACCTGCTTAACAGCCTGGGCCGCTATGTCGAGGCGGAGGCCGCCTACCGCCAAATGCTGGAACAGAAGGACCTGGCCTGGGCCCGCATGGGCGTGGCCGTGGCGGTGCACGGCCAGGGGCGGGTGGACGAGGCCGTGACCCAGCTCGAGGCCCTGGTGCAGGATTTCCCCGAATACCTGGCCGCCTTCGACTTCCTGGCCAGGCTGCGGGAGGAAAAGGGCGACTCCACCGGTGCCCAGCAGGCCCTGCAGGCCGCCGCCGCCATTTCCCCCAACAACACCATGCGCCAGCGGGCGGTGGGCGACATGGCGGTGCGCAACAACGACCTGGAAGCCGCCGAGCGGGCCTACAACACGGTGCTCAGCCGGGCCCGGGGCTCCTCCCTGCGCAGCATCGACGACTACGCCAACCTGTCCCGGGTCATGCTGGAGAAGGGCAATGTGGCCGGCGCCAAGCTGGTGGCCCAGGACCTGCGCCGGGACTGGCGCGGCGACAAGCAGGGGGAGCTGGCCTCCCTGGTCATCGACAGCCTGGTGCAGACCAAGGAAGGGGCGCCGGACAAGGCGGCCCGCAGCATTGCCGCCGCCATGGAACTGCACAAGGTCCTGGTGGCCGAGGGCAAGATGGAGGAGAAGCGCCCCCTGTCGCAGAAGGTGGCGGTGGACCTGGCCCACGCCTGCATGGCCAACGGCAAGGAGGCGGACGCCCAGAGCCTGCTGCGCCAGGTGGCGGCGGAGAACAACGAGGACCGGGGCGTGCTGGCCCACATCCAGGGCGTCTTCGAGAAGACCGGCAACGCCGAGGCGGGCAAGGCCCTGCTGGAGGACGTCTCCCGGGAGATCATCCAGATCAACAACCAGGGCGTGCTGGCCGCCCGCAGCGGCGATTTCGACGGCTCGGTGCAGCTGCTGATCGAGGCGGCGGAGCGGGTGCCCAACCTGCAGTTCCTGGTCAATGCAGCCAAGTCCATCTACACCCTGATGGACCAGAAGGGCTGGCAGCCGGAACTGGCGGAGCGGGCCCACCGCTATCTGGAAAAGGCCCGCAGCCGCTCCCCGGACGACCCCCGCGTCATATCCGGGCGCGACATGTACCAGCGGGTGGCCCGCAAATACGGGGTTCAGGTCGATACGGACAGCTGATCCGGCGTCGCCGGCCCGGCCCGGCGCCGTACGGGACGACTTGGGGAAAACCCGCTCAGGCCCCTGATCCCAGGGGCTTTTTGGTATCATTTGCGGCTTTTCTCAACCCCGGAAGGACCCACGATGTCCCGCAAAACCCTGATCGCCGCCCTGCTTCCCCTGGCCACCGGTTTGGCCGCCGTTCCTGCCTGGGCCGACATCAATGTGGGCGTCTCCCTGGCCGCCACCGGCCCCGCCGCCTCCCTCGGCATTCCGGAAAAGAACTCCATCGCCCTGCTGCCCACCACCGTGGCCGGCCAGAAGGTGAACTACATCGTCCTCGACGACGCCACCGACTCCACCACCGCGGTGAAGAACATCAAGAAGCTGATCAGCGAAAACAAGGTGGACCTGGTCATCGGCTCCTCCACCACGCCCAGCTCCCTGGCCATGATGGACGTGGCCGTGGAAAACGAGACCCCCATGATCTCCATGGCCGGCTCCGCCATCGTCGTCGAGCCCATGGATGCCAAGCGCCACTGGGTCTTCAAGTCCGCCCAGAACGACGCCCACATGGCCACCGCCATCGTCGAGCACATGACCAACAACAATGTGCATAGCGTCGCCTTCATCGGCTTCGCCGACGCCTACGGCCAGGGCTGGTTCAAGGAATTCGCCAAGATCGCCGAGGCCCGCAAGATCAAGATCGTGGCCAACGAAAGCTACCAGCGCAACGACACCTCGGTCACCGGCCAGACCCTGAAGATTCTCGCCGCCAAGCCCGATGCCGTGCTGGTGGGTGCCGCCGGCACCCCGGCCGTGCTGCCGCAGAAGACCCTGAAGGAGAAGGGCTACAAGGGCGCCATCTACCAGACCCACGGCGTCGCCAATGCGGACTTCCTGCGGGTCGGCGGCAAGGACGTGGAAGGCGCCCTGCTGCCCGTGGGCCCCATGATGGTGGCCGAGCAGCTGCCCAACGACAACCCGGTGAAGAAGTCCGCCCTGGAATACGTGAAGAAGTACGAGGGCGTGCACGGCAAGGGCAGCATCAGCTCCTTCGGCGGCCATGCCTGGGATGCGGGCGTGCTGCTGAGCAACGCCATTCCCGCCGCCCTGAAGAAGGCCCAGCCCGGCACCAAGGAATTCCGCAAGGCCCTGCGCGACGCCATCGAAGGCAGCAAGAACCTGCCCGCCGCCCACGGCATCTTCAACATGACGGCCCAGGATCACCAGGGTTTCGACCAGCGCGCCCGGGTCATGGTGAAGGTCGAGAACGGCACCTGGAAGCTGATCAAGTAAACCGCTGAACGCCTAACCGTATTACCCAGCCAAACGCCGGCCCCGGGCTTCCCCCGGGGCCGCGGCGTTGAAAGCACTCATGGATCTGCAAATTCTTCTGCTCCTGGGCCAGGACGGCCTCACCAACGGCGCCATCTACGCCCTGCTGGCCCTGGCCCTGGTGCTGGTGTTCGCCGTCACCCGGGTGATCTTTCTGCCCCAGGGCGAATTCGTCGCCTACGGCGCCCTCACCCTGGCCGCCATCCAGGCCGGCAAGCTGCCGGGCACGGTGTGGCTGGCCGTCATCCTCGGCATCGCCGTGGTCCTGATCGACGGCGGCCTGGCCCTCAAGAGCGGCAACCTGAAGCGCCTGCCGCGCATCGTCCTCGGCAACCTGGGCCTGCCCCTGGTGCTGCTGGGCCTGATCTCCGGCCTGGAGGCGGAGGCCCTGGCGGCCCTCGCCCTGCCCCTGCAGATCCTGCTCACCCTGGGCATCGTCGTGCCCCTGGGCCCCCTGCTCTACCGCCTGGTGTTCCAGCCCATCGCCGAGGCCTCCTCCCTGGTACTGCTGATCGTCGCCGTGGCCCTGCACATGACCCTGATCGGCCTGGGCCTGGTCTTCTTCGGTGCCGAAGGCTTCCGCACCCAGCCCTTCTCCGACGGCGCCCTGGAAATCGGCCCCCTGCTGCTGCAGCACCAGACCCTGTGGATCCTGTTCGCCTCCGCCGCCCTCATCGCCGTGCTCTACGTGCTGTTCGAGCGCACGGTGTACGGCAAGGCCCTGCGCGCCACCGCCCTCAACCGCACCGGCGCCCGCCTGATGGGCATCTCCACCACCATGGCCGGCAAGCTGTCCCTGGGCCTGGCCGCCTTCATCGGCGCCCTCTCCGGCGTGCTGGTGTCGCCCATGACCACCCTCTACTACGACTCGGGCTTCCTCATTGGCCTGAAGGGCTTTGTCGGCGCCATCATCGGCGGCCTCGCCTCCTACCCCGTGGCCGCCCTCGGCGCCGTGCTGGTGGGCCTGCTGGAGTCCTACTCCTCCTTCTACGCCAGCGCCTTCAAGGAAGTGATCGTGTTCACCCTCATCATCCCGGTGCTGGTGTGGCGCTCCCTCACCTCCCACCACGTCGAGGAGGAGGAGGAATGATGTCCGCCAAGCTCTCCCCGGCCCGGGCCATCCTGGCCGCCTTCCTGCTCTTCCTCGCCACCGGCCCCCTGTGGCTGCCGGAGTTCCACGTCACCCTGCTCAACTACATCGGCCTCTACGGCCTGGTGGCCCTGGGCCTAGTGCTGCTCACCGGCGTCGGCGGCCTCACCTCCTTCGGCCAGGCTGCCTTCGTCGGCCTCGGCGCCTACACCACGGCCTACCTGACCACGGCCTACGGCGTCTCTCCCTGGCTGACCCTGCTGGCCGGCCTGGGCCTGACCCTGGCCTTCGCCCTCTGCCTGGGTTTCATCACCCTGCGCCTGTCGGGCCACTTCCTGCCCCTGGGCACCATCGCCTGGGGCATCAGCCTCTACTTCCTCTTCGGCAACCTGGAATGGCTGGGGGGCCACACCGGCATGACCGGCATCCCCGCCGTGTCCCTGTTCGGCCTGGAACTGAAGGACAGCCGCAGCTTCTTCTACCTGATCTGGGTGGTGCTGCTGGGGGCCATGCTGGCCACCCGCAACCTGCTGGATTCCCGGGAAGGCCGGGCCATCCGCGCCCTCAAGGGCGGCACCGTCATGGCCGAGGCCATGGGCGTGAACACGGCCCGCTCCAAGATCGTCATCTTCACCGTGGCGGCGCTCTATGCCTGCGTCTCCGGCTGGCTCTACGCCCACCTGCAGCGCTTCGTGAATCCCACCCCGTTCTCCATCAACCAGGGGGTGGAATTCCTCTTCATGGCGGTGATCGGCGGTGTCGCCCACGTCTGGGGCGCCGTGGTCGGTGCCGGCCTCATCACCGTGCTCAAGCAGTGGCTGCAGGACCTGCTGCCGGAACTGCTGGGCCAGAGCGGCAACTTCGAGGTGATCGTCTTCGGCCTGATGATGATCTTCGTCCTGCACCGGGCCCGCAACGGCCTGTGGCCGGCCATCGCCCGCCTGGTGCCGGCGCCGAAGCAGGAGCTCCACGCCGTGGCCGCGGCCGAGCCCCTGCCGCGGCGCCAGATGCCCGCCGCCGGCACCGTGCTGCTGCAGGCCGAAGGCGTCACCAAGCGCTTCGGCGGCCTGGTGGCGAACAAGGACATGGCCCTGACGGTGCAGGCCGGCGAGGTGATGGCCCTGATCGGCCCCAACGGCGCCGGCAAGAGCACCATGTTCAACTGCATTTCCGGCGTCAATCCGCCCAGCGAAGGCCGCATCAGCTTCCTCGGCCAGCCGGTGGCCGGCCTGGAAGCCCGGGACATCGCCCGCCTCGGCCTCTCCCGCACCTTCCAACACGTGCGCCTGCTCTCGGGCATGACGGTGCTGGAGAACGTGGCCATCGGCGCCCACCTGCGGGGCCGCCACAACTACCTGGCCGCCGGCCTGCGCCTGGAGCGGGCCGAAGAGGCCCGTCTGCTGGCCGAGGCGGCGCGCCAGATCGATCGGGTGGGCCTGGCCGAACACATGTTCGACGCCGCCGGCAGCCTGGCACTGGGCAAGCAGCGCATCATCGAAATCGCCCGGGCCCTGGCCGCCGACCCCTGCCTGCTGCTGCTGGACGAGCCTGCCGCCGGCCTGCGCTACCTGGAAAAGCAAGCCCTGGCCGAGCTGCTGCGCAAGCTGCGCGGCGAAGGCATGGGCATCCTGCTGGTGGAGCACGACATGGACTTCGTCATGGGCCTGGCCGACCGGGTGGTGGTCATGGAATTCGGCGAAAAGCTGGCCGAGGGCCTGCCGGAGGAAATCCAGAAAAACCCGGCGGTGCTGGAAGCCTACCTGGGGGGAGTGGAATGATGAACGCCGCGCACGAACCCAAGCCCGTGCTGGAAGTGAGCGACCTGTGCGTCGCCTACGGCAAGGTGGAAGCCCTGCACAAGGTCAGCCTGCGCATCCGCGAGGGCGAGATCGTCACCGTCATCGGCCCCAACGGCGCCGGCAAGACCACCCTGCTCTCCGCCCTGATGGGCCTCTTGCCCTACCGGGGCGAGGTGGCCTACGTCGGCAATAACCTGGACGCCCATGTGGAAGTGGAAGAGCGGGTCGGCCAGGGTCTGACCCTGGTGCCGGAAAAGCGGGAGCTGTTCGCCGAGATGAGCGTGGAGGACAACCTGCTGCTGGGCGCCTTCCACCGCTACCGCAGCGGCCTGCGGGACCACGCCCAGACCATGGAGGAGGTGTTCGCCCTCTTCCCCCGCCTCAAGGAGCGGCGCACCCAGGCCGCCGGCACCCTGTCCGGCGGCGAGCGCCAGATGCTGGCCATGGGCCGGGCCCTGATGGCCAAGCCGAAACTGCTGATGCTGGACGAGCCTTCCCTGGGCCTCGCCCCCCTCATCATCAAGGAAATCTTCCGCATCGTCGCCGAGCTGAAAAAGACCGGCGTCTCCATCCTGCTGGTGGAACAGAACGCCCGGGCCGCCCTGCAGGTGGCCGACTACGGTTACGTGCTGGAAACCGGCGAGGTCTCCCTGGAAGGCCCCAGCCACGAACTGGCCGACGACCCCCGGGTGATCGAAACCTACCTGGGCCTGGGCGGGAACAAGACCGCCTGAGGCATCGGCCTGAAAGGCAATAGGGACGGGCATCTCCACCACCCCTACCCCGCCGGCCGCATCCCGCCTGCCTCCTGGCAGGGGTACATGAAAAAGGCCCGGTGCCGCCCCTCGGTGGCCCGGGCCTTTTCTCGTACCGGGGGCGGATCTAGGGCTGCAGCTTCCAGGCCCCGTTGTCGATCCTGACCATGACCCGGGCCCGCTGGTCAAAGCCCAGATGATCCGTCGGTCCCATGTTGTACACCCCATGGCAGCCCACCACGTCCCGGGTGTTTTCCAGAGCCTCGCGCAGGGCCTTGCGGAATTCCGGGCTGCCCGGCTGGGCCTTCTTCAGGGCCAGGGGCACGGCGTACTGCAGCAGCAGGCCCGCATCCCAGACGTGGGCGCCGAAGGTGGAGACGCTGCCCTTGCCGTGGGCCGCCTCGTAGCGCCCCACATAGTCCAGGGCCACCTTGCGGATCGGGTTGTCCGCCGGCAGCTGGGCCGCCACCAGCACCGGCCCCACCGGCAGCAGAGTGCCTTCCACCTCCTTGCCGCCGACCCGCAGGAAGTCGCTGTTGGCAACGCCGTGGGTCTGGTAGATCAGGCCCTTGTAACCCCGCTCCCGCAGGGCCTTCTGGGGCAGGGCCGCCGGGGTGCCGGCGCCGCCGATGAGCACCGCATCCGGCCTGGCCGCCAGCACCTTCAGCACCTGGCCGGTGACCGAGGTATCGCTGCGGCTGAAGCGCTCGTTGGCCACCAGCCGCAGCTTGCGCGCCTCGGCAATCTTGGCGAACTCGTTGAACCAGCCCTCGCCGTAGGCGTCGGCAAAGCCGATGTAGGCGACGCTGCGCACCTGCTGGCTGGTCATGCTCTCCACCAGGGCGGTGGCCATGTGGGCATCGTTCTGGGCCAGCTTGAAGACCCAGCGCCGCTTCTCGTCCATGGGCTCGACGATGCGGCTGGAGGCGGCCAGGGCCAGCATGGGCGTCTCACCCTCCGCCACCGCGTCGATCATGGCCAGGGAATTGGGGCTGGTGGTGGAACCGACGATGACGTCCACCCGGTGCTCGGCGATCAGCTTGCGCGCATTCTTCACCGCCGCCGTGGTGTCCGAGGCATCGTCGAGGACGATGTAATTGACCTTGTGCCCGCCGATGCTGGCCGGCAGCAGGGCCACGCTGTTCTTCTCGGGAATGCCCAGGGACGCCGCCGGGCCGGTGGCCGAGACGCTGATGCCCACGTTGAGGTCGGCCCGGGCGGGTGCTGCGAACAACAGGGACAGACCGAGCAGCGATGCGCCCAACCTGGCCCCGGGAATACTCCAGCTTCCTTGCATGGTGCGTTCTCCCTGTGATGTTGTCCTGCGACTACTTGACCAGCTTCCAGGCTCCGTCCTGAATGGTGACCATGACCCGGGCCCGCTGGTCCAGCCCCAGGTGGTCCTGGGCGCTCATGTTGTACACACCGTGGGCGCCGGCCACGTTGCGGCTCGCCTCCAGGGCGTCGCGCAGGGCCTTGCGGAATTCCCGGCTGCCCGGCTGGGCCTTCTTCAGGGCCGCCGGCACGGCCTGGGCCAGCAGCAGGCCCGCATCCCAGGCATAGCCGCCGAAGGCGGTGACGCTGCCCTTGCCGTGCACCGCCTCGTACTTGCCCACGTACTCCACCGCCGACTTCTTCACCGGGTTGTCGTTGGGCAGCTGGGCCGCCACCAGCACCGGGCCGCTGGGCAGCAGGGTGCCCTCCACCTCCTTGCCGCCGACCCGCAGGAAGTCGTTGTTGGCGACGCCGTGGGTCTGGTAGATCGGCCCCTTGTAGCCCCGCTCCCGCAGGGCCTTCTGGGGCAGGGCCGCCGGGGTGCCGGCGGCGCCGATGAGGATGGCGTCTGGCTTGGCGGCGAGCAGCTTCAGCACCTGGCCGGTGACCGAGGTGTCGGCCCGGTTGAAGCGCTCGTTGCCCACCAGGGCCAGCTTGCGCACCTCCGCCACCTTGGCGAACTCACCGTACCAGCCTTCGCCGTAGGCGTCGGCAAAGCCGATGTAGGCCACCGTCTTCACGTTGTTGCTGGTCATGTGCTCGACGATGGCGGTGGACATCTGGGCGTCGTTCTGGGGCGTCTTGAACACCCACTTGCGCTTCTCGTCCATGGGCTCGACGATGCGGGCCGAGGCGGCCATGGCGATCATGGGCGTCTCCGCTTCGGCCACGGTGTCGATCATGGCCAGGGAGTTGGGCGTGGTGGTGGAGCCGATGATGAGATCCACCTTGTGCTCACCGATCAGCTTCTTGGCGTTTTTCACCGCCGCCGTGGTGTCCGAGGCATCGTCGAGGACGATGTAATTGACCTTCTGCCCGCCGATGCTGGCCGGCAGCAGGGCCACGGTGTTTTTCTCGGGAATGCCCAGGGATGCCGCCGGACCGGTGGCGGAGAGGGTGATGCCGACATTGAGGTCGGCCAGGGCGGGACGGGATAGGGAAATACAGGCGAGCGGCAGCAATGCCGCCACCAGGGCGTTCAGTTTCATGACTCCTCCACTGCGTTTTTTATATTAGTACCGCCGGGACGGCGGGGGCTCACACCCAGCGGAGGATCATACCCGGCCCCCTCCCCCCAGGGGAAGAGCGGGCGCCGGAGGAGGATGGTGCCGGCCCGGGGGCGCCGGTGGGGGACCGGAAAGGGCGTCCCGCGGCACCCCCGCCCGGGATCAGCGGCCGAAGATGCCCTTCAGCAGCCCTCCGACACCGGCCGGAGCCGCCGACTCCACCGCCGCGTCACCGGCCGCCTGCTCCAGGCCCAGGGCCAGGCTGTCGTAGCCGGTCACCCGCACCACCGCGCTCCACACCAGGGGCTTCTTCTCCGCCGGCTTCTGCGGCGGATAGGCAAAGCCCTGGCTCGGCCCGTGGGCCACGGCGGAGACCATGGCCATCTCGGCCTTGGCGAAGATGCCTTCGGGCACCGTGCATTCGCGCTGGCTGCCCGGCAGCATGGGGCTCTTGTTGCGGGCCGCCAGCCACAGCACCACCTCCTTGTCGCCGTTGGCGGCCACGGCGTTGAGATCGTAGCCCCGTACCCGGGAGGAAGCGTCCCAGCTCAGGGGAACGGCGCCGCGCAGGTTGGTATTGCCGGCCTTGAGGTTGATGGGCTCGAGGAAATCCATGGCCGCCCCCAGGGTGAAGCGGATGTCCGGCGTCAGGAAGCTGGCCTTGACCACATGCTCGCCCACCGCCGAGGCACCGTCGGGCAGGCCCTTGAAGTCCCGGTCACCGGCGGGCCAGTGCAGGGAGCGGGGCGGCAGGCCGTCCGCCCCGGCGCCCGGGCCGCCCTTGCCCATGTTGCGGCCCTGGCGGGCCATGGCCATGACCTCGGGCGAGACCTTGCCCGCCATGGTGCGGAAATCCAGGATATCGGGCTGGCCCTTGGCCACGACCGGGCCGCAGCCCCAGTAGATGAGCACCCGGCCATCGGCCTCGCCATCGCTGCCGCCGCCCTGGCCGCCGCTGCGCCGCTCGCCCTTGAGGGGCAGCAGGGGGCCGATGCCCATGGTCTCGGGCACCTGGTGGCTGGCACTGTAGTCGGGCGGCAGGTCGGCCGGATTGGTCAGGCGCAGGTCCATGCTGCGGCTGGCGCCGGGCTTGCTGCCGAACATCATGCCCATGACCCCGCCCATGCCGCCGGCCCCGAGGCCGGACAGGGTGCGCAGGTTCATCTCGTAGCTGACCGGGGCAGCGACCGCCGACAGGTGCGCCGCCCCCAGGGAGAGGACCAGGACGGCGGGGGAGAGGGAAGAAAGACGCATGGCCACGGCAGCACCTCCGGCTGGGAATGGGAAAAACCCATTCTAGACCAGGAAAAATGCCACCGGGGTTGGCCCGGCGGGGGGCCTACTTGCCGATGCAGAAGCGGCCGAAGATTTCGCCGAGCAGGTCGTCGGCGGTGAACTCGCCGGTGATGTCGCAGAGGGCGTTCTGGGCCAGACGCAGTTCCTCGGCAAAAAGCTCCAGGGCCGGCAGGCGCTGGCGCGACAGCTGCAGGTGCTCCTGGGCGGCAGCCAGGGCCCGCAGGTGGCGCTCCCGGGCGATGAAGACGTCTTCCGCCTCGTGCCAGCCGGCGATGCGCAGCAGCTCCCGACGCAGCAGGTCGAGGCCGGCGCCGCTCTTGGCGGAAAGGGAAATGGCGACGCAGCCCTCCCCTCCTTCCGGCTCCTCATGGCGCTCCGGCGCCCGATCGGTGAGGTCGATCTTGTTGTAGACGGTGATGCGCGGCAGGTCCGGCGGCAGACGCCTGAGGATGGCCTCCTCCCCATGGGCGATGCCTTCCCGGGCATCGGCCAGCAACACCAGCACATCGGCCTTCTCGATCTCTCGCCAGGTGCGCTCGATGCCCAGGCGCTCCACCTCGTCCTCCGTCTCCCGCAGGCCGGCGGTGTCGATGACATGGAGCGGGATGCCCTCGATCTGCAGGTTACCCCGCACCACGTCCCGGGTGGTGCCGGCGATGGGAGTGACGATGGCCAGCTCGTCGCCGGCCAGGCCGTTGAGCAGGCTGGACTTGCCCACGTTGGGCTGGCCGGCCAGCACCACGTGCAGGCCGTTCTGCAGCAGGCGGCCCTGGCGGGCCCGGTCGAACACCGCCTCCAGCCTGGCCGCCAGGCAGTCCAGGCGGCCGAAGGCGTTGGCCGCCTTGAGGAAGTCGATCTCCTCCTCGGGGAAGTCCAGGGTGGCCTCGGTCAGGGCCCGCAGTTCGATCAGCTCGTCGGTGAGGACGCGGATCTCCCGGGAGAACTCTCCCTGCAGGGAGCGCACGGCGCTGCGGGCGGCAGCCTGGGTGGTGGCGTCGATGAGGTCGGCCACGGCTTCGGCCTGGGCCAGGTCCAGCTTGCCGTTGAGGAAGGCGCGGCGGGTGAATTCGCCGGGCTCGGCCAGGCGGGCGCCCAGATCCAGGCAGCGGGCCAGCAACATCTGCAGCACCACCGGGCCGCCGTGGCCCTGCAGTTCCAGCACGTCCTCGCCGGTGAAGGAGGATGGGTTGGGGAAGTAGAGCAGCAGGCCGCTGTCGATGACGCTGCCGTCGGCGGCACGGAAATCGGCCAGGGTGGCGTAGCGCGGCCGGGGCAGCCTGCCCGTGAGCTGTTCGGCCAGGGGCAGCAGACCGTTGCCGGAGATGCGCACGACCCCGACCCCGCCCCGGCCGGGAGCGGTGGCAATGGCGGCGATGGTGTCGGTGCGGGGCATCATGGCGGGGAGAATTCCGGAGCGTTAACGAAAAAAAGGCCGCCCTCAGGCGGCCTTTTCGCGGACATCAGGCCTTGGCGTCGTTGGCCGCCTTGCCGCCAGCCTCGATCATGCGGGTGATCTGCCACTGCTGGGCGATGGACAGCACGTTGTTCACCACCCAGTACAGCACAAGGCCGGCCGGGAAGAAGAAGAACATGAAGCCGAAGACGAAGGGCATCATCATCATGACCTTGGCCTGGATGGGGTCCGGCGGGGTCGGGTTGAGACGGGTCTGGATCACCATGGTGGCGATCATGATCACCGGCAGGATGTAGAACGGGTCCTGGGCGGAGAGGTCGTGAATCCAGCCGACCCACGGCGCGTTGCGCATTTCCACGGCGCCCAGCAGCACCCAGTAGAGGGCGATGAACACGGGAATCTGGATCAGGATGGGCAGACAGCCGCCGAGGGGATTGATCTTTTCCTTGCGGTACAGATCCATCATCTCCTGGTTCATGCGCTGGCGGTCGTCGGCGAAGTGCTCCTTGATGTGCTGCAGGCGCGGCGTCACCTGGCGCATCTTGGCCATGGACTTGTAGGAGGCGGCGGAGAGGGGGAAGAAGATCAGCTTCAGGGCGATGGTCAGGACCACGATGGCCCAGCCCCAGTTGCCCACCAGCTTGTGAATCCACTCCAGGGCCCAGAAGATGGGCGCGGCGATGACGGTCAGCCAGCCGTAGTCCACCACCAGGTCCAGGCCTTCGGCGACCTGCTTGAGCTGGGACTGGATCTGGGGACCGGCGAAGAGGGGCACGCTGACGCTGCCCTGGGCACCGGCTTCCACCTGGGCCACGGGCACGATGACGCCGGCGGAATAGACGCCGGGCTTGCCGTCGGCCGGAGCTTCCACCTTGCGCACGAAGAATTCGCGGGGCGACTTGCCCTGGGGCACGAAGGCGGAAACGAAGTAGTGCTGCACCATGGCCACCCAGCCGTTATCGGCGTTCTGGGGCACCTTGGCCTTGCCCTTCTCGATGTCGGAGAAGGCCAGCTTGTGGAACTTGTCCTGCTCGGTATACAGGGCCGGGCCGGTATAGACGCTGACCATGGAGGACTCGCCGGCCGGCGCCTTGTCGTCCCGGGCCAGCTGGAAGTAGGCGTGGGGGGCAATGGCCTTGGCACTGCCGTTGTGGATTTCATAACCCACATCCACCAGGAAGGAGCCCTTGCGGAAGGTATAGACCTTGGTCACCTTGACGCCGTCGGTCACGGCTTCCAGGCGCACCTGCAGTTCCTTGCTGTCGCCCATCTCGCGGGGGCCGGGCAGCACCTTGAACATGGTCTTGTGGGTCGGCAGGCCGTCACCGATCAGGCCGCTCTGGGCGCTGTAGCGGTGGTCCTCGCCGAACAGCTGGAAGGGCTTGCTCTCGTCGGTGGCCGACTTGTAGCCGGGCAGTTCGAGACGCACCAGATCGCCGCCCTGGGTGGAGATGTCGGCCACCATCAGGTCGGTGGTGATGGTGACGGTCTCGGCCTTGACCGGCGCCGGCGCGGCGACGGCTGCGGCAACGGCGGCAGCGCCGGACTGCAGCGTGGCGGAGGGAGCGGGTGCGGCCCCGGCCTGGGTGGCAGCGGCGGTGGCCGGCACATCCTTGGGCTGGTTATGTTTCACCCAGGCGTCCCACAACATGATGATGGAGACGGCGAAGATCAGGAACAGGAACAGGCGACGGTTATCCATGCACAGCCTATCGATTGCAGGTTTTGGAATTCATGGCGCGGCGTGGCGCAGCCACTTAGGGCACCGGATCGTAACCGCCGGGATGGAAGGGATGGCAGCGCAGCAGCCGCCGCGAGCCCAACCACAGCCCCTTGATCACGCCGTGCTTCTTCAGAGCCTCGGCAGTATAGTCGGAACAGCTCGGTTCGAAACGACAATTACGACCCAGCATGGGGCTGATGGCGTATTTGTAGACGCGCAACAGCAGCAGGAACGGCATGATGCTGAGGGCTCTGAGTCGTTTCATTACCGAGGCTCCGGTGCTGCCGGGTTTGCGGCGGGCGGCGGGTTGCCGGCATCCCGGGGTTCCGCCAGGCGACGGCTGAGGCGCCGCAACAGGCCGGCGATCTCGGCCGCCATTTCCGCCTTGCTCGGCCGCGGCTTGGCCTTGTCCAGGGAAACCCCCAGACGCAGGATCAAATCCACCGCCGGGAAATCCTGCCGCTGCAGGCGGAAGGCTTCCCGGGCCAGACGCTTCACCCGGTTGCGGCCGACGGAGGCACGGCACAGCTTCTTGCCGACCACCAGGCCCAGGCGGGCGCCCTGTCGGGCCTCCTCCGGACTGCAAAGACGCCAGTGCAGGAGGAAGTAAGGGCCTTTTATGGCCCTCCGAAAACCAAAAACGGATGAAAACTCATCCGTTTTGGTCAAGCGGTAGCGCTTGGGGAAGGGAAAGCGCCGGGGGGCCTGGAGTCGAGACTCGTCAGACACCGGCGTCACCTCCCCGGAGCTACCGGGCAGGTCAGGTCCGATCAAACGGCCAGACGCTTGCGGCCCTTGGCGCGGCGGGCGCGGATGACGGCGCGGCCACCCTTGGTCTTCATGCGGACCAGGAAGCCGTGGGTACGCTTGCGACGGACGACGGAGGGTTGGTAAGTGCGCTTCATGTCTTAAGTCCTTGATGCTTGGGGAAAGATAAACGCGCAATTAGAATGGGTTAACCCCCGGGCTGTCAAGAACAAAACGATTGGCCGCCCCGGGAAAATTCGCCCCGGCCTGTGGATAACTTTTCCCAGACAGGCTAAAATGCGCCTTCGCTCTGGCCGGCAGCGCCATTGTAAAAATGCAACAAGCCCGCTTGCCGCCTTTTCCGGAGCACGCGATTCCCGGCGGCACGGCTCTGGCCTGTGCCCCGTTCCCAGCCTATTGAAGCGTAGGCTTTTTTATTTTCCGGGTCGGGCCCTGCGGGGCCCCATCCTGCCGGCCCGGGGGCTGCGGCCTCCGAACCGGACTTGTCCCCGGCTGACGGGGCGCCCCCGGCGTCCGGTTTCCGAGTGGTTGAGGTA